>NZ_CP108043.1:0-867500 GCF_036163995.1 Rhodococcus sp. NBC_00294
GGTGACAACGTCAGCGCACGTGCGGAGTCACCGATGATCGCAGGATGCCGGGCCGCGTCGGCACCAGCACCCGCGCGAGATCTGCCAGCGGCACGGGAGTGTCGATCACCTCGGCCCACGGGTACCTTCCCTCGGTCGCGTCGAGGAATGCCACGGCCTGCGAGAGGTGACGGGGTTCGTAGTTGTGCACTCCGGTGATGGCCCACCAGTTCCGGACGACAGCCTCGGGGTCGACGGAGATCGGCGGGCCGGGGGCCACTGATCCGGCGAGGACGAACCGGCCGCCGATGTCGAGCCGGTCGAGGGCGGACTGCAGGGCCGCCGCTGCCCCGGTGAAGTCGACGATCACGTCCGCGTCGCCGCCGTCGTCGTCGATCCCTCCGAAGCGTCGAGAGATGTTCTGTCGCGCCGGGTCGCGGTCGATGACGCGGACGGTCTCCGCACCACGCTCGACGGAGGCAGCGGCCGCGGTGACGCCGAGCATCCCGGCACCCATGACGAGCACTCGCTTTCTGCCGAGATTCCCCGCCGCCTCCAGCGCTGCCATGACCGTCGCGGTCGCGCAGGCTGCCGGAGCGGCAACGGCGTCGGGCATCGACTCCGGGACCGGGACCACGGCCGTTCCGCGGGGCAGGACGATGTGCTGGGCGTACGAGCCGCTCAGCATCCACTCCCCCGTCGCCGGCTCGTGTCCCACCTTGCGGACGTGCAGGCACTTGGCGGTGAAACCGGAGGTGCAGCGCACGCAGTGTCCACAGGGCACGGTCACCGACCAGACGACACGATCACCCGCCACCAGAGCGGCACCGTCGGCGCTGATCGCTCGTGCCCCGTCGCCGAAGGCAATGATCCGGCCGATCGCCTCGTGCCCGAGGATGGAGGGGCACGGGGCCGGTCGTCGCCCGGACACCGTGTGCAGGTCGCTCCCACACACGGTGGCGAGGTCGATACTCACCAGGACCTCGCCGGGTGCCAGCTCGGGGATCTCGAGTGTGCGGACGTCGATTCCGTCCGGTGTCCACAGCGCCGCTCGCGTCAGGCCAGGAGTGATCTGATCCATCCGGAGATCCTTTCCACGGTGTAGACGACGACGAAGATGACCAGGACGATCGCGCCCGCGACGTCGAAGTTGAGAGTGCGGATCGACTCGAAGAGCAGGAAGCCGATACCGCCGGCGCCGACGATGCCGAGGATGGTGGAGGTGCGGATGTTGACGTCGAGGAGATACAGGCTCGAGCCGATCATCGACGGGATCGCCTGTGGGATCACTGCGTTCACGATGCGATTCCACCACCCTCCTCCGACGGAGGAGATCGCTTCGAGTGGGCCCGGGTCGATCTCCTCGACGGCGTCGGCGACGAGCTTGCCCAGGAATCCGATCGACCCGATGGCCAGAGCGCAGGTACCGGCGACCGGACCGAGTCCGAGCGCCGCGACGAACACGACGGCGAGAATGAGTTCGGGAACCGCGCGCACCAGCAGGATCCACGACCGCGCCGCCCAGTACACCGCGGGGTGTGGGGTGACGTTGCGGGCGGCGAGGACACCGACGGGAATGGACAGTACGACGCCGATGGCGGTGGCGACGACGCCGATGGCCACGGTCTGCACGGCGGCATCCACGAGATCGATACCGAGCGAGGAGAAGTCGGGCGGGATCATGCGGCCGAACACGTCCATCGACGGTCCGATCCACGTCAGCAGCGACCGGGGGTCGAGCTCGAGGACGACGAACGATGCGATGGTTGCCCCCACCAGTACCGCGCCGGAGCCGATCTTCATCGCTCGGTCGCGACGCGGGCCCGCCTTCGACGGGACGAGCAGCATGCGTCTGATCGCGATGGCCGCCAGCTCCATCGCGGCGATGATCACCAGGATGACGAGAACGATGCCGAGGGCGCGGGGGTAGATCAACCCGCGTAACGCGTCCTGCAGCGCGAAGCCGATTCCGCCGGCGCCGACGAATCCGAGCACCACGGACATGCGCAGGTTGATGTCGATGCGGTAGACGAAAGCTCCGATCCAGGCGGGAACCACCTGCGGCACCACGGCATTGATCATCTCGCGGATGTACCCGACCCCGGTCGCGCGCAGTGCTTCGCGAGGACCGTCGTCGGCTTCCTCGATGGCGTCGGCGAACAGTTTGCCGAGCATGCCGATCGAGTGCAACGCCAGGGCGAGGATGCCCGGCAGCACGCCGATGCCGAGTGCCCGGACGAACAGGACGGCGAACAACAGGTCGGGCATCGCACGGCAGAAGGTGATGATCGCCCGCGCCGCGGTGTACACGATCGGATGGGGGGTGGTGTTCCGGGCTGCGAGAAAGGCAAGGGGGACAGAGACGATGGCGGCCAGGACGGTGCCGAGGACCGCCATCAGGAGCGTGTCGAGAGCGAGAGAGACGATACGTTCGGAGTCGTCGAGGCGCGGGGGCAGCATGCGCGCGATGAGGCGTCGTACGTCGTCGAGTCCGTCGATGAGCGCGGCGGGCGCGAACTCGATGTATTCGGCGGAGAGCACGGTGAGAACGACCGCGATCGCGGCGAGTGACGGCAGGAGCCACCGCCGCCGCGGCCGGGTCGGTGGCGGTTCGGTTCTCGGTGTCGCGGTGACGGTCATGACGGGAACGCCGCCGACCTGACGTCCCCGGGCGGGGCGATGCGCTGGTAGATCGGCATGATGTCCTCGCGCATCAGACCCGCGGCCGGGCGGTCGAGAACGACCTCTCCGTCACGCAGGCCGACGAGGCGGTGAGCCCAGCCGAGTGCGAGGTCGACCTGGTGCAGGGTGCACACCACGGTCAGTTTCTCCTCGGTGCACACGCGTTGCAGGAGGTCCATGACCACGCCTGCGTTCTCCGGGTCGAGTGAGGCGACGGGTTCGTCGGCCAGGACGATGCTCGGTCGCTGCATCAGGGTGCGCGCGATGGCGACGCGCTGCTGCTGCCCGCCGGAGAGGGTGTCCGCTCGGCGCTCGGCGAAGTCGGCGAGACCGACACGGTCGAGGCACCGCAGGGCTTCCGCTCGCATCGCCTTGGGGTACGTTGCCGCGCCGTATCGAGGCACGGTCAGACGTCCCAGGCCTCCGACGAGGACGTTCTCGAGGCAGGACAGGCGGCCGACGAGATTGAAGTGCTGGAAGACGAAACCGACGTCCTTACGGACCTCGCGTGCCGATCGGCGGGACGCCAGGTCCACGCGAGAACCCAGTGTGGTGATGGCGCCGGACGTGATCGGGTGGAGTCCGTTGATGCATCGCAGCAGCGTCGACTTGCCGGATCCCGAGAGCCCGAGAAGCACGAGCATCTCGCCGCGGAGGACGTCGAGGTTGACGTTGTGCAGTGCGGTGGTGGTGCCGAAGGTCTTGGTGACATCGCGTGCACTGACGACGATGTCCTTACGGTCGATCATCGCGTTCATGGTCAGCCCTGGCACTTCTGGGAGCCGGTGACCTCGCACACGTGGCGGACGCCGTCGTAGTCGCTGTCGTCGGCCGGGACGACACCCCATGCGTCCTCGTCGGTGATGCGGCACTCTTCAGCGCAGATACCGTCGGCGACGAAGGCATCGGAATTCATGCCCTCGCTGAACACCTCCTCCAGCTTGGCGATGGCATCGGTACCCAGATCGTTGTTCGCCGCGAAGAGTGATCCGGCGATCGTCTCCGACTTCCACACCGTCTTCAGCTCGCCGGGAGCCAGTTCGCCGTTGTCGATCATCGTGCGGTCGACCATGGTGTCGAAGGCGAAGCCGGCGTCGCAGTCGCCTGCCTTGACGGCCAGCGCGGAGGCGTCGTGTCCGCCCGCGTAGATCGGTGTCACGCCAGCGGAGATGTCGGCCTCGGAGCCTGAGGCGATGACTCCTTCCTCGATCAGTCCCGCCGACGGGTACAGAAAGCCGGAGGTGGAGCTGGGGTCGACGAAACAGACCTTCTTGCCGGCGAAATCGGCGAGCGAGTCGACAGAGGGGTTGTCCGCGCGGGTGATTCCGTAGGACTGGTATCCGGGGGGTGTGCCCTCGTCCTGCACCACGGCACCGAGGGGAGTCATCTCGGCGCCATTGATGCCGGCGACCACGTAGGCGAAGGGTCCGAAGAAGGCGAGGTCGACGTTGCCGGCGATCAGCCCTTCCACGACGCCCGCGTAGTCGGAGGCCTGAACGAACTCGACGGTGGAGCCGGTCTCGCGCTGCAAGCGCTCGATGACGGGGTCGTAGCTCGCACGCAGGTCCGTGGAGTTCTCGGCGGGGATCGCCGCGAGCGTGATCGTCTCCGGAAACCCTTGATCGTTGGTTGTGTCGGCGGTGGAGCTCGAACAGCTCGCAGCAACGAGTGCGGTGGCGGAGAGAAGCGCTGCGGAGGTCACAGCACGGCGGGAGGCGAGAATGGGCATGGCGTGGTGTCCGTTCGGTGAGGTGGGCCGGAGGGTCGGGTCAGGGCAGGAGCAGAGCGGGGAGGTCGGCGACACTGGCGAGCACGTGCGTCGGACCGGCGGTGCGTAGCTGCGCCTCCGAGTGGGCGCCGGTGAGTACACCGACGAGGACGGAAGCCCCTGCGCGCCTACCGGAGTCGATGTCGTTGGAGGTGTCTCCGACGACGGCGACGGCGGCCATGTCGCTGACCCCGGTGCGCAGGGCTGCGGTGAGGACGAGGTCGGGGAACGGTCGTCCGCGGCCGGCGTCGCCGGGTGCGAGGTAGGCGTCGGCGAGGTCGTGCCAGTGCAGGGTGTCGAGGATGCGGTGTTGCGTCGTCGTGGAGAATCCGGTGGTCAGCACGACCTTGATTCCGGCGTCGCGCAGAGCCGTCACGGTCTCCACGGCTCCGGCGATGGCCTGCACCCCGGTGTCGATGCGAGCGTCGTAGGCCGATTCGAAAGCGCTGTTCGCCGCTCGGGCGCGGTCCTCGTCGCCGAAGAGGGCGCGGAAGACCTCGATCTTCGACTGGCCCATGGTGTCGAGGACGTACCGGCGGGCATCGGCGCGTTCGGTGCCCGTGTCCGGGAGGCCGACGGCGGTCGCGGCTGTGTCGAAGGCTGCCAGGACCAGGCCGTCGTCGGAGACGGTGGTGCCGGCCATGTCCAGCACGACGAGTTCGACGACGGGCGTCCGGGCGGGAGAGGTAGCGGCGGTCACGGTGGGGGCGGGCGCATTCGGCATGGGACAGACCCTGCCGGTTGGTATAGACCAGAAGAGGGTCGGGCCGTGAACAGCTGATGAACGTGCGTCGACCATTTGGTCTAGACCTATTTTTGCTATGGTGTCGCCATGGCCGTCGACACCGAACCTCGGATGCTCAAACATCAGGTCGTGCGCAGGAGCCTCGATGCCCTGCTCGACGGGCTCTCACCCGGTGACCCGTTCCCTTCCGAGCGGGATCTGGCCGAGGCGCACGACGTCTCGCGAGAAACACTGCGCCAGGCCATCCGGGAGTTGTTGGTGGCGGGCAGAATCGAGCGTCGAGGTCGTGCGACGGTAGTGGCGGCTCCCAAGGTCGTCCTCCCTCTCGCCGTGGGCTCCTACACCGAAGCCGCACGCGCGAAGGGCATGACCGCCACGCGTCTGCTCGTCGGCTGGAGCACCTATGGAGCAGACGACACCCTCGCCGAAATGCTCCACGTCGACCCCGGTACGCCCGTGGTGGAACTCGAACGCGTCTTCACCACGGACGACACCCGCGTCGGTCTCGAGACGACCCGGATTCCCGCCGCGCGTGTTCCCGAGCTGAGGGACAGCTTCGATCACCGCTCCTCCCTCTACTCGGAGCTCGCCGTCCGCGGCATCGTCTTCGGACGGGTCGTCGACACCATCGAGACAGTGCTCCCCGACGCGCGCGAGGCCGCTCTGCTGGCAGTGGACACCCGCACCCCGATGTTCCTGCTCAACCGCACCTCCTACGACGACCTCGGGGTGCCGATCGAACAACGGCGCTCGCTCTACCGCGGCGACCGGATGACCTTCACCGCCGTCATGGACGCCTGACACTCGGGTATATATACAGCAGGTAAATTCGGCGAACCTGTATTGACAAGTTGCGGTCCAGGGTCGACAGTTTGTTCATGCACAAGCACACAAACTACGACGTCGTGATCGTCGGCGCAGGCATCATCGGTCTCGCGCACGCCTATCATGCCCACCAGCGCGGTTTCCGAGTCGCTGTCGTCGACCATGCCACCGCGGTCGTCGGCGCATCGGTCCAGAATTTCGGACATGCCTGCATCACAGCGCAATCGGGCGAGGCGCTGCGCTACGCCGGAGCCGGACGCACGCACTGGTTGGACCTGTCACGCAAGGCCGGCTTCTGGTCGTCCGAGTCGGGCACCCATTGCGTGGCCCGTCATGACGACGAACTGGCGGTCCTCCGACAGTTCGCCGAAGTTCGGGGACCGGAGCAGGCACAGCTGCTCGATCGCGACGAGGTCCTGAACAGACTCCCCATCTCTGCCGATGGTGTCACCGGCGGGTTGTTCATGCCTCTCGATCTCCAGGTGGACCCGCGCCGCGCCGCGCCGTCGATCGCCCGTTGGCTCGAGAACTCCGGTGTCGACTTCCATTGGCGCACGGCAGCGACGTCATTCGACCCCGGGGTTGTTCGCACCACTCGCGGCGATCTGTACGCAGACACCGTGTTCGTCACCGTCAATTACGACATCGACCGACTCTTCCCCGAGTACGCCGAACGGGGAGGTCTCCTGCGGTGTCGCCTGCACATGTTGCGAGCCCACATCGAACTGTCGACGCGGCTGCCGACTCCCCTGTTCACCGGCTGGTCCCTCTTGCGGTACTCGGGTTTCGAGGGGCTTCCCGCCGTCGTCGATGTCGCCACTCGGTTGGCAGAGGAGTTTCCCGACTACCTCGACCTCGACCTGCACCAGATGTACACCCCCCAGCCGGACGGCACGATTTTGATCGGTGACACCCACATTCGTGAGACGTCGGCATCTCCGTTTCAGAGCGAAGCAGGGTTCGAGGCCCTCGTCACGGAGGCGAAAGCCATGTTCGGTGTCGACCGGATCGAGGTCACCGAACGCTGGCAGGGTGTCTACAGCTCAGCACCCGACTCGGAGTTCCTTCTGGTCGAACCGATCTCGGGTGTCCACGTCGTCACGGTCACCACCGGAATCGGTATGACCACCAGCTTGGGGCTGGCCGAATCCAGCCTCACTCGCGCGCTCGAACAGAACGCGTCAACCCAGATAGGAGTCGATGCATGACCACGTCCGACACTCACCCGATCAGCCTCGTCGTGTTCGACATGGCCGGAACCACCGTCGAGGACCGAGGACTGGTGCAACAGTCCTTCGCAGCCGCCGACGAACACGCCGGACTCTCCCGCGACGAACAGGACAGAGCTCGTATGCTCACCTACGTCACCGACACCATGGGCCAGTCCAAGATCGACGTGTTCAGACACCTCAGCGGAGGCAACGAAGAGCAGGCTCAGTCCGCGAACAAGGCGTTCGAGGACCGCTACGGACAGCTCGTTCGGGACGGTCACTGCAGCGCGATCCCGGGTGCAGCGGACCTGCTGCACGATCTTCGATCCGACGGCATCAAGACAGCCTTGACCACCGGGTTCGCGCACGAGACCCAGTACGCCATCCTCGATGCCCTCGGTTGGCGAGACATCGCCGACGTCGTCCTGTGCCCCGGCGACGGCATGCGTGGACGCCCCTTCCCCGACATGCCACTGACCGCGCTGCTCCGCACGAGCGCCCCGTCCGTCCAGGCCATGCTCGTCGTCGGCGACACCACGTCCGACATCACCAGTGGCCTCCGATCAGGAGCACGAGTGGTCGTCGGAGTCCTGACGGGCGCTCACGACGCCGACCAACTCCGCGCGGCGGGTGCGACACACATCCTCGAGAGCGTTGCCGACCTGCCCAGCCTGATCGACGCGGTGAACTGAGCCGGCTCGACACTTCTCGAACCCGCACCACCCTCGCCATACCGCCTCGTCGTCCGAGTGGGCAGCCGCATCGACGCCTCATGCTCGCGGATCTCCCGCTCGTCGCGCAGCCTTCCGCGCGGCGAGCGAGGACAACTTTCCTCGATGTTCTTCTTCGCACGACGCTGCGAGTGCTCTCGCGCGTCCGAATCAAGGTGCACAAGATGACGAAAGCCCTGACCTCGACCCCCGAGAAGATCGCCCGTTACGAACGCTGGCGATTCCAGATCTTCGCGATCACCTGGATCGCCTACGCCGGCTTCTACTTCACGCGACAAGCCTTCTCGGTCGCCAAACTCGGAATCCTCGAAGATCCCGTCCTGTCCACGACCCTGACCAAGTCCACGCTCGCCAACCTCGACGCCGTCTACCTCGCCGCCTACGCCCTCGGGCAATTCGTCTGGGGCTCGGTCTCCGATCGATACGGCCCCAGAATCGTCGTCCTCGGCGGCCTGGCCATTTCCGCTGTCGCCACCCTGTTCATGGGACTGCTGCCCGCGCTGGTCTTCCTGCTTCCCTTGATGATCGTGCAAGGGCTGTCGCAGTCGACCGGGTGGTCCGGCACCTTGAAGAACATGTCGCAGTTCTTCTCCATCAGCGAACGGGGCCGCGTCCTCGGTCTGTGGAGCACCAACTACGCCTTCGGCGGACTGGTCGCTGCACCCGTTCTGGGCTGGTTCGCCTACAGCATCTTCGACAGCTGGCGGGCGGCCTTCACCACCGGTTCCGTCGTGGTAGCGGTCATCTTCGTCCTCGTCCTGATCTTCCAGCGGAACAGCCCGACCGACGTAGGCCTCCCGCCGATCGAAGAGTATCGACCGAACACCGAGATCGCCCCGCTCGCATCCGAATCCGCCGTTGCCGTGCCCACACAGTCGGTGCGCGAGACATTCTCCGTCGTGATCAGAGACAGAATGGTCATGACACTCGGTGCAGCCTATTTTCTCCTGAAACCGGCGCGCTACGCGATTCTCCTGTGGGGCCCGGTCATTGTCGCCGAACGCCTGCAGAACGCCGACAACTTCGTCGCCATCACCGTTCCGATCGCGTTCGGAGTCGCAGGGGTGGCTGCACCGATCCTGATCGGCCGGATCTCCGACAAAGTATTCAAAGCCCGCCGCATTCCCGCGTGCGTGCTGAGCCTCGTCGCCTTGACCGTGATTCTGGCGTTGTTCACTCCTCTCACCGCCGCCGGCAACGTGTGGATCATGGTGGCCGTGCTCGCTGTCATCGGGCTCACGGTCTACGGAGCGGACGCCATGATCTCGTGTGTGTCCGCCGTGGACTTCGGAACGTCCAAACATGCAGGGGCCGCAGCGGGAATCATCAACGGCTGCGGTTCGATCGGAGCGATCTTCGGTGGCCTGCTTCCCGGCTACCTCGACACGACGACGCTGTTCTACGGCTTCGCGGGCGCCGCGTTCCTCGCGATGCTTCTGCTTCTCCCGCACTGGAATCGGATGCCCGCGGCAGACTGACGGCCACCTGCGCTGTCAGGAACCGTGGTTGTCCGGCGCGATCATGCGCGGATCGACCGTCCGCGAGTTGACGATGCTGAAGACGACCTGGTCGGAACGGTAGCGATCGTCTGCGAATTCGAACGCGATTCCGTTCTCGTCTCGGGAGGTCCGGCGTTCACGCAGCAACGGACTGCCCACAGCGATGCCGAGGCTGTCGGCGTCCACCGCATCGGCCGACACAGCATCGAGCAGGTGCGACATCGACTCGAACCTCACACCGAGGCCGGTCAGGTAGTCGGTGATCGAGCCCGAGTCGGTGTCGAAATCGAACAACAGCGAACCCACGGAATCGACGAACACGCTTCGTTCGATCATCGTGGGTTCGCTGTCGAGATAACGGACGCGAACGACTTCGACCACGAAATCGTCGATGTCGATCCCCAGCGTCTGTGCAGCGACTGCTGACGCCCGCCGACGCGACACCTCCAGCGTCTTGCTGCCCGATCTGCGCCCAGTGCGCCGCGCCCACTGAGAGAACGGAGTGAACGTGTCCAGGGTCTGCGCAGAATGATCGGAGCGCACCACGGCCGGACGACCTCGAGAAAGGTGGACCGCCCCCTCTGCTGCGAGCGACGCCAACGCTTGTCGCACCGGCCCGCGAGAGACCCCGTACTCGGCGCAGAGCGCACTCTCACTCGGAAGAGACTGCCCCACCGCATAGTCGCCACTCGCGATCAACGCACGAAGTCGCCGAGCGACGAACTCGTGCCTCGCCTCGGCCACGCTCGATCACATCCCCCCACTCGACAGGTACGGCCCCAATCGTAAGCCGCAGCTCGGCGACCTCCCGCACGGCGGTCGCCGCCCGCCCGCGAGTGGTGTGCGTTCGACGCATCGCGCGGATCGGCCCGCATGTCATTCGACCGAATGACACGGCGATCAAATGAACTGCATCGTCACAACGACGACCCCACGCAATGCTTCATCATCTGAAATAGTGATTGCACCCAAACATCGGAGAACACGTTGGTATCCCACACAGAATCACCGACAAGACCCGAGCATCCTCACCGCCGTCGACCACCCGCCGACCACCGCTTCCTCGGCCTCGACACCCGCGTGTTCCCGCACGCCCTGGTAATCCTCGCCGTCTGGCTGCTCTGGGTCATCGCCGTCCCGGCCCTCGACTCCGCTGTGTCGCAGGAGAACCCCGTGCGCTCCGGTGATCGGCTCTCGATCACCGACAGCGTGACGATGACACCGGCCACCGAATGGAACATCGCCAGCGGATTCCGAGTCGACGAGCGCGCGACCGACGACTCCCTGCCGAGCATCGAACTGACTCGGGGCAACATCTTCCTGACCGTGCGCGCCGACTCCTTCGACGGGACACCCGACGACCTGCTCACCCAGGTCGACACCGTCAGCGCCTCCGTCAGCGGGAACTCGGTCCTCGGCCTGTCCGGAGCGCGTACCCCGTTCGTCACCGACACCGGTCTGACCGGTGTGCAGGTCACCTTCACCACTCCCAGTGCCGCCGGGTCGCTCACCGCCTTCGTCGTCGACGGCACCGGTCTCGACGTCGAGGTGTCCGGTCCGCCGGCACAGATCACCGACCGCACTCCCGAGATCACCGCCATGATCGCCAGCATCACCGCCGAGAATCGAGCAGCCCAGTGAGCACCGACACCGTCAGCGCCCGCAGCCGCGCCCTCGAGACGACCGCGTGGGGCGAGAAGTTCCACTTCGTGCAGCCCCGCAACATCGTGTTCTGGATCTACCTGTGGCTCTGCGCCGCAGGGCTCGTGAAGGGGTGGCAGGAATTCTCCCCGTTTGCCGGGTACTTCGGTCGCGCCCTGCTCATCGCGGGCGTCGTCGGCGCCGTCAGCGTCGCGGTGTGGACGTGGTGGTTCCGACACATCGACCGCTACGAACGCCAGCCACTGGCCCTGGTGATCACAGCCTTCGTCTGGGGCGCCACCGCCGCCCCCTTCGCCATCGCCCTCACCGCCAACGGCGCCATGGGATCGCTGTACGCGAAATTCTTCGGCCAGGTCTTCGCGCAGGACTGGCAAGCAGGACTGACCGCCCCGTTCGTGGAGGAGACCGCCAAGGGAGTCGGGATCGTCGTCCTCCTCGCCCTGGCACCGCGTCTGGTGCGCACCCCTGTCGACGGCCTGCTGCTGGGCGCGTTCCTGGGCCTGGGATTCCAGACCAGTGAGGATCTGCTGTACTCCGTCGCAGGCGCAACCCAGGGTTTCGGCGCTCACCAGACCGACGGACTGATCGAATCCATCGGTACCCGGATCTTCTCCGACATCGTCTCCCACCCCCTCTTCACCGCCCTCTTCAGCGCCGGTGTGATCTACCTGATCGGCACACCAGCGCAACCGAGACGCATCGTCCGAGGCCTGGCACTGATGCTCGCACCGGTCATGGTGCACGGAATCTGGGATTCGATGGTCGCCCTGTCCGGTGGCAGCCAGGTCCTGGCGGGCGTGCTCCTGATCGGCGACTTCGTGTTCGCCTTCACCGCGCTGTGGATCGCGTTCGTATGGGCGCACCCACGCGAGTCACAGTTCGTCCGTGAAGTCCTCGCGCCCGAAGTCGAGTCCGGGGTCCTCACCGACGAGGAGATCACCGCCGCCGGTGGATGGCGCCAACGACGCCACTACGTCAAGGCCGGAACCGACCGTGCCGACCGGCGTCGACGCGGGCACATCCTCGCTGCGGCTCTCGATCTCCTGGCCGACCTCGCCGCCGGCAAGGGACACGACACCCCCGACGTGATCGCCGCACGCGAGGAGATCACCCGCATCCGCGGCGGCGCACTGCACTCCGACACGCACCCGTCGACCGCGCCGTGACGCAACGCCCTTCTCACGCGCGGACGGTTCTCGGCTTCTGCGACCACCAGGTGCGCAGCCCGAGATGATCCCGCGCACGGGGGACACGTCCCCACGGGGAACAACTCTGCGCGATGCATCGCCGCCGCCGCCCACGTCGAGGATGTGGACGGCGGCGGCGATCGCCGTCGGGATCACCGCCATCGGCGTGGCGTTGGCCCTCACCCCTGGTGACCACTTCTTTCGCGGTGAGTTCGAGTGGTCGTATCTCCTGACACCGGTTGTCGGTGCGTACACCTGTTCCCTGGCAGCAACCCGGACCCGAGGTATCGACCGCCGGTTCTGGTCCCTCATGACAGCGTCGATGGCGATCTGGCCCGTCGGGCAGCTGATGTTCATCATCACCTCGGCCGTAGGCGCCTACACGTTCCCCTCCTGGGTCGAGATCCCCGTCGTCGCCTCCAACACGATCACGGTCGTCGCGCTGGTGCTCTATCCCCGGCACGGGGCGGCATTCACCGCGCGCAACGTCCTCGACGCCTTGATGGTCAGCCTCTCCGTCGGCCTGATCACCTGGCACCTCTGGCTGCGCCCACTGGTCGAAAACCTGGACGGCGCAGCCGAACTGCGCAGCGTCGCCGGGTTGTACTTCCCTCTCGTCGGTGCCTTGCAGCTGACGCTCGGCATCCTTGCGCTGGGTCGTGCGAAGTACCGCGACCAGCTCCCGCTGACCGTCATCGTGCTGGGTCTCGTCCTGTTGGCAGCCGGCGGGATCTGGTACGCGCAATGGCAATCCGACGGTTCCACATCCACGTCGGGCTTCGCCTTCAACATGCTCGGCAACCTGTGCACGACCCTAGCTCCGCTTCTCGTCTTTCGATCAGCCGACCGATCCCGACGGGCACGGGCAGTGCTGTATCCGACATCCATCGTCCCGTACATCCCCGCCGCCGCTGCTGTCACCCTGTCTGTGGTCTCCGTGCACCGGGGCACCGCGCAATCGGCCGAACTCCTCGTCGTCCTCGTGGTGATTCTGATGCTCTCCGCTCGCCAGTACGCCGTGCTGTGGCAGAACACCCAGCTCCGGCGAACCATCGAGGACACCGAACGACAGATGCGCCACCGCGCCCACCACGACGCACTGACCTCGCTGGCCAATCGGGCTCACCTGCGGGAGAGACTCGACCACCTGACCGAGGCGCGCGAGGAATCCGCGGCCACGGTGTCGCTTCTGTTCATCGATCTGGACGACTACAAGATCGTCAATGACACGCTCGGACACCGGATCGGCGACCAGGTGCTCGTCGACTTCGCCGCGCGCCTGCGGAACGGTATCCGCCGGGCGGACACGATCGCACGCCTGGGCGGCGACGAGTTCGTCGTCCTGCTCGACGACGTCGACGAGGCCGCGAGCACCGTCGCCGCACGAGTGCTCGAGATCCTCGACGAACCGTTCACCCACGACGGCCACACCGTCACCGTTTCCGGCAGCATCGGCGTCGTCACCCACGGGCCGTCGGACCCTCCCACGACATCGGAGGAGATGCTCGCCCGCGGGGACACCGCGATGCTGCGAGCCAAGCGATCCGGGAAGGGCACCGTCGTCGAGTTCGACACCGGCATGGCCCTGGTCGACCTCGACGACACACACCTGCGCGCGGCGCTCACCACCGCGATAGAGCTCGAGACGCTCGGCATCGCACTGCAGCCCATCGTCGACACCGCCACCGGACGGATCCGGGGAACCGAAGCGTTGCTACGCCTCTCGCGCGGAAGCACGGCAGTCGACCCACTGTCGGTCGTCGCCGCCGCGAGCCGGGGAGGCATCCTCCCGGAACTCACATCCGCCGTCCTGCAGCACACCGGCCGGCGCATCGCACCCAGCGCCGGCGACTCTCCGCACCCTGGAACCATCCACGTCAACGTTCTCCCTGTCGAACTCGACACTGCGCACCTCGAAGCGTCACTGAGATCCGTGTTCGACACCGGTCTACTACGACCCGACGACCTGGTTCTCGAGATCGCCGAGAACGCCATCGCAGCGCACCACGAGGACATCCGCCGCGGCATCGCGAAGATGCACGCCCTCGGCGTGCGGATCGCGCTCGACGACTTCGGCAGCACCGACACCAGCCTGTCGACTCTGGCTGCGCTCGACGTCGACATCGTGAAACTCGCACCGACACTCGTCGACGCACTCGATCGACTGCCCAGGATGGCCACAGTCGTCAGCTCTCTGGTGCAGTTGGCCGACAGCCTGGGCGCCGTGGTCATCGCAGAAGGTGTCGAACGGCCCGGGCAGCTCGACATGCTGCGCCACCTCGGAGTGCCCCTCGCCCAGGGGTACCTGCTCGGTGCTCCCCACCTCGACACCGCGCGGTCCGCTACCGCGATCTGACGCCACAACACACCTCTGGGCAGGCGTCGGCCCTGGCCTTCGTCGGGCGGCCCGGCCCCCATCACGAGGCTGTCGAGAACGAACGGTTCATCCCGTCGATGAAGGTATGAACACGTCCATGCCGCCGGCGATCGACGCGAAGCGAGTGGTGTCCGTCCACAGAAGTCCTTGCAAGTCCGCGACGGTAGTGGCCATTCCTGCGCTGAAGTCCACCCACGGCCACTGACGTCCACCCGCGTCCATCGAACGAGTTACGAACGAGTTGTGACAACTCGTGACATCGAGCCGAGATTCGGCAGTTCTCGCAGGTGACCGGACGCCCCTGGACCGTGGCGGACCTGCGCGGACGTACCGGGGGAAGTCGTGAAACGAGAGGTCAGATCAGGCTATTTAGGAGCATTTGTGCTGGTCAGAGGCATATCGAGAGCCTCCTTTCGGGATTGAACCGAAGACCGCTCGCTTACAAGGCTTCGACGACCCGATCAGGTGGATCCACCTGGACTCACGAAACCCGTCCTGAAATGCTCCCTTGTCCACTGGCGTCCGCCTCGGTCCACCTCCGTCCGCTCCGACTTGTGACACTCTCGTGACACCGAGAGTGAGCATCTCGACCGAGTTCGTCTGGTATCAACCTGCACTGCAGTAGATCTCGTCGATGTGGGTAACCGCATCTCGATGACAGCGCTCCCGCGTTGGAACCATCGGTGACGACCGCCCCGGTCCGAGAGAGTCGAGACCGCGGTGGTGACAACGTCAGCGCACGTGCGGAGTCACCGATGATCGCAGGATGCCGGGCCGCGTCGGCACCAGCACCCGCGCGAGATCTGCCAGCGGCACGGGAGTGTCGATCACCTCGGCCCACGGGTACCTTCCCTCGGTCGCGTCGAGGAATGCCACGGCCTGCGAGAGGTGACGGGGTTCGTAGTTGTGCACTCCGGTGATGGCCCACCAGTTCCGGACGACAGCCTCGGGGTCGACGGAGATCGGCGGGCCGGGGGCCACTGATCCGGCGAGGACGAACCGGCCGCCGATGTCGAGCCGGTCGAGGGCGGACTGCAGGGCCGCCGCTGCCCCGGTGAAGTCGACGATCACGTCCGCGTCGCCGCCGTCGTCGTCGATCCCTCCGAAGCGTCGAGAGATGTTCTGTCGCGCCGGGTCGCGGTCGATGACGCGGACGGTCTCCGCACCACGCTCGACGGAGGCAGCGGCCGCGGTGACGCCGAGCATCCCGGCACCCATGACGAGCACTCGCTTTCTGCCGAGATTCCCCGCCGCCTCCAGCGCTGCCATGACCGTCGCGGTCGCGCAGGCTGCCGGAGCGGCAACGGCGTCGGGCATCGACTCCGGGACCGGGACCACGGCCGTTCCGCGGGGCAGGACGATGTGCTGGGCGTACGAGCCGCTCAGCATCCACTCCCCCGTCGCCGGCTCGTGTCCCACCTTGCGGACGTGCAGGCACTTGGCGGTGAAACCGGAGGTGCAGCGCACGCAGTGTCCACAGGGCACGGTCACCGACCAGACGACACGATCACCCGCCACCAGAGCGGCACCGTCGGCGCTGATCGCTCGTGCCCCGTCGCCGAAGGCAATGATCCGGCCGATCGCCTCGTGCCCGAGGATGGAGGGGCACGGGGCCGGTCGTCGCCCGGACACCGTGTGCAGGTCGCTCCCACACACGGTGGCGAGGTCGATACTCACCAGGACCTCGCCGGGTGCCAGCTCGGGGATCTCGAGTGTGCGGACGTCGATTCCGTCCGGTGTCCACAGCGCCGCTCGCGTCAGGCCAGGAGTGATCTGATCCATCCGGAGATCCTTTCCACGGTGTAGACGACGACGAAGATGACCAGGACGATCGCGCCCGCGACGTCGAAGTTGAGAGTGCGGATCGACTCGAAGAGCAGGAAGCCGATACCGCCGGCGCCGACGATGCCGAGGATGGTGGAGGTGCGGATGTTGACGTCGAGGAGATACAGGCTCGAGCCGATCATCGACGGGATCGCCTGTGGGATCACTGCGTTCACGATGCGATTCCACCACCCTCCTCCGACGGAGGAGATCGCTTCGAGTGGGCCCGGGTCGATCTCCTCGACGGCGTCGGCGACGAGCTTGCCCAGGAATCCGATCGACCCGATGGCCAGAGCGCAGGTACCGGCGACCGGACCGAGTCCGAGCGCCGCGACGAACACGACGGCGAGAATGAGTTCGGGAACCGCGCGCACCAGCAGGATCCACGACCGCGCCGCCCAGTACACCGCGGGGTGTGGGGTGACGTTGCGGGCGGCGAGGACACCGACGGGAATGGACAGTACGACGCCGATGGCGGTGGCGACGACGCCGATGGCCACGGTCTGCACGGCGGCATCCACGAGATCGATACCGAGCGAGGAGAAGTCGGGCGGGATCATGCGGCCGAACACGTCCATCGACGGTCCGATCCACGTCAGCAGCGACCGGGGGTCGAGCTCGAGGACGACGAACGATGCGATGGTTGCCCCCACCAGTACCGCGCCGGAGCCGATCTTCATCGCTCGGTCGCGACGCGGGCCCGCCTTCGACGGGACGAGCAGCATGCGTCTGATCGCGATGGCCGCCAGCTCCATCGCGGCGATGATCACCAGGATGACGAGAACGATGCCGAGGGCGCGGGGGTAGATCAACCCGCGTAACGCGTCCTGCAGCGCGAAGCCGATTCCGCCGGCGCCGACGAATCCGAGCACCACGGACATGCGCAGGTTGATGTCGATGCGGTAGACGAAAGCTCCGATCCAGGCGGGAACCACCTGCGGCACCACGGCATTGATCATCTCGCGGATGTACCCGACCCCGGTCGCGCGCAGTGCTTCGCGAGGACCGTCGTCGGCTTCCTCGATGGCGTCGGCGAACAGTTTGCCGAGCATGCCGATCGAGTGCAACGCCAGGGCGAGGATGCCCGGCAGCACGCCGATGCCGAGTGCCCGGACGAACAGGACGGCGAACAACAGGTCGGGCATCGCACGGCAGAAGGTGATGATCGCCCGCGCCGCGGTGTACACGATCGGATGGGGGGTGGTGTTCCGGGCTGCGAGAAAGGCAAGGGGGACAGAGACGATGGCGGCCAGGACGGTGCCGAGGACCGCCATCAGGAGCGTGTCGAGAGCGAGAGAGACGATACGTTCGGAGTCGTCGAGGCGCGGGGGCAGCATGCGCGCGATGAGGCGTCGTACGTCGTCGAGTCCGTCGATGAGCGCGGCGGGCGCGAACTCGATGTATTCGGCGGAGAGCACGGTGAGAACGACCGCGATCGCGGCGAGTGACGGCAGGAGCCACCGCCGCCGCGGCCGGGTCGGTGGCGGTTCGGTTCTCGGTGTCGCGGTGACGGTCATGACGGGAACGCCGCCGACCTGACGTCCCCGGGCGGGGCGATGCGCTGGTAGATCGGCATGATGTCCTCGCGCATCAGACCCGCGGCCGGGCGGTCGAGAACGACCTCTCCGTCACGCAGGCCGACGAGGCGGTGAGCCCAGCCGAGTGCGAGGTCGACCTGGTGCAGGGTGCACACCACGGTCAGTTTCTCCTCGGTGCACACGCGTTGCAGGAGGTCCATGACCACGCCTGCGTTCTCCGGGTCGAGTGAGGCGACGGGTTCGTCGGCCAGGACGATGCTCGGTCGCTGCATCAGGGTGCGCGCGATGGCGACGCGCTGCTGCTGCCCGCCGGAGAGGGTGTCCGCTCGGCGCTCGGCGAAGTCGGCGAGACCGACACGGTCGAGGCACCGCAGGGCTTCCGCTCGCATCGCCTTGGGGTACGTTGCCGCGCCGTATCGAGGCACGGTCAGACGTCCCAGGCCTCCGACGAGGACGTTCTCGAGGCAGGACAGGCGGCCGACGAGATTGAAGTGCTGGAAGACGAAACCGACGTCCTTACGGACCTCGCGTGCCGATCGGCGGGACGCCAGGTCCACGCGAGAACCCAGTGTGGTGATGGCGCCGGACGTGATCGGGTGGAGTCCGTTGATGCATCGCAGCAGCGTCGACTTGCCGGATCCCGAGAGCCCGAGAAGCACGAGCATCTCGCCGCGGAGGACGTCGAGGTTGACGTTGTGCAGTGCGGTGGTGGTGCCGAAGGTCTTGGTGACATCGCGTGCACTGACGACGATGTCCTTACGGTCGATCATCGCGTTCATGGTCAGCCCTGGCACTTCTGGGAGCCGGTGACCTCGCACACGTGGCGGACGCCGTCGTAGTCGCTGTCGTCGGCCGGGACGACACCCCATGCGTCCTCGTCGGTGATGCGGCACTCTTCAGCGCAGATACCGTCGGCGACGAAGGCATCGGAATTCATGCCCTCGCTGAACACCTCCTCCAGCTTGGCGATGGCATCGGTACCCAGATCGTTGTTCGCCGCGAAGAGTGATCCGGCGATCGTCTCCGACTTCCACACCGTCTTCAGCTCGCCGGGAGCCAGTTCGCCGTTGTCGATCATCGTGCGGTCGACCATGGTGTCGAAGGCGAAGCCGGCGTCGCAGTCGCCTGCCTTGACGGCCAGCGCGGAGGCGTCGTGTCCGCCCGCGTAGATCGGTGTCACGCCAGCGGAGATGTCGGCCTCGGAGCCTGAGGCGATGACTCCTTCCTCGATCAGTCCCGCCGACGGGTACAGAAAGCCGGAGGTGGAGCTGGGGTCGACGAAACAGACCTTCTTGCCGGCGAAATCGGCGAGCGAGTCGACAGAGGGGTTGTCCGCGCGGGTGATTCCGTAGGACTGGTATCCGGGGGGTGTGCCCTCGTCCTGCACCACGGCACCGAGGGGAGTCATCTCGGCGCCATTGATGCCGGCGACCACGTAGGCGAAGGGTCCGAAGAAGGCGAGGTCGACGTTGCCGGCGATCAGCCCTTCCACGACGCCCGCGTAGTCGGAGGCCTGAACGAACTCGACGGTGGAGCCGGTCTCGCGCTGCAAGCGCTCGATGACGGGGTCGTAGCTCGCACGCAGGTCCGTGGAGTTCTCTGCGGGGATCGCCGCGAGCGTGATCGTCTCCGGGAAACCCTGGTCGGTCATCGTGTCGGCAGTCGAGCTCGAGCAGCTCGCAGCAACGAGTGCGGTGGCGGAGAGAAGCGCTGCGGAGGTCACAGCACGGCGGGAGGCGAGAATGGGCATGGCGTGGTGTCCGTTCGGTGAGGTGGGCCGGAGGGTCGGGTCAGGGCAGGAGCAGAGCGGGGAGGTCGGCGACACTGGCGAGCACGTGCGTCGGACCGGCGGCGCGTAGCTGCGCCTCCGAGTGGGCGCCGGTGAGTACACCGACGAGGACGGATGCTCCTGCGCGCCTACCGGAGTCGATGTCGTTGGAGGTGTCTCCGACGACGGCGACGGCGGCCATGTCGCTGACCCCGGTGCGCAGGGCTGCGGTGAGGACGAGGTCGGGGAACGGTCGTCCGCGGCCGGCGTCGCCGGGTGCGAGGTAG
Source organism: Rhodococcus sp. NBC_00294 (assembly GCF_036163995.1). NCBI lineage: Bacteria > Bacillati > Actinomycetota > Actinomycetes > Mycobacteriales > Nocardiaceae > Rhodococcus > Rhodococcus sp. NBC_00294. The sequence goes on from NZ_CP108043.1 coordinate 20,084, forward strand.
GCGTCGGCGAGGTCGTGCCAGTGCAGGGTGTCGAGGATGCGGTGTTGCGTCGTCGTGGAGAATCCGGTGGTCAGCACGACCTTGATTCCGGCGTCGCGCAGAGCCGTCACGGTCTCCACGGCTCCGGCGATGGCCTGCACCCCGGTGTCGATGCGAGCGTCGTAGGCCGATTCGAAAGCGCTGTTCGCCGCTCGGGCGCGGTCCTCGTCGCCGAAGAGGGCGCGGAAGACCTCGATCTTCGACTGGCCCATGGTGTCGAGGACGTACCGGCGGGCATCGGCGCGTTCGGTGCCCGTGTCCGGGAGGCCGACGGCGGTCGCGGCTGTGTCGAAGGCTGCCAGGACCAGGCCGTCGTCGGAGACGGTGGTGCCGGCCATGTCCAGCACGACGAGTTCGACGACGGGCGTCCGGGCGGGGGAGGTAGCGGCGGTCACGGTGGGGGCGGGCGAGTGCGGCATGGGACAGACCCTGCCGGTTGGTATAGACCAGAAGAGGGTCAGGCCGTGAACAGCTGATGAACGCGCGTCGACCATCTGGTCTAGACCTATTTTTGCTATGGTGTCGCCATGGCCGTCGACACCGAACCTCGGATGCTCAAACATCAGGTCGTGCGCAGGAGCCTCGATGCCCTGCTCGACGGGCTCTCACCCGGTGACCCGTTCCCTTCCGAGCGGGATCTGGCCGAGGCGCACGACGTCTCGCGAGAAACACTGCGCCAGGCCATCCGAGAGTTGTTGGTGGCGGGCAGAATCGAGCGTCGGGGTCGCGCGACGGTAGTGGCGGCTCCCAAGGTCGTCCTCCCTCTCGCCGTGGGCTCCTACACCGAAGCCGCACGCGCGAAGGGCATGAGCGCCACGCGTCTGCTCGTCGGTTGGAGCACCTATGGAGCAGACGACACCCTCGCCGAGATGCTCCACGTCGACCCCGGTGCGCCCGTGGTGGAACTCGAACGCGTCTTCACCACGGACGACACCCGCGTCGGTCTCGAGACGACCCGGATTCCCGCCGCGCGCGTTCCCGGGCTGATGGACAGCTTCGATCACCGCTCCTCCCTCTACTCGGAGCTCGCCGTCCGCGGCATCGTCTTCGGACGGGTCGTCGACACCATCGAGACAGTGCTCCCCGACGCCCGCGAGGCGGCGCTGCTGACAGTGGACACCCGCACCCCGATGTTCCTGCTCAACCGCACCTCCTACGACGACCTCGGGGTGCCGATCGAACAACGGCGCTCGCTCTACCGCGGCGACCGGATGACCTTCACCGCCGTCATGGATGCCTGACTCTCACCGCCCTCCCCGAGAAAGCGAACCACCCACGTGAGCACATCGACCCACTACGACGTGGTCGTCGTCGGCGCCGGCATCATCGGACTGGCCCACGCCTATCACGCACACCAGCGGGGACTGGCGGTCGCCGTGGTCGATCACGCCGAGACCGTCGCCGGAGCGTCGGTGCAGAACTTCGGCCACGCCTGCATCAGCGCACAGTCCGGAGACGCCCTCACCTACGCCCGCGCCGGCAGACACCACTGGCTGGATCTCTCGCGCAAGGCGGGCTTCTGGGCCTCCGAGACCGGAACACACTGCGTCGCCCGCCACGACGACGAGTTCGCCGTCCTCGAGCAATTCGCCCAGCGACACGGTCCGGATCGAGCACAGGTACTCGACCGCGACGAGATCCTCGAACGCCTGCCGATCTCGGGCACCGGAGTCGTCGGCGGCCTGTATCTGCCGGAGGACCTCCAGGTCGACCCACGCACCGCGGCACCGGCCATTGCGAGGTGGCTGCACGAGTGTGGTGTCGACTTCCACTGGCGAACGGCGGCAACGGCCTTCGAACCCGGTGTCGTCCACACTTCCCGCGGTCACCTCACTGCCGATACCGTCTTCGTCACCGTCAACTACGACATCGACCGACTCTTTCCCGAGCTCGCCGAGACCGGTGGGCTCCTGCGGTGCCGGCTACACATGCTGCGCGCCGTCCTGCCGTCCACCGCACCGCTCCCCACGCCACTGTTCACCGGATGGTCGCTGCTGCGCTACTCCGGCTTCGCAGACCTTCCCGCCACACCCTCACTGGCTCAGCGCCTTCAGGCAGATTTCCCCGACGCGGTCGAACTCGACCTCCACCAGATGTACACCCCACAACCGGACGGGTCGATCCTGATCGGTGACACCCACGATCGCGACGTCGACACCTCGCCCTTCCAGAGAGAGGACGGGTTCGAGCTGTTATTGCGCGAAGCGAGAATGCTTTTCGGTGTCACATCCGTCGACGTGGTCGAGCGATGGCAGGGCGTGTACAGCTCCGCACCGGGATCCGAGTTCCTGCGAGCAACACCTGTACCCGGAGTTCACGTCGTCACCGTGACTACCGGGATCGGAATGACCACCAGCATGGGGCTGGCCGAGTCCAGCCTCACCGGGTCGGCAACCTCCGGGGCCGGCTTCGGTGGCGCTCACAAGTACTGGCCCAACGCAATGGTTCACCATCTGTAATAGTGAGTACACCCAATCATCGGAGACTACTTTGGTATCCCACACAGATGCCCGGACCAAACCCGAACATCATCGCCGTCGGCCACCCGCCGATCACCGCTTCCTCGGCATCGACACCCGCGTGTTCCCGCACGCGCTCGTGATCCTCGCCGTCTGGCTTCTGTGGACCGTCGCCCTTCCCGCCGTCGATTCCGCCCTGCCGCAGGATGATCCGGTGATGCCGGGCGATCTGCTCTCGGTGACCGAGAGCGTGACGATGAGACCGGCCACCGACTGGAACGTTGCCAGTGGATTCCGGATCGACCAACGCGGCGCCGACGATTCGGTTCCGAACATCGAGCTGACTCGAGGCAACATCACCTTCACCACGAGGGCCGACACCTTCGACGGCACGCCCGACGAGCTCCTCACCCAGGTCGACGCCGTCAGCGCCGCCACCGGAGGTGGTTCCGTCCTCGAGCTGTCCGGGTCGCCCACCCCGTTCGTCACCAACACCGGACTGACGGGTGCGCAGGTCGACTTCGCCACCCCCAGCATCGCCGGATCGATCACCGCCCTCATCGTGGACGGCACGGGAATCGAGGTGCAGGTGTCCGGTCCCCCGGAGCAGATCACCGACCGCGCCCCCGAGATCACCACCATGATCGCCAGCATCAGCGCCGAGAATCGAGAAGCCCAGTGAACACCGACGCCCTCAGTGCACGCAGCCGTGCCCTCGACACGACCGCATGGGGCGAGAAATTCCGCTTCGTGCAGCCCCGCAACATCGTGTTCTGGATCTACCTGTGGCTCTGCATCTCAGGGGTCGTGAAGGGGTGGCAGATGTTCTCACCCCTCGCCGGATACTACGGCCGCGCCATGTTCATCGCTGCCGTGGTCGGCGTGATCAGTGTCGCGGTCTGGACGTGGTGGTTCCGGCACGTCGACCGCTACGAACGCCAACCTCTGACCCTGGTGATCGTGGCCTTCTTCTGGGGCGCCACCGCCGCCACCTTCGCGATCGCCGTCTCCGCCAACGGCACCCTCGGATCGCTGTACGCGAAGATCTTCGGACAGGTCTGGGCGCAGGACTGGCACGCGGGACTGTCCGCACCGTTCGTGGAGGAGAGCGCGAAGGGCGTCGGGATCGTCGTACTCCTCGCCCTCGCTCCCCGGTTGGTGCGCACCGCCGTCGACGGTCTGCTGCTGGGAGCTTTCATCGGTCTCGGATTCCAGACCAGCGAGGATTTGCTGTACTCGGTCGCCGGCGCCACCAAAGGGTTCGGTGCGCATCAGACCGACGGGCTGGCCCACTCCATCGGGCTGCGCGTCTTCTCCGACATCCTCTCCCACCCCCTCTTCACAGCCTTGTTCTGCGCCGGCGTGATCTATCTGATCGGCACTCCGGCACAGCCGCGGCGCATCATCCGGGGCCTGGCTCTCATCGTGGCACCCGTCCTGATACATGGCATCTGGGATTCCATGATCGCGCTGTCCGGCGGTGACGGCATCGGCGTGATCGTCGTCATCATCGGCGACTTCGTATTCGCGTTCACTGCACTGTCGATCGCGTTCGTCTGGGCGCACCCCCGTGAAGCACAGTTCGTCCGGGACGTCCTCGCGCCAGAGGTCGAGGCCGGTGTCCTCACCGACGAGGAGATCACCGCCGCCGGCGGGTGGCGACAACGACTTCAGTACGTCCGCGCAGGAACCGGTCACGCCGATCGTCGCCGACGCGGACACATCGTCCGCGCCGCCCTCGATCTCCTGGCCGACCTCGCCGCCGCCAAGGGACAGGACACCCCCGATGTCATTGCGGCGCGCGAGGAGATCTCGCGACTTCGGCACGGCCGCCCGACAACCGTGACCGCGCAGGGCCATTCATGACATCGACCGCTCCGGATCATCACCTGACACGTGTTCCGGCAGAGCACCGCGTTCTCGGCCTCGATCGGCGCACGCTGCTACCCGCACTGGTCGTGACCGGGGTGTTCCTGCTGCTGACCGTCGTGGTGCCCCGAATCGACACCTTCATCCGCTGGGACGACTCCGTGCGCGCCGGCGAACGATTCGCGCTCGCGGACACCATCGACATCACGCCCATCACCGGGTGGAGCGTCGAGAGCGGCTTCCGCCTCGACGAGGAGAGCACGAGCCAGCAGACCGGCGAACTCACCGTCACCGGAGACGGAGTTTCCGTGGACGTGTTCCCCGGTTCCTTCGACGGGACCCCGGCAGAACTGCTCGAGCAGACGGACAAGGTCACCACCCTCGCGAACGACCCCACGTTCCGCGTTGTCGGCGACGTGACCACGCTCACCACCGCCAGTGGGGAAACCGGTGTGATGCAGCCGTATTCGAGTGTCATCAGCGACGGACTGGCCGCCGCGTTCGTCATCGACGGCACCGGCCTTCGGGTCCGCGTGTACGGCCCGCCCGCTCAGATGATCGCCTCCGCCGCGGACGTCGAGGACATGCTCGCCAGCATCCGCACAACCGACAGGAACAACTCGTGAGGGACACCGACACCGACTCCTCGACGGACTCGGCGCACACCGACTCGATCGAACGCCGGCGCCGTGCCGTGGAGGTGTCCGGGTGGGGCGAACGGTTCCACTTCCTGCAACCGCACAACGCGTCGTTCTGGGTGTACATCGTGCTCACTGCCATCGGCGTGCATCAGACATGGGCCTACTTCGCACCCGAAGCCTCCTTCTACGCCGGCGGTTACGCCGTCGCCGCCATCCTGTGCCTGCTGTGCGGTGTCGCCTGGTTCCTCTGGTTGCGCCACATCGACCGCTGGGAGAGGCAACCCGGATCGCTGGCGGTGGCAGCAATCGTGTGGGGCGCGATCCCCGGCACCTTCGCGTTCGCCATGACCGCGAACACGGCGATGCTGAGCATCTACCCCAAGCTCTTCGGCCAGGAATGGGCAGCGAACTGGGGTGCCGGCGCAACGGCACCGATCACCGAGGAGGCCGCGAAGCTCTGCGGGTTCCTGCTGCTGATGAGTCTGGCACCGCGTCTGATCCGCACCGCCAACGACGGTCTCATCGTCGGCGCGTTCATCGGACTGGGATTCGGTGTCTTCGAAGATTTCCTCTACGCCGTCAATTCCGCGGCGACGAACTTCGGGACCGACCCCGCCGGTAACGCGGCACACATGGCAATCACCAGAATCGGCGCCAGTTTTGTCTCCCACCCCCTGTTCAGCGCCCTCGTCTGCAGCGGTGCCGTCTACCTCATCGGGACCGCGGCGCAACCCCGCAGAATCGGACTCGGGTCGATGTTCGTGGCCGCTGGAGTGTTCCTGCATTTCACCTGGGACGATGCCGTCGGACTCGGAGCCGGCAACGGATTCGTCATGTTCGGTGTCATGATCGCCTCGGTCATCCTCGCCTTAACCATGCTGACGATCGCGTTCCGCCGCGCGGCACCACGTGAACACCGATTCGTTCGCGACATCCTCGCCCCCGAGGTCGACCGCCAGTTCCTGACGGACGCGGACATCGACGAAGTCCTCGATCCCGACGTACGCAAGGCTCGCCGCAAGAGTGCACCGAACCGAGCAGCGCGCCGCGCGGACGCCCACCTGCGCACCGCGATACTCGACCTGGCCCACGACGTCGCCCGGGACGACGGAGCCGACACCCACGCTGTGCGGCACTCCCGGTCGGAGGTTCGGCGACTTCGTACCGTCGCAGACCTGGCCCGCACCCCGTAAGACCGGTGAGCGGGAAACCGCTGCCGCAACGAGCACGTCGTCGGTCTCGTTCAGCCGTTGACCGAGATCCGATGTCCCGCAGCGGTCATCGCGATCACGGCGTCGTCCCGGCGACCCGCCGGGACCAGGACGAGATCTCCGTCGAAGGTGGAGACGACGAAGACCGGGCACCCGATGTCCGCCAACGGGGTCGTCATCGCGGCGACGACCCCCGTGGTCCCGAAAGCGATCGCCCCCTCGGTGTAGAACGCCACCCACGGACCGTCGATCACGGCGTCGGCGGGGACATCGGAGTCCACACACACGAGGGACAACTCCCTCGAGGTGCGCGTGACGGACAGTGCACGCGAGACATCCACAGTCGCGTGTGGATCGAGACGAGCTACGACGTAGGACTCCTCGAGCTGAACCAAGCTGACAGAAGGGAAAATGTCGGTCACGGTAGATCCTCACCGGCGGCGCGGAAGGCCGGTGTCACGGCCACGAGTATCGCGCTCGCGACGAGTGTCACACGGCGGTGACAGCTCGGTCACGCCGCCCCGACCTCCAGCGCATGTCCACAGGAGACGCGGCATACGCCTGCGTCCCGGCCCGAGCCTCCGGCATCACCAGCAGCGTCGCCGCCGATGGCGCCGTGTGTCATTCAACCGAATGACGCGGCGGCAGTGGGGCGCCCGATCGAACTCCATCATCGCGACGACGACCCACGCAATGCTTCATCGTCTGAAATAGTGATCTCACCCAAACATCGGAGATCACGTTGGCATCTCACCCAGAAGCACCGATCAGACCCGAACATTCGCATCGCCGTCGGCCACCCGTCGATCACCGTTTCCTCGGCCTCGACACCCGCGTGTTCCCGCACGCCGTGGTGATCCTCGCCGTCTGGCTGCTCTGGGTCATCGCCGTTCCCGCCCTCGACTCCGCTGTGGCACAGGACGACCCGGTGCGGCCGGGCGATCGGCTGTCGATCACCGACAGCGTGTCGATGACACCGGCCACGGAATGGAACATCGCCAGCGGCTTCCGAGTCGACGAGCGCGCGACGGACGACTCTCTGCCGGGCATCGAACTGACCCGGGGCAACATCTTCCTGACCGTGCGCGCCGACTCCTTCGACGGGACACCCGACGACCTGCTCACCCAGGTCGACACCGTCAGCGCCTCCATCAGCGGAAACTCCGTCCTCGGCCTGTCCGGAGCGCGTACCCCGTTCATCACCGACACCGGCCTGACGGGTGTGCAGGTCACCTTCACCACGCCCAGTGCCGCCGGGTCGCTCACCACGTTCGTCGTCGACGGCACCGGTCTCGACGTCGAGGTGTCCGGTCCGCCGGCGCAGATCACCGACCGCACTCCCGAGATCACCGCCATGATCGCCAGCATCACCGCCGAGACTCGAGCAGCGCAGTGAGCACCGACACCGTCAGCGCCCGCAGCCGCGCCCTCGAGACGACCGCGTGGGGCGAGAAGTTCCACTTCGTGCAGCCTCGCAACATCGTGTTCTGGATCTACCTGTGGCTCTGCGCTGCAGGGCTCGTGAAGGGGTGGCAGGAGTTCTCACCCCTCGCCGGATACTTCGGCCGCGCCCTCCTCATCGCCGTCGTCGTCGGCGTCGTCAGCGTCGCGATCTGGACGTGGTGGTTCCGGCACATCGACCGCTACGAGCGCCAACCACTGACCCTGGTGATCGCGGCCTTCGTCTGGGGTGCCACCGCCGCCCCCTTGGCCATCGCCCTGACCGCCAACGGCGCCATGGGATCGCTCTACGCGAAGTTCTTCGGTCAGGCCTGGGCGCAGGACTGGCACGCAGGGCTGACCGCCCCGTTCGTGGAGGAGACCGCCAAGGGCGTCGGGATCGTCGTCCTCCTCGCCCTCGCACCACGGCTGGTGCGCACCCCTGTCGACGGCCTGCTGCTGGGCGCTTTTCTCGGCCTGGGGTTCCAGACCGCCGAGGATCTGCTGTACTCCGTCGCCGGCGCCACCGAAGGTTTCGGTGCGCACCAGACCGACGGGCTGATCGGATCGATCGGCACCCGTATGTTCTCCGACATCGTTTCCCACCCCCTCTTCACCGCCCTGTTCAGCGCCGGCGTCATCTACCTGATCGGCACTCCGGCACAGCCGCGACGCATCGCTCGAGGCGTGGCCCTGATCCTCACGCCCGTCGTGGTGCACGGCGTCTGGGATTCTATGGTCGCGCTGTCCGGTGGCAGCGAGGTCCTGGTGGGCGTGATCATGTTCGGCGATTTCGTGTTCGCATTCGTTGCACTGTGGATCGCGTTCGTGTGGGCTCACCCCCGCGAATCACAGTTCGTCCGTGAGGTTCTCGCACCCGAGGTCGAGTCCGGGGTCCTCACCGACGAGGAGATCACTGCCGCCGGCGGGTGGCGACAACGACGTCGCTACGTCAAGGCCGGAACAGATCGCGACGATCGCCGCCGACGCGGACACATCATCGACGCCGCCCTGGACCTCCTGGCCGACCTCGCCGCCGGCAAGGGACAGGACACCCCCGACGTGATCGCCGCACGTGAGGAGATCACCCGACTCCGCGGCGGCGCACTGCATGCCGACACGCATCCGTCGACCGCGCCGTGACGCAGCGCCGTTCTCACGCGCGGACGGTTCCGGGCCTCTGCGACCACCAGGTGCGCTGCCCGAGATGATCCCGCGGACGGATGACATATCGCCACGGGGAACGACTCTGCGCGATGCACCGCCGCCGCCCACCTCGAGGATGTGGGCGGCGGCGGTGATCGCCGTCGGGATCACGGCCCTCGGCGTGGCGCTGGCCCTCGCACCTGGTGACCACGTCTTCCGCGGTGAGTTCGAGTGGTCGTACCTGCTGACACCGGTGATCGGTGCGTACACCTGTTTCCTGGCAGCAACCCGGACCCGAGGCATCGACCGCCGGTTCTGGTCCCTCATGACAGCGTCGATGGCGATCTGGCCCGTCGGACAACTGATGTTCATCATCACCTCGGCCGCAGGGGCCTACACGTTCCCGTCCTGGGTCGAGGTCCCCGTCGTTCTCTCGAACACACTTACCGTCGCTGCACTGGTGCGTTATCCTCGCCACGGGGCGGCGTTCACCGCACGCAACATCCTCGACGCCCTGATGGTCAGCCTGTCCGTCGGCCTGATCACCTGGCACCTCTGGCTGCGCCCACTGGTCGAGAACCTGGGCGGCGCAGCCGAACTGCGCAGCGTCGCGGGGTTGTACTTCCCCATCATCGGTGCGCTGCAGCTGACGCTCGGCATCCTCGCGTTGGGTCGGGCGAAGTACCGCGATCAGATACCGCTGACCGTCATCGTGCTGGGTCTCGTCCTGCTGGCCGCCGGCGGGATCTGGTACGCGCAGTGGCAATCCGACGGATCGACCTCCACGTCCGGCTTCGCCTTCAACATGCTCGGCAACCTGTGCACGACCCTCGCTCCGCTTCTCGTCTTTCGAGCAGCGGACCGATCCCGGCGAGCACGGGCCGTGCTGTATCCGACATCCATCGTGCCGTACATCCCCGCCGCGGCGGCCGTCACCGTGTCGGTGGTCGCCGTGCACCGGGGCACCGCGCAATCGGCCGAACTCCTCGTCGTCCTGGTGCTGATCCTGATGCTCTCCGCCCGCCAGTACGCCGTTCTGTGGCAGAACAATCGCCTCCGGCGAACCATCGAGAACACCGAACGGCAGATGCGCCACCGAGCCCACCACGACGCCCTGACAGGTCTGGCCAACCGAGCGCACCTGCAGGAGAGGCTCGATCAGCTGACCGACACTCGCGGCGGAACCCCGTCCCTTCTGTTCATCGATCTCGACGACTACAAGATCGTCAACGACACGCTCGGACACCGAATCGGCGACCAGGTGCTCGTCGACTTCGCCGCGCGCCTGCGGAACGGCATCCGCCGGGCGGACACGATCGCACGCCTGGGCGGCGATGAATTCGTCGTCCTGCTCGACGACGTCGACGAAGCCGCGAGCACCGTCGCCGCACGAGTGCTCGAACTTCTCGACGAACCGTTCACCCACGACGGCCACACCGTCACGGTCTCCGGCAGCATCGGCGTCGTCACCCACGGACCGTCGGACCCTCCCACGACATCGGAGGAGATGCTCGCCCGTGGGGACACCGCGATGTTGCGAGCCAAACGATCAGGGAAGGGCACCGTCGTCGAGTTCGACACCGGCATGGCACTGGTCGACCTCGACGACACACACCTGCGCGCGGCGCTCACCGCCGCGATAGAGCGCGAGACGCTCGGCATCGCACTGCAGCCCATCGTCGACACCGCCACCGGACGGATCCGGGGAACTGAGGCGCTGCTACGTCTCACGCGCGGGAGAACAGTCGCCGACCCACTGTCGGTCGTCGCCGCCGCCAGCCGGGGCGGCATCCTTCCGGAACTCACATCTGCCGTCCTGCAGCACACTGCGCGGCGCACCTCCCCCGGCGACGACCATCCTCATCCCGGCACCATCCACGTCAACGTCCTCCCGATCGAACTCGACACCGCGCACCTCGAAGCGTCATTGAGATCCGTGTTCGACACCGGCCTGCTCCGACCCCACCAACTGGTCCTCGAGATCGCCGAGAACGCGATAGCACCACACCACGACGACGTCCACCGCGGCATCGCGAGGATGCATGCACTCGGCGTGCGGATCGCGCTCGACGACTTCGGCAGCACCGACACCAGCCTGTCGACTCTGGCTGCGCTCGACGTCGACATCGTCAAACTCGCACCGGCACTCGTCGACGCGCTCGATCGACTGCCCAGGATGACCACCGTCATCAGCTCTCTGGTGCAGATGGCCGACAGCCTGGGCGCCGTGGTCATCGCAGAAGGTGTCGAACGGCCCGGGCAGCTCGACATGCTGCGCCACCTCGGGGTGCCCCTCGCCCAGGGGTACCTGCTCGGTGCTCCCCACCTCGACACCGCGCGGTCCGCTACCGCGATCTGACGCCACAACACACCTCTGGGCAGGCGTCGGCCCTGGCCTTCGTCGGGCGGCCCGGCCCCCATCACGAGGCTGTCGGAAACGAACGGTTCATCCCGTCGATGAAGGTATGAACACGTCCATGCCGCCGGCGATCGACGTGAAGCGAGTGGTGTCCGTCCACAGAAGTCCTCGCAAGTCCGCGACGGTAGTGGCCATTCCTGCGCTGAAGTCCACCCACGGCCACTGACGCCCACCCGCGTCCGTCGAACGAGTTACGAACGAGTTGTGACAACTCGTGACATCGAGCCGAGTTTCGGCAGTTCTCGCAGGTGACCGGACGCCCCTGGACCGTGGCGGAACTGCACGGACGTACCGGGGAAAGTCGTGAAACGAGCGGTCAGATCACGCTATGTTGAGGCATTTATGCAGTTCAGAGGCATTTCTAGAGCCTCCTTTCGGGATTGAACCGAAGACCGCTCGCTAACAAGGCTTCGACGACCAGATCAGGCGGATGCACGTGGACTCACGAGAACCGGTCTGAGCTGCTCTTTTGTCCACTGGCGTCCGCCGCGGTCCGCCTCCGTCCGTCCCGACTTGTGACACTCTCGTGACACCGAACGTCGGCCCGACTCGGACTTCCGTGCGCCGCATACCGTTGCACAGCAATCTATTCCGCGCGTGCAGTCCGGTACAACGTGTCCGAAGCGAAACAACGCGGCTTTCGCCAGAGCGATACAAGTTATACATAACTCACGACCGGGACGAACTCGTAGTGGCAGAACCGATAGCCGACCACCTCGCGGCGCTACCGAGCGGTGGGGAGAAACGCGGCCACCGAGGCGATCGATATCAACACGATAAGGCTGCTGAAAATGGCCGGACACATCGAGGCCGTGCCGAAAACGCTTGCACCTCATTCGATCTCCCGCAAATCCGGTTCCCTCGCGGGCGGTAGGCGCTGCCTGCGCCGGTGGTGCCCAGCGAGGTGATGGCGATTGCGCCCGTTACCGACAGACCGGCGGTCTGTCCTATCGACACCCCACAGCGAGAACGTTCCGAACCGACGGCCGAAGTCCGTTTCGTCGCCGTGGTGGGATTATAGGACTGCGCTGCGACCATGGTCAGCCGGTTGCCTGCCACCAACCTGATTGCCGGTTACCTCTAATGGTCGACCGCGTCGAGAAGGCATGTCTCGTAGGCGTCGAGTGCTCCGCGCGTTGCGCGAGCGCGGTCGTCGCCGATACCGACGAGCTGGGCGATCGCCATGGGCGCGAGGACGCTCGCGACTGCGTCGCTGTGATCGGCGAAGTGGCCGGCCGCTTCGAGCGAGACGAACCCGTGTACCAGGCTCCACAACTGGGCGGCGATCTGTTCCGGGTCGTCGATGTCGGCGCGACCGGCCGTCACCAGTCGGTGGCAGCTGCGTACCAGAACGGCGTAGGCCTCGCGGAAATGCTGTTGTGGCACGAGGGGAGCGGACGCGCGGTAGGTTCCGCGCGGCGAGAGTCCGAACATCAGGTCGTAGAGGTGCGGATTGCGCTGCGCGAAACCTCTGGCTCCCAGGGCCATGGCGAAGAGCTGCACACCGGGGTCGTCGTTCGACGCGGCCGCGTCCTCGAGAGTCCCTGTCAGCGTCGCGTATCCCCGCACCACGACAGCGTCGAGCAGTCCGCCCACGTTCCCGAAGTGGTGGTAGACCGTGATCGTCGAGGAGCCTGCCCTGTCGCTGATGCGACGGACCTTCATCTCGGCAGGGCCTTCCTCTGCCAGGACAGCGACGGCGGCGTCGACGAGGCGCTCGCGGGTGGATCCGTCGTCCGCCGTGCGGTCGGAGTCCCGTCGAGCGGCCATGACGTCATGGTCGCACAGCTTCACCGCGACAAACGGTATCGCCGATTCCGTCGTAGCGAAGCAGAGCGACTGCTATAACTCTGTTATGACGCATCGAGTCCGCCGCTGGCGCAAGATGGCCGCGCTGGTGGCTCTGTGCTGCGCGGTGTTCGTGGTCAATGTCTCCACCACGATCGTCGACATCGCGCTGCCCACCCTCGTCGAGGACCTGGGGGCGTCCACGCGCGATCTGCTGTGGGTGGTCGATTCCTTCAACCTGGCATTCGCTGCGTTGGTGCTGGCCGGGGGATCGCTCAGCGACCGGTTCGGTCGCCGTCCCTTCCTCGTGGGCGGGCTCGGGGTCTTCGCGGTCGCATCGGTGAGTAAGGCGTGGAGTGGTGAGCCCGCCCAGCTGATCGCGCGGCGGGCGCTGGCCGGTGTCGCGGCTGCCGGGTGTACCCGGTGACGCTGTCGATTCTGACCAACGTGTCCCGGGAGCGGTCCGAACGCGTCATGGCCACCGGATCGTGGTGGGTCACCTCCCTCGCGAGTGGGCTGACCTAGCCCCTCCTCCCGTCGCACTCGGCGACGCGGACCCTCCCCCTGAAAGGGTTGACCATGGATGTCGAAGCTGGCCGGTACACCGCAAACTACGAGGACGACTTCGTCGTGCTGTTCATCGGTCTCCGAGTGAACAGTCTGTGGCGCATCAGAGAGTGGTTCCCGGTCTTCCGAGACGCGTTCTCCATGACCAAGGAGGCACTGAACCTGCCCGACACCCCACTACTGAACTCGAACACGGTGTGGTCGGTGTCCGATCCACGGCTGTTCTTCTTCGTTCAGCATTGGCGCTCGTTCGACGAACTGACCAGTTGGGCGAACGATTCCGATCTCCAACACAAACCCGCACGCAAAGCGTTCTTCAAACGCACTGCCTACAACGGACACGTCGGAGTTTGGCACGAGGCGTACGAGGTCAAGTCAGGCCGCTTCGAGGCGATATACGCCAACATGCCCAGAACGAGCCTGGCATCGGTCGGAGACTACCGGGAATTGCGCAGAACGTCCCGCGCGAAGGACCGAATGGGAGACCCGACAGCGCACTGAGGTGATGTGCCGCCGGCTACCACGCCTCGAGGCAAAGTCGAAGCTTCGTTTCTGCCGCGTCGAGCGACCCCCACCGGGATTCACGGGAGCCGAGGCCCCGACCATCGGACCTCGATGTCCCGCGATGTCAGGTTGAAGACCTCGCCTGCGCTGACGCCGACCCTGACGGGTTCGCCGCTGTCGCGATGGACGAAGGCCAGCGGCGGCGCACCACCCTGCAGATGAGCGTCGCCCCACTGCACCAGAGAGAACACCACGGGCAGCAGGTCTTCACCTGCCGCTGTCAACCGGTATTCGTCCCGTGGTCGGGACCCTTCGTCCCGGTACGGCGTTCGGGCGAGAACGCCGGCGGACTCGAGGTGGCGTAACGACCGCGACACCGTCGGTGCGGATGCACCGGTACGCATGACGAAGTCATCAAACTTGGAGGTGCCGTAGAAACTTTCCCGCAAAACCATGAATGATGCCTTGGTGCTCAGGACTTCGAGTACCAAAGTGATCGAGCACCGCTCCGCCTTCCACCGAGTCCGGTCGGCGAGTCGGTTGTCGAGAGACAAGGGCATGACCGAACTATAACTAATGCTTGCGTTATCCAGGTACGGGATGTTCCACTCTGACTAAAGATTGAATTAGTCAGAGGGGAAGGCATCGATGACCACACTGGTGGACAAGACGGTTCTGGTGACCGGGGGGCGCCGCGGACTCGGCGCTGCGCTCGTGGACGGCGCGCTGGAACGTGGGGCTCGCATGGTTCACTCGACTGCACGCTCGCCCTACACCGATGAACGAGACACCGTCGTGACCCACGTACTCGATGTGCGCTCGCATGAATCGGTCAATTCCCTCGCCGCAGGCCTCGGCGACGTCGACATCGTGATCAACAACGCAGGAGTACTGCTACCGGCGCCCCTGCTCACCGGCGCGTTCGATGATGTCGTGGACACCTTCGAGGTGAATACCTTCGGTCCGCTTCGCGTCGTTCGTGCATTTGCCCCGGTGCTCGCTGCGCGTGGCGGCGGTGCAGTGGTCAACGTGCACTCGGTGCTGTCCTGGCTCGCTGGTAGCGGGGCGTACGGCGCATCGAAGGCGGCGATCTGGTCGGTGACGAATTCGCTGCGCAGCGAGCTGGCCGGCCAGCACACACACGTTCTCGGAGTACACGCGGGTTTCATCGACACCGAGATGGTGACCGACGTCGATTTGCCCAAGACCTCTCCGTCCGTCATCGCCGACCGCGTACTCGACGCTCTCGAAGCGGGTGATGCGGAGGTCCTGGCCGACCAGGTCAGCGTATCGGTCAAAGCGATGCTCGGCGGGCCGGTCGAGCACCTGGCCTTCGACCGCGCCCACTAGACGCCGCCACCGGACAGGAACATACATCGATGCCTCTATGGAAGATCGTCCACACACCCGGCCTGTTCACCGAGACGGACAGAACTCAGCTCTCCCGCGACATCACCGACCGATACGAGAAGGCCGGACTTCCCCGCTTCTACGTCGTGGTCACATTTGCCGAGACCGACCCGAGCAACATCTACGTCGGAGGTGAACAACGGCCGACCGTACGAGTCGAGATCGCCCACATCGCCCGGCATCAAGACGGTGCGACAGGTCGACGCCGCGTTGCACAGTGGGTCAACGACGTACTCGCTACGCACCTGGACCGGGAGGGGCTGCACTGGGAATTCCACATCGACGAGACCAGCGAAGAATTGTGGATGATCAACGGTTACGTACCCCCACCCGGCCGATCCGAGGCGGAGAAGGCGTGGCGGACGGCAAACCGGCCAATGGACTACTGACCGCGTCAGTTCGGATCGATCCCCATTCCGCTCACTGAGGCGACAGTCATCGAGAACGCCGAAGGAGGGACAGCGCTTTTTGGGTCTGTTCGGTTCGGGAATGGCACGTGATGTGCCCACGAGGACGAGTGCACGCCAGCCGAGACCACGAGATCGCGATTCCGAGGGAGGCGTAGTGCCTACGGCGCAGCAATCGTCGCCACGACTGCCTCGCATTCGAACACGCGCCGAGTTCAACGAACTGTGACACCGAGCAGCGGGGCAAGTTGTTGCGCGATCGGGTTGAGGTCGAGAGCGCCGGGGTCCGCCTTCGGCTTGTCGTCCCACGGTTGTGGGACTGCAGGATCGAGATAGGGGACGCTGCCCGCACCGCGTACTCCGGTGACCGCCCCCCTCGGCGCTGTGCATCCCGCCGACAGGTCGATCGGGAAGTCCTGCGCGGTCTCGTCGAAGTTCGGATCGAGCGCACGCTCACGCTCCAGAATCCGCTGGGTTCCCTCGTACCCGACCGTGCACGGAGGTGGGTTGTTCGTCTCCAGCACAAGACCGAAGTGAGTGGTGCCGTCGCCGGGACTCTGCGACTTCGCACCCTCCGCCAGGCCGGGCAGGAATTGCAGCAGTGGTCGCAGCGCCCAGGCCCGTGGGCCGATCGCCGACGTTGCCGATGCAAGGTCGGTGGCGACGGACGTGACGGACGGCCCGGAGGCCGCGACCAGCGCGCCGGTCTCGCGAGCGGCGTCTGTACCGGTGTCGACGAGGCGGCGCAGATCGCCGTCGTTCGACCGCAGTTGCGCCGTGATCTGCTCGAGGCCCGCGCTGAAGTCGGTGATCGCGGACGCCTGATCGCTCTGCGTGTCGAGCACGGTCCTGCCGTCGCGGACCAGGTCGACCGTCGCGGGCAGCGCGTCGAGCTGCGCCGCGCTGAGACTGTCGAGCGACTCGACGAGGGTGGCCAACTCGTCGCCCATGCCGTCGAAGCCGTCGCCGAGCTCGGTCACGACGGTCCTCAGATCGTCGACGGGGATGCTCCGAGCCAGCCCGTCGACGTTCGCGAGCACGCTCTCCACCGGGACGGGGAGAGACGTGCGGGCACGATCGACCACAGATCCTTCGGCGAGATAGGGGCCGGCATCAGTGTTCGGCCGCAGATCGATGTACTGCTCGCCGATGGCCGAGCGGGCGGCGACGACGGCCGCGCTGGATGCGGAGATCGGTGGCGCGTCGTCGTCGATGAACACGTCGACGTCGACGCCGTCGTCCACCAGCCGTAGCGCGCCGACCCGTCCGACGGGGATACCCCGCGAGGTCACCTCGGCATTGGTGAAAATACCGCCGGAGTCGGTGAGCTGCACCGTGACCGTGTACTGACCGATGCCGAGCAGCGAGTCCATCCGCACGTACGACCCGCCCGCGACGGCGACCGCGACAGCCACCACCGCGAGGGCGCCGAGCTTGACGTATGTCGACCGGTCCGTGGCGCTCATGCCGTGGTGACGTCCGCGCGGTGCGCCGGGCGACCGGATTTGCTCTCGTCGGTCGTGCGAGGACGCGACGGTAGGAAAGTCGCTGCCACCACGGCGCCGACGGCGGTGACTCCGGCCGCCACGTAGGAACCGGCCGCGAGACCGTCGAGGAACGCACTGTTCGCCGCGTCGGTGACCGACTGCGCCAGCCCGGAATCGCCCCCTGCGCGAATCTGCTCCGACACGACGACGGCCTGACCGACGGACTCGCCGGCGATGTCACGAACCTCTGTGGGCAGCGCCTGGACGACGGCGGAGTCACTGAGCGACGAGACGTACAGCGACGCGTAGACGCTGCCGATGACGGCGACACCGAGCGTGCCGCCGACCTCTCTCGTCGCGTCGTTCATGCCGGAACCGATGCCGGCCTTCTCCGGTGTGACGGCACCCATGATGGCCTCTGTGGCGGGGGCCGAGGTGAGGCCCAGACCGAGGCCCAGGGGAATCATCTGCAGCGCGATCTCGAGGTACGAGGTGTACTCGCTCACGGTGGAGATCCAGAGGAAAGCGCCCGAGAACAGGACGAGGCCGCCGGCGACAACCAGCTTGTTGCCGATCCGCAGCGCGAGCACCGTGCCCAGGACCGAGCCGACGGCGATGGAGGCGGCCACGGGGATGAACTTCACTCCGGTGTCCAGCGGGCCGAATCCCCGCACCAACTGGAAGTACTGCGAGATGAGGAAGATGAAGCCGAAGAGGGCGAAGTAAGCGAAGGTGACGGACGCGCTCGCCGCGGTGAAGCGCATGTTCGCGAACAAGCTCACGTCGATCATCGGATCGTCCTGGCGTCGCTCCCACAGCACCAGGGCGACGAACAGTGCGGCAGCGGTGGCGAATCCGACCAGGGTGGTGACGCTGCTCCAGCCGTGTTCCGGTGCCTCGATGACCGTGAACACGAGACTGCCCACAGCGAGAACCGACAGGACGAGTCCCCCGTGGTCGATGCGAGGGGTCGCCGGGTCTCGTGAGGTGGTGATCACCACGACCGAGACGAGAACGGCGACGGCCGCACCGACGGCGAGAGCGAGGAACACACTGCCCCACCAGAAGTGCTCGAGGAGCCACCCACCGAGGATCGGCCCGCACGCCACCCCGACACCGGTGGTCGCACCCCAGATCCCGATCGCGCGTGCCTTCTCGGCACGCTCGGTGAAGACGTTCGACAGGATCGACAGCGTGGTCGGGTAGACGAACGCCGCACCCAGGCCCATGACGCCCTGCCACGCGATCAGTTGCCCGGAGCTCTCCGCGAACGACGCACCGACGGCTCCGCCGCCGAAGACGGACAGACCCAGGACGAGCGCACCCTTGCGCCCGTACCGGTCGCTGAGACTGCCGAAGGCGAGAACGAACGTGGCGAACAGCAGGTTGTACGCGTCCACGATCCACTGCAACGCCCTGTTGTCGGCGGACAGATCGAGAGCCAACGACGGCAACGCCACGTTGATCGCCGTCGTGGCGAGGCTGATCGCGAGGGTCGCGGCGCACAGCACCAGGAGGACGGGGAGTCGCGACGTCGAGCGTCGCTGCAACAGATTCACAACTTGATTATTTCAAGTAGTTGAATGATTTTGTCAAGCGTAGGCTTGGAACCGTGAAGTCCTACGGAGAGTTCTGCGCGCTCGCCCGAGCGCTCGACGTCGTCGGCGATCGCTGGACAATGCTCGTTATCCGGGAGCTGCTGATCGGCCCGAGCCGGTACTCGGATCTGCATCGCTCGCTGCCCGGCATCGCCACCAACCTGCTGGCGCAACGGCTGCGGTCGCTCGAGGACGCCGGCGTCGTCCGATCGTCCGACGATCCCGCGCCCGTCTCGGCGAGGGTCTACTCACTGACCGAGTGGGGCCGTGGCCTGCGGCGACCTCTCGTGGAACTCGCTCGATGGGGAGTGCCGCTGATGGCGGCGGGCGTGAACGGCGACCACACCCGCGGCCCGTGGCTCGGGTTCGCCGTCATGGCGCTCTACCCGGAGCGCGCGGGAACGACGTACCCGGACGTCACCGTGCGCCTCGACGTCGACGGCGCCACCCTGCTGCTGAGCTCCACGGCCGACGGCGTCACCACCACCGCGTCCGGCCCCGACGACGTGGCCGACGTGGTCGTCACCGGGACGTCCGAACAGGTCTTCCGCACGCTGTCCGCCGATCGGACCGGAGGCGAGCACGCTCGCGTGACCGGTGCCTCGGACGCGCTGCAACGCTTCTTCGAGCTGACGGCGTCGGTGCCCGCCTCCGTGGTCTCGGCCTGACGCTCAGTCGATCATCGCGGCAACGGCATCGGGCTTCTCCAACGACAGGAAGTGACCCGCTCCCTCGATCCGATGCACGTCTGCGTGGGGCAGGGCCCGGACGTGGGCGCGGCGATCGGACTCGCGGGACCAGTCACGGTCACCGTGCACCAGCGTGACCGGCACGTCCACCCTTTCGTACGTCGACCGCGCGGCGATCAGGCTCGGGAGAGCCCGATACACGGCGCGGGCTACACCGGGGTAGCCGGGCCGACGCCCCACCCGGAGGAGTTCGGTCAGGTAGTCCTCGGTCAGCGCCGACCGGTCCCCGAGGCCTCCGCGCAGGATCTGCCGCACCACGGGCCTCGGTTCCACCCCGGCCAGCAGTGGTCCGACGATCGGCGCAGTCACCCCGCCGATGATCACCCTCGCGAGAAGCCCGGACCTCAGGATCCCGCCCGCGTAGTCGTAGGGATTGATCGCGACGACACGCCGGACACGGTCCGGGCGCTCGGCCGCGGCGGTGAGCGCGAGCACCGCACCCATGGACTCCCCCACCACCGTCACGTCCCGCAGGTCGAGCCCGTCGAGCAACCTCAGCACCCCTGCTCGCATGGCAGGTTCCTCGTAGGACGCACCCGGAACGATGTCCGACCAGCCCATTCCCGGCAGATCGAGCGCGTACACCGTGTGACCGGGCAGTAGATGCGGCAGCAGGCGGTGGAAGTGCTCGGCTTGAGTCCGCACGGTGTGCAGCAGGAGGACAGGCGACCCGCTTCCGCCATGCAGGTACCGGAGTCGACCCGACCCGGGCGCGTCACCCACCGCGGCCTGCAGAACGTGGTTGCTGGTTCCCGCGATGGACAGGGTGCTGGTGCCGTGATTCGCGTCGAGCATGAGAGCCTCCGAATACTTGATTTTATCAAGCTATCACGCATTCGTATTTACGATCGAGGCAGCCCGATTCCTCTTCCCTTTTTAGCGTCGACGGTGCGGTCGATTCCAACACTGCGGACACATCGACACGGGGTCCCAGTGTCCGCCGCGGCGTCTCGATGCCCCGCCCGTGACGTCGAGCCCGGCGAAGGCCCGCGCCTCGCTCGTACCCTCAGGTCACACATCGGGTCTGTGACGCAAACCCTGGTAGAGCGGTTCGGACGCCCGTCGCAGCAAGTCCGACAATGCGGCTCCGTCGTCGGCGAGCCACTGTTCGTATGCGGAGATCGCCACGCCGAGTGCAAGCCAGCCGGCGGTCCGCGGATAGAGGTCGTTCGGACCGAGGCCCTCACGCGAGGCCACGAAGCCGGCGATGACGGCCCGCCATCCCTGGTACATGACCATCGAGTACGCCTGCAGGGCGGGCACCTCGAAGATCAATCGCATTCTGACCCGGTGCACGTCGCGTTCCTCGTCGGGAAAAGAGTTGAACTGCAACAGCGCAGCCATCACCGCATCGGGCACTGACATGGATTCCGGCATCTCGTCGAGCAGACGCTGCAGAACGTGAAGCCCGGCGTCGAAGTCTCCCCAGGGAACTGCGTTCTTGGAAGGGAAGTAGCGGAAAAAGGTCCGACGGGCGATACCGGCGGCCTCGGCGATGTCGTCGATGCTAGTCGCATCGAACCCCCGTTCGGCGAACAGCGCGATGGCTACGTCGCTGATGCCGCCCCTCGTCGTCGCCGGCGGTCGCCCCACCGTGCCGGACGGTTCCTGCTCCACCACGAGATCCCCCATTTCCGCCATCTGTTTACTTTGTGCACTCGATGCCATTATCGTCTGTGGTGTGCGACACCAGTCGGTGATCACGCACCCCACATCACATACCGCGGAGGTTCTCATGTCCGATCAGTCGAACACCACGTCTGAAGCATCGCAGTCCGAGGAGCCGTTGGTGCAGGAGTCGCTGGTGGAGGAAGTCTCCATCGACGGCATGTGCGGCGTGTATTGAGTCGACCGATGAACATCGACGATCGCTGGCAGCTGCACCCACAGGTGGCGCTGCGTCCGGAACCGTTCGGCGCGTTGCTCTATCACTTCGGGACCCGCAAGCTCTCGTTCCTGAAGAACACGGCGATCGTCGACATCGTCCGGTCGCTGCCCGACCACGACGACGCGCGGTCGGCGTTGACGGCGGCGGGCGTGTCGGACGAGGCGATGCCCCGCTACGCCGACGCGCTCGCGGTGTTGGCGCGCTCGAACATGATCGTCCCCTCCCCCGTGAAGGAAGACCCGGCATGACCTCCACCCTCGCCCGCCCCGAGCAACCGGTCGGCCGCCTGGTCGACCAGTTCGAACTCGGGCTCGACGCTCCCATCTGCCTGACGTGGGAGCTCACCTACGCCTGCAACCTCTCCTGCGTGCACTGCCTGTCCTCCTCCGGGCGGCGCGACCCCCGGGAACTGTCCACCGAGCAGTGCAAGTCGATCATCGACGAACTGCAGAAGATGCAGGTGTTCTACGTCAACATCGGCGGCGGTGAACCGACCGTCCGATCCGACTTCTGGGAACTCGTCGACTACGCCACCGCCCACCAGGTGGGCGTGAAGTTCTCCACCAACGGCGTCAAGATCGACGAGAAGGTCGCCGCGAGGCTCGCCGCGTCCGACTACGTCGACGTGCAGATCTCCATCGACGGCGCCACCGCCGAGGTCAACGACGCCGTCCGCGGCCCCGGCTCGTTCGACATGGCCGTCCGCGCCCTGAAGAACCTGAAGGACGCCGGGTTCCGGGACGCGAAGATCTCCGTCGTCGTCACTCGGCACAACGTCTCCCAGCTCGACGAGTTCAAGGCCCTCGCCGACGCCTACGACGCCACCCTGCGCATCACCCGCCTGCGCCCGTCCGGTCGCGGCGCCGACGTCTGGGACGACCTGCACCCCACCGCCGGACAACAGCGCGAACTCTACGACTGGCTCGTCGCCAACGGCGACGGTGTGCTCACCGGCGACTCCTTCTTCCACCTCTCCGCCTTCGGCGACGCCCTGCCGGGGCTCAACCTGTGCGGCGCAGGACGAGTGGTGTGCCTGATCGACCCGATCGGCGACGTCTACGCCTGCCCCTTCGCCATCCACGAACAATTCCTCGCCGGCAACATCGTCCGCGACGCCACCCCCACCATGGGCGGCTTCCAAGCCGTCTGGCAGACGTCGGAACTGTTCCAGGAACTGCGCTCACCGCAGACGTCCGGCGCCTGCACCAAGTGCGCGCACTTCGACGCCTGCCGCGGCGGATGCATGGCCGCGAAGTTCTTCACCGGACTGCCCATGGACGGCCCCGACCCCGAATGCGTTCAGGGTTACGGCGAATCCGCCCTCGCCGCCGACCGCGGCGCGGTACCGAAGTCGAGTGTCGACCACTCCCGCACCGGAAAGCGCTCCAACCCGAAGGCGTCGATTCCGTTGACGCTGCTCACCCGCCGCGACGGCGCACCCGCCCTCGGGGAGGCCGGAGGCCGGCCGGCATCGAAACTCTGTGACGAGAATCCGCTCGCAGGCATGACTTTCAGCAAGGACGACCAGTGAAGCTTCGCGACATCCAAGCCCACAACCCGTGGGCGAGAAATCCGTGGATGGAGACCGTCGCCGAGATGCAGCGACGAGCCAAGAAGCGTCTCCCCCCGTCGGTGTACTCGGCACTGATCGCCGGCTCCGAACGCGGCAGCACCTACGACGACAACATGGCAGCCTTCGGCGAACTCGGCTTCGCACCCCGCGTCGCCGGCCACGCGCACGTGCGCGATCAGTCGACGACCGTGATGGGTCAACACATTTCGATGCCCGTCATCATCTCACCGACCGGGGTGCAGGCCGTCGACCCCGACGGTGAAGTCGCCGTCGCGCGCGCCGCTGCCGCGCGCGGCACCATCATGGGACTGTCCTCGTTCGCCTCCAAGTCCGTCGAGGACGTCGCCGCAGTCAACTCCCAGACACTGTTCCAGGTCTACTGGCTCGGTACGCGGGACGAGATGGTCGCCCGCATGGACCGGGCGAAAGCAGCCGGCGCGGTGGGCATCATCCTCACCCTGGACTGGTCGTTCTCCTACGGCCGCGACTGGGGCAGCCCCGCCATCCCGGAGACGATCAATCTCGCCGCCATGGCGAAGTTCGCCCCCGAGGGCCTGATCCGCCCGGCGTGGCTCTACAAGTTCGCCAAGTCGGGCCGCATCCCGGATCTGACGACGCCGAACATTCTTCCCGCCGGGGCGCCGCAGCCGCCGACGTTCTTCGGCGCCTACGGCATGTGGCAGCGCACCCCGCCGCCGTCGTGGGAGGACATCGCGTGGTTGCGCGCGCAGTGGGACGGCCCGTTCATGCTCAAGGGCATCTCCCGCGTCGACGACGCCCGCCGCGCCGTCGACGCCGGTTTCTCGGCGATCTCCGTCTCCAACCACGGCGGCAACAACCTCGACGGCACACCCGCCACCATCCGCATGCTGCCCGCCGTCGCAGAGGCGGTCGGCGATCAGATCGAAGTGCTGCTCGACGGCGGGATCCGCCGCGGCAGCGATGTCGTCAAAGCCGTCGCGCTCGGTGCCCGCGCGGTCATGATCGGCCGCGCCTACCTGTGGGGTCTCGCGGCGAACGGGCAGGCCGGTGTGGAGAACGTCTTCGACGTCCTGCGCATGGGCGTCGACAGTGCCCTCCTCGGCATGGGGAAGAGTTCGGTCGCCGATCTGTGTCCCGACGACATCGTCGTGCCCGAGGGTTTCGTCAGAGCTCTGGGAGCCACCGGCGATCACGCTGTGCGCACTCTCTGACGTGGCCGATCTGGGGTCCGCTCGGTGGCCGAACGTCGACGGCGGACTGGTGGTCGTACCGGTTGGGTCCGTGGAACAGCACGGACCCCACCTCCCGCTGACCACCGACACCACCATCGCCGTGGCGGTGGCAACCGGCATGTCGGATGCATGGATCGCCCCAGCCCTTTCCTACGGCGCAAGTGGCGAACACGAAGGCTTCCCCGGCACCGTCTCGCTCGGTCGGACGGCACTGAGCACCGTCATCGTCGAGTACGGCCGCTCGATCTGCCGATGGGCCGACCGGGTGATCTTCGTGAACGGTCACGGCGGCAACGGATTCGCACTCGCCGACGCGGCCACGCTTCTGCGCTACGAGGGACGCGACGTGGCCTGGTTCCCGTGCTGGGTACCCGGCGGTGATGCCCATGCCGGGCGAACCGAGACCTCGTTGATGCTGCACATCGCACCGGAGCAGGTCGTCATCGAGGCTGCGGTCGTCGGTAACACCGATCCCATCACCGCCCTGATGGAGCGCCTGACAGCGTCGGGCGTGGCGAGTGTGTCCGGGTCCGGCGTACTCGGCGATCCCAGCGGCGCAACCCCGGCCGAAGGCGCCGACCTGCTCGCAGGACTCAGACAGCGCCTCGTCTTGGCTGCCCAGCGTTGGACACCCGACGACCGCGGAATGCTCCGATGATCTCCAGTCCCGACCGTGGTTGACGTCATCGTCATCGGCGGCGGCAGCGCGGGCTGCGTCGCCGCATCGACGTACGCGCGAGCCGGCGCCTCGGTCCTGATCATCGAAGCCGGCCCTACCTTCGCACCCTCGACCACCGAGTCGTGGCCGACCGATCTGACGAACGCCCGCCGCATGCCGATCGGACCCGAATCCCCCTACATCGATCCCATCTCGGCGCGGACGACGGGGGATCAGCACGTCGTCGCTACGCGAGGACGCGTGCTCGGCGGATCCGGCGCCGTCAACGGGGCCTACTTCGTGCGCGCACCCCTCTCGGACTTCGACACCTGGCCGCAGGACCTGTGGAACCGGGACACCGTCACCCGGTACTACAACTGCATCGAGACCGACCACGACTTCGGACGGCTCGACCATCACGGCTCGACCGGCCCGGTTCCGGTCACACGCGCGATCACCGCGCCTGTCGCACAGGCATTCCTGCAGGCAGGAATCGCATCAGGGCACCGACACCTCGACGACCTCAACGCACCCACGGCGGGCGACGGTATCGGCGCGGTCCCGTCCAACGTGCGACATGGGCGAAGAATCTCCATGGCCGAGGCCTACCTCTCGCCCGTCGCCGACAAGATCACCATCCGGGGGCGCTCGCAGGTGGCGCGCCTGCTGTTCGACGGCGACACGGTCCTCGGAGTCACCGGCCGCGACGACGACGGAACCTTCGTCGTCCACGCTGACCGGGTGGTGCTCGCCGCTGGAGCCGTTCGCACGCCGAACCTGCTGCTGCACTCCGGGATCGGACCCGCAGGCACGCTTCGACGGGTGGGCATTCCGGTGAGGCAGCATCTCCCGGGAGTCGGAGTCGGCGTGGCCGACCACCCCGAGATCACGATCGACTATCAACCGAGAAGAGCACCCGACGACCGAGGAACACCGCTCCAGGTCGTACTGCACTCCGGTCCGATCGAGATCCGGCCGTACACAGCGTCATTCGACCGTCTGATACCCGGACTTTCGCCGATGTTGCCGGCCATCGGCGTCGCACACATGACTCCCGACGCGCGGGGGACCATCGACGTGGTGTCCGATGATCCGTTCTCCGCACCGAATGTCGAGCACAGGTATGGAGAGACCGAAGAGGACAGGACCGCACTGAGTCGTGGAATCGACCTCGCCACGGACATTCTGAGGGCTTCGGGACTGGCGTCGGACATTCACGTACCTGCCGGAATCGGTGCCACGACACCCTTGGGAGGTTCGCTGCACACGATGGGTACAGCGCGAATGGGGTTCGACGACGATCCTTTGGCGGTCGTCGACCTGACCGGGCGGGTGAGGGGTGCTCGCGGTCTGTCGGTCGTCGATGCATCGATGTTCCCCGCGCCAGTTTCTCGCGGCCCTCACGCCACTGTCGTGATGGCAGCGCAACGTCTGGTGGACGCGGCGATATCGAGTCACTGACAGCGGACGGTCTCGTCCAACTTCGACAGGAACTGTGCCGCGTGCCGGAGCGTCCCGTTTCGGGTCTGCGTCTCGACCGTCAAGGATCACGTCCGGTCCCCTCTCGACACCGCGGCCCTGATGCTCCGCCGCCGGTGAGCGGGCGGGGCATCAGGGCCGGGTACACCTAGAGGGCTTTGAGTTCCTCGATGACGGCGTTGACCGACTTCTTCGCATCCCCGAACAGCATCGACGTGCGATCCGCCGTGAACAACGGATTGTCGATACCGGCGTACCCGGAGCTCATCGACCGCTTGAGCACGATCACCGACCGCGACTCGTCCACGTTCAGAATCGGCATCCCGTGGATCGGCGAACTCGGATCGTTGCGCGCCGCCGGGTTGGTGACATCGTTCGCGCCGATGACCAGGGTGACATCGGTGCGGGAGAACTCCCCGTTGATGTCGTCCATCTCCTTCATCGCCTCGTACTCCACGTCCGCCTCGGCGAGCAACACGTTCATGTGACCCGGCATGCGCCCGGCCACCGGATGGATCGCGTACTTCACCTCCACGCCCTTGGACTCGAGGATCGACGCCATGTCCTTGACCGCGTGCTGAGCCTGCGCGACCGCGAGACCGTAGCCAGGGACCACGATGACCTGCGAGGCGTACGCCATCTGGATCGCCGCATCCGCCGCCGAGGTGGACTTCACCGTGCCGCCGGCATCGTCCGGGCCACCGACCGCGGACGCGCCGCCGCCACCGAACGACCCGAACACGATCGCCGGAATCGACCGGTTCATCGCCGTCGCCATCAGATTGGTCAGGATGGTGCCGGACGCGCCGACGATCATGCCCGCCACGATCATCGCGGTGTTGTTCAGCGCCAACCCCGCCGCCGCAGCCGACAACCCCGTCAACGCGTTCAGCAGCGAGATCACCACCGGCATGTCCGCACCGCCGATCGGGAACACCACGAACAGACCCATCAGCGCCGCCGCGACGAGCACCAGCACGATCCACCACTGCGACGTGCCCTCACCCGGGGTCGCTTTCACACCGATGTAGACCGACACCGCCACCGCGATGAGCAGCAACACGATGTTGGTGAGCTGGAAGATGCGGGCGTTCTTCACGAACGCATTCTCGACCTTCTTGTTCAGCAGCTCCTGCAGCTTCAAGAACGCCACCAGCGAACCCCAGAACGACACCGACCCGATGACCGCCGCGAACAGTGACCCGATGACGATGTGCACCGTCGGCTCTTCACCGTGCTGGAACGCCGAGAAACCGTCGGTCTCGATGAACTCCGACCACGCGATCAACGCGACCGTGCCGCCGCCCACGCCGTTGAACAGCGCCACCAGCTGCGGCATCGCCGTCATCTTCGTGCGCTTGGCCGGCGGGACACCCAGCAGGACACCGATCGCCAGACCCGCGGCGATGAGGATCCAGTTGATCGCCGCCGTGTCACGGACCTCGATCAGAGTCGCCACCACGGCGATACCCATACCGACAGCGGCGATCCAGTTGCCGCGCACCGCCGTCTTCGGGCCGGTCAGACCCATCAGGCCGTAGATGAACATCGCGAACGCGACGATGTAGAGAATGTTGACGAGATTGTTCATCAGGAATCAGCACCCTTCTCGCCGGTTGCCGTCGACACAGCAGCGGGCGCCTTCTTGCCCTTGAACATGCCGAGCATGCGGTCGGTCACCAGGAACCCACCGACGACGTTGAGCGTGCCGAAGATCAACGCGACGAACGCGATGATCCGCACGCCCCACGGCGCGTCCTCCGGCAACCGGCCCAACACGATGAGGGCGCCGAGCACGACGATGCCGTGAATGGCGTTGGTACCCGACATCAGCGGCGTGTGCAGCGTGTTCGGCACCTTCGAGATGACAGCGAAACCGACGAACCCGGCCAACACCAGGATCGCGATGTTCGCGAGCAGGGACGTGTACATCAGGAACCTTCCGTGGCGGCAGCCGAAGGCGCCTGATCGTCGAAGAGATTGGCGCAGAACTCAATCTCAGGATCATCGGGTGACCCGATGACTCTGTCGAGAACTGTGAGGACCGGAATCATCATCACCTTGGTCAGCGTGGTCGCGATCATGCGGTAACCGCCGGAATGCCTGTCACGCAGGACTTCGCGAGGACCTCGTCGGAGAAGTCGGGCGCGAACGCACCGTTCTCGTCGAGCATCAGCTCGATCAGCGCCGAGATGTTCTTCGAGTACAGCTCACTCGCGTGCTCGGGCATCGTCGCCGGCAGATTCAGCGGCGAGGCGATGATGACGTCGTTCTTCACCACCGTGCGACCCGGCTCGGTCAGCTCGCAGTTGCCACCGGTCTCCCCCGCGAGGTCGACGACGACACTGCCCGGTCGCATCCCCGCGGCAGCCGCCGCGGTGACCAACTTCGGCGCCGGACGACCCGGCACCAGAGCGGTGGTGATGACGACGTCGAACGTCGAGATCGCCTTCTCCAGCGCCGCCTGCTGCTGCGCACGCTCGTCCTCGGTGAGCTCACGGGCATACCCGCCCTCACCGGCAGCGTCGATCCCCAGATCCAGCCACTGCGCACCGACCGAGCGCACCTGATCGGCCACCTCGGGACGCACGTCGTACCCGGTGGCGCGGCCACCGAGACGCTTCGCCGTCGCCAACGCCTGCAGTCCCGCCACACCCACACCGAGCACCAGCACCGTCGCCGGCTTCACCGTGCCCGCCGCGGTGGTGAGCATCGGGAAGAATCGCGTCGACTCCGACGCCGCGAGCAACACCGCCTTGTAGCCGGCGACGTTGGCCTGCGAGGACAACGCATCCATCACCTGTGCACGGGAGATACGCGGAATCGCTTCCACGGCGAATGCCTGCACGCCCGCAGCGGTCAACTCGGGAATGATCGTGTCCGCATTGCGCGGCGCGAGGAAGCCGACGAGCGTCGACCCGCGGCGCAGCTTGCGCACCTCCGCCGACGACGGCGGCGCCACCTTCGCCACGATGTCCGCGCTGTACGGGTCACCGATGCTCGCGCCGGCATCGACGTACAGCTGGTCGGGGATGAGCGCGCCGAGCCCGGCACCTGCCTCCACCACCACGCGTACGCCCTTGGCCGTGAGTGCGGAGACGACCTTCGGAACGAGCGCCACCCGGCGCTCCCCCTCGTTCGTCTCGCGCACGACGCCGACCAGCGGCCCTGCTTCTCGAGAATTTTTCACCAGCTGTTCGACTTTCTCTGTTCGCGTCCTGGACAGGCTTCATGCAGGCGGATGCTGGCCGCCGAAATCAGGGCAGCCCGGTGATCAGACCGATCTGTGAGATGGCATTTCCACCGATCCAGATCTCGGATCCCACCTGTGCCGCGACAGTGGCGTACCGGTAGTCGTCCGTCGTAGTGCTGAAGACGGTGTCGGATGTTTTCGCAACAGGGTCGACCGACACGACGGTGAATCCGGGAACACAGCCGGTTCCTTCCATCGCACACGACTGGATGGATTCGGCAGTGAGAGGCTCGTATTCCATTCCGGTCGTCAGCAGAGCACCGTCCTCGCTCCATCGCAGATTGTCGGGGAGGAACGACATGGTGGCGACCTCCGTCAGCGTTCCGCCCGTGACCGGGATGGAGACCACGCGCTTCTTCATCGCCTCGGCGATGTACAAGGTCTCGCCGTCGGATGACACTTCCACGCCGTTCGGTCCGAATGCCGCACTACCGGCGACCTCCGACCAGCCTCGTGCACGTTGCCATGTGTACACGGACCCACTGGGTTCGCCTGTGAACAGCTGTGGCAGCAGCGGTTCCCGCGGATCGGTGAAGTTCGTGACGGCGATACCGCCGTCCGGCATCGCGACGACTCCATTGGCCGCGACACCCTCGGGAACGACGACGCAACCACGCCACGCCACCCTGCTGTTTCCACCGGTCAGGTCCAGGTCGAAGATTTCGACGGACTCGCGGCTCCCGTGGTACACGGCATAGAGCATGAATTTGCCGGGCTCCGTCTCCACCGCATTGATGCCATGGGTGGCCGCCTTGCCCTCGTCCGGCGGTGCGTCGCATCCGGGGAAGGCTTCGGTATCCGGTTCGTACACGACGTCGGGTGACGGCCACAACGGCTGCGCCGTCTTCGTCCGTCGGTCGAACAAACTCAGTCCTCCCGGGTGATCGGCAGAGGTGATCGAACTGAGCGCAAGATAGTCCGTCCCGTTCAGCGGCAGAATATCCTCGGGTGGTTGTTCGACATCCGTCAGAGACAAGACCGGTTCTGCTGTAGGAGTGGAGGACTCGCTGTCAGTGCGTGATCCCGTCTCCCCGTTGCCACCACACGCTGCGGTCATCACCATGACCGCGAGAGCAGCTACAGCTGTCAACCTCGCCGTCGGAGGTCTGCGCCGTTTCATGGAAGAGATCGACTCACCTGCTTCGACGTCGTGAAACTTCTCTGCCGACGGGCGCGCGGCCGGAACAGTCATGGATTCTCCAAGCTCTCGTGATCGATGTTGCGAATCGGGTAAAGGTGATGCCAGCGGGCGGTTGGCGCGTGACTCGTCCTGGAGGACGCTGTCCCACGAGGTCTGCGCGTTGCCACTCCGCCGCGATGATGCGCGGAACGCCGGCGAGCTGTGTTCGAACCAGCTCGCCGGCGTTCCGGGTGGTGAACTACGGCGTGACCTTCCACAGTGTCTCGAATTCGGCCCGGTAATTCTTCGGGTACACCGGGACCTCGTCCGTCGTCTCGATGTTGTCGGAGGTGTAGAGCGGAACCGGGTACACGTTGCCCACTGTCGGTTGCCCACTGTCGAGCGCACGCGCGGCCGTGTCCAGCACGAGCCATGCCGTCATGTCCTGCGGGAGTCCCAACCAGAATTCGTCCTTGCCCTGTTCCAGAGACACGAGGTTCGATGCGCTCGGAAGAGCGCCGGCAATCTTCGTCTGAAGTCCTGCCTGCTTGAGAGCCGGCTCGATCCCCTTCGCGAGATCACCCACGGTGAAGAAGGCGAGCGCGACCGACGGGTCGGCCTGGAGCTTGGACGTCACTGCTGTCGTTGCTGCCGGCGACCCGATATCGCTGAAAGGCAGCTCCGTGTAGGAATATCCACACTCGGTGCATTCCTGTTTCATCGTCTGATCGATACCCGCCGCCAAGTCACGCATCGCATCGGCTGCGACACCGAACACTGCCACGCTGCCTTGACAGTTGGTCGCCTTCAGCGCGGCATACGCAGCGGGTTCACCGATCTGTGTCCAGAGGTCGCCTCCGAGGACCGTGGCTCCGAAGCCCGGGATCGACACCGGCGGGTTCTTGGAGTCGAGCATCAACAGGACGCCTTTGTCCTTCGCTGCTGCGATCGGCGCCTGCAGCGCGGATTCCGGAACGCCTGCCAGCGTCACGATGTCCGAGTTTCCGATGGCGTCCAGGAGCTTCCGGTTGGCGTCCTCGACGGACCCGTCGTACGCGACGGACTTGCCTGTCCACCCGAGCACCGGGGCGGCCTCGTTCATCTTCCGCGACACTTCGGCATCTGTCGGAACCGCACCTGCGAAGACACGGGTGATGGTCAGGCCCTCTCGAGGCTTCTTGCTCAGCGGAGTGAGCTCCGGGGGCAACGATTCCGGCAGAGGAGCGCGAGTCTCGAAGTAGGCGTCCGCCTTGTCGACACATTCCTGCTGAGCTGCTGTCAGGCTGCCGCCGCTCGGTGCCGATTCGGTACTGGGCGTACTACATGCGGACACACCGCAGAAGAGAGTCGCGATGACGACGACCCCGGCAAAACGACGGGCGAGTTGGTGAAGCGTGCTTCTTCGGGAGGGAGACATGACGCACCTTTACGATTGAGTGTGGGCTGTGGTGACGGGCTGACTTATCTGCCGCTTCTGCGGTTTCGCACTGCGCGAGCCGTGATACTGACCGCAACCAGGAGCACTGAGCCTTCGACCAGATCCTTGATCCACGGCAGGTCGGGGTACTGCAGCTGCAGCCCCTTCACCGAGATCGCCAAGAGATAGAGGGCAACGATCGTGCCGACGACGTTGAACCGTCCCGGCCGAATTTGGGTGGAGCCGAGGAAGGTTGCGGCGAATGCCGGCAAGAGGTACGGGGCACCCGCGCCGAAGGACGCCGCCCCCAGTTGCATGGTCAGTACGACTCCGGCAAGTGCTGCGAGTGCACTGGTGATCATCAACGACGTGGCCTGAACCCGATCCACCCTGATGCCGGCGAGCTTTGCAGCCTGCCGGTTGGAGCCGATCGCGTAGATGTATCGCCCGAAAGGCGTGTGCTCGAGCATGTACCACAGCCCGATCGACACGATGGCCAGGTAGACGACGGTGATCGGCACCGTTCCGATCATGGACTGACCGGCATCGGTGAAACTGGTGCCGACACCGTCGAGCAGTATCGTCTGACCGTCTGCCACCCAGAAGGCCAGCGCTGCAAGAACAGACGACATTCCCAGAGTGGCGATGATGGGTTCCACACCTAGTCGCGTAATGATGACGGCGTTCACGGCGCCGATCGCCGCGCCTACCGCGATGGTCAACACGACCGCCGGTATCCACGGAAGTGCACCACTGGTCAACAGCTTGCCCAGGAGGCACACCGAGAACGTCATGTTCGCGGCAAGTGAGATGTCGAACGTCCCGGCAGCCATCGAGACCGCCACCGCGAGTGTGAGTATGCCCCCGATCGCGGCGCTGCCGGCGATCACTCTGATGTTGCTGGATGTGGCGAATGTCTGCGGCAGCAACACCGAGAAGAACACCACGAGGATCGCAGCGAGATAGAGACCGGAGAAGCTATCGAGTCGCAGGAGGCCTGTGATGCGGGCCGGGCCCGACGGCTTCTGCTCGGACGGTGCGTCGCGCATCGACGTTGTCATATCGGTCGGTTCTCCGTTGGGTGAGCGCGGACTTGTCTTCGAGGTCATGTCCGACCCCTCCTTCGTGTCGAAAGTCATGAGGTGAGCCCGAGGCTCATACGTACGAGTCGCTTCGTGTCGATGTCCGATCCGACCAATTCACCCACCACGCCGCCGTGGCGCAAGACAACGACCCGGTCGCACAGGCGCTCGAGCTCTGCTTCGTCCGAGGAGCAGACAAGGACGCCCACACCGCTTTCCGCAGCCGAGTCGATGAGATGGTGGATCTCGGCTTTGGCCGCGACGTCGACCCCCTGAGTGGGTTCGTCGAGCAGGAGCACGCAGGGATCGGTCTGAAGCCACTTGCCGATGACGACCTTCTGCTGGTTGCCTCCGGACAACGCCTCGATCGACGCTTCGATCGACGGGGCCTTGACCGTCATCTTGCGACTGATCTCTCGGGCCTGGCCTACATCGCGCTTCGGGCTGATCCTGGCATGCCGGACGAGGCGTCGGACGGTGGTCAGATTAAGGTTCTCGCGGACGTTGAGCCCGACGATGACCCCGTCACGCAACCGGTTCGCAGGTACGAGCGCGACCCCTAGTTTCATGCCGTGGTCAGGGCGCCCCGACGTCAGCGCGCGGTCCCGGACGGTGATATTGCCCGTTCGCGGCCTGGACCCGAATACCAAGGAACACAGCTCTTCTCGCCCCGATCCGGTGATTCCGGCCACGCCGACCACCTCGCCGGCGCGCACCTCGAGGTCCAGGTCCACCAACTCGGTCCCACTGACGCTGTTCAGAGACAGCAGTACATCGGTGCCGACCGACCCGGTCCGCCGCCGTGCCGCATCGACCACTCCCCCGGTCATGAGGTCGACGAGCGAACTCCTGTCGACCTCACCTCTCCGCTTGGTGGCCACCCTGCGTCCGTCCACCAGCACGGTCATCGTGTCGGCCAGTTCGAAAATCTCTTCCAGGTGGTGCGAGACATACAGAATGCCCACGTTCTGGGCGCGAACCGTGTCGATGATCTCGAAGAGCCTCTGAACTTCAGCTTTCGGCATCGTTGCCGTCGGCTCGTCCAGCACCAGAACCGACATCTCGCCGCGTGCACTCTGGAGTGCGCGGGCAATGGCGACCGCTGTCCGCTCGACCGGTTGCAGGTCCTCGACGGCGCGGGTGACGTCGAGTTCGTATCCCACGGCTCGAAGTGCATCTCGGGCAGTGTGTGTTGCCCAGGACCACCTGATCCGACCGCCCCTACCGGTGTCGTATCCATGGCCGAGGGCCAAATTGTCGACCACCGAGAGAGCAGGAACGAGACCGAGATCCTGGTGAACGAAACGGACCCCTGCTGCATGAATACCGTCAGGGTCTCCGAGCACTTCCGGGCGCCCGTCGACGAACACACTGGCTCCCGGGTCGGCATCGTGAAATCCCGCCAGAATCTTGATCAGGGTCGATTTACCTGATCCGTTCTGTCCCACCAGGGCATGCACCTCGCCACCCGCGATCTCCAGGTCGACATCGTGAAGGACGCGGGTGTCTCCGAATGTCTTGGACACCCCCGCGAGCCTGAGACGTGGTTCTCGATCGTCAACTTCCACGGACTTCCCTCATCTTCGGTGGCCTCCTCATGAGGCCAGGGGTGGTGCAACGCAGTAGAACTGGTCCATCGGGGTCGGCACCGGGCATTCCCGAAGGCGCGGCACAGCCCGGATCGCAGGAGCGGCGCTGGTACTTGCCTGACGGTTCCGTGTCAGCGCGACGACTGCGTCCGCGTGAGGCACGTCACAAGAGCATGGTCAACGATTCATAGTTTGTCAACCACATATTGTTTTCGACGGCCAGTCGTCTCCCCACGCCGGACAATCGAGCCGGCGTCGCGTCCATTCCGGCAACGCGAAGGTGGCAACAGCTGTAACGGGCCGCAGCACGACGACTTTCGGAACGAAAAGGGACGAGGCATCGAACGTCCGCGAAGGTCGGCACCGACATCAGTCGTCCGTACGCGTTACGGCTTCCATGGGCACAAACGCGTGATGATCGGTTCGAGAGGTACAGCCGTTCGCGAGAACTCGCGTCGTGAAGCCGCAGCGTCAGGCCACAAGTGATGCGAACACGCCACAGCGGATTCGGCCATAGTCATGGCCGGGTCCGCTGTGGTGATGAACAACCGACGCGCGGAAGCTCACGATGTCGCAGGCACGCTCACCTGCTTGGTCTCGAGAAATTCCTCGACCCCTTCGATACCGCCCTCACGTCCGAATCCGGACATCTTGTAGCCCCCGAAGGGAGCCGTGATTGTCGGGCCGAACCCGTTGATGGCAACTGCACCACTGTCTAGCCTCGGAGCGATCGCGAGCGCCCTGTCCACATCGGAGGTGAAGATGCCGTTGCTCAACCCGTATTCGGTGTCGTTCACGGCGTCCACGCCGGCGTCGATGTCGTCGTAGGTCTCGACCGTGATCACCGGGCCGAACACCTCTTCACGGCTGATCTGCATGGTGGAGGTCGTCCCCGTGAGCAGAGTCGGCATGTACCAGTATCCGCGCTCGAACGCGTCTCCATCGGGCTTCCGACCACCGGTCAATACGGTCGCGCCGTCCTTGCGCGCAGTCTCGACGTACGCCTCGACTCGATCGACCTGCGCCCGCGACACCAAGGGACCGACGGTGGTGTTCTCGTCGGCCGGGTCGCCCGGGACCAGCTTCTCGAACTCGTCGGTGAGAGCGCTGATCCACTCGTCGCCCCTGGAAGCGGGAACCAGGATGCGGCTCTGTGTCGTGCACACCTGCCCGGACTGCATGGTGCACCCGTAGGCGAGCATCGGTGCGAACACCGTCGGGTCGGCGTCGTCGAGCACCAGAGCCGCAGATTTTCCGCCGAGCTCGAGGGTCACGCGCGTCATCCGCTGCGCCGCCGTCGCGAGGACTTTCTGCCCCGCAGCGGTACTTCCGGTGAACGAGATGTTGTTGATACCGGGCCGAGAAATGAGGTACTGCCCGAGCTCCCGAGTACCGGGCAGGAAGGAGATCACTCCGTCCGGGAGGCCCGCTTCCGCGATTGCCTCGGCGAACAAGAACGACACCAGAGGAGTCTCGGTGGAAACCTTCACCACGACAGGGCAACCCGCCAGAAGTGCCGGCGCGATCTTCACGGCGGCGAGCACCAGCGGAGCGTTCCAGGGGACGATCGCGGCCACCGGTCCCACCGGCTCGCGGCTGATGTACACCGAGCCCGCGAGCGTGTCCCGCAGTGTGGGTCCGAGGCCCAGTTGCTCGGCCAGCGACGCGGTGTCTCTGAAGATGACCGCAGCGGTGGCGGCGGTGAATCCTGCGAATGACGCCAGTCCACCCTGATCAAGGGTGTACAGGTGCTCGAAATCTGCTGCGCGGCGGTCGATGGCGTCGGCGACAGCAACGAGCGCCTTTGCGCGTTCGGCAACCGGCATCGACCCCCAGAGTCCGGATTCGTGAAGCTGGACTGCGGCTGCGACCGCACGGTCGACGTCGGCTTCGTGCGCCAACGGCACCCGGCCGATGATTTCTTCGGTGACCGGACTCTCCACGTCGAGCCACTGGCGGTCTGCGTCTTCGACCCAGTCGCCCGCGATGTAGAGGGCGTCACGGGAGCTGAGTTGTTGAGAGGAATTCACTGCGTCTCCTGCTGATCAGTACTGCGGCGCTTGGCGGAAGCGTCCTGTGGCGGCTACCGACGGACGGGCCGCGAGCCGGTGTTGGCCGGATCACAGTCGGTTCATTGTTAGCCAACCAGCAATACTGTGTCAAGGATTACTCCTCTGATTCTGGAGATTATCCGTACGGCCGCCCTCGGACACGCCCGACGTGGCTCTGTCATCGGCATCAGGCTTGTCGGCCCGAGCCGGACCGCCACCTCCACCGGCAGCGCTTTCGGTCGCATCCCCGAGGGCGGCGACGGCGCCCTCTTGGTGCACAGCGATCGGACACACCGGGTTCAGTGGGTCCGACTGTCTCGATTCCCGCGTGCCCTGCCGGGATGTGCTGACGCGGCAACACCCACGGCTACCAGTAGCGTCAGCGGTTCTGCCAAGATGTGAAACCGACGTAGGCGGAGACACCGAACGACCACGCGCCCGACACCTCATTCCTTGTGCCTGATGACGTCACCGCCGAGTCTGTTCGGCTGGTACGCGCCAGGGTCGATACAACACCGACCGAGCGGTGCCGCCACGTCAAGTTCCACCGTCCGAGGTGTGGACTGGATCTAACGGAGGGCAGCGCCCGCATCTATGCGCATCTGGCTGCCGGTATAGAAGCGGGACTTGTCCGAACACAGCCACTGCACGGCGTTCGAGACATCGTCTACCTCGAGCAGATCGACCGGTATGGCGTTGACCAGCGCCTTCAGGTCCTCAGGATTGGCTTCGTCGAATCGAGCCCGCACCATGTCGTTGGTGATCATCGGTGTTCGTACACCGGAGGGGTGGACGGAATTGACTCTGACGTAGTGCGGCGCCAGGACGCTCGCGTAGTTCTCCATCAAGTTGACTACGCCCGCCTTGGCTGCGCCGTACGCGAGTCCTCCGAGAGTGCGGCCACCCAGAGTGCGCATGATCGGCTGCACGCTCGCCATGGAACTGACGATCACGATCGAACCGCCGTCACCCTGCTCGACCAGTGTCGGCCAGGTGACCTCCACTGTGTTCAGGACGCCCGTCAGCATGATGTCGAGGCAGTCGGTCCACGCTTGCGGGGTGTCCGAATGTTCACCCCAGATAGGCATGATGCCCGCGTTCGCGATGACGAAGTCGATCCTGCCGAATTCGGCCAGCCCCTGCCGGAAGATGGATTC
Source organism: Rhodococcus sp. NBC_00294 (assembly GCF_036163995.1). Taxonomy (NCBI): domain Bacteria; kingdom Bacillati; phylum Actinomycetota; class Actinomycetes; order Mycobacteriales; family Nocardiaceae; genus Rhodococcus; species Rhodococcus sp. NBC_00294. The sequence goes on from NZ_CP108043.1 coordinate 58,299, forward strand.
GACGCTGTCTCGCTTCCGAACGTCCCCCACCTCTGCGATCATGCGGCGTCCGGTCTTCTCCACCAGCTTCACGGTCTCGTCCAGGTCCTCGACCGTCGACATCGGGTAGTCGACTGTGGAGACCTGATCGCAGAGATCGAGGCCGATGATGTCCGCACCGCCTTCGGCGAGCATGACTGCGTGTGCCCTACCCTGACCGCGCGCCGCCCCAGTGATGAAAGCTACTTTTCCATCGAACTCACCCATGTGTCGATCCATTCGTCGTCGCAACCTGTGACCGGGAGTCGATACGCCCGGCAAGATCCAGAATTCGTTGTGCGTCCCGCACGTGTAGAGCTTCGATCATCGTCCCGTCAAGAGTGGCAACGCTTTTCCCTGCAGTTCTGGCCTCGTCGAATGCCGACACCACGGCTCGAGCGTGCGAGATCTCATCCGTCGACGGGCCGAACGTGTCATTGGCCGGTCCGATCTGAGACGGATGCACGACGGTCTTGCCGTCGAAGCCCATCTCTCGCCCCTGCCGGGCTTCGGACGCGAAGCCCGCATCGTCACCGATCTTGTTGAAGACACCGTCGAGAATGACCTTGCCGGCGCTACGCGCCCCGAGCACCGCCAACGACAGGGCGGTCAGAACAGGGCCGCGGCCCGATACCGCGCGTGCGCGCAGGTCGTTCACCAGATCGTTCGTGCCGATGACCAGAACCTCGACGCGGTCACTCGCGGTGGCGATCTCTTCGGCATGCAGGAACGCGCGCGGTGTCTCGACCATCACCCACAGCTTCGTTCGCGCCGGAGCTCCCGCGGCGACCATCGAGTCGACGAGCATTCTCACCTGGTCTGCAGACTCGACCTTCGGAACCAGGATGGCGTCCGCACCGGAACCGGAGACGGCGACGACATCGGGGTTGTGCCAGGGCGTGCCCACCCCGTTGATGCGCACCACGACCTCGCGCGGTGCCAGCACACCCGTTCGCACGACGTCGATCACGCGCTCGCGCGACTCCGTCTTCACGTCGTCACCGACCGCGTCCTCGAGATCCAGAATGAACACGTCGGCAGCGAGCGTTGCAGCCTTGCCCAAGGCACGGGAGTTGTTGCCCGGCACATAGAGAGCGGACCTGCGAGGCGGTGCTGGTTCAGTCATGACGTCACTTTCGTTCGGTATTCGGTGGTGGATGGCAGCGCCCATCGCAATTAATAGTTAGTCAACTAGCAAAACCTGTCAACCCTCGATGTTCCCGTCGACGCGGTGAAGAAATATTGCTGGTTGACACGCTACTCTTCCGGTGTTCTCCTGATCCGATGATGACCATGTCCCGCACCACACCGGACCGACACAGGAGCACGCCATGAAGATCGGAATAGTGGGAGCCGGGAAGATCGGTGGAACGCTCGCCCGCGCCCTGGGGGGTGCAGGTCATGAGGTGGCACTGGCGAATTCACGGGGACCGGAGACGATCCTGGAAGTCGCCGAGACAGTGGGCGCACGCGCCGTTCATGCGGCGACCGCGATACAGCAGTCGGATGTCGTCATCATGTCGATACCGTTCGCATCGATCCCGGGCCTGGCGCCGCTGTACGTCGATGCACCGCACGAGACGGTGGTCATCGATACGTCCAACTACTTTCCGTTCCGCGACGGGACCACGATCGACTTCGGCGGATCGACCGAGAGCCAATGGGTCTCGGAGGTCATCGGCCGGCCCGTGGTGAAAGCGTGGAATTCCGTGCTCGCGGGCAGCTTGGCAACGAAAGGCACACCGGCTGGGTCACCGCAACGGATAGCACTTCCCGTTGCGGGTGACGAACCGAGCGCCAGGCAGATGGGTCTCGAACTCATGGAGACGAGCGGATTCGACGCTCTCGACGCCGGCGATCTCGCGCAATCTTGGCGGCAGGAACCAGGGACGCCCGCGTACTGCACCGATCTGTCGCTCGACGGGCTACGCGTCGCTCTCGCGCGCGCCGACCGGTCTCGCAAAGCCGAACGACGCGACCTTCTCGCGGGGCAGGTGATGGCTGCGCGACAAGACTTCAGCAACGAGGACATTCTCGCTCTGGGAAGGAAGATCTACACATGACGCCGTTCGAGGAGAACTCGACCGACATCGATGCGCGTGACGTAGCGGAGTTGCTCGACAAGAGTCGACTGAACGAGAACATGGCGCTGTATTGCCGAGGCATGGACCGAAAAGACCTACACTCCATGCAATCCACCTTTTGGCCCGAAGCCACGGATGATCATGGTGCCTACGTGGGCTCTGCACATGAGTTCTGCCGTTGGGCCTGTGAGAATCAGAAGAATGGTGGACATCGGTCACATCACTACATCACGAACGTCCTCATCGATCTGAACGGCGACACTGCGCGGCGCGAATCCGCGGTGCTGTACCTCATGGTTCTTCCGGACGACGATCGCATAGATCTTATGGGCGGGCGATACCGCGACTTCTGTGAGAAGCGGGAAGGTGTGTGGAAAGTGCTCCGGCGCACGGTCATCTTCGATTACGCACATCAGATGACGCCGATCGCGGACTTCGTTGATGTGTTCGGGGGCATTCCCTCGACGGCGCACTTCGGGGCCTTGTATCCGGCGGACGCGATCTACGAGGCCGACTGGTGAAGCCCGGTATCCCGCGAGGCATTCCTCGCCGCTCGCGGGATACCGGAGTCGTTGGTTGCGCGAGTCTCACGCACTCGGGAACGTGATGACCGTTCTCGCGGTAGCCGACCGTTCCATGTCTGCGTAGGCCTCGTTGATGTCGTCGAGGCCGATGGTTCGCGACACCAGGTCATCGAGATTCAGGCGACCCGTCAGATACAGATCGACGTACAGCGGAATGTCGTGGTAGAAGTTCGACGCTCCGAGCCATGTTCCGCGCACACCGAGTTGATACGGCAGCAAGGCACTCTCTCCCGGCGAGGGACGGAGCACGAGTTCCGCCCCTTGTGACATCCCTCCGACGAGATACACCGTTCCGCCGCGCCCCAGCACAGCGAGGGCAGAATCGCCCACGGACGGCACGCCGACCATGACGAACGAATGGTCGACCCCTGCTGATTCCGTGATCTCGGCGATGGCCTTCACGACATCGACGCGCGAGGAGTCGACCGTGTCCGTCGCTCCGAACTTTCTCGCCAGATCGAGTTTTTCCGGCTGCACGTCGACCCCGATGATGCGGGTGGCGCCCGCAAGTGACGCAACCTGGATCGCATTGAGACCGACACCGCCGCAGCCGAACACGGCCACGGAGTCTCCCGGCTCGACTCGGGCGATGTTCAGCACCACGCCGCCACCGGTGGCAACGGCGCACCCGATGAGCGATGCCTGTTCGAACGGCATCCTGGGATCGATCGCGACGAGCTGGTTCTCATGTATCAGCGCCTGTTCGGCGAAGCCGCCGAGTCCTTGAAGTTGGCCCACAGCACCTTCGACACCGGTCAGTCGCGGGTCCGCTTCTGCGTGCCGATCGAGCGCCCCGGGATTGGTGCAGGCCCATAGCTTTCCCCGCAGACATGCACGGCAGGCACCACACGGCTGCAATGCGGCTGCCACCACGTGATCGCCGACGCGGATCCGGGTGACGGCCGGTCCGACGGCGATGACGACGCCGGCGATCTCGTGACCGAGGACGCTCGGCATCGGGACGCCCATGTCTGTCGTCGCCACGGTGATGTCACTGTGGCAGAGGCCGGACGCTCGCACCTCTACCAAGACCTCGTGGTCGATCGGGTCGTCGACGGTCACATCCTCGATCTCGAACCGTCGACCTACACCCCGGATGACTGCTGCTCGCATGACTTCCCTTCCCACGCAGACTCGTAGGCGCGTGACGCACCGAGTGGATGACGGCACGTCTGGAGACGAGCGTCACATGAAGTGTCGTGCTCCAGGTATTAGTTTGTCAACCAATTATGATCGACAACCCAATCGCAGTGGAGTCCGATCGGCCACGCCGCCCCTTCTCCAGGTATACATTGTTGGCTCAACAGCTATCCTTTCCGGAATCGACCGGGCCGCCCCCGCCGCGTGCCGGGACGACGCGCTTGACGCCATCGTCGGCGCGTGACCGACTGTCTCTTGTTGCCGAACAAACTAGGATCGCCTCATGGAATCGAAGCAGACGTTGAACGGGCATCAAGTCCGATCCGAACGCTCCACCCGTCTCTTGCTGCGAGCAGCCGGCGAATTGGTCGCAGAGGGCGGCTACCAGTCGATGACGCTGGCCACGGTGGGCGAGCGTGCCGGGTACAGCCGAAGTCTGGCAACGGCACGATTCGGATCGAAGGCAAAACTGCTCGAGGCACTCGTCGAGGAGATTGTCGTCCGTTGGGATCTGGAGACCCTCGAGCCCGAGCAGAAGGGACTCACGGGACTCGCATCACTCGGAGTGATGCTCAACGGAATCAAGAATGCATACGAGAAGAGTCCGAACTCCCTCACAGTGCTCTACGCGCTCATCTTCGAGGCAGTCGGCCCCGTACCCGAACTGCGAGATCGATTCGTCGCCTTCCACCAAAATCAGCGAACCCGGATCGCGACCTACATACGTCGAGGTGTGGAGGACGGTTCCATCGTCCCGCACAACGATCCTGAACAGCACGCCGCGGTGATCGTCGCGCAGCTTCGGGGCGTCGGCTACCTGTGGAAACTGGACCCCGACAACATCGACTCCGGTGCTGTCCTTCGGACCTTCATCGATCAGGTTCTGTGCACCCTTGCCGGTGTACAGCCGCCGTACGACAAGAACAGTCCCGACGCACTGGTCGGTGCGGCCCGATGACGGGCCCCTTGAGTGGTCTGCGTGTGGTCGAGCTGGCCAGCATCGGTCCCGGCCCTCACGCTGCGATGATTCTTGCGGATCTCGGCGCGGACGTCGTCAGAGTCGAGCGGCCGGACACCCCGTTCGGCCTCGGTACGCACGGACGCAATGAGCAACTGCGTGGAAGACGCACGGTCACCGCAGATTTGAAGTCATCCAGCGACCGCGCGAGTGTTCTCGCCTTGATGGAGCGCGCTGATGTCTTCATCGAGGGTTACCGGCCCGGCGTCGCCGAGCGACTCGGGGTGGGGCCCGAGGACGCCCGCGCCGTGAATCGCCGGATCGTGTACGGCAGGATGACCGGATGGGGCCAGGACGGTCCACTGGCTGCGAAGGCCGGCCACGACATCAACTACCTGTCCGTCTCCGGGATCCTGAAAGCGGTAGGGCCCGCCGATCACAAACCCGTTGTGCCGCTGAACTTGATAGGCGACTTCGGTGGCGGTTCGATGTTCCTCGTCACGGGGATCCTGGCCGCGCTCTGGGAGCGTGAACGGTCCGGCGAAGGACAGGTCGTCGACGCGGCCATGGTCGACGGTGCCAGCATGCTGGCCCACATGATGTGGTCGATGTACGGCGGAGGGTCGTGGACAGCGCACCGCGGGGAAAATTTGCTGGACGGCGGTGCGCCGTTCTACGACACGTACGAGTGCGCTGATGGTGAGTACATGGCCGTCGGATCCGTTGAACCGCAGTTCTATGAGCGGCTACTCGAGACGACTGGCGTCGTCGGCACGGACCTGGCCGATCAGCACGATCGATCCCGGTGGCCCGAGCTACGGGCGCGACTCACCGCCGCCTTCCTCTCCCGCCCTCGCGAGCAGTGGGTGGCTGCGTTCGCCTCGGTCGATGCGTGCGTCACACCGGTCCTGTCCTTCGACGAGGCTGCATCGAACGAGCACATGGTCGCCCGAGGCACCGTGACCGAGATGAACGGGATCGTGCAACCCGCCCCGGCGCCGCGCTTCTCCCGCACCGCACCCGATTCCCCCCGGCGGCCGCCACTCGCGACGACGGATACGGACGAGCTCATCGCCGAGTGGAGCTGATTCCACATTCTGCGGTCGGGGCCCTCCTATCGGACAGGCCCCGACCACGGAGACGGAGTCAGTTCGGGGCGTCCGCCGCGACCGTGTGGGCCGTCAGCATCGGCCACAGTCCGTCTGCACCTGCATCGACAACCGCCGTCCCGACCGACTCCGACCAGCGTCGGACACTGCCGAATTCCTCGCGCCAGCTCCAGATCCTGGTGGTGCTGAGCCGGAGGTCGTGCTCTTCGGTGAATCCGATGGCCCCGTGAATCTGGTGAGCGATTCGCGCCACAGCACCTGCGGAGTACCCGGCAGATGTCCTCGCCGCACCGACCGCGAACGAGTACTCCGCTACCTCGTCGAGCGCTAGAGCAGCCGATTCGGCGACGACCTTGCATACCGCCACCTCGCCCGCAGTCTCGGCGATGAGATGTTGGACGGCTTGGAACGCACTGACGGGTCGACCGAATTGGGTCCGCTCCGCCGAGTAGGCCAACGACATCTCGAGTGCACGCTTCGCTGCGCCCGCGGTTTGCGCCATGCGCCCGACGGCGCCGCGTGCCTCGAACAACGCGGCGGTCGCCTCGGTCCCGCTGGCGTCGAACACGCGGTCCGATGCGAGTGCAACACGGTCGAAGGTCACCGAGTCCCGCGCTTCGCCAGCGAGATTGGCTCCGTGCAGGGCTTCGAACTCGCGGCTGCGAACCATCACGACGTGCTCGCCGACCAACAGGACGACATGAGCGACGTGCCGGGCGTACGGGACTCGGTTGACAGTGCCGTCCAGAACCCACCCGGTCGACGTCCGGTCGAGCGATACCGACCCTGTGCCGACCGCCGCAGACAAAGGTCCGGCCGGAATCGGCGCGCGCGCGGCAGCCAGCAACCAGGCAGCCTGCAGCGCAGTCTCGACGTACGGGACAGTCGCGCTGTGTTCGCCGAGAACCTCCAATACTGCCGCAGCGGTGAGTATGTCGCCACCCGCGCCGCCTCGCTCCTCAGGAACAGACAGCAGGGTGATTCCGATCTGCTCGAGGGCGGACCACAGCGGCGCGTTCCAGCCCGCCTCGATGGTCGACGTCGTCGAGGGATGACGGACACATGCATCGGTCACCGCGTCGACGAGTGCCTGCGTGAACTCGCTCATGACGTCCTCACTGCTTTCGCGACGATTCCACGCAGAATTTCGTTCGTACCACCGCGCAGGGTGAAACCCGGACTGTGCAGAATTGATTCGGCCAGCATTCTCGGGAGTTTCTGTGCTGATTCGAGGTCGGGCTCGACGCCGGCCATGGCTCGCACGGCGTCCACCAGGTCACCTTCGAAACGAGTTCCGAGGTCCTTGACGATGGAGGCCGCGGTCGCGGGATCCTCGCCCTGCTCGAGGCGCCCGGCCACAGCCAAGGACATCTGTCGCAGAGCCCACAAGCGAGAGACCAACTCACCGAGCGCAACCGGGTCGACCCGGTAGCCGGCGCCGGCCACGTACTCCAGCGCCGACACCAACAGGGGGAAGGTCGACAGAATACGTTCAGGGCCACTGCGTTCGAGACCCAGTTCGCTGGTGACCTGCTTCCAACCGGACCCCGGCTCACCGAGCACGCGCGAATCCGGCACGAAGGTGTCATGGAAGACCACCTCGTTGAAGTGATGCTCGCCGGTCAACAACTTGATCGGCCGCACCTCCACATCCGGGTCCGGGAGCTCGACGATGACCTGCGTCAGACCGGCATGTCGGGACTCCCCCTGGGCCTCCGTTCTGATCAGCGCGATCATCGCGTGTGCGTGATGCGCACCGCTGGTCCAGATCTTGGTGCCGCTGATTCTCCACCCGCCCTCGACGCGGACACCGCGACAACGAACAGATGCCAGGTCCGACCCCGTGTCGGGCTCGCTCATGCCGATCGCGAAATAGCAGTCACCACGGGCGATTGCGGGTAGGAAGGCCTGCCGTTGCTCTTCCGTACCGAACTTGATCAGCGCCTGACCCGACTGCCTGTCAGCGATCCAATGCGCTGCCACCGGAGCTCCAGCGGCGAGCAGTTCCTCGGTGACGACGTAGCGCGCCAAGGCACCTTCCTCGGATCCGCCGTATTCCTTGGGGAAGGCCATGCCGATCCACCCCTGCGCAGCCAGTCGTCGACTGAATCCCGGATCCCACCCTGCGAGCCACTGGTCGCAGTGCGGAGCTATGCGCCCTGCAGCGGTTTCCTCTGCCAGAAACTCCCGTACGCGAGCGCGAAGCTCGACGAGTCGCTGCGGAAGCGACACGGGTGACAATGTCAAGAATTCCATCGTTGTCCTTTCGCGGACTGCGAGCGCCGAAGTCATCGCACAGCCCAGCGGCCGGTGTACGACGGGGGCGGGGTCTTGTCGAGGAATGCACGGAACGCGGCGGGCGCATCCTCGGTGGCGAAGTTGACCGACTGCGCGGCGGCCTCGCTGCGAATGGCGGTAGGCAGATCCACGCGGGTTCCCTCGTTCAGTAGCGATTTGGTCTGCTCGAGTGCGATGGGGGGAAGTGCGGAGAACTTTCGCGCCACGTCGGCGACGAACTCGTCCAGACCGTCCGCCGGTGTGATCCAGGTGACCATCCCGAGGCGGAACGCCTCGCGTGCGTCGATGACTTCTGCGAGCAGAGCCAGACGCTTCGCTTGCTGGAGCCCGACGATGCGTGGCAGGAGCCACGACCCACCCGAATCCATGGACAGTCCGCGACGCACGAAGATCTCGCTGAACCGCGCCCGGTCGGACGCAGCGACGACATCACAGGCGAGCGCGAGGTTCAGCCCAGCGCCCGCAGCGATCCCATCGACTTTCGCGATCACCGGCATCGGCAGATCGAACAGTGCCTGAGCCACATCGCCGATGCGGCGCAGTCTGGGTATCGGGTGTTCGTCGTGCTTGCTTTTCGCGACGTCGGCGCCGGCGCAGAAGTCGCCGTTGGCTCCTTGCAGTACGAGCACCCTGACGTCGGGGTCGTACCGCACGTATCGGAGCATCTCTGCGAGTGCGCGCCACATCGATTCGTCGATCGCGTTCTTACGCTCCGGGCGGTTCAGCGTGATCGACGCGACGCCGTCGAGTGTGGTCATGCGCACCCAGCCCTGCGGGTGCACTGCGGTCTGCGAGGTCATGATCGGAGAACCTGCCTTCATCTGCCTTCGAAGAGTGGAGTGCGACGCTCGCGCAAGGCGGCACGAGCCTCGTGCGAGTCACGTGTCCCGTGCACGACGGCCAGGTGAGACGAGATGAGGTCGAGTGCTGTCCGAAGGTCCGTGTGGACGGACTGCTGAACGGCCTTCTTGATCATGGCGACATTGATCGGTGGTAGCCCAGCGAGTCGCGAGACGAAAGCTCGATACGCAGCCTGGAAATCGTCGTCCGCGAAGACGCTGGTGGCCAGGCCCATGGACAGTGCCTCGTTCGCGTTCACGAAATCCCCGGTCCACAGCAGCTCGAGTGCTTTCGACGTTCCGACCAACCGCGGAAGGTAGTAGCATCCGCCGTCGCCGGGGACCAGCCCGACGCGGATGTAGCCCTCCGACATGCGGGCTGACTGCGACAGAATTCGGATGTCGCACATGAGTGCCATGTCCATGCCCGCGCCCACGGCTGCACCGTTCACCGCGGCAATAACAGGTTTCGACAGCTCGTCGACGGCGCGGGCGACCTCGTGGACGCCCTCCGTCAGCATGGATTTGAGAGCGAGGGGCTCGTCACCCACGGCCTCCAGTACGGACAGGTCGATTCCGGAGCAGAAGGCGTTGCCGGCCCCGGTCACCACCACCACTCGGACGTCGGGGTCTCTCCGTGCCGACCGGAGTGCGGCTGCCCACGACTCGATCATCTCGAGTGTGAAGGCGTTCTTGGCGTGGGGGCGATTGAGAACGATGGTCCCGACACCGTCTTCGACGGTGTAGATGAGGTCACCAGCATCGACGTCGGTCATGTCGACCTCAGCGGGGTGCCATGCGGAGCGCACCGTCGAGGCGGATGGTCTCGCCGTTGAGGTAGGCATTCTCCAGAATGTGTGTAGCCAGGTGTGCGTACTCGTCGGGACGTCCGAGGCGCTGCGGGTTGGGGACGCTGGCTGCGAGGCCCTCGCGGATGTCCTCGCGCAGGCGACCGAGCAACGGCGTGTCGATGATGCCGGGAGCGATGGTGCACACCCGGATGCCCCGGCTACCGAGATCGCGTGCAGCGACCAGAGTCATGCCCACGATGCCGGCCTTCGCGGCGGCGTAGTTGACCTGACCGATCTGGCCTTCGAACGCAGCGACGGATGCCGTCAGGACGATGGCTCCCCGTTCGCCGTCCACTGCCTCGTTCTTCGCCATTCGGGCTGCTCCCAGCCGCAACGCCTGGAAGCTTCCGATCAGGTTGAGCTTGATGACGAACTCGAAGTCGTCGATCGAGCCGGGGTTGCCTTCCTTGTCCAGAACGCGAACCCGGCGACCGCTTCCTGCGCAGTGCACGAGTCCCTTGAGCGGGCCCAGCGACTCGGCGACGTCGAGTGCTGCGCCGAACGAGTTCTCGTCCGTGACATCGCCGGCGGCGAACACTGCGTTCTCCCCCAGCTTGGCCGCCGCTGCGTCGCCGTCGGAGGTCGGAAGGTCGATGAGCGCCACCTTCCCGCCTGCCTCGATCACGCGCGTCGCTGTCGCGAAGCCGAGGCCCGACGCCCCGCCTGTCACCGCGAATACGTTGCCGTTCAGTTCCATGTCGAAATTCTCCTTGTCGAAAGCGCCCGGCGATCCGGGCTCGATGGGGTGTCGAGGTGTGGCGAGGGAACGGTCAGAGCAGTTCGAGGACCGTGGCGTTGGCCAGACCACCGGCCTCGCACATGGTCTGCAATCCAAATCGAATCCCGTTGTCGCGCATGTGGTGAACGAGTCGTGTCATCAGGATCGCGCCTGAGCCGCCGAGCGGATGGCCCACCGCGATCGCACCACCCAACGGATTCATCCGATCCTCTTTCGCGCCCGTCTCGGCCAACCACGCGAGAGGGACCGAGGCGAAAGCCTCGTTCACCTCGAAAGCACCGATCTCGTCGATCGACAGGCCCGACTTCTTCAGCGCCAGTGCGGTCGCCCGAATCGGGGCGGTCAGCATGATCACTGGATCGTCGCCGGCCACCACCGCGGTGTGGATCCTTGCAAGGGGTGTCAACCCATGTGCCGTCGCGTTCTCGGATGTGGTCAGCAGCAATGCGCCCGATCCGTCCGAGATCTGCGAGGCGTTGCCGGCCGACACCACACCGTCCTCCTTGAAGGGCGTGGGCAGCGTGGCCAACTTCTCGAGTGAGCCGCCGCGACGGATTCCTTCGTCGGAGTCGAGTCCGCCGAGTGGTATCACCTGTGATGCGAACGCGCCGGCATCGGTGGCCGCCGCAGCGAGGCTGTGCGACCGCAGTGCGTACTCGTCCAGTGCCGTGCGAGAGAAGCCCCACCGTTCGGCGATCATCTCGGCACCGTTGCCCTGATTGAATCCGCTCACTCCGTAGCGTTCGAGGAGTTCCGCGGGTGCAGGCTGCCCGCCTTGCGCAGCGCTGCCCATCGGCACACGCGTCATCGACTCGACGCCACCCGCCACGGCGAACTCGTACTGCCCCGACATGATTCCGGCGGCCGCGAAGCTGACAGCTTGTTGGCTGGAGCCGCACGCTCGGTTGACCGAGGTGGCGGGTACCGTCTCCGGCCACCCTGCAGCGAGGACGGCGTTGCGGCCGATGTTGCTGGCCTGCTCGGACACCTGGCTGACGCAGCCCCAGATCACGTCGTCGACGATCGACGGGTCGATTCCCGTGCGTTCCGTCAGCGCACGCAACACCGCCGCGGACATCGACGCTGGATGGACATCGGCCAGCGCGCCCCTTCTCTTGCCGATCGGTGTCCTGACGGCATCGACGATGACTGCGTCTCTCACTGGTACTCCTAAGATTTATTGGTCAACCAACTAGTTTTATGGAACCACACGTCCGGACCAGGCACAAGGGTCGTCGGATGGGCCTCCGATACACCCGGATCACGCCGGGCGATCGGCTATTGCTTAGCCGTCTCGCCGCCATCGATGACGTAGACCGCGCCGGACACGAATTTCGAACTGCTCGAGGCCAGATAACACACCAGGGGCCCGATCTCGTCCGGCTCGGCCATACGCCGTGCCGGGATCTTGCGAACCCGCTTGGCCAGCACGTCGGGGTTGCCTGTGACGAAAGACTGCGCTTCCGTCGCGAAGGCGCCTGGCGCAATGGCATTCACCTGAATGTCATGACGTGCCCACTCCGCTGCCAACGCCTTGGTCATCTGAATGGCCGCGCCCTTGGATGCCGAGTAGGCCGCCAATGTCGCCTTGCCGAGAATTCCGGACGTCGAGACCACGTTGATGATCCGCCCACCGTGCCCGGCCTCGACGAAGTGACGAGCTGCTGCCTGGGACAGAATCGCGATCGAGGCCACGTTGACCTCCATCACGTCGTCGAACAGCTCCATGTCCATCTCGAGGAAGTTCGCCGCGGGAGCGATGCCGGCGTTGTTGACGACGGCGTCGAGCCGTCCGAGCCGCTCCACAGCGACCGACGCCAACCCACCGACCCGCGCGCGGTCACGCATGTCGCAGACGTACGGGTGGATCTCACCTGCGAAATTCTCGGCGGCGAGCTGGGTCAGACTCTCCTCGGTTCTGGCGACCGCCAGAACGTGAGCTCCCTCGGCTGCCAGCGCCCGGGCAGCAGCTCGGCCCAGGCCCTTGCTCGCGCCGGTCACGATGACGCCGCGCTCGGTCAAATTCAAGTCCATGATGGCTTCTTCGCTTTCTCGACGACATCGTCGGTCATGATCCGGTCCATACGGGAGCTCGCTTCTCCGTGAAGGCACGCGCCCCCTCCACCGCGTCGGCAGACGATCGCACCGGCGCCGCGAACTCCGCTTGACGCTCGAACGCCTCGGCTGCGGGCCAGCCGGGGCCTTGCTGCACGATCTGCTTGGTCGCCGCGACTGCGAGCGGTCCGCACGCCGCGATCTCCGCGGCGAGCTCGAGCGCCGCCGAGAAGGCGGTACCGGGCGCGGTCACTCTGTTGATCAACCCGAGCCGATGCGCCTCGTCGACGGGGAAGCGGCGGCCGGTCAGAGCAAGCTCCATGGCGAGGTGATAGGGGATTCGGCTCGGAAGCCGCAGCAGTCCTCCACCGGTGGCCACCAGGCCGCGCTGAACCTCGGGCAGGGCGAAGAAGACGGCCTCGTCCGCGACGATAAGATCGCATGCCAACACGAGCTCGAAGCCGCCTGCCACGGCCGGGCCGTTCACCGCGGCGATGATGGGCTTGCGCGGCGGCTTCTGCGCGATACCGGCGAAACCGCGGTCCGGAGTCAGCGGCCGCTCCCCGGCGAGAAAAGCCTTGAGATCCATGCCTGCACAGAATGTCGATCCGTTGGCGGTGAGAACGGCGACGGTGAGATCCCGCCGCTCGTCGAATTCGGTCAGGGCGGCGTCGATCGCGGTCGCCATAGCCAGGTTGACCGCGTTACGGGCCGCCGGTCGGTTGAGCGTGATGGTGCGCACGCCCCCGTCGTCGGTCACGAGTACCGGCTGCTCGATGTCGGACTGGGTCATTGATTACTCCCGAGTCGGTGAAGGGACGAGATGATTGTCGGTCACAAACTGCGAGGTCACGATGCCGAAGGAGATTCGATGCCGAGCAGTCGCGCCAGGTTTCCGCCGAGGATCCCCGATTCCTCCTCGGGACTGAGTCCCAGCGCACGAACGGCTGCGATCTCGGTGGCGGGGTCGGTCATCGGCCAGTCGGAGCCGTACAAGACACGGTCCGCGCCATGACGTCGAATGATCGCAATGACGCGTTCCGGATCGAGCACGCCCATGCTGGGAGGCCATGACGTCTCGAGATAGGCGCTGGTTCCCACAGACCACTGTTCGGCCTCGTCGAGAACTTGGTAGCCGCCGTAATGTGCTGCGATGAGCCGTAATCCGGTGATGTCGGAGAGCATCGCATGAAGGTTCTCCGGCGCGCCGTTCGCGTTCTGGTGATCGTCTCCCCCGGAGCCGACGTGCGCGATGACAGGAATGTCGTTCTCCGCGAGCGCGATCAGAATCTCTCTGGTTCGCTCGTCCGAGAAGGCGACCTCCTGGAACAGCGGGTGCAGTTTGACGCCGACCACACCGTTGTCGCGCAGTGCGGCCAGGTTCTCCTCGACCGTCAGATCGGGGTGAACGGTGCCGAACGGGATGAAACGGGACCTGTCCACCTGTCCGACGAATTCGTTGGTACGCCGTACCGTTCGGCCCACGTTCGCCACGGCCAGCGTCATCGCCATGTCGATGCCGGCTGCATCCATGGTGCGCCGCAAGCCGTCGAGCGTTCCGTCGTGGACCGGGTCCAGTCCTACCGGACGATTCGCGAGAACCTTTCGGGCTATGTCGTCAGGCCATACGTGACAGTGGGCATCGATGATCATCCGCGGTGCTCTCTCACGAGCTTCTTCGCCAGCGAGTCGAGCAACACCTCGGTTGCCCCTTCGTACACCCGCATCGGTCGGGCGGCACGATACAACCGTTCGATCTGCGAGCCCCGGACGAGGCCGAATCGGCCCATCACCTGAACGCTGCGGTCGACCACACGTCCGGCGACCTCTGTCGCGCCGATCTTGGCCATCGACGACAGATGCAGATTCCCGGCCGGGTCGGCCGCGGCTGCGCGGGCGACGTCGTAGGTGAAGCTCCGTGCCATCTCGATCTCGGTCCAGGACATCGCCAGCATCTGAGGTACCGGGCCGAGTCGAGAGAGCGTCGTACCGAACAGTTGACGCTCCGTCGTGTGTGCGAGTGCCACGTCCAGTGCCGCCTGTGCGGTGCCGATAGCCGCGCCTGCCACGGAGACCCGGAACGTCGCCAGAGTGGCCAGAACCAGATCGAAACCCTTACCCGGCACTCCGAGTCGATGCGAAATCGGAACGCGCACGCCATCGAACTCGACATCGCCCAGCACGTGCGGGGCCATGATCTGGTGGGGCCTGCTGGTTCGAACACCAGTAGTGTCCGCAGGAACGAGAATCAACGAGAAACCGACACCGTCGTCGGTCTCCTCCTTGCCGAGCACGCAGTAGTAGCTCGCGTCACCCGCATTGGTGATGAAACTTTTGGTGCCGTGCACCACCACCTCGTCACCGTCGGCCTTGACGGTGGTAGCGAGCGCTTTGAGGTCCGAGCCGACATCCGGCTCGGTGAGTGCCAGTGCGGCAATGGCATCCATCGCAGCAACCTTCGGCAGCCAGTGCGCCTTGACCTCGTCGGTGCCTCCCACCGCGATGGCGTAGCTGCCGATGCCCTGCATCGCGAACAGCGAGTCGAGGTGGCTCGACGATGCTGCCAGTTGCTCGCGAATCACGGTGACGGCGAGCGAATCGGGCCGCTCGAAGTGCCCGCCGTACGCGGCGGGTACCTGAACGGACGCCAGACCGCTCTCCTTCAGCAGTGCGAGCACCGAAGCATCGATGGAGTCGCTCTCGTCGGCACGCTCGGCGTGCTCCATGCACGACTGAGCGAGCTCGCGCGCGCGTTCTCGCAAGGTCACGTACTGGTCATCGAGACCGCCCAGCTGTGTGCTCACAGCTTCACCGCCACGAACTTGGTCTGCGTGTAATGATGCAACGCTTCCACACCCTTCTCTCGGCCGTAGCCACTGTTCTTGACACCGCCGAATGGTCCTTCGACCAGTCCGGCGAGCCACTCGTTGACGTAGATCTGTCCGGCCTCCAGACGACCGGCGACGCGGTGCGCCCGCGCTATGTCGACGGTCCAGATCCCGGCTGCGAGCCCATAGTCGGAATCGTTGGCGATGGCGACCGCGTCGTCCTCGGAACCGAAACGCAGCACCGTGAGAACCGGGCCGAATATTTCTTCCCGTGCGACGGCCATGGAATTGGTGACATCGGTGTATACGGTCGGTTCGATGAGCCAGCCGTCCCCGGTGGCCGTGCCACCAGCCGCCAGCGTCGCTCCGTCGGCACGCGCCACCTCGAAGTACGACTGGACCTTCGCGAACTGGTCCTCGGTGGTCATCTGTCCGTAGGATTCGCCGGGACGAATCTTCGCGACTTCGTCGAGAAGAAGCTCGACGAATCGGTCGTGAACCTCGTCCGCGACAAGCAACCGTGTTCCTGCGCTGCAGATCTGACCTGCGTTCGCGGTGAAGGCGAACACGGCCCCTGCCGCCGCCGCGGGGAGGTCCGCATCGGCGAAGACGATGTTGGCCGACTTGCCGCCCAGTTCGAGCGTCAGCGGGAGAATCCGGTCCGCCGCGATGCGGCCGATCTGGCGGCCGGCGCGCACCGAACCGGTGAAGGCGAGTTTGCGCACCACAGGATGTTCCACCAGGGCTTGTCCGGCGCCTGCTCCGTCACCGGTGACGATGTTCAGGACACCGTCGGGAAGACCCGCCGCGGAGGCGATCCGACCGAGTTCCAGCGTGGTCGCGGACGTGAACTCCGACGGCTTCACGACCACCACGTTGCCGGCGAGCAACGCCGGCGCGATCGCACGAGTCGCCTGGTTCAGTGGCGCATTCCACGGGGTGATCACGCCGATGACGCCGTAGGGTTCGCGCGTCGTGTAGCCGAGTCGGCCGGGCCCCAGATCGATCACTTCGCCGGACGGGATGTTGGCCAGTCCGGAGTAGAAGTCGAAGTAGGCTGCAGCTGAATCGATCTCACGCAGGGATTGGGGAGCGGGCTTGCCGGCCTCAGCACCCTCGAGTTCTGCCAGGAGCTCACGCTCGGCTCGGATACCGTCGGCGATGTCTGCCAGCAACCGACCGCGAACACCGGGCTTGAGAGTTCGCCACGCCTCGAGCGCTTCCGCACCGGCTTCGACGGCACGGGCGACGTCCGCTGCGTCACCGGCCGCGATGTCGGCGACCGCATCACCGTTCCACGGCGAGGTCGATCGAATCCGACCACCCGAGTTCGGTGCGTGGTCGCGACCGCCGATCCAGTGACCGTATGTCCTCACGACTCCACCCTCCGACCGTTGAGCGGCGACAGCCGCGTGTTCTGCATCACGACAGCATGCCTGCGGCTGTTTTAATTTGTCAACCAACAAAGTTTCTCTTCCTATCCGCGCTCAGGTCCGCTATGACTGTGTGTAGGCGAAACACGATGCGCCGAGTCGCTTCCGTCACCAGAGCTGTGCGGACCCGCCGGGCACGAGCCGGAAAACTCGACAGGAAGACTGACACATGGACTTCGACGACACCCCCGACCAGAGTCGCTTTCGCGACGAAGTACGCGCGTTTCTGGTCGATCACCACGACGATCTCGCCCACGGCGACGGTTCCAATCTCGAGGAACCGGGAGTTGACCGGGTCGAACTGCTGCGACACACGCAGGCCGTCCTCTACGACGGTGGCCTCATCGGCTACACCTGGCCCCCTGAGTACGGCGGCGGCGGCGGAGACAATGCCAAGCAGGCCGTGATCAACGAGGAACTGCATCGCGCTCGCATCTCGGGGCCGATCGGTCACGTGGGTCTGGGAATGTGCGGACCCACGGTTCTCGCGCACGGCAGCGAGGATCAGAAAGAACGTTACATTCGCAGACTTCTGCGCGCGGACGACATGTGGTGCCAGCTTTTCAGTGAGCCCGGCAGTGGCAGCGATCTCGCGGCCGTGCGCACCAGAGCCGTACTGCAGGAGGATGGTTGGCACATCCAGGGCCAGAAGGTATGGACGACCCTGGCGCAGTACTGCCGCTACGGGATTCTCCTCGCGCGGACCAATCCGGACGCCTCGAGGCACCGCGGACTCACGATGTTCGTCATCGACATGCACGCCCCCGGCGTGACCGTGCGTCCGCTGCGGCAGATGAACGGGCACACCAGTTTCAACGAGGTCTTCCTCGACGATGTCGTCATCGCGGACTCCGAGCGCCTCGGTGCCGTCGACGACGGGTGGCGCGTCGCGTTGACGACACTCATGAACGAACGCATGGCCATCGGCGGAGGTGGCGGTGAGCTGGGCGTCCGAAGCGATGCACTCGTCGCGCATGCAGCGGACCGACTCCCTCATCTGGACGAGACGCAGCGCGTGCTCGCGGTGGAAGCGTTGGGACGGGTACTGGTCGAGTCTCTGGCCGCGCGTTACACGGGCTACCGGTTGCAGACTCGCATCGAGAAAGACGGCCGGCCGGGTCCGGAAGCGAGCGCCGGAAAGCTCACGGCCGTGAAGATCGCGCACGCCACAGCGGATCTCGGGGTGCGACTGCTCGGAGACGACGCCGTGCTGGCGCGCTCCCGCGACGGCGATTGGCGATGGGCATCGTCGCAGGCCTCCACACCGGGCATTGCGCTCGCCGGTGGAACCGACGAGATCCTGCGCAACATCCTCGGAGAGCGTGTGCTGGGTCTGCCGTCGGACTCGGCCCGCACACCTGCCCGCTCGACCCCTGCCACGACAGCCACGGACAAGAGGTAACGATAGTGAATTTCGACATGGACGACGAGCTGCGGAGCTTCTCGCGGCACGCGCGTGATTTCTTCGCCGAGCATGCGGGCCCCGCCCGTGCTCGCCCGCTCCTGGACGAACCGGGCGAGCCGGCGCCGGGGCGTCGAAGCCTCGCCGAGTACGGCTTCTCGTCGCTGACGATTCCGGAGCAGGGCGGCGGCGTCGGCTCCGAGCTGCTGAACCTCGCCCTGGTCGCAGAACAGGCCGGCCGTCAACTCGCCGGGCCGTCACTCGCCACCGCCGCTCGGGTCGCAGTGTTGCTCGAAGGCGACGACGCCCGGCTGAACGCGGTCAGTGAAGGACGTTCGGCGATCGCAGTTCTGGACGGCCCGGGTCCCTCGATGGACGTGGTCGATGCTACGCACTTTCTCGCGATGGACGGTGACGACCTGGTGCTCGGTGTGGGCCGAGTGACTCCCGGCGAGGCCATCGACGGCACACGTGGGCTCGGCACTGTCGAGTTGACGTCGTCGGAGGTGATCGCCACGGGCGCTCGCGAGCGCTGGGATCGGGCCCGTTCGGTCGCCTGCGTGATTCTGGCCGCCGAAGGACTCGGCGCCGCGGACCGCGTGGTCGAGATGAGCATCGAACACGCCAAGACCCGGCAGGCGTTCGGTCGGGAGATCGGCGCTTTCCAGTCTGTCAAGCACCGGCTGGTGGACGACTGGGTGGCCGTCGACCAGCTGCGTTCACTCGTGTGGTGGGCCGCCTGGGCGGCGGACCACGCACCTGATCAACTGCCGATCGCAGCGTCGTCCGCCAAGGCGTACTGCGCCGGAACGTTCGAGACCGCTGCCGAGACACTCATTCACGTGCTTGGCGGGCTGGGTTTCTCGTGGGAACACGATGCACATCTGTACTGGCGGCGTGCGAAGGTGGACCGCATTCTGCTGGGCGACGAAAGCGAGCACCTCGCTGCGGTGGCGCGTCTGAGCATCGACGCCCACCGCGCAGGCGCGGAGGCCCCGGTGCCTGTGTGAGAAGTGCGTTCGACGCGAAACGCCGCCACTGTCAGTGACAGTGGCGGCGTTTCGTATCGACAGACATCCGTCGGTCAGATGTAGTAGCCGCCGTTGATCGCGATGTTCTGACCGGTCATGAATCGCGCACCGTCACTGACGAGGAAGGTGATCACCGGCGCGATGTCACGGTCGGGATCACCGAATACACCTCCGAGCGGAATCTTCTGTCGGATGGCGGCGTCGAACGCTGCCAATTCCTCCTCGGTCATCTTCGCGCGGTGCTGCTCCAACATTGCGGTCGACGCGCTCGGGTGAATCACGTTGGCCCTGATGCCGTGCGTCGCCCATTCCACGGCGATGGTCCGAGTCCATGCAGTGACAGCGCCCTTCGACGCTGCGTACATGGCGCCGTTCGGGTAAGCGGTGAGCGCGGACGACGACGCGAAATTCGCGATGCTGCTGCGTTCGCCCTTGCGCAGATGGGGGAATGCCGCCTGGTTGGTCAGCATGGGCCCGCGCGCGTTGACGTCCATGACGCGTGCCCAGTCGCGATCCGTGACGTCCTCGGCGGGACCCTGGACCAGGATGCCCGCGGCATGGACGAGCGAGTCCAGCGCCCCGAGAACGCCCACCGCCTCGTCCATGACCGCGAACACTTGATCCCGGTCGGTCACATCGCACTGCAGGAACGTCTGGCCGGCTTTCTCGGCAACGCTACGTCCGGACTCCTCCGACCGATCGAGGGAGACCACGGATGCACCCGCCTCCGCCAGCGATCGCACGCATGCCGCGCCCACGCCGCTGGCACCCCCGACGACGACTACTTTCTTGTCCATGTCACTGCGTCCGATCGTTCGACCAGGTGCGCCACCGCTTCGGGCTGGATTCGAAGCTTCGCTCGTCACCGGCCGTGGCCACCTCGGTGTGCAGAATGTGCCCGGTGCCGGGATCGAGGTAACTCCGGGTCTCGACTCCGTGTGCGACCTCCTCCACCAGGAGAGGGCATCCGTCCGTCCAGTGTGCAGGTGCCAGTGCGAGCACTGCGCCCGAGCGCGCGCTGACGGCCACTCCCCCGCGCTGCTCCACCCCGGCCGCGATCGGTCGAGGCGGTGCAGACGCATAGTTCTGGGCATCCACCGCAGCCGGAACACACGCCGGAGGACGCGCGTCCGCCAACCGGGCGCGCAGTATGTCGGCGCGCCCCGAGGTGGATCCGTCGGCCGCGTCGACACCATAGACCCGACCGGCCTCGTCGACGCTGATCAGCCCGTCTGCGACGTCGGCGACAACGGCGGCTGGATCACGATCCAGCGGGTCGCCCCAGCCGCCGCCGCCGGCAGCTCGAATTGCGTAGCTGTGCCCCTCGGGAAGATCGAAACCCTGTGTGAGGGTACCGATCCGGTTCACTACACCGTCTGGTTCGTGAAGTTCGACGGTCGACGGACGCCCCGGAGACCCACCTGCGGTGCCGGGCATCGGAACATTCCCGTGGCCACCGATACTCGCTCCGACGAGACCGGGTGACCCGTCGACGGTGAAGGCGAAGTCGACTCCGCGGCCTCCCCGGAACTGCCCCGCGCCGGACGCATCACACGATCGACGCCGGTAGTCGAACCGGAGTGGGTACCACGACTCGGTGACCTCGACATCGTTGGTCTGGATCGCTGCCTGGTGTCCGACGAGATAGAAGTTGTAATCGGTTCCGTCACGGTCGTTTCCGGCGGGCGATCCTACGGCTGTGCCGTCGATCATGATCCAGGAGTCGGTGGCCCCGCTGAGACCCTTGCCCGAGAAGGTGACGACAGCGTTCGCGGACATCGTCTGCGAGCTCGACAGGAAGGGCCGGCTCGGGCTCTCCGCAGACGCTGCAACGGCTTGGTGGAAGGTACGCATCGCGGCTTCGCTGGCGTCGTGCGACGCCATCAGGTGCGCCGCGCCGACGGGCGCCGGATGAACGCAATCGAGGATGCTTCCTCGGGGACACAGCACACTCAATGCTTCGTAGTACCCCTGATTCAGCGGCAGGTCACGGCCGATCAGCCGCTGCAGCTCGACTCCGATCTTGCCTTTGACGATGTACTGCTTGGTGTTGAAGAAGTGCTGTGTCTGCGGGGCTGCGCCGGTGAAGTCGAACTGGATCGAATCGCCGTCGACGGTGGTGGTGCAGGGAATGCGGAAACGCTCGTCGTTCCATTCCGTCCAGCTCGTCGACCGATACACACCATCTTCGATCTGCGCGATCTCGGCGCGGACTGCTGACTCGGTGCGTCGGTTGAGCTCGTCGAAACCGTCTTGGAGTGCAGTTGCCCCGATCCGTTCGGCGAGCTGCTGGACCTTGGCGGTCGCCACGTCGACGCCCGCCATCAACCCACGAATGTCCATCTCCACCAGATCCGGCATGCGGACGTTGTTCAGAAGAATGTTCCAGATGTCGCGCTGTTCGACGCCGCGAGCGATGACCTTGACCGCCGGAAAGCGAAGTGCCTCCTGGAAGCAGTCCGTCGCATCCGGCGCGAACGAACCCGGCTGCATCCCTCCGACATCGACCAGGTGCGACGAATTCGCCATCCACGCGACCACACGGTCCTCGGCGAAGACGGGACGCATGACGAAGATGTCCTGTGCATGAAGGCCACCACCGCGGTGCGGATCGTTGGCCAGGAAGACGTCCCCGTCGTGGATGTCGTCTCCGTGTTCGATGAAGACGCCCGCGATGGCGTTGGTGGCGGCGTAGAAGTGGTACGCGATATGGCCACCGCCGGTGACGAGTTTGCCGCCGGCATCGAGCATGGTGCAGGAGTAGTCGCCACCCTCGACGACCAACGGACTCACCGCGGTGCGCTTGATCGTCGCGGCACCTTCACCGCAGAACGCCTCGAGCTGGTGCCGCAGAACCTCCACGGCGATGTTGTCAAGCTGCATCGGTATTCACATCCAATCGAAGGGAGCGACGCTCACCGACCGTGAGCGTGGTGCCGCGCGGAACGAACACGGTGGTGTCGACGTCGTCGGCGAGAGCAGGGCCGTCGATCCGGTCGCCGGGAACGAGGTCGGTCGTTCGGTAACACGGAACCGAGTGGCTGCCGTCTCGGTCGAGGAAGACATCGCGGTGCGAGGACGGCTCGACGCCGCCGCTCGACCTGGTGGCCGTGTCGACGGGGAACGTGGCGCGTGGCAACCTGCCGGTGGCCACAGCCCGAACGAACGTGACCTCGAGTTGTGCGTTTCGGCCGATGGCGCCCATTCCGTAGCGCGCGGCGTACTGATCGAGAAAGGCGGTGCGAATCGCATCGGCGTCGAAGGTGGTGTCGCCGAGCGTCACGGACACCTCGGACGTCTGGCGGAAGAAGCGGACGCCGACGTCGTAGGTCACCACCCGATCTGCCTCCGGCACGCCGTCGTCACCGACGTCGCGCGACACCGCAGCACCGAGCCGCGTCAGTTCCGCACTCATGTCCCCCGCGTCGGCGCTGGTGAGCAGGACGTCGGCAGACTTGATGCGCTGGCGACGGACGTCCGCCGACGCTGCACCGAATGCGGAGAGCACCGAGGCGGCCGGCGGAACGACCACATGGGGGATGTTCGCCTCGACCGCGATGCTCGCTGTGAACAAGCCACCGCTGCCCCCGTACGAGATCAAGGTGAGTGTGCGCGGGTCGAGCCCGCTCGACCCCGCGTGCAGCCGCGTAGCCTTCGTCATCTCCGCCAGCGCTATCTCCCGGATTCCCCACGCCGTGGCCTCGGCCGAGAGACCCATCCGATCACCGAGGTTCTTGCACACGGCTCGGGCGGCCTCGCGGTCCAGTGCCATTGTGCCGCCGAGGAAGCTGCTCGGCTCGATGTACCCGAGAACGACGAGCGCATCGGTGATGGTCGCGTCCGTGCCGCCGTTGCCGTAGCACGCGGGACCGGGCCACGCTCGGGCAGACCGGGGACCGACTCTCAGCAGCCCGCGTCCGTCCACCCAGGCGATCGACCCACCGCCCGAGCCGATGGACAGTGTGTCGATGCGCGGCTGCGCAATGATCATCCCGTGCAGTTCCCCGCGTTCGGAGCGCTGGGGCAGGCCGCCGGCGATGACGGCGAGGTCGAAACTCGTTCCGCCCATGTCACCGCAGATGGAGTCGGTTATGCCCTCGTCGGCGCACACTTCCGCAGCGGCCATGACTCCCGCAGCCGGTCCGGACGCCACCAGGACGACCGGTGACCGTCGCGCTTCCGCGAGGGTGACCGTGCCTCCACTCGTCTGCAGAAGCAGAAGCGGCACGGTCAAGCCGGTGTCGGCGAGTTCGTCGGCGAGAGATTCGATCCCGTCCAAGGCTTTGCTCATCACCGCGTTGAGCGTCGCCACCAGAGTTCGCTCGTATTCACGGATGCTGGGGTGGAGCTCGACTCCGCTGAAGACAGGAAGATCAGGGAACTCGCGCCGGACGAAGTCGACCACAGCGAGTTCGTTGTCCGAGTTCTTGAACGACCAGAGGAAGGACACCGCCAGCGCTTCGATGCCGTGCGTCGTGATCAGGTCGTCGACGGCGACGCGTACCGCGTCGAGATCCACCGAGAACAGCACTTTGCCGTCGCGATCGACCCGCTCGTGCACACCGACCACGGCAGCCCGCTCGACGGGACTCCACGGCGGCAGCAGGAAACCGTCGACGGACACGCGACGCGAACGGGCCATGGAGATGGTGTCCTCGAAACCGGCCGTGGTGAGCAGCCCTGCCTTCACCCCCTGCTTCTCCACCAGGGCGTTGGTCACCGCAGTGGTGCCCAGTCCGAAACGCTGCACCCTGCTCAGGAATTCGCCGAGGTCGAGCCCGATCTGATCGGCCACGATGCGGCAGGCGCCGAGCACACCGCGCCCGAAGTTCTGCGGATCGGTCGGGGACTTCGCACGCCACAACGACGTTCCGTCGCCGCAGGCGAGGTCGGTGAAAGTCCCGCCCACGTCGATTCCGATAGAAAAGCCCGCCGATGTCGGACGTGACACGTCGCTGGCACTCATCACCACTCCCTGTTGCTTGATTCGCTTGTGCTCGAGTTGCAGTCGTGGACGAACCCGTGGACGGGCGCGCCATCGCGTGTGTCGAGTAGAACGGCCGTCACCGGGGTTCCCGGGGACAGTGCCTTGTCGCAGCTGCACAGGATTCGGCCCGGTAGCCGAACCCCTACCTCCATGTCGACCGCACCGGTCACGAACGGCGCCATGCTCTTCCACGGTTCCGGCAGGCTGGCGCCACTGTAGGGCATCGTCGACACGCCCTCGTGAATCTTGACTGCCACGTTGACCGTGCCCCGCGGATCGATTCGCTCCCATGCGTAGTCACCACTCAGGCACACGTGACAATGTGTGGAGAGGGGGAACCTGATCGTCGAGCATTCGCCGCACCGTTGAAGTGCGAGATGGCCGGCGGACAGGGCATTCCAGAACCCTGCGACATCCGGATGCACGTGTTGCGACGGACCGCGGCCGGCCTTCACTGTGGTCAGCGCTGTGTCGGCGTCGAATTCGGACGAGGTCATCAGCTCACCTTCTCGTTCGTGAGCACCAGTGAGTCGCCCCACGGGGTACCCCATTGCAGAGCCTCGGCGCCGACGATCTGACGCGCGCCGGCTTCGCCCCGCAGCTGTCGAACCATCTCCGACATGTGGCCGTATCCGTAGGTGTGGCCCTCGGCGAGAGATCCACCGGATGTGTTCATGGGCAGCGGAGAATCGAGTCCGATGCCCGTCTCCCGGCAATAGGCGGCCGCCTCACCCGGAGCGCAGAAACCCCAGCGCTCGAGGGCCATCCAGATCTGATGCGAGAACGGGTCGTAGGTGAAGAATCCGTCGAGGTCGCCGCGCGTCACCCCTGCCATCTCCAGTGCGGGAGAGGTCTCGGGAGCGACGTAGTCGTAACTCGGGCTGACACCGGCACCCATTCCGGGACGCGAGAAGAACACGTAGTTGTCTCGACTCGACCTCAAGCCTTGTATGCCGGCGATGTGTACCGCCGGTCGGCCGAGGTCTGCTGCTCGCTCGCGAGTGGTGACGAGCAAGCAGGACGACCCGTCGACCATCTCGCAGAAGTCGGACTGGCGTAGCGGCCCCATCATCTCCGGTTCGGCCAGGTAGGTCTCGACGGTGAGTTCCTCGCCGTGTTTGACGGCCATGGGATTGTCGGCGGCGTAGCGGCGCATCGTCACGGGGATGCTCGCGAGGTCGGTGGATGTCGCGCCGTAACGGTCCATGTACTGCTGCGCCGCGAGCGCCGCCCCGGCACCCGCACCCGGCGTGCCGTGCAGTGTCCAGTTGGCGTACGGACCGCCGCCGTCGCGGAGCGCTTCGTCCATTCCCCCCAGAGCCGAGCTCATGGGAGGCAGGTGCCGTGCATACCCGGTGGCGGAGACGTGGCTGTTGATCACGGCGACCACGTCGGCCAGTCCCAGAGTGACTGCCATCGCTGCTTGTTGGACGGCGGTGGCGGTCCAGCGACCGTGAGTCCACAGCTGGGACACCCATCCCAGATCGAGGCCGGCCGCGACCACGAACTCGTCGTAATCGACTCCGCGCGGGGCTCCCCACGCGGTGACCAGTCCGTTGATGTCGGACTTCACCAAGTTCGCGTCGCTCAAGGCGGCACGGAAGGATTCGAACTGCAGCCGAAGGGGGCTGCGGCCAGGGTCCTTGCCGATCAGGTCGCTCGTTCCCAAGCCGACGACACAGGCATTCAACGTCACGGAGTCGCGCTCCTCTCCCCGGGAGCTCGACTCCCGCTGTCCACCGTCTACGGTGCGTCAGCACCGTCTATGACGTGGAACACTATCAGGAACATAAGTGACCGGCCAACTATCTTTCACCCGGGCGGCTCTGAGCTGGTCTCCAAAAAGTTGTTCGTTGACAAACTTTAAAACTCCGACAAGATGTACCCATGCCTTCACACCCCGGCAGCCTGGCCGACGACAGCGACTCGCCCACACAGAACGTCGATGTTCAGGGCCGAGGTGGCTCCGGTTCGCAGTCGACTCCGGACAGGACGCTCCCCGATCTCGACACGTTCCCCGTCGTCTCGCGGGGTAACAAATACGAAGACTTCGCACCCGGGCAGACCATGGATCACCACTGGGGCCGAACCGTCACGTCCGCCGACAATGTCTCCTTCTCGACGGCGACGTGCGCGTGGCTCCCCCTCCACCTGAACGTCGAGTACGCCAAGTCTCAAGGTCACCCCGACGCTGTCGTCAACCCCATGCTCGTCCTGTGTACCGCCGTCGGCTTGTCCGTGGAAGACCTCAGCGAGAGCGGCGGGCCCTTCCTCGGAATCGACGACTGCGTCTTTCTCGCGCCGGTCTATCCGGGCGACACCATCACCGCGAGTTCCCGGGTGCTCTCGATGCGCCTGTCCAGCAAGAAGCCGGGCGTCGGGATCGTGTCGTGGCGGACCACGGCGTGCAATCAGCGCGGCGACGCCGTTCTCGAACTCGTCCGAACCAACTTGGTCGCCGCCCGCGGCGACCGACCCACCCTCCAGAAGTAAGGATCACCCATGTCGAGCAGCCGACTTCGTCGAAGCGAACTCTCCACGCCCGCACACAGCACCAAGATGATCGCGAAAGCCGCTGCGAGCGATGCAGATCTCGTCTTCCTCGACCTCGAGGACTCAGTCGTCCCGGCGCTCAAAGCTCCGTCACGGGCGAACATCATCGACGGACTGAACACCCTGGACTGGGGCACCAAGACGCGGGCGTGCCGTATCAATCCGGTCAGCACGCAATGGTGCCACGGGGATTTGTACGAGATCGTCTCCGCAGCCGGCGCCAACCTCGATGTGGTCATCATCCCGAAAGTGTATGGGCCACGGGATGTCTGGTTCGTCGACGATCTGCTGACGCAGCTCGAGATGCAGTTCGGTCTCGAAGTCGGCAAGATCGGGCTCGAGGTGCTCATCGAAGAAACGCAGGCGCTCTCTCGTGTCGAGGAGATCGCCGCCTGCTCGCCGCGGCTGGAAGCACTGATTCTCGGGGTCGGTGACCTGTCCGCGAGTCAGGGCATCCGTCTGGGTCATATCGGCGCGGCGTCGGAGGGCAACCACGGATATCCGGGAGACGTGTGGCATTACGCCCGCAATCGGATGATCGGTGCAGCGCGAGCCAACGGTCTTGACGCGGTCGACGGACCGTACGGTGCGATCTCGAACCCGGAGGGTTACGAGCGCGAAGCATCGTGGGCAGCAACACTGGGAAGCGTCGGGAAGTGGGCGATCCACCCCAGCCAGATCTCCATCGCCAACGAGGTGTTCGCGCCCACCACGACCGAGATCGAACGTGCCACCGCAGCCGTTCAGGCCGTCCAGGAAGCCGAGGCGGCGGGACTCGGCGCGGCGTCGTTCCAGGGCATGATGATCGATGCGGCCACTGCCCGTATCTTCGACGCCGTTCTGGTCAGGGCCCGACTGTGCGGTGTGGCATGACCCTGGCCGCCCGTTCGGGGCCCCTGCACGGAATCAAGGTACTCGACCTGACGTCGATGCTGGCTGGGCCGTTCACCACCATGTTGCTGGCCGACCTGGACGCCGATGTCGTGAAAGTCGAGCCTGCGGTGGGCGATCGAACACGTGGCATGGGCCCGTTCCGCGAGAGTGACGATCGGTCGCAGGCCCTCGGCGGTTACTTCCAGTCGGTGAACAGGGGTAAGCGCAGCATCGTGCTCGACCTGAAGACCGAGGCAGGTGTGTCCGCGTTCCTGGATCTGGTCCGCGTCGCAGACGCGGTGATCGAGAACTTCTCGGCCGGAGTAATGGACCGGCTCGGCCTCGGCTACGAAGTGCTGCACCAGGTGAACCCCCGGCTCGTCTACGCGGCTCTCCGTGGCTTCGGCGACGCGCGGACAGGTCGAAGTCCGTACGAGGCATGGCCGGCATTCGATGTCGTGGCACAGGCGATGGGCGGGTTCGCCGGAATCACCGGGCCTCTCGACGGCACCCCACACAAGGCCGGCCCGGGAATCGGCGACATCTTCCCGGGGACGCTTCTCGCCCTGGGGGTCGTCACCGCGGTACGGCACGCCGAACGCACCGGAGAAGGTCAGTTCGTCGACGTCGCGATGTACGACGCGGTACTCGCACTGTGCGAACGCATCGTGTACCAACACTCCTATCTCGGGGTGACACCAGGCCCCATGGGCAACGGGCACCCACTGCTCGCGCCGTTCGACATCATGCAGACGACTGACGGATGGATCGCAGTCGCCGCTCCCAGCAACCACCACTGGAGAACTCTCACAGAGGCGATGGGTCGACCCGAACTCGCCGACGACCCGCGGTTCGCGGACAACACGTCGCGAGTCGCCAATGCCGACGAAGTTCGCAAGGTGCTCGAGGAATGGCTGTCCGTTCGGACCACGGCCGACGTGATCGCCGTCCTCGGCGGACGCGTGCCGATCGGGCCGGTCAACAACGCCGCGGACATATTCGCCGACGAGCACGTGCGTCGCCGCGAGATGTTGGTCGAGGTGGAACAGCCGGGTTCGGACGAGCCTGTCACCATTGCCGGCTCACCCATCAAGTTCAGTTCGACCCCGGCGCGTGTTCACGGGCGCGGACCCAAGCTCGGAGAAGATGCCGTCGAATCCATTCTCTCCGAGTGGACCCCATGACCACCGATACGACAGAACGTCTGCAGGGAAGGGCTCCCATGACATCGACCGACAGCCGTCACGGCGGCGTACTGGGGTCGTCTGGTTGGTTCGACGACTTCCACCCCGGGCAACGGATGCGGCACTTCCGCGCGGCCACCGTGGGAGAGATCGAAGGTAGTGGCCCGGCGAAGCAGGTGATGAACACCGCCCAGGCACACTTCAACGATCACTTCCTCACGGGCTCGACCCTCGGTGACGAGAGGCTCGTGTTCGGGCTGGCGACAGCATCATTGGTCTACGGTCTGGCGTCACAGGACACCGCGGAACACGCGGTGGCGGAGCTCGGCTGGTCTCGGTTGCGATTTCTGGCGCCGGTGCATCACGGTGACACGATCGAAGCGTTCTCGGAGGTCGTCTCCGTGACTCCCGGCGCTGATGACGAGGCGCCCGGCACCGTCGTGTTCAGGCATTGGGGGCGTAAGCAGGACAAGGTCGTCGTCTTCGAAGGCGAGCGGTCCGTACTGCTGCTGCGGCGAGTTCCCGGGCCCTCCTCACAGGAGCCGACCGCGCCCGTCCAGTAGGGCCGGCGTCCTGTGACCGGAGCAGATGCCCTCTACATGAACAAGATTCGACTCAAATTCACACCATAGTCGGCCGACGGATTGGTCGTGGGACTGTCGTAACGCTCGGCGAATGCGGCCACCGCGATGTCCCGTCTCTTCGGAGATCGAGACGCATCCGCGTTCGCCAGGGCGGCGGGCATGTCGGCCATCGTGAGATCCGTGCAGTACGCGGGCGCACCCGGCTGCTGCCGCCACGACTCGGAGATCGGACCCGCGTCGTATCCATCGAACCCGGTGTCTCCCACCAGATCGATGCCGACCTGTCGATGGGTCGGATCGTCGGCGGCAACCGGAATGGCGATGCGGTCGGAGCTGCCCGCCGGCATACCCTTCGACGCCAGTGAACCCGACCCGATGGCGTTCCATGCCTTAACGACCGGCCTGCCGAGTTGTTCCTGCACCCAGTCACTTTCGACCGTTCCCGACTCGATGGCAGGTATCGTCGAGTCGCGCCCCGGGTAGTAGTTCGAGGTATCGATCACCACGGTGTCCAGCGGTACTGCCGAGATCACGCGTCTGATGCCAGGAATGCTCTGGAGCGGAATCGACAGAATGACGACGTCGACATCGACCACCGCCTCGGACGCATCCACCGCAGTCGCACCGGAACTCAGCGCAGCCGCATCGATGGTGTCGGGCCCGCGCGAGTTGGCGATTTTCACGTGATGTCCGGCAGCACTCAGCTTTCGAGCCACGGTCGCGCCGATGTACCCGGCACCGAGAATTCCTATCTTCATGGTCGATCCTTTTCGTAGTTGTGCGAGAGAACACTCGCCGAGATGCGAATCCTATGGGGCCGCAACAGTTTTTGTCGAGCAATCAGGTATCGGGACGGCGTCTTTCGAGTAGAACTCGGGCACCCGAGTGCCCGCGCCGGACACGCGGCTCGATCGCGGCCACACTCCGTACTCATGCCGAACAACGGCGCCCCTCGGGCGACATCGTCCCGCCGACTGTCGTCCATAAATATTGTTCGTTGACAAACAAGTCATTGAGTGATGTCCTGACTACGAGGGCAGTGAGGTCCGACACACGCGACGACACTCGCGCCGCGACGCCTCCCGCCGCGCCGATCGACACGAAAGCGAGATTCCCATGAGCGACCACGTCGCCGGCACCACGCGCACCCCGGTGCTGGGGCCACTGTTCACGGAGTTCACCGCATCGACACTGACGGTACGTAACCGTTTCGCGATGGCACCCATGACGCGCGAGAGCAGCCCGGGTGGCATTCCGACCGCCGACAACGTGGAGTACTACCGGCAGCGAGCAGCAGGCGGTGTGGGCGTCGTCTTCACCGAAGGCACGCTCATCCCTGCCCCCGCTGCGGGAAGCAGTGCCGCCATGCCCCACATGTACGGCGACGACAGTGCCGCCGGGTGGAGGCAGGTGGTCGACGCTGTTCACACCGAGGGTGCCGCCATCGTCAGCCAACTGATGCACATGGGCGTCATGCGCGGCGCGACAGCGGAATTCGAACCGGATCTGCCATCGGTCGGACCGTCCGGCATCGGTGTGGACGGTGAGCCTCTCGGTCGGCCCCTCGACCGTGCCGATATGGATTCGATCCTCCAGGCCTACGTCGACGCTGCCACACTGGCCGCGGAACTGGGCTTCGACGGAGTCGAGATCCATGGCGCACACGGCATGATCCTGGACACGTTCGTGTGGTCGCGGACCAACCGACGCACCGACCGTTACGGCGGGTCCCTGCACGACCGTGTCCGGTTCCCGACCGAGGTCGTATCGGCAGTGAGAGCGGCAGTGGGGCCACACTTCCCTATCAGCTACCGCTTCTCACAGTGGAAGGTCGGCGCTTACGATGCGCAGGTCGCCGCCACACCGACCGAACTCGAGAGCATCCTCGCTCCCCTGGCCGACGCCGGAGTGGACATCTTCCACCCCTCGACTCGTCGGCACTGGCAGCCTGCCTTCCCGTCGGAGCCGTCGTCGGACAGCACTCTGGGGTTGTCCGGGTGGGCCAAGAAGGTGACGGGTCGTCCCGCGATCATGGTGGGATCGGTCGCCGTGGATCGCCCGTTCGTGGGGGACGAGGCGGCCGACGGTCACGATGACGAGGAGAAACTGAACGTCGTCGTCGAGAAGTTCGAGCGCGGCGAGTTCGACCTGCTTGCTCTCGGCCGACCTCTTCTGGCGGATCCGGCGTGGGTGAACAAGATGAAATTCGACGACCGCGATGCGGTCGTCCCCTTCCACTGAGCTCACCGCACGGGCCTGTCAGCACGTTCACACAGCCGGTGCCGCAACGGAGTCGGCACCGCGCACGGCGCGGGGTCCGACCGAAGTCTGACTTGCATTCGCGATCGACCCGATAGGACGACATGGGATTTCGAGTAGAGCAGAACGTCATGGTGCCCATGCGCGACGGAACGTTGCTGGCCACCGACATCTGGATTCCCGAGGGCACGCCCTGCGCGACACTCGTCGTGCGGGTTCCGTACGGCAAGAGCGCGATGTTCGTGCTGTCGCTGAGGGTGAACCCGGACATCTTCACTCTCCTCGATGCCGGGTACGCCGTGGTGCGCCAGGATTGCCGCGGAACATCCGCGTCCGACGGTGACTTCGTTCCGATGGAGAACGAGCACGACGATGGGGTAGACACCGTCGAATGGGTTCGGGAACAACCCTGGAGCAACGGTGTGGTCGGGGCCTTCGGAGCGTCGTACCTCGGCTTCACACAACTCGCATTGGCGTCGAAGAATCCACCGGGACTCGCTGCCATCGCACCGTCCGTGACGAACCCCGACCTCTATCGGGCATGGCATTCGGACGGCGGCGCTCTCACGTGGCACAACGCCGTGTTCTGGGCGACGTCCATGGGGGTGGCCGACGTGCTCCGATCCGGCGCGAACGGTGACGGGGACCGCGAGCGTCTGCAAAGCCTGCTCGCTGACGTGACTGCTCTGCAAGCCTCACCCGACACCCTCCTACGGGATGCCATGCCCGCTGATCGGGAACTGCTCGCCGAACTGCATCCGTGGTGGTCGGAGTGGTTGCAGCACCCCGGCAACGACGACTTCTGGCACACCCGGTCTCCTGTGACCGATCACAGCACCGTCATGGTCCCCGCACTGCACATCGGTGGGTGGTTCGACTTGTTCGCCGGCGACACGACCCGCACGTACGCGCGGCTGCGCTCGGAGGCCGGAACCGAACACGCGAGGGAAGGCCAGCAGCTCGTCATGGGCCCGTGGGACCATCAGAGCTATACGGGCATGTACAAAGACCGGCAATTCGGCCCCACAGCCGACATCGCCGCGATCGACATCACCTCGACCTACCTCCGCTTCTACGACAAGTGGCTGCGAAACACCACCGATACCGCCGGCGCGGCGCCGGTTCGGATATTCGTGATGGGTATCGACGAGTGGCGCGACGAGGAAGACTGGCCTCTTCCCGACACCACATACGTGGAGTATTTCCTCGACAGTTCCGGTGATGCGAATTCCTCCGACGGAGGCGGCGCGATCAGTCGCGTACTCCCCGCCACCGAGGCATCCGACTCGTACACCTACGACCCGACCTCGCCGGTCCCCAGTCTCGGCGGACGCGTGTGGCAACCGTCCGCACTCAACTTGGTGGGTCCGGTCGACCAGTCCGACATCGAGAAGCGCGACGACGTTCTCTGCTACACCACGCCCGTCCTCTCGGCGGCGGTGGAGGTCACAGGGCACGTGTCGTTGGTTCTGCATGTCACGTCATCGGCCTCGGACACCGACTTCACCGGAAAGCTGGTCGACGTGCACCCGGACGGACGCGCGATCTATCTGACCGACGGGATGCTCCGAGTCCGCTACCGCGACACCGCAGGTCCGCAACTGATGGCGCCCGGGACCGTGTACGAGATCACCCTCGATCTGTCGGTCACCTCCAACGTCTTCCTTCCCGGGCACCGGATCAGACTCGAGGTGTCGAGCAGTGCCTACCCGCGTTACGACCGAAACACGAACACAGGCGGCGACATCAACGAGGAAGGGCTGCACGAGTCTGTCGTGGCGCAGAACCGAGTCATCCACGGACCTGACCATCGCAGCCGGCTGATACTGCCGATCATCGAACGCTGAGGCCCCCGGAGGGCCGAGACCCGGCCGCATCCACCGACACGGCCCGGGTGGCAGAGCACCACATCACATCGAGGAACGCGAACATGAACGACATCAACGATTCCCAGACGGACCGAACCCCGACCGAGAGCACCCGCCTCACGAGTGAGTACGTCGATGCCATCATCAACCTCTTCGGCCCCCGTGTTCGTGGGGGCGCCGTCGACTCCGAACCCAAGGACGCGTGAGTGGCTCATGGAGCACCACGCCTGCACGTCGCCGTCCGGACACACGTCTCCGAGCAATGACCACTGAACGGTCGGACTCTCGATACGCGTTGGTCAGCAACAGAATGCGCGTCGATGACAGCGACGCCGACAACTGGCGTCAGCACGCTGCATGCAGTGGCGCCGACCCGGCGATCTTCTTCCCGAGCAACGATGCGGTCGATGCCGAGTGTCTTCCGGCCAAGAAATTCTGCAGCGTGTGCTCGGTACGAGCTCAGTGCCTCGAGTTCGCCGTGGCTCAACGAGAGACCTTCGGTATCTGGGGCGGGATGCATCCGCGCCAGAGACGGGCGTTTTCCCGGTCTCGTACATCGACCGACCGCAGTCAGCGCCGGCGGGAACAGTGGCGGGCACGAACCGACTGATCACGAGCCTCGACAACAGTTTCGCCGATCGGTTCTTCGCTCGCTTCCGCACTATGCGTCGAACCACTCTGTAGGAGGCAGGCAGCGGCGCCGACAAGCAAGCCGGCGATCGTCAGAACGTGAATCGAATCGTCCAGAGCAATCCACGCCATCACCGTCGCGGCCGACGGAATGATGGCGAACAGAATCGAAGCAGCTCTGGCACCGGCAGCTTTCACACTTGCCGAGTACAACGTCGTGGCACCGATCGAGCCGATCAGCACCATCACCACCAGGATGCCTATGGCCGCAGGAACGCTCGTGACGGTCACCGGGTTCGCGGCAGCGAGTATCACGGCGAAAGGGGTGGACGCAGTGAGTCCCAGCGCCGTCAGAAGCCAGACATCCATATCGGCGCAGAACCGCCCCTGATAGACCCCTCCTGCCGCCAGGCCTACCACGGCGACCACTGCCACGGCGAGTCCGACTCCCACGCCCGGTTCAGCTGCGATCCTCGGTGCACATGCAAGAACGACCGCCGCTGTCGCGAGCGCCAGCGCTGCCAACCCTCGCCGCGACTCGCGGTGCCCCAGAACCACCGCCATCAACGTCGCAGTCAAGACTGGATTCAGAGCGATCACGAGAGCGCCGAGCCCGGGCGAGACACCATGTGCCAGGGCCCAATACAAGCCGAGAAATTGAACACCCTGTGTCATCGATCCAGCGACCATCGCGTGCACGATCGATCGGCGATCCGGCATCGGCGTCCGGCGCGCGAGCACCACGATCCACAGCAGGGCCGCCGAGATCGCAAACCGCAGTGCGATCACGAGGAAGGGGGACATCACGCCGACCGCGACGGAACCGATGGGGTAGCCGGCCGCGTAGAACAGAACCGTCGGGATCGCCAACCTCGGCGGGAGGGCGCGTTGCGATGACATGCAGTAACGGTGGATGCTTCGAGGCCCGTGAAACAACAGCGTTCACATATCGTGAACAGTCCTGCAGACTGTGCACATGCCGACGATGGACATCACACCGCTACGGAGCTTCTCGGCGGTCGTGGCCTTCTCCGGTGTCCGCAGAGCCGCGGAGGCACTCCATTTGTCACCTGGCGCGGTGACCGGCCATCTGCGTCGCCTCGAGCGTGAGTTGGGCGTGCGATTGGTGACCCCACAGGGACGCGGTCTCACGTTGACCAGCGATGGGGAGGAACTGGCACTCAGAGCACGCGAGATCCTCCAGCAACACGATGACGCGATACGTGCCCTGTCTCCACTCGGATCCGACGAGATCCTGGTGGCTGCAACAGAGCACGCAGCGGAATTTCTGGTGCCCACCGTGGTGTCGCTGGTGCGCGGGCGTCTGCCGAGCAGGTCCGTACGACTCAGACTGACGCGCAGCGCCCATGTCCGCGACCTGGTCCATGACAACCGTGCGGACATCGCCCTGATGTTGACCCGCCCCGCTCGCGGAAGCACGCGAATCGCCCCGGTTCCCTTGCAGTGGTTCGCATTGGACGAGGAACCTGTCTCCGACCTGGTGCTGTTCACTCCCCCGTGTGCAGTTCGTCATCAGGCGATCGCATCGCTGGGATCTCGTGATCACCGGGTCGCTGCCGAATGCGGAAATCACACGTCGGTTCTGGGCGCCGTGCGAGCCGGAACCGGCATGACTCCTCTGCCCCGAATAGGTCCCACACCGGATGGGCTACGGGAAGTACGCGGCCTACCCGAGATTCCCCCGGTCGGTCTCTACATCGCGACCAGCGAGCGCATCGATGCCACACTCCGCAACGAGGTCGCTGCCGTGCTGCGCACGGCACTCGGCATACCGAACAGCGGAACCGCTCGCACAGTGATGCTGTGAGCCGACCGACGGTTGTACAGCGACAGTGCGGGTGCCCTCCGCACGGACGACACGAATACTCATGTGCTGCTACTGATCACCGTCGGCCTCGCTCACCGCGGCCGAAACAATCAGAAGGAGGAGATGACGGGTAGGACGATGCAGGATGCTCGGACGCGATCATGATGCACGGTTTGATGTGCGACCCGCATCTGTGTCGCCGTCTTCGGATCTTCGCCCGTGTTCGGGTTGCGGTCCCATCGAGGGAAGTTGCTCGATGTCACCTGCACCCGCAGGCGGTGCCCTACCGCCAGGACGATGCTGGTCGACCAGAGGTCGACGTCAGTTCCATCGACGTGGCCTGCCGTGGTGTGCACTCGAGTGATGCCGTCGACGATGTTCAGAGACACACCGTCTTCGTCCACGTCACACAAGCGTACGACCCAGTCCGTGGACGGTCCGTCCGTGGCTGCGTGAATGGTCGCCGTGACTCGGCCAGTGATCTCGAGAGGTTCGGTCAATGGGGCGGACGTGAAGGTGAGAACGTCTCCACGTTGTTCCACCGACGATTGGTTCACCTGGCCTGCGGGAAACGAGCTCGCAATCGTGGTGGAGCCACCGGAAGTCGGAGCCGGTTTCGCCGGGTCATAGTCGTACTCGGAGACAGACCGGTCATCCGTGGGCGCTGTGCGGGACAGTGTCCCGTCGGAGTGCAGGTAGAACCGTGTGGCTTCGGCACGCTCCGGTGGCCAGTGGTCCTCCCTTCTCCACTCATCGACGCCCATCACGTAGTAGTCGACGGCCGACTCGTGTGACGGGCCCTTGGGGCCACCAGCGAGGTAGTGGTCGAACCAGTCGAGCTGAACGCCGGTCATCGTCCCGTCTCCGCCGGGAGCGACCGAGCCGAGACCGTAATTGATTCCGTTGATGTGCCCGGGCGTCACCGTGATTCCACTCATATGTTCCCACGGGCCGATTATCAGGCGACTTTCGAGACCGGCAGCACGGGTGCCGAGATGGTTGTCGATGGTCCCTTGGGAGAACACGTCGAACCACCCTGCGACGTTGAGCGAGGGCACCGAGACCTCGCTGTACCGTCCCGCGACCCGAGCATGGCGGAGACTGGACGGATCGATCAGGCCGCGCTGGGTCCCGACGTCGGGCTGTCCGGTCCGGGCGATCGCCGGCACGGCAGCCGAGGGGAGCTCCCAGTACGTCCTGTCGGCCAGGTGGTCCAAATCGTCGAAAGTGTTCGCGAGCAGGGACGCCAACTCGTCGTCGCCCGCCACCTCCTTCGCGAACTGCCCCATCGACTGACCCAACGTCCACCAGACGTTCAATCCGAACTCGAGGGCACCGCCGCGGTAGAAGATCCCGTCTTCGGGCGCACTCCACGTGATCTGCGGAGCAATCGCACGGAGGTGTGGAGGTCTGGTCACCGCCGCCGCCCACTGGGTGTTCCCGGTGTAACTCGCGCCGAACATGCCGACCATGCCGTTGCTTCCGTCGATCGTCGCCGCCCACTCGATGGTGTCGTAACCATCGTCCCCCTCGTACTCCCACGGCATCCACTTGCCCATCGATGTGAAGCGACCGCGGGTGTCCTGATTGACGATGATGTAGCCACGACGGAGGGTCTTGTAGAAGTCCAGGACGTTCGCATTGCTGATCGGTGTCTGTTTGCCGTACGGCGTACGTTGCACGAGCACGGGCCACGGCCCGTCACCCACCGGTCGGTAGACGTCTGCCGTCAACACGGTGCCGTCTCGCATCGTCACCGGAACGTCGAATTCTATCGTTGCTGTCCTCATCGGAGCCTTTCTCATCGAGGGATACGTATGGAGTGCGTGACGCCGAGCCCAGCCAG
This sequence comes from Rhodococcus sp. NBC_00294, assembly GCF_036163995.1. Lineage (NCBI taxonomy): Bacteria > Bacillati > Actinomycetota > Actinomycetes > Mycobacteriales > Nocardiaceae > Rhodococcus > Rhodococcus sp. NBC_00294. Next base: position 96,280 of record NZ_CP108043.1, read on the forward strand.
AGGATGGTCATCGAAGTGCCAGTACGGATTTGCCACCTTTAGTGCGGTTTGCGAGCGCTCGGAGCGCGTCGGACGCACGCTGCATCGAATACACGGTGGGTTCCGGACGGAGAGTCGACCGTTACGGATCATCGACAGGATGTCGGACCACTGCCGGTGCGCTCGCGACGGATTCTGGCGGACATACTCGCCCCAACCTGCGCCGACGACAGAGATGTTGGTGCGGAGCAGTCGGTCGACGTCGAGCACGGGTATCGAGCCACCGGCGAAACCCAGTACGACGACCTGCCCTCCCTCGGCCGTGGCGCGGAGCGTGTCGGCGAGTCGATCCCCACCCACCGGATCGAGTGCGACGTCCACGCCGCGTCCAGCTGTGATGTCGAGGGTGCGCTCGAGGAACGCGTGACTGACGACCACGTGATCAGCACCGAGGCGTCGGGCTTGCTCTGCCTTCTCGGTACTGCTCGCCACCGCTACCGTCCGAAGCCCCAGCGCGGGGGCCATCCGCAGAGCCGCACTTCCGACTGTGACCGGAACCCAGCCAACATACTGTCGTCACGAGAAATCCTTGTCGTCGGTGATCGTGGTTTGGCCGCGCGCCTGTCACGAGTGTGACGGATGCAACACTTGCCCTGGTAGGGCCAAACCCGAGCACTGGCTGTGCAAAAACGCGCAGCAAGCTACGGTGGCCGCCATGCGTGCTGATGACATGTTGGTGCTTCTCGAAGTCGGGCGCTGCGGCTCGCTTGCGGCGGCAGGCGCAGCCCTGGGTCTCAATCACACGACGGTGTCCCGGCGCATCGACGCGCTGGAGCGGGAACTCAACGGGCCCGTCATCACCCGAACCGCGCAGGGTTGCGAGCTGACCGAACTAGGGACGAGCATCCTGGGCCCCGGCGAACAGATCGAGGCGGCGCTGGCGGAAGCCCGCGAGTTCGCGCTGAGCGGAGCGACAGGTCACGCCCTGTCGGGACTCGTGCGGGTCGCCACGACCGAAGCGTTCGGGGCGTACGTGATCACCCCGATCCTTGCCGACCTGCACCGGATCAATCCTGATCTGCAGGTCGAGATCGTCACGCAGACGAGGTTGAATCCCTACAACTCCGGAGCGGACATCGAGATCGGCATCGGCGAGCCCGTCTCCGCTCGGGCCGGGTCGGAGCCGCTCACCCGGTATTCGTTGGGTTTGTACGCATCGGTCGAGTACCTCGCGGGCCATGGGTCGCCGACCACGACCGACGAGTTACGTGCCCATTCGCTGATCTATTACATCGAAGGGTTGTTGAGAGTCGAAGATCTCGCGGTCATAGCCGCACTGACGTCGGCTCGACACGTCGCCTTCGCATCCACGAGCGTGCACGCTCAAGTGATGGCCACCAGGTGCGGTGCGGGCATCGGACTTCTCCCTGCTTTCGTCGCCGACGCAGATTCGTCGCTCGTGCGCGTGCTGTACCCCGAAGTGCGCGTGGTGCCCGAGTACACGGCATGGTTGGCATCTCGGCGGTTCCGGCGCCCGGCGGCCGGCCCGGTGATGCAAGCAATTCGTGAGGCCGTGTGGGAACGTCGTGCCGAGCTCCTGCCTCCGACCGGGGCTCGAACCGGTGTCGATGCCCAGTCCGCTGACGGCGACCATGGTGGTCGCGGGCAGGGACGGAAGGCGACCCCGGAGCTCTGAGCGACGAAGCTCGGATTGCCGCGCACGTCACGGCCGCCGAGCTCGCTACTCGGCGACCGACCATCCTTCTCGCGTCAAGGATGCCAACGCGTCCACCGTGCGGCCATCGGCCATGGCCGCGCCGCGGACCCAGCTGGTGGCAAGGGCTGCGAGGAAGAGGTCTCGCCCTCGCACCTCCGGTCGCGCGCTGCCGTCCTCTATGGCTGCTGCCAGGAATTCGTCCGTCGTGGTGATGTAGCCCTGACACGTCACGGCGAGCGGAGATGCCTCCGAGGCCGTGGCCGCGCGGAGAGGTTCCGGAAGACCGTCAAAGGCGCCGGCCCAGTCCACGAGCGCGTCCAGCCAGCTCGACAGCGCCTCCGCGGAGCCCGGCGCCGTGCTGCGGATGTCCTCCATCCTCGAAACGAGCTGCTCGTCACGCGCGGTAAGCAGAGCGGCGAGAAGCGCTTCACGGGTGGGGAAGTGGCGGTAGAGAGTACCCGCACCCACCCCCGCCTGTTTGGCGATGGCATCGAGAGAACCGGTGACCCCGTGTTGCGCGAAGTGCTTCTCGGCCACGTCGAGGATGTGGTCCCTGTTGCGCTGGGCATCCGCTCGCGGAGCGCGGGTTCGACCGGATGACTCTGTGACCATCGACGCCTCCTCGTTGACAAAACGGAGACACTCTCCGTACAGTTCCTGCTAAGTGGAGAGTATCTCCTCTGATCATCCGTGTCACGCCCGCTCACCGAGCGGCGTCGACGGCCCTCGACCCGAGAGGTTCTCCATGACTCGTTCCGATCAACCACAGATGCTGCTGGCACTGCAGGTCGCCAACGGGTACGGCGCTCAGCCGGGTGCATGGCGCATGCCGGGTGTCGACCCCTCCGCCTACGCCGACATGGACGTTCTGGTGCGCTACGCCCAAGCAGCCGAGCGGGGGAAGATCCAGCTGATCTTCCTGGCGGACACCCCCGCGCTCGATGTGGACCTGGAGAAGGAAGCACCGCACTTCGCGACCGACCCACTGGTAGTTCTCACCTCGATGGCGAGAGGCACCGAACGCATCGGGCTCGTCGCGACGAGCTCCACGACACTGAACGAGCCGTACACCATCGCTCGGCAGTTCAAGGCGCTCGATGTGGCAAGTCGCGGCCGGGCCGGCTGGAACGCGGTGCCCACCTCCCAGCCCGCCGCGGCAGCCAACTACGGGATCACGTTGCCGCCGCGCGAGGAGAAGTACGAGCGCGTGCACGAGGTCGTTCAGATCGTTCAAGCACTTTGGGGCAGTTGGGGACTGGATGCCTGGGTGCGGGACGTCGACAGCCGACGCTTCGCCGACATGACGAAGATCGCGCCGGTGAACCTGCAGGGCCGACACGTCGCGTCGGCCGGCCCGCTGCCCATCCCTCCCTCGGAGCAGGGGCAACCGGTAATTTTCCAGGCCGGTGGCGGTGCACAGGGCCTCGAGGTCGCCGCCCGCTATGCCAGCGGGGTCTACGCGAACCCTTTCACCATCGAGGAAGGTCGATCCCACAGGGAGGCACTCCGCGCGGCAGCGGCACGGGCGGGCCGCGACCCCGACGAGGTGAAGCTTCTCGCTGGGTTCATGCCCACCGTGGCCGCATCGCGGCGTGCAGCACTGGACAGGCGCCAGATGCTCGACGAGTCGGTCGAGCTCGCCCGCAGGGTTCAATACCTGGGTGCGATGATCGGACTGTCGCTCTCGGCCGCCGATCTCGACGAGCCACTCTCCGCAGCGCAACTCTCCTCCGCGAGACCCAGCCCGGCCGACCCACGCGCCCCGCACGCTCTGAAGATCGCGCGCGAGGGTTGGAGCATCCGAGATGTGCTGGCGCACGGCGTGATCGACTATCACCCTGTCGTTCCGGGAACAGCGTCCGACGTCGCGGACCACATGCAGGAATGGTTCGACGCCGGAGCCTGCGACGGATTCTCCTTGGCCATCGACGTCTACCACGACGGCATCGACACCTTCGTCGACGAGGTTGTCCCACTGCTTCAGAACCGCGGCCTGTTCCACACCGATTACGACGGGTCGACACTGCGCGACCACATGGCGATCCCCGCCCAGTACGGGCGCGATCCCCGGCTGACCTGACAACCCACATCGACTCGATCAGAAAGCACCAACATGTCCGATACCACCATCCCGACGGCGGTCCCTGCCCGACCCACGACACAGTCCGGAACCCGCGAGCCGCTCGCTCCGGGTGACGCACTGGTCATCGGCCTCCTCATGGGTTCCACGTTCCTGGTGCTCCTCAACGAGATGCTTCTCGGAGTGGCCCTGCCGACACTCATCACCGACCTCGGCATCACCCCGTCGGCCGGCCAATGGCTGACCACCGGATACCTTCTGACGCTGGCCGTCCTGGTCCCGGCGACAGGCTTCGTCATGCGCCGGTTCCACCTGCGCACCATCTTCCTGACTGCACTGTTCCTCTTCATCGTCGGCACGGCCATCGCGGCGTCTGCTCCCGGCTTCGGGGTGCTGCTCGCCGGACGTCTCGTGCAAGCTGCGGGTACCGCTGTCTTCGTCCCGCTGCTGATGACCACCGCCATGCGTCTGGCGCCCCAGTCGCGCCGGGGACAGATCATGGCCGTCGTCACAGCGGTCCCCGCGATCGCACCTGCCCTCGGCCCCGCTGTCTCCGGAGTCGTACTGGCACACCTGCACTGGCGGTGGCTGTTCCTGCTCGTGCTGCCGCTCGCCGTCCTGGCCTTCGTACTCGGCGCCGCCAAGCTTCGGAACATCACCACGCCCGAACACGTCACGCTCGACGTGCTGTCGCTGGCCCTGTCGGCCCTCGGCTTCGGCGCCCTCGTCTTCGGTCTCGCCTCGATCGGCGAGTCCGCGAACGGTCATGCCGCGATCTCACCCCTCGTACCGATCGCCGTCGGTCTGATCGGCGTCGCCGCCTTCGTGTTCCGGCAGATCACGCTCCAACGTAGGGACGACGCGTTCTTGGACATGCGCATTTTCACGTCCCGATCGTTCGTCACTCCGCTGATCGTGATGGTCTTTCTCGCGATGAACGGTTTCGGCATCCTGCTCGTTCTGCCGCTGATCCTCACCGGAGCCCTCGGACTCGGAACGATGGCCATCGGGCTGTTCCTGGTGCCCGGTGGCGCGATCATCGCCGGAGTGTCCGCGCTGGGCGGTCGGGTGTACGACCGAGTGGGCCCGCGCCCCCTCGTCATTCCCGGCGCGATCATCTGGATCGCCGCCATCGCCTTCCTCGCCTCGCTCGACGACACCGACACAGTGTGGCTCTACCTGGCCGCGTATCTCATTCTCTCTGCCGCGCAGGCCATGATCTGGGCGCCCATGACCACCATGGCGATGTCGGCACTGCGCCCCGACCTGTACTCGCACGGCAGTGCCGCATTCACGACCATGCAGCAACTCGCAGGCGCAGCAGGCGGAGCGGTACTCATCTCGGCCTACACCATCGGATCGAATGCGTCGGACACTCGATCACTCGACGTGGCGCAGACCGTCTCCGCCGGCCAGGCAGCCCTGACCACTGCGGCGATCATCGCCATCGGCGCTGTGGTCGCCGTCCTCACTCTCGGCAAGAAATCCTCCACGGCGCGTGCGGCCTGAGTACGACTGGCGACCGCACCATTCGATCGACACGAAAGAGAAACCATGAGAATCGGCATCATCGGAGCAGGCAACATCGGATCCACCACCGCGCTGCGGTTGAGCAGCGCCGGTCACGATGTGTCCATCGCCAACTCACGCGCCCCGGAGACCATTGCCGCCTCGACCCTCGAGACCGGAGCTCGCCCACGGTGGGCCGCGGAGGTGACCGACAGCGCCGACGTGGTCATCGTGTCCGTGAACATGGGCCAGGTTCCGGCCATCGCCGATCTGGTTCGTGCCGCGCCGTCGAGCGCCGTCGTCATCGACACGTCGAACTACTACCCCGCACGCGACGGCCACATCGACGCGCTGGATGAGCACGATGCGGTCGAGAGCCTCTGGGTGGCAGGTCATTACGGTCGTCCCGTCGCGAAGGCCTGGAACGCGATCACCGCAGCGTCCTACGCGGACCGGTCGTCGGAGCGCGGGGCAGTCGGGCGTATCGCGATCCCGGTCGCAGCGGACTCCTCGACTCTCCGTGACGTCGCGATGACCCTGGTCGAGGACACAGGCTTCGATGCTGTGCACACGGGGCCGATAGGCGACTCCTGGCGTCATCAGCCCGGGACCCCTGCTTACTGCACCGACCTGACACGCGACGAGCTCGAGGCGGCCCTCGCGATCGCCGACCGCGGGCGATCGGCCCGACGACGAGACCTCGTCATGGACGTCGTGTCCGAACGGGTTCAGGCCGACGGCGGGATAGGCGGCGACCGACTGGTCGCACTGAACAGAGCCGTCTATTGATCAAAATTGTTTGACACGCATCAAATTATTCCCGGTGCTGAGCCTGGCGAACCGTGCGTGAACGCCGTCTGCGCGGCACAGAACATCCCCAACGCAGTCCGCGTGCACCTCGAAATGGAGAACAGATGAAAGCCTGGCAGTTGAACGATTTCGGTCTCGAGAACCTCGTTCTCTCGAACGTGAACCTCCCGGAGCCCAAGCCGAACGAGATCGTGGTCAAAGTGTCGGCGGTGTCGTTGAATTACCGAGACAAGGCGATCGTCGATGGCATCTACGAGCCCGAGAAGATGCCCAAAGGCCTGATACCTGTGGCGGACGCAGCCGGTGTCGTGGTGCAGACCGGGTCCGCCGTCACCCGCTTCACGGAAGGCGACCGAGTCGCCTCCCATCTCTACTCCCGCTGGATCGACGGCGCTCCCGCAGAGGATGAACCGGACTTCTGCCTCGGCGGTCCGATCAACGGCGGTCTCGCCGAGTACATGCTGCTCGAAGAGACCGCAGCCGTCGCCTCTCCCGACGTTCTCACCGACGAAGAGGTCTCGACACTCCCGATCGCTGCTCTGACGCCGTGGTTCTCCATGGTGGAGAACGGGAAGCTCCGTGCCGGACAAACCGTGGTCGTTCAGGGAACGGGCGGGGTCTCGATCTTCGCGGCACAGATCGCGTCCGCGTACGGCGCACGGGTGATCGCGACGTCGAGCAGTGACGACAAGCTCAGCCGCATTGCCGCATTGGGCGCAACCGATCTGATCAACTACAACACCACCCCGGACTGGGCGACGCGCGTTCGCGAGTTGACCGACGGCGTGGGCGCCGACCAGGTGCTCGACGTCGTCGGCGGAGACGGTCTGAACAAATCGATCGCCGCCGCGCGACCAACCGGCCTGGTCTCCGTCATCGGATTCCTCTCCGGGCAGACTTCGAACCTCGATCTGATGCAGTTGATCTTCAACAAGACTCGCATTCAGGGCATCGCGGTGGGGCATCGGCGTGCGTTCGAGGAAATGAACGAGTTCTTCGAGAAACACACGATCAAGCCCGTCATCGAGAAGGTCTACGGTTTCGACGAGGTTCACGAAGCGTACGAGCACCTCTCGCGCGGCGCCTTCGGCAAGGTGGTCATCCGCGTCGGCTGACGCCCACGTCGATGTGGTGGCGCCGAACCCACGTCGGCCGATCCGCGAACCGGGGCTTGCTTCAGGGGAACGTTCACTGCCCCTGGCCGCCCGGGGGCGTCTCACCCTGCCCCGGTTCGCACCCGATCGGCGTCGGACGCACCCTGCGTCTCGTGTTCTCGACACACGGGTGTCTCGTCGGACCGCAAAGCGAACTTCCTCCGCCTCGAACGGTACCGGCACTCACACACCTCACCGGCAGCGGCGGCCGTCGCCTCGTGGAACAGCGACACGAACGAACGAGACGTCTCGTGGCGAAGTGCATCGCCCTCATTCCAGGCCACGAGTTCGCGTGTCCTTCCAGACGATGAGCGCAGCGGCCACCGCGATCCACACCAGGAGAACCGACCACCCGACCCAGTGATGCGCCCCGCCGAAGTAGCTGACGTCCGTGATCGCACTGATGGCTGCCCCCGGAGGAAGCGTGGCAGCGAACACCCGAGCGAAGTCCGGCAACAGATCCACACCGACGGTCGCACCACTCGTGGAATTACCGACCGTGATCAGCAATATCGTCGCGATCGGCACACCCACGGCCCCGAACCATGCACCCAACGCCTTCGTCGCGAGAGCTGTTGCCGCCGAGAGAAGTGCGAGCGTGATCGCCAATGACACACCGTGACCGGGGAGTGCGCCGAGGACCGGCCCGGCCAACACCGCAGCAAGGACTCCGACCAGCGCGGCGAAGACGGTGACAGTTGCGAGACGGTGACGCAGGTGAAGGTGGGCCGACACCATCATCAACATCTGCGCCAACACGAACGATGCCAACGACACACCGAAGGCGACGTAGAAGCCCGCTGTTCCACGGCTGTCGTAGCGGACGAGCGGAACGACGTCCTCGGTGACCACCTGCGCTCCGGTCGACCGTGCATAGACACCGACCAGTCGCTCCACCGCGCCGACCGTCGACGGTCCGTTCGCGCCGGCCACGTCGAGACCGAACACCGAGGGCGATGTCCGTGAAAGCACCGCGACCACGTCACGACCGGTGAGGAGGGCCGTCCCGGCCTCCGGGTCCGGTACCGCGCGGACGTCCACGGAGTCGCCGAGCGCCTGCGAGAGACTCTCTGCAAGTTCCGTTCCGACCGCTGCGACCGGAACGGACCTGGGCGTCGGATCTCGTTGAAGACCCACGTACATGCCGATGAACGCGGCGGCGATGAGACCGGCGATGACGAGCGGTTGCAACCACGCCCGCACGGGTGGGCGTGCGGACACATTGCGATTAGGTGCGCTGACGGACAACGCTCCTGGTCGAGTCGATTCGGGCACGACGCCCCTTCGGGGGTAGTTTGGTTGGATTATCCGACTCAATGTAAGGCCAAAGAGTTTGAAAGTCCAACCGTCCGACGCCTTGACCGTGGCGCTCGATGCGATCAGCGACCGGTGGTCCCTCCATGTGGTCCGCAGCCTCGCGCTCGGATCGGTACGTTTCACCGACATCGCAGCAGACACCGGCGCCCCCCGCGACGTGCTCAGCGCCCGACTTCGCACGCTGGTCACGGACGGCATCGTCGAACGTCGCCCCTACCGCGAGGGATCTACACGCGACGGCTATTTCCTGACGGCGAAAGGGCGGGACCTTGCCGGAGTGATCCTGGTGATCAAGTCGTGGGGAGACACCTACAGCCCACCGGACGCGCAGCGACGCCGACTGCTCCACACCCGGTGCGAATCGACCATGGAGGCACTCGTCGTGTGCGCGCACTGCCGCAAACCGATCGGCTCCGACGAGGTGGCCGACGACGTTCAGGTGGAGCGGTGACACCCGCACTCCGCAGGAACTCAGTTCTCAATGCACACGTCGTCGCGCCGGGCGCCCCTCTGAGCCTCGTATGCGGCGCGCCGAACTCGTTCGCCAGGACAACCAACCGACCAGACGCGGTGACCATGCGGTCACAGGACGCAGCAGTCGCCACGTGCGAGGGGCGTGTACGTCGTGTCGGTCGCGTTCGACGGTGCCGGTGACGACATCCGCTACCTGCTCGGGGGTCATGGTTCCGATGAGGTTGCTGATGGCCGGGATTCGGTCTTCGGCTCCCGAGTGACGATCGAAGTACGCGGTGGACACCTTCGCGGGGGTCACGGAACTGACGGTGATGCCTGAGTTTCGAAGATCCTGGCGCAGCGCTTCGGTGAACCCGCGGAGCGCGAAGCGTGCCGCGGAATAGCCGACGGCACCTGGCCAGGGCGCGAACGCCGCGGGTGTGTTGATCTGCAGAATAGTGCCGGACCCGCGAGCGATCATCGGTTCGACGAAGGCTCGGGTGACGGTGAATGCGGCGAGATAGGGCACCGCCATCATCTCGCGAGCCTCCGCGGCGCTGGTTTCTTCGATGGACAGGAACCGCCCGGCCCCCGCGTTGTTCACGATGACGTCGGGCACGCCGAACTCGGTTACGACGGTGACGGCCATGGCAGACACCGCAGCCGCGTCCGAGACATCGGTGACGACACGGTGCGCCTCTCCCCCTCGACACCGGATCGACGTCACGACGTCGTCGAGGGCGATTTCGGTGCGGGCGACGAGCACGACGACCGAACCGGCATCGGCGAACGCGCGGGCCGTGGCCGCGCCGATGCCCGAGGACGCTCCGGTGACGAGAACCAGTGCACCTTCCAGCCGGGTCACGGTGCCTCGGTCGCGTCATAGTCGATGGTCACCGCAGGTGAGGACGGCCGGGACTGGCAGGTGAGGACCCACCCAGCGTCGACCTCGTCGTCGGTGAGCGCGTAGTTCTGCTCCATGTTCACGGTGCCCGAATGAAGGAACGCCCTGCAGGTCCCACAGGCGCCGCCGGTGCAGGAATAGGGCGCGTTGACCCCGCTCCGTAACGACGCTTCGAGCAATGATTCATCGCCGTCTGTATCGATCTCCTCTTCCGCGCCGGCGAGTGTGACCGTCAGGAAGGAGGGCTCGGCATCACCGTGGGTGCGGGACTCGCCGGTCGCGAGTCCCGCCGACACGAAGTGCTCACGGTGGATTCCGCGGGGGTCGGTCCCGGACTCCTCCAACGTGGACACCGCGTCGTCGATGAGTTCCTCCGGTCCGCACAGGTACCACTCGTCGCAGACGGTGCGCGCCCTCACTCGTCGTCCCAGTTCGTCCGCCGTCAATCGGCTCGCGACGACGTCCTCGTACTGCGCCGAGGCAGCGTCGTCGTCCGTCGGCACGGTGGTGCCGCGGGACAGGAAGTGCACCACACGCAATCGACCCTCGAAGTGCTGGCAGAGCATCGTCAACTCGGGACCGAACATGGTCGAGTCCTGGTCCCGGTTCGCGTAGTACAGAACAGCGCGTGCCTCGTCGTCCTCGGTGAGAACGGTCGAGAGGATGGAGATGATCGGCGTGATGCCACTGCCGGCGGCGATCGCCGACAGGACGCGGGGTCGATCGGCCCGCTGCTCGGAACCGTTGCCTGTCGGCACGAAGCGCCCGGTCGGAGGGAGGACATCGAGAGTGTCACCCGCGGAGAGCTGATCGTTGAGGAAGCTGGACATCGCGCCACCGTCGACACGCCGGACGGCGATGCGAACGACTCCGGAGGAGGCGACGGTGCAGAGCGAATAGCTGCGCCGTACTTCGGTTCCGTCGACCACGCAGCGGACGGTGACGTTCTGCCCGGCATCGAAGGCGAACACCCGCCGGAGGCTGTCGGGAAGATCGAAGGTGATGGACACCGAATCCGCTGTCAGCCGGCGCACTTCCGCCACCCTCAGCTTGTGGAAGCGGACGCGATCCGACGGGTCGACGTCGTGTGCGGTTCCCGAGTATGCGGACGTGATCTCACGCCAGGCCCGATACTCCGATGCGGTCAGTTCTGTACCCCATGCCGTGCTGATGGGAACGTTGCGCGTCAAGTAGTCGTCGCGAGTGTTGTTCCAGGCGTTGACGTATCGATAAAAAGGGATCGTGGGATGGATGTGATGAACGAGGTGATAGTTCTGGTAGAACATCAACGGCGTGACCACCCGCTCCCACCCCACCCGAACGCGCGTCGCTCTGAATCGATCGGTCCTGGCGGTGACACCCAGGTCGTGGTGGGGCAACCAGTCGAACCACCACGCGAGCACCGCGAGCCCGAGCCGCTGCGGGATCAGGTAGATCAGCGCGAATTCCCACCCGTGCCCGGTCAGCAGCACGACGGCGACGAGCGCGACGACCGTGGCGAGGTTGACCATGATGCCGATGCGCTCGCGGCGGGGGCGTTGCGCGAAGCGACCGGAGTAGAACCTCGCGTACCACAGGTCGATGGCCATCCAGCGAAACGGAAGTTGCCACCACGGCCCGTGCTCGGTCCACGCATCGGGATCCGAATGCACGTCCTCGTTGGTGTTGCGGTGATGCTCGATGTGAATGAACTTCACCATGGGGAACGACCCCCACACCGTCACGAACGGGAGCGACACACGTCCCAGGAGATCATTGACCCAGCCCAGACGGCCCGCCGCGTGATGCACCGACTCGTGCAGGACCGTGAACATCGAGAACGTGACGAACGCGTGGATCGGAATCGTGAGCAGCAGCCACCACCGACTGGCCGAGCTCAGGACTATCGCCGTGGCGGTCAGCCACATCGCGAACGAGACTGCCCACAGCACCGCCGTGGGCACCGCGACGCGCGGCAACGATATGCCTGGATCAGGAACACCGTTCCGGACGGCCGCAGCCTGAGCCTCGGACAGCACCGGGACGCCGCCCTCTCGCGCTCGGGTGGACTCACTCATCACGCACCTCGTTTACATATCGACATCTGATGTAGTCAACGTATACACATTGAACTACTTTGTCCACGAATTGGACAATCCGGGCTCCGGCGTAGAATCGCCGTCATGGCCAGAACTTCCGATAACGGGTTGCGCGCAGAAGTGCGCACCGCGGCACGACTTCGTGCGGTGGACGCGACTCGCGAAATCGTCTGCTCTCGAGGCTGGCAAGCAGTGACGATGTCCGCTCTCGCGTCCGAGATCGGTGTCAGCAGGCAGCACCTCTACAACGAGTTCGGTGACAAACGAGGTCTGGGCGAGGCGCTGCTCGAGTGCGAGACGGACCGCTTCCTCAGCGAGGTGCGAGACCGACTCGGCGAACATCGGGACGATCTCGGAGAAGGACTGGCGGCAGCCGCGATCGGCGTGCTGCGCTCCGGTGCTCGAAATGCGCTGATCCGCGCGATCATCAGCGGTGCCACCACCACCGACTCCGAATTACTCGAGCTACTCGCCGTGAACTCCGAGCCCGTTCTCGCCCATGCGATCGAACCGCTGACGGCCTCGGTGTGCGACATCCACGACGTGCCGCCGCGCCGCCGACGCGACGTGTCGACCATCGTCGAGGTGATGATCCGCCTGACCCTCAGTCACCTCGTTCAGCCGAGCGGCACAGTCGAGCGCGCCGAGGAACACCTGCGCCTGACCGCCGATGCGCTCGCTCGATCGACCGTTCCACTCCACGCCTGAGCTCCGCCCCGGGTCGACAACCCGTTCCCTGCCATCTGGTGCCCGTCGTCCACGGTTCGTACCACCGGCGGGAGAGCCCGAGAACCCAGTCGACCCACACCGTGCGGACGACTCACCCTCAGGGTCGAGACAGTGGCAGACCGACACGTTGGGCCAACTCGTTTCCCGTGATTCCGAAGGTCTCGCGCACAGTCACTCCGGACGCACCGACGTCGAACACGGCGAGATCCGTGTAGATGCGCGAGACGCATCCGACTCCGGTCAGCGGGTAGCTGCACCGCTCGACGAGCTTGGAGGTTCCGTCCTTGGCGAAGAGGGACATCATCACGAACACCTGCTTGGCACCGATCGCGAGATCCATCGCCCCGCCGACCGCGGGGATGGCGTCCGGCGCGCCGGTGTGCCAGTTGGCGAGGTCACCGGTCATCGACACCTGGAACGCACCGAGCACACACACATCGAGGTGCCCGCCGCGCATCATGGCGAAGGAATCGGCGTGATGGAAGTACGCCGAGCCGGGGAGCTCGGTGACGGGCGCTTTGCCGGCATTGGTGAGGTCCGGGTCGATGTCGTCGCCGGTGGCCGCCGGGCCCATGTTGAGCATCCCGTTCTCGGTGTGCAGTACCACCCCCGAGTCGCCGGAGAGGTGGTCGGCGACGGACGTGGGCAGACCGATCCCGAGGTTGACGAACGAGCCGGGCGCGATGTCGGCGGCGACCAGTGCGGCCATCGCGGACCTCGAGAGCGGACCGGTCATACGGCGACCACCTTGTCGATGTAGATACTGGGAGTGACGACGTTCTCGGGATCGAGGTCACCGGTGGCGACGATCTCGCTCACCTGGGCGATGGTGGTCCGCGCTGCGGTCGCCATCACCGGACCGAAGTTGCGGGCGGTCTTGCGGTAGACCAGGTTGCCCATGCCATCGGACCGGTGCGCACCGATCAGAGCCACGTCACCTGCCAACGGATACTCGAGGATGTACTGCCGACCGTCGATCTCGCGCTGTTCCTTGCCGTCGGCGAGCGGAGTTCCGACGGCGGTGGGGCAGTAGAAAGCGCCGATTCCGGCACCCGCGGCGCGAAGACGCTCGGCGAGTGTCCCCTGCGGGACGACTTCCAACTGGATGTCGCCGGCTCGGTAGAGGCCGTCGAACACCCACGAGTCGGACTGCCGTGGGAACGAGCAGATCACCTTCCGCACACGCCCGGCAGCCAGCAGTGCGGCGAGGCCGGTGTCACCGTTTCCGGCGTTGTTCGACACCACGGTCAGGTCGGTGGCGCCGTGCTCGATAAGGGCGTCGATCAACTGGACCGGCATCCCCGCCATACCGAAACCGCCGACCAGCACAGTGCTTCCGTCGGCTATGCCACTGACGGCGTCCACCGCGGAGTCGCAGATCTGCACCATCAGTGGACCTCCCGGGCGTTCTCGACGACGACGGCCAAGGCTTGGCCGACGCCGATGCAGATGGCCGCGACGCCCCACCGTTCACGGGACTCGACCAACCGGTGAGCGAGCGTGCCGACAATGCGGGCCCCGGATGCGCCGAGCGGGTGGCCGATGGCGATTGCTCCACCCTTGGCGTTGACGATCTCCGGGTCGGTGAGTCCGTCAGCGAGCCAGGCGTCGACGCACGCGATCGTCTGCACCGCGAAGGCTTCGTTGAGTTCCACCGCCGACACATCGGACCATGAAATCCCTGCGCGGGCGAGGGCGCGGCCGGCCGCAGCAACCGGGGCGTACCCGAAGTCCTGCGGGTCGCACGCGTGCGCCGCCCGGCCGGCGATGCGCACCAGGGGTTTTCCCAGATCGGCGTGCTCGGAACCGAGGAGCAACGCCGACGCACCGTCGTTGAGAGGCGACGCATTGCCGGCGGTGATCGTCCCGTCGTCACGGAACGCAGGCTTCAGCGCTGCAAGAGAGTCGGCGGTGGAATCGTCGCGGATGCTCTCGTCGCGGGCCAGTCCCCCGAGAGGCACCACGATGTCGTCGTAGAAGCCTGACTCCCAACCCTGGCGGGCCAGGCGGTGGGAGCGGGCGGCGAACTCGTCCTGGCGCTCCCGCGAGATCCCGAACCGCTCGCCGAGCTGCTCGTTGCACTCGCCGAGCGAGATCGTCCACTCCGCGGGCATGCGCTCGTTCACCAGTCGCCACCCCAACGTGGTCGAGACCGCCGTGACGTCGCGGGCGGGGAACGCCCGCGAGGGCTTCGGCATGACCCAGGGGGCGCGCGTCATCGACTCGACGCCACCGGCGACGACGATATCCGCGTCGCCCGCATCGATGGCGCGGGAACCGATGATCGCGGCGTCCAGAGACGAGCCGCACAACCTGTTGATCGTGGTGGCCGGCACGCTGGTCGGCAGCCCGGCCAGGAGCGTGGCCATACGACTGACGTTCCTGTTGTCCTCGCCGGCCTGATTGGCGCACCCGAACACGACATCATCGATCGACTCCGGTTGCAGAGACGGAACTTTCGCCACCACGGCGCGCAGGACGGCGGCGGCGAGGTCGTCGGGACGTTGCCCGGAGAGCGAGCCCCCGAAGCGCCCGAACGGTGTCCGAACGGCGGAGTAGACATAGGACGACGTGGTCATGGGTTCACCGTAGGACGCCGCACTGATCGTGTCCAAGGCCTGATCACGATCGATTGAGTGCCTGAGCCGATATATGCTGCCGCGGTGGACTCGCGTGTTCTGAGGCTGTTCCTCACCCTTGCCGAGGAGCGGCACTTCGGCCGGGCCGCGGCGCGCAGTCATATCGCCCAGCCGGCGTTGTCTCAGACGATTATCGGGCTCGAAACCGAATTGGGGGTGCGCCTGTTCGACCGCTCGACACGGCGAGTCGAGATCACCGAGGCCGGCAGGCGGTTCACCGAGCACGCGCAGCGCATCGTCTCCTCGGTGGACCACGCGGTGTCCGACATGCGAGCGTTCGCCGACGGGTTCACCGGCCGCGTGTCCGTCGGATTCGTCGGGACCGCCACCTACGACGTCCTCCCCCTACTGGCGCACCGTGTGCGTGAACAGCTCCCTGATATCGATCTACAGCTGCGCGGGGAACTGCTCACACCGCAACTGCTCGACGGGCTCGGCGCCGGCGTCTACGACCTCGCACTGGTACGACCGGGCCCGAACGATCGCCCGCAGGATGGCCCTGGATCGCAGCTCGAGTTCGAAGTGCTGCGGACGGAACGCCTGGTCGCAGTTCTTCCGGCGTCGTCTCCCCAAGCGAGGAAATCCGTGGTGGACCTCGCAGATCTCGCCGGCGAGACATTTCTGACCCACCCGTCCCAGTCACGCTCGACCATGCACCACCGTGTGCTGGCAGCCTGCGCACGGGCCGGATTCGTCCCCCGCACAGCAGAAGTCAGTGAGACGGCCACACAGGTCGTCTCGGTCGCTGCGGGACTCGGAGTCGCTCTGGCGCCGGAAGCGGTGCGACACCTCGGTCTCGACGGCGTCGACTACAGACCGCTCGCCGCCGAGGAGACGGTGCAACTGTCCTTGGCGCGGCGCAGCGGCGATTCCACAGCCGCTGTCAGGGCCGTCGCCGAGCTCGTTCGCTCGGTTGCCCGGACTCACCATCCACCTCGATTCGCTCAGGGTCGGTGACGGCACTCACCTCGGGCCGGCCGCGACGTCGTTCGGCAGGAGTGTCCCTCACTCTCCTGGATCGAGGGGCAACTCGGGAATCTGTGCGGGCGAACGGACCCCTGAGGCCATCGACGGCGCCGCCATGTTCGGTGTCACCGTACAGCTGGCGAACCGCGCGTCCACCGCTGCGCGCGTGGTCCTCGAACTCTGCGAGTCGAAGCCGATCAGTACAAGATCGGGTCGGGCACGGTCATCATCCGCTGCACTTGAACTGGAGTGCAACCGAATCGGCGGCGGAACGCCCGCGCGAACGTGGTGGTGTCGGTGAACCCACAACGGTGCGCGATCGAGGCGACAGTCGATTGCCTGCTGGATGGGAGGGTGAGCATGCTCTGCGCAAGGTTCAGCCGTTCTCGCCTGATGTAATCCGCCGGGGTGGTCCCATTCTCCGCGAAGAGTACGTAGAGATATCGCAGCGAGACGTTGTGCTGGTCCGCAAGGTAGCCCGGTGTCAGTTCCGGCAGCGCCAGCGCCCGACGTGCGAACTGCGTGATGCTCTCGAAGCTGGCCACGCGGTCGGACGAGAGCCGGGATGGTCGGTCGTCGAGCAGGCTCTTGACGAGCTCTGTGAGTGACCAGCCGATGCTGTCGAAGCCCTCCGCGCTGTCTCCGTTCGCCAGTTCGGTCAGCATCGCGGTCACGACCCTAAGTCCGATCGAGTCGGAGATGATGCGCGCGGTGATTCGCTTCGAGTCCACTTCGCCGTGGCCGACCAGCGTCCGAGGAAGTTGAAGAACCAGTTCCTCCATGGATGGATCCGGGAAATCCAAAGTGTAGGGGCGAGAGGTGTCGTAGACGACGGCATCGCCTGCATGCAGTTCGACCTGACGACCGTCCTGCTCCACTCGACCACGCCCGCCGCGCTGGATCACGAACAGGTAGTCGGAATCGACCGAGTGACGAAGCGCCTTGGCGGTGCGCCGCAGACGGGCACCGGCGGACGTCACGTGAGTGGATCTGAGCACGTCGGACATGGCGTTCTGCGCGATGGAACCCCGAAAGCCGGGTGCGACACTGTCGACGGCAAGGGGAACGAAGCTGTTGGTGCACAACTCCGCCCATCCGTCTGCATCCACAGCCACAACAGAACCCATCTCGTAATTATGGCGACCCCGTGTTGCGGACATGTGTCTTTCATGTTATTCGGGCGTACTTCATCCAGCGCGATCCGAACTGCTGGCGGACGCGGTGAACATCGACGGATCACGTCGTGCAGAGAATGCCGATTTCTTGTGCATGCGATGCCGTTACGCCACTTCGCGGACTGGATACCGTCGTCGACACCAGCGAACCGGTGTCCGCGACGCGGACACCAGAACGGACAACGGGAGACGGACATGGCCAAAGTGGTACGCGCGGCTGCAGTACAGGCAGAGCCCAAGTGGCTCGACATCGACGAGGGGATCGATCAGGTCATCGGTTACATCGGTGAGGCAGCTGCTGGAGGAGCCCAGATCGTCTCCTTCCCCGAAGTGTTCATCCCCGGGTACCCGTGGTGGATCTGGCTCGACGCGCCGGCGTGGGGAATGCAATTCGTGTCCCGGTACATCCAGAACTCCATGACGCGCGACGGCGAGCACATGACGCGGATCGCCGAGGCGGCTGCAGCGAACGACATCTTCGTCGTACTCGGCTTCAGCGAGCGCAGCGGTTCGACCGTGTATATGTCGCAAGCGATCATCAACGGGTCAGGTGAGATCGTCGCCGTTCGTCGTAAGCTCAAGCCCACCCATGTGGAGCGATCGGTGTACGGCGAGGGTGACGGCAGCGACATCGCGGTCCACGACACCGACCTCGGAAAAATCGGTGCGCTCAACTGCGCGGAACATCTCCAACCGCTGACGAAGTACGCGATGTACAGCATGGGAGAGCAGATCCACGTGGCGAGCTGGCCGAGCTTCTCGGTGTATCGAGGTGCTGCACAGGCATTGAGCGCCGAGGTCAACAACGCAGCAACCCTGACGTACGCGGTGGAAGGTCAGACGTTCGTGCTTGCGCCTTGCGCGGTGGTGGGAGAGGCCGGGCAGGACTTGTTCTGCGACACCGATCTCAAGCGGCAGCTGTTGCAGCTCGGTGGGGGATTCGCTCAGATCTACGGACCGGAGGGAAGCGCCTTGGCTCCGCAGCTCGCGGAGACGGAGGAGGGAATTCTGTTCGCCGACCTCGACTTCGACCTGATCGACATCGCCAAGCATGCCTACGACCCCGTCGGTCACTATTCGCGGCCCGACGTGTTCCAACTGCTGTTCAACCCACGAAAGAACGAGCGTGTCAGCGCATTCGGTACATCTGACCCACTGGTTCGCGATATCATGACCGGCCAGGTGGCACTGACCGAAGGCGACACGGACTGATCCACACACCTTGGTGACCGCCCGGTGCGACCGAGAATGTCGGCCGCGCCGGGCGGTGTTCGTGGGGAGAGAAGAACACGCGGACGCGTCCCTGAACGCAGACGTCGGACACCCCCCTGGGGGGGCAGAGCGTGCCTCGGCAGGTCCGTGCCGTTGCCTCGTCCCGACCGTCAGGTCGTGCGCGCACCCGACCGACCAGCGTCACACGTGCTGGGAAGTCATTCACTCGGGACGCCCGACGTGGTCACGGATCAGAGTTGTCACTTCCTCAGCACGCTCCGTCGCGGCCAGGTGAGCAGCCGGCGACAGCACGTGCATTCGCGCGTTCGTCACTCCGTCGGCGATGACTGCCATGACCTCACGAGGGGTTGCGAGGTCGCAGTCACCGGCGATGACCAGGGTGGGGGCGACGATGCGATCGAGAAACGGACGAGAGTCATAGCTCGCCAGTGCTTCGCAACAGCGGGCGTATCCCTCGTCGTTCACCGCGGAGACCATGTCGACGGCGCGGGCAACGACGTTCGGGTGATCCGCCGCGTAGTCGGTGGTGAACCAGCGGCCCACGATCGACTGTGCGATGGAGGCGAGCCCGTCACGGCGGACTGTCTCGGCACGGGATGTCCAGTTCGTGGGGTCACCGAATTTCGCGGCTGAGCACAGCACTGTCAGGGTGTGAACGCGCTCCGGGTGGTGAGCTGCGATCGTCTGTGCGATGGCGCCGCCGAGGGAGAGCCCCACGAGGTGCACTCGGTCGATCGCGAGCGCATCGAGCAGCGCGATCACATCTTCCGACAGATCATGCACCGTGACAGGACCATCGCCCACGGCGGTGCCGCCGTGTCCTCGAACATCGGCGGTGATCACGGTAGCCATGTCGGAAATCCCTGTGACCTGCGCACTCCACATGGACCGATCCGATCCGAGAGAGCCGAGGAACAGAACGATGTCGGCGTTCGGTGGACCGGACACGACGTCGTGAACAAGGGCGACAGTCATCTGAACTCCTCGAATCGATCAGTGTGCGTTCTGCGCGCTCTCCGGACTGCAACGCGATTGTCACGAGCTGCGCCGTGACGGTGTCCGACTCGAAGTCGGCCGAAGGCGTCGATGGCTGTCATGTTGCAGTGTTCCGCGCAGCCAGCTCGGCTCGTGACCGTATACCCAACTTGGCGTAGACCCTCGTCAGGTGAAATTGCACTGTCTTCACCGACAAGAACAGTTCCGCGGCGACCTCACGGTTGCTCAGGCCGGTGGCGACCAGAGCTGCCACCGCATCCTCTTGCGGCGTCAACATGTCGTGGGGCCGATCCTTATTCAGGACGGCCCGCATGCCACCGGCCTTGAGCTCTCGGTCGCAGCGAGCGACGTAGGCACTCGCTCCGATGGCGAGGTACGACTCGCGCGCCGCGGAGATGACCGCGTCCGCCTCCCGCCGCTTTCCTGCTCGCCGAAGCGTCTGGCCGTACGCGAAGTTGACCCGAGCTCGGTCGTAGATCAGAGGCAGATCGGTGAGGGCGGCCAGGGCGCTGTCGAACGATGCGCGTGCCGCGGCCAGGTCCCCCCGGGCACCGTGCAACCGTCCGCGAGCGTATCCGAGGCGCGCCTGTGTGGACTTGTGCCCGACGGCGACAGCACGTCGCTCGTGCACTGACAGAAAGACTTCGGCGTCGTCCAGTCGCCCCTCGACCACCAACGCGTTCGCGTAGATGTCCGCCCAGGGCCAGAAGCCCGGCTCCGAGACGTCGCCGGCAGCCCAGGACTCGGTCAGCGGGGACAGGGACCGCAGGACCCCGGGATAGTCGGCGCGGGCCTCGGCGATGGCCGCTCTCCCTAGACACGCAGGTACGCGCATGATCTCGTAGTCGCGGGCACCGGCATTGCCGACACGAGCGCTGTCCTCGGCTCGTGTCCAGTCTCCGCGGAGCGCATGTATCTGGGTGGCCGTCCAGTGCAGGAGGGGGGCGATCAACACCGAGCCCGACCGCCCGACGAGATCTACACCGGCCTCGACGACGCGGAGAGCCGCCTCCCAGTCGCCGGTGAGAAAGTACGTACGTCCGAGCCAGGCGTGTGCCCACAGCGAGATTCGGGTCGACCCGCCGAGGAAGTCCGTCGGAACCGCCGATTCGAGTTCGGCGCGAGCGGTGTCGACCAGATCGGTCGCGAGGTGCAGCCATCCCGCACCCATCTGCACTCGCTGGCCGACGGCACCGGTGGACGCGTGGCCCCAGAGGTCCTCGTAGCTGCTGAGGGCTTCTCGCGTGCGGCCGGTGCCACCGAGACCGAGACCGCGAATGGACTGTGCTTCGACGGCGGTCGCGTGGTCCGGCCCGACGAGTTCGACTGCACGATCGGCCCACAGAACCAGATCGGCTCCGCGACACCGGGCGAGATTGTGCAGCACCTGCCGGTGACAGATCACCGCCGCGGTCTGTGGATCGTGTCGACTCCGTACGGATTCCCAGGCGCGCCGGAGTCGGTCGTCCGCTTCCTGCGCTCGCCCGCGGAGGATGGCGAGGTACCCGAGCACGACGTCGCGCATCGGACTGTCGGGCAGGCTCTCCACCTCTGCTATGTGGGCGGCGGCGCCCGGCACGTCACCGGCCCCGATCATCGCATCCACGGCCAACACCAATCGCTCGTCGCGAGCCGTGGGGTCCAGGCTCGATCGGCTCGACAATTCGTACAGCCGCGCAGCGGATGCCCACTCGCCCTTCGCTGCTCGCTCCCCCGCGAGGCTGACGAGCTGTTCGGACAGGGTGTCGTCGGGCAGCGCCGAGGCGTGGACGAGATGCGCGAGGGCGTCAGCCTGGTCCTCGACGACGCCCGCCGCGCGTCGATGCAATCGAGCCCGGTCGGCGAAACCGATCGTGGCGAGGACCGCCGCGCGCACCATCGGATCGGGTGGCTCGAGCAGTATCGCTGTCGGGCTGCGGTGCACCACGACCAGTCCCGCGGTCGTCGCGGTGTCGACCGCATGCCACGGATCCTCGATGTCCGCGACGGCACAGACCACCGTCACGGACGTGGGAGCAGGAAGAACCGCGACTGCCTCGACGACAGCGCGGGTGGTGGGGTCGCACCGAGTCAAGGCCGCACGCACCCGAGAGTCCACGAAGGACGGTGCAGGCAGTTCCGTTCGCCCTCTGTGCCAGGTGGATGCGGGAGTCTCGTCGAGCAGGGCGACGATGTGTCGAGGCAAGCCTCCTGTGTGACGCACCAGATGAGTTGCGGCGGACAGGGGCAGCACCGCTCCACCGAGAGCCGCCAGATCAGCAGCGTCGGACACTCCCAGTGGGGCAACGACATACGTCTCGTCCGCGGCGCGGTCCAGGATCTCGTGCGCGGCTCCCGTCCCGGACGGCCGGGGGTGTCGTGACAGGAGCACGGCGATGCCGCCGACCCGGCCGTGGCGCACCATGGTGGCCAGCAGGCGCAGAGACTCGTGGTCCGCGTGGTGCGCGTCGTCGACGATGACCAGCACGGGCGAATCGCTATCGGACTCCATTGCCGCACCCAGTAACTCGGCCTGCGCGAGAACATCGAGCCCAGCATCTACAACACCCGGGGCCGGGACGAGTTGCCGCACGATCCCGTACGGGATGATCGATTCCCACGGCACCGCAGCGGCGCGCAGAACGACGGCGCGCGGGCACCGCTCGTGGACGAGATGTGCGGTCTCGTCGATCACCGTGGTGGTTCCGGCACCGGGTACGCCGTCGACGACGATGACGACGGACCGCGTCGCGGCACCGACCGCGGCAGCGACCAGATCGTCGAGCAGTCGCTGGCGGCCGACCACGGACGGGCGGATGAACACGGGTTCAGCGTAGTGGGGTCTCGACCTCGACATCGGCGAACGAGCGGCGGCGGCAGGGCCGAGACTCTGTGTCACCCGAGGTCACCGCCGGCGACCGGCAGCACCGTCCCCGTGATGTACGACGCCTCGTCCGACGCGAGGAAGCAGATCGCTGCTGCCTGTTCGTCCAAGGACCCGTATCTACCCAGAAGGGACGAGTCGACCGTCTGCTCGACGAGAGCCTGGTACCACTCGCGTTCCTGGTCGTCTGCGGGGCCGGGCCCACGGGCGATGCGCCTGGGCGGTGCATCGGTTCCGCCGGGCGCCGTGGCGACGACCCGCACCCCGTACGGCGCGGCCTCGAGAGCGAGCGCAGACGTGATGGCGTTGACGCCGCCCTTGGCCGCGGCGTACGGGACTCGGTGAATTCCGCGTGTGGCCACCGACGACACGTTGACGATGGTGCCGCCGCCCTGCGCGACCATGTGCGGGATCGCCGCCCGGCAGGACCACAGCGTCGGCCACAAGGACCGATCGATCTCCTTCTGCACCTGCTCGGGCGGGTACTCCCAGAAAGGCTTCGCCCAGATGGTGCCTCCCACCACATGGATGGAGACATCGATGCGGCCGTGCCGCTCGATCGCCGCCTCGACGGTGGCCGACGCGCCCTCCCAGGTCTCGAGATCTGCCAGCACCGCGTCGGCGGGCGCTGACTCGCTCGACAGTTCGGACGCGACCGCGTCGACCAGCTCGGACCGGTCCGCGAGAACCAGCGTGCCGCCCTCGGCGGAGATGCGCCGTGCCACCCACTCGCCGATACCCTGCGCAGCACCCGTCACCAGCACGACCTTGCCCGCGAACCGGCCGGGGCTGACGAACTTCGGCCGCTTGCTGTCGACCGTCTCCTGCATCGCTCGCTTCATCGTGATCTTCGACCGCTCGGCATGGTCCGCGATCAGTGTCCTGGCGCCGTCGCGGTCGCCTGCTTCGAAGGCGTCGACGATGTCGAGGTGGTCCTGTGCGCACAGCGGGTCGCACCATGTGGCGTTCCGCAGAACCTCGGCCATCGCGGCTTTCACGCCGAGTGCTTGATACGCCTGCAACAGGTGTTCGTTTCGGGTCTGCATGAACAGGTAGTCGTGGAACGCCGCGTTGGTGTCCGTGTACGCCGCGGCGTCGACGAACCTGTCCCCGTCGACGTACCGCGTGGTCGCCTCCGCCAGAAGGCGGTATCCGGCGATCTGCTGTGAGCTGAGCCGTCCGATGACCAGTTCGAGGGCACCGAGCTCGAGCGCACGCCGAGCTTCGAACACGGCGTCCGATTCGTGCACGGACGGATGCTCCTCCCCGATCTCGTACTCGGCCGACTGCGGATCCACCTCGTCCGGCATCGGCTCCATACGCGCCACGAGCGGCTCGGTCGGCGCGGTGGACCACACTCGCTGCCCCGCGACCGCGCCGGCATCGGACGCCACGAGCACGCCCTGCTCCGCATCCGGGGCGAAGGGGCGGCCTCCGCGCGAGCCGGCGGACACCGACTGACCCGCGATCGACCGCATCGCCGTCAGTTCGTCCTCGGCAGCCACGCGCTCACCGGTGGCGGTGTCGAGCGCCGCGACACGTCGATCGAAAACGATCTGGCCACACACCGTCCGCGGCGACCTGTCCTCCGTCTCGTGCTCGAGTGTGTCGGGAACGACGAAGCCACCCGTGCTCTCTTCCTCGGCCGGCACCGATTCGGTACGCGACGCCGGGTTCTCGCGTGTCGGCTGTTCGTCGGCAGGTGCCGCGGTCACGTCGTCCGCCGGATCCGCGTCGGCGGTCGACGACTTCGCGGACGGGGCGAACTTCTCGTAGTAGAAGCCTGTCGGCTCGACTGACTTGTCGGCGAAGTGTCCTCGCACCGCCTCGACCATCGGAGGCGGTCCGCAGAGGTAGACCGCGACGTCTCCGTCGTTGAGGTGCCGGGGTTCGATGAACCCGGTGACGTATCCGGTGTTGGCGGCGGTCGTGTCGGGGTCGGACACGCAGTAGTCCCAGGTGAACCCCGCGAGGCTGTCCGCCAGGTCTCTCAGCGTGTCGAGCTCGACCACGTCGTCGTCCGTGCTGACACCGTAGACGAGGTGTACGTCGCGAGTACTGCTCGTGGCGTCCAGGGTCCGCAGGATCGACAGGACCGGGGCGAGTCCGGTACCGCCCGCGAGAAGAAGCGCCGGCCGTTCCGCTTCGCGCAGGAAGAAGCTGCCGTGTGGTCCGGTGAAGGAGATGACGTCTCCCACTGCTGCGCGGTCCGACAGATAGGTCGACATCACTCCGCCGTCGATCAGCTTGACGAGGAAATCCAGCTCGTGCGCCCCCTGGACGCAACTGAACGAGTACGACCTGGTCTCCTCGGTACCGGGGACGGTGATGTTGACGTACTGCCCCGGTAGGAACGCGAGATCTACTCCCGCCGGGGACGCGACGGCCAATCGAACGGTGGTCGGAGACAGTCGCTCGACTGCACTGACCGTCGTCGCGTAGGTGGACGCCTGCGTCTTGGCCACCGCCGACGTGCTGGCGATCTGCAGGACCAGGTCGGATTCCGGCGTCATGCTGCAGGGGAGGCAGTACCCGTTGTCCGCTTCTTCCTCGGTAAGCGCATCCTCCAGGTAGGTGCCACCGTCGTACTCGCCGGACTCGCACACCGCCTTGCACGTCCCGCAGACGCCGTCTCGGCAGTCGAGTGGGATATTGATTCGCGACCGGTAGGCCGCGTCCGCCACCGTCTGCCCGTCGGTCACGGTGATGAAACGGGTGACGCCGTCCTCGAAGGACAACGCGACACGGTGACTCATGGCTCGTGCTCCTTCGTCAGAAGTGATAGATGTCGACGACGTGGTGGATGTAGTCGTTCTTCAGGACGACCGTCTTGCGACGAATCAACGGTGACTCGCCGGAGAAGTCGATCGTGTAGAAGGACGTCCCGTAGTACGGATCGATCGTCTTGTACCGGAAGTACATCGTGTGCCAGTTGAAACGGACGTCGACGATGTCACCCGTGCGCTCGATCACCTCGACGTTGCTGATGTTGTGACTGGTACGAGGTTCGGGAATCGACGTGGCGCTGGATCGTTCCGTACGGATGCGGAACACACGATCCTCCAGCCCTCCCTTGTTCTCGTAGTAGATGAGAGAGATGTCGGTCTGCGGGTCCTCGGTGAGCAGATCGTCGTCACCCCAGGACGGCATCCAATACTCGACGTCGTCGGCGTAGCAGGTGAGCCATTTCTCGAACTCACGATCGTCGAGGTAGCGCGCCTCGCGGTACAGGAACTGTTCGATCGCCGTCTGCGTGATCCGAGTCTCGGTGGAGGTCATGGTCATTTCACCTCTGCCTCGGTCGAGCGATCGATCGCTGCCAGCATGGTCTTGCGCCAGTACCCGTGCTGGACGTTGAAGAGACCCTCGTCCTCGTTCTTCACACCCGCGGAGATCACGCCGTGCATGTCGAGCGCCTCGGCCACCGGATCAGGCCCGGTGAGCCAGTGCTCGGCACCCCGGCTCATGTCGTTCCACGGCGCATTCGTGGCCTGGAAGGTGAGCTGGCAGGACCGGAACTCCTCGAGATCGTCCGGGGTGGCCATTCCGGAGGCGTTGAAGAAGTCCTCGTACTGGCGGATGCGGTGCGATCGGGCCTGCTTGCTCTCGCCCTTAGGGGCGATGCAGTAGATGGTGACCTCGGTCTTGTTCGGCGCGATGGGGCGGAAGTGCCGGATCTGCGTGCTGAACTGATCCATCAGATACACGTTCGGGTACAGGCAGAGGTTGCGCGAGCCCTTGACCATGAACTCGCCCTTGGCATCTCCGTGCTTCTCCTTGAGCGCATCCATCTGATCCCACAGTGGACGGTCCTGCGGATTGGCGGCCCAGGTCCACAGGCACAGGTGGCCGTTGGGGTAGGACCAGTAGCCGCCTCCCGACTTCCCCCAGCCGCCGGCGTCGAGTGCCTTGGTGGTGTTCTTGGACTCCCCGTTGTTCCGGCGCGAGGTGGTGGCCGCGTAGTTCCAGTGGACCGCGCTGACGTGATAGCCGTCGGCACCGTTCTCCGCCTGCACTTTCCAATTGCCGTCGAAGGTGTAGGTGGACGATCCCCGCAGCACCTCGAGACCGTCGGGTGACTGATCGACGAGCATGTCGATCACCTTGGTGGTGTCACCCAGGTGCTCCTCGAGCGTCGAGACGTCGGGGTTCAGACTCCCGAACAGGAAGCCGCGGTAGTTCCCGAACTGGGGCACCCTCGTGAGGTTGTGCGAGCCGTCGACATCGAAGGTGTCCGGGTAGCCGGCGCCCTCGGGGTCCTTGACCTTGAGCAACGTTCCGTCGTTACGGAAGGTCCACCCGTGGAACGGGCACGTGAGAGTGGGTCGGTTGTCGGTCTTGCGACGGCAGAGCATCGCGCCGCGGTGAGCGCAGGCGTTGATGAGCAGGTGCAGCTCGCCATCCTTGTCACGCGTGATCACGACGGGCTGGCGACCCATGTGGACGGTGAAGTAGTCGCCATTGTTCGGGATCTGCGACTCGTGTGCGAGGTAGATCCAGTTGCCCTCGAAGATGTTCTTCATCTCGAGTTCGAAAATCTCCTCGTCGGTGAAGATGGTGCGGTTGGCGCGGTAGATGCCGGCGTCGGCATCGTCCACCACTGCCGCGGCCACCTGGTCCCGCACATGGTCGAGCATTTCGGTCATCGAGTCCTCCGGACGTTGGGGTTTCCTCGACTGTGACAGTGCGTGTCGCTCGTCACACCAGGTCAAGACCCAGTATCGATTAGGACGTTCATTGATCGCTACTGCTTATCAATGGGACCCTTTCCGGTCTTTGTGGGAAATGTGTCGACGGCCTACCGTGGTGCAGATCACTCAGTCATCGAGATCGGAGCCGAACCAGTGGAGCTGCGCCACCTCCGGCAGTTCGTCGCCGTCGCCGAGACCCGTCACTTCGGGCAGGCGGCGAAAAGACTGTTCCTCGCCCAACCCGCCCTCTCCCAGTCCGTGCGGCAGCTCGAGGCAGAACTGGGGGTCACGCTGCTGGCCCGCACCACGCGGCAGGTCAGCCTGACCCCCGCGGGTGAGTACTTCTACCGCGAGACGGTCCGCCTCCTGGCCGGACTGGACGACAGCGTGACGAGCGTTCGGCGTATCGACGAGGGGCGGACCGGTCTGGTGCGTATCGGTTTCACGGGAACGGCCGCGTTCGACCGGCTGCCGGCCATCGCCCGCGCTCTGCGTCAACGGCTTCCCGAGGTGGTCCTCGAAATACACGGGGATCTGTTGACACCTGCGCAGGTCGAGGGCCTCCGCTCGGCGGAACTGGACCTCGCGGTACTCCGGCCGCCCGTGGCCGGAGACGACCTCGAGGTGCGCACCATCGCCCGCGAATCCATGGTGCTGGCGCTGCCGGTGGATCATCGGCTCGCCCAGGAGCCCGCGCTCGAGGTCCTGGACGTTTCCTTCGAGAGTTTCGTGATGTATTCCGATGCGCATTCGGCTGTCAACGAGGTCGTCGTGAGGAGCTGCCGTCTCGCGGGCTTCACCCCGAAAAGAGAACACGAGGCGCCGGACACCTCGGTTCTCCTCGCCCTCGTTGCGGCGGGCCTGGGCGTGGCGCTGGTACCGGAATCGGTTCGCTCGATGAAGCTCGACGGAGTCGTCTTCCGAGACGTCAGCGGGGCCGACACGATCGATCTGGCACTCGCGTGGAGTCGCGGCAAGTCCCTCCCCCTGGTGACCTCCCTGATCTCGGCACTCGAGGACGCGGGCATCCTGCCGTCCGCCGTACCGACCGATCCTGCTGCCCTGAAGGACATCTCATGAAGATCGTCGCCGTCGACGCGATCCCGTACTCCATCCCCTACCGCAAGCCGCTGCGCTTCGCGAGTGGCGAAGTCACTGCGGCAGAGCACGTTCTGATCCGTGTACACACCGACGACGGCATCGTCGGCATCGCCGACGCTCCCCCGCGCCCCTTCACCTACGGCGAGACCCAACGCGGCATCGTCGCCGTCGTCGAGACTCTCTTCGCACCCGCCGTCGTCGGCCTGACACTCACCCAGCACGAAGTGGTGCACTCCCGCCTCGCCCGCACCGTCGCCAACCCCGTCGCCAAGGCCGCGATCGACATGGCGATCTGGGACGCACTCGGACGCACCCTCGACCTCCCCGTCACAGAACTCCTCGGCGGCTACACCGACCGCATGCGCGTGAGCCACATGCTCGGCTTCGACACTCCCGCCGCCATGGTCGACGAGGCCACCCGCATGCGCTCCGAGTACGGCATCGAGGTGTTCAAGATCAAGGTGGGCCGTCGCCCCGTGTCCCTGGACACCGCGGTCGTCCGAGCACTGCGCGAGAACCTCGGGCCCGACGTCGAACTGTACGTCGACGGCAACCGAGGATGGACCGCGTCCGAATCCGCCCGCGCGATGGCCGAGATGCGCGACCTCGATCTCTCCCTCGCCGAAGAGCTCTGTCCTGCAGACGATGTACTCGGTCGGCGGTGGCTCGTCTCCCAGCTCGACGTGCCGTTCGTCGCAGACGAATCCGCGGTCACACCCGCCGAGATCACCCGCGAGGTACTCGGTGGCTCCGCGACCGCCGTCAGCATCAAGACCGCTCGCTCGGGCTTCACCGGTGCACGCCGCACACATCACCTCTGCGAGGGCCTCGGCCTCGAGGTCGTCATGGGCAACCAGATCGACGGCCAACTCGGCTCCGCGTGCACCGTCGCGTTCGGCGCCGCCTTCGACCTCACGTCCCGACGCGCCGGAGAACTGTCCAACTTCCTCGACATGAGCGACGACCTCCTCACCGAACCGCTCGAAATCCGCGACGGCGAACTCACCGTCCACACCGGCGCCGGGCTCGGAGTCGACATCGACCCCGATCAACTCGGCCGCTACCGGCAGGACACCTGACCCGTCCCGCACACCACCCGTATCAGCCTGCACCACGTATCAGCCCGCATGACACATCAGAAGGAGAACCACCCGTGAGCATCGATCACGCACCCGAGACCGCCACCGCTGCCGCATCCGGATCCAACGCCACTCAGCGCTTCACCTCGGACAAGCAGTTCGCGGCGTCGACGTCGCCCGAACGCGTCAGCACCCTGGCCCGCCAGGTCCTGAGCGCCGTGCACGACACCATCCGCGAACACGGCGTGACCTACGACGAGTACAACGCCCTCAAGGCGTGGCTCATCAATGTCGGCCAGGACGGTGAATGGCCCCTCTTCCTCGACGTGTGGGTCGAACACGTCATCGAGGAGGTCGCCAGCGAGAGCCGCGAGGGCAGCAAGGGCACCATCGAGGGCCCGTACTACGTTCCCGCCGCCCCCGAGCTCGGCCACGATGCGGTCCTCCCCACCCGCGAGGGTGAGCAGGGCACCCCGCTGCTGTTCCAGGGACGGGTCACCGACACCTCGGGGCAGGGCCTCGGCGGCGCGGTCATCGAGATCTGGCACGCCGACTCCGATGGCTTCTACTCGCAGTTCGCACCCGGCATCCCCGAGTGGAATCTGCGCGGCACCGTCACCTCGGATGCCGACGGACACTTCCGCATTCGCACGATGCGGCCCGCCCCGTACCAGATCCCCACCGACGGTGCCTGCGGCAAGCTCATCTCCGCTGCCGGCTGGCACCCGTGGCGGCCCGCGCACCTGCACCTCAAGGTCGCCGCGTCCGGACACCAGCAGATCACCACCCAGCTCTATTTCCCCGGTGACGCGCACAACGACGACGACGTCGCCGACGCCGTCAAGCCCGAACTGATCCTCGACCCCCGCGATGTCGACGGCGGCCAGGAAGTGACCTACGACTTCGTCCTCGACTCGACGACCTCGGCGCAGAAGGCCTGAGCGCCATGCTGTTCGCGGTCACCATGCAGGTGGACATCCCGCTCGACCTGGATCCCGATGTCCGCACGGACACGCTCGCGCGGGAGAAGGCGTACTCGCAGGAACTGCAACGCGGCGGCGAATGGGTGCACATCTGGCGACTGGTGGGTCAGTACTCCAACCTCAGCGTCTTCGACGTGCGCGACAACGAGAGGCTCCACGAGATCCTGTGGAATCTTCCGCTGTTCCCGTTCATGACCATCGACGTGACCCCCCTCGCGACACATCCGTCGGCCATCGCGAACGGGTGAGAAGATGACGACCGACGACACCTGGCGCGCCGAACTCGGGGCGACTTTCGCCGGCCTCGTCCCGGAGCCCTCCGGTGACGAGGCCGGCGTCGATGGTCGGATCGACGGGGCCGCGCTCGGCGATCTGCGGACGTACCGGGTCACCGGTACGCCGCAGGTCGTCCGGCGCACCCCCCGCGCGGTTCGCAGGGAGCCGACGGAAGCGCTCAAGGTGTGTCTGCAGGTCCGCGGACGTGCCATCGTGCATCAAGGTGATCGCGAACTGGTCATCGGTCCGGGCCAGTTCGGGGTGTACGACACACGACGCGCGTACGACCTGCGCCTGGAGGGCGACTGGGAATGTTCTGTCCTGGTCTTCGCACCGGACGCGCTGGCGATGCCGTTGCGGTGGTTGGACACCGTCATGACTCGGGTGCACGACGCCTCGTCTGGCCCGGGAACGGTGCTGGCACCGTTCGTGGACGCCTCACTCGACGGGACCGGCGCCGAGCCTGCCGGCTCCCGGGTACGCTTCGGCGATGCCGGCCTACGCCTGCTCTGCAGCGCATTGTCGTCGGGCGACGTCGATGGGCGTACTGACGACGACACACATGCTCAGGCGCAACGGATGTCGATCGTCGATCACATCCGTCGCCACCTGACGGACCCCTCGCTGAGTCACCGCACGGTCGCTCACGCCCACGGGATGTCTCCGCGGAGCCTCGACCGACTGTTCCAGGACGAGGGTCGAACGGTGGCGACGACGGTGCGCACGATGCGGCTCGAGGCGGCACGGCGCGACCTTCTGGACGTTCGATCTCGTACCGTCGGCATCGGCGCGATCGCGGCACGATGGTGCTTCCTCGATCCAGCCTACTTCAGCCGAATCTACAAGCAACACTTCGGGATCAGTCCTTCCTCGGACCGCGCCTCACTGCGGTCGGTGGCGTGATCTTCCTGATGACGAGGCGCAGGAACACAAGTTGCACGGACCTTTCCGGGTCATAGTGACGTCGGGCCGAATGTGCGGCCCGTCACACTCACGGGAGCAGGGAAACGTGAATCACACGTACGACTACGTCATCGTCGGCGGCGGATCAGCAGGATGCGTTCTGGCCGCCCGGCTGAGCGAAAATCCGGACACCTCGGTGTTGCTTCTCGAGAGCGGTGGCCGCGACGACAAGGCCGAGCTCGCCGTTCCACCGGCATGGCCGACGCTCTGGGGCAGCGAGGTGGATTACTCCTACTCGACCGTTGCACAGCCGGGAACCGCTGGACTGAAACACGATTGGCCACGCGGACACACTCTCGGCGGCAGCAGCAGCATCAACGCGATGGTGCACTTGCGCGGGCACCGCAACGATTTCGACCACTGGACCGAGACCGCCGGCGAGAGTTGGTCGTACGACGCGGTGCTGCCTTACTTCGTACGGTCGGAAACGGTCGTCGACGGCGACTCGAAGGTCCGAGGCGACTCCGGCCCACTGCGACCCGCTCCGTCCGCCGATCCCCATCCCGTGTCGCAGACCTTCCTGGACGCGGCTGCCGAGGTGGGACACCCGATCACGCGGGATTTCAACGGCACCGATCAGGAGGGCGCCGGATGGCACGATCTCGCCATCGCGGACGGCGCGCGCACCAGCGTCGCGAATGCCTACCTGTCCCCCATCGAGGCCCACCGTCCCAACCTCACCGTCTCGGTCCGCTCGCGCGTGGAGAAGTTGGTCGTCGAGGACGGCCGATGCGTGGGAGTGCGTTACCGGGTCGACGGTGGGATCGTCACCGTGTACGCAGCTCGCGAAGTCCTGCTGAGCGCAGGGTCCGTCGATTCGCCGCGCCTGCTCCTGCTCTCGGGTATCGGTCCGAGCGACGAGCTCGAGGCACTCGGCATCCCGGTCGTCCACGACCTTCCGGGCGTCGGCAAGAATCTGCACGACCATCCCCTCTGCTCCGTGGTGTACGAGGCTCAGAAGGTGGTCCCGCCCGGCACCACCAACCACGCCGAGGTCTCGATGCTCTGGCGCAGCGCCCCCGAACTCGACGGTCCGGACATGCAGTTGATGTTCATCCATGTGCCCTTTCACCCGGCCACGCTCAGCGCGCCGCCCAACAGCATCACCTTCGGTGTCACCACCGTTCCCGACAGCCGCGGGAGCGTCACCCTCGCCTCGTCGGACCCGGCCGATGCTCCGCTGATCGATCCGAACTACCTCGGCGAACGGAGCGACGTCGACCGACTCGTGGCCGCTGTCGCCGTGGCACGCGAACTCGCAGGGGCCGAGGCGTTCTCGGAGTGGGGCCTGCAGGAGGTCCTTCCCGGCAGCAGTGTCGTCGACGATGCATCGCTTCGCGATTTCGTGGCCACCGCCACCGGCACCTACTACCACCCGGTGGGCACCTGCCGCATGGGGACGGACCCGCACTCCGTCGTAGGACCCGATCTGAGGGTCCACGGCATCGACGGAATTCGTGTCGTCGATGCGTCGGTGATGCCGACGGTCGTCTGCGTCAACACCAATGCCGCCACCGTCATGATCGCCGAGAAGGCTGCCGATCTCATTCGCTGACCTGAACCGTTACAACACCAGCCGACAACAACAGGAGACAGACAGACATGACCACCACACTGGCCGGAACCGACTGGCACGGAAAAATCTTCAGCGGTGGCTGGCGCGACGGCCGCGGCGGTACCACGACGACCGTCGAACCGGCGACCGGCGCGAGCCTCGGCGACATCGGCCTCGCCGATGCACAGGACGTGTCCGATGCCGTCGATCGTGCCACTGCCGCGCAGCCCGCGTGGGCGGCTCTGCCGGGTGGCGAGCGCGCAGCGGTGCTGCGCCGTACCGCCATCCTGCTCGGCGACCACCGCGGAGAATTCGAGGAGTGGCTCATCCGCGAAGGCGGTGGGGTGCCAGGTAAAGCGGCTTTCGAGGTCGATCTCGTCCTGAGCGAGCTGTGGGAAGCGTCCGCGCTCCCGACACAGCCCTACGGGCATCTGCTTCCGACCAGCGAGGCGGGGCGTCAGTCCATCGCCCGACGCGTGCCGATCGGTGTCGTCGGCGTCATCAGCCCGTGGAATTTTCCGCAGATTCTGTCCATGCGCGCAGTGGCTCCCGCACTCGCACTGGGTAATGCGGTGATTCTCAAACCGGATATTCAGACGTCCGTGGCCGGCGGTGTTCTCCTGGCACGCCTTCTCGAAGAGGCGGGTCTGCCCGACGGTGTGTTCCACGTCCTGCCCGGCGACGCCGAACCCGGCGCCGCCGTCGCCGAGCACCCGGGCATCGGCATGGTGTCCTTCACCGGCTCCACCGCGGTGGGACGCAAAGTCGGCGAAGCGGCCGGTCGCACTCTGAAGCGCGTCTCCCTGGAGCTCGGCGGCAACAACGCCCTCATAGTCCTCGACGATGCCGACCTCGAGGTGGCGAGTTCCGCCGGCGCGTGGGGCGCATTCCTTCATCAGGGCCAAGTCTGCATGACCGCTGGTCGACACATCGTGCTCGAGTCCGTTGCGGACCAGTACCTCGACCACCTCGCTGCGCGCGCAAAGAATCTGCCCGTGGGCAACCCCTTCACCGACCAGGTGGCACTCGGACCCTTGATCAACGAGACGCAACTGAAGAACGTCGACCGTATCGTCTCGGAGACCGTCGCCGCAGGCGCGGAGGTCCGGGCCGGGGCGAATCACCGGGGCCTGTTCTACGAGCCCACCGTTCTCGCGGGTGTGACGTCGTCGATGCCTGCGTTCCGAGAGGAGATCTTCGGACCGGTCGCCCCGGTGATCGTCGTCCGTGACGAGGACGAGGCGATCGCTGTCGCGAACGACAGTGAGTACGGGCTGGTCGCGGCGATTCAGACGGGCTCCGTCGAACGAGGCCGTCACATCGCGGACTCGCTGCGTACCGGAATCGTGCACATCAACGATCAGACGCTCAACAATGACGCCTACGCACCCTTCGGCGGAATGGGTGCGTCCGGTAACGGCGCTCGGTTCGGTACGCAGAGCAGTTGGGACGAGTTCACCCAGTGGCAGTGGATCACCTCCCGTGACCAGGCGCATCCGTTCCCGTTCTGAGCTCGATCCGGAAGAGGGGCCGGGTCGACGACGATGACGCGGCCCCTCGTGCACGAGGGGTGACACGTGACCGAGACAGACGATCGATCGTCCTTCGACAGCGGTGACATCGCATCACCACGACGCCGCCCCCCGGGCCTCCGCGCGTTGAAGCGCAGTTGCAGCACCGAGACCGTGGGGGCGGGCGCGACCGGTGTGCTGTTTTCGGCGACAGGCCCCGTTGCGGTCATTCTGGGTGCCGCATCGGTGGGTGGTCTGACGAGCACGCAGACAGCATCGTGGATCTTCGGGGTGTTCGTCCTGAACGGGGTCCTGACCCTGGTTGTCAGCTGGGTGTACCGAATGCCGCTCGCATTCTTCTGGACCATTCCCGGAACCGTGTTGGTGGGGCAGTCGCTCACGAACCTGGCCTGGCCCGAGGTGGTGGGCGCCTACGTCGTGACCGGCGTTCTCATCGTCGCACTCGGATCGACCGGCCTCGTGGCCGCGGTGATGCGCCTGTTGCCTGTCCCCATCGTCATGGCGATGGTGGCCGGCGCGTTCCTGTCGTTCGGGACCGAGCTCGTGCGATCGGTGACTGCCGATGTCTCGATCGCGGGGACCATGGTCGTCGCCTGGGTCATCGTGAGCAGTTCCGCACGGTGGAGACCGCGGATTCCGCCGGTGCTCGTGTCGCTACTGGCCGGTCTGTCTGCACTCGTCATCACCGACGGCTTCTCACCGGATGCTGCGTCCGGGCTGCCGATGGTCGGACTGCCGGAATTCGTTGTGCCCGTGTTCACGTGGCAAGCCTGCGGTCAGTTGGTGATTCCACTCGCCATCACGGTCATCGCGGTGCAGAACGGCCAGGGTGCAGCTGTTCTGCGTGCGGCCGGGCATCGACCACCCATCACTGTCATCACCGTTCTCTCCGGGGTGTGGTCGGTCCTCGTCGCTCCTCTGGGTGCTGTCTCCACCTGCCTGGCCGGCCCGACGAATGCCTTGCTGACCGCCGTCGGGCGACGCGAGCACCAATACATCGCCGGAATGGTCTGCGGAGCGCTGGCCGTCGTCGTCGGTCTGTCCGCCCCCGCTCTGGTCCGCGGGCTCGTATCGGTACCGCACACCTTCGTCGCCGCTCTGGCCGGACTCGCCATGTTGGAGGCGCTGCGTGGTGCGTTCGTAGCCGCGTTCGGCGAACCCGCCGACCAGGCTGAGTCGGCTCGTCCGGCCCTGGCGCCTCTCGTGACACTGCTCGTGACGGTGTCAGGGGTGCAGGTCGCCGGTCTCGGCGCGCCGTTCTGGGCCTTGATCTGCGGGGTGGTGACCGCACTGGTGCTGGACGGCACAGCAGGAAAGCGCCGTCAACCGGACTGACCTGCCGTCCCCTGCAGTGCATCGCAGATGGTACGGCGGAACCACTCCGCAGCCGGCGAGGGAAGGACACGTTTGTAGGTGTAGAGCGATATCTCCGCCGGCGCGATGTCGAGCGGCAGATCGAAGGTACGCACGTCCGCCAACGTGGTGAACATGTTCGAGACGGTACCGGGAATGACACCGAGCAGGTCCGTTCGTTCGAGCAATCTCGGCAGAGCTGTGAAATGAGGAACTCGAATTGCCACGTCGCGGCGCGAACCCAGCCGTTCCAGGGCACGGTCGACCTCGACGTGGCCACTGGCGTCGGCGACAACGACGTGCCGTTCGGCCAGGTACTCCTCCAGAGTCGGCGCGCTCCCGATCCGTGGGTGGGCGGCGAAACAGAGCCCGGTGTAGCGGTCGCGCAGCAGAACATCGCGTGCGAGATCCGGAGCGGTGAAGCGAGGTGTGCATATCGCCGCGTCAGCGTCGTTCTGACGAAGGTCCCTTCCCATGGTGGTGAAGTCCAACGGTGTGACCTCGACGCGTGCGAGCGGTGCGCGTTCGCGGAACAGCGCCAGGACGGACGGTAGAAGGGCGACCTCGCCGAGATCCGTGGCCAAGAGCCGGAAGGAGCGGGTCGACGTGCGCGGTTCGAACGTCGTGACCGCGTGGACCACGGAGTCCATCACCTCGAGCGCCTGTTGCAGCTCCGGGTACAACCGTTCCGCGACCTGCGTCGGACGGAGACCCAGCGCTGTCCGACGGAACAGATCGTCGGCGAAGTGCTTTCGAAGTCGCTTGAGTCCGTGACTGACCGATGGTTGTGTCACCGAGAGTTCGGCTGCGGTCGCAGTGACACTTCCGGTCTGGAACAACAGTACGAAGGTACGAACCAGGTTGAGGTCGATCTGAGTCACACCACGATATTATTCTCTTCTATACCCGCATAACGAACATTCATTGGATTCACGTGAGTGACCTGGATAACGTCGGTCACACGGCACGTACCGAAGCGGGAAAGGCACCTCATGGCCACGGTCAGCGATATCACCTACGAACTACTCCGGGCGCGAGGATTGACGACGATCTTCGGCAACCCCGGGTCCAACGAGTTGCCTTTCCTGTCCGGAATGCCCTCCGACTTCCGTTACGTTCTCGGGCTGCACGAGGGCGCCGTCATGTCGATGGCGGATGGATATTCACTCGCCACCGGAGAAGCCGTGTTCGTCAATCTGCACGCCGCGTCCGGTTCTGGAAACGCGATGGGCGCGTTGACCAATGCCGTGTACTCACACAGCCCGTTGATCGTGACCGCAGGCCAGCAGGTCCGCTCGACGATCGGGCAGGAGGTGATGCTCGCGAACGTCGACGCGACCATGCTGATGCATCCGCTGGTGAAGTGGAGTGCGGAACCACTGTGCGCCGAGGACGTACCTCGGGTGATCAGTCAGGCCATCCACACTGCGCTTCTTCCCGCGAAGGGCCCGGTCTACGTGTCGGTTCCTTACGATGACTGGGCGCAGGAAGCGCCGGACGAGACCCGTCACCTGCTGGCCCGGACGACGACGGCCGCATCGGACCTCAGCGAAGCTCAACTCGTCGAACTCGTCGAGGTTCTCGATGCCGCAGTGAATCCGGTTCTCGTCCTGGGACCGGCGGTGGATGCCGAGCACGCCAACGAGTTCGCCGTCGAGCTGTCGGACAAACTGGCCGCACCGGTCTGGATCGCCCCGTCACCATCGCGGTGCCCCTTCCCCACCCGCCATCCAGCATTCAGAGGCGTCCTCCCGGCCGGAGTGGAACAGCTTTCACACGCTCTCGACGGGCACGACCTGATCGTCGTCATCGGTGCACCTGTGTTCCGATATCACCAGCATGTGCCCGGAAACTATCTACCCGACGGCGCGACACTGATCCACATCACCGCCGACGCCGGTGAAGCCGCGCGCTCGCCCATGGGTCGCGCGTTCGTCGCCCCTGTACGCGAAGCTTTGGCGGCACTCGCGAAGAGGGTGTCCACCAGCTCACGACCCGCTCTCGAACCGCTCGCAGACTTCCCTGAGCCGAGAACGTCGTCCGATGGCCTCTCTCCCGACCTGCTCTTTGCCACCATTCGTGAGAACGCACCAGCGGACACGATCTACGTCAACGAATCCACCTCCACCTCGCAAGACTTCTTCGCGCAGATGAATCTGTCCCGGCAAGGAAGCTTCTACTTTCCCGCCTCCGGTGGCCTCGGTTTCGGCCTGCCCGCTGCCGTCGGTGTGGCCCTGGCCCGGAAACGACCTGTTGTCGGGCTTATCGGAGACGGATCCGCCAACTACGGCATCACCGCCTTGTGGACGGCAGCGCAGTACGACATTCCCGTCGTGTTCGTCATCCTGAAGAACGGCACGTACGGCGCTCTGCGTGGTTTCGGGGCACTGCTCGGGACCGGAGAAACGCCCGGCCTCGACGTTCCCGGCCTCGACTTCGTGAAGATCGCCGAAGGGTACGGCGTCAGCGCCACGGCAGTGTCCACCACCGAATCGTTCGCCTCGGCGTTCCGCTCGGCACTGAACGCGAACGCCCCACACCTGATCGAAGTGACCACCACCTTCGAGCAACCCTGAACGACGAGGAACCGACCATCATGAACGTGGACTCATTGCGAGAACAGCTTCCCGCCGGATCGGTCGTCACCGACCCGGACACGATGGAGGGCTACCGGCGCGACAGCGCCGATCTCGTACCCCCCGGCAAACCGCTCGCGGTGCTTCGTCCCACCACCGTCGATGAGGTCTCGACCATCATGCGTTGGGCCACAGCGAACTCGATCGTCGTGGTAGCACGTGGCGCCGGAACAGGACTCGCCGGTGGCGCCACCGCGCTGGACGGGTGCCTGGTACTGAGCCTGGAGAAGATGACGTCCATCCGCGAGATCGACGTGGCTAACCAGATCGCTGTCGTCGAGGCCGGCGTCGTCAACGCCGATGTCGGTCGCGCAGTGGCCCAGCACGGCCTGTTCTACCCACCGGACCCCGGCAGCTTCGAAGTCTCGACCATCGGCGGCAACCTGGCCACTAACGCAGGCGGAATGCGCTGCGTCAAGTACGGCGTCACCAGAAACTCCGTCCTCGGACTCGAGGTCGTCCTCCCCGACGGCCGCGTCCTCCACACGGGCGCACGCACCGTCAAGAACGTCGCAGGCCTCGATCTCACGCACCTGTTCATCGGGTCGGAGGGGACACTGGGTGTCATCACGTCGGCAACTCTGCGCCTGCGGCCGAGACCGACGTCGACAGCGACGTTCGTCGCCGGCTTCGCCGACCTGGCCGTCGGTGGGCAGGCCCTGAACGCCATCTTCGCCAGCGGCTCGGTCCCGAGCATGCTCGAGCTGATGGACAACGCGACGATCAACGCCGTAGAGGACTATCGGCGAATGGATCTCGACCGCGATGCGGCGCTGCTCATCATCGGCCAAGCGGACGGTGACAGTGCGTTGGCGGAGGCCGAGGCCATCGCGGAACTCTGCGAGACGCACGGTGCCGAATTCGCGATGGCCACAGACGATCCGACGGAATCCGAGATGCTGGTCCAGGCACGTCGATTGGCCGGGTGGGCGACGATGGAGCAGGGGCCGACGGTCATCGAGGACGTGGGCGTGCCTCGCACCCGGCTGGCGGAGCTCCTCGAACGTATCCACCGAGTGTCGGCGGACACCGGGATTCGCATCGCCACGGTGGGGCACGCAGGTGACGGAAATGTCCACCCGATGCTGTTGCTGACTGATCTCGCCGACGCCGACGAGCAACGCCGGGCACTGGTCGCCGCGGAGAATATTTGTTCTGCCGCAATCGAACTGGGAGGAACAATCACTGGCGAGCACGGGGTCGGTGAACTGAAGTTGCCGTGGCTGGAACAGCAGGTCGGTAGCACATCGATGGACGTGCAACGCAGGATCAAGGCGGCGCTCGACCCCGCGGCCATCATGAACCCGGGACGTGGTTTCTGACACCGACTCGGCCACATCTGAACACACCGACAAGGACTCGGCCCGGAGGGGCCGGGTCCTTTGTCGTCCGAAAGTGGTGCTGCTCAATGACTCTGGATCAGAGTCCTGGTAAGCGCTAGGGTTTCGTCCGATGTGATCGAGCGCACACTGAGACAGCATTGAATTGTCTCGACCGCGAACATCACCCGGCGGAATGCAGACCCTGTTCTCCCCCGCTCTCCTCGTATCCACACAACAGTCAGGACCGTCATGAACATGTCCGAAGGGACACATACAACCAGCTCAGGCAGGGCCGGCCTGTCCGCGCGCGGCGTCCTTCTCCTGTGCTTGCTCACGGTCGTATTCGAGGGATACGACATGGTTGCGTACGGGGCGGCGCTGCCCGCGATGTTCGCCGATGCTCAGTGGAACCTCGACGCCGCCCAAGCAGGCGCCGTCGGTAGCTACGGTCTCATCGGAATGCTCGTCGGATCACTGATCACGGGTGCACTGGCAGATCGTATCGGACGCCGTGTTCTGACCATCGCATCGACCGCGTGGTTCTCGGCATGGATGGGTGTCTGCGGAATCGCACCGAACATCACCGTGTTCGGGTTCGGACGCTTCATGGTCGGTGTGGGTGTCGGTGCCGTCATCCCGCTTGCGGCGTCGCTGGCAGTCGAATTCGCCCCCCGCGGAAAGGAACATCGCTACAGCGCCGGCGTGTGGGCAGGATTCCCGGCAGGCGGAGTCCTCGCCTCGCTGGTGAGCCTCGTACTGCTCGACTCACTGGGTTGGCGTTGGATGTTCTACGTCGGCTTGATCCCGCTGTTCGTGTTCGTACCGTTCATGATTCGCTACCTGCCCGAATCGCCGGCCTGGCTCCTCGCAAAGGGGCGTGTCGACGAGGCCAACCGCGTTGCCGCGCAAGCGGGTATCGAGAACCCCGAACCTCCCGTTCTCGGTGAGAAGGTCGGTCCACGTGCACTTTTCACCCGCCATGCCTACCTCGCCACTCTCCTCCTGGGTCTACTCAGCGCATGCGGCCTTCTGCTCACCTACGCACTCAATACCTGGCTGCCCAAACTCATGCAGAACGCCGGCTTCGGAATCGACTCCGCTCTGACCTTCCTGCTCGTGCTGAACGCCGGTGCGATCGTCGTGCCGCTGATCGCATCGAGGGCATCCGATCGCATCGGACCGCAGATCGTGACGGCATCGGCGTTCGGCGCCGCCGCCATCTCGATCCTGCTGATCAGCCTGAACGTTCCGACCGGCCTGCTCTATGTACTCACGTTCGTCGCCGGCGCCGGAACGATCGGCGCTCAGGTCCTGGTCTACGGCTTCGCTGCTGCGCACTTCCCGGCGTCGAGCCGAGCAGCCGGCACCGCGTGGGTCGCTTCGGTCGGGCGCGTCGGTGGTATCGCCGGACCCAGCCTCGTCGGATTGATCGTCGCTGGTGGCGCCGGGGTAGAGGTGAACTTCTACGTGTTCGCTGCCATCGCGGTCATCGGATCAGCGGCAGCGCTCGCTGTGCCACGAAAGCGGACCACTACCTCCACCGCGCAGACCGTGACGACAGCCGAAGTCGGGTGATGTGGATCCAGCACCACCGAGAACTCGGGTCTGCTCGAGGGCGTACAACGAGCGACGCCTGAATGAAGGGACGAACCGGACCCACCTGACCCGATGCGACGACAAGGCGGGTAACTGGGGACACAGCGCCGCTTCGCGTCCGATCCGATCGCCACCGTGGTGTGACCAGGTCGCAGAGTGGACAGGTTCGACACGTAGTGTCAGGTCGAGAGGACGGTCCACCGCCGGCGCAGTCACAGCGGTCGCGCGAGCACCAGACGGTGGAGGCAGTCCGAGAGAACCTCGGCGCCGAACGGCCCCCGTGCGTGTGTGAACGAGAAAGGCGGTCCGGTGGGGCCATCCATACCTGCTCGGCCGTGCACCCACACGAGGAACCAATGGTGGACGACGGGCCCCGCGAAAGATCCGATCATTCTTCGCCAGCTCCTCGACCTCTCCGCCGACGTCATCGTCCTGTACGACTTCACCAGCCCCGTGGTGTACATCAACGCCGCGGGCCTCGACTTCTTCGGCCTCGACGCCCTCCCCGATGTGCCGATGATGGTGCAAGAGTTGTTCACCGCGAGTGGCGTCTCCATAGGACTGAACATCGCACACGCGCTCACCGTCGAGGGCCGTTGGCACGGGCACAGCGAGGCGATCCACGCCCGCACCGGTGCCCGTACCCCGGTGGACACGTGCAATCACGTCCTCAGTCGTGTCGACGGCGCGCCTCATCTGATCGGGTCGATCATCCGTGACCGGACCGCCCACCACGATCGTGACAGTGAACTGGTCCACGCAGGTACTGCCGCGGCGCTCCGCGCCGCGGCAGGACAGACCGCGCTCGCACGACTGAGCAGCCTCGCCGTCTCGGCGGACCTGAAGTCCCTGATGACCGCCGCCACCACCACGGCCGCGACCATGTTCGGCGTGGAATCCGCTGCGATTGCCCGGTGTGTAGATCCAGCTCGAACCGACCTGAGCATCGAAGCCGTGTCCCGTGATTTCCGCTCGGACGTCGAAGTCTCGGCCGGCACGGGGTCGTTGTCCGGCTTCGCGCTCGCACGCGCCGAGCCCGTCGTGTGCTCGGACATCGCCGACGAGGACCGATTCGACACCTCCGCCATGGCAGCCATGGGATTTCGCAGCGGCGCCGCAGTACCGCTCGCGACGGGAACCGACGTCTGGGGTGTCCTGATCGTGTTCGGAACCCGGACGCGTCATTTCGGGACCGGTGAGGTCGCGTTCCTGAGCGCGATCGCCGGAGTGCTGTGCTCACGGGTGGCCCTCGATCAGCGACACCGTCGACACAACACACACGACGCGCTCACAGGCCTCCCGAACAGCACCCGCGCCTACTCGGAGATCGGTGATGCACTCACCCGCTCACGCGGGCGCAGCGGTCTCGTCGCTGTGTTTCTCCTCAATGTGGATGACTTCAGGATCATCAACGACAGCCTCGGGCACGATGCCGGCGACCGAGCGCTGGCGCGTTTCGCGCGTCGCCTCACGACGGCGACACGAGCGGAGGATTTCGTGTACCGACTGGGCGGCGACGAGTTCCTCATCGTCTGCGACGCCGTCGAGGGCATCGCTCATGCAGAGCGCCTGGCGATGTCGGTGTCCGCCGCCCTCGCATCCTCGGTGGATCTTGTTGACGGGCCGACTC
Organism: Rhodococcus sp. NBC_00294; assembly: GCF_036163995.1. Classification (NCBI taxonomy): domain Bacteria; kingdom Bacillati; phylum Actinomycetota; class Actinomycetes; order Mycobacteriales; family Nocardiaceae; genus Rhodococcus; species Rhodococcus sp. NBC_00294. The sequence goes on from NZ_CP108043.1 coordinate 139,599, forward strand.
CGGTGAGCGTGAGTATCGGTATAGCTCTGTCCAATCCGGATTCCACGGTACGGGATCTGCTTCGACGTGCCGACCTTGCGATGTACCGCGCGAAGGAGACAGGCGCCGGTGGCTACGCGGTCTTCGAGTCGAGCGACCTCTACGACGCCGACCGGATCAGATCACTGTCGATCGACCTGCGTGTCGCCCTCGCTCGAGACGCACTGACGTTGGTCTACCAGCCTCTGGTGGACACCAGAACGGACAAGATCGTCGCCGTCGAGGCTCTCGCGCGCTGGACACACCCACAGCTCGGCCCAGTGGGACCGGCGGAGTTCGTGGCGGTGGCCGAACGCAGCGGCCAAGCCGCTGCACTGGGCGATTGGGCCCTACGGACGGCATGCCGTCAGGCAGCGTCGTGGCGCGAGCACCACGACATCGCCGTCCGGGTCAACGTCAGTGCACTGCAACTACGTGATTCCTCTTTCCCGAATCGTGTCGCGGCGATCCTGCGCGACACGGGGCTATCGGCGGACGCACTCGGGCTCGAGATCACCGAGACCGTCTGGTTGTCCGACAGCGGACGGGTGTCCGACAACCTCACCGCTATCCACACCATGGGAGTGGCGCTGCTACTCGACGACGTCGGCAAAGGGCACAGCAGTCTCTCCTATCTGGAACAGTTCTCGGTCTTCAGCAGTTTCAAGATCGACAAGTCCTATGTCGCAGGCCTTCCCGCACCGCGGGCTCGTGCGATCGTGGCAGCCATGATCGCACTCGCCAAGGCGTACAAGGTCACCGTCGTCGGCGAAGGAGTCGAGACGCGAGAACAGTTCGACGCCCTCGGCGACGCGGGATGCGATCTGGCACAGGGCTACTTTCTCGGCCGCCCCGCTGATCCGACCAGCATCACCGACCTCCTTGGCGTCCGAGACCACTGACACCCGGCGACGGGAGATGTCGCGGATGGGTCAGAGCCTCGTATCGTGGCCGACCCGACTCACGAGACCGACCCAGTTCGCACTCGGACGCGATGCATGTCCGTGCCGACATCGACGGATGCACATGACGACGTGGTGACCCGCGACCGTCACACTGCGTCGACGGTTGCCGTGTCGCGATGTGCTGGGGACTGCGCCCGGTCGGACGGACTCGTCGAACCGCGGGGTCCGGTCATGCCGAAGACGAGGATCGCCAACGCCCCGAGCGCCAATGCCCCCGCGCCGGCGACCGTCGCCCAGAAGTAGCTGCCCGTCGAGTCCCGGATAGCGCTGAACAGATAGGGATAAGACACGCCTGCGATGCCGCTGAACGCCAGTGCGGTTGCGTACAGGGACCCGAAATTGGTGCGGCCGTACTCCTTCAGGAGGAAATACGCACCGAAGTCCGACTCGGCCCCAGAACTCGCAGCCACCAACATGACTCCTATCGCAGTGATGGCAATGGGAACGGAACCGGCGAGAGTCAGCGACAGAGCGCCGAGAGCGGCGATGAGCAGAATGATGACAGCCACTGCCACCTTGCGCTTGGGAAAGATGTCGAGCAGTGCACCGGCACCGAGTCGGCCGATGACCATCCCGAGGCTGAACAGGGTCGTCACGGTTGTCGCCACCGCCAAGCTCACGCCCCCATCGAGGAGCATGGGCTGCAAGTTTGCGATGAACGCCGTGGTAGAAGCTGTCACCGCGACGATGCTGGACGAGAAAATCCAGTAACGAGGCGTACGAAGCACCGCCCTCACACTGAGGGGGGTGGCCACGTCGGCCGGGGACTCCGATCCGCGACTGCCCGAAAGATCTTCTTCTTGACGAGGTCGCTCTCTGATACCGAAGAGCACAGCCGGCAACGAAATCAGCAGCGCGAAACCCGCGAGTACCAGATAACCTGCCTGCCAACCGATGTTGTAGACAGCGAGCGTCACGAGCGGTATTGCGAGCAGGGGTGTCACAGCCGAACCCACGCCGACCAGGCCGAAGGCCTTTCCTGCGCCCTTGTCGAACCAGGATGCCACTGCACGATTGAACGGGACCATGTACGCGAAGGACCCGACGATACCGGTCGCCACGGCCAAACCGTAGAAGGTGAATTTGCTGATGGGCACTGTCGCGAAAAGCACCAGCATGATGATGTACGGGACAAGGCCGGTCACGATGGTGCGACGGGCGCCCCACCGGTCCGCGATACGGCCAGCAAGCGGCCCGCACGCCGTCAACAGCAGGACGGCTATCGGCGAGACCAGGACCTCACTCGTGCTCCACCCGGTTGCTTGCATGGTGGGTTTGACGAAAACGCTGGCGGTGAGTACGAAAAGAACTGCGCCGGAACCGAATCCAACAGCACTGAACAGTACTGTCCGTCCTCCTCTTCTCCACTCCGCACTCTCGCGATCGTCATCGGCAGCAGTTTCCTCGACAGGGGATGTCATCAACGTCCAATCGTCAGTAGAGGTGAATGTTTCGGTTCAGGGCTTGCAGTTCAGGGCACGCCGTCGGATTCTCATCCGCCGATGCGGTTCGCGATGGCTCGAACGTCATCGCCGCGGCACCCCGCGTGGCGACGGAGTCGCTCGCTCCCCCGCGGATCAGGCCGAACGGACGTCTCAACACAAACTCCTCCCCTGCATGGTGCAGAGCCCGGTGGCACGTGATCGGCGCCACAGCGGAGACGGTAGCATACATAACTGGTTGACAAACTATGTTTGCACCGGACTTTGCTTCTCAGCGACCGACGAGCGACGGATGGCACCGAATGGCCATATGGGAGGTCAACGGCGAATCGCTGTGCTTGCGGAGCCTCGACCTCCTTGCGAAACGGAGCTTCCCTCCGTTACGCTGGATGTTCCCATTTCACAGAAACGGACTCCGCAGATGAGCACTACCTTGTCCGACGTGATCCGCTCGCGCCGTTCGGCACGAAGCTTCCTGCCCACCCCACTTCCGCTGGGTGAGATCGAGGAGATACTGGCGGACGCACAGTCATCGCCCTCCAACAGCAATACTCAGCCGTGGACCGTGCACGTCGTGTCCGACCCGAAACGACGTGTCATCAGCGAGCGCATGCTGGAGCAGTTCGAAGCAGGTCGACAGTCTCCCGACTTCACCTCCGGGTACGGGGATGGCACGTACGCGGATCGCGCCGGCGCACATGGCGCGACGCTGTACGGCGCGCTGGGCATCGAACGTGCCGACGCCGAGCGCAGATTGGAGGTGCAACGTGACAACCTCCGCTTCTACGGAGCACCCCACGTCGCGTTCCTCTTCATGCCGATGATCGGCGACGGGGTGCGCACAGCCAGTGACATCGGGATGTACGCGCAAACTTTCCTCTTGTCGCTGGAAGCTCGGGGCTACAACGGAATTCCACAGACCATGGTGGGGATGTACGCGGACGACGTTCGAGCCGTGCTCGAGGTACCGGACGACATGAAACTGTTGTTCGGAATTTCCTTCGGAACTGCAGATCCGACGGAACCAGTGAATGACCTGAGAATGCATCGGCTGCCAGTAGCGAGCACGGCAGTCGTGCATGACGGGCGTTCGGAGGCCGCGTCGAGCCCTCCGGAACGACAGGCGTGATGGGAGTCGACATCGAGCACAGCGTGATAGCTCGAACGACTACGTTCTGATGCGCGACCGTCCACTGCGACGGGGTTTCTGCGGGTCTGCGCGCGTCTGGCAATGGTCCTCGGTTTCGGGCAGCGGCCTGACGGCACCCCGGCCGTGACACAAGGTCGCCACGAACAACGCGTCACCACCGTCGTGGAGCTCGCTCTCGCACGAATACTCGGCGAACCCTAACTTGCGTCGAGGAGCGACGCGAGACGAGAACGTGCAGAAGGAGTGAGTGGGGCGCAAGTCCCGATGCGAACGGGGCGCAGTCCGCACACGCCACGCGTCTGACGTCTGACGTCTGACGTCTGACGAGTGGTTTTAGTCCGTAAGAGTCCCCGGAGGCTTACGGGCCGTCGTGGACTCTTCGCCTCAGACGTCCACCGACAACCACCCACGTTCACTGGGGTCCATCCAACGAGTTACGAATGAGTTGTGACAACTCGTGACATCGAGCCGCGTTTCAGGAGAATGCGCAGGTGGGCGGACGCCCCTGGACCGTGGCGGACCTGCACGGACGTACCGGGGGAAGTCGTGAAACGAGAGGTCAGATCAAGCTATTTCGGAGCATTCGTGCTGTTCAGAGGCATATCGCGAGCCTCCTTTCGGGATTGAACCGAAGACCGCTTGCTTACGAAGTCAGCAGCGCTGCATCTTCTTGTCGACGGGACCCTGCCGAGAGTTACCCAACCGGATCTGACCGTTCAAGGACCTGCAGGGACAAATTACGGGGCTTCAGAGTGACTGTCTCGTCTACCTCCAGCGAGTAGTCGGGGTCCTCGATCAAGTCGACTCGACCAACTATGAGAGCAAGTGCAACAAGCACTTCGTGATAGGCGAACTGTCGGCCGATACAGCCGCGCAATCCTGTCCCGAACGGCTTGTACAGATCGGCGAGATTTGCCGGAAGGCGACTGCGCTCGAACCGGTCCGGGTCGAATCGTTCCGGATCGGCACCCCACGCCGCATCACGGTGCAGTTGCAGCAACACCACGAACACCCACTCCCCCTTCTCGAAGGGGTGCTCCCCCACCATCGTGTCTCGCCGCGCTTTTCGGTAGTAACCGGGTGCCACCGGCCACAGGCGCAATGTTTCGTCGACCACGCGTCGTAGGTATCGCAGCTTGCCCACGTGATCGAACTGGAGATCACCATCGGGGCAGACCGACGAGAGCTCCGCCCGGATCCGCTCGACCACGTCCGGATGGGTCGACAAGAAGTGCAGGGCGAACGCCATTACTCCGGCTGACGTCTCCTGGCCGGCGACAAGAAAAGTAAGTATCTGATTGCGGATATTCTGATCTGACAGCCGCTTCCCCGTCGCCGGGTCCGCCGTGCTCAACATCAGATCGAGAAGATCGCCAGTGCCCGAGGCGTCTCGCTCGCGCCTCGTCGCGACGATGTCATCCACGAGTCGCTGCGCCACCGCGATGTCGTCTCGATGCTGGTTGCGATCACGCCTGAAGATCGTCGCCTCGACAGCGGGGTGCGAGTACGCAGCCCGGTTGATGTATTTCAGTGCACGAGAGATCCGCACCACCAACTCGTGCGGTGCTGCGTCGTCGAACGATCCGAAGTCGTGGCCGAAGGCCACCTCGCCGATCACTCCGAGAGCGAGCTTGTTCGTGTCCGCCGGTACATCGATCGACGCTCCCGGACCTCGGGCGGCCCACGAGGACAGCAGTTGTTCGGTCTTCCCCACCATCGTGTCGTGGTACCGGCGCATCGACGACTGGGAGAACGCCGGTGCCAGAATCGCGTGTGCGGTTGCCCAGGACGGTTCCGAGTTGTACGCAGTGAACAGCCCGTCGCCGGCTACTTGCCGGAGGTTGCCCATGGGTACACCGAGGAACTTGGCCCACGTCGTCTCGTCGTTGACCGCTGCGACCTCAACGGGTCCCGACACGTACGTCACGCGGGTCCCGAAGACGTTGCGTTCGTATATGGACCCGTACTTCTGCGCATCCCGCATCGCCCACTGGCTGGACTCGGTGACGTGGAGGTCCAGAATGTCGCCGATCACCGGTAACCGCCGCGGTGGATGCGGCAGCACGCGGTCGGACGCTCGTACAGGCCTCACGGTGTTGTCGTTCATTGCTGCTCCCCCTGCGTTGTTGCGATAAGTCTCGGCTCGGTCGGCCAGTGACGGCCGATGGCGGCCAGCACTCGAACTTCTTGCTTCAAGTCGAACGACGGCTCGATCGGCACTTTGATGAACGCTCCTGCCGGCTCGTCGGCGCGTCGTCTATGTGCTGCTATGTAGAAGACCTGCGCGGCTGACTTATTGTCGACCGACCCCTCCACAGGAAGGTCTTCCACGTAACGGCCCAGCAGACTCAGCGAATCCCTGATCTCCACGCACATGCGATGAGCTCGATGCACGGGCGACAACTGCGGAGACGGGTGACGGAGGACAACCTCCGGACAGGTCTGAACGAGGTCGGACCACATCGGCGTCAGAGAGCGAATCGACCGGGTCCAGCAGTCGACGCCCAGCGACTCGGTGACCGCTCGCCAGAGAGGTAACGCCGCGCACAGCGTCGCCACTGCCAGCAAGTAGATGAAGCTGACCTCGTTCAGCGTCACCCGCAAGGCCACGAAGTCCCGAGCGATTCCGATTGCGGCGAACGCTCCCATCAGCAAGATCGAGACGGCCTCCTCCAAACCCCACACGGCCACGATCGCAAACAGCCAGAACACCATCGACACTTGTGTTGGCAGCTGACCGCGGCGCAGCTCCCCCACAGAAACACGCAGGTATAGATACGGCATGAACGCTGCCCATGCAGAAAACAGCGCGAAGTACACCGCCGTTCGCCAACCCGGTTGGACATCGATGTACTCGCCAGAGCCCCGCGCCGAGGAACCGACGACGATCATCAGCGCTCCGCTGGCAAGTGCAAGCATCATCACCACTGTGGTCGTCGAGGCGTGACCCTCAGGTCGTCGCCAGCGGAGGGCGATAGCAATCAGCGGTGCAAGCGCCAAAAGTAGCGCCACGGTACCGAGTTGCTGCATCAGCGGCACGTCGATCACGGTGCCGGTCGCTGACGCCACCGCCGATTGAATCGCCCCTTCGCGAGCGAGACCAGACAAAATGCCGAGCGCCAGAGCCATATTGACGAGACGAGAGGTGGCAGTCCGGCTCGCAAGCACAAGCCTGGCGAGGAGGATGCCGACGCTCCACAGCAGCAGTGGGTATGACACCAGCATCGGCACCGAAGACGTCATGTCAGACCCAAAAAGTCGTGCATCGCGGAGGAACGCCGGTAGCGCGACACTGCCGCCGACATGAGCAGATCAGCGAAGGTCTCGGCTTCGCCTTCCTGATCGTCATCGAAGTTCGATCTTTTCATGACCGATTCGAGCGCATCGAAGTCGATGTCGGGGCAGAGCTCGCGGAGCGTGGCGTCTGCACCTGTCGATCCCCCGTGACCCAGCACCATGTGTCCGACTTCGTGCATGATCGTCTGGTCGACGTGGTAACTCGATGAGTCCGCGTGACAGACAATTTCGTCGTGATCGTGGAACTGCAGCCACAGTCCGCACGGCAAGCCCTGCAGCGTCACCGCGTCGACGGGGACCAGCGCAATCGGCCGACCTCTGTGGGCTGACAGGCTTTCGAGGAAGGCCGTTCTGTCCCACGGACTTGGAACCAAGAGTTCTATGGCGCGGGCTGCCCCGATCACTTCATGTGCTGAAAATGTCATTTCCCCCCCAGGAATCGTGAATCAGAAGCTGTTACGGACCGGCCTCGCGCGCGCGGCGCAGGTCGCCCAGGAGATCCGTGAGGTGCTCGATGCGCATACGTTCATCACCTGTTCGGAGCCTCATGCCGGTGATCCCTCCGTGGAGCACCTCCCCGATCAAACTGAGCTGACTATGGATGCTCGGCGCTGCCGAATCGTCGAGCAAGTAGGTGCTGCTCGACGGGAACACGGTTGCAATCGCCTCGAGCATGTCTCTTGTGGCAGTACGTGTCCCCTCACGGAGAGCGGAGATGTCTCGCGCGGTGACCTGCCTGCCCAGGGCCTCACTTACGGCCGATGCCACAGACTCAGGGCTTCGTTCAGAGCCGTCCTCAGTGCGCCAGATCTTGAAGAGAAGGTCTAGTCGAGCGTTGACTGGCACCGCCTCCTGCGCCGCAGTTCCCGTCATTTCTGCCCCCTCTTCAAACGCTTTTCGAACCGGGCCACTGTCTCCGCCGGCACATCGACGTCACGACCGGCGAGCCAGCGCCTGTACAGACGCTCCTCGCGCTCCACCTCGTCGGTGGACTCATTCGGCTCGTCGAGTAGTTGCCCGAACATCGCGTAGATCGGCGACAGCGAACCGTTCTGACGCCTGTTCTCCTCGAACAAGCGCGTGACGTACTCGCCGTAGATCGGACGCAGGGCAACTCCCATACGTCGCGACAGAGCACTCAGTTCGGCGAGATCTTGGCGGTCGCGCGCCATCGCGTCCAGTTCTCGGGAGATGGACAACAGGTCGAGAACGACTCGCACGGACACGACAACCGTGTCGGGGCCCAGAACGGCGTCCACGTCGGTCGACGACTTGCTCCGCGGTTCGCCACCTCGGAGGACATCGGCGGCGCTCCCTGGCTGCCACTCGAGACCGGTGTCGAGCTTGCCGAGTGTCCCGGCTGACACGGTCCGCCCACTCCCCTCCTCGATGTCCTTGAGAGTCGGCACAGATGGCCCGCCCCGCTCGCGGACCTGCGGACGCGACAGACCCAGCTGCGTACGGCGCTTCCACGCGTACTCGGCCAAACGTCCATAACCGTCCACGCTCGGAACAGTAAGGGGTCCGAACCTGGACCGGCAAGAAAAGCCAAGACCAACTCGGCTGCCTGGAGATCTCACAACATCTCGTCGATCTACGGGAAATATTTATTTGTCTAGCTTTATTTGCGTTTTTATTGCTATCTTTATCTTGCTGCGACGACGGGGGTAAGCGACATGGCATCAGAGAGCGATAGAGCGACCGGGCTTGGGTGTGCGGAGACTGTCGTCGACGTGGTCACGGGCGACCGTTTCCGCTGCTCGTTGGTCGAACATCTCGACCGCGAGCACGAATCGTGGTCGGACGACGGACTCGTCGTCGCGCGGTGGGTCGCACCGAGACCGCTCACCCTGTGCGAGCCGGACTTCGCGGCGAGATAGAGCCGCGATCGGACGAAGCGAACATTGAGCGCAACGGCACGCCACCGTGTCATCCCGAGTTCGACCCTCAGACCCGGGCGGGCACTCGTGACCTCGATGTGGTTGTGCCACAACCAACTAGGCAAGGGACTTTGCAATGCACAATGCCGGTAGACACAGCGCTCATCGATACCGAGCAGGAGCGTGCACTGCGATGCCTCTCTTGATCGCACTCACGGTCGGTCAGGGAATAGCGGAAGGTGCGCCTCAGGACTTCGTCACCGCGCCCGACACGGCCCAGTCTGAAACAACGGACACCACTCCCCTCGCGCAGCCGCCCGAGCCCACCGCGGAACGAGATTTTCTACCGGGCTTCCAGGCGTCACCTCGCGTGCAGCGGAGCGACTGGCGTAGCTACGACGACTATCGATTCGGCAGTCAACAGCCGTCTTACGGCAAGCAGGCACTCGAGCCGGCGGCGGTGACACCATCCCCTCGTCCATCCCCACCGACGTTGCGCCGCAACGCCATCGCACCCATCGACATTCCTGACGGGTACATCGGCGTCGGCGGAGAAATCGTGCCGTACGACCCGAATGTCGTGGACCCGAACCTGGTGGAGCAGTTCAACAACACCAGTCAAGCCTTGCAGGCAGATGGCGGGAACTTCCTCGTCGACGCCGGATTCGCCGACGCACCCCGCGCCGACCGCATCTCCGCGGGAGTCGCCACCGGCATTGTCGCCGGCGGCACCGCAGGATTACTAGCCTCGCTCGTCCCCGCGGCCGTCATCAGCGCTACTGGGGCAGCACTCGGCGGAGCGCTCGGTGTCGCCGCGACCACCGGTAGCGGGGCGATCGTGTGGGGCGGGCCCGTCGGGTGGGTGTTCATCCCCGGCGCAGCTGCACTGGCCGGTGGGGCCGCGGGAGCAGCACTGTCCGCGCCGATCGTCCTCGGCCTGACCGTCACCGGTGCCGCACTCGGCGGCCTCCTCGGCGCCACCGTCACGGGTGGAGAACAGGAGATCATCGAGGAGCCGGTCCCTGTACACGAGGCACCGGCTCCCGCCCCGGCCGCGCCGGTGTGGACGCCGCCGCAGGACGTCCAGCAGGTGCTCGACACGGCCCCGGCCTACGTCGAGCAGGCCCGCCATGCGGTCACCGACGTGCCCGGCGGCGCGGACGTCCTGGCCGCGGTCGACACCGTGATCGCCGACAACGCCCCCGCGCTCGATCAGGGCGCAGCAGCCCTGACCGGCGCACTGTCCGCTCTGACCATCGGGGCCTGACTGGTGTCGGGTGCGGCCGACACCGCTCGTCCGCACCCGACATTCGCCCGACCCGACCGAGGAGGTCCCGCTGTGGCTCATCCCGACGACACAGCAGCCGACGACTGGTTCGCCGCCGCACCGCAAGCCGTAAGCGAACGTTCACCCGTTCCGCCCGGGAGCTCCGCCGAATGCACCGGCACCCCGCTGAACCGTCGTCTCACCGTCCTCGCCCATCGCGGCCCAGGGTCGGACGACCAGTCTCTCGTGGACGCACCGTTACCGACGTTCGACATGCAGACCCAGAACCTGCGCAGCGGCGGCACCGATTCCGGTTCCAGGCGGTCGTGGTGGCGTCGTTACCGGTCTGCCGTGGCGGTCACCGCGTCACTCCTGGTCCTGGTGGGCGCCGCCGCCGTGTTTCTCACCGGAGCTACCGAGAACACCCTCACCGCGGATCCGGCACCACTTCTTCCGACCACGCAGGCCGCTCCTCCTGTCGCGGCGGAGCCGGCAGCGGGCGCCGCTGCCGCCGCGGACTTCACCTGGTGCGCCGGTCAAGGTGCCGGTGAGCCCGTCACCGAGGACACCACCGATCCCGGCCTGAGCGCGATCTGGCGCTTCGAGAAGGCGTTCTACTACGACCGTGACCCGGTCGCGGCCCGCGCCGTCGGCGCACCGGAAGCCGTCATGGCATCGGCCGAGCGCCTGCGCATCGGCATCGACGCCCTCGAACCCGCGGTCGAGTTCTGCGTCCTCGCCGACCCCGTCTCATCCGGCGTCTACGACGTCACCGTGGTCGAACGCGGACCCGGCATCGACCCGCGCACCTCCTCTCAACGCTTCACCACCGCCGAGTCCGGCGGCACCACCTCCATCACCGCCATCACCCGCCGCTGATCCGAGCTCGACGAGAGGCACCACCCATGACCCCCGCCCTGCACCGCACAACGGCTCGCGCCGCCGTCGCGGCCACCGCCGTCACCGCGACCCTGCTCGCCGCCGCGACAGCGCACGCCGCACCGACCACGACGGCACCCGCCGCCGACGGGTGCGCACCGCTGCACCTGGTCGTCGTCCCCGGCACCACCGAGATCGACAAAAACAGCTCGCCCGACGCCGATTCCGGATTCTTCTCCCGGCTCACTGTCCCGGCCATGCGCGACGCCAACTCCGGCGCCCAGCCTGCACTGGACCGCAGCTACGTCCCGTATCCGGCGTCGTTCGGCGGCAAGCCCGGTGATCGGTCCTCCGACACCTACGCCACATCCGTGCAGACCGGCATCGACAACGCCACCACCATGATCGGCGACATCGCCGACAAGTGCCCCGGCACCAGGGTGTTCGTCTCCGGGTACTCCCAGGGCGGTCAGATCGCCTCCGAGGTCATCCGCGAGATCGGAGCCGGGACCGGACCCATCGACGCCGACCGGTTCGCCGGCGGCGCACTGTTCTCCGACCCCACACGCGGACAGGGTGAACCGGTCCTCGGCGGCGGCGACGCCAGTCCCGCACCCGCCCCCGGTACCGACGGCGCAGCGGTGCAGTCCGTGCAGCTCGCACCGACCGTCGCCTCGACACCACCCGCCGGGGGCGGCATCGCCCCCGACCCCGCCGAGGCCGACTTCGGCGCAGTCGCCGACCGCGTCGCCTCCTACTGCACCGCAGGCGATCTCGCGTGCGACACCCCCGCGAACACCCCCGCGGCGAAGATGGTCGCCAACATCGCCGGACAGTCCTCGATGAACACCCGCGACCCGGTGCGGATCCTCACCGACGTCAGTGCCGCCGTCGGACGCTCCGCATTGCTCACCGGCGCCTCGGTGGTCAACGACAACCTCGACTTCGACACCGGCCGCGGTCAGTTCGAGGTCACCAGCGCCCCCGACACCGTGCTCGGGAAGATGGCCAAGTACTCCGACCCGATGGCCGTCGGCGACGACGAAGCCATCGACGAGGCGGTCAGCGCGGTCACCAAGATCGCGGGCATGGCGATCGGCGCTGCCATCACCGTCGTCAAGGACGTCATCACGCCGGAGACCATCGGCCAGCTCGCCACCGTCGGCTTGACCAACCCCCCTGCCGCACTGGGCATCCTCGCTGCGAAGGTCGGCACCGCCGCGGTCAAGCTGGTGCCCCCGGCGACGATCGACTCTGCCGTGAACGTCGCGTTCGAGGAAGTCACCCGCACCATCGACGACAACGCCGGCCTCGCGCAGCTCGTCACCGACACCTCGTACTGGAACACCGCCGTCAAACACGGCTCCTACGACAGCGTCCCGGTCGGCACCCGCGGCGAGACCCCCGTGCAGTTGACGGTGCGGTGGATCGTCGCGCTCGCCGCGGACCTCACCGGTGACAGCACCCTCGCCGACAAGGTCGGAGCCGTCCTCGGCCGCAGCGCCCAGCTCCTCGCCACCCCCGACACCGTCCGCAGCGCAGGCCAGATCCTCACCGCGGGTGCGCGGACCGCCGTCGGCGCTGCACCGACCATCAGCCGGTCCGCGACCACCAACGGCACCACCACCACATCCGCACCGACGACCACCAGCTCGCCTGCACCGACGACGGCCGGGTCCACCCCGACCGCCGCCAGGTGACCGAATTACCCGCAGAAGGAGACGTCGACATGGCCGCACAGCCGATCGACAATCACGAGCTCTACAGCGACGACACCTCGGGGTCGGCCCCGGTCGTCCCTGCCGGTCTGCGGATCCCACCGGTCGATCGCCAGGCACCGGTTCACACCGAACCGATCGCCGGCGTCGGGCGAGCGCCGGTGATGTGGCTGCTCGGCGCACACGGCGGCGCGGGAGTGTCCACCCTCGCCCGCGTCTGGGCACCCGCCGCCGATGCGCACGGTGGGTGGCCGGCACACGACCGGTACCGGTCGGTCATCGTCGTCGCCCGCACCCACCGCACCGGGCTCGCCGCCGCCCACGACCTTCTGCTCCAGTCCGCCGCCGGTCTCACCGGCGGGTGCACCGTCCTCGGTCTGGCTCTGGTCCCGGACGCCCCGGGGAAGTTGCCGAAGACGTTGCGGCGCAGCGCCGACGTCGTGGCGTCCGCCGCGCCCGCGGTGTGGCACCTGCCGTGGGTGCCGGACCTGCGCGTGCACACCTACTCCGATCTCGCGGTGTGGTCACCGGCCGAACCGGACCCTCCACCTCCTGGCCGGATGCGATCGATGACCTCCGCGGCCGCCCCACACCCCTGCCTCGTCGCCGCAGGTCACACCGCGTTCGACGCTGCCCGCCGCGTTGCTCAGCACTGATCCTAGGTCGATTCGACCTACCCCGTTTCCGAAAGGACCCACCATGCTCTCCACGCTTCGCGCCGACGTCACCATCTTCATCGCTCAGAACATCGGCGACGTCGAACCCATAATGCCCAGTGGAGAATTCGGCGACAAGATCAACATGCTCATGGGCTGGCTGATGATGGGCTGCATACTCGGATCCGTCGCCGCCATCTCGATCTGCAGCGCCAAACTCGGCTTCGACAGGCTGGCCGGCAGAAGTAGCGACTCCACCAGCGCCCTCGTGCACATACTCATCGGAGCGGTCATCCTCGGCGGCGGTGCCGGACTGGTTAACGGCCTCGTCCTGTGAGCGCCACCGCCGCGATCGTCCGTACGGGCGTGGCCGAACTCGAAGGCACCGCCACCGGTGTCCTCGACTCCGCGCTGGGCCTGCTCGACACGCTCGCCCGCGGAACTTTGATCGCGTCCGGCATCGCCATCGCGTTCGGTGTGGTCCTACTGGTGTCCGGAAGCTCTCGCGCCGTCGGCACCCTGTTCGGCGGTATCGCCGGCGTCGCCATCTCCACCATCGCCCTGAGCGGCGGCATCGACTGGATGATCGACACCGCACAGACGACGGGCGTCGCCACCTCCACCGGCAGCGGGACCGCACCGTGATCGGCGAAGCCGCCACCGAAGCGGTACTCGCACAGCCGCCGACCGACCCGGTGATCTTTCCCGCGGAAGTATGGGACCCGCTGGTGAGCGCCCTGTCCTGGCTACTCGGGTTTGCCGTCATCGTTTGCGTGGCAGCGGTGTTCGTGTGCGGCGCGGTCTTCGTCAACCAACGCAAGTCCACCGGCACACAGGTCATCGAAGACGGCACCCTCGTCCGCATCCTTCTCTGCGCGGCCCTCATCGGATCCGCCGCCGGCATAGCCAAAGCAGTCCTGGCATGAACCCTCGCCGCCATGTTCACTCCCTGAAAGGTTCACCGCTCGTGACACTGTCCCGCTCCGCCCGCCTGACCTCCGCCGTCGCCGTCGTCCTGATCGCCGCAGCGTGCGGGTCGGAGGCGAGCGACACCGCCGCCCCTGCACCGTCCGACCTCGAGTGGCGCACCGTCGGGGGCGTCGACGTGCCCAGCTCGCCCACGGCCGGACCGTCGACGGGAACCGGAGTGACCCGCCACGGCTACGACAAGAGCCCGCAGGGAGCTGTTCTGGCGGCGATCAACGGGCAGACCGCACTCGCCGTGGCCGACGACCGCACCTGGCCCGAAGTAGTCAACACCGTCACCGCGCCGGGCCCGGGACGCGACGCGTTCGCGGTCGCCCGCGCCGCCGTCACCGTCGCCGGGACCGTGCCGCAGGAGTCCGCGCCGCGGTTCGTCGGCTTCGACGTCACCGCCTACGAGCCCGACGCGGCGACCGCCGCAGTGTCGGTGGCACAAACAATCGGCGAGGACTCGCAGCTCTACAGCTACCCCGTCGCCCTGCAGTGGGTCGGCGACGACTGGCGCATCGTGCTCCCCACTCCCGAAGAGAACATCGACGCCGCCGAACTCGACGACCTCGCCGGTTACACCGCACTGAAAGCTGCCTCATGAGCACCCTCGTCCGCCGGGTGCTGATCGCGGCCGCCGCCCTCGTCCTGGCCGTCATCGGTGGCCTGATCTTCGTCGTCCCGAACCTCGGGGACGACGACGCGGCCACCGACACCGCCGACCCGTCGACGACGTCCGCGCCGTCCGTCCCCGGTTCGATCGACAACGGCCGCACAGGGTTCGGAACCCCCGTCGTGGACATCCTCGGCCGTAAGGTCACCGTCCCGAACAACCCTGTCGGAGCACCGCTCACGCAGGAACCGGCAGGCGAGCGCAGCGGGTGCGACACCGCCGGACCTGTCACCTCACCTACCGGCGTGCAGATCCAGCAGACCGTCGGACTGCCCACGCTGGTCTCCACCAGCGACGGCCCCACCCGCGTCGACGGCAACGTCCTCACCGGGTACGCCCGCACCCCCCAGGGTGCGGCACTCGCCGGGTGGAACTGGATCGGCCGCGTCTACGGCCCTGGCCCCGTGGCGAAGGACGCCTACGAGAAACTGACCGTCGCCACCGACGAGCTGGCGCAGAAGTCGGCCGGCCAGTCCTGGGACGGTGAAGGACTCAGCGGTTCCTCCTTCCCAGCCCCCGAGGCGTTCCGGATCGTCAGTTGCACCGACGACTTCGCCTCCGTCGAGTACGCGATCAACATCCCCATCGACGACAACGGCCAGCGGCGAACCACCCCCGCCTGGACCGTGATGCGAGCGGCACTGTTCCACGACAGCGGCGAGTGGCGCGCTCGACTCGACGGCCGATCCGTCTCCGCGACACCCGATGTCACGAGCATCGCCGGATTCACCCCCTGGACACTCTCGTGACGCGGCTGGCTCGGCTCACCGCGGCCGTCGTCGTCCTCCTCGCCCTGCTCGGCCTCGGCGCCGGCACCGCCGCCGCCCAGGAACCGACCCCACCCCCGGTGGCCCCGGTGACCGGGATCGCCGACGACGGCAACGCCTTCCAACAGGATCGGCGCGAATGCCTCGCCGAGACCGACGCACCGTGGATCGGGGATCTGATCAACGGGGCAACCGGAAACCTCGTACCGGAATCCTTCTGCCTGATCAACGCGTTCGAGGACAACCCCGGCGCGGCCGTGGCCACCGCAGCCTCGTCCGCCGCCTCCGCGTTCTGGGGCGACTCCGTCGGCGACTTCGCCAAAGCCGTCATGGAAGGCAACGCGCAAGCGTTCCGCACCGTGATGACGTTCTGGATGACCACCGGCATACCGGGACTCGGAGCCGAGACGGCGATGTCGGGGCTACGCAACATCGTCTCCGGCTTCACCATCGCGGCGCTGTTCGCCTCCATCGTCATCGCCATGACCAAACTCGCCATCGCCCGCAAACAAGCCGTGATGGAGGGCGCGACGGAGACCGCGAACATGTTGGTGCGCACCGTCTTCACCGTCTCGCTGCTTCCGGTGCTGGTGCTCATGCTCCACCAGGGCGGCGATGCCGCGTCGGCGTTCGCGCTGAAGGAGTTCGTCGGGGCGGACCTGAACGAGAAGATCACCGCCATCACCGCGTTCGACGACAAGACCGGACTGGGCCCCGTGTTCGCCCTCGCGTGTGCCGGATTCGCCTTCCTCGGCTCCGTCGCCCAACTCATCGCCCTGCTCATCCGCGAAGCGGTCTTCTGCGTCGTCGTCGCCGTCATCCCGCTCGCCGCAGCATCCTCGGCAACCGCTACTGGGCGCTCGTCCTACAAGTCGATGATCGCCTTCACCATCGGTGCGTTGCTGTTCAAGCCCGTCGCGACCCTGCTGTACCTGTTCGCGTTCTGGGCGCAGTCCGCGACATCCGGTGATCCGGTGTCCTCGGTCATCATCGGGTCGGTGCTGCTGGCGATCGTCGGGTTCGCCCTACCCACCCTGGTGCGGATCATCGCCCCGGCCGCGGAGACAATCGCCGCCGGGGGATCGCAGGCCGCGGGGCTCGCTGCCGCTGGTGGGGCGCTGGCGGGTGGGGCCGCCGTGACCGGTGCTCGCGCACTGGGCGGTATGGCACGGACCATCTCACCTGCGGCGTCCGGCGGCGGTGGTGGTGGCGGGATGGGCGCTGCGGGTACCGGCGCGAGATCGGTTGCCGGGATGCAGGGCCGCTACACGGGCGGGTCGGCCTCGGCCGGCTCGTCGGGACGGTCCGGGCCCACGGGCGCGCTGTCGAGAGCGGCCTCCGGTGGACGACGGGCGACGGGCGGTGTCATGTCCGGTGCCGCGGGTGCGATGCGCACTGCCGGGTCCGGCGTCCGGGGGGCCGCACAGATCGCCGGGAGCCTCGGCGCCGCCGCCGACGGCGCAGTCGGCAACTACCACGGACGGGTTCGACGATGACCGCACCCACGAACCACGAGGAGCCGGCGATCTACTCCGCCGGAACGCGCCCCAAGAGCACCTTCGCGTTCGGGCTGTCCAACAAGGTCATCGCCTACGCGGGCGGTTTCTTCGCTCTCGCGTTCGCGGTCCTGATCTGGGGCAACGCCCCCGCAGGGTTCGCTCTCATGGCGCTCGGCGCAGTGCTCCTCGTGCCGCTGGCGATCGCGCCGGGCGGGCGTTCCCTCTACGAGAAAGGCCACCTGAGAATGCAGTTCTTCCGCAGCCGCGTCAGCCGCTCCGCCGAGTACCACGCAGGACCGCACTCGTCGATTCCCGGTGGCCGCTACCGCCTGCCCGGGTGGTTGGCGCACACCACGCTCTACGTCGGAATGGACCGGCACGGCAACGAATTCGGGATGATCCATCACCCCAAGAAACAGCGGTACACCGTCGTCATCGACTGTCTCCCCGGCGGCGACGAAGCCGTCGCCCGCGGGGAGAAGGACCTCTACACCGCCGAGTGGGGCGTCTACCTCGCCGACCTCGGACTGCCGGGCGACATCGTCGGCGCCGAGGTGGTCGTGGAGAACATTCCCGCGACCGGGCTGCGCCTGTCCCGTCTGGTCGAGCGTGAGGTCGTCCCGTACGCACCGGAGCTGTCCACGGCGTTCGTGCGGCAGTCGTCGGTGCGGATGCCATCGGGCCGGCACCGCACGCTGGCCCGGTTGTCGATCACCTTCCGCGCCACCACCAAGGAACGGCAGAACGACCCGGAGGAGATGGCGGCCGAGCTGGCGCGGCGCCTGCCGGACCTCTACGGCAACCTCGCCGGGGCGGGCATCGACGCGCAGCCGATGACCGCGGCGGAGATCACCGCCGCGGTGCACCGCTCGTACAACCCGTCGACGGAGAACGACTTCGAGGAACTCGACATCGCCGGCCTCGATCACGGGGTGGCGTGGGAGGACGCCGGTCCCGGCCGCGCCTCCTCGGTGTGGGGGCAGTACCGGCACGACGGTGTCGTCTCCGTCGTCTACGAGATGGCCGCACCGCCGGAATCGGTGTTCACCGACACCGTCCTCAAGCCGCTGCTCCAACCGCACGACGACCTGCTCCGCAAGCGCCTCACCCTGATCTACCGGCCGTTCTCCGCCGGTGACGCCGCGAAGAAGGTCGAGAAGCAGCACCGAGACGCCCTGCACGCCATCAACTCCCGCGGAGCGAAGATCAGCTCCGCCGAGGCGGAGAAGCGCCTCGAGATCACCTCGCAGACCCGCAAGGAGATGGTCGCCGGGGCCGGACAACTGCGCTACTCGGCGCTGGTGACCATCACCGTCGCCGATCCCGCCGACGTCGCGAACGCCGCCGCGGTCATCGAATCGCTCGCCGCCCGCGCCCGCCTCGGACTGCGCCGCGCCCACGGCTTCCAGGACGCCGCGTTCGCCGCCGGCCTGGGCGTCGGGTTCCTGCTGCCCGACCACGTCACCACCTCGGCGCTGGTGCGGCACAGCTGAGCCGGCCGCACCACCCACCTCTCGCTCACTCCGCCCCGCCCCGCCGTTCCCACCGGAAGGTTCCCCATGAGCATTGGCACAAGGTCGCCCACTGGGGTCGCCACCAGTCCCCGCCATGATTTCGATCCGGATGCAGGCGTGGACGTTCAACTGCAGATGCTCCCTCGCGGGGTGCGCTGGTTGATCGCCGACGTCGACTACGAGCAGTTGGCGCAGCGCATCGCCGACGGTGACGACGACGAACCGGCCTGGTGGACCCGCACCGGCCTCGGCCTGGCCCGGTGGCGCAACGCCCACGGCGAGGTGACCGAGGAACTGACGGGCGACCCCTGGTGGCGCGGAGCCAAGCGGGCCACTTCCCGCGGCTACACCGGCCCGGGCGGGGGCCGGATGCTCGCCGTCCCCGCGCCCATCGAGTACGAGGCGTCGTCGGTGCAGGTCTGCGGATTCAACCCGTGGGCCATCGGCGCCGCCGCACCGGCCTCGGGCACCATCGTCGGCCAGCACGCCATCACCGGCGAGGCCGTCTCGTGCGACCCGTTCGCCTACTTCCGCGACAACCACATCGCCAACCCGTCGATGTTCGTCCTCTCCCTCCCAGGGCTCGGCAAGTCGTCGCTGATCCGCAAGATCCTGCTCGGCGCGATCGCGTGGGGGCAGACGCCCATCGTCGCCGGCGACATCAAGGCCGAATACGTCAAGCTCGCGCACCTCGTCGGCGGCCAGGTCGTCACCCTCGGCTACGGCGGCGGGCACCTCAACCCGCTCGCCGCCGGCACCCTCGGGCAAGCCGTAGCCCGCATCCGCCGCGCCCGCGTCGACGCCGCGGCCGCCGGGGACCGCGCCAGGGTCGCCCAGCTCGACGAGCTGATCGGCACCGCGGAGCTGACCGTGCGGACCCGGCAGGTCAACGCCGTGTGCGCGCTGGTGGAGCTGATCCGCTACGACACCCACTCGGTGAAGGCGTTCGAGAACTCCCTGATCGGTACCGCCCTCGACGAGCTCTACTCCGACGGCGGTTTCAGCTACGGCCGGCCCCCGCTGCTGGTGGACCTGTACGAGCGCATCGACGCCGGATCCGGGGCGATGCAGCGCGCGGCCTACCAGACCACGCGGGGCGGATACCGGGAGCAGATAACGGAGCTGATGCAGGCGCTCGGAGCGCTCATCTCCGGCCCGCTCGGTGATATCTTCGCCGACCACACCTCCGAACCGCTAGACCTCGACGCCCCCATGATCGTCATCGATGTGTCCTCCCTCGACCGCGGCGACACCACCCTCAAAGCGGCCGTGATGCTCTCCTGCTGGGCCGACGCCTACGGCACCGTCGAAGCGGCGCATCTCCTCGCCGACGCCGGACTGGACCGGCAGCGGCTGTTCCTGCTCGCCCTCGACGAGCTGTGGCAGGTCATCGGCGCCGGCCCCGGCATGGTCGCCCGCGTCAACGAGATCTCCCGCCTCAACCGCACCGACGGCGCCGGGCTGCTGATGATCACCCACACCGGCCGCGACCTCGAAACCCTGCCCACCGAAGCCGACATCAAGACCGCGAAAGGGTTCATCGACCGCGCCGGCATGGTCGTGTGCGGGGGGTTGCCCATCGGCGAGGTCGAACGACTCTCTGGCGAGCTCAAGTTCACCCCCGCGGAAGCCGGCATGGTGACCTCCTGGTCCCGCGGGGCCGCGCTGCGCTCCGCGGAACGACGCACCGCACGAGCACCCATCGGGCGAGGAAAGTTCCTGATCAAGGTCGCCAAGGACAACACACCCGGCATCCCCATCCGGACCGTGTTCACCGACGTCGAGCTCGACACCGGAGTACACGACACCAACGCCCGCTTCGCCGAATACTTCGATCGCGGCCGACACGCAGCATCGGCGGACACCCCGATCGACGCAGCACCTCAGGACATCTGATGCGACCCGTCTACGGGGCGCACGTCCGCGACTGGGCCATCAGCACCTACCGCTCGTCCCGCCCGAACTACGCCTCCCGTGACCAGTGCGTCACCGCGATCGCCGAACAGATCGGCGCGCACGTCAACACCGTGAACCGGTGGATCAAGACCGAGTTCGGGCCCTCCCGCGCCCCCGCCGCCGACGAGGTCGTGGCGAAACTGCGGGCCGCCGAAGCCGAGATCGAGCGGCTGCTCGCGGTCAACCGAACCCTCACCGACCGGCTCGCCGCCACCTCACCGCGTTCGGTGGCCGCCGAGTCGGTCATGAGCGGGGCGCTGCGGTGAAGAAGGGCGGGATCGTCGCCCTCGTCGCGGTCCTCGCTGCGGCACTGTTCGTGGTCCTGTTCGTCACCACCCTGAGCCCCAGCGGCGACGAGGGCTGCCTGCCCTCTGGCACCTCCGTGCCGTCGGCCGGGGGAGTCCCGGCAGGGTCGTTCGCCAAGCCCATGAAGACCGGAGAAGCGCAGCTCACCAGCGGCTTCGGGCCCCGATGGGGGACGCAGCACAACGGCATCGACCTCGCCGGTCCGATCGGCACACCCATCTACGCCTACGCCGACGGTGTCGTCTCCAAAGCGGGTGAGGCGCAGGGATTCGGGCAGTGGGTCGTCCTCGACCACAACATCGGCGGCCAGGTCGTCTCCACCGTCTACGGGCACATGTTCCCCGACGGCGTCCTCGTCCAAGTTGGCGACCGGGTCACCGCCGGCCAGCACATCGCGAACGAGGGAAACAACGGCGACACCACCGGTGCGCACCTGCACTTCGAGTACCACCCCGGCGGGTGGGCACTCGGCAACGCCGTCGATCCGGCACCGTTCTACGCCGCGGCCGCCGAGCCCGGTTCCGGTGCAGCCGGTTCCGCAACGCCGGGCAGCTCGCCGGCCCCGGCCGCACCGGACGTCGCCGTGTCATCGAGCGGCGCGGAGATGGCAGCACTCCCCGCCTCCGTCGGGTCGGAGGAGCACTTCCAGGTCGACACCGTCCGCGTCGCCCGCGCCGTCCACGCCAAGTTCCCGCAGATCACCACCATCGGCGGATGGCGGGCAGACGGCGGCGGCTTCGACGACCACCCGTCCGGCCGGGCGGCGGACATCATGATCGACAACTGGTCTTCCGAGGAAGGCAAAGCCGTCGGCGATCAGGTGAAGGACTATCTCTGGGCCAACCGCAAGGTGTTGCAGATCGAGTACATCATCTGGCGACAGCAGTACATCCCCGCCGACGGTGAACCGAACATCATGGAGGACGGAGGATCACCGACGCAGAACCACTTCGACCACGTCCACGTCACCACCATCGGCCACGGACCGCCCGCACCCGGACAGAGATACGGGGCGATACCGGGTGGAGCGGGATCGGCACCGAAGGCGAACGGCACCTGCACCACCGCACCCGGCGCGGGGATCGGCGACACGGGTGACCTCGCGGCCGGTCAGATCCCACCGGAGTTCGAGAAGTGGCTGCCGCTCTCCGCGGCGCAGTGCCGCGAACTCTCCCCGGCGATCCTCGCTGCACAGATCAAACAGGAGTCCGGGTTCCAGTCCGGTCTGACCAGTCCTGCCGGGGCACGCGGCTACACCCAGTTCCTACCCGGCACCTGGGCGTCCTACGGATTCCCCGTCGACGACGAGACCGGCGAGGTCACCGGACCCGCCGGAGCCGGAGACCCGGACGACGTCGGGGATGCGGTCATGGCGCAAGGACGGTACAACTGCGCCGTCCTCGACGACCTGCGCCCGGGTATGGAATCCGGTGCCGTCACCGGTGATCCGGTGGAGCTGATGCTCGCCGGCTACAACGCCGGACCCGGAGCCGTGCAGCAGTTCGGCGGCATCCCCCCGTATGCGGAGACGCAGAACTACGTCACCACCATCACCATCACCGCCACCGCCGGCGACTACGACCTCGCCCGATGACCCGACAAGGAGCACCCGTGTTCGACACCCATCACCGCCGACGCCCCACCGCCGCTGCCGCACTTGCGGCCCTGGCCGTCGTCCTGATCGTCGCCGTCGGCACCGCCGTCGCGCTGTGGGTCACCGGCGACAGCGACGACACCCCCGCCGCCGGGGGAACCGACGCCGGGTTCACCATCGACCCCGTCGGCACCGACCCGATCGACGTCGCCACCGTCGTCATGGCCGGCGTGTTCACCTGGCAACCAGCAGTGCAGGACTCGACCTGGGACGCCCTGCACACCCAGGCCGGGCACCTCACCGGCCCGATGGCCACCGCCGCCGCACAGGAGCCGTCACCGGCCCCGAAACCCATCTCGGAGTGGGCGGCGTGGGCCCGTAGCGGCGACACCCTCACCGCCGTCGTACGGCCCGACGGGGACACGACCGTAGACGGCGACACCGCCACGGTGCCGGTGACCATCGCGCAGACCGTGCAGCACCAGTCCGGGCAGGCCACGCCGTACACCACCTACACCGCCACGGTCACCTTGAACGACGTCGTGGGGGAGTGGAAGGTCAGCGACTACCGGATCACCAGCAGCAGCCTGTGAGGTCTAGTGGGCGGCGTCGAACGCCTCCACCACCGCCGCGGGGATCCGGCCGCGGTCACTGACCTCGTAACCGTTCGCGTTCGCCCACTCCCGGATCGCCCGCGTCTGTTCCGGATCACGCTTCGTGGGCTTCCCGGTGGCCGCTGCGGCGTCGATGACAGCAGACGTGCGCGCGGTCCGCTTGCGGCCACCGACCCGCTCGGCGTGCTCGATGTAGTAGTCGAGTTTGCGGTGAAATTCTTAGTTCCCAAGATCTAGAGAGAACCACGACCCGAGATGAATCCTGACGTCGGAAGACATCACAATGGATGGAACGAGAGACGAGACCCTGGCAGTAACGGCACTAATCGGAGGGGCGGTGTAGGTGTGACGCATTGGGTCGAAGTGCTGCTCAAGATCGTCGACGGTCCGCAGCGGCCAGTACTGGGTGTCGCCCGCGCAGCTCACGCGGACACTGGCCCGCGTCACGTCTACGACGTTCACTACGGCACCGTTCCGTCGTATGTGGGCTTCGGGCTGGCAGACGTGCGCCTGATTCGTTTCGGTCGCAAGACACGTATGGAGTCCCTCGACGGGAAGCCGCTGTTCATCGCCGACGGCCAGAAGTGTTGGGTGTTTCACGCTGGTCATGACGATCCGATCGAAACGAACGAGCTCAACATCCGGATTCACGAACCCGGCCGAGATCTGATCGTGTCCCGCCCGGTCGAACACTGGGCGCGTCCGGGCCTCACCCGACCCGTACGTCCGATCGAAGAGGTCGAGTTCATCGGACGGCGCTGCTGGAAAGTGGAAGTTAAGACCGGGAAGAATGGCTCTCCGGTGGTGCTGACGATCGACACCGAGACCGGAACGGTGCTTAAACAGGAATCCGAAGAGGGCAGCGCGGCGTACATCGAATGCGTTGTTATGGACGAAGTGCCTGACTCGACGTTTGTGTGGACCGGCCCCGTCCGAACACCGCGCAACGTGTTTGCCGAAGATCAGGCGCGCTGGATCGAAGAATCGAAAAGCAACATGCAGTGGTTCAACGACAATGTAACCGCGCAGCGGATACAGGCGAATGTGTTCGTCGACTTCACCCCGACCGAGGTGCGGCGAGATCCAGAACACCCGGAAAGCTTTGAAGCTGTTTTCGAGAAAGGCGCAGGCAGACTGTGGCGTCGCTCCCGCTCCAGCGAGGACTGGTTCCTGCCAGTGAACTGGACACGGCACTACCCGTCGCCGATCCGAGCATGGTCCACGCACGAATTCGACTGGGCATGCGCGATAGACCTCGGACTGGGCAGTTTGACCGATGCAACAATGGCGCAACTTCAAGACGTGCTGCACCCAGGTGATGACGTAATCGGTTCACCACCATTGAATCCGAGACAACGGTGAGCAGCACGACGGTCCCGCCGGGGTGGTCGTTCCTGGGTCGAAGCGAGGAAGCAGAGCAGTGGTCTCGTTTCACCGACAAGTTCGGAGAACTGCGACCCGGCCTGACATCTGCCGAATGGCCGGCCATCGTGGAGCCGACTCCATCGGTCACCTTCGATTTGAACGCCGGCACCGCCACTGCGGCTCAGCTCACCGCCAGACTCGACGCTGTCAACGCTGAAGCGATCCGCTGCTTCCTCGACATCGACGAGGCCGCCGAACTCGTCGTACTGGACTGGCAGCATTCGGGATACCGCCTCGACGTCGCAGCTCACGCGACCGCCGTCGACGGCACCTGGCTAGTCCCGGTGTACCCAGACGGTGACTACTACACCTTCGCTCTTCCAGATTTCAGCGAGGGAACCTTCGGACACCCGTGGGAGCGGACGCTATGTGTGTTCGGGCCACGTCTGGTCGACACTCTCGGTGCAACCCTGTCGAGTTGGCTGCCGCGCCTGCGAGTCGACGGTAGACAACAACGGTAATTGCCGGTAACGCGACGTATCTGACGGTGACCAATTAGCTGAGTCTCAGTTCGATGCACACGCCCCGGTCATCGAGAGCGCTCTTTCGTAACGACATGAGGTGGCAGCTCGACACAGGCAGCGTCGAGGACAGCGGACGAATGAGCGGTCCGCTCACGGCCACCCCGACACGCTCAGGTGGGAAAGTCGATCCAGTGGCGACCGTTGACGACTCGTTCCGACTGGAAGATGGGTTGGTCGAACGGAAGTGCCCCGAAGCGGAAGCCTGCTGTCGAGGCACGAGGGTCGTCGAGGGCAGACAATCGCTGCTCCCGCACACCGGCGAGGTCGATGTCGAACCCGTAATACTTGTCGCCGGCGATCAGATGCCAGATGTAGCGCACGACGACACGGTCTATGCCGTGAAGGCTGACCTCCTCGACGGTGAACGATTGGTCACGGCCCAATCGTCCGAGTTCGTCGGCCATGGCGGAGGTGAGCGCAGAGACGAACTGCTGCGCCCACGCCGCGGGCGCAGCAGCATCCGGGTGCAGAATCGAGGACGCGGCCACCAGATCACCGTTGTACCGCAGGTAACGGAGCAACTCAGGGTCACGAGGAATGATCTTCTCGGGGTATGCCCTGCGTCCGCCGCTGACGAGCAACCACTCGAAGTCACTCGGCGCCAGCGCAGGTCGACCATCACCCTGAACGAACACGACGAAGAACACCGGGCGGACTCGGAACCGCCCGGAATCGGACACGACCTTGTAGGCGTAATCGGTGAGCTCGCCCAGAACGGCGCGCACCCAGTGGACCTGCTCGTCGTAGGGGATGTCGATCGGACGGGACGACCCGCCGTCGTGACCGGGTGACGTATCCAGCCTCGTCATGAGGGTGACGGTGATCAGACGGGTGCCGGATGTGCGGTCGAACGTGCCCAGGAACGAAGGATCATCGTCTCGGACTGACAACGAGACCGTTGCGCCGTCGACAGTCGCACTGGGCACCTCGGCGGTATCGCTGCGATCGTGCCGCGACCCAGACAATGGCGTCGACGCAACGATCGCCGCGACATGGTCGCGTATCTGCGCCAAGGCCTCGACAGGTCCGTGTACCGGGGGTTGCTGAGCATCCGTCATTGCACGCACCTCGAACGGACAGGCTCGGGTGGTCTCGGACGCCCATGGGGCCCGATGCGGTCAGCGGCGCTCATGCGCCTTTCGGTGTGGTCATGACGGCGACGCTAACAAATCAGCCGGGTCCGGTCCATGATCGCCGTCACCGCCTATGCGGGCTCGGCCCTTGCCTCCCGTGTTCGGTGGCCGGGTCGGAGCCTCACGCCTGTATTGGGTGCTCTCTCGATATGGTCGCCCCATGAGTGATGCAGTTCGACCACTGCTCGACACCTCGGGTGTCGTTTTCGCCGACCACGATCAATTCGTGATCGCGGACGAGGTCACGGATACGACGGACGCCCGCGCGAAAGGGTCACTCCTCGAAGTGGGGCCCGGGTTTCTGTCGACGTTCACAGGCGTGTCGTACGGGCCTGTGCGCGTGAGCGTCCGCGTCTTCACATCCGAGCCCGCCGACGACGACGGCGACTGGGAAGTGGTCGAGGAATCGACCCTCACTGCGCGCGCACCGGTTGCTGTGCGATCACTTGACGGCCACGCTGTCGCGGCCATGGACGAGGTGTCGGCCGGGCGCTATCGAGTTCGTGCACATGCCCGCGGACGGGACACCGCCACGTCGCTGGAAGTCACCAAACCCGTCGAGGACTACCTGTTCCACTTCTGGCCCGCAGCCACGCCGCCCGATGCAGTGGACCTGTCCGTAACGACGATTCGCAAGACGGATCGAGCCTGGTCCGCGGAGCCACCATCATCATCCGGCTGTACACCATGACGGGTCCGAGAGTTATTGCAGCGACACTGGATCGAACAACTGGGAAATCCTGCACCATATGTGAGGGAACTTCGGTGAGTGGAACTGATGACATTGAGTAGCCCTCATTCCGACGAGTCATGGCGCTTCGAGACTACACAGCGCACAGACCTCGGCGAGTCGCGCCGCTGGCCGGGCAGCGTCCGGGACCGAAGTCGCGCGCTCGGACCAAACCCAACGTCGCAGCGACGGCAGGAGGAAGGTTGATCCCGTACGACACGTGGGTGTGCGCCTCGATGCTCGACGGGCTCGTCCGTGCGGCCCCCCGAACACCTTCGCCGCCGATATCAGAACGACTGAACGACGGTGTACCAATCCCCCTTGAGTTCGGTGTACCAGATCTCGCCGTCGCGCCGAGGCTTCTCGAGACTGGGTGTGCTGTTCGGTAGGTAGACGAACCCGACCGACTCGAAGAGGCCACCTACGACGTCGATCCGGCATCCGCCACCACCGACAGGCCGCACAGCTCGGACCAGGTACGCACCCACGAGCTCGTACTCGGAGGACGGGCTGCACTCGGTCGCGACGGCGCGCAGAACGCCCTCCGACCCTGCGAACGCGGCGCGAGAGGGAACGGAGAACACCACCAGGACGGCCGTCGACAGGACAACGACCACTGCGATCGCCGACAGCTTCCAGACGCCAAATTTCGACCACCCGACGATCGCGAGTATCAACCACACGAGGCCCAGAACGGCCAGCACTGCGGAGGCAAGCGCAAATATCGGGAACAGGACGGTCGGCGGGATGAACGCCCACAAGATGACCACACATGCGGCGATCGCCAACACGGTCACAGCAATGGTGAGCCACCTCCACCACGCTGGCAGGCGAGGGCATTCGGTGCCCGTCGGTGGCATCGGGGGAGGACCGCCACTGCTGGGGGCATCGACCGTCATGGGGACACGGTAGGCCATCGGGCCGAACAGCAGCTCCTCAGAACGCGTACAGAAACTAGAGTGCAGGAATGGCGTTGACGGTGCTCGCGGACCCGCAAGCTGCGCGCTGGTTGGTCACGCAGGACCGGGACTGGTGGGACCTGGTCACACGCGGACCGCTGGGTTTTGCGGACTACTGCCGTGTGCTGTTCATCCCTGATCCCGTGCGCCCGGGCATGAAGGAGAGTGATGTCGCGAGCGCGCCGGGCCCGTCGGAGACCGAGCAGCTTGTTGTCGCGGTCCGCGTGCTCGCGGGTCACACCGCCACACCCGGTGAGTGTTACTTCCTGGTGTGGGGTGGCTGGGGTAGCAGCCCGACAACGGCCCCGTACTCAGCTGCGCCGGTACACGTGGTCCACCAGCCGTCCGGAGTAATCGACCTCGCCGGTGTTCGGGAGCAGCGACTGTCTGCACTCGACGACCCGCGCGCCTCGACCGCAGGCTTCCGCTTCGGGGCACTGCCGTTCGGCCAACCCATCTTCCAGTCGGAACGAATCGTCGACGGTCGCCATTGGATCGACTTTCCCACCTGAGCGTGTCGGTGGCGTACGCGGACCGCTCATTCGTCCGCTGTCCTCGACGCCGCCTGTGTCGAACTGCCACCTCAGATCGTTCCAAAGGCATCTGTGTCGAGCGAGCAGTTCGACGGCACGTGGGGCAATACGTCCACGTGAGGCGTGCGCGTGCGGTAGAGATGAGACACATACCGACCCACATGACTTTTATGCCGCAAGCCGGAGATGTAACTTTTCGACATGCTCCGTCGGCAATCCACCCCATAGCAGCCGAATTGACACCGTCAGGAACCCTTCGATGGCCCTGAGATGCGTCTCGACCTGGTCACGTTCCTCGAGGGTGCCCTCGTCGGCATGTTTCAGACCCTGTAATCCAGTTCTAGCGGCGACGATAGCAACGGCCATCATCTCGTGAAGCGCTGAAACGTTCCCGTCCTCCGGGGTAGCGCCTCCGTGGACAAAACACAACGCCTGACCTCTTTTTGTTGGCCGGGTTCTGCCGTGGTCGTCGTAGACAAAGTCTTTTCGAACTGCTGCGAGCCAACTAATGACTTCCTCATCGGTGAACGCGGTTCTGAACGTCCAATCGATCAGTTCCACTAGAGAGTTCGCCGCCTGGGACACCCCGTCTTCTGAGTGCTGCAGGGCGCTGTTTGCCCCGCGCAACCTCCTCACGAGGCGCGTATTGATCGTTTCTAAAGACTCAATGAGCGGCCCGGTCACCAGTGGCCTCACCTGCTGCAATACATCCGCTAAGGCATCATGATTCGTGAACTGGTCCCGTTCGGGAACTTTCCACTTCGACCAGTCAAATTTGCTTTCGACAAGCTCATCCAGCGCATAGTCAAACTCCACAATGAAACGCAACGCTGATGCCACAAGTTCTCGGGGGAGGCCGATGTCCTTAACTTGCTGATCTGTAAGTAGCACTGTCAGGTCATCGAAAGCCAAAGCATACGGTCGAACATAAGATGCCACCCCGCGAATCCCTCGACTCAAGATGACACAGTCGGCATGAAACGCCTGCAAGAGCAGATCGTAGTGTTTAGAGCCTATCAACTTTTTCGCGAACCTACGGTAATGGTTGTCCCGAAATAGTCGCTTCGCCCACCGAGGAACGGTGTCTTCTGTAAACCCCTCAAGTCGATGCAAGAGTTTCTCGGCAATTTCACTGAAATCGTCCACAGGAACGGTATCGAAATAGTCTTCGAAGATAGCCGCAAGCGAGTCCATTCGCCGCTTCGCCTCGGCAGAGCTGTCCGCATCGGTTAAGAACGACACAGCCGTCACTGCAGAATCCAGCCCGGAAAGGACCCACTCTTCGACCTGAAGCATGCGACGCTTACCTTCGGGCAGGCGCCGCAACTCGAATGCAATCCTAGACGCATGAACCGATGTACTTGGGGTTCCTGGAAGCTCGTCATTCGGATTGTTCATCTACGTCTCGCCCACAGGTAGGTCGGGTGTAGCAGGTCAGGTGCGCACTGTCGGGCGCTGAGGACAGGATAGGCCGCGTGAGCGTCGAGCCCCTCGCGACACGCCGATGTAGTGGTTGGCATGTGCCCGCGCTACAACATGTTGTGCTTCAGGCGACAGGGTAGTCCGCACCGTGGATACTGGCTCGAACGTAGGTGCCCGTGGCCTGCGATCGCTGGCATCCCGCACTTGTCGCACAGGCGGCGTCACTCGACTGCGCTTCGGCGTTCGCGAATTTGGTTGACATCTTCCTCCTCCCGCCTTGCGAGCAATCAACATGAGCCAGAAGTACTGGTTAGCCGCCCTGGGCGTTGCAGATTCGCCCCGCACAGCACCAGATTGGGCCGGGGGTGCGGTATCGTTCCCAGCGTTCGACCGTCGATGAGGGTCACGGTCGAGCGTCAATCAACAGTGCGTACGCGGTGTCGGCACCTATGGGTGCCCACTGTGCGTCTGCGTGCTGATTCGACGCTCCCGAAAGGCCCTCCCTCCAATGCAGGTGTATTCGTTTCCCTCGTTGTCTTCTGGTCCCGCCCGTGTCGTGACGCCCATGGGCGGAGCACAGTCGTGACCGGGCAGATGTCGTTCGTCGACGATGCTGTCCTCGACCGCTCGCTCCCGCCCGGGCTCGCCGAGCAGGTGCGGGACGCTGTGCAGCCGCTCGGTGATTGCGCGATCTGCGGCACCGCACTCGGAGAGAGACCGGTGCGGTTCGGTGTCACCCCGTTCCCTGGGTCGACCCATGTCGATGTCCGCCATGCCACCTGTGGGCCGGCCGATCCGGAAGCGTCGATCCATGTGGTGATGCCGACGACGTACCGCATCGCGCCGATGCGGGTTCCGGTGACCTCCGGCGGCGAGGTGCGGAAAGTGTCGGCGCTGCTGGTGAACCCGTCGATCGACGGGTGGGTGATCGCCGACGACGCACGGTCGCTGCTCGACGGGTACCACGAGCGCGGGTTCACCGCGGTCGACGAACAGGTGCTGCCCGTACCGTCCGACGAGGTGTCCTGGCGCGTCGACGACGACGGCACATTCGTCGTCGCGGACGGTGTCGCCGCGCAGTACCGACTCACGGATCCTCCGCCCGCGTTCGTCGAGCGGATCGTGAGCGAGGGCGGGTTCGTACTGGTGGTGTCCTACACCGTCGGTATCGACGCTGCCTACGCCAGCGGCACGGTGCGGATCGGCGACCTGATGCGGGGACCGGACCGGCTCGCGCAGGCGTGGGTTCCCGCTGATCCCGACACTCGCGACGACGACGGTGCGGTCCTCGCTCACTTGAGCGAGGCGATAGTCGGCAAGACCGACCAATCGGACCCCGACCCCGCCACGAAAATCCCTGTCCTCCAGCGTCTGAACTGGACCCTGACCGCAGCGTGCGTGGTGGTGCTCGCGTCGGTGGCGGCGGCGCTGGGGGTCGACTTCGGCGGTTGGTGGGTCGGTGACGTGCCGGCCGATCGCGCCGACGCGGTCGACGGCGTGCTCGTTGCCGGTAGGACCGGCGTGATTTTCCTCGTCACCGTCTCCGCCGTGGTGGCGGTGGGGATGGTGAGCTGGGACCGGTTCATGAACCGACGGGTGAACGCGCGTATGGCCTGGTCCTACGCCACACAGACGGCGGCGATGCTGCTCGTTGGATGGATCATGTGGGCGTTCTGCGTCGTCGGCACAGCGATGGGTGCGCGATGATGGCCGCCCGCACCACGAGGTCGAACGGCTCGTCGATCGGCGAGACCGCCGCACTCATCAGCCTCGCTGTCGTTGCGGTCGGCGTGGTGATCGCGGCGGGTGCGTGGTGGCTCGGATCGCTGTTCGCCGGCTTCGACACCTCACCCGATCCGATCTTCGGAATGCTGGATGCGGTCCGTGGTCGTCGGCCGTGGCCGTGGCAGTCCACCGTCCTCGCAGCGTTCGCGGGGCTGGCGGTTCTCGTTCCGACAGTGGCTGCGGTGCGGCGGTGGGCGCGCGGTCGCACCTGGATCGACTCCAAGGCGAAGACGATGGCGAATCCGGGCAAGCTGTCCGGGATCTCGCGCTCGGCGTCGCAGAAGCTGGTCCCGCAGTTCTCCCCCAAGGACCCCCGCTCCTGGGGGTTCCTCATCGGCTATACCGTCCGCGGGAAGGTGCCGGTGTACCTGACGTGGGAGACGGTCATGGTCGCCATCGCCGGGATGCGGATGGGCAAGACCGTGACGCTGGCGATCCGAGCCGTGATCAGTGCCCCCGGGCCGGTGATCGCCAACACCACCAAACCGGACCTGCACGCCGCGACCCGCCTCGCCCGTGAACGCCTCGGCAGGGTGTGGATGCTCGATCTGCAGGAGATCTGCGGATCTCGGGTGGTCACGTTCTGGTGGAACCCGCTCAAACGAGTGCGGGAGATGGGGGATGCTCGCCGCCTGGCGTCGTTCTTCGTCTCCGGGTCCTCCACCAAGGGCGCGACGACGAGCAACTACTTCGACGGTGGCTCCGCCGAGCTGCTGGCGCTATACCTGCTCGCCGCGGCCGTGGGCGGCGGAGACATCCTGCACACCCTCGCCTGGCTCGGCCGCGACCAGGACCAGACACCGGCGGACATCCTCGAGGTGGCCGGCCACCGGCGGGCCGCGGACAAGATCCGCACCGCCCTCGACATCAACGAACGCCAGCGCGACGGCCTGTTCGACATGGCTCGCAAATGCCTGAGCGTGCTGATCGACGAGGACTACGCCAATGTCGTCACACCACCGGCGCGGGTGACGATGGAGGTGCTGCCACATCCGGAGACCGGTGAACGCAGCATCCGCCACCGACGGCAGGACGCCACGCACGATCGAGCGGAGTTCGACCCGTACAACTTCGTCACCAGCACCGACACCCTCTACACCCACTCGAACAAGGGCTCGGGGACCGCGACGCCGCTGATCACCGCTCTCCTCGGTCAGATCTTCGACGCCGGGATCAAGGTCGCCGTGCGTAGCCCCCGACGTGACTACCCGGCTCACATGCCCCCGTGGTGGCCGCAGTCCTGGTGGCGGCGAACCCACTCCGCACCGGAAGGTCGTCTCGAGGTGCCGCTCGTCGCCGTCCTCGACGAGGCCGCCAACACCGTTCTGCTCGAAGACCTGCCGAACCAGTTCTCCTACTTCGGCTCCCACGGCATCATTCCGATCGCCATCCTGCAAAGCCCCCAGCAGGGCGAAAAAGCCTGGGGCAGGGAGGAGTTCGAGGCGATGGTGTCCGGCTCCATGCACTTCTACGGCGGCAACGTCAACGTCGAGTCCTACGCGCGCGGCTTGTCCTCCACGGTCGGCACACACGAGGTGCAGACCACCACCCGGAGCAACGGGCGATCCGGAGGCAGCACGTCGCAGAGCTGGCAGGAGCGCCCGATCCTCACCGAGGCCGACATCCGCGCGATGCCCAGCGCGCGTGCGCTGCTCGTCGTCCCCGGCAACAAACCGGTGCTGATCAGGAAGCTCCCGTGGTGGGAGACCGACGACGCCGATCTGATCCGGGAATCCATCGGCCGTTACGCCGGCTCGGTGAAGGTGGCCGCGGAACTGCTCGTCGGCGGTGTCGGCAACAAGCGCCACCTCGATCGGAGCGACGTCGACGACGGGGACGATCCGGACGAGTACGACTGGGAGAAGGACTGATGACCGACCCCTACCCGGACGACGAGGCCGATGTCTTCCC
Source organism: Rhodococcus sp. NBC_00294 (assembly GCF_036163995.1). NCBI lineage: Bacteria > Bacillati > Actinomycetota > Actinomycetes > Mycobacteriales > Nocardiaceae > Rhodococcus > Rhodococcus sp. NBC_00294. Next base: position 173,188 of record NZ_CP108043.1, read on the forward strand.
GGACCATGAGGCCGACCCCGCCGATCCGGAGGACGTGGCACCGGAGACGGTGTTCGCCGACGTCGAGGAGTTCGTGACGCTCTACTTCTCTCAGGTCATCAATCGACAGGTGTCGAACTCACCCGGGCGCGGATTGAGTTGGGATCCGCGGTGGTGGCGTCACCGGGAGGTCTACGAGCGCCTGAACGCGTTGTGGCAGGCGTATGAGGGGGCGGTGGTGAGCGATGACCCGTCGGCGATGTCGCGGTGGTGGATCACGGACGTCGACGCGCACCTGAAGGTGCTTCTGGACGGCGCGACCGGCCCCATGAGCCACGTCGACCCGGACGGCAGCTGGAACGGCCACGGCCCACTCCCCTGTGCCCCGATGCCGCAGCAGGAAGGGTGATATGGCGGCCTTCACGGTGTGCCCGGGCGGCGTCGTTGGCGGCCGAAGGGTCAGTCGACCCGGCCGCGGCGTGGTGGGTCGATGCGCCGCTGCCGGTCGACACTGGCATCCGGGTGCAAGATCGACTGCAGGGTGCGAACAGTGTCGTCGTCGATGTCGCATTCCATCATCGCGGCCGCCCAGTCCCACTCGGGTGTCGACCAGACGTAGTGCAGTGGACCCCAGCGCGGCGCCCAGGACCCGTCCACTGATCGTGGCGAGCGTGCAAGCATGGTGTGGTCGTTGTGGCCGTCGAAGGCACCGGTCTCGTCGTCGCGAAACGGCACCGTGGTCGGAGTGAAGTCGACCGCGACGCGGGCCACGACAGGAGTTCCGGTCACGGAAGCTGCGAACCATTCTGCTTGCTGACGGCGCACCTCGTCGCCGCGACGCTGTAGATCGCGCTGACGCTCCTCGTGGGTCTGGGTGGGCCCGGTCCACGTGAACAGCCCGTCGTCTAGCGGCTCGCCGACCGTCACGTCGACGTAGCGGGCGCCGATCTCCAACAGGTCGATCTGATGACCGAGAATCCTGCCGGTCTCGATGTCCACCCAGACTCGCATCGGGTGGGGCTTGCCGGGCGGCGGTGCGAGTTCGACTGTCCAGCAGTCGCGCTCGAGGAAACGCACCTCGTCGATCGGTCCGGCCGGGCTGGTGAAATCGGTGCCGGCCCACTCGGCCGCAGTCCGCCGCCTGATCAGAAACTGGTTCTTGCCGAAATAGAGAACCCGGTTCACCGGTCCTATGAGGGGGCGTTCCGGGTCGGGTGTGAAGTCCCAGGCGGTGGTGCCGTCGGTGACGAACACCGGACGCCCGTCGTATTCGACTCTGGTGGACGCTCCGCGCAGCCACACCGTGCAGTCGTCCACCGCGCGGACGAACATCAGACGGTGCCCTGCTGTCTTGAACGTGGTCGGGTTCCTCTGGGGTTCGGACGGTGTCTCGCGAATAGTTCCTCGTAGCGAGATGTCGGTCGGCGATGTCAGCGCGTGCAGGACGTCGGTCCAGTCGGTCATGACTTCCTCCGATTGTGGTCAACGGACAGAATCGCCGCGATGACAGATCCCGACAGCAGAATGAAGACGACGTCGTCGCTGCGGTCAGCGGCCGAAGCGCTTCCCCATGTCAGGACACGCACCAGTACGGCAAGAAGATAGAGGCCGATCGCACCGGTCCGCGCATTTCCCATTCTTCGAACTTAGGTGTCTTCCCCGAAGCCCGCGTGCCGGGCACGCCGACGGTGAGTTGTGCGCGGGCGGGCAGCAACCGATCGCCCGTTGCTGACAAGCCTCACAAGTCCGGGCCGATGTCGCGGGTCCGGTCGACTGAGGTGTCTGCGGTGCCGGCGGGTTCGGCGCGTGTCGGTTTCGCGGCCGGTCGCCGGCGCCGTTCCTCCGCCGCGGCCTGCTCCGGAGTGAGGTCGGCTCGGCGATCGAGTTCGGCGCGGTAGTTGCGCAGCGTGTTCTCCCGGCGCGCTGCGATCGTTGCGGTGCGTGTGTGGTTCCGGCTCACCCCGACCTCGCGTAGCTTCCGGCGCAGCTCCTCCGTGGGCATCTCGGCCAGCGGGTTCGCCGCCTCGCGCGGCGAGGCGGCGGGTTGCGCCGAACGCACCGCGGTCTCGGTGGCGACCTCCCGGGGGTCGAGGGCGGCACGGCGATCGAGTTCTGCCTGCAGAGCGGTGACGCGTGCGGCCACCGCGGTGCGTTCCGGGCGTGCTGCGCGGAGCGTTGCGTCGGCGGTGGACGCTGCCCGGTTGTCGGCGTGCTGCGCGGCGGCGATCGTGTCGGACAGCGAGTGCTCCGCTGCCTCGGCGTTCGCTTGGATCTGGTCCCACTGCTCACGCGGCGGCGCGGCCGCGGTCGCGCCGGCGGCGGCGTCGACGGCGGCACGGTGGCGGCGGGTCCACAGATCGGTGTCCGCGGCGGCGTCGGCGATCCGGGCGTGATCGACGGTGCGACGACCGAAGCGGCCGGTGTCGGGTTCGCGTGCGGCGCGCTCGGCCTGTGTGGCGCGCTCCAGCTCTGCCTCGGCCCGGTCGACTCGGTGCTGTGCGGCGATCGCCTTGCGTAACGCCGCTGCTGCGGCGTCTGTTTGCGCCTGCTCGGCGCGTACTGCTGCCACGGACTGTCCGCCCAGTGCTGCTGCCCTGGCGGCGCCCGCGAGGCGGATGTCGCGGTCGAGTGCGGTCAGACGGGTGCGGGCCTGTGCGGCGGCAGCGTCGAGCTGGTCGTCGGTCAGTGCTCGGATAGGTGCTCGCCGCATCTGCTCGGCGGCCGCGGCGACGTCCGTGCTCGCGTGCGCGGGGGTGCGCACCGCGTCGGGTCGTTCGTCCAGCGTGCGCCGCGGTGCCTGGTCGGGCGCGAGTGCTTGATGGTCCTGCATTGTCGCTGGTTCGTTCGCGGTGGCTGCGCCCGCACGTTCGGTCGTACTGTCGGTCATGTGGAGGTAGGAGCGCAGTTCGTCGGTGTAGGCGGTGAGATCGGGATCGAGGTCGGTGACGGTCTCCGCGACGGCCGCGACGACAGCTCGGATCGCAGTGCGTTCTGTGTCGTCGAACCGGATCAGGTGTAGATCGAGATCTGCGGTGTCGGCGCCGAGTGCGGTGTCGACGACGCGTCGGGCCAGCTCGGTCCATTCGCGGTCGGTGAGGGTGTCGGCGACGCGAGCGGGAAGCGCACGTTGCAGGGCGGTGTCGGTGTCGATGTCGATCAGCGCCCGCACCGCGTTCCGGTACGCCTGTTGCTGCGGGTGGGTGTAGTCGAGGTCCGTCGCCCACACCGCGTCGGGGCCGTGCGGGTCTATGATCGCCGCGACCATCGCGGTGGCGAAGGTGCGCAGTTCCGTGTCCGCTCCGTGGTGCTGCGGGGGCAGTACGGGCACCGTCGACGGGGCCGCCGGTGTCTGCACGTTCTCGAGGCGGGCGAGGATCGCGACGGGGATGTTGCCGGCGCTGTGCAGTCCACGGTCGCTGAGGGCGTCGATGACGGAGTCGACGTCGGCGCCGCGGGCGATGGCGTCTCGGACACCGGCCACGGCGGCGTCCCACCCGCGCTGCGCCTTCGCGGTGGTGTGGATCGCGGTCGGGAGCACCGTGTCGAGCAGGTGCCGGGCGTGGGCGTCGCCGAGCTTGGCGGCGGCGGTGTCGTAGTAGTCGCGGAATCGGTGCGGGTCCGATGCGCGGGCCAGCCCGTCGCGCAGGTGCTCGACGGCGGCGCGTTCTTCGCCGTCGCGGGCGAGGATGCCGGCGAACACGTCGCCGGGTGTCTGTTCGGGCTGCGGTGGGTGGTCGAGGTCGGGCTCGGCGAGGGTGTCGGTGACGAGGTACGCGTAGTTGCCGGTCTTGCCTCGGGTCATCGCCACGTAGGCGGCCTGTCTGTCCACGGCGTCGGAGAGCAGGGCGCGGCCGACGTCGACGGTGAGTCCTTGGGCGCGGTGGATGGTGTGGGCGTAGCCGAGTTCGGTGTGACCCTGCACGTACCAGGCGGGCAGCACCGTGTGCGCGCCGTGCCGGTTGCCGGTGACGGCGATACTTCCGTCCTCACCGACACCGGTGACGGTCCACAGGTCACCGTTCTGCACGGAGAAGCGGCGGCCGGCGGCGTCGGTGGCGCGCAGCTCGGCGCGGTTGCGCCTGGTGACCACGACGTCGCCGACGTGTGCACGGGCGGTGTCCGACAATGGCGCGGAGATCCCGTCGCCGGTGCCGGCTTCGGTGTGGTGGATCGCCTGGGCGGCGGTGTTGAGTTGGCGGACCTGTTCGTTCGTGGGGGCGAGCATCACCGACGACAAACCGTCGCGGGTGTCGGCGAGGTGATCGTCGAGCAGACGCACCAGCAGCTCGTCGTCCGTGCCGCCGATCATCCGGTCGCGGGTGCGGTAGAACTCGATCGCCGTGTCGTCGCCGGTGCGCAGTCCCAGCGACGCGGTCGCCTCCGCGGGGTCGCGGAAGCGCACCACGTCGACGAGCTCCGGCGCACTCGTCTCGCGGGCGAGCATGCCGAGCGCGCCGCCCGCGTCGACGGCGTTGAGCTGTGCGGAGTCGCCGATCATGCGCACCACCGCGCCGCGTTCGGCGGCCAGGGCCACGAGCTGGTCGAGGTCGCGGGTCGAGGCCATGCCTGCTTCGTCGACGAGGATCAGGGTGCCGCGGTCGATGGCGGTCTCGGTGCCGATGCTGTGCCGGTGCAGTACAGAGGCGATGGTGCGGCCGGGCACACCGACGTCCTCGCCGAGCACCGTCGCGGCGGCGGCGGACGGTCCCAGCGCGAGGACGGTGCGGCCTTGTTCGTGCCAGGAGTCGACGAGCAGTTTCATCGAGGCGGTCTTGCCGGTGCCGGCGGGACCGATACCGACGGCGACGAGTGTTTCGGCGGTGGCCAGTCGGCGTGCCATCTCAAGCTGTCCGTCGTTGAACACGAATTCGACGCCCGTACGGGCGGATTCGAGTGCTTCGCGGCGTGCGCGGGCACCGTCGAACGCGTCCGCCGAGACGGTGAACACCGTCTGGGTGTGGACGGCGTCGATGAGGCGCTGTTCTGCGTCGAGGACCGCTGCGCAGGAGTAGCGGGACGCGCCGTGGTCGGTGAACACCGACTCCCCCGACGCGCGCGTCAGCGCGGACGGGAGGTCGTCGAGGGTGATGTCGAGGAGCAATGAGTCGCGGTGCAGGGCGGCGTGGGTGACCTGTTCGACGGCGCGCCTGGCTTGAGCCGGGTCGGCGAACCGGATGCGGGAGAGCTCGTCCTCGACGACGGTGCGCACGTTCGCCTCCGTCCACGTCGACCGAGCGGTGGACACGCGGTCGATGACGCGACCCGCCCACTGCTGCGCGTCGACCTCGGTGACGACGTCGAACGTCGCCGTGGGTGACTGCACCGAGGCGAGGAGTGCGTCAACCCCGCCGTCGGCGCCGCGCTCGGCGAGGAAGGTCTCGGCGCGTTCACGCCAGTGACCGCGCATCACCGACAGCGACACCGGCGGCGCTTTGCCCGACCGGGTGTCGAGCGTCGCCTGCTGCACGAGTCGGATCTGCTGCGCCTTCGACGGGGTGCGCCCGTGCTCGGCGCGGTACTCCTCGGTCAGCTCGCGCGCGCGGTCCATGATCGCGTCGCGGCGCGAGAACTCCGACAACAGTTCCTGGTCGAACCCGACGATCTCGCGCACCGGACGCTTGCCGTCGGCTCGGGCGCGGTCCTCGAACTGCACGCCGGCGTAGCAGGCGGTCTTGTCCGCGACGAGAAAGTTGTAGCGGGCGGCCGCGGCGACCGCGGCGCGGTGCAGTGGACGCGCATCGAGGGCGCGCCACTTGCCGTCGGCGGTGGTGCGGACCTTGTTCGACACCGCGCAGTGCGTGTGCAGGTTCGGATCCCCCGTGCGGTTGTCGTAGTGCACGAACTGGGCGATGACCAACCCGTCCGTCTCGACTTGCTCGGTCGATCCCTTGCCGCGGCGGGTGAACCCGGCTTCGGCCTGGATCCACTCCAACGTCTCGTTCACCGCTTCGGTGTGGGCACGCTCGACCGCTTCCTTGGCGGCGGCGTCGCCGAGTCCCCACAGGGCGCTGATCGACTTCTGTGGGGTGAACACCAGGTCGTATCCGGCGACGGGGTGACGCACCTTCGACTCCTGGGCGCGGATGAACTCCGTGAGCTCCTTCGGCAGTCCGTCGCGTCCGTGCGCGTCGCGGAAGAACGACTGCGCCACGTCGAGGCGGACACGCTGACGCTCCCCCGCCGACATCGCCTTGCCTGCGTCCTTCGCCGCGGTGGCCGTCGCGTCCTTGACGGCGGCGAGGTAGGGCACCTTGTTCTCGAAGCTGGGGAACGGGCGACCGAGTTGCTGCGCGGCGGCGGTGCGGTCGACGTTCTCTCCCGACACTGCGGCGCGGGCGATGTTCGCCTCCGCGTCCGGGTGCAGCCCTTCACCGAACAGTGCCTTCATCTGCGTCTCGGACACCACACCGTCGACACCGAGTGCGGTCGCTCCGCGGCCGGCCCACAGTCCGGGAGGTGCGCCCTCGGCGGTGTAGTAGTCGGCGATGTTCTGCCCGCGGGTGACGGTGTGATCGCACGCGGCGACCTGCTTCGTGAGGTAGGTGTATCCGTCGCCCGCGTGCAGGCGGTGCAGCGTCATCACCGCACACCACCGCCCCTGGCACCCGTGAGCGGTGCCTCTGCAGGCCGTCCTGCCGTGGTGCGAACTGGCCGCTCAGCGGCCCATTCAGGGCGCGTCAGACCCCCTTTGTGGGGGTCGAACGACCAGGTGTGCACAGTCCGATAGTGCCGCAGGCGCTCTGCAAGAGCGAATGGTGTGTGCGTTACGGGTCAGGCGAGGGACGAGGTGCTGGGTGACGACGGAGGAGGAATGGCTGTTTGAGGGTCGACAATGCAGCGGAACGTCGACACGGGTGGGGTTGTGTTAGGAATCGGCGGGCAAGTGGCGATTGCGGCTAGGGTGACCGGCATGGCGTCCACCTCGGCCCGCGTCGCGGCGCGCACCCGCGCACGCGACGCGCAACGCAAAGTCCTCGCCGCCCGCGCCGAACGCGACAAGGCGAACATGGACTCGCTCACCGAGTTTTTCACCGCAGCCGAAGAGATCGACGCTGCCCGCCGCCGCCAGGCCGGCGCCCTCGCCGCGATCCGTCAGCGGGAGGGAACTCTCACCGCGGCCGCCGCGCTGGCCGGCCTCACCCTCGGCGAAGCGCGCACCCTGCTCGCCGTGCTCACCGCGCCGGACCCGGCGCCCGACGACGACGCCGCGGCGACGTCGACCACGAATCCCGTCCCGCACACCGCCGACGCTTCCGACTCGTCCGAGTCGGCGGTCTAGCACCACTGCGGGTGCAAATGCCTCCCCCCGATCCGGCGTTGCACGACCCGGTGCCCGGTCAACGCGCCCTGCCCGGTCTGCCACCGGTCGACGGTCAACTGCTCCTGCCCGGCTTCGCCGGCGTCGCCGCGCCGCCGGCGCGCAGCTCTCACCGCGGTACCCCGCTGGCCGCTCCCCCGTCGGCTGCGACGATCGCACGGTTCCGCTCCAAAGTGGTGCTCACTCCGGGGTGTCACTTCTTCGTCGGGGCGGTGTCCAACCCGGACGGGTACGGGCGCATCAACTTCGTCGACGGCGGCGTCCAGCGCACCCTCGGTGCGCACCGGTTCGCGCTGATCCTCGCGCACGGCGACCTCGGCCCCGACGTCATCGGGGAACACGAGTGCAACGAGACGTTGTGCGTGCGCGTCGGCGACGGGCACCTCAAGCTCGGCACTCAAGCGGGCAACCTCGCCTACGCCGTCGCCACCGGCCGGCACCTCGGACCGACCCCCGCCTACGCCGATCCGCGCGGCCGTTACGGTCGCGCGCTCGCCATCCGCGACGCACTCGCACACGGGTACGACGCGGAGCGGCTACACGCCGCCCTCATCGGCACCGACGCGAACACCATCGCCGCACCGACACTGTTCTGATTTCGCTGGACGCTCACCCCTCGCGACGGGTGCGCGTAACCCGGACCCCCGTCAGAGCGAGGGCCATTGCGACGACGGCACCCGTTGCCGCACCGATCAGCGGGTAGCTCCACCACGGCAACCTCAACTGGTTCCACCAACTCAAGCTGGTGCCGATCAACGGGTCACTCGGATCCGTCATGGACACCCCGCGCAGCGGGACGTATTCACCGCTGTAGATGACCTCGCCCTCAGGCGAGGGGATGTGGAACGTAATTCCTTCCGCACCGAGAAAGACCAGTCCGAGCACGGCGCCGAACACTGTTGCCCAACCGATCAGCTTCGTCACACGCGCAAGACAATCACGGGGTCGCGTCGGCGGCGGGTTCGTGGTGTCAGACCTGTCCTGTAGGAACCGGGGCACACACCTCGTGTGCCGCACCGACAGACCAGCGGTGCACTCCCCCTCGTCGTTGGGAGACCGCTCGTGCTCACCCCGTTCGCCATCGCCGGTGCAGGACTGCTGATCCTCGCCGTGCGTCACGTCGCCGTCCATGGTCGCGGCCGGTGGGCCACCGCCGCCGGATGGTCGGTCATCCTCGGCAGCATCGCCGCCAGCGTCACGATCGCCGTCGCCACAATCGCGTTCCTGGCCACGTTCTTCGCAGCGTTCGGTCTCGTACTGATGGTGTTGGCGTTCATGATCCCGCTCGCCTACCTCGGCGGGTCGGTGGGCAACGGCAGCCGTGGGGTCTACCCGCGCCGCTACTACTGACCCCCGAGCATGCGCGCGGCGCGGCCGTGCACATGTCGGGACCATGATTTAGAGTCGTCCGTGTTCGACCGTCGATGAGGGTCACGGTCGAGCGTCCATCACCACCGGCACCACCACCGCACGACAGCTCCACCAGTCGTGTGCGTTCGGTTGCGTATGCCGGTCGACGCTCCCATCTCGAAAGGCCCTCATGTCTGCCATCACCACGCTCGACAAGTCCGCTGTCCTCGCTCGCGCTCGCGAGGCGATCGACACCCGCACCCGGTTCGTCGAGACACTGTTCGACGCCGCCACCGAGGCCGCCGCCGCACACTCCGCCGTCGCCGACGCACGCGACGCCGCCGCGACCGCGGACACCGCATTCGAGAAGGCGTACCGCGACGCGCTCGCCGCCGGATGGACCGCCGCGGAGCTCAAGGCCGCCGGCCTCCCCACCCCGTCCGCACCACGCCGGTCCGGTCGCCGCAGCACCCCCCGGCGCAGCAAGGCAACGACCCCGACAGTGCCGACACCGGTCGACACCGCACCGAGCGATGGCGCGGCCGTCGACGAGCAGGCAACCGCATGACCGGCGCGACCACGGCGGTCGAGGCGACGGTCTGGCGGCGCACTCCGGCGGGGGAACCCGGCCGCACACCGTTGGCGCACGGGGTGTTCGTCGACGACGCCGGCGCACACGAGTTCATCGCCCACCAGATGCACACCCTCCCCGACCGTGGGGTCGACGACGTGATGATCCAACTCGTCACCGTCGACGGAGACGGTCCGGCACGACCTACCCGCAACATCGTCGGGTCCACGTCCTCGGTTCTCGCGGATCTAGCCCACCCCGACCAGGCGGCGCACGCGATCGCCTCCGTCCTCACCCGCACCGCCCAGACCCGCAGCGTGGACGTCGCCGCGGTGTTGGAGCATGCGGCCGCGTCGGCGGCGGCGAACGTCGGCGGCACCGACACGTTGTTGGCGGCGTCGCCGCAGTCCGAGTCGGCGCAGCACGTCGCCGCACTGGCGGCGTTCGGGACCGACCCGCAGTTGCCGTTGGCGAAGCGGACAGCTCCGGTGGTGCTCTACCTCGAGACCCGCGACCAACAGCTCTCCGACTACGGGATCCAGGAACTGTGGCACCGGGACCGGACGAGTATCCGGGCGGCGATGCGGCCGGCCGACCTACCGTCCTCGGAGGTGACCGAGCTGGGCGCGGAGCTTGTCGCCGTCGACCGGCTCTACGCCGCGGACACTGACGCCTACCTCGCCGCGTGGACCGCGGCGGCGACGGAGAAGGCGCGGCGGATGGGTTTGCGGGAGTCGGTGCCGGTGGTGGTGTCGACGGAGGAGACGGAGTTCTTCGACGACGGGGATCTCGAACCGATCTACGATCACGCGTTCGCGCTCGCCCCGTTGCCCGGGTGTGGGTACGTCCCCGATACGTTCCCGCACCGGTCGCTGGACGGCGGTGTCGACGTCGAGGCGTTCATCACCGCAGAACATGCCGCCCGCCGGGGGTACCGCGACCGCGTACGCGGACACACCGACACCGACGAACAGGTGGCGTCGTGACCCGGCGTCGCCGAGTCTGCGGCGCGGTGGTCGGCGCACTGTCGGTGTGCGCATTCGTCGTCGCTTGCCGACCACCGGCGGATTTTTCGGTCGTACCGGAGCCGGTCCGCGGTTGGTCGGAGGACGTCGGTGTCAGTGAGGCGGTGACGGTGACGTACGTCGTCGACGGTGACACCGTCGACGTCGTGACCTCCGCCGGCTGGACAACACGGGTGCGGGTCATCGGCATCGACACCCCGGAGACGAAGCGGCCGGAGACGCCGGTGCAGTGCTGGGGTCCGGAAGCAACCGACTTCGCGCGATCGCTGCTCGGCGGGCGACAGGTCGGGATGGTCACCGATCCGAGCCAGGACGAGGTCGACGACTACGGCCGACTCCTGCGATACCTGGTCCTCCCCGATGGGCGGAACTACTCGATCGTGGCAGCCGAGGCAGGCACCGCTCGCTCGTACGTCCACGACCAAAGCAATCCGCCCACCGCCGCGGCGGACATCAACGACGCAGAGAACCGCGCACAGGCAGCGGGTGTCGGTCTATGGGGACCGCCCTGCGACGGGGGTGAGTGATGGACGGGGGCCGACGCTGCCGGTTCAGGGCCGCGTCGACTCCCGTCCGCCGAGCCGGTCGGTGCGGTCGTCGGCCTCGATCTGTTCGAGGAACGTTTCGCTCTCGTGTGTTCGATTGCGCCGCTGGACCAGCATGGCGGTGAGAGCACCGGCACCTGCGCTGAGCAGTGCGATTGCTGCCAGTACGGGAGCAGGGACCTGCATTGCCACCAGGACAGCGAACATGCTGACGATCACGATGACCGGCACGGCCACGTGGAGACCGATCGCGAGTCGGCCGCGCTGTGCGAGTCCGGGCTTCGACGTGCGGGCAACAGCCACAGGCACGGCAACCGCCGCCAGAATCAGGCCGGCAGAGAATGCGATTCCAACGATGCTCAAAGGGTCATCCTTCACGTCTGGGTGTTTTCGCCGCGTTGGCCTCGATAGTGCCGGGCGGTACCGACACTCCCGCCGTGCGTCGCTCGGGTGGGCGCGGTCGGGCCGGACCGTGTCGGTCACGACGGACGTCGTGGATCACGCGCTCGCCCGGGCAGCTCGGAAAGTGTTGAGCCGCTTCCACGCTGCCCGCTGTGCGGTGCCGAGTTCGACCATGTAGTCGAACAGCTCGTCCTCGGGACCTTGTTCAGCCGCCTGGATGAGTCGCTGCCCGGTGATGTGGAACGACCGCCGGTAGGACTGGGAGAGCACGATGTCGGCGTAGTGCACGGCGGCGGAGGATCCGGTGGTGTCGGCGGTGACGACGTCCGCGAGTGCTCGGCGCAGCGGTGCGTCCTTCTGCCCTCCCCCGGCTCGGTGCAGGACGGCGGCGACGGAGGCGGGGTCGTGCGGTTGTCCGCTGGTGACGAGGTCGGCGATGACGGTGAACAGTTCCGCGTAGGCAGGCTCGGCGAAGTCGGCCGGCACCAGGGCGTCGGTGACGCGCACGGCGGCGGCGGTGTCCGTGGACCACATGAGCGCGCAGAGGGTCAACGATTCCGGGTCGGTCCGCGGGTCGAGGCCGGCGCCGGTGTCGGTGCCGGGGTCTGCGATGTCGGGTGCGAGGTCGAGGACCGGGTCGCTTGGGTTCTGCTCGGGTTCGGGGACGGCCCGTAGTGCGCTCATGACGTGTTCCCTGCCTTACCGGGTGTCGGTGGAGTCGGCGGCCGGGTGGGTGGTCCAGGGGCCGGGGATGACGACGGCGCCGATGGTCTCGGCGGCGAGATCCGCTTCGATCTGGGCGGCGATGAAGTCGTGGTCGGGCTGGTAGTCGAACGCGAGGTGCGCCATGGGTGGGGTCTCCTTCGGTCGGTGGTGGGTTGTGAGGTTCGGTCAGGCCGCGGCGGCGGCGAGCTGCTCGATGCGGGTCACCCGATGTCCTGACCAGTGGGTGTCGGGGCCGGCGACCACGACGGGTGCGGCCAGGTAGCCGAGGGCGAGGACGTAGTCCCTAAAGTGCTGCATGTCCGGCAGGACCGGACGCCCGGAACGGTGGGGTGTAGCAGAGGACGTAGTGCATTCGAGTCGCTTCCCGCGAATGGCTGCCCCACCGGACTGGACACTCTGGCCGCACATTGAGATCTGCGACGACAGTGTCGCTGATTAGGGACCTGATGGTGGAGCTGTCCTCGGGAACGACGCACTGACAGAAGGAGAACCGATGGCCGAAGTGGAGCTGTGGATCGGAATCGACGTTGGTAAACGCACCCATCACGCATGCGCGATCGACCACGCCGGCACCATCGTCTGGTCACGGCGCGTCGACAACGATCAGACTGCCATCGACGACCTCATCCGGTCGGTGGGCACCGCGAACGTGCGGTGGGCGGTCGACCTGACCAGCGCGGTGGCCTCGCTGCTCCTCACACTCCTCACCTTGGCCGAGCAACACGTCGTCTACATCCCCGGCCGGGTCGTGCACACCATGGCGTCCGCGTACCGCGGCGAAGGCAAGACCGACGCCAAGGATGCCCGCCTCATCGCCGACATCGCCCGCACACGAACCGATTTGGACACCGTGATGGTTCCGGAGCCTCTGGTGCTCAACCTGCGCCATCTCACCGGTTACCGAGCGGAGCTGATCGCTGACCGGGTGCGCACCGTCAACCGTCTCCGCGGCCTCCTGAACAGCATCTTTCCCGCCCTTGAGATCGAGCTCCGGTTCCTCGGGCGGTCGGCCCTACTGCTGCTGTCCACGTTCTGCACACCAGGGGCGATACTCGGGGTCGGCGCCGACGGTCTCGACGCGCACCTCGCCGGCCTCGGTGTGCGCAGCGACCGGCGCAGAACGGTGGTCACCGCCGCGCTCGCTGCCGCGCAACGGCAAACATGCGTCGTCGCCGGTGAGGAGGTCACCGCGGCGCTGGTCAGGCGGATGGCCGGTCGGCTCCTGGCCATCGACAGCGAGACCAAAGAAGTCGACGAGCAGATCCAGGATTTGTTCCGCCAGCACAAGTACGCCCGAGCACTCGAATCCGTGCCCGGCATCGGCGCACGGCTGGGAGCGGAGTTCCTCGTCGAGACCGGTGGGACGCTGGACGGGTTTGCCACCGCCGGCCACCTCGCCTCGTACGCCGGCCTCGTACCTGTTCCTCGCGACTCCGGCCGCATCACGGGCAACCTTCGACGACCCAAGCGGTACAACCGGGGACTTCGCCGGATGTTCTACCTCGCAGCACAGGGCAGCCTGAGCACCGATGGTCCCTCACGCGAGTACTACCAGCACAAACGCGGCCAGAACAAGGTGCACACCCAAGCCCTGCTCGCCGTGGCGCGCAAACAGGTCGACGTCGTGTGGGCCCTGATCCGCGATGACCGCGTCTTCACCCCAGAGGCACCCGGGCGACTCCGGGCTGCCTGACTGCCGCGGGTCGACCGGCCGATGTCGCGGCGGGACGTCCACACACACTGGTGGAAAGAGCCCTGCGCCCACAGGCTCGTCTCCGTCGATTGAACACGCCTGGCCCTCCCCAATACCCCCTGGGGTACTTGCATACCCCCCCTCGTATATGGCACGGTGGGTGTCGTCCAGGCGATCGAACTCAGAAGGAGCGCCCCGTGTGCCGTCCCGCCGAGTGCCCCCAGTGCGGCAAGACCACGTGGTCGGGCTGCGGCCGACATGTCGACAGCGTGATGACTTCGGTCCCGCAGTCGCAACGCTGCACGTGTGACCGCCGGTCCGCACCGTCCCCATCCGGCGGCCTGCGTTCGCTGTTCCGCCGCTGAGCTCACCTCCACTCAGTTCTCGACGGCGGCCGCTCCCGGCCGCTTGGATACCCCCACCCGTATAGGAGTCCACCGTGTCCCAGCCCGACACCGTCGCCGAATCCCGGCTCGGCGACCACCACCACGACAGTGCCCCCGGCCGCCTCGGCCGGTGGGGCTCGGCCATGGTCACCCGCCGCCGCTGGGTCTTCGGCACCTGGTTGATCTTGTTGATCGCCCTCGGATCCGTTGCGCCGTCGGTGTTCTCGTCCCTCGCGGGTGCCGGGTGGCAGGCGAACGGATCGGAATCGGTGCAGGTCCGCGAGCTGGCCGAGGAACACTTCGGCGGCAACTCCTCCGCCGCGGTGCAGGTCGTCGTCCACAGCGACTCCGGTGCGCTGACGGACCCGGAAGCGACCGCCGCGCTCACCGGCGCGACCGACATCCTGAACGCGGACCCGCGTTTCGGTGAGATCGTGCCCCCGCAGCAGGGGATGACGATCAGCCCCGACGGGCGCACCGGCATCCTGATCGCCGGCGCCGACGGCACCACCGACGAGATGGTCACCGCCGTCGACGACGTCAAGGACCAGCTCACCGCACTCTCCGGCGACGGTGTCGAGGTCTACCCCACCGGTGCGTCGGCGCTGTGGTCGGACTTCAACAAGGCCAACCACGACGCGATGATCCAGGCCGAACTCATCTCCTGGCCCGTCACCCTCGCCATCATGGTTCTCGCGTTCGGCTCACTCGTCGCCGCCGGATTACCCCTGCTGCTGACCATCGCCGGTCTCGTCGCCTCCGCCGGCGGGCTGGTCCTGCTCAACGAGATCACCCCGATCTCGGTGTGGGCCATGAACTTCGCCATGATGTTCGCCCTCGCACTCGGCATCGACTACGCCCTGTTCCTCGTCGCCCGCTTCCGCGACGCCCTGCGCTCCAGCGATCCCCGCGCGGCCGTCGCCGAGACCATGGACACCGCCGGCAAGGCCGTGGTCCTGTCCGGGCTCACCGTCCTGGTGAGCCTGTCCGCCGTGCTGATCGTCCCCGCCCCCGCGGTGCGGACCATGGCCGTCGGCATCATGCTCGCCGTCACCTTCGTCCTGCTCGCCACCCTCACCCTGCTCCCCGCCGCCCTCGGCGCGCTCGGATCGAAGGTCAACGCCGCGTCCCTTCCCTACGCGAAGCGTCAGCAGCACCGCTCGCCGATGTTCGCCGCGTGGGGCGCTCTCCTGCACAAGCACCCGTGGCCGTTCGCGCTCGCCTCGATCGGCGTCCTCGTCGCACTCGCACTGCCGGTCCTCGGCTTGAAGGTCGCGATGCCGTCGATCTCCGTGGTCCCCGAGGACGCACCGGTGCGGCAGGGCTACGCCCTCGTCCAGCAGCAGTTCGGTGACGGCGCCCCCGGCGCACTGCAGATCGTCGTCCCCGAGACCGACGCCGCCGACACGGCCTCTGCCGCTTCGGAGGTGCCCGGTATCGCGATGGTCACCCCGCCGCAACCCGCCGCTGACGGCTCCGGCTACGCACTCCTGCAAGTGATTCCGGCTGTCGACCCGTCCGACGAGTCGATGGGCACCATTCTTGCCGACCTCCGTGGCGAACTGCCGGAGTCGGCGCTGGTCGGCGGCGCACCCGCGGAGAACCTCGACCTGCAGCAGGCCCTGAACGACTATCTGCCGCTCGTCGTCACGATCATCCTGATCCTCGGGTTCGTGCTGCTCCTCGTCGCACTGCAAGCACCCCTGATCGCTTTCCTCGGTACCGCGGTCAGCCTGCTCTCCACCGCCGCCGCGTTCGGCGTCGCCAAGCTGATCTTCCAGGACGGGCACGGCGCCTCGCTGCTCGGCTTCACCCCGCAGGGCTTCCTGAACGGGTGGGGACCGGTGTTCTTCTTCGCGATGATCTTCGCCATCGCCATGGACTACACCGTGTTCCTCCTCGCCACCGCCAAGGAGCACTACGAGCGCACCGGCGACGCGACGACGGCGATGATCGACGGTCTCGCCCACTCGGGTCGGGTCATCTTCGCCGCGGCCGCGGTGATGGTGGCGGTGTTCTTCACCTTCGCCCTCGCAGACCCGCTCCCGCCGAAGGAGATGGGCATCATCCTCGGCGTCGCCGTGCTTCTCGACGCGGTGCTCATCCGGTTGATCCTGCTGCCCGTCCTGCTCCGACTGACCGGTTCCGCCGCCTGGTGGTCACCCGTCTGGCTCCGCAAGGCTCTCCCGTCCATCAGCTTTTCGCACTGACACCCCACGACCGGAAAAGGACACTCATGACCACCACTGTCCGTCCCGCCCGCGTTCCCGCCGGTTTCACCGGCTGGCCGATCGAACGCTCGGTGCCAGCGCTGGCCGGCATCGTCGTCGCCGCCGGGCTGGTCCTCGGGGAGACCGCATCGCCGTACTGGCGGCTACTCAGCGCGTTCGCCGCTGCGAACCTGGCCCTCTACGCTGCGGTCGGGTGGTGCCCGGCGAGCCTGCTGCTGCGCCGGATCGGGGCGCGCAGTCTTCGCGCCGCCGACCGCGGGTAACCCGCAACCACAGCACCGGACATCTTCACCACCGAACGACTGCATCGCCGACGAAAGGAACCACCCTCATGAGTATCGCCCTGACCACCACCCTGACCGGCACCGACTTCGACACCGCCGTCCAGCGCACCCGAGACGCTCTGGCGGAGCAGGGTTTCGGTGTGCTCACCGAGATCGACATGCAGGCCACCCTCAAGGCCAAACTCGGTGAGGACATGGAGCGCTACCTGATTCTCGGCGCGTGCAACCCACCCCTGGCCCACCGCGCCGTCGGCGTCATGCGCCAGATCGGCCTGCTGCTTCCCTGCAACGTCGTCGTCCGCGAGGACCCGGACAACGCGGACGTGATCATCGTCGACGCCATGAACCCCGACATCATGGTCGAGGCGACCGGTGAACCGGCGCTCGGCGACGTCGCGCGCGACGCCGCGACCAAGCTCCGCGCTGCGATCACCGCCCTCGGCGGCGACGGGGACACCCGGAACCGATGACGCTGGCACTGGGGCTGGTCCTCGGCGCCGTCATCGGGGTCCTGTTGGGACTGCTCGGCGGTGGAGGGTCCATCCTGGCCGTACCCGTTCTCGTCTACGCCCTGCATCTCCCGCTGGCCGAGGCGATCCCGGTGTCGCTGCTCGTCGTCGGATCGGCGTCCCTGACCGGGGCCGTCCCGAAGATCCTGGCACGGCTGATCGAGTGGCGACTCGCGGCGATCTTCGCCGGCACCGGCATCGTGGGGACCTTCCTCGGGAGCGGCGCCGGCCGACACCTGCCCGAGTCGGTCGTGCTGGTCGGGTTCGGGCTGGTCATGATCGCGGCCGCAGTACGCATGCTCCGCGGCGACGCCTCTCTCGGCACCGCCTGCCGAACAGGCACCTCGGGGATCGACTGGCGACGCTGCGCCCCACGGTCGATCCCCACCGGCTTCGCCGTCGGTGTGCTGACGGGCCTGTTCGGTGTCGGCGGGGGTTTCCTCATCATCCCGGCGCTGGTGCTGCTGCTCGGCATCGAGATGACCGTCGCGGTAGGGACGTCGCTGGTGGTGATCGTGGCCAACTCCGCAGCGGGACTGGTATCCCACACCGACGGGCTCGGCGGCAACTGGGCCCTCACCGCGACGTTCGCCGGGGCGGCGATCGCAGGGTCACTCGTCGCCGGCCGCTGGGCCGACCGGGTGAACGCCGACCGCCTGAAGAACTGGTTCGCCTACCTGGTGCTCGCCGTCGCCGGATACGTGCTGATCGACGCCGCTCACACCATCGTCACCTGACACCCCCACACCCTCACTGCCCTGACCACCCGATCGACACACCCGTGACGAGGAGCATCCATGACCACCACAGACACCCCCGACATCGCCATCATCGAGACCTCGAGCCTCGGCGATCGCAGCTACCTGATCAGCCACCACGGCATCGCCCTGGTCGTCGACCCCCAACGCGACATCGACCGCATCGAGACCCTCGCTCGGGAGAAGAACGCTCGCATCACCCACGTGTTCGAGACGCACATCCACAACGACTACGTCACCGGCGGGCTCGAACTCGCCCGCGCGACCGGTGCGCAGTACGTCGTGCCGGACGGCGACCCGGTCGGCTTCGAGCGGCGCGCCGTCGTCGACGGCGAAGTCGTCGACGCGGACCCGCTGTTCATGCAGGTGATGCACACACCCGGACACACGCACCATCACGTCAGCTATGTCCTGCGGGGCACGAACGGCACCCCGATCGCCGTGTTCACGGGCGGCTCCATGCTCTACGGGTCCACCGGGCGCACCGACCTGCTCGGATCCGAACACACCCACGACCTCACCCACGCCCAGTTCCATTCGGTGCGCCGACTGGCCGACGAGCTCCCCGCCGACACCGAGGTATACCCCACACACGGATTCGGCAGCTTCTGCTCCGCCACCCCCACCAGCGGCGAGTCCTCCACCATCGGCGAACAACGCAGCGCCAACCCCGCGCTGACCCAGGACGAGCAGACCTACGTCGACACCCTCATCGACGGCCTCGCCGCCTACCCCGCTTACTACGCCCACATGGGCGTCATCAACACCGCCGGCCCCGCCCCCGTCGACCTGTCCATGCCGACACCGGTGGACCCGGCGGAGCTGCGCCGGCGCATCGAGGCCCGCGAATGGGTCGTCGACCTGCGCTCGCGCACCGCGTTCGCCGCCGGTCACCTCGACGGCAGCCTCGGATTCGAGCTGTCCTCCAGCTTCGTGACCTACCTCGGATGGCTCTACCAGTGGGGCGCACCCCTCACCCTCATCGGCGACACCGCCGACGACATCCTCACCGCGACCCGAGAACTCGCACGTATCGGCATCGACTCACCGTCCGGGTCCGCGGTCGGCGACATCACCGACCTCACCGGAGACCACCCCGTCCGCAGCTACGGAACAGTCGACTTCGCCGGCCTGCGAGACACCCTCGGACGCAACGACAATGACCTCGTCGTCCTCGACACCCGCCAACCCGAAGAATACGACGCCGGCCACATCCACGGCGCCGTCAACATCCCCCTCCCCGAACTCGCCGAACGACACCACGAGATACCGGCAGGTGAAATCTGGGTCCACTGCGCCTCCGGATACCGGGCATCCATCGCCGCGTCGATCCTCGACCGCGCCGACAGGACCGTCGTCCTCATCGACGACGACTACGACCACGCCGCAGAACTGGGCCTGGACACCGAACACTGACCACAGGTCCCACACCGCGGCACGCATACCGACAGCTCATATGCCCCCAGGGGTACTATGGCAGATACCATCGACACCACTGAACAGGGGCACCACCATGATCGGCGACGACGACAGCATCGCACTGGTACTCAACCGACTCCGACGCGCCAACGGCCAACTCACCGGGGTCATCTCGATGATCGAGAACGGCCGCGACTGCAAGGACGTCGTCACCCAACTCGCCGCCGTCTCCCGCGCACTCGACAAAGCGGGGTTCAAGATCGTTGCCACCGGACTGCGTGAGTGCATGACAGGTGCCACCGCCGATGACAAGGAACCCATGACCGAAGCGGAACTCGAGAAGCTGTTCCTCGCGCTCGCCTGATCGTCGACGGCTTCTCTTACCGCAGAGCGGTCCGCGCGCGGACCACTCGCGGCATCCGGTGTACTACATGCGGTTCGGGACAGCACCTCTGCGTTCGATCTCATCAAATACGCCCTTCTGACGGTCGCACGTCAGAACAGCGAGCACTGCGTATCGCCGGCTGTTCCGTCACCCGTGCCGCACCATGTGCGGTACAGATGTTCGGCGACGCGGGTATGCACCTCGAGTTCGTCCGCGAGCTCGGCCCAGTTCACACCGCGGGCCCGCTCAGCGTCGAGCCACCGACCACTCTCGAGCCCAACCGTAGTGAGCGTTCCGTCGGCCGCGAAATAGCGTTCATCGATGGCGGATCCAGTCCTCATGCGTGCGCTCCCCCGGCTCGGAAGGTGTTGAGCCGCTTCCACGCTGCCCGCTGTGCGGTACCCAGTTCGACCATGTAGTCGAACAGTTCGTCCTCGGGGCCTTGTTCGGCGGCCTGGATGAGTCGCTGCCCGGTGACGTGGAAGCTTCGCCGGTAGGACTGGGAGAGCACGATGTCGGCGTAGTGCACGGCGGCGGACGATCCGGTGGTGTCGGCGGTGACGACGTCGGCCAACGCTCGGCGCAGCGGTGCGTCCTTCTCCCCTCCCCCGGCTCGGTGCAGGACAGCGGCGACGGAGGCGGGATCGTGCGGCTGCCCGGTGGTGACGAGGTCGGCGATGACAGCGAACAACTCGGCGTAGGCGGGCTCGGCGAAGTCGGCCGGCACCAGGGCCTCGGTGACGCGGGCGGCGGCGGCGGTGTCGACGGACCACATGAGCGCGCAGAGGGTCAACGATTCCGGGTCGGTCCGCGGGTCGAGACCGTCACTGGTGTCGACGCCGGGGTCTGCGGCGTCGGGTGCGAGGTCGAGGACCGGGTCGCTCGGGTTCTGCTCGGGTTCGGGGACGGCCCGTAGTGCGCTCATGACGTGTTCCCTGCCTTACCGGGCGTCGGTGTAGTCGGCGGCCGGGTGGGTGGTCCAGGGGCCGTGGATGACGACGGCACTGGTGGTTTCGGCGGCGAGGTCCGCTTCGATCTGGGCGGCGATGAAGTCGTGGTCGGGCTGGTGGTCAAACGCGAGGTGCGCCATGGAGTGGGTTCTCCTTCGGATCGGTGGTGGATTGCGAGGTTCGGTCAGGCCGCGGTCGACACCTCTACTTGTTGACAGACGGATTGAGATTCGCGGGCTTCGGTGTCGACGCTGATGTCGACGGCGGTGTAGTCGAGGCCGGCCTTGTCGAGTGCCCGAAACGTCGCCCGGCACTGCTGGCAGTTGGGCTTGGTGTAGACGGTGATTCCGGACATGGCTCACGCCTTTCGACTATTCGGTGGAGTGGTTCCATTCTATTTCACAACCGGGTTTATTTCCACCGCTGGATTGTATTTGTTCGATAACGATGAATCGGCTTTATCTGTTGCGCTGCAACCGATATTGCGGCGTTCGAGAATGTCGTTAGGTCCCGTTTCGGCGGGTTTGTGTAGTGCGCTTTTCTCTCGTCATTTGCGGGTTTGTTCGCGGCGAGAGTCTAGGATCGCGGAATGACGTATTCGCGTGTGGAGTCGGATTTGGTGGCGATGGCGTTGGATCGAAGTGCACCGTCGGATCTCGCGGTCGAAGCGATGGTGTCGGGGGTACCTGTCGAGGAGACGCTGCCCCGTACCGCTGCCCCGGGCGCTGTGGATGTGGTGTGGGTGCCGGAGGACATGCCTGACCTGTGATCGCGGTGGCCGGCCCCGGTCGGTGGCGACAGGTTCGCTCGGTGGTGGGTGCGTCGAGGTCGGTGTGAGGGCTCGATGCCCGATCGCCGGCTGCCCCCCGCCGGTGGCCGGGCGTCCCCCGCTGGCTGCGGGAGCCGCCCGGCCCGTGCTCTAGTCCCGGTCGGGTGCCCCGGGCAGGTGCGCCCCGGTGGTGGCGCGGACAGTCTCGGCGTCGACGTCGAGGGTCCGGATCTCGTCGGGGCTCATGGCGGCGTCTTGTGCCTGACGGAGTAGACGGAGCATGTGCGGGGTGGCGATGCCTGCGCTGTTCGCTTCGTCCTCTGCCGCGTCGTAGGCGATGTTCGCGGCCGCTCCGTCTCCGGCGCAGTGGCAGAGCCACCCGGCGATGCTGAGGGCCTGGATGCGGGCTTCTCCTCGGGTGTGGCGGGCGATGGTGGCCATGACGGTGTGCGCGGATGTGCTGCCGTAGAGCGGGAGCCGGAACATCGCGTCGCGGACGGGCAGTGCGGTGATGACGGCGGCGGTGCGGGCGATGAGGCCACTGTCGGGCAGCTCGTCGGCGTAGACGACTGCGGCCAGGTCTTCGAGTACCTGCGCGGCGTCGGCGTGCTCGGCCGGGTGAACCTGGATGGCGTGGGCGTAGCGGTCCCCGATGGCGGTGCGGCTGCCCTCGATGGCCGTTCCGGCGAGGGCGGTGCTGGCGGCCAGTTCGGACGCGATGGGGTCGACGTCGAACGTGTCGAGGGTGTCGAGGTCCTGGGCGGTGGCCGGTTCGGCGAGGGTGGGGACCCAGTAGGTGCCGATCACCTCGACGGCGGTGGCGAGGATTCCGGCGATGACCAGGTTCTCGACGGCGGCCGCTTTCTTGCCGGGTCGGTCTGCGATGGTGACGATGACGACCGACTCGATGCCGTGGCGACGCAGGACGTCGGTCATTTTGTGCGCCTGCGCGGCGACGTCGACGCGGTCGAACCGGGCGGCGAAGGTGAGGGTCTTGCCGGTGAACGCGAGCACGACGATGGACTCGGTGGGGACGTGCCGCAGGGCTGCGGGGATGGCGGCGATGACCTGGGCTGCGCTGGTGAGGGTGATGCGGGGTTGCGTCATGAGGGTGAACCTTTCGGGTGGTGTGGCTGGGGGGACGGTCAGGATCGGAGTGCGCGGCGTGCGTTACGGCGGTCGTAGCGGGCGCTGGCTCGTTTGACGGTGCGGCGGATCTTGGGGGCGCCCTGCTTGTGGACGAGGATGTCGATCTCGTCTGCGGTGGACGGGTGCTGTGCGCGCATGACTGGTGCTTCCTTCCGGGACTCGTGTGGCTCGGTCCTTGTCCCTCACCACGTTCTTTCGCCGTCATCTGGCGTGGCGCAGAGGAGGCGGCGCACGGGAACGGCGTCCTGCACCCGAGACGAAAAGTTCTCAGCCGGAGGCGTTCTGAGAAGTTTTCGGACCCCGGAGGGGCCGGAGCGCAGCGGAGGTCGGGTGTGGGTAAGACGGGCACGGGTGACGCAGCATCGGAGTAGCCAGATGTGTCGAAAGAACGAACGCTCTTCCAGGGTGCGGAGCGCAGCGGAGCTCCACTAGGCGGACGCCCGCAGGGTGGCCTACGCCCGGACGGTCACGGCCGGCCTGCGATCAGGGACCGCCGGCCACTCCCCTGAGCTGCCACCTTCCACTGTCGCGGCCGGGTGGCGATTGTGCGGGAGCGACGGAGCCGGCCCACGTCCCGTGGGTCGCGGTAGCACTGAGGCGTTTCCACAGCGTGGGATGCACTGAACACACCTACTGACCTGCAATTTTATTCAAGCGGCCGGATCGACGCTGATAGTGTCGTTCGATGGCAGACGACGATCTCAAGGTTTTCATCAGCTGGTCGGGCGACCTTTCACGTGAGGTCACCAGGGTTATCCGGCATTGGCTTCCGAAGATGTTTGACCGCATCGATCCCTGGATGTCAGACATTGATATTCAGGCAGGTACACGCGGTCTCACCTTGATCGAAGAGCGCCTGAATGAAAGCCAGTTCGGAATCATCGTGATTACTGTCGACAACATGGAGAAGACGTGGCTGAATTTTGAGGCAGGCGCACTATCCAAGAAGTTTGGTGAAAGCGTTCTCTCACGTGTCGTGCCGATTATGGTTGATCTCGACAGTGTCTATCAGATAACCGGTCCTATTAGACAGTTCCAGGCTGTGAAGTTGGACCAGAACGGGATGCGATCTCTTCTCGAATCGATAGCTCAGGTCACCGGCAACGATTGGGATTCCATCAAGACCAGGTTCGAGTGGTCGTGGCAGGAATTCGAGGAAGCCCTGGATAAGGCGCGAGAGATTGCAGGCGCGCAACCGGAAGCTCCAAAGCTCGGCACTGACGATCTGCTCAAGCAAGTGCTGAACGCGGTGCAACAAATCGGTGCGCCTCAAGCGCCTACGCCGCGCCGGTTCAAAGATCCGTCACAGTCGGCCCGACAGCGCCAAGAAGACGAGGATATTCGTGCAGTGGCCACGGCCATGAATTTGGGTGTGAGGCAGATAGTCAGAGCCTTCGGCGGGGAGATTTTCATATCGGTTGTCTCGGACACTGTGGTGAGTTCGAAACATGCGGATGCGTTCAGGCGCGAATTGCAGAAGTTTCTGACCGGCGATCTGCAGATAGCATTCAAAGAGGCGGACGATGTCGACGGGGGCAGGGACAGCGCAGCGCCGAGAGATTGATCTTCCGGCGAACATGTCGATGCACTTAGTTTGGTGCTGCGTCTGCCGTTCGCCGTTCGCCCGGAGGGCGGACGGTCGCGTGCGGCGCGGAGCGCCGGGAGGAACGGTGCGAGCGAAGCGAGCTCAATGCCCTTCGGTGTTCGCGGGGACGAGGCCGGCGCGGAGGATGCGGAAGGGGTAGGCGCCGGGTGCGTCTGCGTGGGTTTCGCTGGGGGTGATGGTGGCGTGGGTGTCGTCGAGTTCGGTGATCTCGAAGGTGGTCACGCCGTGGGCGTGGAGTTTGACGCGGTCGCCCGTTTGCACAGCCGGTGATCGTATCGCCGGGGACCGACAGGTCCTCATCCGTGAGGCCGGCGTCGGCGAGCAGGTGCGCGGTCAGGGCCGTGGTGTGTCGGGTCGGTGGCCGGGGCTGCTGCTGAGGTCGAAGTTTCCGGTGTGGGGGCTGGCCGCCGGCCGGGTGGCGAGCGCGGCCGAGACCTGCTTTTCGAGGCGGGGGTTGGGCCGTTCGGGGCAGTAGGTAGCGGCGTCGCAGGAGCTGGCGATGCGCATGACGGCGGGGTCGGGTTTGTGGGCCTCGCCGGTGTCTGCGGTGCGCCGTTCGGCGTCGGCGGCGGCGTGTTCACGCAGGCTGCGGGCGTGTTCTGCCCAGTCGACGCGGGTCATGGCGCTCCCCGAGATTGCTTGTGGTGGTGATGCGGGGCCGAGTGCTTCCCGGGTCGAACCGTCGGTGCGACCGCCACTCAGCCCCGCTTCATCAGGCTAACAAGAATCGAACATGTGTACTAGTTCAGGTCGGCCGCTTCAGGGAGCCTGGCCAGGTCGGTGGATCGGTACCAGTCGCGGAGTCGCCCGGGGGCGACGGTGAGGTGGCGGTGCGCTCGTAGGACTTCGGTGACGTGGTCGTGCGCGTCCCGCAGATCAAGATCCTCGGGGTCGTGGCCGTCGCCGGCGAGGACGAGGCCGGCGCGGTCGTCGTCACGGTTCATGACGGGTTGGACGCACCGGACGGCGCGGTGGTTCCCGCCGGCACACTGTGCGCCGACACACCGGCCCGGTCGCGGTACCGGATGGTGTGGTTGTGGGACGGTGAGCAGGCATTTGTCGACCGTTTCACCGAGGAAAGACGGGTACATCGCACCGTGGCCAAGAATTTGATCGTCGAGCTGACCGATGACATCGACGGGTCCGTCATCGCCGACGGCACCGGGGAGTCGATCGAGTTCTCCGTCGACGGCGTCGACTACGCGATCGACTTGAAGGACAAGAACGCGAAGGAGTTTCGGAAGGCGCTCGGTTATTACATCGAGCACGCGGCGAAGGTCGGCGGCCGCAAGCGTGGTGGGCACACCTCTGTTGTCCGCGCCGCCGCTGAGGCCGCCTCGAAGAAGTCGTCGAAGCGTGATCCGGAGCAGACGCGGGCGATCCGTGAGTGGGCCACCAGCAACGGGTACGAGGTCAGTGCCCGGGGCCGGATTCCCGCTGCGGTCGTCGAGGCGTTCGACGCCGTTCACTGACTGGCCTGCCCTCGCCGCGCGGCATCTGATCTCCTGGGCCGCGTGGCGGACTGGGTACCGGCGGTGGCCGGCGCTTCTCGGGGGAGCGCGAGGGGGTGTCCCCCTCGCCCGGCCGGGGACCGTCAGGACCGGACACCACTGCGAAACCTGCTTATTCGCGAACCCACATTCCTAGGAGCTACTTCATGGCACGTAAGACTCGTCGCTCGTACACCCTCGTCAACTTCCTGGTCGACGTCATCCTTTTCTGCCTCACGGCTGGGCTCTGGCTCATCTGGATCTTTGTTCGCGAAATGCGCCGCTGACCCTTCTGAACACACCCACTGTGGGCGGTGCGGGTGCCCCGAGTTGTGGGGCACCCGCACCGGTCACCGGGTCATTCGCCGCTGGTGGCGGTGACTTCGGTGTAGGCGTCCTCGGCGGTGTTCTCGCCGGTGACGACCTTCTCGACCGGGCCGGTGGTGTAGCCGTGCTCGGTCAGGAACGCCAGGTACCGGGCCGCTCCCCTGGGGAGGCCGTCGCGGGTCCACCGGGTCTGCGGGCTGGACCGCCACCACGACTTGTCGGAACCGGCCATGCGGGCTTCGAGCGCGGCGAGCACCAGCGCCAGCATGAGCACCTGGGCGCGGGCGTCGGTGGCCTTGTCGATCAGGTCGGCGATTCCGGTGATCGGGTCGGCACCGGGCACCACCTCGCGCAGCACCTCTCCGGCCTTGCCTTCGGTGAGCAGATCGGGCGACCCGGCGAGGGTCGCGGCGACCCATCCGGCGCTGCCCTTCGGCGCGGTCTTGCGCGTCAGGAGCGCCGTGATGTGCTCGCGGCGGAGCGTGGTCTCGGCGAGACCTGCGGCGTTGAGCGCCTTCACCCGGCGACGCTCGACCCGGTCGGCGTCGGCCGCCTCGGCGGCGCGGCGTGCCGCGTCGTCGGTGTCGACCCCGGCGGTGGCGCATCCGTGGGCCACGGGGGTTGCCTGCGGCACCTGGTAGCCGTGGTGCTCGGCGTCGTCGGCGCTCATCCAGTAAGACGTTTCCCATGCCCACCCTTCCGACACGGTCCCCCGGTGGCGCTTGCCCTCTGCGGGTGCGTCGTCGGGGCCGTCGGCGTCCCAATCGACGGTGTCCTCGTCGACGTGCTCGCCGGTCTCGGTGTCGATCCATGCCTCGACGCGGTCGGCCCACACCGACCACCGGTCGGGGTGCTCGGTCGGGTCGACCGGCTCCCCCTCGCCGGTGCGAACCTCTCCTGCGTAGTACCAGCGCGCGTCACCCGTTTCGGGGTCGACGGTGAGGACCGGGTGACCGGCCTCCCCGTGTGCGGTGAGTGCTTTCGCCCGCTCGCGTGCGTTCTTGCGGTCCTCGGTGAGCCTGCGCGCCAGGTGCGGGAAGTTGTACGGGCGATTCTCGGCGGCGTCGAGGAGCTGCGCGACGGCGTCCTCGTCGCCCATCTTCTCGAACGCGGCGATGATCGACGCCTGCTCGAGGTCGAGTTGCCCGGTATCCAGCGCCGCCCGCGCGGCGTCGGAACCACCGACCCGCCCGGCGATCTTCGCGGCCTTCTGGGTGACCGACAGGGCTTGAGCGACCTCTTTGACGGACACGCCGAGGTCGAGCAACTGGGCGACACCTGCGGCGCGCTGGCCGTCGGTGAGGTCGGCGCGCTGGTCGTTGGAGACGATCTGCTCCACGATGCGGGTGGTGTCGGCGGCGACCTGGTCCCCGTCCTGGGTGCGGATGAGCACCGGGACGACGGGGGTGTCGGTGGCGATCGCGGCGAGCGTGCGCCGTTGGCCGTCGATGACGGCGAGGGTGCCGTCGCCCCGGCGCACGGTCAGGATCGGGTGCAGGACTCCGTGCTCGCGGATCGAGGCGACGAAGTCGGGGGTCTGGTCCAGGTCGACGGTGTCGCGGACGTTGTCGGCGACGTCGAGGACGTTGGGGTCCACCTGGGCGAACACCGTTCCCAGCGCACCGGGATCGGCGTGCTCGGCGGCGGGTTCGGTTGTCGCGGTGGTGGTGTCGATGGTTGCGGTCATGATGGTGTCTCTCCCTGATATTGTTTTCGGTGAGACACCGGGCAGGTAGGCACTGTCCGGTGTTTTTCTGTCTGGTGCTGGTCGGGTGGTGTGGTCCCCGGCCCGGTGGTCCGCGGCTCCGCTCCTGGTCGGCGGTCATGCGGTGCCCTGCGCCCTTCCGGCTGCTTCGGCGACGTCGATCTGGGCCTCGGTGGCTCCGGCTTCGCGTGCGGTGCACGCCCAGTAGGCGGCGCGTTCGCGGTGCGCGGCCTCGGTGGATGCTTCGGGGTTCGCCGCTGCCTTCTGCGCCCTGGCGGTGTAGGCGGTGATCTGGGTGAGCGCCCGGGTGCGGATGGTGAGCACCGCCGCCCCTACTGCGGCGCGGTTCGTGGTCTGAAAATCGGCGGTTGTGGTCATGGCTGCGTGCTCCTCGGTGGGTGTGGGGTGGTCAGAGTGGGCGTTCGACGCCGTGGACGAGGTCGCCTTCGATGAAGGTGAATCCGTCGCCTGCGCTGTCACGCATGGCGAAGTAGTAGTCGGCGCGCATCCAGACGAGCGTGAAATGTCCAGCGTCGGTGAGCGTTCCGAGGAGGTCGCGGTCGGCTCCGTTGGGGAAGAACGCCACCCCGGCGGACGGGGCGAAGTGCCGGTTGAGTGCGGCGATGAGTTCTCCGGTGGTGGTTGCTCCGGCGGCGTCGTCGAGCGCGTTGTCGTAGGTGGTCCAGTAGGTGTCGGTGCTGCTCATGGTGGGTGGCCCCTCCTGACTTGGGCGGCTCGGACCTTTGCTGGCCCTCCCCGCGTTCTTTCGCCGTCATCTGGCGTGGCGCAGAGGAGGCGGCGCACGGGATCGGCGTCCTGCACCCGAGACGAAAAATTCTCAGCCGGAGGCGTTCTGAGAAGTTTTCGGACCCCGCAGGGGCCGGAGCGCAGCGGAGGTCGGGTGTTGGTAAGCCGGGCACGGGTGACGCAGCATCGGAGTAGCCAGATGTGTCGAAAGAACGAATGCTCTTTTCGCGGTGCGGAGCGCAGCGGAGCTCCATCAGGCGGACGCCCGCAGGGTGGCCTACGCCCGGCCGGCTACGGCCGGCCTGCGATCAGGAACCGCCGGCCACTCCCCCGAGCTGCCACCTCCCACCCGGATTCACCGGTGGCCGATTGTGCGGGAGCGACGGAGGTCGGCCACGTTCCGAGGGTCGCGGCAGCGTTGTGCCGTTGTCACGGTTGTGAGGTGTAATCAGGCGTTATTGCATTATTTGTGCAGTTCGCTGGTGTACTTCGCGGTGGTGGCCGGGACTTCCTCGGCAGGCTCGGGGCCGTGATCGTTGGGAGTCGTGTGGTGCGTAGGAGTGTTGTTCGTGCTGTTGTGGGGGCTGCTGCTGTGGTCCCGTTGTGTCTGGTGGGTGCGGGGGCGGCGTCGGCTGCCCCGAACGATGTGACGATCACGGCGGTGGGGATAGACCTCGGGGACGGGGACAGGGGGATCGAGATCAAGGTGACTGCCAACGTGCCCGTAAACTTCGGGGCCCCTATTTGCGATTACGTGGTTGACGGGGTGTCGACTCCGTTCTCGAGTACCGGCCCTATCTTCACTCAGGGCGGACTGTCCACAGGGGAGAGCGCCGCGGACGTGCTGGGGCCGTTGGTCGATGGGTTGTATGCGGTGGACGTGTCATGCCAGGGCATCGGTGAGGTGTATTCGGTGACGGATCTGCCGGTGATCGTGGGGGCGTTCGGTGACGGGGGCGCCACCGGGCCCGCTGGACCTGCCGGGCCTGCCGGACCTGCCGGGCCTGCCGGTGGTTTCGGAAGCATCTTCGGAAGCTGATCTGCGGTAGGTCGTTGGTGGCCCGTGCCCGTCAGGGCACGGGCCGCCGCTGGTGTCAGGGTGGCCGGCGGAGCGCAGCGGAGCTCCGTTTCGTCCGGCCCGCAGGGGCGTTCCTCGGTCAGAGCCCGATCATGACGAGAGGCCCGCACCCCTTCGTGGGGATACGGGCCTCTCTGTCGTGTGTGTGAGGGTCAGGGCTGTTCGGGGGGCACCGTAGTCGGTTTGCCTGCGGCGACGTCGCGGAGCCACTGCGGGACGGGCTTGTTGTCGTACTCGAGCAGTTTGATCGACGCTTCGGCGGCTGCGGATCGGACTTTCATCGAGCGGCCACCGCTCACGGTGCGGCGTTCGGTGGTGGTCATCGCGGATCCTCCGTCTCGGTGTCGGGTCCATTGTCCCCTGTGTCGTCCCGTTCCGCCAGGTCGTCACCGGCGGTGTGCTGCGAGATCGCCTGCAGGGTGTCGCGGTCGGTGGCGGCGATGAACGGTGTCGCCGCGACGGTGCCGAACACTTTCCATCCGAGGGCGGCTTCGTCGTCGTCCTTGCTGACGGTGCGTTCCAGGCACCAGGTGATGCGTTGCCAGGACTGGGCGCGGTTGTCGGCGCGGGTGCGTTGACGGACGGTGAAGGCGACCCCGACGACGGCGAGCGTGCCGACGATCAGGGTCACCCACGATTGAGCGGGCATGACGGTCCTTCCGGTGGGGGGTGGTGCTGGTCAGGCGGCGGTGTCGCCGCTGCCGGTGTCGCTGTCGGCCTGCGGGTCGAGGGCGTCGGTGAGCTCGTGGACGGTGGCGAGGACGGCGCGGGCGGTGTCGGTGACGGTGTCGAGGTTGCCGTCGGCCCATCCGGCGACGTAGCCGACGCTGTAGGCGGCGGTGTCGAGTCCGAGGATCCCGGCGAGGACGTAGGCGACGGATTCGGCTTCGACCTCCATCCGGCCTCGGTGCAGGTCGCGGCGGTCGTCGGCGGTGACGGTGTCGGCGGTGTGCATGAGGGCGTGGGCTGCTTCGTGGATCATCGTCTTCGCTGCCTGGGCGGTTGCGAGGCGGGCGTCGACGACGATACGGCGGCTCCCGTCGACGGTGGTGTACCCGTTGGTCTCTCCGTCGATGAGGTCGCGGGTGACGGTCCAGCCGCGCGCGGTCATGAGGGCGTGGACACGGTCGTAGATTGCGGCGGGGTCGTCGCCGGTGAGCCGGTGGGTGATCTGCTCGGCCCGGGGGTGGCCGTCGATCGGGTCGGTCTGGTCGTGGGCGAACACGGACAGGATCGGGAAGGTGGGGACCTTGCGGGTGGTCTCGTCGCCGGTGGCCTGGTCGGTTTCGGTGACGGTGCGGCTGCTGTAGCCGTAGATGCGGATCGCTTTCTCACCCTTGCGGACCTGCCGTCCCTGGGCCTGCCACGCCCGGAATCCGGCGACCTGCGTCGCTGTCGGCCGCTGAGCCAGGATCAGCATGACGTTATTGAACAAGGATGCGGAATAACATCCGATGCGTGGATGCTACTTCAACGTGGTGCTACGCACCTCAATGATGTTGTCAGACATCACTTTACAGGATCTTCGGTAGCGGATCTCGGATCTCACTCGCTCCTCAACGACCCCAGAGCGTCTTGGTCACCACGACATTCCGAAGTCCGGCACCTCGTCACGCTCCATTGTGGGGCCATCCCAGACGAATCGACTGCTTGGGAAGTCGCGGTGCTCGACCAGATTCTCAAGTCGAAGAGAGTGCTCGTGGTCAGGGCTGTGCAACTCGGTGATGATCCCCGTTCGGTCATCAATAGCGATGGTCGCCGTCATCCCACCTGACGAAGCAAGGTCGACTGTCCATCCTGGACGCTCGTTGTGGGCGCTCGGTCTCGGGGTACTTGCGACTGGTTCAGCTCGCGTGGTGCGCGAGAGAAGGGACCGTGGGCCGAGGAGGTCTCTCGGGGTGAACAGGTCTCCGATGCGAGGAATGCTGTTGCGGCGGTGGTGGACCATCTGCCCATTGACTCGCACGACCGGCACCGTGTCTGTCGAGCTCGACGAGGCGTAGACGGTGATGCCGTTTCGCTCCACCCACCATTGGTTTTCTCGGCCATGGAAGAAAACGAAGTGGTCGTCGACAGGCCCCAAGCCGCCAGAGCCGATCACATGAAGTGATCCCGACACGTTGAGCTTCGTCGCGGCTGCGTTGCGGTCTTTCAGCATCTCCCACGTCGGCGCACTCACCGGTGAAAACTTACCCCTCCAGCCGAGCTGCGCCAACGGCTTCAGGTGCGCTGCCGACCGTCATTCACTGGACCACACCATGCTTCCAGGCTCGACTTCTGCCGTTGGTAAAGCTCTCTCACCTGTTGCGCGGTCGAGTGTGTTGCAAAAGAACCATCCCTCCAACTCAACCGATCATGCATCTGATGCGTGATACGTTCATTTAATTATGGCCGACCTTAGAACCGACGCGCGGTTGCACCCCATATGCGGACTCGCGGACGAACTGTTGCGCGACGGTGTGGCACTGCTCGCCCCCGAGGAGACCGTGCTGGCCGCGATGATCAACGGCTGGGAGAATCAGCAACGATCTCGCGCACTCGCCAATCTGACCATCGAGCGGCGAACGCAGATCGTGCGCAGGATGGTCACTTTTACCAACGACTACCCCTGGCTGTGGACGTCCGTAGACGTCGAGGAATGGACGAGTCATCTGGTCGAGACAGGCGCCGCGCATTCGACGGTGCGGCTCTATCAGATGGCGGTGTCTCTGTTCTGCGGCTACATCTCCGATACCCGGTACCGGTGGTACGAGGTCTGCGAGCGGCACTTCGGGGTGCACCCGGTGCAGGTCTTCCACGAGTGGAACATGGTCGTGCACCGCGGCGACTACGAGGGGCGGCCGGGAAATCGGCCGCTGTCCCGCGACGAGCTACAGGCGTTCTTCGACTACTGCGACACTCGGGTGAGCCGGGTCGGTGCCTCCGGCCGCAAGGGGTGGCTGGCGAGCTATCGCGATGCGACGCTGTTCAAGGTGATCTATGCGTGGGGGCTGCGTCGGCGTGAGGCCTCGATGTTGGACACGGTCGACTGGACCGCCAACCCGGCGGCCGCAGAGTTCGGCCGCTACGGGGCACTGTCGGTGCGCTACGGCAAGGCTCTGACGGGCGGGCCACCACGCCGACGGACCGTGCTGACCACCATGGAGTGGGCGGCCGAGGCCGTCGATGAGTGGGTCACCGAGATCCGTCCCCTCTACGACTCCGACCAGCTCGCCCTCTGGCCCACCGAGCGCAGCGCGCGGGTAGGAGCGGTGTCGATCTCTCAACGCTTCGCCGAGTACCGCGATGCCATCGGCCTGGAGAAGCACCTCGGTCCGCACTGTCTGCGGCACTCGTACGCCACACACCTGCTCGAAGACGGGTTCGATCACCTCTTCGTGCAGCAACAGCTCGGCCACTCCTGGGGATCGACCACCGCGATCTACACCAGCGTCGGCACCGACTACAAGAACAACGCTCTCCGACGGGCACTAAGTCGGGCGTTCACCACCGCGAGCACCGACGGGGAGAACTGATGCCGCAACCGCAGCTGAACTACCAGTGGCACTTGCGCCGCCTCCTGGCCGACCAGGGCATCTTCGCGACCACCGGACTCGGACCACTCCTCGCAGAACGGGGCATAACGCTTTCCGAAGCGCAGGTGTATCGCCTGGTCACCGGGACACCCGAACGTCTGAGCCTGCGCACCCTGATGGCACTGTGCGACATCCTCACCTGCACACCCAACGATCTGATCGAACCGATCGCCGAACCCGCCAGCGGGACCGCGACCGGAACATCGACACACCGCCCCGACACCGCTGCCGCGACCACCCGCGCCAAGACGCGTACACCCCGACGCGCCGACATCCGGCGACAGTGATCGCAGGACGGTGTCGCATCTGCACCACCGCCGAGGTTCGCGGCATGACGGTGTGCGACCGCTGCAGAAAACGAGCCACGCAGCACCGCGGCGCGTGCGCCGGCTGCGCAAAGCCGGACAAACTGTTGGACGACGACGACACCTGCCGGTGGTGCCGCCAGAAGGCGCGTCGCACCTGCACCTGTTGCGATGCAACAGGATTGGCTCTCACCTGCGTCGAAGGCGACACCTTGTGTCACCGCTGCACGATGACCCGCCGCCTCGACGTGATCATCCCTTCAGGAGCAGATAGCCCGCTCGCACCGCTGCGGCAGCCGCTCCTGCACGCCGAACCCGTCACCACCCGTCGGTGGCTCATACGCACCACACCCCTGCTGCAGTCGATCCAAAACGACAGCATCGCTCTGACACACGCCTCGTTCGACACCCTCCCGCACCCGAAGTCGGTCGAGCACCTGCGCGCACTCCTCGTCGCCACTGGCATCCTCGGTCCCGACCTCGACCGAAGCCTGCGCCGCCTCGAAGCCCAACTCCCTCAACTACTGAGCCGCCTGACCCCGAACCACCGCGCACTCCTGACCAGGTGGACACAGTGGGCCGTACTACCCAGATTGCGCGCGGCGACCGAGAAACGAGAAGGTCATGTCGGCGCCCAGAACGCTCGCTCACAGATCCGCCAATCGGCAATGTTCCTCGACCTGCTGCAGCAGCACTCGACCGAGCTCGGCGAGTGCACACAACACGACATCGACACCTGGTTCAGCGCACCCGGAGCAGTCCGTTGGCGCGTTCGGTCTTTCCTGACGTGGGCGCGACGCAACCGGCATCTACCCCTCGCACTCACCCTCCCCTCGAGCTACCGAGGCCGAGCGGAAGTTCCCACCGGCGACGACGAGAGGTGGCAGATCTGTCGACGCCTCGTCCACGACGAGTCGCTGGACCCCGCCGACCGGCTCGCCGGCGCCTTGATCGCGCTGTTCGCCCAACCACTCACCCGCATCGCCGGGCTCACCAATGCCCACGTCACCGAAACCGGCGCCGGGGTCGAACTGCGGCTCGGCAGCACCGACACGCTCCTGCTACCGGATCCGTTCGCCCAGATCGCGCTGCAACTACCCCGACCACGACGCGCAGGAACCTCCGAGCAGATACCTCAGACATGGCTGTTCCCCGGTCACCGTGCTGACATGCCAATAACAGCGACCGCACTCGGAAACCGGCTGCGTCGCATCGGTATCAGTCCGCGGGCTCTGAGACTGTCGGCCATCGCACACCTCACCAGAGAGCTCCCACCGAGCGCACTCGCCACGATGCTGGGCCTGAACGCACACACCGTCGCGCAGCACACCCTCCGGGCCAACGGTCAATGGGCGAACTACGCCGCCGACCGCCACTCCTGAGTCCCGCTATTCGCATGATCGAATACGGCAACCCTGCCAGTGGAGTACGAGTGGAACGCGGCCATGTGGTCGAGGTAGGCGCTCCAGGCGGACGAATCCACCAGCGCGGCAACCTGTTCGGTGATCGAGGCGTGCAGGCGTTCGGCCAACTCACGGCGGGCGTGGGCCTTGTCCTCGGCGGACGTGGTGCTGGTGCGGGCGGCGCGGCGTGTGGTCATGGTGATCGGGCCCCTCTCTACGTGTTCTTTCGCCGTCATCTGGCGTGGGGAGAGAAGGGCGGTGCACGGGAACGGCATCCTGCACCCGAGTCGGAAAGTTTTCGAGGTGAGCGCAGCGAGGCACGGGTCGCAAAGTTTTCGGACCCCGTAGGGGCCGGAGCGCAGTGGAGGTCGGGTGTGGGTAAGACGGGCACGGGTGACGCACGATCGGAGAAGCCAGATGGTCGAAAGAACAACGCTCTTCGACAGAACGGAGCACAGCGGAGTTCCATTCAGGTGGATGCCCGCCAGGGTGGCCTACGCCCGGCCGCTCACGGCCGGCCTGCGATCAGCAACAGTCAGCCACTCCCCCGGCTGCCACCTTCCACCTGCTCGGCTAGATGGCGATTGCGCGGGAGCGACGAAGCTGGGCCGCGTCCCGCGGGTCGCGGTAGCCCACAGTCTCCGCGGCTGAGGAGGTGACTCGATCAGCGGTGGTTTGATTTGGTGATGGATGAGATTGACCGGCGGGTGACAGAAGAGGATGTCGAGGCCAAGTGGGCCGAGATTTCACCTCTGATCGAAAGGGTGACGGTCCGCATGGGTACACCCAGCGAGTTTCCGGTCGGGTCGACGTCGTCTCTGGCTGGCGACGATGCCGCGAGCGCCCCTTATCAGGTCTCGCATTGCGTGCGGATGTGCATGACAGCGGGGGTGGATCATCTTCATGCTGTCAAGAAGTTGGTGGTCGACTCAGGATTCCTACATGTGGCCGCGCCGTTCTCGTTGTCGCGCGGTGCTTTAGAGAGCTTCGCTGCGGCGTTCTGGATTCTCGATCCACCGACGCGTGACGTGCGGGTCGAGTGTGTTTTGCGTTGGAACGCGAAGAACTTTCGGGATGGGGAGCGTGCGTATGGTCGGCTCGGTGTTCCAGGTCGTCGGTCGTTGGAGAGCAAGCTCGCGAAACTTCAACGGGTTGCTGACGCGCGAGGTATCACCGAGAAGGTGACCGGGGGGTTCACGAGCACGGAAGCGCTTGTTCACACGGAGGAGAACTCTGGGTTGAGGGTGATGTTCCCGTGGCAGCTGTGTTCAGGATTTGCGCATGGAAGGCCGTGGGCTTACCTCGGTGTGTCCGATATCGAGCGGTACGGCACGGCGGATCGGGGTGTGCACGATCTTCAGCTGACCAGCAATCGCTCCACCGTTCTGTATCCGGCGCTGGAGGCTTTGCATCTGCTGCAAGTTCTTCTGCGGGTCTACGAGCGGCGCGCTAATTTCGCGTTGGATCGCCTCTCGTGATCGCCTGTTCGTGGGGGCGCCGCTGTGGTGCCCTCATTTCCAGTCCGGCGGTGTCGTGCAGGACACTCTTCATGCGTGCCCGATAACATCGGGGCGTGAGTCTGCCGAAGCTGTTCATAGGTTCGTCCCGTGAGGGAAGCGCGGTTGCCTACAACTTGCAGAGCGTGCTTCAAGAACGGCGGGTCTGTGAAACCACTGTGTGGGATCAGGACGTGTTCAAGCCAGGGGCGTTTGCGATCGACGCGTTGTGTGAGGTCGCGCGGGAGCACGATTTCGCGATTCTCGTTGCGTCGCCTGATGATACGACGATCAGCCGGGGCAGTACGTCGCTTGCGGTGCGCGACAACGTCATTCTGGAGTTGGGCTTGTTCATTGGTGTGCTTGGCAGGGAGCGTGCGTATCTGCTGCTCACCGGCAATGCGCGGTTGCCGTCGGATGTCTTCGGTCTCACGACTCTCAAGTACCCGACGCGTGAGGACGGCAACGTGACAGCTGCTGTCGGGCCGGCTGTTCTGCAGGTTCAAAAGCAGGTGGAGAGGTTGGGGCCGCGTCAGTCGGTGTCCACGGCTGCTGCATCCGGTGTGAGTCGCTCTCTCGAAGCGGAACTGGACCTGTTGTGCGCTAACGCCGAAGCGCAGGGATGGACCGTGAAAAAGAACAGCAAGACCACTCTGCGTTTGGTGTCGCCGAACGGATCCCGAGTCCACAGTCTGACCAAAGGCAACGCCCAGTTGACCCGTGACGAGTTGCGGACGTTCGCGGCCGAGCTGCGCGGTGATGGGATGCGGGTCAACCAGGCGGTCTTACGGCCGGCTGCGCAGTCGCCCTTGTGAGTCGAGCATGCTTCCCTGCACGGTATAGCTACCGTGGCGGCATAACGCTGTCGTGCAGGGAAGCGGCACTCCAACCTGGGCACTACCAGGAACGCCGTGAGGCGCCGCGCCTCGGCCAGCTTCTGCACATCACGTTTGCCCGCAGCGTCGCGCTGCGCGCCCGCCTCCTGGGCGGGCTGAACTCCGCTCTTGTGCGTCTACTGACGTTCTGACTCTAGTGCCGTGGGAACCGTCGATCGGCGCGAGGTAGGGGTCTTCACGGCCGTTTTCCCGTCAGTGGTTTTCACTGAAGTGCCGGTACAGTGTTCGTTTGCTGACGCCGAGCACGTCGGCGATATCACCGACTGTGCTGCCCTGGTTGCGCATTCGGGTGGCCTCACGCTTTCTGGCCGGTGAGAGTGCGGGTGGGCGGCCTCCGATCTTCCCGCGCTCGCGGGCTGCGGTGAGGCCGGCGTTGGTGCGCTCGCGGAGCAGTTGGCGTTCGAAGGCGGCGAGGGCACCGAAGATGTGGAAGATGAGCTCGCCGTTGGCGGTGCGGGTGTCGATTTGTTCGGTGACGGATGCAAACGCCACTCCCCTGGCTTTGAGTCCATCGACGAGCTCGATCAGGTGCGGGAGATTGCGGCCGAGTCGGTCGAGCCGCCAGACGCACAACGTGTCGCCAGGCAAAAGCGTGGCGAGGAGCTCGGTGAGCGCTGGCCGTGTCGTGGTGGATCCGCTGACGGTGTCGATGAAGAGGCGTTGGCACCCGAAGGCCGTCAGAGCGTCGCTCTGTAGAGCGGGGGTCTGTTCGGTCGTCGAGACCCTGGCGTAGCCGTATTTGTGTCCCACAGGGCCGAAGGCTGCCACAACTCACCGACACGAACTGTTTTGACACGATCGGTTCCGCTCACGTTTTTGGCACGCAGCCGCCCCTGGTCGATCGATCAGCGGATGTCAGTTTCAGAAGATAGCTGCACTGCGTCAGAAGTCGAGTGCATTCCCGCGGAGCTTCGCGCCAGTAGCGCCCTCTTCGGCTGGTGTCGTAACGACCGTACCTCCCGGTGCGCCACGTCCCGTTTTGAGAGCCGGCGCGGGATCACAGTTGCCTAACCGGCCGCAGGCGACTGGTCCCGTCGCTCACACCTTGCCCGCACCTGTTGTCGTCTGGACGGCCGTCCTCGGTGTTTGCGTGTCGTTCTGAGCGATCGCGGCGCGTCACCGCAGGACGGGGGGCGATGAGTCGGTGCACGGTTGCGCCGACTTCGGAGTCGGCGAGGCCGTGACGGTCACCGGGGATGGTGAGGACGCCGCCGAGGATCGCCATCACGGCATCGGCCGACGCCACCGCATCGGCTGGTTCCGAAGTTTCCTCGAGAATGCCGATCAGGGTGTCGCGAAGGGTTCGGTACGAGCCGGCCCGTGCGGTCGAGGCGTAGGCGGGTTCGTTCCACAGCACGGCCTCTGCGCGCGATCATCTCCCTCTCGTGGGTCGGCGTCGACCGGAGGCGCACCGTCACACCCTGCACCCGGGCAGCGGCTTGCACGGCGAGCTGCTGCTCGTCGGTCAGCTTCACCACATGCCGACCTTGCCCGGTCTGCTGGGTTCTGCCGCGACCAGCGTTCGTGCCTGTTCTCAGCGGATGGAGGATCCGATGCCGAGTCCGCCGTCGACGTCGAGGACGATGCCGCTGACGTAGCCGGCTGCGGGGGAGCAGAGGTAGGCGGCGGCTTCGGCGATGTCTTCGGGGTTGCCGGTTTTTCGTTGTGGCACTTTGGAGATCAGCTTGTCGCGGGCGGGGGCGTTCATGGAGGCGAGCATGGGTGTCTCGATGAGTCCGGGTGCGATGGCGTTGGCGGTGATGCCGTGTCGGGCGGTCTCGAGGGTGATGGTGCGGGTGAGGCCGACGATGCCGGCCTTGGCGGCGACGTAGTTGGCTTGGCCGTAGTTGCCGCGCCAGCTCATGGAGGAGAAGGAGACGATGCGCCCGTACTGCCGTTCTCGCATGTGGGGCAGTACGGCGCGGGTGCAGTAGAACGATCCGGTGAGCGAGACGTCGACGACGGCATGCCAGTCGGCGTCGTCGATGTCGTCGATCTTGTTGTCGCGGATGATGCCGGCGTTGTTGACGAGGGCGTCGATGCGGCCCCGGTCCTCGGCGACGGTGTCCACCCACTGGTCCACCTCCGCGGAGTCGGTGACGTCGACACGGTGAGCTGTGCACACCTGTCCGTACCGCTGCTGGAGGTCGCCCGCCAATGCTGTTGCGGCGTCGAGCGTGACGTCGCCGATGGCGACGGAGGCGCCCTCGGAAGCGAAGCGCGTGGCCATGGCGGCGCCGAGACCCTGCGCTCCTCCGGTGACGAGGACGACGTGGTCGTGGTATCGGTTCATCGTGTTCCTTCGGTGACGTTGTCGTGCAGGGTCTTTCGATCAAGAAACGCGTTCAGGTCAGCGGGGACGTCGTTGATGCTCCAGTGGTCCTCGAACGCGTCGAGTTCACGGGCGAGTCCATCGGTGGAGTTCAGGGTGGTGAGCTCGTGAAGCAGTGTCTTGAAGTCCGACTGGGCGGGGCCACTGTGTTCTGCGAGCTGGTGCGCGACGCGCAGGGCGGCTGCCTGCAGGTCCGGTGGGGCAACGATGGAGTGGATCCATCCGGTGGCGGCGAGACGGTCAGGTGTCACCAGGTCGCCGGTGAGCGCGAGCCACCGCGCCATGGCGTCGCCCACCTTGCGGGGCAGCCGAACGCTGGATCCTCCTGCGGGCAGGAGGTTGTTGCGGATGTGGCCGTCCCCGATCAGGGTGTCGTCGGCCGCGACGACGATGTCGCAGCCGAGGGCCAGTTCGAGGCCTCCGGCGACAGCGTGCCCGTGCAGCGCGGCTACGACGGGCAGGGGACTGGTCTCGAATCGGGTGATCAGTGCGGAGACCCGGCGCAGAAAGCCGATGGGCGTGCCCCTGTCCCGGTGCAGTTCGAGGAAGTACTGCAGATCCGCTCCCGCGCAGAAACTTTTCCCGCTACCGGCGAGGATCAACGCTCGCGTGTTCTCGTCGTTCTCGGCGGCGGTGAGGGCCGTGTCGAGCGCGCCGACGAGCCTCGCGTCGAGGGCGTTGCGCCGGTGAGGTCGGTTCAGGGTCAGGGTGCGGACGGGGCCGTCGTCGGCTACCAGGACCGCGGGTTCGGCGCTCACGCGATACCTGCGTCGGCGGCGCGTCGGAGTCGTCGCAGTTCGGCACGCTGGATCTTGCCGCTCGGCGTCTTGGGGAGGGTGTCGACGAGGTGGATGCGCCTCGGATAGGCGTGGGCGGCGTAGTGGGTCTTCACCCAGTTCTGCAGCTCGCCGATGAGGGCATCGGTCCCGGCGGCTGCGTCGGCGAGCACGACGTACGCCTCGACGACCTCACCTCGGACCGCGTCGGGTGCGGCGATGACAGCGCATTCGACAACCTCGGGGTGGCGCAGCAGGGCCGACTCGACATCGAAGGGACCGATGCGATACCCGGCCATGATGATGACGTCGTCGTCGCGGGAGGAGAACCGGACGATGCCCTCGGAGTCCATACTCGCGGTGTCACCCGTAGTGAAATATGCTCCGCCACCACACAATCGATCGCTCGGCGCGGTGTGCCCGGCGTAGCCGGTGAAGGTCATGAACGGGCTGTCGGCGACGATCACGGCGAGACGTCCCGTGGTGTCCGGGGCGGCGGGTTCGTCGGTGTCGGCGTGCAGGACGGTCATGGTCCATCCGGGAAGCGCCGGCCCCATGGCGCCCTCGGAGATCTCGCGGCGCACCGCCGGGTGGTGGGGGTAGCCGATGGGCATCCCCAGCTCGGTCTGTCCGAAGTGGTCGTGCACGCGCAGGCCCAGTGCGGCGGAGGTCCACTCGTTCACCTCGGGTGTCAGGGGTTCGCCGGCGCTCGAATGTTGTTGCAGAGCCAGCCCCTCGGGAGGTGTGATGCCGGAGGCGCGCAGTCCGCGGTAGACGGTGGGTGCGGCGGCGAAATCGGTGATGGCCAGGTCTGCGAGCGTCGACCATGTGGCGGCGGGGGAGAATCCGCCTTGGAGCAGGACAGTGGGGACGCCGGCGGCGAGAGGCGCGACGAGTGCGGTGTAGAGCCCGTAGGCCCAACCGGGGTCGGCGCCGCACCAGAAGGAGCTGTTCTCGTCGACACCGAGACCGAATTCGAGGTAGCCGACCCATCCGGCGATGTAGCGGACCGGGTGCACCACGCCAACGCCCTTCGGGGTTCCGGTCGTTCCCGAGGTGAACATGTGGACCAGTGGTGCATCACCGCCGACCGGGGTGGACTCGATGGGGGCCGCGGGCTGCGCTGCGAGGTCGGATGTGATGCCGTTCGGGCCGTCGTCGAGCACGACCGTCGTCCACGGACCGTCCGGGACCTTGATTCTCTGGCCGCGATCGGTGAACACCAACCGGGTGTTCGCCTCCGCCAGCCGTGACTCGATGGCCGACTCCGCGAACGCGGTGAACAGCGGGACGTAGACGGCACCGACGCGCCAGATTCCGATCAGTACCGAGACCAGATCGGCGCTCTTGCCCATCACAGTGGCGACGCGGTCGCCGCGGCCGATCCCGCCGTCGATGAGATACCTGGCGACACGCATGGACGACGCGGCGAGTTCCCCGTACGTGACGATGCGGGTGTCGCCTGCTCCGACGACGGTCACAGCGGTCCGATCCGGAGGATGCCGGTCGCACAACAGCCGCGCGACATCCGCGCCGGTGTCGGAGTAGGTATCGAGGATCTCGCTGACACGGTGGTCGACGTCGACTGACATGACTGCCCTTCCGAGTGTGGGTACCAAATAGGTTCGTATAGTACCGCACAAATTACCTACCACGGCAGGTTTGGGGGGTTGATGATGCCGGGAGGGGCTGCACGGCTGTGGAAGACTGCGACCATGCCTGCCACTCCGAGTCAGCGAGGCGCCGCGACCGTGCGGACGCCGCGGCGGCGACGGGTGGACGTCTCACGTCGCGACGATCTGGTGCGTCAGATCGAGGACATCTTCCTGGCCGAGGGATTCATGTCCGTCACGATGGCCGAACTCACCGAGCGACTGCACTGCTCGAAGGCGACGCTCTACAGCGTGGCCACCACCAAGGAGCAGTTGGTGGTGTTGGCGACGAAGAAGTTCTTCGGCTCCTCCGCCGAGGCCATCGAGATCGACGTCCGTGCACAGTCGGATCCGCGTCTGCGGATCACGACGTATCTGGGCGGTGTCGCCGATGCGATGCGTCGCAACTCACGGGCGTTCTACGCGGACATGGTGGCCTTCGAGCCCACTGCTCAGATCTACCGACGCAACACCGAGACGGCTGCGAACCGTGTCCGCGAGCTCATCGACGAGGGCATCGAGAGCGGCGTGTTCTCCGCGCGGGACGGCGTGTTCGCCTCTCAGATCGTGGCGCTCGCCATCGAGGGGGTGCAGTCGGGTGTCCTGCTCGATCGAACGGGAATGTCCGCTGCCGATGCGTTCGCCGAGCTCGGGCACCTCCTGCTGCACGGTCTCCTGCGCTGATCACAGTCCTCTGACGTGGGCGACCGGTGGTTTTTGCCGAAGCTGCACCAGTTGTCGTCGAGTTAGGTACTTTTATGGCTGCGGCCTAACCACGATGCTGCGATTCGAACTTGAGGAAATCACCCGCCTCGTTCCAAGGGCATGAAGCCGGAACACACGACGCCACCGCCGCGACGCACTCCGTTGTCAGTCAGGAACCGGGGCCACCGTGATTAACACGGTTGCGCGACTGAAGTCTTTGACACGACGCGACACGGGCCGCCGATCGGACTCGATCGGCGCGTCGCAGTCGGAAAAACTGCTCGGCACCCCTGAAATTGGCATTAATCGACGCACCCGCGGTTACAGCTAGTCAGAGACGACATTGACGGTGGGACTCGGACGTCTGGGGCGGACGTCGGTGGCGTAAAACAGGTAAGCAACACTACCAAGAATTAGTAACGACTGTGTCAGGAAGTCGCCAAGCACGCACTTGCGCAACAGCTTTGATGAAGCTATCGCACCCAGTTGGGTGGGCGTGATTGACGGTGGTTCATTGCCGGCGTCGCCGATGCGGGACGTCGGTATGGCTGTGCGTCCTTGCACATCGGCCTTGCAGGTTTCGCAGTAGCGCATTCATGTGACTCGCGGCACAATTTTCGGTAGTGCCCGACCTGCGGCGGGTGCCCGATGGAGGACAAGGGGGCAATGCCCGGTTCAGATAAGGACTAGAACGCTCGCGACAATTCCCGGTAGATGCAAACACGTCGAATCGAACCATCTTCCCCTTGTTGCAACTACTTCTGCAAACTACGGTGTAGCGTCCGGACGAAGGTCCGGTTCCTCAACGTATCATTTGCGCCCGCAGCTCACGGCTAGTTCAGTTTCACACAATATTGAACATAGCCAGCTTCTCAGTAGTGGCCGTACCACCCCGCACCGTGGGCGCCGGCCGCTCCGACGCCGAAAAGAGACCAAAGATGCCAAGTA
Source organism: Rhodococcus sp. NBC_00294 (assembly GCF_036163995.1). Lineage (NCBI taxonomy): Bacteria > Bacillati > Actinomycetota > Actinomycetes > Mycobacteriales > Nocardiaceae > Rhodococcus > Rhodococcus sp. NBC_00294. The sequence continues at coordinate 216,678 of NZ_CP108043.1, forward strand.
CAGAATCTAAGACAATCGCAAAACCTACGAACAAAGCGCGAAGAAAGGCTTTTTTGGGCGCAATCGTGGGACATTTAATTGAGTGGTACGATTACGGAATATACGGTTTTTTAGCTGTGTATGTTGGGGCGAACTTCTTCGCCTCCGATGACCCAGCCGTCGGGACCATCAGCGCGTTCGCAGTATTTGCACTGAGCTTTTTCATTCGCCCTGTCGGAGGAATGTTCTTCGGCCCACTAGCAGATCGAGTAGGCCGCCGAAAGACTCTCCTCCTTGTAATAAGTCTGATGTGCGGCTCCACTATGCTCATCGGCGCACTGCCGACGATGAGCAGCGTCGGCATTGCGGCGCCTATCTTACTGGTCCTCTTACGGTTGATTCAGGGGTTGTCTGCCGGAGGTGAGGTCTCGACGGTCACCGCATTTATCTCCGAGTACTCGAAGCCTGAAAAACGCGGGTTCTCCACAAGCCTCGTTCTCGCGACAGCGGGGGTAGGACTCCTCCTTGGGGCCGTCGTTGGAAACGGAATCACATGGATGCTGGGCACCGAGGCAATGACTGAGTGGGGCTGGAGGATCCCTTTCCTCATCGCCGGCCCTCTCGGAGTTGTAGCTGTCTTCATTCGTCTGAAGCTGGAAGACAGCCCCGAGTTCAGGGATTTACAAGAGAAAGACATGGTCGCCGAGGCACCGCTTCGTGAAGTCTTCCGGTACCCCCGGCAACTACTCCTCATGGCTGCGGTAATCACATTCTTGGCCTCAGGTTTCTACCTGGTTTATACCTACTTCTCTACTTACCTTAAAACCTCTCTCGAGTTCAGCCCGGGGCGTACGTTCTTTTACGTTCTGTTGGCAGGAATAATCGGCGTAGTCTTGATGCCGATCAGCGGAATGATTACCGACAAGCTGGGCAGTCGACGCAACTTTTTGCTTGTCGTACTCGCTTTGTGGGCCGCTGCAATCGTATGGTTTTTTTCTACTGCTCCATCCGCATCACCCACGGGTGTCTTACTGCCCTTGATCGCGGTTGCCGTAGGAATGGGACTGTACTGCGGCTCGCCTTACGCGACCATGAGTGAGCTCATGCCAGCGCGAGTCCGATCCACTGGAATCGCACTCGGGTATAATATTCCCGTAGCGCTTTTCGGTGGATCCGCACCTCTCATTGCATCTGCCCTCATCCGCCAGACCGGGGATATCTCCTCGCCCATGTATTTCTTTCTGGCCACGGCAGTAGTGTCTGCAGTAGGGCTTTTATTCCTCCGAGACAAAGACCTACTGGGAAGCGATCGGTTTGTTGCCGAAACGACAAACTCTCGCCAAGAGGGCACTAAAGCTCGATCCATGGACTGAGGTGGAGTCGGCGGTCGATGTTCGTCAATTGGCTATGTCCTTCCTTGGGCATGATCGGACCGCCGGTCTCCCCTGCAGTGCACGATTGTGCAGTTCGTGCCGGTGCGGCGAGCTACTGCCGCAGGCGAGTCGGTCACGGACCCGGCGCGAAGAAGCCCGTTCGGCCAGCACGAATCGAGTCGGTACACCCGGCTGGAGCGTTGTGGCGCCAGCGCATGCTCTACGAGGCCGTCGACGCCGCCCCGGACGAGTTGGCCGCCGACGAGGTGTTCGTCGTGGTCGGTATCGGGCGCACCAGCGGCTACGAAGCGGTGCTCGATCTGCGGGTCGCCGGGCTGATTATCGTCGAGAAGAACCACGTGAACCTCGGGCCGGGATGCCTCGACGACATCAGACACCGGCAGGTACTGACCACCGCGGTATGGGCCCGCATCGTGCGGCACGCGCCGAGCGCATCGTTCGGCGCGAATGGCTCGCCGCCCGGGACGATGCGCGCACACCACCAGAACCGGACCCGGCCCTGTTCACCATCGCCCGTCGCCCACTGCGCGATGTGTCCGGGAGCTCGTTGGTCAAGGCCAATTCTTGCCGTATGGTGCTCTGCCTCCCATACGCACTCTGGCCGCTGAACTCGCGATCAATTGCAACACAGTGGCCACCGCATACAAGCAACTAGTTTCAGCGGGCATCTCCCGTACCGGCCATCGCGCAGGAACAGTCATCACCGAGCTTCCCATGGTCGTCGAAGAAGCACGTATAACCCCGCGAACGCTGGACCTGGCGAGCGGCAACCCCGATGTCAGGCTGCTTCCCGATCTGCCCGCCGCAGTCGCTGCCACATCAGCAACCCCCGCGTTGTACGGCGCAACAGCAGCGTCCCGCGCTACGAAAGGCGTCCATTCAACTGTTCGACAACTCGATCGGTGGGGATCTCTTCGTCACGCACGGTGAAGTCAGTGCTGTCGAGCGGGCCTGTCCACCTATCTGATCCGTGGTGACACAGTCGCCCTCGAAGACCCCTGTTTTCCGGCCAGCATAGGCACCGTGCGACTGGCTACCGCGAAGCCCCAATTTCGTTGGACGAGAGGGGAATGACCCCCGGCGGTCTCAAGGATGCCCCTCGGAGCGGAGCACGTGCCGTCATCATCACTCCTCGTGCACACAACCCCACCGGCGTCAGCGTAGGTGCTGACCGAGCCGCTGAACTCGCTGTAGTGCTCAGTCGTTTTCCTGAGGTCCTGGCGATCGAAGACGACCACTTCTCCATGGCGTCGACACCACGGACACACGAGAACGGGTGAGACTCGTCGGTGCCGACGTACGAAGATTGGATCCACATGCTCAGTACAGACGTCTCGACTAGACGCAGGATTTGGACCTTCGGCGCAGTGATTCACGTGCGGCGAGGTCCGCAGCGTCTGCAACGGCGCGTGCCCGAGAACGGGTGAGACTCCTCGCTCCTCCTTGAGCACCGATCTTCGCTGCGGTGGGTAACCTTCGTGCGCTGAGCCCGGCGACTCGCCTCCTGACGGAGGGATAGAAGTGGCTCGATAAGGGTCGTCCCGTAAAGGTAGAGGCGGGCCGATGCGTCCTTCGCCGTGCTCACCGAGAGCGGCACGTCATCTTCCGCGCCATTGAGGCGTGCGCCGTTCCATGAATGCTGCGACCCCCTCTGTGGAGTCGTACGATGCACGCGTGATTTGCTTGGCGCTGTTCGTCGCCTCCCAGCCACAATCATCGCCACTCGCTGCCCACACGGTTGTTGCGCGAAGGGTCTCTCGCACCGCGAGAGGTGCCAGCGTCACGATTCTTTGTGCGAGTTGCATCGCCGCGTCGAGTGCATGACCTGGGTCGCTCACGCGGTTGACCAATCCCAGTGTGTGAGCCCGCTCGGCTGAAAGCGGTGCACCTGTGAGAAGCATTTCGCGCGCTACGTTGAGCGGCAGTGCTCGCGGTGAGCGGAATAGTCCACCGCATTCGGCGACAAGTCCAAGTCCTACTTCAGGAAGTGAAAACTGAGCAGACACCGACGCCACGATGAGACTTGCGGCGAGGGCGATCTCGAAGCCGCCGCCGACAGCTGCTCCCTCGACCGCGGCGATGACCGGCTTAGACAGGGTACGACCGGCGATTCCGTAGGCGCCGCCTCGGGTGGTGGGCTCCCCCGCCCAGGACAACAGATCGGTGCCCGCAGAGAACACGGTTTTCCCCCCGGTGAGGATTCCGACGCGTAGGTTGTCGTCGTCCTCGAAGTCGTTGAGCGCCGTGTCGAGGGCGGCCGTCATGCCGCCATCGAAGGCGTTGCGTTTGGCGGGTCGGTTCATCGTCCACACTGCGACGGGTCCGTGAACCTCTGTCAGCAATCTCATCCACAATCCCGATGTGGGGGTGCCGCGGCGCGGTAGCCAAAGGTCCGCTGCAGGCACCGACGAGCTTCGAGACGCGATCGCGGCGGCGCAACGTCGGTTATCGGCACGTCAGGCGCTTCCATCCGGGACGCGCAGGATAAGGGCGTCGCCCTGACCGCCGCCGCCGCACAGGGCTGCGGCTCCGGTTCCGCCGCCGCGTCGCTTCAGCTCGAGGGCGAGGTGCAGGGCGATGCGGGCGCCCGACGCGCCGAGTGGGTGACCGATCGCGATGGCGCCGCCGTTGACGTTGACCTTGTCGGCGTCGATGCCCAGTTCACGGGTGGAGACGATGCCGACCGCGGCGAAGGCTTCGTTGATCTCGACGAGGTCGAGGTCGGTGGGGGCGATGCCTTCCTTGGCGCATGCAGCGGTGATGGCGTTGGCGGGCTGGGACTGCAGCGACGAGTCGGGTCCGGCGACGACGCCGTGGGCGCCGATCTCGGCGAGCCAGGTCAGACCCAGTTCTTCGGCCTTGGTGCGGCTCATCACGACCACCGCTGCGGCGCCGTCGGAGATCTGGGACGCGGAGCCGGCGGTGATGGTGCCGTTCCTGTCGAAGGACGGGCGCAGCTTGGCGAGGCTCTCGCTGGTGGTGTCGGCGCGGATGCCTTCGTCGCTGGTGACGACGACGGGATCGCCCTTGCGCTGCGGGATGCTGACGGGAACGACCTCGTCGTCGAAGACGCCGTTCTTCCAGGCTGCGGCGGCGCGCTGGTGCGACGCGGCGGCGAAGGCGTCCTGCTCCTCGCGGGTGACGAAACGGGTGTCGGCGTTGCGGTCCTCGGTGAGGGCGCCCATGGCCTGGTCGGTGAAGATGTCGTAGAGGCCGTCGTAGGCCATGTGGTCCTTCATGGTGACGTCGCCGTACTTGAATCCGCTGCGGCTCTTCTCGAGCATGTGCGGGGCGAGGGACATCGATTCCTGGCCGCCGGCGACGACGATGTCGAACTCTCCGGCGCGGATCATCTGGTCGGCGAGGGCGATGGCGTCGACACCGGACAGACACACCTTGTTGATGGTCAGGGCAGGAACGCTGAGGGGGATGCCGCCGGCGTGGGCGGCCTGGCGTGCGGGGATCTGGCCTGCGCCGGCGGTGAGGACCTGGCCCATGATGACGTACTGGACCTGGTCACCGGTGATTCCGGCCTTCTCCAGTGCACCGGCGATGGCGACGCCGCCGAGGTCGGAGCCGGAGAGGGTCGACAGCGACCCCAGGAGGCGGCCGACGGGGGTGCGTGCGCCCGCCACGATGACAGAGGTGGTCACGTAAACTCTTATCTACTAGTTGTTTGTATGGCGGCCGTGATACCCGCGCATGCGGTGTCGTTCATGAGAGAGCGGGGGCCGAATTGTTCGATAACGACGGCTGCTCGCGAAAAGCTTGCAGGATGTCCTCGACGCGTTCTTTGGCGTCTCCGAAAAGCATCTGAGTGTTGTCCTTGAAGAACAGCGGGTTCTGGACGCCGGCGTACCCGACGGCCATCGAACGCTTGAACACGATGACGTCCGCGGACTCCCATACTCGTAGAACCGGCATTCCGGCGATGGGGCTGCCGGGGTCCTCCGTCGCGGCTGGATTGACGGTGTCGTTCGCCCCGATGACGAGCACGACATCGGTCTGGGGCAGGTCGTCGTTGACCTCGTCCATCTCGAGAACGATGTCGTAGGGCACCTTCGCTTCGGCGAGCAGGACATTCATGTGCCCGGGTAGCCGCCCGGCGACGGGGTGGATTCCGAAACGGACGTTCACTCCGTGCTCGCGCAGGACACGGGTGAGCTCGGCGACCGGATATTGGGCTTGTGCCACTGCCATTCCGTAGCCGGGGGTGATGACGACCGACGACGCCGATGCCAGCAACTGGGCCGTCTCCCCCACGCTGGCTTCCTTGTACTCCCCGAGCTGATCGTCGTCATCCGATGACGCGCGCGGAGCCCCGAAACCGCCCGCGATGACAGAGAGAAAGGACCGGTTCATTGCTCGGCACATGATGAACGACAGGTAGGCGCCGGAAGAGCCTACCAAGGCGCCGGTGACTATGAGCAGGTCGTTGCCGAGCAAGAAACCGGAAGCGGCTGCTGCCCAGCCCGAGTAGGAGTTGAGCATTGACACGACGACCGGCATATCGCCGCCTCCGATGCTGGCGACCAGATGCCATCCCAGAGCGAGGGCGATCGCGGTGACGGCGAACATCTGCCACAGATGCGGATGTACGACGAACGCGCTGGTGAGCACGCCGAACAGGATCAGTGCACCGATGTTGATCGCGTTCTTGCCCGAGAGTTCAAGAGGCTTAGAGTTGATTCGGGCGGACAATTTCAGAAACGCGACGATCGAGCCGGTGAGGGTTACGCCGCCGATGAAGACGCCGATGAAGACCTCGGCATGATGAATGTTGGCGAGGGCGCCCCCGCTGTAGGGCGCATCGAGGTATCCGTTCCACCCGACGAGCACCGCAGCGAGACCGACGAACGAATGCAGCAACGCGATGAGTTCGGGTATTTCGGTCATCTGCACCCTGCGGGCGCGCGATAGTCCGACTACTGCACCGACGGTGACCGCAACGAACAGCAATGCCGTTGCTGCAGTACCGGGTTCGCCGGCGACGACGTGAACGACGGTCGCTGTCACTGCAATGACCATGCCCGTCACACCGGCGAAGAGACCGCGCTTGGCTGTCTCGTGGCGCGACAGTCCCGCTAGCGACACAATGAACAGAATGGACGAAACCAAATATGCGGCGGTGGCCGCGGATGTCAACGTCATCTCACGCTTCTTTCGCGAACATGGCCAACATCCGGCGTGTGATGGCGAACCCACCGAAGACGTTGATGGAGGCAAGCAGTGATGCGAATGCTGCCAGGACAAGGACAACACCATCATCGGTGCCGATTTGCAGTAGAGCGCCGACAGCGATGACACCGGATATTGCGTTCGTCACCGACATCAGCGGTGTGTGCAGGGCGTGATGAACCTTGCCGATCACATAGAAGCCGATGACCGTCGAGAGCACCAACACCATGAGGTGGCGCGGGATCGGATCCGGGGCGAAGGCTGCCGCCGCGAAAAGCGCGATGAACCCGGCTGCGATCGCGATTGCAGTAGTCGCGGTGGACCGCGGCTTCTTGGCGGTGGTCGTCGCTGTCGGCGCAGCCTCGTTCGCGGCGGTGGGTGCTGCGGTCACCGGCACGGGCTGCGGCGGCCATAGCGTCTCTCCGGCGCGAGCCACCGTGATGGTGCTCAGTACTACGTCGTCGAGATCGATCGTCCAGGCGCCATCGCTGTGCGGTGTGCACAGTTTCGCGAGGTTGACCAGATTGGTGCCGTACAGCTGAGACGCCTGAGCGGGAAGCCGTCCGGCAAGATCGGCATAACCGATGATGGTGACACCGGTGGCAGTGCGAACCACCTCGCCCGCCACGCTCCCCTCGACGTTGCCGCCGTGTGATGCCGCCATGTCGACGATGACGGACCCGCTTTTCATGCTCGCCACATCGTCGGCTGTGATGAGGCGGGGGGCGGGACGCCCGGGAATAAGAGCTGTGGTGATGATGAGATCGACCTCCCGTGACTGCTCCGAGTACAGGTCCGCAGCGCGCCGGTTGTAGGCCTCGCTGGTCGCTCGTGCGTAGCCGTCGGTGGACTGCATCTGGTCTTCCTCGACCACGACCGGGAGGTACTGACCGCCCAATGATCGGACCTGCTCAGCTACCTCGGGCCGCGGGTCTGTGGCGCGCACAATGGCCCCGAGGCTGCCGGCCGCACCGATCGCCGCCAACCCTGCAACACCGGCGCCGGCGACGAGAACTTTGGCTGGTGGCACCTTGCCGGCGGCGGTGATTTGGCCAGTGAAGAAGCGGCCGAATGCGTGCGCTGCTTCGATCACTGCGCGGTAGCCGGCGATGTTGGCCATCGAGCTGAGGACGTCCATCGACTGGGCTCGTGAGATTCGGGGAACGGCGTCCATCGCCAAGGCAGTGATGTGTCGCTCGGCTAGCAACTTCACCAGAGATGGGTCGTGGGCGGGGCCCAGGATGCCGACGAGGATCGCTCCCGCTCTCAGCGAATCAACCTCGTCGTCGGTGGGTGCATTCACCTTGAAGACCACGTCGCTGTCCCATGCCTGGCTGGTAGAGACGACACGAGCCCCGGCAGCAGTGTACGCGTCGTCGGGGAAGCTGGCTCTGACTCCGGCGCCTTCTTCGACCAGTACCTGATATCCCAGGCGCAGAAGCTGAGCGACGGTAGCTGGTGTCGCCGCAACGCGTGATTCGGCGGGCGCCGACTCGGCCACCACACCGATGATGGAGCCCGTTGCCAGCTCTGTCGGTCGTTCTGTCGTCAGTTCTGCACTGGACATCACGAGGACCTTCCTCTCTTGTCTTGATGGCCGACAGCCGAGCTGTTCAGGAACTCCATCGTGGTAGCAGATTGCATGTGCCGTTCGATCAAAGCCGCAATCAAGTGAGCAAGGTTGTCACCGCAGAGTGAGTACTGATTTGCCGTGGGCGGTTCGGTCGTCGAGTGCGCGCAGGGCCAGTGCTGCGTGGTCGAGCGAGACAGTGGCCGGTTCGGGGACTTTCAATCGGCCGGACCGAACCATCGCGGCGATGTCGGACCACTGCTCTTGCGGGTACGAAGGTCGCACACGGATGTATTCGGCCCATCCTGCCCCCGTAACCGAAATGTTCTTCAGTAGTAAGCGATTGACCTTGACGGACGGTATCTCGCCGGCGGTGAAACCCAGAATTACAGCTTGACCACCGACGGCGAGGCTGCGCAGGGTGTCGAGAAAGCGATCGCCCCCCACCGGGTCGAGCGCAACATCGACTCCGCTGCCGTCGGTGATGTCGAGCGTCCGGTTCTTGAAGTCTGCCGCGTCGACCACGTGGGTGGCTCCGTGACCCCGTGCGGCGGTTGCTTTGGCAGAAGTACTGACGACGGCGATCGTGTCGAGTCCGAGTGCCGGGGCGATTCGGAGAGCAGCGGTCCCGATGCCGCCGGCTGCGCCGTGCACCAGAATGATCCCTCCCGGCGGTGGCTGCGAACGGTTCGTCAGCGCGAAATGAACGGTGAGGAAGTTGAGTAACATTCCCGCCGCCGCAGTCATCGACAGCTCGTCGGGCAGAGGGAACACAGAGGCGGGTTCCACCGCGACGGTTTGCTGCCACGTTCCGGCGTCACTGAAAACCGCGACCCGTTGCCCCGGTGTGAGTGCGCAACCCCGGGGCGCGTGGCGAACGACGCCGGCTCCTTCCAATCCGAGAACCGCTGGTAGTGGCCGAACCAGCTGGTAACCAGCGCGCGTCTGCAAGAGGTCGGGGAAAGAGACGCCGGCGGCATGGATGTCGACGACCACTTTCCCCTCGGAAGCACCGGGTTCGGCGGTATCGACGATCTGTACGCCGTCGGGCCCGATGTGGTTAATGAGGTGGGCTGCCCGCACGGCCTGTCCTTTTGTTGTGGGCGGTTCCGGATACTTGATCAGTGAGTTGTTGGGTAAACCGGTGGGGTGGCGACGATTGTGTCTCACCGCCCCACCGGTTTACCGCACTTCCAAAACCAGTTTGCCGAAGTGCTTGTTGTCGGCAAGCTGGTCCTGGACATCGACAACCTCGTGCCACGGGTAGATTCCGTGCACCACGGGGCGAAGCGCGTCGGCGTGTTCGTCGAGGTCGATCGTGCGTAGTTCGCCGACGATGGCGAATTTGTCTGCGTCGGTACGCGTTCGGAACGTTACTCCGATGAGTTCGACGCGTTTGCGGGCGAGCTCCTCCATGTCGAGCGATCCGACGGAGCCGCCCAGCCGGCCCACACCGACGATCCGGCCACCGATTGCAGCCGCCCGCAGGTTCTGCCCGAGATACGGACCGCCAACATGGTCCAGCACCACGTCGATTCCCCGCCCACCGGTCAACTCGTCGGTCCGATCGGCGAAATCGGTCTCGGTGACGTTGATCAGCTCGTCGACTCCGAGTCGTTCCAACGCCTCTCGGTGAAGGCTCGACCGGGCTGTGCCGTACACGCGCCCGGCTCCTAACACCTTGGCGAGCGAAATCGCCTGAGTAGCAACACCGGCCGCCGCTGCGTGGACGAGCACACTGTCACCGGCGTGGAGTCGCCCCGCAGTGACGAGGGCATTGTGCTCAGTCATCAATGCCACCACCGCGGCGGCTCCCTCGGCGTAGGACCACGCGCTCGGCACCGGCACCAGGGCAGCGGCCGGGACCACCACTTCCTCGGCGAGGCCACCGGGCACCATCGCCATCACCCGATCTCCGACGGCAATGCCGGTCACGTCCGGTGCGACCTCGGTGACGTCGCCGCACGCGTCGAGACCGGCCACAGCAGGGGCGCCACCAACACCTCCCGCCGCGGGGGTATGTGTTCCAGCGCGGATCAGCAGATCTGCGCGATTGACCGACGCGGCGCGAACCGAGACGCGGACGCTCCCCGCCACGAGCTCAGACTTGTCGATCGTGGACAACAAGGGGGTGGTGACCCCGTCGATCTGGGTGAGCAGAACCGCATGCACTGTGATGACCTCGCTGGATTGTCAATGGTGTTGGAGTCGGGTGTATATCAGTTGGGACGGAAGCCGAAGTCCATGCCGGCGCTGGTCTCCCACCGCGAGGTGATGTATTTCGGGCGGGTGTAGAAACTCCAGGACGCATTGTTCAGACCTGTATCGCCGTATGCGGAGTTCTTCCATCCCTGCACTGCGTAGGTGGCGACGGGGACCGGGATGGCGACATTTATGCCGACCATGCCCGCGGTGGCCTGATTGGTGAACTGGTTCGCTGCGGCACCGTTGTTGGTGAAGATGGAGGCTCCGTTTCCGTAGCGGTGGCTTCGGATCAGGCCGATCGCCTCGTCGAGCGTGTCGACGTTGAGAAGGACGAGCACCGGTCCGAAAATCTCTTGTTGGTATGCCTCCGAGGTGGTCGGTAGGCCCGCGAGGATGGTGGGTCCGACGAAGTAGCCGTTCTCGTAACCGGGCACTTCTTCGGTGCTGCGGTCGACGGGTGATGTGGCACCGTCGGCGATTCCCACTCGCACCAGTTCTTGAATGCGCTGTTGCGCGCGGCGGCTGACGACGGGGCCGACTTCGGTCTCTGGGACGACACCGGCGTTCATTTTCACAGCATGAGCACGCGGGACGAGCCGCGCGAGAAGATCGTCGTATACATCTCCCACCACGACGGCGACGGAGATTGCCATGCACCGCTGTCCCGCGGCGCCGAACGCGGAGGATGCGAGTTGGTCGGCCACCGTGTCGAGGTCGGCATCGGGCATCACGACCATGTGATTTTTTGCCCCACCGAACGCCTGGCAGCGCATGCCCGACTGCGCGGCACGTTTGTAGATGGAATGCGCAACATCGCTCGAGCCCACGAACGACGCTGCTTGCGTGCGGGGATCGTCGAGCAACTGTGTGACGGTATCCTGCTGTCCGTGGACGACATTGAGTACGCCGTCGGGAAGTCCCGCTTCCTGCAGTAGCTCGGCGATGCGGACAGCTGTGCCGGGGTCCTGCTCACTGGGCTTCCAGACGAAGGTGTTGCCGGCGGCGAGGGCGACGGAGACCATCATGAGCCCCATCATGGCGGGGAAGTTGAACGGTGTGATGCCGACGCAGACACCGAGGGGATGCATCATCGATCGAGTGTCGATGTTCGGTCCCGACTGCAACGAGGTCGATCCGTGCGCAAGGGCCGGTCCGCCGCAGGCAAGCTCGACCGACTCGACGGCTCTGCTGATCTCCCCCGTCGCGTCGTCGAGAGTTTTACCGTGCTCGGAGGTGATCAGCGCTGCTAGTTCGGATCTGTTGGCGAGCAACAGGTCACGGAAGCGGAACAGTACGTGAGCGCGCTTGGACATGGAGGTTTCGGCCCACGACTCGGCCGCTGCCTCGGCGGCGTCGACGACGGCTTCGACCAGGACAGAATCTGCCATCCAAACCTGGGCGATGGGGGTGTCGGTTGCGGGGTCGAGCACGGGAAGCTGCTCAACGCCGGTCTCGACGGGCTTGCCGTTGATCCAATGGGGGATGGTACGCATAATTGTGGTTCTCCTTCTACTTGATTGGTGCGGAACCAGATGAGGCAGCGGAATGTTTTGCCGCTGAGCTAGTACTGTCGTTGATGAGGCCGGTTATCGCGTCGACCGCCTAGAGCAACTTTCCCTTGGTCTCGCGCATGAAGATCAGCGACGATGGACACGACCGATGCGATGGACCAGTACGGCGATGGGGACCCACGAGCCGTAGCTGCGGAGCAGTGCGGTGGCAATCACGGGGCGAATGAACCGGCGATGATGGTGGCCACCTGATGCCCATTGAGGCACCGAAATAACGCATGTTGGTTGGAGACATTTCAGCAAGATCGCGGGCTGGATGGCGTATATGGTGGCGTGGACGACCAACCCGAGAATCGACGCGGCGAGGATCAGCGCGGTCTGCCCCGTATTCATCAACGGGTATGCGACGTACCCGCCATTCTGCGACGGTGCCTGCCATGGATGCCGCAACGACATTGCGGAAATACCGCATCGGTACTGGGGCAGGCCGTTCGATGGCTACTGGCGCTGAATCCGGGGATCCGCTCACGAGAGCACCTCAGCGTGTGTGTAGTTCGACGCGAGCTGGACCAGGACGGAGAAGTCTTTCCCTCCGCGGCCGGATTCGATCAGCCTGTCCAGTCGGCGGGCCACCTCGGTCGTCATGCCGAGGTCTACTCCGTGGTCATCCGCAGAGGCCAGTGCGAGGCCGACATCTTTGCGCATGAGGTTGACGGTGAAACCTGGCTCGAAGTCGTTGTTGGCGGGTGCGTTGTCGACCACTCCGGGGACGGGATAAAAATTACGCAAGACCCAGCTGTCGCCGGAGGACACCTTGACGATGTCCACGAGGGTATTGTGATCAAGTCCGAGTTCGGCTCCGAGAGCCGCGGCCTCGGCGACACTGGCCATGTTCATCGCAAGCATCATGTTGTTGACGGTCTTGGCGCTTTGCCCGCAGCCTGTCTCGCCGACGTGGAAGGTTCGTGATCCCATTGCTTGCAGGTAAGGGGTCAGCCGCGTAACGGCGTCGCCCGGGCCGCCGACCATGAAAGTAAGAGTTCCCGCGTGCGCACCGGGTGTGCCACCTGATACGGGTGCATCGAGGAACTGCCGACCGGTGGGCGCGACCAGTGCACCGAGGTTTCGTGCATCTGTTCCGCTGATGGTCGAACAATCGACCACCAATGCATCGGGCGCGGTTGATTCGAGTAGTCCCGGCTGCGACAACACATGGTCGACATGTGCGTAGGTGGGCAGCATGGTAAAGACGGCATCGGCGGCGTGCGCCGCCTCAGCGGGTGACGCGCAGGGTGTGATGCTTGCAGCGCGCGCAGCGTCGAGAGCATCGGCGCTGGGATCGAAGCCGCGCACCTCATAGCCACGGGACGACAAGTGGGAGGCCATGGGTAGGCCCATGTGCCCCAGACCGAGCCAACATACCGTTGTCATGCAGTGTCCTTAGATGGGTGAATGTTGTCCGGTCACGCAACCTGCATCAAGTGTGACGGGCGCGACATGTTTAGCGGTAGGGTCAATCACGAGCATCGGTTGTGCGCAGACGCACAGCTGCGGGAGGAGTAGCCGTGCGCGCGGACGATCTGTTGGTGCTTCTCGAAGTCGCAAGGTGCGGCTCACTCGCCGCGGCAGGCGCGGCCCTGGGACTGAACCACACGACGGTGTCGAGGCGTATAGATGTCTTGGAGCGGGAGATGAACGCACCTGTAATCGCGCGGACCGCGCAGGGGTGTGAGCTCACAGATCTGGGCGTCAGCATTTTGGGGCCGAGCGAGCAGATCGAGTCTGCATTGGTAGAAGTGCGGGAATACGCGCGCGGCGGAGCTACGGACCGCGCACTGTCGGGTCTGGTGCGCGTGGCCACAACGGAGGCATTCGGCGCCTATGTGGTGACGCCCATCCTGGCAGACCTGCACACGATCAACCCGGAACTGCAGGTCGAAATCGTCACCCAAACCCGCCTCAATCCCTACAACTCCGGTGCCGACATCGAGATCGGGATTGGTGAACCGGTGTTGGGGAGGGTGGGCGCCGAGTCACTGACCAAGTACTCCTTGGGTCTCTATGCATCGGTGGATTACATTGCTCAGCACGGACTTCCCTCGTCGACTGAAGATCTCAAGTCGCACTCACTCATCTATTACATCGAAGGCCTCCTGCGCGTGGAGGATCTGGTGGTCATCACGGAATTGACGACTGCCCGGCAAGTGGCCTTCGCGTCGACGAGTGTGCACGCCCAACTCTTGGCCACCGTCTGTGGGGCCGGCATCGGCCTCCTTCCGGCCTTCGTCGCGGACCGCGAGCCGTCGTTGAGGCGCGTGATGTATCCCGACGTGCGGATAGTCCCCGAGTACACAGCATGGTTGGCCTCGCGTCGATTCCGCCGTCCGGCAGCTGGGCCGGTAATGCAGGCCATTCGCGAAGCTGTGCAGGACAGACAACTCGACCTGTTGCCTCGTTGAGTACTGCCCGCCGGGACCGTAGGCGACCGCAGCCCGCCTATGGTCTCTCAAACCCCGACTGCTGACGAACAGACAGACGCGGCGAAGAGAATGTGCAAGCTCGTCGTCACGCGTGCCATGTGGCGAAGTGTTCGGCAACTCGGTGAATCGGATGAGAGCACGTTCGACTTCCCGTTGGTACCGGGAGCTCGGCGTGCGTTGGGCACGTACTCGTTGCCGGATGATCTCCGGCGAGTCCGATTGATCTCGTCGGTTCCGTGTCGACTGCACCGCTGTTCTGCAGACACGGCGACGCGGTGGACGCGCGAACACAGTGGCCGGCGTTGCTGTCGGACAACACGATCGCACGCACGGTGTCGACGACGAGCTCGTGCGGCAGGGGCGGTCCGGCGAGGGTGCGAATGCGCATGGACCTCATCGTGCCGCCGGGGTCCGACACGGTCGGCATCGGTGATGCTCCCTGATGCACGCGGCGCGGTGCGGCGAGAGGTCAGGGACTCTCGGTCGTGAATCAGGCGACCGGTGCCGTGGTGGCGTACGCGGTCTGGTTCCGGCCGTACGACTTCGCCGCGTACAGGGCTCGGTCGACGGCGGCGGTCCCCGCGTCCAGCACGGCAAGGGACTGCATGGTCGTCATGCCGGCGTTCCGGGTCGATCACCGCTTCGCGAGAACGTGTCTCGGTACAGGCTCGGGCTTGTTCCGAGATGACGTCGGAAGTGCTTGCGCAGGTTGGTAGCGGTCCCCAGTCCGCACTTCTGGGCCACGACCTCGACGCTCGCGTCGCTGGTCTCGAGTAGTCGTTGGGCCAGGTGGATGCGTTGGCGTTGCAGCCATTGATGTGGTGTGGATCCGGTGGTGGCGGCGAAGTGCCGCATGAAGCTGCGTGGGCTCGTGTGGGCTCGGCGGGCGAGGCTCGCGACGGTCATCGGCTCATCGAGGTGTTCGAGCATCCATGTCATCGTGGTCGCCACCGGGTCGACGTTGCCGGTGACGGGCATCGGTGTCTCGATGAACTGGGCTTGTCCACCGCGGCGGTGCGGTTGCACCACCAGTGACCGTGCGAGTCGACCGGCCATGTCCGCTCCGTGATCGAGTCGCACGATGTGCAGGCACAGGTCGATGCTCGCGGCGCTGCCCGCCGAGGTCAGGACGTCGCCCTCGTCGACGTACAACACGGACGGATCGACGGTGACCGCCGGATACGCCTCGGCGAAAGCGTCGCAGTCTGCCCAGTGGGTGACGGCTCGGCGACCGTCGAGCAGTCCGGCGCGGGCGAGCACAAAGGCTCCGGTGCACAGCGAGACGATCCGGGCACCGCGCTGGTGTGCATGCCGAAGCGCGGACAGGACGCTTTCCGGCACCGTCGATGCGTCGGCGCACGGTGGGACGATGACGGTACCGGCTCGGGAGACGGCTTCGAGTCGGCGCGGAACCTGCATCGAGAGACCGTTGTCCATTCTCACGTGGGCGGTGTCGCCGCACACCGACATCGCGTACCAGTCTCCTCCGAGTTGCGGCACTTCATGGGGCCCGAAGATCTCGACTGCTACCGCGAACTCGAACATCGACAGTCCGTCGTACGCCAGGACGGCGACGTGCGTCGATCGAACATCCGGGCTGGCAGTTTCCGAGCGCATGTAGTCATTATCGCCACTGTCAGCGCGGTCCGCGACGGCGCACGATCGATCCATGACGTCGACCGAGACCGACAGTGCTCCGCGCCGCGCCAGTCTCGATGCCGATGGGGCGCCCGCCGGCAGCAGTTGCTGCGGTGCCGAGATCAGGCGTGGTCGTCGGCCCGCGCTCGTGTGCATCGGCACGGGGGCCGAAGCGGTATGACGGTCGACGTCGCGGTCCTCCCTGGGTACGTGGCAGTGATCGTGCTGTTTCTTTTGCCACCGGGCCCGGACATGGCGTACATGATCGCGGTGGGTCTCGAAGGTGGTCGTCGGGCGGCTGTCCGCGCGATCCTGGGAATCGGAACCGGAATGGCGCTGTACGCGACTGCCGTCGTCCTGGGGGTGGGAACGCTCGCCCGCGACCACCCACATCTGCTCGACGCCGTCACGCTGTTCGGTGCGGGGTATCTGTTGTGGTTGGGCGTGACCACGGTGCGCCGCGCGCGGGACGCCCCAGAGCCCAGCGCCGTCACTGCCGGCCGGTGGTACACGCGCGGTGTACTGGTCACAGTGACCAACCCGAAGATCATGCTCTTCTTCCTCGCGGTACTCCCCGGGTTCGTCGGTGAAGCACGGAACATTCTCGCGCAGTTCACAATGCTGAGTGCGGTGAACATCTCGAGCGAGGTCGTCCTGTACGGCGGCATCGGGGTGATTGCGGGGGGTCTCCAGTCGCGGTTCAGCCACGCTCCCCGCGGCGCCACCGCCCTGCACTACATCGCCGGCAGTGTCTTCGTAGTCCTGGCGATCGTCATCGCAGCCGAGACGACGGTGACGATCGGCCGATAGCTCCCCGGACCTCGGCAAAACCGCCATCGACCCCGACCAGCTGCGCAGCCTCCGAGTACGCGGCACTGCGAGCGGAGATCGGCCACGCCGACACGCGCGCAGCCCGCGAGAACTGACCGGACAACGTCCGCGGTGCAAGCGGGCGTGGGCCCGCGGGCGCGTCCGACCATGCTCCGAACGTGTCGGTACCCCGCACACGTCGCACATTGTCAGTATCAGCACCCTGATACTAAGCTGGTGTCATGAAGGTCATCGTGGTGGGCGCCGGGATCGGCGGGCTGACTCTCGCGCAGGCTCTGGTCGGCCGCGGCATCGAGGTGGTGGTGCTCGACCGGGATCTGGAGATCTCACGCACCGGTGGCTACCGGTTGCACATCAACACCCATGCCTACCGCGCGTTGCGATCCAACCTGCCCAGCAGCATCTTCGCCGCACTGGACGCCTCATCGGCGCCACCGGAGTCGTTCGAGCGAATGCACGTCACCGATCGCCGACTGCGCGTGGTCGCCACCGTCACCAACGGCGACCGGAGCGAGCACCTGATGATCGGTCGGGTCGCCCTCCGCACGCTGCTCGCTCGTGGTCTCGCGAACCGATTGCGGACGGCCACAACGGTGGTGGGGTACGAGAGCACCGACGTCGGAGTCGATGTCGTGACCGACACCGGCGAACGCATCAGCGGCGACCTGATCGTGGCGGCCGACGGTGCCCGGTCGGTGATCGCCGAACAAGCAGCCGGACGAGCGATGTCCAGTCCTGTCGATCTGCGCGGATGTGCAGGCACGGTGCCGATGGCGTCGATGCTCGAGGCGCCCCCGCCGATTCTCCGGCACGGACCGGTGCTCGCTGTCGGTCCGCGCGGTACGGGACTGTTTCTCACTCTGCACTGCCCACGTCGATTCCACCGCTCGACGGGGGAAACGGTCGAGCCGATCATCGAACCAGCGTCGTTGATCTGGGGACTAATCGCCACCGAGCGGGCAGCGTCCACCGTCGGTTCCGGCCCGATGCCCCTGACCGGTGTCGACCGGTTGTTGGGTGGGTGGAGCCCGTGGGTGCGCAAAATCGTCGGTAAGACCGACCCACGCACACTGGGGAACTACGTCTTCCGCGCCGCCGACCCATCCCCGCGGATGGTGCCGTGGACGGATGAGAGGGTGACCGCCCTCGGCGATGCCGTGCACGCGATGCCCCCCACCGGTGGCCGATCCGCGTCGACGGCGATCGTCGATGCGACCGACCTCGCCGAGGTGATCTCACGGGGTGCCGGCGCCACCTCGCTGGGTGAGTACCACGACCGGCTCTCAACGCGCGGCGCGGACGCGGTCCGCGAATCCATGGCGCCGGCCAAGTGGATCACACGGTCCGACACCATCGCTGGGACGATCCTGCTCTCCACCGCTCTGCCGGTGGTGGCGCAGATCCGGTCGTTGGTGGCGGCACCGAAGTGGTCGCGATGACGGAGCCCGGCACCGGGGAATCGGCGGACGTGGAATCTCGTGTTGGTGGGTCGGGTGCTGGGGTGTTGTGGCGGTTGGTCCGGACCTCGCACGTGGTGCGACGGCAGTTCACCGCCGTCTTCGACGCCCACGGCATCACCGGACCTCAGTTCGGGGTCCTGTCGGCGGTGGCCGACGGCGACGACCTCTCGTCAGCGGATCTCGCACGCGCACTCGGTGTTCGACCGCAGACGATGACCGGAATGGTCGACGCACTGACAGACGCGGCGTACCTCTCACGCACCGCCACCGGCCGAGGACGACGCGCCGTGATCACCCTGACAGACCGCGGAAGCGAACTGCTCGCTCGCGCTCGGGCGGACCTCGGCAGCTTCGACTCGGCGACGACCACCGGACTGAGGCCAGAGGACACGGCCGTTCTGGGAGAGCTGCTCGACCGGCTGGAGCGCGCCATGGAACACGGAAGCGGTGACCCGTGACGTCCGCGACGGCACCGTCGAATCGACTCTCCCGGATCCTGGTCGGCGTTGCGCAGAACGTCGGAATGCCGATCGGGGCGTACTTTGTCCTCATCGCGATCGGCGCGGATCCGGTGTGGGCGCTGACGGGGTGCGCGGGTGTGGCGGTGCTCGTCCTCGCCGCCGAGTGGAGTCGAACGCGTCGAATCAACGCTCTCGGCGCGTTGGTGTTGCTGCGGTTCGGGTTGTCGCTCGCGTTGGCATGGGTGACCGGCGATGCTCGAGTGATCCTCGTCAAGGACAGCGCCATCACCCTGGCCATCGCGGTGGTGGCAGGTGCATCCCTGCTGTCGAGGAAGCCGTTGATCGAACGCATTCGGCGCGACCTGTCCGGCGATGCAGAGGGGTTCGAAGAGACCGTCGAACGAAGTCCGGTCCTGTACTCCATCCACCGTCGACTGACAGTCGTGTGGGCAGCCGCACTGGCCGTCGAGGCGTGCGTGAGCGCGAGCATCGCGCTGACAGCACCCATAACTCTAGCGGTGATCGTCACCAACATCACGGGCCCGCTCGTCATCGTCTCGCTCGTCGCCGTCACCGAATGGTCGGTCCGTCGAGCGGCGTCGAGAGAGCAACCGTCCACGCCGCTGTAGCGTTGTCGGTTGTTTCGCCGTGGTCAATGGAGTCTGTCGAATCGCATCGCCAACACGTTGTCCAGCTGTTGCCGCCGGACCGTTCCCAACGGGCTGTCATGCGGTCGGGGCCGGCTCTGATGTGGAACCAGCTACGAATGCCGCCTTCCTCCGGAAGGACCAGTTCGGAGTCGTGCATCGACAGCCGCATGAACCCGGGTTCGGCGGAGTCGTCGAAGGCACACATGAGCCAACCCCCGCCGGGGTGCGATCCGCCGATGACTTCGCGAACCAGGGTGTGCTGCGCGCCCACGACGACATCGACGTCGTGGGTGATCCATTGTTCGCCAGGCAGTATGGAGTACGTGTCCGTACCCGATACCTCACCGTCAGGTCTCCCGTGACTGTCCAGCACGGTGCCTGAGCTTCGCCACCGGCCGAGGAGCGGATCCAGGAGACTCAGCGGGGGCGTCACCGGTCGCCCCGGACTGCGGCATCCAGCGACGCCAGCGATTCGTCGAGGAAGGTCGGCGGAACTGCCGGGACGGAACGGGTCTCCGCCGGCGGCTGCGGACTGCGACTGTCCTCGATCGCTGCCAGGCTCGCAGGTATGAGCATCGAACCGTTCGTACTCCACGTTCCCCAGCACGAGATCGACCTCCTCCACAGTCGGTTGGAGCACACGCGGTGGCCGGCGCCGCTTCCCGGTGACTCCTGGGAGACCGGTGTGCCGGTGCACTATTTGAAGCATCTCGCCGGCCTGTGGCGAACCGACTACGACTGGCGGGCCCGCGAAACGCGCCTGAACGCGTTCCCGCAGTTCACCACCAGCATCGACGGCACACGCATCCACTTCGTCCACGTCCGATCCCCGCACCCCGGCGCCCTGCCGCTGATCCTCACGCACGGGTGGCCCGGGTCGGTGTTCGAGTTCCTCGACATCATCGACGCGCTCACCGATCCGGCCGACCCCGCCGACTCCTTCGACGTCGTCGTCCCCTCACTGCCCGGGTTCACCCTCTCCGGCCCCACACCCGAACCGTGGGACACCGACCGCATCGCAGCGGCGTGGGTGAGCTTGATGACCTAGCTGGGGTACGACCGGTTCGCGGTGCAGGGCGGCGACATCGGCGCCGCCGTCTCCCCCGCGGTCGCACGGAACGCACCCGACCGGGTGGTGGGCGTGCACATCAACGGCTCGCAGACATTCACGGCACCGGAGTCCGTCGACGACGCCACGCTGAGCGCACTGACCGACCTGGAGAAGGACCGGCTGGCCCGAGTCGGGGAGTTCATGCGCACCGAGTACGGCTACATCGCGGTGCAGTCGACGCGCCCGCAGACCCTTGCGTACGGGTTGACCGACTCCCCTGTGGGGCAATTGGCGTGGATGGTGGACAAGTTCGCGGCGTGGACGTGGCCGATCGACGCGTTGCCGGAGGACGTGCTGGGTGCCGATCGGGTGCTCGATCACGTGTCGCTGTACTGGTTCACCGGCACCGCCGGCACCAGCGCCTACACCGGGTACGCCACCTCGGCGTGGGGACCGGCCCCGGAGCCGTCCGGTGTCCCCACCGGGTTCCTGCAACTCGCACACGACATCGGCATCCGGCGGTTCGAGGAACGAGAGCACGACGTGCAGCGGTGGACCGACGTCGACCGCGGTGGTCATTTCGCCGCGATGGAGGAACCGGAAATCCTCGTCGAGGAGCTCCGCATCTTCTTCCGTGACTGTCGGCACCGGCGGAAGCAGTGACCTCGCGATGATCGACCCGATCGTTGCCGACGACGAGACGGTAGTCGGACCGCACGCATCCTTCGTCCGCGACCGCGGACCCGGTGCGCGGCTCTAGGGTGGAGAATCGTGGACTGGGAGTTCGACGCCGACGTGTTCCAGTGGCGCGGGCCCGCGCCGTTCTTCTTCGTGTCCACACCCCCGGAAGTCGACGATTTCCTCCACGTGCACCTCGGTGATCTGACCTACGGCTGGGGCGTCATCCCTGCCCGGGTCGGCATCGGCGCCAGCGAGGTGAAGACCTCGCTGATACCGAGACGTGGGGTGTACCTGGTACCGCTGAAAGTCGCTCTCCGGCGCCCCGAGAACATCGACGACGGTGACCGCGTCCACATTCGACTCCACGTCGGACCGTGAAAAGCATCTGCGTGCGCGGACGACCGTCCGCGCACGCACGCGACCGGCCATGACAGCCGGGATCTCTCTCAACTATCGACTCGTCGACGGAATTTTGGACCGCGACCGAACGACGAGGTGGAGTCAGCTCGCCGCGCTGATGACCGACGGCACGGTCGGACGCGGCACCCTGCCCACACGTTGGAACTGCGCCTGCGCCGACCCCTCCCGTGTCTGCAGTTCGCGCTCGACGAAAGTGTGTACAGCGCCGGTGTCGAGCGGAACGTCGCTCGAGTCCTCGTCGCCGATGATCATCACCGTTGTCGCGCCCGCATCCCACATGAGCACAGGAATCACCATCGACACGGTGGCACACCGTGTGTCCAAGACTCTGTCCGCCGACAGTGCGCCCGGGAGGACACCGAGATCGGCGTGGCAGCCGAGAGAAATCGCGTCGATTGCTGCCTGCAGTGCCGGCGACAGGAACCGGGCGACGACGTCGCCGATGCTCACTTGGCCCCACGAGCATTTCAGGTGCTCCAGGCGCGCAGTCTCGACCTCGAGTCGCACGCCGCTCGTCCGGTCCCAGTCAGGGGCTTCCGGAACAATTCGAACGTCGACCGTGACCGATCGCGCGGATCCGCTCGTCCCGGACATCTGGGCATCACCGTGTTCAACCATGGGATCTCCCCAGATGACCGGGGCTGTCGCGGTGTCCTCGGCCGGTCATTGTCCGACCGACTGAGTGCGCCGCGTTCGCGAACGAGTTCGGCAGAGTGCGCGCAGCGTGGTCGCGTGTGGTTCGGTCAGCATCTCGGTCACCGACGGGTCGTCGCCGTCGAGGATGCGGGCGAGCCGGTCATAGAACTGGTAGGCAGGCATGCCGAAGGTCACGAGTATCTCCTCGTCTGGGCCGCCGCCGTACGGCAGCCACCGACAGGCGAACTCGATCATCTCCCGGGAGTTGTCACCGATGTCCCTGCGCATGATTGTGATCGTTCCCGTGTCCGCAGGACACCGCAGCGGACATCGACAGGTCGTTACACGCCTTTCACACCTACGTGACAGCCGCCGAACGCGGGCCTCCGGCCACCCGCGGCGCACCGGATGAGTGTCGGCAGCGACCGCCGCAACAACCACCGTGGCTCTTCGTCCGCGACCTCACGGGATCGAAGGAGTGGCGGCGGGGGTTGTCAGCGCTCACCTGCCGGGCACAGCGCCTCCGGCGTCGATGTTGATCCGGCACCGTACCGCGTCGTCGACCCGATTCTGAGCGTGTTCACAGGAGCAGACTCGTTCGTGGCTGCTGGTGCGTGCACACCGCGCGCCGTTCATTCGTTCGGACGACCCCGCGCCTGCTCGCAAGAGGTGGACGCTCACCTCCCGCAGCGATCGGCGGCGGGCAGGTGGGCGTCACACGCCAAGCTGGTTGCTGAACTCGACGCGCCCGAGCCGTACCCGGTGGGTCGGCACGCAAACGGGCCGCTCACCACGCAAGAAGTGGACCGAGCTGACATGCACCACGACGACTGAGCGCCCTGAGCACAACGTGGCGATCTCAGTCGTACAGAACGTCCTCGCCTCGTCGCCGCAACTCGTCCAGGCCAGCGCGGAAGCTCTGCAGGTACTCCGGTGAATGCCCGACCCAGTCGATCATCTCCCCGACGACCCTGACTGGTCCCGGGGTGCGGTACGACCGGGTCGGGTTGCCGGGGAACTTCTTGTCGGTGACGTTCGGGTCGTCTTCCACGGGCCCGTCCGGGTCGACGATGTAGACCCTCGGCCGGCCCTGCCCGATCGCCATCTCCGCACCAAGGACCGCGACGTCGAGTACCCGGGTGATGTAGACGTGGTTCGACAGGTGTTCACGGTGATAGTTCGACCTGTGCCCTGCAGTCAGGAGCTCCCCGGCCTGCAGGTCGGCTCGAGTGCCGTGGAAGTACGCCCCGGACTCGTGCACCTGGAAATGTGCCGGTGTATCGGAGGTCCCTGTCATCGATGTCCCCTTCCGTCTGGCGTTGTGCCGGGAGAGTGTGCAGCGCGGAGGGGGTCTTGCCGCAAGCCCCTACCCCAGCGATACGGTGAAGGGGACGAACGATTCGACGGTGACGAGCCGGTGAGTCACGCAGAAACGAAAGTGCACCTGGTCGAGTCGGTGCTGTGTGCAGCATTCCGGACAGGCAGTCGCACGGCGGACAACTCGCGGCCGGACGTCGCGAACACCGTGGCAGATGCCGCCCACGCTGTACGGAGCACAGGTTGCGTGGCCCGTACTGCCGCGATCCCGGCGCCACCGCAAGAGCGCAGGGAGGTGTTAACGCACCGTCATCTCGACTCCGTCGTGACGGGTGTCATGCGACCTGTCAGCTCAGATCTGATGTGCCATCCGCGATCCGTCCGCTGATCACCGAACGGTGGCTGCGGGCCATCTGCCGCGGCTCTGGTAGTACTGAGTTGATTCCGGCTCCTCGGTGTATTCCATCAAGTTGCCCACCTGTTGCGCGAGAACGGCCCGCACCTCTGACGGGCGTGCGAAGAAGTACTCACGCCGCAGGTTCGCGTGGTTCAATCGGCGGTCCGAAAATGCAGCGTGCAGTGACGCTTCCAAGGCGACGGCGTCATCAGAGAAGTACAGCGCGTGCACGTCGAACGGAAACGGCACCGATGCGCTGCCGAGTTCGTGGACTCGGTCCATGGGCTGGAGCCGGCGGGTCATGCCGATCTTTACAACGTCCGGCCCGAACGCGCCCTGGTTGCTGATGACGTAGACGTATCCGGCTCGAATGCTGGTTCGGCGGTAGTCGTTCTGCTCAATGGCGGACTCCAGATCCGCCAATTTTTCCCGCACGCGCCGGGCCTCGTCGTCGTCGCGATCCCCCAGCGAATCGGCCACATTCTGATAGTGCGAGCGCTCCTTATCGAGCTTCTCCCGCTGCGCGGCGAGTTCCTGCTCGACCTTGCGTTCCTCCCGTAGCCGCTCACGCTCCTCACGTTGCGCGAGCTTCTCTTCCTGGACCTTCATCAGGTAGTCCGCGGTCAGTTCGAGTTCCGTCACCCGGAGCCGGTGATAGTCGTTAGAGACGTGCATCTCCATCATCGCTCCGAGCTTGGCTATCGTGGCGGCCGCTTTCTCCAGACGGTTGACAGCGGTGGCGAGGTTGCCCGCTTTGAGGGTCCGCACGCAGTTCTCCGCCTCGGCGTTGTACGCGCGGAGCATCAACTTCGACAGATCCGCCGTCATTTTGCGACCCTTGGCGAGGGAGTTGTTGAAGGAGAACATGTCTGACGCTTCGACGGCCGCGGTGGAGATCACGGACTGCTTGATCCGGTCGCGCACATCGGCCAGCCGTTCGCGGTACTGCTCGGCGTTCTGCAGGGGATGTTGGTAGGTGTAGATGCCCACTTCCTGCAGAACGACGCGGTCGTCGGTCTCGACGACGCCCGGTGATGCCGTGGACACGGCCGCGGGCGTGGGAGTGGGGGCCGGTGTCGACGCGGTCCGCACGGCCTCGTCGCGTTCGCGAGTGACCGCCGCGAGTTGGTCCTGCAGGGATTGCAGTTCGCGTTCCTTCGCCACCAGTGTGCCTCGGAGTGCCCGGATGACATCTGCGCCGGCATCGTCGGTCATACCCTGCACCTCTCGGACCGAGCGTCGATACAGGCTTTTGTCATCCTCGAACTCCTCGGGAGTTGCTGACCGGGACCAGGTCGTGCGGGTTCTTGGAGACACCAGCCCGGAGGTGGTCGAGCGTCGCCCTCGCGTCGACCCGGCCGAGGTCGAGGGCTTCGAAGGTCGCTCTGTCAGTGGCCAACTGGACCAGCTCGACGAAGTGGTCCCGCCCCGTTGCCGGGTCGACGGCGTCCACACCGACGGTCATCGACAACGTCGCCACGATGCCGTCCCGGTCGGCTTCGAAGATCTCATGCGCGGTGCGCAGAGCGACCTGACACACCGCCGTCGCGTAGCGGTCCTTGCGGGCCTTGACCGGCAGAGGAGTGCTGGTGATCGAGTCGCTCGCCTTGGTGTACTTGAAGGCCTTCTCGGTTGGCAGCGCGTCCGGGTGCGGAACGTGCACGGTGAGAGTGAGCTCCCCCGCCGCACCGTCGAAAGCGAAGTCGTGCTCGACCTCGAAGCGCTCCGGATAGGCGGAGTTGGCGAGCACGATGGACACGTACTCCTCCAGCGCCGCGGGTTCGCGGTCCTGCAGGCCTGTCATGAGCTTCTCGAGGCGCACGTTGGCTGCCAGGATCTCGGTGCGCCGCCCCGCGCACTCAGCCTCGTACTGTGCCTGGGCGGCGGCCAGAGCGTTCAACCGCTGCGTCTCGCGTTCCCGGTATGCGGTTTCCGCCTGCTGGTGCGCGGCGTGGCGCTCGCTGGCGTACTGCTCCCACTGTCGGCGGTGTTCCCAGTACTGCGCCTGCGCCGCTTCGATGGCAGCGGCGTACTTCTTCTTGCCACCCAGCACGGCCCCGATGCCCACCGGCGCGGCGGGTTCGATGTAGACCGGTTCCGGGGACAACGGCGGAGGTACGGGGGGCGGCGCGGGCTGGGTCAGGTCGGGGCGGGAGAACGGCGGGTGCTGCACCGGCTGCCGCAGCGAGGCCAGATCCACGTAGTCGTCCACCTCGAGCGTGGCGGCGAGGATCGCGTCGATGTCCTCGAGCTGCTGCGCCAAGGTCGCGTTGAGCAGGTCGACCTCGGCCTGACGCGCCTGGACGTGCAGGCGCGCCTGCTCTTTGATCTGCGCGGCAGTGAGGGCGGCGGCGCGGCGGGCGTCTGCAGCCCTGTTGCGTTCCCACTCTTTCCTCGAACGTTCCGCTTCCCGCGTCGCTCGCGCGTGCGCTTGGGCGGTGGCACGCTGCTGCTGTCGTTCGCGCTGTTCCCGGAGGCGGTTCTGGTGTTGCATCTCCGCGAAAAAACCGCGTCGTTTGGCCATGCCCGTCCTTGTCGTCAAAAGTTGATCAGGTACTGCGTCAGTCGGGTTGTCGGGCCGACCTAACCCGCCCGCGACCCACTTTCAGGGCGCTCTGTCACCTCACCCCGCCACTGGTGTCGGCGAGCCGACTCGGTCGGTGCGTGTTGCGGCCGTCCGAGTCCCGCCCTCTGTACGGGTCAGAGCCACGTTCCGACGCCGCCGTGCCCGGAGCAGGTCCCGCGGCGTGACTGGGAGAAGGAATAGGTGCCGTCGTTGCACTGCGCCGAGGCACCTGCCGGGGCCGACGGCGCGGACATCGGCGACTGGACGCAGTTACCGGCGGAGTTGATGTAGGAGTCGCCGCCGCACGACCCGCCGCCGTACCCGCCGTCACTACTGCTGCTGGGCGGTTCCGGTGCTGAGGTGTAGACGGGCTCCGGTGCAGGTGTGTACGCCGGGACCGGGTCCGGCACCGCCATCGGGACCACGACCGGTTCGACGGTCGGCGGAGCCGCCGCGACTTCGGTGGGGATGATGGTGGTGGGCGCCACCGTGGTCGTCGGTATGGGTGTGCCGCCGCAGTCGGTGAGGATGCCGGCGATGGCGTCGCGTTCGGCGTCGGTCACCCAGAGCCGGTAGTCAGCCTTGACCTCGACCTGGCGTGCGACGTAGGTGCACCGGAAGGCCTTGTTCGGCGGCAGCCACGTCGCGGCGTCCCCGTCGCTCTTCGCTGCGTTGATCGGGCCACTGACTGCCTGCAGGTTGCGGGGGTCGTTGGCGAAGTTCCGCAGCGTGGTGGTGTCGAGCTGCTGCGCGCCCTTCTGCCAGGCGTCGGACAGGGCGACCACGTGATCGATCTGCACGTCCGTCGAGGACGTCTGTCCGCGGGTGAACGAGACGGAGGTTCCGGTGTACGGGTCGGCGAGGACGCCGGCGGTCACCGTGCAGCCGCGGGACACTGCGGTGGCGACGACGGAGGTGAGGTCGCGCCGCAGGACGTCGTTACGGGTGTCGCATCCGTTGTGGCCGGCGTCGACGGTGACGTCGTCGGACCAGGCCTGACCGAAGTTGCCTCGGTCGTACCCGGTCTTGGGGGCTCTGCCCTTGACCTCGAGTGTGGACAACTGAGTGAGCGCGGCAGTCGCAGCCGCCGGGGACTCAACTACTCGTGCAGTGTTCGGAGCGGCCAGCAAAGTGGCCGCAACTGCCTCGGCGATAGTCGTGACCGGCGGCGGCGTAGACGTGGTCGGGGCGCTGGTGGCGGCCTTCTCTGCCACCGGTGCTGTGGCCGGGTCCGTGTCGGGCGGGGCGAAGTGGCCCACCACGAAGAAAAACACCAAAACTGCCAGGGTGATCCACGGCCACCGACGGCGTCGACGACTCTGGGCAGGTACGAGATTGCCGGGGTAGTTGTAAGACGGGTCATGCGGACGGGTCATCGCGTTCCTTGATCAAGGCGAGAAAGTCGACGCGGACCGCGCCGACGTGAAGATCGAACAGACTGGTCCAGACGTTACGGTCAGAGCGGACAATCGCACGACGTAGGACAAACCGGTACCCAGACACTGGTGATCCATCGCGGCCAATGCTTCGTTCGTGCTAAGTTGGCGGAACTACATCCCCCACGCCTCTCAACGATGCGCACTTGGGGGATTTTTTCTGCCACCTGTAGGGAGCGCGGGGTGCCTCGACGATCTGGTTCGCAGCGGCCGATCCGGCCGCGCGGCTCCCTCGACTACAACAAGCCGGCACTGGCCCTCAACGACCTCGTCGGTCGTCTCTCCCAACGCGGCCTACTCATCTCTGACCCGGACCGAGCCGAGCGGTATTTACGCCATATCGGCTACTACCGACTATCGCCCTACACGATTCCGTTCCAGTCGGGGCGACCTGACCATTTCTTTCGCGAGCACACCTCGTTCGACGACGTACTCGACCTCTATGCCTTCGACCGTGCGCTGCGACTGCTCGTCTTGGATGCGCTCGAACGCGTCGAAGTCGCCGTCCGTGCAGCGCTGACCGACAACATGTCGACGATCTACCACGATCCGCACTGGTATCTGAACCCGGAACACATGCAGGACGCCGGCAAACACGACGGACTCCTCAGGATCGTCCGGGAGAGTTGCGACTCGCGGTTGCGTGGATCACCGGAGCGTGGCGACGACGTCCTGGTCCACCGTTCCGCGCTCGAGCACTACCTGACCACGTATCAATCACCTGAACTCCCGCCCTCATGGCTCATGGTCGAAACCTTGACGATCGGACAGCTGACCAGCACCTACCGTAACCTGCAACGGCGCGCTGACCGGACGGCCGTCGCAGCCAGCGTCGGCCTGACAGCACCAGTGCTTGAGTCTTGGCTTCAAACGTATGTGCGTGTAAGAAATGTGTGCGCACACCATGGGCGGCTGTGGAATGTCGGACTCGGCGTCTATCCAGCGATCCCGAACTCATCAGCGATCTCCTGGCTGAGCGGATTCGACGCTCTACCGGAGCGGTCACGAAAGCGTCTGTACCCAGTACTCGTGTCTCTACAATCTACCCTTGACTCTGTCTCCCCCCGTAGCAGCTGGGCGAGACGACTTCACTCACTCCTCCACACCCGACCACGGATGAATCTAGACGGAATGGGCGTCCCGCAAGGGTGGGCGAACGACAACTTCTGGGCGCGACACATCTCCTGATCGCGTGAAACCGCGCGGCAGGCTCCCGCGCCCAGGAGCTAACGCAACGTTCTTACCTCAAAACCATCGGCATCAAGACTGTGAAAGTCACCACCGCCACATGCCGGCAGGTGCCGCACGAGCTGGCCAACTGGGTCACAGGACCGTTTTGCAGGAGTATCCACTCCGATGCACCCGAAGTCGGGTGCGCGATATCGGCGTAGTGCGGGTCGGAAGCGACCACCATCGCAGATCAGAGGCAGCGCCGAATCTCCGACTGTGAACCGCGGCTGCAGGTCACCCACCCCAGCTAGGTGATCCTTCATTGAGCACCAGATACCGCGCCCTTACGCGGTGGGCTCGCGCACGACTGTCAATCTCGGTCGGGTGTCGACGTCGCCGAGCATGGCACTTAAATGCGCATCCGACCAGCACAACTCAGCCGCCAATTGATCTCGCATGTAGTTGGTGGATTCGGCGAGCGCGAGAGCATCCCGGAGGAGACTCGGAACCTCGCCGGGGAACGCCACCAACGCCTCTTCCCTACGAAGACCGGCCATGCTAGCTAACCGTTGATGAGCGCGCCGTATCGATGCTTCGGACACCAGACGGAGTTCACCCATGCGGTAGATCAGCGATTCGATCGAGACCCCCCAGGTTTGGCTGAGTGCGTCCAACGCTGGGATTCGTACCGTCTTGGGCAACAGCGGCTCAATTTCGACGCGTGGTGTAAGGAATTCAGCCGCGAACTGATCGGCTTCGCGCTCCTGTTGACGGTCACCTGGTAACGCGTTCGGATGGAGTAGCAGGTGGCCCAGTTCGTGTGCGCAGGTGAAACGGTATTCATGAACCGACTTGAAGCGTTCCGGGGTGACAATGACGATCGGGCGGCCGAGCGCGTCGGTGGAGTAGGCCTTGACACGTCCGAACGCGTCGTCGGTCATTGAAATCAAGCAAACGATTATCCCGTTGGACTCCATCAATGCTGCGAGATGAGACACCGGGCCTCTTGGCAGCGACCAGAAGTCTCTCAACGTCTTGGCTGCCTGTGCTGGCGTTGCATCAGGATGGATTGAAGGAAGAGCGAGGTCAGGGAATTTGACGCGCTTTTCCAAAGCGTGGCTCAGTTCCCAGATCTGCTCCGCATGAGCGGCCGCCTTCGAGCGATCTTTGGCTCGCGTAGATCGCAAACTTCGAAAGTGAGCGTCGGCAGCATCGAGTCTCCCCACAGGTCGCCCAGTGGCAAAGTACTCCGGTGGCACTTCTAGCACGCGGCTCAGCGTGTCGACGATATCGGCACGTGGCCGCGTGATTCCAGCCTCGAACTGGCCGATAGCCGCTGGTGAAACCGATACTCGCTCGGCCAGTTCAGCCTTGGTGAGTTCAGCGAGCACTCGGGCCTGAGTGAGTCTGGCAGGTTCGAAGCCTCGTGCGACGACGTCCGAACCGCCGTCATCGGAACCGAACAGGTGAAGCTGAGGACGGTCGTCACTCATTGGACCCTGATGCTTTGTCCGAGCCAGAGATTGGGAACTTGTTCGGGATAGGCCCGGACGCAAAGGTTCCGACCGGCGATGTCGAGACTGGTCGCATCTCGGGAAGCACAAGCAGGTCTTCGGGTTGTGCGACCCAGGAGACAAACCCGTTGGAGTCCAGCACTGCTTCGCCCCATTGTGCGGCATTGAGTCCACGTACAGAGCTGCAGATCGCGACCAGCACCAGGCGACCGGAATCGACAACGGGATCCTTGACGTAGCTTTCGAAGCTGTCGACGAGTGAGCGTTCTTCGTCCGTCAGTTGCGGGTCCGGGACATCGAGATCGAGCTCGCCCTGCAGCGACGGCGGACGTAGATCAGAGACCGCAGTTCGCGAGTCAGAGGTACCGAACCGAACCGACGCCATGTCACGCTTGATCGATGGCGAGTAGCGCCAGGGAAATACGGCGACTCCATTTACGACAGGGATCTTGTAAGGGGCCTTGTCTGGCCTAACCAACGTCGCTCCGGGCAATTGGCCAAATTCCTCGAACTTCTCCAGGATTCCACGCCAGAACAGGCCGTAATGCCCTGTTGAACGATGACCGGACGCATCTTGCGCCCCCAGCGATCCGTTGTGTTCCGCTTTGATCAGAGCCGGTATCCGGTCCCTGATGAGCGGTCCGTGCGTGCCGAGCATCTCGAGAGCCCAGCGGCGTCCAGCATCCAAGCCGTCCTCCTTGATCGTGACACGACACTAGCACGTTACTTCAGTTTTGCACACGAATGACGGTTTTACACTTCAGTACAGCGCAGTCACAGGCCGATCTTGGTCACCGCATTGCCCATCAGCGGCGTGTTCTCGCGTGCGTAGCGTTCGAGCATGGCGGGTGTGGTGTGGCCGGTCTGCCGCATGATGGCGTGCGCATCCGCGCCATTGCGAAAGGCTTGGGTGACGAACCCGGATCGGAGGGAGTGCCCGCCGAGTTGGGACACAACAGTGGCGTCGTAGCCGGCGCGCTCCGCGCGGCGGCGGATAGTTTTGTGGATCGCGGCTCCGGACAGTGGTGTGGTTCCAAGGTTGCCGTTCTTGGCAATGGCTCGGAACAGCGGTGCCCGCGCAGCAACGCGAGGTGCTCCCCCGCTGCATACATGGTCCTCGAACGAGTCCCGACCACGGAGCATTCGGATGACGGAGGCTCGACCGCCAGCGTCGCAGGCTGATACGACTCGGACCCACCGCACGTACGCACAAGGTGGGCAGGTGGCGTGGGAGTCGGTGCTCGGCAGCGCCCGGACGACGCCGCGGCCTTCTTGGTCGGTCTTCGTCTTCCGCAGCCGGATGTGCAAGCCGTCCTCGCGGTGCAGGCTGACGTCGCGGCATTCGAGGTCAGCGAGCTCGGAGCGGCGGAACGCTCCGGCAAAACCGAGGAGCAGCAATGCGCTGTCGCGGCGTTCGTACACGTCGTCGGCCCACCCGTCGCACTGGGCGCGGGCGACGTCAACGAGGTGCCGAATGTCGGAGACGAGAAGTGGTGCCCGTTGGGTGCGGGGTCGATCGCCGGCAGTGGCGTACTGCCGTCGGATACCCACCAGCGCAGCAGTGACGAGGTGATGCTTCGTGGGCGAGGCATGTCCGGAGGTCTGGTGGAAGTGATTGATCGCGGATGCCCACGCCGACAGAGTGCCTGCGGCGTAGGCCCTCTCCCCCGCCGCAGTGACGGTGTCGGCAGCGTCCACGAGGTACGCAGCGACCGTGACTGGGTGCGCCGGCAGTGCGACGTGCCCGTTTCGGATGCACCAGTCGGTGAACCGTCGCCACCCAGAGGCGTAGGCGCGACGGGTTCCAGCTGACCGGGATGACTCCACCGCAGCGGCGATGCGTGCGGTCACCGCCGCGGGGATCGTCGGCGCTGCGTCGCCCTCCGGGGGCAGTAAGACGGCTGCCGGAGGGCCTCCGGGGGTCGTTTCGGCAGGTCGAGACTCCATACCGTCAGCGTAGACCCCATGTCCGACACAATAGCGGTCTAAAACTGTACTGAACTGCTACTTCGCCGGTGTGGGTGCGTTAAGTGAAATTAACGAGTCCAACAACCGGCGTTGCCATAGCGAGCTACCGAACGCGCGGCCCCCGCTGAAGCGGCCCACTTCGTTGTGCGAACGGCTGGCCTTGGTTGTGAGTGGCCTCCAGATAATCGACGTACCGCTCCACCGCCTCTGCAGCAAGGTCGGACGGGCCGCGAGGTGCTCCTGGTGTTGCCATCAGCGCCTCGGCCGCATTCAGAAGTCGCTCACTGGTCTCGACGTAGAAGTAGAACGTCCGCTTGGTCTTGGCGGGCTTGTCCCCCGCCGGTGGCGCTGGAGCAGCGGCGGCCGTACCTGGAGCCACCTCGGACACCGGGTCAAGTGGGCTCGAGTTGCCCAAGCTGCTCTTCAGACGCTCAGGACGCACCATGGCCGACACCTTCCATGAGCAACTCCGAAGTGCGGCGGTAGATGCTCGCCAGATTGCGGGCGTCCGTCGTCCCCCAGTCGAGCAAACTGGTCTGCGCCTCGGAGGAGTCCTTCAAAACGACCCGCTTCGGTACCGGGTCTCCGATGATCGTGATGCAGTCGGCGATCTCCGCCAGCTGCTCGCGACCAGCAATGGTGTTGCGTTCGTGGAGGTTGATGATCGCGCCCACCAGCTCCAGCGTCGGGTTGTAGCTGCGGCGCACCACGTCGATGGTGCGTCGTAGCCGTGCCAGACCGTTCGCGGAGAAGAGCGCGGACTGACTGACCACGAGCGCTCGCCGGGCTGCCACCAGAGCGTTGATTGTCAACAGGTCCAGACTCGGCGGACAGTCGATCACCACCAGTCCATACTGCGGAGCGAGTGACTCCAGCGCATCGCGAAGTCGCCGTTCGCGTCCTGCGCCGCCGAGAATCAGCTCATCCCGCACGAAGGCGAGGGATTCCGAGTTCGGGTCGGTGGCGACCAGGTCCACTCCGTCCCAGATGGACGGCGCCACGACGTCTGCGAGGGTGGCGGCCGACCGGTCCGACAACGCGTCCGCCATCCCTGCGTCGCCAGGTGCCGGCTCACCGGCACTAAGCACGGTGCTCAGGTTTCCCTGGGGGTCCATATCCAGTGCCAGGACTCGGTGGCCGGCTCGACGAGCGGCATCCACGATGTGGAAGGTGGTCGTCGTCTTGCCTAC
Organism: Rhodococcus sp. NBC_00294; assembly: GCF_036163995.1. NCBI lineage: Bacteria > Bacillati > Actinomycetota > Actinomycetes > Mycobacteriales > Nocardiaceae > Rhodococcus > Rhodococcus sp. NBC_00294. The sequence continues at coordinate 250,381 of NZ_CP108043.1, forward strand.
GCCACCCTTTTGGTTGCAGAAGGCGATCACGTTGTGTGGCATGTGTGTCCTCTCATGTGTCGGAAGTTCGAAGAAAGAGACTTCCAGTACCCGCAATACCTGCAATACGGGTGTAGGAAGAAAAGTAAGTGATGGCTGTATCGGAGAAGTGGCGGCGCGTACCTCCATACATGCCACCCCAGTGAAGAGTCCGATACCGGTAATGACTGACTGGGACGTGACACCCGCACGGGACGTAATACCAGCAATGCCACCATTACTGGGGTAGCGGTCGATGGTGACAACACCGCCGATACTGCAATCACTGGTAACTCTCACTGTTGTCAACGAACCCGCACCGGAGTCGACCGTTGGCCGGATCCACAGATTCGGTCTCCGAGCAGTGAACCTGAAAACTGTTGGTATGGAGGGTGGTCCCGTCTACTTCATCGGACTACGTGCTGCCACACCCGGACCCCCCAGGGGTGACCCCCAATGTCCGCACCCACGTTGTCCGCTCCACGCCCTCTGGCCCCGCACCCGGATGGGCGCGTGGCTTTCGGTATCGCCACGTCATCAATGATCAGTCGACGGCATGGTGCCCCGGGGCCGGTCTCCGGGGATCGCTACAGGGTGCACAGGCAACGGCGGCAGGCTGGTTATCGTCGGGCTCTGCCAGAGAACGACGGACGCGGACACCAAAGGGGCCCAGCGTTCAGCACCATCAGCCGAATAGCTGATGTGCGGCTCGGCCCGTCAATATTCACCATTGAAGGACGAGCAGGAATGACCTAAGGTTGAATAGCAGAACCTCCGATCTGATGTGAGGCGGTTTGGACGCCCTCGGCCTCGGTGCTGGTAACACCGAGATGCGCCGGGGGCGTCGTTTTGTTCGGGGCGTACCTCAGCTCATGCGACATCCGTCGACAAAGAAGCCTGCGCCTCGAGGCGTTCGATGTACTCGTCGATCGCGGTATCCGGTATGAGGCGGCGCTTGCCCACCTTGATGCTCTTGATCTCACCGGACGCGAGCTTGTTGAAGAAGTTGGACCGGCCCAGGCCGGTGCGGTCCATACCCTCTTGCACGCTGAACAGCTGTCTCGTCATGACACCCTCCGCTGCGTTGATTCACCACATCCGTTCCGCTGAATACGGTGTGTCCACGTGGTTCCACCACAAACTAGCGGACGCGTGTAATCACCGCAAGAGAACCAGCAGAAGGCGGTAGAGTGCGTGTTCATGACGCAAAGCTGGGCCCAAACGATCGTGGATCGAACGGGGGCCGAGGTCCGCCGACTTCGGACGTCGGCGACCCCGCCGATGTCCGGGCAGGCACTCTCCGACCGCACTGCCGAACTCGGCCACCCCATCTCGAGGGCGGTGATCTCCGACCTGGAGACAGGGCGGCGGAGGGGGCTCGACGTCGCTGACCTCCTCGCATTGGCCGCAGCGCTCGACGTGGCGCCGGCCCAGCTGCTGTTCCCTGATCTTCCCCGCGGAACTGTGGACGTGCTCCCTGGTGTTTCCCAGGAATCCCACGACGCCGTCAGGTGGGTGGGAGGAGAAAGCGGCCTGTTGATACTCGAGGATTCGGGATGGTCCGACGAAGCAACCGGGCAGCCGGTTCCGGTGTTCGTGCGCCGCCAGTTCGATGCCCGCAGAGACCGTACGACGCTGACTCACGAATGGCACCGCTCGATTACCGCGATGCGTAGCGCGCGCAAGCAGCTGCAGAGGGCACTCGAGAACAACGAATCGTCCGACCAGATCGAAGCCCTGGAGATCATCTACGAGAACGCGCTCAAGCAGACAGCAGCGCATCGGGACACCATGGCCGGGCTCGGCATGACCGTCGGAGATGGACTCCCCCGTGGGTGATCGCTCATCGAGTACGCGATCGACGCGGATCTCGGGAGCACCGAGAAGTTCCGCTGCCAGTTCGGCTCAGTCGGTCGATGGCTAGGAACCAACTACCTCCGCAGATCCGCAAGATCTCGGTCACCGATCGCCGTACGGGGAAAGACGTCGTCCGATACCAGGTCACCGTCGACGCTGGAACGCGAGAGGTACCGCGCCTCCGACCTGACGGATCCACATATCTCCATACGACGCGATCACAGTCCCGACGGCGATTCGACACCGAAAAGGACGCTCGCGCGTATCTGGCCCGCGTGACCGACGAGGTCAACCGTGGTGTTCACGTCTCGGGTAGCGCTCTGTCCGTCGACGAAGTCTGCGAGGCATGGCTCGCGGGCCGGCGGGTGAGACCCACGACGAAGAACGCCTATCGGCACGCGCTCGAACCGCTGAGGCAATCTCATGGATCTATGCCGGTACAGAGATTGACCAAGGGCCACCTCGACTTGCTTGTGACCGCACTCGCCGCCGGCGGAACACCGATGACACCCCATTCGGTGCGTCGACCGTGGAGCCCGCAGTCCATCAATCCCATGCTCAACATCATCTCGGCGGTGCTGACCGACCTCGTCAAACAGGGACTGCTGGTGCGGAACGTCGCCTTGTTGGTGGATCGACTGCCGCGCACCCAGCCGCAGATGCGAACGTTCTCTGTCGAGGAGATGCGCCAGATGTTGGCTTTCGCGCAGACCGATCGAGTGGGACACGCGTGGAACCTGGCCTTGTCCGGCCTGCGCCGCGGTGAAATCTGCGGTCTTCGGTGGTCCGACGTCGACCTGGACGCCGGCGTCATGTCGATCCGCAACAACCGAGTGTCTGTCGCGGGTCAGGCCGTGGACGGACTGACCAAGACCGAACGGTCGAACCGCGATCTTCCGCTGACCCCGGTGCTGACCGCCGCTCTGATCGCCGCCCGTGAGCGTCAGGACCTCGAGAGCGCCGCTGCCGGTGCGAACTATGGGCCGGGCACCCATATTGTGTGCGACGTACTTGGCCACGCCTACCACCCCGACACATTGTCCAACTTCTGGCAGACGGCGTGTAAGCGCGCCGGGGTGCCGCAGATCAGGTTGCACGATGCGCGCCACACCTGCGCGACGTTGATGCACCTGCAGAACGTTCCCATAGCCGTCATCTCGGCGTGGCTGGGCCACGCGGATTCTGCCTTCACGATGCGCACGTACGCTCACGCCCCGAACGACGCTCTCAAGATCGCGGCCCAGAGCCTCCAAACGATGTCGGACCTTCACGGGGACTGATCACGTCCGTACGCCCCGATTTCGACCCTCTGTGAAGCAGTTCCGAGTGACTTGTGACAACTCGTGACATCGGGGCCCTGCCGCCCATTTCCGTGAAGCGGTCCGAATCGCGAAACCGCAGGTCACGGCGTCTTTAACTTGAGCCTCCTGTCAGGATTGAACTGACGACCTTTCGCTTACAAGGCGAGTGCTCTACCACTGAGCTAAGGAGGCGTGCCCGGCGAACCGAGCGGCACCATCATAACGAGAGCCCCTCCTGCCGGCGCCCGCCCACCCCGTCGGTTCCGGGGTCGGCGACGCTGACCCTGTTCCCGCCCTGCCGCTTCGCCTGGTACATGGCGGCGTCGGCGCGATCGAGCAGGCTGTTGAGCATCACGGCGGTGTCGCCGCGGGCGTGCGACAGGGGTAGGGACGCCACCCCGATGGATGCGGAGATCGGTGTCGCGTCATCGTCTCGATGGATGGCGTGCAGCAACGCGCGGGCGACCGCCGGTCCCCTCGACTCGTCGCCGGCGACGACGACCAGGAACTCCTCGCCGCCGATGCGCGCGGAGACGGCGTCGAAGGACACCCGACCGATCCGGGCGGCGGCGCTGCGGAGGACGTCGTCGCCGATGGTGTGGCCGAAGCGGTCGTTGACGGACTTGAAGGCGTCGAGATCGAGGCAGACGGCGGACACGACGGTGGCGCCGTCGGCGGGTGCGAGTCGCGCGCTGCGGAGCATCGACTCGACGTCGACGAGCAACCCGCGTCTGTTCCGGAGACCGGTCAGCTGGTCGTAGAACGCGCGCGCCGCGTCGTCACGCAGTGCGGTGAAGAACAGGTGATTGAGCGACGACGCGGCGAAGAGGACCACGAGGACGGTGACCAGGGTCGACACGGCAGCGGACACCTCCACCGACGTGGTGGTCACCAGTCGGAGGAACAGCAGCCCGGCGACGCCGATGGCCCAGGCCTCGTGGCAGACGAAGACGCGCACGCCGTGGAACGCATTGGCGTAGTTCCCCACCGTCACCAACAGCGCGGCGGAGATGACGACGATCTGGGAGGGCGGCAGCGCGAACAGCACCGCGGCGATGGTGACGTCGCCGATGATGACGAAGCGCAGCGACCACGTCCGGGAGAGGAAGTGGCCGCGCCCCCACATCAGACCGAGCGCGATGGAGACGACGGTGGCCACGGCGAACACCCACCCGGATGCGCCGAGTCCGGCGTCACGGGCTGTGATCAGATCCGCGACCGTCTTCACTGCGAGCAGGAAGCAGGCCGCGCTGATGAAGTACGGCGCCGACCTCAGGTAGGCGTGGGTCCGGTGGTAATTGGCGACCCACGCGTAGTCGATGTCGGACGACCACCATTCGCGGAGAACACGCACTCGAGCCAGCCTTGCATCGAAACGGACAACAGTGTCGACGGTGGTCCCCACACCGTCGTCGACCGCAATGGTAGGCACACGATCCCCGGTCGACACGGTCATTGCGGGAACAGAGCCCGAAAAAGACCGACCGAACGAGGTATAGGACGGTTTCCGGTCGTCAGAGGCAGTGCACGTCGTCGCCCGTCGCGACGGCTGCGCGATGACCACCGCACCGTTTCGCCTCGTACATGGCTCGATCAGCAGAGGCGAGGACCGTGTCCAGAAGGTCCCGAGTATCGATGCGGCCGTCCGGCAGGGGAACGGTGGCCACACCGATGGACGCAGTGACGGGGGTGGGATCGTCGGGGCGGTGAATGGCGTCGAGAAGGGCGCTCGCCATCTGCGGCCCGGGGTCACCCACACCGACGACCACGAGGGCGAACTCCTCCCCGCCCGTCCGCGCGCTGACGGCGTCCCCGGCGACCGCGGCGATCCGACCGGCCGCGCGTCTGAGCACCTCGTCGCCGGCCGCGTGGCCGTGCCGATCGTTGATCGACTTGAACGCGTCGAGATCGATGCACAGGATCGACACCGCGACTGGCGTGCCGGCGGCGTCATGGATCTGCTTCTCCACGTCGACGAGCAGGCCCAGACGATTACGCAGCCCGGTGAGCTGATCGTGATAGGCCCGCACCGCGTCGTCGCGAAGCTGGGTGAAGAAGACGTGGTTCAGCGTGGATCCGCCGTACACGACGAACGCGATGACCACCGCGGTCGCGGCCACGACGACCAGGCTCTCGGACCCCACGGCGAGCGCGCGCAGCACCAGCGCCGTCGTCGCCCCGAGGACGAGGATGCTGTGCACGAGGTACACGCGCAGGCCGTGGAACGCACTCGCATAGTTGCCGACAGCGAGCAACAGCACGCTCTGCACGACGATCACCGACGACGGCGGCAGCATCACCAGAGGGACCAGGACGACGATGTCGGCGATCGCAACGAACGCGACCGATCCGCACCGGCGCGGCATTCGTCCGCGGACCCACCACAGCGCGAGAGCGGCGGTGACGGCTGCGCACACCAGAAGGATCGGCGGACGGAACCGGTCGCCTCGGACGGTGGCCAGATCCGCACCGGTCTTCACGAGAAGCAGGACGCATGCGAACGCTATGAGGTACGGCGCTCGCCGGATCGCGGTGCCGTGGCGGTGGTACGCCACGACGCTCTCGTAGTCGATGTCGGCCGCCGAGATTCCGGGGAGCACGCGCACGGTGTGGCCGTCCTTGCAGGGTCGGACGTCGTCGCCCCCCCCGACGGTCGACGTGGTTCCAGCACTGTGCCACGAGTGGGCGCATCCGGACGCCGAAAACGGAGTGCGGGCGTGAGCCGCCTCGGTCAGGGAACACCCGGGTGGACCCGGTACCTTCGTCGGGACAACCGGACACCAGAGCGGACCGAGAGAAGGAATGACCTACCTGCAGGGCTTCGCGTCGACGTTACGACGCATGACAGGCGAGCGACGCGCCATCGTCGACACCCCGGCGGGTGCACCCAGTCCTCTCCAGCCCATCGACCTCACCGACGACGCCAGCGTGTCGGAGGTGCTCGACCTCGCGGTGCGTGTCGGTGAGGTGACCCTGGCCGCCGGGACCGGTGCCATCGACACCGCCAACCAGGTGCAGTTCATCGCCTCGACGTACGGCCTGGCCCGGTGCGACGTGGACGTCACCTACAACTCGATCGTCATCAGCGCCTACCGCGGCCCGACCCTCCCCCCGGCAAGCACGATGCGCATCGTGCACTACCGGTCCATGGACTTCACGCGCCTGGCCGACGTGGACGCTCTCGCCCGCAAGATCCGCCTGGAGGTGCCGACACCGGCGGTCGCGCTGGCGGAGCTGAAGGAGGTCACCCGAGCACCGCACCCCTACAACCGGTGGATCGCCACCCTGGCGTGGGCGGGCATGGCCGCGGCGATCTCCGTCCTGCTCGGCGGCGGTGTGCTGGTGGCCGCCGTGAGCTTCCTGTCGACGATGGTGATCGACCGCGTCGGCCGAGTGCTGAACCGTGCCGGTCTGCCCTTCTTCTTCCAGCAGGTGGTCGGCGGTTTCATCGCGTCGGCGCCCGCCATCACGCTGTACAACTTCCAGGAACAGCTGGGCATCTCGATCCTGCCGTCCCAGGTCATCGCGGCCGGCGTGACAGTGCTGTTGTCGGGGCTGTCGCTGGTCGGCTCGGTGCAGGACGCCATCACGGGCGCCCCGATCACCGCCGCGGCCCGCTTCTTCGAGCTGTTGATGATGACGGGCGGCATCATCGCGGGCGTGGCGACGACCCTGCGACTGGCGGCGCTGCTGGGCGCCGAGCTGCCAGTCATGAGCAACGTCGCGCCTCCGGACCTCGCCCAGGTGCCCACCAAGGTGCTGGCCGGCGCCTTCGCGGCCCTCTTCTACGCACTGGCCTGCTACGCGGAGCGCCGAGGTCTCACGGCGGCGTTCGCCGGCGGTTTCGCCGGTGCGCTGGTGTTCCTCATCGCGCAGCAGGTCGGTTTCGGGCCGGTGCTCTCGTCCGCGATCGCCGCGACGGTGGTCGGCTTCGCCGGTGGTCTCATGGCTCGCCGAGCCCTGATCCCGCCGCTGATCGTCGCCGTCGCCGGTATCACCCCGCTGTTGCCGGGTCTGTCGGTGTACCGCGGCCTCTTCGCCCTGCTCAACGATCAGACGTTGCTGGGCCTCAGCGCACTGCTGGCGGCGGTGGGCACGGGCGGCGCACTGGCCGGCGGCGTCACGCTGGGCGAATGGGGTGCGCGCACACTGCGCCGCCCCCGCATAGTCGAACGCACCGAGTCCCTGCGTCGACCCATCATGAGACTGGGCCGCGCGGACTCGGTGCGCTCGAAGCTTCCGGTCAGGTCGCGGAGACGGTCCGCGGCGCGCTGGAAGTAGAGATCAGGAGGGATTCTCGACGCGGTGACGACCCGCGGCGTCCTCTTCCATGGCCTCGCGGAGACTGCGGGGACGCATGTCGGTCCAGTTCTTCTCGACGTACTCCAGGCACGCTGCCCGGCTCTCCTCGCCGAACACGACGCGCCATCCCTGGGGCACCTCGGCGAAGGTGGGCCACAACGAGTGCTGATCCTCGTCGTTGACCAACACGTAGAAGCGTCCGTCTTCGTCGTCGAACGGGTTGGTGCTCATCTTGCCTCGCTCACTGCAAACGTCGATGCCGGGCGTTCCCGGCGGGCCTTGTCGGTCTCGGCGCGGGTCGCCGCGCCTGTGGAACCGGTGTCGACCCTAGCAAGGACCGCGCCACCGGCACGCCTCGCAACGATGGAGTTCAGGATTTCTCCGGATCTGATCGCGACATTCGAGAGCAACGACGACGTGATGCCGTGCGTGGTCTCGGTGCCGCCCTGCAGGTAGACACCGGGTGCACCGGCGGTGTCGGCCTCCGGTGTCGCCAGCAGGCGATAGTCGCGTGTGACGACGCGGGGGCCGCCGTCCTCGGGCGCCAGTTCGCCGAGGAGCGGGCGCAGAGGCGCGGGCCGGAAGCCGGTCGCGAGCACGAGCGCGTCGCAGTCGAGGGTGTCGGCGATGCCGTCGATGCTGTCCCGGATGGTCACCTCGATGCCGTCGGCCGTCTCGACCACGCCGTCGATGGTGGACGCGCGGCGCATGAACAGCCGGCGGTGACCGCTGACGCGCTCCGCGTACTCTGCGCGGTAGAGCTCCTCGATCAGCTCGATGTCGACGACCGAGTAGTTGGTGCTGCGGTGCAGCGCGATGAGCCGCTCCCGCTCGAGGGCCGGTGCCCGGTGCAGTTCGTCGACCGCGGACGGATCGAAGATGCGGTTGGCGTAGGGACTGTCGTCGGCGGGGCTGTAGCCGTACCGCGCGAAGACACTGTGGACCTCGGCGTGCGGGTAGTGACCGTGCAGGTACTGCACCACCTCGGCTGCCGATTGGCCGGCGCCCAGCACCACGAACCGTCCGTGGGTCGGCTTCGGCAGCTCGGCCATACGTGGCAGGAAGTCGTGGTTGTGGAAGCACCGTGCGGACAGCGATGCCCACTCGGGGACCCGCTGGGTCAACCCGGCGCCCACCGAGACGTTGCGGGTGCGCACAACTGTGCCGTCGTCGCACCGGACGGTCAGGACGTCGCCGTCCTGCGTGATGTCTGTGACCGACGTGCTGAAGCGGACGTCGGCGTCGACCCGGTCGGCAGCCCAGGACAGGTAGTCGTGGAACTCGTGCCGCGTCGGGAAGAACGTCTGGTAATTGACGAAGTCCACGAGCCGGTCGCGTTCGTACAGATAGTTGAAGAAGGTGAACCCGCTCCGCGGATTGCGGAACGTGACCAGGTCCTTCGGGAACGCGATCTGCATCGTCGCGCCGTCGAGCAGCATGCCGGGATGCCACCCGAAGCTCTCCTGACGTTCCACGAACACCGCCCGGACGCGCTCGTGCTCCGCGCACGTCTCGTTGTGTTCCTCGATCGCGATCGCCAGCGCGAGATTCGCAGGTCCGAAACCGACACCCACGACGTCGAGTACTTCTGGACTGCTCATGCTTCTCCCACCCGTTCCGTCCCGGATCGGATCGTCGCGTGGACGTCGGGACCGTCGGTCAGCTTAGCCTAGCCTTTGCTGGTCCACTAGCCCTCGACGACCGATCGCAGGTGCAGAGTGAGCCGTTCCACGAACCGACCGATCGCCCCGCGATCGGCACCCGCAGCGAACTGCAGCTGCGCGAAAAGTGCAGCGTCGTGGTCCGATTCGCTCTCGTGGACACTCAGCGTCAGGTCGGCCCACGGTCGACCGACGGGTATCGGCAGGAGTGCCGCGCCGGCGTCGCCGAGATCTGCGACGTGGTGGTGCACCACCAGGAACTGCGGACGGTGCATCTCCGGCACGCCGGCGCCCTCGACGATGTCGACATAGGAAGGACCGGAACGGCTCAGCGCCGCGACGGTCTCCGCCTGCACCCGACGAGCCACCGTCGCCAGATCGGATCCTGTTCGCGTGCGGATCGGCACGACGTCGGCGAACGCACCCACCATGGCGTGCGTGCTCTCGTCGTCGCGGCCGGCGACCATCGTGGCGATCGCCAGGTCCTCACCCGCACCGAGGTCGGTGAGAGCGAGCGCGAAGGCAGCATGCAGAACCGACACGAGACCCGCACCCTCGATGCTGCGCAGTGCTCGCACCACGTCGACATCGATGTCGATCGCGACGGCGTCGGACCCCGACTCCCCCAGCGCGATCGGAAGACTCACCCGACTCGGCACACCGTCCAGGGTCTCGCGCCATGACGCGATCGCCGAGTCGTCGGCGTCCCGTCGGGCGACGGCCCAGCGCGCGACGTCGCTGTACCGCAGCGGTAGCGGCGTGAACTCCGGCGCCTCGGCACCGGAGCGCGCCTGCGCAGCGTGCATCAGATCGGTGAGCAACGGGACGACCGACCACTCGTCGACGGCCCAGTAGTGCATGACCAGGAGAACTATTCCTTCCCTGGAATCGTTCTGTAAGAGCATGATTCGCAGACCCGGTCGCTGCGTGAGATCCAGGGGTTCCTGTGCGATCTCGTAGGCGCGGCGGCGAATGTCGTCTGCCCCGACGTCGACGGTCTCGAGCGCCACCGGGTCGCCGAGGGCGGACCCCTCACCCGGCATCAGAACCGAGTGCAGCGGTTCGTGCCGCTCTGCGACATCGCGGACCGCGGCGGCGAGCACCGCCGCGTCCACGTCGGGCAGCTCGAGAACCAGTGCGTGGTCGGCCTGCACCACGTGCCCGTTCTGCAGCCTGGTCTCCTGCATCGGACTCAGCGGCACGACATCCGGCCTGTCGGCGTGCGCGGTCAGGTGCGGTCCCTCGTGTCCACCGCGATCGGCGAGTCGCTCCGCCAAGGCGCGGACGGTCGACGCCTCGAACACGTCGCGCACCGAGATGTCGACGTCGAGTTCGGCGCGGACGGCCGACACCCACTGCATCGCGGCCATCGAATGACCGCCGAGAGCGAAGAAGTCGTCGTCCGTCCCCAGCTCGTCCAGGCCCAGAACTGCTGCGGCACTGCGTACCAGCACACGCTCGACGTCCGTGGTGGGAGCGCGGCCCCCGACCACCGACGACCACTCCGGCTGCGGCAACGCCGCTCGGTCCAACTTGCCGTTGGGTGTCAACGGCAACGTCCCGTCGACCACCACGACGAGAGTGGGCACCATGTAGTCCGGCAGCACCGTCGCCGCGTGCGTCCGCACCGCGTCGCCCGTGAGATCGTCACGCCCGGTGACGTATCCGACGAGGCGACTCACCCCGGACGACTCGTGCACGACGACGGCGGTCTGATCGACACCGTCGAACGACGCCATCGCGGCCATGATCTCGCCCGGCTCGATCCGGAACCCCCGCACCTTGATCTGATCGTCGACGCGCCCCAGGAAGTCGAGATTGCCGTCGGCACGCCAGCGTGCCCGGTCGCCGGTGCGGTACATCCTGCCGCTGGGAGCGGCGACATCGGGCACGAATCGGTGGGCACTGAGCCCCGGCTGCCCGAGGTACCCGCGCGCCAACCCGCGGCCGGCGATGTACAGCTCCCCCGACACCCCGACCGGGACGGGCCGCAGCCGATCGTCGAGCACGTACGCCCGCTCGTTGGGATCGGGTACGCCGATGGGCACGGAGGACGTCCAGCCCGGACGGGCCTGCCACAGAGTGTTGTTGACCGTCGCCTCGGTCAGTCCGTACGCCGCGAGCAGGTTCAGATGCTCGGACCAGGCGGAGATCACCGCGGGCGGCACCGTCTCGGTACCGACGAGCACGGTGCACCCCTCGGGCAGTGCGCATCCCGGCGGGAGCGCCGCCATGAGCGACGGCGGGATGATCGCGTGGGTCACCCCGTGCTCGGCGCAGAAGTCGGTGAGCTCGGGACCCGCCACACGCGCATCGTCGGGCACGATCACCAGTCGCGATCCCGTGCACAGGGCCATGGCGAGTTCGAAGACCGCGACGTCGAAGCCGACGGACGCGAACTGCAGGACCACCGATCCGGTGGTGAGTCGCATGCGGTCCTCCGCCGTGGCCACGAGTGACGAGATGCCCTCGTGCGGCACCACGACACCCTTGGGGCGGCCGGTCGAACCGGACGTGTAGATGACGTACGCCGCGAGTTCGAGCGAAGCCGGTCGCGCGAGCTCGGCACCGGTCGACGGCGGGATGTCCTCCACGAGGACGTGTTCGGCCGCCGACGGCACCTGCGCGGTGGCCGCGGCCGACGTCAGGGCGAGGGTCGCACCCGCATCGGTGACCATGTACTCGAGCCGGTCCGCAGGATGCTTCAGGTCGAGCGGGAGATACGCCGCGCCCACCGCGAGGACCCCCATGGTCGCCGCGATGGTCCACACCGACCGCGGCACCGCGACCGCGACCACGGCCTCGGGGCCGACACCGCGCCGCTGCAACTCCGCGGCGATGTCGAGGACGTGCTCGTGCAGATCCGCGTATGTCCACGTCGTGGTCTCGTCGACCACAGCGATCGCGTCCGGAGTGGTCTCGACCCACCGCAGGTACGACTCGAACAGCGACTCCTCGGGCACCGCACGGGCGGTGTCGTTGAAGCGCCGGAGGACGTCGTCGCGCTCGGTGGGCAGGAAGATGTCGACGTCGTCGACCACCGCCGTGGCGTCGGTCGCCAGTGCGTCGAGCACCGCGAGCTGACGTGCCGTGACGGCCTCGGCGGTCGACGCGTCGAACAGATCCTCGGCGTACTCGAGCTCGAGCACCAGGCGGTCGGAGGTGAGATCCTCGGTGTAGTTGAACACCAGGTCGAACTTCGCCGGCGTCATCAGCGCCGCGTCACCGTCGCCGAGCGGACCGGTGTGATGGCTGATCATGACCTGGAACAGCGGGTTCCGCGACATGCTGCGCTCGGGAGCGACCCGCGCCACCACTGCGTCGAACGGCACATCCGCGTGCGCGAAGGCCTCGAGGTCGACGCTGCGCGCCTCCTCCACCGCCCGCTGCAGCGTGGAGCGGCCGTCGACCGCGGTGCGCAGAACCAGCGTGTTGACGAAGAACCCGATGAGCTGGTCGAGCCCCTCCTCACCGCGCCCGGCCACCGGGGCGCCGAGCACGATGTCGTCGGACCCGGTGATCCGGTGCAGCAGCACCGCAGACGCCGCGTGCAGGGTCATGAAGACACTCGCGTCGAGACTCCGCGCGAGTGTCCGCAGGGCGCGCACGGTCTCGGGATCGACGGTGCGACGCACCACCGATCCGCGATGACTCGGCCGCGGCGGACGCGGTCGGTCGGTCGCGAGTTCGATCTCGTCGGGAGCGCCGGCCAGGGCGGACTGCCAGTAGGCGAGCTGACGCCCCGCGAGCGACTCCGGATCTGCGGCGTCGCCGAGCAGGTCGGCCTGCCACAGCGTGTAGTCCGCGTACTGCACGGGCAGCGGAGGGCGGGCATCCGTGTCACCGGACAGTCGCGCGGCGTAGGCCGCCATCAGGTCGGCCAGCAGCGGCCGGTCCGACCACTCGTCGGTCGTGATGTGGTGTAGGACGAGCACGACGACGCACGAGGTGTCCTCGTTCCGGATCAGCGCCGCGCGGACAGGAATCTCCCGGCGCAGATCGAACGGCCGCGCCGTCATCTCGGCGACCACGGCGGCGGCATCGCCTTCGTGAACGAACAACTCCGGTGACGCTGTCGTCAGGACTTGCTGCGCCAGAACGCCGTCCGCATCGCCGAAGACGGTGCGGAGCGACTCGTGCCGTTCGACGACGTCGGCGAGGGCGAGCCGGAACGCATCCTCGTCCACCTGCTCGGGGAGCGGCAGAACGATCGGAAAGTTGTAGGCGGCCGAGTCCGGATCCAGCTGATGCAGCAGCCAGAGCCGTTGCTGCGCAGCTGACATGGGCACGACATCCGGCCGGTCGTACCGACGCAGAGCCGGCCGCGCGTCGTCGCCTCGCGATCCGACGAGTGCAGCAAGACCCGCCACGGTCGGCGCGGCGAACAGATCGCGCACACTCAGCTCGGTGCCGAGCGCGGTCCGCGCACGGCCGACGACGCGAGTGGCCAGGAGTGAGTGGCCACCGAGATCGAAGAAGTCGTCGTGAATCCCGGTGCCGCGGCGGCCGAGCACGTCGTCGAACACGCTGCACAGCACGCGTTCGACCTCGGTCCGCGGCGGCACAGCGTCGACGGCACTCTCGTCCGGCGCCGGCAGTGCGGCGACGTCGAGCTTGCCGTTGACGGTCATCGGGAAGGACGAGACGAGCACGACGGTGGGCACCATGTAGTCCGGCAGGACCACGGCACAGGCCGCCCGTACCGATTCGGCATCCGCATCGGTGTCGACGTAGGCGATCAACCGGGCCAGCCCGCCCGGCCCGGTCGAGGTGACGACCGCGGCGCGGCGCACGCCGGCCACCGACGACACGACCGAGGCGACCTCACCGAGTTCCACCCGGTGACCGCGGATCTTGACCTGATCGTCGGTGCGGCCGAGGTAGTCGATCAGTCCCGTTCCGACGCGGCAACGCACGAGGTCACCCGTGCGGTACATGCGCTCCCCCGCCCCGAAGGGGTCGGCGACGAAGCGGTCCGCCGTGAGGCCGAACCGTCCCCCGTAGCCACGGGCGAGTCCGGCTCCGGCGATGTACAACTCGCCGGCCACGCCGTCCGGTACGGGCCGCAGCCAGCCGTCCAGCACGTGCGCCTCGGTGGCGCGGATCGGCAACCCGACCGTCGGCGTCTCGCTCTCGTCGGTACCCGCACCGAGAGTGTTGATCGTGTACTCGGTGGGGCCGTACAGGTTGTAGCCGAGCACGCCGTCGGTGGATCGCAGTGCGGACCACACGTCGTCGCCGACGGCTTCACCGCCCAGCAGGACGAGCGCCGGTCGATGCCCGTCGAGCAGACCTGTCTCGAGGAGGAGGGATGCGTACGTGGGGGTCACATTGATGACGTCGATGCGCTCCTCGTCGATGTAGCGGACCAGGGCATCGGCGTCACGGCGCAGCACCTCGTCGGCGACGTGCACCTCGTGACCCTCGACGAGCCACAGGAGTTCTTCCCAGGACATGTCGAACGCGAACGACACCGTGTGCGCGATCCGCAGTGTCCGACCGTGTGCCGCATCCACCACCGGGTCGAAGATGGCGGACCGGTGATTCAGCTGCATGTTGGTCAGTCCGCGGTACGGCGTGACGACACCCTTGGGCGTCCCGGTCGACCCGGACGTGTAGATCACGTAGGCCGGGTGATCGAGCCGATGCGGCGTTCCGGGCGCGAACGCCCCCAGTTCGGCTGCGGTGAGCGGTGACTCGTCGTCGAGCGGCTCGAGCACGACGATGCCGTCGCGTCCGCTCAGTCGGCGACCGACCGCCTCCGTGGTCACGGTGCACAGCGGACGAGCGTCGTCGAGCAGAGCATGGATGCGGGCATCGGGGTGATCGAGTTCGAGGGGCAGATAGGCCGCGCCGGTGCGCAACACGGCGAACAGCGCGACCACCATGTCGAGACTGCGAGGCAACGCGAGAGCTATCACTATCTCCGGTCCCGCACCGCGGCCCAGCAGGACGCGCGCCAGACCTTCCACCCGGCCGGCCAACCCGGCGTAGGTGAGGTGCTCGGACCCGGCGACGAGTGCGATCGCGTCGGGATTCCTCTGCGCTGTGCGGAGCAGCATCTCGGTCACGGTGAGATCGGGAAGCTCGTCGACCTGTCGGTCGAGGCGTGGCAGCGCCGGCAGAACAGAGCGCGACCCCTCGGTCGCGAATCCGGCCACCAGGCGGGTGAACTCGTCCGCGATCAGGTCGACGCGCTCGACGTCGATCGCCTCCGGCCGGTACTCGACCGTCACGGCGATCCGAGCGCCCGGCGTGACGACGACGGTGAGCGGATAGTTCGTGTGGTCGATGCTGTCGGTGCCCGCGACACCGTGCGCCGCGTTCAGGGACGCCGCCGAGTCCTCGGAGACGAAGTTCTGCACCACGCAGAGCGTGTCGAACAGAGTGCGGTGCGGCGACACCTCGATGATCTCGGCGAGACCGAGGTGATCGAACTCCATCGCCTCCACGCGGTCGCCCTGGACACGGCGGACCAGGGCGTCGACGCTCTCGCGGGGATCGAGCACGGTACGGACGGGCACCGTCGACAGGAACATCCCTGGTGCGGTGTCGAGTCCCTCGACCTCGGGCGGTCGGCCCGCGACCGTGATGCCGAAGACCACGTCGGTGCGGCCGGTGGCCGACGAGATCGCCAGTGCCAGAGCGGCCGTGACCACGGCGTTGAGCGTGACACCGCGCTGACGGGTGGCGGCGACGAGCGCGGCCGTCGTCTGCGCCTCGAGCTCGTCCCGTCGGCGCAACGGGATACCGACCGGCGGTGCGGCGCGGTGCGCCACCAGCGTCGGCTCGTCGAGACCGGCCATCGCCGTCGCCCACGCGGTGCGGGCCGCGACGCGGTCGCGCTCCGCGAGCCACGTCAGGTACCGCTCGAACGCGGTGTCCACCGGCGCGGGCAGCCCCGGATTCTCGTAGCGGGCGAGCAACTCTCCCACCACCACACCGTTGGACCAGCCGTCCCAGACGAGGAACTGTCGGTTGATCACCAGGCGATCGCGCCCACCGTCGAGATGCAGCACGAGCACCCGCCACAGCGGTGGTGTCGACAGGTCGAACGGGGTGTCGCGGTCCTCCTGCATCCACCGCTCGGCCTCGTCGTCGTCTCCGGCGTGTGCCTCGCGCACGGGCACCTCGCACGACGACGACACGACCTGCACCGGCACACCGGCGGCCGTCTGCGTGAACCCTGCGCGCAGCTGTGGGTGGCGGCGCTGCAGCCCGGCGAGGGCACTGCGCAGCCGATCGAGATCGAGGCGGTGATCGAAGTCCAGCGCGAACTGCGCCGTGTAGATGTCGCGCTCCCCCGCGGACAGACTCTCGAAGACCAGCCCCTCCTGCAGAGGAGTCAACGGCCACACGGTCTCGACGGATCCCTGTGCGGTCAGCGCCGTCAGCTCGTCGGGAGTGAGGTCGACAAGAGGAACGTCCGACGGCGTGAGGATCGGCGGTCCGTCGTGTGTGCGGGCGGCCTCCGCGAGATCTCCGAGCGCCGTACGGAACTCGTCGGTGAGCGAGGTGACCGCCTCGGACGACAGGTGCGCGGACGACCAGGCGAACTGGGTCGAGAGGGTCGGCTGCGCACCGTCCGTCACGTGCGCGTTGATCACCAGACGGTAGGGACCGCCCATGTCGGCATCGGGATCGGTACGCACGGCCTCCGGAGCCCTGTCGAACGGGGCCGACCCGGCGGCCGGCACGCGGCCCAGGTAGTTCAGCAGGATCTGCGACTGCTCACCGCGTGCGAGAAGGGCTGCGGTGCGGGCGTTCCCGTAGCGCAGGAGCCCGTAGCCGAGGCCACCGTCGGGCGCCGCACGCAGGGCCTCCTTCGTCTCCGCGAGCACCGTGACGGGATCGGTTCCCGGCCGCAGCCGGACCGGAGCGATGGACGTGAACCACCCCGTGGTGCGCGAGAGATCCGCCGCGTCCGACCGACCGTGGCGCTCGAGGTCGACGAGGACATCGTGGTCGACGGACCACCGGGTGAGGGCGAGCCGGAGCGCTGCGGCGACGACGTCGGTGACGTCGCCGCGCACGAGAGAGGGCACACTGCCGAGCACCTCGGCGGTGACCTCGGACGACACGTCGACGGTGCGGACGTCGCCCTGACCGACCACGGCGTGGTCGGTGTCTCTCGGTGTCTGCGGGGAGACCGGAGGTCGGCCGGTGATGAGCGCGCCGCCCGGCGCGGTGACGGCGATCCAGTGGTCCAGTTCCGCGAGGCGAGCGGGGCTGTGGGCACTCTCGTCGAGCAGGCGCCCGTACTCCCGCAGCGAGGTCCGCACGCGGTCCAACGTCGGGGTCTGGCCGCTGTCGTGCGCGATCCACGCCAGTGCGAGGTCCTCGACGAGGATGCCCCACGAGACCCCGTCGACGACGAGGTGATGCGCGACGAGCAGCAGCCGGCCGGGCTCGGAGCCACGGTCGAACCACACGACCTCGAGCACGGCGCCGGCCTCGGGAGCCAGACGGTCGGTGACGGCATCGGATTCGCGCGCGACGAGGTCGGCGAACGCAGACTCGTCGAGATCGACCGCGTGGACGCGGTGCACGGTGACCGAGGCGTCGGGGCGCACCGCGGTGGTCCAGACACCGCGGAGGTGACGGGTCAGGACGAGGCGCAGGCTGTCATGATGCTGGACCAGCGCATCGACGGTGCGCTGCGGCGTGGTCTCCTCGACCGGAGCCGGAACCACCAGCAGCAGTGACTGGTTGAAGCGATCGGTGCGACCGGACCACTCGGACAGTCGGTGCACCACGGGGAGCGGGCGCACCTCCCCGACACCGGACTCCGCGACCGTGGCGGCGTGCGGAGACTCGACCCGTGCGACCTCCGCGAGCGCACGCGGAGTGCGCTTCTCGAAGACGTCGCGAGCGCTGATCTCGAGACCGCTGCCCCGCGCCAGGTTCACGAGCCGGATTGCCAGGATGCTGTCGCCGCCGCGGGCGAAGAAGTCGTCGTCCTCACCGACCGCCGCTCCACCGAGAACGGTGTAGAAGTGGGTGCACAGCAGCGCGACCGGACCCGACCCCGTCTCCGTGGTGGCCGCAGTGTCCGAACGTAGGGCGGCCAGCAGCGCTGCCCGGTCGAGCTTGCCGCTGGGCCCGGTCGGCAGATCAGCCACCACGGCCAGCGTCGTCGGCACCATGTGCTCGGGCAGACGGTCGGCCAGGTACGACCGCAGTGCGGCCTCGTCCACCGACCCCACCACGAAGGCGGCGATCTGCGCGGTCCCGCGGTCGGTGCGCACCACCGTGGCGGCCCGGTCGACGGACGGATGCGAGCGCAGCGCCGCGTCGATCTCACCGAGCTCGATACGGAAGCCCCGCACTTTGACCTGGGTGTCGGCGCGACCGAGGTAGTCCAGCGCCCCGTCACGCCACCGCACGATGTCGCCGGTGCGGTAGAGCCTCTCCCCGTCCGGCCCGGCGACGAACCTGGTGGAGGTGAGACCGGGGCGGCGAAGATACCCGCGCGCCAGCTGCGGACCCGCCAGGTACAGCTCGCCCGGCACGTCCGGTCCCACCGGCGACAGCCACCCGTCGAGTACGCGGAACCCGACGGCGGGCAGCGCAGATCCGATGGGCACCGCGTCGCCGGGGTGGTTCTGCACGCCCTGTGCGGCGGTGACGTCGACGGCCGCCTCGGTCGGGCCGTAGAGGTTGTCCAGGCGCACGTGTGGAAGCAGCTCGCCGACGCGGCGCGCGGACTCTGCGGACAATGCCTCACCGCTGCAGACGATCACGCGCAGCGACGTGCACGTCGCGACGTCCGGATCGGTGAGGAACGCGTCGAGCATCGAGGGGACGAAGTGCACCCAGGTGATCTGCTGCGCGCGGATCACCTCGACGAGACGGGCGGTGTCGCGGTGCGCATCCGGGTCCGCGAGCACGAGCGTCGCTCCGGACACCAGCGGTCCGAAGAACTCGCTGACCGAGACGTCGAAACTGGAGGGCGTCTTCTGCAGCACTCGGGTGCCCACGGCGAGCGGAGTGTGATCGCGCATCCACTCGAGGCGGGGCACGATGGCGCTGTGCGGCACCACCACTCCCTTGGGACGGCCGGTCGATCCCGAGGTGTAGATGACGTACGCGGCGTCGGCTGGGGCGGGCCCGGGCGCTGCCGTCGGCGCGGCCTCGAACGGTGCGAGATCGCCGTCGATCACCGCGGCGGGCTGCGCGTCCTCGATCATGAAGGCCAGACGCTCGGCCGGGTACCCCGGATCGAGCGGCAGGTACGCCGCGCCCGACCGGACGACCGCGAGCAGTGCGACCACCAGATCGATCGAGCGCGGAAGTGCCACCGCCACCACCGATCCCGGACCGGCACCACGCTCACGAAGGCCGGCAGCGACCCGCTCGGCGCGCAAGTGCAGCTCGGCGTAGGTGAGGGACTCCTCGCCGTGGACGAGGGCGACGCCGTTCGGGGTGGCCCGGCGCTGCACCTCGAGGAGATCCACCAGGGTGGTCGAACTGTCGGACGAGGGCGCGTCGACGACCGCCGGACGATCCGTCGCCGTCACCGCGGACACCAGGGTGTCGGCCGGTGCGATCGCGACGGCGACGACGGTGTCCAGCATCGACTGCACCGTCGCTGCCGAGACCAGCGCCGCGTCGTACTTCAGCTCCAGAGTCAACCGATCGCCGGGGATCACCATGAGCGTCAACGGGTACGGCGAGTTCTCCTCCACCCGAATGCCCGTCAACGCGATGGTGCCGGACGGATCGGCGATGGCGGTGTCGCCCAACGGGTAGTTCTCCACCACGACCAGCGAGTCGAACAACGAGTCCACGCCCGCGACACGACGCAGTGTCGGCACGCCGACATGGTGGTGATCGAGCAGATCGGCCTGCTCCTGCTGCCAGCGCTGTACCGCGGAGGCGATGGTGTCGTCCGCTCGCAGTCTCCATCGTGCCGGGATGGTGTCGATGAAGAGCCCCACCATGGATTCGATACCCGCGACCGGTGCCGACCGTCCGGACACCGTCGACCCGAACACGACGTCGCGTCGACCGGTGGCGCGTGCGAGCGCGAGACCCCAGGCTCCGTGCAGCAGGGAACCCTGCGTCACCGCGGCATCGCGCGCACGTCCCGACACCACGGCGGTGACGTCGGAGGAGAGGTCGACCCGCACGGATGCGGTACCGCTGCCGGCGGCGCCGAACGCCGGGACGGGTACCGACTCGCGGACACCCGCGAGTGCGGCGCGCCAGACCCGCGTCGACGCGTCGATGTCGCGCTCGGCGAGGTGGCGGACCCACGCCGCGGGCGCGGTGACCGCCGGAAGAGCCGGAGTGTCCCCGTAGTGAGCGAGCATCTCGCGCAGCATGATCGGGATCGACCATCCGTCCGCGACGATGTGGTGGATCGACTGCACGAGGGACGAGCGGGTCTCGTCGTGGCGGACGAGGGTGTAGCGCACCAGCGGAGCGGTGCCCAGATCCATGCCGGCACCGGCGTGCTCGGCCAGCACCTCGTCGACGGTGCTGTCGGACACGGTGAACGGGACATCGACGGTGCGGTGCACCACCTGGACCACGCGCCCGTCGGCGAGGGGTCGGAAGCTGGTGCGCAGCGATGCGTGTCGAGCCACCACGTGCTCGAGCGCGGTGCGGAGCACGGCACTGTCGACCGGGCCACTGATCTCGACCACCTGGCCCACGACGTACGGGTCCGCGTCCCCGAAGGTGCTGTGGAAGTAGATGCCGTCCTGCACCGCGGTGAGGGGCAGGACGTCCTCGACGTCGTCCGGGAGCGCCGCGACGTCGTCCGCGCCGAGAGCGGCGAGCGGGAAGTCGGCGGGGGTGCGGCGGGCGCTCGACGCAGATGCGGCGACGCGGTCGAGTGCGGCGGTCCACGCATCCACGATGCTGTCGTCCACCACACCGGGCACCCAGCGCAGGGTCGAGACGAGCTGTCCCCCGGTCTCGATCACGTCGATCGTCAGCGCGTGCGCCGCAGGCTGATCAGGGTCGGAGCCGCCGGTGACAGACACCCCCACGTCGGTACTGCGGCCGAGGTAGTTGAACAGGACGCTCGGCGCTGCGGCCTCCGCCAGGGCGGGCTCGCGGCGCAGGTACCGCAGTGCGCCGTATCCGACGCCCGACGCGGGTGCCGAGCGCAGCGAGTCCCGGATCTGCAGCAGGACATCGGCGTCCGGGTCCGGACCGGTCGGCAGTGCAACGGGACGGACGGTCGTGAACCACCCGACGGTGCGCGTCAGATCGACCCCAGCAGCCTCGACCCCCGCAGCCTCGACGACCTCGACGTCCCGGCCGTGTCCCTCCACGTCCACGACGACCGACGGCGCCGAGTACCCGTCCCACGACGCGAGGGTGCGGGCGAGCGCTGCGAGGAGCACCTCGGTGGGCCCGGTGCGGTAGGCGGTGGCGACGTCGGTCAGCAGAGCCGCCGTGACGTCGGCGGGGGTGGTGACCGTGTGCGTCGCCGACAGTCGATCGGCCGCGGCGAGTGTGCGAGCACCGACAGTGTCGCTCGAGGTCGTCAGAACCTCACGCCACCAGGGTAGTTCGTGGTCGAAGTGGCCGGCGTCCGCAGCATCGGCGATCAGGCTCGCCCAGCGGCGGATCGACGTGGTGACCGGTGGCAGCGTGGGCGTGCGGCCCTCGCTCAGCGCACCCAGTGCCGTCAGTAGATCCCCGAGCAGGATGCGCCACGACACCCCGTCGACGACGAGGTGGTGCACCGACAGAATCAGCGTGTCGGCCTCGAGAGACACGGCCACCATGCCGCCCGGCCGCGTCGGATCGAGGCGGGCCACGGTGTCCGCGACGGAGCCCGTGCCGAACTCGGGGGACACGGTGTCGACCGGCACGGTCAGACCCTCGCTCCACACGGCACGCAGCGCCGGGTGGTGGGCGACGACGAGCTCGACGGCCGCACGCACGAGTGCAGGGTCGGTGCCCGGAGGCAGTGCCACGGAGGCGGTCTGGTGGAACGCGGCGCCGATGCCGCCGTGCTCGAGTGTCCGCGCGACGATGGGCGGGGCCACCACCTCGCCGACAGGATCGTCGTCGACGGTCACCAGCTCCGCCGGAGCCGCGCCGGCGATCGCCTCGGCGGTACGCAGGGTGAAGACGTCGCGCGGGCCGATCGCCAGCCCTCGTTCGCGGGCCTGCGCGACCACCGTGATCGCCACGATGCTGTCGCCGCCCAGGGCGAAGAAATCGTCCGTGACGCCCACACTCTCCACACCGAGCGCCGACGCCATCACCTCGCACAGCACGCGCTCCCGCTCGGTCCGCGGGGCCACGGCGTCGCCGCGCACCTGCTCCGGATCGGGCAGAGCCCGCCGATCGACCTTGCCGTTCGCGGTGGTGGGGAAGGCATCGAGCACCACGTAGGTGGACGGCACCATGTACTCGGGGAGGACGCGTGCACAGTGCGAGCGCAGCACCTCGGGTGTCAGCGCGGCGCCGTCCGGCACGACCCAGGCGGCGAGAAACGCCGCGCCCGCACCGGTTCGGCGCACGTCGACGGCGGCGCGTCGCACTCCGGGGCACGAGCCGAGCGCGGCTTCCACCTCCTCGAGCTCGAGGCGCATGCCGCGCATCTTGACCTGGTTGTCCACCCGGCCGAGGAAGTCGAGGGTGCCGTCCTCCGCCCAACGTGCGCGGTCGCCGGTGCGGTACAGCCGGGCGCCGGCGGGGCCGAACGGATCGGCCACGAAACGCGACGCGGTCATGTCCGGTGCGCCCACGTAGCCACGACCGAGGAGGAACCCGCCCGCGTAGAGCTCTCCCCCGACGCCGACCGGCACCGGGCGCAGCAACGAATCGAGCACGTAGAGGCGCGTGTTCGGGTTGGGGCGGCCGATCGACGTGGCGATGCGAGGAGCGTCGCCCGTGTAGATCACATGGGACACACCGATGGTGGCCTCCGCGGGCCCGTACCCGTGATACAGCGTGGTGCCGAGTCGAGAGCGGAAGCGCGCGAACAACTCCGGAGTGAGCACCTCACCGCCGCACCACACGTGCCGCAGGCCGGACAACGATCCGTCCGTGTCGAGGGCCAGCAGAGCGTCGAGCATGGACGACACCAGGTAGACGAAGGTGACGTGGCGACGCGAGATGACATCCAGCAGGTACAGACCGTCCCGCTCGCCTCCCGGTTCGGCGATCACGAGGGTGCCACCCGACAGCAACGGGAGCAGGATCTCGTTCACCGAGATGTCGAAGGACAACGGCGCCTTGAACAACGACGCGTCGCCCGGTCCGAAACCGAGCACCCGATCGCGCTGCCACACCATGCGGGCACAGATGGCCTCGTGGCGGATCATGGCACCCTTGGGCGTCCCGGTACTGCCGGAGGTGAAGATGACGTAGGCGAGCTGCGAGCCGTGCACCACGACGTCCGGTGCGGACGTCGGCCTGTCCCCGAACTGCCAGTCGTCGAGATCGACCGTCCACCGGCCCTTCTCGTGGCCCGCACCGGTGAGAACGACGCGGGTGTCCGCATCCTGCTGCACCCGCTCGCGGCGATCCGCCGGCCAGTCCGGATCGAGCGGGACGAACGCACCGCCCGCCACCATCGCGGCCAGCACTCCCACGACCATCTCGATCGAGCGCGGCATCGACACGGCCACGACACCCTCACGGGGCAGGCCCGCGTCAAGAAGTGCACGAGCGAGCTGGTGCACCCGCTGCGAGAGCTCGGTGAACGTGAGCGTCCGCTCGCCCAGTACCACGGCCACCGCATCGGGGGTGGCGGCGACCTGCGCCGCGAACAGAGCGGGCACCGACGTCGACACGGACGGTTCCGCGGTGTCGTTGAAGGTGTGCAGCAGGCGATCGAGATCGGGCTTCGACATCGTCGACAGGGAGGACAGCGTCCGATCAGGCTGCGCGAGAACCTGATCGAGCACCCACTCGAAGCGGTCCCGGTGGCCGATCAGCGCGTCGTGGGCGCCGGGGCGCGAGCGCAGGTCGAACACCAGCGGCTCGTCGTCCCGGCCGCCGGTGACGGTGACGTCGAGATCGCGCACCGGTCCGGTCTGGAGGCTGTGCATGTGCGCAGGAGAGCCGCCGATGTCGATGCCGTGCTCCACCATGAGGACGTTGATGCCCGGCCCGTGCACCATGCGGTCGCCGGAGTCCCGCAGCTCCCGAGCGATGTCCTCCCCGCGGAAGCGCCCGTGCCGGACCGCGCCGATCGATGCCCGCTGCAGTTCCCGCGCGACGTCGGCCACCGTCATCGACGGCGAGAGTCGCAGTCGCACGGGAAGGATGGTCGACGCCATGAACGGCGTCGTCCGCGCACGACGGCCCACGCGGGCGGTCGACGGCAGTGAGACGACGAGATCGTGACGGCCGGTGACCGCGGACAGGTACGCGATCCACACCGCCGGCGCGAGGCGGGTGCGTCGGACGTCCTCCGTCTCGGCGACGTCGTACAGCGGGGCGAGTCGGTCGATCGGCACCGAGACCCGCTCGGTGACCGCGGACCCCGTGTCGGGCACGTCGGGCAGCAGCACCGGCGGCTCGGGGGCGTCGGCCATCTGGTCGAGCCAGTAGTCGCGGTCGCGACGGAAACCCTCGGACGCGCGGTACTCCGCATCGGCCACCACCAGCGGCTCGAGAGCCCACGCACCTCCGTTCGAACGACCGGCCTCCGGCCTGCCCGCGGTCGCGACTCCCCGCTCGGGATCCGCATAGCGCGCGCGGACCTCGTTGAAGATGATCGACATGCCGAAGCCGTCGACGATGCCGTGGTGATACCTCTGGTGCCAGAGCACGTGCTCGTCCCCGAGGCGGAGGAGCGCCGTCGCGAAGAGATCGCGGGCGCCGCTGGTGTCCGCCGACGCGATGTCGGCCGCGATCCAGGCCTTCGCCTCGGCCATCGGGTCGGCAGCCGCGCGTAGGTCGACGACCCCGACCGACCACTCGTCGTCACTGCGGTACTGCACGGGCTCGGGACCGGAGAAGTCGAATCGCACGTGCAGCGCGTCCGCGTCGGCGATGACCGACCGGATGACGTCACACGCACGGTCGAGGTCGAGCGGGCCGGTGATCTCGACGAGCAGCGAGATGACGAAGTCGGTGCGGTCACCCAGCAGGTGCTGCGCGGTCCAGACCTCCGTCTGAGCAGCGGTCAACGGCAGCACAGCGGTGGTGACGACAGATCCCCGAGACATGAACGTAGGCTAACCTAACGCTCGACCGGCGTTACTCGCGGAGGAACGTGAGAATCGCCTGATTGACCTCGTCGGGCTTCTCCAGGTATCCGTAGTGCCCCGCGTCGGCGATCTCCACGTAGCGACCGCCCGGAACCAGGTCGGCCACCTCGCGCGAGAGGTAGGCGGGAATCATCCGGTCGTCGGCGAAGCCCATCGCCAGGCACGGCACCGTGATGTCGCGGTAGGCGGACCGGCGGTCGAACGACTCGTCCAGAGAGAGCTGGGCACGCTGGCCCGGGGTCAGCGGCTGCACGGAGAACTCGAACAGGTCGAGCCAGTCCCGTGCCTTCGCGGGGTCGGCGAGCGACGCGGGAGAGAGGTTCAGGGCCGCCGTCACTGCGGCCGCGTACTTCGGCGGCAGCGTCGCCGAGCTGTCCGCCAGCTCGCGCTCGCCGGCGCCGAGCACCTTCTGGAACTCGTCGAGCCGGGCGTGACCGGCCGCGAAGATCGCTCGCGACACCAGGTCGGGCCTGGTCAAGGCCAGTTCCTGCGCCACGCGCGCACCCATCGACGTGCCCACGACGGCTGCCTTCTCGTCGGGGCCGGATCGCAGGTACTCGATGAGCGCCGCGGTGTCGGCGACCAGATCGTCCATCGTCATGCCGCCCGCGCACTCGTCGGTCGGGGCGATGCCGCGGTTGTCGAACGTGCACACCCGGAATCCCGCGGCCGTGAGCGCCGGCACCTGATGCAGCTGCCACACCCGGCCGGGGCTGCCCGTCCCCATGACCATCACGACGAGCGGACCCTTGCCCGTCACGGTGTAGTTGAGGCGGATGCCGTTGATGGTGCCGATGGGCATGGCGGATGTCCTTCTTCCGATACGACAGCTGTTCGGGCAGACGCTACCGGTCACGGTGCGCGTCCGGTTTTGCCGGGAACGAGCGCGAACTCGTAGAGTTCAGGTACGCGAGTGCGCCCCACCGGGCTGCACCACCACATCGTTCGACCCCAGGGAGACCCGCATGGCCACCGAGCCCGCCGAGACCGACATCGCCGACGAAGAGATCGAGACCCTGTCCGACGAGACCGCCCGCATGGCGCGTCGCGTCGTCGCCGCCTACGCGACGGACGCCGACGAGTGCCGCATGCTGCTGTCCATGCTGGGGATCAACCCGCCCGTCCGCGCCTGAGCGCCGCTCGCTCCCGCACTCCGATTGGCGTTCGGCGAGTGGGGTAAGCACGTGCTGACACCGTCGCGGCAGGCTGCCGGCCTCACCGCGCGCCCCGACGTCGAGACAGAGGATCAGCAGTGACCGCATCAGGTTCGGACTTCGTCGTCGTCGCCAACAGGTTGCCTGTCGACCTCGACACGGCGCCCGACGGTTCCCGAGTCTGGAAGCGCAGCCCCGGTGGTCTCGTCACCGCGCTCGAGCCGATCCTGCGGAGCAACAACGGCGCCTGGGTCGGATGGGCCGGTGTCCCCGACGTCGACGTCGACCCGTTCGAGGACGACGGCCTCGAGCTGGTCCCGGTCCCGCTCTCGCAGCAGGAGGTCGCCGACTACTACGAGGGCTTCTCCAATGCCACCCTGTGGCCGCTCTACCACGACGTCATCGTCCGGCCCGTCTACGACCGGAGCTGGTGGGACGCCTACGTCGAGGTGAACCGACGCTTCGCCGAGGCCACGTCCAAGGCGGCCGCCGAGAACGCCACCGTGTGGATCCAGGACTACCAACTCCAGCTGGTTCCGAAGATGCTGCGCATGCTGCGCCCCGATCTGACGATCGGCTTCTTCCTGCACATCCCGTTCCCGCCCGTCGAGCTGTTCATGCAGATGCCGTGGCGCACCGAGATCGTCGAGGGCCTGCTGGGCGCCGATCTCATCGGCTTCCATCTGCCCGGTGGCGCGCAGAACTTCCTCTACCTCGCACGGCGTCTCGCCGGCCAGCCGACCTCGCGCGGCAACATCGGAGTCCGCTCCAAACTCGGTGTGGTGCAGGTGGGTTTCCGGTCCGTGCGCGTGGGCGCCTTCCCCATCTCCATCGACTCGGGCGATCTCGACGAGAAGTCGCGGCGCAAGCCGGTGCGCGATCGTGCACGAGAGATGCGCGAGGAGCTGGGCAATCCGAAGACGATCATGTTGGGCGTCGACCGACTCGACTACACCAAGGGCATCGACGTCCGCCTCGAGGCGTTCCTGGAACTGCTGACCGAGGGCCGGGTGGATCCCGAGGACGTCGTGATGATCCAGCTGGCCACACCGAGCCGCGAACGCGTCGAGAGCTACAAGCAGATGCGCGGTGAGATCGAGGGCATGGTCGGGCGCATCAACGGCGAGTTCAGCCGCGTCGGGCATCCGGTGGTGCACTATCTGCACCGCCCCATTCCGCGCGAGGAGCTCATCGCCTACTACGTGGCCGCCGACGTCATGCTGGTGACGCCCATCCGCGACGGCATGAACCTCGTCGCCAAGGAGTACGTGGCGTGCCGCAGCGACCTGGGCGGTTCCCTCGTGCTCAGCGAGTTCACCGGCGCCGCAGCCGAACTGCGCCAGGCGTACCAGTGCAACCCGCACGATCTGAACAGCGTCAAGGACGCGATGATGGCCGCGATCGGGCAGACGCCGGAATCGGGCCGACGCCACATCCGGGCGATGCGGCGGCAGGTCCTCGCGCACGACGTCGATCGCTGGGCGCGGTCGTTCCTCGCCGCGCTGGGACGCACCGGCGACGAGGAGCCCAATCAGATGATCTCCAACCGGGACATCGGTCAGGCGACGATGTGATGCGCGAAAACCGGTGACCGTGGTCGAAGCGCAAGTGGTGCAGTGCCATCGGCTGCGCCGTGATCTCCTGATCGTCCGCCTCGTCGGCGAGCTGGTTCCGTTCGCCGCGGGGCAGTCCGTCGCCGTGACGGTGCCCACCTCGCCGCACCTGCCTCGTCGGTACTCCCCCGCCCTGCCCCCGTCGCGAGACGGCAAGTACGAGTTCCACATTCGCGAGGTACCGGCAGGCTGGGTCAGTCGCAGCATCGTCCGCGAGACCCGTGAGGGCGACGTCTGGACTCTCGACGACCCGGCGGGCGACCTGCGTGTCGACGACACCGACGACGACGTCGTGATGGTCGCGGGCGGAACAGGTCTCGCACCGATGCGCGCGCTGCTGCTGGGCCTGGCACGTCGGCCACGACCTCCGCGGGTGCGGCTCTACGTGGGAGGCAGGCACCCCCGCGATCTCTATGCAGCCGACATGCTGTCCCTGATGGCGCGATCAGCGCCATGGCTCACGGTGATCCCGGTGGTGGACGAGCCCGTGGACCCGCCGTACCGCGACGAGTTCTTCGATGCCGCCGAGACCGTGCGGCTGCAGACGGCACCCGACTCCGGCTTCGCACCTCACGAGTACCTCGTCGGCCGCGTCGGCGAGGTGGTGGCGCGGCGCGGGCCGTACCTGTCGCAGCGCGTGCTGGTGTGCGGATCACCGGCGATGTCGAGCTTCACGACGCGTGCCCTGGTGACGACGGGAACCCCCGCGGAGAACATCCGCACGGGGTGAGGGTCAGGTCTGCTTCGGGTTGCGCGGCGTCCACACGACGAGCGCGTTACTGCGTTGCACCGGAACGAGATCGCGTCGGTACCCGGCGTGAACCTTGGCCAGCTCGGTCGCCATCTCGGTGACGCGGGCCTGCAGCGCCTCCACCTGATTGGTGAGTTCGATGATGCGCTTGATACCCGCCAGATTGACGCCCTCGTCCTGCGAGAGACGCTGCACCTCGCGGAGCAGCGCGACGTCGCGCGGAGAGTACCGTCGCCCACCGCCGGTGGTGCGGAACGGCGTCACCAGTCCGAGACGGTCGTAGGTGCGCAGTGTCTGGGCGTGCATGCCGGCGAGCTCGGCGGCGACGGAGATGACGAAGATCCGGGCATCCGGGTCCGCGCCTGCGTCGCGCGCATCCTGCGGATCGCTGGGCGTCCGAGTCATCTCATCTCTCCTCTCGCATCAGAACCGTCAGGCTCCGGGCCACCCGGAGCGGGGATCGAAACCACTCGCCTTCTCCGCCGCAGCGTAGGCCTCGAGGGCATCACGTGCCGCGTCGTCCAACTCGGACGGCACGGCCACCTTCACCGTGACCAACAGGTCACCGATCTTCGACTTCTTGGGAATGCCGCGGCCCTTCACCCGGAAGGTGCGGCCGTCCACCGTGCCTGCCGGAACCTTCAGACCGACTCGGCCGTCGAGCGTCGGCACCGACAACGTCGTGCCGAGCACCAGTTCGCTGTACGCGACGGGAACCGTGAGGGTGAGATCGTCACCCGTGCGGCCGAACACGGCGTCGCTCTTCACGTGCACCGTCACCAGCAGATCGCCGGCGGCAGCGCCGCGCAGACCGGCCTCGCCTCGGCCGGCCACTCGGACACGTTGCCCGTCACTGACACCGGCAGGAACCCGCACCGTCACCGACCGGGTGCGGTTCTGCACCCCGGTGCCGCGGCAGTCGGTGCACGGATCGTCGATGATCGAGCCGGTGCCCCGGCAGTCGTCGCACGGCTCGCTGAAGCCGAACGCGCCCTGGTTGCGGCTGACCACACCGGCACCGTTGCACCGCGGGCACACCCGCGGGCTCGTGCCGGGCTTCGCGCCACTCCCGTGGCAGGTGGTGCAGGACGACGGGCTCGTGATGGACAGCGGGACAGACGTTCCCACCGCCGCGTCACGGAAGTCGAGTGTCACCTCGGCAGCGAGATCACTCCCACGCCGGGGACGTGACGACGCGGCCTGGGTACGACCACCGGCCGCGCCACGGTTGAACAACCCGCCGAACAGATCACCGAGATCGGCTCCGCCACCGGCACCTCCGAAGAGGTCACCGACGTCGAACCCGCCGGCCGTACCCCCGCCGCCGAAGTTGGTTCCGCCCCCCGGCGAGAATCCGCCGCGTCCGAAACCACCACTGGCGAACAGTGATCGGGCCTCGTCGTACTCCTTGCGCTTCGCGGGGTCGGAGAGCACCGCATTGGCCTCGCTGACCGCCTTGAAGCGCTCCTCCGCCTTCGCGTCCCCCGGATTGGAGTCCGGATGGTTGTCGCGCGCGAGCTTGCGGTACGCCTTCTTGATCTCGTCCTGCGACGCGGAGGAGGCGACGCCCAGCTCCTTGTAGAAGTCCTTCTCTATCCACTCCCGTTGGCTCACCGGTCGCCTCCTCCTCTCACATCACATCTTCGTTGTGGTCGAACTATGCCTGGTCGGATGCCGCGTCGGCGCCCGAACCGTCGACGACGGCGACCATGGCGGTGCGCAGAACTCGATCACGCACCTTGTACCCCTTGCGGAACACGCTGCCGACGACAGGATCGTTGCCGTCGCCCTCGTGCTGCACTGCCTCGTGCAGTGCAGGGTCGAACGCGTCGCCCTCGTCACCGAAGGCGACGAGACCCTGTGCGGTGATGACGGATTCGAGCTTGTCCGCCACCGACTTCAGCGGCCCCGTCTCGAGGTCACCGTGCTTGCGCGCCCGATCGAGATCGTCGAGCACACCCAGCAACTCGGCCAACACCGACGCCTTGGCGTTGTCGATGTCCACCTGCTTGTCCCGAGCGACGCGTCGCCGGTAGTTGGCGAACTCGGCGCTGAGGCGCTGCAGGTCGGCCGTCCGCTCGGACAGCTCGTCCCTCTCGGGTGCAGCCTCGGAATCCACGGAACCCTCGGACATCTCTGCCTCGAGAACCTCTGCTTCGTCCTCCACGTCACCGGGCTGGGGCGCCGTGGCGGAGCCCGCGAGGGACTCCTCCACGGCGGGGTCGACGTCGGGTGCGTCTACCTTCCCGGTGTCCTCAGCACTCACTTCTTGTCCGTGTCGACCGGCTCGTCCACGACCTCGGCGTCGACGACATCGTCGCTACCGTCGGTCGGGGCGGCGCCGTCGGCACCTGCTCCGTCGGCTGCTGCCGACTCGTACAGTGCCTGACCCAGAGCCTGCGACTCCGTGCTCAGCTTCTCCACCGCTGCCTTGATGGCAGCGATGTCGGTGCCGTTCAAGGCAGTGCGAGCCTCCGCGATGGCCGACTCGACCTTCTCCTTGGTCTCCGCAGGAACCTTGTCCTCGTTGTCCTTGACGAACTTCTCCGTCTGGTAGACGAGCGACTCGGCCTGGTTGCGGGTCTCGGCCTCCTCGCGACGGGTCTTGTCCTCCTCGGCGTGAGCCTCGGCGTCCTTGACCATGCGCTCGATCTCCTCCTTGGAGAGGCCGGAGCCCTCCTGGATCTTGATCGTGTTCTCCTTGCCGGTGCCCTTGTCCTTCGCCGTCACGTGCACGATGCCGTTGGCGTCGATGTCGAACGTGACCTCGATCTGGGGCACACCGCGCGGTGCGGGAGGCAGCTCCGTCAGCTCGAACGAGCCGAGAAGCTTGTTGTGCGACGCGATCTCGCGCTCACCCTGGAAGACCTGGATCTGCACCGACGGCTGATTGTCGTCCGCCGTAGTGAAGGTCTCGGACCGCTTGGTGGGGATGGTGGTGTTGCGCTCGATGAGCTTGGTCATCACGCCACCCTTGGTCTCGATGCCGAGGGACAGCGGCGTGACGTCGAGGAGCAGAACGTCCTTGACCTCACCCTTGAGCACACCGGCCTGCAGTGCGGCGCCGACGGCCACGACCTCGTCCGGGTTGACGCCCTTGTTGGGCTCGCGTCCACCGGAGAGCTCCTTGACCAGCTCGGACACGGCCGGCATACGGGTGGAGCCACCGACGAGCACGACGTGGTCGATGTCCTTGACCGCGATGCCCGAGTCCTTGACCACGGCCTGGAACGGCGCGCGGGTGCGGTCGAGCAGGTCGGCGGTGATCTTCTGGAACTCGGAGCGGCTGAGCTGCTCGTCGAGGAAGAGCGGGTTCTTGTCCGAGTCCACCGTGATGTACGGCAGGTTGATGGACGTGCTCTGGCTCGAGGACAGCTCGATCTTGGCCTTCTCCGCAGCCTCACGCAGGCGCTGGAGAGCCATCTTGTCCTTGGTCAGATCGATGCCGTTCTGAGCCTTGAACTTGTCGACGAGCCAGGTGACGATGCGCTCGTCCCAGTCGTCGCCACCGAGGTGGTTGTCGCCGGACGTGGCGCGGACCTCGACGACACCGTCGCCGATCTCGAGCAGGGACACGTCGAACGTGCCGCCACCGAGGTCGAACACGAGAATGGTCTGTTCCTTCTCGCCCTTGTCCAGGCCGTACGCCAGAGCGGCGGCGGTGGGCTCGTTGACGATGCGCAGGACGTTGAGGCCGGCGATCTGGCCGGCTTCCTTCGTGGCCTGACGCTGTGCGTCCTCGAAGTACGCGGGCACCGTGATGACCGCGTCGGTGATCTCTTCGCCCAGGTACGCCTCGGCGTCACGCTTGAGCTTCATGAGCGTGCGCGCGCTGATCTCCTGCGACGTGTACTTCTTGTCGTCGATGCCGACGGTCCAGTCAGTGCCGATGTGGCGCTTGACGGAGCGAATGGTCCGGTCGACGTTCGTGACGGCCTGGTTCTTCGCGGACTGGCCGACGAGAACCTCTCCGTTCTTGGCGAACGCGACGATGGACGGGGTGGTGCGTGCACCCTCGGAGTTGGCCACCACGACCGGTTCGCCGCCCTCCAGGACGGACACGACCGAGTTGGTGGTCCCGAGGTCGATTCCGACCGCACGAGCCATGTGAAGACCTCCTGATAGATGCTGCTGTGATCGTTCGAGCGTCTGCCTGAGCGAACTGCGCTCAAGTCTGCCTGTCGGATTCTCGCTCCGTCAAGTCGTACTTGAGTGACCCACGCTCAATGGCAGTCGTACGGCTCAACGGAGGGGTGTGCGAGTTTGTTCCCGGAGTGCTCGGCCGGCTGTGGTCCGCGCGTCTGGACCCACCCGATCGCGAGGCTTTCTGCGGATCGGCAGCATTCGACGCGAAAATGTGGCAAAACCTGCACTCGGCCGTGCCTCAGCATCCACAGGTCGACCGGATCGACGGGATCCCGCCTCCGGCAGCGAGTTGAGAGCACTCACGCATGGTCGGCGCGTGTGAACCCACCCGATCGCGAGGCTTTCTGCAGATCCGCGGAATTCGACGCGAGAGTGTGGCTGAACACGCGCGTCCGACGGTTAGGGTCCACGGCATGTCACCGGTTCCCGGCACTACCCTGACGGCACGCGGCCTCACCCGAACCTTCGGCAGACACACTGCCGTCGCGCACGCCGACGTGACGCTCGCTCCCGGCACGGTCACCGGGCTGGTCGGGCCCAACGGCGCCGGCAAGACGACACTGCTGCTGATGCTCGCCGGCCTCCTGGCTCCCGACTCCGGGACCCTCGAGCTGGATGGGTCTCCGGTCGAGACGGTCGCACTTCGGCGGGCCGTGGGGTGGATGCCGGATGTGTTCGGCACCTGGGACAGCCTGACCGCGTCCGAGATCCTGTCGACGTTCGGACGGCTGCACGGGCTGTCGTCGCAGGACGCCCGGGCCCGCGCCGCCGAACTGCTGCAGCAGGTCCACCTCGACGATCGCGCCGACCGACCCGCGCACGAGTTGTCCCGCGGCCAGAAGCAGCGGCTCGGGTTCGCCCGCGCACTGGTGCACCGACCGCGATTACTTCTACTCGACGAGCCGGCATCGGGCATGGATCCGCGCTCGCGAGTCGAACTGCGCGACGAGGTCCGCCGGCTCGCCGACAACGGATGCGCAGTGCTGGTGTCGAGCCACATCCTCACCGAACTGTCGGAGATGGTGGACGACGTGCTCGTGATGACGGACGGGCGCACGCGGGAGTCGGCACCCGCCACCGAACGATCGTGGCGACTACGCGCGGTGGGCCGGCCTGCATCGTCGGCCGACATCCTGCACTTCCCCGACGAGGAGGCCGCGGCGCGACACCTGCGCACGGTCGTCGACTCGGGAGTGCTCGTCGCCGAGTTCGCCCGGGTGGACTCGCAGCTCGAGGACACCTACCTCGCACTCGACGCGGACAGGACCTGACATGGCGGCACGGACGAGCAGCTGGTGGTCGGTGGTCGGCGTACTGATCGGCCTCGAACTCCGGCAGCGACTGCGCACCACCCGGTGGCGCATCACCCTGGCCGTCACGTTCACGGTCATTTCGCTGGCCGTGTTCGGGTCGATGTATCTGGCACTGTCGGTGGACGAGGCCGATGCGAACTACGACGGCTGGGCGCGCAATCTCTACGCGGTCGTACTGGGAGTCGAGCTGTTCCTCGGCGTGGTCCTCGCCCCCACCCTCACGGCGACGTCGATCAACGGTGACCGCAAGGACGCGACGCTCGCCGTGGTGCAGGCGACGCCGATCAGCCACTGGCAGTTGGCCGTCGGCAAACTTCTCGGGTCGTGGGTGTCCTGCCTTGCCCTCGTCGCCGTGGCGTCGCCGTACCTGGTGTGGGGCATCGTCGCCGCGCCCTACGGCATCGGCACCTCGGTGCTGGGCGTGATCGTTCTGTGCCTGATCTTCCTGTGCTACTGCGGGATCGGGCTCGGGTACTCGGCGCTCACCGCACGCCCGGCGGGATCGGCCGTCCTGACGCAGGCCACCGTGTTCTTCCTGGTGTTGGGCCTCCCGGCACTGTTCGGCCTGCTCTACTCGACCACGGCGGAGGACCACGAGGTGGTGGGCGCCGAGTACACGTACGTGGACGATTCGTTCGACACCGTTCCGGACTGTCGCGACGTGGCCACGGTGCGCTCCTACGAGCACACCGAGCGTATCTGGTGGCTGTTGGCGCCCAACCCGTTTCTCATTCTCCCGGATGTGGTGGCCGCACATGACAATCCGAGCGTACGTGTCTGGACGTCGGACGAGCGGCCACCCGATCCCAGCGTGGCGCGCCCGATAGCCGAGACGCTCTCGACGGCGCGCACGGGCCCGTACCTGACGGAGCCGACCTGCGCGGACACCGTGTCGACCTACCGCGTGAGCGCCTCGAACCGCAGCTTCTACGACGAGCAGGTCGCGTTCGAATCCGGAAAGGTCGGCGACAGTTGGTACCTCGGGCTGGCCGTCAATGTCATCCTGGGAGCTCTCGGACTCACGGTCGCCGCGCGGCGACTCCGCGTTCCGGCCCGCACCTTGCCGAGGGGCGTGCGGATCGCCTGAGGCGCTCAGCTCAGCCGTCCACCCCCGTCGACGTGGAGGGTGGTTCCGGTGACGAAGGTGTTGGTCAGGGCGAGCAGCACCGCTGCCGACACGTCCTCCGGGCGGCCCACGCGCCGTGCGGGATTGGAGGCAGCCGTCGCGTCGAACATCTTCTGCTTCCCGTCTCCCATGCCGTCCCACGAACCCGAGTCGACGATGCCGGGCGAGACGGCGTTGACCCGCAACGGTGCCAGTTCGACGGCCAACGCTTCCGCGAGGAATGCGACAGCACCGTTGGTCGTGGCCATGACGGCGAGGCCCGGCGCCGGCTTCCATGCGGCGACACCGGAGAAGAACACGAACGAGCCGCCGTCCCGCAGCGTGGGAGCGAAGTGCTTGGCCAGCAGGATCGGTCCGACGACCTTGGCTGCGAACGCGCGCTCGACGGCGGCGCGGTCGAGGTCTGCGACCGGGCCGTTGGCGTGGTTCGCCGCGAGCGACACGACGTGATCGAGAGGTCCGAGCGTGGTGACGGCGGCGGCGATGGACGATTCGTCGTCGAGGTCGAAGTGCACCGCCGATGCGCCCGAGCCGAGCTCGGCGACAGTGTCGGCCAGGGCCTCCGGGCGTCGGCTGCCGAGGACGACTTCCGCGCCGGCGGCGAGCGCGTCCTCGGCGATGCGCCGCGCGATGCCCGACGAGCCGCCGACGAGAAGGATGCGGGTGTTCTGCAGGGTGCTCATGACGGTGTGTCCCTTCCGCGGCCCCGTCTCTCGCGGCCACGGAAGGTTCAGCGCACCGAGCCCGCAGCATCATCCCATCGCGCTATCGATAGTTCCGGGACCTGCCATTCATACTCTCTATGGCCACAGCGTGGCGGCATAATCGGCCAGCATGACGTTCGACGAGGTGGCCGACGAGCTGTACGGGCTGGACCCGTCCGACTTCGTCGCCGCGCGCACCGGCCGGCAGAAGCAGGCGCGTTCCGACGGCGACAAGGACCTGGCCAAGCAGATCGGTGCGCTGCGCAAACCGACGATCGTCGGGTGGGTG
Organism: Rhodococcus sp. NBC_00294; assembly: GCF_036163995.1. NCBI lineage: Bacteria > Bacillati > Actinomycetota > Actinomycetes > Mycobacteriales > Nocardiaceae > Rhodococcus > Rhodococcus sp. NBC_00294. The sequence continues at coordinate 286,809 of NZ_CP108043.1, forward strand.
CTGAACGTGACGGTGCGCGACGCGGAGGACGACGTCACAGACCTGCTCGACCTCGGCGAAGCACTTCGTGAGGCGCAGCAACATCTGCGGGAAGGCCGGAGGCCGGCCGGTCGACCGTCGGGTGCCACCCTCCGCACGTTGACGAAGCAGCGGCAACGCGCGGTGCGCGCGCTGGCGAGCCGGGCTGCGGAGATCGCGGAGGATCGCGGTCACCCGATCGGCGAGGACGTCGGGCGCGAGGTGACGCAGAGCCTGAATGCGGCGCTGTCCGATGCGGACATCGCCGACGAGGTGCGGCGCGGCCGGATGCTGGGGGCCGCCGAGTACAGCGGGTTCGGCCCGATGGGGCTGGTGTCCGTCGATCCCGAACCCGCGAAAGAACCGGAACCCGCACCCGACGACACGGCCGAACGGGAGATGGAAGAGCAGCGAGCCCGCGCACAGGCCGAACTCGACGACGCCGAGGCTGCGCTGCAGGGTGCGACCGAGGCGCTGGAGAAGGCCGACCATCGCATCGACGAGCTGCAGGAGTCGGTCGACGCCCTCACCGAGCAACTCGAAAAGGCACGCGAGGACCTGGAGGCGGCGCAGGACGCGCGTTCCGAGGCGGCGTCGGAGAAGGACGCGTCGACCTCGAGGGTCCGGAACGCGACGAAGCGCCTCGATCGACTGTGATCGAGGCGCTTCGGCGGTGACGGGTCAGGCGCAGTTGCCCGCTGTGGGGACGTCGCGGAACCGGGCGTCGATCCAGTTGGTGCCGGCGCCGAGTCCGATGAAGTCGGGCAGGACGTGGCCGAGCGCGAGCCCGGGGAGGAAGAACGGCAACTGCTGCGTGTTCAGCTGGACGTTCGAGCCCTTCCCGCACCAGGTTGCGGCGAGATCGACGGCCTGGCCGTGCGGCACGATGTCGTCGCCCGTGCCGGTGTCGATGTAGACCGGCGTGGTGGGTGTGCGGTTACCGATCTTGTTCTCGGCGAGAACTGTCTGCGCCTCGGGAATGCGCTTGAGGTAGTCCGACAGCGATTCGCCGGTGGTGATCCACTCGTTGGTGCGGTGGAAGCCCACGGTGAGTGCACTTTCCACGACGCACTGATTCTCGAGTGCCGCCAGCGCAGCCTTGCCGGCCGGGTTGGTCGACGCGTCGATGATCGGGCCCAACTCGGGGTTGGACCGGCGCAGACCGTTCAGGGTGTAGCCGATGACACCGGTGAGGATGGTGCCGTCGACCTGCGCCAGCGTCGCGGCGAGATCGGCGACGGGCGCGCCGGCGTAGGTGCCCTTGATGTCCAGCTCCGGGGCGTACTCGGGAGCGAGCTCCACGGCCGCTGCCACGGCGCCGCCGCCCTGGGAGTAACCCCAGAGGCCGACCGGGGAGTCGGAACCGACCTTGGTGTTGCCGAGCTGCTGCGCGGCGCGGGCCGCATCGAGCACCGCGTGCGCTTCCGCGGCGCGGTTGACGTAGGTGTGCGCCCCCGGCGTGCCCAGACCGTCGTAGTCGGTGATGACGACGCCGTAGCCGCGGGCCAGCAACGCGTAGGTGGAGAGGAGCTCGTACTCGACCATGAGTCCGAGAACGGGTGTGTAGGTGAGGACGTTGTTGAGCTGGTGCGACGGCGCGCACTGATCACCCTGGCCGTGGGTGCCGGGGGCGATCACCACGAGCGGGCGCGGACCGGGGCCGGTCCACTCGGCCGACGGGTCGATGTACGTCCCGGTGACGGCCACCGGCGCGTCGTTGGCGTCCTGCGACCGGTACATCAGGCGCGTCGCGGTGCCAGGAATCGGTCCCTGCGGCAAGGGGAGCGACAGTGCGAGATTCGACGGCCCGGTACGGATGAGGTCACCGTCGTTCCCGGCGGGAAGCGGCGAGGGGGGCGTGTAGAAGCTCGAGGCCGGGCCGGGGGGTTCGGCGGTCGCCGTGGGCACCACCGCGCCGAACAGACCGAGACACATCACCAGACCGACGCCGGCAGACCGCAGTTTCCGCACATTCATCCCATCGACAACGGGGCCCTGGCGGGCCCACTACCGCCCTGACCGTAAGTGATGGGGCCCACTTCCGAGAAGCCGGTGTGACCCCGACCGCGGACTTCGTGCTCGATCACTTTCCGAGCCCGAGCGGACGGGGCCGGACCACAACAGGGTCGGACGGAAACAGACCCTCTAGCCTGAAGCCATGAACGCGTCGGACAGTGTCGAAGGCTCGCAACCCCCGAAGCCGCCCCGCCCGTCGGTGCACGTGACGCCCATGCGGGAGCCGGTTCCCGACGAGCGCCCACGCGCCGTCGATGCCGCCGTGATCCTGTGGAGTCTGTGCCTCGTCGTCCTGGCGGCCACCGGCGCGCTGCTGGGACTCGACCACCAGGGACTACGGTCGCGCCTCGCCGACGTCCTCTCGGCCGACGCCCCCGGCACCTCGACGGAGGACATCGACTCGACGGTCCTCATCACGCTCGTCGCCGGTGCTGCCGTCGGCGCCGTCGTTCTCCTGGTGGGACTGGCCGGCATCCTGCAGATCCGCGGCCGACGCCCCACCGGACGATCCACGCTGACCGTGGTCGGCATCGTCGCGGCCGCGGGATCGATCGCGTTCTGGATCGCGACCTCCGATGCGCTGGAGCAGCCCACGACGTATGCGCCGTTCGTCGTCGCGGCCCTCGCTCTGCTGGGCACCGCTCCGCTGTTCGTCCCCGCCGTCGGGCGATGGCTCGCGGCCGCTCCCGTCAGGCGCTGATCTCAGCGGCGGTCGAGCTCCGCGAGGATGCCCTCGGCGCTGCGCGCGGCGATGTCGCACGCCCGCGCCGTGAACCGGTCGAGCAGCGGATGGGACGCGCGGGAGCGCCAACTGCGGACCGCGTCGAAGGCCGTCTTGCGCTGCAGTTCCACCGAGTCGTCCGGATCGAGCCCCAACCGCGTCGTCGTCTCGGTGCCCTGCGCACCCACCAGTCGAGCGAGCTCCGCCTTCTCCGGCTCGGGCAGCCGCACCTCGCGTGCCCGTAGCTGACCGAGCAGACGCAGTTCCTTGAACCCGTGGACGTCGGCGAGGGTGGATCCCACCTCGTCGATGATGGCGCGCGATCCCGCGGCCGGGGAGGCGCGCAGCACGCGATCGAGAGTGACGAGGGCCGAGTGCGCCTTGAGCTGGTCGGCTCGCTCGCCGAACTGCACGTCGATGATGTGCCGTAGCTCCTCGAGTCCACTGCGCTCGACGAGTTCGCGTGCGAGCGTAGGCGAATCGCGCGTGCCCATGCGGATGAGCGTGACGGCCATCCGGATGCCGAAGAGCCCGAAACGGTCGACGAGTCCGGCGCGCGTCTCCGCATCGACGGGGAGTGGCATGTCCGGGCGGGAGAAGCGGTCGGCCGACAGCATCGCCAGTTGGAGGTCGTCGGGCGGAGCGTCGGCCAACGCGACGAGCGCGCCGAACTCGCTCTGCCGCAATGTCCGTGCCCCGAGGGCGAGCAGGCCGGCGACGGGCACGACGGCCTGGCACAGACCGGTCTTCTCGAGTTCCACCGCGAAGCGGGACGCCACTTCCTTGGCCGACATCATCGCGTCCATGCGACCGGCGCCCACCTCGTCGGCACGCGAGACGACCCCGACCACGCCGAGCGGGCCGGAGTCGCCACCGACAGCGTCGTTGATGCGGGTGAGGAACGACGTGTCGGACGCGCTCAGGGTGCGCAGGAGATAGACCACGGCATCGGCGCCGGACGCGGAGTCCTCGGGCGTCAACATCGACAACGTCCGCTCGGACACGTCCAGGGACAGCGACGACGTGCCGGGGGTGTCGATGATGGTGTTGCGGGCCAGGGTTCGCGCCGGCCACTCGACGTCGAGGCGGTCCACGCGGTCGGCGGTGAGATCGCCGAAGTCGAACGACAGTCGACCACCCCGTCGGAGCACCGGGATGCTCATCGAGCGGTCCCCGTCGTACCGGGCCGTCACAGAGGGCGACGTCCCGCGGCGGTACCACGTGACGACGCGGGTGCACTCGGTCGCGTCGGTGGGGGCGATGTCCTGTCCGACGAGCGCGTTGAGGAGCGTCGACTTGCCGGCCTTGAGTGATCCGGCGAGCGCGACGCGCAGCGGCTCGTCGAGCCGGTCCGCGCAGACGCGCAACGCATCCCGGACGTCCGGCTCCCGCACGTACTCCGCCTGCGCCGCCGCGACGAGTTCCCGCGCACGGTCGAGCGTGACACTCACGAGCCGGTACCGATCTGCGTGCGGTCCGCACGAGCCGCCTCGACGACCTTGTCTGCCTCGGCGGCCTCGACGGCCTCTGGGTCGAGCTTCTGCGCGATGCTGCGCAGTGCGGAGATCTTCTTGAGGGTCTGCTCCAGTTCGGCTGTGCGCGCGGCACGCTCGGACGAGGCGCCGGCCGCCGCCTCCTGCGCGGCCCGCAGCGAGTCGCTCACCGAGCGCACCGTCTGATCGGCCATGTCGGTGAAGTGGTCACGGAGCTGGCGCTGAACGAGCCGCAGGCGGTCCTTGGACTCCTTGCCCACCTGGAAGCTGACGTCATCGGTGAACTTGCGGATGGCGACCTTCGCGTCGGCCCGCCGCTTGAGCACCCGCGCCTCCTTGTCGTCCTTGTAGGCCTTGCTGCCCAACAGGACTCCGGCGCCGAGCGAGATCGGATTGAGCAGCGCCAGTCCCATCATCGTCGTGATGAGTCCGAACATGAGCACGCCACCGTAGGAGCCGCGCATGCCCACGAGCACCTTCGAGGTGATGCCCATCCGGCCGGACTCGAGGTCCCCCAGTGAGGTCACCGGGTCCATGACGCCGTCGACGTTCGCGATGTTCATCGCCGGGATGTGCGCATCGGCCGTCTCGGCGAAGTGCCGAGCGACCGTCTCGGCGAGCCACAGGGACCGCTCGTGTGCCCAGACGAAGTTGTCCCCCACGGCGGAGGCGATCTGGTCCTCGAGCCACTCACCGATGCGCGGCCAGTCCTTGCCCGGGTCTCCCCCGTCGACCGCCTCCTCCGCCTCACGGGTGATGACGCGCAGCCGGTCTCGCAGGTCGTGGTCGATGTCGGCGGCCAGATCGGTGATGCCGTCGTTGAGTGTCTGCTGCCACCGACTGCTGCGCTTCTGCATGTCCTCGGCGTTGGCCCGCGCCTGTTGCAGACCGGCCACCGCCGCGGCGGCGGTCTCCGGATCGCGAAGCGCCGCGAGTTCACTGCCCAGGGCGAGGGCGAGGTGCTCGGACACCGAGCGGACGTCGAGAGCGACGGCCTTGCGGGTGGTGGCGTCGGCACGCTGCACCACACCGCGGAGGAAGTCGTAGAGAGCCGGGAAGCCGGCCTCCTTGTCGAGCGAGTCGTCCTTCAGCCGCAGCGCGTGCGAGCGGAGCATCGACGAGATCGGCATCAGCGGGACGTCGATGCCCTGCCGCGCGAGGTGCCCGCGATCGGCCTCGACGATGCGCCGCCAGTGCGGGTACAGGTCGGTCTTGGTCACCAGGCACGCGACCGCCGGGCACAGAGTCACCACCTGGCGCAGGAAGGCCACCTCGGGCTCGGTGAACTCCTGACTCGAATCGGACAGCACCAGAACGGCATCCGCCGACGTGACCAGACCCAGGGTGCTGTTGGCGTGCGGGTTGCCGTGGCCGCCGACGCCGGGGGTGTCGATGACGACGAGCCCGTCCTTCAGCAGCGGGCTGGGCACGGAGATCTCGAGGCGCAGGATCTCGCGACCCTCCGCGCGCGGGTCGGTCGGTGTGACGGCATGGATGTCCGCCATGGGGATGTCGATGCGCACCGGGTCGGCACCGATCTCGCCGACCACCAGCTCCGCCCGCTCGGTCTCCGCGTACGCGACCATCGTGGGCACCGCGGTGGTCTCGTCGTCGCCCACCGAACACACGTCGAGGCCCAGCAGCGAGTTGACGAACTGGCTCTTGCCCTGCTTGAGCGGTCCGACCACGACGATGCGCAGGCGCGGATCGAGCACCCGCTCACGCGCCGCCGTCAACCGGTCGAGAAGGTCGCGGCGACCGGCACCGGACGCCACCTCGCCCATCCGGGACAGGAGCTCGGCCAGTTGCGTCGCCTGCGTCGGCGCGGGGGTCTTCCCGGCGCCGGTCTGCACGGCGGGTGGTGCGTCGTTCTGCATGTGGTCCCGATCTGTCTGCGGTGGCAACGGGTCGAGCGCGTCTGTGAGCATTCACCATCTGCGGCGGTGTGACCCTCACGGTAAGCGCCGACGACCCCGTACGCATAAGCGCGTACGGGGTCGTCGGTGTTACAGAGCGCGGGTGATCAGTTGGCGTCTCCCGCGTCGGCCGCGTTGTCATCGGCCACAGCGCCGGTGTCGAGGCCGTCGTCCGCGGAGCTCAGTCCACCGCCGAGGGTGTTCGACAGGCCGTCGGTCAGGCCACCGGTGAGTCCGCCGCCGAGCCCGGAGACGGTGTCGGTGAGGCCGTCGCCGACTCCGTCGACCGCCGCCGCGGGGCCGTCGAAGGCACCCTCGGCGTCGACGTCCTGCCAGGAGGTGGCCTCGCCGGCGATGTCGCCGCCGAGTCCGCCGTCCGTGGTCACTGCGCCGAGCGCGTCGCCGGTGACGTCGGTGACCGCGCTCAGGCCCAGTCCGTCGGTCGCTCCGGTGACGCCGCCGAGCACGGCGTCGGTGGAGTTCTGGAACTGGCCCACCGCGTCGGCGGTGGCGTCGATGCCGCCGTCGAGTGCGCCGGTGAACTCGGACGTGTTGTCCAGTCCGCCGGTGACCTCGCCGTCGGGCGAGATCTCGAAGCCGCCGAAGACGCCGCCCGCGCCGGTCGCAGCGCCGGTCAGGCCGCCCTGCAGCTCCGAGCCCAGCTCGAGCCCGCCCTGCGTGACGCTGTTCAGGCCCAGCCCGAGGCCGCTGGCGAGGCCGCCGCCCAGGCTCGCCACCGCACCGGTGACCGCGTCGGGATCGGTGACCGCGCCGCCGACACCGGTGAGGGTGCCGTCCAGTCCGCCGGCGACCGCACCCACGGCGCCGAGGCCACCGGTCAGGGTGGTCAGTGCGCTGAGGCTGCCGTCGAGGCCGGTGTTCGCGTCGAGCAGTCCGCTGATCGGCAGACCCTCGGCGTCGAGCGCGCCGCCGGCGGAGACCGCCGTGTCGAGTGCGGCGTCGAGCATCGTGGTGAGGTCACCCGTGGCTCCGAGTGCCGTTCCCAGAGACGCCACCGGATCGCCGCCGCCGGCGATGTCGAGCAGAGCGCCGAAGGCTCCGCCGAGCTCCGCACCCGCCGTGCCGCCGACGCCGAAAGCTGCGGTCAGCGTCGCGGGCAGGTCGCCCAGGGCGCCGGTGTCCACGCCGCCGACGAGGCCGAGCGCCCCGTTGAGCGCGGTGCCGAACTGGCCGACCGGGTCGGTCTCCAGGTCGAGGACACCGCCGACGTTCAGTGCGTCGCCGAGTGCGGCGGAGACGATGCCGCCGAGGTCACCCTCGAGCAGTCCGTTCGCATCCAGATCGGCGAGCACCGTGCCGCCGAGCACCGTGCCCAGTGCGGTTCCCAGTCCTGCTGCGGCTGCGCCGCCCAGTCCCAGTGCCGCGGCCAGGCTGCCCGTGAGGTCCGGCAGCTCCGTGTCGGGCAGGCCGACTCCCGCGACCAGGCCGAGGCCGGTCGAGACAGCGCCGCCGAGCAGGCCGGCGAGGTCGGCGTCCAGATCGAGATCCGGAGCCGCACCGAGCACCGTGCCGAGCGCGGCGTCGAGGTCCAGCCCACCGGCCAGCAGTGCACCGAGCTGGGCCTGCAGATCGGCGGTCAGGGAGCCCCCGAGAGCGGCACCGAGAGTGGCGCCGACCGTGGCGGCGACGTCGCCGCCGGCGGCCAGAGCACCGCCGAGTGCAGCGCCGACCGTGGCGGCCAGATCTCCGCCGACCAGGCCGTCGAGATCGAGCGCCCCGCCGAGTCCGAGCGCCGTGTTCAGGGCGCCGGCCAGGGTGGCCGCACCCTCACCGGTGATGCCGAGAGCGGCGGTGACAGCGGCACCCAGATCGGCACCCGCGGTCAGGTCGGTGACGCCGGCGAGGACGCCGCCGAGGGCGAGTCCGAGTTCACCGGCAGCGTCGCCGCCGAGGCCGAGAGCCACGCCGAGGGCGGTGGACAGCTGCGCCGCCACATCGCCGCCGAGCAGTGCCTGCAGGTCACCGGTGAGCAGCCCGCCGGCGCCGAGGGCAGCGCCGAGCGAACCGGCGAGCGCACCGACGATGTCGGTGTCCAGTGCGCCGGTCAGGCCGCCCAGCAGGTCGGCGTCGAGCAGACCGCCGACGGCTCCGAGCCCGTCCAGATCTGCGAGCCCGTCGAGATCGACCAGCCCGCCGAGTCCGAGTGCGCCGCCGAGGACCGTGCCGAGTGCGGCGTCCAGATCGACGCCGCCGCCCAGCAGACCTGCGAGCTGTGCGCCGAGGTCGCCCGACAGGGCGGTCCCGAGCACGCCGCCGAGGGCGGCGCCCACGTTCGCGGCCAGCGGGCCACCGGCCGACAGTGCTGCGCTGAGCGCGGCTCCGACGGTGGCGGCGACGTCCGCGTCGGCACCGAGGATCGCGGTGAGGTCGAGACCGCCCGCAGCTCCCAGCATCGCGTCGAGTGCGCCCGAGAGCGTGGCGGCGGCATCGCCGGTGACACCGAGTGCACCGGCGAGGACCAGTCCGAGATCGGCGCCGGCCGTGAGGTCGGTAGCCGCTCCGACGAGCCCGCCCAGTGCCAGGCCGAGGTCGCCACCCAGTGCGCCGCCGGCGCCCAGGGCGCCGGAGAGTGCGGCGCCCAGGACGGCGGTGAGGTCGCCGCCGAGCAGTGCGGTGAGGTCGACGTCGGTCAGGCCGCCGACGTTCAGTGCGGCGGCGAGCGTGGTGCCGAGCGTGCCGACCAGGCCGGCGGCCGCGTCGGCACCGATGCCGAAGACCCCGTCGAGGTCGAGAGCGCCGCCCAGGACGGCGGTCAGTGCGGTACCGAGATCGGCGCCGCCTGCCAGCAGTCCGGTGAGCTGGGCGCCGAGGTCGGCGCCGAGCACGGCAGCGAGGGTGGTGCCGAGTGTCGCGCCCAGTCCTGCGGCGACGTCGCCACCGGCGGCGAGTGCGCCCGTGAGCGCAGCCGTGATGTCGGCGCCTCCGACCACACCGAGTGCGGCGTCGAGCGCGCCGGCGAGCTGCGCGGTGAGTCCACCGGTCAGGTCGCCGTCGAGGCCGAGGGCCGCGGTGAGCGCCGCTGCGAGGTCGGCGCCGAGGACGCCGTCCAGGTCCAGACCCGCGGTGACCGTGCCGAGCACGTCGCCCAGGGCCGGGCCCACGTTCGCCGCCACGTCGCCGCCGGCCGCGAGAGCCGTCGCGAGTGCGGCGGAGAGCTGCGCGGCGAGGCCGCCGGTCAGCAGGCCCGCGAGATCGGCGTCGAGCAGACCGCCCGCACCGAGCACGGCTGCGAGCGAGGTGCCGAGCGTGGCGACGAGGTCGCCGCCGAGGCCGAGGGCACCGGACGGATCGAGGACACCGCCCAGCAGGGTGGTGAGGCCGGCACCGAGGTCCAGACCACCGGCGAGCAGGCCGACGAGCTCGGCGCCGAGGTCGCCGGACAGGACACCGCCGAGGGCCGCGCCGAGCGTGGCACCGAGGTTGGCTGCCACCGCGCCGCCGGCGGCGAGAGCGCCGGAGAGTGCGGTACCGAGGGTGGCCGCGAGGTCCAGGTCGCCGAGGACGCTGAGGTCGTTCAGCACGTTCAGGTCGCCCAGCACGCCGAGTCCGCCGAGCAGGTCGAGATCGCCGGCCAGGCCGAGGACACCGTCGAGAGCGGCACCGAGCTGAGCGGTGAGGCCCGCTGCGAGTCCACCGGTGAGTCCTGCGCCGACACCGAGTGCGCCGGTGAGGGCTGCGGCGAGGGTGGCACCGAGTCCGGCCACCGCGTCGACGTCGAGACCGCCCGCCACGTCCACGAGTCCGGCGAGCACGCCGCCGAGGGCGAGTCCGAGGTCGCCGCCCAGGTCGCCGCCGACCGCGAGAGCGCCGGCCAGCGCGGCAGCGAGCTGAGCACCGAGATCGGCACCGAGCAGTGCGGTCAGATCGCCACCGAGCAGGCCGCCCGCACCGAGGAGAGCCTCGAGGGAACCGCCGAGCGTGGCCAGGACACCGGCACCGAGGCCGAGTGCGCCGTCGACGTCGAGCAGGGCACCGAGATCGGCGAGAGCGCCGATGTCCAGGAGGCCGCCGAGGCCGAGAGCGCCGTCGAGGATGGTGGCCAGTGCCGCACCGAGGTCCAGCTCACCGGCCAGCAGTCCGACCAGCTGAGCACCGAGGTCGGCCCCCAGGACGCCGCCGAGGGCGGCACCGAAGGCCGCGCCGAGCGTGCCGGCGACGGTACCGCCGGCGACCAGCACGCCGCTGAGGGCAGTGGAGAGAGTGGCGCCGAGCGTGGCCGCGATGTCGGCTCCGCCGGCCAGGGCGGCCGCGAGGTCCAGGCCACCGGCCAACTCCAGGACACCGTCGAGCGCGGCTCCGAGCTGCGCACCGATACCGCCGCCGAGGCCGAGCACACCGGCGAGGGTCGCGCCGAGGGTGCCGCCGACGCCGAGAAGAGCGTCGAGGTCGAGTGCGCCGGACAGGCCGGTGACGGCTCCGAGGAGCGCGCCGAGGGAGGCGCCGAACTCACCGGCGACGTCTCCGCCGGCAGCGAGGGCTGCGACGAGAGCCGCGGAGAGCTCGGTGGTCAGCGTGCCTGCGAGCGCGGCGACGACGTTCGCGTCGAGGATGGTGGTCAGCGTCGCGCCGAGATCACCGGCGACGTCGACGGCAGCGGCGAGTGCACCCGAGAGAGCAGCGGTGATGTCGGTGGTCACACCGAGCGCGCCACCGACGACGACACCGAGCGATCCGGCGACATCGAGTCCGGCGGTGAGGGCGGCGGCCAGATCGGCGCCGAGCGAGCCACCGGCGGTGACCGCTGCGCCGAGCACGCCACCGAGTGCGGCGCCGACATTCGCGCCGAGCACACCGCCCACCGAGAGTGCGTTGGAGAGAACGCCGGACAGACCGACGACGGCGTCGAGGTCGAGACCGGCGACGGTGCCGAGCACGGCGTCGAGGGCGGCCGTGAGCTGGGCTCCGGCACCCACGCCGAGGCCGAGCGCTGCGGTGAGCGCACCGGCCAGGGTGGCGCTGAGGTCGACGAGCGTGTCGAGGTCGAGGACGCCGCCGAGGGCGAGGAAGGCGTCGAACGCCGCGCCCAGTGCGGCACCGAACTCGGCGGCGAGGTCGCCACCGAGGGAGAGTCCGTTGGCCAGGACGAGGGCGAGGACCGTGGTGAACTGGCCCGCGATGTCGAGGTCGCCCAGGTCGATGAGGCTGAGGTCGAGTCCGCCGAGCAGGTCGATGTCGCCGATCCCGCCGAGGTCCAGCGAGGCCAGGTTCAAGCCGCTGAGGTCGAGCGAGGCCAGGTTCAGGCCGCTCAGATCCAGGTCACCGAGGTTCAGGTTGCCGATGTTGCCGATGCTGCCGATCGCCAGGCCGCCACCGATGAGGGTCGGGCTGAAGGTGAAGCCACCCAGGTCGAAGCCCCCGAAGTTGTTGTTGCTGAAATTTCCGTTGTTGTTGTTGTTTCCGAAGTTCACCGCGTTGCTGCCGAACGTGGGGCCGCCGACGGCGACGTTGTTGCCGCCGAAGACGGTGCTGTTGTTCACGCTGCCCGCATTCACGACGGTCGAGTTCACGACGTTGGAGGAGCTGCCCGCGTTCACGATCGAGGCGAGACGCGATCCGCCGGCGAACAGTCCGGACTCGGCGACCATGGGCGCCACGGCCACGATGTCGGCGTGGCACACGTCGGGCAGGCCGGCAGCGTCCAGCGAGGCCTGGGGGTTCGCGCAGTAGGCGGCGGCGGCCTTGTCGTCGCGAAGAAGGCTGAGGATGAAGTCGAGTACGGCGTTCGTGGCCATCGGGATCTCCTGGGTGTGTGTGAACCGGTGTCGGCAGACGGTGTGTGTGCAGGCGTCGAGGTGGTCGGGCCGACTGTCTCGGCACGTTGAGATCAAAACTAGGTCGACTAGTGAGGTGTCCCAACGGGGCGCAGCCCCCTTCCTGCACCCCGGGGGTCGCCCCGGGGCAGATCGGGGTGACTAGGGGGCATAGGGGATAGGACCGCTCTACTCTTGTGACCTGTAACGAAACGGACCATCGGGACGACAGTGCCGGTGGACAGCTACGGCGTCACGGCGACGTGCCCGACAGCAGGTCCGACACAGCCTTGACGAGCACGAATATCGACGAACACGGAAACGGAGTCGGCGCCATGGCAACGGATCAGGGACGATCATCAGGTCTGGGACTGGACGTCGGCTCGAGCACCTCGACGGCGGTCGCCGTGGACGGTCCGGGACACCTCGGTGACGCCGTCACCGTCGTGCGGTCCACCGCACTGTCGGTCACGCCCGACCGTGAACCCGCCCTGGCCGCGCCGGGCACCGTCGACACCACGGCCCTGACCGGCTTCGCCGGCCGCGTCGGCGATCCGGTCGCGCTGGTCACCGAGGACGGACGCAGCTACACCGGCGACGAGCTCTACGCGACGACGCTGGACTGCCTCGTCCGCGAGGCACGCACGGCCGGCGCCGACGACGATGCCGCAATCGTGGTGACCTACCCGACGTCGTGGCCCGAGTACACGGTGGACCGGCTGCGCAACGCGGCTGCCCGCCACGGCCTCACCGACGTCACCTTCGTTCCCGACGCTCTCGCCGCGACGGCATGGATGCAGCAGTCGCCGGACGCGGTGGCGGACGGCGTCGTGCTGGTCGCGGACCTGGGTGCGAGCGCCCTGACCGTGTCGGTCGTGCGCACGGGTGCCGATTCGGCGATCCTCGGACGCGGTGCGCGCAGCGAGGACGTCAGCGGCGCCCACATCGACCAGGTCGTGTTGGCGCACGTGCTCGACAACGTCGACTCGTCGTCGCTCGATCCCTTCGATCCCGCGACGGTCGAGGCCCTCACGACCCTGCGCACGCACTGCGCGACGGCCAAGGAAGCACTGTCCTCCGACACCGAGACGGTCGTGCCGGTGCACCTGCCCGGCATCGACACCGACGTGCGACTGGTGCGGTCGGAGATCGAGGAACTACTGCGCGAGACGTTCGACGACGTCACCCGGGTACTCGGCGAGGCGCTGCGCACCGCGGGTGTCGACGGCGACGCGGTGGACCGTGTGCTGCTGGTCGGCGGCGGCGCGTCGATCCCCATGCTCACCGAGACCGTGTCCTCCGCGCTGCGCAAGCCGGTGACCGTCGGCGAACAGCCCGCGGCTACCGCCGCAACCGGAGCCGCACTGCTCGCCGCCGACATCGCTTCTGCCGGCGCAGAACTGAACCGCCCGGGCGCAGCGGCACTCGCTGCCGTCGCCGCCGGTTCCACCGTCGACGACGACGAGACCGACCTGCTCCCTCCGGTCACCGAGCGCCCCGCCTCGGCCCGAACCTCCACGCCCGCACCGGTGTCGCGCTTGGCACACGCCAAGGACGCCCCGTCGCGCGGTAAGCGCACCGCCGTCATCGGTGGCGTCGCCGCTGCCGTGATCCTGCTGGCCGCGGGTGGCCTCTCCGTCGGCACCGGCCTCGTCGGCGGATCGTCGGAGAACACCGGCCCCTCCACCAGCAGCGCGGTGGCCCCGGCCGCCGCGGACGGTTCCGTGAGCGCGACCCCGACCACCGCCGCCGCCGGCGTCGACCCCGTGACGGGACAGCCGCGCACCACCGGAGCCGCCGGAGCGCCGACCAGCGGCGCCGCAGCAGCACCGGGGGCTGCGGCTCCCGGCGCGACCGCGCCCGGCTCGACCGGATCGGCCGCGGTACCGGGCGCCACCGCGCCGAACGCTGCTGTGCCGAACGCACCGGCGCCCCAGTTCACCGCTCCGAGCGTCCCGACGGTCCAGGTACCGCAGGTGCCCCAGGCTCCGGCCTACACCGCACCCTCGCTGCCGCAGTACACACCGCCGAACGTCATCGGCGGAGTCACGGACGGCCTCGGCGGTGTCGTCGGAGGCGTGGGTGACACCTTGGGCGGTGTCGGCGCCGGTCTGGGCGGTGCAGTCGGAACGCTGACGAGTCCCCTCGGACTGTGACTTCGCCCGACGAGCGATCGGCCCTCGACGCTCTGCTGTCCGCGCACGATCACACCGCCCTCGTGGTGGTGACGCTCGCGTCGGTCGGTGTGGCCCCGGATCCGTATCTCGTCGCCGATGTCGCCGACGTCCCGATGCCCGACGCCGCCGCCGCCGTGGAGCGCACCCGGGGCTGCGGGGTCCTGTCCGACGAGGGCCTGCTGTCGGACTCCGCGCGCGGTGCCCTGCGCGTGGTGATGGGCGAGCACGGAATGCTCGGCGTGCTGCGTCGCCTGGCACGGGTGCACCTCGACAGTGGCGGTCTCGGTGGTGATCTCGCGGTCTCGCTCGCGGATGCGGGTCTGCGCGATCCCGATCTCGCACAGCACCTGGTCGGATTGGCCTCCGCCGCAGACCGTCTCGCCGCACGACGACTCTGGGACGCGGCCTCCGCGGCGGGTGCGCAGGGCACCGACATCTCCGTGCCCTACGCCGACGCCCTGCTCGCGAGCGGAGATCTCGACACTGCGGCGCTCACGGTGGACGCGGTGCTGTCCGCCGAGGCGCCGTCACCCGACGGAGTACGCGGAGCCGTTCGCGTCGCCTCCACGGTCGCACTGATGCGCGGCACCGCGTCGCACGCCGCCGACCTCTACCGGTGGCTCGGGCCGGACCGCATCGGACCGGATGCGGCGTACGCGGTGACGACGCTTCTCGCCGTGGGGGACGCCGACTGCGCCGCGACGTTCGTCCGCGCGCACGGCGGCCTCCGCCCCGTCCCGCCCACGTCGGCGAACGCCCGCTCGACGCTGGTGGCCCGCGGGCTCCTCGACTCACTGACCGAACCCGCCACTGTGGCAACGGGTTCGCTGCTGCGCGCCGCCTCGATGGCCGACACCGCGGTGGGCGCCCGGGCCGAGCCGGAACATCCCGCGGTGATCGCGGCACTGATCGCTCTGCACACCGGCGACCCCGCCACCGCCCGAGCGGTGCTGACCGAGACCATTGCCGCGGATCCGGGATGCGCGGTGTCCACGCGGTGCCGTCTGCTGCTCGCCTGGTCGGCACTCGTGGCCGGCGACACGGGTGTCGATCCCACCTCGGGCGTCGACCCGGCCACGCTCCCCCAACGGGACGCCCTGTCCTACTTCGCACTTCGCGTCGCCACCGCCCGCCGACGCGGAGATACCGGCGCCCTCATGTCCGCGTGGCAGGAGGCCCGGCGCACCGTCGCGGAGGCCGAACCCGATCTCTTCTCCCTCATCCCGCTCGGTGAACTGTGGCTCGCCGCAGTGCGCCTCGGGGACACGGCACGCATCGCGCACTCCGTCTCCGCGGCCACCGCACTGGTCGCCTCGCTCGACGAACCACCGACCTGGGCGGCCACGTGGCACTGGTACGGCGTGCAGGCCGCCATCCTCGGCGGCGCCCCGGCCGACCTGCTCCCCCACGCTCGTGCGCTCGGCTCGTTCGCCGACCGCAGTCCCCACGCCGCAGCACTCGCCTCCGCCGGCAAAGCATGGCTCCGCGTCCTGCAGGGCGAGCCCGACGTCGCCGAGGTCGAGACGTCCGCTCGCACCCTGGAGAAGTTCGGGCACGCCTGGGACGCGGCGCGGCTCGCCAGTGACGCCGCCCTGCGTGTCGCCGACACCCGCGACGCCACCGCCCTGCTGCAGATCGCCCGCGACATCGGTGCCGTCGCGGCGACGGCCGAGCCCACCGAGCCCGGTTCCGCGTCGCTGGGGGCGCTGACCGAGCGCGAGGCGGAGGTGGCGCATCATCTCGTACTGGGCCTGACGTACCGCGAGATCGGCGCCCAGATGTACATCTCGGCCAAGACGGTCGAGCACCACGTCGCACGGATCCGTCGACGTCTGGGAGCGCAGTCGCGCTCGCAGATGCTGTCGATGCTCCGCGCGGCCGGCTACGCACAGGACAAGGAACGACGGGTACACGCATGAACACCGGGCACGACGCCGCACCGATCACCCGAGCCACCGGGATCCACATCACCGATCTGACGTCGACGGCCGTCGTGGTGTCGACGACCTCGGGTGAACTGGTCCGCGTGCCGGTGACGGCCGAGACGGTCCTCTACCTCCTGCCCGACGGCACGACGACCCTGCACCGGCCCGACGCGCTGACGGCGGACATCGACGTCGTCGATCGCTTCATGGCTCGCGTCGGTGACCCGTCCGGCGTGGTCTCGTCCCGCGGCGTACCCATGCGCGCCGAGGACCTCGTCGCGACCATGATGTTCCTGCTGCTCAGTGAGACCGTCGACGCCGGCGAGGACGTCCGCGTCCTCACGGCCGGAGCTGCCCATCCCGCCGACTGGTCACCCGAGCGCATCGCCGCGCTGCGGGAGGCGCTCGACTTCGTCGGACTCACCGCGCTGACGCTGCATCCCGAGTCGGCCGATCCCCACGCCACCCTCGGTGCGTCGGAGGAACGGCTGGCGGCCGCCGCGGCCGCCGCACGTGCCGCCGCCGGGCTCGCGCCGACGACGGGGGCACCGCTGCTCGCGACCGCTGCCGCCTCGACAGCCACCGACAGCGGTGCATCGACGTCGACACCGCGCGGCCCCCTCGCCCTCCTCGTGGCGGCCGCAGTCGCGACCCTGCTGATCGTGGGCGGCGGTATCGCCTACCTCGCGTCCGATCGGACGGTCAGCACCGCGGTTCCGGCCGTCGAGGACGCCGCCGGTGTCACAGCGCGGCCGACGACGACTCGTCCCGCCCCGTCCACCAGCATCGGCTTCCCGACCGTCGTCCCCGGCGCACCCGCGCCCGTCGAGGCCACACGTGCACCTGCTCGGATCACCACGACGGTGCCCCCGCGCGCACCGGACCCCGTGCCGGCACCCGCGCCCGCTCCTGCTCCCGCCCCGGCTCCGGCACCCGAGCCGGCACCCGAACCCGTGCCGAGCGACCCGCCCGTCGTCGTGGAGCCCTCGCCCACCAGTCCGTCGCCGTCACCGTCGCCCGATGCACCGATCGAAGACTCGGACGAGACCGCGGACGACCCGCCGACCGGCGGCTGAGTGCTTCCCGTGCGCGTTGTGCGTGCCGCGGGATGCGCGAAGCGCGCACGGGGGGCGGAGCCCATCGGGTACCCCCTCACCGTGACGACCGGTACGGTGATCGGACGGGTGCTCGCGGTCGACGTGGCACCGTGTCTGCAACTCGCCGAGGGGGTCGAGTCCGAATGAGCGCGCGCAGCCAGGGGTTCGACGGACCCCGGGTCGACAAGACGATCCACCTCGTCATGGCGGTGACCGATGCCGAGACGGCCGTGTCGGTCGACATCGACGGTGGTACCGAGCTGTTCGAGTGCCCGACGGCGGTGGGCCTGGACCCCGATGGACGCGTGCGCCTCGATGACTCCGACCAGGGCGTTCGCGGTTTTCTCGTCGCGGTGGGCGACCCTCGCGGACTCGGCCTGGCCGACGGTCGCGTGGTGCGCGCCGAGGATCTCGTCGCCGGATTCGTCCACGCTCTGACGGGCATGCTGTCGGAGCTCTACTCTCTGCCCGCCGACGCGCGATGCATGCTGCTCCACCCTGCAGGACTGTCCGCCGACTCGGTAGCCGCGTTGCGGGACGCCCTCGATTACGTCGGTCTGCAGGACTGCTCGCTGGCTCCCGCGATGTCGGAGAACCCGGCGGCGGCCGTTCGCGCCGCAGCCTCACGTCGGTCGTCGCCGCTCACCTCGGCGGCCTCGAACAAGGCATTCGCGGCGATGGTGTCCGACTCGGCCACCGGTAAGACCGCTCACACTCGACCACATAGGAGAACACCCACGCGCGCGGCGGTCTCGGTAGCCGCGGTGGCTCTCGCGTTCCTCGCCGTCGGCGGCGCCGTGGGCACCCACGACCTCGACTCCAGCTCGGTCGCGCCCCTGAACTCGCAGCAGGCCATCACGCCCGCCGCTCCCGTCGTGACGTCGTCGTTGGACAGCACCACGACGTCCGCCGCGCCGCTGCCCGTCCAGGAGCAGGCACCGGCTCCGGTGCAGGAGGCCCCGGCTCCGGAGATCGACACGCTCGACCCTGTCATGGAGACGATGCCGCCCTCGCTGCCGGAACCCAGCGGCCTCACCGACATCGTGGAGCCGCTCGATCTGTTTCCTGATGGTGGGATATTCGGTGGAGTCGGGTCCCCACCCCCTCCAGACACCACCACCACGACGGCACCGTCCACGACAATCGCCACCACGACACCGGAAACCTCGGCCTCGGAGACCACTGCCCCGGCCCGGTCCGTCTCGCGTACCTCTCCCGGTTCTGTGAACCGTCCCTGACGCTCGTCGGGCGCCGGAAACGCTCAGGATGATGCCCTATGCTCGTGCGCTGGCATCGGTACCTCTGCGAACCATGTGCGGACCCGACGGGCCACGGACTGTCACCACTGCGAAGGGAACTTCTTGCGTAACTCGGCGGCCACAGCGGCCACGGGCCAGAGTCACTCCGAGTCGAGCGGCGCATCTCGCAGCGCACGGGTGATGGGGGTGGTGGGCGCGTCGCTGCTGATGCTGAGCCTCGGCACCGCCACTGCCGGCGCAGCACCCGCGTCGGCGGCTCCCGAGCAGCTGTCCGCGGATCGCCTCCCGTCCGAGTTGGTCGACGCCGTGCAGCGCGATCTGCACATGTCGCCGCAGGAGTACCTCGACCGCGCTGCCGAGGCGCAGAAGCTTCGTACCTACGCCGACGACTTCCGTCAGCAGCGCCCGGCGGACTTCGCGGGTGCCTGGATCGGCGACGACGGCGTTCCCGTCGTCGCGGTCACCACCTCGGAGGCCGCGAGCCAGGTGGCGCAGGACGGCTACCGCAGCCGCCAGTCGCCCGTGTCGGCGGACACGCTCGAGCAGTCCCTCGACGACTTCGGTCGCTGGGTGTCGGGTCTGCCCCGCGAGGTCTCGTCACAGATCAATTCGGCGGCTGTCGACGTGCTCGGCGGACGGGTGATCGTCGACATCGCCAACAGTCCGATCGGGCGCGCACTGAATCTGCCGACCGCCATCGCCAACCTCCAGGTGCAGCTGTCCCCACCCGCTCCCGGTCCGACGCCTCCGCCTGCCGTGATGGGCGGCGACGACTACGTGACGTCCGCCGGCGACATCACCACCGCGCCGCTCGAGGACATCGAGATCTGCTCGTTCGGGTTCAGCGCCACCGACGGGGCCGGCACGCCGGTCAGTCTGTCTGCGGGACACTGTGATCCGGGCAACTCCGCCTCGGTCTACCTGCCCAATCGTGACGACATCCGCGCCAGTACTCCCGTCGGCGACTTCACCACGTCGAGTGTCGGCGGCGGCGACGGACTCGACTACTCCGTCATCGCGCTGAACGACGCCGGCGTGGCCGCGGGGCTCGACCAGCCCACCGTGCGGGGAGCCAACGGCACCGCCCTCACGATCACCGGAACGGCCTCGCCCGTCATCGGTGCCCCGGTGTGCAAGTCCGGTCAGGCGTCGTCCTTCACGTGTGGTCTCGTCGCTGCGGACCGCGTCGAGACGCAGCTCTTCCTGGGTGACGGCGACAGCCGCACGGTGCGTGGATTCGCCAGTACCGCCTGCACTCTCGCGGGTGACAGCGGCGGCGCCATCGTCACAGGGACACTCGCACTGGGCATCACCAGCGGATCCAACAGCGGCGCTGCTCCGAGCTGCGGCGAGGCGAACCTGGCCTTGGCTCAGTACGGCGGAACCGCCAGCCTGGGCATCCCTGTCGACGCCGTCACCGCGGCCACCGGAACGACCGTCCGCACATCGTGAGATAGCACAACGTTCGGTCTCCTTGGTGCGGTAATGTCACGTGTCGAGGCGAGGCGCCTCCGCGCCTCGAGTGGGTGCGTTTCATTCATGAAAGGCCCGACATGGATTTCTTCGAACTTGCTTTCACGGTGATCGGTTACATCGTGCAGATCGTCTCGAATGCCGGCGTTCTGAGCTGACCGACTGCGCAGTGATCGCAGCCCGTCGTCTTCGGACGGCGGGCTGTCGCCATTTCTGGAGGGAACCAATATGACACGGGCGCATCACTTTTCGGATTCCGTCGCGTAACGCACTCTGGTCACAGTGGTATCGTGGGACACGCGCAGTCCACTCCGTCACCAACGTCGGTGACGTCCGAGTGTCGACCGTTCCGTTCATCCCACGAGGAGGTGTACCGCTGTGCTGCGCTGCGTTCGATACCCGATGACCTTCGGCCGTTCCCCGAAGGAGGTATCGCTGTGACCGACATCGCCGATTCGTCACTCCCCCGCGAGACTCAGTCCCCCGCCGCGATCTACACGGCGGCGAAGATGTCGTCTGCTCGGGCGGCCCTGAGTTCCGTTGCCCGCGATCCCCGACTCGCCGACGCTTCCGTGCTGTTGGGCGCGCTGTCGGTGGTGGCGTTCTGGAGCTTCGGCTTCGGCGTTCTGCTGGGCATCGCCGCGCTCGTCGCCGGCGTCCTGGCGACACGCGTTCCCGATGCCGATCGCGCAGACACCGTCATCGGACTGCTCACCGGAGCCGTCGGTGTGATCGCGGGTGGCATCTTCCTCGCCGCCGCCGTTCCCTGGCTCTGATCCACTCCGCCTGAAACGAGAGAAGGCCGCCACCCGATGGGTGGCGGCCTTCATCGTGTTCAGCCGTAGATCAGTTGGCCCACTGCGTGGTGCCGGGAGGAGCCAGAAGGGTGTTCACGAAGTCGACGCCGGCAATTGCCAGAGTCGGTCCGCCGACGACGATCGTGCCGATGATGCCGCCGAGCGTCGCGCCACTGGGAATTGTGAGCACGCCGAGCGGGCCGGCGACGAAGCCGATAGCGCCGAGACCCGCACCGATGATCGTGCCCGTGAGGCCGCCGACAGCTGAGGCGAGCCCGAGCTGAGACGCGAAGTTGTCCTGCGCCTTGAGGTTCTCAGCAGGCGATGCAGCATTCTGCTCGAGCGAAACGGGCGTGAGGCCCATCGGTGCTGCGAGGTTCGGAATGAGCTTCACGGTGCGGCCCTCGTCGGTGTACTCGACACCGTAGGGGAACTCGATGCCGTTGAGGTTGAACGACAGCGGGAGGCTCAGGACGTCGTTGCCCTCTTCGTCCTCGAGGACGACGGCCTTGCCGTCGTCGGACGCACGGAACATACCGGCGTCGACGGTGGTGACGACGCCACCGGCCTCGACGCGCGACGCCCAGTTCAGCTCGGAGTTCTCCGCGGGAGCACTCTCGGTGGTCGTCGCGGAGGGGGTGGTGGTGGCCGGCTGCGCGTACGCAGTACCAGTGGCCACGCCCAGGGAGGCGATCGCGATCGCAGAGGTTGCGACGAGTCGACGCAGTGTCATCTAGATGTTCCGTTCGTTCAGGTTCGTGGTGTCGGACCCCGACACGAGCACTGTAGCGGTTGACAGGGACACAACCGAATATCAGGTCCGTTTTCAGTGCTCGATCCGGGAATTGTCCGTGTGAACAGCCACGATGTGACCTCACCCACGGACGAGGTGGCTCGTGAAGGGTAACAAAATGGTCGCGATGAGGGGCGACTTCCTCGGCGGCCCGAAGTTACCCACGAGGCAAGTTAGGAATACCTGTGCGCGAGGCCTGTCGCTGTGCCGTAATACGGTAGGGCTCATCGCCTGTGTAGGACGGACCAGCCCTCCGTCCGACCTGCGGTGATGTCGACCGAAATGCTAAGTTACCGATCGGTAGAACCCTTGTGGTTACCGGCTGGTAACTTCGAGTGGGACAGATGCATCCGGGCTGACCGTCGGACCGCCCCCTGTGGCCGGCCGGAAGCGTAGGGCGACGGAATGGCCGTCGCCGAAGAAAGGCAGCGTCATGAATGCCCTGACGATCACCCTCGGCACCGTCGGTGCCCTGCTCAGCATCGTGTGTTGGGCCTACTTCTTCCGCGGTGCCGCGATGATGGTGCGATCCATCGCGCTGGGACAGCCGGACAGGACACGTCTGCGACCGTTCGTTCCGCGGTTCAAGCAGATGTGCATCGAGTTCGCTGCGCACACCCGGATGAACAAGTTCCGCTCCGTCGGCTGGGCGCACTGGTTGGTGATGGTCGGCTTCATGCTCGGCGCCATCCTGTGGTTCGAGGCCTACGGGCAGACGTTCAATCCCGAGTTCCACTGGCCACTCATCGGTGACCTCGCGATCTACCACCTCATGGACGAGATCCTGGGCCTGGGCACCGTCATCGGCATCGTGACGCTGATGATCATCCGGCAGCGGAACCACCCTCGCTCCCCCGAGCGCCTCTCCCGCTTCTCCGGCTCCAACTTCCGTGCCGCCTACTTCGTCGAGTTCGTGGTGCTGCTCGAGGGCCTCGGCATGATCTTCGTGAAGGCCGGCAAGATCGCCACCTACGGACACGCCAACCCGTGGACCGACTTCTTCACCATGAACCTGGCCAAGCTGCTCCCCGCGAGCGCGGTGCTGGTCTCGATCTTCGCCTTCGTCAAGCTCATGTCCGGCATGGTCTGGCTGCTGATCGTCGGACGCAACATCACGTGGGGTGTCGCATGGCACCGGTTCAGCGCGTTCTTCAACATCTACTTCAAGCGTGAGGACGACGGCGGAGTCGCGCTCGGCGCGGCCAAGCCGATGATGTCCGGCGGCAAGGTCCTCGAGATGGAGGAGGCCGACCCCGACGTCGACGCGTTCGGTGCCGGCAAGATCGAGGACTTCACCTGGAAGGGCTGGCTCGACTTCACCACGTGCACCGAGTGCGGCCGCTGCCAGTCGCAGTGCCCGGCGTGGAACACGGGGAAGCCGCTCTCACCCAAGCTGCTCATCACCTCGCTCCGCGACCACGGCAACGCCAAGGCGCCGTACCTGCTCGCCGGCGGCCGCAAGGACATGGCGGGCGACGAGGTCGGCCTGGTCGACGCGGACGGCAAGCCGGACGAGGCCAAGCTCGCGAAGATCCCGCAGGCCGCCCGTGACGAGGCCGAGCGCCCGCTGGTCGGCGAGACCACTCTCGACGGCGGTCTCGGCGGAATCATCGATCCCGAGGTGCTGTGGAGCTGCACCAACTGCGGCGCCTGCGTCGAGCAGTGCCCCGTCGACATCGAGCACGTCGACCACATCCTCGACATGCGTCGCTACCAGGTGCTCATCGAGTCGGAGTTCCCCTCCGAACTGGCCGGCCTGTTCAAGAACCTGGAGAACAAGGGCAACCCCTGGGGCCAGAACGCCAAGGACCGCACCAACTGGATCTCGGAGCTCGACTTCGACGTGCCGGTCTTCGGCCAGGACGCCGACAGCTTCGAGGACTTCGAGTACCTCTTCTGGGTCGGCTGCGCCGGCGCCTACGAGGACCGCGCGAAGAAGACCACCAAGGCCGTCGCGGAACTGCTCGCCACCGCCGGCGTGAAGTTCATGGTGCTCGGCGCCGAGGAGACCTGCACCGGTGACTCCGCTCGCCGCGCGGGCAACGAGTTCCTGTTCCAGCAGCTCGCGATGCAGAACATCGAGACCCTGAACTCCGTGTTCGAGGGTGTCGACGAGAGCCGTCGCAAGATCGTCGTCACGTGCGCGCACTGCTTCAACGCACTCGGCAACGAGTACCCGCAGGTGGGCGGCAAGTACGAGGTCGTGCACCACACCCAGCTGCTCAACCGCCTCGTGCGGGCCAAGAAGCTGGTGCCGGTGGCGTCGGTGCAAGAGGACGTCACGTACCACGACCCGTGCTTCCTGGGACGCCACAACAAGGTGTACGACGCACCCCGCGAGCTGATGGCGGCGTCGGGCTCCACACTCAAGGAGATGCCGCGTCACGGCGAGCGCTCCATGTGCTGCGGCGCCGGTGGTGCTCGCATGTGGATGGAAGAGAAGATCGGCAAGCGGATCAACATCGACCGCGTCGACGAAGCGCTCGACACCCTGGGCGGCAGCACCACCGCGACGCAGAAGATCGCGACCGGCTGCCCCTTCTGCCGTGTCATGCTCAACGACGGTGTCACCGCACGCCAGGAGGCCGGCGGCAACGACAACGTCGAGGTCATCGACGTCTCGCAGATGCTGCTCAGCTCGATCACGCGCCTGGACTCCGCACAGCTCGGCGAGAACATCAAGGTGGTGCCGCGGGCCAAGCCCGTGGTCGTCCCTGCCGAGGAGCCCGTCGACACCCCCAGGGCCGAGTCCGTCGCCACCGAGGACGTCGCCGCCGCCGAGGAGAAGGGCCGAGTCGAGGAGATCGAGACGGCTGCTGCGGGTGGCGATCCCGCTGCCCCCGCGCCCGGCAAGGGTCTGAAGATGAAGGGCCTGGCCAAGGCTCCGGGCGCCAAGGCACCCGGTGCGAAGGCTCCGGCCGAGCCCGCCGAGTCGCCCAACGCCGACGGTGACGACGCAGCCGACGCGTCCAAGCCGAAGGGCCTCGGCATGGCCGGCAAGGCGAAGGCACCGGGCGGCAAGGGGCTGCAGCTCAAGGGTCGTCCTCCGGGCGCGAAGGCACCGGGATCTGCCGCAGCTGCTCCGGCCGAGAAGCCGGAACCGACCGACGCTCCCGCCGAGACGGCCAGTGAGGCATCCGAGTCGTTGCCGACGGTCAAGCCCAAGGGTCTCGCCGTGAAGTCCGGGTTCAAGAAGCCCGGCGCAAAGGCACCGGGTTCTGCGGCTCCTGCTTCTGCGGCTCCTGCTTCCGAGGCTTCTGCCGAGGCACCGTCCGAGGCTTCTGCCGAGGCACCGGCACAGGCGGCCGAGTCGATGCCGACCGTCAAGGCCAAGGGTCTCGCCGTGAAGTCCGGGTTCAAGAAGCCCGGCGCCAAGGCACCGGGTTCCCCGGCGGCTGAGGCACCGGCGGAGGCTTCTGCACCCGCACCGGCGGCCGAGGCACCGGCGGAGGCTGAGGCCGAGGCACCGGCCCAGGCGTCGGAGTCCATGCCGACCGTCAAGGCGAAGGGTCTCGCCGTGAAGTCCGGGTTCAAGAAGCCCGGCGCCAAGGCACCGGGTTCCGCGGCACCCGCCGCAGCGCCCGAGCCGGAGGCACCTGCCGAGTCGGAGGCACCTGCCGAGTCGGAGGCACCGGAGTTGGCGGCACCCGCAGAGCAGGCACCCGAGGAGACGGCCGCTCCTACGCCGGAGTCGAACGGTGCTGCCGAGTCGAACGGTGCTGCGGAGCCCGCAGACACCCCGGCGCCGCCGCAGCCGAAGGCCGGTGGGCTCGGGTTCAAGTCGGGAGCGAAGGCGCCGGGCAAGAGGTCCTGACCGAACACCCGTTGCAGTAGCCGAACACCCTCTCCAGCGTGCTGGGGAGGGTGTTCGCGTTGTGTGCGGTGTGCGGCTCGGGACCGCACTCCCCGCACCGCAGAAGGCACCACAGGCCCCGCACCGCAGAAGGCAGCACCCGGCACGCGGCTCCGCTCCCCCAGAGCCACACACCACTTGCCGCCTCAGACACCCTGTCCGGCGTGCTGCGAGGGGTGTACGCGTCACGGACTCTGTGCAGCTCACGCATCCACAGGCCTCGGGCCATCCCCAGCGCGGAACCTGAGCCCCGCCCGAGCACCACCGGTGCGGCAACGATCGGGGCATGGCTCGCATCATCACGCGCTCTCAGGCATTGACCGACGGATTCACCGACTCCGAGCTCCGCCGATTCTGCCGCGACGGCACCCTCACCCGCCTGCGCCGCGGGGCCTACGCGGGTGCGCGTGACATCGAGAATCTGACCGACACCGATCGGCACCTCCTCGTCGTGCGGGCCACCATGGCGCGCGCAACCGCCCCCGACACCGTGTCGAGCCACGCGAGTGCCGCCCTGCTGCACGGGATCACGCTGTGGGACGTGCCGCTGGGCACCGTCCACCTGACGCGGAACCGTAGAACCGGGGGTCGCCGCGGACAGCTCCGCACAGTGCACGCATCGCCTTACGACCCGGACGAGATCACCGAGGTGGAGGGCCTCCGCGTGACCACTGTGGCCCGCACGATCGCGGACCTGGCCTGCAGCCTCCCGTTCGAACAGGCGGTCTGCGCGGCGGACGATGCGGCGCGGCGGCTCGGGGTACTCGGCACGGAGGTGGCCGCTGTGCTCGCCCGACGGCCGACCCGTAACGGCCACGCTCGCGCGCTGCGGGTGGCTCGGTTCATGAACGCGGGAGCGGAGAGCGTCGGCGAGTCACGGAGCCGCGTACTGCTCCACGAGTCGGGCTTCGTCGTCGAGGTGCAGCGAATGGTGCACCTGCGCGAACAGATCTCATCGCGTGGACTTCTTCCTGCCCGAGTCGAACGTGGTGGGCGAGTTCGACGGGCGCGTGAAGTACGGCCGCCTCGTGCCCACGGGTGACACTCCCGCTGACGTGCTGTGGCGCGAGAAGCTCCGGGAGGACGAGATCCGCGACACGGGGTACGAGATGGCGCGCTGGACGTGGGGCGATCTGGAGTTCCCCGAGTCGATCATCGGGCGGATCCGCCGCGCCGAGGCGCGATCCTCACGCCGACCGTGACATCCACACCCCCTCCAGCCTGCGGAACGGGGTGCAGCTCAACGCAACCGGTGCACGACGCCACAAGCAGCACCCGACGACACACCGCCCCTACCGCGCCCCCTCCAACTGCCCGGCGATGTGCTCCGCGATACCCAGCGCCGCGGTGGCGGCGGGTGAGGGCGCGTTGAGCACGTGCACCTGGCCGGGCCGCTGTTCGTAGTAGAAGTCGTCGACCAGTGCACCGCTGCGGTGGATCGCCTGCGCCCGCACTCCCGCATGGGTGGGGACGAGGCTGTCCGAGGGCAGGTCCGGCACCAGCTCGCGCAGACTGGCGAGGAAGCGCGCGGACGACACCGACCGGGCCACCTCCTGCGCTCCGGTGCGCCAGTAGCGCCGACCGAGTCGCCACAGCCCTGGCCATGCCAACGCGTCGGCCACGTCGCGCGGCGCGATGTCGCGCCACCGATAGCCCTCGCGCGCCAGTGCGAGAACGGCATTCGGTCCGGCATGAACGGTGCCGTCGATCATGCGGGTGAGGTGGACGCCGAGGAACGGCAGCGTCGGGTCGGGCACCGGATAGATGAGCCCGCGCACCAGGTGGCTGTACTGCGGTGCCAGTTCGAAGTACTCGCCGCGGAACGGCAGGATGCGGACGGCCGGGGTGACTCCGGCCATGCGGGCGATGCGGTCGCTGTGCAGTCCGGCGCAGTTCACCAGCAGGTCGGCGGCGATCAGCGTCTCCGACTGCCCTGTGCGACAGCGCACCTCGATCGATCCACTGATCGCGACGACCTCGGCGCCCAGCACCACGTCACTGCCGGCGTCTTCGATCTCACGTCGCAGCCTGGCACACACCGCCCGGTAGTCGATGATGCCGGTGGACTCCACTCGCAGCGCCGCCACCGCGCGCACCGCGGGTTCGTACTCCCGCGCCTCGTCCGCGGTGATCATCCGGCACGGCACCCCGTTGACGGCGCCGCGCTCGGCCAGGGCTCGCAGTGCCGGTACCTGCGCCTCGGTGGTGGCGACCACGAGCTTGCCGCAGACGTCGACGGGCAGGTCGTGCTCGCGGGCGAGGTCCCGCATCGACACGGAACCGGACACGGCGAGCGTGGCCTTGAGGCTGCCGGGCGCGTAGTAGAGACCCGAATGGATGACACCGGAATTGTTGCCCGTCTGATGAGTCGCGATGTCCGACTCCTTGTCCAGCACCGTCACCCGGTACCCGCGGCGCACCAGCGCCCGCCCCGTCGCGAGGCCCACGATGCCGGCCCCGACCACTACCACGTGCTCACCGTGCATGTCAGGACTCGACGATCGCCTTGATCGCGGCGAGCGTGCGGGGAATCCCGTCGAGTGCGGCGGTACGGCGGATCTCGATCTCCTCCTGCGCGCGATCGCCGAACTTCGTGTGGAAGTACTCGATCCCCTGATCGGTGAACAGCCACGATTCGGTGAGCTGCGTCGAGTTCTCGTCGATCGCCTCGAGGGTGTATCCCCACCGCACGAACGAGTCGCCGACGAGCCAGGCGAACTCGGTGCCCGGGATGGCGACGGCGACGGTCGAGACCGTCTCCCAGGTGCGGTCGGCGGTGACGTTGCGCCCGGTGAAGGTGGACCCGACCACGTCGGCGCTGCCGCCGTCGTTCCACCAGCACTCCTGGCAGATCGGGCTCCACTCCCCGGTCCGGGTGACGTCGGAGACGAGGGCGTACACGGCGTCGGGCGACGCGGCGATCACGATGGAGTCGGAATGCTCGAGTGCGGTCATGCCTCGAGTATGCCGCCGAGCGGCGCCGTGAAGGTGGTTCGTCGCCGAAGTTCCTGCTCCGCCACCCGGATCGCCAACTGCAGGCGCTCCTCGCGGCTGCCAGTGAGCAACACCCAGGACCGGCCGGTGCGTGTGAGCGCGTCGAGGAACCACCCGGTCATCTCCGCCCGCACTTGTTCACCGTCACGAATACCGTCCTGCACGAACGGAACTCCATGATGATCCGTCACCAGATACAACGCGGGTCGATCGTCGGCGACGGCGTGGTGTGACTCGGGGCCGAGGTAACGCCGCTCCCACACCGTCGTCGCGAACGCGTCGGTGTCGCAGATCAGCACAGGCGATCCGCGCCGCGCTGCCGCGTCCTCGTGGGCAGTCTGGGTGCGCGCGATGCGGGCGAAGTCGTCACCGGTCCACACGATGTCGTCGACCGATCCGACCTCCGCGACCTTGTCGAGGGTGTCCTGCCGGCCGAACTCGTCGACGCACTCGGTGTCCGACCACCGTTGTCGAAAGTGTGCAGCCAGCGCTCCGGCGACGGTGGTGGTGCCCGTCGACTCGGAACCCACCACGACGATGCGTGTCGTCAGACCGGCGCGGGCAGGCGCGTCGAGGCAGCGCCACGAGGCGGCGAGGTCGCGACGACACGCGGTCCCGGACACCGGGAAGGTGCTGCGCGGCAGATCGAACGGCACGTGTCGAGCGTCGAACCACCGCGCCAGTTCCTCGCCGTACGGCTCGCTGGTGACCACCACGTCGACGGGCTCGTTCCCGACGGCCGCGCGCATGCACGCCACCTGGGCCGCCCACACGGCCCGTGAGGTGTGGTCGATCGGTGCGTCGCAGACGATGCCGGTGATCGTGACCGTCTTCTCGCCTGCGTGCGACTCGGTCATCCACGCCACACGGTCTCGCAGAGACACCGACTCCACGGTGGCTGCCATCACCACGACGGTCACCCGGTCGGCCACCGTGGCGGCGAACCGGACCATCGCGTGGTGACCGACGTGCGGCGGATAGAACTTGCCGATGATCAGCGCGTGCCTCATGCCGGCACCTCGACGGCGGCGGGGGTCATCGACCGTGTCCACGCTCGCAGCCCGGCAACGCACAGCGCGATGAATCCCAGATAGAGAACACCGGTCAGCACCAGGTCCTTGTAGAGGTAGAGCGGCACGTACACGACGTCCGCGGCGATCCACAGGAACCAGGACTCACGACGCTTCGTCACCTGGCCCCACGTCGCCAGCAGTGACAGCACGGTGGTCACCGCGTCCCAGAACGGCACGACCGACGTCGTCGCGGTGTCGAGGAACCACGTCATGGCCAGCGTGGCCGTCACGCCGACGGCGCCGAGCCACCACCATTCCCGACGGCTGGTGGACGTGACCACCAGCGGCCCCTGCGTGCCGCCGCCGACCCACAGGACCCATCCGGACACGGCGAGAGCGATGTAGACGAACTGCAGCGCCGCGTCGGCGAACAGCCCGGCGCCGAAGAACAGCAGGACGAACGCCAGATTGTTGGCGATACCGATGGGCCAGTTCCACACCGACTGCCGTGCGACCAGGACGACGCAGGTGGCGCCCGTGACGAATCCGACGACCTCGACCCACGACGTGGGTGCCCCGAAGGACACGAACGCGGTGGATCCGAGCCACTCGATCAGGGTCATGACGCCTCCTTAGCGTGATTATGCGCTAAGCATGGCGCAGAAGTGCTCGAAGTGCAACTCGACCCCTCGTCAGGCCACCGGCTCGAGCAACTGCGGCCCGTTGTTGCGCACGCTGTTGACGGCCGTGCTCACCTCGTACGGAGACAGGTGCGGCTCGGGCATCGACTGGACCAGGTCCGCCACCGCGCCGAGATCGGTCAGCGTCGGGTCCAACCAGGCATCGCGCATGTCCGCCGGCACCACGACGGGTGACCGGTCGTGGATGTGTCCCAGCGCGTCGGTGGCCGTCGTGGTGAGCACAGTCGTGGTCCACACCCACTTGCCCGGATCATCCTCGGGCAGTGCGGGATCCGGCCACAGCTCGTACAGTCCCGCCATCGCGAGAACACCGTCCGTGTGCAGGAAGTGCGGGATCTTCTTCCCCTCGCGCTTCTCCCACTCGTAGTACCCGTCGGCGGGAACGAGGCAGCGCCGCTTCGCCGCGGCCTTGCGGAACGCCGGCTTCTCGGTGATGGTCTCGGACCGCGCGTTGATCAGCCTGCTCGCGATCTTTCGATCCTTCGCCCACGACGGGATCAGACCCCATCGGACCGTCCGCAGCTGGCGCGCTTCCTCCCCACGCTCGAGCACGATGCGCACCGGATCCGTGGGCGCCACGTTGTAGGACGGTTCCGGCGCCTCCCCCAGCGCCACGGCGGCATCGAAGATGGACGACAGGTCGTCGTCGGACCGGGTACTGGCGTAGCGACCGCACATCCCTCGATTCTGCCCCGCTCGGGTAGCGACATGCCAGGCGGTCTGGTTAGTGTCGGAAAGTACCGCAACCGACGAGGGGGATCGCATGTCGACCGTGGACGAGACACCCGGCGCGCTGCAGTCGTGGGGGCTGAGCAAGCAGTACGACGGGAGCGCACCGGCCGTGCGCGACCTGTCCTTGTTCGTGCCGGCCGGCACGCTGTACGGGCTGGTCGGACCCAACGGAGCAGGCAAGACCACGTTTCTGTCGATGGCGACGGGCATCGTGCGCCCGTCCGCCGGGCAGGTGTGGATCGACGGTCACGACGTGTGGGCCGATCCGGTCGCCGCCCGCGGGCGCGTCGGACTGCTTCCCGACGGGCCGTCCCTCCCCGAGGCCCTGCCCGGTCGGCGCGCACTGCACTACGTCGGAGTGCTGCACGGTCTCGATCCGGCGGTGGCGCACGAACGCTGCGAGGAACTGCTCGCGGTGCTGGACATCGCCGAGGCCGGTGACCGCGCGGTCTCCACGTACAGCGCCGGAATGAAGAAGAAGATCGGCCTGGCCGCGGCGATGATCCACTCGCCGCGGCTCCTCGTGCTCGACGAGCCGCTGGAGGCGGTGGACCCCATGTCCGCCCGCACCATTCGGCACCTTCTCGAGAGTTTCGTCGCGCGGGGCGGCACCGCGATGGTGTCGAGCCACTCCATGCCGCTCATCGAGCAGATGTGCTCGCACGTGGCCATTCTCGCCCGCGGCTCTCTGCTGGCCGCCGGCACGATCGACGACGTGCGTGCCGGCGGCACCCTCGAGGGCGCGCTGTTCGACGCGGTCGGCGGTGGTGACCAGGCGGCCGAGTTGCCATGGCTGGGCTCATGATCAGCGCGCCGGTCCGCACACTGCTGTCGTTGGATCGCGAGATACGCAGAGCAGCAACCGGATCGGGTGCCCGCATCGCGATCGTGATCACCGCGATCGCGTCGCTCGGGGCGATGTACGCGATCACGCTGAGCGCACAGCCCTCGGCGCGTGCCACGCTCGCCGCACTGTGCGCCGTGGTGGTGGTCGTCCTCACCGTCGTCGCTCCCCTGCTGACCGGAGTGGGCGACCGCGGACTCGTCCCGGCACACGTGCGCCACCTACCGGTGCGTGCCGATGATCTCCGGAGAGCCCTCGCCCTCATCGGTGCGCGCAGCGGGGTGACCGTCTTCCTCGTCGTCGGACTCGCCCTCACGCCCGTCGCGGTCACGGACGTCTCGCCCGTGGCACGCATCGTGACCGCCGTGATCGCCCTGCTCACCGTCGGTGTCGCGCTCGCCGTGTCCCGTATCGCCGTCCTCCGCCTGGATGCGGCATCGCGCACTCCACGCGGCCGCATCCTCTCGACGATCGGTGGCACCGTCGTCGCCGCGGCCGCGTACGCGGCCTTCCTCCTGCTCGGCAACGTCTCGACGTCGTTCGCCGACAACACCTTCCTGCGCACCGCGGTGCGCGTCCTGCCGACGGGATGGGCGGCGGTGTCGAGCGAGGCAGTCGACGACGGGAGGTGGTGGGTGCCCGTCCTCGTCGCCGTCGCGCTCGCCGGACTCGGCGCACTGGTGGTGCGGTGGTGGACCTCGGCGGTGTCGGCCGCGCTCGACAGCACGCCGCCCCGCTCCCGGACCGACCGCCGTCGGACGACGACGTTCCGTGCGCGTGGACCGATGATCACGGCCATCGCCGCCGAGAGCAGGTTGCTGCTGGTCGATCCGCGCCGAGTGGGACTGCTGACGATGCCGGGGGTGTTCCTGCTCGTCGGAGTCGTGCTCATGGCCACCTCGACCGACATCTACGGCCTGCAGTACGGCGCACCGATCGTGATCCTGCTGACGAGCAGCATGTTCGCCAACTCGTACGGCCTCGACGGCGCAGCGGCGTGGCGCGTCACGTCGGTGCCGGGTGTGGCGCGACGCGTCATCGACGCGCGTCTCGTCATCGCGGCCGTGGTGGCCGCGGCGTTCGGCGCCGTCGGAACAGTCCTCGGTCGCCTCGTCGGCGATCCGTCGCCGCGCACTCTCCCCGTGGCGGCCGCCGTCGTCGTGGCCGCGTCCCTGGCCACCGCAGCGGCCGGCGCCGTGCAGTCGGCGGCCAGCCCGTACGTCGTCGCAGGACAGACCGCGGGGAGCGCGTTCAATTCCCGCGGGTCGATGACCGGCCGTGCGATCGGGTGGACGCTCGCCGTGATGGCCGGGGGTGCCCTCCTGTGCCTGCCGGGCGTCCTGATCGCGCTGGCCCTCCCGGGCGTCCTCGTCTGGCTCGCGCCCGTCGTCTCCCTGCTGCTCGGCGGATGCCTCGTGGCGGTGGCCCGGCGTCGAGCCGTCGCTCTGGTGACCAGCCGCGGCCCGGAGATCTTCGCAACCGTCAGCGCCTGATCACGATTCCGTGCACGATGTGGTCCGGGGAGCCGAGAGCGAGGAACACACAGGCATGACCATGCACGAACCGTCGACGCACGTCGTTCGCAAGACCAGCACCACCCTCGCCGACGGTCGAGAGTTGCTGTACTTCGACGACTCCGAGCCCTGGGTGTCCGGGGAGAAGACGCGGGACCTGGTGGACACGCGCCCCCTCCCCGCGTCGGAGTCGTTGTCGCAGATGCGACTCGACGTGCTCACCGGCGACTGGGTGGTCATCGCCGCGCAGCGGATGGACCGCACGTTTCTCCCACCGCCCGACGCGTCCCCGCTCGCGCCGAGCCGCCCGGGACGCCCACCCACCGAGATCCCCGCTGCCGACTACGACGTCGTGGTCTTCGAGAATCGCTTCCCCTCCCTCGCGCAGTCGGCAGCGGCGCAGCACCTTCCGTCGCACGTCGACGGCGAGGAGCTCTGGCCGCTCGCTGCCGGCACGGGCCGGTGCGAGGTGGTGTGTTTCGCCAGCGACCCCGACGCCTCCTTCGCCTCGCTCGACCTGCACCGGGTGCGCACCATCGTCGACGTGTGGGCCGACCGCACCGAGGCGCTGTCCGCCCTCCCGGGGGTGCGCCAGGTGGTCTGCTTCGAGAACCGGGGGCGGGAGATCGGGGTGACCCTCACTCACCCGCATGGGCAGATCTACGCCTACCCGTACCTGCCGCAGAGGACCGACGCGATGATCCGGCAGTCCCGGCTGCACCGGGAGCGCACCGGTCGCTCACTGCTGTCCGACGTACTGGACACCGAGCTGCGGTCCGGCCGCCGCATCGTCGTCGACACCGAGCACTGGGTGGCCTACGTGCCGGCGGCCGCCCGCTGGCCCGTCGAGGTGCACCTCGCGCCGCGCCGCGCCGTTCCCGATCTCGCTGCGTTGTCGACGGCCGAACGCGACGCGTTGGCCGGTGTGTATCGCGCTCTGCTGCGTGCCGTCGACGACTTCTTCGAGGGCGTCGACGAGGTGCCCTACATCGCCGCGTGGCATCAGGCGCCCGTCGGTGCGGACCGTGACCTGGGGAGTCTGCACCTGCAGCTGTTCTCGATGATGCGATCGCCGGGGCGGATGAAGTTCCTGGCCGGATCCGAGTCCGCCATGGGCGCGTGGATCAACGACACCACACCCGAGGCCATCGCGGACAGGTTCCGGGAGGTGCTCGCGTGACCGCGTGGCTGCCGGTCGTCGACGAGGCCGAGCTCGCCGACGGTGCCGTCGAACGGTTCCGCACGACCTTCGGCGGCGAGCCGGACGGCGTCTGGATCGCGCCGGGACGAGTGAACCTGATCGGCGAGCACGTGGACTACGCGGGCGGGCTCGTCCTTCCCTTCGCGTTGCCTTACGTCACCGCCGTCGCGGCCCGCCGACGCGACGACGCAGTACTGCGGGCGGCGTCGACAGGCTCCGACATGCACTGGGGTATCGCACTGTCGGCCATCGCTCCCGGCAGCCCGGACGGGTGGGGCGCGTACGTCGCCGGCGTCTCGTGGGCACTGGGGCTCACGATGGGCGCGGACATCGCGGTGCACTCGTCCGTCCCCGTGGGCTCCGGCCTGTCCAGCTCGGCTGCTCTCGAATGTGCTGTGGCGGTGGCGCTTCGGGACCTGTTCGATCTCGACGCCGACCGGCGGGCACTGATCGACGCGTGCATCCGCGCCGAGAACGAGATCGCCGGCGCATCGACGGGCGGGATGGATCAGTCGATCGCGATGCTCGCGGAACCGGGCCACGCGCTGCTGCTGGACTGTCTCGACTTCTCCTCCCGGCAGATTCCGCTCGATCTCCCGGACGCGGAGATCCTCGTCATCGACACGAACGCACCGCATCGGCTGGTCGACGGTCAGTACGGCCGGCGGCGCGCGTCGATCGAGAAGGCGTGCGCCGACCTCGGCGTGTCGACGCTGCGCGGTCTCGACCCGGAGGCGGCGGCGTCCGCGATGACCGACCAGGTGTCGGCGGCACGCGTCCGGCACGTCACCAGCGAGATCGTCCGCGTGGAGCAGGCGGCCGAACTCCTGAACGCCACACCCGATCTCGCGGCGTTGGGGGCGCTGCTGACCGCATCGCACCGATCACTGCGTGACGACTACGAGGTGAGCTCGCCCGAACTGGACTCCGCCGTCCGGGCATCGCTGGACGCCGGCGCGTTCGGCGCCCGGATGACCGGCGGCGGGTTCGGCGGTTCGGCCATCGCCCTGGTCGACCGGACGCGCACCGAGGCGATCGCGGACGCGGTCACCGAGGCGGCATCGTCAGCCGGGCTGCCCACCCCCACCTTCCTCACCGCCACCCCGTCCGGGGCAGCGCACCGTCAGCGCTGAGAACGCCGACCCGAGACGACGAGTAGCGCCGCACCCAGAACCAGACCGACACCCCCGACGGACCACAGCAGCACAGGTCCGCGGTCGGTGAGCCACATCAGCTTGGTGGCCGACTCGTGGGCGCGGTCGAGCTGCTCCTTCTGCCCGTCCTCGTCGAGCCCGAGGGTCGCCTTGAACACGGTGACCTCCGGAACGGCAGGGTCGCGCGCGAAGTACTGGTAGGGCTGCTCACGACCGCCGACGAGACTGCCGCTGCGCGGCTCGACGTAGATGTCGCGGACGGTGGAGTAGTACCGCTTCATGGTGATCGACTGCTCACCGAGCCCCTCGAGCCCCCACTTCGACGCGGGCAGCGTCACGGAGTTGATCGGCGACTGCGTCGTCTCGGAGAGATCGGCACCGGTGACCTGCGTGCGGAAGTGGTAGATCGGGAGCCCGTCCATCGAGATCTCCTCGACGAACTCGGCAGGGAAGCTCGTCCAGGCCGTCGCGTCGTAGACCGAGTACGTGATCGGCTGGGTGTCGAACGGGAAGCGCTGCTGATATCCGGTCCGCGGCACCGGGATGGCCGGCTTGCCGACGGTGGTCTGCAACGACGCCACCGGATCGACCGGCTGCGACGT
This sequence comes from Rhodococcus sp. NBC_00294, assembly GCF_036163995.1. Classification (NCBI taxonomy): domain Bacteria; kingdom Bacillati; phylum Actinomycetota; class Actinomycetes; order Mycobacteriales; family Nocardiaceae; genus Rhodococcus; species Rhodococcus sp. NBC_00294. Next base: position 322,873 of record NZ_CP108043.1, read on the forward strand.
GCGTCGATCGACGGTGACCCGGTCGACCGACGCGGTCAGCAGACCGGCATCGCCCTCCCGGTCCGCACGGCGCACGGTCGCGCCGGACTGGAACGTCACGCGATCCGCGTCGCTCGGATCCTCGGTGGTGATGAAGCGCTGCACCACCAGCGGGACCCCGGTGGCCACGGACAGCGGGCCGGGCCGCGTGATGGACGTCGCGTCGAGCACGTCGCCGCCGGTTCCCGGATCGGTGACCGCGACCGTCGTGGTGCGGATGTCCAGGGGCGTCACCGCGAGTCGATGCTCGACGTAAGTGGGCAGCATGATCGCCCCCACCACGGCCGCACTGCCGATCGCGAGCAGGACACACGCGCTGCCGCGCAGGAGGGTCGGTCGCGCCACGTCGATCACCTGCTCCCGTACTGCACGTCGCCGAGCACCGAGGCCGACGGATCGGCGGTGACCACCGGCTCCGGCCGGACGGTCTCCTCGGCGGACCACGTCAGGCCCACCACCGCGCCGGCGGACAACACCCCACCCACGAGCAGGCTGGCCACAGCCGGCACCACGACACTTCTCACAGCCACGTCCCCCACATCCGATCCTCGACGTCCAACTGTGTCATTTCGGACACCGCCCGAGGCCGTCCCGACGTTGTGAACAGTCCACGATCTGGGCGCGGACCTCTGGAGGCTCCCGTTTCGCCCGGTCGGGTCGCGGGTACAACCCGGCTCATGAACGAAACCCGGCACACGAGCGATACGGGCGGCCACGCACCGGCCGCGGCCGATCTGTCCACCGTGCAATTGGTCGAGCGCCTGACCCAGCAGGTGAGCACGCTGGTGCGCACCGAGGTGAGCAGCGCACTCGACGAGGTCAAGTCGAAGGGCACCAAGCTCGGGGTCGGCATCGGTGTCTCCGGCGCCGGCGCCCTGCTGTTGTTCCTGGGCCTCGCGACCCTCGTCGCCACCGCCGTCCTCGGCCTGGCGACGGTCCTCGACCCGTGGCTCGCGGCACTGATCGTCGCCGTCGTCCTGCTGATCGTCGGCGGCATCCTCGCCAAGGTCGGCGCGACCAAGGCGAAGAATGCCGTTCCGCCTGCACCTGCCGCCACCGTCGCCAGCGTCCAGCGCGACGTCGAGACCGTCCAGAACGCCCGAAAGGCTCACTCATGACCGACCCGAAGGACGCGTCCGAACCGCGTCACGCCCTGCGTACCGAGGCCGATGCCGAGCCGCCGTCCGTCGAGCAGCAGCGCGAGGAGCTGGCCGAGACCGTCGAGGCGCTCGCGGCCAAGGTCGACGTGCCCGCTCGCGTCTCCGCCGCGGCCCACGAGTCGACGGAGAAGGTGCAGGAGGTAGCTCAGCAGGGCGTCGCCAAGGCACAGGAGGGTGTCGCGCAGGTGAAGGAGAACCCGCAGGTCGCGGGCATCTCGCTCGCCGGTGCGCTCGCCGCCGTGGTCCTCGTGGCCCTGGTCCGCCGTCGTCGTGCGCGCACGGCGCTGCGCCGACAGAGCGTCCTCGACATCCTGGCCGGCCGATGACCAGCACGTCGAAGGCGTTCTACAAGCCGCTCTCCCTGGCCACGAGCATCGTCGGTGGCTTGGTCGCCGGACAGATCTTCAACCAGATCTACAAGCGCGTCGGCAAGAACGACGCTGAGATGCCCGATCCGAAGGACCTCTCACGCACCAACCGTGAGGTCCTGGTCGCCGCAGCGCTGCACGGTGTCGTGTACGGGCTGGTCAAGGCCGGGGTCGACCGCGCCGGCGCCAAGGGATTTCGCGCACTCGCCAAGGAAGACCCCAAGTGACGATCATCAGAAGGAGCCTTTCGTGACCGAGAACCAGGGTGCAGCCTCCGAGGCGCGCAGCGACTTCGTCGACAAGATCAAGGGCCGTGCCAAGGAAGTGGCCGGCGCCGTGACCAACAACGACGAACTCGCCGATCGCGGGCGGCTCGAGCAGGCGGAGGTGGAACGCCGCCGCGAGGCCGAGGCCACCGAGACCGCCGCCGCCCTCGAGATCGAGGAGGCGCAGCAGGACATCGCGGAGACGGAGGCCGAGGCGGACGTCGCACGGCAATCCGTCGAGGACCGTACCGACGCGTCCGAGGCTGCGGCGCAGAACGACCGGCTCCGTGCGCACACGACGGCGGAGGCCGACGCGATGCGTGACGCCGAGCAGGGTCGCGTCGCCGCCGAGGCACAGTCGGAGCGGCGCATCGCCGAGGCCACCAGCGAGCGGCAGCAGGAGGAGGCCCGTGCGGCCGACGAGATCTCCGCTGCACGAAGCGAATACGACGAGAAGCTCGACGAGGCCGACGCACTGGAGCAGGAGGCGGCGCAGGCACGCGAGCGCGCCGCCCGGGCCGAGCGCGAGGCCGCGTCGACCGACACCGAGGAGACCAAGTGAGCCTGTCCCTGCCCCGCCGGATCCTGCGTCTGCAGTACTCGATCGCACGACTTCCGTTGCAGGCGTTCGAGTCCACCGTGATCAGTCGGCTCGACGCCGAGGGTCCGGTCCGTGCGACGTATCAGCAGATCGTCGGAGGCATCGACGCCACCGCGGGTGCCGTCCTGGGTGACGAGGACCTCGCGAGGCGCGGCCAGAAGATGCGCAGCGCGGCCGCGGATCTCGAGAAGGCCACCCGTCTCGAGGCGCAGGCCCGCGAGAAGCGTGCGCAGGCGACGCGCGAGACGCAGAACAGGGTCGACGAGGCGACGACGCGGGCGAAGAAGGCTCGCGAGACCGCCGAGGAGAAGGCGACCGACGCGGCCGACCAGGAGATCGAGAACAAGGTGGCCGCGGGCAAGAAGGCCGCCGCACGACTCGAGGACCGCAAGTCGCGCGCCGACGACATCGCCGACAAGCGGATCTCGGCGGCCGAGGCCGAGCGTGAAGCGAAGCTGTCGGAGGTCGAACGCCGCGAGGCCGAGGCCAAGGCTCCGCGCACCGAGGAGATCGAGGACGCGGCAGAGAAGCTCGAGGACGCCGCCGAGAAGCGCGACGACGCCGAACGCCTGGCGGACGTCGCGGAGGCGTCGAAGGACAGCTGACACCGCCCGTCGACTCACCGTCTGCCCCCGGACAGTCACTGGACTGCTCGGGGGCAGACCACTCGACGGGGCCGACAGTGAGACGATGGCGGACGTGAGCACATCAGACACGACGCCGCGCCAGGCCGGCCAGCGCACGCTGCGCCCGCTCGAGCAGTCCGTCAAGCTGCAGAACGTCCTCTACGAGATCCGTGGACCCGTGCACGCCCACGCCGCCCGTCTCGAGGCCGAGGGCCACCGCATTCTGAAGCTCAACATCGGCAACCCGGCTCCGTTCGGCTTCGAGGCACCCGACGTCATCGTGCGCGACATGATCGCCGCGCTTCCCACGGCGCAGGGGTACTCCGAGTCCAAGGGCATCATGTCGGCCCGCCGCGCCATCGTCACTCGCTACGAGCTGGTCGACGGCTTCCCGTTCCTCGACGTCGACGACATCTACCTCGGCAACGGCGTGTCCGAGCTGATCACGATGACGATGCAGGCGCTGCTCGACGACGGCGACGAGGTCCTCATCCCGGCGCCCGACTACCCGCTGTGGACGGCGATGACGACGCTGTCCGGCGGCAAGGCGGTGCACTACCGCTGCGACGAGGAGAACGACTGGAACCCCGACCTCGCGGACATCGAGTCGAAGATCACCGATCGCACCAAAGCGCTCCTGGTCATCAACCCGAACAACCCGACGGGTGCGGTGTACTCCGAAGAGGTGCTGCGGGGGATCGCGGCGCTGGCACGCAAGCACAGCCTGTTGCTGCTGGCCGACGAGATCTACGACAAGATCCTCTACGACGGCGCCCAGCACGTGTCCATGGCGACGATGGCGCCGGACCTGCTGTGCCTCACCTTCAACGGTCTCTCCAAGGCCTACCGGGTGGCCGGATACCGCGCGGGCTGGCTCGCGATCACCGGACCCAAGGACCACGCCGCGGGCTTCCTGGAGGGCATCAATCTGCTGGCGTCCACCCGGCTGTGCCCCAATGTGCCTGCGCAGCATGCCATTCAGGTCGCACTCGGTGGCCACCAGAGCATCGGGGACCTCATCCTGCCGGGCGGGCGACTGCTCGAACAGCGTGACGTCGCGTGGGAGGGACTCAGTGCCATTCCCGGCGTGAGCTGCGTCAAGCCGCGCGGTGCGCTGTACGCCTTCCCGCGCCTCGATCCCGAGGTGCACGAGATCCACAGCGACGAGAAGCTGGTGCAGGACCTGCTGCTGCAGGAGAAGATCCTGGTGGTGCAGGGAACCGGCTTCAACTGGCCCGACCACGATCACCTGCGCATCGTCACGCTGCCGTGGGCCCGCGATCTGCGCACGGCGATCGAACGGTTCGGCAACTTCCTGTCGTCGTACCGGCAGTGACCGTCAGGGCGTTCGTCGAGGCGCTGCCCAAGGTGGAGCTGCACGTCCACCTCGAGGGGTCGATGTGGCCGAGCACGCTGAAGGCGCTGGCCGACAAGCATCAGGTCGAGGCCATCCCGCGCACGGAGGACGCGCTGCGGGAGTGGTTCGAGTTCCGCGACTTCCCGCACTTCATCGAGGTGTACCTGACGTCGATCGGCGTGCTGCGCGATCCCGAGGACTTCGCGCGGCTCGCGTACGACAGCCTCACCGCGCTGGCGACGCACGCCGTGCGGTACACCGAGATGCACATCAGTCTCTTCGGGCACCTCATGCGTGGGGTGGATGCGGCGGCGGTGTTCGAGGGCGTCGAGGAGGGCCGGCTGCGTGCTGAGACCGAGACCGGCATCGTCGCGCGTTGGATCCCCGATTTCCCCGGTGACTTCGGTACCGATGCGGCAAACCGCACCCTGGACGCCGTGCTGGCGCATCGCGTCGACTCGATCGTCGGATTCGGCATCGGGGGCATCGAGGTGCCGCGGGCGGAGTTCGCCGACGTGTTCGCGCGAGCGAGCGCGGCGGGACTGCACTCGCTCCCCCACGCGGGCGAGACCGGCGGGCCGGACAGCATCTGGTCGGCGCTGCGTGATCTGGGGGCCGAACGCATCGGCCACGGCATCGCCGCGCTCGGCGACCCCGAGCTCGTCGCACACCTGATCGAGCACCGGATCCCGCTCGACGTCTCCCCCACCTCCAACATCCGGACCCGCGTCGTCGAGTCGCTCGACGTGCACCCGCTGCCGGCCATGATCGACGCGGGGCTGACCGTGACGCTCAACAGCGACGACCCGTCGATGTTCGGCACCGACCTCACCACCGAGTACCTCGCCGCACACGGCATGGGGCTGGACGCGTCGGCTCTTCGTTCGCTCGCCCTCGCGGGGGTGGACGCGTCGTACGCGGACGCGGACCTGAAGGAGCAGTTGCGGGCGGAGATCGCGGCGGTCGAACTCCCGGAGGCCTAGGGGCGCTGCACGTCCTCCAGCTACCCGCGCCCCTCCCCGCAGGCTGCAGGGGGTGTGCGCCTCACGGAACCCGCGCAGCACGGCGTGCCGGTATTCCCGCGGGCGTTCCAGGTTCCCGCGGATGCTGCAACACCTACGAGAACCCGGAACCCCTACGGGAGCGCCGGCACACTCCCTGACCTGCACTTGGTGTGACGCGCAGTGCCATACATCGCGCTGTGTGACACAACACAACGTCTCGGGCACATTTTTCAACCCCGTGATGATCGAACCGTGCGTTCGCGGGTATGTTCGTACATGAGCCCTTCGGGGTTCCGAAAGCGCCGAACGGCCCCCCACCCCCCCGGTGGGCCGCTCGGTCGGTGGCGGGGGACACCCCCCCTGCTTCCCCGCCACCCGCTTTCGTCCCGCGCCGCTCGCGCCCCCAAATCCTTGTCCGCGCCACCGTTAGTGTTGGCGTCGTGACACACGGCCACGGACACAGCTCCGGTCCCGCCCCCATCGGGAAGATCGCTGCGAGACTGGTGCTCGGCATCCTCGCCGTCGTCGGCATCGCCGCGATCGTGGGCGTGGTGCTGCTGTGGCCCAGCGATCGCACCGTCGAGGTCCCCGCGCCGTTCCAGAGCGCGGCCGGCGGCGTCGTGGCCACCGAGTACGGCACCGTGGTGTCCCAGGACATCGGTCCGTGCGGCAGTTCGTCCAACGGTCGCGTCTTCAGCGGCGCCCCCACTCCGCCCACCGTCTCGGGCTTCGAGTGCAATCGGAGCATCGTCTCGATCGACACCGGCGTGAACGAGGGCACCCGCACCCTGCTCGAGGTGACGCCGGGGCCGGGCACCCCCGATCTGCGCGTCGGCGAGGAGATCCGCCTCGTCCGCGGCACCGACGACAGCGGGACCGCGATCTACGGGTTCGACGACTACTCCCGCACCACGCCGCTGCTGCTGGTGGTCGCGGTCTTCGCCGTCGTCATCTGCGTGGTCGCACGGTGGCGCGGGCTGCGCGCCCTGCTCGGACTCGGTCTCGCGCTCGGAGTGCTGGTGGGCTTCGTGCTCCCCGCGATCCTCGACGGCCGGTCCGCCATCCTCGTCGCCCTGGTCGGCGGCACCGTCATCCTTTACGGCGTGCTGTATCTGGCGCACGGGCCCAATCTGCGGACCAGTTCGGCGTTGCTCGGCACCGTGGTGTCGATGGGTGTCGCCGCGGGACTGTCCGAAGCGGCCATCAGGCTGACCCGGGTGACCGGTCTGTCGGAGGAACAGAACACCGACGTGCAGGCCTATCTCGACCATGTCAGCATCACCGGGCTGCTGCTCGCCGGGTTCATCATCGGATCGCTCGGCGTGCTGAACGACGTGACGATCACCCAGGCGTCGGCAGCCTTCGAACTCGCGGCACTCGATCCCGACGCCACCCGGCGGTCGATCTTCACGTCCGCGATGCGCGTCGGGCGGGACCACATCGCCAGCACCGTCTACACGCTCGTCCTTGCCTATGCGGGTGGCGCGCTGCCGCTGTTGCTGCTCTTCAGTGTCGCCGGCCGCTCGTTCGGCAACGTCCTGACCGGAGACGCGGTGGCCATCGAGATCGTCCGCTCGTGCGTGGGCGGCACGGCGCTCGCGCTCTCCGTTCCGCTCACCACCGCGATCGCCGTGATGCTCGCCCGGCCGCCCCGCGGACGCGCCCCCGTGAGCGGTCGGCACTCCGCGCGCTGACGCTCGACCGCGCATCGGGAAACTTCACAGAGTTCGGCCACGAGGTATGCACTGGCACTACAAAACATTCTCCTGTATTGTTTCAGTGGGTTCGGGAACCTGCGCGTTTGTTTGACGCAACTTCGCAGAGCACGACGACTATGTGAGGACACACAATGAACACTCTGGCCGCAGAGGACGTCGACCGTATCCGCCGGGTACTCGACAAGTACGGAAAGCTCCCGGTCGCCATCGACGCAGTCGCCAACGACGCCGATCTGTACGACGCAGGTCTGACGTCGCACGCGAGCGTCAATGTGATGATCGGCCTCGAGGACGAGTTCGATGTCGAGTTCCCGGATCGCCTGTTGCAGAAGGCCACGTTCGCGAGCGTCTCGGCCATCGCCGACGCCGTCGCAGAGCTGGCGTGATCTGAGATGACCACACTCGAGGCTCCCTCCGCCCTTCCCCCCATCGATCCGGACGCGCCCGCAGGCCTGGCGCAGATCCCGCTCGAGGACGTGCTCGCCGTGGTGCGCAGCAACGCCGAGCTCGTCGACCGTGAGGCTCGCTTCCCCACGGAGTCGGTGCAGGCGCTCAAGTCCGCGGGCCTGCTCTCCGCGTCGGTTCCGACGTCGCTGGGGGGCGCCGGACTCACACTCACCGAACTCGCGACCGTGGGCCGCGCTCTCGGTGGAGAGTGCGCGTCCACCGCGATGATCTACGCGATGCACCACACGCAGGTGTTGTCGCTGACCCGCCACGGCATGGAGTCCCCGGTCATCCGGGAGTTCCTGGCGAACATGGTCGTGGAGCAGCCCCTCGTGGCCTCCGCCACCACCGAGATCAACATCGGTGGCGACGTCCGCACCAGCGGGTGCGCGGTGGAGTACGACGGCGACCGCTACACGCTCACCAAGAATGCCCCCGTCATCTCGTACGGCGAGTACGCCGACGTCATCCTGGCCACGGCCCGTCGGTCCCCCGACGCAGCGCCCAGCGATCAGGTGCTCGTCGCGTGTCAGCGCGAGGACGTCACGCTGCAGAAGACCGGCACGTGGGACACCATGGGCTTCCGCGGTACGTGCAGCCCCGGCTTCATGCTCCGCGCATCGGGTTCGGCGGAGTGGGTCGTTCCCGCCACGTACAGCGACATCTCGGCCCAGACGATGCTGCCCTCGGCACACGTCCTGTGGGGTGGCGCCTGGTTGGGCATCGCCGACGCCGCGGTGCGCAAGGCTCGCAAGTCCGTGCAGAAGCTGGCCCGCAAGACGCCCGGTGTCACGCCGCCGTCCGCCGCGCGCCTCGCCGAGCTGCTCGTGGTCCATCAGCAGCTGTCCGACACCGTGTTCACGGCCGCCGCGAAGTTCGACTCCATCGCCGACGATCCGGCTGCGCTCAGCGCCATCGGTTTCGCGCTGCAGATCAACAACGTCAAGGTCACGGCGTCCGATCTGCTCATCGACATCGTCGCCCGCGCGCTGCTCATCTGCGGCATCGCCGGCTACCGCGAGGACAGTGAGCTGCGCATGAGCCGCCACCTCCGCGACTCGCACGGTTCCGCGATCATGGTGAGCAACGAGCGCATCCTCAACCACAACGCGCAGCTCTCGCTCGTCTACAAGGGGATCTGACCATGACCTCCACACTCGACCGCGACGTGGTCTCCGACCTCGATCTCGCTCGTGCCGATTTCCGCGATCAGCTCGTCGGCGCCGGTCTCCTCGTCCCCAGTTCCCTCGACGGTCTCTACGGCCGCTCGGGCGAGTTCGAGGACATCGTCGATCTCATCGACTCCAAGGTGAAGGCCGCAGGCGCTGCCGCACACGGAGATGCGCTGCGCCGCTTCCGGTTCCCGCCGGTGTTCCCGCGCGATGCGTTCGAGAAGACCGACTACATCGCCTCGTTCCCCAACCTCACCGGTGCCATCACCACCTTCTCCGGTGACAACAAGGCCCATGCCGAGCTGCTCGCGGCACGGTCCGAGGGCAAGGACTGGGACCACTGGCTCGAGTCCGCCGGCACCATGCTGGTGTCGGCCGCGTGCCACCCGTCCTACTCCATGCTCACCGGTCAGCTTCCCGACGGCGGCACCATGCTCGACGTCTACGGGTACTGCTTCCGCCACGAGCCCGCCGTGGATCCTGCTCGCATGCAGGCGTTCCGGATGCACGAGTTCGTCCAGGTCGGCACGCCCGATCAGGCAGTGGAGCACCGTGAGTCGTGGATCGAGCGCGGCATGACGGTGCTGTCCGACCTCGGGCTCGACGCCTCGCCCGTCATCGCCAACGACCCGTTCTTCGGTCGGGCGGGACGCATGCTGGCCGCGAACCAGCGCAACGAGAACCTCAAGACCGAGCTGGTCGTGCGACTCTACGGCGACCTCGACGAGGGCACCGCGGTGGTGTCGTGCAACTGCCACCGTGACCACTTCGGCCAGACCTTCGACATCCGCACCGCGGACGGCAACGAGGCCCACAGTGCCTGTGTCGGTTTCGGTATGGAGCGCATCGCCCTCGCGATGGTGCGTACTCACGGCCTCGACACCTCACAGTGGCCGGCGTCGCTCCGCCTGAGCTGATCTACCTCTCGAGAACCGTCACCGTCGCCCTGGCTGTGCTGTTCACCGCTCGGACATGCCCTCGCGGCGTGGTCGAACCCGAGCGTGGCAGCAGAGTCAGGGCGCGGCTCGTTCCGGGGGCGAGGTGGAACCACGAGTCGGACGCCCGGTAGCCGTCCACGTCCACGCACACGTACTGCGCGGCATCCGTGCACGCGACGGTGAGGGTCCACCGGCCGTCGCCCTGCGGGGCCGCCGACGCGGTGAGACCCACCGAGTTCTGCAGCGGGAGCAGCCCGTTCTCCACCAGATGCACTGCCTCGGCGAGCACGGTGCCCTCCGGGGCGGCCAGCACGACACTCACCGCGTCGACGGTGCGCGACCCGAATCGGTGAGCGTGCGTCATGTCGGTGAACCTGCCGACGACACCGTCCGCGGTACCGGTCCACGACGAGTGGGCATCGAGAGCGAGCTGCCGAACACCCTCGGCAGCAACGGCTCCCGTGCGCTGATGCGCCCGCACGGTGAGTGTTCCGGCGACGGGATCCGCGCCGTCGTTCATCACGTCGAGACGAAGCCCGTCCATCCCCTCGTCCGTCACGAGGACGGTGATCGGTGCGCTGGCCCGCGCCACCGCGTACCAGGGCGCCTTGGCGATGCCGGTGCTGTCGGTGAATCCCCACCCCGCGCCCGGCTCGAGGTCGCGGAGAGTCAGCACCAGCGCTCCCCCGCAACCCGAGTCCACCTGCCTCCAGAACCCGAACGACTGCGTCACCGCCTCACAGACGGCCGCGCGACCCAGGTCGAGGTAGCGCTCCGGATCGTCGCGGCGCACCGCGGACGGCTCCACGTCGAAGAGAGTGCGCACGTAGTGGTCTCGCACGTCCTCGAAGTCCCACGACGCTCCCCGATCACGCGGAACCGTGGCCTTCCAGCGCGGATCGTGGCCCGCCGGATGGGCCGAGCCGAACACGGAGTCGACGACGCGCCGCTCCGGGGGCACGGAGAACGCCAGGCACTCCGTCGCGAATGCCACCCGGGCGTACCGCACGTCCGAGAGAGGTCGCAGGTAGCCGCCGATGCCGAAGTAGTGCGCGAAGCCGGAGCCCACGTGGGTGGCGAGGTCGCCGCCCGACGGGGTGGACGGGACGTACGCGACACCGGAGAAAGCGTGCACCACGTCTGGGATGATGCTGTCCAGCAGCGGTATCCGTGACTCGTCCGCGGCGAGCCCGAGCATCGTCGGCTGCTGGTACGTCTCGCTACCGCCGCTCACCACCACGAGTGAGGGCCCGCCGGCGGTCGCGAGCATCGCCCGGACCTCGTCGACGACGGCGGACTCGACGGCAGGATCGTCCGGTGGATCGATGGTCGCCAGCATGACGTCCTGCCACACCATGATGCCCAGTTCCGAACAGAGCGTGTGGAACTCGGCCGACTCGTAGACCATCGTGCCCGTCAGTCGCACCATGTTGAGCCCGGCCTCGACGTACGAGGTCAGGGTGTCCCGCAGGTGGTCGAGATCGTTCTGCAGCGTGATCGGGTCGAGCGGGACCCAGCATCCGCCGCGGCAGAAGACGGGCACCTCGTTCACGAGCAGCGTCGTGTCGCGCAGTGCGCTCGAGCGGAACCCCACTCGGAAGTGCACGACGTGACCGTCGACGGTCACGGTGACGTCGTGGAGGGTCGGATCACCGTGCGTGTGCGGCCACCACAGGGCCCGCTCACCCGCGTCGATCTCGTCCGTCACTCGTCCGTCGGCATCGGCCGAGAGCTCGAACACACTGTCGCCCAGCTCGATCCGCACAGCAGCGCCGGTCGTGGCCGTGCCGTCGACCTGCAGGACGCAGCGTCCGTCCCGCACCAGCCCGCGCACCGTCACGGCAGGGACGTCCACGGCGACACAGCGCACGGCGCGCCAGGGTCCGACAGGAGCCGGGGCGCCGGTGAACACGGGGGCGCGGCCGAGCATCGAGGTGCGGACCCACCGCAGGCCCTGCGACGAGATCATGGACGATCGCCACCGGCCGCGCGGGCGGCGCTTCGCCAGTGCCGCGTCGAGCGAACGGCAGCACAGCGCGATCGAGACGGTGCCGGCGACGAGGGCCTCGACGGTGACGGGAACGAACATCGACGTGCTGGTGGTCGTCAGCGTCCCGTCGACCCAGACCTCCGTGAGGGTGGCGATGCCCTCGAGATGCAGCCGTATCGACTCCGTCCCGTCCGGCACCGACACCTCGGTGCGGAACCACCAGTCGCGCCCGTCGAGGTCCTCGATCGGCAGCCCCGCCGCGGCCAGCGCGCCGGCGACGGTACCCGGAGCCCGTGCGGGCACAGCAGTATCGGTGTCCGGGAGACCATCGGGGCTCTCGACGGCACCGGCATCGGTCGACAGAAGCGTCCAGTGTGCGTCGGCCAGCAGATCGAGCGGCGCGGTCACAGCGCCGAACGCACTGCGTCCATACCGCGCTGCCAGGCCGCTGCCATGCCGGCCATCGAGTCACGCACGTCGACGTCGCGTCCCCGAGCGGCTCGCGCCATCCGGAACTGCACGGATTTGGCGCCGGACGCCACCTCCCGGAAGGGCTCGGCGGCAGCAGCCGCACCCTCGACTCCGCGGCGTTCGAGGTACTCGGCCAGGTCGGCCGCGAGTTCGGCGGTGGAGCCGCACTGACGGAGGGTGCCGAACGACCACAGGTGGAAGAAGTCCGGGCCCGCCTGCTGGATCAGCGCGACGTCCTCGACGACCCGCTCGCCGAGGCGCTCCACCGGGTTGCCCGCATCGGCGCGCTCGAGGTGAGCACGCACCACCTGCAGGTCGTGATCGTCGGTCTCCGGACCGGCGGCCAGAGCGTCACGGTCGACGACGACCCGTTCGACGTAGGGCGGCAGCGCCACCGTTCCGGGAGCGAGCGACCGAGCGAGTGCGCCGTCGAAGTCGTCGCCCTCGAGGCGGAACAGACCGGCGTTGTGGAAGTAGTCGAGCCGGCGCGCGTCGGCATCGATGGCCGTCGGCACGATCGTCGTCTTGGTGTGCTCCCGGCCGTAGCTGGTGCCGTCGGTGTCGGGGAGGTAGAAGGCGTCGATCTCGACCGTGCTCAGCACACCGTCGTGCATGTTCTCGATCAGGTGCTCTCCGAACGGCTTCCAGATGTTCATCTCGGAGACGTCCACCCCGTAGAGGAGGCGGAGATCCTCGGGCTGGAACTTCACGAAGTCCCACTGCCGGCCGTCGAACCCCGCGCTGAGGGCGAACGCCAGTGCGGGTGTCGGATCGGCGCCCATCGCGTGCAGCAGTTCGATCCACAGGTCGACGTAGCAGTTGGTCTCGGACCACGTGCGCTCCGACGAGTGCAGGGAGTGCGATCGGTACGTCGCGAGATCGAGGTCCGCGGGCAACGGGGACCCGCCCACCGGCGTCGCCGAGAGATTCACCGTCACTGCTCCTCCATTGGTCGTCGACACGAGGTGTCGGCCCACGCGTTCACATCACGCACGACAGTAGCCGCGAGAGAGGTGATCAGAACCCCCCGAAGTCCCCGCCACCACCGAAGTCCCCGCCACCGAAGTCCCCGCCACCGCCGAAGTCCCCGTCGGTCTCGTCGGCGAACGGGTCGGCGGTGGTGGTGACGGGCGGCGGGACTCCACGCGACCCGACGGGCGCCACCGCGCTGGTGGGTGCCACGGACGGGGTGCTGACCGTGGCGGGGTCCATCGGCTCGGGCATCGAGGTGAAGGCCCACGCCGCGGCGCCCGCCATGACGGCGCACGAGAAGGCGAGGACGAGGGCGACGGGGACCCTGCTGCGCTTCGGATCGGGCACCGGTTCCCCGCCCACGTCGACGACGTCCGCGGGCGCCGACGCGTCGGGCTCGCGTTCCGGCTCGGCGGGGGCGGCCGCGAAGGCGACGGTCCGATCCGTGGACGAGGGCTCGGGCGCCGGCGCCGGTACCGACACACGCGTCGCGCGCGGGTCCAGCGCGGTGAGGACCGGAACGCCGAAGCGTTCCGCGGCGGCGATCGACAGGATCGGGATGGGCGAACCGCCCCCGACGAGGATCACCGCGTCGAGGTCGCGCTCGCCGAGAAGCGACGCCGCGGTGTCGAGCGAGAGGTCGAGCAGAGGGCGAACCGCGGTCTCGAACTCCTGACGCGTGATCAGTGTGGTGCCGCCGCCGGGGGTGCGCGCGACGGTCGCGGAGGACAGCGACTCCTTCACGCGGCGGCAGAAGACGATGACGTCCGTGTCGTCCGCACCCTCGGCGGGGCGCTCCAGAATGCCGCGGTCGACGATGTGATCGAGCACGATGTGATCGAAGACATCCCCGCCGGCCACCGAGGAGTCGACGGAGCCCAGGACCGCCATCTCGTCGACGTCCACGAGGCTCGCCGTCGCGCCGCCACGGCCCAGGTCGTAGAGCAACACCGTGGTGAGACCGGACAGAACGCCCGAATCGACCACGTCCCGAGGGACCGACGTCACAGCTTCGGTGTCGGACATCCGTCGGCGCTTCCTCTCTGTGGGTGGTCATTCCCCTGCGTTGTCACTTGTCACAGCCCTGTTCACGTCGCACCCGCTTCGAGCGCAGGAACCGGACAGCTCCTGCTGTATGGCGCCCAAAAGAATCTTCCGGTATGTTAAACGATGAAATAGGGAACTGCGAGATCGATACCGGTCGTGGATGCGACCGGGCACACCTTACTGCCAGGTAGGGCCCCAGGGCGACTGTCAGTGGCACATCGATCGCAGAAATCCCTCACCGAGCAGCGTGTCGAGCGGGGCCGACGCGCACGGCCGAGCTTCGCCGATGCAGACGCGGCGCACCGGACGCTCCGATCCAGAAGTTTGGTTCGGAGTCACAAACCCGGCGCCGTGGACGCACCGACGAGCACCGGACCGAGACGAAAGGCTGTCGACCCCGATGATCCCCGCACCCGCTACTCGTGACCGCACGGCCACGGTGCAGGTACACATGACCGGCGCCGAGTGGTTCGCCGACTCGCCGGGTGGCCTCAACCGCTACTTCACCGATCTCTACGTCGCGCTCTCCGCCCTCGACGGTGTCAGCGCCTCCGCGTCCGCGTTCGGCGACTCCAATCTGGACGACGGCCACCACGGCACGTCCTCGTGGGGGCCCTCGACGGGTTCCACGCTCTCGCGCGTCTGGTCGGCCCTCTCCGCCGATCGCGGTCTGCCGAGGAACACGGTGATCGACCGCCACTTCAGCCTCTTCGGACGCCCCACCGTCGGCCTGCGCGGCGCGCACCCGTCGGTGGCGCACTTCCACGGACCCTGGGCCGCCGAGAGCGCCATGTCCGGCGAGAGCGATCTGGTGGTGCGCGCCAAGTACTGGGTCGAGCGTCTGCGCTTCCTCGACGTGCGCCGGTTCATCGTGCTGTCGGGGCACTCCGCCCGCATCCTCACCGAGGACTACGCCGTCGATCCGGCCGCGATCACGATCATCCCGCCGGGCGTCGACCTGGACCGTTTCGCCGTCACCCCGGCACCGAGCAACGCTCGCCGCACCGTCCTCTGCGTGCGCCGACTCGAGCGCCGCATGGGCATCGACCGGCTCGTCGCGGCCTGGCCCGCGGTCGCGGCGGACCACCCGGACGCGCAGCTCGTCGTCGTCGGGACCGGCACCGAGGAGGCGGCACTGCGCAGCCAGGCCGCCGAGTCCACCGCCGGCGACTCCATCGTCTTCACCGGCCGGACCAGCGACGAGCGCCTCGCAACGCTCTACGCCGAGGCCACCGTCTCCGTGGTCCCGACCCTGAGCCTCGAAGGCTTCGGGCTCATCGCCCTCGAGTCCTGCGCCAGCGGACGCGCCCCCGTCGTGACCGACTGCGGCGGCCTGCCCGACGCCGTCGCGGGCCTCGATCCCTCCCTCGTGGTGCCCGCCGGCGACGTCGACGCACTCGCCCACCGCCTGTCCACCGCGCTGAGCGGCGACGTGCCGAGTGCCGCCGCGTGCCGCGCCCATGCCGAGTCGTTCTCGTGGGAGTCCTCGGCTCGCCGGCACGTCGACGTGTACCGAGAGTTGGTCCAGCGATGACCCGCGCACTGTTCCTCGCCCACACCGCGGCGCCGTCCGGCGCCGAGATCGCGCTGCACCGCCTGGTGCGCGCCATGGACAAGACCGAGGTCACCGTCGTCTTCACCGAGACGGGTCCGATGGTGGACAAGCTCCGTGCCGACGGCATCGACACCGTCGTCGTGGACGGCGCGTTCGACAGCCGCTCCGTGACCATCGAGGGCATGTCCGTCCGCCGCATGATCGGCGGAGTCACCGGCCTGCTCCGGCTGGGGTGGGCCGTGGGCGCCGTCGTTCGCGAGTCGGGAGCCGACGTGGTCGTCGCCGAGTCGTCCAAGGCGTTGCTCATGGGCACCATCGCCGCTCGGCGAGCGGGCGTGCCCCTGGTGTGGCACTCCCACGACCGCATCTCCCGCGAGTACTTCGGCACGCTGTTCACCGCCGTCCTCCACGTTCTGGGTTGGACGGCGTGCCGCGGCTTCATCGCCAACAGCACGTCCACACTGGCCTCGCTGCCCACCTGGCGTCGGCCCGCCGTGGTCGCCTACCCCGGCGTCGACGGGTCGGCGGACCGCCCGGTGGGTGCCCGCCCCGAGCAGTCCGCTCCCGCGGACACGGTGCTGTGTCTGGTCGCCCGCCTCACCCCGTGGAAGGGACACGTCCTCTTCCTCGAGGCGGTCGCGGCGATGACCACCCGGCCGGCGCACGTCTTCCTCGTCGGCGGCACCTTCTTCGGCGAGGAGCCGTACCGCGCAGAGCTCGAGGCCATGGCCGCCGAGCTCGACCTGCCCGTCACCTTCACCGGCCACGTCGACGATCCGCGGGACTACATGCGGATGTCCGACGTGCTGGTCCACTGCACCCTGACGGCGGAACCGTTCGGTCAGGTCGTGGTCGAGGGCATGCTCGCCGGCTGCGCCGTGGTCGCGTCGCGGCCCGGCGGACCCGCAGAGATCGTCGAGCACGGTGTCAACGGCATGCTCGTCGACTCCGGCGACCGCGCGGGCCTCACCGCCATGCTCGATCGCGTCGTCGCCGACCGTGACCTGCGGACGCGCCTGTCCGCCGCCGCGCCGGCCCGTGCCGCGCACTTCGACATCGAGGAATCGGCCCGCACCGTCGAGAGCTTCCTCGAGGACGTCCTCGACACCGTGAGCGTGCGTCATGGTCGGTGAACTCACTCGTGGCGGGTCGCGCGGCGGCCCCACCACCGAGCCCCCGAAGCACCGCCGTGGATCGCTGCACAAGTTGTCGGCGGTACGCGACATCGCCTTCGTCAGCTTCGGCAAGTACGGCCAGTACCTGGTCACGATCGTCACGCTGCCGCTCACGGCCCGCATCCTCGGCACCGAGGGGCTGGGTCTGCTCGCGATCGCGATGTCGGCGTACTTCATCGGCTCACTGCTGGTCGACTTCGGCATCACCACGTTCCTCGCGGCGATGGCGAACGACGAGAACCTCAACCAGCTGCGTGGCAACTACCTCGCGCTGCGCGCCACGGTGCTCGCCGTGATGGGCACCGGGCTGCTAGCGAGTCTCCTGGTCGGTGCGCACGTCCACCTGCACATGATCCTGCTCGGCCTCTTCGCCGGCGGCTTCGCGTCGTTCGGTGATGACTGGGTGCTCGTGGCCCAGGCCCGCTTCGGCATCGGCGTGGTCTACCAGGGCATCGGCCGCATCCTGTACCTCGTGCTGCTGGTGACGCTGCTGCCGATGTTCCCCAGCGCCGCGGTCGCGATGCTGTGCCTGCTGGCGTCGTCGGTGGTGTCCGTGGCCCTGACCTGGCGGCTCACCATCCGCGAGTTCGGCCCGCCGAGCAAGCCGAAGGACGTCACCGCGATGGTCCGCATGGGCGTGCCCGTCCTGACCTCGCGGTTGCTCATCACCAGCTACGGCCAGGGCGCCGCGACCTTCTACTCCGTGGCGCTGTCCGCGGCGTCGCTCGGCATCTTCTCCGCGAGCGACCGGCTGATCCGCGCGTTCCAGTCGCTGCTCGACGCCATCGGCTACGGCCTGCTGCCGCGGCTGGCCCGCGGCCGGGAGGACCACTTCTGGCAGAACGCACTGCGCGGACTGACCGCGTGCGTGGGTGTGGCCGTCGTGGCCACCGTCGGGCTGTGGGTGAGCGCGCCGCTGCTGATCTCGCTGGTGTTCGGCGATCAGTTCTCGTCCGCGGTGGACATCATGCGCGTGCAGGTGTTCATCCTGCCCTTCACCGCCATCACCTCGTTCGTCACCACCGCGATCCTGCCGGTCCGCCAGGACACCAAGGGAGTGCTGATCGGCGCCGTCGTCGGCACCGTCTTCGCCGCGGGAGCGCTGGCCACCGCGCTGTCCACCGAGTCGGTGTGGGCGCTGGTCTACGGCACGCTCACCTGCGAGGTCGCAGTCGCGGCCTGGTACCTGTTCCGGGTGCGCATGCTGCATCGCCGCAACGACGATGCGCTGCACGCGGAATCGGAGGCACCCACCGTGCCGATGGCCGTGGTCGCCTCCGATGCCCCCACCGTTCCCCTCGCCGTTCGCCGCTTCCGGGAGGCAAGTCGATGAAGATCCTGTTCCTCGGAGACGACTGGATCGGCAGCAACGCCCGGTCCATGGCCGACGGGTTCCGCGAGGCCGGCCACACCGTGCTCGTCGTCGACACCACTCCGGTCGCGCTGCCGACCCGGCTGTCCCCGCCGTGGGTGTACAGCAAGCTCGGCCGCGGCCGCGCCCCCTGGGTGCTCGAGGCGCTGCACCGCCGCATCGAGGCGGCGGCAGCGCAGTTCCGCCCCGACATGCTGTTCGCGTTCCGCACCGTGCATCTCGACCAGGACCGACTGCTGGCTCTGCCGGCGGGTCTGCACGTGCACTACAGCCCGGACGACGTGTCCAACCCGTACAACACCACGCCGGAGTACCTGCGCCGCGAGGCCGACTGGGACCTCGTCGTCACCACCAAGCGGCACAACGTGCCCGAGCTGGAGTCGCGCGGCGCGAAGTCGACGCTCTTCGTCCACAGCGCGTACGACCCGGCCTGGCACCGTCCGACCGCCCGTCGTGATCCGGCCGAGTACCTCGTCGGCTTCATCGGTGCCTGCCGACCGGACCGCCGCGACTCGATGGTGGAGCTCGCCCGCACGCACGGCTCCGCGATGACGGTCCAGGGTCCGGGATGGCGACGCGTGTCCGCGCTGCGGACGACGTCGGCTCACATCGGCGGCGCCGTGTACGGCGAGGGGTTCTCGGTGGCGGTGTCGGCCGTGCTGGCCAACCTCGTCCTGCTGAACTCGGACAACCGCGACACCCACACGTGCCGCACGTTCGAGGTGCCCGCGGCCGGCGGTCTGTTCGTCGGTGAGCGCACGGACGAGCACATGGCGCTGCTGGAGGACGGACGGGATTGCCGTCTTTTCTCCAGTTCGGACGAACTCGATGACATCCTGGCGTGGTGCCGCACCGAACCTGATGCAGCCAGAGAGATGGCGGAGCGCGGCCGGCTGCGGATCGTCGGTGATCACCACGCGTACGTGGACCGAGCACGGGAGATGACCGATGCGTTGTGACATCGTCGCCCTGCGCCGCCCGACGGGGGCCGCGTCGTGACCGCCTACACCGCCGTCGCGCTCACCACTGCGGCCATCGTCGCCCTCGTCGTGTCCGCGATGTTCGTGCCGGGTGTCGCCAAGGTGTTCCTGCTGGCGCAGTCCGCCTACTGGTCGCTGAGTTACGTGGCGCGTCCCCTCGTCCTGCTGTGGACGCTCCCGCAGCCGCAGTTCGCGGACAGCCTGGCGGACCCGCGACTGGCGAACATCGGCTACGACATCGGCATCGCCGAGGTGCTGAAGCCCGTCGTGTTCGGTCTGTGGTTCTACGTGGCTCTCGTCGTCGGATACGTGCTGTTCCGTCGGTGGCGCCGGGGACCGCAGGAGCGGACCACCATCGGCGCGGCCGTCGCGGATCCGTACTTCTTCCGCAGCCTCGGCACCATCTACGTGCTGGGTCTCGGCGGACGCTTCGTGTCCTTCGCGACGGGCAACACCGGATCCGCCGGTGAGGTCAGCAGTTCCAACCCGCTCCTCGACTTCGCCGCCACGATGGCGACGGTGGGCGCCCTCGGCCTCATCGTCTTCGCGCGACCGGAGAAGCTGTGGCAGACCGCGGTCCTGCTGCTCGGCCTGATGGGCATGGAGCTCGTGTGGACCGTGATCGTGGAGTCCAAGACCCCCGTGCTCGGTGCGGCTCTCGCCGTCGCCGTGCGCTTCGCCCTCATCGGGTGGACGCGCGGGACCATCCTCGGCGTGCTCGGTATCTCGGCGGGCGCCATCGGCGCGTTCGGCATCCTGCAGTCGCTGAAGGTGGACCCCGAGGCCCGTGCGATCTCGGCGGCCGCCGAGGCCAGCTATCCCCCTGTCGTGCAACCGTTCCTGCCGATCCTGCGCCGCTTCGACCTCCTAGAGGCCGCGACGGACGCGTACTACATGCAGGGCCGGGAATGGATCTCGCACGGCGACGTGGTGAAGAACGCGCTCCTCAACTTCATCCCGTCCCAGCTCCTCGGATCGGAGAAGTTCCAGTCCGGCACCGCGTGGGCCAACCAGGTCCGTGGGTCGTCGGTGGACATGCGCAACGTGTCCGTCTCCCTGGCCGAGGGAAACATCAGTGAGGGCTTCGTGTTCGGCGGGTACGCCGGCGTGGCCGTCACCATGACCTTCACCTTCGTCATGGTGCTGGTCGCCGTTCGATGGCTCCTCGCGAGGAACTTCCTCTTCGTGGTGCTCGGGCTGACGCTCATCGAGTATCCCGTGCTGTTCGAGCGCGGGATCCTCGGGACGACCGAGTCCATCGGCAAATCACTCCAATTGGCAATTCTCGTGTGGATCGTGACGCTTCTCGTCGGCGAGTACTCCCGACAGTGCGCGGAGACACCCCCTCCGACCACGCACGTTCCCGACGACATCTCCACACTCGACCGCTCTTCGAGCAAAGGATCTGCATCATGGGTTTGATCGATTACGTGAACATCGCACGACGCCGGTGGATGACCATCCTGGCCTTCGTCGTGTTGGGAACGGTGGCAGCGGCGGCGTACACGTCGACGCTGAGCTACTCCTACACCTCCTCGAGCCGTCTCTACGTCTCGATGGCGACCGGCACCTCGGTGTCGGACGCCTACCAGGGCAACATGGCGGCGCAGCAGCGTGTCACGTCCTACGTGAACCTGGTGACCAGTGAGCGCGTCATGTCGGGTGTCATCTCCGATCTGCAGCTCGACACCACGCCGGCGGCTCTCGCGTCGACGGTCACCACGTCCTTCGCGCCGGCCACCGTGCTCATCGGCATCTCGGTGTCGGACACGACGCCGGACGGTGCGCGGGCGATCAACGACGCGGTGGTCACCGAGTTCCGTGATCTGGTCAACGAGATCGAGACCACGGAGATCGGCGCGGCTCCCGCGGCGAAGGTGACGGTCGTCGACCCGGCGACCACCCCGGCCGCCGTGGGCGGGCCCGCACCGATGCGCACCCTGCTCATGGGCGCCGTCGCCGGCATGCTGCTCGGCTGCGCTGCGGCGTACCTGCGTGACCGGCTCGACAAGCGCATCCGCACCACCGGCCAGGTCGCCGCGGTCGCTCCCACCACGTTCCTCGGTGACGTCAAGGCGGCCACGCGCACCGCGGACGCACGGCGCGCCGCACTGCGCCTCGACGCCTCGGTCGGCCGGACGACCCCGCACTCCATCGCGGTCGTCGGCGTCTCCCCCGCCGGCGGGTCGGACACCGTCCTCGCCCTGGCGCGTGCGCTCAGCGGACTGGGCCGCCCGACTCTCGTGGTCGACGCCTGCACCGACGGCACCGGAGTGTCGTCTCGCATGCAGAACGCCGGCGGGCTCGCCGATCTCGCACGCTCGCCCAAGCGGTCGGCCACCGATCTCACGCGGCCGAGCCAGGTCGAGGGTCTGAGCATCCTGCCCATGGGCGTGGGTGACGATCGGACCACCCTGTTCCTGGCCTCCCCGCGCTTCGGCACCATCGTGCAGAGCCTGAAGGCCGATCGTGACTACGTGGTGATCGACGCGACCTCGGTGGCGGACGCGACCGATGCGCTCGCCATCGCCGTGCACGTCGACCACGTCGTCGTGGCCGTCGAGAACGGCACCACCACCGCCGCGCAGCTCCGCGCACTGCTGACCGAGCTCGACAGCATCGGGGTCGCCGTGGCCGGAACCGTTCTGGTGCCGCACGTCTCGGCTCGCCGCTGGCCGCTGTCGCTGCTGAAGTCCTCCGCCGCGAAGGACGACGTCGTGCCCGCGACGTCGCCGAAGGCTGCTCCCGTGGCCGAGGTGCGCGACGTGCCGACCACCACCCGGACCACCACCGCTGCGCGTCCGACCGCACCGCAGTCCTACCGCGCGCCGTCGCCGGTCCACGAGTCCGAGTATCGGAACGACGACTACCGCGACCGCGACCACCGGAACGACGACCACCGCAATGACGGCTACCGCACCGACGGCTACCGGGACGATCACCAGGATCGCTGGGACACCGTCCAGCCGGCACCTCGTGCCGAGCGCGCCGCCCGTCCCGAGCCCCGCCAGGAGGAGCGTTACGACGTGGTCCAGTCGCCGGCGGACGCCGAGACCGACCGCTTCCACGCGGTGACGGCGGAGCCGATCGAGGTTCCGCAGGACGACGCAGAAGATGGTGTCGCGGAGAAGGGCTCGACCGAGTCCGAGGTGAACGACACCATCACCGCGGACGTCGAGGACGTCGACACCGACGAGTCCGAGACGGACGACGCCGACACCAGCGCGACGCCCGAGCCGGTCTCGATCACCAAGGCCGACACGACCACGCCGGCCGCGTCCGACAAGGCGGACAAGGCCGCGCAGGACACGACGGTCACGAAGACGACCCGTCCCGCGGAGCCCACCACCTCGCGGCCCGTCCGCCCTCGGACGCAGACCGGCCGCCGCACCTTCCGGGTCACCAAGTGACGCAGACCCTCCACTCCACCCGTATACCGAGCCCGATCGGCTCGTACTCCCGAGAGGACCGAGCACCCATGTCGACAACACCGACCTGGTTCGGATCGGACGGCCGTCGCCTGTTCGGCGTGGTTCACCTTCCCGAAGGCGACCACGCGCGCGCGGGCATCGTGCTGTGCCCGTCGATGGGCAAGGAGCACGTCGACACCTACCGTGGCCTCAAGCTGCTCGCGCAGGAGCTGGCCGCGGCAGGCTTCGCCGTGCTGCGGTTCGACTACCTCGGTGTGGGCGACTCGGGCGGCGACCAGAACGACGCTGCGGCGATGGACGGGTGGCTCGCGAGCATCGGGGACGCGGTGAGCCTGGTGCGCTCGCTCGGCTGCACCACGGTCTCCGCCGTCGGCCTGCGCGCCGGTGCCCTGCTTCTCGATCGCGCCGCCGACGCGGTCGGCCCGCTGCACACGGTCGTCCTGTGGGATCCGGTGCCGCGCGGCCGCGCGTACCTGCGCGAGCAGCAGGCGCTGTACCGGCTCGGTGTGGGCACCGACACCGTCGGAACCGACACCGACGACACCGATCTGCACACCATCGGGCACTCGCTGTCCACCGAGGCCGCGGCAGCGCTGTCCGCCCTCGAACTCACCGCGGCGTCACCCGCCGTGTCGCAGTGGATCTTCGCGCTGCGTGACGGGTACTCCTCGCCTCGGCTCGACAAGGCGATCGAGCGGTCGGGCGCGACGGTGCGGCACGTCGGCACGATGACCGAGTTCGTCACGCCCGAGAGCTTCCTGGTGCCGCTGCCGAACACGGCGATCCGCGCGGTCGTCGACATCCTCGACGGCGCACACGACTCCGCCCGCGACTGCGCGGTCGAGTTCACCCCGACCACCAGCGTCACGCACCAGGCGGGCGACGGGTCGACCTTCACCGAGCACATCGAGAGCATCGGTGCGCACGGCCTGTTCGGCATCCGATCCACTCCGGTCGGGACACCGGACTCCGCACCCACTCTGGTCTTCTGCGCCACGGCGAACGACACGCGCACCGGACCGGCGCGGCTGTGGGTCGAGCTCGCTCGCGAGGCGGCGCGCTCCGGTGCGTCCGCGCTGCGCTTCGACCGACGCGGAACCGGTGAATCGGAGGTGGTGCGTGCCGACGAGCACACTCCGATCTACTCGGCGGAGAGCGCCGACGACGTGGTCGCGGCCGCCCGTGCGGCGCATGCGGATCCGCGTCGCGTGGTGCTCACGGGCATCTGCTCCGGGTCGTGGAACGCTGCCCACGCCGCCACGGAGATCGGGGCCGGCGGCGCCGTCATGGTGAACGCCATCGCGTGGAGCTGGAAGCGCAAGAAGTCGACGCAGGGCGAGATCGATCCTGCAGATCTGGGCATCCCGCGGTCGGATCCGGCGTGGCAGAAGACGCCCCGGGCGCGCATCAAGAACGCACTGCAGACGCACCTGCCGTACCGGGCGTGGCGGCTGCTCGGTGTGCGCGGCGTGACCCAGGTTCCCGAGGTCATCCTGCGTTCGCTGGCGGACAACGACGTCGACGCCACCGTGATCCTGGCTCCGGCCGATCACCGCTGGTTCGTCGATCAGCGTGGGCCCGAGGGCCTCACGCGCATCCAGCGCCGCAGCGGCACCGTGCCGTTGATCGTCAGCGCGCCCGTCGGTGACCACTCGGCGTACCACGCCGACATGCGCCGCACGATCATCTCCTCGGTGCTCGCCCGGACCATCGAACCGCAGAGACAGCAGGTCACCGCGTGACCGCGAGTTCCTTCGGCCGGCGACGGCTGCTCACCGGCACCCTCGTCGCCGCCACCGTTCCGCTCGCGGTCGCGTGTTCGCGCGACGACGCCGAGTCGGTGCAGTTCCAGTCGCCGAACGTCACGGACACCCCGGCTGCGCGCAACGTGCGTGACTTCGGGGCGACGGGCGACGGCACCACCGACGACACCGAGGCGATCGCGCGGGCGTTCGAGGGCATCACCCAGGCCTCTGCGGTCTATCTGCCCGGCGGCACCTACCGGGTGACGGCGTGGCCGGCGATGGCCGACTACGCCACCGTGTACGGCGACGGCGCCGATGTCACCACCGTCCTGTACGAACAGAACGGCACTCTGATCGACCTGCGGGGACGCCAGCGCGTCAACTTCCGCCGGATGGGGTTCTTCACCACCGGCGCCACGTCGACGTGCTTCTCACTGTCCGCGTGTTTCCGCTGCTCGTTCGACTCCGTGACCATCCGCGGCAACCACTCGTCGTCCACGTTCCCTCAGTACGAGAACCAGCGCGGAGTGCTGCTGACCGACAACACGGGCGGCACCACGTTCACCAACTGCGACATCAACAACTACGGCATCGGCCTGACGTCGGAGTGCATCCAGAACTACGTGACGGCCTCGAAGTTCACGAGCAACCGCGTCGGGGTGCTCGGCACCGGTGGCGACTTCAACGCCGGCATGGCGTTCACCAACGTCGAGTTCGTGTCGGACAACGACCCGGACACGACGGATCGGCACGTCCGCGTCGACGGTCCCGCGAACGACTGGTGGTTCACCAACGTCTGGTTCGAGGGGTCCGAGGTGGCCCTGAGCATCGGCACGCGCGAGACCGGCGGGCCGTCCCAGTTCGGCATGGTCAACTGCAAGATCTCGGCGCGCACCACGTGTGTCGAGCTGCTGTACTGCCGGCAGCCCTACCTTGCCAACATCATCTTCGATCCGGACCCGAACAGCCGGCCCGCCGAGCTGGTCATCGACGCGGAGCACGTCCCGACGGGCACCGCGGTGAACCTGATCTCGGGCGTCAACGACGACGTGAACGGCGCGGTCTTCCCCGATGCGTGGACCGTGATCGGTCGCGGCACCATGTCGGGGCCCACCTTCACCAGCACGGTGGTCACGCGCACCGTGCAGGACGACGTCGACCTGCTGCAGGCGCGGGACAGCGGCGATGCCGTGACCGCCGCCGTCCTGTCCGACGGCACCTGGTTGTCCGACCGCCGCGAGGCGGGCGTGGTGCTCAAGGACGAGTCCAACGCGTACTGGCGTCTGGTGGTGGGGACGGACGGAACCCTGAGTACCGAGTCCCTCGGCACCGATCGGCCGCGCTGACCGCTACAGCACCCCGAGGTTCTGCCCGCTCACCACACCGGTGTTGCTGATCGACAGCCGCCAACTCTTGCCGTCCGGCGACTTGACGACGGGTCCGCCGCCGGCGGAGAAGAGCTTGCCGCGGCCGAGCACCGACCAGCCACCAGGGAAGGTGTTGCCGGGGAAGTCGGCACCCTGGCTGGTGATGAGGTTGATCGCGGTCCCCTCCGCGACATACTGCGCGTTCACCCTGATGAGCTGGGGATTCGACTGTTGGTCGGCGTCGAACGCCACGTTGGCGAGGTACGGCTGGCGGCAGTGCTGCAGATCGAGGCAGATCCCGCGAGCGGCGACCTTGCAGTTGACCATGCCGAACTGCGACGGTCCGCCCGTGCCCGCCTTACCGATGGTGAGGGCCGTCGCCGCTCCCTCGAACCACACGTTGGTGAGCCACCAGTCGTTGGCCCGGCCGTCCACGACGAGATGCGACGTGGTGGTGTTCGCATTGATGTCGGAGACGAACTCGGTGTTGACGATCGACATTCCCGACGCGAAATTGTTGCCCGTTCCCAGCAGCCCGATCCAGTTGGTCGCGAACTTGCAGTTGGCGATGTACGACTGAATGGCCGTCGTCGACATCGCCGTTCCGTAATTGTTGAAGTCGCAATTCACGAACGACGTTCCGCCGGTGTTGTTGATCAGCGACACGCCTTTCTGCGGCAGGAACCGGGGGTAGCTCTGCGGGGTGTGGTTACCGCGGAAGACCACCGAGTCGAACGAGCAGCGGAAGCAGGCGTCGAGAAGCACGGCCAGCGACGAGGGATCCAGCGAGAAGATGCCCAGGTTCTTCAGTGCGACGCGCTGACGGCCCTTGAGGGTGAGCAGCGTGCCCGAGCTGGTGTGCACGATCGTCGTCAGATCGGCGCCGGCTCCGAACACGGTGGCGTAGTTGGCGAACTGTGGGAGCGAACGCACCCGGAACATGCCGGGCGGGAAGTACAGCGGCCGGTTCTGTTGCTGCGCTGCGGTATACGCGGCGGCGACGGCGGCGGTGTCGTCGGCGGCGTTGTCACCCTTCGCGTTGTACGGAGCGGCCTTGACGTTGACCCACCCGAGCAGGGCGCCGGGGTCGGTCTCGCCCGCCGCGAGGGTCACGGCCACGGGGTCGTCGGCCTGCGCGAGGATGCTGCTCGCCGCGAGCGTGGTGCCCACTCCAGCGGCCAGTCCCCCCATGAGCAGTGCGCGGCGGTCGAGCCGCGAACCCGAAGGACCTCTGTCGTTCATGGTTTACCCCTTCACCATCGTGGTCGGCGCACCTCCTGCCCCCGCTCGGCGCCTGCCCATACACAAGCAAAGAAATGCGCATTCACGACGCGACGCGCCGCCGCGGGAGACCCGCGATACACGGCGGTGTGAAAAAGACCGACCGCGGCTTTCACATCGAAAGCCGTTCACTGATGGGCATCGTGTTTCGCGCCCGCCCACCAAGACAAAGGCAGGAAAGTGTGTCGGCCGTCACGCGGCGCCGAGCACCCACCGAGGCCGCGACCACACCTGCCAGTACTCCGTCGTGTGAAAGCCCAGCGACGCGTAGAGCGGCACTCCGGCCGGGGAGGCGAGGCACAGATCCTGCGACGGCCCGTGCAGTCCGGTCTCGACGTACTTGCCGCCCGCGATGAGGCGCGCCGCGTGTCCGGCACGGCGGTGGTCCGGATGAGTGGCCAGCGCCCACCCCGTGACGGTGTCGCCGGCGCGGCAGGACAGGAGGCAGGACACGAGCTCATCGTCGACGAACAGGCCGAACGCCATGGCGTCGGGACGGCGAAGCGTCTCCGCGGTGTAGACGGCGGCGGCCAGCTCGGGTCCCACCCCGAACGCGAGCGACGCGACCTCCTGGCAGGCGGGCAGGTCTGCCTCTGTGATCTCGCGCACCCCGTCCACCGGCTGCGACCCACCGGCGGACCGGTGCATGAACGGCATGGCCTGCAGGCTCACCCAGCCGGCGTCGGCCAGGGTCTGCGCCCCCGAGAGGCCGGCGCCGGCCAGCATCACCAGAGCCGGTCGGCGGAGCGCGGTCACCGAGTCGATCACTCGTCCGACCTGTTCAGCGGCGTCTCCACCGTGCACCAGGGCGAGGTTGTAGTCGGGTCGGGCCAGCCCGCTGAACGCCACCCACCCAGAGTCGGTCGACTCGAACGTGTGGTCCGCCCAGGAGCGCGTCGTCTGTCCGAACGACTGCCGGAGCGCCTCCATCTCGCGCTCCGACGACCGTCCGATCGGCATCTCACTCACGCCTTCACCAAAACCTTCCTGCGGTACGGAAACTTCTCATATACACTTCTCGTAGATTGTTGCGGCGTCCACAAGAGCCGACGCGGTCGAGTTCTTCCATGTAAGTCGACGATGCATTCGCCGCGGGGCGCGATATGAGCGTGACTGTCTGTCTGAACCGTAGGCAAGGAGTAAACCCTCGTGACGCACCCGTCACCAACCCGGGACACCATCGTCCGTAGCTCGCTTCACCGAGCCGGTCGGCTACCCGTCGATCCGTGGACGCTGGGCGACGACGAGAACCTGTTCGACGCCGGCCTGAGTTCGCACGCCAGCGTGGCCGTGCTCGTGGATCTGGAGGAATCGGCCCAGGTCGAGTTCCCCGATCACCTTCTCCGTCGTTCCACGTTCTCCACGATCGCCACCATCCGTGACGCGCTGGACCATGTGTCCGACACCTCCGCCGCCGTCCAGCCGGAGGCGAGCCGATGACCACCTCGCACCCCGACACCTCGCCGATCGATCTCCGTGGCGACAACCACCGAGGCGACAAGCGCCGCGGGGCGGACTCACCCGATCTCGAGCCGGAGAACCTACTCCCCCGCTTCGCCCGCCATGCCGAGGCCGTGCAGTACGCACAGGCAGCGCAGGAGGCGACGGCCACCGAGGTCACCCCGCCCATCCCGCTCCGTCCCAACATCCCGGATCCGCGCAGTCGTCTGTCGCGCTGGCCGGCTCTGCACCTGAGCGCGGTGCTCGGCATCGTCCTCGAGTCGATGTTCGTCTCCCTCGCTGTCGCGCTCGCGCCGTTCGACGGCCACCCGGTGATCGTGACCGTGCTGATCGTCCTGTTCGCGGTGCTGCCGCAGCGCCGTCGTCAGCGTCTCACGCTGTCGATGCTGGACGATCTGCCGCTGATGGCCGCCATCGTGCTGCTGGTCTCCATGAGCGCCATCGTCATCGTGGCGCCGTCCACCACCCTGCTCACGGCCGCCCTCATCTCCCTGTCCGTCCTGGCGGCCACCATGGCGGGGCGCGAGGCGTCCTACTTCGTCGTCCGTCGGCTGCGGCGTCGGCCGCGCTTCCAGCGCCGCACCGTCGTGATCGGCAGCGGGCTCGTGGCCACGCAGCTCGTCGAGAGCATGCAGTCCTACCCGGAGCACGGTCTCGAGCCGCACGCCCTGCTGGACGATTCACCGATGCCGGCGAGCGTGGCCAGCCACATCCCCGTCGAGCCGCTGGCGAACCAGCTGCGGACCTACATCGACCTGCACCAGATCGACACCATCGTCATCGCGTTCTCGGCGATGCGGGAGTCGGCTCTGCTGACACTGCTGCGCGAGTGCGACCGGATGGACTGCGAGATCTTCGTGGTGCCTCGTCTGTTCGAGTTCGTGAGCGTCACCGGTGAGATGGACCGACTGCACGCCATCCCGCTGGTGCGTATCCGACGCGACGCGCACCGGTCGCTCGCCTGGCGCATCAAGCGCGTCCTGAGCAGCATCCTTGCGGGTATGGCTCTCTTCGTACTGTCCCCGCTCCTGCTCGCCATCGCGGCAGCCGTGCGGTTCTCCGATCCGAGCGCGCCCGTGCTGTTCAAGCAGTTGCGCGTCACCGGCAACGGTCAGCTGTTCGCCTGCCTCAAGTTCCGGTCGATGAAACCCGCGTCGCGCACCGAGTCGGACACGACGTGGAACATCTCCCAGGACGACCGCGTCGGGCGACTGGGCCGCTTCCTGCGCAAGACCTCTCTGGACGAGTTGCCTCAGCTGTGGAACATCATGGTGGGCGACATGGATCTGGTGGGCCCGCGCCCCGAGCGACCGCACTTCGTCGACAAGTTCACCACCGAGATCCCGGGCTACTCCGCGCGTCACCGCGTGCCCGGCGGGCTCACGGGATGGGCTGCGGTGCACGGACTCCGAGGCGACACGTCACTCAAGGACCGCGCGCTCTACGACAACTTCTACATCGAGAACTGGAGTCTCTGGCTCGACGTCAAGATCCTGCTCCGTACGGTCCTGTCCGTACTGCGGCGGACCGGTGGCTGAGACTCGTGACCTTTCGCCGCCTTCTGGTGGCGTTCTCGGTGCTGCTCGTGGCCATCGTGGCCGCGGGATGGCCCGTGTACGTCCACCCTCAGACAGACCCACTCCGACCGGCCGACGCCGTCGTGGTGCTCGGGGGAAAGCCCTACGGGCGCTTCCACTACGGCATCGACATCGCCGAGCAGGGGTACGCACCCGAAGTGGTGCTCTCCAACTCGGTGGGCCCGGACGACGTGCGCATGCAGCAGATCTGCAACGGCACCTACACCGTGACGGTGTCGTGCTTCCTTCCGGATCCGTACTCCACGAAGGGCGAGGCGGAGGAGATCGAGCGCCGCGCCGCCGCGGAGAACTGGAAACACATCATCGTGGTGACCTACACGCCGCACCTGTCTCGGTCGCGCTACATCGTCCAGCAGTGCTTCGACGGCGAGGTCACCATGTCTCCCAACCCCACTCAGGAGGGGATCGGAGAGTGGATCGGCAGCTACATCTATCAGACTGCCGGCTACATCAAGGCTGCACTCGACAGCGAGTGCTCGTGACCGTGGCCTGACGGCCCGGACACGCGACGAACACGAACGCCGTAGTGCGGCATCGCTGCGATGCGATGCCGTCGGGGGCTACGGCGCTCGTGTTCGACGACATTCACAGCAGGACAACGATATCCACCGCGAACGGCAGGATCAGAACCCGGGAATCAGACCCGGCGGGATCTGGATGCCGGGCGGCAGCTGCACACCGGGGAGACCCGGGATGGTCGGCGGAGCGGGCGCGGGAGCAGGCGCCACGTCGGGAATCTCGGCGGCCGGAGCGGGCGCCTCCACCGGAGCCGGAGCGACCGGGGGAACGGTGGTGGTGGTCGGCGGCACCGTGGTGGTGGTCCGTGTGGTGGTCGCCGTCGTCGTGGACGGTGCGTCCGAACTCGACGTTCCCGCCTGATCGGCCGGGGTGACGTCGGCGGTGGACTGCGACGGCGTCGCGCCGTACCCGAGCGCGAGCCCGACGGCAGCGATCACCGCGAGACCGACGGCCGCGATGAGCGGCAGCCGTGGGCGTGACGAACGCTGTTCCGGCGCTGCGGAACCGGACCCGGAGAGCCACGAGGGAGTCTCCGCCGCGCGCGGATCCGCCACGTCGGGGCGATGCTCCGAGTCGCGAGCCGCATGGTCGATGTCGCGCGCGGAGTGCTCACGGCTCTCCACGTCGCTGTAGGCCATGGTCTCCGCGGACGGTGCGCTGAGCGCCTTCTCCGGCGCCGGTGCGTCCGGCGTGCGCGGCTCGACCGGCCCGGCGACCACGGGAGCGGACACCAGCGGTGCCGCGACGGTCCGAGCGGGAGCAGCGGGACGAGGGGCGGCCATCGGGACGGGACCGGAGTTCGACTGGCCGTCCACGGGAGTCGCGGACAGTGCCGCACCCTTCGCGGCGACCAGCTCGGGCTCCGCGGGCGTGATGGTGGGGAGACCGACCCAGCCCGCGAGCGTCGCCCGGACCAGGGGGATGCGGGATCCGCCGCCGATCATGACGAGAGCCTCGACGGGGCGGCCGGCGCGCGTGATGACATCGCGGGTGAGCCGCGCGGACTGCTCGATGGGGACGGCGACCATCGACTCGAACGCCTCGCGGGACAGCAGGATCAGCCCGCCGATACCCGGCAGGCACACGGCGCCGCTCGAGGAGAGCTGTTCCTTGGCCACGCGGCACCGGAGCTCGAACTCGCGTCCGTCCACGTCGTCCAGGCCGCTCTGCTGGCGGCCGATCTGGTTGTCGCGGATGGTGGCGTCGAACATGTTGCCGCTGACGGCGAAGCTGCGCTCGGAGGCGAGCACCTGCCCGTTGTCGAGGTCGACGACGGTGACGCTGAGACCCGAGCTGCCCAGGTCGTACAACCCGACGACGTGGAGCCCGTCGAGGTCGCCCGTGGACCGCAGGAACTGCACGGCGGCATGCACTTCGGGGACGAGGCGGTAGTTGACGATGTGCTGGCGGGCCATGGCCCGGGCGACGGCGCCGGCCTGCGCGTCGTCGCGGTAGGCGACGCCGGTGGCGGAGATCGACTCGGGGTCGGCGGGGTCGGCGAGGATGACGCCGATGGACTCGGCCGCGAGCTGCTCGGCCTGGTCGAAGGTGGTGTCGATGGCGCGGTGACGGAAGGCGGCCTCGACGCCCGCGCGCAGCCCCTGAACGGGCCTGGCCAAGCGCACGGCACTGGTGCCTACCGACACTCCCAGTACTGTCATGAGCCGCCTTGTCCGGACCGATGTACCGCACGACGAGCGCGTGCGATCACAGAGTGTAACCAGGCCGCGCCATCGCCGTCACATCGGCTGTTACGACCTGACAAACGGGGCAGGCGTCCACTTTGTCCGGAGGCCGGTCACGCGTAGGGCATGCGGGCGGTCTCCGGATCGCCGAACGTGACCGCTCGCTCGCGTCTGGTTCCCGAGGCGAGGGTCGCGGCCCAGTTGATCAAGGTGCCGGCACGGTTGCGTCGACCCGAGAGGAACGCGATGTGGATCGCGCCCCACGCGGCCCACCCGGCGAAGCCCGAGAGCTGGATCGGGCCCGCCTGCAGCAGTGCGTGCCGACGCGCGATGTAGGCCGCGCTACCGAGGTCGTGGTACTTGAACGGCGACGATGCGCGCGTCCCGTTCTCGATGGTCTTCGCGATCATCGCGCCCGCGTGGCGGCCGCCCTGCATGGCGACCTCCGCGACGCCGGGCAGATCGTTCAGCGCGGCCACGTCGCCCACGACGTACACGGTGGGGTGCCCCGCGACCGAGAGGTCCTTCTCCACCGGAATGCGTCCGCCACGCGCCTGCGTGACGCCCAGTGCCGACGCCAGGGTCCCGGCGAAGGGCACCGCCTCGACGCCCGCGGTCCACAGCACCGTGTGGGTGTCGTAGGTCGTCTTCTGCTTGTCCGACTTGCGGGTGACCTCGATGTGGTCGGCCGTCACGTCGGTCACGTGGACCCCGAGGTGGGTCTCCACCCCGATGTGGTCGAGGGTCTTCTGAGCCTTTGCCGACAGCGTGGCGTCGAACGACTCGAGGACGCGGTCACCGCCGTGGAACAGCAGCACCCGCGCCTCGCTCGGGTCGATCGAGCGGAACTCGTGCTCGAGGGCACCGACGGCGAGCTCACGGATCTGACCGGCGATCTCCACGCCGGTGGGGCCGCCGCCGGACACCGCGAACGTGAGCCACGGCCGACGCTCCTCGGGAGTGGGCAGCGACTCGGCCATCTCGAACGCGCTGATGAGCTTGCGGCGGATCGCGAGCGCGTCGTCGACGGTCTTCATGCCGGGCGCGTACTTCGCGAACTCCTCGTTGCCGTGATAGCTCTGCCGCATGCCGGCCGCGAACACGAGGTAGTCGAAGGGGAGCTCGAACGTCGACCCGTCGATGCGCGACGCGGTGAGACGTCGTTTCTCGAGATCGATGCCCGACGCCTCCCCGAGCGCGACGTGGGTGTTCTTCTGTCGACGCAGGAGGTGCCGCAGCGGCGAGGTGATGGATCCCTCGGACAGCAGGCCGGTGGCGCACTGGTAGAGCAGCGGTTGGAAGACGTGCGAGGTGCCGCGGTCGATCACGGTGACGTCGCCGTCGATGTGTCGCAGTCGCCGGGCGGCGTACAGCCCACCGAATCCGCCGCCGACGACGACGACACTCGGGCGCTGTCGTGAGAGTTCATCAGCCATGCTCGAAATCCTGCCACGCGAGGCCGCAGTGCTGTAACGAAGCGGGGCGTCGTCACGAACCTGTGAGTAGGTTTACCTTTCACCATTCTTCCCAGCCGAGAGTTGCCAGTCGATGTTCCGTGTTGTGGGCGAGTGGTGGAGTCGACCCTTCGACTACTCCGCGATGCCCGGCTACATGGCGCAGCGCGGACTGCAGCGGCCCTACCGCCGCATGATGGCCGCAGTGGTGCTCATGGTGGTGCTCGCCGGTTCCCTGCTGCTCTTCACCAGCGGGGCACCTCCCTCACCTGCCGCCCGCGCCGTGTTCATCGCCTGCCTGGTCACGGGCGCCGTGTCGGCGCTGCTGTGGCTCCGCGGGACGTGGCCGACTCGTCGACAATCCCTCGTCTTCCTGTTCGGCGACGACGTGGCACTGGTGGTGGGGCTGTCGATGCTGGCCGACGTGCAGGCCTCGTTCACCGTGTCCGTGGTGTTCGCCCTTCTCGGCATCTACTGCGGCTACTTCCACTCGATCCGCACGCTCGTGGCGCACATCGCGCTGACGGTGGCCGTGTCGCTCTACTTCTTCGGCTCGGCCGCCGCGGAGGGCGACAGCGACGTGGCGTATTTGTCCGTCCTGCTGGTCGTGCAGCTGGCACTGTTCCTTCTCGCACCGCTGCTCTCGCAGATCCCGCTGTCGAACCTGCGGGACGACGCGTACCAGTCGGGCACCGATCCACTGACCGGGGCGCTGAACCGTCGGGGGCTGAGCGCGGTGGTGCACGCGCCGCTGCTGGCTGCGGCACGTCACGACGAGGTGGTGGCGATGATGGTGATCGACCTCGACAGGTTCAAGTCGGTCAACGACCGCGTGGGCCACGAGGGCGGCGACGAGGTGTTGCGACGGGTCTCCGAACGGTTGCAGACCAGTACGACCACCTGGGCGTATGTCGCCCGTCTCGGCGGCGAGGAGTTCTGCGTCGTCGGGATCGTGCCGTGGGCGGAGATGCGGAACCGTCTCGACGACGTCCACGCCGCCGTCCGGTGCGACGCCGACGAGGTACCGGTCACGGCGAGTGCCGGAGTGGCGTGGATCCCCGGCAGCCGGTGGACCCGCAACGCCGACGACGTCGAACTGCTGATCCGCCGCGCCGACCGTCTGATGTACGAGGCGAAGCGCGCGGGAGGGGACAGCCTGCGGTTCGACGACCAGGCGTACACCACGACGGACAACGCGCGCACCTGACACCGGCGCGGACCTACACTCCGCTCATGCATGTCCTCTACGTCTGCACGGGCAACATCTGCCGCTCCCCCACCGCGGAACGGTTGACCGCCGCGTTCGCTCGTGACCTGAACCTGGACGTGACCACCGACAGCGCCGGCACTCGTGCCGTGATCGGGCACGGCGTCCAGGCCGAGGCGGCCCGCGTTCTGGAGTCCCTGGGCGGCGATCCCACCGGGTTCGTGGCCCGCCGGCTCACCCCGACCATCGCGTCCGGGGCGGATCTGGTGCTGACGATGACCTCGCGGCACCGTGACGAGGTGCTGACGGTGGCGCCGCGCAACCTCCGCCGCACGTTCACGTTGCTCGAGGCGGCGGAGTTCGCGCGGCGCACCGGTGTGATCGACGCGTCCGCGTGGGTCTCCGAGCGAGCGGCGAACCCGGTGACGCAGCTCGACATCATGGATCCCATCGGTCAGTCGACCGACGTGTACGAGCGGGTGGGCGACGCCATCTCGGAGGCGCTCGGTCCGCTGTTCGAGATCTGGGGCGCTCGCTGATCGAAGTTCGGACTGCCACCCGCCGTCTCCCCGGCTACGGTATGACTCGGCTCGAGGACACGGGCGGAAACGGAGCGCGGAGACCATGCGTGAGAGAGCTGCCGTCGCCGTCGTGATGGGCATCGCCGCGGCCGCCCTGGCCGGCGGGCTCACCGTCGCTGCCGCCGGCGGAGTGTTCGACGCGGACGTTCGACGGGTCTCTCCCCCACCCATCGACGGCACGGTCGCCGTCGTGGGCAGCCTGACCTACGCGCCCACCATCGAGGTGCCGCCGTCCCCGACGTGGCAGATCGCG
Organism: Rhodococcus sp. NBC_00294; assembly: GCF_036163995.1. Taxonomy (NCBI): domain Bacteria; kingdom Bacillati; phylum Actinomycetota; class Actinomycetes; order Mycobacteriales; family Nocardiaceae; genus Rhodococcus; species Rhodococcus sp. NBC_00294. The sequence continues at coordinate 358,713 of NZ_CP108043.1, forward strand.
CCCGTCACCACACCCCGGCCCACCACCACGCCTCCGCCGACCACCACCGCGGCCACGACGGCCGACGAGCCGACCACCACGACGCGGCGCACCCGCACGTCCACGACCACCACCACCGACGCGGACGACGCCGAGTCCGGGAACACGGACTCGGGGGACAACTGACAGTGCCGCGTCCCCCGGTCACTGACGTGGTGCTCGTCGCGCTGGGTGGGGCGATCGGGTCGGCCGGCCGTCACGCCGTTCTGTCGGATGCCGTCCCCGCGGCCGGACTTCGCGTCACCGTCGCCGCGACGCTCGTGATCGGCTGTCTCGCACTGGGTCTCGTCCTGGGAGCGACGACGCGATCCCCCACGAACCCGCTCCGTGTCTTCGCGATCGGACTCTGCGGCGGCTTCGCCAGCTTCTCCCTGTACGCGGTGGTGGGATCCGCGTTGTCGACCGCGTGGATCGGCGTCGTCTTCCTGGTGGTCACACCCGTCGTCGCTCTCGCGGCGATGGCTGCGGGCGCTCTTCTCACCGCCTCGATCGTGCGCCGATGAGCTCCGCCGTGGCCTTCGTCGTCGGCGGAACACTGGGCACGGTGGTCCACTACGTAGCCACCTCGATGTCGAGGGCACCCCAGCGAATGGTGCTGGCGGCCAACGTCGCCGCGTCCGCGCTGTACGGGGTGGTGGCCGCGATGGGTGCGCACTACGCCGGCGGCTGGAACACGCCGTGGGCCGCCGCGTTGCTCGGATTCGCCGGGGCGGCAGCACCGTTCACTGCCCTGGGCCTGCAGGCGAGTACGACGACCGGCCCCGGCCGGGTGCGCACCATCGTTCTCGGGATCGGCGCGAACGTGCTGGCCGGTGCGGCCGCTGCCGTGCTCGGCTACCTGTCCCTACGTTTCGGTGTGACGCTCTATCGCAAGCTGCGCTGAGAGACGTCGGCGCACGTGCCCTGCGCGCGAGCCTTGACGAAGCCGGCGACCTGGTAGAGGTAGGTGTACTCCCAGTCGGCCAGCGAGAAGGCATACGACCGAGGAACGGCCCGCATGGTGACCTCACCCGAGAAGCACCGTCCGAAGATGTATCTCGCGCGCGGAAGGTGATACCGCCAGCTGATCACCATGACGTGCGACCATCCGTACTGCTGCGCCAGGCGTTGCGTGAAGATCGCTTCGCCTCGCGTGGTGCTCGGCACCGGCGCGGGGCACAGCACCGTCAGGGTCGAGGTGCCGGACGCGCACCACGCTGCCATGCGCCGATCCCGCGAGTTGTAGGGATCGGACAGGACGACCGTGTCGGCGACTCCGGAACGGGCGAGGTCGAGGCCGTACTCCTCGCGCCCGTCGTGCTCACCACCCAGCACGATGATGGCGTCGACGGACGTCACCGGATCCTCTGCTGCACGGGTGAACAGCACATATCCCGAGGCGCCGAGTCCCACGGTGCCGGCGACCACGAGGGACGCCATCACCAGCGCGAGGCGCACCGTCCAGGACATGGGTCAAGGCTAGGCGAGAACGCTGCTGCACCACTGAGTGAAGCCCCCTCGCCGGGCGGAACGAGGGGGCTTCGTGTCAGCGCGATCGGTCAGATGTCAGGATCCGAAGGCGGAGAGCGGGATGCACACGAAACCGAGGTCGAGGCAGTCCGGCTGCTCGGGCTCGGGCTGGGGCTCGGGGGTGATGCCATTGTCGTAGGCGATGGTGACGGCGTAGGAACCCGTGTTGTCGGCGTAGCTGCCGGCACCCGCCGCGTCGTTGTAGGCGAATCGAACTGCACCCACACCGGTGACCACGGTCGGTCCGGAACCGACGAAGGTCGGAGCGCCGTCACCCACCGTCACGACGAGAGCGCCGATCTGTTGATCCGGCAACACACAGGTGTCGCCGCACAGGCCGTACGCGCCGTCCGGAGTGGTGGTCGTACGCGGGTCGTCGGCGAAGAACGCGGTACCGGTCGCGGTGATGGTGGTGGTGCCCGCCGCCGTGGCGACGACGCCGGAGTCCTGGAAACCCTCCACTGCCGCCTGGACGTCGAACTGGGCCGTCACCGGCGCTGCTGACGCGGTCGATGCTCCGAAGAGCAGCGCACCGAGAGCAAGCGGTACGGAAGCAGCGTAGAGAGTGGGCTTCGCGAATGTTCGAGAGGTCATCATTGGCCTTCCGTCACGCGCCGCGTGGTCGTACCAGACTGCACCCCCGCATACCGGTCATCGCGAACGGCGCAAATCGACTGTAGCGCAGCATTTTTCACACCAAGGGCGTAATTCAATCATTCGTTCGATCTTTCATTCGATCGAATGAACCCCGAGAAGGCGATCGCCCGGCAGTGACGGCATCATCACGGACTTGCGTGACTGCCTCGGCTGGCAAACGTGCACGAACCTGTGAAACGTAACCAAACTGCGCCTGAATGCTTGGTTACATGTGACACTCGGCCGATGGGGTGGGTGATCGTCGGCATCGTGGCCGTCTGGATTCTGATGGCCGTCGTTCTCGGCGTCTGGATCGGTTCTTCGCTGCACAACGCCGAGATCGAGGACGAAGCCGACCGGGTCCGCCGCAGCGAGCGTGACAGCCGTGAGACGCCCGCGCACCACGATCCGGAATGGGGATCGGCAGCCTGACACACCCGGGATACTCCGGCCACGGGTGCCGTTGAAGAGGCCGACGGTGTTCGATCCCACTGCCCCGGGTACCAACCATCAGCCGCTTCGAGCGGCCACCTGCCGAGAGGCGCACTGGCGGGCACCGTCGCCTGATGACAAAGCCGCAGACCCCTGGTCTGCGGCTTTCGTCGTTCACGCGGTGCGGGTCCGAGCACCCACCCCTGTCAGGACTGATACGGACGGCGAGGCGGCGGACGCATCGTCGACCGACTCGGAACCTGCTCGGCCTCGTACCCGTTGCCATTGCCGTTGCCGTTGCCGTTCGCGTTCTCGGCCTGACGCCGGGCAGCTCGGCCGCCATGGCTCCGGGTGGGCTCGTAGCGGGGCGCGGGGTAGGCCTCGGGGACGGGTTCCGGAGTGGGCTCCGGTGCGGGCTCGGGCACCACGACCGGCGCTGCCGGCCGCACGGCGGCGGACGGAGCGTCCTGACGAGCGACCGTGGTGTCGGTCTCGTAGTAGTGGCGGTAGTCGTAGTCCCGCTTGCCGCGCGACGGGGCCATCGTGAGGATGACGCCCAGGATCGGGGCACCCACCTGCGTCAGGTTGCCCAGTGCACGGGTGAGTTCGTCCCGCTTGGTGTGGCCGTGGCGCGCCACGACGATGGCGCCGTCGGCATGCGCCGTGATGACCGACGCGTCGGTGACGGGGAGCAACGGCGGTGCATCGACGACGACGTAGTCGAAGCTCGCGCGGAGCGTGTCCATGACGGTGCGCGCCGCCTCGGACCCGAGCAGCTCGGACGGGTTGGGCGGCAACGGTCCGGAGGCGAGCACGTCGACACCGTGGAACTTGGTCGGCTGCAACACTTCCTCCACGCCCGCCTGCCCCGACAGCACGGTGGAGAAGCCGACCGACCCGACCAGGCCGAGGTACTTGGAGACGCGGGGCCGACGGAGGTCGCCCTCGATGAGAGCCACGTGGTGGCCGGCCTCGGCGAGGACCAGCGCGAGGTTGACGGCCGTGGTGGTCTTGCCCTCGGCGGGCACGGCGGACGTCACGACGATGACGCGCGGCGGCGAGTCCACCTCGAGGAACTGGAGGTTGGTGCGCAGTTCGCGGAAGGCCTCGGCAGTGCCGGAGGACGATTCGGCGAAGGAGAGCGCTGCCTCCTCCTTGATGGTCTTGTCGAAGGGCACGACGCCGACGACGGGAACGCCCGAGAGGTCGGCGAGCGCGGTGCGGTCCTTGATGGTGTTGTCGAGCCGGTCGCGGATCACGGCGAGCGCGATACCGAGCAGCAGTCCGACGGCCACACCGAGAGCGAGGTTGCGCGTGGTCTTCGGCGAGATCGGGCCGGTGGGAACCTGTGCCGGCTCGACGACGCTGACCTGGGCCAGCGGAGCGCCGCCGCCGGGAGGCGTCTCGAGGTCGTCGACGAAGTCCACGAACGTGGTGCCGATGCCGTTGGCGAGATCGCGCGCGGTCGTCGCACTGGCGTCGGACACGCACGTGTCGATCAGCACGGTGTCGGGCGACGACGTGGTGCGGACCTTCGACGCCAGTGCCGACGGGCTCATGGAGAGGCCGAGGCTGTCGATGGTGCGCTGCGCGACACTCTCGCCGCCGAGGAGCTGCGTGTAGGAGGCGACGCGCTGCTGCGACGCCAGGTTGCCCTGGTACACCTCGGTCACCGAGGACGACGACGAGCCGGTGGAGACGTAGAGGCGGGTGCACGCCTCGTAGACGGGCGTGGACACGAGTGAGAACACCAGCGACGCCGCTGCGGCGATCACCGTGGTCAGAACAATCACGATCCACCGCGCGCGGAGAATTCTCACGTAATCAGATATCTCCACCGAGACGACTCCTCACATCGATGACGGCCGGACCGAGCACCCGGACCACACATCTGGGGCAAACTTCTGGACTCACCTTAACCATGTCGTGACCATCGGGCATCTCGGGAACGGGGCGAAAGCCCCGCTCCGGTTTTTACGCGATAAATGTGAGAAACACCGATTTTTAAAATCACGATCAAGTTCGTGAGCACTGCATACTTCGGGCTGCTCCGCTCGCCGTGTGGCACAGTTCACCACGTGACCAAGCTCGACCGCACCGATGCTCGCCTGTTGCTCGTGCTCTGCGACATCCCTCGCGCCACCGGAGTCCACCTCGCCTCGGTTCTCGGACTGGCGCGAAACACGGTTCAGGCCAGACTCTCTCGTTGGGACGACTCACATACCCTCGCGCCGATGGACCGGCTCGTCTCCCCTCGGGACCTGGGGTATCCCCTCCGCGCGTACGTGGGCGCAGTGACGGACCAACACCGCCTCGAAGCGGTCATCGATCGACTGCGGGACATCGCCGAGGTGACCGAGGTGGTCGGCGTCTCGGGCGGAGCAGATCTGCAGATCGGCGTCTCCGCCGCGGACGCCGACGATCTGTATCGCGTCGCCGGGCTCATTCTCGCGGTTCCCGGAGTCGAACGCACGACGGTCTCCGTCGTGATGCGCGAAGCGATTCCCTATCGCACCCGGCCGCTGATCGAAAGACTTGCGCGCGAGAACGACAATTCCTGATTCCACTCCTGTTACGTGTGCGCAAAACAGGGATCGGGCCCGACGGAAGCGCGCAACCACCCCTCGACGCAGGTTCCACGCTGATACCGTCCGACAGGTGATACGCCCAGGTTCCGGCGGCCGCAGTCGTGTTCGGTCCCGGGCGCCCTTGACCGACGTCGTGCGTCGCCGTATCGCTGTGCTGATCCCGACGTTCGCCCTCCCCGGCATCCTGACGATGTTCAGCGCCGCCGGCCCGGCCGCCGGCGCCCCGCGTATCGCTGCCATCGCCGTTCTGCTGTCCACTCTTCCCGTGGCGGCAATCGTCGCCACCGCTCGCAAGTCGTTCACCTGGTGGCGCCGGGCGCGCACCCAGCGCGCCGTCGCTCTGGCCTTCACCGTCTACGCCGACGTGGGGACGTCTACCTTCCTCCTGCTGTGCAGCAGTCACGCTCTGGGTCTCGCCGGGTGTGCCCTGTTCGCGGTCATCAGCTCGTACGTCGCCTTCTTCGGCGGACGCGCCACCGTGGTGGTGCACCTGGTGCTGACCACCGTCGTGATCGGCTGGATGACAGCACTGGTCCTGCGCGAGCAACCGATCGGCGCGATGGCCACCATCGCCGCGGCGACGAGCATCTGGCTGGCGGTCAACGCGACCATGTCCATCGTCAGCACCACCTCGATGTCCTTGCACCGGCACCTCGAGCGTCAGATCGACAGCGCCCGGACCGACCCGCTGACGGGACTGCTCAACCTGCGCGGCCTGGAGGTGCAGGCGAAGCGGCAGCTCCGCGGACGGTCACAGGTGGGATTCCTGCTCGTCGACCTCGATCACTTCAAGTGGGTCAACGATCATCACGGGCACATCGCGGGCGACGGGGTGCTCGCGCTCGCCGCGCAGCGCCTGCGCGATCACCTGGGTGACCGGGCAGTGGTCGCCCGACGCGGCGGCGAGGAGTTCCTCGTGGTGCTCGACGCGCAGTCCACCGGTCTGCACGCTCTCGCCGAATCGATCCGGCTCGCGCTGTCCGACGCGTCCGACCTCATCCCGGTGACGGTGAGCATCGGGGTCTCGTGTCTCGACACCACGCGAATGACGGCGGCCCCGATCGCGTCGACCGTCAACCACGGCATGCACCTCGCGGACATCGCCATGTATCGAGCCAAGGCCGCGGGCCGCAATACCGTGGTGGTCTACGCGGACTGACGTCCGCACGGTTTGCCGTCCCTCTCCTCGGGTAGCTCGCACGCGAGCCATCACCCGACGACGAGAGGACCGTCCCATGGCCGTCAATCCGATCGAACTGCAGAAGCACCTGGCCGGCGCCGACTACCCGGCGTCGCCGAAAGACCTGGCCGATCTCGCGAAGAGCAACGGCGCGGACGACGACGTGGTCGACGCACTGTCGTCCATGCCCGACGACAGCTACGACGGGCCCGACGCCGTCAGCGCCGCCATCACCAAGAAGTAGGTCAGGAGTCGAAGCGCCGGGGCGGCACCGGACTCGTCGGCAGGTAGATCAGCTCCGATGATCCGATGTTCGCCGGCGCGACGTTCTGCGCGGCGATGATCGCGGCGGCGTGCTCGCTGTCCGTGGTGCCGTGCGCCCGCGCCAGGCGGGACAGCCGAGTGCGTGCCGCCGACGTGGAGTCGTCGAAGAATTCGGCCAACACACCGGTCGCACCCGAGATGGTGGCCGCGCCGCTGAGCACTGCCTGCACGGCGGCCGACGCGTCGACGCGTCGTATCTCCGACGCTCCGGTGGTGAGGGCCAACGCCGTCAGGTCGGCGAGCATCTGCCCCAGCTCGTCCGGACGCTGGGTCCCCCACGGCTCGGCGGTGTAGACGGCCAGGGCGCCGAGTCCGACGCCCAGGGCGACGACCGGATACGCCCGCACGGCGCCGACGCCGCTCTCCTCGGCGATTGCGCGGTACTGCTCCCACCGGCTGCTTCCCGCCGCCGAGGCATCGCCGATCATGGCCACGGCCGTTTCCCGGGCACTGGTGCGGACGGGGCCGGACGTGAAGAGCCGCTCGTCGGCGGCCGCACTGCCGACACTGGCGGTGGCCACGGTATGCAGGGCATCGCCGTCCAGCAGGGAGATGACGGCGATGTGTGCGTCGAACCCGGTGAGTGCGGTGCCCGCGATACGCTCGAGGAGGGCGGGCAGGTCGAAGCGAGTGACCAGCGCGGCGGTGATGTCGGCGAGGGCGAGCCGAGTGGGCGTCGTGTTCACCGGGGACCTCCGTTGTCTCGTTCGTCTCTCATGCTGATCCGACGGGCCACGACGTCGGCGGCGACCTCGGTGACGCTGCGCCCTCGCGCGAAGGCGTGCGCGCGCAGACGGTCCATCGCCACATCGGTGGTCACGGCCAGTTGCACCGCGATCATGCCCGCCGCCACGTAGACGTCGGCGCGGCTGTACGGGCCGGCGCCCTCGATGGCGGCGACGTCCTCCGATGCCAGAGCATCCTCCGGGGTGGCCGCCGCGTCGTCGGTGTCGTCCGGGTTCACGTAGTGCCCGAGCACCGTACGCGCGATCGCGACAGCGCACATGCGGGCCGCGTCGTGCTCGACGTCGGTCAGGTCCACGGGCGTCGAGCGGTAGAGCTCCAGGACGCCGAACGACGACGCGCCACCCAGCAGCGGGTAGGCGTACATCCCGCGAGCGCCCAGCGTGGCCGCGCCCTGTCCGAAGATGGGCCAGCGGGCCGCGGAATCGGGCGAGCGGATGTCGCCCACCCGCACCGGCTCTGCGGAGTGATGCGCGTCGATGCACGGGCCTTCGCCGACGGTGAACTGCAGTTCGTCGAGCTGCTGTGAGAGGGCGTCGGTGGCGAAGACGAGTTCGCGCACGTCGTGTGAGGTGCCGAGAAGCGCGACCGCGGCCCCGTCGACACCCGTCAGCCGCACCGACGTCTCGGTGACGTGGCGGATACCGGTGAACGAGGATGCACCGTCACGTGAGGACCCACGACGATCGTCGTCACGGGTGGGGTCGTCGGGCATGGAATCCACGAGCGAACCTCCTCCGGACGCCCGGTGCGCCTCGCACCCAGTGTCCCACGCTCTGTGTCCCGGACGCGGAATGCGCCTCCTACTTTCCGATGCCGCTGCGGAGCAGCTTCCACGGGACGGCGGCGGACTCGAGCTGCACCGCGAGGCTCATCTTGGAGGTGCCGTCGACGCGCTCCTCGAAGCGGATGGGCACCTCGGCGATGCGCAGCCCGTGCTTGATGACGCGGTAGTTCATCTCCACCTGGAAGGCGTAGCCGTTGCTGCCGACGGACGCGACGTCGATGGTGCGCAGCGTCGACGCGCGCCAGGCCTTGAAGCCGGCCGTCGCATCCTTGACCTTCAACCGCAGGATCGCGTTGACGTACAGGTTGGCCCACTTCGACAGCGCCTTGCGGTGCCACGGCCAGTCCTCGGCGACGGCGCCGCCCGGCACGTAGCGCGATCCGAGCACCACGGCGGCGTCCGACTCCTCCAGGCGCTGCACCATGCGTGGAATGGCCTCGCACGGGTGGGAGAGATCGGCGTCCATCTGCACGACGATGTCCGCCCCCTCCTCCAGCGCGCGCAGGATGCCGGCGACGTACGCGCGGCCCAGCCCGTCCTTGGTGGTGCGATGCAGAACACTCACCGGGATGGCGGCGGAGGTGGTGAGCCCGTCCGCCACGTCGCCCGTCCCGTCCGGCGATCCGTCGTCGACCACGAGGACGCCGAGGTTCTTCATTTGCAGGTCGGTGAGCATTCCGACCAGCTTGGGAAGGTTCTCGCGCTCGTTGTACGTGGGTACGACGACGGTGATGCGGGGGTCAGCGGAGGCTTCGGACACTGTGGAATGGTGATGGATCGGCCGGTAGATCGCAAGAACCGGACACGTCCGGCGACGCTGTCGCACACACGCGGACCCGGTTGACCTGGTCAGTCACGCGTGTAACGGCACGACGCGCACGTGCAGGTGTACGCATGGTCACGTCGGGCCAGATGTGCGGATCGTGACCGCACCCAGCTGAGAAGACGACCCAGTAATCGCACGACTGAACATTCTGCACCCCCCGGGCCGGGTCATCGAGTCGGAGTCGATCGACCGTTCTCGACGGGGTCGTCGACGTTCCGCTGCATTTGATGGGCGCCCGCCGCCGCGACCACGACGAAGAAGGTCAGGAACCCGGAACTGGCATCCATCATTCCGCTCTCGAGGATGCTGCGACCGACGGAGAAGACGAGGAGGACCACGAGCAGCACCGACACTGGACGCACGGTGGCCACCGCGGCGGATGCGCCGAACACGATCAACCCCACCAGGAGAAGCAGTCCGATATACCCCGCCTGCACGAGCGTGGACACCCACGTGCTGTCGAGAGTCTGACTCGACCAGTACTGACCGCTCACCGGAATGATCTTGCGGGACATCCCGGCACCCAGAAGATGCTGCAAGGGCTCTCGTGCAAGATCGACGGCCGCACTCCACGCGATGGTGCGGGAGTTCAATGTCGCAGTGTTTCCCGTACCGCCTCGATCAAGGAATCCGGCTACCGCATCGGTGTAGAAGACGACGTAGAAGAGCAACGGAAGGCTGGCGAACGCCGCCACCATGACGGTCGCGCGAACGTGCCGAGCGCGGACGAGGGCGAGCACCGACGACGCCACCAACAACGCGATGCCGGTACGCGACGCGGTCGCGAAGACGATGCCCGCGAGCGTTGCTGTCAGCAGTACGAGGCCGGCGGTGCGCTCGACATAGACAGCCCGCCAGAACAACACGATGAACGGAACGCCGCACAGAATCGCGATTTCGTTGGGCGCGATGGGCGGCACCCCACCGGAGAGCCGCCCCGAGACGAGTGTCGGCAGGCCGGTGAGGGCGGCGAACAGGCCCACGGCCAACATCACGCGGGTGAGAGCGGCGATCACGTCGAACGGGTGGAACGACGTCAACAACGAGTGGACGACCACCGCCGCGAGACCCACTCGGAGCACCAACGCGAGACTGGGGACGAGATCGCCGTACATCGACGCCCCGACCGCGGAAGCGAACAGGTAGAGCCCCAGGAGAAGGAACGGTGCGGCCGGAACTCGCCGGTGAGTGACACGCGCGGTCGGCAGCGCTATCGCGGCAGCGATCACGGTGATCGCTGCCTTCAAGAGCACCACGGTGTCGAGGCCGCCCGAGAAATAGACCCCGCGGCGCCATGGAATGGATGCGATCACCAGGAGGAGGAGCGGAATCCACAGCTTGCGTGGGAGGTGGGTCGTCAGGGCGGGGAAGCGACTTCCCGGAGTGGTCGGGGCAGCCCAGTCCTCGATGCCCGCCCCGGAGACTGAACCGAGGGTCATCCCGAGATACCGGAACGTTCCGAATCCACCACCGTCAGCTCACGCCACCACTTCACCAGCGCTAGCGCCAGTGCGGCCGCTGCGGCGACGAAGAAGAAGCTGTAGACGACTGCGAACACCGAGGGGAAGCCCAGCAGGAGAAACGCGACGCACAGTGCGCCGTAGTCGGTCGGGAGCATCAAGTACATGCGGAGGGGATGCTCCCGGTCGCCGTCGACCGGAGCCGACGGCGCCGACGGATTCTTGGCTCGGAGCGACCACATCAGAATCCAGCCGAAGAATGTCGTGGACGCGACGATGGTGTAGCCGAGCGGAATCAGCAGTGCCGCACTGCTGTCGAAGGGCGACCAGCGAAACCACGCGACGAGAACGGCCGAGTGGAGAGTCAGTGTCTTGATGCAGTCGACCGTGTGATCCAACCATTCGCCGCGGACCGACCCTCGGCCGGCGAGTCGGGCCAGCTGGCCGTCCACGGAGTCCATGACGTAGCCGGCCATCAGGGCAAGCCCCACGACGATGCCGACCCACCATCTCGGCTGCACCAGCGCGATCATCGCGATGCCCACCCCTGAACACAGAGCACTGAGACCCGTTGCCTGGTCAGGTGTCATGCCGACGGTGCTGGCGTACGCCGCCACGCGTCGGCCCACCGGCCGGTTGACGAGCCGCGAGTAGGCGGCGGTTCCGCGGGCGGGTTTCTGAGCGGCCCGCAGACGGTCCAGCGCAGACCGGTACGGAGAAGGGCCGGCGTCGTGCATGAGATGTTCCGTTCTGAGGTCGATACAGACTGTTCGGTAGATGATAACCTTTGTTTCACCTGTTCTTCGCGTCGAAGCAATCGCCGACTTCGCCCAATGCTGGAGAAACCCTCATGCGCCACGGAATCGTCGGGTACGCCCCGGGGGTCTACGACCTGTTCCACGTCGGACACCTCAACATCCTCAAACACGCCCGCAGCCAGTGCGATCACCTGGTCGCCGGCGTGGTCTCCGACGAGATGTGCGAACTGGCCAAGGGTCAGCGGCCGTTCGTCCCCGCTGCCGAGCGACTCGAGATCGTCTCGCACATCTCCTACGTCGACGAGGTGTTCGAGGAGGTCGTCCCGGACAAGCTCGACACATGGAAGTCCGTACGGTTCGACAGGATCTTCAAGGGCGACGACTGGCGCGGCACTCCGCGCGGTGATCGACTCGAACGCGATTTCGCTACCGTCGGAGTGGAAGTCGTCTACTTCCCCTACACGGTGCACACGTCCAGCACGATGTTGAGGCGCGCACTCAACCTTGTTCTGGATGCGAGCGACTCCATCGAACGCGCGGCGCAGGCATGACCACGGTTCTGCTCGCGCACCCGTCAGCCGAGTTGTACGGCTCGGACCGGATGCTTCTCGAGTCGGCGCGTGCCCTTCTGCGTCGTCATCGGGTGGTCGTGGCGCTGCCGACCACCGGGCCGCTGGTCACCGCTCTGGAGAGTGAAGGGGCCGAGGTGGAGGTCGTACCGGTCCCGGTACTCCGCCGGGACTCATTGCGGCCCAGAGGTTTCGCTCGGTTCATGAGCTCGGGCGCACTCGCCGTCCGACCGATGATCGACGTGCTGCGCCGCTACCGGGTCGACGCGCTGTACGTCAACACCATCGTCCTTCCGTTGTGGACCATGGCCGGCCGCGCCGCCGGTGTTCCGACGCTGTGTCATGTTCACGAGGCCGAGTTCATCCGGAACTCACTCGTGCGCAGCACCTTCTTCGCACCGCTCAGGTGCGCGGACTCGGTGGTGTTCAACTCCCACACGAGCGCCTCCACAGTCACGATGCCGCGGAGCCGCGTCATCTACAACGGTGTGGTCGGACCGAGCAGTTCCACCGCAGTGCGTGAGAGTCTCAGCTCGCCCGTACGCCTCGTTCAGGTGGGAAGGATCTCTGAGCGCAAGGGCACCGATGTCGCGGTCCGTGCGGCACAGTTGCTCACCGATCGTGGTCTTCACGTCCACCTCACAGTGGTCGGCGACTCGTTCGCCGGCAACGAGGCATTCGAACGTCGGGTGCGCTCGAGCGCTGGTGCCAACGTGACGTTCGCAGGCCACCGCACCGATGTGTGGGACAGCCTCGCGTCGGCTGACATCGCCCTGGTCCCGTCGAGGCTAGAACCATTCGGAAACGTTGCAGTGGAGGCGATGTTGAGTGGTCGCCCTGTCATCGCATCCGCCACCGAAGGTCTTCTGGAGATCGTCGATCATGGTCGCACGGGCCTTCTGGTCGAACCGGGGAACAGTCGAGACCTTGCCGACGCTGTCGTCGCGCTCACCTCGGACTGGACGGCCGCGACGGCCATGACGACGTCAGCCCTCAGCGACGCCACCCGACGCTTCTCCCTCGAGCGCTACCACCGGGAGGTCGTCGATGCGGTTGCCGATCTTTTGGACGTGGACTTCGCCGTTGCAGCCTGACACCGCCAAGGCTGCTCGTCGCGTCCGGCTGAGCAGGGTCGCGTCCTCGGCGGGCGGAGCAGTGGTCACGCAGTTCGTGCTGGCCGGTGCAAGTCTCGTACTCCAAGCCGTCGCTGCCCGCTTCCTCGGCGCCGAGGGCTTCAGTCACTTCGTTCTGATCTACGGTGCTCTCGTTCTCGGAATAGCTCTGTACACGAGCTGGTTCGGCGACGCACTGACCGTGTTGGACAGATTCGATCCTCGCATTCGCGCGGCCCTTCTACGGTCTCTGATTCTCGGCGGCGCGATGGTGAGCGGCGCCGTCGCCGTGTTCGGAAACGTCTTTCTCGACGGGCGCGAGACCGCAGCAGCGGCGACCGTCGCTGCCGCCTGGGTGCTCAACGAAAGCGTCAGACGCATCTATTCGGCTCGCACGGCTTTCTGGGCGCTCGCGAGCAACGACGCAGTGGGTGCAGCCGTCACGCTGGCGACACTCACAGCGATCGCGCTCCTCGGAGGCCGCCTGACTCTCACACAACTTTTCTGCGCCATGGCGATCGGGTACATCGGGGCAGCCGTGCTGGGCGCGATGCGCCAACCGCGAGAGGAATTACGGAATCCGGGCATCCGTGATGCAGCTGTCAGGGACGTCGCGGGATTCGCAGCGTGGCGATCGTTGCAGGCAGGTGTTCGTCCGTTCTCACTTCTGGTGTCCCGTGTCCTTGTGGGATCGTTCGGTGGTGCGACAGCACTGGCCGGCGTCGAGGCCGCACGGTTGTTGCTGGCACCCGCGTTGACCGTGGCCAACGGGTCCGGTTCCTATTTCCTCAGCACCTTCGCGTCCAGGAACACGTCGGGCCGACCGCCCCGGTCTCGCGACGCTGTGCGTGGCGCGGCGGTTCTCGGCGGAGCCGTCATCGCGGTCGGCGGCACCGCCGTCGCATTGACCGAGCCGTTGTCCCGCTTACTCACGGGCGGCGAGTTCGATGTCGACGTTCGTGCTGTACTCGGATGGGCGCTGTACACCACCGTCTTCGCCGCAACCCTGCCGATGACGAGTCTTGCCACCGCGCGCCGCCGGTCACGTTTCGTGTTCGGGCTACGCGCACTTGAGATGTCCTGCGGCCTCGGCGTTCTCGCCGCTGTTCTGGCGTTGAACTCTGCAGCCTCCTGGACGGCGCCCTACTGTCTGAGCGCCGGCGGAGTCATCACAGGGCTGTTGCTGTGGGCGCACCTACGGCGGGGCGATCCGCAGTGACACGAGTGCGGACGGTATGGGATCGAGGCGTGGTGCCGGATCCGACGGCTGAAATCCTGGGTCCAGTTATCTCCCGTGGCAGGTGACGTCGGAGCAGAGTGTCGTACTGCTCGCAGATGGAATCCCACGAGTAGTGGTGTCGGGCTCGCTCCTCAGCTCCAGCGCCGAGCCGCTGCTGAACCGTCGGCGCCTCCAGCAGTGCCGTGACAGCTGCAGCGATCTCCGGAGCGGTGGGCGGCACGAACACCGCGTTATCGCCCAGCACCTCGCGATTGAACACGGTGTCTCGAGCGACGGTGGGGGCACCGCATGCCATGGCCTGCACGAGAGCCGGGTTGGTGCCCCCCACACTGTGTCCGTGGAAGTACGCGCCGGCGTGGCGCCACAGCGCGAACAACTGCTGGTCGTCGTGCACATGGCCTAGCCAGCGAACGCGGGTGTTCTCCGCAGCCAGCTTCTCCGCCTTGGCATCCAGTTCACCGCCGTATCCCGAGCTGCCCACCAACACCACATCGTGCTTCTCGGCGATCACCGACGCTGCCTCGAGAAACTCGTCGACGGTGTTCTCCGGAACGAAACGTGAGACCAGTAGCGCATACTTGCCCGAGGTGAGCCCTAAGGGCACATCGAGCACACCGGGAACGGTCCCGCCGTAAGCAATGGTCGTCCCGTCCCGGCCGAATCCGGTTTGCCACCGGTCCGCGATGCCCACCGAGTCGAAGATCAGGGATGTCCCGTGGGTCGCGGTGAGCTTGGCTCCGAGCCGGAAAGCACGCCGAGCGTTCGCCCCCCACTTCTCACGCTCCCACTCGATGCCGTCGACGTTGACGACCGTCGGAATGCGCGCTGCTCTCAGGAACGGCAACCAGAAGCCATTGGCGACATTCATGATCAACGCCACGTCAGGCCGACGACGGACCGTGGACAGCGCCGATGTGGCACCGAAGCTCAACGTGCTCAACGACTGAGTGTCGAGACCGCGAGAGACGATCGACTGGATACGCAGGTCACGGGCCGGGTCATCGTCGACGGTCGCGCCGGGTCGGCTGTACACCGAGACGTCCCAGCCCGTATCTGCCAGGTACGGAGCGAGAGTCCGCACGAGAGTCTCGAACCCGCCGTAGTAGCTGGGGTATCCGCGGGTGCCGAGGATGGCGACATGACGAGCCACAGGGGTCTCCTGATGTGGGGCAGCGAAAGTGCTGACACCACCGCAGGTTTAGAGCAGCGCAGCCATTCCGGGACGAGGGGGTCGGACGACGCCGACAGTTCACTTGCTGTTCTCATTAAAGCATCCCAGAACCGGCCAAACCACCTCGAACCAACCTTTTCGACGGTTTCACCCCCAGTTTGCGTGCCGAGTAGATCGAATGAATGACACCCGACGTCAGGTGCGTTCGCCACCCCGCCCGCCCCCGGTCATCGCGAGCGCCGCCGCGATGACCGTGGAGATGCTCGAGCACCACACCATGGCCGGCGACCCGCCGCAGATCATCAGCCCCAGTGAAGTGCAGAGCAACAGCACCGCGAGGACTGCCATGGTGCCCGGCCCGAATCGAGTCACCGGCGTCCACTCCCTTTGTGTCCTTTCGTGCCGCTCGCGGGTTCTGGCACCGCCCGACCCGAGATCACCCGCTCCTCGCAGGACGTCTCGCCCCCACCGACCTCGCCGACAAAGCCACCGACGGCCGCACCGACCGCAACGCCCAGCGGGCCGCCTGCGGCGCCCAACATCCCGCCAACGCTGGCGCCGCTCAGAGCGCCGGAGAGCATGCCGGAAGAGCACTCGTCCACCGCGAACTCCCACGACTCAGCGAATCCCTGCACCGGATCGGTCACCTCGGTCGCCGCTGCCGACCCCGTGCCGACGGTCGCGCACGAACCGACAGCTACTGCGATGACGAGTGTTCGTGCGAGCTTCATCTGATCCCCCGATTCGTGGCGACGCCGTGTCGCCTCGCTATCGAGAGAAACAGACCCCTAACAGGTAGTCCATGACGCACACGCACGAATACAGGTTCTGTGCACGGGTGCACGTCGACGCGCTCGTTGCGCCGGCCATGACCTTGGGCGTCAGGCGTGTCGGCTCAAAATGCGGGAACTCAGGAATAAATGTGGGTCTCTGAAAGAACATTTACACGGACGGCCGTGTGCCCCAACCGCAGACGCCCGCGCCTTCGTGCACGGCAGATTACATATGCACCGCTTTGGCAGCCGAGCACCGCTCACACCGCGGGCGAGTCCGTGCTATGCCGAGGGGAAGACGTGCACCGAGCTGAGACGGAAGGCGACGCGCGGCTGAGGGTTCTGCCTCGCAGTACGCGAGCAGGTCGGCGTGGACATCAACTCACCGAGCGACTGGACGACGGCGGGCCTCAATCTCGAAGTGACGGTGTTCCTGACGCCGCAAATGGAGCTGTCCCCTATCGCAATACTCCAATGTTGCTGAGGTACTCGCCCATCACGGGCGCGATCCGCTCCGCGTACTCAGGGCTGGTGTGCGCGGAGTCCACCTTCGTCGGCAGGGTTCCCACGAAGGCAGGGCAGTAGCCGGTCGAGGTGCAGTACCAGGGCAGTGCGTCGGCCCGCAGTCCTCCGACCTGTGTGGCGACCTGGTCGTCGACTGCGGCCATCTGCTTGTACTTTGTGGGGACCTGGCCGAGGCAGTCAGCCGGGACACTCTGCGGGGTGTAGCACTCGTTCACGTCTTTGTGCAGCGGGATCGGGGACAGGAACACCACCTTGCCCACGTTCGGGGAGAACTGAGTCACGAACCGCGACAAGCTCTCGGCGCGTTGCTCCTGAGACTGTTGCTCGCTCGTCGACATGAACGCCCTCGGATTGTACGAGTTCGTCACGAACACGATCGACGGCCGAAGCTCGTTGATGGCGGCGATCGCCTTCGCGTTGCGCCCCGGGCATCCTGTCTGGATAGCTTCATTCGGAGCCTTGATGTCCGCGTCGAGGAAACTGCAACCCGAGGTCGCGAACAGTCGCACCGACATCTGCCCGCCACTGTCGTTGGCCATCTTGATCAGCCCCTGGCCGTATGCCTGCGCGGTGGAATCACCGACCAGGACGGTGCTGATCGGCGCGCTCGGGTCGCCGTAGACGCACCCGGTGGTAGTGATGCCGGCAGTGACGATACCGCACTTCCCGACCTCCGGCCGCAGCGTCTCGCGGGCCATCGCCTCGTCCATCGAAGGGCTCAATTCCGGCCACTGCTGAGCGGTGGCCGCATCGTTGATCTCCTGGGTGAGCGCGGCCTGTTCGGGGCCGACGGTCGCACCAGCGCTAGGGCTGTCGATCTCGGACACGGCACTGGCGACGACATTGTCCGGCAGAACCGCTGCGGGCTCTGCCGGGCGGATCGCGTACGACGCGAGACCGACGGTCACGAGTACGGCTGCGCCGACTGACGCGAGCTGGGTGCTGCGGGCCATGGGTTTCCGTTGCGAACTGCTCTTGCTTTTGTTGCTCGACCTTGGCTTGCGCTTCGCCGGCGCGAGTCGCGGCCATGACGACTTCCTGATCGGGTCCTCGAACAGGTGATACGAACCGACGGACAGCCCGAAGGTCAGTGCCAGTGCCGCGACGTAGTAGTAGCCGCCGACTTCCATCTGAGATCCGAGAAGGATGATGATTGGCCAGTGCCACAGGTACACCGAGTACGAGATGTCACCGACGTAGACGCTGACCTTGTTCGTGATGGGCTGTAGGTACTTGGTCTCGCCTCCGACACCTGCTGCGATGACGACCGCTGTGCCGAGGACGGGGATCGCGGCTGCGGGCGCCGGAAATCCTGCGTTCTCAGTGATGAGCAGCGCCCCGCCCGCGATGGCCAGAAGTCCTGTCCAGGCGATGAAGGGGCGCGCGGTTGCCGGGATCTTGGCGAATGCTCCTGCGCAGATCGCGACCAGTGCGCCGAGTCCGAGTTCCCAGACGCGGGTGAACGTCGAGAAGTACGCCCAGGTCGGGTTGTTCGCGGATTCCGTCAGCGCCCAGGCAAACGACGCGACGACGATCGTTCCCATGACCGCAGCGGTGAGGTTGCGCCTGACGGCCGAGGACCAGGAGCGTCGGGCGACGACGAGGCCGATGATCAGGATGAGGGCCGGCCAGACAAAGTAGAACTGCTCTTCAATGGACAGCGACCAGTAGTGCTGTAGCGGCGACGGCGGCGTGTCCGATGCGAAGTAGTCGGTCCCCACGGACCCGAAGCGCCAGTTGGCGGCGAAGAGGAGCGCCCACACCGCGTCGGTGCGGATTCCGCTCGCTCGAGTGACAGAGAACGCTGCATAGGACGCCAGGCACGTCAGCACCAGTACGAGCGTCGCGACGGGGACGATGCGGCGCACGCGGCGTTCGTAGAACTTCACGAACGAGATGCGGCCTGTCCGGTCGAACTCGCGCAGTAATAGCCCGGTGATGAGGAAACCGGAGATGACGAAGAAGACGTCCACGCCGACGAACCCGCCACGAGGCCACCCGTAAAGATGATCGAGGACCACGAGCATCACCGCGACGGTGCGCAAGCCTTGAATGTCCAGCCGGGCTGAGCTTTTCGCCTTCTTCGTGCGACGTCGACGCGTGGCAACGGGGGGTGGGACGTCGAGGGCAGTCATCTGGATCTCCCGGGCGCAGCGTCAGCCGACTCCACTGCCGACTGGGATGCCGATGATGGTAACCGGACCAATCAGTTTGCGCTCAGTTGGAGACAATTCACAGGCGCTGGAGAAGACTGGCTCCGGTCCTATCTCTGTGTCTGGCGCGGCGCGTGACGATACGCCCCACGGCAGACGGCCAACGAGCATCTGCTGGACCCCAGAACACCCGGGCCAGAAAACGAAAAGGCACAACTGGTCTAGGTCTTCACGGCGTTGCCAATCGGTAACCTTGGATCGAGTCAAACATGGGAGCATTGAAGGCACTGGTCTACGTCATTCGGAAGGCCTTGACGGCCCCCGGTGGACTGTAGATCGCGCTGATGACGAAGTTCAGCCGGTCCCAATTGGACAGGCGGCGCTTCGGAGCTTGGTCAATTTGAATCTCAACGTTGTGGACTTGACAGGGCAAACCAGGACGTCTTTCACAAGCTCGCGCACGCGTACAAGATCCCGGCAGTCATAAATGCCGCATCGAGTGCGGAAAGCGCCGCTTGACATCTGCAGCCTATGCTCGCCAGGCCTGAGGTTTCAGTCGGAGAAATGGCTGCCGAGGTCGGGCTCACGGTCCCACGGCTTCTCATCTGGATGGTCGGCAAATCGGCCCGTCTGCCCGATCTCGCGCTGCCACCTCCCGCACCGGGCACAACAGCGGTATGCCACCTCGATCTCGAGCACCTGGCCGGAGAGCGTCCAGACGCCGGGCCGACTCTCGGAGATCGACCAGTCGTGGCGCCCGAGACGGCAGAGTAAAGCGTGCATGGTGTGTATTTGTACCCGAGAAACCTGCGGCCCACCTGTGGAACCGCCCAATCCCATCAGACTGACCAACTCGCGCGTAAGACGAGGCTCCAACCTGCCCGCGTAACCACGTCGGTCTTACCGGCGCATCTACCAACCGCGGTAGATCGGGGAACTCCAAGAGGCCCGCTGATGTGCCGACGATCGGCTGTCAGACAGGTGTCGTGAAGGTCCTGAGCCGATCAATGAGCGTTTCGTAACTCACTGACGCTTCCCGTAGCGTTCGCTCCACCGCATCGTCGTACAGGGCTCGAGCCTCAGGAGACTGCTGAAGAAGGCGAATCTGCTCAAGAACCTGCGCAGGCTCGAACATGTTCACGTTGTGCACATATTCGTCGAGGCCCAAATCCTTGAAGGCCCCGAAACCTTTACGCTCGTACGCTAGGTGGATAACGAAGTGGCCTGCCCGCAACGCCATCAGTGCAGCATGTAGGCGAACGGCCACCACGACCCGACGGCCAGCGTTACGCCCGGAGCCCATCAACTCCTGCCTTGTCAGTATCAACCGTGGTTTAAGTGCAACCATTGCATCACGGTCTCGGTTGCCCCCAGTGTCACTCTGGACGTAGCCGTCGAAAGTGTTCAATGAATGTGCCAGCACCCGAACCAGGTCCGGAACCGATCCGCCCACCGGCCGGACGGAGAGAACCGGCACATCAACAGGTGCCTCTCCAATTTTTCGTGACATTTGAGACGAGCCTGTAAGTATGGCTAGATCAGACGTCCTAATTACATTACCTAGACGAAGTTCCTGCACTGATCTATCGTCCCGAAGATAGACAACGCCAGCATGACGAAGAAGAGTGCGAATCACGTGCACAGAACCCCACCGAAATGGACCAATACTCTGCGGGAGGTATGCAACGGGCGTTGATGTGAGCGCCGCGGCTATCAATTGTGGACCATGAACCAACACCGTTTTGACACCCTCGACCACCCCACCAACACGCAGGTAGCCACCACCAACTGCCACCACCGCATCGAATTCGTTCACGCCCACCAAGACGCGAAGGTAGGAGCGATTGAACCCCGCCTTCCCAGGCCTGGAATTAACAATCGTTACTCCGGGCAAATCAAAGGTCTCCGGATAGGATGCGCAGATCGTGATCAAAGCGTCAGATCCAAAAACCCGCCTGACAATTTTCAGAGACTCGGCCACCAACAAACCATCGCCCAGGTTATCAGCACTGTATGCGTGGAGGATCACAATGTTTAATCTCATTCGCCCAAAACTCCCCGATAAACTTCGATATGGGATGCGACGCTGGATTTCCAGGTGAATTGATCAGCCCACGCCGGGCCCGCAGTTTCGCACGAAAGTAGCCAGGAATCGTCGTTCATGGCCGACACAATCGAGGTTGCAATCCCCTCACTCGTGAGTTCCTCGACGATATACGACGGCCCTGCGACTTCGGCTAGCGACCCTCGATCTGAGGTTATTACCGGCCTACCCGACGAAAGCGCCTCCAGCACCGGAAATCCAAACCCCTCATAGAGACTAGGAAACACGAAGGCGCGACACCGCCTCATCAAAGCATTCCTATCGGAATCAGATACATAGCCCAAGTACACGACGTCACGGGACCGTTCGATTGCCGACATTGCGGCACCAAAATTCCATGCCGGCTTACCTGCGACCACAAGATCTAGGCCCAACTCTCTAACACTTGGCATTCCCATAGCGGCTACCAAAGCTTCGAGATTCTTACGGGGTTCTATGTTGCCAACGTATAGAATAAATTCTCGACGCAACTGTCGCTCTACTACATCCGACAACACATCGGCGCACGGAGAGGAGGATTTCATGTGCTCAATCCCGTGAGGAATGACAGCGATATTTTCGATCGGAATATCGAATACATCAGATATGTCTTGAGCGGAGGACGAGCTCGGCGTGATCACGGCCGAACATGTCGTCAGAGCACGCCGGACTCTAGACCTCCACACGAACTCCTGAGCCGGGTTTCGAACTCCGTCAATCCAACGACTCGCGATCCCGTGAACGGTCACTACCGCCGGCGAACCTCCCCCCACCAACGGCCCGGTATCCGCAAGATAGTGAATCAAGTCACCCGTTACACGGCCACGATAACGCGCCATGTTCTCACGCAGCATAGTCGAAAGTGGATTTCGTCCGAACCCAATCTCTACCGTCTCAAATCCAGCCTGTTGCACGCCCGCCATCACCGCACGGCCGTAGGTGCTATTGCCACCCACATTACGGCTAACTATCCGTCCTGGGTACACCAGCCTCATCGGTCACGACTATCGGCACCCCAGGCAACGGTCATACTTGCGCTACTAACGTCGTTGTATGATTGACAGGATCGAACATCGAACGCATCTCCCATGTACAAATCACGAAGCGCTTCTCGTTGGACTTCTTCTGAGTGGACACGCATCGACATATCGCAAATACTCCGCACTCTAACGCTTTCTGCATCGTCAACGAAGAACCTCTCGATTGCGTCCGCCATATCCTCAGCATCAGCTCCACCCGTCGGAAACCCTAGCCCTCCAAGAGTCGGCACATCTCGCGCAATGACCGGAATGCCGTTTGCCACCGCTTCGAGGAGTGTAAGCGGCGCACCCTCCCATGCCGCGCCATGGACGTAAAGGGCCGCGCCCTGCAGCAAGCTGATGACTTCGGCGTTGGGCAACCAGCCAGTCACTTGAATGCCCGCCGACCGGAGGACTTCCTTGGATTCGACGTCGCCATCACCAACCCACACCCACCGCCACCCCTGGCTCAAATGACGAGCAACCTCCGCAACGAACTGGGGATCCTTCTGCGCAGTTATTCGTCCGATTGTAATAATGTCCATACCGCCAGCTTGGGCGGCAGAATCTAGTTGTGGGACAGATGAAGTCGGAGAAGCTACATTCGGCAGGTAACGCACCTGAGCGCGACGGGGCGCCAGCCGCTTTGCCAATTTGTACTCGAACGGGCTGATGGCCGCGATAACATCCACTTTCCGCGCGAGCAATATTTCGATTATCAGATACGCTAGCCGACTCATTCTTCGGACATCAAGCCTCAAGAATGCGAACGCATGCGGGGTATGCACCACTGTGACACCACGCGGAGCAAAAAGTCGGAAGATTCCCGCGTAACTTGAGTGTAAGTGCACGACTGTCGGTTGAAGAGCCGCAATCTCGACGCTTACCGATTTGAAGAACTCGCGCAATCCGCCAGTTACCAAACGGACGGGGCAACCTAAATCCGTATTCGTCTCATGACCAGACCGCCCGCGGGCGATGATCGAGTGTCGTATTCCAGCCGGCGAGTTGCGGATGTAAGAAGCAATCGCTGTTTGGATACCACCACCGTAAGCTTCTGTCACATGGAGTATGCGCATCTCGGTCACATCAGTCCGATCTCCTACCGGAGCCTTCCTCTCACTCATTGACCAGAATCACCTGACCATCAAAATCCGTGAAGCCACCCGCTTCGCTTCCGTAACGCTCGATACGAGACGCGATTAGACCATCGGCACCATCTTCGACCGACGAGATAGGGCGCGCGAGCACGTATGGCAAAGACGCAGTCTCCTCACGAACCCAACCCATAGCCGCTGGATGACACCTCTCGACGACCGACTCGGACCCGGTGTTGCGAACCAACGTAACGTCGGACGACGTTCTTGGGTAAGCCTGGAAAGCCGCGCCTGACAGATAATTTGCGGTTTCCGAATGTCCAATGCGTGTGCCAGCTGGGCCTAAGCTGAACGACGACCATAATTCTTCACCTGGTGAGGCCGACGCAACGAAGTATGTAGCGTTGTCTTCATCGTCTTGATCCCACTCAGCGTAGAGCACAGCGGGCGCACTAGGCCCTGCGGCAACACCCAAAAATCGTCTTCGCCGACTGCCGAGTTCAGCAGGCCGCACGACGTAACCGAGTTCTCGATCTGTTCGATTAGCGAGTGGGTCACCGTCCAGAGACCACATAAATTCCCCCGACGAGTTGTAGACAGCGTTATCAGTTACATCATATGTTGCGAAGCGGATCGGCGCTTGGTCGCCGGGCGTTACCGGGTGGTAACCGATCGCCAAACGAACTGTACGTCTACCCTCATCATCCAGAGCGGCACTCAGATACGGAACACGGTTGTTCGTAGACGCAACAAGTGTCTGTTCCTTGCCTTGCCACTCGACCGTCTTGCTCTCCTTGTCGACAAGAAAGGTGCAAGCACTCCAGGAATAGACGTTTGTGCCATCATTCACGTATCGGACACGAACCAGCAACCGGAATTTCCACGCGTTCGAGTCTGTATAGTCTACAACCCGAAACAATTTCGCGTAACTAACAGTGCCTCCAAGCTGTACTGTGGATTCCCGTCCGAACGACAGTGCATCACCAGCGCCGGGCAGGCCACCGATTCTCACCCTCGCCAACTGGTCTGCATTATGGAAGGACCATGCACAGACTAATGGCACGCCAGATTCCGCCCAAACGGCCGGCCCGTTATGGTCATCAACACCTGACTTGGCAATCACAAACGATTGTGCGGAATCACGGTTGAAACTGTTCATTAGAACAGAGCCGTCTGAGCCGGCCGCACCGAAGTACGTAGTTCCTTCCACGCCCATCGCAGGGGGATCGATCCACCACCCGGTGATGGCGTTATCGACAAGTACGTTCACCTCGCTGCTCGAGCGAGTACTCGAAGAGCAAGCTGATGCCACACCTAAGAGCACACTTCCGACACCAAACTTCAACGCCTCACGCCTGTTCATCATGAACGTGCTCCGCTGGCGCGATCAGATACACCGGATGCAGAAGGTAATGAATCAACTAATTGACGCACGCGCCGCGATCCCCTCTTTCCAGGCTCCGCAGCGGATAGCACGATCCAAAACAGAACGCGCGTGCGTGATGTCAACAGTAGGAAAAGGAGGCCGGAGGTCGCGTAAGACGCTACCGACACCCATGCCGCACCAACGATCCCGAACCGATCCAGCACAATGAGATTCCCAACGATGTTGACGGCCGCCCCGGTGCCGTGTGAAACGAGACTGAAGATATAAAGATTCTCGACGATAAGCCATCGCGAAAGAGCAGTTCGTATGAATAGAAACATGCCACCGAAGATGTGAATCGACAAGATCGTCGAGCTTGCACTGAAAGCATCGCCGTATAAAAATTTGATTATCCAAGAACTTGCCATGAGTACCACGAGCGCTCCGCCGAAGCTGATCCAGATCAGAAGTCGAAGCAGTGTTGTCAGTCCTTTAGCATATGAATCCCGATCCGATCGAGAGGATCGGACCAGGCCTGGGAACATCGAAGATACGACGGCCATTGCGAGGACTGTCCATGACTCGGAAAGCCGGCCCGCCGCGCTGTAAACACCGACTTGACTCACCGAGACGAAGGCCGCAATCATTATTGCGTCAATACGTAGGTTGAGCTGGGCGAGG
The DNA here is from genome assembly GCF_036163995.1 of Rhodococcus sp. NBC_00294. Taxonomy (NCBI): domain Bacteria; kingdom Bacillati; phylum Actinomycetota; class Actinomycetes; order Mycobacteriales; family Nocardiaceae; genus Rhodococcus; species Rhodococcus sp. NBC_00294. The sequence continues at coordinate 383,785 of NZ_CP108043.1, forward strand.
AAACCGGACATCATAATTGGCCAGCTACGACGCAGCAAACTGCGCATCTCAGACCATTTGAACGCGTATTTGTAACTTGTCGACTCTCTCGGCGCTTTAGCTATTCTCCCAAAAAAATAGACAGCAGGCAACGCATATAATAAGGCGTAGTCCAAGGCATATCCGACTGCTAAAAATTGGATGCTGCCACCCGTAGCGATAACCACCACCTTGACTGCGGTAGCAACAGACACTCCCGCTACATGCAAAGCAACCAAACGCTTGAAGTCACTATCTGCGTTGAAGTTTGCTTCAAAAACGTCGAAGGAGGTAAACATGTACCCAAATCCGATGATCGCCGTCAAGACCAAGATATCGGATGCGTCGAAAAGGAACATTGTTGCAATCATGCCAGCGTACAGAATAAGACCAAAAACCAGTTTGCACACCACGACAGTCGTAATGATCGCACCACGCGTCGACGGTTTCTCTATCAGCTCTTTGACGAGGATTCCGCTCATACCCAGTGCGGAGAATCCCAACACAATCGTACATACAGCGATCGCGGTCGTTATGGCACCTAAACCCTCTGGGCCGAAGGTCCGAGCGACAAGGATCCCAATCAGCAGTGCAGCACCCATCCTGATGACACTGTCTGCAAGTAAGAATGCCGCGTTTCCCCCGGCGGTGGACGGGCCCCGTAGCTTCACCGCGCTGAGCTTGTTCGGACGATGACAGCAATACGATTATTCTTCTCAGCCATAAGAACGAGCCGAATCAATCGACTTTTTGCCAGAAAATGGAGTCAGACCAGCAGGATCCGGAAACCCGAATGCAACCAGCATTACAACCCGTTCATACTTCTCCAACCCAAGCAATTGGGCCATCTTTGCCTCCCGTCTTGGTATGTCGGGCCAATTGATACAACAGCTCGACACGTTCGCAGCCTGAAGCGACAGCACGAAGCTCATCGCCGCAAGTGAAGCATCAATATAAATCAGGTGTCTGTCACGCTCATCGAAATAGGCCGATTGATCACCAACAAAGACGGCCACGTTCGCAATACTCTGCAGGTATCCAGCGGTTCCCATCGCAAGTGCTGCTACCTCGCGAGCCGCGCCGGGCTCATCAAAGATGCGAATCTGCCAGGGGATGCGATTGCAAGCCGTCGGCGCTTGAAGCGCGGTCGATACCGCCGTATCGATGACCTCGCGCGGAACCTTATCGGCGGTGAACCACCTGACCGACGTTCGAATGTTTGCAAGATCGTGAAGATCAATCTGGGCAACCTGTGATATTGGCTGACCCACCTCGTAAGGCGCGCTATCACGGAAGTCCTGCGCCGCTAACAACCCGGACGCCATCGCGATGGACGCAGCCCGTTGCACTCGCACGTCATCACTGGCGCTAGTCGCATCAACGTAATCGGCTAAAACCGAGCCGACCCATTCACGCTCCTCGGTGTCTAGAGTCGGAGCAAGATTGACGTAAGCAGCTACAGTTGCCTCGATGTATGCGGCTGCGAACGTTGCCCGGCGGGGCTGCATACACAGGCCCTTTTCTATCATATGAACGTGTCGGCGAAGTTCAAACCTCTGCTGCGCATTTGCAGACTCACGATAATATTTCCTCGCGCCAGCGTGGAAAGCTGACTTCTCGCGTCGATAGCTTTTTGCTCCGCGGCTATAGATGAGACGAGTGAACCGGTAACCATCATCGAAGTACCACCGCCGGAGCACCTGTTGAGTGCGCGCGTACCGTTCGCCAGCGTCAGAAGGCAGCACTCGTCTGACGGCCCGCTTTACCGCTGCAATCATACCGCGCTCCCAAGCGTCTCATTGACCTGCCGCCACATCTCAGATACCTGGCCCTTGATTTCGGCCCCCCTCCGCCTCACCTGCTCAAGCCCAGCCTGGTCCTGAATGACGTAGCGAACAAATTCGCTAAGGTCTTCGCCGTTAGAAGCAACCCATTGTGGTACACCGTAGTCCGCAAACAATTCGTCATACTTATGAGACCAGCCGAGGCCGACCGTGGGGCGCCCGGAAGACAGTGCCCCGACGAGCGCGTGGAACCGACTACCGACCACCACCTCAGCCGCAGCAAGAAAACCCTTGATCTCGAGGGGATTCGCTGCCCAGAACGTGTCAGCCTCTGTGCCATCGACTATCAGATGGGCAAGGCGGACATCCGTTGACTCGTGGGGCGCGACGACGGATCGCAACCCCATGTCGGTGAACGTTCTCAACACCCGTTGTGCGGATGCGATGTATTCTCTCTCTGATTGGCCACCATGAGTGATCAGCTTCGAGTTTGGCACGAATATCCCAGCTGGTTCCTGCGGGGATTCGCGACAATTAATCCCAGTCTCTAGAACAGTGAAGTCTGGACAGATACGGACAATAGACGCATCAATGCCGAGTCTGTCGAGATGGTTCAAACTGATTTGATCTCGCGCGTATATTAGATCGGCATCCTTGAGGAGCTCACGACTGTATCTAGCGGTGTCGTCATCTACAAACGGCCCGAAAGCTTGCGGTAAAAAGATTCTAACGGTCCCATTTCGGCGCCAAAGCGGCACGAGCGACGCTTCGCGGCGAGCCCGCAATGCGCCGAACGAATCGGAGTAAGCGAATCCCGATGCATCCAGGACTCCGCTAATATCCTTCATGCGCGCTAGACCGAACATGTCTGCTAGACGCTCGGGAATAAGTGATCCAGTAACGCCAGTCAAACGAGCGGCTTGATCAAGAACGAAGGTCTGCCTGAGACCAAGAGCCGCTCGGTCCGCGTACGTTGCGCCGTTCGGACTGGTTGCCTTAGTCGTCTTGTCAGGTAACTGACGAGTAATCGACGAGAGCATTAGGTGAGCACCCTTGTTGTGCGTGTTGACTCCCCGAATGTCAGTGATCATTCTGTTAGCGCTCCCTGTTTGCTCAACTGAATTCTTGGGGCCTGTTTATGCGCCACAAGCTGACTCCGGTCCCGTCTTACCACGTAGGCCAGTACGAGCAGGATGAGCATTGTCGCAGTAAAACGGCCTTGCATCCAGTATATGATGCGTGGAAGTTCGATCAAACCGACATAGCAAACGGGTAGGGCGACCAGGCCGAATACTGACGCTCGCCGGAAAGATCGATATATCAACGCTATGGCGGCGCCCGCCACGAACCAGTACAGCGCCATTTGGGCCAACCCGAGTTCGGCACCTGTCACGGCGAACGATCCCGGGTTATTGAATTCTGGGTTCGCCTGAGATGCGAGAGTCCATCGCCACCATGTTCGAACACCAACCGATCCGATCTCGGGCGTGCCTAGTATCGAAGACAAAATAGGAGCGTCCCAGAAGGATGCAAACGAATATAATGGTTGAGTATTGACGGTGGGGTATAAATCGTAAAATAGAGCGCTATTGTTGATTGATGTGGCATAATAACCGCTGAGTCGCTGCGTGACGAACTCGGCGTAGCTTCCATCGAAGGACCGTTTGTATGCTGCCCAACTGCGACCGTATTCGAATACTGCGAAGATCGTCCACAGCGCGGGCAGAGCTGCAGCTGGGGCCCACTTCCCCAAGCTCGACCTCCAGGATGACGTCGCGCGATGCGGGAGTGCAAGACATATGAAGGCCAGAGGCAGCAGCACCTCGATCAGCGCAAGCCGTTCTCCATAGAACAATGCGCGAACGGAGGCTAGCGCCACAACGATCACGACTACGCGACGGTTGTCGCGCATGGATGCACGAAGTAAGACAATCTCTAGCACTACGATCGCGGGGCCCAGTTGGGTGAACGAGGTCAAGCCTCCTACCGGTGCGGCGCGATCTTTCACCCCAGAAACTGCTCCGCGTTCGAACCCGAGGACTGCTTGGATGTCTGCAGTACTCAACCCTCCCCTGACAGCGAGGAAGCCCCAGACAGCGTACGAAAGCAGCAACAACACAAGGGACACTGTGCTTATGCGTTTCAGGGTCTCCAGCAACGCCCTCGACATGACAATATCTCGAGGAGGCGCCGGCACCCTGACCAAGCCCGCAATCGCGTAACCGATCGCCATGGCCAAGAGTCCCAGCAACATCACAGATGCCGTGTCGAAAGATACGAATTTCTGCACCCGCCACACCGCGTACTGCCGCGGGTTTGATCGATAGGCGTAGATAACGATTAACGGCAGGAGAACTGCGATGACCCAGATGGGATTCATCCACCAATATGTTCTGAAGTGAATGCTGGCTGATGCTGACTCGGTCTTCTGCTGGTTCTTCACGGATGCCTCCGCCCCAACTGGGAATCGTACACGTCATCAATGATCGCCATCAGGTCGCGCGATCGAGCATGCCAATCGAACGCGCGAGCATGGCGAACGCCCGCTGAGCTCCAGACATCAGCCAGAGCGCGTCCTGCTTGATCAGCGGGATTTTCCTCATGATCCCAAAGCCACACGCGAGGCGCATCCCGATTCTTCAGTTCAGACGTCCGAGTGCCTGCGACGGCAAGTCCAGCTGACAAGTACTCGTAGAATTTCATTGGGCTTCGACCAGCGTTGAGAGAATTGCTGTTGAACGGTAGCAATCCGACGCGAGCTCGCGACAGCACACCTGGCGTTTCCAGATACGGCACCGCGCCAGTACACAGTACGTTCGGCGGGAGTGAATTGCGGCCAACTGTCACCGGACCTACCAATGTTATCTTTTCTTGCGGGTACGCATTGGCGATAGCAATCACTGCATCCCAATCGAAGCGGTCATCGATGGCCCCTACGTATACGAAACCACACCGTTCGTTTGCGGAAAGCTCGATTGATTCGAACATGGCGCAGTCGACGCCATTCTCAAGTACAAATGTTCGGAGGCCAGGCCGCGCATCCGTCTGCTTCAGGACCGTATCCAGGGTGATTTGTGAGGTCGCTATAACGGCATCCGCCACCTGAATCAAGCGGTGCTCTGCCCTAGCAAGTGCTCCGCGCGGATGGATGTCCGTAGGACGATAGATGATAAGAGTTTCAGGCCCGAACGTGCGCCGAAGGCGTTCAGCAGTATGTACAAACAGTGGTTGGTCGACCAGAATGACAACCTGCGCAACACCGCGTTCTGAGAGCTCGGCCGATACCCACGCCTCTGTCTGCCTCCCGATGCCCAGTCTGGGCGGCAGGATTTGCTTGGGCACTAGGTCGCGCACTCCGGCGCGCGAAACCGGGTCGTTCAGGGCGGCGACATAACGTGGAGTTTTCAACTGCCGTCGGAGTCTTGCTTGTACTGAGGACACCGGTGTGGAGGCATGTAACACGACCGCGTCCGTCTCTGTTTCGGCTATCTTTTCGGACAGATGGTGGCTGCCAACCCTAACATTGCCATCGAAATGGCTGTGACTGAGAAAGACATATCCCAAACGGTGCAAAACGCACTCACATTCTTCTACGTGACAGTTGATTCTTAGTGCAGACGTGTTCGGTCACATTTTGTTGCTTTATTAAGGTCAAAGCTACATGCATGGTCGCGAAGTGTGGTCGCGCAAGACTCGTTCGTTGGCACTTCTCTTGCCACCCCTCCACTCTGTGCACCGCTGTGTCGACATGCGTCAGAGTACGGTCCAGCCCGGCTCGGGGCGACTCGAGGGATGACGAGGAATCAGGACTACGTTCGGTCGGTTGATGCTAGTTCGGAATTTCGCCGATACCTGGGCAATTTTCGGCCGCCGTGCATAGACGACTGTGCGAATACCCGGTTGGAGGCGATTATCCGGTGGTAACGCGTCCGCAGCGAACTCATTCGAGACGAACAACAACCTGCGTAAGCGGCGGGGTTGGCGACTACGTGTCGACGTCGGCCACCGCGCACTCACCCTGCGGCATCGAGGGAGTGCGGTTGAACACAGCAGGGACGGGCGGCTTTCGATGGCGCAGAGACGGTTGACTTATGTGTTTGACCTCACAGAAAACCGGGCCGTCGGGTCGACTACGCGAATGTCGGGTTGACTCTGGACGACAAACACAGTTTGTGGCTTTCTCTAAGCTGACGACACATCCAGGTGGACGCATCTGGCTTGTGCTGGCGTTGGGCGCATAGACATGGACTCGCAGAATGCTCTGATGCGACTTGTCTTGAAAAACCCACCACACGGAATGCGCTAGAAAGCGATCCCGGCACAACTGACGTGGCGGACTGCGCCTGTTGCTACCGACCGTAGCCGCGGCCCTGGCAGCCACCTGTCGCTAGCCTTCGGCTCTTACAACCAAACTATCGGACTGTGTCATCGAGGCGACTAGCGCACTGAAGTCTCGGGAGACGGTCCAGGACAACTCCCGCCGCACCTTCGATGGGTTTCCAACACTCACCCGTTGGTCCACCGGCCTCGATAGCGTCGTGTCTGATCTGACGAATTCCTCCCAATCGCCGATCTCGACCGCATCGAAGGCCGCCTGTACAAACTCCATGATCGACCGCGCCTCCCCCGTCGCCACGATGAAGTCGTCGCCTTTGCCGTGCATCGCCATCCTGTACATCGCGTCGACGTAGTCCGGGGCCCAGCCCCAGTCACGCCGGATGCTCGTGTCGCCGAGGGTGAGGGTGTCCTGCTTGCCGGCCGCGATCGCGGCGACGGCCGCGGTGATCTTGCGGGTGACGAAGGTGGTGGGTCGGCGAGGTGACTCGTGATTGTAGAGAATCGCGTTCGTGCCCTCGAGCCCGCGGGCGCGGTAGATCTGAACGAGGTTGTGCGAGAGCGCCTTGGATGCTCCGTACGGCGAGGTGGGCTTGATCGGGGTGTCCTCGGTCTGCGGTGATTCGGTCGATCCGGCGAAGATCTCGGCGGACGAGGCGTTGACCACCATCACCTTCTTCCCCGATTTCTCCTGCTGGTGCAGGCAGGCGTCGAGCAGCGCTGCCGCGGAGACTCCGTTGACGCGCGTGGTGGTCACCGGGTCCTGCCACGACTTCCACACGGACGAGATGCCGGCCAGGTGGAAGACGTAGTCGGGCGCGATCTCCTGCACTGCCGTCGTGGTCGCGACCGGGTCGGCGATGTCCTGGTATCGCACGGTGACACCGTCGAGGTACTGCAGAAACGGCGGTCCATCGTCGTCCGGGCGGGCGATGCCGTGGACCTGCCACCCTTTCGACACCAACAGCTCGGCCAGGTACGTCCCGTCCTGACCACCCACTCCGGTGATCAGAGCCACGGGTGCGGTGTCGTCGAGCTCCACGTCGGTACGGCCGGTACTCATGCGGTCAGTATGCCGTCCCGCGTGCCTCGATCCCCAGCCACGTTCGCTGTGTTGCCCAGTCGTGAGCGCGCGAAGTCGTACGCCTCGGTCAACCGCCCGGCCATCAGCGCGAAGTCGAAGGACTTGGCCACCTCGACGGACTGGGCACGGACAAGCTCCTGGTAGTCCAGGTCGGCGAAGAACCGTCGGACGGCGATAGCCATCTCCACCGGGGTGGTGCCGGCCAGGGGGTAGTTGAGCGACACCATGCTGGGAATCGAGCGGCTGAGAATCGGGCATCCCATCTCGGCCGCCTCGAGGGTGGACAGCGGAGCCCCTTCCCATGCCGCCGTGTGGAGGTAGAGGCTCGCGGTCTGGACCAGACGACGAACCTCGGCCGGCTCGATCCATCCCGTGATACGGACGCCGGCTCGCTCGAGGCGCTCGCGTCCCTCGTCACCCGACCCGATCCACACGAACTCGCACGACGGGCCCACCACCTCGGCCACCTCGGCGAAGAAGCGCGGGTCCTTCTGGTCGGCGATCCGTCCGAGCATCGCCACCAACGGGCGGTCCGACGCGGGCGGTCGCTCCACGACGAGGGACATGGGGGTGGCGGTGTTGGGCACTTCGCGGCTCGGCATGCTCGGGCGCAGATCGTGCCCGATGGCCAGTTCGCGAGGACTCACGGCCATCAGCATCTGCTCGCGGCCGGCGAGGAAGCGTTCCACCGCCCAGTACGTGAGGCGCTTCGCGGGCGGGTGGCCCTCCTCCATGGCGTAGCAGTGCGGGGAGTAGACGATGCGGGTGCCCTTGGGGAGCATCGCGCGGAGCAGCCCCGCGTAGCTCGAATGCAAGTGCACGATGTCGAAGTCGTTGTCCAGGATGAACCTTCGTGCGTCACGGAGGAACGCCATGAGGTCGCCGTCGAACGTCTGGACGGTCGCCGTCTCCGGCACGTCGAAGGTCTCGTGGCCCACGCGGGTGCGGACGAACAGGTGGTGTTCGTGGGCGTCGGCACCGCGGACGTAGTTCACGATGGCGCTCCGCAGCCCGCCGCCGAACGCTTCCGACACATGCACGATCTTCATCTCGCACCTTCTCGGTCGTGGGTGGCACGACGCTCCCCACCCGCGTGCAGACGAAACATAACGCCCAGAACCATTCTTTGCACGTCGAACAATGTTTGTTCACATCGGTCGCGTTCTTACAATGGAAAAGGCGTGGCTACTTTACTCATAAGGGCGCTGAAACTGGACAGAAAGCGGCGTCGTGACTGTTTTGGGGCTGCGGGCGCACGGTGACAGACCACGACGATCCGTCCATTTTCGTGCAATAGTTGTCGCATGGCGGCACCGGTCTCGACGGACGATTCGCGCAAGCAGTGGGTCTCCCGCGTGCAGACGGGCGCTCGGGAGCAGGCCGGTGAGCGGCTCTACAACGTGGTGATCACCCGGATCCCGTCACGCACGCTTCGAGTGGGCTGGTTGCGGCTGTTCGGGGCCACCATCGGCGAGGGCACGACCATCAGGATGGGTACCCGAGTGCTGGGGCTGCGCTCCCTTGTCATCGGTGCGCACTGCGCCATCGGTGCAGGCTGCCTGCTCGACGCGCGGGGGCAGGTCACCATCCACGACGACGTGGAGATCGACACGCACGTGCAGATGATCAGCGGCCAGCACGTCGTCGACTCGGACGATTTCGGCACCACCTACTGCCCCATCGTCATCGGACACCACGCCTGGATCGCCAGCCGGTCGATGGTGGTGGTCGGCGTGCGCATCGGAGCCGGTGCAGTGGTGGGAGCCGCGTCGCTCGTGCGCGACGACGTGGCGCCGAGGACCGTCGTCGCGGGTGTCCCTGCTCGTCCCATCGGGACACGCGACGCGGCTCTCGACTATCACCCGGTAGGGAGCCCGCGCCTCACCTGAGGTGCGTCGTGCTGCCTGCGCCGACGGTGGCTGGTGGCCACGCACCCGAGGACAATCGCGCCGGACAGTCCCAACTTCCCCACCGAGTGCGTCAGATCCGCCGAGGTGGTCGACCCCAGAAGCGCCACCAGCAGGACGCCGTCCGCGACTCCCGCGAGGACGGCCGCGTCGGCCGAGCACAGCACCGGCGGTGCGTCGATGATGACGAACTCGAAGTACTCGTGAAGTTGCTTGACCATCTCGTTCATCGTCACGCGGCCGAACAGGGCGCTCGACGACTCGGTGGCGACGCCGGTACCGATGATGCTGAGGTTGTCGCGGTCGGTGGGCACCACGGCGTCGTCGAGTGTGGCCTTGCCGCGCAGCAACTCGCTCAGCCCCGGCACTCCCCCGATACCGAACAGAGTCGGGAGCCTCCCGCCGCGGAAGTCGGCGTCGATCAGGGCCACCGATCTGCCGGTGTCCGCCAGTGCAGCCGCCAGTCCTGCCGCCACCGTCGTCGATCCGGTCCCCACCGTCGGCGCCGCCACCACGATGGTCCGCGGCGGTGTGCCCGTTCTGAGCGCGAGGATCGCTGTGCGGATCTCGCGGAACGCTTCCTCCGCCGTCGGAAACGACGAGCCGAGAAGCAAGGAGTCGGCGTTCGCGTCCTCCTGGCGGGGAACGACACCGAGCACGGGCCCGGCGGCGCCGGCCGCGATGTCGTCGTCGGTGTGCACGGTCGAGTCGAGGGCCGAGCGACCCACAGCCGTCGCGAGACCCAGGATCAACCCTCCGAACAGCCCGAACACCAGATTGCGGCCCCAGCGGGGACTCGAGGGAGCGACAGGGAGGTCGGCGAAATCAGCCACGGTGGCGGTGGCTGCCGGCAGTTGCCCCGCCTGCGCCGTCTCCAGCTCCTGCACGAGCTGGCTCGTCTGGGACGCCACCGCATTAGCCAGGTCGCGAGCAGCGGCCGCATCGGAATCGCTGGCTGTGACGTCCAGCAGAACCGATCCCGTGACGGCCGCGGCGGTGACTCTCGACATCACGCTCTCCGGAGGAACGTTCAGACCCAGTTCGTCGATCGCGCGCTCGGCCACCTGCTTGCCCACCGCGAGCCCCGCGTACGACGCGACGCGACCGGTGGAGAACAGGCTGCCCTGATACGCGTCGCTGATGGATCCCGCACCGGTGGTCGAGATGAAGAGTCGCGCCGTCGCCACGTAGGTCGGTTGCGACAGGGCCGACACCGCGCCGGCAGCACCGACCGCGAGCACGGTGCACAGCACGATGGTGACCCAGTGTCTCCGCCAGGCCGAGAAATACTCCCGTATGTCCATGACCCGTTCTCCCCGCGGAAGATACCCAGCGATTGTGGCCGGGAATGATTGCTCATAGTATGCGGATCATCAGTGAAAAGCGCAGGGCAACATGGGTGTCACAGAATGGTCATCCGCTCGCGCAGTCGCACTGACAGAATGAAACGGCGATACCCGGAAATGGCCCCGTTTACGGGGACGTACACGAGCACGACGCGACGGAGTTCGGCGTTTCGGACACTCGAGCTCGACTGACGGAAGCGATGGTGTGTCTTGACCAAGCGAGCTCTCATCACAGGAATCACCGGGCAGGACGGCATGTACCTCGCCGAACTGCTGCACGAGAAGGGGTACGACGTGTTCGGCCTGGTGGCCGGACAGAACAATCCCAAGGCAGATCTGCTCCGCGTCACACACCCGTACGTCGAGATCATCAGCGGCAACCTGCTCGATCTGGTGAGCCTCATTCGCGCCGTCGCCCATGCGAAGCCCGACGAGGTCTACAACCTCGGCGCCATCTCCTTCGTCGCGTACTCGTGGGAGAACGCCCGCCTCACCAGTGACGTCACCGGCGGCGGTGTGCTGAACATCCTCGAGGCGGTGCGCTTCTTCCAGGACAGCTCCGGCCGCGACGTGCGGTTCTACCAGGCATCGAGTTCCGAGATGTTCGGCAAGGTGCAGGAAGTACCGCAGACCGAGAAGACGCTTCTCTGGCCGCGCTCGCCCTACGGCGTCGCCAAGGTGTACGGCCACTACATGACGATCAACTACCGCGAGTCCTACGGCATGCATGCCAGCTCCGGCGTCTTGTTCAATCATGAATCACCGCGCCGTGGACCGGAATTCGTCACCAGAAAGGTGTCGCAGGCCGTCGCTCGCATCACATTGGGCCTGCAGGACCAGATCGCACTGGGAAACCTGGACGCCAAGCGCGACTGGGGCTTCGCCGGCGACTACGTCGAGGCGATGTGGTTGATGCTGCAGCACGACCACGCCGACGATTACGTCATCTCCACCGGTGAGACGCACTCGATCCGCGAACTGCTCGACATCGCGTTCGACGAGATCGGCATCTCCGACTGGAGCGAGCGGGTGCACATCGATCCGGCCTTCATGCGACCGGCCGAGGTGGACGAACTCATCGGCGATTCCACGAAGGCGCGGGAGACGCTCGGCTGGCGCCCCAAGGTCGGCTTCGACGAGTTGGTCCGCATGATGGTGCGGCACGACGTCGACGATCAGTCCAAGCGTGCGGCCGGTGCCCAGTGAACTCCGCGCCCTACTCGAGCACGCGCAAGGAACAACTGGGTGAGCGCGTCTTCAACTTCCTGATCACCCACATCCCGTCGCACACACTCCGTCAGGGGTGGCTCCGCTTCTTCGGCGCCACCATCGGCACGGGCTCGTCGATCATGCTGGGCTCCACGACGTTCGGGCTCCGACGGCTGGTGATCGGCAACAACGTGTCCATCGGGTCGTCCGTGCTGCTGGACGCCCGCGGGGGTCTCCTCATCGACGACGACGTGGTGATCGCGTCCGACGTCCACATCATCACCGGGGACCACGACGTCGACAGTGACGATTTCGGTGTCCGCCTCGGGCCGGTGCACGTGGGACACCACGCGTGGATCGCGAGCCGCGCCACGGTGCTGAGGGACGTGGAGATCGGCGCCGGCGCCGTGATCGGTGCCGCGTCTCTGGTCCGCCGCGACGTGGGCGAGATGGAGATCGCCGCCGGCGTCCCCGCCACGGCGCTGGGCAAGCGCACGTCCGCGTTGGACTACCACCCCACCTTCCGCCCACTCCTCTACTGATGGGACCCGACGTGGTGGATCTCGCCCGTACACGGCTGGTCTACGTCGCGCCTGCTGCCGGCCGCAGCGGCGTCGGCGACTACGCCGACGATTTTCTCGCCGAGGTCGCCCCGCACTTCCTCGACGTCGTCGACTACCGCATCGAGACCGAGGGCGCGGAGACGGCGCGCGAGGTGCTCGCCCATGCGAGACGGATCCGCGCGCTGGTGAAGGCCTCGTCGGCGCAGGGCCCCACCCTCGTCCACTTCGAGCAGAGCGGCGGGTCGCTGTCGGTGTTCTGGGCATCGCTGCTGCGCGGGGTGACCGTCACGGCCACGGTGCACGATCCGCCGTACCCGGTGTGGTGGCCGTTCAAGACCAAGTCGGTGGGGCGCCACCGCCTCCTGCACCACGCCGTCCACTATCCGTTCCGGATCGTCACCACCGCGCTGCAACGTCGAGTACTGCGGGGGCGCACCGTCTTCGCCCTCACGACGATGGGCGCCGACAGCATCCGTCGTACCTTTCCCCGGTCACACCCGGTCGCGGCACGCATCTTCGTGCCGGCCCGCCCCGACCTCACTCCGCCCGCGGAGCGTCCACTCGCAGTCGGACTGTTCGGCCATGTCTACCGCGGCAAAGGCTTCGATCTCATCGGCCGTCTGCGCGAGGAACTGGACGTCGACATCGACATCCGCGCCGCCGGACGAGGAACGGCGGCACTGCCGGCGATGGACGGTGTGACCCTCGTGGGCGAGGTCAACGGTCCCGACGAGGACCGCTTCTTCGAGTCGATCCGACTGCTGCTGGTGCCCTACTCCAAGCACAATCCGTACGGCAAGGCCTATCCCGCCTCGAGCGCCGTCACCCGATCGTTCGCGTACGGAACACCCATCGTCTGCATCACCGAGGGAGCGCTCGCCGAGACGGTGGAGCGCGGAGGCGCCGTGGGAGTCGACAGCGTCGACGATCTCGCCGCCGCGGTCCTCGACGTGGTGCGCGACGGCGCCCGGCTCGACGACCTCACCCGCCAGGTCGACGCGGTACGGCGAGCCGATGCCATGACCCACTGTGCGGCCGTCTTCCTCGACGCGTGGTCCGCCGGGGCGAGCGTCGACGCCGCCGAGTACTCGGCGCGATGAGAGCGCTCGACAGCCATCTCCTCCGCACGGGGGTGGCGTCGTTCTGGAACTACAGCGGCCGGCTCGTCGGGCTCGGCTGGACGTTCGCTCTCATCCACACCCTCGGCATCGGCTCCTACGGGCAGTACGCCGTGGCGGTGGCGACGGCTGCCATCGTGAACGCCGGCATCGACAACGCGTTCTACGTCCGCTCCCTTCGACTCGACGAGGCCAGGTATGAGCGGGAACGCTGCGCCCGCGTGTTGTTCGGCTCGGTGGTGGCGGTGGTCGGTGTCGTCGCGTTCACCTCGTCGTTCGTCGTGGGTTTCGCCGTGATCGTCGCGGCGGGTGAGCTGCTGTTCAACACCTGGAAGAGCCACCTGCTCCGGGAGGGACGTCCCGACGTCGCCATGCGCTTCGACGCGGTCCGGCAGATCACGAGCATCGTCCTCGGTGCCACGTATCTGTATGCGGTGGAGGCACCGTCACTGTCGACAGCCGCGGCCCTGTACCTGCTCCCCTACCTCGTGGTGGCGGCCGCCTGCCTCCGGTACGTTCCCGGACGGACCCCCGCCGCACCCGGCGGGCCGAAGGAGTTCGCGCTGCTCTCCTTCGAGGCTCTCGCCGCCGCCCTCTACGCGCAGGGCGACGTCGTCGTGATCGGGTGGGTCGCGGGCGACGAGGTCGCGGGCTACTACTCCGTGGCACTCGTGGCGGCACTGGCCATCTCGACCATCGGCCAGAACTACGCCAACACCTACCTCGAGAAGATCCGGGCGGTCGGCGGTCACGTGTCGGGAGCGCCGGCGCTTCGCGACGTCGTCAAGGTCGGCCTGCTCACCGGTGGGTCGATGGCCGTCATCGGCGTCGGCATCCTGCTCTGGGGCGGCGCCGACTACACCGGCCACATCACGCTGATCCTCTCGCTGTTCGTGGTCGCGCGGGCGATCAACCACTCGTTCATCGTGGTGCTGTTCGTGCAGAAGCGCGACGCCCTGCGGGTGAAAGCCACCGTCGCCGTCGCGGTGGCGAAGCTCGCGGCACTGGCGTTGCTCGTGGGACCGCTCGGCGGGTACGGCGCGGCCGTGGCCTGTGTCGTGTGCGAGGCCGCCCTGCTGTTCGTGTACCACCGCGCCGTGCACGGCGCGGCGTCGTCCTCCATCCGAGAACCACTCCACGACAGGGCTACTCGATGAAAGCGGCATTTCTCCTGGCCAAGGATCCCCGGTTCGAGTCGACCGGCGACCTGACGATGGCCAAACTGGTGATCACGCTCGCCCGGTCGTCGTACGACGTCGCCGTCGTGTGCCTCTCCGGACGCCCGGAGGTGGCGGAGGCCGACGTCGTCCGTATCCCCAAGACCGCCCCACGACCGGCAGACTTGGTGAACCGGAGCCTGCGCACCCGTCGCAGTCTGGTGCACACCCGCTTCACGTCAGGGACGCTCGTGAAAGCTGTGGACGACAGCGACGCCGACATCTTTGTCGCCGACCACAGCTACATGGCCGAGGCCTTCCTGCACTCCTCGCGGGCACACACCCGTCGACACGGAGACCCCATCCTCGCGGTGAGCACCGTCGTGTCGGAGACGTTGGTATGGAAGGCGACCCGCGGGGTGCTCGGCCGGGTCGACGCACGTCGAATCGTCAGCGACGAGCTGCGTGTGGCGCGAAAGGCCTACACCGTCGGCACGTACGACGAGGAGGAGGAGGCACAGTTCTACCTGGACCACGGGGTGCGACGAGCCCATTGGCTGAATTTGACGTTACCTCCGAAACCGAGAGTGGACATCGGAAGTTCCGGCCCTCGACTGGTGTTCCTCGGCGACCGCCAGTGGTCGCCCAACCAGGAAGCGTTCGAACGGCTGCTGACGTGGTGGCCGGACATCGCCCGCGGCATCGACGGTGCGGAACTGCGCATCGTCGGCTCGCGCGGACCCGGACGGCCCGTACCGCTGCCGCCCGGTGTGGAGGATCTGGGCTTCGTCGACGACCTGGACGCGTTCCTCTCGACCAGCCGCGCCATGGTCGCGCCCATCGTCACCGGCGGCGGAGTCCGGGTGAAGATCCTCGACGCGGCCAGCCGGGGCATGCCCGTCGTCGGCACCACCGCGGCCGTCGGATCGCTCGGACCCGTCCTGGGAATCGACGGCATCGACGACAAGCACGAGTTCGTGCAGCGCTGCCGGCGCTACCTGCTCGACCGTTCGGCCGCGGTGGCCGACGGCGACGCCCTCTACCGAGCCAACGCCGACCGTTGGAACGAGGGCGCGCCGCACCGCGCGGTGCAGGAGTGGTTGGCGCCATGACCCCCCGCAGAGCGTCTCTCCTGGTGGGCATCCTCGGCGCCGGTGTGGCCGTCGCGGTGGGCCTGCTGTCCGGCTCGAGCACCAGCGCCGCCCGGCTGCTCGCGGTGGGCCTGATCGGCATGGTGGTCGGCGTGACGGTCACCCTTGCCTCACCGAAATTCGTTTATGCCGCATTGGGATTCACGCTCGGTGGCATCCCGTTCGCGGTGATTCCCGGCGCGGGACCTGCGGTGCTGCTCCTCGCGGTCGCGGTGTGGGCCGCGATGCTCACCCACCCGCCCCCTGTCTTGCGGGTGCGCAGCCTCGACGTGATGGTGGCGCTGCTCCTGCTCGTCTCGCTCGCCTCGGTCACCCAGAGCGCCACCAGCGGAGTCCATGTCACCGAGTTCATCAAATGGGCAGCGGCGACGTCACTGATCTTCCCGCTGCTCCGACTCGATGCGGTCGACCTGCGCCGCTTCGGCCTGTCCTATGTGTGCGGCGCGGCCATGGGCGGCGGCGCCTCCCTCCTGATCCTGTTCTTCGACCGCACCGGGACGGCGATCTCCGTCCTGTCCCCCATCGGGTACGGGAACACCGGGACCATCGGCACCACGCTGCGCTGGTTCGAGGTGGGCGGCACGTCCATCCGTCGGTTGGCCGGCACCTACATCGACCCGAACGTGGCGGGCATCTTTCTGTTCCTCGGCTTCGCCCTCGCGTTGGCGTTGACCCGCGGGTGGATCCGCATCGTGTCGAGTGCCGTCATCGGACTGGCGCTGATGGCGACCCTGTCGCGCTCGGCCATCCTGTCGGTGATCGTCGCGCTGGTGGTGTACCTCGCGTTCCAGCAACTGCGGACACGGACCCGCGTGCTCGTCGTGGCGGCCACGCTGCTGGGCGCGGCTGTCGCACTCGCCATCCCCGCCGTCAACGCGCGGTTCCTGTCCAGCTTCGGCTCGTCCGACCGCGGAACCGACGACAGGGCCCGCGCACTCGCGAACTTCCTTCCATCGATGGACGGGCATTGGCTCTTCGGGCGCGGATGGGGTGCCCTCGAGCTCATCGACGAGGTGGCCGGCTACAACGCGAACTACGTCGCCAACACCCCGTTGCTGACGCTCTATCGCGGGGGCATCATCGTCGGCGTCGTGTTCCTCGCGCTGCTGCTGGCCGCGCTGGTCATCGCGTACCGACGGATGCGCTCGTCGACGCACTGGCAGACCGGTGTGATCGGTGCGGCCTTCATCGGATTCCTACTCGTCGCACTGCAACTGGACTTCCCGGTGGTCACCAATCCGATCGTCACGATGGTGTTCTCGGTCTTCCTCGCTCTGCTCACCGTCAACCCGACACCCACACCGGACGACAGCGCCGTCGAACCCGATCATGCTCGACTGCAGGAGGTTCCACGGTGACCGATACTCCCGCTCCCGTCACCGCACCGCCGACCCAGCGGAAGGCCTGGATCGCCGGGCTGGAAGGCCCCCGCGGTGTTGCCGCGATCTGCGTCGTCCTCGCCCACGTGGCCGTGGTGCACACCCCGAACATCGTCGCGTCGACGCGGATCGACTTCCTGGGCCAGGCCCTCACGTTCTTCTTCGCGCTGTCCGGGTTCCTGCTCTACCTTCCGTACGTCACGCGCTTCGCCGACGGGGCAGCGTTCCCGAACACGAAGCGCTACTTCGTCGCCCGCGTCCGACGGGTGTTTCCCGCCTACATCGTCATCTTCCTGATCGTGAACTTCGTCCTGGGCGCCGGCTACGTGGTGAATCCCGTGACGAGCGGCTGGGATCATTCCGCCGACGGCACCGGCACCATCACCGCGCCGCTGCCCCTCCTGGCGCACCTGACGCTGACGCAGTCGTACTTCCCCAGCACTCTGCAGACCGGAATCAATCCCTCCTGGTCGCTGAGCACCGAGTGGGGCTTCTACCTCGTCCTCCCGATAGCGGGCTTCCTGCTCTTCCGGTTCGGCCGCGGCGGCCGGCGACCCCTCGTGACCGCGCTGATCCCCGCGGTGGCGCTCATCGCGCTCGGGCTGATCGCCAACACCATCGTCGGCAGGCTGCAGCACGCGAGCGGCCTCCCACCGCTCGAGCAGTACTGGGGACCGAACTGGGTCGCGGTGTTCTCGCGCAGCTTCCTCGCTCTCGCCGACCACTTCGCCTGGGGCATGGTGGCGGCCGTCGTCTACGCCGCGATCGCCCGAGGAGCTTTCTCCCGCTTGTCGACGTCGCGGTTGTCGGCGGTTCTCCTCAGCATCGCCGTCCTGGCGCTGTCCGGCTCGATGCTGTTGTTCGCGCTCGGATCTCGCTACATCTCCTCGGTGTTCGCGATCGCCTCGTGCGCCTCCATTCTCGCGATCGTCGCGCCTCTCGGCCGCGGCGAGGACTCCCGCCTCGCGAGGATGACCGACTGGGCGCCGCTCAAGTATCTCGGCATGGTCTCCCTGTCCTCCTATCTGTGGCACTACCCCGTTCTGATCCTGGTCGGCCGTGCGGGGATTCCCATCCCGCCCACCGCACTCGGTCTCGTGTGGGGATTCGTGCTGGTCATGTCTCTGACGGTGGCGCTCGGGTCGCTGACGTACTACCTGGTGGAACGACCGATGATGCGATGGCGAGCCGGACGTACCACGTGAACCGACGGGGGTTCCTCGTGCTCGCGGCCGCGGCAGTGGCGGCGGCGTGCACGCGGGACCGGAGTGCGCCGCCCGTGCCCGAGGAACTCCAGGCGCCTCCCCGGGTACTCGGCTACTCCACCGGATCGTCCATCCTGTGGGCCGACGACGCGGACGTCTCCCGGACGATGGCCGCGGTCCGCGACGGCGGGGCGACATCGGTTCGTATCGACATCTCGTGGCGCTTCGCCGAACCTGCTCGGGGTCAGTACGACTGGCGACCCTCCGATCGGGTGGTCGACGCTGCCAGGGCGGCCGGCCTGGACGTGGTGGCCACGCTGACCACGACACCGGCGTGGGCGGCCATCGGGTTCTCCGACCTCGCCGCAGCGGCTCCCCGGAACCCGCAGGAGTACGGCGCGTTCGCGGGCGTCGTCGCCGATCGGTATCGCGGGCGGGTGTCGACCTACGAGATCTGGAACGAGCCGAACGGCCGACTGTTCTTCTGGCCGAACCCCGACCCCGCCCGGTACACCGCCATGCTGCGGTCCGCCTTCACCGCCGTCACCGCGTCCGATCCCGACGCCGTCGTCGTGGCCGGGGCACTGGGCAACACGGACACCACCGACGGCCGGATGGACTCGAACGAGTTCCTCGTGTCTATGTACGACGCCGGTGCGGCCGGGTCGTTCCACGCGCTCTCGTACCACGCGTACGACTACGGCACCACCCTCGCCGACGCCGGCCTGTACCCCAATTCCGCTGTGCAGCAGATCATCAGGATGCGGCAGACGATGGTGGCGCACGGGGATGCGGCGGCACGCATCTGGATCACCGAGTACGGCGCGCCCGACACCGGCGTGGACGCGGACACGCAGGCGCGGCTCATCGTGGAGTCGGCGCAGCAGTGGGGCGAGGTGCCGTACGGCGGGCCGTTCTACGTCTACACCGTCCGTGACGGCGACAGCCTGTCCCCCGATCCCGAGGCGCGCTTCGGTGTGCTCGACGATGCCTTCGTACCCAAACCCGTCTACGGACAGTTGGCCGCACTGGCCGCGGCGGGGCTGCCCCAGCGCGACATCGCGAACCGGTTCGACGCCGCCGCACCCTTCGACTTGGGCGAGCCGTGGGGCCCGGTCTTCGCACTCCCCGCGGGCTCGGGCCGCCAGTACACCCACGGCAGCCTGTACTCGACTTCGAGCGGCTGGCTCACCTCGCCGCCGGCGGTCGCCGACATCGCCCGCACCACGGGGCTCGTTCCGGCGGGCCCGTTCCACGACGGATACCAGGACCTGCTGGCCGACGGCGGGTTCCGGGTGTTCTCCGATCCGCGGTTCGGCACGTGGGCCGTCGTCGGCGCGATCCTCGATCAGTGGCGGCCGGAGCTCGGGTTCCCGGTCACCGGGGAGTACGAGGCGCCCGACGGTCAGCGCGTCGTGGACTTCGAGTCCGGCCGCATCCTGTGGAACCCGACGGACGGGGCAGTGGTGGTGCGCGACCGGTGACGCGGCTGGGCGCGCTGCGCCGGGTTTCCGCTGACGTCGCCGTTGCTGGACATTGCGGCACCGTTTCACGGGCCGCTACTCGAGCGTGACGGGCGTCCGGGAATTGCGGTTCAGAGGCGTCTCCTCGCGCAGAATGCGAGCCCCGTCCTCGATGTCCGCATTGTGAATGGCACGGCCCATGACGACGCCGATGACCAGGGCTGCGACAACCCAGACGGCGCCGATGCCGTAGACGATCCACCACATCGCACGAGTGTGACACCGAAATTCGGAAATGTGACCAGAAATGGCAATAAAACCATTGAGAACGTTTCTCGGCGGGGTTCGAAGCGCCACCACGGGCGTCTTCGGTACGCAATCCGCACCACAGAGCCTGTCATTCGATCGGAGGACGGGGTCGACGACGCTTCCGTGCACTCTGCCTGTTCAGGCGTGTTTCGAGTTCTTCGACGCCGAGGACGAGTCGGATGAGATGACGGGATGACTTGCAGCGGAAACAGCGGATGGCCATACTTTCCGCATGGCCAGACGACGTTCGCGCATTGTTGCGCCCGATAAACCGACTCTCGGACAAGTCAGCTCCGTCGGTGTCAGTTTCGTCGCTTTTCTCGTTTTGCTGTTTCTCTGCATCAGCCACGGCCTTCTCTGAGTTTCAGCCCACTTGCGCGCATGTAGGTAGTTCGAACACATGTTCGATTTTGTCGGTGGGTCGCGGTACTGTGAGGCATGTTTTCGGGGGGAAACGCAGGGGATGGTCGTCGTGACGACGGCTCCATCGGTGACCCCGTTCTCGCTCAGCTCGTCGCTGCGCAGGAGGAGCTGACGCGCCGTATCGCGGCCTACGACACTCAGCACATCGGGACGGCCGACCGTCTCGCCCTTCTGGTGCGGGACGAGAAGGTGACGCGGTCGCGGCAGGCGCAGGCGCACGTGTGGCTGGCCGAGCTCGTCCAGCAGCGCGGCTTCGAGGAGACCGGAGCGCACAACGCCGATGCGCTGGCTCAACTCCTCACCATCGATCGCGCAGCCGCTGTGGCGCGACTGTCCGTGGCCGCCCAGCTCGGCAACAGGACCACCCTGCTCGGCGACGTCATGGAACCCGAGCTGCCCGCCACCGCTGCGGCGCTGCGCGAGGGTGCCATCGACCCGGCCCACGTGAAGGTGATCAGGAAGTTCGACAAGAACCTCCCTGCCGCTGTGGATGCAGACACCCGCGCCCACGCAGAGCGTCACCTGGCCGACGCGGCGCGCGAGGTGCGTCCCGCGGAGCTCACGGCTCTCGCCGAGCGCATCACCGCGCACATCGTCGAGGAAGGCGAGTTCGAGCTCCCGCCGGAGCGCGTCCGCAAGCGCGGCATCTTCATGGGCAAGCAGGACAGCGACGGGATGCGCAGCGGCAGGTTCGTTCTCGATCCCGAGACCGCGGCGTACTTCGACGCCTACAACAGCAAGTACGCGGCGCTCGGAGTGGGCAATCCCGAGGACACACGCGCGCCCGTCATCGGAGAACCGGACGACGAGACCCGCCAGCGCGACACCCGGACCACACCGCAACGACGGCACGACGCCCTCAAGCTGCTACTACGCGACACACTGTCCTCCGACGATCTCGGCAAGCACCGCGGTGTGCCGGTCAAGGTCATCATCGTCGCCCGTCTCGAGGACCTGATCCGAGGCACCGGACTGGCCACCACCGCAACGGGTTCCACCATGCCGATCCGCGACGTCATCCGCATGGGGTCGCACGCCGATCACTACCTCGCTGTCTTCGGCGACGACGACGGCAGGCCACTGCACTTCGGCCGCACCCGCCGCATCGCCAGTGAGGACCAGCGCCTCGTCCTCATGGCCACAGACCGCGGATGCACCGCACCGGGATGCGATCGCCCCGCCGTCGCCACGCAGGCGCACCACATCCACGAGTGGCAGGACGGCGGGCCCACCGACATCGAGTCGCTCACCTTCGTGTGCGACATGCACCATCCGATGGTCCATGACGGAGCACTCGGATGGTCCACCACCACAGCGCCGCCAGGCCATCCCTACGCCGGGCGCACTCTGTGGCACCCGCCTGCCCTCATCGACCCGTCGAGGACAGGCCGGGTGAACCACTATCACCACCCACAGGACTATCTGTGGGAGGACGACGAGCCGGCGGCCTGAGTCATCTCGATGAGTCGCAACGCATCCCACGGCGCGAAGCCCTTCGCGTCGTTGTCGAAGTAGACGTACACGTCTCGCTTCGCAGCGCGCCACTCACCGATGCGCTCGGCCCACCGGCCGAGCGCCTCGTCGGAGTACCCACTCGTGTACAGCTCGGTGTCGCCGTGCAGCCGGACGTAGACCACGTCGCTGGTCACCTCGGTGAGCATCGGGAACTTCCCGGCCGAGTCGGCCACGACGCACCCGATGCCCTGTGTCCGCATCAGCTCGTATGCCTCCGCTGAGTCGAAGCTCGGGTGCCGCACCTCGAGACAGTGTCGCAGCGGCCGGTCCTCGTCGACGTCCAGGAACACGCGGTCGTCGGCGAGCTTGTCGTCGTGCTTCTCCCCCAGCCGAGCGGCCTCCGTCGTCGACCGCGGCAGCAGCGCGAAGAAGTCGGCCATCCTCGTGGCGTCGAAACGGAACGTGGCCGGCAGCTGCCACAGGATCGGCCCGAGCCGTGGCCCCAGCGCGAGAACACCCGACGCGAAGAAATTGCCCAGCGCCGCGTCCACTCCGACGAGCTTCTTCATGTGCGTGACGAAGCGAGGCCCCTTCACCGCGAACACGAACCCGTCCGGCGTTTCGGCACGCCACCGCTGATAGCTCGACGGCCGTTGCAGGGAGTAGAACGAGCCGTTGATCTCGATGGAGGTCAGTGCACGGGAGGCGTACTCGAGCTCACGGCGCTGCGCCAGCCCCGCGGGGTAGAAGTCGCCCCGCCAGCCCGCGTAGCGCCAGCCGGAGATGCCGATGCGCAGTTCCATCGGCTACCTCCCGTCCTCTCGGCCTCCGTCAGCAGATACCCGCACACCTAGCTGCGACACATGGGCCTGGTGCGATCACTGGCGCGGTGGCCAGGCGGCCCAGCCGTCAGGCAGTGCACGGAGAATGGGATCCGCAGCGTCGAGACGCGCTGCGGGGATATCGCCGGCGCCGGTCCGCCCCGAGCTCGCGCCGTCGGGAAAGGTGAATGCGTACCCGACCATCGGACGGAGCCCGCGCTTCACACTCTCCTGATAGCTGCCGTTCACGACCGCGAACACCTGACGCTCGAGGCCGTCGGCTTCGTCCTGCCAGGTCGAGTCGCACGCGTCGCACCCGCAGCTCGGGAAGTAGAAATCGTGCAGCAGACCAGCGTGCATCCCGATCCCGGGGTAGGACGTGAAGATCAGTGTCAGTGTCGCGCAGTCGGAATCGCTCGGTCGGATTCGAACAGCACGAGTCGTGTCGCGATGCGGGCGAACCAACTCCGCAATCGCCTCCGGACCCTCGTCGATCTCGACGTCGTAGGTGTCGCGTAGGTGCTCGATGAGGGGATCCGCGATCACATGAAGTGGCGCATAGCGTTCCGGGTGTTCGGTCACGGAATAGGCACTCTCCGGCGGAGAGTCGGCCCACAGGTTCCCGTAGTCGATGACCCGACCGTCGGAGTCGCGGAACACCGGCTCCTCGATCGTGGGGCGTACGTACGAACTCACGTCAGTCATCCTCTCTCGCTGCGAGCAGTCCGATCGGCGCTACTGCCCGGTCGGTGCGGGGATCGCGCCATACTGCCTCGCCGTCGACGACCGTCGGCCACAGCAGACGCTTCTCTTCGACGGGCCACTCGACCCACGGCGGGTACCCCGCGAGTTCGGTCTGCACGATGTCCGCGATGACGACGGTCGCCTCCGCGAGGGACAGATCCATGTGCAGGTCAACCGTGTACCGCGCGATACCGAGCGTCCTCTCGTCGACGTTGCTCGCCTTCAGGCGTGGGCGAGGGCCGCTGGAGTTCACGCCGAGTCCGACGACACCCGTCTCGTGGAGCGAGAGGGTCCACCGAAGTCTGTCGAGGTCCAGGTGCGCACCGGACCGGCGCCAGTGCAGGTCCGACCCCACTGCGACACACGCGTCGACCATCTGGGTGGGCGCACCCATTCCGGAGTCGGGGAGCAGCGGAAACGTCCATTCGTCGACGTACTCGAGATCGGGGCCCCACATCGGTCCAGTGTGGCAAGCATTCCGGTGCTCGAAAAATTGTTTTTCACGATCCCCTCGACACCGTACGGTTCGGTGCATGGACGAGGTCGTGACCCGACGGAAGAACCAACCACCGCCCCGTCATGTGGTCTTCGACGATCTCGCGCATCCGGGTCGAGAGACCAGACGACCGTGGTTGCACCTGCTCGACGACGAGACGCTTCCGCGCGTCATCGCGACCGAGTCGCCGTCGCTGGTCGTGTGGTCGTCGCTCTGGCCGGCGAGACCCGATGCCCGTATTCGATTCGACCTGGCCGACGATGGCGCTGGGACGAACCTCCGGTGGACATTGCTCCTCGACCCACCGCGCCCGGACGACGACGCCGTTCGTGGCTTGCGCAAGCGCATCGACAGGCTGATCAACTTCAACCTCCGATTCACCTACGGGCAGTGACCGACCCAAGCAGTGGACGGGAGCGTGCGAGCCACCATGACGCCAGGAATCAGGGGCCGTCCAGCACCCGCTCGAGTGGCACGTTCGGGATCGTGATCCCCCTCGACGCGCCGAGGCCGGTGATCTGCAGCCAGATGGTGTCGGCGAGGAAGGCGGCGAACGTGTCGAGATCGACCGAATCCTCCTGTGCGCGCCACGTTCTCACCGCGCCGACGCAGCCGGAGATGAGGCTCGACACCCACGGTCCGACCAGGCGCAGGTCCTCGTCGCCCAGGTCGGCGTCGACGAGAGCGAGGAATCCGCCGACGGCCACCTCGATCTTCTCGGCGACGCGGGCGATGGTGCTCTGCAGCGGTGATTCGGACGATCCGGTGACGTTCTGCTCGATGACGTACGTCCAGGTGGGATGGGCCACCACCCAGCGCACGTACGAGTCGACCACCCGTTGCACCACCGAGCGTGGCAGACCCACGAGTGTCACCGACGCCGTCAGGGTGTGTTCCAGCTGCTCACAGATGGTGCGCTGGATGGCGACGTCGAGGTCAGCCCTGTCGGCGAAGTAACGGTAGATGCCGGTGCGATGGATGCGCGCCTCGTCGGCGATCTGCTGCGCCGTGACCCACTCCCCCGGATGCACGCCCCGCTCGAGCACGTCGAGGGCAGCGGCGATCACCTGACGGCGGCGGTCGGCGTTGTGCTGATCCCACCGTCGCCTCCGGCCGTCACCGGAGGTGGTGCGCTCGGTGCTCATCGCACCGAAGCATCTCACGTACGCAGTAGTCTCCGCGGAGCCCTGACGTTCACACGTGCCGCGACGGCCTCCTGATCGAGCCGATCGACGATCTTCACGCGCGGCCGACCGTTCCGTCGACCGAGAGCGAGCTCCTCTGCATCCAGCCGGCGCCATGCCGCCAGGTCACCCGCCCGCGGGATCGCCGCTGCGATCAACTCGTCGGGCGTGTGGTGCGGCTCGGTGATGTCGGAGTCCAGGTGGTCGAGCACTGCCTCCACCGTCTCCTGCGCGCAGGTCTTGTTCGTGCCGATGAAGCCGCGCGGACCGCGTTTGATCCACCCGACGACGAACACACCCGGCGCCACCCGCCCGCGATCGTTCGGCACGGTGCCCGTGCGCTCGTCGAACGGGAGCCCGGGCAGACCGACACCGCGGAAGCCGACCGACCGCACCACCAGGCCGGCGTCGAGGACGTACTCGTCGGACGTCGGCACGGCGACGACGGCACCGTCAGCACCCTCGACCAGGTCGTTACGGGCGACGCGGACGCCGGTCACCCGGCCGTCCCGGCCCAGGATCTCCACCGGAGACA
Source organism: Rhodococcus sp. NBC_00294 (assembly GCF_036163995.1). Lineage (NCBI taxonomy): Bacteria > Bacillati > Actinomycetota > Actinomycetes > Mycobacteriales > Nocardiaceae > Rhodococcus > Rhodococcus sp. NBC_00294. The sequence continues at coordinate 409,471 of NZ_CP108043.1, forward strand.
CCGCGAACGTGAGCACGATGCGACGGCGCGTGGCGTCCGTCGATCGCGGCCGAGCAGCCAGCTCCTCGAGTAGGCGACTCCGCTGATCGTCACCCTGCAGCTGCGCGGGGTCCGCCTCGACGATGACATCGACATCGGTGAGCGCTGCGAGACCCATCAGCTCGGGCACGGTGAAGGCCGCGTCGCCCGGTCCGCGTCGGCCGAGAATCTGCACCTCTCGGATCCGAGAACCCCGGAGCTGGTCGAGAGCGTGCGGCGCGATGTCCGTTCTCTCCGAGAGCCATTCGGTGTCGCGGGTGAGCATGCGCGCGACGTCGAGGGCGACGTTGCCGTTGCCGACGACGACGGCGCGCTCGTGATCGAGCGTGACGGCGGCGTCCCGATGGTCGGGATGGCCGTTGTACCAGCCGACGACGTCGGTGGCCGCCACGGAGCCCGTCAGGTTCTCACCGGTAATGCCGAGCAAGCGGTCGGACGACGCGCCGACGGCGAACACCACCGCGTGGTAGACCGACTGCAGTTGCGCCACAGTGACAGTCGTTCCCACCTCGGCGCCCAGCACGTAGCGGAAGCCGGGCTCGTTCTCGATCGCCTCGAAGAGGTCGGTGACCTTCTTGGTGGTCGCGTGGTCGGGTGCGACGCCGTGCCGCACCAGGCCATGCGGAGTGTGGAGCTTGTCGTAGACGTCGACCGACGCCACCTCGGGATGCTTGAGCAGCTCGTCCGCGGTGTACAGCCCGGCCGGCCCGGCACCGATCACCGCGACGCGGAACGGGCCACCGCGGCGCAGACGTCGTTGCGGCGCAACGAGAGCCAGCGGAGTGCGGTCCGCGTGCGGAGACCGCTCGAAGTACTCCGCGTTGAGGGCCGCGTACGGAGCGGTCTCGATGGTCAGCTTCGTGTCGGGGACGATCGCGCCCACCGGGCACGCCGTCACACAGGCACTGCATCCCACGCATGTCGCCGGGTCGATGAACAGCATGTCGGTGGTCCCGAACCCGGGCTCACCCGGCGCGGGGTGGATGCAGTTGACCGGGCACGCGAGGACGCAGGACGCGTCGGCGCAGCACGTCCCGGTGACGACGTGGGGCATCGGATCAGGCCGCGGCAGAGGCGGGCTCGCTGCGGAACCGCGACGGGCGTCCGTCGATACGCAGACTCGTCCACAGACGCTTCGAGACGCGGTTCATCAGGCCCATGTCCTCGGACAGCTTGCGGACGTCACCGAACATGTCGCGCAACGTCTTCGCGGAGGCCTCGTTGTCCCACCACACCTCACGCACCACCTCGGGCGGGATTCCGAGCTCACGCTGCACCTGCTTGCTGGGCTTCATGATGACGTCGCACAGCACGCGCATGATGATCGGCGTCGCGATGGACATCGCGAACCGCTGACGTCGGGACAGCTTGGGCGCGCGGTGCTCCAGGTACTGGTGCGCGAAGCCGATGTGCCGCGCCTCCTCGGCGACGTGGATCTGCATGATGCGCGTCATCAACGGGTGCTGCGATGCACCGGCGCGCAGGATCGACTTCTGTGCGTGGTCGATGGGCTCCTCGCCGGCCAGCACTCCGACGAAGAAGCCGAACGGGAGCGGGCCCGCGAAGAGGGGAAGAAGAGGGCCGGCCTTGCGGAACCACCTCGGGCCACCGGGCACGGCGACCCCGATGCGGTTCACCAGCTCCTGGAACATCTGGGTGTGGTGGCACTCCTCCGTCGCCTCGTGCGTGGAGTAGCGGAACTCCGGCGAGCCGTTCGGGAGCCGCAGCGCGTAGTTCATGATGCCGGCGATGAGTACCTGCTCGAACTGCAGACCCACCTTGAGGATGTTGGCCTGCCGGTACATCCCGACCGCGATCTGCCGATCGAGAGGCAGCGACCGGTACCACTCGGTGTTGCCCAGCGGATCGGCTGCCGGGAGCACCCAGCGGGGATCGTCGGCCACGATCGCGTAGTGCGGATCGTCCCAGGGGATGTCGAGGAATGCATCGAAGTGCTGGTGAACGGACGCTTCGGACAGGGTGCGCAGCGTCCGCTCGTACTCGGAGCGCGTGTCGGATGTGATCGTCATGGCGTGAACCTCCGTGAGTGCCGGGCCGACTTGGTGCGACAGGCTGTTGCAGTAAAAGTTACTGCAACTCGGTGTACCACGCAAGCAGTGAGCCGTCGCAAATTGGTACAACGAACGTTGTCATCGTGGCCGGAATCAAGCCATTCTCGGTTGTTGCATTCACTCGGCATCTATTCTTCGATCATCGGGTACCGTTTGCCCGTCCTTGCGAACCGCAGCTCCGAATACCGGGAACTCGACCAGTCCTTCTCCTCACTGCCGCATCGTTCGTCGGGGTCGACGCGGCACGACGAACGAGAGTGTGTGTTGCCCGTACGTCCGATCCCGACCGCTGACCACGCGGCGGCCCGCCTCGAGTACCCGAGCGTGCCTGCGATGCGTCTCGTCGTGTTGACGCTGGTCATCATCGTGGGCCTGGCCGGGATCACCTGGGGTCTGTCACCGCAGTTCGACAGGACGTCCTTCGTCATCGTCGCCGTGGCGGCGCTGACCACTCTTCCGTCCGCGTTGCTCATCTACCTCTACGGGCGGAACCTCCGCTACTCGATCCCTTTCGTCGTCTACGCCGACATCGGCATCACCGTCGTTCTGTTCGCCTCCCGCTCGCCGTTCGACGCCCTTCCCGGCGTCGTCCTGCTGATGCTGGTGTCGTTGTTCGCGGGCGTGTACGTCTCCGGGCGGATCCTGGCGGCCCAACTGGCCTTCGCCGCGGCGATCCTCGTCGTGCTGTCTGTGCTCTCGGTACACGACGGAGTCCCCGGCTGGCTCGTTCTGTCTCGAGCGCTCACCCTGCTCACCGCGGTCATCGTGCCGATCCTGCTCAAGATGCACGTCGACTTCCTCACCGACAAGCTCGAGAACAGCCGACGCGACAGCGTCAGCGGCCTGCTCAACCGTCGCGGCCTCGACGGCGCCGTCGCCCGGTTCGATGTCCCCCGCGGAGTCGAGCAGACCCTGGGCACGGCCGTCGTCCATCTCCGCGACTTCGTGCAGATCGAGCGACGCCTCGGCCGCGCCACGAGCCACGACCTGGTCGCCGAGACATCGAGTCTCCTCACGGACGCGTTTCCCGACGCCATCGTCGCCCGGACCCAACCGGGCGAATTCGCCTGTGTCTGGCTCGGTTCCGCGGACGACGTGGCCGAGCGGCTCGCCGCGGCGCGCGCCCTGGTGGAGTCGACCCGCCTGCGCAGCGCCACCGTCAGCACTACGTGCACCAGTTCCACCGTGCCGGTCGACTACCGCACCACCGTGACCGTCGCGCTCGGCAAGACCCTCACCGCCGCCGCGTTCCTGCAGTACGGCGACGCTGTGGCTCCGCGCAGCAACCACCACGTCGCCGAGCTGATCGCCGACGGCGGGCCCGCCATCGTCTTCCAACCCGTTCTGTCGGTGTCGACGGGTCGCGTCATGGGCTACGAAGCGTTGTCCCGCTTCCCTTCCGGGCACGGCACCACTCAGAGCTGGTTCCTCGACGCGGCCGCCGACGGCCTGCAGATCCCGCTGGAGCTCGCCGCTGTCCGACGCGCCGTCGCGGCGTCCCGAGACCTCCCGACCGACGTCTTCCTCGCCGTCAACGTCTCGGCGACCACCATCGTCGCCACCGACCTGGTACCGATTCTCGACGAGGCCGCCGAGTGCCGACGCGTCGTCGTCGAGATCACCGAGCACGACCTGGTCAGCGACTACACCGCACTCGGCGCCGCCCTCGATCATCTGCGCGACGAGGGCCTGTCCATCTCCGTCGACGACGTCGGGGCCGGCTACTCCGGTCTCCGTCAGCTCGTCGAGATCAAGCCCGACGTCCTCAAGCTCGACGCCTCGATCGTGCGCGGCATCGACACCGACCCCATGCGCCGCGCCGCCGCCAGCGCCCTCACCACCTTCGCGGCCGCCATCGGTGCGGAATGCGTGTACGAGGGCATCGAGACGCCGCAGGAGCTGGAGTCGGCGCGCAGCCTCGGTGCCGACATGGTGCAGGGGTTCCTGCTGGGGCGCCCCACCTCCACTCCGATCCTGAGCCGTCAGGACGGCATGAACGCACTCTGAGCGGGTATGGCCCGGCCATGACGACACCAGGTTCCGACTTCGTTCCCCGCACCGCCGTCGTGACCGGCGGCGACTCCGGCATCGGCCGCGCGGTGGCCGTCGCATTGGCCGGTGGCGGCCTCGACGTCGGGGTGACCTACAACCGCGACCGCGAGGGCGCCGAGGCCACCGTCGCGGAGATCCGCGCGCTCGGGTGCAGCGGGTTCAGTGCCCACATGGACCTGACCGACCTCCCGGGCGCCCCGTTCGCCGTGGACTCGCTGGCCAGTGAGCTCGGCGGGATCGACGTGCTGGTGAACTGCTCCGGCACAGGCACCGCCACCTCGTTCCTCGACCTGGACTTCGACTCGTGGCGCACGGTGCTGTCGGTCGACGTCGACGGGGCGTTCCTGTGTGGCCAGCACGCCGCACGGCTGATGGTGGAGCAGGGTCACGGCGGGCGCATCGTCAATGTCACCAGCGTGCACGAACACCTGCCCAAGGTCGGTGCTGCACCGTACTGCGCCGCGAAGGCCGGTCTCGGCGGACTGACGCAGGTGATGGCGATCGAGCTCGCGCAGTACGGCATCACCGTCAACTCGGTTGCGCCGGGTGAGATCTCGACACCGATGACCGGTCAGACCGACGAGAACCCCGAGAGCAACCCCCGGCCGGGTGTCCCGCTCGGGCGTACCGGCGACGCACGGGAGATCGCCTCCGTCGTCGCGTTCCTCGCCGGCCCGACGTCGTCGTACATGACGGGCGCCTCCCTCGTCGTGGACGGCGGCATGGCCCTGATGGGGCCGCAGGCCGTCCAGTTCGTGAAGGACGACGCCTGGCGGAGCGTGTGACGTCCGATGGCCCTGCACTGCAGGGCCATCGGGGTCGTCAGGTGCCCTTGACGTTCATGATCTGGCGGAGCTCGTGGAGCACCGTGACCAGATCGCGAGCATCCTCCATCACCACGTCGATGGACTTGTAGGCATCGGGGATCTCGTCGATGAACTCGGCCGAGTCCCGGTACTCGATCCCCACCATCCGCTCACGCAGGTCGTCCTGCGTGTAGCGCTTGCGCGCCTCGGCACGGGAGAACCGCCGACCCGCACCGTGCGGAGCCGAGTGCAGACCGCTCGCGCTGCCCTTGCCCTCGACGACGTACGACCGCGTTCCCATGCTGCCCGGAATGATGGCCCGCACACCCTCGGCCGCGTGAACTGCGCCCTTACGGGTGAGCCACACGTCCTTGCCGGCATGCTTCTCCGGCCGGGTGTAGTTGTGGTGACAGTTGATTCGGTCCGACTCGACACTCGTGTCGGTACCGGCCCGATGCACGAACTGGTGCAGGAACCGATCCATCATCTCGGCCCGGTTGAGGTACGCGAACCGCTGCGCCCACGTCAGATCCGCGATGTACCGATCGAACTCGGGCGTGCCCTGGGCCAGGTACGCGAGGTCACGGTCGGGCAGCTGGATCCACCACTTCTCGCACATCTTCTGCGCGATCGCGATGTGCTTCTTGGCGATCTTGTTGCCCACCCCTCGCGAACCCGAGTGCAGGAACAGCCACACCCGGTCCCGCTCGTCGAGACACAGCTCGATGAAGTGGTTGCCACCACCGAGAGACCCCAGCTGCTGACGCCACTTCGGCGAGTGCGACAGGTCCACCCCGCTCTTCTCGGCCAGTTCCTCGAGCTCCGCGATCTTGGCAGCGGTGAACTCGAAGCGGTCGAGGTGCCCGTTGTAGTTGCCGGGCGAGAGGGGGATGACGCGCTCGACGTCCTGACGCAGCTGCGCCAGGTCGAGGTCAGTGATGTCGCTGTGGCTCAGCGTCGTCTCGACGCCGATCATCCCGCACCCGATGTCGACGCCGACCGCGGCGGGGATGACCGCGCGCAGTGTCGGAATGACCGTGCCCACAGCGCTTCCCATTCCGGGGTGCGCATCGGGCATCAGGGCGACGTGGGGGTGGATGAACGGCATGGCCGCGGTGCGACGCGCCTGCTCCAACGTGGCGTCCTCGATGGCCGAGGCCCAGTTGAGCAGCCGCGTTCCCGCGCCTGTCGGTGGCATGGTGATCTCCTTCGTTGTCGGTGAGGGGATGACGGTACGAGGTGTGGGTACCTCGGTGCCAGGCAATTACGCTGTCCCGCATGCACTCGGAGTACGACGCGATCGCCCCGGACTACGCGGCCGCCTTCGCCGACGAGCTCGGCTCGCGCCCCTTCGACCGCGGGTTCCTGTCGTCGTTCGCTCGCTCGGTACGGTCCTCGCGCGGCACGACGGTGCTCGACGCCGGGTGCGGGCCCGGCCAGGCGGCACGCGAGCTCGCGGGTGCCGGCCTCGACGTCCTGGGTCTCGACGCGTCGAAGGGCATGATCGCCGCAGCATCGGGGCCGGCCTCCTGGGTGGTGGGCGACATGGCCGCGCTCCCCCTGGCCGACGGTTCTGTTCACGGCGTGTGCGCCTGGTACTCGATCGTGCACACCCCCACCGCCGATCTGCCCGCTCTGTTCTCCGAGTACCGCCGCGTCACCGTTCCGGACGGCTGGCTGCTGCTGGCATTCCAGACCGCCGCACCCACCCGCGAACTGCGCACCGCGTTCGGGCGGGACGTGCACCTCGATTACCTCCGCCACGACGTCGACGAGGTGCAGTCGCTGCTCATCGACAGCGGGTACGTGCTGCACCGGGACGCCGTGCGATCCGCTCACGGCACGGAGACGGCGGCGCAGGCGTTCGTCGTCGCGCGGGCACGCGATCACCTCGTGGAGCCGCCGCCGCGGGGGTGTTGATCGTGGATGTCAGACCCCGGTTTCCGGGGTCCTGGTTCCACTATTGCTCCCGGGATCCCCGGTGGGCCCACGCCCGTCCAACAGTGCGTGGACGAACTGGACAGATTCGCTGGTCGGCACGACGGCGTCATCAGCCGGGCGCAGGCCCTGGCACTGGGGCTGTCGTCCACTGCGCTCGAACGCCGCGTGTCCGCAGGACGCTGGACCCGCATGGCGTCGGGCATCTACATGCCGGCAGGTCAACCGGTCACCCAGCAGGCGATGGTGCGCATCGCGGTGCTCCGTTGCGGTCGCGGAGCACTGGCGAGTGGGCCCACCGCCGCATGGTGGCTCGGCCTGCTCGAGCGGCCGCCCGCCCACTCCTGGGTGACCATTCCGCGTGCTCGGCGCTACCTCGATCGGTCGGTCACCGTGCGACGACGCGACGTTCCTGCAGTCGACGTGGCGGTGGCCCGCGATCTCCGCGTCACCGGCCTCGCTCTGACTGTGCTGGAGACCGCGGTGATCCTGGAGGAGGCGCGACCCGGCGACGGAACCCAGTTCCTCGACCGCGCACTGCAGACCCGCACATCACTGGACCGGCTGCAGAGTGCCCACGCTCGCAACCCCGGACGTGTCGGCAGCCCTCGCGCCGCGGCGATGCTCGTGCACGCGGCGACCGGCGGCGAATCCGAGGCGGAGCGAATCTTCCTTCGACTGCTGCGCACCTTTCGCATCACGGGATGGGAGTGCGCCGTGCGATCGTGCGGCTACGTGATCGACGTGGCCTTCGTCGACCGGCGGGTGGCGATCGAGATCGACGGCTGGGCGTATCACCGCACGGCCGAGCGCATGGCACACGACGCGGTGCGTCAGAACGCGCTCGTGAACGACGGCTGGACGATCCTCCGGTTCACCTACCACCGGCTGATCCGGGAGCCCGATGCCGTGATCGCCGAAGTTCGTCGAGCACTGCGTAGATAGTGGAATCTGCGCCCCGGATTCCGGGGTTCAGATTCCACGATCAGCGTTTTCCACGCAACAGGATGATCGCAAACGCCGGCACACCCACGAGCGCCGTCACGACCCCCACCGGAATCTCCTGCGGTGCGAAGACGCTGCGCGCCAGGGTGTCCGCCCACACCATGAACACGGCACCGATCGCCATGGACACCGGCAGCACGCGGTGATGGGCGGTGCCGACGAGGATGCGAGCCGCGTGCGGGATGACCAGCCCGACGAATCCGATGGCTCCCGCCGACGCCACGATGGTCGCGGTCATCAGTGCAGTGACTCCGAGCAGGACGACGGACAGGCGGAGCATCGAGACACCGAGCGCGCGGGCCGTGTCCGATCCCAGCGTGACCGCGTCGAGCGACGGCGCCGCCACCACGCACGCCACCGCCCCGATCCCCACGGCGCCGGCGCACACCGCGACATCGCTCCACCCGGCACCGGCGAGCGAGCCCAGCAGCCAGAACAGCACCCCGCGTGTCTGTTCCGCATCGGCAGAGGACAGCACGATGAACGAGGTGAGGGCCGAGAACAACTGCGTACCGGCCACTCCCGCCAGAATCACCGGCCCTGTTCCACCGCCGGCGCCGCTGGCCAGCATCATCACCAGCACGAAGGACACGAGAGCACCGACGAAGGCGCCGGTCGACAGCGACAGTGCGCCCGCACCCACACCGAGCACCGCCACCGACACGGCGCCCGTCGAGGCACCGGACGAGATGCCGAGAACGAACGGATCCGCCAAGCGGTTACGCAGCAGTGACTGCATGATCGCACCACACAGCGCCAGGCCGCACCCGCAGATCGCCGCGAGAAGTGCACGGGGAAGCCGCAGTTCCCAGACGATGCCGTCCTGGATGCGGCTGACGTCCGCCGGCGGGCCACCGAGATGCGCGACGACGACGGCGACCACGTCGGGCACCGTCACGTTCGCCGGGCCCAGCGCGATGGACACCGCCACCGACGCGACGACCGCCAGCAGCGTGGCCACGACCGCCAATGCCGGTCGCACCCTCACCCGTTCGACCACTCCTGCAGTGCCGCAGCCACTTTCTCGATACCGTCGATGGTCCGGATCGACGGATTGAGGTCGGCACCGTTCACGACGATGTAGCGCTTGTCGATCACCGCCTGCATACGACTCGTCACCGGGTTGCTCTCGAGGAATGCGATCTTGCTCGCCAGCGCGTCACCGTCGATGCTGCGCCGGCTGAGGTCGGCCAGCACGAGTGCGGAGGGATTGCGGTCGGCGACACTCTCCCAACTCACCTGCGGCCATTCGTCCTTCGTGTCCGCGAAGACGTTGCGCACGCCCACCGCGTTCGAGATGACACCGGACGCTCCGCAGCACCCGGCCATGTAGGGAGCAGTGGTGTCGGCGAACCAGTACGCGAGCGACGCCTCCGACACCGGCGTCGATGCCGCGTCGTAGCGCGCCCGCAGCTCGTCGACGAGGGCATCCCCTCGGGCGCGCACGTCGAAGATCGCCGCGAGATCGCGCACCTCCTCGAACACCGTCTCGATGCTCAGTGGCTCGTCCCGAGCACCGTCGGCGTTGACGCTGGTGGCCGACTTACCGGTGCAGTCCGTGGGCGACAGGTACGTCGGGACGCCGAGGGCATCGAACCGGTCGCGGTCCGCGACTCCACCCTCTCCCAGCGTTCCGCCGAACGACGCGGTGACCAGATCGGGCTCGGTGTCCAGCACCACCTCGAGCGAGGGCTTGTTGTCCGCCAGCCGAGGAACCTGCGCGTCGGCGTCCGCGAGGTCGGCCCGTACCGGGTCGGTCCAGGTGGCGGTACCGACCATCCGATCTTCCAGCCCGAGGGACAGCAGGATCTCGGTGGATCCCTGGTTGAGGGAGACGGCGCGCTGCGGCGGCGCGTCGATGGTGACGGTGCGGCCGCAGTTCTCGAGGGTGACGGGATAGTTGCTTCCGGCCTCGGCCGCAGCCGTCGTGGTCGGGCCGGTGGAGCATCCTGTGGCGAGGAGGCCGACTGTCGTGACGACAGCGGCGATCGCGAGGCGTGAGGTCATGTTCGGTTGTGCCGTCCTGCTGGGAGCCCGTGCGCGGAGCTTCGAGGGTGGTGCCGGACAGCAAGCGATCGGACTTCGAGCCGAAGCTCGTCACCGTTGCGCGCCAGTCCCGGAATCGCACCGGGTTCCCTCGCTGAACGACTGTTCGAGGGTCACTCTAACGGTCGGTCGTCAGGCCGCCGAGTCGCGGCGGTGTTCGGGAGTCGACTCCTGCCGACGCGCGTCGCGCTCGTCGCGCTCCGCCTTGCGGACGGCGCGACCGATCCAGACACCGATGAGGACCGCCATGAGAAGCCACGCGACCGCGATGCCGACCACGAGCATCCAGCCCGTGGTCACGAGCGGGTCCCGAGGTGGTGCGGTGTCGTCACGACGAGTTTTCGTCACGGCCATTCGCGAGGATTGCCGTGCTCGATCACAATCCGATCTCGGTCCCCATCACCTCGTGGGAGCGAGTGGCGCGTCACCGTCGACGTCGTGCGCGTGCTCGACATCCTCCTCGACGTCGGCCACATGAATGGCATGGCCGACTCGGACGCCGAGAACGACCGACACCACCATCCAGACGGCCACGAAGCCGATGACGAACCACCACATGTCACGAAGTGTTCCACCGATACCGGCGACCGAACCGCCTGCGAGGACGCGACATGGTCACGGTATCCGCTCAGTTCACATACGGAATGTTCACGAAGCTGGGGTTCGCGGGGTCGAGTTGCACGTGCTGAGGTGCCAGCGCGGAGTCGACGAGCATCGGCCCCAGTGGCAGGTAGCGCGGCACGCTGGCGGCGTAGACGTCGATGCGGATCCGGTGGCCCGGCGCGATCACGGCATCCGTGGGGAGCAGGTTGATGTCCACCGTGGTCGGGACGCCGGGCACGAGCGGCTGCCGGCTCGCGAGCGTGAGCGCCGGCTTCGCGTCGACGTAGTCGCCGTTGGCCGAGCGGGTGCTCTTCGCCTCGTCGATCTGGCGCAGCGATGCGGTCAGAGCGCCGTGGCTGATCGGGGTGGACGTGCCGTCCGGCGCGACGTCGTTCATCGTCGCGGCCCAGAAGCCGTCGGGCCGATCGAGCACCGTGTTGAGATGCAGGTTGGTGGCACCCGAGATCTGAGTGGGCTTCTCGGCCGGCGCGCTGGTGAAGGTCAGCGCCTCGGCCTCGTTGAACCGGGAGTCCTTCGTGCACACGGACCCCAGGACCGCCGCCGCACCCGCAGTACCGACCGCGGCGTCGCGGGAACAGACCCCGCGAAGGCCCGGCGCGACGGTGAGGCGCGCGGTGTCGGACGTCGGCGACGAGGACAGCGAGCCGTCGTGGAGGCTGTGCCCGGCGGTGCCGCTGGGGGCGGCGGAGAGGTAGGTGCGCTGAGACTGCGCTCCGGCACGGGGGAACTGATCGGTGGTGGTCCACCCGCCGCCCTGCTGGAACAGCGTCACGGGGCCGTACTTCTCGACACCGTTGTCGACGCCCTTGAGCCAGTGGTCGAACCACGCGCGTTCGAGTGCATCGAGTCGCGGCGGGTTGCCCGGGCGTCCGAAGCCCGCGCCCGGATTGACGTGGTACCCGTCGCCCATGATCAGCTGCTTGCGTCCGGGCGCGACCGGGATGTCGTTGTAGATGCGCGGCTCGCTGTTGGTGAAGATGTCGTGCCAGCCGCCGTAGACCATAGTGGGTACCTCGATCTGCGACAGATCCGCCGAACGGTCGGCGTAGAACTCGCCGTCCTGGGCGACACCGAGGGTCTCCGGCCGGATGTCTCCGATGGTCGGCGCCGTGAAGGCGTTCGCGAGTTCGGGGATCAGGATCGCCGGATCAGCCAGTCGATCGGCGAGCCACCGAGTGTCGAACTGCCCCTGCAGGATCGACTGCACGTTCGGGACGAACTTCAGCACGTTGACCAACGTGAGCCACAGCGGCATGAACCCGACACCCAACGCGCCGCCGGTACCCACGATGTCGCGCAGCAGGTCGTTGCCGGGCTCGACCGGGAAGATGGCCTTGAGCGCCGGCGGACGCAGCGCCGCGGCCTGCACGGAGTTGATGGCCGAGTAGGAGATGCCCGACATGCCGACCTGACCGTCGGACCAGGACTGCCGTGAGGTCCAGTCGATGATCTCCGCCGAATCCTGTTGCTCGCGTGGACCCAACACGTCCCATGTGCCCTGCGAGAACCCGGTGCCGCGGGCGTCGACGACCACCTGGGCGTAGCCGTTCTGGACCAGGTTCCGGTTGACGGCGAAGAGACGCAAGCCCCCGCCGTCGACCGCCTGCGTGAGATCGGTGATGCCGTCGAACGGCGTACCCGCGAAGTTGAGGCTCGCCAGAAAGTCGAGCACCGGCTCGCTCACTCCGGGGATCTGCTGGATCGAGTCGATCAGGTTGCCCACGAGCTTGGTGTACGGCGTGATGTTCAGGACGGTCGGGAGGGCGGTCTCCACCGGGCGACCGGATGCATCGGCGGGCCGGTAGATGTTGGCCTGCAACACCGTTCCGTCACTCATCGTGATGGGGACGTCCCAGTCGATGGCCACCTGCGGGTACTGCGGCGGCGCATCGGCCGCGGCGGTCCAGGCGACGGCGTCCGCGCCGCCGGTGGGATCCGCCGTGGCAGGCACCGCGGTACCGGATGCGACGAGGAGGGCGACGAGAACGCCCGAGATGACCGTGGAACGACGCCGCACACGAGCCCCCATGCTCTGATCGGCACCCTCCCCTGTGATGGGCGCCACTAACCTACCGGACGGTAACCTACGGTCACGGAAAGGTCAACGACCATTCATGCGCCGAACAACAAGAAGAGACCGAGGAAGGTGTACAGCACCATCACCAGCATGAGAGCCAGTTCGCCGAGCAGCGCGTCCTTCTTCGGTAGGTGCCGCAGAGCCGCGTCGTGCGCCAGTGTCACTCCGACGATGTGCCCGATCACCACGCACAGCACCGTGATCGATGCGACCACCGATGGATGCGAGGACAACGCGTAGTTCACCGACGCGTCCGCGATGCCGAGCGGATTCCATCCTCGGTCGAACGGATCGAACAACGTGAAGACGCTCTGCTGACCTTTCTCCACGAGATAGGTGAGGTAATGGGCGAAGAAGTACCCGACGACGATCGGGATCAGCGAGTGCGCCAGCAAGCCGGGCAACTGCGCGCGACGCTCCCTCGTCACGCCGCCGGTGGTGCGCGCCGCGAGCCAGAACACGGTGCCCACCAGTGCGACACACGCCAGCACGCCGGCCGTGCGGATCAGCACCGGGTCACCGAGGTCACGCGCGAACGACTTCCAACTCGGCGTCTGCGCCAGCGAGTCGAACGCGGTGGAGCCGAGCAACGTGGCCGTCACGGCGACGGTTCCGCGTCGTACAGGGAGGGTGGCGGCGCCGTCGAGCGGGTTGCGCACCACGAGGGCACGAGACTCCCTGTCGCGCGCCAGGATCGACAACCGCGCCACGGTGTCGCTGAACACCTCGAACGGATCCGCGCGCGCGAACCATTCCTCGCCGAAGATCAGGGCGCCGCCGAGCAGGATCACCACGTACAGCAGACACCAGGTACGCACGGCGGCAACCGAACCGGGATCACTCGACGCCAGTTCGAGCCACACGAAGGCCAGTAGGCCCAGCACCGCCGGGACCACCCCGATGCCGTCGGGCAGGGCCCGCGGCCGGCCGTGCGGCAGAACGCGATACAGCGCGCGGACCGGGGACACGATGCGCCACACCGGCCCGAAGACCAGCGATGCCGGGACCAGCCCGACCCACACCAGCACGTAGAACACGCCGAGCAGAGCGTTGGATGCGTCCTGCGGACCCAGCACCGACGCCGCGCCGACCCACACGGCCAGCGCCACCGACGCGGTGCCGACGACGCCCCGGAACGCGGCAGCGTCCACGAGTCGCGCCAGCGGCGTCCGGACCAGGTGTCGATCGGGCGTCAGACGCGGAGTCTTCCACGCCAACAACAGGACCGCGAAGGACGCTGCCAGCGCCCAGGCACCGCCGATGAGAGCGTACGTCACCGGGATCGGCAGGTCGGTCGACCCGCCGAGACCGTGCGCGAGGAGCTCGCTGCTCACGACCGGACGAGCACCGTCGCCACGGTGACGTCGGCCTCGTGCAACTCGATGTCGACCGAGCCCGGCACGTCGACCGTGAAGCGGAACTGCTGATCGTCACCGACCGCCACCGGGAAGCTGTGCTCGGGAACGGAATGCACGTGGATCTCGTCCTCCGCGTCGCTGGACACGGTCACGAGGATCTCCTCGCCGACCCTGCCCTCGAGACGCTGGTCGACCGGGGTGACCTCACCGCCCGCGATGGAGACGTCGAGCGTGGTGGTCGGCGTGATGCGTGGGACGTCGGACGCCGCTACGGACGTGGCCGGTGTCGAGGAGACCTGCTCGGGCGTCGCCTCGGTCTCCGGCTCCGCCTGCGAGCACCCCGCCAGCGCCAGTACCGCCAGCCCGACCACCACTGCGCGCATGCCGATTGCCGACCGGCCTCCGGCCTTCCCGCTCACTCCGTGCCCTCCCTCTCGTTCGCGTCCTTCAGGTCGTTCTCGGCGTTCTCCGCCCGCTCGGCCCGCCGGTCGCGCACGACGATGACGATCACCACGAGAGCGATGAGCACTGCGGGGATGACGGCTGGAAGTGCCAGCACGACAGAGTGATCCGCGAGGTAGATCACGTTCGGATCGGGCGTCATACGCGACTGCGCTCCTTGCTGCCCTTCGTCGCGGTGTTGCCGGGGGTGGCCAGGCTGATGCGCGCGGCGCCCCAGGACAGCGACCAGATGAGGGCCAGCGAGCAGGCCAGCACCACGAGGCACGCCGCCGTGAACAGCCACGCCGGGTGGTCGAACGAGCGCTCGCGCTGCAGCAGCTTGGTCTCGTACTGGAATTCGCGGGTGAACTCGGTGGTCGCGGGGACCTCCTCGGCGCCGATGCCCTCGTCCGCGGCCATGAAGATGGGCGCACCGGCCATGGTGCGGCCGTCCTGGATGCGCAGGAACGTCTTCCACGTCCCGTCGACCGGCATGGCACGCGTGGAGCGGTACTCACCCGGGCCGGTGCGCTCGAGGTTGTCGACGACGAGTCCGTGCAGCGAGTCGCCTGCGCCCTGCCAGGCGAGGATGGAGACCCACTCGGGATCGTCGGACACCAGGTCGCTCGGGTCGATGCTCACCGTGGCGGTGACCATGCGGAAGCCGTCCTCGCGGGGAGCGTCGGTGAGACTCAGGGTCGCGTTCGCGCCCTGCGGAACGTCGATCATCAAGCCGTTGGCGACGCTGCCGCCGAGCACCAGCACCATCGCGACGACGACGGAACGCCGGACGGCGGGACGCGGGAGTCCGTCACCGCTGAGCGCCTGCGCGAAGAGACCCGCGGTGAGACCGACGACGAGGCCGGCGGGGATGCAGGTGGCGAGCGCCTCGACCCACATGCTGTTCGGCCACGGGTAGAGGAAGACGGCGTCGACCCACATGGACTCCAGGTACAGGCCGACGGTGCCCACGGCGACACCGGTGACGGCGCCGAACAGGAGGCGGCGGTGGACGAGAGTGGTCAGACCCATGATCTCGACGACCACGGCCATGCCCAGGTAGAGCGTGAACACGCTGTGCGGCTCACCGAGGACGGGACCGACGATCAGCGCGGTGATCTCGCGGATCACCGCGGCGAAGGCGACGGCGAACAGAGCGGATCCGCGGCCCACCATCAGGCGGGCGGCGATGAGCGCGAAGGCGCCGGCAGCCGTCATGAGCAGCGGCTGGAAGACGAGGCGGAACTGCTCGACGCCGAAGTCGTACTCGATCTGGAAGACGGACAGGCCGATGACGAGACCACCGAAGGCGGAGCTGCGCATGAACCAGGTGATGATCGAGCGCTTGCGGGAGTCGACGGCCTGCGCCGGGTCCGCCTTCGTCTCGCCGTCGGGCTCACCGGCGGTGGCGGCGGTGGTCACGGCGGTGGAGGCCATCGCGACGCGACCCTCGTGCTCGAGCAACAGCACGCCGACGAGCGAGAGCCCGGCGCCGCCGATGAGCATGAGGTGCGTCGGTCCCCACAGCGTCACGTCCTGGCCGAACATGCGGTGCCAGATGTCGTCGAGCGGGAAGCCGATGAGCGCGTACAGGCCCGAACCGGCGATGAGCAGCCCGCCGGTGGGGGCGTACCAGGTCCGGGTGATCTTGATGGCTGCCGGACCGGGCTTCTCGTCGCGCGGCAGGATGATCGCCAGCGCACCGGCGATGAACAGGAAGAACAGGCCCACCAGGATGAAGTAGTGCGCCGGGTTGGCCAACGGGCCCTCGTCGCGACCACGTCCGATGTGCAGGCTGACGTCCCAGATGAAGCCGAAGAACGCGGTGAGGATCGTCGAGATGAACATGACGAGCGGCAGCGCCACCCACCCGGGGCGGTGCAGCTTCTCGCCCGCGTAGTCCGCGAGGCGCTGCAGCCACGTGATGCGCCTCGTCCGGTGCATCACGGCCAGATACAGCAGGAACAGCGAGATGACACCGGCTGCCGCGGTCATGCCGAAGACCTGATCGAGCGCGGCGCCGCCACCGGCCGGAGCCTGTGCGATCAGGTTACTCGAGGTAACACCTACATTGTTCACGCATCGGATTATGTCTGTAACCGGGCGTCGACACCAGAGCTACCCGAAAGTAATTTCTCGGGCACTCTCACGTGCCGCGCGCGGCGGTCGTCGCTGCTCTATCGTCTGCGCATGGACGTCGAACTCCGGCACAACCCTTCCAACACCGTCGCCCGATGCCGCCTGGCGCCACGGGAATCGCTGAACACCGAGGGCGGGGCGATGCTCGCGTGTTCGGCCGGTGTGGACATCCGGAGCAGCACCCCGGGCGGATTCCTCGGCGGACTCAGACGCAGCGCGCTGAGCGCCGGATCCTTCTACGTCACCACGTACACGGCACCGGACCAGGGCGGCTGGGTCGACCTGGCCGGCAAGCTGCCCGGCGACGTCATCACCGTCGACGTCGCCGACGGGCAGGAGTGGTTCGTGGGCCACGGTTCCTGGCTCGGCAACTCCCCCGACGTCACCGTCGACCCGCAGTTCGGCGGAATGAAGCAGATGTTCGGCGGCCAGGGCGCCTTCGGCTACAAGGCGTCGGGACGCGGGCACGTGCTGCTGGGTGTGTACGGCGCCATCGACGTCATGGACCTCGGTCCCGGGGAACGCGTCACCATCGACACCGGTCACGTGGTGGCGTACCACCTCGCGATGACGTTCGACGTGCGTCGAGCGGTACAGGGGAAGACGATGCAGACGCTGAAGTCCGGCGAGGGGCTGGTGTTCGACTTCACCGGTCCGGGCCGCGTCCTGCTGCAGACCAGGAACCCTCGCGAACTCGAACGGCTCATCGACGAGAACCGGCCACGCTCGAGCTGATCGTGGAACTCAGACCCCGGAATCCGGGGTTCGGACTCCACTATTCGCGGTGTAGGCCCGCCAGCCGCCGAACTCGGTGATGTCGGTGCCCGCCTCCGCCGCATCGGCGGCGCACATGAAACCGACCACCTCCCGACCGTCGGACAGCGTCACCGATCCCAGGCCCATCGGTGCGGGCAGCCCGGCCAGGAACGTGCCGAGGTGCGCCGGGGCCATCCGATACAGCTCGCCCGCGATGGAGGCGCTGCCGCCGCGCACCAGTCCGGGCTTGGGCGGCGTGGTGCCCAGATCGACCAGGCGGTAGTCGGCGGAGGTGCTCACCTCACCGACGAACCGCGCACCACGCTCGACCAGCTGACCGTTCAGCGGGAACCCTCGCAGGTGCGCGCCGACGACGAGCACGTCCACGCCGCCCTCCACGAGTACCGCCGTGTCCTGATCCGCCACCGCGGCACCGATGTCGAGCAGTACCTGATCGGTGAACGCGGGGCCCACGACCATGACGCCGAAGGGATCACCCGCCGTCGTGCGCGCACCCGGCACCGCGACCGCCGCCATGTCGAGAAGGTTGCAGAAGTTGGTGAACGTGCCGAGCCTGCGATTGATGCCGAGCGGATCCGCCTGTACCGCAGCGATGGTGGGGTGCTCGGTGGTCGTCGGCAGCACCAGGCCGTCGAGCCCGTCGAGAATCGACGCCGCGTGCGCCTTGGCCGCCAGCAGCGTCGAGAGGTCGTCGACGTACGCGTGCGCTGCCGGATCCTTCGCGCCCAGCACGATGCGGGAGACGGTCGGGTCGGCGTGCTCGGGCGATGTCGACAGGAACTCGCCGACCGCCGCGTAGCGCTGCGCCACGATCGCCCCGTCGTACAACAGCACGGCCGCGTCCAGCAGCACGGAGATGTCGACGATCTCGTGGTCGATCCCTACAGCGTCCAGTCCCGACACCGTGCGCTCGAACGCCTCCGCGTACTCGGGGCACAGCGCGCGGAGATCCTCGGTGCGTGGAACGGCGACACGGGGGCGCGGCGGCGCCGACAACGGCACCGTCGCGGGCCACGCACGACTCCGTGGATCCGCCGAGTCCGCACCGATCATGAACGCCATGGCTGCTGTGGCCGTGGTGATGTCGGCGGCGAAGACCGTCACGGCGTCGTAGTCCACGCACGCCGGGACGACGCCGGTGTTCGGCACCAGTCCCAGCGTCGGCTTGATGCCCACCAGGGACGCGAAGGCCGCAGGAACTCGGCCCGACCCTGCCGTGTCCGTTCCGAGGGCGATGTCCACGATGCCCAGCGCGACCGCGGTCGCGGAGCCGGAACTCGACCCGCCGGAGATCTTCTCGGGGTCGTGCGCGTGCCGCACCGCGCCGTACGGGCTGCGCGTTCCCACGAGTCCGGTGGCGAACTGGTCGAGATTGGTCTTGCCCAGCACCAGAGCGCCGGCGGCGCGGAGTCGCGCGACCACGGTCGCATCGACGTCCGGGGTACGCGAGAACTCGGGGCACGCCGCCGTCGTCGGGAGACCCGCGACGTCGATGTTGTCCTTGACCGCGAGCACGGTCCCGTACAGCGGCAGGCTCTCGTCCAGACCGGCGGCCTCCGCGAGGACGTCCGCCTCGTCGCGCAGCGTGATCCACACCTCGGGGCGGTCGACCTCGGCAATACGCTTGTACGCGAGCAACACTCGATCGGTGGCGGTCGTCATCATGCTCCCTGTGCTGTGGTGAGGGCGAACTCGCCGGCCGCGGACCAGGCATCGCGCTCGATGCCGAACGCCTCGGCCTGCTTCTTGCGGAACTCGGCGATGGAGCTGTCGTTCTCGGCCAGGAACTCGTCGTGGTCGGCCAGAGAGAAGGTGCCGTCGGTGATCTCGACACCCGCTCCGCGCCCGGCCGCGAGATCGGCGCGCATGTCGGCGAGCTCCTCGGTGCTGACGGGGTACCAGGAGATGCGGTCGAAGAAGCGCAGCAGCCAGGGCGTGCCCTCTTCGAAACCCTTGACTGCGGAGGGGTGTCGGTGGTTCCAGACCTGCGTGGTGCGACCGACGAACTGGTAGCCGCCGGGTCCCTCCATGCCGTAGATGCACAGATACGCGCCGCCGATCCCCACGGCGTTCTCCGGTGTCCACGTGCGGGCCGGGTTGTACTTCGTCGTGACGAGGCGGTGCCGTGGATCCAACGGAGTCGCCACCGGCGCACCGAGGTACACGTCGCCCAGGCCCAGCACCATGTACTCGGCATCGAAGACCGTGTCGTACACGTCGTCGACGGACTCGAGCCCGTTCATCCGGCGGATGAACTCGATGTTCCACGGGCACCACGGCGCGTCGGAGCGTACGCCGTGCATGTAGCGCTGGATCGCCTCGCGCGTGGACGGGTCGTCCCACGAGAGCGGCAGCCGCACATGCCGACTGGGCACCGTGAGCTCGGAGGTGTCCGGCAGCGCGTCCTCGGCCTCGAGCAGCAGATCGAGGAGTTTCGCAGTCGGCAGCACGTCGGGGTCGACCTTCACCTGCAACGACCGGATACCGGGCGTCAGATCCACCAACCCGGCGGGGGCGATGGCCTCGACGGCCTCGTGCAGCGCGTGCGCGCGGGCCCGCAGTGCCAGGTCGAGGGACATCTCGCCGTACTCGACCAGGATGTTGTCGTCACCGGAGCGTCGGTAGGTGACCGGCGTCGCGCCGTCGCGGCGCGCGATGACACCGTCGTCCCCGTCGCCGCCGCGCGAGAACACCACGGGCAGGCCGGCGCGCCGGCCGACGCCCAGCGTGTTCTTCGAGGCGGCCGCGGCGGCCTCGAGCGCGACGAAGCGCACCGTGTCACCGGGGCGCAGCTGACCGAGCTTCCAGCGATCGGCCGCGACCACCGTCACCGGGCACACGAAACCGCCCAGGCTCGGGCCGTCGGGACCGAGCAGGATGGGGGTGTCGCCCGTGAAGTCCAGCGCCCCGACCGAATACGCGTTGTCGTGGATGTTCGACGGGTGCAGACCCGCTTCTCCCCCGTCGGTACGCGCCCAGTCCGGGCGGGGTCCGACCAGCCGCACGCCGGTGCGATCGGAGTTGAAGTGCACCTCGTAGTCGGTGCCGAGAATGGTGTCCATGTCGGTGCGGGTGAAGAATTCGGGTGCTCCGTGCGGGCCCTCCGTGACGGCGAGCTGCCACGAGTGCGTCAGCGCCGGAACGTGTTCCATCGGCACGGGTGCGGGCGTGCCGGTCGCGCGATCCGCCGGGGCGAGGTCGTCGCCCGCCTGCAGCACACGGCCGTCGAGCCCGCCGAACGTCCCGAGCGTGAAGGTCGACGCACTGCCGAGGTACTCCTCGGCCAGGACGCTGCCGCGGATCGCGACGTACATCCGCAGACCGGCCCCGGACACCGCACCCACGTCCAGCACCCCGCCCGCGGGCACCGTGATCGGAGTCCAGCGCTCGGCGGGCTCGCCGTTCACCGTGACGGGTGCGTCCGCACCGGTGACGCACACGACGGTCTCGTCGTCGAAACGCAGTGCGGGACCGCTCATCGTGGTCTCGAGCGCCGGCGCTCCCTCCGGGTTGCCGACGGCGACGTTGGCCAACCGCAGCGACAGGTCGTCCATCGGCCCCGACGGGGGTACTCCCACCTTCCAGTACCCCACCCGGCCGGGCCAGTCCTGAATGGTGGTGAGCATGCCGGGGCGCTCGACGCGGATGCTCATGCGGGCCGCGTCACGATCAGACGAACCGGTGTCGGGTCGAAACCGTTGCACGGGTTGTTGATCTGCGGGCAGTTCGAGATCAGGACCAGCGAGTCGATCTCCGCGCGCAGCGCGATCCGCTTGCCCGGCGCGGACAGTCCGTCGACGATGCCCAGGGTGCCGTCCGCGTCGACCGGGACGTTCATGAAGAAGTTGATGTTGGAGACGATGTCGCGCTTGCCCAGACCCCACCGCGACCCCTCGAGCACGAAGTTCTCGACACACGCGTGCTGGTGCTTGGTGTGGTGGCCGTAGCGCAGCGTGTTCGATTCCTGCGAGCACGCACCGCCGATCGTGTCGTGATTGCCCACCTCGTCGGCAACGATGGTCATCATCGGCCGGGACTCGCTGTCGCGCAGCACCGTTCCCGTGGTGAGGTAGACGTTGCCCTGGCCCACCATGGTGGCCGGTGCGCTGTAGCGGACGGTGTGGTCGTCGGCGCCGTAGACCAGGGTGTCGACGGCCTGGTTGCCCTCCAGGTCGAGGATAGTGAGGACGTCACCGGCGCGCACGACGGCGGACCACGGGCCACGGGCAGGTGCGACCTCGTCGAGGATCACCCGGCCTGCCACCAGCGCCAGTTCCTGTACTGCTGCGGTCATTTCGAGCCTCCTGCTGCGTACGTGTCCTCCGTGTTGGCGACGGCACGGAGGTATTCGGGGTCGGTGTTCGGCAGCGCCTCGAGATCCTGCGGCGACGGCCAGGCCAGCACCTCGAGCGACGTGGTGTCGAAGGTGGGCGACGGATCGATCGGGTGCGCCGTGTTGGCGATGCTCACGATCACCGGCAGGTGCAGGATCAGGTCGACCTCGCGGCCGGCACCCGCGGAACCCGTGCTGCGGAGCGCCCCGTCGGGATCGACGGTGACGCCGTGGAAGAAGCTGAGTGTCGGCGGCACGTCGCGGGGACCGAGGCCGTTCTTCAGGGCGGCCAGGATCAGCAACTCGCGGCCCGCGGGCGACGCCGAGTACGCGCTGCCGTCACCGTACTTCGCGGTGTTGGTGAGCAGCGTCGTCGTACCGCACAGTGCGTCGTGGTGTCCGGACGAGTCGGCCAGCACAGTGGCGATCACCCGCCCCTGGTCGGACAGCAGCGGATGACCCACCCCCATGTACGCCTGCCACGGCACCTTGACGGTGTCGGCGGTGTTGAGGCGTTCCCACGGTGCGTCGGCACGGTGGAGCAGGACGTGCGCGCAGGCCGCTCCGTCGAGGTCGCGCAACCGGACTCGGGTTCCGCGCTGGAGCACCTTCGTCGTGTACCGCCCGCCGGGAACCGTCTCGGCCCAGACGAGCGACGCGGCATCGGTTCCGGGAACCTCGTGCGGCCACAGGGAGGGTGGGACCACCGGCATCGAGTCGGTGATCTCCCGAGCCTGCGACCGGGCGTGCTCGCGGGCAGCTGTGGTGGTGGCGGTCATGCGGACACTCCTGTGGTGACGGGGTTGGGGTGGGCCTTGCCGCGCGGGAAGCACAGCGCACCGACGGCGACGACGGCCAGCACCGTGAGGGGCGCGGCCCAGCGCAGCAGCGGGAAATCGCCGGAGGGGTCGTAGATCTCGGGGCGCGGCCAGGACAGGTTGACCACCATGGCAGCGCCGTAGACGACGGCGAGAAGGTTGACGGGCAGGCCGAGGCGGCCGAGGGTGAACAGCGGCTTGCCCTCGGAGTCGACCTTCGGTGCGCCGGTGGTGTTGTGGGGCCAGCCCTTCAGCCGCTGGAGGAGCAGCGGCACGGTGACCATCATGTAGGCGAGGTAGATGAGCACGATGCACACGCTGGCGAGGGTGGAAAAGATCGCCGAGTTGCCGACGTTGACCACGAGCACCAGAACGCAGCCCAGCCCGATGACGACGGCCGGGGCGATGGGCGTGCCCGTGGTCTTGTTGACCGATCCGAGAACACGGGACGCGGGAAGCCGGCCGTCACGGGCCATCGAGAACATGAGCCGGGACGCGGCAGTCTGAATGGCCAACGTGCAGATGAGGATCGCGATGGCCACGTCGATCAGGAGCACGGTGCCCCACGGGGACGAGAGCACGGAGTTCAGCACGTACGGCAGGCCCTGCGTCGCGAGTTCACCGTCGGTGAGGCTGGGTGCCGCCATGAGCGCACCGATGATCATGAGCCCGCCGCCCAGCGCGGAGACGGACAGCGCGAGACGGATGGTGCGCGGTGCGACCCGACGGGGATTCTTCGTCTCCTCGGCCAGTTCGCCGGCGGAGCCGAATCCCACCATGACGTAGGCGGCCATGAGTCCCGAGACGATCCACGCCCCGATGTAGCCGGAATCGACGGGCACGCCGCCGGTGTCGAACACGACGTCCGGTCCGCGCTGAGCATGAGTGAAGAACACGCCGATCACCGCGATGACACCGACGATCTCGCACGTCACGCCGATCGAGTTGATGCGCGCCATGGCATTGACACCGATGGAGTTGATGGTCGTGGTGATCACCAGCAGCGCGGTGCCCAGCACGACGGCGTTGGTGGCGCCGTCCGACGAGGTCAGTGCGGTGTCGGTGCCGACGATCTGGAAGCCGCTCCAGACGTTCGGCAGCACCACCTGCAGTGCGATGGCGGCGGCGGAGGCCGTCACGATCTGCGCGATGATCATGAACCATCCGGCGAACCAGCCGGTGATCTCACCGCCGACGCGGCGTGACCACTGGTAGATGGCCCCGGAGATGGGGTAGCGCGCGGCCAGTTCGGCGAAGCACAGCGCCACCATGAACTGGCCGACGAACACCACCGGCCACGCCCAGAAGAACGCCGGGCCGGCGAAGCTGAAGCCCAGGCCGAACAGCTGGAAGATCGTCGTCAGGATCGAGACGAACGAGAAGCCCGCCGCGAAGGACGCGAACTTCCCCAGCTTGCGATGCAGCTGTTGTTCGTACCCGAACTCGAGGAGATCGTCGGAGTCGCCGTCCGCGTGACGGTCCGACGGGGGTGGGAGCACGGCCTGGCTCATGGGTGTTCTCCATCGACGGGAGGGGTGTATCTGTCGAGTGATAGTTAATCGGACGCAGCGGCCGCGGTGGTGTCCGTGATGTATCGAGATGTTGCGAGTGCGTTACGAGCTCAGGGCGCGCAGGAAGAGGGGGAGGAAGGGGCGTGCGGACGGTGCGCCGGCCTGGCGGAACGGTGCCGAGTCCTGCGATGCGGCGATCCAGTCCCGCCGCTCGACGTCGGTCAGATCCAGCCGGAACCCGGTCGGCGCGACGAGCAGATGCAGCAGCATGGTCGCGGCCCGTCCGTTGCCCTCACGGAAGGGATGCACCTGATTGAGGTCGGCATAGGTGCGGCTCAGGAGGTACGCGAGCTCCCCCCGGTCGGCGGCCGCCCAGTCGGCGCTCAGGATGGTCTCGTGCACGCCCATGAGGCCGTCCCACACGACGGAGCACCTCGCGAACGCGGTGCCGTTCTTCGACAGTTCCACGGTGCGCACGTCGCCTGCCCACACGTAGACGTCCTGGAAGACGTAGCGGTGCACGCTCAGCAGGCGGTGCACACCGACGGCGCCCCCGAGGTCGGCCCGCCCGGTGTGACAGCGGACCAGACGGAGTGCGGTGAGGATGCTCTCCGCGCGGTGCAACTCGGCCGCGTCGACGATGCCCAGCACGTTGCGCAGCGTCGTCGACCCGGGCAGCAGGTACGGGGTGTGCCGCGGACGCAGTGCCGCCCAGCGTGATTCACGCCTCGGTCCGTCGTCGACGAGCCCCTCGCGCACCGACGGCAGCACCGTCTCGCCGCGACACTCGGCGACGAGGAGTGCCAGGTCCGCCGGCGTGGGACGCCATCCCTCGAGCCGTTCGGCGGCGACGGCCTGATCGACGGCGTGGCACTGCTCCGGGGTGAGCCCGGCGAAGGTGTCGGGATGTTCCTCGGACGGCCTCATCGAGCCAGGTACGCCGAGGCCCGTTGCACGCCCGCCACTTCCCGCGCAGCCGCGTCGAGCAGGCTCCGGTCGAGGGGCGTGAGGTCCGACGGGCGCACCAGGTCGTCGACGGGGCGGCCGTCGCGCAGTGCCTCGCACTGGTGCCGCAGCCGGATGCGCTGGACGACGTCGAACGATTCCGCGAGCACCGCGGCGTCGTCCTCGGACAGCACCTGCGCGCGAGCACCGTGCTCGAGCCGAGCCGGCGTGCCCACGGCGTCGTGCCCGGCGGAGACACCGGCCCAGCGCGCGATGTCCACGATGGGAGTCAGGATCCCCGCCTTCACGTCCATCGTGTCCGCACGACGGAAGAGCTTGTCCCGCAGCGTCACCCGCGCCTTGATCGTCGTCGCCTCACGCAACATCAGCAGTCGCGAGTGAGCGGCGTCGGCCAGCGCGGCGCGCGCGGGCTCCGCCGGTGTCCATCCGCCAGGCACCACCGGACGCGTATCGAGCGCGAGCGAGAGCATCACCACACCGGTGTCCTCGTACGGATCGGCCACCCAGCCTGCCACCGCGTCGGACCACTCGTCGACCGTCCGCACGAAGCGCGGCGACGCGGCACTCGCGTGATGGGGATCGGCTGCGAGACCGCAGCGTTCGAGTACGGCGTGCACGTCCGACCCCATCGGGGACGGGCCGCCCACCCGCGCCGTCTCGACATCGGACGACGGGACCGATTCGCGCCGAGCGACGCTTCCGGAGACGAGCCAGGTGGACGCGTCGTCGCCCAGCAGTTCGGCGGCCCGGCGCACGGTGGCCGTCACCACGGACGATCGCACTGCCGTCACGTCGGCCGACGGGACGCGGGAATCGTTCAGCGACAACGTCACCGAGGCAAGCCGCCCGCACGCCTCGACCAGATCGTCGACACTCGCCGAGCGCTCCACCGCGGTGCGCAGCGCTGTGCCCGCACGCAGCGCCGGCGAGAGCAGATCCTGTTCGAGGGCGATGCCGAGCACGCCCCCACTCGCATCCAGCACCACCAGTCGGCGGACACCCGCAGTGAGCGCGAGGGCGGCCGCCTCCGCGACGGGCACCTCGGCGTCGACAGTGACGGCAGGAACGGATGCGACGGCCGACACCGGTGCCGCGGTGCTCAGGCCCGCGGCGATCACGCGTCGGCGCAGGTCGCCGTCGGTCACCACTCCCCACACCGAGCCCGGGCACTGCACGACGAGGGTGCTCGACCGCGCCCGGGTCATCGCGTCGGCTGCCTCCGCGACGGTGATGTCGGCTCGACCGATCGGGACACCGCGACGCGTCAGCGCGCTCACCGGGGAACGCCGACGCGAGGAGGTCACCCGGCGACGTTAACCCCGACGGCCCCACTGTTCCCGGTGCACGGCGTCGGACAGGGGCCGACGCGGACGCCACCCGAACCGCTCGAGGTCCGGAACCTCCTGGAACTGCGTCACCGGACCGACGCACAGCCACGCGACGGGACGCACGGCGTCGTCGCCGGTCAGGCCGATGATGTCCCGCAGCACCGCCTCGTCGTAGAACGACACCCACCCGACGCCGACACCCTCGGACACCGCTGCGAGCCACAGGTTCTCGATGGCCAGGGCCACGGAGAGCAGGCCCGTGTCCCGCACCGTGGCCCGGCCCAGAACGTGCTCACCACCGCGGGAGTCGTCGTACGTCACGACGACGCCGGTGCCACTGGTCTCGATCCCCTCGACGCGGATCGGGTCGAAGGTCTCGGCGCGGTCGGCGGGCAGTGATGCCGCGAAGTCGGCGCGGCACTGCGCCACGTGCGCGGCGAATCGCCCCAGCGTCTCGGGGTGTCGGACGATCACGAAGTCCCACGGCTGGGTGTTCCCGACACTGGGTGCGCGGTGGGCGGCGGCGAGAAGGCGGGTGAGGACGGCGTCGTCGACCACCTCACCGCTGAATTCGCTACGGACGTCCCGACGTGCGGCGATGGCGTCGTGGACGGACAGGTGCTCGGTGCTCATGTGGTGACCGTGCCAGAACACGCCTAGTGTCGACACCACTCGGTGCGTCCGAGTCTCGAGACAACGGGGGGTCGATTCATCGTGGGTTCGACACCCGGCACCACGCCACCGCCCGGTAGGGGTCAGCTCACCCGCACCGTCATCCTGCGCGCGGGCATTGCCTTCATCGACGACAACGGCGCTCGTGATCTGACGATGCGCCGACTCGGCGGGCGTCTCGGCGTCGAGGCGATGGCGCTCTACCACTACTTCGGTGGCAAGGAAGAACTGCTCGACGGCATCGTCGACCAGGTCATCGACGATCTGGGCAGCGACCCGCAGGTGCTGATGAAGGGCGCCTCGAGCTGGCAGGACTACCTGCAGCGGCTGTCGCACGGCGTGCGCCGGATGGCGCTCGAACATCCCGAGGTGTTCCCGCTCATCGCGACCCGGCCGAACAGCGCGCCGTGGGTGCGGCCCCCACTCCGCAGCGTGCGGTGGCTCGAGAACTTCCTCTCCAGCCTGAAGGAATGGGGATTCGACGACGCGGCCGCGGCCGCCGCCTACCGCTCGTACACGAGTTTCCTGCTCGGACAGCTGTTGCTCGAGGTCTCGGCGCAGGGAGTCTCGATCGGTCCGACGGACCCCAACGATCCCGACGATCCCCGCGCCACCGCTCAGCCCGGAGACGACATCGACCCGACGGAGTTCCCCACCGTGGTGCGGATGAAGGCGGAGCTGGCGCGCGATCTCGGCCTGCCCGAGTTCGAGAAAGCGCTCGAGGCTCTGCTCGACCGACTCGCCGCGACCCTGCCTCAGGTGGACGGGTAGCGCAGCTTGGCTCCGGCCTCGACGATGTCCGCGGCAAGCTTGTGCAGCGGTCGGTTGTTGTTCTGCGACAACTTCGAGAGCATCTCGAACGCCTGGACCGAGTCCACCTCGAACCGCTCCATCAGCATGCCCTTGGCCTGACCGATGATGTCGCGGGACGCGAGACCGGACCGGAACTGCGCTTCCTTCTGCAGACTTTGCACCGCGATGGCGGCGTGCGCCGCGATCGCCGTCGCCACGGTCAGGCTGTCCTCGTCGAACGCCGCGGTCGACGACGAGTACAGCGTGAGCACTCCCAGCGTGCGCTCGTGCATCGCCAGCGGTACGGCGGCCAGAGCACGGACACCGACAGCGTCGGCCGCCTCCGCCAGACCGGGCCAACGATGCACCGGACCGGCGACGACGGCAGCGAGGTCCACGCCCGCCTCGGAGGACCGATGCAGGAGATCGACGGTCGGTCCGTCCCCCGGTCGCCTCTGCACCCGGTCGAGTGCGGCCGCGATGTCGCTGCTCGTGCGGCTGGGCTCCACAGGCCCCGACACATCGGCCGCGAGCCGCACCGACGCGTGATCCGCGGCGTCGATCAGATCGACCGACACCGCGAGGACGTGATCGAGAACCTCGTCGATCGTCCGGACCTGGCGCGACCCGGCGAACTCGCGCGCCAGCTCGGCCAGAGTGCGCACCAGATCGAGGTGCTCGGAGCTCGGCGGCCGACCGTCGTTGCTCATGTGTGGTGCTGATCCCTTCGGTTCTCTCATCATCCGTCGTCACTCGGTCGTCGCAGACCGGACGACAAAAGGCGACACCCACCAGTGCCGACGCCTACTGCTGGACGCCGGGCGGGGTATCGCCTTCCGCGCAACTATAACCGGACAGCCCGACAGCGGTACGGTGGTCTCGCACTCCGCGTACGGGTCGTCGAGTGATGAGTCGGCGAAGTTGGGAGATGCGGTAATGACCGACAGCGCGGACACCACGGACGAACGACGGGCGTTGGCCCTGTTGGCGGAGGCCCTGACAGACCTGGACAGTGCGCTCGCCGTCTCCCACACGGCCGACGGCGCGCTCGACACGATCTGCGCGCGCGTCGTGACGGCGATTCCCGACGCCGACGCAGCGGGCGTCACGGTGTTCCGCCGCGGCAGGCCGCAGACCGCCGCGAGCACCGAGACGTTCGTCCTCGAGGTGGACCAGGCCCAATACCGCAGCGAGCAGGGACCGTGCATCGAATCGGCGTTGACCCACGAGGTGGTGCGTGCCGATCTCGACGACGTGTCCCAGCGCTGGCCCGTGTTCGCGAAGGCGATCGATCACCTCGACGTCGCGAGTTTCCTGTCCGCGCCCGTCACCGCGGGTGGTGCCCACATCGGCGCCCTCAATCTCTACAGCCACACCGGCCACCGGTTCGATTCCGTCGACGAGTCGGCGATGCGGGTGTTCGTGCAGGCCGCCCAGTCCGCCCTGACCGGCGCGGAGAACTCCGAGCACGCCGCCAGGCAGGTCGAGACCTACGCCGCCGCGATGGAGTCCCGCGCCGCGATCGAGCAGGCCAAGGGCGCCCTGATGCTGGGACTCAACGTGTCGGCCGACAAGGCCTTCGACCTGCTGCTCTGGCGCTCGCAGACCACGAACATCAAGGTACGGACTCTCGCCGAGCAACTGGTCCGCGACATCGGCTCGCTCGGCGATGCACCGGACGCTCTGTCCACCGAACTCGGCAAGCTACTGATGACAGCGCACACGCGCGTGCCGTCGGGTCAGGTCACTCCGGCCGAGTAGTGCGCCCCGACCGCGTCGACGGGTCTTCGCCTCGGGTCAGCGGCGGCACGTGTTCCACAGCACCCGCCACCGTCGCGAGCAGTCCGCTGGTGCGCTGCAGCAACTGCACCGCCGACGGCGTGGTCACCCGCCTCGACACCACGTCCAGTGCGTCCCGCGACCGGTCGAGCACCGTGAGCGGCAGCGCGGCGACGACGTTGCCCGGTGGGCGGCGGGCCACCACCGGATGCGGCCTCGTCGGGGCCGTGCGCCGCACCGCGGTCCACGCCAGGCCGAGCCGACGGAGCTGCGCGTCGTTCATCGCGCGGCGCAGCATCGGGAACAGCCGGTCCTCCTCGTCGCGCACGTCCTCACGCAGCAGGACGACGATGCGATCGAGCAGCGCGCTCCCCTCGTCGGTGCCGTCGCCCTTCTCCTCGAGCGTGGAGAACAGCTCGTTGATCTCCTGATGCTCGCGCTCGATCTCGAGGGTCAGCGACTCGCCGTCCGGCACCCACTTCCGGATCGCGGGCCACAGCACCGACTCCTCGGCGAACGCGTGCGGGAAGACGAGCCGACAGATGCGGTTCAGCACGTCGGCACGATCTGCGGCCGGCGTCTCGCCGAGCTCGTGGAGCAACTGGTCGAGCTCGATGTGGTCGTCGCGTTGCCGGGTCAACACGCTGGTGCGGCCGCCGAGCTCGGCGACGGAAGCCGTGGCGATGGACGGAAGTTGTTCTGTCACAGCAGATCCTTCAGGTCGGGGACTCAGGTTCGGGGCTCGAGAGACAGCTCGACGCCGTAGGTGTTCAGAGTCGGGGGAAGTGGTCGCGACGGTGCGAGCGCAGGGTTCGTGAGAGCCACCCCCGACCGAGCGAGAATCGACGCCAGCATCGACGACGCGGTGAACAACACGAGATTCTGACCGGGACACACCACCGGCCCGGCACTGAACGGCACCAGCTGCGGGTACTGCTCCGCGGTGCCGTCGAGCCAGATGTCGGGCGCGAACCGATCGGCGAAGGGCAGCGCGTCCGCGTCCCGGTGGAACCCGGACGCCAGAATGGCGAACGCCGTGCCGGCTCGCACGATTCGAGTGCTCGAATCACCGGTCCACTCCGTGTCGACGGTCGAGTCCCGCAGGATCGCCGGCGTCGTCGGCCACAGACGAATCGACTCCAGGATGCACGCCCGCAGGAACGGCAGTGCTTGCGGACGGCCGACGTCACCCGCGCTCGCCTCCTCGACGGCCCGCCGCTCGTGGTCGGGATGCGAGGCCAGCAGCGCGAGCGCCCGCAGCGTCGCCATACCGGCCGCGTCGAACGCGAAGAGCCATTGCGGCATCTGACCCACCGGGTCCACCGCACCGCCCACCCGACTGTGCGCGACGACGGCGGCGAGCGAGTTCGGCTCCGCCGCATCGACATACGAGTACAGGTCGTCGATGAAGCGATCCCGCGCACGGCGTCGCTGCGGTACGAAGTACGACCAGTTACCGTTCCCGCGCAGGGAGCGCAGACGGTCGGTCACCGTCTCGTCGTCGCGCGCGGACGCACCCAGCACGACCCGGCGCACCACCCGCCACCACAGCTGCAGGAACTCGTCCGCCGACACCGGGCGCGGCGCTCCCGCACCGGGACCGGACAGCAGAGTGTCGACCTCCTCGTCCACCACGGCCACGAACGCCGACGCGAGATGGTGCAGCGGCTGAGGGGTGTCCAGGACCTGCTCGTTGAACGCACGTCGCTCGTCGCGCAGCCGGCCACGGGAGATGAGCACCCCGTGCGGCTGGAACGGTCCCAGCGCGCCGATCTTCTCCCGGTTCGCCGCCGTGAAGTCCTCCGGGGAGTCGACGAGGATGCGCCGGACATCGGCAGGGTCGAGCACGACGGCGATGGTGCGACCGGGCAGAGCCAACTGCACGGGCGCGGAGCCGTACCGGAGTCGCAGCTCCCGCATCGCGGCCAGCGTGGCCGCATCGGCGTCGACCTTCTCGGCCAGCGCCATGGCCGCCGGACGACGAAGGATCACCCCCGAGGTGATTGAAGGTCCCATCAGCCGCGCCGCGTAGGCGAGGGCCCGTGGGCCGGTGACGGCCGGCGCGACGGCGGGGCGGTCGTCGGTCGAGGTGTCGGTCATGGACCTGCGGTACCCCGGCAGGGGGCCGTGAAACGAGCCGGTCAGCTCAGGGCATCGATCACCGCACGCGCCCGATCTGCGAGCGAGGTCCGTGAGCGGCGGGCGTCGGTGACGAGCAGGTCGGTCGCGGGGCCGATGCCGAGACCATGGGTCTCGGCGAGCACACCGATGGCCTGATCGATCACGGCGGCGTCCTCGAGGACCTGCTGTCGACGCGTCGCCTCGACCGACAGGCGCACGTCGCCCTCGGTGTCGACGCTGACGGCCAACGCCGCCAGATCCGCGACGGCCTGAACGAACGCCGCCGCGTGACCCGGTGCCCGCCACGGCCCCGACGTGTGGACCACGACGGCGCCGATGACCCGGTTCGCGATCCGAGCCGGGTAGGCACGCATACCGCCGATGCCGGCCGCACGCGCCTCGCGGGCGTGGTCCTGCCAGCGCCCCGGAGCGTTCTCCAGATCGTCGAGCAGCACGGCCGCGCCGGTGCGCACGCACATCGCCACCGGTCCGCCCACGGACAGCGATCGGTCGAGCAACCCGGTCGAGGCCGCAGCGACCAGGTCGAGGTCGACCGACCCGGACCCGTCGAACACCACCGACACCGCGGCGGCCCGCAGGGCCTCGCGGGTGCGGGTGGCGAGGAGGTGGAGCAGATAGGGGGCGTCGACCCCGGCGGCCAGATGGCCCGTCAACTCGGCGAGGACGACGACGGGCGACGGCACGTCGGTGTCACCGACGGGGCCGGTGCCGGGCGGGTCGAAAGTGGGCGGGAAAGTCACGACGGCTGTCCTTTCGTCGTCGAGTCCGACGCGGTGTCGTCGGTGGAGAAGCGCACCTTGCGCTCGACCACCTCGCGGGCGATGTCGTCGACGGGGCGTCGGGCCGAGTACGCCGCGGCGCGCAGCCGGGCGAGCGCCTCGGTCGGCGACACCCGCATCTGCACCGTGATCATGCCGACGGCCAGATTGACGTAGGGCCGGGTGCGATGGTCGCCCAGCGGCGAGTCGTCCGAGGCGTCGCCGAGCGACTGTCCCGCGCCGAGGCCGGGCGCGAAGGCTTCCAGCAGGCTGATGGCTGCCGCGTCCGCGGTCAGCTGGGCGACAGCGGCGAACTCGTCGCTGAGTTCACCGACGGATGCGCGATACAGCTCGAGCACGCCGAACACGGTGTTGCCGCCGCGCAGCGGGAAGGCGAACAGAGCGGCCGCGCCCCCGTCCGACGCGTCGGCGGCGAATCCGGGCCAGTGCTCCTCCGCCTCGCTGTCGAGATCGGCGACGAACACGGTCCGGCCACGGTGGAAGGCGTCGACGCAGGGACCCTGACCGGTGGTGAACTGCAGTTCGTCGAGGTACTGCGACACGGCGTCGGTGGCGTAGACCAACTCGCGCGTGGTGCCGCTCATGACGGTGATGGCGGCGCCGTCCACCTCGACCAACTGCACGACACTGCGGCACAGATCGGCGATGTCGGTGATGGACAACGGTGCGTGCGCGTCGTCGTCACCACCCGATCGCGTCGTCATGACCTGCACTCACTCCTCGTCGATCGACGTCCACACCGTTGTCCGCGACCCGAGGAATGCCCCGTGTGCCGCGAGTCAACCGTAGCGACAAGTCTGGACCGCGCGGGCGACCGGCGTAGAGTTTTCCCGCACCGTTGCACTCGTGAACGGGCGAACGACCGAGAACACGGAGACCCATGACGAGCGACCCGGAGCAGTCGTTGCACGAACGCATCCGTGCGGCCGCAGACGAGCTCGTACTGCTCGAGCGACTCGGGGCCGTGGTCACCGAGCGCATCCGGCTGTCCCTCGATGCGCGCGCCGCGATCGATCTCGCCGTGGGTGCACTGATGGTGCGGCACGGATGCGAGGCACCTGCCGCGGTCGCGCGACTGGCGTCGACGGCGTCGTCGCGGTCCGCCACGATGCCCGAGATCGCCGCCGAGGTGCTCGCGGCCATCCGATGAGCGGTCGACTCAGTACGCGCCGTCGCTGCCGACGACGGCCTTGAGGGTCTTCAGCACGATGAGCAGATCACCTGTCATGGACCAGTTCTCGACGTAGCTCAGGTCGAGGCGCACCGATTCCTCCCAGGACAGGTCGGAGCGGCCACTCACCTGCCACAGGCCCGTCAGACCGGGTTTGACCAGCAGCCGGCGGCGCACGTCGCCGTCGTAGGTCTCCACCTCGCGGCGCAGCGGCGGCCGCGGGCCCACGATCGACATCTCGCGGCGCAGCACGTTGAAGAACTGCGGCAGCTCGTCGATGCTCAGCCGCCGCATCACGCGGCCGACCTTGGTGACACGCGGATCCTCGCGCATCTTGAACAGGACGCCGCCCTCGCTGTCGTTGAGCGCCAACAACTCCGACACCCGAGCGTCCGCGTCCTGCACCATCGAGCGGAACTTGATCATCTGGAACGGTGTGCCGTCGAGGCCCATGCGCTCGGACCGGTAGAACACCGGACCCTTGCTGGTGGCCTTGACGAGAAGGGCGGCGAGGAGGAACAGCGGGGCCACGGCGACGAGGGCGACCACGGCGAACACCATGTCGAACGCCGTCTTCCCGAAGCGGCTCGCACCGTTGTACTGCGGCTTCTCCACGTGGATGAGCGGGAGGCCGGCGACCGGCCGCATGTGCAGGCGCGGGCCGGCGACGTCGACGACGCCGGGAGCCACGACCAGATCGACGTTCTTCTTCTCGAGATCCCAGACCATGCGGCGGATGCCCTCGTGGCCGATGTGGTCCGTCGCGGTGACGGCGACGGTGTCCGCGCCCGTGGCCTCGATGGCATCGAGCACGTCGTTCTCGTTGCCGAGGACGGGAATCTCGAGACCGTCGACGGACAGCTGATCCTCGGTGACCGACTGGGTGCGCGGCAGGCACACCCCGACCACGGCGTATCCGGCACTCCCGTCGCGGTTGAACGACCGCGCCATGGAGAGGGCCGAGCTGTGACTGCCGACGATGACGACCGACGTCTGATAGTCGCCGCGACGACGTCCGCGAGCCACGTGCTTGCGGAAGAGCCACCGCGAGACGAGGAGCCCGATCAGCCCGACCGGCAGTGCGATGGCCAGGTAGCCCCGCGCCAGTTCGAAGCGGAAGAGCAACGAGATGATGGCCACGAGCCCGAAGAGGCGGAAGGTGGCGGACAGCAGACGCCTGTACTCCTCGGCTCCCCCGCCGAGCACACGCGGCGAGCGGGTGCGGAAGATCGCGAGGAATGCGATCCACGTCAGCGCGAGGGTGACCGAGACCAACGTGTAGTTGAACGCCGCGCGCGGTACCTCGAGATCCGGCCGACCGAAGCGCACCACCTGTGCGCAGGCGACGGCGGCGACGACGACGAGCACGTCGGTCACCCGGAGCCGGTCCATGTACGCGCGCTCCCAGTCGCGTCGCGAGGTCGCCCTCCGCGATCGCCGAGCCCGCGGCAGTGCGACGTCGCGGCGCTCGGCCGACTCGCTCTCCGCCGGGCTGGGAGCAGACACGTGTACCTCGTTCCGTTCGACTGGATCCGCCTGGGACTCGACCGCTGATACGTGTACCAGGGCAGTCGGTAGCTTATTGCCTTCCCGCAAGGCTCGCTCAGACAACCACAGTGCGGTGAATCACACGGTGAGTTCACACAGATTTAGCGTGTTCGAACGACACAATTTCAGAGGACCCTCAGGCCATTTGTTTGCGGCCGCTCACGAAGAAGACGATCCGCGACGCGACATCGATGATCTGGTCGGCGTAGCGCTCGAAATACCGTCCCAGCAGTGCGATGTCCACGGCATTCATCACGTCGTGCCCGTGATCGTCCGCCGACACGGTGTCCACGACCGTTGTCTTGAGAGAATCGACCCGATCGTTCTGTGAACTCAGACAATCGATACGTCCGAGATCACTCGTACGCAGTGCGTCGACTATTCGACCGGACATGTCGAGACACAATTCGCTCATCTCGCGAAACTGCGGCATCAGATGATCGGGAACGATCGGCTCGGGAAAGCGACGGCGTGCGGCTTCGGCGATGTGCACCGCGAGGCCGACCATCCGTGAGAGGTCACTGCTGATGCGCACGGCCGAGAACACTCGCCGGAGATCTGCCGCGACGGGTGCCTGCAGCGCCAGTACGGTGACAGCCTGAT
Organism: Rhodococcus sp. NBC_00294; assembly: GCF_036163995.1. Classification (NCBI taxonomy): domain Bacteria; kingdom Bacillati; phylum Actinomycetota; class Actinomycetes; order Mycobacteriales; family Nocardiaceae; genus Rhodococcus; species Rhodococcus sp. NBC_00294. Next base: position 445,287 of record NZ_CP108043.1, read on the forward strand.
CCTCGCAGCGGGCACCGAGTTCGCCGAGTACCTCGCCGCGGGCGATGACGGACTCCGCAGCCTGCAGGTCGCCGTCCAGCAGAGCGATGCTGGCGTCGCGCATGGCGGTCTCCGCCGCCTGCGCGAGAGCGCACAGATCGTCGTTCAATCCCTCGAGTTGAGCTGTGTACGCGTTGCGCATGATGTCCCCGATCCTGGCCGTCCCGCCGACGCGTCCCGGAGGACGCGACGATGGGGAGTACCCACGAGAGCGCCCCCTAATCGAGCAGAGAGCGAACATCGCGCGCGGGCACCGCACGAGAGTAGAGAAATCCTTGGACGCGAGTGCACCCAGTATGGCGGGCGGCCGCGACCTGGTGGTCGCTTTCGATTCCCTCGACGACCAGGGCACGGCCGGTGTCGACCGCGAATCCGGCCAGTGCGCGGACCAACGAGTCGCCCGCGGCGGTACCGAGCGTGCGCGCGATGCCCGCGTCGATCTTGAATCCGTCGACCGGGAAGTCGACGAGGCGTTCGAGCGACGAGAAGCCGATGCCGATGTCGTCGAGCAGCACCCGGAACCCGACGGCCTGCAGGGCGCTGACGAACTCGTGTGCCCGTGCCGGTCGAGCATGCGACACGGTCTCGGTCAGTTCGAAGACCACGCGCGCCGCCGGTACCGCGGACGCGGCGACGATCTCGATCAGGTGGTGCACCGCGTCGGGGGCCGCGAGATGCCGCGCGGACAGGTTGACGTGCAGGTCCATCTCGGGAGCGTCGACCATCCACCGCTCGAAGTCGACGAGCGCGCGGACGAGGACCGCGTGGTCGACGTCGATCTCGAGGTCGCTGCCCTCGATGGTGGGCAGGAAGTCCGCGGGACTCACCATCGACGGCGCAGTGGTGCCGTCGCCCGGACGCGTCCAGCGGGCGAGAGCCTCGACCGCGGTGACGGCGCCGGACGACACGTCCACGATCGGCTGATACCAGGGGGTGATCTCGCCCCGCTCGATCGCGGCCGCGACAGCGCGGACGCACCCGGCGGTCTTCGAGCGCCCGTGACCACGCAGCGCCTCGAGATGGGTCTCGACCACCCGACCGAACTCGGTGAGAGTGGTGACCGTGTACTCGTTCGCGGGGTGCGGCTCGGTGTCCAGCACGCAGAGGGTGCCGATGATCAGCCCTTCGCGTCCACGGAGCGGTACCGCGACGTAGGACCCGAGGGACAGGGCGTGCAGCGACTGTGCGGTGGCCGCCCGGACCGGATCGTTCGAGAACCGGTCGAGGCCGGAATCCGAGACCGCGACGGGCCCCGCGGACGCGACGACGTGCTGACAGGCGGTGACGGAGCGCGGCAGTGTGTGCGGGAACGGTCCCCCGTGCTGAGCACGGGTGTACTGCACGTCCTCGTCGAGGATGTTGAGCTGCGCGGCGGAGAACCCCAACGTGGTCGCCGCGAGAGTCGTGAGGGTCTGCAGCGTGGAGTCCGTGGCCGAGAAGTCGACATAGTGTCGCGCCGACTCACTCTGGCGCCGGAGTGCGCTCCTCTGCATGACGTGTCCGTTCTACGAGGCCACCGTCGGATGGTTCCGACGTGGCATGTCCCGACACCGTGACCCCCCGGATCGTCAGTGATTCGTACCTGTTCCAGCCCCGTATCGGTCACGGGCGAGAAAAGGTTTCGTCCATTCCACAGCCGAGTCATCGTACAAGCCGTCAAACAGGCACGACGCCGGGTATCGGAGGTTCCGCCGTAGTATCACCGAATGACAGCGGACGGGCCCCTGACCGGGTCGGACTGGAACGCACGCGAGCGGCACGAGACCGAGACCGAGCGCCTCGATCGCAACTGGTCGAACCTCCTGCAGGAGCTGCGCGTGGTGCAGACCGGTATCCAGTTGCTCACCGGCTTCCTGCTCACCCTCCCGTTCCAGGCCCGGTTTCCGGAACTCGAGACGTACGAGCAGGCCGTGTACCTCGTGACGCTCGGAGCATCGGTCACCGCCACCATTCTTCTGGTCGCGCCGGTGGCTCTGCACAGGATCCTGTTCCGTCGCCGGGCACTGCGTCAGCTCGTCGACCACGCGAACCGGTTCGCTCTCGCCGGCTTCGTCCTGCTCGGCACCGCGATGTCCGGCGTACCGCTGCTCATCTTCGACCTGGTGGTGGGTCCCACCGCGGGCATCATCGCGTGCGCAGTGGCGGCCACCCTGTTCGTCTCGGTCTGCCTCGTACTGCCCGTCTCGCTGCGCCGCCGGCTCGGTCCGGTGAACGATCGGTCCGATTCGACCGAGTGATCTCGACCATGGATGTGCAAAATCTGCGCGCAGTGGGTACAGGGCTTCCATGATCACCGACGTCGCCGACGACATGCCGGTCACCGACCGTGGTGACGCGACCCGCGATCTGATCCTGCAGGACATCCCCGCTGAGCCTCGGGCGCTGACCGGTGTGCGTACGACGGTGCTCGCGTGGCTGCGCGACCGCGGCCTCGACGAGGACCTGTGCCAGGACATCACCCTGGCCACGTACGAGGCACTGGCCAACAGCGTCGAGCACGCCTACGAGCGCTCCGCGGACACCGTGGTGCGCACCGTCGGACTCGAGGTGCGTACTCCGCGGGCCGGCGAGGTGACCATCGACGTGACCGATCGGGGATCCTGGGTCGACAACGGCAACGATCCGCGCCGAGGTCGAGGGCTTCCCCTCATCCATGCGCTCGCGCACGAGGCGTCGGTGGATTCGTCGGAGGACGGCACGACCGTCCGGATGCGGTGGAACGCGGCCTGACGGTCAGACCAGTGCGTGCCGCGACTGCGTCGTCACCGCGGGCACCGGTTCCGGCCGCGTCGGTACCACCGGCAGCGGCGCGCTGAACGGAGACTCCGACCGTCGTGCGGCGAGAAGGGCAGCCCCCGTCGCGGCGATGGACTGCGGATCCTGCGGCATCACCAGAGCGGAACCCCACTCGCGCGCGAACACACCGCGCAGCAGAGGGAGGTTCGCCGGTCCGCCGGCCAGCACCACGGCGTCGACACGATGCGCACCCCGGCGCACCACATCGCTCACCCAGTCGGCAGCCTCGGTGACGTAGTCCAGCATCAGCCGGTCCACCGTCGTCCGCCAGACGTTCACGGTGCCCCCGACGAACGGTCCGCCGACGCGCACGACGCGGTGCAGGGCGATCATCTCCATCGCCCACTCGACGCCCTCGGTCAGTAGCTGAGAGTCGTTCGGCGACAGCGGTTCCGCTGTGCCGTAGGCAGCCAGGAGGTGCTCGCGGACACTGTCCGCGAAGGCACTGCCCCGGTAGCGGTCGGTCCACGTCGCGTCCTTGACGAAGCCCGTGGCCACGTCGACGACGGACACCGACGTACCGCTCTTCCCCATGTCGACGACGGCGATCGTGGATCCCGACTCGACCAGGCCGCGCATTCTCAGATACATCAGCTGGGCGCCGAGTTCCGAAGCGAGACGGACACATCCGCCGGTGTGCACGGACAGGGAGATGGTACCCACGCGTGACCGGGGCTCGTCCGGAACCACCAGCACGGCGGTCTCACGATCGGCGCCGTGGCGCGCACAGACCGAATCCACCACGTCGACAGCGGCTTCGAGTCGATCGCGACCGCGTGCCACCGTGACGGACTCGGTACCGAGCAACGCACGGCCCATGGGATCCATCACCGCGGCTCGTATCGCCGACGCTCCGAGGGAAATTCCTACCACTGCTCGCATGACCCGCCCCGTTCCTGGTGTTCCGCGACGAAGCCTAGGCGCTCGAACAGGGAAAAGGTCTGTTCTCAGTGGCTATTGGCAAAGTTTGGTTGGTTTCACTAGGAACCGGGGCGTCACTCGACCGACGCGGTACCGGACGTGTCCGGCGTCGGGTCGGGCTCGGACGGCTGAGTCGGCGGCTCGGAATCCGTCGGCGGCTCGGACGACGAGCCTCCCGTCGATCCGGGTGTCTCGTCGCCGCCGGAACCACCGCCCGTACCGGTGCCGGGGTCGGTACCACCCGTGCCGGTTCCGCCGCCGCTGGTCGATCCGCCACCGGTGGAGCCTCCGCTGGTCGATCCGCCACCGGTGGAGCCTCCACTGGTCGAGCCTCCACTCGTCGAACCACCGCTCGTCGAACCACCGCTCGTGGAACCACCGCTCGTCGATCCGCCGCTCGTCGATCCGCCGCTGGACGGCGCCGCCGACGAGGTTCCCGGTCGCGTGGTCGCGGCACCGGGTGCGGCGGGCACCGACGCGGCGCCGTTCTGCTGCGTGACACCGGGGCGGATGCCGGTGAGGGCGTCCGCGGCCGTGATGCCGCCGGGCACGGGTGCCGGCACGGCCGTGGGGCTCGATCCGGCGGGCGCTGCGGGATTGGGAGCGATACCGGTGCCCGCCTCGGCCGAGTCGGTGGCCGACGTGGACAGAGGTTCCGCGACACCGGCGGCCTCGGGAGCCCGCGGTCCCGTCACGGCCCAGACCGCGAACGATCCCGCCAGGACGGCGGCAGCGACTCCCGCACCCACGACGGCGAACCCTCGGCGCGTCTCGCGTGAGGACGCGTCGACCGGCTCGGGCAGCACCACCGGGATCGGACCGGTGATCGCGTCGCCGGCGTCGTGGTCGGCCCACAGCGCGACGGCGACCGCCGGTTCGAGGGACGGATCGACGTCCACCGCGTCGACGACGACCACGTCGCGAACGTGACCGTCGCGCAGCGCGGACTCGACGGGCTCACGCAGATGCGGCGACTCGAGGACGACGGCGGCACCGGTGAGCAGCAGATCGGCGCGGGCAGCCCGGAGCCGCATGACACCGATGGACGTCGCGACCGCCGCGGCCACCTCGGCCGGCGACCCGGTCTGCATCGGGATGGTGCGCTCGTCGACCGGACCGAGCCGAGGCAGCTCGACGTCGACGAGAGCCGCCGTCACCTCGTCGCTCGTCGCCGAGATTCCCAGCACGATGTGCATGTCGTCGTCGTCCGCCTGTTCGTTCTCGATGATGCGTGGTCTCGTACGGTCCCGCCCGGCAACGTCAGGGCGTCGTGGTGGCCTGCGCGCTGGTTGCCGTGGGCGTGGTCGTCCGAGTCGTCGTGGACGTCGGCGACGGAGCCGCAGATGTCGTCGTCGTGCTGGTGTTCGAGTTCGGTCGCCGTGTCGTGGTGGGCGCCGGCGTCTCCTCCGGCTCGTCCTGTACCGCGGTGGAGGGTGCCGGGGCGAGCGTCGGGCGCTGGGAGATCGAGGTCGACGGGGTGACGCTCGACGGTGCTGCGACGGGCGTCTCCGTGGACGGCGCCGGCGCGGCGGTGGCGGTGGCGCTCGACGACGCCGCCGAGGGCGAGGCCGACGCCGCGTCGACGCGCGGGGCAGTGCTGGGCACGGTGGTGGCGGTGGGCGTGGCGTCGACGGACGACGTGACGACGACGCGATCCGTCGCCTGCACGGCCTCGGTCTCCGACCGTCCCGACGCACCGGCGGCCGCGCCGAGGGTGACCGCGGCGACGAGCGCCGTGGTTCCCACCACGACACCGGCACGGGACCGACGTCGCCGCGTGGAACGGGCGCGTCGAGGCGCACCGGTGACGACGCGCGGCGTGGGCAGCGGTGGTCGAGCGGTCTCCGGCTCCGGTGCCACCTCGGGTTCCGGGGTGGGAACCGGCTCCGCCGCTGGGGTGTGAGCCGGCTCCGCCACCGTGGTGAAGGCGGCCGTGATCTCGTCGTCGGCCGGAGGTGCGACGACGACGGGCAGCGGCGCGGCGTCCACGGCGGGGGGCACGACGGTGGAGAGATGTGCGGCGCCCATCGCCGCGAAGAACTGCGGCCAGCGCGGCGTGATGACGGGGACCGCGACGCGGGCGGCGATGTCGCGGCGCACCGACGGGATGTGCGCGCCGCCGCCGACCAGGAGCACGGCATCGGCTCCGCGGGCCACGGCGTCGTCCACGAGGTCGACGAGCATCGCGGTGGGCTGGGCGATGAGAAGTTCGAAGTCGGTGCGGCGCAGGCGAACCGAGTCGGTGACGAACGGCCCCGACAGGTCGACCGCACGCTCGTCGGACAGCATCTCCTTGGCCGCGAGACTGTCTCGCGCCAGGGTGCGCACGGCGGCGGGGCTCATCTTCTCGGCAGCACCGAAGGTGGTGGACAGGTGATCGGCGACCGTGGCGTCGATCGCGTCACCGGACAGCTCGGTGATGCCCACGCTCGAGTACAGGTCACCGGTCTGTGTGTCCAGGACGTGCACGCGCGTGCCGACCCGACCGAGGTCGACGATCGCGAGGGTGCGAGCCGCGTCGACGCAGCCCTCCATCCGTGCGGCGGCCAGCAGCGCGTCGCACTCGGCGACGAGTCGGACTCCGCCGGGACCGTAGGTGCTCTCGGGGTCTCCCCCCACGGCGATCACCGGCGCGTCCGGACCCACGCACAGATCCGCGGCCATCTCGAACGCTGCCGCAGCGGCCGCGGACAGAGGATGGTCGGATCCGGTGGCGAGCGAGCGCACCTCGACGACCCGGCCCTCCGGGTCCATCACGACTCCGCGCACGCACCCGGTGCTCATGGAGACACCGAACGTTTCCGTCTCGGTTCGCATCATGGATCACCACCATCGGCTGTCGGGGTTTCAGACAGACCGATAGTAGAGCGTCAAACCGGGCATAGCAACGTATACGACGGCGAAAACCGACCGTAGGTCTACTGGAGAAAGTTCAAATAAGCCTTCGACGGGGTCGGGCCGCGCTGTCCCTGATACTTCGATCCCAGCGCTGAGCTGCCATAAGGATTGATCGCCGGACTGGAGAGACGGAACAAGCAGAGCTGCCCGATCTTCATGCCCGGCCACAATGTGATGGGCAGATTGGCGACATTCGAGAGCTCCAGCGTGATGTGTCCGCTGAAGCCCGGATCGATGAATCCCGCCGTCGAGTGTGTGAGAAGTCCCAGCCGGCCCAGGCTCGACTTGCCCTCCAGTCGCCCCGCGAGATCGTTCGGCAGCGTCGTCAGCTCGAGCGTCGACCCGAGCACGAACTCGCCCGGATGCAGAACGAACGGCTCCCCCTCGGCGGGCTCCACCAAGGTGGTCAGCTCGTCCTGCTGCAGCTTCGGGTCGATGTGGGTGTAGCGCGAGTTGTCGAACACCCGGAACAGCCCGTCCAGGCGCACGTCCACACTCGACGGCTGCACCATCGCCTCGTCGAACGGTTCGATGCCGAGCGTTCCGGCATCCACCTCGGCCTTGATGTCGCGATCGGAGAGCAGCACGCACAGAGACTATCGACCGAGCCCGCCGAGGCCACCCGGGCGCCCTGCTAATCTTCAGGGGCAGCTCCACCGGCCGATGTAGTTCAATGGCAGAACATCAGCTTCCCAAGCTGAATACGCGGGTTCGATTCCCGTCATCGGCTCCACGTCTCCCCTCGCCGCCGGGCGATGGTGGAATCCGGACCCCGGAATCCGGGGCCTACATTCCACAGTTCACACTCGCGGTCGTCCCACTGTGTCCAGCGACACGCGTCGTTCCTGGTCAGGCTGGGTACACCTCCGCGCACACCCCCTCTCCCCCCGGAAACGAGCACCTCCATGACCGAACGCGTCGTCTCCGCACGCCTCGATGTCGACATCACGGCCGCCAGCACCTTGGAATTCCAGATCGCCGTGGCCCCGCATCCCGGCGCGCAGGTCGCCGAGACCCTCTCGTTCGTCCTGGACGGGAAGACGGTCGAGGCCCACGAGGTCAGCGGAGCCCACGGCAACCGGATCCACGTCCTCGAGGCGCCGGTGGGCAACCTGCAGGTCTACTACGACGCGACCGTCACCGGGAACGCGGAGCCGTCCCCCGTCACGGATCTTGATCGCTCGGTCTACCTCCGTCCGAGCCGGTACGCGGAGGCCGACAAGTTCTTCGGCTTCGCCGCCACGGAGTTCGGCAGCGAGTCGGACGACGCGGTGCTGTTGTCGGAGGTGTCCGACTGGGTCGGCCGTCGACTGCACTACGTCCCGGGGAGCAGCGATCCCATCGACGGTGCGGCGGACACGCTGCTCGCCGGTGCCGGCGTGTGCCGTGACTACGCGCACCTGGTCGTCGCGATGCTGCGCGCGCTGAACGTTCCGGCTCGTCTGGTCGCCGTCTACGCACCCGGATGCGACCCGATGGACTTCCACGCCGTCGCGGAGGCCCTGGTGAACGACACCTGGCACGTCGTGGACGCGACGTGCCTCGCACCTCGGTCGACGCTGGTCCGGATCGCGACCGGACGCGATGCGGCCGACACCGCGTTCCTCGACAACCACAAGGGTTCGATCACGCTGAACAGCTCCACGGTCACGGCCGTGGCGACCGACGGCCTGCCGAAGGACGACATCCACGAGCTGGTCTCCCTCACCTGATCCGGCGCATGCGTCGGTCGCCTCCTGCGTCGTCGGGTTACTGTGACTCGACGAATCAGGAAGCGAGACGCACATGAGCATCGAACGAGATGCAGCGTTCACGGGTGGGCGAGGGACGGCGGCGGACCGGAGCACTGACTCCGACGATGCCGTCGAGCGGCTGACGACGACGCCGAACAAGGATCCGTTCTACCGCTCCCCCGCCGGGTTCGAGAAGGCCGAGCTGGGGGCCGTGCTGCGGTCGCGCCGTGTCGAGATCGCCCTGTTCGGCACCATCCGCCAGCGCGTGTCGGCATGGCAGCTGCTCTACCGGTCGTCCGACATGCACGGAGAACCGCGCACGGGTGTCACCACGGTCCTGCTGCCGGCCGGCGCGGTTCCGGGTCGGAGCAGGCCGCTGCTCTCCTACCAGTGCGCCATCGACGCCGTCTCGGACCGCTGCTTCCCGTCGTACGCGCTGCGGGACGGCGCACACGCCCACGGCGCCGTCCCACAGTTCGAGCTGCTCATCATCCTGTACGCGCTGCGCCGCGGGTGGGCGCTGTCCCTGCCGGATCACGAGGGCATGGACGGCCGCTGGGGTGCACCGATCGAACCCGGATACTGCACTCTCGACGGCATCCGCGCCGCCCTGTCCTTCGCACCTCTGGAGCTCGACGACTCCGCGCCCGTCGCTCTGTGGGGATATTCGGGCGGCGGCCTGGCCACGTCGTGGGCCGCCGAGGCCGCGGACGAGTACGCGCCGGAGCTGAACGTCGTCGGTGCCGCGCTGGGCTCGCCCGTCGGTGATCCGGCGTCGGCGTTCTCCCGCCTCAACGGCACGATCTTCGCCGCGTTGCCCACCATGGTGGTCGAGGGGCTGCGCCGCACCTACCCCGATCTGGACCGGACGATCCGCGATCACGTCGCACAGCCCGGCATGACCATTCTGTCCTCGCTCGAGCGCAAGACCACGGTGCACGCCGTTCTGACGCTGCTGATGCACGACCTCGAGCGCTACACCGACATCCCGCTCGCCGACGTCATGGCGACCCCCGAGCTGGTGCAGATCTTCCAGGACATCCAGCCGGGCAAGTCCGCACCGAGCTTCCCGCTCCTCGTCATGCAGGCGGTGCACGACCCCATCATCGCCGTCGACGACGTGGACGGGCAGGTGGAGCGGTACCGCACCGCCGGCGCCCACGTGACGTACGTGCGCGACCGGCTCAGCGAGCACCTGTCGCTGCATCCCATCGCCGCACCCGCCACGCTGAACTGGCTCGCCGATCGCATCGCCGACCGCCCGGTGCCCCCGAACACCACCGAGACCGTATGGTCCTCGGCCCTGTCGGTGTCAGGTGTCCGAGGGCTGCTCGGGCTCACCGTCTCGACCGGTCGCGCTCTGCTCGGCCGGGTCCGCTAGCCGGTCGTCGCCGGGGTCGCGGCGCGTCGGCTCGATCCCGAAGTCGGGTGGCCCCGACGCCTCCGCGAAACCGGAGGGCTCCGAGTGCTTCTCGTCGGACGTCGACATGATCATGCCCCGAGCTTGTCGACCATGTCGTTCAGCGCGGTGGCCGCCGTCTCGAGTCGCTCGGGTGACCTGTCGTCTCCCAGTTGCTCGACGAGTGCCGCCTTGGTGGTCACCAGAACGGCACCCGAATCGTCGTCGGTCATCGTCAGTTCGCCGTCCCGGATCACCAGCAGCGTTCCGTCGGGTGCGTCGAGCACGCCGCGCACCGTGTCGCTCGTCATCGTCATCGTGTCGATCCTCCTGTCAGGGTGTTGCCTCGTGACCGCGCTTGCCGTGCGTGCGCCGGTCCTCCTTCATCTCCGCCTCGAAGACGTGACGGCGGCCGTCCATCAGGTCGTCGCGGATCCGGCGTTCGTGCTCACGCGCGGTGGTCCAGTACCCGTCGTCGAAGTCCTCGACCATCTGGAACGTCCACCGACCCTCGATGACGTTGCGGCCGATCACCTCTCGCTCCAGTGCGTCCGCTGCGTCACCGTGCCCTGCGTCGCGGAGCTCGTCCGCGGCAGAGCCGAACTGGAGATCGGCGTGACCCATCAGCTGGTGGAACGTGTACAGGTGGCCGCGGGCGCGTTCCACCCACTCGAGGGCCTCCGAGACCGAACCGACGGCGGACACCGTGGCATCGTCGGACCCGTCCGGACGGTGGTGGTCCGTCAGCATCTTCTCGCGATCATCGCTCATACCTGCTGGTTACCCGTCCGGCAGTCACGACACACACCCCAGAAGAAGACGTCGACGCCGTCGATGTCGAAGTCGTCGTCCTCCGGCTCGGGAGCGCGTCGACGCACATCGGAGGTGAGGGCCGTGTCGAACACTCGGCGGCACTGCCGGCACATCAGATGGTGGTGGTCGTCGCCGTCGACCCGAAGTTCGTACAGCGCGGGCGAATTGGCGGGCTCGATGCGCCGCAGCAGGTCCACCGACACGAGTGCGTCGAGGTTGCCGTAGACAGTCTGCCGCGACATCCCCTGGCTCTTCAGCGTGCGGGCCACGTAGCCGGCGTCGACGTGTGGGTGCCGCGCCACGACGTTCAGCACGCGAAGGCGCGGACGGGTCACGCGCAGCCCGCGCTCACGCAGTATCCGACGCCACTGCTCTTCCGACGAGACGTCCGGCGACTGTTCCTTCGTGTCCACGACGCCGGAGTGCCCCCGCAGGGCGCCGTGAAACGTCCGGGCCGTGTCAGTCGTCGCGACCCCGGTCCTCGGTGGTGGCCGCGCGGATCTTGCGGCGATGGCTGGTGTCGCAGAAGGGGTAGTTCTTGCTGCGTCGACACGCGCAGAGCGCCACCATGAAGCGGTCGGACCGCACGCGGGTGCCGTCCTCCATCTCCACGTCGACGGGCCCCTCCACCATCACCGGCCCGCCCGGAACAACACGGACGAGCCGTGCTGCGGGAGCAGCGTCAGGCGCGTCGGGCACGGACGACCACCAGTTCCTCGGAGCGCCGACCCGGCTGCAGGGCGCCCGTGGCCTCGAGCCACTCGGCGCGCGCGTGCATGACGGGACCGAACGCGATCCGACGGCGAGCCACCACGTCGACCGTGGTGCCGGACCGCATCAGACGCTCGATCGTGCGGTCCACACCGGCGAACTCGGACTGCACGATCAGCATGGTGCCGCCCGGAGTGAGGAGATCGAACGCGTTGTCGCACAACGGGTCCAGGACGATGCGACCGTCGGCGCCGGCGTCCCACGCACGGTGCACACCGCGCCCCTCCGGCGCGGTCGGCGACGGCACGTACGGCGGATTGGAGACCACGAGGTCGAACGGCGCCTCGGCGAGGGCGTCGATGAGTGTGCCCTGTCGCGCATCGACCTCGACACCGATGCGCTCGGCGTTGTCCAGGGCGCACGCGACGGCGCGAGCATCCAGGTCGTAGGCGAGCACCTCACGTGCACCGAGACTCGCAGCCTGGAGCGCGAGCACTCCGGTACCCGTACACAGATCGAGGGCACGCGCACCCAGGGGCGACGCCGCCACCGGCATGACCTCGCAGAGCAGTCTCGAATCGTCCTGGGGGGCGTAGACACCGGGGTGTGCACGCACCATGCTGATCGTGTCGCGATGAATCGTCGTCACACGAGAACCTTCCGTCGGCGCAGATGCGCTGGCAGCATCTGCCGCCTTTCTTCAGGAATGGCATTCCCGAACGGACGCGATTCAAACGCGGGACCGGCGCGTCACCACCTCCGGGCGATGATGGAGACGATGCGCGGAATCTCCTCGTCGGCAAGCGGTTCGACCCCGATGACCACCTGGCGGGTGAGCAGACCGTCCACGGACATGGCGAACAGTTCCGCCGACGCCACGGTCGCGGGGTAGCCCGCCTCGCTCATCTTGGACGACACCAGGCCGACGAACGCGGCCAACTGGGCGTCGAACGCCGCCTTGAGTTCGGGCCGCACCAGACCCTCGCCGAGAAGGTGGTGCCGTGCGACGACGCGGCCGCGATGCTCCTCGCTGCACATGTCGCGGACGAACCCGACGACGGCGTCGACCACGGCGTCGTGATGCCAGGTGTCGAGTGCGAAGTGCCGACCGGCGACCTCGAGATCTCTCCGGAACACCTCGTCGAGCGCCAGCGAGAGCAGGGTGGCTCGATCGGGCGCGTGATAGTTGACGGCGCCGGCACCGAGACCGGTGGCCTGATCGACCGCACGATGAGTGAACCCACGGGGACCGCGTTCGGCGAGTACCTGCACCGCGGCGGCAGAGATGAGTGAGCGCCGACTTCTGGGCTTCTCCACCGTCTCACCATCACTCATTGGTGAGATGTTACGGCCCTGACGTGCCGGTACCACCATCACCGGTCACGGTCGGCTCACGATGATCGCGCCGGCGGAACGGGCTGATCGAGCCCGCTCCACCGTCCCCCGACTGCCGCGTCACTGTCATGACAGGCGTTGAGGATACACCCGTCTCGGCACGTCCGCTCGTGCTTGACACCGGGGTCGCCGGCGTCTTTTCTGTACAGATGTTGAGGAATCGGGCCATGAGTCGTCGCGGGATGTTGGGAGCGGCCGCCGTCGCCGCGGGAGCGGTCACGGTGGGGATCGCCCCGCGCGTCCGCGCAGCGCCGACACTCCCCTCGGCGGCCTGCGCCGTTCGCTACCCCGGCTACCGCGGCGCCGACTTCGCGCTCCCGTACGCCCACTACATGCAGGCCCGGACCGCCCCCGCGCCGCAGGTCGTGACCGACGCCTTCGCCGGCCCGGCGCTACCTCCGGGAGCGGTACCTCGGTTCGAGGACATCACGCGCGATCTCGGCCCGACCGGGACGTCCGCCGTGGAGACCGGGTACGGCCAGGGCGCCGACGGGGTGGTCTTCGTGGCAGTGCGCACCGTCATGCCGAGAGTCACTGCGGCCATGTGGGACTGGTGGTTCGGGTGGCACTCCAGCGAGGCCGCGCGCTACAAGCTGTGGCATCCCGACGCGCACCAGTTCGCCGCCCTGGACACCGACCTCACCACCGCCGACCTCACGGACCGGCAGAAGTACATCGGCAACACCACCTACGTCGACGAGTACGTGGGGCCGAAACTGCAGCAGCTCGGGATCAACTTCCGAGACCCGGTGGCGCACGGGTTCACCGTGCCGTCGGATCAGACCATCGTCTTCGGCCGCGTCGGAAGCAGCATCGCCCCCGTGGACCTGGGGTGGCTCGCCCACCAGGTCCGCCCGATCGAGGGCGGCGCCGAGATGCGCAGCCGGTTCCACCTGAACCTCCGCGGCCTGCACGTACCGAACGTGACGCAGGCCGCGTGTGCGGTGGCCCGTGGTGCGTCGGTCGATCCGACCGATCTGCAGCTGAGCCTCGACCTCGGTCGTGACCTGCTGATGCACTGCGGGCAGGAGATGAACCACCTCGCGGCGTTCCTCCCCGAACTGCACGCCGAGTTCTCGTGACCCGGCACCTCAGCGAGCCGACTCCGACCCCTTCTCCACCAAGTGGACCGACAACCGGCTGATCGGGGTGTTGGAGTCCTGGGACAGCCTGGTCAGCAGGGTGAAGGCCTGCTGGGCGTCGACGCCGAAACGCTCCATGATCATGCCCTTGGCCTGCCCGATGACGTCCCGGGACGCCAGGGCCGAATGCAGTTGATCCTCGACCCGACCCGCTGTCAGAGCGATCGCGGCGTGGGTGGCGAGCGCCTCCCCGACCATGATCGCGTCGTCGGTGAAGGCTCGGGGCTCGAACGCGAACAGGTTCAGGGCACCGAAGGTGTCGCGGTGGGTGAAGAGCTGGAAGGAGAGCGAGCTCCGCACGCCCTCCGCCACGGCGATCGGCGCATACTTCGGCCACCGGGTGTCGGTGGTCAGATCATCGGCCCGCACCACCGCGGTGGTGGTCGCCGCGTCCAGGCACGGGCCCTCCCCGAACTCGATCTGAGCTGCATCGAGCCGCGGCGGAAGGGACGACGTGGGCCCGTGCGAGGTGAACGACGACCTGCCCGAGATCGCCACCACGTCGGCGGCGTCCGTTCCGGGAACCAGATCGAGGGCCGCCTCGGTGACCCTGCGCAACGTGTCGTCGAGATCGGTGTGCGCCGTCAGGTCGCGAGCGAATGCCGCCAGCGCCGACGCGATGTCCGACGGCTCCCGTTCTCGAGACGCGTTCATCCGACCTCCTCGAGCAGCAGCGGGCATGACACTCGGCACAGATTGACCGCGACCGGGGACGGGTAAACCAGGACCACTCACTCGAAAGGCATGTCTTGCGCATCCTGGTCACCGGGTCCACCGGCTACATCGGCTCACGTCTCGTTCCCATCCTGCTGGGCGACGGTCACGACGTGCTCGCCGCCATGCGCGACGACAGCAAGGCGTCCTCCTTCAGCTGGGAGGACGACGTGACGCCGGTCCACTTCGACATCACCGACGAGAAGTCCATCGACGCCGCGCTCGAGGGTGCGGACGCGGTCGTCTACCTCGTGCACTCGATGGACGACGGCGACTTCGTGACCAAGGATCGCGAGGCCGCGCAGGCCGTCGCGCGCGCCGCGGAGAAGCACGGCGTGGGCCGCATCGTCTACCTGTCCGGCCACGTGCCCGACGACGACGAGGACCTCTCCGACCACATCACGTCCCGCCTGCAGGTCGAGGAGGTCTTCCTCAACTCGTCCGTCCCGGCGACGGTGTTCCGGGCGGCCATCATCCTCGGGTCCGGCTCCACCTCGTTCGAGCTCGTACGCAGGATGGTCGAACGGCTCCCGGTCACCCCCGTGCCGAGCTGGATGGTGAAGAAGGTGCAGCCGATCGCGACGACCGACGTCCTGCACATCATCGCCGCCGCTCTCGGTGACGAGCCCATTCCGGGGTCGTACGACATCGGCGGGACCGAGGTGCTCACCTACCCCGAGTTGCTCACCCGCTACGCGACCATCGCCGAACTGTCGCGGCCCCAGTTCCGCGTGCCGCTGGTTCCCACACCGATCGTCGGGCGAGCCGTCGCCGCCATCACACAGATGCCGCCCGGCACCGTGATCTCGTTGGTGGACAGCCTGCATCACGACATGATCGTCCGTCGCGGCAACGCGGCCACGGACACGTTCGCGCACGCCGTCGACTCTCTCGTGGGTATCGACGAGTCCATCAGGCGGTCGCTGACGGTCAGCTCGCACGACGGCACCGACGCCGAGGGCACCACCGACCCGCAGTCCGCGGCGGACACCGACCCCTCGTGGGCCGGCGGCGTCGTGTCGATCGGCCGAGACGGACGGGTGCGTCACGACGTGTCCGGACGATTCTCGCGAGCGCTGTTGCACCCGCGTTCCTGAGGCGGGACCAGGATTCCCGGTCGGGTACGCGGGTACCCGACCGGCATGACTTCTTCGAACGGCTCGATCGACCAGTACTCCAAGAGAGACCCGCGTACCGCCTACGCGACGCCGGATCGCGAGGGGCAGCAACCGATCTCGCATCCCGGGCTGACCGAGGACATGCGGACCACCCCCGACCACGGGGAGTCCACCTACCGCGGATCAGGGCGGCTCACCGGCCGGAAGGCACTGATCACCGGAGCGGACAGCGGCATCGGCCGCGCCGTCGCCCTGGCGTTCGCGCGCGAGGGCGCCGACGTCGTGCTGTCGTACCTCGAGTCCGAGGAGCCCGATGCGCGCGAGACGGTGCGGCTCGTCGAGGAGGCCGGCCGCCGGGCCGTCAGCGTCCCCGGTGACATCCGCGACGAGGCGCACTGCGACGCCCTGATCGACACCGCGGTGCGCGAACTGGGCGGTCTCGACATTCTCGTGAACAACGCGGCGTTCCAGATGGCCCAGAGCGGCGGTATCGCCGACATCACCACCGAGCAGTTCGACCGCGTACTGAAGACCAACCTGTACGCGTTGTTCTGGCTGTCCAAGAAGGCTGTGGCCGTGATGGATCCGGGCTCGACCATCGTCAACACCTCCTCCGTCCAGGGCGTGAGCGCCTCACCCGAACTGCTCGACTACGCCACCACCAAGGCCGGCATCATCAATTTCTCCAAGGGGCTCGCGAGCGACGTCGCCCGACAGGGCATCCGCGTGAACGTCGTGGCACCCGGACCCATCTGGACACCGCTGATCCCGGCCACGATGCCGTCGGACAGTGTCGACGGTTTCGGCGACCAGGTGCCGCTCGGACGTCCGGGACAGCCCGCGGAACTCGCACCCGCGTACGTGTTCCTCGCCTCGGGCGAGTCCAGCTACATCACCGGGCAGGTCATCGGCGTGACCGGCGGTTCCCCGATCACCTGAGCATTCCCGCATCCGCACGACACGAAAGGCACATCATGAGAGCAGTGACCTGGCACGGCAAGCGCGACGTCCGCGTCGACAACGTCCCGGATCCGACGATCCAGGATCCGACGGACGCCATCATCGAGGTGACGTCCACCAACATCTGCGGCTCCGATCTGCACCTCTACGAGGTGCTCGGGCCGTTCATGAACGTCGGTGACATCCTCGGCCACGAACCGATGGGCATCGTGCGCGAGGTCGGCAACGCCGTGTCGACGCTGGCGGTGGGCGACCGCATCGTCGTCCCGTTCCAGATCTCGTGCGGCTCGTGCTTCATGTGCGATCAGTCGCTGTACACCCAGTGCGAGACCACCCAGGTACGCGAGACCGGTATGGGCGCAGCACTGTTCGGCTACTCCGAGCTCTACGGATCGGTGCCGGGCGGCCAGGCGCAGTACCTGAGGGTGCCGCACGCCGACTTCACCCACATCAAGGTCCCGGAGGGCCCGAGCGACGAGCGATTCGTCTACCTGTCCGACGTACTGCCCACCGCGTGGCAGGCCGTGCAGTACGCGGGGGTGCCCGAGGGCGGCTCGCTGACCGTGCTGGGCCTCGGTCCGATCGGCGACATGGCGGCACGCATCGGCACCCATCTCGGATACCGCGTCATCGGCGTCGACCGCGTACCCGAACGGCTCGAGCGTGCTCGCGCTCGCGGCATCGAGACGGTGGATCTTCGGGCCCACGGCGGGCAGGTGGGGGACGTGGTCCGCGAACTGACCGACGGCCGCGGTACCGACTCGGTCGTCGACGCGGTCGGAATGGAGGCCCACGGCTCACCGGTGGCCAAGGCCGCGCAGCAGGTGGCGGGTCTGCTCCCGGACGCCCTCGCGAAACCGTTCATGGAGAAGGCCGGAGTGGACCGCCTCGACGCGGTCTACTCGGCGGTCGACATCGTACGCCGCGGCGGCACGATCTCACTGTCCGGCGTGTACGGCGGCGCGGCGGATCCGATGCCGATGATGACCATGTTCGACAAGCAGATCCAACTGCGCATGGGTCAGGCGAACGTCAAGAGGTGGGTCGACGACATCATGCCGTTGCTGACGGACGACGATCCGTTGGGCGTGGACGATTTCGCGACCCACACCCTGCCGTTGACGCAGGCGCCGCACGCCTACGAGATCTTCCAGAAGAAGCAGGACGGAGCCGTGAAGATCATCCTGCGTCCGTGACGAGCGGGTCAGCTCGCGAGCGGCTCCGGTTCCACCGAAGCCACGACCGGCACGAGACGGGTGAGGCCGAGGACACCGAGAGTGCGCCGCACCCGAGGTGACGGCGAGATCACGACGTCGATCGCGGTCGGGGCGTCCGACAGGACGTCCTCGATCGCGGTCACGCCGGCCGAGCTGAAGAACCGGACGTCGGTGAGGTCGACCGTAACGGGGCCGTCCGAGACGGCCGCTCGGAGGCAGCGGGTCAGGTCGCGCGCGGTGACGAGGTCGACGTCGCCACGGACGGCGACGATGCGGCGGCCGTCGTGGCCTGCGTGGACGACGACGTCGAACGGGCTGGAGGAGTGGTGGGAAGGAGCAACCGTGGTCATCATGTTCCTTCTGCGGCGCTGCTCGGACGCGGTGTCTCGCACCGGTACCGAGGGTGTAGCGAAGGGCCCTGGGCTGGACCGCCTTGCAGACAACTCTGATCGATCGACATCGCGGTTCGGCCAACCGGAACATCACGATCAGGTCACGGCGAGTAACGGAATGATCACGGCGCCGGGCTCGCCGAGCGGGTTCATCAGACTGTCCTCATGAACCCCCGCCCTCTCGCCCGGTTCTCGGACTCGGTCGTCACGTTCACGGGACGCTCCTCTTACGACTACGGCGCGCTGCATCGCTGGTCGGTCGACGAGCCGGAACAGTTCTGGACCGGTGTCGGCACCTTCTTCGACGTGCCGCTCACCGGTCACGAGTCCGTCCTGTCCCCCTCGGAGGACCCCCGCGTGTTCAGCGGGCGGCAGTGGTTCCGGGGTGCCCGCGTGAACTACGTGGATCGCGTACTGGCGTGGTGCGACCGGTCACCCGAGTCCGTGGCGATCATCGACGACACCGAACCGGGCGGGCTCGGCACCCGCACATCGTCGTACGCGGAACTGGCCGAGCAGATCTCCTCGATCGCCGCCGCGCTGCACCGCCTCGGCGTGCGGAGCGGCGACCGGGTGGCCGGTTACGTCCCGAACACGACCGAGGCCGCCGTCACGTTCCTCGCCACCGCCGCACTCGGCGCCGTCTGGACCTCGTGCGGGCAGGACTACTCCGCGGCCGCCGCGGTGGACCGGCTCGGACAGCTCGAACCGACGGTGTTGGTGACCGCCGACGGCTACCGCTTCGCCGGTGTGGACCGCGACCGCCGGGACCAGGTGGCGGTACTGCAGGCCTCGATTCCCTCCCTGCGGGCGGTGATCGCCTTCTCCCGACTCGGCACCGACGTACCCGGAGCCGTCCGATGGGACGATCTGCTCGACGAGGGGCGCGGTGGCCCACGGGTGATCCCCGAGCCTGTCCCGTTCGACCACCCACTGTGGGTGCTGTTCTCCTCCGGCACCACCGGGCGCCCCAAGGGCATCGTTCACGGACACGGCGGTGTGCTGCTCGAGCACCTCAAATCTGCTGCGCTGCAGTCGGACATGACCGAGGACGACGTGTTTCTCTGGTACACCTCACCCAGCTGGATGATGTGGAACTACCTGCTGGCCGGGCTGCTCGTGGGCTCGACCGTCGTCTGCTACGACGGCAGCCCCGGCCATCCGGACGCCGGCGCACTGTGGGAGCTCGCTGCGCGGCACCGCGTGACAGTGCTCGGCACCAGTCCCGGGTACCTCCTGCACTGCGAGAGTGTCGGGGTCGAACCGGCTCGGGCACAGGACCTCTCGGCACTGCGCATTCTCGGGGTCACCGGGTCGGTCCTCCCCGCCGCGGCGCACGGCTGGGTGGCGGAGCACGTGGGGCGGTCGGTGCACCTCGCGCCGGTGTCGGGCGGCACGGACGTCGTCAGCGGATTCGTGGGAGCGCCCACCGGGGTGCCCGTGGTCCCCGGCGAGATTCCTGCCGTGAATCTCGGTGTCGCTCTGGAGGCGTGGAGCGACGGCGGGACCCCGCTGGTGGACGAACCGGGTGAGATGGTCATCGTCGCGCCGATGCCCTCCATGCCCGTCGGGTTCTGGAAGGACCCGAGCGGTGACCGCTACGCCGACGCATACTTCTCCACGTTCCCCGGCGTCTGGCGGCACGGCGACTCGATCACCGTGACCAGCGGGGGCAGCGTGGTGATCCACGGACGATCGGACGCCACGCTCAACCGCAACGGTGTGCGCATGGGCAGCGCCGACATCTACGGCGTGGTCGAGCGTCTGCCCGGCATCGCAGAGAGTCTCGTCGTGGGTCTCGAACGCCCGGACGGCAGCTACTGGATGCCGCTGTTCGTCGTCACGTCCGACGACGTGGAGCTCGATGACGATCTGCGCGAACGCATCTCGGCGGCGCTGCGGAGGGAGGCCTCGCCGCGTCACGTCCCGGACGACATCATCGAGATCCGCGCCGTGCCGCACACGCGGACCGGGAAGAAGCTCGAGATCCCGGTCAAGAAGATCCTGTCGGGTGCGGACCCGTCGACCGTGGCCGATCCGGAGTCGGTCGACGACCCCGACGCGCTGCGCTGGTTCGCGGCGCTGGCGCCGGGGTCCTGACCGGTCGGCTCAGCTCAGCGTGGCGCGCAACGCGTCGACGGCCGAGACCGGCTCACGCTCGAGCAGTCGAGTCAGATCGCCCGACTCGGTGTCGAGGTCGCCGCGGGCGATGCCCGCGTCGGCGCTCGCCAGCATCTGCGCGACAGGCGCGGGCAGTCCCGCACCCTCGAGCGCGCCGATGTGCTCGTCGGTGCTCAGATCCTGGTACTCCACCGGCGCGCCGATGATCTCGGAGATCGCACCCGCCAGACCCTCGTACGTCAGACGCTCGCCGCCCAGCTCGTACACGGCGCCCGCCTGGTCGTCGGCGATCAGCACCGCGGCCGCGGCCGCCGCGTAGTCGGCCCGAGCAGCACCGGCCACGACACCCGACCCGCCGCTCCCGATGATGGCGCCGGTGTGCTGTGCCTGGCCGATCGACGCCGCGTAGTTCTCCCAGTACCACCCGTTGCGCAGCAGCACGGACGGCACGGAGGACGACGCGAGGCGCTCCTCGGTGGCGACGTGCTCGGGCGCGAGACTGATGCCGCTCGTCGGCGCCTTCAGCACACTGGTGTACGCGATGAGTGAGACACCGGCCGCCTCGGCAGCCTCGATGACGTTGGTGTGCTGCGGGATTCGCTTACCGGGCTCGGAACCCGACACGAGCAGGAGCTTGTCCACCCCGTCGAGAGCGGCGCGCAACGCAGCGGGATCCGCGTAGTCGGCGACGCGGACGACGACACCGCGCGCCGCCAGGTCGGCGGCCTTGGCCTCGTCGCGCACCACGGCCACGATGTCGCCCGCGGCGACCCCGTGATCGAGGAGCGATCGAATCACTGCGCTGCCGAGTTGTCCGGTCGCGCCGGTCACCGCTGTCGTGGTCATGAGCATGTCTCCCTGGAGAGTGAGCGTCGTCCGGCGCACCACGAGGGTGTGCCGCTGCGACCGATCCGGCCGTCGGCACCACTATGCACTTACTATTCGTGCAGTGCACCATTCCTCGTAATCACTTACAGACCAGCTGGTAGGATGGGGCTCGTGCCCGACACCGACCCGACACTCGAAGCCGACGTGTTCTCTCGCCACTGCTCGTCCCGCGACACGATGCAGGACATCACCAGTCGCTGGGGCCTGCTGGCGCTCGCCGCGCTGTACGAGGGGCCGTACCGGTTCGGGGCTCTGCGGCGGCGCGTGGACGGGGTCAGCGAGAGGATGCTGTCGCAGACACTGCAGCGGCTGGAGCGTGACGGGCTGATCACCCGCACCGTGCTCGAACAGATTCCGCCGAAGGTGGAGTACGCACTCACCGACCTCGGGCGCGAGACGGCGACCCGGCTCGTCGGCCTCATCGAGTTCGTCGAATCGACGCTTCCGACCGTGACGGCCGCGCGCGCCGAGTACGACGCGCGCGGCACGGACGGGGTCTAGCTGGTTCCGCGGCCCGTCTCGGACTGCAGCTTGTCGATCATCTCGGACGCCTGCGCCTTGGTCAGGTCCGACGGCACCTCTTCACCGGCCTCGCGGGCCAGCGTCTCGAGGTAGCTCAACTGGGGGCCGGTGGGCGGCTCGTCGCCGGTGACCCAGTCGGACGGATCCTTCTCCGCGCTCTGGTCGACGTCCGCATTGCCTGTCTTGGTGGTGTCATTCGCATCGCTCATACGTTCGACTGTACCCACGAGTACCTCCGCGCAAACCGACGCGAATCGGCGAGCGGGCAGCCGCCGAGCGCGCCGATCGAGATTCATTCCGGTTTACTCCGTAAGAAACCGATCCAAGTCTCGCGTTTCACAGAATGTTTTCAGTTCGAGGTGCTACAAACGGAATCGTGATAGTCGTCGTGGTCGTCGGAGTGGTGTGGCTGCTGGTCGCCGCGGGTGCCGCAGTGCTGCTCGGACGCGCCGCATCGCGCGCGGACCACGAGGAACTCGGATCCGAGCTCCAGTGGGACATGGCCGAACTCGATCACGAGGTCTTCGGCTCCCGCTGACTGGCCGACCATTCTCCGTCGGCCGCCCCACTTCACAGCACGACGGCAGAATAATCCCCGTCGGTCGGTTTCAGGGATTGGTACGCGAACGCAATTCGGTCGATCGCAGCCTCCAATCGATCGGCACCCTCCGTGTACGGCAGGCGCACGTGGCGCTCGAACGCCCCCTCCACCCCGAACCGCGGCCCCGCCGCCAGCGCCACCCCGTGGGCCGGCGCGATCGCGGCGAGAGCCGTGGACGCCGCGGCAGGCATCTGAACCCACAACGACAGGCCGCCCGGCGCCGGGTCGTACGACCAGTCCGGAAGGTGCCGCGCCAGAGCCGCCGTCAGCGCATCGCGGTTACCACGGAGTTCCGCGCGGCGGGGAACCAAGATCTCCTCGTGCCGCTCGATCAGTGCCGCGCACGCGAGCTGATCCATGATCGGCGTGCCGATGTCGACGGCGGCCCGCGATGTCGCCAAGCGAGAGATCAGCGACGGCGACGCCCTGATCCAGCCGACCCGCAGACCACCCCAGTATGCCTTCGACGCGGACCCCACGGTGACGACGGTGCCGGGATGCCCCACCGCCGCGACCGGAGCGGGCGGCGCCTCGTCCAGCCACAGGTCGGCCATCGACTCGTCCACCACCAACGTGGTGCCGGTCCAGCGGGCGTTCGACGCCAGTTCCGCGCGGCCGGCGACATCGAGCAGAGCACCCGTCGGATTGTGGAAGTCGGGCAGCACGTACGCCATTCGCGCCCCCGTCTGCACCGTCGCGTCGCGAATCGCGTCGAGGTCCCATCGCCTCGACGAACGCGCCGATCCAGGGGTCGAGTACTCCCGCGGCCTCAACGGAACGGGCACCGCGCGCGCCGCAGTTCGTCGAATCGCTTCCAGCGCATTGGGATACGTCGGGTGATCGACCACCACCCGGTCACCTGGCGACACCAGCACCTCGAGCAGCAGCCGCCAGGCCTGCTGCGCGCCGGACGTCACCATGATCTGGTCCGGCGACGTGGGCAGCCCCCGCTCGTCGTACCGGCGAGCCAGGGCCTGCCGCAGTGTCGCGAGACCGACCGGCTCGATACCGTGACCCGTGTAGTAGGCCGGAAGTGCCTCCAGCGCAGCGGCGTACGCCTGTGTCACCTCGTCGGACGGGGCGGTGACGGCGGCATGGGTCAGATCGATCACCGACGCCGCCGCGCGGGCCGGCCGCCCCGCCAGGGTGGTCCGCGGCAGTGCGACCGTGCTGCGGGAACCCTGCCTGCTCAACAGGTACCCCTCGTCACGCAGTGCCGCGTACGTGTTGGTGACGGTGGTGCGGGACAGCGACAGGGCTCCCGCCAGATCGCGCTCGCTGGGCAGGGCGACGCCCAGGGGGATGCGGCCGTCGTGCACCAGGAGCCGGATCCCGTCGGCGAGTGCCCGGTAGACCGGTCGGTGCCGCCCCGACGGCCGCCAGTGCCCGAGGTCCCGCGAGAGAGTCGACGCACCGATCACGCGAGTCACCATGAGGTCCAGTATCCACCTCGGTGGACGCCGGCATGCAGCCCAGTTCAGGCGGTGCGGACGGATCCCATGAGGAATGCCCCGGTACCCGGGAGCCATCCGACGGTGCCGTTCTCGAACACGTTGTAGCGGCCGTGGCCCGTCGGAGTGCGCTTCTCGTCGGTGAGCGGGTAGCCGAGCGATCCACTCGGGCCGCCGTGCGCGAGGTACCAGGCGAGGATGTCGCCGTGCACCTCGTGCGCGCCGCCCTCGGGGAGCGCGAAGACCATGGCGTGCTGGAACTCGAGCATCCCACCGCCGCGCGGCCCCAGCATCAGCTCGCCGACACGGTCACCGATCCACGAGTGCTCGAAGCTGAAACGCTCGAACTGGCACTGGAAGACCTCGAGCCCGACGTAGGTGCTGTCCATAGCGGTCCTCCACTGACCTGCTCTCGCCGAGAGGGGGATCCGTTTTGTTCCACCTCATAGCGAACCTGAGCCACAGTATGAGCCATCCTGGCGTTATCGTCACGCCATTTGTGATATCTCGACCGTGTCAGGACAGGATGTCGCGCCGCACGATGGTCTGGTCACGGCCCGGACCGACGCCGATGTACGACATGTACGACCCCGAGAGCTCCTCGAGACGCAGCACGTACCTCTGGGCGTTGACGGGCAACTCCTCGAAGGTCCGCGCCCCCGAGATGTCCTCCCACCACCCGGGCATCTCCTCGTAGATCGGCTTCGCGTGATGGAACCCGGTCTGCGTCATCGGCATGTCGTCGTGACGCACGCCGTCCACGTCGTACGCGACGCAGATCGGGATGGTGTCGAGCGAGGACAGTACGTCGAGCTTGGTGAGGAAGTAGTCGGTGATGCCGTTGACGCGCGTGGCGTACCGCGCGATGACGGCGTCGAACCAGCCGGTGCGCCGGGCGCGGCCGGTGGTGACACCCACCTCGCCGCCCTGCTTGGCCAGGTACTCGCCCGACTCGTCGAACAGCTCCGTCGGGAACGGGCCCGAGCCGACGCGCGTGGTGTACGCCTTCAGGATGCCGAGGACGGTGGTGATCCGACCCGGGCCGACGCCCGAGCCCACGGCCGCGCCGCCCGCCGTCGGGTTGGACGACGTGACGAACGGATAGGTGCCGTGATCGACGTCGAGGAGCGTGCCCTGCGAACCCTCGAGCAGCACCGTCTCGCCGCGCTCGAGCGCCTGGTTCAACGCGAGCCGGGTGTCGGCGATGCGGTGCTTGAAGCCCTCGGCCTGGCCGAGCACCTCCTCCACCACCTTCTCCGACTCGAGGGCGCGCCGGTTGTAGATCTTGGCGAGCACCTGGTTCTTGAATTCCAGTGCGGCCTCGACCTTCTGGGTCAGGATCTTCTCGTCCAGGACATCCGCCGCGCGCACTCCGACGCGGGCGATCTTGTCCTGGTAGCACGGGCCGATGCCGCGTCCGGTGGTGCCGATCTTGCGGGCACCGAGGAAACGTTCGGTGACCTTGTCGATGGCCACGTGGTACGGCATGATCAGGTGCGCATCGGCGCTGAGCAGCAGCTTCGACGTGTCCACGTCGCGCTTCTCGAGGCCGTCGAGTTCGGTGAGCAGCACACCTGGATCCACGACGACGCCGTTGCCGATCACGTTGTTCACACCGGGCGAGAGGATGCCCGACGGGATGAGGTGAAGCGCGAACTTGTCGCCGTTCGGCAGCACCACGGTGTGGCCGGCGTTGTTGCCACCCTGGTAGCGCACCACCCACTGCAGTCGCTCGCCGAACAGATCCGTGGCCTTGCCCTTGCCCTCGTCGCCCCACTGGGCGCCGATGAGGACGATTGCCGGCATGTGTTGCTCCATCACTCGGGTGGACAGCCGGACCATCCCGGGCTGTGGCACGTGTCGGAACGCACTTCGTGACGTGCGGAACGCGCACCGACCATGACCGGTGACACAGTGTACCGCCCGAGACGACACGTGCCGCTCACAGCCGACCGCACACCGTACTGCCTGGTCTTCTGTCGCGGCGGCACGGTCAAAGCGACGCGAAATCGAGACCGGGCAAGCGCCTTCCCGGGGTCCACGACGACCGTGTCCTGATTAGGGTGGGGCAGACCCGTCCGGCTGAGAAGGAATTCGCGTGACTCCGTTCGTCTTGCAGTGCGGCAGGCCCTTGCTGCCCATCGCGCTGTCCTCGCTACCGCTCACCGCGGTACCCGAGGTGCCGTCGAAGGAGGAGTGCGACGCCCTGCTCGCCGAACTCGACGCGGTACACGACCCCCGGCTGATCGTGCTCGGCACCGACGCCTCGCTCGCCGCCGTCCTCACCCGGTTGATGCGGCGCGACCGACTCGACATCGAGCTCGCCTACGTCGCCGAGACCGCCAGCGAGGCCAGCCACCTCTTCCGCGTCGGCACCGGATCGCGCGCCGCCAAGGTCGCGCTGTCCGGCACCGCCTCCCCCACTCCCCTCATCCGTGACGACGCCGGATCGGCCGTCGTCGGACTCGCCACCGTCTCGGGGCCGTCGGGCCACCTCGTCGGCGAGGCCTACGTCGACGACACCAAGCTCTTCTCCGGTGAGGTGCCGGGCATCGAGGTCACCCCGACGCTCGAGATGCCGGGACTCCGAGCTCGGGTGCAGGGCAAGCGCGGACTGTTCCGCCGCCGCTGGATCACCGGCCGGGCGATGCAACTCGGAGCCACGGCGGCGCGTCTGACGAAGGACGGCATCGACATCCCCCGCGAGACCACCAGGTCCACCATCTACCGCCACGACAAGCAGTGGTTGCTCGTACGTTAGCGCCGACTGATACTGCTGCTCAGCATCTTTCGTAGTTCTTCGGCGTCCCGTGGTCGCGATCCCGGTTCGAGCATTCCGTCCCGGACGAGGTCCGCCGCGAGCGCCAACGGCCACGGTGTCCGCAACCTGGCCCGTCCCAGCAGGTCGATGTCCGACAGCAACGTCACGGGATCCCCCTGCACCACAGCGCCGTCCACGACCACGGCGACCGAGTGCGACCACTCCAGCGCCAGGGCCACGTCGTGTGTCGACAGCACCACGGTCGTGTGGTGATTCTCCAGGCGGTGCAGCGCAGCGAACATCTCGTCGACGCCCTGCGGATCGAGCCCGGCCGTCGGTTCGTCGAGCAACAGAATGCACGGCCGCATGGCCACGGCGCCGGCCGTCGCGACGCGCTTGCGCTCACCGTAGGACAGCTGGTGCGTCGGCCGGGACCGCAGATGGTCGATGCCCATCACCTCGAGCGCCGCCTCCGTGCGCTCGCGCACCTCGTCGGGCCCCAGGCCGAGGTTCACCGGACCGTAGGCGACGTCTCGGTACACGTCGACCGAGAACAACTGATCGTCCGGATCCTGCAGCACCAATTGCACTTCCTGGCGATGTGCCCGCAGGCCCGACCGGCTGTGGCGCAGTGCGACGTCGTCGATCTCCACCCGTCCGCCATCGGGAACGATCGCTCCGGACAGGCACCGCAGCAGGGTCGTCTTGCCCGAGCCGTTGGCGCCCAGGAGCGCCACCCTCGCCGCGGCGGGAACGCTCAGGCTCGCGCCGGCCAACACCGGCGGCCCGCCCTGATACCGCACCTCGAGGTCGCGGGCGGTGAGAGTGCGGTGGCTCATGCGCGATGTCCCAGCAGGGACAGCGCCACCACGGCTCCCAGCACCGCCACGACGGTCACCAGGAAGCTCGGCGAACTGCGCTGCCGGTCGACCGGATCCGCCGAGACCGCGTCGCCGAACTCGCGACCCGCCAGCCCCGCCTCGAGCCGCGAGGCCCGGTCCCACGACTTGATCAGCACGGCGGCCGTCAGCAGACCCGCGGAATGCAGCGACCGGCGCGGCGACGAGTAGCCGAGGCGGGCGGTCTGCGACTGGCGGATGGTACGTACCGACGACAGCAGCACGAACAGGAAGCGGTACATCACGGCGGCGACGTCGATGCATGCCTGCGGTACCCGCAGCCGTCGCAACCCGGTCAGGATGTCGATCATCGGTGTCGTGACGGCCAGCAGGAGCACGGCCGACGTCCCGGCGATCGCGTGACCGGACACCTCCAGCGCTCGTCGCGCGCTGTCGGCCGTGACCCCGACACTCCAGTCCGGCGTGGCGGTCACCGTGACGGCGACGGAGACGGCGCCGAGGGCGATGAAGGCTGCGGGCGCGGTGAGCGCACGCAGCACCGGCCGGAGCGGTGTGCGGGCAGCCCCGACGGCCGCACCGAGCGCGACCACCGTGACGATCAGCGCGCCGGGCCACGGCGGGAGCAGCAGCGCGCACAGCACGAGACCCAGCGACAGTGCCGCCTTGTCCCCCACCGCGCGCGTGCGCCACGGACTGGCCCAGGCCGCGTCGTCGACCGCGAGACCCTGCACCTACGTCCGTTCGAGTTCGGTGCGGAGCGCGTCGAGCTTGCGCCGACCGCGCAGCGCCGCCAGCACGTACCCGAGGACGAGCCCACCCAGCGCGGCCTGCAGCGCGAAGAGACCCGACTCCACCTCGCCCGACGTCGGCGAGAACACCGACTCGAACCACGGCACGTAGTCCGGGTGGTCCTCCTCGATCTGCGACGTGGCGGCCGAATCGGTACCGACGAACCGCTCCTCGTCGCCGCTGCGTCCCGCGTCGAGCACCAGCGCGGCGCCGACGATGAGGACGATCCCGAGGACGAGCAGCAGGTTGATCACGACGTTCCTACGCATCGACGGCACCCTTCTCGCGGCGCAGCACTCCGAGGTCCCGCAGCTCCGGCGTCGCCACGGTCCGCAGGACGCGGAACACCAGCACACCCAGCAGGCCCTCCGCGATGGCGAGCGGAATCTGGGTGACAGCGAAGATGGACAGGAACTTGGTGACGGCTCCGAGTACGCCGCTCTGCGGATCCGGGAACGCGAGCGCGATCTGCACCGACGTTGTGCAGTACGTCGACAGGTCGGCCAGCATCATCGCGAAGAACACCGACAGCGACAGACCACCGCCCAGCCTGCCGGTGAGACGGAACGCGGCGTACCCCACCCACGGGCCGACGATCGCCATGGAGAACGCGTTGGCGCCCAGCGTCGTCAGGCCGCCGTGCGCGAGCAGCAACGCCTGGAAGAGCAACACCACCGTGCCCAGGAACGCCATGACCGGCGGCTTGAACAACACCGCCCCCAGCCCAGTTCCGGTGGGATGACTCGAGCTGCCCGTGACGGACGGCAGCTTGATGGCGGAGAGAACGAAGGTGAAGGCACCGGCAGCACCCAGCAGCAGACGGCTGCGGGGGTTCTCCCGGACCTGGACGACGACGGCGCGAGCGCCGTGAACGACGAACGGCGCCGCGGCGCACGTCCAGACTGCCGCGTGAACGGGTGGCAGAAAACCCTCGGCGATGTGCACGAGTGGAACTCCTCAGATTGCGCGTCCGATTCGAGTCTCACGTGCCGGATCGGCGATCTGACTCACGGACGACGAGGCCCGCTCACAGTGGCGCGACCGTTCCGGATTCTCACCGGATTCCCCTCGCCAGCACGTCGCAGGTACTGACCTGCCGTGTCATGGTCGCACAGGTGTTCCGATGCCTGTCACCATCCCGGCCGGCCTGCTACCAGGTGAGCTCGTCGCGGCAGGTGGCACCGTGCACCGCGGGCTCGACCTGCACGGTGGCGTGGTCCAGGCCGTAGGCCGAGAGCACTTCCTTCCCGCGGGCCAGCATCACCGATCCGGAACCGTCCGACGTGATGTGCACCGTGGCGACGTCCATGCCGGTGGTGAGGGTCCAGACGTGCAGGTCGTGGACGTCGACGACTCCGGGCAGCGCCCGCAGATCGGCCTCGAGCGCACCGATGTCCACCGACGACGGGCTGGCCTGCGTGAGGATGCGCAACGACTGGCCGGCGAGCGAGAGTGCCCGCGGCACCACCCACAGCGAGATGGCGATACCCACGACGATGTCCGCCCACGTCCAGTCGAACGCCAGGAGCAGCACACCGGCGACGAGCACCCCGACGCTGCCCACGGTGTCCGCGAGCACCTCGAGATAGGCCCCGCGTACCGCGATGGAGTCCTTCGCGTCGGCGCGGATGAGCAGCATGACGACGATGTTGGCGACGAGTCCCGCGGCGGCCGTCAGCACCATCGCGAGGCCCGGGATGTCCGGCTGGTCCCCGATGCGGCGGATCGCCTCGACGAAGATGAAGACCGCGACCCCGAGCAGCAGCACCGCGTTGGCGACAGCGGTGAGGACCTCGGCCCGGTGCCACCCGAATGTCCGTGCAGCGGAACTCGATCCGCGCCGGGCCATCGTGAGCGCGACGAGGCCCATCGACATGCCGATGATGTCGGTGAGCATGTGCCCGGCATCGGCGAGCAGGCCCAGCGAGTTGATGATCAGGCCGACGGTCAGCTCGAGGGCGAAGAACGCGACGAGCACGAACCACGCGATCCCCATGCGTCGCAGCCGCCCGGTGCCGGCCTCACCAGCCGCCGGTGTGTGCGCATGTCCGTGCCCCGCTCCCATGATCGAGACCATACATGCGAATGTGTGCATATGGTGAGTCACGCTTCCCGCAGGGCTTCCGTACTCGAGGAGGGGTTGCAGCCTCCGCGGGAACACGGAACGGCAGCGGGAACCCAGAGACCTCCGGCGTCAGCGGAACGCGATGGCCATCCCGGCCGCGAGCAGACGCCGTAGCCGTTCGGGATGACGCAGGTCGTCCCACGTCCACCGCACCACATGGCAGCCGAGCGCGCGGAGGGCGTCCTCGCGCAGCTTCTCGTCGATCACCGACTGTGCTCCGCCGCGATACTTCGTCAGCCCGTCGAACTCGCCCACCAGCCGACCGTCCCAGTCGAAATCGGTGCGGGCCACGATGCGACCACGATCGTCGAGGAAGCGATGCTGCAGCCTCGGCGAGGGAATCTCGGGCCACTGCATCATCAGGGCTCGGCTCCACGATTCGCCGATGCTCT
The DNA here is from genome assembly GCF_036163995.1 of Rhodococcus sp. NBC_00294. Taxonomy (NCBI): domain Bacteria; kingdom Bacillati; phylum Actinomycetota; class Actinomycetes; order Mycobacteriales; family Nocardiaceae; genus Rhodococcus; species Rhodococcus sp. NBC_00294. Next base: position 476,045 of record NZ_CP108043.1, read on the forward strand.
CGGTGAGAGGGCTCGCGAGGTCCACCGCGCGGCGGGCGGTGGCGATGCCGCGACGGCGCCCGAGCCGTGCGAGGCACTCCTGCAGATCCGGCGCCTCCGTGCGGAGTGCGGACTCGACAGCGCACAGCGCACGATCGAGTCCCACTGTGCACGCGATGTCGAGCGCCGTCCGCGTCGGCGTCGTGACCTGCACACCGTCGACGGTGGTGACGTCCAGCGGGGACAGCGGCACCCGGTGCTCGGCGACCCTCCTCGTCGACGCACCACCTCCTCGACCGTCGACGCTCACATGCACTCGGTCTCGGTCGGGAGCGAGAAGGGGGAGCCGATGCAGCGCCGCCGCGGACTCGTGACTGGCGACGGCCACCGCGGTGCGTCCCGCCATGACTCCGAGCACGCGCAGGCGGTAGCGCTCGTCTGGTGATGCCGACGCCCACTCCGAGCCGGGGCCGTAGGAGCCGCGGCTCACGCGGACCAGTTCGCCGCGCCTCACCAGACCGCGCAGCGCCGCATCTGTCACGTCACCGGTCGCGCGGCGGTGCAGGTCCATGGCGGTGAGTGTCGATCACGCGCGGACGGGGACACGCCTTCATGTCGCCCGCCTGTGGAGCATCTTCGTCCTGTGTACCGGCAGCTCCCGCGGGGCTTCCGTACTCGAGGAGGGGTTGCAGCGTCCGCGGGAACACGGAACGGCAGCGGGAACCTAGTAGTCGAGCTCCGGCGGCACGGCGGGGTGGTCGACGGTCGGGGGCAGGGTCGCCAGCGCGGAGATCCGCGAGAGCCCTGCCACCTGGAGCAGGTCGACGACGATGGACCGTATCTGCGCGAGCACCACCACCGCGGACAGGCCGGCGTCCTGCATGAGCTCCGCCTTCGCACCGACTGCCACGTGCCGGAGAACCCGCGCTGCCTCGGCTCGGTCGGGTTGCTCGCCGGGATCCGCGAGCATCATCTTCCGCACCACCTCGGTGGCCTGCGCGAGCTTCTCGACGAGGTCGACCAATCGGGGGTCGAGAATCTCGTCGTCGCGCACCAGGGACAGGGAGCGCCTGGCGAGAACCCGGATGTTGCGCACCGCGTTGTCCAACGGATCCGCCGTCGCGGCGAGCTCGGCCAAGCGCTGCTTGCTGTTCCAGTACAGCGGGGAGATGCGGCTGATCTCGCGCCCGCCCTTGAGATCGGTGCGCATCGCGTCGATGGCCGGTTGTGTGGCGCGCGCAGCCTTCAGCGCCTTGGCGATCGGTTCCGCGTCGTTGGCCAGGAGACCGTCCGCGACGAGTTGCAGTACCCGGCCCGACGTGGCGATGACGGTGGCCGCGTCCTTGCGTGCGCGGCGCACGGGGTGCGTCGGCACGACGGCGACGACGGCGAGTCCCACCAGACCGCCGATCAACGCGTCGACCATGCGGTTGAGTCCGCCGGCGTTGCCCGGCGGGATGAGCGTCGCCACCAGCACGGCCGACGATCCCGCCTGCATCGCGATGATGGCGCCGCTGTCGAGGAAGACGGCGGTCGACATCGCGAGCGCGACGACCAGGGCGATCTGCCACGGGCCGGTCCCGATGAGGGCGATGATCGCGTCACCGACACCGATGCCGACCGTGACGCCGACGACGAGTTCGGCCGAGCGTCGCATCCGCGCCCCGAGGGACACACCGAGCGAGACGACGGCCGCGATCGGTGCGAAGAAGGGCGTGACGTGCCCGACGACGTCCGTCGCCACGAACCACGCGATGCCCGCGGCGAGCGCGCACTGGATGATCGGCAACCCGGAGACACTCAGTCGCCGCAGCGACGCGTCGATCCGCGCGGAACCGCGGGTGCGCAGGCCGAGATGCGGGGCCGTGAATCGTGGGTAGCTCCCGAATCGGCCCATGAAGCTGGTGCTAGCCGACGCCGAGTTCGTCCGCGGCGCGCGGATCGCAGTCCTCGAGCAGGTCGAGGCAGCGGGCGTACTCGTCCGTCTCCCCGATCGACTGCGCGGCGCGGGCCAGGACGGCCACGCAGCGCAGGAAGCCGCGGTTGGGCTCGTGGCTGTACGGCACAGGTCCGAAGCCCTTCCAGCCGTTGCGACGCAGCTGGTCGAGCCCGCGGTGGTAGCCGGTGCGTGCGTAGGCGTACGCGGTGATGGTGCGGCCGTCGGACAGGGCGGCCTCGGCGAGGTAGGCCCACGCGATCGACGCGGTGGGGTGCGCCGCGGCCACCTCCTCGGGGGCCGTGTGGTTCAGCAGAGCGGACTCGGCCTCGTCGTCGCCGGGCAGCAGGGTGGGCTGGGGACCGAGGAGATCACCGAAGGAAGTCATGACGACAGTCTCCCACGGAGCGCGCGGGAGACGTCGGGCGCTGGATAAGGTGCACGCGTGTCCCCGGATAACTCGCGCCCCGCCGCACCGCGCCGCATCGAACCCAGCGCCGCACCGAAGAAGGTGTCGACACGCTCCGGTGGACGGCGGCGCGGACCGTGGATCGCGGCGGCCCTCGTGGCCCTGCTGGCGATCGCGGGTGTCGTGGCGTTCGCACTGCTGCGTGGCGGCACGAGCGTCACGGGTCCGAGCGACGACGAGAAGATCCGCACCTCGATCGACACCTTCACCACGGCGTTGCGTGACGGCGACCTGACCGCTCTGCGCGGCGTCACGTGCGGCGCGCTGGCGTCCTTCTACGGCGGCATCTCCGAGGCCGACTTCGCCGCGACGCACGACGCCGCCGTCGCATCCGGAACGGTGCCGGTGGTACAGAGCGTCGACACCATTCAGATCACCGAAGCGGAACCGCCGGATCAGACGACGGCGATCGCACAGGTCACCGCGCGCACCGAGGGCGCGGAGCCCTCGGCGCGCACGTTCGACCTCGCGCTGGACGGCGAGACCTGGAAGGTCTGCGCCTGACCGCGCTCGTCAGCCCGCTGACACACTCCGACCGGCGGACTTCAGGTCGTTGCACGCCTCGACGACGCGCGCCGTCATACCGGCCTCGGCCTTCTTGAGGTAGCTGCGCGGGTCGTAGGCCTTCTTGTTGCCCACCTCGCCGTCGACCTTCAGCACGCCGTCGTAGTTGCTGAAGAAGTGGCCGGCGATGGGCCGACTGAACGCGTACTGGGTGTCGGTGTCGACGTTCATCTTCACGACGCCGTACTCGAGGGCCTCCTCGATCTCGCTCTTGGCCGAGCCCGAGCCGCCGTGGAAGACGAAGTCGAAGGGCTTGGAGCCGGCAGCGAGTCCGAGCTTCTCGGTGGCGACGCGCTGGCCGTCCGCGAGCACCGACGGCTTGAGCTTGACGTTGCCCGGCTTGTAGACGCCGTGGACGTTGCCGAACGTCGCGGCCAACAGGTAGCGCGATCCGGCATCGCCGGCACCGAGCGCCTCGACCGTCTTCAGGAAGTCCTCGTTCGAGGTGTACAGCTTGTCGTTGATCTCCGCCTCGACGCCGTCCTCCTCGCCGCCGACCACGCCGATCTCGATCTCCAGGATGATGCGCGCCGCGGCGGCCCGGGCCAGCAGATCCTTGGCGATCTCGAGGTTCTCGTCGATCGGCACCGCGGAGCCGTCCCACATGTGCGACTGGAAGAGGGGGTTCTTCCCGGCGTCGACGCGCTCCTGCGACACCGCGAGGAGCGGACGCACGTAGGTGTCCAGCTTGTCCTTGGGGCAATGGTCGGTGTGCAGCGCGATGGTGACGTCGTACTTCGCGGCGACGACGTGGGCGAACTCGGCGAGCGCGACGGCGCCGGTGACCATGTCCTTCACACCGAGGCCGGACGCGAACTCCGCGCCACCGGTGGAGAACTGGATGATGCCGTCGCTGCCCGCGTCGGCGAAGCCCTTGATGGCCGCGTTGACGGACTCGGATCCCACGCAGTTGATGGCGGGAAAAGCGAACTTGTGTTCCTTGGCGCGGCCGAGCATCTCGGCGTACACCTCGGGAGTTGCGATCGGCACGAAGAAACCTCCACGGTGAGCGAACGGGGCACCCGATCAGGTGCGGTCACTAGCAGTATGTCAACCGAGGTGACGCCGGTCGCGCCCTGCCCGATCTACTCGCCGGTAGTTGCTGAGAGTTGCTCGTGAGTTGTACTACCCGCCACTCGGCGTGCGGGTATCGGCTGCTCTCGCCGGTACTGTGGGCGCTTGTGACTACCGTGGCCGCCTCCGTGACCGACCTCGCCCTGCTGCCGGGGTTCCTCGATCCCGTCAACCTGCTGAACTCGTTCGGCACCTGGGTCCTGGTCGGTCTGCTGCTGGTGGTGTTCATCGAGTCGGGCCTGCTGTTCCCGCTGCTCCCGGGCGATTCGCTGCTGTTCACGGCCGGTCTGATCGCCGCGTCGAAGAGCGCGGAGATCGAGCCGTTCGCGCCGCTGTGGGTGCTGTTGGTGACCATTCCGATCGCCGCGGTGCTGGGTGATCAGGCGGGATATCTGATCGGCAAGAAGGCCGGCACGGGCCTGTTCACGGACGACGCCCGCTTCCTGAAAAAGCGCTACATCGACGAGTCGCACGCGTTCTTCGAGAAGCACGGTCCCATCACCATCTTCCTGGCGCGCTTCGTGCCCATCGTGCGTACGTTCGCGCCGGTCGTGGCCGGCGCCTCGGGCATGCGCTACCGCACGTTCATCACCTACAACGTCGTCGGCGGCATCGTCTGGGGCTCGGGCGTCACGCTGCTCGGCTACCTGCTGGGCCAGATCGCCGTCATCCGCGACAACGTCGACATCATCTTCCTGCTCATCGTCGCCGTGTCCGTCCTGCCCATCGCCTGGGAGGTCGGCAAGCGGATCGTCTCCTCGCGCCGCACCCCGCTGGGTGAGGCCGTCGACGCGTTCGACGGCAAGCTCGACGGCAAGGTCGAGCCGTCCAAGTGGTCCGAGCCGGCCCAGAGGTCGGACACTGCTCAGCGGTCGGAACCAGCTCAGTGGTCCGAGCCCGTCCAGCGCACCGAGCCCGCTCCGCGCGACTCGTCCTCGTAGATCGGTCCCCCGTTCATGCTTCTCGCCGGTAGCACCGTGCTCGCCGAAGGCGGCGCGATGGGATTCCTCGAATCGGCCGGACCCACCCTGGTCTGGCTCATCGTGGTGTCCTTCGTGTTCCTCGAGTGCGCCGTCATCGTGGGCCTCTTCCTTCCCGGCGACTCGCTGCTGATCACCGCCGGTATCGGACTGGCCGCCCACGCCTCGGGCACCTCGCACGTGTGGGCGCTGTCCGCGGGCGCGTTCCTGGCCGCCATCGCCGGTAATCAGGTGGGGTACATGATCGGTAAACGCACCGGTCATCGCCTCGTGGCGCGCAAGAACGGCAAGTACGTCAACACCGCGAATCTGGAGAAGGTCAACCGACTTCTCGAGAAGCACGGCTTCTGGGCGGTGCTCGTCGCGCGCTGGATCCCGTGGGTGCGGACCCTGTGCCCGATGGTCGCCGGTGCCGGTGGGATGAACCACCGCCGCTACACCATCGCCAGCACGCTGGGTGCGCTCATCTGGGCACCCGTGCTGCTGCTGATCGGGTTCTACTTCGGAGCAGTGCTCGACAAGGTGTCGTGGCTGTTCCCCACCGTGCTCACGCTGATGATCGTCTCGATCGTGGTCGGCACCATCTTCGGTCTGTACCAGTACCGCAAGGAGATGAAGAAGCCGGTGGAGACCACCGAAGTGCACGATCTCTGACGGCTGACGTTCAGCCGAGGCTGTGCGCCGCCTCCATCAACATCCAGCCGCCGAGCTGGACGGAGAAGTCGCGCTCCGGCACGGACGACGACGTGACGGTGCCGGCGCTGAACCGGGCGATCGACGCACCGAACGAGGGCAGCTTGGCGATGGCGGACCAGTCGCTCCCGAACAGCGGCAGGCCCTCGATGGACAGGCAGTTGTCCCACGCGGCCTCCGCCGACGCCAGCACGATGTCGGCGGCGACCGAGCGCGCCTCGTGGTCCTCGTCGTCGTCTCCGGGCAGCGACGTCGCCACCAGTGCGAGGTACCGGGCGAGGATCCCGTTGAACAGGCCGCCGTCCCCTCCCCCGCCGCCGATGATCACGCCGTCTTTCGTGAGGTGCTGCTGCACGGCGGCGACGAGTCGATGCACGCGCTCGCGGTGCTTGTCGTCACCGAGGCTGATCGCGAGTTCGGTCTCGGCGCCGAGCACGACGCCCTGGCAGTAGGAGTAGATCGGCGTCTCGACGCGGCCGTCGGCGTGGATGCCGTCGAGCACGAGATGGGTCGTCGGATCGACGAGAGTCGCGTCGATCCAGTCGGCCATGGCCTGGGCGCGCCACAGCTTGCCGGTCCGTGCGAGCAGCACCGCCGCCGGGCCGTTGGCCGGCACGTTGAAGAAGTCGCTCTTCCTGGACCAGCGGATACCGCCCCCGTGCGCCGGATCCCAGGCGTCGAACAGTTCCGACTCCAGGGCCGCGATCGCGGTGCGATTGTCGACGAGGTGCAGACGCTGCGCTCGCTCGAGGGACAGCCCCAGCCACGCCATGTCGTCGTAGTACGAGTTGGTCCAGCCGGTGAGGTTGCGCAGCCGGTGGGTGCGCGCGATCCGGGCCAGCCGTCGTCGGCGGCGCGCCGACGGCGCCCGCTCCTCGGCGTCGACCACACAGTCGATGAGGTGCGCCTGCCACCAGTAGTGCCAGCGGAAGAACAGCCGCTCCCGTCGGACCGGCGGCCACGCCACGACACCCAACGCCGTCCCCGGCAGTCCCCACAGACGGCGGACGTGGCGAGAGAAGACGGCCTCCTCGGCGGCGTCCGCCCTGGAGGACCACGTGTCGTGCATGATTCGATCCTGCCAGTACCCCTCGGCTCGGGAGCCGTCGGGCACGGTCACCAGGCCAGGTCGGGATCCGCGTGCTGCCGGATCCAGGCGTGCATCGTGATCCCGGCTGCGACACCGGCATTGATACTGCGGGTGGAGCCGAACTGCGCGATGGACACCGTCATCGACGCGGCGGCGCGCGCGTCGTCGGTCACGCCCGGGCCCTCCTGACCGAAGAGCAGCAGCGCATTCCGCGGGAGAACGGCAGTCTCGAGCGGGACGGACCCGGGCACGTTGTCGACGGCCACCACCGTCAGGCCCGCCTCCGCCGCGTACGCCGTCAGCGCCTCGACGGTCTCGTGATGCTCGATGTGTTGGTAGCGATCGGTGACCATCGCACCGCGACGGTTCCAACGCCGACGCCCGACGATGTGCACCGCGGCGGCGCCGAACGCGTTGGCCGTGCGGACGACCGTCCCGATGTTGGCGTCGTGCGCGAAGTTCTCGATGGCCACGTGCATCGGATGCCGGCGCGTGTCCAGGTCCGCGACGATGGCCTCGCGCGTCCAGTACCGGTACGCGTCGACGACGTTGCGCCGATCCCCCTCGTCGAGGAGTTCCGGGTCGTAGCGGGGATCGGTGGGCCGAGGCCCGTCACGCTCGACGTCCCAGGCGGGTACGCCGCGCGGGTGCTCACCCCACTCGGTGGCACCCGCCTCGTCGCTGCGGTCGTTCTCGGTCAACTCAGGAATGGGACAGACGGCGGTTGACCTCGCGGGTCAGCCAGACCGGGGAGAACCGCGAGCCCATGGACAGTGCCTTGGACGGGAGCCCCACCGGGAAGTGCACCTTGTGGTAGATCCGCTTGGCGGGCTGCGTCGACTTGAAGATCGCGTCGGCGACGTCCTGCGCGGTCAGCTTGATGCCCAGCGAGCCGGTGGTGCCGGTCTGGATCCCCTTGGTCATGGCGGTCTGGACGAAGAGCGGCCACATGGCCTTCACGGCGATGTCGTGCTTGTGCCACTCGAGGTCGAGCGCCTCGGTGAGCCCGCGCACCGCGAACTTGGTCGCGCCGTACGTGGCGAGCTCGGGCTGGCCGTAGATGGCGGAGGCGGAGCACAGGTTCACCACCTGGGCGCCGCGCGTCTTCTTCAGGTACGGGAACGCTTCGAGCAGCCCGTTCAGCACGCCGCCGACGTTGATGTCGAACTGCTTGCGGTGCGTCTCGATGGCCTGCTCGGCGAACTGGCCCGCGATGAGGATGCCCGCGTTGTTGATGAGCACGTCGAGTCGCCCGCCCGCCGCCTCGTCGAACTCCTTCAGTCGCTCGGTGAACTGCGCGGTGTCGGTGACGTCGAGGATTCCCGTCGTCGACGTCGAGCCCTTCGCCGCGATCTCCTTCGCGAGGGAGGCCAGTCCCGTCTCGTCGATGTCGTACGCACCGACGTGGTACCCGGCGGCGGCGAACGTGAGTGCGGTGGCCCGCCCGATGCCGGCTGCTGCGCCGGTGATGAAGACAGTAGGTTGAGACATGTCTGAAGAGTAAAGGGTCGGGCTGAGCTGCAACAGAGCGGTGAGCCGAAAACTTACCGCCGAGTAGCTTCCGGCGTCCTCGGAGGCGCTCACGGGAGGGATCCGAGTCGATGGACCACGAGAGAGTGGGTCGGGCGGTGGCCGTGGTCACCGCCATCTACGTCGTCGTGCTGGCGGTCTGGGCGCTCGTGCTGCTCCCCAAGGCCCCGGACGGCACCGTTCCGTATCAGATCGCTGCGCTGGTCGCGGGCTTCGGCGCGGCACTCGGACTCGCGATGATGGCTGCCGGGCGCCCCACCGCCGACGAACGCCGCATGCGCGACCACGGGCTCGAGGGGTGGGCCGTCGTCGACGAGGTACGGGAGGTCGGAGCCGAGACGGAGGTCGACCTCACGATCACCGTGCCGGGGTCGGGGTCCTACCCGGGCACTGTCCGACGCACGGGGTCCGTTCGGTACGAGGTCGGCGCGACCGTTCCTGTCGTCGTCGATCCCGACGACCGGACGCGGATCCGGTTGTGACACCGACCGACTCGACCCGGCACCACACCGTTCTCGACACCCCGGTGGGTCCTCTCACCGTCGTGCGCACCGGGACGGCGCTGTCGGGCGTCTACTTTCCCGGTCACCGTCCGGCACCGGCTCCCGGCCGGATCGGCACCGCCCGGGCGGACGGGTTCGACGAGATCCGCGATCAGTTGGCGGAGTACTTCGGCGGCCGGCGGCGCCGCTTCGATCTCGAGCTGGCCCCGGTGGGCACCGAATTCCAGAACGAGGTGTGGGCCGCGCTCCGCACGATCCCCTACGGCGAGACGTGGACGTACTCCGCTCTGGCCGTCGCCGTCGGCCGGCCCACCTCGGTGCGAGCGGTGGCGTCGGCCAACGCCCGGAACCCGTTGTCGATCGTCGTGCCGTGCCACCGCGTCATCGGAATGTCCGGCAGCCTCACGGGTTTCGCCGGCGGCGTCGAGCGCAAACGCCTGCTGCTCGATCTCGAGTCGGGAACCCCGACGCTGTTCCCGTGAGGGAGTCGACGAGCGCGTACTGAGCGCCGATGTAGGTCGCGAGCACCGCGACCTCGAGGACGTCGCGCAGGCGCGCGTCGGCCGTGGTCCGCCGCACGAGCACCATGCCGTCGGAGACGGTGAACAGCGTCGATCCGACGACGGCACGGGTGTCGCCGTCCGCACCGAGAAGGGACATGGCACCGAGGGCGACGCCGTAGGCCATGGAGATCGGTGCAATGGTCGGGGCGCGTCTCGTGGCCAGCACGGCGCCGCCCGCCCATCCAGCCGCTCGAAGCAGAGCATGGTGCGGCCGCGCGCGAGAACCGTTGCGATGCAACAGCACCGACCAGCACCCCTGCATGACGGCGAACGACGACGCCCCCGCGGTGAACCGGCGATCGTCGTCCGGATCGATCATCGCCACGTCGCCGAGCGTCGCCGCCGAGAGCCCCGCAGCCAGCAGTGGCGAGCGGTGGGCGCCGGATCGCACCGCGAGAATCGGCATGAGGAGCGGCTTGCACACCGTCTGCACGACGGGTCGGTGCGTGGCGGCACCGACGATGGTGCCCGCCGCAGCGACGGCGTAGGCCAGGGCCGTGGCCCTGCGGACCAGCGTGGCGGACGACCCGGACGGCATGCGGACACCGTAACCGACCCCACACTGGATTTCGATAGTTAGCTTATGTAACGTTAAGGGAGTGCAGACCACGGCGATGCGAACCGACGAACTGAGGACACTGCTGTCCGAACTGGTCACCACGACCTCGCGCTTCACCCGGCTCGCGGCCTCGGTCGCGCCCGCGGAGCATCCCCGTACGTGGTCGCGCGCGCTCTCCCTGCTCGACGAGTACGGCGCGATCCGGATCAGCGAGTTCGCCCGCCTCGACCGATGCTCGCAACCCTCGGCGACAGCCCTGCTGCGCACGCTCCACGAGAACGGTCTCGTCGACCGCATGACGGATCCGACCGACTCCCGCGCCGTGGTCGTGTCGATCTCGGACCACGGACGCACTTGGCTCGCCGACTCGCGTCGCGCCATCGGCGACGGACTGCTCCGCCACCTGGGCGAGCCCGATCCCGACCAACTCCGACGCATCGTCGAGGGCCTCGACGACCTGCGCTCGGTACTCAAGAACACAGCACGAAAGGAACACCCGTGACGACGATCGAGGAGAAGAAGGACGCGTCCCAGCCGAGCCTTCTGCAGCAACCGAAGGCCGTGTGGGCAGTGGCGTTCGCCAGTGTCATCGCCTTCATGGGGATCGGCCTCGTCGATCCCATTCTCAAGCCCATCGGCGAACAGTTGAACGCGACACCGTCGCAGGTGTCTCTTCTGTTCACGTCCTACATGCTGGTGACGGGCGTGGCGATGCTCGTCACGGGCGTCGTCTCGTCGCGCTTCGGCCCGAAGAAGACACTGCTGGCCGGTCTCGCGATCATCATCGTGTTCGCCGCGCTAGCAGGCTCGTCGAGCACCATCACCCAGATCGTCGGGTTCCGCGCCGGCTGGGGACTGGGCAACGCACTCTTCATCGCGACCGCCCTGGCGACGATCGTCGGCGCCGCGAGCGGTGGCGTCGCGCGGGCCATCATCCTGTACGAGGCCGCACTGGGCATCGGCATCGCCACCGGCCCGCTGGTCGGCGGCGTCCTGGGCAGCATCAGCTGGCGGGGCCCGTTCTTCGGCGTCGCCGTCCTGATGGCCGTGGCCGTCGTGCTGCTCGTCGTCATGCTGCCGGAGGGCGAGAAGCCCACGCACCGAACCTCTCTCGCGGACCCCTTCCGCGCACTGCGGCACCGCGGGCTGCTCACGGTCGGCATCACGGCACTGCTGTACAACTACGGATTCTTCACCCTGCTCGCCTACACGCCGTTCCCGCTCGACCTCGGCACCTACGCGATCGGCTTCATCTTCTTCGGCTGGGGACTCGCGCTCGCGGTGGCCTCGGTGTTCCTCGCACCGCGCCTGCAGCGCCGGTTCGGGACGCTGAACATGATGATGCTCGCGCTGCTCCTCTTCGCCGCCGACCTCGCCGCGATGGCTCTGTTCACGGAGAGCAAGCCGGTTCTGATCGTGTGCGTCGTCCTCGCCGGACTGTTCCTCGGCGTCAACAACACCCTCATCACCGAGACCGTCATGATCTCGGCGCCGGTCGAACGGTCGACCGCCTCGGCGGCCTACAGCTTCGTGCGGTTCGCCGGCGGCGCTGCCGCCCCGTACCTCGCCGGCAAGCTCGGTGAATCCAATGTGCACGTGCCGTTCTGGGTGGGCGCCGCCTGCACCTTCCTGGCCATCGGCGTCCTGGCGACCGGCCGGAAGGTCCTCGCACACGTCGACGACCACGACCCGGCACCGCACAGCGTCGACGAGGCGACAGCGCTCACCGTCGGCGACTGACCAGGGAAAACCGAATCACACCAGTCACATTCACCGCATGAACACCATCTGCACCAAAGGTCACACTTCGATGACGAAGTAACTCTGAAGTAAAGGTCTAGGCGGACCGGAAGGTACGTTCTGTTCGGTCGGGGGACGCGTACACCATTCTTCACCGCTTCTCGGATACGGCAGGAATGCCGTCTTCGGTATCGAAAGGCCATTCATGTCGGACAAGTCCATCACCCGTGCCCGCAGGACGCGGCTCGCTGCAGCAGGCGCCGTGCTCGCCGTGTCGCTGGCTGTCGCCGCACCCGCCGTGGCCGTCGCCCAGCAGGATCAGCCGGACAGCTCGGAGAGCAGCGAGTCCTCCACGAGCACCACCACCGAGGCTCCCGCCACGTCGAGCACCGAGCAGGAACCCTCGGCGACGGATGCGCCGCCGGTCACCACCGTGCCCACCACCGCTCCCCCGGCCCGGCCGCTGCCGCAGGTCACCGGTTCCGTCGTGGTCGACGACGAGGGCAACTCCTCCATCAAGGTCGACATCGACGCGAAGCTGACCGAGGACGAGAAGAAGGCACTGCAGGTGGCCAAGGACGCCACCAAGGCCGCCGTCGACGCCATCAAGAAGGCGCAGGCATTCCTCGACGACGCCATCGCCGCAGCGCAGGGCGGCGACGCCGCTGCCGAGGCCGAGGTCGACGAAGCGAAGGCCGAGCTCGAGGCATCCAAGGCCGAGGAATCGGCGTCGGTCGCCGAGCAGGAGAGCATCGTCGCCGCCGGTGTCGCCGCCAAGGCGCAGGAAGAGGCGGACGCCGCCAAGGCTGCAGCGGACGAGGAGAAGAGCAAGGCGGACGCCGCTCAGGCCGAGGCCGACGCTGCGAAGGACAAGGCCGACGAGCTCGAGGGCGACGCTGCCGCGGATCCGACCGAGGCAGAGGCCGCGCGTGCGGACGCCGATGCGAAGGCCGAGGCCGCAGCCGCCGCGCGCACCGCCGCGGAGGAGGCCACGAAGGCTGCCGAGGAGTCGTTGACGGCCGTCGGTGACGCGTTCGCGACGCTCGACGCCGCCAAGGTCACCACGGCGATCCAGGCCGCGTATGCGAAGGCGTCGACGCTCTTCGCCGCTGTCGTCAAGGCAGCGACGACGCAGGTGGCCGCCACGGTCGCCGAGGAGAACGCGAAGCGGCTCGAAGCAGCCGGTGACGCCGAGGCGGCAGCAGCAGCCGAGGCCGCCGCAGCAGCGAAGGCCGAGGCCGACGCAGCTGCGAAGGATGCCGCGGACAAGAAGGCCGCCGACGAGGCTGCCGCGGAGAACGCCGCCAAGGAGACCGTCACGGTCGAGGTCGGCGACGAGAAGAAGGAGGACGTCGAGGTCGCCACCATCGACTCCACCACGGTCGAGGTCACCGCCTCCGGAATCCGTCTCATCGGCTTCTACGTCGACGGCCCGACGCGCACGTTCAAGGTGGTCGACTACTTCACCGACGACGAGGAGGGCAACGTCATCGTCGCCGGCGAACTGCCGGAGATCGGTCTCGTGTCGTCCGAGTCGAGCCTCGCGGGGTCGGATCAGGCGAGTGCCTCGAACGACGAGGGCGGACTGCCCGTCGCCGCGATCGGCACCGGCGTGGCCGTCGTCGCCGTCGCGGGTGTCGGTGCGTTCGCACTCTCGCGTCGCAAGGGCACTCGCTCCTGACGACCGAGCGCGTGGGTGCGGGGGCTCTCTCGGCCCCGCACCCACGCGCTCTCGGCGTTTTGGGATGATGAAGACATGCCGACACTCGCCTACGTCATCGCCGGATCCGAAGCCACGGGAGGCGCCGGCCTGCAGGCCGACCTCAAGACGTTCGAGCGGCTCGGGGTCTACGGCGTCGGCACCATCACCTGCATCGTCTCGTTCGATCCGAAGGCCGGGTGGGGCCACCGTTTCGTCCCCATCGCCGGACCGGTGATCGCCGACCAGATCGAGGCGGCGACGGCTGCCCACTCACTGGACGTCGTGAAGATCGGCATGCTCGGCACACCCGAGACCGTTGCCACCGTCGCCGAGTCGCTCCGTCAGCAGCCGTGGCGACACGTCGTCGTGGATCCCGTCCTCATCTGCAAGGGCCAGGAGCCGGGCGCGGCGCTGGACACGGACAACGCCCTGCGCGCCGAGATCCTCCCGCTCGCGACCGTCGTCACGCCCAATCTCTTCGAGGCGCAGACCCTGTCGGGAATGGACTCGATCGAGTCCGTCGACGATCTGTCGGAGGCCGCCCGCCGCATCGCGGACCTCGGACCGCGCTACGTGGTGGTCAAGGGCGGCGCGGGTCTGCCCGGCGACGAGGCCGTCGACGTCCTGTTCGACGGCACCGACGTCTCGGTGTTCCGTGCGCCGAAGATCGGCGAGGAGCGCGTCTCCGGAGCCGGCTGCATCTTCGCCGCCGCCATCACCGCCGAGCTGGCGAAGGGTTCCTCGGTCCAGGACGCGGTGGCCACGGCCAAGGACTTCGCGCACGCCGGCATCGTCGGCCGCGTGACGACGAACGCGCCCTTCACCGCCGTCGGCTGGCAGTAGAGCTCAGAGGTTCAGGTCGCCCAGACCGAGGAGGGACCGGTACTCGAGACCCTCGGCCGCGATGACCGCGTCGGCGCCGGTGGCGCGGTCCACCACCGTCGCGACGCCCACCACGACGGCACCGGCGTCACGCAGAGCCGCGACGGCCGTGAGCGGGGAGTTGCCGGTGGTGGTGGTGTCCTCGACGACCAGGACCCGTTTGCCCACGATGTCCGGGCCCTCGATCTGGCGCTGCATGCCGTGGGCCTTGGCCGCCTTGCGGACGACGAACGCGTCGATGGGACGGCCCGGCGCGTGCATGACCGCCAACGCGACGGGGTCGGCACCCATGGTGAGTCCGCCCACGGCGTCGAAATCCCAGTCCGACACCAGTTCTCGCATGAGCTGCCCGATGAGGGCACCGGCGCGGTGGTGCAGCGTCGCACGGCGGAGGTCGACGTAGTAGTCGGCTTCCGTGCCCGACGACAGCGTCACCTTCCCGTGCACGACGGCCAACTCGCGGACCAGTTCTGCCAGTTCGGACTTCTCGGTAGCTGCCACGAGCAGTGAATCTATCGGGTGCGCTCAGGCGGCGTGCTGCGGCGCCCGCAACCATGCCGTGTCGGCGTCCGCGGTCTCGGCGAACACCTCGGGCGCCCGGACGCCCAACAGCCGGACGACGGGTCCGGACAGCGGCGAGTCGGCGAGCGAGGCCAACGACGAGGCCTGCGTGTTGTACACGCGGACGGCCCCGGCGACGCGATGCTCGATGCGATCGAGTTCCGTTGCGGGCGAGCTGAAGTCCCACCCGAGAGGCCCACTGGCCCGACCGTCGAAGAGCACCTCGTGCAGCGCGACCGACAGCGCGTTCTCGGCGCCGGCCCGGGCGCCGAGCTCGGCGCGCCGATCCCGCATCATGGCCGACAGCGACCGCGCTCCGACGAGTTGGTTCACGGCGGCGCGGTCGAGATCGGCGTCGACGGCAGCGCGCACGAGATCGGGGATCACGGCCCGTCGTCGATCGAGCTCGATCTCGAGCAGGTTCAGTCCGGCAGCGACGGAGTCGGCCGACCGACGTGTCCGCCGGACGACCGACACGATCCAGCCGATACCGATGATCATCACGAACGCCACCAGGGCCACAACAGTCACACCAGAAACATAGCGCCGTCGAGTATGAACGTCGACCCGAGGTCGAGGGTTCGCCCCGGCCGCCGGAGCCTACGTGCGACCGCGCGCGCTGCCGACCAGGGAGACCACGCGGCGAGCGATGGTACGGGGCACCAGACGCGATACCGAAGTCAGTGACTTGTACTGAAGCCCAGGCACACTCAGCACGGTGTTCTTCTCCAGGTCGGCGAGCGAGGCGTCGACGACCTGGTCCACGGAGAGGTACATGAACGACGGAATCGACGACATCTCGATGCCGGCGCGCTCGTGGAACTCGGTCCGCACGAAGCCCGGGCACAGAGCCTGGATGCGGACGCCGGTGCCGGCGAGACCGCCCGCGAGACCCTCGCTGAACGAGACGACGTACGCCTTCGACGCGGAGTACGTGGAACCGCGACCCGACATCAGGCCGGCGACGCTGGCCACGTTGATCACCGAGCCCTTCGCACCCGCGATCATCGACGGCAGCGCCGCGCGGGTGAACTGCATGACGGCGGTGACGTTGACGTCGAGCTGCGACTGCAGCAGCGCGGGATCCGCCGTCCAGAACTCGCCGGACGTGCCGAAGCCGGCGTTGTTGATCAGGACCTGCACGCCCTCCTGCAGTCGGGCGACCACGGCAGCGCGGCCCTCCTCGGTCGCGAGGTCCGCGCCCAGGATCTCCGACGAGGTGCCGTACGACGCGCGTAGCTCGTCGGCCAGTGCCTCGAGCCTGACGGTGTCGCGGGCGACCAGGACGAGGTCGTGGCCACTGGCGGCGAGACGGCGGGCGAACCCGCCGCCGATGCCGGACGTCGGACCGGTGACGAGTGCGATGGGCCGCGGTGTTGGAGTCGACATGCGCACGAGACTAACGGGTGAGGTTCCTCACGGCAGCACGTGGCTGATGAAACGATCAGTCGTCGCGTCCGGGTGCTGCGCGGCGCCGCGAGGGCGGCAACACGTGCAGAAGGCCGGACAGGCGGGTGACGGCGTCGATCGCGGCGTCCCAGTCGCGTCCCGAACTGCCCACCGGAACGGTGCCCAGCGTCCACGGACCCTCGCTCCACAGCAGCTGCACCACATCGGGCACCGAGTGCGTGAATGCGACCATGCGCTGGTCACAGACTCGCCGTGCCACGTCGAGGTCGGTCGCGAAGATGATGCGCGGACCCAGCGAGCCGAGGAGCTGCATGTCGGCCTCCTTCGGCGGCGGCGTCGTGCGGGACCGCAGATCGAGGTCGACGTCGGATCCCACCTCGCGGCGCACCGCCACGACGGTCGCGGCGTCCTCGAGGTCGAACAGGACGAACTCCTCGCCGCGTCGCACACCCTCGACCACGTCGACGGCACCGAGGAACTCCTGGTTCGCCATGGCCGCGCGCGAGAAGGTCGACGGCAGGTCGGGATCGGCGGGAACGTAGTGGTAGCCCTGCGCTTTCGCCCAGATCTGACGCACCCGGCCCTGCTGTCCGCGGCGGGCGCGATCGATGTACAGCAGTGCCACCGCACCGAGGAGTGCGATCAGAGCAAGGCCGAACCACATCGCTGTCATCGCTCTCCACTGTACTTTTCCCGAGGCACGGCGCCGTCGTCGGCCCATCGTGTCATTACCCGCCGGTATACCCGTGGGTAGCGCATCGCCACAGGTCAGTGACCGATCACGACCCTTTCGGGCGTTGGTGAGATGTACTCGCCAGTACGCTCGTGGACCGTCACACTGGCTCGGAAGACACTTTCCCTTCGAGACGGCGGAGCGCATGTTCACACGCATAGCAGTAGTCAACCGAGGCGAAGCAGCTGTTCGCCTCATCCGAGCGGTACGCGAGCTGAACAACGAATCGCGGTCCGCCGAGCCTCTGCGCGTCATCGCTCTGCACACCGACGCCGAGCGGAAGGCGATGTTCGTCCGCCAGGCCGACGAGGCCGTCACGCTCAGCAAGACGGGCGTGCAGAACCCGTACCTCGACTATGTCGAACTCGAGCGCGCACTCGTCGAGGCCCGCGCCGACGCCGTGTGGGTCGGCTGGGGCTTCGTCGCCGAGGACCCGACCTTCGCCGACATCTGCGCTCGCCTGGGCATCACGTTCATCGGCCCGTCCGCTGCCTCGATGCGCCTGCTCGGCGACAAGGTCGAGGCCAAGATCCTCGCCGAGAAGGTGGGCGTCCCGGTCGCGCCGTGGAGCGGTGGTCCCGTCGAGACCCGCGCCGATGCACGTCGGCACGCCGCCGCCATCGGTTATCCCCTGATCATCAAGGCGCGCAGCGGCGGTGGCGGTCGCGGTATCCGCAAGGTCTTCGCCGAGGACGAGCTCGAGCTCGCACTCGAGCGCACCCAGGGTGAGGCCGAGCGCTCGTTCGGCGACCCTGTCGTCTTCCTCGAGCGGCTCGTCACCGAGGCGCGCCACGTCGAGGTCCAGGTCATCGCCGACACCCACGGCAACGTGTGGGCACCCGGCGTCCGCGACTGCTCGATCCAGCGTCGCAACCAGAAGGTCATCGAGGAGTCCAGTTCGGCCGTCCTGACCCGGGAGCAGGCCGACGAGCTGCGCGCCGCCTCCGCGGAGCTGGTCCGCGCCGCCGGATATCACGGCGCCGGCACGGTGGAGTACCTCTACCAGCCCGAGCAGAAGATCTTCACGTTCCTCGAGGTCAACACGCGCCTGCAGGTCGAGCACCCCATCACCGAGGTGACGACGGGCCTCGACCTGGTCAAGCTGCAGATCCTCGTCGCGGGCGGCCACGTGCTCGAGGGCGACTGCCCGACCGAGTTCGGTCACGCCGTCGAGGCACGACTCAACGCCGAGGACGCCGACAACGGTTTCGCACCGGCGCCCGGCACCGTCCGGTTGCTGAAGTTCCCGCTCGGATCGGGCCTGCGCGTCGACACGGGCATCGCCCAGGGCGACGTCATCCCGCCCGACTACGACTCCATGGTCGCGAAAGTCATCGCCTGGGGCCGTGACCGTTCCGAGGCCCTCGCCCGGCTGCGCACCGCACTTCGCGAGACCACCGTCGTCATCGACGGCGGCACCACCACGAAGTCGTTCCTGCTCGACCTGCTCGACCGCGAGGAGCTCATCGACGCCACTGCCGACACCGGCTGGCTCGACCGCACCGGCGCGGGCACCGCGGAGGGCCCCACCCGCGTCGCCGACGTCGCACTGATCGCCGCGGCCGTCGACGCCTACGACGCGGACGAGGCCCGTGAGCGCGCCAAGTTCCTGCTGTCCGCCCGCGGCGGCCGTCCCCGCGCCAGCCACGACATCGGCCGCACGGTCGAGCTCAACTACCAGGGCCAGGGCTACCGCCTGACCGTCGGCCAGGTGGGACCGCACCGCTACCTGGTCGCGGTCGACGACCACGAGATCACCATCGACATCGAGCGGCTCGGCACCTTCGAGCGTCGCGCCGAGATCGACGGCACCCGCTACTCCGTCGTCACCGTGCCCGGCCCCGCCGGGTATCTCGTCGAGATCGACGGCGTGAGCCACCAGATCAGCCAGGACGAGGCCGGCCTGGTGCGCGCACCTGCCCCCGCCGTCGTCGTCGCCGTGCCGGTCGCCGTGGGCGACGAGGTCGAGGCGGGACAGACGCTCGTGGTCCTCGAAGCCATGAAGATGGAGACCGCGGTGCGCGCCGCCTCTGCCGGTCGGGTGAGCGAGGTGCTCGCCGTCGTCAACGCACAGGTCGACAACGGCGCGGCGTTGCTGCGCGTCGACCCGATCGGTGAGACGGCCGCCGCCTCCACCACCGCCCGGGTCGAGTTCCGCTCGCCGTGCGGCGACGCCGACCGCGACGACCGCATCGACGCACTGGCCCGTCTCGACGAACTGCGGGCTCTTCTCAGCGGATTCGACGTCAGCGCGTCCCGTGCGCTCGCCACCATCGCCGAGTACGACGCTCTGCGCGGGGCACTCCCGCGCAAGGACGGCGAGCTGGTCCGCGCCGAGCTGGACCTGCTCACCACCTTCGCCGACATGTGCGAGCTGACGCGTAACCGTCCGACCATGGACGAAGAGGGCACCGACGAGCGCGTCCACAGTCCGCGCGAGCACTTCCACGCGTTCCTGCAGTCGCTCGACGCCGACGTCCAGGGCCTGCCGGACGAGTTCCGCGACAAGCTGGCTCGCGCACTGCGGCACTACGACAAGAACGATCTCGATCGCGGCACCGATCTCGAGGAGGCCGTCTACCGACTCTTCCTGGCGCAGCAGCGCATCGAGAACCAGGTGCCGGCCATCGCGGCGCTCCTCGATCGGTGGATCGCCGACCCGTCGGTCGCCCCCGACGCGGACAGCGCCGTCGGTGAGGTGCTCGACCGCCTCGTCGTCGCGACCCAGGTGCGGTACCCGGTGATCGGCGACGTCGCCCGCAACCTCCGTTTCCAGTTGTTCGACGAGCCGCAGATCCGCAAGGCGCGCGAGCAGGTCTACGACGGTGTCCGCGGCAGTCTGCAGTACCTGGCCGAGCGGCCCGACGCCGACGATCACCAGGAGCGCATCGACGCCCTGGTCGCCACGGAGGAGCCGCTCGTGGAGCTGCTCTCCCAGCGCATGTCCGACCCGGGCGCCCTGCTCGAGGTGATCACCCGCCAGTACTACGAGATCCGTGACTTCGAGGACGTGAAGGCCTTCGATCGCGAAGGGCAGCACTATGTCTCGGGCACCTTCACCCTCGTCGGCGGCAAGGTCAACCTGCTCTCGACGATGACCGATCGCGCCGGCCTCTCGTCGACGCTGGTGGCGCTCACCGAGACCGCGGGGCCGGCACCCGAGAACCTCGCGGTGGACCTGTACCTCTCGTGGCCGACAGCTCCCGAGGACGGCGACCAGGTGGTCGAGGAGCTGCGCACCGAGATCGCCGCACACCCGGCGACCACGTCGTGGCGTCGCGTCACGGTCACCGTCTTCGGACGCGGCACCGGCATCTCGCGCCAGGTGACGTTCCGGCCGCAGGCAGGCGTTCTGACAGAGGACGTCTCGCTCCGCGACCTGCATCCGCTCACCGGTCAGCGACTGGACCTGTGGCGCCTCAAGAACTTCGACGGCACCCGCATCCCCTCCGCACCCGGCACGTACCTGTTCGATCTGGTGGCGAAGGACAACCCCAAGGACGAGCGACTGGTCGCCCTGGCCGAGATACGCGACGCCGCAGTGCAATTCGACGCCCAGGGCAACGTGGTCTCGGTTCCCGCGATCGAGCGCACACTCTCCGCGTGCCTCGACGGCATCCGCCGCGCCCAGGCTCGCCGCGGCAACCGCCGCCTCGACCACAATCGCGTCGTCCTCTACGTGTGGCCGGTGCTGAACCTGCCGCTCGACAAGCTGCGCATCGTGGCCCGGCATCTCGCGCCGCTCACCGTGGCCGCCGGTCTCGAGGAGATCACCATGATGGCCCGCGTCGTGGTGCGCCCCGGCGCGGAGCCCACCATGCAGGCCCTGCGCTTCTCGTACCGACCCGGTACCGGTGTGGTCACCAAGATCACCGACCCGCCCACCGTGCCCATGCGCCCGCTCGACACGTACACGCAGAACGTGCAGCGCTCGCAGGCACGCGGCACCGTCTACCCGTACGAGCTGATCCCCGTGCTGACCAAGCGCGACGGTTCCTTCGTCGAGTACGACCTGGACGAGTCCGGTGCGCTGCAGCCCATCTCGCGTCCGTACGGTCAGAACACCGCGGGCATCATCGTGGGCCTGGTGTCCACGCCGACGGCGCTCTACCCGGAGGGCATGACCCGCGTCGCCCTGTTCGGCGATCCGACCAAGGCGTTGGGCACGGTGGCCGAGGCCGAGTGTGCGCGCGTCGTCGCCGCGATCGACCTGGCCGAGGAGATGAACGTCCCGGTCGAGTGGTTCGCGCTCTCCTCCGGCGCGACCATCTCCATGGGCAGCGGCACGGAGAACATGGACTGGGTGTCGCGGGCTCTGCGCCGCATCATCACCTTCACGCAGGCCGGTCACGAGATCAACGTGATCGTCGCGGGCATCAACGTCGGCGCGCAGCCGTACTGGAACGCCGAGGCCACGATGCTCATGCACACCAAGGGCATCCTGGTGATGACGCCGGAGAGCGCGATGGTGCTCACCGGCAAGCAGTCCCTGGACTACTCCGGTGGCGTCTCCGCGGAGGACAACTTCGGCATCGGTGGCTACGACCGCGTCATGGGCCCCAACGGGCAGGCGCAGTACTGGGCTCCGAACCTCGGAGCAGCGTGCGACGTCCTCTTCGCGCACTACGATCACGCGTATCGCGCACCGGGAGAACGCTTCCCGCGCCGCACGACGACCGTCGACCCGGTCGACCGCGACGTGCGGACCTACCCGCACGTCCACCCGTCGAGCGACTTCAAGACCGTCGGCGACATCTTCTCCTCGGCCACCAACCCGGAGCGCAAGAAGCCGTTCGACATCCGCACCGTCATGCGCGCCGTGGTCGATCAGGACCACGCCGTGCTCGAGCGGTGGGCCGACATGGCCGACGCGGACACGTCCGTCGTCTTCGACGCCCACCTCGCCGGTTACCCGGTGTCGGTGATCGGCATCGAATCGCGTGCCATCTCGCGCAAGGGATGGTTCCCGTCCGACGGCCCCGACCAGTGGACGTCGGGAACGCTGTTCCCCCGCTCGTCCAAGAAGACGGCCCGTGCGATCAACGCAGCCAGCGGCAACCGCCCGCTGGTGGTGCTGGCCAACCTGTCCGGCTTCGACGGGTCACCGGAGTCGCTGCGCAACCTGCAGCTCGAGTACGGCGCCGAGATCGGCCGTGCCATCGTCAACTTCGACGGACCGATCGTGTTCTGCGTGGTCTCCCGGTATCACGGCGGCGCGTTCGTGGTGTTCTCCGGAGCGCTCAACGAGAACATGGAGGTGCTGGCCGTCGAGGGATCGTTCGCGTCCGTCCTCGGTGGTGCACCGGCCGCGGCCGTCGTCTTCACGCGAGACGTCAACAAGCGCACCGCATCCGACCCGTCCGTCCGCGATCTGGAGGCACGCATGAACTCCTCCGAGGACGACACGGAGCGGGCCCGGTTGCAGGTGGAGCTGTCGGCCACCCGCACCGCGGTGCGCTCGGAGAAGCTCGGTGAGGTGGCGTCCGAGTTCGAGGCGGTGCACAACATCGAGCGAGCGCGGACCGTCGGTTCGGTGCACCACATCGTGGCGGCCGCCGAACTGCGCCCGCAGATCGTCGCGGCTATCGAGCGCGGAATGGCCCGCCAGGCCTGACCTGATCGACAGAGAGACACCCTCCCCCGCCTGTGCGGGGGAGGGTGTCTCTCGTTGGGTGGTGTCTGTCGACGCCCCAGCGTCAGTTGAAGCCGATACCGGCGCTGACGATGACCTCGGCGGTGATGGACCCGTCGGCCAGCGGGGTGCCCTGCACCACGATCGAGGTGCCGGGCGCGAGGTCCGCCACCGTGGCGGCGCCGAGCGCGAGGATCTGAGTGTTCGCGTTCGTCACCACGGTGACGGTGGACCCGCCGATCCCGTCCATGACGATGGTGGTGCCGTCGTTCGAGATGATCGTGCCCACGGAGGCCCCCTGGGACCCCAGCGCCTCCCCCACTCCCCCGGGAATCTGCTCCAGACCCGGCAGCGAGCCGAGCGGCGGGACGCTCGTCGACGGCGGCGCCGTGGTCGTGGGCGGGGCGGAGCGCGGCGTGATGGCCGGCGCCGCGGTGCGCGAGGACGACGTCGAGTCGTACAGCAGATAGGCCCCGGTGCCGATGAGTGCGATCACGACGAGCGCCGCCACGACGATGAGTGCGGTCTTCGGACCGCGCGGGGGCTTGCTGTCGCCGTTCTCGAGGAAGGGCGCTTCGCCGTACTGGTTCTGCTGGTACTGGTTCTGCTGGTACGGGGGCTGCTGGTACGGGGGATAGCCCTGCGTCGGATAGCCCTGCTGCTGCGGATGACCCTGCTGTGTCGGGTAGCCCTGAGTCGGACACTGCTGCTGCTGGGGGTAGCCCTGCTCGTACGGCGGTTGCTGGGCGTACCAGTCGCCTGCCGGGAGCGCCTCGGTCGGGTTGTAGCCGGACTGCCCGTAGGCCTTGCCCGGATCCGACGTGTGACCGGGAGTGCCGAGGTACTCCGTCGGCTGGTCGCGGTCGCGAGCCGAGTCGTCGTTGTCGCGCGGTCCGGTCGGCGTCGTCATGACCTCAGGATAGTCCCCGAAAAGACCGGGCAAATCGGACGAGATGTGCCGTGCGCCGGGCACCGAACCGACCGTTGTGATCGACTCGGAAGGTTCGCATCTCACGAGGAGAACTGACATGTCGATCGACAACAAGGACGCGGACCCAGTCAGCGCGACCGGACAACCCGGCGCTCTGGGAACCAGCCTGAAACCACGTCACATCACCATGATCTCGATCGCCGGTGTCATCGGCGCCGGACTGTTCGTCGGATCCGCGACCGCGATCAACCTGGCCGGCCCCGCCGTGCTGTTGTCGTATCTGTTCGCCGGCATCCTCGTCGTCCTGGTGATGCGCATGCTCGGGGAGATGGCGACCGCCAACCCCGACACCGGATCGTTCTCCACGTATGCGACCCGCGCGCTCGGCCACTGGGCCGGGTTCTCCGTCGGGTGGCTCTACTGGTGGTTCTGGGTGCTGGTCATCCCGGTCGAGGCCACGGCCGGTGCGCTGATCATGTCGTCGTGGATCGGCGGTGACCAGTGGATCTGGGCGCTCGCCATCACGCTGATCCTCACCGTCACCAACCTGCTGAGCGTGGGCAACTACGGCGAGTTCGAGTTCTGGTTCGCGCTCATCAAGGTGGTCGCGATCATCGGGTTCATCGCGCTCGGCGTGCTCGCGATCCTGGGTCTGCTGCCGGGCAGCGACGTCAGCGGGGTGTCGCACCTGTGGTCGGACGGCGGGTTCATGCCCTTCGGTTTCGGTGCCGTCATCGCCGCCATGCTCACGACGATGTTCTCGTTCATGGGCACCGAGATCGTCACCATCGCCGCCGCGGAGTCGCCCGATCCGAAGAAGGGCATCACCCGCGCGGTCAACTCGGTGATCTGGCGCATCATGATCTTCTACCTCGGCTCGATCTTCATCGTCGTCGCCCTGGTGCCGGCCGCGGAGCTCGACGCCGAGACCGGCTCGTACCAGTTCGTGTTGGGGCAGATGAACATTCCGCACGCTGACCGCATCATGGACGTCGTCATCCTCACCGCCGTCGCCTCGTGCCTGAACTCCGCGCTGTACACGGCGAGCCGCATGTTGTTCTCGCTGTCCGAGCGTGGCGACGCCCCCGCGGCGGTACGCAAGGTATCGAGCCGCGGCGTGCCCTACGTCGCCGTACTGGCCTCCACCGCACTAGGATTCGTGGCCGTCGTCGGCAACTACGCGCTGCCGGAGAAACTGTTCGGGTACCTGCTCGCGACCACCGGTGCCGTGGCTCTCTTCGTGTACCTCGCCATCGCGGCCAGCCAGTTGGTGTTGCGGCGCACGCTCGACCGGGAGGGTCGCCGACCTCCGGTGCGCATGTGGCTGTATCCGTGGCTGACGTATCTGGCGATCGGCTTCATCGTCGTCGTCCTCGTGATGATGGTGATCATGCCGGAGCAGCGGACGGCCATCGGCTTCTCCGCGGTGCTGGCAGCGGTCACCGTGGTGGCCGGTGTGCTGCGTCAGCGACGCGTGACCGCCGCCGAATCCGCGCGCGTCTGACAGCCCCGCCACCGTCGTTCAGAACGGTGGCGGGTCGTCGATCGCTGCGGCTTCTCGAGCTCGGCGGTTGCGTGCCCGTTCAGCGCGTCGCCGCGCATGAACGGCCGCAAGGCGAGTGCGTCGTCTCGTCGGTGGCGACTCGGTCCCGGGCGGCGGGTGCACCACTGGGTCGTCGAAGGTGACGTCGGCCAGTTCCGGGTGGAGGTCGTATCCGTTGTGAGCCGGACCGGGAACGGTGCGACCCTCCGGGGTGGTGACGGTCGAGAGGACTCTGCCGGGTAGCTCCGGGTCGGGGTACTGATCGTCGAGGAAGTCGGTGAACGTCTTCAGAGTGTGGTGAAAGCGGCACTTGCCGTTGAGATTCACCGCCGTGGTCTGTCCACCGGCGGCCGGGTCGTCGTGGTCGTACTCGGTCACGTGGTCGAGGTCCGCCGTCACCGCCGGGTTGTTGCATCCGGGCCACGTGCAGTACTGGTCCCGGGCACGGACGAACGTCTCGAGTGCCGCGCTGGGCCGATACGGGTCGGCCGGCTGATGGGCTGCGGGCGTCGCGTCCATCCGTCGACGCACGGCATCGGAACGGTTCGCCAGATCCCGCAGGTGGTCGGGCGAGATGACACCGTGACCGTGCAGGAAGCCGGAGCGGCCGGAGGTGTCGGGGGCTGCACCTTCCGGGCTCGATGCAGCTGCGGTGACCGCATCCAGGGTGGCCGCGTCACCCACCACGTGCACGACGACGGTGGTCGCGCTGATCGAGTCGGGGTCGGTCTCCGTGTGTGTGCACGTGGGATCGCCGCACTGACAACCGAATCCGGTGCCGGTGACGAGTGCGAACAGTGCGTCGGACGCGCGAGCGTTGCGGCTGCGCGGATCGCGCGAGCAGACGTTCGCAGCAAGAGCCTCGACACGGGTTGCGACGAGCAGCGCGTCCTCGGCCGCCAGGGTGGCACCGACGGCCGCCATGCCGTCCGGAGCGTTCTCGACCCAGAAGGAGCGATTCTCCTTGGCCTTGATGCGCCTCTCGCGCACCGCATCAGGATCATGACGATGAACGATGCAGTCGACCATGTCCCGCAGCCGGGTGTCGGACCACGAACGGCGACGCCGAAGGGCGGCAGCGATCTCGGCGTCGACCTCGTCGGCGTAGTCGCGGCCGTCCACCAGATCGGTACGAGTGACGATGGTGTGCAGGTGTTTCGGCGCGAGCAGCCCGTCCCGCAGACACTCTGCGACACGCGGCAGGCGATCGCGCAACACGAGGGCGCGAAAGAGAATGCCGTCGGCGGCACCCTGACTGACGGACAGCACGGTGGCGATGCGGGCGGCGCACTGTGTCGCCGCGTCCAGGCGTCGGCGGTCCGAGGACTCGACCGGCGCGACGATCAGGGCGTGGAGGTGCGCGGCCGCCCGGTAGCGAGTCCACTCCAGGAAGCCGAGGCCGGCGGTCGCGTGAACGACGGTGTCCAGAGCCTCCTCGATCGACGCATCGGTCAGCGCCACCGGAAGGCCCATGGCCTCCGGATTCTGCTGCGCCCACCCCGACTCGAACATGTGTGCGAAGATAACAGGAGCCGCCGACACCGTCAGAAATGTCGACGAGCGAGGTCTGCCGCCAGTTCCGCGATGCGTGTCCGCGCCTCGTGCGGCTCCACCACCTCGAGGTGATCGGCGAACTGCAGCAGTTGCCGTACCCCCTCGATGGTCGAGTATCTGATCGACATCTGCGTCCAGCCGTCTCCGGCGGGCTCGCTCGCGGTGATGCGCGATCCGAGCACACGGTGGGCGAGATCTGTTCTGTTCGAACGGAGACGAGCCGTGACGATCACGTCGCCGGGCGCCTCCACCGCCGCGGACAGCTCGGACCACACACCGCGCAGGCCGACGGAACGATGGTGACTCGACTCGCCCGTGACCTCGTACCCGTCCAACCGCGCCAGTGCGAACAGCCGTCCGCGCCCACCGACGTCGGCGACCAGATACCACCGTCCGGCCTTCGCGGCGAGACCGTACGGATCGACCACCACCGCTTCTGCCTCGAGCGCTCCGCTTCGGCTGTAGCGCAGGAGGAGTCGGCGGTCGGAACGAAGGTCGAGTGCCAGATCCCCGACGTTCACGACGTCACGACCGGGTGCGAACCAGCTCGTGTTGTCGACGACGACCAGCTCCGCGAGACTGCGGCTCGCCGCCTCGACGCCTGCTCGACGCGCCGCGATCTTGCGCATCGCCATGTCGTGCGTCCCGGTCACACCGAGTCGCTCACGCTGCTCCTCGTCAAGACCGGCGAGCGTCACCGCGTCCATCTCTGCCGGCTCGAGGTACGACGCATTGAGTCGTGCCCCCGGCAACAGCACGATCCCGCCGTGCCGTCCTCGCTCGGCGTACACCGGCACCCCGGCGGCCGACAGGGCATCGACATCGCGCAGCACTGTGCGCCGACTCACCTCGAGACGTTCCGCGAGTTCACCCGTGGTGATGCGGTGCCGGGTCTGCAGCAGCAGTAGAAGGGCGAGAAGTCGGGAGGACGTCATGACAGGAATTGTGCGCCGAATAGGTGACAGCTTCTGGCAGGTATGGCGCGCTTCATGGAGTCCGTCATCCACCTCACTCACACAGGAGCGTCCTCGTGCCCGCACCCAATCTGTTTCTCGTCTACGTCACCGACATCGACCGCGCGACCGACTTCTACAGTCGGCTGTTCGACATCGAGGCGACCTTCCGCAGCCCCCGCTACGTCGCCTTCGACGCGGGCGGAACCGTCACGTTCGCTCTGTGGAGCGGGCGCCCCGACCATGCGCACTCGGCCACTCCGCGGACGTCCGAGATCGGGGTGATGCTGCCCGGCCCGGCGTCGAGGATCGACGACGTGTTCCGGGACTGGTCCACGACGGCCGGACTCGTCGTCGTCGAATCGCCCCACGACGACGTGTTCGGTCGGACGTTCGTGGTCGCCGACCCGGACGGCAACCTCGTCCGAGTCGCCCCCGTCGACTGACCCGAGCGTGACGGCCACCACACTCGATTGACCGTGACGCAGCGACACAGTTACCTTCTGTCCACCTTCTATGCGTTATCGCATAGAACCGACGGAGCGGGGTTCCATGGCACTGCATCAGGCACCACCCACCACCTCGCTGTCAGGGCGAGGCCGCGCGCTGGCGCTCCTCGTCATCTGCGCGGCCGAGTTGCTGGTGGTCCTCGACAACACCATCGTCAACGTCGCGCTGCCGTCCATCGGCGTCGAGCTCCAGACCTCGATGTCCGGCCTGCAGTGGGTGGTCGACGCCTACACACTGACGTTCGCCGGCTTCCTGTTGGCGCTCGGGCACTTCGGCGATCGGTACGGACGCCGCCGCGTCATGATCATCGGTTTGCTCGGGGTGGCGGCGCTGTCTGTGGTGGGGGCGCTGTCGAGTGACCTCGGCCAGGTCATCGCGGCACGCGCCGTCATGGGCGTCTTCGCGGCGGCAGTGTTCCCGGCGACGCTGGCCATGATCATCACCATCTTCACCGACCCACGTGAGAAGGCACTGGCCATCGCCGCCTGGACGGCCATGGCCGGCTTCGCCATCGCGATCGGTCCGACCGCGGGTGGCTATCTGCTGGAACACTTCTCGTGGCACTCGGTCTTCTGGATCAACGTGCCCGTGGCACTCGTCGTGGCCCTCGCCGCTCGGGTTCTGGTCCCGGAGTCGCGCGCCGAGCACGTCGGCCGCTTCGACGTCGTCGGACTCGTGTCCTCACTGGTGGCGATCACGGCACTGGTGTGGACGATCATCGAGGCCCCGCATCGCGGATGGCTGTCGGCCACCTCCCTCGCCGGCTACGCGCTCTCCGCCGTGGCGATCGCCGGCTTCCTCGCGTGGGAGAAGCGCACGGCCGCTCCGGTTCTCGATCTGACTCTGTTCGCGAACCGTCGCTTCTCGCTCCCGGCCCTGTCGATCGCCGTCGGCTACTTCTCCATGTTCGGCTTCCTGTTCATGATCACCCAGTACTTCCAGGGCGTCCGCGAGTACTCACCGCTCGAGTTCGGCCTGCACTCACTGCCGTTCGCGGTGGCCGTGGGTGTGGGCGCACCGATCGCCACGCTGATCGCTCAGCGCTTCGGTGCCACCGCCGTCATCGTGCTGGGACTGCTCATCGTCAGCACGGGGATGGCCATCGCCGGCCAGACCACCGTGGACACGCCCTATGTCGGCCCGGTATTGCTGTCGATGGTCCTCATGGGGCTGGGACTGGCCGTCGTCCAGGGACCCGCGACCGACTCCATCATGTCCGCGGTCGACCTGGACGGCGCAGGCGCCGGGTCGGCGGTCAACGACACGACACGCGAGATCGGCGGCACACTCGGTGTGGCGGTACTGGGTTCGATCGTCGCCTCGGTCTACTCCGCGCGGGTCACCCCCTTGGTCGATGCGGTGCCCTCGTCGCTGATGACGGACGGCGAGAAGGGTTTCGCGTCCGAAACCGTCATCGCGGTGATCGAGATGGCGAAGCGTCCCACGCCGTCGCTGTTCGAACAGCAGAAGGCGGAACTGATTCTGGCGATGAAGTCCGCAAGCCTCGAGGGATTCCAGTTCGCCTCGTACGTCACGGTGTCCGCGTGCCTGGCGTGCGCCGTGGCCGTCGCGATCTGCATGCCGTGGAAGCCCGCCGCCGACTCGGTTCTGGCCGCAGCACGAACTCGCCGCCGGTAGTCTGACGTCGGAGTGTGCTGATTCCCAGCGCACTCCGGCGCCGCAGACCGTCGAAACGAGTCGTCGTGAGATCACAGCGGATCAGTCCTGATCCGGTTCTGTCGTTTCTCGCGTTGACGCCGAGACCAGCAGAACGATCTCGCGCCGTCATCGCGGGCATCACGGTGCTCGTCGGCTTCGCCGGCCTGCTGCTCCTGCCCTCCGACGCCCTCCGACCGGGCGGCGCGGTGTGGATACTTTTGTTCTCCGCCACGACCGTTCCCGTCGCGGTCGCCTGGTTCACGACCACGCGTCCGAGGCACTTCGAGACCGCCTACGTCGTCTACGCCGACGTGGGCGTGCTCACCGTCGTGACGATGTACGACTCCGCGTTCCTGTCGATGCCGGCATGCGCCGTACTGGTGCTGGTCTCCCTGTTCGCAGCGGCGTTCACCGACACCCTCACCCTCACATTGCATGTCGCCTTCTCCTGCGGCCTGCTCGTCGTGCTCGCCGCCGTCTCGGTCGAGCAGGGCACGGAGATCTGGCTCGTGCTGTCACGCACGCTCGCGCTGATGAGCATGTTCGCCACGCCCTTCGTCATCCGCATGTACGTCTCCTACCTCCGCCGACAGGTCGAGGCCTCGCAACGCGATCCACTCACGGGGTTGCTGACGCGACGCGGGCTCTACAACCGGGTGACGTCGCAATCGCAGTCCGTGCAGAGTCGCCGCACCGCTCTCGGCGTCTTCGTCGAGATCGCCGACTTCGCGGACGTCGAGCAGCGTTTCGGCCGCGGCTCGGGCCGGGAGGTGCTCGAGGAGATCGCCGAGCGGCTCACCACCGAGGCTCCGGCGGACGCCGTCGCGGCACGGTTGAGCACCTCGCAGTTCCTGTGTGTGCTTCTCGTCGGCCCGGACGGTTCCGCCGATCGCGCGATGCGAGATCTGGCCACCGGACTCGAGAGCACCCCTCTGCGCAGCGCACCGGTCACGGTCCTGACGGGCTCGGTGGCGGAGACCGTCGACCCGCATGCCGACGTGGGCACCACGCTGCACCACCTGATGACGCGTGCGGAGGCGACGATGCAGCGTCGCCACGCCAGTCGGGCGTCCGCGTCGGCGGACCTGCGCGACCGTATCGCGGCGCTCATCGCGTCGGGCGGCCCGAGCATCGTCTTCCAGCCCGTCTGCACCACCGACACGGGAGCCGTCGTCGGCTACGAGGCGTTGTCGCGATTCCCCGACGGGTACGGCTCACCGCAGACGTGGTTCACCGACGCGTCGACCGTCGGCCTGCGCGTGGACCTCGAACTCAGTGCCATCCACGCGGCGATCACCGCGTCCAGCGTGCTGCCATCGGGCGCCTTCGTGGCGGTCAACACCTCGGCGGACACCATCCTGTCCAGCGATCTCGCCGCGGACCTGATCGGGCGCGGTGACAGGGGCAGGCGCTGGATCGTGGAGGTGACCGAACACGACCGCATCGACGACTACGACGGGATGGGCGTCGCCGTCGAGATGTTGCGCTCGGCGGGCGTCCTCATCTCGGTGGACGACGTGGGAACCGGCTACTCGGGTCTGCGCCAACTGGTGGAACTGCGTCCCGGCGTGGTCAAACTCGACGCCTCGATCGTGCGCGGCATCGATACCGACCCCATGCGTCGTGCCGCCGCCGTCAGCATCGTCACGTTCTCGCGGGAGATCGGTGCCGTCTGCATCTTCGAGGGCGTGGAGACCGCCGAGGAACTCGCCACGGCGCGCGAGGTGGGAGCGGATCTGGTGCAGGGATACCTGCTCGGCCGCCCCGCACCCGCCTCGGAACTGCTCGTGAGGGACACCCCCCACCCGACTGCTTGATGACAATGATTATCATCACGGCATGGCCCCTCTGCTCCCCGTCACCGTCCTGTCCGGCTTCCTCGGCGCCGGCAAGACCACCATCCTGGAACACGTGCTCGCGAACCGGCAGGGTCTCAGTGTCGCGGTCATCGTGAACGACATGAGCGAGATCAACATCGACGCGAGGCTCATCGACGGGTCGGTCACCGGGTCGACCACGCTGGTCCGCACCGAGGAGCGGCTGGTCGAACTCACCAACGGCTGCATCTGCTGCACGCTTCGCGACGACCTCATCGAGACCGTGGGCACGCTGGCGTCGGCAGGCGACATCGACTACCTGCTGATCGAATCGACAGGTGTCTCCGAGCCCATGCCCGTCGCGGCATCGTTCGACTGGGTCTTCGAGCCCCGAGGGTTGGAGCCGCAGAGCGATGCGCCCGTCAGCCTCGGCACCCTGGCCCGCCTGGACACGATGGTGACGGTCGTGGACGCCTCCACCTTCCTCACGGAGATCTCCCGCGGCGACACACTCGACGACCGTGAGCTCGATGTCGCCGAGGGTGACGAACGATCCATCTCGGACCTCCTCGTGGACCAGGTGGAGTTCGCCGACATCGTGCTGATCAGCAAGACGGACCTCGTCTCCGACGCTCTCGCCGGAGCCACCGACGCCGCCGTGCGACGGCTCAATCCCCGCGCCGAGGTCGTGCGCACGATCAACGGGGTCATCGACCCCGCCCGAATCCTCGACACCGGTCTCTACGACCCCGAGGCCGCGCTACTCGCCCCGGGCTGGGACGACGAGCTCACCGGCACCCACGTGCCGGAGAGCGAGGAGTTCGGCATCTCGAGCTTCGTCTACACCGCCGACCGGCCGTTCCACCCCACGCGCTTGAACCGAACACTCGACCGGTTGCACGATGTGTTGCGAAGCAAAGGTTTCTGCTGGATCGCGTCGCGACCGGACCGGGCGGCGGTGTGGTCGCAAGCGGGCCCGAACCTCACCATCGACGGTGCGCAACCGTGGTCGGAGATCGACGTTCCGGCCGGCCAGGAAATCGTTGTCATCGGAGTACGACTACGCCCGGACATGGTTCGTGACCTTCTCGACACCGCACTGCTGACAGACGCGGAGGTGACAGCGGGTCCGGACGCCTGGAGGGGCTATCCGGACCCGTTGCCCGAGTGGACGATCGATGTTCACGTGCACGGTTGACGCGTCGATCTCAGCTCAGCTCGAGCGTCGCACCGTCCTCCGACGTGTCCACCGTGACCGTGTCACCGTCGACGACCTTGCCCGCCAGCAACAGCTTGGCCAACTGATCGCCGATGGCCTGCTGGATGAGTCGACGCAGCGGCCGGGCGCCGTATTGCGGGTCGTAACCCCGTACGGCCAACCAGAACCGGGCCGATGGCGTGACGTCCAGCGTGAGTCGACGAGTCGACAGGCGGCGCTGCAGTTGCAGCAGCTGGATGTCGACGATGGACTGCAGCTGCTCCTCGCTCAGGGCGTCGAAGACGACCACGTCGTCGAGCCGGTTCACGAACTCCGGCTTGAATGCGCTACGCACCGCCGCCATCACATGGTCCCTGTCGCCACCCGCACCGAGATTCGAGGTGAGGATCAGGATCGTGTTGCGGAAGTCCACCGTTCGGCCCTGACCGTCGGTCAGACGGCCCTCGTCGAGCACGGCGAGCAGGATGTCGAACACGTCCGGATGCGCCTTCTCGACCTCGTCGAACAGCACCACCGTGTACGGCCGACGACGCACGGCCTCGGTCAGCTGACCACCGGCCTCGTACCCGACGTATCCGGGCGGGGCACCGACCAGTCGAGCCACCGAGTGCTTCTCGCTGTACTCGCTCATGTCGATGCGGATCATGGCACGCTCGTCGTCGAACAGGAAGTCCGCCAACGACTTCGCGAGCTCTGTCTTGCCGACGCCCGTCGGTCCGAGGAACAGGAACGACCCGGTGGGCCGGTTCGGATCGGACACCCCGGCACGAGCGCGGCGCACCGCGTCGGACACGGCCTGGACCGCGTCGTCCTGACCGACGACACGCCTGCCCAGCTCGTCCTCCATGCGGAGGAGCTTCGCCGTCTCACCCTCGAGCATCCGGCCCGCGGGGATACCGGTCCACGCCGCGACCACGTCGGCGACGTCGTCCGGGCCGACCTCCTCCTTCAACATCACGTCACCCTGGGGAACGGTGGCCGCGGTCTTCTCCGCGAGCTCCTTCTCCAGCGACGGGATGCGTCCGTAGCGCAGCTCCGCGGCCTTGCCCAGATCACCGTCGCGCTCGGCCCGCTCGGACTCGCCGCGCAGCGCTTCGAGCTGCTCCTTGAGGTCGCGCACCGAATCGATGGCGTTCTTCTCGTTCTGCCAGCGCGTGCTCAGTTCGGCCAGCTTCTCCTTGCTGTCCGCCAGCTCACCGCGCAGCTTCTCGAGACGGGTCTTCGACGCGTCGTCGGTCTCCTTGGCCAGCGCCATCTCCTCGATCTCGAGTCGGCGCACGACACGCTCGATCTCGTCGATCTCGACCGGACGCGAGTCGATCTCCATGCGGAGGCGGGACGCGGCCTCGTCGACGAGGTCGATGGCCTTGTCCGGCAGGAACCGTGAGGTGATGTAGCGATCCGACAGTGTGGCGGCGGCGACCAGGGCGGAGTCGGTGATGCGCACACCGTGGTGCACCTCGTACCGCTCCTTGAGGCCGCGCATGATGCCGACCGCGTCGTCCACGGACGGCTCACCGACCAACACCTGCTGGAACCGGCGCTCGAGTGCGGCGTCCTTCTCGATGTACTTGCGGTACTCGTCGAGCGTCGTGGCGCCCACCAACCGCAGCTCACCACGCGCGAGCATCGGCTTGATCATGTTGCCCGCGTCCATGGCGGACTCGCCCGTCGCGCCCGCACCGACGATGGTGTGCAGCTCGTCGATGAACGTGATGACCTGGCCGGCCGAGTTCTTGATGTCGTCGAGCACGGCCTTGAGCCGCTCCTCGAACTCACCGCGGTACTTGGCGCCCGCGACCATCGATCCCAGGTCGAGCGACACGACGGTTTTGCCGCGCAGGCTCTCCGGGACGTCGCCGGCGATGATGCGCTGCGCGAGGCCCTCGACGATCGCGGTCTTGCCGACGCCGGGCTCACCGATGAGCACCGGGTTGTTCTTGGTACGGCGCGAGAGCACCTGCACCACACGACGGATCTCGGTGTCGCGACCGATGACCGGATCGAGCTTGCCGCTGCGTGCGGCCTCGGTGAGGTCGGTCGAGTACTTCTCCAGAGCCTGGTACGTCGCCTCCGGGTCCGGGCTCGTGACGCGGGCACTGCCACGCACGGTGGTGAACGCCTCGCGCAGAGCCGCCGGTGTCGCCCCGTTCCTCTGGAGCAGCGTCGCGACATCGGAATCGCCCGTCGAGAGTCCGACCACCAGGTGCTCGGTCGAGACGTACTCGTCGTCGAGTTCGGTGGCCAGCTGTTGAGCGGCGGTGATCGCGCCCAGCGCGTCACGTCCGAGCTGCGGCTGGGTGGTGGAGCCGGTGGCCGACGGCATACGGTCCACCAGAGTCTGCGCCTGCGAGCGGATCGCGCTCGGGTCGACGCCGACAGCCTTCAGCAAC
Source organism: Rhodococcus sp. NBC_00294 (assembly GCF_036163995.1). Lineage (NCBI taxonomy): Bacteria > Bacillati > Actinomycetota > Actinomycetes > Mycobacteriales > Nocardiaceae > Rhodococcus > Rhodococcus sp. NBC_00294. Next base: position 511,224 of record NZ_CP108043.1, read on the forward strand.
GGCGCGGCGATGCCGTCCGTCTGGTCGAGCAGTGCGACGAGCAGGTGAGCCGGCCGGATGTCCGGGTTGCCCGCTGCGGATGCCGACTGCAGTGCAGCGGTCAACGCTGCCTGGGTCTTCGTGGTGGGAGTGAACGAGTCCACCGGTCACCTTCCTTCGGGTCGAACGGGTGTGTCGACGAGAACAACCTTAGTCGACTTGAGTCTATTCCGCTCAAGTTTGTTGACGCCGCACCACGCAGGAGGGCGCCGCCCAGCGCGCTGGCCGTGACAGGACACGACCACTACTCTCGGACACACCACTCGCGCACGAACCCGTCACCCGCCACGACTATCGAAGGTGCCCATTGCTGGACCCGCAGGCCCTGGCGCGAGTGCGCGCCGGAGTTGCCTCCGCGCTGTCCGACGACGGCGCGGACACCGTGGCCGGCGCCTTCTACGCTCGGCTGTTCGCCGAGTACCCCGATTTCCGCGGCTTCTTCCCCGCCGCCATGGATCAGCAGCGGCACCGCCTCCTGCGCGCCGTCGACCACGTCGTCCGGCACCTCGACGACCGCGACTTCCTGCCCTTCCTGCATCAACTCGGGCGTGACCACCGCAAGCACGGCCTGACCGGCGCGCACTTCCTCGCCGCCCAGAACGCGCTGGTCGACGCGTTCCGCACCACGGCGGACCCGGACGTCTGGACAGACGAGACCGACGCGGCGTGGCGCCGCGTGGTGTCGATGATCTGCAACTCGATGGCCGTCGGGGCCGACACCGAGGACCTGCCGCCGTACTGGGGAGCGACGGTGGTCGAGCACCATCGCGTGCTCGACGATCTCGCGATCGTGCGCCTGCAGACGGACGCCGACATTCCCTTCGCCGCCGGCCAGTACCTCAGCGTGCAGATCCCGCAGCGTCCACGGATGTGGCGGTACCTCTCCCCCGCGATCGCACCCAACGACTACCGCGGCATCGAGTTCCACGTCCGGCGGGTGTCGGCCGGCTGGGTGAGTCCGGCCATCGTCTCGGAGACCACGGTGGGCGACCGCTGGCTGCTCGGGCCGCCGCTGGGCGGACTCAGTGTGGACACGTCGCCTGGCAGCGAGGACGTGCTCATGATCGCGGGTGGCACCGGCATCGCCCCCCTGCGTGCGCAGCTGATGGACATGGCGATGCGGAGCCGTAATCCGCGGGTGCATCTGTTCGTGGGCGGCGAGTATCCGAGCGACCTCTACGACCTGGACACGCTGTGGAACCTGGCACGCACCAACCCGTGGCTCACCATCGTGCCAGTCGTGGAGCAGCCCGAGGAGCCGTGGTGGCGGCCCGGTCCGGCACGCGAATTCCCGCCGGGCATGAACCACACCATGGTGGGCAAGCTCGGGCAGGTGGTCACGCGGTTCGGATCGTGGGCCGATCGGCAGATCCAGGTGTGTGGATCACCGTCGATGGTGCGTACCACCCTGTACGCACTGCGCAAGGTGGGGACGCCGATGCAGAACGTCCAGCACGATCCCCTGGGTCAGTGAGGGTGCGCGTGCGCCAGGCGGCGTAGCGGCGGCACCGTCTGCGGCGGCTGCTTGCGGGGCGGGAGCACGCTCAGCAACCGGGTGGTCGACGCGGTGACCTCGGCCACGGCGGTCTCGAAGGCGTCCCGGTTCGCGTCCGACAGTGTGCGGAGTCCGCTGACCTTGCGCACGTACTGACGCGCGGCCGCCTCGATCTCCTCGTCCGTCGCCGCAGGCTCGAGCCCGCGCAGTTCGGTGATGTTTCGGCACATGCGAATCACGGTAGACCGGGCACCGTCCGAGGGGAACACCCGAAGAGCTTTACGCTGTACAGGCACCGCGTCGGATAATGTCCACCAATTCAAGCTTCATGCAGTTTTCGATCACCGTGAATTCATCTGTTCAACCGATTGCGCGCTGATCGGAAAGCGCATTTCCCAGCATCCGCTCGGGCGCCGACAAACCACCCCAGACGCCGTACGGCTCACCGGCGGCCACCGCGTAATCACGGCACCGCATCAGCACGGGGCACTGCTCGCAGACCCGTTTGGCCTGCTCCTCGCGGGCTGTTCTCTTATGTCCCCGTTCACCTTCCGGATGGAAGAAGACGGCAGAATCCATACCGCGGCACAATCCGTTCAACTGCCACTCCCACGTCGTGGCAATCGGCTCGGGTAACTGGACGGGCTTCGACATGACGCTCCTCGTTGTTCGCCTCGTATGCGACGTCACGCTCTCAGTATTACATTACGAACAATCGTCCAAAAAGTTAATGCGAATAGTCGTGACACACGATTTCCAGTCATCGCGAGTCACAGACACCCTCGCGGCCGCTCCTCGGACCTCTCTCCCCGATGAGGCGAGCAGGGCCCCCGTCGCCTAGGTTTGACCGAGTGAGAAGCCCCGGTCACCGTCCAGGTCGTGCGCTGTGAGCGCTGTGGACCTCCCCCTCGACCTTCGCCGCGCCCTCGTCGGCGTCGCGCGGGTGCCGAGACTGCTGGTCGCCTCCGACTACGACGGCACCATGGCGCCGTTCGTCTCCGACCCGCAGAAGGCGTTTCCGCTGCCCGAATCGGTCCGCGCACTCCGCGCTCTCGCTGGTCTCGACGGCACCCAGGCTGCTGTGATCTCGGGGCGCGCGCTGCGTGACCTGGCGATCCTCTCCCGCCTGCCCGTCGAGGTACAGCTCGTGGGCAGCCACGGGTCCGAGTTCGACGCCGGCTTCGTCACCGAGCTCGGCGGCGAGGCGACGGCACTGCTCGAGCGCGTGGTCGCCGAGCTCCGCACGGTCGCGTCCCGCGGCGCGAACATCAGCGTCGAGACCAAGCCCGCCAGCGCCGCTCTGCATGTGCGCAACGCCGACCCCGAGGCCGGACAGCGCGCCCTCGACGAGGTCCGTGCGGGCGCAGCCACCTGGGACGGCGTGCAGGTCACCGAGGGCAAGTCCGTGATCGAGCTCGCCGTCATCGCGACCGACAAGGGCCAGGCCCTCGACATCCTGCGGCACCAGGGCGGCGCCTCCGCCGCCGTCTTCTTCGGCGACGACGTCACCGACGAGAAGGCGTTCCGACGGCTGCACGGGCCGGACATCGGCGTCAAGGTCGGCGACGGTGAGTCGCTCGCCGGCTACCGCGTCGACACCCTCGAGCAGGTGGCCGCGGCGCTCGCGTTCCTGTTGGAGGAGCGCCGCACCTGGCTCTCCGGTGCGGACGCCCCGCGCATCGAGCGTCTCACCATGATGGCGAGCCCACGATCGGTGGCACTCCTGACGCCCGAGGCCGGCCTCACGTGGCTGTGTCACCCCGAACCCGACTCCGCCGCCGTCTTCGCACACCTGCTCGGCGGCGACGAGGCGGGCCACTTCACCGTCGGCCCGCTGCGTCCGTCCCTCCCGCTGAGCCAGCAGTACATCGACAGCACCATGACGGTGCAGACCCGCTGGGCCAGCCTGCAGGTCGACGACTACCTCGCGCACGACGTGCCGAGCGATCGCACCGACTTCACCCGCGTGATCACCGGCAAGGCGAAGGCCGTGGTCACGTTCGCGCCGCGCCCCGAGTTCGGGCAGGCACGCGTCCGGCTCGAGGCCGAGGACGACGGCCTCCGCGTGTTCGGCACCAACGACCCGATGGTGCTGCGCGCGCCGGGCATCACCTGGACCGTCACCAGCGAGCACGGCCAGGAGACCGCGCGGGCGGAGATCGATCCGTCCACCGGTCCCGTGATCCTCGAATTGCGCTGCGGGACGTCGGATCTGGGCCCGTCCGAGGTGCCCGAAGCCGAGCGTCGCGCCGAGGCCGAGTCCTACTGGCACGACTGGGCGGCCGGATTGACCCTCCCCCAGCTCAAGCCCGATCTGATGAAGCGGTCCGCGCTCACCCTGCGCGGCCTGGTGCACGCCGACTCCGGGTCGATCATGGCCGCGGCCACGACGTCGCTGCCCGAGGAGATCGGCGGTGTCCGCAACTGGGACTACCGCTACTGCTGGCTGCGCGACGCGGCCCTGACGGCGTCCGCGCTGGTGTCCCTGGGCTCGCTGTCCGAGGCGGAGAACTACCTGCACTGGGTGCACGACGTGCTCGAGACCGTCCCCGGACCGGAACGCCTGCACCCGCTCTACACGCTGTGGGGGCAGTCGCTGCCTCCGGAGGCCGTCATCGACGCCCTGCCCGGGTACGCGGGATCCCGCCCCGTGCGGGTGGGCAACGCGGCCAACCAGCAGGTGCAGCTCGACGTCTTCGGACCCATCGTCGATCTCATCGCGACACTGGCCCGCGCCCGCACCGCGAGCGGCGTCACCGCGAACGCCGAGGTGCTCACCGATCAGGACTGGGACCTGGTGTGCGCCATGGTCGACGCCGTCGAGCGACGCTGGTCCGAGCCGGACAACGGCATCTGGGAGATCCGCGGCAACCCGCGCCACCACGTCTACTCCAAGGTGATGTGCTGGCTCACCGTCGATCGCGCCATCACCCTGGCCGAGGCGTACGGCCGCGAGGCGCAACTCGGCTGGAGCACGTTGCGTGACGTCATCCGTCGTCAGGCGCTCGACAAGGGCTGGAGCGACGAGGCGCAGTCCTTCACGGCCGCGTACGGCGGAACCGATCTCGATGCGGCCACCCTGCACATCGGCCTGTCCGGTCTCATCGATCCGAGCGACCCGCGCTTCGCGGCGACGGTCACCGCGACCGAGGCCGAATTGCGCAGCGGCGCCACGGTGTACCGCTACCACCACGACGACGGCCTCCCCGGCGGCGAGGGCGGGTTCCACCTGTGCGCCGCCTGGCTCGTCGAGGCGTATCTTCTGATCGGGCAGCGACTTCCGGCCGAAGCGCTCTTCACCCAGCTCGTCGCCGCGGCGGGCCCGACGGGCCTGCTGAGCGAGGAGTACGACCCCGTGGCCGAGCGCTCGCTGGGCAACCACCCGCAGGCCTACAGCCACCTCGGCCTGCTGCGCTGCGCACAGCTACTGGCCCGCTAGCCGGTCCGCACCGGGCCGAGCGTCACCCCGGCGAGCAGATGCGTCGGGAGGTGCTCGGTCCGGTCCACCCCGGAATGGCTGACGCCCAGCACGATCTCACCGACGAGCCGACCCTTCTCGAGGACCGGCTGCTGGACCGACGTCAGGCCGATGCGGCGCGCCTCGTCGACGCCGTCGAAACCGGTGACCGACATCTGTTCGGGTACCGAGACACCCTGCGCGGCACAGTGATCGAGCGCACCCAGAGCCAGCACGTCGGACGTGCACACCAGCGCGGTGGTGTCCGGCGCCGCCCGGAGCGCCTCGGCGGCCGCCGACCGTCCGGCCTCCCGCGTGTGGTCGAAGCGCTCGACGATCACGATGTCGGGATCGACGCCGGCCGCGATCATCGCGTCGCGGATGCCGGCGAGACGCTCGCGCTGGACATGGAAGGTGATGCCGCTCCGGCGTTCCGGATCGACGAGTCCGTCGTGCCGGTCGCGGCGCAGCCGCATGCAGACCACGCTGATGCGAGTGTGGCCCCTCGCGAGCACCTCCTCGGCCATCCGTCGCATCGCCACCCTGTCGTCGATTCCGACGAGCGAGGTGTCCTCCGCGTCCCGAGGCTGGTCGCACACGACCGTCGGCAGATGACGGTCACGGACCGCCGTCAGGTGCGGATCGTCGTCGGACACCGAGTAGACGACGAATGCGTCGACCCCCGCCTGCTGCACGACGGCCGCGGCGTCCTCCGGCGTCGAGGCGGGCCCCGCGGGAATGAGCAGCAGACCGCGTCCGGCCCGCTCGCACGACTCGGCGAGGCCGGTGAGGAATTGCACGGCGGCGGGATCGGAGAACGAGTAGCTGAGCGCCTCTGTGAGGACGAGCCCCACCGCACCGGCGCGCCGGGTGCGCAGCGAGCGGGCGACCGGATCGGGCCCCGGATAACCGCGGGCCCTGGCCGCGTCGAGCACACGTTCCCGCATCTCGGGTGAGAGCTGGTCCGGGCGGTTGTAGGCGTTGGACACGGTGGTGCGCGAGACGTTCAGTTCGGCGGCCAGCGACGCGAGCGTGGCCATCCGTCGCGGTTCCGTCGACCTCGCCATGAAGAGACGGTATCCGGTCGGGGTCGCGCACGTCGGCTCCGGCACGGTTTCGCCGTCGGGGTGGTGGGGCGGTAAGGTCACGACAACGGTTTCCATTAACGATAACGTTCGACCGACCCAGGAGCACCCCTCGTGTACGCACCCGCCCGAATTCCCCTCCGTACGCTCGTCACCGCCCTGGGTATGACCGCCCTGACGGCGACCGCCCTGGTGGGATGCAGCTCCGACGACACCGCGACGGCCGAGTCCGGTCGGCCCACCGTCGTCGCGTCGACGAACGTGTGGGGCTCGGTCGCCGAGGCCGTCGTCGGAGACCGAGCGGACGTCACGGCGATCATCTCGGATCCGTCCGCGGATCCGCACTCCTACGAGGCCAGCCCCGGCGACGCCGCGGCACTGTCCGAGGCCTCGCTCGTCGTGTACAACGGCGGCGGCTACGACGAGTTCGTCGACGACGTGCTCGGCTCCGCGGGCGACGTGCCCTCCGTCGACGCGTACTCGCTGCTCGAGGGGCACGCGGACGACGCCGACCACGCCGACGAGGCGGGTGCCCACGACCATTCGGGCGAGACCAACGAGCACGTCTGGTACGACCCGGAGATCGCGGCGGCCACCGCCGAGTCGATCGCCACCGAACTCGGTAAGGTCGACCCCGACAACGCGGCGTACTACACCGAGAACGCCGAGGCGTTCCACGACGACATCCACGAGATCACCGACATCACGGATCGCATCGCCCAGCAGAATCCGGGCGCACCCGTCGCGCAGACGGAGCCGATCGCGCACTACCTGCTGGAAGGAGCCGGGGTGGACGACAAGACCCCCGAGGACTTCGAGGACGCGATCGAGGAGGGCAACGATCCCTCGCCCGCCGCCGTCGCCGCGACGCGTGACCTGTTCACCGGCAAGGGCGTCGACGTGCTGGTCTACAACATCCAGACGGAGGACGCCGTGACCGAGGACGTGCGCCGCATCGCCGAGGAGAACGGCATCCGCGTCGTCGAGGTCACCGAGACCCTGCCCGCAGGGCAGGACTACGTCTCCTGGCAGCGCACGGCGGCGCAGGATCTCGCCGACGCGCTGGGGGTCGTGTGACCGCTGTCCGACTGACCGGAGCCACCCTCGCCTACGGCGACCGGGTGCTCTGGTCCGATCTCGACCTCGAGGTCGCACCGGGCGAGTTCGTCGCCGTGCTGGGCCCGAACGGCTCCGGCAAGACGTCGCTCCTCAAGGTGCTGCTCGGGCAGGCCCACCTCACCGCCGGCACCGCGACCATCGCCGGCGGTCGATCCTCCGTCGGCTACATCCCCCAGCAGAAGGCCATCGACGAGGGCGTTCCGCTGCGCGGGCGCGACTTCGTCGGCCTGGGGTGGGACGGACACCGCTGGGGCATCGGCTTCCGTGGGCGCCACGCTCGTCGCGAGGCCGTCGACATCGCCGTCGCCTCGGTCGGTGCGGACGCGTTCGCCGACGCGCCGCTGGGGCAGATGAGCGGCGGTGAGCAGCAGCGGCTCCGCGTCGCGCAGGCACTCGTCGGCGATCCGGACGTGCTGCTCTGCGACGAACCGCTGCTGAGCCTCGACCTCGCCAACCAGCAGGTCGTCGCGCACCTGATCGACCAGCGTCGGCGCTCGCACCGCACCTCGGTGGTGTTCGTGACGCACGAGCTCAACCCGATCCTGCCGATCGTCGACCGGGTGGTCTACCTCGTCGACGGCAAGTTCCGCATCGGCACCACCGAGGAGGTGATGACCTCCGAGGTGCTCTCCGAGCTGTACGACACCGACGTCGAGGTCCTGCGCGTCCGCGGGCGGCTGGTGGTCGTCGGTACCGGCGACGCCATGGACGCCCTCGGGAGCGCCGGCGGCATGCACCACGTGGACGAGTCGGAGTAGGCATGGACAAGGTTCTCGACGCCCTGAGCAAGGCATTCGACTTCGGTACGACGGCCGATCTCCTCACCTACGACTTCGTGCAGCAGGCGCTGATCGCCGCGGCGATCCTCGGTGTTCTCGCCGGGGCGCTCGGCCCCCTCATCGTCAGCCGACAGTGGTCGTTCGCCGTCCACGGCTCGTCGGAGCTGTCCCTCACCGGTGCGTCCGCGGCGCTGCTGGTGGGGTTGGCCGTCGGGGTCGGCGCCATCCTGGGATCCGTCATCGCGGCCGTCCTGTTCGCCCTGCTGGGCCGTCGTGCGCGCGAACGCGACTCCGTCATCGGCGTCATCATGAGCTTCGGGCTCGGCCTGTCGGTGCTCTTCCTGTGGGCGTATCCCGGCCGCACCGGCACCAGTTTCTCGCTGCTGGTCGGGCAGATCGTCGGTGTCGGCAGCACGGGTCTCGGCCTGCTGCTCGCGGTGGCGCTCGTCGTCATCGTCGTGCTCTTCGTGGTCTACCGGCCCCTGCTGTTCGCCAGCACCGATCCCGAGGGCGCCGAGGCGCGCGGCGTACCGATGCGACTGCTGTCCATCGTGTTCGCGATCCTCGTCGGTGTCGCGTGTGCGCTCGGCGTCCAGATCGTCGGCGCCCTGCTGGTGCTCTCGCTTCTCATCACGCCCGCGGCAGCGGCGTCCCGCGTCACCGCCAACCCCGTCACGGCGACGTGGCTCTCGATTCTCTTCGCCGAGGTCGCGGCCGTCGGCGGCATCCTTCTCTCGCTCGCTCCCGGGGTGCCGGTCTCGACCTTCGTCACCACCATCTCGTTCGTCATCTACCTCGTCTGCCGGGCGGTCGGTCGACGCACACCGTCCCGCACCGTCGTCCACGCCTGACCCGATACGCTCTTGTGGATGGTCGATCTGAACTCCGATCTCGGCGAGGGTTTCGGCACCTGGACGCTCGGTGACGACGCGGCGATGCTGCGTCTGGTCACCAGCGCCAACATCGCGTGCGGCTTCCATGCGGGTGATCCGGCCACGCTGCTGCGGACGTGCGCCGACGCCGTCCGGTCCGACGTGCGTATCGGCGCCCAGGTGGGGTACCGGGACCTCGTGGGCTTCGGCAGGCGCTTCCTCGACATCACCGCGGAGGACCTGCGCGCCGACGTGATCTACCAGATCGGGGCTCTCGACGGCCTGGCCCGCTCCGTCGGCGGACGCGTGCGGTACGTCAAACCACATGGAGCGCTGTACAACACGATCGTGCACCACCGAGTACAGGCACAGGCGGTCGTCGACGCCGTCGCCGCGTACGACCCCGGCCTGCCCGTCCTGGGGCTGCCCGGCTCGGCCTTCCTCGAGATCGCCGCGCGGGCGGGCCTGCGGACCGTCACCGAGGCGTTCGCCGATCGCGGCTACACGGCAGCGGGAACCCTCGTCTCCCGCCGCGACCCCGGTGCGGTCCTGTCCGACGTCGACGCCGTGGCACGACGCGTGCTGCGGATGGTCACCGAGGGTGTCGTGGACTCCGTCGACGGGGTGACGGTGCCGGTGAACGCCGACTCGGTGTGCCTGCACGGCGACACCCCCGCCGCGGTGGACATGGCCCTGGCCGTGCGTGCGGTGTTGTCCCGCAACGGCGTCACCCTGACCCCGTTCGTGTCGTGAGGATCGCCCCGGCGGGCGACCGCGCCCTGCTGGTCGATCTCGACGACGTCCGCACGGTCGCGGCGCACCACGCCGGGTGGGCCGTCGGGCACCCGGGAATCGCCGAGATGATCCCCGCCGCCGCCACCGTGCTGGTGATCCTCACCGAGGACGCGGAACCCGCACGGGTGTCGGCGTGGCTCCGCGAGACGCCACCGGCGCAGGTGCTCGGCCGCTCCGGTGAGACGATCACGATCGACGTCCGATATGACGGGCCCGATCTCGACGAGGTCTGTGCGACAACGGGACTGGACATCGTCGCCGTACACATCGGTCAGGTGTGGACCGCCGCGTTCTGCGGCTTCTCCCCCGGCTTCGCCTACCTGGTCGGATCCGATCCGTTGTCGATCCCGCGCCGCGCCGATCCGCGCACCTCGGTGCCGGCGGGATCCGTGGCGCTGGCCGGCGAGTACACCGGGGTGTACCCGACCTCGTCGCCCGGCGGGTGGCAGATCATCGGCAGCACCGACGCGGCGCTGTGGGACGTGAACCGGGACGACCCCGCGCTGCTCGCGCCCGGCACGCGCGTGCAGTTCCGCGCGGTGACGTGATGCTCCAGGTACTGGCGACCGGGCCGCTCACCACGGTGCAGGACCGCGGACGCACCGGGTGGTCCTCGCTGGGCGTCGGCACGTCCGGCGCTGCCGATCGACGCTCGCACGACGCAGCGAATCGGTTGGTGGGGAACATGATCGACGCCGCGACGCTCGAGGTGACGCTCGGCGGACTGGTGCTGCGCGCACGCACCGAGGTGGTTCTGGCGGTCACGGGGGCTCCGACCCCGTTCACGGTGGACGGCGTACCGCAGGGGCACGGCGCCGTGGTCGTGGTGGGGTCGGGCGCAGAGATCCGCCTCGACTGGGCACCGGTGGGACTGCGCACGTACGTCGCCGTCCGCGGCGGCATCGACGTGCCCCGGGTTCTGGGGAGCCGATCGACCGACTCCCTGTCCGGTATCGGACCCGAGCGAGTGGCGCCCGGCGCCCTGCTGCCGATCGGTCACGACGCCGAGGACTGGCCTCGGGCTGACGTGAATCCGTACCCGTTCGAGCACCGGACGACCCTGCGGGTGATTCCCGGCCCGCGCGCGGACCGGTTCACCGACGACGCGCTCGACCTGCTGCTCGCCCAACCTTGGACGGTGCGGACGGATTCGGACCGCGTCGGCATGAGACTCCAGGGCGCCGAGCCACTGTCGCGATCGCGGGAGGACGAACTCCCGAGCGAGGGCATGGTGACCGGTGCACTGCAGGTGCCGCCGTCGGGACTGCCGGTGCTGTTCCTCGTCGACCATCCGGTGACCGGCGGCTACCCGGTGATCGCCGTCGTGGCGTCGGCGGATCTCGGATCCGCGGCGCAGTGTGCGCCGGGACAGACGATCCGCTTCAGTGTCTGATCATCGGGAGACAGGAACGGCGATCTCGTTGCGGCGGCGGAACGACACCGTCCAGGGCGGGTCGTAGAACCAGGACATCGGCTCGCCGGTCGTGTCGATGCCGCGGGACTTCAGGATCTCCAGCAGCTCCGTGGTGCGCTCGGCCACGGCCTGCGCACCGCGGTCACCGCTGAACCGCAGCACCGCCACCGTCTCGGCCGGCACCTCCACCAGGCGCACCCGATCGTCCTTCGGCGCCGGCAGAGTGTCCATCGTCCATCGCGACGGCATGAAGAACCGGACGACCCATCCCTCGTCGCTCGCGGCGCGCGACACGGGTGCGGTCATCGCGATGGTCTGCCCGCGCGACGCCGACTGCCCAACGGGAGCCGTCATCGCGATCCTGTCGGGTCCCTGATTGCCCCCGAAGATGTACCCGGCCAGCCGGCGGAAGCCTTCGTTACGGGCGCGTTCCTCGTCGGCGTCCACGACGGTCTCCGCCGCGATCCGGGGTTCGTATCGGCGAATCTCGACCGCCCCCGTGAGCGACTCGGTGGTGTGGGGTGGTTCCTCGGTACCCACCCGAACCCCCACGATTCCCAGTGCGGCCTCGGCCACCTGTGTCACCGTCGTCCTCAGCCGTTCGATCATGACTCGACGGTACGCGCGGACGAGCCCCACCCCGGTCGCGCTCGACCTAGGGACCCTGGCGCCACCACGCGACGACGTAGAGCACCATCGCCGTCACCAGACCCGCCACCACCCACAGCACCACGGTGTAGTCGACCCACGACCCGATCGGCGGGGCGCCGGGGAACAGGTTGCGGATGGGCAGCACCGCGAAGAGCGTCACCGCGAACCACGTCATGATCGGCGGCAGGAACTGCTTGCGGCGGCGCAGCGTCTGGATCGACACGAACAGCGTGCACGACGGCAGGACGACGAGCACGACACAGATCGCGATGTCGAAGATCGTGGTACCCACCGTGCGCGCGACGCGGATGTCGAAGGCCTGCGCCGACGAGGAGTCGATGTCGACGGCCTCCACCGCCCAGGACGTGAGCGAGTCGGTCACCACGATCTCGGCGGGTACGGGCTGCCGGTCCGCGCCGGCGCCGGAGAACACCCGCACCTGGATCGACGACGCGTCGTAGGTGTCGAACGGCCATCGCCGGATGTCGCCGTCCGCGTACAGGGAGACCGGGAGCGGGCCTACACGGGTCCCGCTGGGGAACGTCAGGGTGCCGGCACTCGCGGTCGGCGTCACGTCGACGATCAGGTCGTCGACCAGGTTGCCGTCGGCATCGGTCAACTCGGTCCCCGGATACACGGACACGCGGGCGTCGAGCGAGAAGTTCTCACCGGAGACGGTGTCCACGTCGAGGTAGACGAGCGCGGCGTCGGGTGCGGCCTCACGGAGGTCGGGTCCGTTCGGCGGGCTCCCCAGCGCGTAGGTGAGCACCACCGCGACGTACGCGGCGATCACCACGGCCACCAGGACCACACCGCGCACTCTGCGACCCGCCGCTGTCATGGACAGATGATGACAGGACTCAGGTCTGCGCGTGCGGTTCCACGACGTCGTACTCCGCGCAGAGGAACGCGCCGTTGCGCGCGAAGTCCACGAGTCGGAGATCGAACCGACGCGGGAACAGCGGCCTGCCGGCGCCGAGGGTGACCGGCGCGATCGAGACGACGATCCGATCCAGGTGGCCGGCCTCGGCGAACTGTGCTGCCAGGTCACCGCCACCCACGATCCAGACGTCCTTGCCGCCGGCGGACTCCTCGATCGCCGGCCACAGGTCGGCCACGTCTCCGGCGGCGAATCGAACGTCGTGCTCGGAGTCCGCGAAGTCTCGATGGGTCACCACCCACGCCGGCATGTCGTACGACCACGCCTCCCCGGTCGACTCGTTGTGGTCGAGGACCCAGGCGTAGGTCGTGGCCCCCATGACGATGGCGCCGATGGCCGCGATGAAGTCGCCGTAGTTCATCGGGCCGTGCTCGTCGATGTCCTGACGGAAGAGCCACTCGAGAGAGTCGTTCTCGTCGGCGAGGTAGCCGTCGAGGGTGCTGGCGGTGAAGTAAGTGCTCCGGGTCACAGGACGATTCTGCACCCGACCACCGACACCGATCGAGCTTGCGGCCGGGCACGTTGCGGGGGGTGTGCACACCCTCTCCGGTGAGCGCACACCCCTCACCGCCGACTGCACAGGGTGTGCGGTTCAGGCAACGGGTGTGCGCACCCCATCCGACCCAGATTGGAGCTCAGCTGCCGACCCCGTTCATCGAGTCGGTCCGCGTCCACTGAGCCGGGTTCAGCCCCGGCGCTGCCGTGCGATGCCCGCGAGCACGACACCCGCTGCGACGGACGCGTTGAGCGACTCCACCGGACCGGCCATGGGGATCGACAGGATGCTGTCGCAGTTGTCGCGGACGAGGCGGGACAGACCCTTGCCCTCGGACCCGACGACCACCACGATCGGCCCGGTGCCGTCGAAGTCGTCCAGCGAGGTATCGCCGTCGGCGTCGAGACCGACGACCATGACACCCTTGTCGGCCCAATCCTTCAGCGTCCGAGTCAGATTGGTCGCACGGGCGACGGGGAGACGCGCTGCCGCGCCGGCACTGGTGCGCCACGCGACGGCCGTGACACTCGCGCTGCGTCGCTGCGGGATGACCACGCCGTGTCCACCGAATGCTGCGACCGACCGGACGACGGCACCGAGGTTGCGGGGGTCGGTGATGTTGTCGAGAGCGACCAGCAGCGGCGGCTCCTGACGCTGGCGCGCCTGCGAGAGGAGATCGTCGGGGTGGGCGTACCGGTACGGCGGCACCTGGAGCGCGATGCCCTGGTGCATGCCGTTGGCACTCATCCGATCGAGATCGGTGCGGGAGACCTCCAGGATCGAGATGCCCTTGTCCGCGGCGATCTGGACGCTCTCCTTCAGCCGATCGTCGGCCTCGGTGCCCGACGCGACGTACAGCGCCGTCGCCGGCACTCCCGCGCGCAGGCACTCCAGCACCGGGTTGCGGCCCAGCACGTTCTCCGGACCGTCCTCGGTCTTGCGGACCGGTGGACGGCCGCGACCTGAACCGGACGCGTCCCGGCTGGTCGGCCGTGCGCGCCGGGCGTGCTTGGTGCGCTCGGCCGCCGGCGGGGTCGCGCCGCGGCCCTCGAGGCCCTTGCTGCGCTTGCCGCCGGACCCGACGGTCTGGCCCTTCTTGGTGCCGGTCTTGCGCACCGCTCCGCGTCGACTCGAATTGCCTGCCATTACTTCTCCGTGCCTTCCGGCTGTGCGATCGACCATTCCGGGCCGTTCGGGGTGTCGGTGACCTCCACGCCCGCGCGGGCGAGGCGGTCACGAATACGGTCGGCCGTCGGCCAGTCCTTGCCTGCCTTGGCGGCGCTGCGCAGCTCGAGGTCGTCCGCGATGAGCAGATCGAGCGCCGCCCGTTCCGCCGACGCGTCGGCCGAGCCGGACGCCCAGTGCGGATCGAGGGGATCCACGCCGAGGATCGACGTCATGGCGCGGACGGACGACGCGGCCTCGACGGCCTCGTCCAGCTTCCCCGCGGCCAACGCACTGTTGCCCTCGCGGCGGAGTCCGTGAATCTCGGCGAGCGCCTTGGGCACCGAGAGATCGTCGTCGAGCGCCTCGGCGAACGCGGGCGTCCAGGTACCGATCGGCACCTCGCCCGCGCGCTCCGCGGTCTTCGTCACGAACGCCTCGATGCTCCGGTACGCCGATGCCGCTTCCTGCAGTGCCTCGGCGGAGTACTCGAGCATCGACCGGTAGTGCGCGCTGCCGAGGTAGTAGCGCAGTTCCTGCGGACGCACGGTCTCGAGCATCGTCGGGATGGAGACGACGTTGCCGAGCGACTTCGACATCTTCTCGCCGCTCATGGTGACCCAGCCGTTGTGCAGCCAGTACTGCGCGAAACCGTCCCCCGCGGCGCGGGACTGGGCCAGCTCGTTCTCGTGGTGCGGGAACACCAGATCCAGTCCACCACAATGGATGTCGAACGCGGACCCGAGGTAGGTCTCCGCCATCGCAGAGCACTCGATGTGCCACCCGGGCCGGCCGGGTCCCCACGGGGTGGGCCACGACGGCTCGCCGGGCTTGGCCGTCTTCCACAGCGTGAAGTCGCGCGGATCGCGCTTGCCCGCACCGACGCTCTCACCCTGGTGGACGTCGTCGAGCCTGTGCCCGGACAGAGCGCCGTACTCGCCCCAGCTCCGCACGTCGAAGTAGACGTCGCCGGCGGCCGCGTACGCGTGACCCGCGTCGATCAACCGACCGATCAGCTCGACCATCTGCGTGATGTGACCCGTGGCGCGCGGTTCGGCCGACGGGGGAAGCACACCGAGGGCGTCGTAGGCCGCGGTGAAGGAGCGCTCGTACGTCGCCGCCCACTCCCACCACGGACGGCCGGCGTCGGCGGCCTTGTTCAGAATCTTGTCGTCGATGTCGGTGACGTTGCGGACGAAGGCTACGTCGTAGCCGGCGGCCGTCAGCCATCGCCGAAGAACGTCGAACGCGACGCCGCTGCGCACGTGACCGATGTGGGGATGTCCCTGGACCGTGGCCCCGCACAGATACACCGAGGCGTGTCCGGGGGCCAGCGGAGTGAACTCACGCACGGCCCTGGTCGCGGTGTCGTAGAAGCGCAGGGTCACGACGGCCGATCCTACCGGGGATTCGACTCGCCCTGTACCACGCGAGCGTCGTCCGGGACCGCACTCTCCAGCACGAGAGCGGTGGCGATCGCGGCCACACCCTCGCCGCGGCCGGTCAGGCCGAGCCCGTCGGTCGTGGTGGCCGAGACGGAGACGGGCGCCCCCAGGATGTTCGTGAGCAGTGTCTGCGCCTCCACCCGACGTGGGCCGACGCGCGGACGATTGCCGATGACCTGGACCGCGGCGTTGCCCACGCGCATCGACTGCTGCGCGAGCAGTTCGCGCACGTGCATGAGCATGGTGGCGCCGCTGACGCCGTCCCATTCGGGGCGACCCGTGCCGAACACCGAGCCCAGATCTCCCAGACCGGCCGCGGACAGCAGCGCGTCGCAGAGTGCGTGCGCCGCGACGTCGCCGTCGGAATGCCCGGCACAGCCGTCGGCGTCCTCGAACAACAGTCCGGCGATCCAGCACTCACGCCCCACCTCGACGGGGTGGACGTCGGAACCGATCCCTACGCGCATGGTCTCCCTCTCACGACTGTGTCCGGCGGGCGACGAGTGCGCGAGCCAGGACCAGATCCATCGGGGTGGTGATCTTGAAGGCCTCAGCGTCGCCGACGACCGTGTGCACGTCGACTCCCAGACGTTCGACCAGGCCGGCGTCGTCGGTGGCCGTATCGGGAAAGGAATCGTAGGCACGCCTCAGGGTCACCCCGTCGAATCCCTGCGGCGTCTGCACCGAGCGCAGCGTGGCCCGGTCGACCGTTCCGGTGACCACACCGTCGGCATCGACGGACTTCATCGTGTCGACGACGGGCAGCACCGGCACCACGGCCGACGCACCGGCGCCGACCGCCTCGACGACGCGGGTGATCAGGCTCGGCGGCGTCAGGCAGCGTGCGGCGTCGTGCACGAGCACGATGTCCGCCGCACCGGCCACTGCCAGGCCGGCCCGCACCGAATCGGTGCGCTCGGCTCCGCCGACGACGACGTCCACCGGCAGGACGCAGGACTCGACCAGACGAGAGGTCGTGTCCTGCAAGATGTTCGGGACCACCACGACGACACGAGAAAGGGCGCCGGAGGCCGACAGGCCGTCCAGCGCCCACTCGAGCAGAGTGCGTCCCGCGAGTTCCACGAACGCCTTGGGCATGTTCTCCCCGAGGCGTACGCCCGATCCGGCTGCCGGAACGAGCGCGACGACGTCCGTCACACGCGCGTCAGGACGCCGCGGCCAGAACCTCGTCCAGCATGGAGTCCGCCCTGACCTCGTCGGTTCCCTCGGCGAGTGCGAGCTCGCCGACCAGGATCTGACGTGCCTTCGCCAGCATGCGCTTCTCACCAGCGGACAGGCCGCGGTCCTGCTCACGACGCCACAAATCGCGCACGACCTCGGCCACCTTGTTCACGTCACCCGACGCGAGCTTCTCCAGGTTGGCCTTGTACCGGCGCGACCAGTTGGTGGGCTCCTCGGTGTGCGGCGCGCGGAGAACCTGGAACACCTTGTCCAGACCCTCCTGGCCGACGACGTCCCGGACACCCACGTACTCGGCGTTGTCGGCAGGAACTCGAACGGTGAGATCACCCTGGGCTACCTTGAGAACGAGGTATTCCTTGGCCTCGCCCTTGATGGTGCGTGTCTCGATATTTTCGATCAGCGCCGCTCCGTGGTGCGGGTAAACGACGGTGTCTCCGACCTTGAAAATCATGTGTTCGGTGCCCCTTTCGATATGGCCAGTTTAACACGCCTCCGATCCGGGGTCGTTCCAACGGTGCAGGTCAGGGGCACAGGGCTGGTGGGGACGCTCTTGACAGGGGGCGGGATACATGTATCGAGCAGGCTGTTCGGCCCGCTCCGGCACCGACTGGCGTCACCCGATCCACACGTCCGGACGGCGAACTACTACGCTGCGTGGTGGTGGCCGCCCGTCGGCACAACTCTCGATGACGACCAGTGGAGGACGACCAGTGACCGCATCTACCGCCCGGATCCGGCCGGCCCGAGTCGCGACCGGCGTCGCGCTCGCTCTCGGCACGGTGATCAGCCTCTCCGCGTGCAGCGCCGGGCAGATCTCCCAGACGGCGACGCAGGTCGCCGCGGTCAACGGTAACGGCGCGGACCAGGGCACCGTCTCCCTGCGCAACGTGCATGTCGCCTACCCCTCCTCCGACGAGTTCGTGCTCGAGCCCGGTGGCCGCGCGGAGCTGATCTTCACGGCGATCAACACCAGCGAGACCACACCGGACCGCATCACCGGCATCGAGACCGAGGGTGCCGCCGAGGTCGTCGTCACCGGTGCCACCGGTGGCACCTCCATCGAGATCCCGGCGCAGGCGTCCGTCGCGTCCGGAGTGCCCGCGGACCAGGACCCCACCGCCCCCGAGGGGTCGCAGTCCATCACCGCCGTGATGGAGGACCTCTCCGAGAACGTGCGCCCCGGACTCACCGTCCCGGTCACCTTCACGTTCCAGCAGGCCGGCGACGTCACCGTCAGCGTGCCCGTCGATCCGGGCCCCGTCACCCCGCGCCTCGACGAAGAGGCCAACGGCTGACGGTCCCCCGTCGGCCGAGCATTCCTGTCGGTAGACACCTCTAGTCTTCGCGAGTGGCCAAGACTCGTACCAGTTATCGCTGTTCGGCCTGTCAGCACACCGTGGCCAAGTGGGTCGGCCGCTGCCCCGAGTGCGAGACGTGGGGCTCGATGGACGAGGTCACCCTCCTCGCCTCCGTGTCGTCCCGCCCGGGTGCGAGCGCCGTTCGGGCGGGCGGCGCGTCGATGATCCCGACGTCGCCGGCACTTCCGCTCACACAGGTCTCCAGCACGTCCTCCATCGCCCGTCCCACCGGGGTCGACGAGCTCGACCGCGTGCTCGGCGGCGGCATCGTGCCCGGCTCGGTGGTGCTGCTCGCGGGTGAACCGGGCGTCGGCAAGTCCACCCTCCTGCTCGAGGTGGTCAAGCAGTGGGCCGAGCGCAGCCCGCAGGACATCGCGCTCTACGTCACGGGTGAGGAGTCGGCGGGGCAGGTGCGTCTGCGCGCCGACCGGACAGGCGCCGTGCACGAGCGCGTGTTCCTCGCCGCGGAGAACGACCTGGCCACCATCTTCGGCCACGTCGACCAGGTCGCGCCCACCCTCGTCGTCGTCGACTCCGTGCAGACCATGCAGGCGTCCGACGTGGACGGCGTCATCGGCGGCGTCACCCAGGTCCGTGCCATCACCTCGGCGCTGACGTCCCTCGCCAAGGGCAGCGGCACGGCCGTCATCCTCGTCGGCCACGTCACGAAGGACGGCGCGGTCGCCGGGCCGCGCTCGCTCGAGCACCTCGTCGACGTCGTCCTGCACTTCGAGGGCGACAAGCACTCCACCCTGCGCATGGTCCGGGGCGTCAAGAACCGCTTCGGCGCCGCCGACGAGGTGGGCTGCTTCGAACTGCGCGAGGGCGGCATCCACGGCGTCAGCGATCCGTCCGGCCTGTTCCTGCACCACCGCGCCGACTCGGTCCCCGGCACCGCCGTCACCGTCACGATGGACGGCAAGCGGGCCCTGCTCGCGGAGGTCCAGGCGCTCGTCGCGCCGTCGCACATGCCCACGCCCCGCCGGGCCGTCAGCGGTCTGGACGCAGCCCGGGTGTCGATGATCCTCGCGGTCCTCGAACGTCGCTGCGGCGTGCAGCTCAGCAGCCGGGAGGTCTACGCCGCCACCATCGGCGGTATGCGGACCACCGAGCCCGTCGTCGATCTCGCGTTGGCACTCGCGGTCGCCTCCGCGGCCCGTGACACCGCCCTGCCCCCGGGAATGGTGGTGCTCGGCGAGGTGGGGCTGGCCGGGGAGGTCCGGCGCGTGGTCGGCGTCGACCGGCGCCTCGCCGAGGCCGCGCGGCTGGGGTTCACCTCCGCGATCGTCCCGTCCGACCATCGTCGCGGCGTGAAGGACGACACGGCCGGAGATCCACCGGGCATGCGGGTCGTCCGGGTCACCGACGTCGCCGGCGCGATGCAGGGAGCCTTCGAGCGACGACGGAAGTAGACCACTCGACCCGCGGACGGAACGCCGGTGCGGTGAGTACCGGTACCCTGACTCTGCACCACCGGCAACCGGGAACGACGTGGGAGGGGGACCAGTGACCGACACCGTGACGACTCCGGACATCTCCCTCGGCTTCCCGGTACCCCACTCGTCCCTGCGTGACGCCATCGCCGACCTCGCCCCGGGCACCACGTTGCGCGACGGTCTCGAGCGCATCCTGCGCGGCCGCACCGGCGGACTGATCGTCCTCGGGTACGACGAACAGGTCGAGAGCATCTGCGACGGCGGCTTCGATCTCGATGTCGAGTTCGCCCCCACCCGGCTCCGCGAACTGTCCAAGATGGACGGCGCCGTCGTGTTGTCCACCGACGGTTCGCGCATCGTCCGCGCCAACGTGCAGCTCGTCCCCGACCACACCATCCCCACGGTCGAGTCCGGTACCCGCCACCGGGCCGCCGAGCGCACCGCGATCCACACCGGCTACCCCGTGGTGTCCGTCAGCCAGTCGATGAGCATCCTCAGCGTCTACGTCGGCGGAACCCGGCACGTCATCGAGGGTTCCGCGACCATCCTGTCCCGCGCCAACCAGGCCGTGGCCACCCTCGAGCGGTACAAGGCGCGCCTCGACGAGGTCAGCCGTCAACTGTCCGTCACGGAGATCGAGGACTCGGTGACGTTGCGCGACGCGCTCACCGTCGCGCAGCGCCTCGAGATGGTCCGGCGCGTGTCCGTCGAGATCGAACAGAACGTTCTCGAGCTCGGTATCGACGGGCGCCAGCTCGCCCTGCAGCTCGAAGAACTGGTGGGCGACAACGACTCTGCGCGCCAACTCGTCGTCCGCGACTACCTCGCCGGCAACGACACACCCACCACCGCGGCCGTCGAACGCTCCCTCGCGGCACTCGACCGGCTCACCGACGTCGACCTGCTCGACCTCACGGTGATCGCTCGTGCCTTCGGCTACCCCGGCACCATCGAGGCGCTCGACGCACCGATGAGTCCCCGCGGGTACCGGTTGCTCACCCGCGTTCCGCGGCTGCAGTTCACGCAGATCCACCGACTGGTCGGGCACTTCGGCACCCTGCAGACACTGCTGGCCGCCACCGCAGCCGACCTGCAGTCCGTCGAGGGCATCGGTGGGCTGTGGGCCCGGCACATCAGAGAAGGCCTGTCCCGCATGGCCGAAGCCAGCATCTCGGGGCCCTTCGATTAATCGGCCGGCCTCCGGCCTTCCCGTTCGACCAGTCGGCCGGCCTCCGGCCTTCCCGTTCGATTGATCGGCCGGCCTTCCCGGAGGGGTTTCGTGTTCGCGCTGCGACTGCAGCACCTGCCGGAACGCGGAACTGCCGCGGGAACCGACCTCGCTGAGGCGGAACGGACGTGCGCTACGTGATGTTGAACGTCTCCGGCGCGCTGCGCAGCTGGCCGAGCTGGCCGACCACGCTGTATCCGCCGGGTCCCACCGGGTTCCGCGGCGCCGCGCACCCGGGCTCGGAGGTGGTCGCGGACCACTTCACGGCGAACGGCGCCTGCTCACCGGGCTGCAGCGTGCGGATGTCGGGAGTCGTGGTGGGGAAGCAGTCGACGTTCGACCAGAGTCGCTGACCCTCCAGCGTGTAGACCAGCACCTGCTGCAGGCCCGAACCCAGATCGCGCTCGCACGCCGAGGTTCCGATGTTGGTGACGACGACGGTGAACGCCGGCTCCTGCCCCGCGGGGTAGGACGGCTGATCGGGCGAGGCCTTCACGGCGAGAGACTGATCAGCGCACTGACCGGGAGCGACGGGCGCAGAGGACGTCGTGGCGGACGTGGACGTCGCCGACGACGAGGACGCGGCGTCTCCGCCCCCGCCGCCACCACCGGAACCTCCTGCCGGAGCGGAGCCTCCGGTCGCGGACGCGTCGGGGCGGTACGTCGTGGCAGCGGACGGTGCGAGCGAGGCGGACGCCGCGGTGGACTCGGAATCCTGCGACCCGCCACCGGCGAGCGACACCACCAGCCACACCACGAGTCCGATGACCACCACTGCGCCACCGATCGCGAGCGCGCGGCGTCGCCAGTAGATCTCGGGAGGCAAGGGTCCGTTCGGCTCGAGCACAGGTCAACCGTATGTGCCGACGCGGTGACCGAGCGGCACCTACTACGGCGTGTCGCTCGCCGTCGCCGACGAGGTGAGCAGATCACTCGCATCGGTGCGGTCGGTCGACCCCATCTCGACGTGTCCGATGTCGCCCAGCGCGCCCTGGAACTCCACCTTGCCCTCGGCCAGCTTGTACGTCAGGCCGACGATGGCGAGTTTTCCCGCGGCAACGCGCTTCTCGAGGATCGACGACCGATCGATCAGCAGCTTTCCGGTCTCGAGGACGTGGCGCGCCTCGACGTCGTCGGCGCGCGTGTACCCCAGCCGGTGGGCGTTGAGGACGGACGGCGTGACCCGCTCGACGATGTCGCGGATGAAGCCACCGGGGACGGTGCCCTCGTCCAGCGCGTTGATGGTCGCCTTGACGGCGCCACAGCTGTCGTGGCCGAGAATGACGATCAGCGGCGCTTCGAGGACCTCGGCGCCGAACTCCAGGGAACCCAGAACAGCCGAGTCGACGACCTGGCCGGCCGTGCGGACGACGAACATGTCGCCGAGGCCCTGGTCGAAGATGATCTCGGCTGCCACCCGGGAATCGGAGCACCCGAAGACGATCGCGGTGGGGTGTTGACCGTCGACGAGCGACGCGCGGTGATCCACCCCCTGGCTGGGATGCTCCGGGCGGCCGTCGACGAAACGGCGATTACCCTCGACGAGTGCGTTCCATGCTGAGCGGGGACTCGAATTAGGCATGGACTCATTGTTACCGAAACATGAGTCACCCGCCGGTGGCGGCCCCGACTTCCGGGAAGGATCACAGACATGGACAGCGAGGTTCTGGTCTCGTGGTACCGACGCGAGGCCAGGGATCTGCCGTGGCGCCGTAGCGGTGTCAGCGGGTGGCAGATCCTGATGAGCGAGGTGATGCTGCAGCAGACTCCGGTGGCGCGGGTCGCTCCGATCTGGGTCGAGTGGGTACAGCGATGGCCGGTGCCGTCCGCCATGGCCGCGTCATCGCGGGCCGACGTCCTGCGGGCCTGGGGCAAGCTCGGCTATCCCCGTCGGGCCGCACGCCTGCACGACTGCGCCGCCGTCCTCGCCGAGCACCACGGCGACGAGACGCCGTCGGATGTCGAGACGCTGCTGACCCTGCCGGGTGTCGGGGCGTACACCGCGCGCGCCGTCGCCTGCTTCGCCTACGGGCAGCGGGTCCCCGTCGTCGACACCAACGTGCGGCGCGTCGTCGCCCGTGCGGTCCACGGCCGCGCCGAGCCCGGAAACCCCAGCACCACACGAGATCTCGCAGACACCGAGGCCTTGCTACCCGAGGACGTCGCCACCGCGGCCACTCTGTCGGCGGCACTGATGGAGCTCGGCGCCGTCATCTGCACCGCACGCAATCCCGCCTGCGCGGACTGCCCGCTCCCGTCGTGCGCGTGGGTCGAGGCCGGTCGGCCGGCGCACGACGGACCGCCGAGGAAGGTGCAGAAGTTCGCCGGAACCGACCGGCAGGTCCGCGGAAAACTGATGGACGTGCTGCGCTCCACGATGGGTCCGGTGGAGAAGTCCGAGCTCGATCTGGTGTGGACGACCGATCCCGGCCAACGTGACCGTGCCCTGAACTCGCTACTGGTCGACGGGCTCGTCGAGCAGACGTCCGCCGGCACCTTCGCGCTCGCCGGGGAGGGCTCGTAGGAACGACTCGACAGCGCGCCGGTACTCCCCCGGTCGATCGTCGTGCACAAGATGCCCGGCGCCGGCGACCACCTCGTATGTCGAGTCGTGATGCAGTGCAGCCATTCTCGCCATCTGACCCGCTGGAGTGACCGTGTGCTCCGCCTCGAGCAGCAGCGCGGGAGCACGCACTGCTCGCCACTCGTCCCAGAAGTCGCGTCGTCCCCATTCGTCCGAGATCGCCGCGAACGTGTCCACGTCTCCGTGCAGGTGCAGCCCGTCCGGCGTCCGCTCGAAGGAGTCGAGGAAGTACTGCCCCGCGACGTCACCGAAGTACGCCAGAACCGCGGCCTCGTCGGGGAACGGCTGGGGCCACGCACGGATGACGGCGGCCCACCCGTCGGAGGTGCGACCGCGGAAGTCGGGAGCCATGTCCTCGACGACGATCCCGCGCACCCGCTCCGGTTCGCGCGCCGCGAGGCACCACGCGTGGAGCGCGCCCATGGAGTGACCGATCAGGATCACGGACTCGAACGGCGCCAGCGCCTCGCGCAGCTCGTCGACGAACGCCTCGGTGGTGAGGGTCGCCGGAGCAGCACGCCCGTGTCCCGCCGCCCGGGCGGCGAGCACGTGGCCGTGCTCCCGCAACCAGGGCACCTGCCGCCGCCACGTGTCCGGGCCGCCCATCAGGCCGTGCAGCAGCACGAGGGGCACTCCGGAGCCGCCGTGGTCGTCCAGCATCGCTCGACCGTAACCGTCGCAGGTAGCCTCGGGTCCATGCCAGTGGTCAAGATCAACGCCATCGAGGTGCCCGAGGGCGCCGGCCCCGAACTCGAGAAGCGCTTCGCCGCCCGCGCCGGATCGGTCGACGGCTCACCCGGTTTCCTCGGTTTCCAGCTGCTCCGCCCGGTCAAGGGCGAGAGCCGCTACTTCGTCGTCACGCAGTGGGAGGACGAGGAGTCGTTCCAGGCCTGGTCGGGTGGACCGGCTCGCGAGGCCCATTCCGGTGAGCGGGCGAAGCCGGTCGCCTCGGGTGCCTCGTTGCTGGAGTTCGACGTCGTCCTGGACGTTCCGGCCCGTCGAGACGGACCGGCCGACCGGTAAACCCGGACATGGCTGTAGGTAAGGTCGGTTCTTCACGGCAGTTCGAGCCACAGCAGTTCGAGCGGGAACGAGGTCGGCGACACATGCCCACGTCACGCAGGTACGCCATTCTGGCCGCTGCCGTCACCGCGACTCTCACGCTCGCCGGATGCTCCGCAGGCGTCGATCCGCTGCTCGAGTCGGGAGCCGCGCGCGGCGACGGATCCACGACGGAACCCGCCGACACGACCGCTGCCCCGGCCGCCGGCGCGCCGATCACGGCGGTCACCGACACCGTCCTCGGTTGGATCACGACGCCGGACCCCACCACGCTCGACCCGGCCGCGATCGACTCCTTCGCGGCGCCCGAGCTGGCGCAGGCACTGGCTCAGGTCGGCGGGCTGCTCGGTCCCGTCGCGCAGATCCTGGCGAGTGGCCCCCTCACCGTGGGCGAACGAACCGAGGACGGCCTCGAGTCCACCGTGCGACTGAGCACCGGCCGGAACGCGCCCGTGACGCTGCGACTGCGCGCCACCGAGGACGGCCTGCTGTCCGGGATCCAGGCTCTGCCCGACACCGAGGGCGTCGACTCCTTCGCCTCGTCGGACGCTGCGCTCACCGCTCTCGGTGCCCGCACGTCCTACGTCGCCTCCCGCGTCACCGACGGCACCTGTACTCCCGTTCACAGCCTGAACGCGGACGACTCCCTGCCGCTCGCCTCCGTCGCGAAGCTGTACGTGCTCGGCGCGGTCGCGCGGGCCGTCGACAACGGGACGCTGTCGTGGGACGAGCAGTTGACCGTGACCGACGCACGCAAGTCGGCCCCGTCGGGACAGTTGCAGTTCGCTCCCGAGGGAACACCGGTGACGGTGCGCGAGGCGACCGACGCGATGATCGCGATCAGCGACAACACGGCCACCGATCTGCTGATGGATCGCATCGGACGGGACGCGGTCGAGTCCGAGGTCACCATCATGGGCGCCGCGAATCCTGCGGCGCTGACGCCCTTTCCGACGACACGCGAGTTCTTCGTGCTCGGGTGGGGACGGCCGGACCTGCGGGCGCAGTGGCGCGACGCCGACACGCAGACCCGCCGCGACATCCTGGCCGGAATCGAGAATCGCACCATCGACAGCGAACCCGTCGATCCGGTGACCGCCGACCTCGACTACCAGGGCATCGCGACGAGGCCCGGTACGCCGGACGGAGTCGAGTGGTTCGGCAGCGCGAACGACATCTGCCGCGCGTACGCGGCACTGATCACGGGTCCGCAGAGCGACGTCGTGCGCCAGGTCCTCGCGCTGAACCCCGGCGCCGAGGTCGATCCCGCTCGCTGGCCGTACGTGGGCTACAAGAACGGCAACGCCGCGGGCGACGTGTCCGGGTCGTGGTTGCTGACGGATGCGACGGGCCAGGACTGGGTGGTGGCCACCCAACTGCAGTCCGACGAGGCGATCGGCCCCCTGGACAACGCGTACGCGTTCGCCGTCGTCCAGGGGACGTTCGAGCTGCTGCGTTAGCTCTCGAGAGCAGCGTCGAGCGTGATCTCGACGCCCGTCAGAGCCTTGCTCACCGGGCAGGTCTCCTTGGCGTTCTGCGCTGCCTTCGCGAAGCCGTCGGCGTCCAGACCGTCGACCTCACCGCGCACCGTGATCGTGATGCCGGTCAGCTTGAAGCCGACCTCGTCCGGTCCGAGCGACACCTCGGCGGTGACGTCGAGGCTCTGCGGAGTGCCACCGGCCTCGGCGATGACGGCCGAGAGCTGCATGGCGTAACAGGACGAGTGCGCTGCGGCGATGAGCTCCTCGGGGCTGGTAGTGCCGCCCGCGTCGTCCGCCGCACGCTTGGGGAACGACACGTCGTACGTGCCGACCTTCGAGCTGGAGAGCTCGACCTGTCCCGAGCCTTCCTCGAGTGAACCGTTCCATGCTGTCCGTGCTGTACGAGTAGGCATCAGCCATCCTTGTCGCTGGGGAACTCTTGACTCGTTCAGAGTATCCAGCGGCTGTCGACTTCGAACCGATGCCAGGTCAGACGCTCGGGTCGACGGCGATCACCGCAAGGACGTTGCCGGACGGGTCGGTGAACCACGCGATGTCCGGGCCGTTCCCCCGCATGACACCCTTGTCGTCCTGCGGTGCCCCGTCGTATCGGACGAACTCGACACCTCGCGCTGTGAGGTCGGCGACCGTGGCGTCGATGTCACGCGTCGGGATGTTCAGCACGGTGTGCGTGGCCGGTACGTGATCCGGCTTGGGGTAGGCGAGCATGCTGGTGCGTCGGTCGATGCGAATCCAGGAAGTACCCATCTCGGACGGCAGTACGCGCATGCCCAGGACATTGCGGTAGAAGCGCGTGGTGTCCTCCATGTCTCGGACCGCGATGCCGGAGAACGGCGTCGTCGGAGCGCCCATCTGCGCTTCCATCTCGTCCCGCAGACGGACCAGCTGGATCCAGTTGCCGTCGGGATCCTTCGCGGTGGCGAACAGGTCCCCGTCGCGGCTCTCGAGGGGACTCACCCACTCGCCGCCAAGCGCGTCGATTCGACCGGCGACCGCCTCCGGGTCGTCCGGTTCCACGTTCAGGACGACGCGCGCACCCTCTCGATTCGGGCCCGTCACGTCATCACGCTTGTCGAACATGACGAAGAAGCCGTCGAGGTCGATCACGGTGTACGGGCCCATCGACATCGGCGGCGCCTCGAACACCTCCCCGTACCACCGGGCGAGCGCTTCGGGATCGGGGCTGGACAGGAGCATCGAGTTCACGGTTGCAGTAGCCATACCGGTACAGACCGGGCGGTGCGGCCGAACTCATCGCGAGAGACACCACGAACGCAGAACGGGCGAGACCCGTGAGGGTCCCGCCCGTTGCCGTGCGTACGTACTACTCGGAGCTCTCGCCCGACTTCGCCAGGTCGACGGTCAACTCGTCGGGAAGGCTGATCGGCTTCTTCTCGCCGCGGAAGGTGAAGACTGCGTCCTCGCCCTGTCCTTCGCCGTCCCAGTTGTCGACGTCGACCAGCACGATCTGACCCGGCTCGATCTCGCCGAACAGGATCTTCTCGGACAGCTGGTCCTCGATCTCGCGCTGGATCGTGCGACGCAGCGGACGCGCACCCAACACCGGGTCGAATCCACGCTTCGCCAGGAGCGCCTTGCCCTTGTCCGTGACCTCGATGGCCATGTCCTTGTTCTTGAGCGCAACCTCCACTCGCGCCAGCATGAGATCGACCATCTGGATGATCTCGTCCTTGGTGAGCTGGTGGAAGACGACGATGTCGTCGATGCGGTTCAGGAACTCGGGGCGGAAGTGCTTCTTCAGCTCGTCGTGCACCTTGAGCTTCATGCGCTCGTAGTTGGAGCCACTGCCCTCACCCGAGGAGAAGCCCAGCCCGACGGCCTTGGAGATGTCCGACGTACCGAGGTTCGAGGTGAAGATCAGCACGGTGTTCTTGAAGTCGACCGTACGACCCTGACCGTCTGTGAGACGGCCGTCCTCGAGCACCTGCAGGAGCGTGTTGTAGATCTCCTGGTGAGCCTTCTCGATCTCGTCGAACAGCACCACGGAGAACGGCTTGCGGCGCACCTTCTCGGTGAGCTGGCCACCCTCTTCGTAGCCCACGTATCCGGGGGGCGCACCGAACAGACGCGATGCGGTGAACCGGTCGTGGAACTCGCCCATGTCGATCTGGATGAGCGCGTCGTCCTCGCCGAACAGGAAGTTCGCCAGAGCCTTCGACAGCTCCGTCTTACCCACACCGGACGGGCCGGCGAAGATGAACGAGCCGGACGGACGCTTCGGGTCCTTCAGTCCTGCGCGGGTACGGCGGATGGCCTTCGAGACCGCCTTGACCGCCTCGACCTGGCCGATGATGCGCTTGTGGAGTTCGTCCTCCATGCGCAGGAGACGCGTGGTCTCCTCCTCGGTCAGCTTGAACACGGGTATGCCGGTCCAGTTGCCCAGGACCTCGGCGATCTCGTTGTCGTCGACCTCGGCGATGACGTCGAGGTCTCCGCTACGCCACTGCTTCTCGCGCTCGGCGCGCTGCGCGACGAGCTGCTTCTCCTTGTCGCGCAGGTTGGCAGCCTTCTCGAAGTCCTGCGCGTCGATCGCGGACTCCTTCTCCCGACGAGCATCGGCGATCTTGTCGTCGAAGTCGCGCAGGTCCGGCGGCGCCGTCATCCGACGGATGCGCATACGCGCGCCCGCCTCGTCGATGAGGTCGATCGCCTTGTCCGGCAGGAAGCGGTCGTTGATGTACCGGTCGGCCAGGGTCGCGGCCGCCACGAGTGCGCTGTCGGTGATCGAGACGCGGTGATGCGCCTCGTACCGGTCGCGCAGACCCTTGAGGATCTCGATCGTGTGATCGACCGACGGCTCGCCGACCTGCACCGGCTGGAAGCGACGCTCGAGGGCCGCGTCCTTCTCGATGTACTTGCGGTACTCGTCGAGCGTGGTGGCACCGATGGTCTGGAGCTCACCACGAGCGAGCTTCGGCTTCAGGATGGAGGCCGCGTCGATCGCGCCCTCGGCAGCACCGGCTCCGACGAGCGTGTGCAGCTCGTCGATGAACAGGATGATGTCGCCGCGGGTGTTGATCTCCTTGAGCACCTTCTTCAGGCGCTCCTCGAAGTCACCGCGGTACCGGCTGCCGGCGACGAGCGAGCCCAGGTCCAGCGTGTAGAGCTGCTTGTCCTTGAGCGTCTCGGGAACCTCGCCGTTGACGATCGCCTGCGCGAGGCCCTCGACGACGGCGGTCTTGCCGACGCCGGGCTCACCGATGAGCACCGGGTTGTTCTTGGTACGGCGGCTCAGCACCTGCATGACGCGCTCGATCTCCTTCGCGCGTCCGATGACCGGGTCGAGCTTGCCCTCGAGTGCGGCCTGCGTGAGGTTGCGGCCGAACTGGTCGAGCACCAGCGACGTGGACGGTGTGCCCGCCTCGCCGCGGCTGCTGCCGGACTCGCTGGGCTCCTTGCCCTGGTATCCGGACAGGAGCTGAATGACCTGCTGGCGCACGCGGTTGAGATCGGCGCCGAGCTTGACCAGCACCTGCGCAGCCACACCCTCGCCCTCACGGATGAGGCCGAGCAGGATGTGCTCCGTGCCGATGTAGTTGTGTCCGAGCTGCAGCGCCTCACGCAGGCTGAGCTCGAGGACCTTCTTGGCACGCGGAGTGAACGGGATGTGCCCGGACGGTGCCTGCTGGCCCTGGCCGATGATCTCCTCGACCTGGCTGCGTACACCTTCGAGGGAGATCCCGAGCGACTCCAGAGACTTCGCCGCCACGCCTTCACCCTCGTGGATGAGACCCAGCAGGATGTGCTCCGTGCCGATGTAGTTGTGGTTGAGCATCCGGGCCTCTTCTTGGGCCAGGACGACGACGCGCCGTGCGCGGTCGGTGAACCTCTCGAACATCGCTCTCCCTCACACTGATGACGGGGCAGGCGTCGGACCCTCTAGTCCGAACCTCGAGCCCGACTCTCACTCTAGTTGCCGTGACCTTCGAGTGCCGCTCCGCCGGGGAAGTTCATCCGACGGCGAACGGTGGCTCCCACGCCCTCGGCGCGTCCATCGGGACGACACCGGCACCCTTGTATGCAGTCACAACGCACTGCACCGGAGATTCGTTACCACGAGCGACAGCGGATTCACCGTTCCCGCCTTCGCCCGCAGCGAACGGCCTACTCCTGATCGGCACCCACGGCAATGGGTCGGCGTGATGAGACGTGACGGACATTCCGCCCATCCATTGGAGTCATTGTCATTCGATCGAATGACAATGACTCCGACAGACAGGACAGAATCACGAAGAAAGTTCCCAGGCCCGCACGATCTCGGACGATATGCGGCCCCGCGCGCTGATCTCGAAACCTTGCGTGCGCGCCCATTCCCGTATTGCAGCACTGCGCGCCCGATCGGCCGCTCCGCGTGTCCGCGTGCCCCCGGACGAGCTCGCGGCCGACCCTCCCCCGGTCGTCCGCGTCGACACCCGCCGCGCGTGCTGGATCCACTGATCCATGACTTTCCGCAGCTCATCGGCGTTCGAGTTGGACAGATCCAACTCGAACCACGTGCCGTCCAACCCGATCGACACCGTCTCGTCAGCCGGCACGTTGTCGACGTCGTCGACCAGCGTGACCGTCACCTTCTTGACCATTCGACGCATTCCCCCCTCCGAACACAGCGACACTTTTCGCCGAGCAGGATCGATAATAGCGCGCATTACCGAGGCCTTGCAGCGTACCGAGTGGAATGTTCTATTTCGGGCGTCAGCCGCGGTCGGGACGCACCAATGGAAAGAGGATGGTCTCGCGAATACCCAGCCCTGTGAGCGCCATCAGAAGGCGGTCGATGCCCATTCCCGTACCCGTTGTGGGCGGCATCGCGTACTCCATGGCGGTGAGGAAGTCCTCGTCGAGGACCATGGCCTCGTCGTCGCCGGCCGACGCCAGCCGGGCCTGATCGACGAAGCGCTCGCGCTGCACGACGGGATCGACGAGCTCCGAGTAACCGGTGGCGAGCTCGAAGCCCCGCACGTAGAGGTCCCACTTCTCCACCACACCGGGGATGCTGCGATGGGCCCGGACCAGGGGCGACGTCTCCACGGGGAAGTTGCGGACGAACGTCGGAGTGTGGAGCTGGTCCCCGCAGCTGTGCTCCCACAGCTCCTCGACCAGCTTGCCGTGGCCCCACCCCTTGTCCGTCGGCACGGCGAGACCCACCCGATCGGCCAGCGCACGCAGGTCGCCCGGGCTCGTCTCCGGTGTCACCTCGATACCGACGGCGACCGACAACGACGGGTACATCTCGATGGTGGTCCACTCGCCCGCGAAGTCGTACGCGGAACCGTCCGCGAGGGTGACCTGGAGCGACCCGTACACGGCCTGGACGACTTCCTGCACGAGCTCGCGCGTCATCACTGCGGAGTCGTCGTACGTGCCGTAGGCCTCGTACGTCTCGAGCATCGCGAACTCCGGGGAGTGCGTGGAGTCGATGCCCTCGTTGCGGAAGTTGCGGTTGATCTCGAAGACCCGGTCGATGCCGCCCACGACCGCCCGCTTGAGAAACAGTTCGGGAGCGATGCGGAGGAACAGGTCGATGTCGAGCGCGTTCGAGTGCGTCGTGAACGGTCGGGCCGCGGCGCCGCCGTGCAGCGTCTGGAGCATCGGGGTCTCGATCTCCAGGAATCCGCGGCGCTCGAGCCCGTCACGCAGTGCGCGCAGCGCGGCGACGCGGCGGCGGGCGTTCTCCCGCGCCTCGGGACGCACGATGAGGTCGACGTACCGCTGGCGGACGCGGGACTCCTCGTTCATCTCCTTGTGGGCGACGGGCAGGGGCCGCAGCGACTTGGACGCCATCTGCCACTCGTCCGCCATGACGCTCAGCTCGCCGCGTCGGGAGCTGATCACCTCGCCGTGCACGAAGATCATGTCGCCGAGATCGACGTCCGACTTCCACAGCGCCAGCGCGTCCTCGCCGACACCGGCGAGGGAGATCATGGCCTGGAGCTGCGTGCCGTCCCCGTCCTGCAGCGTCGCGAAGCAGAGCTTGCCGGTGTTGCGCAGGAAGATGACGCGACCGGCCACCCCCAGCTGCTCGCCGGTGTGCGTGTCCGGCTCGAGCGCGGGATGCGCAGCCCGGACCTCGGCCAGCGAGTGCGTCCTCGCGACCGACACCGGATACGCCTCGCGCCCAGACTCCAGCAGCCGGGCGCGCTTCTCGCGGCGGATGCGCACCTGTTCCGGGGTGTCGTCGGTGGGAACGGCGGCGGGGTCGGTGTCTGCTCGTGGTGTCTCGGTCACGACTGCCCAGCCTATAGAGAGGTCAGTGCGCGACGAGAGTGCGCCCTTCGCGCAGGCAGTGCCGTGCGCTCCCCACGACGCCGGTGAGCCCGGCGTCGACGATGGCGCGGTACCCACCGATGACGTCGGACGCTCGCGTGAGCCCCAGTTCCTGCAGCGCCGCGGCGGCCAGCGAGGAGGTGTAGCCCTCGGAGCACAGCACGATCCACTCGACGTCGTGATCCACCGCGATGGCCAGGCGTGCGCTGCTCGTGGGGTCGCACCGCCACTCGAGGACGTTGCGCTCGACGGCCAGTGCCCCCGGCATGGTCCCCTCCAGCGCGCGCTGTGCCTGGGGGCGGATGTCGACGAGCACCGCGCCGCGGGCGACGGCATCGGCCAGCTCGGAGACGTCCGTGCGGCGGTACGTGGACCGTGCGCGCTCGAGCATGTCGTCGATGCTCGATCGGGTGGTGGGTCGAGTCGTCATCACGCGTCTCCCTCGGGCAGGTCGGTCAGGACGGACCGGGTGCGGCGCAGAGCACCGCGCTCGCCGATCTCGTAGTAGGACATGGCCGTCAGCGGCGGCGAGTACGCGTGCACGCTCAGTGTCGGACCGCTCACGGTCACCGGGTCCGATGTCGGGGCCGGTGCGTGGGTGACGTCGTGGACCCACCCCAGCGGGAAGGACGCCTGATCACCCGCATCCAGGCGGCGGTGATGCAGACCCTCACCGTTCCAACGGTATTCGCTGAGCGAGCCGCTCAGGACGGTCAGCGCGCCGAGCGATCCGGCGTGGTCGTGCAGTTCGGTGGACTTGTCCGGCACCCAGCTGATGAGCCACAGGTCGACCAGATCGTCCGAATGTAGACGGGCACACCACCGTTCACCGGCTGGAAACACTCCACCGGGCGGGAGGAGCGCATCATGGCGACCGTCGAGCACGTCCGCCGCACCTTGATCGGTGAGGCGCAGCAGATCGGCGGGACGCAGAGAGGTGGGGGCGACAGCAGAGAGCGAGAGCACGACAGGACTCCAGGGAGGTGTGATGACAGTCAGGGCAGGCGTCAGCCCCGACAACACTCCCGAGCACCCGTGCGATCAGTCACCCCGAAAGTGTGGCACACCGTTCGGCAGCACGCCACCTCGACCGTCGTGGCCTCGATCAGCGGCGACGGGCCTGATTGCGCTCGTAGACCAGCCGCAGTCCCGC
The DNA here is from genome assembly GCF_036163995.1 of Rhodococcus sp. NBC_00294. NCBI lineage: Bacteria > Bacillati > Actinomycetota > Actinomycetes > Mycobacteriales > Nocardiaceae > Rhodococcus > Rhodococcus sp. NBC_00294. Next base: position 544,786 of record NZ_CP108043.1, read on the forward strand.
CAACGTGAGGTCCGGCTCGATGCGATCGATCGACGAGGAGTCGTCCATGACGAGCGACGCCGTGTCGCCGGTGGCCACCACGACGACGTCGTCGCCGTCGAAGCCGGGCACCTCGCGGCACACCCGGTCGACGATGCCGTCGACGAGGCCGGCGAAGCCGAAGATCGCACCCGACTGCATGGCCTCGACGGTGTTCTTGCCCAGAACACCTCGGGGCCGGACCAGTTCGACCTTGCGCAGCGCCGCCGAGCGGGACGCGAGCGCGTCCATGGAGATCTCGAGTCCGGGTGCGATCGATCCGCCCAGGAACTCCCCCTTCGCCGACACGACGTCGACACACGTGGACGTCCCGAAGTCGACGATGATGCACGGGGCGTCGTACAGGTGGTGAGCCGCGAGGCTGTTGACGATGCGGTCGGCGCCCACCTCCTTCGGATTGTCCACCAGCAGAGGCACTCCCGTGCGTACACCGGGCTCGACGACCACGTGGGGAACGTGCGACCAGTACCGCCCCAGCATCGTCCTGATCTCGCGCAGCACCGACGGGACCGTCGACAGCGCCGCGACACCCGTGATGGTCTCCACGTCGGGACCGAGGAGACCGCGGAACGTCAACGCGAGCTCGTCCGCCGTCATCGACGCGTCCGTCCGCATCCGGCGTTGCCGCGTCAGCCGCGCGTGGTCACCGCTGCCGGTGAACACGCCCAACACGATGTTGGTGTTGCGGACGTCGACGGTGAGCAGCATCAGACCGAGACCGTGTCACGCGTGTCCGCGGTGAGTGTGCGCGGCGAGATCAGTCCGGAGCCGGCCGGGCTGTCCGCCGGATCGGTGCCCACCTGGACGGGGCGGTTGTCGGCGTCGACGAACACCACGTTCGGCGCGTACTCGGCGACCTCGGCCGGATCGAGGATGCCGTAGGCGATGATGATCACCAGATCACCCGGATGCACGAGATGCGCTGCGGCGCCGTTAATCCCGACCACTCCCGAACCACGCTGCCCCGCGATGACGTAGGTCTCGAGCCGAGCACCGTTGTCGATGTCCACGATGGTCACCTGCTCACCCTCGAGCAGCGCGGCGGCGTCGAGCAGGTCCTGATCGACGGTCACCGACCCCACGTAGTGCAGATCGGCGTGGGTCACGGTGGCGCGGTGGATCTTCGAGGTCATCATCGTGCGGAGCATGGTGGGTCCTTACCTGTCTGGAGCCGGGCGGAGTTGCGGGCAGGCCGGAGGCCGGTCGGTTGGGCGGGCGGGCCGGTCGGTCGGTCGGTCGGTCGGAGTGGAGTCAGGAGTGGCCGAGATGGCGTTGTCCGGCTGCGGATTCCGGATCGCGACCCTGGAATCCGGTACCGAGAGCGACGCCCACGTTGTCGAGCAGGCGCGTGGTGCCCACGCGGGCGGCGACCAGCAACCGGCCGTCTCCCTCCTCGGGTGCGTCACGGAGATCGGCTCCGCGTACCTCGAGGTAGTCGACGTCCACCTCCGGCACCGTGTCGAGCACCGACTGTGCCGCCGCCAGAACGGCATCCGAACCACCCTCGGCAGCATGGGTGCCGGCGATCAGCGCTGCCGACAGGGCCACCGCGAGGGACCGCTGGTGCTCGTCGAGGTACCGGTTGCGCGAGGACAGGGCCAGACCGTCGGACTCGCGGACGATGGGGACGCCGCGGATCTCGACGTCGATGTTCAGGTCGCGCACCATCTGGTCGATGAGGACCAGCTGCTGGTAGTCCTTCTCCCCGAAGTAGGCCGTGGTGGGTGCGACGATGCCGAGCAGCTTCGCGACCACCGTCAGCATCCCGGCGAAATGGCCGGGCCGCGAAGCGCCTTCGAGTTCGGCACCGAGCGGACCGGGGTGCACCGTCGTCCGGGGACCGTGCGGGTACATGTCCTGCACACTCGGGACGAAGGCCAGTTCCACCCCGGCTGCGCGCAGCACGTCCAGGTCGGCGTCGAGGGTGCGCGGGTACGCGTCGAGATCCTCCCCCGCCCCGAACTGCAGCGGGTTGACGAAGATCGACACCACGACGACAGCGCCGCTCCGCTTCGCCATCTCCACGAGCTGGACGTGACCGGCGTGCAACGCACCCATGGTGGGCACGAGCGCGACTCGGCGTCCCGCCGAGCGCAGGGCTCGGGTGACCGAACGGACCACATCGGGTGCGTGATGCACCGTCAGTTCACCCGGTGTGTACGCGCCGTCGAGTGCACTCACGGCTGCCTCCTCATTCGTTGTCCCGCAGGACGTTCATCACGGTGTCGTCCGCGCCGGTCCGCTCGGCCGTACGCAGTGACATCGCGCGATAGCCCGCGGCGATCCGCGGGTCGAGATCGGTCAACGCGTCGAGATGCCTGGACACCGTCGCCCCGTCGCCGCGCGCCACCGGACCGGTCAACGCGCCCTGTCCGCTGCGCAGCACGTTGTCCAACGCCGCCGACAGCAGTGGCGCCAGAACCCGCTCCGCCACACCACCGGGACGCTGTTCCACCGGCTGCTGGCCGGGAAGTTCCTCGTGGGCCAACGCGTCCCGCAGCGCGTCGAGGGCGTCGACGACCAGAGTGACCAGGTGGTTCGACCCGTGGGCGAGCGCGGCGTGGTACAGCGTGCGCGCCTCCTCGGGCACACCCACGGGCTCGCCGCCGATCTCGAGCACCAGTCCCTGCGCGATCGCGAGGCCGATCTCGTCGGCCGCCGTGATGCCGAAGCACGCGGTCGCCAGACGGTCGGTGTCCTCGGGTTTGCCGCTGAAGGTCATCGCGGGGTGCACGGCCATCGTCACCACTCCTCGGCCCGCCAGCGGCGCGAGGATGCCGACACCGTTGGCGCCGGACGTGTGCAGCACGAGAGTTCCGGGCGACACCGCATCGGTGCGCGCCAACCCGCGGACCAGCGCGTCCAGTTCCTGATCCGGCACCGCGAGGATCAGCAGTTCACTGCGCCGAGCCACATCCGTGGCCGGCATGATCTCCGCGTCGGGGAGGCGGGTCTCGGCGCGGCGCCGGGACGCGTCGGAGACGGCGGCGCAGCCGAACACGACGTGGCCGACGCGTTCGAGCGCCTCACCCAGCGCGGTACCGACTCGGCCTGCGGACACGACACCGACGGACAGGCGCGCCGGGGCGGGGTCGGACGTGACTCGATCGGGGGACAAGAAGGGTCCTCTCGGGGATACAGTTCCAGTCCCGCTCGGCGGGTACCGGACTCATCGACGCCCACACTAGTGTCCGGCGTCGACCGACCGCCATGCGACGCCGGTCACACCCGCGGCGCAGATCTCACTCGGCGAAGCTCTCACTCGGCGCGGTGTCTACTCGGCACGGCGGCGCCGGCGACCCGATCCTGTCGACGCGTCCGCGGTGCCCATCCCCGCGAGGATGTCCGCGACGGAGCGCCCACTCGAATGTGCTCCCGACCCTGCGTCGACCGGTGCGTCGGACTCGTCGTCCGGATCCGCAGCGCGTCGTCGACCGCCCGACTGCACGGGTGCGACGGGCGCGGGTTCCGGAAGCTCGGGCTCTTCCGGCTCGGGTTCGGGCTCGACGTCCAGGGTCGGCAGCGGATCGGGTTCGGGCTGCGGCTCGGGTTCGGGAAGCGGCTCGGGTTCCGGCAGGGGTTCGGGCTCGGGTTCGGGTTCCGGCAGCGGTTCAGGCTCGGGCTCGGGTTCGGGTTCCGGCAGCGGTTCCGCCTCGGGGGCGACGGGAATGCTGTCGGCGCGGTGACTCGACGGGTTCCACTCGGGGGTGCGCGGCGACTGCGGTGCGGGTGCCGGATGGAAGGTGCCGTCGTGATCGAACTCGCCGCCGATGACCGACGTCTCCGCCGTGACCGGGTCGTCGAAGGGAGTGGCAAAGCCGGGCCGGGAGTAGGTCGGATCGGGGGCGAAGCTCGGCGGGCGGGTGCGCGATCCGGGAACGTACAGACCGGACGGCGCCGGCTCGTAGCCGCTGTAGGAGCGCTCGGCCAGCTCCCGCATCCGCATCGCCTCGCCGGCGATGGCAGCGCGGTCGTCCGGCAACTCGCCGTCGAACAGCATCTCGAGGCTGCGGCGCAGCGACGCGAGTTCCGCTCGGAGAGCACGCATCTCGTCTCCGTCGGCACCGATCTCGGCGCGTACCCGCGACTCGACGCCGAGCTCGTACTCGCGGCGCGCGGCAATCTCCCGCTCCAGCTGGAGCTCGTAGACGGTCTGCAGATCGCGCGCCTTCATCTGATCCACCGCGGCGTCGCGGCGGTACTTCGTCATCGCGAACGCGCCGAGAACGGCGGCCCACAGCGCTGCCACGATGCCCACGCGCAGCAGCGGAACGCTGTCGCTGAGGATCATCAGAACGCTGGCCACCACGCCCAGCAGAACCAGACCGGCGAGAGCCGTGTGGTTGCCGCCGCGTTTCGTGCGACGGTTCGCCTTGCTCCTGCCGGTGTCCGTCATGAATCCCAGGGTAACGGCTCGGGCGGCTGTCGCACTTCACCATGCACGGACGGGGTGTCCGAGGACGGCCGCGATCGGGTCAGTGGGCGGGCTCGTCGGCTCCGTCGTCCGGTGTCCGGCAGCAGTGCTCGAGCCACAGGGCAGCGGCCACGGCGACGATCCCGGCGACGAGGCCGATCAGCGCTCCCGGCGTGTCCTCCGACGCCGCGCGCACCGAGGACCGCAGGGGCAGCAGATGGATCAGCAGACCGGCCCACACTCCCGCCGCCGCTGCACCGACGAGGGCCGCGGCCTTCGCCAGCGCGACGGCGCGCGCGACCGTGATCGGATGCAGCTGGCCGGGCCCGGGGCCGATCCTGCGGGTGCGCAATCGGGACCGCACCAGCAGACCCACGACCACGAGGACGACCGCCACCGGATACAGCGACGCTCCGGCGAACGTCGAGATCGGCGGAACAGACCCGTAGAACGAGGACGCGAGGATCCAGGTGGCCACCACGGCGAACGCCGCGAGCGCGACGAGGTCGCGCACGCGCGTCGGGCTCACGTGGAGTCACCGCCGGCCCGCCCGCAGCGCACCGGGTCCCACAGCCGTGTCTCGGTACGACGCACACCGGCACGTTCGGACTCCGGCAGCTCGGCCAGCAGGTCGCGCACCGATCGGCCACGCAGCACGGCGTCGGGATCGGCGTCCAGCCACGGTGCGAGGACGAAGGCGCGCTCGTGCGCCAGTGGGTGCGGAAGAATCAGCTCGGGGTCGTCGCTGACGACGTCGTCGCACACGACGATGTCCACGTCGACGGTCCGCGGTCCCCAGCGCTGCACCCGCTCGCGGTGAGCGGCCGTCTCCAGTTGCTGTCCCCGTCGCAACCAGCCCCGGCAGTCGGTGTTCTCGTCGTCCACGATCACGACGGCGTTGAGGAAGTCCTGCTGGTCGATGCCGCCCCACGGGGCGGTGGCGAACACGGTCGACACTGCGACGACGGCGTCACCGAGACCCTCGACCACGGCCCGCAACTGCTGTTCGCTGTCCCCGATGTTGCTCCCGATCGAGAGCACCGCGCGGGTCACGCAGACCTCGATCGGCTCACCACGACGGCCACGTCCGTGAAGGTCAGGGGGATCGGAGCCGACGGCTTGTGCAGGGTGACCTCGACGCGTTCCACGCGCGGATCCGTCAGGACACCGTCGGCGATCTCGCTCGCGACCGTCTCGATGAGATCGCGACTCGGCCCCGCGACGACCGCGGCGGCGGCCTCGGCCAACTCGCCGTAGTGCGCCGTCTTCGTCAGGTCGTCCGACGCCGCGGCCGGGGCGAGATCCATGTGGACGACGAGGTCGACGAGGAAGTCCTGCCCGTCGCGCTTCTCGTGGTCGAAGACACCGTGATTGCCGCGCACGGTCAATCCGCGCAGCTCGATGCGATCGGTCATGTCGTGCCTTTCGGTTCGGTCGGGCCGTGCCACTGCCGGTGCACGGCGAGAGCGTCGAGAGTGCCGACGGCGTCGTGGACGCGCACCCCCCAGGCGCCCGCCACGGCGGACAGCACCGAGATCGCGGCCGTCGCAGCGTCGCGGCCGTGCGGAGGGCGAGGCTGCCCGTCGCGGGCGAGCAGAGTGCCGAGGAATCGTTTGCGGGACGCACCCACCAGCACGGGAATGCCCGTGTCGACGAGACGATCGAGTCGGCGGAGCAACGCCCAGTTGTGCTCCGCGTTCTTGGCGAAGCCGAGCCCCGGATCGAGGACGATGCGGGAACTGTCCACCCCGGCGGCGACGGCCGCGTCGACCTGGCGGAGCAGTCCGCTGCGCACGTCCTCGACGATGTCGCCGTAGTCGTGCTCCTCCGCGGCACCCGGTCGGTGGGTCCAGTCGACGGTGGAACGCCAGTGCATGAGCACCCAGGCGACGCCGGCATCGGCGACGACACCCGCCATGTCGGGATCGGCGCGGCCACCGGAGACGTCGTTGACGATGGACACGCCCGCACCGATCGCCGCAGTCGCCACGGATGCCCGCATCGTGTCGACGCTGACGCACACGCCGTGAGAGACCAACTCGGCGATCACCGGTGCGACGCGCTCCGCCTCGACGGACGGGTCGACGCGGTCGGCTCCCGGACGTGTCGACTCGCCCCCCACATCGACGATGTCGACACCCGCGGCGTGCAGTTCGAGGCCGTGCCGCACCGCGGCGTCGACGTCCAGGTAGCGGCCGCCGTCCGAGAACGAGTCGGCCGTGACGTTGACGACGCCCATCACCACGGGCCCGTCCGCGTGCGGAAGCGTGAACACGAGCGGCGCCTATTTGCGAAGGATGAGATCCAGCGCCTCGGACCGGGACACCGCGCTGGACTGGAACACACCGCGCACGGCGGAGGTGGTGGTGCTGGCGCCCGGCTTACGGATTCCCCGCATCGCCATGCAGAGGTGCTCGGCCTCCATGACCACGATGACTCCGCGCGGTTCGAGCTTGCGCATCATCGCGTCGGCGACCTGCGAGGTGAGACGCTCCTGCACCTGCGGCCGCTTCGCGTACAGGTCGACGACCCGCGCCAGCTTCGACAGGCCCGTCACCCGGCCCGACTTGCCCGGGATGTAGCCGACGTGCGCGACGCCGTGGAAGGACACCAGGTGGTGCTCGCACGTCGAGTACATCGGGATGTCTCGCACGAGGACGAGCTCGCGGTGCGCCTCGTCGAACGTCGTTCCCAGCACCTCGTCGGGATCGACGAACAGTCCGCCGAACATCTCCCTGTATGCACGCGCCACTCGAGCGGGCGTGTCCTTCAGCCCCTCGCGCTCGGGGTCCTCACCCACCGCGAGCAGCAGCTCGCGAACGGCCGCCTCGGCGCGCTCCTGATCGAACGTCCGACCGGACACCACGGACACGGGCTCGTCGATCGACTGATCGGCTTGGTTGACGGACACGGGAGGTCCCTTCGCTGACGGACGCGCTGCCGATGGATCAGAGCAGCCGGAGTGATGTGCGGGCGGGTGCGGCCGCACGGACGAGAGGGTCGGACGAGCGACTCTAGCGCGCGTCCGGGCCCTCCCACCGCTGGGTGTTCGGCGGCAGCTGGGGATCCTCGGCCTCGTCACGCGGAGGCTGGTACTGCCCCTCCGGGTTCTGCGGGTTGCGGTAACGCGGCTCGGGCTGAGCCGGCTCCCCCACACCCGAACCGGGGTACTGCCCGTACGGCTGCGGATCCTGGTACGGCTCCTGATAGGGCTGCGGTTCCCGGTAGGCCTGCGGTTCCCGATAGGGCTGCGGCTCCTGGTATGGCTGCGGTTCCTGGTAGGGCTGGGGCTCGTCGTACCCGCGCGGTTCCTGGTACCCACGCGGACCCTGGTAGCCCTGCGGGTCACCCTGACCCTGAGGCTGCCCGTAACCCTGGGGCTGGCCGTAGCCCTGCGGCTGGCCGTAGCCCTGCGGCTGGCCGTAACCCTGCGGCTCCGGGTACCGAGGTGCCTCGTTCTCGCGAGGAGGCCATCCCGGTGCGGACCAGCCGGCCGGTGCGCCGTAGTCGGGCATCGAGGAGCCGGGACGGCCGCCGCGATGTGCGCCACCCTGACCGTTCGGGGTCGACCCGTTCTGGCCCTGCCCGTTCTGACCGTGACCGTTCTGGGCGTGGCCGTTCTGGCCGTTCTGTGCCTGGCCGTTCTGGGCCTGGCCGGCGTAGCTCGGCTCCTTGACGATCGAGACGGGGGGCCACGGCTCCCCGCGCTCGGTCGCGAGCTCGCGCGGCGTCTTCACCGGGGGCTTGGACGACGGAACTCGATCACCGAAGTCGTTGAACGCGGTGATGCGGGGACGCTTCTCGACGCCGGTGAAGATCTTCTCCAGATCCTTGCGCGTGAGCGTCTCGCGCTCGAGCAGCTCGGTGGCCAGGATGTCGAGGACGTCGCGGTAGTCGTTCAGGATGGCCCACGCCTCGGTGTGCGCGGCCTCGATGAGGTTGCGCACCTCCCCGTCGATCTCCCGCGCGACCTCGTGCGAGTAGTCGGACTGGACGCCCATCGAGCGGCCCAGGAACGGATCGCCCTGCTCCTGGCCGTACCGGACGGCGCCGAGCTTGCTGCTCATGCCGTACTCGGTGACCATGGCGCGAGCGATCTTGGTGGCCTGGTCGATGTCGGACGACGCTCCCGTGGTCGGCTCGTGGAAGACGAGCTCCTCGGCAGCGCGGCCGCCCATCGCCATGACGAGGCGCGCGATCATCTCGGAGCGCGTCATCAGGCCCTTGTCGTCCTCCGGCACCGTCATCGCGTGACCACCGGTGCGGCCGCGGGCGAGGATGGTGACCTTGTAGATCGGCTCGATGTCGGGCATCGCCCACGCCGCGAGGGTGTGACCACCCTCGTGGTACGCCGTGATCTTGCGCTCGTGCTCGCTGATGATGCGGCTCTTGCGTCGGGGTCCGCCGATGACGCGGTCCACCGACTCCTCGAGGGCGGCCTCGGTGACCACGGTCCCGTTCTCCCGCGCCGTGAGCAGTGCGGCCTCGTTGATGACGTTCGCGAGATCCGCGCCCGACATGCCGACGGTGCGCTTGGCCAGACCCTCGAGGTCGGCGTCCTGCGCGATCGGCTTGCCCTTCGAGTGCACCGCGAGAATCGCGCGGCGTCCTGCGAGGTCGGGGGCGCCGACCGGGATCTGCCTGTCGAAACGGCCCGGGCGCAGCAGTGCCGGGTCGAGGATGTCGGGACGGTTCGTGGCGGCGATGAGGATGACGCCCGTGCGCTCACCGAACCCGTCCATCTCGACGAGCAGCTGGTTGAGGGTCTGCTCGCGCTCGTCGTGGCCACCACCGAGACCGGCGCCACGCTGGCGACCGACGGCGTCGATCTCGTCGACGAAGATGATGCAGGGGCTGTTCTGCTTGGCCTGCTCGAACAGGTCGCGCACCCGTGAGGCACCCACACCGACGAACATCTCGACGAAGTCGGAACCCGAGATGGTGAAGAACGGCACGCCGGCCTCACCGGCGACGGCGCGGGCGAGCAGCGTCTTGCCGGTTCCGGGAGGGCCGTAGAGCAGCACGCCGCGGGGGATCTTCGCGCCGAGTGCCTGGTAGCGGGCCGGGTTCTGCAGGAAGTCCTTGATCTCGTACAGCTCTTCGACCGCTTCGTTCGCGCCTGCCACGTCCGCGAACGTCGTCTTCGGCATGTCCTTGGTGAGCTGCTTGGCCTTGGACTTGCCGAAGCCCATGACACCGCCACGCCCGCCGCCCTGCATGCGCGACATCACGAAGATGAAGATGCCCAGCAGGATGATCATCGGGAGCAGGAACACCAGGATCGACGTGAACCAGCTGTCCTGCGTCACCTCGGTGTCGTAACTCTCGGCACCCGACGCGGCGACCTTGTCGAAGATCTGCTGCGACGCGGCGTCCGGGTACTGCGAGATGATCTGCGTCTCGTTGCCGGTGGCGTCGTTGCCGCTCTTCAGCGTCAGACGAACCTGCTGCTCACGGTCGTCGATCTGCGCGGTCTGCACGTTCTGGTCGTCGAGCTGCGCGACGGCGACCGACGTGTCGACACTCTTCCACCCCCGCGTGTCGTCGCCGAAGTAGCTGAAGGCGAAGATCACCAACAGGATGCCGGCGACTATCGCCAGGTTGCGGAACAAAGTCTTGCGGTTCATACAGCGTCGCCCTCGATGGCAGTCGGACTCACAGGCAGGTGGTCATGGTTCGCGTCGGTCGGCCGGCAGCAGTTCTCGATCGTTGCCGGTTGCGCACCGGACAAGCCAGGTTACCGCGGATGCGGACGGCCGGGCGGCGCGCACATCTCGGTCAACGCGCCGACACGCGGTGAGGTTCCCGCGCCCAGCTGCGCGTGACGAGTGTTACCGGTCGGCCGCGGTGCGTGGCCAGGGCCGATGCTGTTCGATCTGTGCCGCGAGCGCCAGCAGTCGACGCTCGGACCCGGGAGGGCCCGCCAGCTGCACGGCCAGCGGAGTCCCCGACTCGGGATGGAGTCCCGCGGGCACACTCACGGCGGGCCACCCCAGCAAGTTCCACGGTGCCGCGAAGGGTGCGTAGCGAATGTTGGCCGCCATGTTGGCTGCCCACCCGCGCTCGCTCCACCGGTCCGCACGGATCGGCGGCGCGGCGAGCGCCGGCGTCAGCACCACGTCGACACTCTCGAAGTACGAGCGCATGCGTCGCGTGAGCGTCTCGGTCTGCGATGGCCGCACGAACCGTGCCGCTCGCCGACCCACCGCGATGTGGCGACGGGTTCGCTTCTGCAGCGCCGACACGTCGAGCCCGGCGGCGTCCGCGGCTCCGCCGGCCGTCCAGCGGGCGAGCTGCCCGAGTGGACTGGCCGGGTAGGGCAGCGCTGCCGTGCTGGTGCGGTGCCCGATCCGCTCGAGCTCCCGGGCGACGTCGAGTGCGGCCTGCCGGAAGTGGGGATCCACTCGCACGACGGGCGACGGCGACTCCACGGCGACCCCGATGCGCGTGGTCTCGGGAGCGTCGACATAGGCGAGATCCGGATCGTCCGCCATGACCGAGAGCAGAAGCGCCGCGTCGGCGACGGTCGTGGTCAACGGACCGTTCTCCGACATGCCGAACCACGAGCCGTTGCCCAGTTCGGACGGGACGAGGCCGAGCCCCGGCTTGATGCCGACCAGTCCGCAGTTCGCGGCGGGGATCCGGATGGACCCCATGCCGTCGTTGCCGTGGGCGACGGGCACCATGCCCGAGGCGACCGCGGCGGCGGCGCCACCGGACGATCCGCCCGGGGTGAGGTCACGGTTCCACGGATTGCGGGCGATGCCGTCGGCACCGTCCGTCGCGCCCCACAGGCACAGCTCGGGAACCGAGGTGAGACCGACGACCACGGCGCCCGCGCCGCGCAGGCGCGCGACCACCGGGTGATCCGCGGCGGCGGGAGTGTCGGACGTCGCGAGCGAACCGTTGCGCATCGGGTAGCCCGTCACCGGGACGTTGTCCTTGATCGCCACCGGGACGCCGGCGAGCGGCAGGGCGCGCAGATCCGCTCGGACGGCGATCGCGTCCGCTTCCCGGAGCACCTCGTCGGGACGCACCACGACGAACGCGTGCAGGTCGTCGTTCCGAGCGGCGATGCGGTCCAACGCTTCTCGGGCTACCGCGGCAGGTTGGACCCGCCCGTTCCGGACGTCGTCCGCGATGGACGTGGCGGTGGGGCCGACCTGTTCGCGCGACATTCGATCAGCCTCCGTAGACCCGGGGTTCCAGCAGTCCGATGTAGGGAAGGTCGCGGTAACGCTCGTCGTAGTCGAGGCCGTAGCCCACGACGAACTCGTTCGGGATGTCGAAGCCGACGTTCGCGACGTCGACGTCCACCTTCACCGCGTCGGGCTTGCGGAGCAGGGTGACCACCTCGAGCGACGCGGGCTGGCGCGTGGCGAGGTTCTTCATCAACCACGACAGCGTCAGACCGGAGTCGATGATGTCCTCCACGATGAGGACGTGGCGGCCGTGGATGTCGCGGTCGAGGTCCTTGAGGATGCGGACGACGCCCGACGAGGACGTGGACGATCCGTACGAACTGACCGCCATGAACTCGAGCTGGCTCGGGATCGGCAGTGCGCGTGCGAAATCCGTCATGAACATGATGGCGCCCTTGAGAACTCCGACGAGCAGCAGATCACCCTCGGGAGCCCCCACCGGATAGCGAGCGGCGATCTCCTCGGCCAGCTCGGCGATACGCTTGTCGATCTCCTCTCGGGAGATCAGGATCGATGCGATGTCGCCCTCGTACACGGGTGTCCCTTCACTCGCTCGCGGCCCGGCCGGTCCACCGAACCAGGTCGAGCTTGCCACGTCGTCTCTCGACGACCAACCTCTCGACCGGGCCGCCCCCGGCCACCGCGACGCCGCCCTGCCCGCGCCACGCGCCGACGAGATCGTCCACGGCGCGCACCTGCGCCTCGTTGCGCAACGGCACTCCACAGTCGGCCAGCCACTCGCGGATCACCCGCCGACGGAGTGCACCCGGTACCTCCACGAGGGCGGACACCTCCAGCGCGTCGCCCACGCGGGCGGACACGGCGATGTCCGCGGCGAGTGCGTCGAGAACGGCGCCGTCCTCGCGCAGCTGGTCGGCGGTGCGCGCGAGCGCGGCGGCGACACCGCCGTGCAGGACGTCCTCCAGCAGCGGTAGCACCTCGCCGCGGAGTCGGACCCGAACGAAGGACGGGTCGAGGTTGTGCGGGTCGTCCCACGCGGCGAGACCCAGTTCGGCGCACGCGCCGACGGTGGACTCGCGGCGCACGGTCAACAGCGGCCGACCTCGCGGCGGGTCCCAGGCCGCCATCCCCCGCAGCGATCGGGACCCGGATCCGCGGGCGAGTCCGAGCAGGACGGTCTCGGCCTGGTCGTCCAGCGTGTGGCCCAGCAGGATCGGGCGGTCACCGCGGACCGCGTCGAGAGCGGCGTACCGGGCGCGCCGGGCCGCGGCCTCGGGTCCACCCGCCCCGGTCACCGACACGGTCCTCACCTCGGCGCGGGAACACCCGAGGTCTCGTGCCTGCTCGGCGGCCCTGTGCGCCACCTCGGCCGAACCCGCCTGCAGCGCGTGGTCGACGACCACGGCGTGCACCTGCGCGCCCTCGGCCACACAGGCGGCGGTGAGCGCCAGCGAGTCCGCACCACCCGACAGCCCGACGACGACGGCGCGCTCCGGGCAGTGCTCCCCGAACCAGGCGCGCACCGCCCGCCGCACCGTGAGCAGGTGCGGGCCCTCCGGCATCGGGCGTGCCCCGGTCATGCCGGGACGCCGGTCATCCCAGAACTCGCTGCGTCCACTTCTCCGGCGCCTCGATCTCGGAGAGCAGCGGCAACGTGTCCGCGTCGGTCCACACGGTGTTGAAACGCTCCATGCCGACCTGGCCGACGACGGCGTCGACGAACGCCTTGCCGCGGACGTACTGCGCCATCTTCGCGTCCATCCCGAGCAGCGCGCGGATCACGCGCTGCACCGGATTCTGCTTCCGCGTGCGACGGGCGTCGAAGGCCTTGCGGATCGCCGAGACCGACGGCACCACCGCGGGACCCACCGCGTCCATCACGTGGTCGGCATGGCCCTCGAGCAGCGTTCCGAGCACCAGCAGACGATCGAGTGCCTCCTGCTGCGCGGGTGCCTGCGTCGCCCGGAGCAGGCCGATGATGCCGCCGTCGCCGCCGTCCTGCCCGCGGGACCGCACCGCCGCCGCGAGGCGTCCCACGACGTCGGCCAGGGGCTCGTCCGCGCCGCCCTGCAGCGTGGTGACGTTGTCCTTCATGTAGCCCGCCAGCCACGGCGACGACGAGAACTGCACGCGGTGCGTCACCTCGTGCAGACACACCCACAGTCGGAAGTCGCTGGGCCGCAGGCGAAGCGATCGCTCCACGGAGACGATGTTCGGGGCCACCAGCAGCAGCGTTCCGTCCGGACCGGTGAAGGGGTCGTACTGCCCGAGAATGGCCGTCGACAGGAACGCCAGCATCGCGCCCGCCTGCACGCCGCCGGGCTTGCCGCCGAGGAACGAACTGTCGTCGCCGTCCGAATCACTGACCAGGTGCCGCATCGACTCGGACGCGGCGGCGATCCACTCCGGCCGATCGAGCACGCGCGCCGCCGGGACGGGCAGACCGTCGGCGAGGCCCGTGACCTCGCGCACGGGGCCCTCGGCGCGTACCGACGCGTCGGCCAGTTCGCGCAGCGCCGCGTCCGCGGTGTACCGCGACGTCTTCGGCCCCCGTGGTGCGAGCCGGGCACCCGTCCGGGCGGCCAGACCCCAATCGATCACACCAGTGTCGGACATGCCCTCACCCCTGTTCTCTCTCGGAATCGACCGGTCAGGTGCAGCCGCAGGAGCGGAGCGTCGACGCGAGTGCGTCCAGGGCCGGACGACCGACCTCGGGCGGCCTGTCGTTGGACATCAACGCGAACGTCAACACCCGGCCGCTCTCGTCGGTCACGTATCCGGCCAACGCACTGGCGGTCGAGAGCGTTCCCGTCTTGGCGCGCAGCCACCCCGCGGCCGTGCGGTCACCCGACGCGTAGCGGGCGGCGAGCGTGCCCGTGGCACCGGCGACGGGCAGGTAGTCGAGCATCGGCCGCAGGTGGTCGGTGCCGGACCCGGCGGCCCGGGTGACGAGCGCGCCCAGCACCCGGGCAGGGATGAGATTGTCGACGGAGAGTCCGCTGGTGTCCTCGAGCGTGACTCCGGTGATGTCGACGCCGTTCTTCTGCAGTGTCTCCAGGACGGCGTCCGTGGCCCCGTCGAACGACGCGGGCCGGCCCACCTCCTCGGCGATCTCGCGACCGACGGCCTCCGCGAGCACGTTGTCCGAGAACCCCAGCATCTGCCCGAGCCGCTGCCGCAGAGGCGCGGACTGCACCGTCGCGAGAGATCCGGCACCGGACTGCGCGCGACCGTCCGTCACGACGGCCGGGTCCAGGCCGAGAGCACGCGCCAACGCCCTACCGGCGTCGAGACCGGGAGTGGCGCTGCGCGGCGACTCGTCGACCGTCGGCACCGAGCGACCCCCGTCGAGGGTGATCGGTTCGATGGGTGCGATGTATCCGGCGGCCACGTCGCCGGGGAACCAGCCCTGCGCCTGCGCAGGCCCCGAGTACGCGCCGCCGTCCACGGCGATGGACGTGACGGTCGTGCCGGACCTGCGGATCTGTTCGGCGAGGTCGTCGATGCGGGCTCCCCCGTCGTAGAACCCGGGTCGTCCGACCGGCTCCGCCGTGAGCGTGGGGTCGCCGTCACCGACGAGCACCACCTGACCGGCCGCGTCGCCCGCCACGACCTTGGTGGTCACACGGTGGTCGGCCGGCAGCGCCATCATGGCGGCCGCGGCCGTGAGGATCTTGGTGGTCGACGCCGGCGTCATGGGGGTGTCCGCATCGGCGCTCCACAACACCTCGCCGGTGATCGCGTCCGCGACGGATCCGGTGAAGCGGCCCAGATCGGGATTGCGCAGGGGTGCGGCGAGCACCGCCTCGAGGCCCGCCGGGCTCGGTTTCGGCGCGTCGGGTGAGACCGGAACCACCTGCGGGGCGGGCAGAACGGGCGACGGCTCGGGTGAGGTCGCCACGGGTGTCGAGTCCTCGGAGAGCGTGGGGGTGATCAGCGCGACGCCGACGATCGCCAGCACGAGCACCACGACCGAGGCTCCGATCAGCAGCACGCGCGTGCGTAACGGCGTGCCTGACGGCCGCTTCCCTGAGCTCACGTCTCTCCTCCACTCGCGGGTCCGTGGCCGTTCTCCGGCGATGCACCTCTCCTCGCACCCTATCGACGCGGCCGGTTACTGTCTGACCACCGGCGCGTCCTTCGATGCGCCCGACAGACGACTGCACGACAGTACGTGGCCGCCGAGCAGGTAGCCGGGCCACCGAGCAAAGGACAGTGGACGTGAAGTTCGACGTGACCATCGAGATCCCCAAGGGTCAGCGCAACAAGTACGAGGTCGACCACGAGTCCGGGCGAGTACGCCTGGACCGCTACCTCTACACGGCGATGGGCTACCCCGCGGACTACGGCTTCATCGAGAACACCCTCGGTGAGGACGGCGATCCGCTCGACGCGTTCGTCCTGCTGCCGGAGTCCGTGTTCCCCGGTGTCCTCGTCGAGGCCCGCCCCGTGGCGATGTTCAAGATGGTCGACGAGGCCGGCGGCGACGACAAGGTGCTGTGCGTCCCGGCGGGCGATCCGCGGTGGGACCACATCCAGGATCTCTCGGACGTCTCGCAGTTCGAGCTCGACGCGATCGAGCACTTCTTCCTGCACTACAAGGATCTCGAGCCGAACAAGCACGTCACCGGATCCAACTGGGTCGGCCGCGCCGAGGCCGAGGCGGAGTTCGAGGCATCGGTCGAGCGCCTGAAGAATCAGGGCGACCACTAGAGACCGTCGGAAACCCGGATGCGGTGCTGTCCGCTGATAGCATCGCATCCGCGGTCCCCCGGGCCGTGTCAGGACGAACGAGCCACGACGTAAGGGTGCGGTACCACCGATGAGTGACGCTGTGAGCGACCGGAGAAATCCCACGTCCGAGGCGGTCTCGACCACGACGCAGTTCCCGTCACTGCCGGTGACCGTCGTGCTCGACCGCATTCCGTTGGCCGTCCTCGCCGTCGAGCCCGGCGGCACGGTCGTCTTCGCCAACGAGGCCTTCGACGAACTGATGGGCTTCGACGAGGAGTCCCCCCGGTCGAACGAGACCCTCACACTGCAGGACATCTTCCCGGCCAACGAACCGCTCGGAGTCAACATCGCCGAGACGTTCCTGACCACCGTCGCCACCCGCGCCGACTCGCTCTGGCGCATGACGGACTCGAAGGGCGACATCCTCCAGGTCCGGGCGAGCAAGTCGATCCTGCGCCGCGCTGAGGACTCGGTGGTGCTCGTCGTCCTCGAGGACTTCACCGATCAGCTGTGGAACGACCCGAAGAGCGCCTTCCGCTGATCGGGCCGCTCCACCGGGGTCTCTCTACTTGCCCTGGAACGACGCGGGGCGCTTCTCGAACACCGAGGTGATGGCCTCCGTCAGATCCTCGGACGGCAGGAAAGCAGCGTTCCACGCGGCGACGTACCGCAGCGAATCCTCCACTGCCGCAACGCGACCGTGGTCGAGAACCGCCTTGATCCCGTGCACCACGAGAGGCGGGTTCGCCGCGATCTCGGTGGCCGTGGCACGCGCTGCGGCGAGCACGGCCTCCGCGTCCTCGAACACGTCGTTGACCAGACCGATCTGCTGCGCCCGGGCACTGTCGATGTCCTTTCCGGTCAACGCGAGTTCGCGAAGATGACCGTCGCCGATGATCGCGGGTAGACGGGCGAACGACCCCATGTCCGCCACGATGGCGACCTTCACCTCGCGCACACTGAACTTCGCGTCCGTGCTGGCGTAGCGGATGTCGGCGGCCGAGATGAGATCGATCCCACCGCCGATGCACCACCCCTGCACGGCGGCCACCACGGGCTTGCGGCAGTCGGCCACCGCGTTGATCGACGCCTGCATGCGCTTGATCATGTCGTGGAACGTGCTGCGCGGACCGGCCTGTGCCTTGTCCCCCATGACCGCACCGAAATCGCCTGCCATGGCGGGCAGGTCGAGACCGTAGCTGAAGTTGCGTCCCGAACCGGCGAGCACGATGGCGCGTACCTCGGGGTCCGCGTCGAGCGCGGAGAAGACGAGAGGCAGTTCCGACCAGAAGTCGGGACCCATCGCATTGCCCTTGTTCGGGCCGATGAGAGTCACCGTCGCGACATGGGCGTCGGTCGTCACCGTGAAGGCTTTCCACGCATCCGTGTGTGTCATCCGGTCAGGATAGCCAGCGCTCCCGCTCACCGGATGTCCCGGCGGCGTGGACTGACTATCCTGCGACCATGACGCGGATCCACCATCCCGCTGCGGCACACGTGTCGGACGTTCTGATCGCCCGAGGTCATCACGGCGTGATCGTGACGCAGTCCGAGCCGACGCACACGGCGCGTCAGGCCGCGGCGGTGAGCGGGGTTCCGCTCGGTGCCGTCTGCAAGTCGCTGGTGTTCCTGCTCGACGACGACCCGGTGTTGCTGCTGGTGTCGGGTGCACACAACGTGGACCTCGATGCCACCGGTCGACGTCTCGAGGGCACGCTGACCCGCGCATCGATCGACGTGGTCGAACACGCCACCGGGCAACCGGTGGGCGGGATCGCGCCCGTGGGCCACCCGACGAATCTGCCGACGTTCGTCGACACGGCGCTGGAACGCTTCGAACGGCTGTGGGCTGCAGCGGGTCACCCCGCGACCCTCTTCCGCACGACCTACCCCGAACTGCTGCGCATCACCGCCGGGCTCGCTGTGGACATGGGCCCCGAGACCCGCGAGGGCTGAGCCTCAGGACGCGCGCAGGCGCCGAACCTCCAGGGCGGGTACCACCTCGGTGGTGATCGCCCGGACGACGGACTCCCGCGTCTGCTCCACCACCGGACGCAGGGTCACGCCGTCCGCCACGTCGACCGTCACGATGTCGGCGACGAGGCCTGCCAGACCCGACGCGGTGCCGACGTACTGCAGCGTGCCGGGGCGAGGCTTGCTGTCCGACGCCAGCACCTCGCGGCGGGCGGTCCGGGCGTCGGCGGCGATGTGCACGTCGATGTCCACCACGACACGAGCACCGGGGTGCTCGGCCTTGAGGGTCGCGTAGCGGCTCTGGGCCTCGGAGAGATCGGCGGCGGAGAACCGGACGACGTCCGGGGAGGTACCGGAGACGCCGTCGAGGAAGACGAGGGAGTCGGAAGACACCGTGGTCATGAGTTGTCCAGTCAGTCGTGGGTGCAGCGGTGGCTGTGAGGTGAAGTGAGTCGCACGATCACCGGACCGGACAGGCGCTCGAGGTCGCACGGCAGAGGTCGACGTGTCGTCGACCCCACAACCTGCTCCTCGTCATGATGCTGATGCTAACGATCCGGTGGTGACGCGATCCCGCAGTGAGAGGCACGTCACACGCACCGCCTCCACGAACCGGTCGACATCGTCGGCGGTGGTCCCCAGCCCGATGCTCGCCCGCACGGCACCGTCGGCCGCGCCTACCCGCGAGAGGAGGGGGTGGGCGCAGAACTTCCCGGCCCGCACCGCGATGCCGTGATCGTCGGCCAGCGCGGTGGCGAGTGCACCCGCGTCGACACCGTCGACGGTGAAGGACACGATGCCGACGATGTCGGCGGAGTCGCTCCACAGGCGGAGGACCGACACACCGGCCAGAGCGGTGAGCCCGCCGAGCAGGGCGCCCGTGCACTCCTGATCGTGAGTGGCGATGGCACCGTGGCCGATCGCGCCGATCTCGTCGCACGCCGCGGCGATCGCGACGGCGCCGAGGAGATTGGGTGTGCCGGCCTCGTGCCGCGCCGGGGACGGCGCCCAGTCGATGTCGACCGACGCACCGAGGACGGACACGTGCCGGGTGGCTCCACCGCCCGCGAGGTACGGCTCGGCCACATCGAGCCAGTCACGCCGTCCCACGAGCACTCCCGCTCCGAAGGGCGCGTACAGCTTGTGACCACTGAAAGCCAGGTAGTCGATGCCCGCCGCGGTGATGTCCACGGCGCGGTGCGGAACGAGTTGCGCCCCGTCGACGAGGATGCGGGCACCGTGTCGGTGCGCCAGATCCGCGAGTCGATCGAGGGGCAGGACCTCGCCCGTCACGTTGGAGGCACCCGTGACGGCAAGCAGCGCAGCAGGTCTCGACGCGAGTTCGTCGCCGAGCCGAGTCAGAGTCTCCTCGACCGAGTCCGCCGATCGCACCACCCGGCGGTTCCGCCACGGCAGCAGATTCGCGTGATGCTCGATGTCCAGCACCACCGTGTCCCCGGGAACGCAGCCCGCCAGGAGATTCAGCGCGTCGGTGGTGTTCCGCGTGAACACGACCACGTCGTCGGGATCCGCGCCGCAGAAGCGGTGCACCGTGTTCCGGGCGGACTCGTACTCCCGGGTGCAGACCTGCGACTTGTGGCCGGCGCCGCGGTGCACACTCGCGCAGTGCGGCAACACCTCTCGTACTCGCTCGACCACCGCGTCGAGCGCGGGAGCGCTGGCCGCGTAGTCGAGATCGATGCTGCGAGTGGTGCGGCCGTCGGCACACGTCACCTGCTGGTCGCGGCCGTGCACGGATGCGATGGGGCGCTGCAGAACTGTGGTCATGATGAATCCCTCCGTCGAGGGATCGACGCACGGCACGAGGGCCGCGATCTGACGAGAGGCGTCGATCCGCGCTTGCCGCCTCCGTCGTCGGAGCGCGGCCAGGTCGTCACCCGGAGCACCCCACCGCGGAGGAGGGTTGCCGACCAGCGAGCCGGGGCTTGATGCTGGTACTCGTGACCTGGAAGCAGGATGGCAAACGGTCGCCCGAGTTGTCAACCGGTTCGCCGCACGCGCGCCTGGTCGGCGGAGTTGTTCACCAACCCGCAAACTGGGCGTGCAATAACGTGTCGTCACACCCGCCAGCGTTCCGTCGTCCCTGTTCGATGCGAGAGGCCGTTCGTCTTGTCACTGCAGACCCGTGTTCCCGAGGCCTACCTCCGTTCCTCCGTGGCGGCCCCGGTGCGCACCCTCGTCGACATCCTCGAGGACACCGCGCGGGCATTCCCTGATGCGCCGGCCATCGACGACGGCGACACCACCATCAGTTACAGCGAACTGCTCGACAACATCGACGAGGGCGCTCGGTGGCTGTCCCGACACGGCGTCTGCGCCGGCGATCGCGTCGGGGTCCGCATGCCGTCGGGCAGTTACTCGCTCTACGCGGCGATCCTGTCGGTCATCGCCGCCGGTGCGGCCTACGTCCCGGTGGACGTCGACGACCCGGACGAGCGGGCCGAGCTGGTGTTCTCGGAGGCCGGCGTCACCGCGATCATCGCGGACGGCGGCGTCACCCGAACCGACACCGCGGGGACCGGGCGCCCGGTCGGCCATCCCACACCCGACGACGACGCCTGGGTCATCTTCACCTCGGGCTCGACCGGCAAGCCCAAGGGCGTCGCGGTGAGCAATCGCAACGCGGCGGCGTTCGTGGACGCCGAGGCGCGACTGTTCCTGCAGGACCGACCCATGGGCCCGGGCGATCGGGTGCTGGCGGGGCTCTCCGTGGCGTTCGACGCGTCGTGCGAGGAGATGTGGCTCGCCTGGCGCAGTGGCGCCTGCCTCGTTCCCGCGCCTCGCTCCCTCGTACGCAGTGGCATGGACCTCGGCCCCTGGCTCGTCGCACGTGACATCAGCGTGGTGTCGACGGTGCCGACCCTGGCGGCGCTGTGGCCTCGCGAAGCGCTCGAGGACGTTCGGTTGCTCATCTTCGGCGGCGAGGCCTGCCCGCCGGATCTCGCTGAGCGACTGGCTGTTCCGGGCCGCGAGGTCTGGAACACCTACGGGCCCACCGAGGCCACCGTCGTCGCCTGCGCCGCTCTCATGGACGGTGTCGGACCGGTGCGCATCGGGCTGCCGCTCGACGGATGGGACCTCGCCGTCGTGGGCCCGGACGAGGAGCCGGTCGCGGTGGGCGAGGTGGGTGAGCTCGTCATCGGTGGCGTCGGCCTCGCGCGTTACCTCGATCCGGTGAAGGACGCCGAGAAGTACGCTCCCATGGCGACTCTCGGATGGGACCGCGCCTACCGCAGCGGCGATCTCGTGCGGCTCGAGCTCGAGGGGCTGCTCTTCCAGGGCCGCGCCGACGATCAGGTGAAGGTCGGCGGGCGCCGCATCGAGCTCGGCGAGGTGGACAACGCCCTGCAGGCCCTCCCCGGTGTGAGCGGCGCAGCCGCCGCAGTGCGGACCACCGGCTCCGGAACACCCGTGCTGGTGGGCTATCTCGCCAGCACCGACCCGGACTTCGACCTCGTCCGCGCGCGCGAGCTCCTCGCGGAACAGCTTCCCGCCGCGATGGTTCCGCGTCTCGCACTCGTCGACGAACTGCCCACCCGCACCTCCGGCAAGGTCGACCGCGCGGCTCTGCCGTGGCCGCTGCCCAAGCGTGGTTCGACTCCGGACGACGCCTCTCTCGCCGGGACCGCCGGCTGGGTGGCCGAGCTGTGGAGCGACGTGCTGGGCGCCGAGATCGGATCCCTGGACGCGGACTTCTTCGCTGCCGGTGGCGGATCGCTCTCGGCCGCACTGCTCGTGACCCGATTGCGCGAGCGTTTCCCCGAGATCACGGTCGCGCAGCTCTACGACCATCCGCGACTCGGCTCGCTCGTCGCGTTGCTCGACTCGCTCGTCCCCCCGCCGGTGACCGCGAAGCGCATCGTGGTCCCCACACCCCGGACGGCCCAGGTGGTGCAGGTCCTCGCGACCCTGCCGCTGACGACGTTGACCGGGCTGCAATGGGTGACCTGGCTCGGCATCATGACGAACACGTTCAGCTGGTTCGCTCCCCGCCCCTGGCTGCCGACGGTGTCCTGGTGGTGGCTCGCGCTCGGGTTCCTGCTGTTCGTGACGCCCGTGGGCCGGATGGCGATCTCCGTCGCCGGATCACGGCTCCTCATGCGCGGCGTCACGGAGGGCGCCCATCCGCGCGGCGGCAGCGTGCACCTCCGGCTGTGGACCGCCAACCGGTTGACCGACGCCAGCGGTGCCTCGAACCTGTCGGGCGCGCCGTGGATGGTCTACTACGCCCGCGCACTCGGTGCGACGGTCGGCCGCGACGTCGATCTGCACACCCTGCCTCCGGTGACCGGCATGCTGACTCTCGGTGACGGATGCTCGCTCGAGCCGGAGGTCGATCTGTCCGGCTACTGGATCGACGGCGACGTCGTGCACATCGGCTCGATCGAGGTCGGCGCCGGCGCCACGGTGGGTGCGCGGTCGACCCTGCTCCCCGGAGCCAGGATCGGCCGCCGCGCCGAGATCACTGCGGGATCGGCCGTCTCCGGCAAGGTCAAGGCCGGTCAGCAGTGGTCCGGCTCGCCCGCCGCGAAGGTCGGCAAGGCGATGCACCCGTGGCCGGACGAGGCGCCGCCGCGCGGTCGCGGCTGGGTGCCCGTCTACGGCGTGACGTCGCTGTTGCTGTCGGGACTTCCCCTCCTGTCCATTGCTGCGGGCCTGCTCCTCGTCGCCGTCGGAGTCGCGCACGCGACCACCCTGCCCGGTGCGATCGGCCTCGGGCTGGCGCTGCTCGCTCCCGCCACTGCGGTGTCGTTGCTCGTCTTCGCAGCGGTCACGCTCGTGTCCGTGCGGTTGCTGTCGATCGGGCTGATTCCCGGCCACCACGCGGTACGCAGTCGCATCGGCTGGCAGGTGTGGGCCACCGAACGCCTGATGGACTCGGCCCGTACGTTCCTCTTCCCGCTCTACGCGAGTCTGCTCACTCCGGGATGGCTCCGGCTGCTCGGCGCGACCATCGGCAAGGACGTGGAGGCGTCGACGGTCCTGATGGTCCCGAAGTTCACGACAGTCGGCGACGGTGCCTTCCTGGCGGACGACACCATGATCGCCAGCTACGAGCTCGGCGGCGGCTGGATGCTGCTCGGCGAGGCCAAGGTGGGCAAGCGTGCGTTCCTCGGCAACTCCGGCATGGCGGCCGCGGGTCGACGCGTGCCGAAGAACGGCCTCGTCGCCGTGCTGTCGGCCGCACCCGCCAAGGCGAAGTCGGGATCGTCGTGGCTCGGCAGCCCGCCGGTGCGCCTGCGCCGAGCGCCCAACTCGTCCGACACCACCCGCACCTTCGACCCGCCGCGGCGACTCAAGATCGCCCGCGCCGTGGTCGAGACCTGTCGACTCGTGCCCGTCGTCGTGTCGTTCGGCATCGGGTTCGGCGTCGTCGCCGCCCTGACCTGGATCGCCGGGACGCTGAGCTACTGGGCCGCCGCCCTGCTCAGCGGCGTCGTGTTGCTGATCGCCGGCGCCGTCGCGGCCGGAATCTCCGCCGTCGCCAAGTGGTCGCTCGTCGGCCGCATCGGTGCGGTGGAGCACCCGCTGTGGAGTTCGTTCGTGTGGCGCAACGAAGTGGCCGACACGTTCGTCGAGGTCGTCGCCGCCCCGTGGTTCGCCCGCGCCGCCGAGGGAACCCCGGTGCTGAACCTGTGGCTGCGCTGGCTCGGCGCCCACAT
This sequence comes from Rhodococcus sp. NBC_00294, assembly GCF_036163995.1. Classification (NCBI taxonomy): domain Bacteria; kingdom Bacillati; phylum Actinomycetota; class Actinomycetes; order Mycobacteriales; family Nocardiaceae; genus Rhodococcus; species Rhodococcus sp. NBC_00294. The sequence continues at coordinate 568,794 of NZ_CP108043.1, forward strand.
CGGGAAGGGAGTCTGGTGTGAGACCTACTGGCTGCCGGAGGCCGACCTCATCACGCTCGGCGACGGTGCCACCGTCAACAGAGGGTGCGTCGTGCAGACACATCTGTTCCATGATCGGATCATGAGCATGGACACGGTGAGTTTGGGGGCGGGAGCCACGCTGGGCCCGCATTGCGTCGCACTGCCCGCAGCGGGAATCGGGGCGGGTGCCACGGTCGGACCGGCCTCGCTGGTCATGCGCGGCGACACCGTCCCCGAGTCGAGCCGGTGGCAGGGCAACCCCATCGCACCCTGGACCGAGAAGTGATGCCGGACTCTCCCATCGACCCGTACCTGCCGCAGAACGGCAACCGCGGGTACTCGGTCGAGCGATACGCCCTCGACCTCGAGTACAAGGTGCAGTCGAACCGCCTGTCCGGCAAGGCCGTCGTGCATGCGGTGGCCACCCGGTCGATCACCAAGTTCTCACTCGACATGGGTCCGGCCCTCACCCCGTCCAAGGTGAGTGTCGCCGGAATGCGCGGTGTCCGGTTCACCCATCGGGGCGGCAAGCTGACGGTCACGCTGCAGCGTGCCATCGACGAGGGCGCCTCCTTCACGGCCACCGTCGCCTACAGCGGCAACCCCGCACCGATTCGCAGCGTGTGGGGTGAGGTCGGGTGGGAGGAGCTCACCGACGGCGCCCTCGTCGCGAGCCAACCCAACGGCGCCGCATCGTGGTTCCCGTGCGACGACCATCCCAGTTCCAAAGCGGCGTTCACCATCTCGATCACTGCCGATTCCCCGTACCACGTCGTCTCGAACGGCACACTGACGCGGAAGTACGTGAAGTCCTCGCGCACCACCTGGGTGTACGACCAGCCCGAACCGATGGCTTCATACCTCGCGACCGTGCAGATCGGCCAGTACGAGAAACACCGGGTCAGCGACTCCCCCGTGCCGATCGACGCGATCCTGCCGGCGCATCTGCGCCAGAACTTCGATCACGACTTCGGCCGTCAGCAGCAGATGATGGAGACGTTCGTCGAGTCGTTCGGCCCCTATCCGTTCGAGTCGTACTCCGTCGTCGTCACCGACGATGAGTTGGAGATCCCCGTCGAGGCACAGACGCTGTCGATCTTCGGCGCCAATCACTGTGACGGCGACCGCGAGTACGAGCGACTCGTCGCCCACGAACTGGCGCACCAGTGGTTCGGCAACAGCCTCACCATCGCGCGGTGGAGCGACATCTGGTTGCACGAGGGCTTCGCCTGCTACTCCGAGTGGATCTGGTCGGAGAGCTCGGGCGGACCGTCCGCGCACCAGGAGGCCACCCGCGCACACAGCCGCCTGTCGTCCCTGCCGCAGGACATCGTGCTGGGAGATCCAGGACCGGAGGACATGTTCGACGACCGCGTGTACAAGCGCGGAGCCCTTGCCCTGCACGCACTTCGGCGCACCATCGGCAACGCGGCGTTCTTCGATCTGATCCGCGAGTGGACCACGACCTTTCGCCACGCCACCGTGGCGACGTCGGACTTCGTCGGGTTGGCGAAGCAGTACGGCAGCACCGACGAGTTCTGGGAGTCCTGGCTCGAGAAGAAGCGGCTACCCCGACTGCCCTGACGGCAGGTGCGACCGCGTTCTCGTCGCGACGAGCGCCAATGACACCGCGGCGAGAACCGCACCGGCCGTGAACAGTTCGGGGTAGGTGATCGCGTCGGGGAACTCCTGCACGAGCAGCGCCAGAATCGCCGGCACCGCGAAGCCGAGGTAGGTCACCGAGTAGAACACCGCGGTGAGTCCGGCCAGATCACGCGGTCCCGCGATGCGCTGCACCTCCTGCAGGCCCGACACCATCGCCATGCCGTAGCCGCACCCGAGCACCGCGGCGGCGAGCAGCGCCATCGGGATCGTCAGCACGTCGGCGGCGACCGAGACCAGCACCATGCCGACGACGATGATGCCCAGCGCGACCAGAACGGCGCGCGCACTCGACGCGGTGTCGATGCGTCGGCCGACGGCCTGGATGGCGAAGCCGGACGACAGCGCGACCACGCCGAGCAGTGCGGAGAACGCGATGGGGAACGCGCCGGAGTGGTCGGCCATCAGACCGGGCAGCACTGCGTACGCGACGCTGGCCGCGCCGAAGACCCACGGCGCCATGGGAAGAACGACAGACACGAACCGACGGTGACCCGCCGACGGGATACGCAGATCGGACAGCAACGAGGCGCCGTCCACCGCACGCGCTCGCGTCTCGGGCACCCCGAGCAGGGCCACGGTGGCCAGTGCTGCCAACGCGACGTGCACCAGGTACGGCAGCACCTCGGGCCACGGCGCCCACTGCGCGAGCACGCCGGCGACCCCTGCGCCCGTGGCGAATCCGCCCGTGAGCGACATGGCGGCACGGCGGGCACCCGAGCCGTCCGCGGACAGCTCCTTCAACCAACTGCCGCCGACGGCCATACCCAGCCCCAACGCGATGCCGCTGAGCACGCGGCCGGTCGCGAGGATCGGGGCCGAGTGCGCGCCGAGGGCGATGACGAGAGATCCCGCGGCGGCGACGGCCGGCGCGGGCACCATGAGCGGCCGCCGTCCGTAGCGATCCGAGAGCGGGCCCCCGATCAGCAGGGCCGGCACGATGCCGACGACGTAGGCGAAGAGGAACACGTCGACGACGACGGGTGAGAAGCCGTGACCCTCGCGGTACATCACGAGGAGCGGCGTGAACTCGTTGCCGCCCCAGGCGACGGCGAGCATGCCGAGCGCCACGGGCAGCCAGATGCGGGTGGTGGTCGTGCGGTCGAGAACGGTCATGGTGGGTCCTTCAGCGGATTCCACGCGGCAGCGCGTGCGTGGCTGCCATGTGGAGGGAGAGGGCGTCGTCGTACGCGGCGACGTCGCCCTGCTCGACGAGTGCGGTGAGACGGGTGTGGTCGCCGATGATCGACGCCAACACGTCCGGATTGCGCGCCACGGAGTTCGCGGTCATGCGGCGCTGCCGGTCACGCAATCCTGAGTAGAAGGTCGACAGCAGGGGGTTGTCCCCGTGCGTGACGACGATGGTGTGGAAGTCTGCGTCCTCGGCAGCGAAGCCGAGGGAGTCGCCCGCCTCCGCGAGAACGCGCTGCCGGTCGAGGCTCTCGCGCAACTGTGCGGCGGCGGAGGCCCGGCTGCCCGGATCCTGTGCGAACGCTTCGAGCGATCCGGTCTCGACGAGTCGACGGGCGGCGACGAGATGGGTGGCCTCGTCGGGGGCGACGGGAACCACGAGGGCCCCGCGCTTGGGGTAGAGCCGCATCCATCCTTCGGCCGCGAGCCTGAGGAAGGCCTCACGGACCGGGGTGCGGCTGGTGCCGGTGCGCTCGGCGATCTGCCCCTCGCTGATCAGCTCCCCGCCCGGCAGCTCGCCGGAGACGATGAGCTCCTTGACCGTCGCGTATGCCCGGTCGGACGACGTCTCGGTTGCATCTGTGTTGCGCACATCTTGTATCTAAGCAGTCGGTACACCGCGTTGCCAGGTGTGTGTGACGGGCATTACGCGGTACGCGCTGCTCGCCGCGCAGCAGTTCGCCACCCGCACCCCTGATCGCGGGTGCACCGAACGATCCGAGGAGCGCAGCGCGGGCGCAGCGCCCGGTTCTCTGCGCACCGTGGAAGGTGCGCGCGGCGACGAGCGGTGCGCCCGGCGAGGCTCGAGCGCACCGCAGTTCGCCACCCGCACCCCTGATCGCGGGTGCACCGAACGATCCGTGGAGCGCGGGCGCAGCGCTACAGAACCGCGGTGTCGAGATCCAGCATCGTGCGGTCCAGGTTCTCGAGCAGGTCGAACTGTGGGCCCGTCTTGGGGAGCTCGTACCGGAAGAAGTACTGCGCCGCGACACGCTTGCCGTCGTAGAAGGCGCCTTCCTTGTCGCCGATCGCCCGGAGCTGGTCGAGCCAGAGCCACGCGACGACCACGTGACCGGTCGCCTCGAGGTACGCGGACGAGTTGGCCAGCGCCACCTCGGCGTCGCCCTGACCCCACAGCGTGCCGGTGACGGCCACGAGGCGATCCACTGCCGCTCGCAGGGCGTCGGCGTACTCGCCCGACATCGCGTCGATGGTCTCCGTGATGGTCTCGACGAGGAGCTGGAGCCCTCGGCCGCCCTGCGCGACGACCTTGCGTCCGAGGAGGTCGAGGCCCTGGATGCCGTTCGTTCCCTCGTGGATGGGGTTGAGGCGGTTGTCGCGGTAGAACTGCTCGACGTTGTAGTCGCGGGTGTAGCCGTACCCGCCGTGCACCTGGATCGCGAGGTTGTTGGCCTCGAGGCACCACTGCGACGGCCACGCCTTGGCGATGGGGGTGAGCACGTCGAGGAGGAACCCGGCGCGATCCGCCGAGTCCTGCTCGCCGGTGATCTGCTCGTCGACCAGCCGGGAGCAGTACAGACCCAGGGCCAGACCGCCCTCGACGTAGGACTTCTGCGCGAGCAGCATGCGACGCACGTCGGAGTGGTCGATGATCGGCACCTGCGGGGCAGCCGGATCCTTGTCACCGACGGGCCGGCCTTGTGCACGGTCCCGGGCGTACGCCACCGAGTGCAGGTAGCCGGTGTAGCCCAGCGCGGTCGCGCCCATGCCGACGCCGATGCGCGCCTCGTTCATCATCTTGAACATGTACGACAGGCCCTTGTGCGGCTCGCCGACGAGATAGCCTGTGGCGCCGCCGTTCTCGCCGAACGCGAGGAGCGTGTTGGTGGTTCCGCGGTACCCCATCTTGTGGTTCAGGCCGACGAGGTTCACGTCGTTGCGCTCGCCCAGCGACCCGTCGGCGTTCACCAGCGTCTTGGGCACGACGAAGAGCGAGATGCCCTTCACGCCCGCCGGACCGCCGGGGATCTTGGCGAGGACGAGGTGCACGATGTTCTCACCGAGTTCGTGCTCGCCGCCCGAGATCCACATCTTGGTTCCGGTCACCGCGTAGGTGCCGTCACCCTGCTCGACGGCCTTGGTGGTGATGTAGGCGAGCGACGATCCGGCACCGGGCTCGGACAGGCACATGGTCCCGTGGAAACGGCCTTCGAGCATGGGCCGGACATAGGCGTCGACCAACTCCCCGCTGCCGTACTCGATGAGGAGATTGGCGTTGCCGATCGTGAGGAAGGGATAGGTCGCGGTGCCGGTGTTCGCGGCCTGGAACCACGCGAGCGACGCCTTCGACACCGTGGTCGGCAGCTGCATGCCGCCGAGCGAGTCGTCGAACTGCCCGGAGATGAGGCCGGCGTCGTTGAACACCTTCAGCGCCTGCTCGACCTCGGGAATCAGGACGACCTTGCCGTCCTCGCCGACGTGCGGCTCGTTCGCGTCCGCCTTCTTGTTGTGCGGCGCGAAGTGCTTCACCGCGATCTGCTCGCTGAGCTCCATCACCGCGTCGAACGTCTCCCGAGAATGATCGGAGAAGCGCTTCCGCTCGGTCAACGACTCGACGTCGAGCCATTCGTAGAGGAGGAACTCGAGATCGCGACGAGACAGAACGAGGTGCGCGGGAACATCAGCAGCGGAGGACATGCGTCGAGAGTAATACCGCCTAGTAGTTCTGTGTCTCGAGCTCGAGCAGAAGCTGCTTGGCGGCCTCACCGCCGGCGTAGCGACCGGGCGTTCCGTCCGACCGCACCACGCGATGACATGGGATGGCCAGGGGCAGCGGATTGCGCGCGCAGGCCGATCCCACGGCGCGGACGGCCTTCGGGCTGGCCGTCTCCGCGGCCACGGCGGCGTAGCTCCGGGTCTCGCCGTAGGGGATGCGCTGGAGATGCGTCAGGACGTCGCGACGGAACCCTGCAGCGAGGCGCAGATCCAGGTCGACGTCGACGACGCGGGACGTCCCGGCGAAGAACGCGTCGAGCCCGCGGACCACCGGGTCGAGCCGGGCCGGCGCTCGGAGCACCCGCGGACTGATGCGGGTGGCCAGCGTCTGCAGGACCGTGTCGTGGTTCTCGACGTCGAAGGCCACACGCACGACACCTCGCTCGGTGGCCGCCACGAGGAGCGTGCCGACGGGTGAGTCGAGGGTGCGGTACGCGACGTCGAGCAGTCCTTCCTCGGCGGCGCGGTGCGTCAGTCGCTCGTGGAGCGCGGTCAGTTCGGCGGCGGTGGTCACAGCAGCTCACTCCTCGTGGTCGTGCGGCGTAGCGTTGCGATGCCGTCGGCACAGGCACGCCGGGCGGCGGTGGTCGAATTACCCAGCAGCGCAGCGACGTCCGCATGAGGGAGCCCCCCGATGTGGTGGTACGCGACGGCCAGTCGCTGAGTGTCGGGCAGGGCCGCGACCGCGGACCACAGGGCGTGGTTCTCGTCGGGCACCATCGTGGCGACGTCCGGAACAGAGTCGGTGGGCACGGGCCGGCGAGCTGCCGCGCGATGAACGTCGACGGCCTTGCGGTGCGCGATGGTCACCAGCCAGGCCTGCACGTTCGCGTCCTCGGGCAGGTCGGGGTACGCCCGGAGTGCGGCGAGGAAGGTCTCCGACCACGCGTCGTCGGCGTCGACGGGACCGACCACGGCGCGACAGACCCGCAGCACCACGGGGCCGTGGGTGGCCACGACGGTCTCGAACGGAAGCATCACGATCAGTAAACGCGTGAGGGCGGCGGAACGTGAGAATCGGCGGGATCGCGAGGTTCAGCGAGCTGCGTGCACACCCCCTGCGTCAACCGCACACACCCTCCAGCCTGCAGCAACGGGTGTTCACCGCACGCCGGCCGTGTGCACACCCCTTCCAGCCGGCCACCGCACCAGCGCGCGCACCCCCGGCGCTCAGCAGGGGCTGGGGACCCGATCGGCGTAGGACCGGTCGAGCCCGCGCTGCACCATCCACAGTGCGCGGGGGTCGGTGGTCAGTTCCATGTGCCCGGCGGTGTTGCTCGGGCAGCCGTCCTGCACCCAGACGTTGTCCACGGTCGCGCCCGGGCCCGCGGCGAGGAAGGTGTTCTCGGGCGGCGTGGTGACGGTGTCCGCGCGGGTGGCGATCACGGTGTAGTCGACGCCCGGGACGGTGTCGCCGCCCGCGTTGAGCACGTCGAGGAACGACGAGCCGACCATCTGCTGGACGAACGACGGTCCGACGGCCGCGGCGGCGACCTCGCCGACCGGCAGTCCGAACTGCTGCGCGAGCGATCCGATGAGCTGCCCCGCCGAGAACGTGGTGCCGTGATTGGTGGCGCCGAGGGTGACGAGGGTGTGCACGGCGTCGGCTCCACCTTCGAACTTCAGGTACTGACGCGCCACGACACCGCCCTGGGAGTGCCCGACGACGTCCACGTCGGCTGCGCCGGTGCGTGATCGGACGTCGTCGACGAAGGCGCGCAGTTCTCGCGCGGACGTGGCGATGTCGTCGCCGCCGTAGGTCTGCAGCAGGTTCTCGCCGGGCTCGGCGCGGTAGCCGTACTCGAGTGTGAAGACGCAGTAGCCCTCCGCCTCGAGCTGCGGAGTGAGGGTGGACCAGGTGTCCGGACCGTCGACCCAGGTGCCGTGCACCAGCACGACGGGACGGGGATGCTCGGGTGAGCAGGAGCCGGCGGTGTCGGCCGCGGCCGGACCGGCGCCGAGAGGTGCGGTGCCCACGGCCACGGCGAGTGCCGTCGCCGCCGTCAGAAGTGCCCGTCTCATGCCCTGATCGTATCCGAGCGTGTTACTGGTGTGACGGATGGGACTCGTCAGTCGCCTTCCGGTCCGAGCGAGATACCGCGGCCGATCAACCACAGTTCGGGATCCACGTGCTTGTCCGCGACGACGGTCTCGAAATGCAGGTGCGGCCCGGTGGAGTCGCCGCGGTTCCCCATCGTCGCGATCTGCTGCCCCGCCGCGACCCGCTGACCGGCCACCGCGACCAGGGTGTCCACGTGACCGTAGATGGACACGGTGCCGTCGTCGTGTCGCACGCGCACCCACAACCCGAAGCCGCTCGCAGGGCCGGCCTCGATCACCTGGCCGTCCGCCACCGACAGGATCGGTGTGCCGATCGGGCCGGCGATGTCGATGCCGTTGTGCATCGTTCCCCACCGCGGGCCGAAACCGGACGTGTACGTGCCGCGAGCCGGTGAGGCGTAGCTACCGATGCGGGCGCCGATCACGGCCGGTGGCAGCTCGTACAGTCGGCGATCCTTCTCCTCGGCGCTCGCCGCCGTCGAGAGCACGGCGATGGCGGCCGCGTACTCCTCCTCCGCCGTGGCGCGGTTGACCTTCGCGATCTGGCGCAGCGGGCCCAGGTTGCGCTCCGGTTCCGCCAGGAAGCTCGGCCGCAGGTCCGCAGCGGGAGCGGCGACCGCCCCGACGGCCGGTTCCTCGGCCGTCGGCCGGGTCAGGTGGAACACGAGCACCGCGACGGCGAGCACGAGCACGATGGCCAGTGCCTGCGCCGAGACGGTCCGCACCGGAACGGTCGCAGGCGTCGTCACGGGCGGCCGATCGGCCGCCCGTGAGCGCGAGAGCAACTGAACCACCGGAGGAACGCTACCGCTCGGTAAGTCCTCCCGGACCGAGATTCACCGCGCCGGTCGACGCATCAGTCCCCGAGGCGGAGCGGGGCGATGCTCTCGAAGACGTCACCCGGCCCGGGATTGTCCGGATGTGTCGATCCGCCGAGGTGGTTCATGACTCCCCACACCGCGTTGAGCGCGGTCTGGATGGCGCCCTCGGCCCATCCCGCCGTCCACGAGATGTCGTCGCCGGCGAGGAAGATCCCGCGATGCCGGGAGGCGAGCTCGTCCTGCACGAAGTGCGAGAACAGGCGTTCCTGATAGCGATAGTGGCCGGGCAGGTTGGCCTTGAAGGCACCCATGAAGTGTCGCTCGGTCTCCCACGACAGCGTCACCGGATCGGAGGCGATGTGGCTGCGGAAGTCCACCCCGGGATAGATCTCCTCGAGCGATCCCAGCATCAGCGTCAACCGCTCGTCGGGTGAGAGCGGCAGCAGCTTCAGCGAGTCGTCGCTCCACGTGTACGACAGACAGATCACGCCGGGCCGATCGTCGCCGTGATCGAGGAGATACGTTCCCCGACTCAACCGGTCGGTGAGGGTCATGCTGACCAGTTCCCTCCCCGTCTCGGGGTCGACGTCCTTCCAGAACGGTCGGTCCACGAGCACGAACACCTTGGTCGACCCCATGTAGTGGGTGCGTTCGACGGCCGTCCAGTGATCGATGGGCAGCAGGTCGTCGTCGGTGTCGATGGTGTTGAGGAGCATCCAGCTCTGCGCGGTCACGACGACCGAGGCGAACTCGTCCGTCCGGCCCGAGGAGTCGGTCACCGCGAAGGTGTGGTCGCCGGTGGCGTCGTCGGTCCGTCGCCGGATCTCCGTGACACCCGGGCGGGGTGTGCCGCCGTGCAGCGACGCGACCGAGGTGCCCGCCGGCCAGTGCGCCGCGTCCGACACGGCCTCCGACCACAGACCACGTGGCAGGCGGCTGGATCCGCCGACGATGCCGCGGTGGTGATCGTCCGCCTCCGTGGCCACGACGCGCAGGATCTCGAGTATCGAGTTCGGGAAGTCGGTGTCCCAGCCACCGGTGCCGAAACCGACCTGGCCGAACAGCTCTCGACGCGCGAACGACGCGAAGTGGGGGGATCCGACGAGGAACCCGTAGAACGTCGTGTCGTCGAGTCGCACCACGAGGTCGTTCCAGATGCGCTTCACCGCCGCCGCGTCCCGAGCGCGGATGGCGCGCTGGAGAGGGACGAGTTCGGACTGTTCCTCGAGCGTGCGCTGCCACGCCCTGGCCACCTCGGCGTACTCGTCGGGGAGATCGGTCAGCTGCCGCGCGTAGTGACTGGTGCCCTTGAGGTCGATGACGGTGCTGGGCGTCGCCTCGGCGAGCGGGTTGGGGAACGGGGTGGTCTCGATGCCGAGGTGGTCGAGGTAGTGGAACAGGGCGGTGGACGACGGCGGGAACCGCATCGCGCCCATCTCGGCGACCGTGTCCTCGTGCCCCTCGAACGGGACCGAGTGCATGCGGCCGCCGATCCACCCCGCCTCGTACACCACGGGTTCGAGTCCCATCCGCAGCAGCTCCCGGGCGGCGACGGTGCCGGCGAGACCGGCCCCGACGATGGCGACGCGGGTGCCGCGGCGCTCCGGAGGGACCGACCCGAGCCCGGCCGGGTGCGCGAGGAAATCGTCGTAGGCGAAGGGGAAGTCGGGGCCGAACATGGTGACCGGCTGCTCACGGTCCCCTGCTGATCGCTCGTGGACCGAGCTGTCGGGAGTGACGGGCGTGGTCATGGGGTCGTCTCGATTCTGGTTCTGTCGTGGCGGGAGGGCAGGGACGGCGTCAGGACCCACAGCACAGTGGTGTCGACCTCCGCGCGGAAGCTGTGCCGACGACGAGGATCGAAGGTGAGCGCGTCACCGTCGTCGAGTTGCACGGTGCGCTCGTCGAGCGTCAGGATCAGCCGACCGGTGAGCACCAGGACGAACCCCACCTCGGCCGGCAGTTCGTACGACTCGTCGCCGCTGCCTCCTCCGCGCTCGATCCTGCCGTGGATGACCTGCACGCGCTGTTCGCCCGCCGGGGTCAGCAGGTACTCCGTCTGGGCATGACCCCCGAGGGCGATCGGGGGGTACTCGCCGGCGCGGACGACGTCGCCGTGCGGAACGTCGTCGAACAGCGACCCCATGGGAATCTCGAGCGCGTCGCACCAGCGCACCAGGACGGCGACGGACGCGGACGCGCGGTCGTTCTCGACCTTGGACAGGTAGCCCTTGGTCACACCGACGGTCGACGCGAGCGCGTCGAGAGTGAGACGACGGGCGGCCCGGGCCTCCCGCAGCCGGTTTCCGATGGTGGACACGCCGCGATCATGCCCTGCTCCGCGTCAGGAAACAAGTGTTGACCAACCGCCTGAAGTGAGGAAACATCACTGCTCATGACCGACATCAGGGGACCTCTGGACGGCTCGCGATACCCGCGGTACATGGAACCGTCGACCTTCGCGCGGCTGCCGCGACTCGACGAGGTCTCCCGGGCGGACGTGAGCATCGTCGGAGTGCCCTTCGACTCGGGCGTGAGCTACCGGCCGGGCGCGCGCTTCGGTCCCGGCCACATCCGCGCGTCGTCCAAACTGCTCCGGCCGTACAACCCCGCGCTGGACGTGTCGCCGTTCGCGCACCGCCAGGTGGCCGATGCCGGCGACATCGCGGTCAATCCGTTCGATATCGCCGAGGCACTGACGACCGTCGAGCACGCGATCACCGATCTGCGCAAGGACGGCAGCACGGTCCTCACTCTCGGTGGCGACCACACCATCGCGCTGCCGATCCTGCGCGCGCTGCACCGCGACCACGGGCCGATCGCCGTGCTGCACTTCGACGCGCACCTCGACACGTGGGACACGTACTTCGGTGCACCCTTCACGCACGGGACACCGTTCCGACGGGCCAGCGAGGAGGGACTGATCGACCTCGAGCGGTCGCAGCACATCGGGATCCGCGGTCCGCTGTACGGCAAGAAGGACCTCGAGGACGACGCCGTCCTGGGGTTTCAGATCATCCGGTCCGACGACTACGAGATGGACGGGGTGGCCTCGATCGTCGAGCGGATGCGCCGCCGTCTCGACACGGGCCCGGTCTACGTCTCCGTGGACATCGACGTCCTCGACCCGGCCCACGCCCCGGGCACCGGCACACCCGAGGCGGGCGGCATGACGTCGCGGGAACTGCTGAACACCCTGCGCGGGTTGGTGGGAGCGAACATCGTCGGTGCGGACATCGTCGAGGTCGCGCCCGCGTACGACCACGCGGAGATCACCGGAATCGCCGCGTCACACGTGGCCTACGAGCTGCTGTCGGTGCTCGCGCTGGGATCGTAGGCCCGCGCCGCGCCCTTCTCGGAGCGATGAGCCCGGACGCGCCACACGATCAGCGCGATCACCACCACCGCGACCACGATGATCGCCGCGTCCCGTCCCACCGTCTTCGCGACCTGTTCGTACGAGTTGCCGGCGACGAATCCGAGCACCACGAACCCCGTCCCCCAGACGAGCCCACCGAGTGCGTTGTACGCGAGGAACTTCGGGTACGGCATACGCGACATCCCGGCCAACGCCGGCATCACCGCTCGGAAGAAGGCGACGAACCGGCCGAGGAAGACGGCCGTCCCGCCCTTGCGCGCCAACAGGTCCCGCGCCTTGTCCAGCTTGTCGCGACGCTTGTCCAGAATCTTCATGGCCAACAGTCGTGGGCCGAAGTGCTTGCCGATCTCGAAGCCCACCGAGTCACCCACCACGGCCGCGACGACCACGACCGCCGCCATCGCCACGACACTCACGTGGTCCTGACTCGCCGCGACACCGCCGATGACCGCGGCCGTCTCTCCCGGGATCACGAAACCGACGAAGATCGCGTCCTCGAGGAACACCAGCAGGAAGACGATGAGGAACACCCAGATCGGTGCGATGTCCAGCAGGCGCTCCATCACGGAAGTCATACGACCATGATGGCCCACAACCAGTGAATCGAGGTTCGATGTGGCTCCACGCAATCCGCACGCCATCGCGGACGGCATGATCGTGCGCAGTGTCACACGCCCGGATCGGGTCTTCCGGGTCAGCGGCGATCCTGGCGGGACTCGGGTCAATTTCGTGGCGCTGTCGCCGGGCACGCGCACCGTGGTGAACGGCAGCCCTCGCAACTACCGTCCCGAGACACCGGCCGAGGAGTTCGAGCGACTCGCGGACGCCGGGCGGGACGACGTGATCGAGGACGTCCGTCAGACCGAGCCGGCCGACGACGAATCGGCGGGTACGAGCGCCGTGGCGGACGAGCCGACCGACGACGATTCCGTCGCCACACTGTGCGTACGCATGCAGGATGCCGTCGCGCGCGTCGCCGACGGCGAGTGCGACCCGGACGACGCCGCCGCGATCGTCAGCGCCGCGGCCGCGCTCAATGCCGCCGTGATCGAGGAGCACGCACGCCGCGGCTGAGCCCACGACACGAAGAACCCCACCGGTGCGCAGGCACACAGTGGGGGTCTCCGAGACATCGGCGGGCTTCTTCACTCGACGGCTCTGGCACTTCGTGATGTCCGGACAACACGAGTACCTGATGCTTGCGATACCCGCTGGCCACCGAACTCAACCGGAGTCGCTGCTGGTGTCCCCGCGTCGTGCGATGATTCTCAACCGTGGAGAGCAGGGACAGCGCCGTGGCGGCGACAGCGGACTCGGAGCGCGCGGAGGCGGACGAGTCGACGTCGCGTGCGGCGGAGTTGGTCACCGAGGTGGCCACCGGGTCGGTCGCTCCCCGTCGACTCGCGGCCATGCTGAGCGTGGTCGGCGGCAGCGTCCGCGACGACGACCATCTGGCGGTGCTGCTGAAGCGCACCGCGGAGATCGCACACGAGGCCGTCGACGGTGCGTCCAGCGTCGGTGTGAGCATCCTGTTCGGCGGCCTGACGTACACGGCCGTGCACACCGACGACCGCACGCTCGAGGTCGACCGCCATCAGTACGAGATCGGTGAGGGTCCGTGCCTCGAGGCCGCCCGGACCGGAGAGATCGTGCGCGTCGACGTCGATGCGGCGCAGCAGCGCTGGCCGGAGTTCGTACACGCTGCTCGCGAGGAGGGCGTGCGCTCGTTCCTCGCCGCGCCCCTGCACACCGCCGACATGAAGCTCGGATCGTTCAACCTGTACGGCACCGCCCCCGACGCGTTCGGGTCGATCGACGAGTCGATCCTCGAGCTGCTGACGTCCACCGTGTCCACGGCGATCGGCGACTACGCGCGCGTGCGGTCGGCCCGCGAGGTCGCGTCGGGCCTGCAGGACGCACTCGAGCACCGCGCCCCCATCGAGCAGGCCAAGGGCATTCTCATGGCGCTGCACGGCGTCGACAGCGACACCGCGTTCGGCATGCTGTCCGCGGAGTCACAGCGTGCCAACCGCAAGCTCCGTGACATCGCCCGCGACTTCGTGGAGAGCGTCTCGCGCGGCGAGTGATCAGCTCGCGCTCCAGCCGCCGTCCATCGTGTACGACGCGCCGGTGATCATCGACGCCTCGTCTCCGACGAGGAAGGACACCAGTGCGGCCACCTCCTCCGGCTCCACCATCCGCTTGATCGCACTCTCGGTCAGCAGCACCTTCTCGAGCACCTCGGACTCGTCGATACCGTGGACGCGCGCCTGATCGGCGATCTGCTTCTCCACGAGGGGTGTTCGCACGTAGCCGGGGTTGACGCAGTTGCTGCGGACGCCCCGCTCGGCGCCTTCGAGAGCGGTGACCTTCGACAGTCCCTCCAGCGCGTGCTTCGCCGTGACGTACGCCGACTTGTTGGCCGATGCCCGGATGCCGTGCACGGACGACATGTTGACGATGCGTCCGTACCCGGACTCGTACATGTGCGGCAGAGCGGCACGCACCAGCAGGAACGGTGCCTCCACCATGAGTGTCAGGATGCGGCGGAACATCACCGGGTCGAAGTCCTCGATCGGCGACACGTGCTGGATTCCCGCGTTGTTCACCAGGATGTCGGTCTCGAGGGTGAGGTCCGCGAGCGCGTCGACGTCGGAGAGATCCACCTGCCACGCGTCTCCCCCGATCTCGTGTGCCAGCGCCGTGGCGGCGTCACCGTCGAGGTCGGCGACGGTGACCCGAGCGCCGTTCGCCGCGAGGGCGCGGGCGATCGCGGCCCCGATTCCGCTGGCACCACCGGTGATGAGAGCCGATCGTCCTGTGAGGTCCGTCATGGTCACGAGTCTGTGCCCGTCGCGCTCCGTCTTCAATGACGACCTGCGCACCCGCTTCCTGCACAAGTGCAGACTGGACCCATGACCGACGAACGACTCGAGTTTCAGCGCGTGATGCCGTTGCCCGCGGCGGACATCTTCGACGTGCTCTGCGATCCCGACGGCCACGTCGCCATCGACGGCTCGGGCATGTTGATGAGCGCGGACGGCGCACCCGTGACGTCCGCGGGAGACACCTTCGTCGTGCACATGGATCGCGAGGCACTCGGCGACCTCCCGATGGGTACCTACGACGTCGAGGTCACCATCGCGACCTTCGAGCGCGATCGGGACATCTCGTGGACGATCGTCGGCACGGTCCGACCGCCCATCGGCCACCGCTACGGGTACCGGCTCGCGCCGCACTCCTTCGAGGACGGCACGGAGGGCACCCTCGTCACGTCCTACTACGACTGGTCCGACATCCATCCCGACTGGCGGGAGCGTGACATATTCCCCGTGGTGTCCGGATCGTCCCTGCGCGTGACCCTCGGCATTCTCGAGCGCACCGTGCGTCGCGGTTACCCTCGACCGCTGCGGGTATCCGACACGGTATGAATCTCACACCGCTGTTCCACCCGCTCGAGAAGGCGACGTTCCTCGATCCGGTCAGCGACCCCGTCGCCGGGAAGCTCCGATCCGCTCTCGAGGGGACGAAGGTCGACGGCCTCCTCCGTGGGACCTTCGTCGGCCACCCGATGCATCCCATCATGGCCTACTCCTCGGTCGGATTGTGGACCAGCGCAGTCTTTCTCGATGTCACCGGTGGAGACTCCGCGGCAGCGCGGCGCCTCATCGGTGCCGGACTGGTGACCGCCCCCACCGCACTGGTGACGGGGTGGGCGACGTGGTCGACGCTCAACGCGGAACAGCGACGAGTGGGTCTGATCCACGCGAGCACCAACGCCGTAGCCCTGGCTCTGTTCACGGCGTCGTATCGCCGGCGCGCGAAGGCAGCGGACGCGTCGTCGCCGCCGGACACCACGTCGAAGGCGCTCGCACTCGCCGGATTCGCCGTCGCCGGTCTGGGCGGCGCTCTCGGCGGTCATCTCGGGTACAACATGGGAGCGGGAGTCGCGGCACGGGCACTCCCGGCGGGCGTGTGAGTACCGACGAGGTGTTCGCCCAGTTGCGAGCACGCGGTGTCACGGCCGAGGGTGCACGGCGCTTCGCGGACGGCAGTGCCGAGAACCTCGATCCGGAGGCCCTCGCGGCACTCACCGAGGCGAACCTCACCGAGGCGCAGCTGCACGACTACGTCACGCAGGCGGCGGAGTGACCGTCCGATAGTGCTCGGCGATGTCGCCGGCGGTGGTGAACCAGACACCGTCGGCGTGCGACGTCAGGTGATCCAGCGCGCGACGAAAGCGTCTGAGCCGGTGCGGTTGCCCGGTGAGGAACGTGTGGGTGGAGATGGCCAACACGCGCGGTGCGCGCCGCGACTGCTCCTTCAGCTCGTCGAACGAGTCGACGACGATGTGCTCGAAATCCTCCGCGGACCCGTGGTGATGGACGAACACCGGAAGGTCGTTGACCTCGTGCGGGTACGGAACACTCAGTAGAGGTCCACCGCGCGTGGCCATCCACACCGGCTGGTCGTCGATCGGCCAGTCGAGCGTGTACTCGAATCCCTGCTCCGCCAACAGGTCCTCCGTCACCCGGCTCGGGTTCGCGCCGGGGCTCATCCAACCCCGAGGCGGCGAACCCTCGTGTGACTCGATCGCCCGTCGTACCGCCTCGATGGTGCGACGTTCCGCGTCCTCGTCCTGCTGGTTCGGCTGCTCGGCGTTGGTGCGGCCGTGGGCGACGACGTCCGCGCCGAGTGCGCGATACGCCGCCACCAGATCGGGAGCGTGCTCGTAGATCTCGGCGTTGACGAGCAGAGTCGGACGAATTCCGCTGTCGCGCAACGTGTCGGCCAACGCGAAGCCGCCCGCCCTGTTGCCGTACTCGCGCCAACCCCAGTTGTAGGTGTTCGGCTGGTCCATTCCCGGCGTCCATCCCAGCCCGGGAGCTCCGTCGTCGTACGGGAAGTGCTCGCAGTTGACGGCGACGTACACCGCGAGGGACGCGCCGCCCGGCCACGAGAACGACGGACGGGACGTGATGGGCGAGTACGGGAATCGGCCGTGCGAGGGCAGTGCCATCACTCGCCCCGACTCGTACGGATCGCGGCGCGGAGGCCGTCGAGATAGGGCTCCATGTCGGTCTCCGACGTCAGCGCCACCGCCTCGACAGGGTGGTGCCGCGCCTCGATCACCACACCGTGGTCGCCCACCGTCGCCGACGCCCACCACCGTTCCTGCCCGCCGTGCATCTCGAAGTCGGTGTCCGCGCCGTTCACCGGCACGACGACGCGACGCGCCTCCGTCGCCGCGATGGCCTCACGTCGCCGCTTGTACTCGGGCGACATCGGCGTCAGACCGATCGCCGACAGCATCGCCTTCAGCGCCGTGCGGTGCGCGTCCTTCGTGGTGGTGGTGACCTCGACGAAGGGACCGTCGATGTCGTCGCCGTCCCAGTCGACCTCACCGTGCCGCAGTGTCACGCTGGTCAGTACGTCGTTCTCCCGCGACCACGGGCCCATCACCCGCACCCCGTTCCACCCGTTCACCGTGTAGGTCGGGAAGGTGGTCGACTCGGCGCGGATCTGATCCTCGATCGCGCGTTGCTGGGTCCAGAACTCGTCGGGCGTGAGGTGGCCGGTGATCTCCATGCCTCCAGTGTGCCCACTTCGCCGTCGTGCGACTCTCACGCCGGAAGAAACACCCGGCCGCGATACGCCTCGCGCACCGTCCTCGTCGCCACCGTCGTCCACGCCGTCACCAGCACGGCGAACAGCACGACCGCCAGTGCCTCGACGACGGACGACTCCAGCGCGCGCCCCAACGCCGCCGCGCCGGTGACGCATGTTCCGACCGGGAAGGTGAACGACCACCATGCCAACGAGAAGCGCAGTCCTCGGCGCACCGCGTGCACGGTCAGCGCCGTGGCCAGGGCGAACATCATCGCTCCGAAGCCGCCCATCACCATTCCGAAGAGGATTCCCGCCGCACGCAGGACCACCGCCACCTCGCTCCGGTCACCGGTGAACACCATCGCCGCATCGGCACCCAGGAGGTTGGCCGCGGTGACGGACTGGCCGATGACGCCGAGAGTGATCCATATAGTCGGTGCAGCCTGGACCGGGAGGACGGCGCCGTGCAGCAGTCGACCGAGAACCGCGGTCGTCACCATCAGCCCGGTCACGAGTGCCAATCCGAACAGCGCGTAGCAGCCGACGAGCATCGCGAGCCGCCACTGCCCGTCGGCGATGTGCGGGAGGAGAAGTGCACCGGTGGATGCCGAGACCATCGGCGGCACCACGGGCATCAGCCATGCCGGGAGCGCGACCGTGTCGGCACTGCGGCCGCGGGTGATCATCACGTACGGGACGACGACACTGGTCGCGAGCCCCAGCGCGGTACCCACCGTCCAGAGGACGACGAAGATCGAGGTGGCCAGGCTCTGCCCGATGATGTCCACGCCGAGGAGGCTCGTGCCGGCACCGACGGTGAGCAGGGCCATGGGCGGCGCGCCGTAGAACTGCATCATGACCGGGTGGGCCGCGTGGGCCTGCGCGACGCGGCGGTGCGCGAGCCAGTGCGCGGCGAACAGGGTCGACACGACGACGAGGACAGTCGAGGCGAGCAGCCACATGACGACGGCTGCCATGTGGAGCACGACATTCTGCACGGGCAGCGTTGCTGCGGCAGTGGCGACGATTCCGGTCCCCATCACCGATGCGAACCAGTTCGGCGTGATGTGCTCGATCACGCTGCCGGGCGAGTCGAGATCGCGGAGCAGCCCGTGCGATGTCGCGGTCCGGAAGGTCGTCATGCCTTCACAGTGCGCCGGGACGGCGACGATCAGTAGTGGTCGTGCTCTTGTCACCCCACAAACGCTGTTTGTGGCTACTGCCGGGCAATGTCGAGGAAGTCGCGACGTGGACCGCGCAGTGCTGCAGACAGGCTCCAGACCGCGCGCAGCTCACGCGTCATCGAAAGACCGGGAACGTCGATGCGCACCAACGCGCCACTCCGCAGCTCCCCCTCCACCGCGAGGGACGACACCACCGCCGGCGCATTCGCCGATATGGCAGCAGACTTGACAGCGGTGACGGAGTTGAGCTCGATGAGCGGCGGAACCGTCGGGCGGACGGCGCTCTCGTACGTGGTGCGGGTTCCCGACCCCGGCTCCCGTTGCACCAGAGCCGTCGTCTGCAGCAGCTCCATCGACGCCGCACGTCTGGTCGCCCACGGGTGGGACGGTCCCGTGACGATGATCAACTCGTCGTGCGCGACGACGGCGACCCCGAGCCCGGCCGGCACGTCGGGCCCTTCGACGAAGCCGATGTCCGCGCGCCCGTCCAGCACCTGCTCGGCGACCTCCGCCGAGTTCATCAGTCGCATCTGCACCTGGACGTCGGGCGACTGTCTGCGCATCGACAGCATCCACGCCGGCACAAGGTGCTCGGCGACGGTCATACTCGCGGCAATGGTGAGCGTCGCATTGCCCTCGCGCAGAAGCGATGTCACTCCTGTCGCGAACTTCTCGGCCGAGTCGAGGATGCCGCCCGCCCACTCCATGACCGCGACGCCCTCGGGGGTCAGGGCGACACCGCTCGTCCCGCGATCGAAGATGCGGACACCGATGTCCCGTTCCGCAGCACGCACTCGCGCGCTGACCGCCTGCTGACTCAACCCGTGTTCGCGGCCCGCTGCCGTCATGCTGCCCAACCGGGCGACGGACACCATCACATCGAGGGCTCCGAGGTCCGGTACCCGCGGCGACAATGGCATCCGCCCACCGTAGCGACTGCGCCGGTGGGCTCGGGCTCCTGGCAGGACGTACCGTCAGGTCCGTTGACGGTAGACCCAGCCTCCCGCCGCGTCCAGAGGGTCGAGGTGGATTCGCTGACCCGACCCGTATTCGCTGATGTTGCACAACGTCAGCGAAGCCCAGCAGCGTCAGCACATGTCACGCGTGGCGCTCACGCGACCCACGGCATCACGTCGTCATGGTCGCCCTGACCTCGTTCTTGAGGATCTTTCCCACCTTCGAGCGCGGCAGGACGTCCCAGATCTCGATCTCCTTGGGCGCCTTCACACTGCCGACGCGGGACTTGACGAACGCGATGATCTCGCTCACCTCGGCGTCCTGACCCGAGCGCAGTTCGACCGCGGCCACCACCCGTTCTCCCCATTTCTCGTCGGGAAGTCCCACCACGGCCGACTCCTTGACCGCGGGATGCGCGAGCAGTGCCTGCTCCACCTCGGCCGAGTAGACGTTAAAGCCGCCCGTGATGATCATGTCCTTCGCGCGGTCCACGACGTAGAGGAAGCCCTCGTCGTCGAGGTATCCGATGTCGCCCGTGTGGTGCCAACCGTGAGCGCCCACCTCTGCCGTCGCCGCCGGATTGTCGTGATAGCCGTCCATGACCAGGGGACCGCGCACGACGATCTCGCCACGCTCACCGGTGCCGACGAGGTCGCCCTTCTCGGTCATGATCGCGACCGTGGTCAAGGGTGTCGGACGACCGGCCGAGGTGAGCCGTTCCGTCGCCACCGTGCCGTCCGGACGAAAGTGGTCCGCCGGCGCCAGGGTGGCGATCATGTTGGGCGCCTCGGTCTGTCCGAACAGCTGCCCCAGCACGGGCCCGATGCGCGTGAGCGCTTCCTCGAGCCGCGTCGGCGACATCGGCGCCGCCCCGTACCAGAGGCAGCGGAGAGACGACAGGTCCCGATGATCCAGATCCGGGTGGTCGAGCACGCCATAGATCACCGTCGGAGGCAGGAACGCATGGGTGATGCGGTGCCGTTCGATCAGCGCCAGGAACTCCCCGATGTCGGGGGCCGCCATGATGACCACCTCGCCGCCGAGACTCAGGATCGGGAACGTCAGCACACCGGCGGAGTGTGTGAGCGGCGCCAGCGCGAGATACCGCGGACGCACACCGAAGGGATAGCTCATCAGCGCGAGCGCCGTCGAGGTCATCATGTTGTCCTCGGTCAGCCGCACCCCTTTCGGCTTTCCCGTGGTGCCGCCCGTTCCCGCCAGCATCGCGAGCCCGCGCGGCGGCCGCCTGTCCGCGTCGAGCTCGCCGCGGTGTTCGGCGAGCCACGACTCGAACGGGATCGACCACTCCGTGTCACCGTCGAGGCAGACCAGTCGCACGAGGTGCGGCAGATCGCCTCGGATCCGGTCGACCAGATCGGTGAATCGGCTCTGGAAGAACAGAGTTCGGCATCCGAAGAGATCGAACAGCTGGCGGTTCTCGTCGGCCTCGTTCCGCGGATTCACCGGGCACCACACCGCGCCGGCGCGCGAGATGCCGAACACGCACGTCAGCGCCAGCGGGTCGTTACCGGACAGGACGGCGACGCGATCGCCGGCCTCGACACCGTCGTGTTGCAGCGCCGCGGCGATCTCGACCGACCGGTCGTACACCTCACCGTAGGTGGAGGTGTCACCCCCGGCCGTGAGGCACGGTGCCCCACGGCCGAGCGAGACGCCCTTGTCCAGGTAGTCGGAGAGTCGCATCTCAGCGGTGCACGGAGACGATCGGGTCCAGGACCAGACCGAACGCCCGCAGCGTGCCGAGCAACTCGCGATGACCGAACGCCTCACAGCTGGAGGCGAATCCGACCTTGCGCGGAGCTCCCTGCAGGAGTGCGGCAGCCCCGTGTGCGTTGAGCAGCGCGGTCTGCTTGTAGTTGCAGTTGCCGTGGATGACGCAGTGTGCGCGGCCCAGCGGACCCGATGCGTACACCGAGTCCAGCGAGGTGTTCAGGCGCGGGTTCTCCCGGGGCGGCATTTCGCTGCGGATCGCGGACGACTGCTCGTCGATGATGCGGTACTTCTCCTCGTCCGACTTGCCCTCCATCTGTTCGAGCGCGGCGGCCACCAACAGCGGAACCGCCTTCATCAGAGGCGGATTGAAGACACCGCCGAGAGCCTTCGCGGTGGTGACCCGCGGGTCGTTCTTGAACCAGACCGGATGCGACGTGCCGCCCCACGGCAACGCCAGGCCGAGATCGTGCTGACCGGGAACGCTCACGGTGTAGAGCCCGGCGTCGGCGGGCCACTCGACGTACTCGTTCTCCTCCAGGTAGTACGCCTTGGAGAACGCGGCGTTGGTGAGGATGGTGTTGGTCGAGGCGACGGTGGGGTGCCCCTTCCAGAACACCTGGATGTCGAGGCTGTTCAGACCCGGGTTCTCCAGGCAGATGTTCGCGGCGATCTCACCGATGGAGTACATCTGCGCGAGGCCCGGCGTGAGAACCAGTCCCTGCGAGGCGAAGTCGGCGCTGTACTGCGCCTCGGCGTCGATCATCCAGTTCTGCTCGCCGTTGGTGTCGGTGTAGTGCGCACCGATGGCCAGGCAGGCCTGCGCCACCTCGTGGCCGTAGCGGGCGAACGGTCCCACGGTGTTGAGGACCACGGTCGCGCCGCGGAAGGCCTCGGTCAGCGCCTCCACGGTGTGCTCGACCTCGACGATCTCGTGCTCGACGGTGTCGATACCCGGCACGGCACTCACGGCATCCTTCAGGCGGGCGTGATCGCGGCCGGCGGCCAGGAAGGGAATGTTGTACTCGCGCAGATACTCACAGATGAGCCGACCCGTGTAGCCGGACGCTCCGTAGACGACGACGCGCTTGTCAGTGGGCATGGTTGATCTCCTGGTTCGAAGTGGGGTGGTCGAGAGCCGTGCTGGTGGGGCGGCAGGTCACATGCCCATGCCGCCGTCGACGGGGAGCCCTGCGCCGGTGATGAACTTCGCGGCGTCGGACGACAGGAACACCACGGCGTCCGCCATGTCGTCGACCTGGCCGAGTCGACCGAGGGGCGTCAGTTCCACGACGGTCTGCACTGCCGCCTCGACCGACGGGAACAGGCCGAGTTCCGCGGTGTCGACCGCGAGCTTGTTGCCCATCGCGGTCGGGGTCAGTGCCGGATAGATGCAGTTGACGCGCACGCCGTAGCCGAGCTTCCCCGACTCGGCCGCGGCCACGCGGGTCAGCCGGTCGATACCGGATTTGGTCGCCGAGTAGAGGCTGATGCCCGGGAACGCGATCGTGGCGGCGACCGAGGCGATGTTGACCACCGATCCGCCCTTGCCGGCCTTGCCACCGGGGCGCATCGCGCGGAATGCGTGCTTCACGCCGAGTGCGGTGCCGATGACGTTGACCTGCAGCATCGCGGACGCCGCCTCGGCGTCGAGATCGGCGATGAGACTGGTGACCTCGATACCCGCGTTGTTGACGACGATGTCGAGGCCGCCCAGTGCGCCGATGGTCGACTCGACCGCCGCCTCCCAGGCCGCGTCGTCCGTGACGTCGAGCTGGACGAACTCCGCTTTCGCTCCTGTGGCCCGCAGCGCCTCGACCGTCTCCTGACCACCCGCGGCATTGATGTCGGCGATGGCGACGGACGCTCCTGCCGCCGCGAGAGCCTGCGCCATTCCCGCGCCGAGGCCCTGCGCACCGCCTGTGACCAGTGCCGTTCGTCCGGTCAGGTCGTAACTCGTCATGTCCGCTCTCCTTGTTCGAAGCGTTCTTCGCGTGGAATCACATCCGCTGTTCGATGTGATGCAGGCAACACTAGGGACAAGTCTTGACAGTCGTCAAGAAAACTCTTGACGACTGTCAAGAGTTCCTCGATGCGGCGGTATGCTTTCCGGGTGACCCAGACCACCGACCCCCGACTTCGCGTCGAGGAGCGCTCTCGAGACAAGTTCGAGGCGCGTCGCAGCGAGCTCGCACTGGCGACTCTCGCGACGTTGGCGGAACTCGGTTACGCCCGCACCAGCCTCCGCGAGATCGCTCAGAACTCCGAGTACTCGCACGGCGTCCTGCACTACTACTTCTCCAACAAGCTCGATCTCATCGCGCATGCCGTGCGGCAGTACGAGGAGATCTGTGTGACGCGGTACGACGACGTCGTCGCCGGGGCCGAGTCCGCCGAGCAGCTGCGACGCTCGTTCACCGAGACCTTCTTCGGCACTCTGCTCGCCGACGCGGCGATCCACCGCCTCTGGTACGACCTGCGCAATCAGAGCCTGTTCGATTCCTCCTTCCGCGCCGACGTCCTCGAGATCGAGTCCCGGCGCGAGGAGATGATCTGGCGCGTCGTCGCCCGGTACTGCGAACTCGTCGGAGCGGCGCCTGTTCTCACGCCGGCCACCGCCTACATCACCATCGACGGCATCTTCCAGCGCGCCCTGCTGAACCAGATCGCCGAGCGCCACCCCGACGTCGACGAGGGCCGGGCTCAACTCGACGCCGTCTTCGACATGGTGACCGGTGGCGTTCCCTCCTCCCACTGACGACCGCGCCGCGGATCCGCTCGGCTATCTCGGCATCGTCCGATTACCCGGTGCCGCACGCGCTTTCCTCCCCGCACTGCTCGGCCGCCTGGCCTTCGCGATGGTCGGACTGGTCATCCTGTTGGCGGTGCAGCGTGCCACCGGATCGTTCGCGGTCGCGGGTTCCGCGACGGGTGCGTTCGGTGTCGCCAATGTGGTGGCGTCACCGTATCGGGCACGTCTCGTCGACCGCATCGGTCAGCGGCGAGCCCTCGTCTCGATGGCCGTCGGATTCGCCACGGCCCTGGGCACTCTGGCCGTTCTGACGTACGTCGATGCCCCGGCCTGGTCCCTCGTGCTCGGCAGTCTGGTCACCGGATTCTTCCCTCCCCCACTCGGCGCCTCGATGCGTGTCGTCTGGAGCTCGCTGACGCCGCCGGGGCCGACCCGCACCCGCGCCTACAGTCTCGATGCCGTGAGCGAGGAGTCGATGTTCACCATCGGTCCCCTCCTCGGCGCCACCCTCGTCACCGCCCTGTCCCCGTCGATCGCACTCGCCGCCACGGGATGCGTCGCCGTCGTCGGCACGGTCGGCATGACCACCAGCCGGCACTCGCGCGGACACGGCCCGCGCACGACAGGGACCACTCCCTCGTCGCGCCCACTCCGACGGCCCGGCTTCGTCGGTGTCCTGACAGCGATGGCAGGGGTCGGGGCCGTCCTGGGAACCGTGGAGATCGCCGCCACAGCCTTCGCCGCGAAGCAGGGAGCCATCGGATCGGCCGGAACTCTTCTCGCGGCGCTCGGAGCCGGAAGTGTCTGCGGTGGACTGCTGTACGGGCGCCGGAGCTGGGCCGGCTCGCTGACCCGTCGACTTCTGACGACGGTCCTGATGATGGCCGTCCTCACCTCCGTGCTGGCGCTGGTCTCGACCACGGTGCCGCTGCATGTCGGACTGTTCCTGCTGGGCTTCTGCATCGCACCCGCCCTGGTGACGGGGTACCTGCTGTCCGATCACCTCACCACCGCCGACGTGCGCACCGAGGCGTCGAGCTGGATCAACACCGCGGTGAACGCGGGCGCTGCTCTCGCCTCCGCGGGTATCGGCGTGGTGGTCGACTCCCGTTCTCCCGGTACAGGATTTCTGGTCGGTGGCGCCGCGGCGGCTCTCCTCCTCGTCCTGGCAGCGGTGACGAGGCCGCGCTCGTGACCATCGTCGCCGTCACCGCGCGGCTCAGGCTGCGCACTTACTCCCCGGACGACGAGCACCGGCTCGACTTCTACACCGATCCCGAGGTCTGCCGGTACCTCATGCACGAGCCGTGGACGGCGGAGGACGCACGGATCGCAGTGCAGAGACGGTGCGAGCGAACGAGTCTCGGCACGGGGGCACTGGGGGTTGTCGTCGAGCTGAACGGCCGGGTGATCGGCACCGTCTCCGCATGGTTCGTCGCCGAGGACACTGTCGAACTCGGGTGGACCTTCGCGCGCGACGTCTCCGGCCACGGCTACGCCACCGAAGCGGTGCAGGCAGTGCTCGACGAGGTACTCGCTCTGGACCGGGTCCGGCGCGTCACCGCGGAGATGGACGCGCGCAACGCAGCCTCCGCACGTCTCGCCCAGCGCGTGGGATTACGCGACGAGGAACTGCGCCTGCAGGACTGCTGGTGCAAGGGTGAGTGGACGGACACGCTCGTGTACTCGCTGAGCCGCTGACCTCGACCGGCCTCCGGCCTTCCCGCTGACCGCACAGGTTCTCGTAGGTGTTGCAGCGTCCGCAGCAACCGGGAACGTCCGCGGGAACCCCGACCCGCGTGCGCCATACTCGAGGAATGGCCGACATCGACTCTCTCCCCGTGGCCGAGTTCGCCTTCCCCGGGCCGCTACGCGATGCCCTCGTGTCGGCGATAGGCGCAGGCCGCAAGACGGCGACCACCTCACTGCGGGTGGAGTACGAGAACGAGCCGCTGCCCCGAGTGGGCGAGCGTCACAGAGTGATCGACTCCGGCGGCGCCACTGCCTGCGTCATCGAGATCACCGACGTACGCGTCAGCGCTCTCGGCGACGTCGACGATACGCATGCCGTCGCGGAGGGTGAGGGTCACGCCGACGTCGCCGCATGGCGTGCCGGGCACGAACGGTTCTGGCGATCCGACGAGATGGCGGACACGCTGGCCGGCCTCACCATCGACGACTCGACTCTCGTGGTCCTCGAACGGTTCCGGGTCGTCTGAGCCTCCGGCCTTCCCGCTGAGAAACGGCCGGCCCCCGGCCTTCCCGAGTCACGGCCGGCCTCCGGCCTTCCCGCTGGCCTTTCGTGTTCCCGTAGGCGTTGCATCTACCGCGGGAACACGAAACGCCCGCGGGAACACGAGTCACGGCCGTCTTTCCCGCAGGTCACCGCGGAGGAAAGCCACCCGCACGCCCGAGGAACCCCGGCACGTCCTTGCCCAGCGCCGAGCCGAGCCAGGTCGCGGCGTCGACCAGCACGTCCATGCTCACTCCCGTCTCGACGCCGGAGCGGTCGAGCGCGTAGATCAGGTCCTCGGACGCGATGTTCCCGGTGGCGGCGGGTGCGAACGGGCACCCACCGAAGCCGCCGATGCTGGCGTCGAGGGCCTGCGCCCCCATCTCCAGTGCGGTCAGCGCGTTGGCGTAACCGGTGTTGCGCGTGTTGTGGAAGTGCCAGCGCTGCGGGATGTTCGGAGCGTTCCGGGTGGCGAGCTCCGCCAGTCGACGAACCTGCGCCGGCACTCCCACGCCGATGGTGTCGGCGAGGGCGATCTCGGCCGGTGCGCATTCGGCGATCCGCGCGACGAGTTCCCCGACTCGCGCCGGATCCACCTCACCGCTGAACGGGCACCCGAACGATGCGGCGATGGTGACCGTGCCCGGCACGCCCGCAGTACGCGCATCCGTGATGATGTCGTGCGCCGCCGCCACCGCCTCGTCGACGGAGCACCCCTGGTTGCGCTTGCTGAACTCCTCCGTCGCGACGACCACGACGTTGACCTCGTCGACGCCGGACGCCAGAGCGCGGTCGAGTCCACGTCGATTGAGCACCAACCCGATGTACGAGACGGAGCCGTCACGCGGGACGCCTGCCATGACCTCCTCGGCGCCGGCCATCTGCGGCACCCGCTTCGGGTTCACGAAGCTCACCGCCTCGATGCGCGTGGCACCCGAGGCGACGCTGCGCGTGATCAGTTCGATCTTGTCGTCGACGGAGAGGACAGCGTCCTCGTTCTGCAGTCCGTCACGGGGACCCACCTCGACAAGTTGCACCGCAGTCATGGGCCCATCCTGCGCCGACACGCCGTTGTATGCAATAGCGGATCGGAAACGAGAGTTTTACGACGATTACCGGGACACGCCATCGCCATGGGCCTACATTGTGAACAATTCACCACCGACCACAGGGAGTCGCATCCATGGCGAGAGCCGTCGACCGCGTCTACGCGCACATCCGCGACAGCATCGTGTCCGGGACGTATGCGCCCGGTGCACGTCTCGGAGAGGTCGAGATCGCCGAACTCACCGAGACCAGCCGGACACCGGTGCGTGAGGCGCTGCGACAGCTCGAGATGGAGGGACTCGTCGAGGTTCTGCCGCATCGCGGGGCTCGGGTGTACCGGTGGACGGCGGACGACCTCGAGGAGATCTACGACCTGAGGATGACGCTCGAGGCCATGGCCGCGGCACGGGCGGCCTCACGTATCGGCGAGAAGGACGTCGACCGACTCGCCGAGCTGTGCGACCTCATGGAAACCGCGGCCGGGGACGGAGCGGATCAACGCCTGGACCTGATGGCGCAGCTCAACGACGAGTTCCACGCCATCGTGCGCACTGCCGCGGCCAGCACCCGCCTCATCTCGATGCTCGGAGCGGTGATCCAGCTGCCGTTGGTGATGCGCACGTTCCATCGCTATGCCCCCGTCGATCTCGCACGCAGTCACGCCCACCATCGCGACCTGGTCGCGGCTCTGCGCGCCGGCGACGAGACGTGGGCGGACTCGGTGATGCGCGCCCACGTCCGCGCCGCCAAACATGTTCTGCTCCAAGCCCTCACGACCGACGAGACGAAGGAGTCCTCATGAGCGAGGCCCCCACCGGCCCACTGTCCGATCTGCGTGTCGTGGAGATGGGTCAGCTTCTCGCCGGCCCCTTCTGCGGACAGTTGCTGGCCGACTTCGGCGCCGAGGTGATCAAACTCGAGCCGCCCGGCACCGGCGATCCGATGCGCCAGTGGGGTCGGGAGAAGCCGCACGGCAAGTCCCTGTGGTGGCCCGTCGTCGCGCGCGGCAAGAAGTCCGTGACCTGCAACCTGCGCAGCGCCGAGGGTCAGGACCTCGCCCGCCGGATCATCGCGGACGCCGACATCGTGGTGGAGAACTTCCGC
Organism: Rhodococcus sp. NBC_00294; assembly: GCF_036163995.1. Classification (NCBI taxonomy): domain Bacteria; kingdom Bacillati; phylum Actinomycetota; class Actinomycetes; order Mycobacteriales; family Nocardiaceae; genus Rhodococcus; species Rhodococcus sp. NBC_00294. Next base: position 597,283 of record NZ_CP108043.1, read on the forward strand.
CCCGGCACGATGGAGCGTTGGGGCCTCGGGTTCGACGCACTGCGGGAGATCAATCCGCGCCTCATCATGGCCAGGGTCACCGGGTACGGCCAGAACGGCCCCTACGCACCGCGGGCGGGCTTCGGGTCCATCGGCGAGGCCATGGGCGGAATCCGGTACGTCACCGGCAATCCCGAGATGCCGCCGTCTCGTACCGGCATCTCCCTCGGTGATTCACTGGCCGCCGTGTTCGCCACGATCGGCGTCCTCACCGCGCTGCATCACCGGGAGAACACCGGACGGGGGCAGCTCGTCGACTCGGCCATCTACGAAGCGGTGCTCGCCATGATGGAATCCCTGCTGCCCGAGTGGGAGATCGGCGGGTATCAGCGTGAGCGGACCGGCTCCGTGCTGCCGAACATCGCGCCCAGCAACGTCTATCCCACCCTGGGCGGCGAGATGATTCTCGTCGCGGCCAACCAGGATTCGGTGTTCGGCCGACTGGTCACCGCGATGGACCGGACCGACCTGATCGAGGACGCCCGCTACCGCGACCACGAGGCGCGCGGGAAGAACATGACCGAGCTCGACGACATCGTCGGGGCCTGGACGTCCGCCCTCGACACCGACACCGTGCTCGACCTCCTGCACGAGGCGGGCGTTCCCGCCGGCCGCATCTACACGGCGCGGGACATGTTCGACGATCCGCACTTCGCCGCGCGCGAGGCCATCGTGCGTCTGGCGCACCCGGACTTCGGTGAGATCCCCATGGCGAACGTCGCACCGAAGCTCAGCGACAGTCCCGGCTCGGTCCGGCACGCCGGACCCGAACTGGGAGAACACAACTCCGACATCTACGGACGACTCCTCGGAGTCACGGATTCCGACCGGGCGGCGCTCGCGGGGCGCGGCATCATCTGACCTTCGCTCCTCTCACCCTCACAGCACGGGAGAACACCATGCGTTATCGACTCGGCGTCGACGTCGGCGGCACCTTCACCGACGTCTTGCTTCTCGAGGAGACGACCGGCACCACCTTCAGAGCCAAGACACCGTCCACCCCTGCGGACCAGTCGATCGGTGTGCTCAACGGCATCGCGAAGGTCTGCGCGGAGGCCGAGATCGAGCCGTCGGAGATCGGGCAGGTTCTGCACGGCACCACGGTCGCGACCAACGCCATCCTGCAGGGACGTGGTGCGCGCGTCGGGCTCGTCACCACGGACGGGTTTCGGCAGGTGCTGCAGATCGCGCGCTCCTTCGTCCCGGGCGGGCTCGCGGGGTGGATCATCTGGCCCAAGCCGGAACCGCTCGCGGCGCTCGAGAACACCGTCGAGGTGGTCGGGCGACTGGCTGCCGACGGGTCGGAGATCACTCCTCTCGACGAGGAGCAGGCCCGCGCGCAACTGCGTCGACTGGCCGGTGCGGGCATCGAGGCGCTGACCATCTCGTTGATCAACTCGTATGCGAACGACTCGCACGAGAAGCAGGTCGCGGCCTGGGCGGAGAGCGAACTGCCCGGCATTCCGGTCTCCATCTCGAGCCAGGTGCTTCCCGAGATGCGCGAATACGAGCGCACTCTGACGACGGTGGCCAACAGCTACGTGCAGCCGGAGGTCTCCCGCTACGTGCGGAACCTCGACCGGTCGCTGCAGGACAAGGGCATCACGGCGCCGCTGTCGATCCTGCGCAGTGACGGTGGCCTGGTGCAGTCGGCCAAGGCGGCCGAGTCACCGGTGTCCCTGCTGCTGTCGGGCCCGGCGGGAGGCGTCACCGGCGCGGTGTGGTTCGCCGAGCAGGCCGGCTACTCCGACTTCCTGACCTTCGACATGGGCGGCACGTCGACGGACGTCGCACTGGTCCTCGGCGGTGAGCCGCGGATCGGTCGTGAGACCAAGGTCGGCGACCTCGCTGTGCGCGCCACCAGTGTGGACGTCCGGACGGTCGGTGCCGGCGGCGGGTCGATCGCCCATGTCCCCGAGCTCACGAAGGCGCTGCGGGTGGGTCCGCAATCCGCGGGAGCCGACCCCGGGCCTGCGGCCTACGGCAACGGCGGCACGGAGCCGACGGTGACCGACGCCAACGTCGTGCTGGGGTACCTGCCTGCCGCCCTCGCGGGCGGTGAGGTGAGCCTCGACGTCGACGCGAGCAGGACGGCAGTGGCGACCATCGCCGACGCCATCGGGCTCGGCAGTCCCGAGGAAGCGGCGTCGGGCATCGTCGACATCGTCAACGAGAACATGTTCGGCGCACTCCGACTGGTGAGCGTGCAGCAAGGCTACGACCCCCGCGACTTCGCACTGGTGTCGTTCGGTGGCGCAGGTCCGCTGCACGCCAACGCACTCGGGCGTCTCACCGGCGCGTGGCCTGTCATCGTCCCGCCGTCTCCCGGCGTCCTCTGCGCCTACGGAGACGCCACCACCTGCGTCCGCGACGAGAGCGCTCGCACGATGATCCGTGCGTTCTCCGACACCGACGACGCCGAGCTGCGCACCGCCCTGGCGGAACTCGCGACGTCCGCGGCCGCACGACTGTCGGCCGAGGGCGTGCCCGCGGATCAGCAGACGGCGAAGTACCAGGTGGATCTCCGGTACCAGGGCCAGGGCTTCGAGATCCCCGTGGATCTCGACGCGAGCGCACTCGAGTCCGGCGATCTGCTGTCCACTCTGGGAACGGCATTCGACACCGAGCACGAGCGTCTCTTCTCGTTCCTGTTGAAGAACGAACGCGAGGTCATCAACCTGCGCGTCACGGTCAGCGGGCCGCGACCGGACGTGGCCTTCCAGCCGCTCGAGGAGGGCGGTGCGGATCCGTCGGCCGCACTGGTGTCCACGAACGACGTGTGGATGGACGGCGAGTACGCGAAGGCCGGCATCTACGACCGGGCGAAGTTGCTGGCAGGCAACGTCGTCGAGGGACCCGCCGTGATCACCGAGATGGACTCGACCACGTTGGTCCTCTCCGGTCACGCCGCGACGGTCCATTCCAGCGCCAGCCTTCTCATCGCTCCCCGCTGATCCCCTCTCGCCCGGAACTCATCTCAGGAGACCTGATGGCCACGATCATCGAGACCTCGACCACGCCCTTCACCACGGTTCCCGTGGATCCGATCACGCTCGACATCATCGAGAACGCGCTCCGCAACGCCCGATACGAGATGGACGAGGTGCTCTTCCGTACCGCACTCTCACCCGGTATCCGCGAGCAGCACGACGAGTTCCCGCTCATCGCCGATCCGAGCGGGAAGATGGTCGTCGGGCAGTTCGGTCTGTCCGTGCCCGACTTCCTCGACAATTTCAACGGCACCGTCGGTGAGGGCGACATCCTCCTCACCTCCGATCCGTACGCGTGCGGTGCCGCCATCAGCCACGCCAACGACTGGCTCATCGTGCTGCCGATCTTCCACAGCGGCCGCGTCGTCGGATGGTCGTCGATGTTCGGCCACATGTCCGACGTCGGCGGAAAGACCCCGTCGTCGATGCCCACCGACGCGCACACCATCTTCGAGGAGGGCGTCATCATCCCGCCCTTCAAGCTGTACAGCGAGGGGCAGCTCAACGAGACCGCGCTCGACATCATCCTCAACCAGGTCCGCAAGCCCGACTGGAACAGAGCCGATCTCAACGGTCTCGTCGCCGCGTGTTCGACGGCGTCCCGGCGCATCGTCGAGTTGTGCGACAGATTCGGTGTCGACGTCTACCTGTCCGCCCTCGACGCACTGCTGGACCGCAACTACCAGGCGATGAAGGTGCTGCTCGCGATGCTCTTCGTCGACGGTGAGACCATCGAGTTCAACGACTTCATCTGCGACGACGGATGTGGTTACGGACCTTACGAACTCGCGATCACACTGACCCGGCACGGCGAGAAGATCCACCTCGACTTCAGCAAGGCGGCGCCGCAGGCGGTCGGTCCGATCAACTACTTCATCAACGAGAACCTCGTCCGGATGTTCTTCGGGATCTACGTCATCACCGTGGCGGATCCGCAGATCCTCTGGAACGACGGCTTCTATCCGCTGATCGACGTCACCATTCCCGAGGACTCGTTCTGGAAACCGCGCTATCCCGCGGCGCTCAACGGCCGCAACCACGGCATCGGGCGGGTGTTCGACCTCTTCGGTGGGCTCCTGGGCAAGAACAATCCGGACATCCTCAATGCCGCCGGGTTCTCGTCGTCACCCCACTTCATGTACTCGGGCCACTACGACGGCGGACCGCGGGACGGTGAGTGGTTCCAGCTGTACTCCATCGGTTTCGGCGGCATCCCCGGCCGACCGATGGGTGACGGTCCGGACGGACATTCGCTGTGGCCGTCGTTCGTCAACATCCCCTGCGAGTACCTGGAGTCGTACTACCCGCTGCGCATCGAGCGGTGGGAGACGGTCACCGACACGGGCGGCGCCGGTCTGCATCGCGGCGGCAACGGCGTGGACGTGGCCTACTACTTCGAGGAGCCGGGCACCATCGCGATCCACGACGATCGCTGGCTCACCTATCCGTGGGGTGTGAACGGCGGCAAACCCGGTGCACGCGGACGCAAGTGGCTGATCCGCGCGTCGGGTGAGACGGAGATCCTCCCCAGCAAGATTCACGACGTCGAGGTGTCGCGGGGCGATGTGCTGCACTTCGTGACGTGGGGTGGCGGCGGCTGGGGTGACCCGCTGACGCGCGATCCCGAGCTGGTGGCGCTCGAGGTGCGTCGCGGCCTCGTCAGCGCCGACGGCGCTCTGACCGGCTACGGCGTTGTCTGCGACGCGGACGGTGTCATCGATGCCGACGCATCCGCGGGCCGACGCGAGAGCATGGCAGCCGAGCGGGGCGAGATCGAGGTGTTCGACAAGGGTCCGTCCCTCGAGGTCATCCTCGAACGGTGCGAGGAGGAGACCGGTCTGCCGGCGCCGCGTCCGCCCGTCAACGTACGGAAGGCGGTGCGCGCGTGACGGACACGCTCGGGTCGTATCGCGAGTCGGGTTTCGCCGGCGATCTCGGACCGGGGCGCAGCGCGGCGCTACTGGTGATCGACGTCGTGCAGGCGTACCTCGTCGACGGGTCGCCCCTGCGCGCTCCCGTGGAGGACGCCGTCGCCGCTGCCGCGACTCTCGTCGCGGCAGCCCGCGACGCCGGGGTACCGGTCGTCTTCACTCGCGTGAGCTATCAGGCCGGCGGCGCCGACGGCGGGCTGTTCATAAGGAAGATCCCGGCGCTGAGCGTGTTCGAGGAGGGCTCGGATCTCGGCGACTTCCCGTCGGCCCCGCGGCCCGCAGCGGGCGAGACCGTCGTGACGAAACAGTACGCGAGTGCCTTCTTCGGCACGTCGCTCGCCGCGACCCTCACCGCACGCGGTGTCGACACCCTCTACATCTGCGGCCTGACCACCAGTGGCTGCATCCGCGCCAGCGCCACCGACGCTCTGCAACACGGATTCCGGCCACTCGTGGTCGCGGACGCATGTGGTGATCGGGAGGCGGGGATGCACGAGTCGAACCTGCTCGACCTGCGTGCGAAGTACGCGGACGTTCTCACCCTCGACGAGGCGGTGGGGCACTGGGGACGGTCCGGATGACTGCGTCACATCCACGGCACTCGTCGTTGCCACCACGGCATCGATCGCGGTCGCTCCGATTCGACTGTCGCCGAGCGTAAGCGAGTATCGAGGGTGTCGACGGCGACCGCGAGGCGATGAGCGCGCCGTCCGCCGTTGTGCAGCAGCCCGGCGAGACGCGCCCGGGCATCGGTCGGAAGGTCACCGTCACACATCGGACACCCCGTGGGGCCGGTCCATTCCCATGCACGTGACACGGGGTGGGCGCCACCGCGAGCGACGCGCCGTTCCGTGCGCTCGACGTGGTCACGCCACTCGTCGAGGTACCGGAGCGCCGCGCCATCGCGCCGCGGTCGAGAGGGACGGTGCCGGCGAATTCCCTCGTCGGCGGTACGTGATGCCATGTCGATCCCGATGCAGTAGGGGAACCGTGCGACGACGCGGACGGGCATCGGGTCACCGTGGATCGAGCATACCGCCGCTCAGCACCGCCGCAAGGCTCGATCCCGTGGGATACCGACTGATCCACACCGCCTGGGCTGCGTGGTAGATGTCGGGCTTCCCGCCCCACACACTCGTCGCCACGGCGTTGTGCTCGTCGAGTTCGTGGTGCCACGATCCGCGCGCTCGGTCGACGTAGCAGTCGGCTGCGTGATCCCACCACGCGCGATAGTCGTTCTCGTAGTGCCCTTCTCCGGTCCACCGCAGCAGGGTCGCGGCGGCGGCGATCGCCTCGCACAGCACCCAGTGCAATCGCTGGGTCACGACGGGCCGGCCGGTCCAGTCGGTCGTGTAGACGAAGCCGGGCGTCGACCCTTCCTGCCATCCGTCGGCAGCGGCGCGCCGATACAGCGATCGAGCGACGTCCACGTGGTCGTGGCCGCGCGCGCTGGTGGCCACGAGGGAGACCTGCAGCATCAGGCGCGACCACTCGAAACCGTGACCGACCGTCGCACCGTAGGGCTTGAACTGATCGGCCGGACTGTCGGAGTTGTACTCCAGCAGCGGTTCCCACTCGGTGGTGAAGTGTTCGGGGATGCGCCAGTCGTTGGCCTCGGACCACTCGATGACGCTGTCGCAGATGCGAGCGGCCCGCTCGCGCCACACCGTGGGGGCGCCGGCGTCCACTGCCGCGAGCATCGCCTCCACCATGTGCATGTTCGCGTTGATCCCGCGATAGTCGTCCAATTCCGACCAGTCGGCGTTCCAGGTGTCCACGCACATGCCACTGCGGTCGTCCCAGAACCGGGCATCGACGACGGCGAGTGCCTCGGCGAGCAGTGCAGGTCCGCGAGGGTGACCCGCCGCGGTGGCCGTCGACGCCGCGAGAACGACGAAGGCGTGCGTGTAGGCCGACTTGGTCGCGTCGTCGGTCGACTCGACCCAGCCGTCGTGTCGGTCGTCGCGCAGCACCGTCAGGAGTCCGTCGAACAGTCGGTCGGCTCTGCGGCGAGAGTCCGGATGCCCGAGCAGCGCACCGAGGTACTGCACGTGCACCATGCGTGCGGTGATCCAGGTGAACACCGGCCGCGTCAGGTCCGGCTCGCCCGTGTCGTCGAGCCACGCCGCGCCTCCCGACGGGTGATCGAGAGTGCGGCCGAAGTCGAGCAACCGGGCGGATTCGCCGTCGAGCCACGACCTGTGGGACGGAAGCGTCGGCCAGGAGGGACCCGCAGGCATCTCGTTCGAGGACACCGCGTCACCCTACGAGACCGTCGGCGCCTCCCGGCTCGGAACAGCGGCACCGGTGCTGACATGATCGGGTCCCGCATCGAACAGGAGTCCCTCTGATGGCAGCACCCACGCGCGTCCACGTCACCCACACGTTCACGTCCGCACCGGATGTCGTGTTCGCAGCCCTGTCGGAGCACGAGAACCTCGGCCCCCTGTTCGGAGCGAAGATCACGCGTGTTCGTGACGGAGACAGCTCGCGCAACGGTGTCGGCTCCAGGCGCGCACTGAAGCTCGGCCCGCTGCCCGCCTTCCACGAGACGACGATCGTCTCCGAACCGAACACCCTCATCGAGTACAAGATCACCAAGGACTCACCGCTGCGCGGACACTGGGGCACCCAGCGCCTGACCCCGACGACCGACGGCGGCACCGCTCTCGACTACACCATCGGATTCGACGCTCCGGTTCCCGGCCTGGCTCTCGTCGTCGCGAAGGTTCTCACCTCGACCATCTCCGCCAAGATCGGCAACCTCGTTCCCTGACGAGGGTCAGAAGGTCTCGTTCCAGTCGCGAGCGAACATGAATGCACCGGCGGTGCCCCAGCAGGTCACGCCGAAGTCGACGTCGGACGAGCACACCACTCCGGACGTCGAGAGAACCTCGCCGTACTCGAGCACTCGAGGTGCCGGGCTCGTGTAGATGCCCTGCGTGGTGCACAGATGGTGTGAGCCGGCATCGTCGACACGGACCGCGTACTTGTCGTTCGGCGCATTCGTGCACATCGGGCCGTCGACCGGCTGCACACTCGTCACCGCTTGGCATCCGACCTGGCCCGCGGGTGAGCCACCGGCCCAGATCCCGCACTGCACGTTTCCGCTGGGCGTCGTGAAGTTGGTCAGGCCAGGGGCGGTCTGGAACAGGGCCGGGTCGACCGTTCCCGACTCGGGGCTCGGACGCGGCTGATTCCAGGGAAACAAGTCGGACACCTCCTCCGGGGTTCGCCGCGGCGAGGTGGCAGTGGACTCTCCCGACACCTGTGCACCGGGTGCAGGAGGCGTCGCCGACTCCACCGCCGGTGTCGTGGTGGTCGGCTCCACCGTCGACGTGGCCACCGTGGTCCCCGCAGCCGGCGCATCCGTCGCGGAATCCCCGCCGGAACACCCCACCAGAGCCGACGCACACAGTGCAGCGATCGGAACGACGAACGTCCGCATCGCCGTCATCGGGCCGGCACCTCGAAAGTGGGGCTCGGCGTGTGCGGGGTGTTCGTCCTGAACGTGACAGTGACCGGTCCTGCACCCGTGTCGATGTCGAGATAGGGGTTGGTCACGTTGGGGCCCTGGAAACGCCAGCTCGCCACTCGGTGTTCGGCGGTACCGCGAGCGCCGGTGTCGTGATTGTGCCAGTCCGCGTACATGGTCACGTAGCACTCGTAGTCGGCCAGCCCCACCCACGCGGGGCTGTACAGATGGGTCGTGAAGTCAGCGTGAATCTCGTCAGGGGTGTAGCCGCTGGTCACTCTGACATCGACCGTTCCCGCAAGGCACTGGGGAACCTCGGCGAGGGTGTGGATGCGCTGCTCCGGTGAGAAGTACATCGGTTGCGCACCGGCGTTCACGGTGCCACCCACCGTGACGACTGCCGTCAGGGCGCCGGTGACGACGACGGCGCGAGTGCTGATCGGATGCTTCTTCATGACCCTCCTCGAGTGGACTGCACGGCCCGTCGAACGTAACACTTTCCAGCACGGAAAGTGTTAGTGTTTCCGTCATGGAAAGCCATCGGTCGCCAGACGATGCTCGCGCCCTGCTGAGTGAGATCCATGCCGACCGAGTCGTTCTCGCCGACCGTCTCGCGGCGCCGACGTGGTTCTATCCGACCTTCGCGGCACTGACCGCCCTGTACGTCGGTACACCGTCGCTGCCCGACGGCCACGTGCGTTCGGTGTCGACGTCCGTTCTGGTCGCGGCCGCGATCGTGACGACGGTGCTCTATCCACGCCTGACGGGGGTACGCCCATCAGGAGTGGGTGTGGTCGGGTGGTGTGTTCTCGGTGGGCTGCTGGTGACCGTGCTCGGATCGTTGAGCGTCTCCTACGGTCTGGTGGCATCTCTGTCCGCGTGGTGGGTCCTCGTGCCACAGGCGCTGTGTTTCGTGCTCGTGCTGTTCGGCGGCCGCCTGTTCGACCGCGAGTACCGCCGCCATCTGCACGCAGACGACGTCCGACGCCCGTCCGGCCGGGCGCACTCCGGACCACGGTCGTGACCGAGGATCGCGGCCCCGAACCACGATTCGATGCCGTCATCCACGCACCGGTCCGGCTGCGCATCTGCGGGCTTCTACGCCGAGTCGACGAGATCGATTTCGCCATCATCCGCGACACCCTCGAGATCAGCGATGCGTCTCTGTCCAAACATCTCCGAGCTCTGTCGGACGAGGGCTACGTGTCGACGAAGAAGACGACGTCACTCTCCCGCGGCGACTCGCGACTGGTGACGTGGGTCGAGCTGACCCGGGTCGGTCGCGATGCTTTCGATTCTCACATCGCAGAACTCGGACTCATCGCGCACGGTCGCCCGGAACAGTCGACGGCTCGGCAACCACTGTCGACGAGACTTCCCCACTTCGGACCGACACCCGAATTCGGCTGACGACCGCACGGCGCCGTCGCCTGATCCACGTCGTATCCACGTTGTTCACGCCGACGTCGACTCACCCGCCGTTCGAGTTCACCGGGGCTCGATATCAATGACCCGTCACCGTCGAACAGCGCAGCGGCACAAACAGAATTCGGGTCGCATCCTGTGCGCGGGGAGACCGGTGACGCAACGATCCGAGCGCCCGCCGACACGGGCACCCTGCTCGGCTCGGGCTCGCTCGCGCACGATTGACGTGAGGGCGACGACGGTGCACAGTGCGCGCATGACACTGCCGCGCGAGACCGCCGACCGTCACCGCGCCGTCGCCGCGACCTTCACCACGCTCGTCGAGTCCACGTCGGCCTGGGATGCCCCGGCGCCCGTGGACGGCTGGACCGTACGTGATGTTGTGGCGCACCTCGTCGAATGGTTTCCGGCGTTTCTGACGACGGCCACCGGGCTGAAACTCGATCGTGGGCGCTCACCACTCGAGGACCCGGTCGATGCCTGGCGTGTCCACAGCGACGCCGTGCAGAGAGTGCTGGACGGGCCGGACGCCGCGACCCCGTTCCACCATCCGATGATCGGCGAGATGCCACTTCCCGCGGCGGTCGGCCAGTTCTACGTACCCGACGTCTTCATGCACTCGTGGGACCTCGCCGCGGCCGGCGGGCAGGACCTCTCACTCGACGCCGACTACTGCGCCGAACTGGTCGACGGCATGCGGCCGATCGAGGAGCTCATGCGGTCGTCCGGCCAGTACGGGCCGGCTGTCGCCGTACCCGACGACGCCGACGATCAGACGAGGCTTCTCGGATTCATCGGGCGCGATCCGCATTTCCTCGGGCGCTGAGGCGCCGCGTCAGTCCTGCACTTCGTCTCGCTCGTGCTGCGTTCTCTGCTCGAGCTCGTCGTCGTCGAGATGGCTCGGTGTCTTGGCGTGAGCCCGGCGGTCCGGGTGCGCGTCCTCCGTGGGAACCAGGACGTCGTCGAGTGTGGGTTCGTCGTGTGGATCGGTCATGAGTGCGGCGTGCCCGCGGACGAATCATTCAAACGTCCCCGTTCTCACTCCGCGATAACGACCCTGGACGCCCCAGACCGTGCAGGTGTGATCTGGATGAGAATCATTCACCGAGTCACGGAGGTCTCCATGAGCCAGAACCCACGCGTCGCCGTCGTCACCGGAGCAGCCCGAGGAATCGGCAAGAGTATCGCCGAACGCCTGGGCCGAGACGGTCTTCACGTCATCGTCGCCGACCTGCCTGGTTCGAAGGACGGTGTCGACGAGACCGTCGAGACGATCGTCGGTGCCGGCGGTATGGCCACGGGCGCCGCGGTCGACGTCGTGGACGAATCCTCGGTCGAATCGTTGGTGCGTTCCGCGGTGGACGCGGGCGGGCGCCTCGACGTCTTCGTCGCGAATGCCGGAATCGCCCAGGTCGAGGAGCTGCTGAAGTACGACAGCGCCGACTTCGACAAGATCTTCGACGTCAACGTCAAAGGCGTCTTCAATTCCTACCGAGCCGCGGCCAACCAGTTCATCGCGCAGGGCGACGGCGGCAAGATCATCGGCGCGGCCTCGATCGTCGCGTTCCGACCCTTCGCACTTCTCGGCCCCTACTCGGCGACGAAGTGGGCCGTACGCGGTCTCACCCAGGCCGCGGCAATGGAGTGGGCCGAACACGGCATCACCGTCAATGCCTACGGCCCCGGCATCGTCGGCACGGCGATGTGGGATCTCATCGACGAGAAGCTCGCCGCGAAGCACGGCCAGCAGAAGGGCGAGGCGCTCGCCGAGAACGCCCAGTCGATCCTGCTGGGCCGAGTATCGGTGCCCGACGATGTGGCGAAGCTCGTGAGCTTCATGGCATCTCCGGATTCCGATTACGTCACGGGCCAGACGATGCTCGTGGACGGTGGCATCCAGTTCTCCTGACACGGACGAGGTCAGCCGGTGCGCAACCACCGGCTGATCTCGTTCGCCGCGGACCGCAACGCGTGCTCCACCTCGGCCGCCCGTCGACGGTCCACTTCCCGATCGGGGGTGCTGATGGCCACGGCTCCCATGACCGCACCCGACGCATCATGGACGGCCACTGCAGCGCACGCTTTCGTCGGAACGAATTCCTCACGCTCCCATGCCACCCCACGACGGGACACCTCGGCGAGGTGGTGTTCCAGTTCGTCGCGGTCGGTGATGGTCGTGGACGTGAGCCGTTCGGTGCCATGGGTGTCGAGGTATTCGGCTGCGTCCTCGCGCGACATCGCAGCGAGCAGGATCTTGCCGAAGGCAGTCGCGTGCCCGGCCTCGTGGAAACCGAAGTTCAGCGGCGTGATGCGGGGGTGGGTGGCGCAGTCGGCGACATGCGCCACCACAACGTCGGACCCGCGGTAGACGGCGAAGTAGCTTGCCGTCCCCAGTGTCTCGTGCAGCTTCGAGATACGCTGCCGCACCGGCACAGGCACGCCGACCTGGCGATGCAGGCTGACACCGAGACGAGCCAACTTGTATCCCAGCTCGAACCGCTGTCGCGCTCGGAGGTGAACGAGGTAGTCGCAACCGACGAGTACCTGCAGCAGACGGTAGGTCGTGGGCAGCGGGAAGCCCAGCACCTCGGAGACCTCCTTGGCGGTGGCGCCGCCGCGATCGGCCACCACCTCGAGCACGGCGAGGGTCTTCTCCACCGTGGCGACTCCGCCGGCTCCGGCGCGCCGCAACCGCGTCGGGACGTCGGGGGTCGGGGGATCACGGGGAATTCGATCGTCGTCGAGCACACCCCCATCGTCTCTCAGCACCGCCGCAGGGGGCGGAAGATCGAGCCCACGGGTTTCGTCGATCACGGAACTCGACGGGCGCGACGGTCCAACTCGCGGCGCACCCGGGTGCACTCGTTGGAGACCGACACGACGTCGTCCGGTGGCGCGTCGCGGGCAATGGCGGAACGGCGGTCCGTCACCAGCCGCTCGTACCGTTCCTGCAACAGATCGGTGGACATCTCCGCATAGTTCATCGCCCGACTCAGCTCTGACCGCGAGGGTGACCCGGCAGGTCACACCACACTCTCGATCTCCACGATCAGGATCCATCACCGGAGGTCGACTCGGGCATGAATGGCAGATCCCCCACGGACGGTCCATTGACCCGTTCCATTGTGGCGCCACCCTCTCGCGACGCGGTTGACGTGGAGACCGGCCGCGCCTAATTTGGGTGAACCTTCACCCATATGGAACTGGAGCCCAGCGATGGCAGAGTCGATCGAGCAGCTGATGCACGCCAACCTCCTGCAGGTCTTCGGCGAACGGGACCCCGCGGCGAGGCGGGCCGCCATCGCGCGGACGTACACGGAGGACGTCGTCTTCTCCGATGCCGAGGCTCGGGTGCAGGGCCACGACGCACTCCATGCCAAGGTGCAGGCGATCCTCGACGACGCACCGGGATTCGTGTTCACCGCGGACGGCAGCGTTCACCTCATGCAGGACGCCGGCTACCTGGCGTGGGCACTCGGACCCGAGGGCTCCGATCCCGTCGTCCGCGGAGCCGATGTCGGCATCGTTCGCGACGGCCTCCTGGCACAGGTCTACACCGTCATCCTCACCTGAGGTCGGTGGCCGCCTCGATGCGGGCCGTCCGTCGTCGGCCGGGTACAACAGGACGATGACCGAGTACGACGTGGCATCCGAGTCTCCCTACGCCTTTCTCGGCGAGGAGGAGACACGGGCCTGGTACGCCTACATGAAGGTGCACCTGCGGCTGCGCTACGAGATGGATCACCAGCTGCGCGGCGATCACGGCATCTCCCTGGCCGACTACGACGTACTGGTGGCGCTGGTCAGCGATCCCGAGCGCACGCTCTCGGTGTCCGACCTCGCCACCCGCATCGGCTCCGAGCGCAGCAGGGTCTCGCATCAGCTCCGCAGCCTGAGCACACGGGGACTCGTGACCCTGGCGACCGACCCCGACGACCGTCGAGTGACCCGAGTTGCACTGTCCGACAGAGGTGACGACACCCTCGCCGATGTCTCGCCGCGACACATCGACTTCGTGCGGTCCGTCTTCTTCGATGCCCTCACTCCCCCTCAGGTGCAGGAGATGTCGACGATGTTCGAGGGCATCTACGACCAGTTGATCCGACACGGGACACTGCCCCGGCCTGTCGACCATCCGTGAGTCACCCGACGCCGATCAGTCGGAGTCGGAGGGGAACCCGGGAGAGCAACGACACATCCGATCTCACGGCGCTTCTCACGGGTTACCGACCCTCGAACACTTCCTGACACCGAGACTGGCGCGATTCACGAACTCCTGGTCGCCCGCTGCTCAGGAAACGGACCGCACGGCGCACGACGCGAGATACGCGGTGTCCGTTCATGCGAGCGTCGGGGCCCGCATGATGCAGAATCAGCCCATGACCACGGCGGAGTACGCATCTCCGCGACGAGCGCGCCCACCATTCCTCGATGTCGATCGGTCCGATCGTGCAGCGACCGAGGCGAAGGCCGCTGCGCTGGACCGAGACCTTCGCGACCGATGCGGTGTCCTGCTCGGCCTGATCGCCTCCGGGGACGACCGCGCGATGGTCGAACTGATGCTGGTCACTCGACCCGTGGTGTTCGCAGCGGCGTTGCGAGTTCTCGGAGACCGTGCGCGCGCCGAGGACACGGCTCAGGAGACGTACTTCCAGGTGTGGACCTCGGCCGGAACGTTCGACTCCGACCGAGGGACACCTCACGCCTGGTTGGCGACTCTCGCGCGCCGACGAGCGATCGACCGTTCGCGCTCCGACACGGCGTCGGCGAGGCGGGACACGGCGTACACCGCATCGCATTTCGACCGCGCTCACGACGGCGTCTGGGAAGCGGTGTGGACGAACGCCGACAACGATCTGCTGACGAAGGCGCTGATCGAACTGACCAGTCTGCAGAGAACCGCTGTCGACCTGGTCTACTTCCAGGGCCTGTCGTGCCGCGAAGCAGCCGAGCGGCTCGGCGTTCCGCATGCCACCGTCAAGACCCGCGTGCGAGACGCCGTGCTGCGCTTGCGACTTCACCTCGCGCGCACCGCCTGAGCGAGCGCTCAGAGGGTGCAGCGAGTCCCTGCCTCGGGTGTGGCCAGCTCGACGAGATAGTCGGCCACGATGTCGTTCACGCAGGCATTCGCACCGGAGATCGCGACGGTGTGCTGCTCGCCGTCCACGGGGAGCAGCGTTCCGCCCAGAGTGTCCGCGAGGTTCACACCTCCTTCGTAGGGCGTGGACGGATCACCGGTGATCGAGATCGTCAGAGTGTCGGGAACGCGCTCGACATCCTGTGCGTAGGGAATTCCGAGTGTCGGCTCGGCCGGCCAGAACTCGCACGGATCACGAGCCCCCTCCGGACCGAGTCCCGCGTCCGTGAACGGCGCGATCTCCTGAATTCTCCGTTTGAGCTCGACTTCCTCCTCCGGTGTGTTGCGGTCCTCGTCCATGCAATTGACGGCGTAGAGCGCTTCGCTGAAGTTGGGGTGGGTGCCGTCCTCGTCGCGGCCGCCGAACACGTCGAGGATCTTCAGCAGCGTGTCTCCCTGTCCCGCAGTGACCTCGGCTATTCCTCGGATGATGACAGGCCACACCGTCGAGTCGTAGAGTCCCGCGACCACCGCTCCGTATGCAGCGTCGAAGTCGAGGCGCCGACCGCTCTCGGTGACGATGGGATCCTCGACGAGAGGCCTGACGATGTCCTGGAACCTCTCGACCGCCCTGCTCGGATCGGGGCCCAGCGGACAGTCCGGAGACGCCGCACAGGACGCGGCCATCTCGTCGAACGAGCGCTGGAAGCCGGTGAACTGGTCGACTCTGCGGTCGGCCGTGCTCTGAGCGGGGTCGATGGCGCCGTCCAGGACCATGGCGCGCACGTTCTGAGGGAACATCTCGGCGTACACCGCTCCCAGTCGCGTTCCGTAACTCTGACCGAGGTAGCTCAGTTTCTCGTCGCCGAGCACCTCTCGCAGAATGTCCATGTCCCGCGCGGCATCTCGAGTTCCCACCGTCGAGAGGACGTCGTCGCCGCCCGAGCGCTCGGCGCAGCGTGCGACCAGGCGACGCGAGTCGTCCTCCGTCAGCGTTCTCGAGCCGGTCAGCACCGTGGTGTACGCCTCGCCGGCGTCGTTCTCGGCATCGGTGAAACAGTCGATCGCCGGTGTCGACGCACCGACCCCGCGAGGATCGAAGCCGATCAGGTCGAAGTGTTCGGTCACGCGACTGTCCGCCAAGGTCGTCGCACCCGCGGCGGCCATGCTCATTCCCGGCCCACCGGGCCCACCCGGATTGAGCAGCAGTGACCCGATTCGCTCACCCCGCGCGGGTGCCTTCAGCAGGGCGATCTGCGCCGTCCGACCGTCGGGATCGTCGTAGTCCAACGGCACGGTCACGCGAGCGCACTCGAAGGTCGGGTCGGCGGCGAACGCAGTGGCATCGGCCGACGTCACCGCGTACCCGTCGCACGATTCGAAGGCCACGTCCTGGTCGTGAACACTGCTCAGATCCGGCTCGGTCCGCGGTTGCGCACACCCGGCGAGCACCAGCGCAGTGACTGCCACGGTGACTCCTGCCGTTCTGCGGCTCACGATAGCGACCCGCTCGGTGCGTGGACGGAGGAGGGACTCGCGGAATGTTCGCGCCCACCAAGGTGCTGGGCGAGGAACCGCTCGACCTCGCGGTAGAACGCGATGGTGTTCTCGGGGTTGACGAACCCGTGTCCTTCGTCGTCGAAGACGAGGTAGTCGACGTGGACCCCACACGAGCGGAGGGTGGCGACGACGTTGTCGGACTCGGCTCTGGTGACACGAGGGTCGTTGGCTCCCTGCGCGATGAGCAGGGGCGCCGTGGACGCGTCGAGACGGCTGATCGGGGACCGCGCGAGCATGTCCGCTTCCTGCTCCGGGTCACTCGGGTCGCCGACGAACCGGTACCAGTTGTTGACCAGGCTGGCCCGGAGAAAGGACGGTTGTGTCCTCATGAAGTTGGCGAGGTCCGAGATGCCGACCAGATCGACCGCCGCGGTGAACACGTCGGGGGTGAAGGTCGCGCCGACCAACGCGGCGTACCCGCCGTACGAGCCGCCCATGATCGCGACGCGCTCACGATCGGCGTACCCCTGCTGTACGGCCCACTCCACCGCGTCGACCAGGTCGTCGTGCATCGCGCCCGCGAATTCCCCCACCGCGGCGTTGGTGTGAGCCTTCCCGTAGCCGGTGGAACCGCGGAAGTTGACCTGCAGCACGGCATACCCGCGGTTGGCGAGCATCTGCACGACGGAATCGAAGCCCCACGAGTCGCGATACCAGGGGCCGCCGTGCACGAACAGCACCAGCGGCAGCGCGGTCGGGTCGACGCCGAGAGGCAACGTCAGGAAAGACGGCAACGCACGCCCGTCGCGCGCCTCGATGGTCACCGGTTCCATCGGCGCCATCGCGGTCGGCTCGAGATGCGGGTACGGACGGAACAACTGGCGGCTCGCACCCGTGGTGTGGTCGTAGAGAAAGGTGACAGCGGGATCCCGATCGTGCACGAAGCTGACGGTCCAGCGCAGTCCGCTCCGGTCCGAGGACAGTGCGCCGACATCGCCGTCCGAGAGCTGTTCGAGTGCTGCCAAAACCTCTCCGAAGCGCTCGTCGAGGACCCGTATCTCCTGACGCTCGCCCAGGTATCGCACCCCGAGCAGGTCGCCGGTCTCGGCGTCGCATATCAGGGGCGACGATGTCTGTTCGACAGCGCGGCGGGCTGCGTCGAGTTCCAACGTCGGGTGCGAGTCGACGACGGTCTCCTCGCCGGTGTCGAGGTCGACGCGCACGAGGTGAGTCAGATCGCGCCCGCGGGTCGAGCCCATCCACAAGCCTGTACCGTCCGGGGTCATCTCGGTCGGGGTGATCCCGATCGGGTAGTCCGTGGCGTCGATCGACGCGATCGGAGTCCGTGTTCCCGACGGGGTGACCCGGGACAGGAGCAGGTGGCCGTCGTCGGTCGTCTCCTGCTCGACGAGCATGTCGCCCTCCGCGAGCATCAGCAATCGGTCCGTTCCGGCGCTGCGCCCGATCATGGTGATCTCACCGGTCGCGACGTCGATCCTGTGGAGGTCGAACTCGGCAGGGTTCCGCGCGTTGAGCATCACCGTGTAGCTGCCTGTACTCCCGCGCACCGGCAGGAGTCCGACAGCACGAGCGCCGGGGAACGGCGTGAGATCGACGGCGGGACTGCGGGGATCGTCGAGATCGACACGGAACACGTGGTGGTTCTCGTCGCCTCCACTGTCCTGCAGGTACAGCAGCCACCGGGGGTCGTCGGTCCACTCGAACTTCATGACGCTGCGGGTCTCGTCAGCGCTCACGCATCGTGCATCACCCACGGCGGAGAGATCCGGGGCGATGTCCTGCACCCAGACGTTGAGCCTGTTCCTCCACGGTGCGAGGAAGGCGATTCTGTTGCCTTCCGGAGAGATTCGGGCACCGACCGCGGCGGGCGGGCCGAAGAGGTCGTCGATCGCGATCAGATCGGGTGCAGTGGTCATGGGAGGTCCTTTCCTCTGGTGGGGCGGGTGTCGAACTGTCTGTCGGTGGTGTCTCTCAACGGACGAAGTGCGTGGTCGAACGCCGGAACGCCCAGACGGTGACCACCACGGCGACCGCGAACAACGGCGCACCCATCCCGATTCTCGCGACGGCGAGCCAGCCGGTGGCGTCGGTGTCGTACAGCCAGTCCTGCACGAGGTACCGGGCACCGAAGAGCACCGCGAAGGTGAGAGTGGCGACGTCGTGGGCGCGGCGCACCGAGGAGTTCTGTCGCCAGGCATATCGGTTGCCGTGCAGCGCGTTCCACAGCAGGCCGGTCACCGGTCGGCGGATCAGCACCGATGCGAGTACCACGACGCCGGCCACCAGGCTGGTCCAGATGCCGAGGAGGAAGTAGCCGCTCGCACTGCCACTCATCGCCGCGACGGCGCCGGCGGCGAGAACGCCGACGAGACCGCCGCTCGCCCCGGCGATCGACTCACCACCTCGGACGCGATGGACGGTCAGTCCCAGTGCGACGAGCACCGCGGCGCCGATCGCGACCGGCAGCGTCCAGACGGCGTTCGCGACGACGAACACGATCACCGGTATCGCGGTGCGGATCATGCCGCTGGTGCCACCCAGACTGTCCACCACCCTCGCGCCGGCATCGGTGGTCGGTGCGTCCTGCGTGCTGTCGTGCGGCGGGTTCGTCATGTCGCCCTCCTTGCGCCTCGGTCGATCCGGTCGAATGTGTTCATCGACAACCAGAGTCGTCGAGCTGACCGACCGCTGCCAGTGCCTGCGTGCACCGGATACGGTGACACTGTCATCGACCGGTCATGACAGATGTCACGGCGTCAGCCGGTGCTCACTGCGTCGCCCGAGGACACTGGGCGTCCTTCTCCGGCATGGTGCCGTCGACGAGATAGTCGGTGACCACCTCCTGCGCGCAGGGGTTGGTTCCGAGTGCGAAGACACCGTGCCCACTGCCGTCGACGGTGAGCAGCCGGGAACGATCTCCGAAGCGCTCGTCGAGCAGTTCACCGCCGCGCAAGGGCGTGACCGGATCACGTCGATGCTGCGCGATGAGGATGTTCGTCGGTCCGTCGGAGTCGATGGAGACCGGGGGTTCGGTCGGGGCATGGGCCCAGAACGCGCACGGCATGATGTTCGCCGCCGCTGCGCCGAACAGCGGGTAGTCGACCCTGTCGGTGGCGACGGCATTCTCGTAGGTGGTCACGTCGTGCGGCCACTCGACGTCGTTGCAGGTGACCGCCAGGAAGACGGACCACGAGTTGTCGCCGGCCGACGGCACCGGAGCCCCCTGCGGAAGGTCCCCACCCTGACCCGCCGCGAGGCCGTCCCGGTACGAGACCCACGCATCGGCCGCAGTCTCGTACGTCGCCGGGTTGTACAGCGTGACGAAGGTGGCGAGCCGGAACGAGCGACCGTCGACCCCGTTCACGGGCGTGGCATCGAGCCTGGAGGCGATGTCGAAGTACGTCGCCCGCACCTCGTCCTCGGTCGCACCGAGACCGTATCGGTCGTGACGCTCGGCCATCCACCGGGCGAGATCCGGGAAGGTGTCTTCCATTCCTCGGGAATAGCGCCGCATCCCGGCTCGATCGAGATGGGTGTCACCGATGTTGCTGTCCAACACGATTCGGTCGGTGCTCTCGGGGAACATCGACGCATAGGCCGCGCCCAGCGCCGAGCCGTAGGAGTAGCCGAGGAAGCTCGCGGTGTCCTCGCCGAGAGCAGCTCGGACGCGGTCGAGGTCCCGCGCCATGTTCGCGGTGCTCACGTGGCGCAGCAGGCCGTCGTCCTCGGCGGCGCACCGGCGCGCGACTTCTCTCGCAGTACGAACCTGCTCGTCGAAGGCAGCCTGGTCGTACGCGTACGGCGGGACTGCGCCGTAGTAGTGCAGGTCGTCGGTGAAGCCGCAGCTGATGGGACTGGAATGGCCCACCCCACGGGTGTCCATGCCGATGAGGTCGTAACTGTCCAGCACGGACTGCGGCATGCCCCGATTCACCAGGAACGTCGGTTGGTCGAGCCCCGTACCACCGGGGCCGCCCGGGTTGAGCAACAGCACCCCTCGCCGTTCCTCCGGCTTCTGGGAGGGCAGCCGAGAGATCATGACGTCGATCTGTCCAGCGTCGGGGTCGTCGTAGTCGATCGGCACGGGCACCGACGCGCACTGCAGGCGCGACGGTTCCTCCGCTGGGTCACCGACGTCGTCGGGACATGAGGCCCACTCGAGGTCGGGCATGGAATATGGTTGCTGCACTGCAGTATCGGGCTGAGACGCGGTGGAGGTCGTCGAGCAGCCGACGAGAACGAGGCTGATCGCGGCCACCGCAGCAGTACGCGTGTCGTATCGGTTCACGGGATGTCCATTCGGTAGCAGGGGTGGCCGACGGCCGATCAGTTGCCGGCGGCGTCGAGCCAGTGATAACGCAGTCGCAGAGCGCGTTCCGTGCTGCCCACGGCGGCACCGACGGTGGAGGCGACCGTCGACCACGTCGGCAGATCGATCGGTGCGGCGATGACACCGACCGACTCGGCGATCGGCGGAATTCGAGACACCGTCTCGACGAGATACACCGCGAGCGACAGGACTCCGCTGAGAACGAGGGCGATCGAGACGACGCCGATGACCGAACTCGCCGCGGGGTGCCGCCTGTCGAATCGGGCCCGGCGCCCTTCGGCCGAGCGAGGGTCGGGGCTCAGCTGCCGCTCGCTCCCGTCAGCGGAGACGAGATGGCACCGCTTGACACCGAAACCACTCATCGCGACCTCGATGCGGCCGTCCTCGACGGGGAACGCGGCGGGCAGTGCCGACCGTGCTTCGCACAGACCGTCTCTGTACAGATCGGCCGTGACAGAACCGGAGGCCTGGTCCTGCCAGTGCCTGATGTCGACGGACCATTCCGGCTCATGGGGGCCCGACGGTGGGAGATGAAACAGCGCACGTCCCAGCAACTGCCACCATCGGAACGGCTGCAGTGCTCGCCCGTCGCCGGGTCGCACCCGACGAGCCGCGCGGCGGCGCCTGACTCGATCGAACATGATTCGCTCCTCTTCCGCCGGCCGTGCCGCTAGCACGCTGTACTGTCGCGAACGATGGCGACGACGCTAGCACACCGTGCTAGCACATTGTGCTGGTCGCGTGATCGGTCCTGCTCAGAGCAGGAACGAGCGCAGAGGAACAGAGGGGACGCGATGCCGACACCGGAGGAACCCGGCCCGGACACGCGGGCGCGGATACTCATCGCTGCCTGCGAGATGATCGGTGAGGACCCGGCGTCGACACTCAGCGTGCGATCGGTCGCCGCGCGCGCCGGAGTGAGCATGGGTTCTCTCCGTCATCACTTCCCCACCCAGCGCGCACTGCGCGAGGCCGTTCTCGCCACGATCTACGACGTGGTGACACCGGACGCCGACGTCATCCACGACCGATCGATACCGGCTCGGGATCGCCTCGTGCGCTGCCTCGAGCAGGTCCTGGTGCCTGCCGTCGGTGCGCAGGCGCGGCGCGCGTTGATCAGCACCGTCGAGGCGTTCGCAGTACCCGAACCCACCGCAGACATCCGAGCCGCCTACGCGTCCTTCGCCGAGGAAGCGCACCGGAGAGTCGAGCAGTGGCTCGACATTCTCGCCGCCGAAGGTGCAGCGCCACAGGGTGATCAGTCGCTGAACGCCGCGTTCCTCAACACGGTTCTCGACGGCCTGTTCTGGGACCGGGCGATGCCCACCGATCCCGCCACGCTGCACCGAGCGACCGCCATTCTCCAGCATGCAGTGGATGCGGTCCTCACGCCGCCGTGACCACGTCGAGGATGTGGCTCGGGCTTCATCCTCACCGCGAGGAGGCGGATGGACGACCCGTGCTGCGCCGTCTCGACACCGCCCGGTGGTCGTGATATGCCTGGCGGCATCGTCGCCACCGCGCACGCATCGACCGACCGGAAGGTCCACCCATGACCGCCGACCTCGCCGCAGGCCCCGACACCCACTCGTCCTCAGCATGGGCGCCGCTGCGTGGCAGGGTGTATCGCACGCTGTTCATCGCTCAGCTGGTGTCGAACATCGGCCTGTGGATGCAGACGGTGGGATCACAGTGGTTCCTGGTGGAGCAGAACAGCAGCGCGACCGTGGTCGCCCTCGTGCAGACGGCCAGCCTGCTGCCCACCTTGTTCTTCGCCCTCCTCGCCGGCGGACTCGCCGATCTGCTCGATCGGCGCAGGTTGTTGATCGCGATCAGCACGTACACCGCCGTCGCCGCGACGGCCACCGCGGTGCTCGCCTTCACCGACGTGCTGACCCCGATGATGTTGCTGGCGATGACGTTCCTGCTGGGGTGCGGCTCCGCGCTGTCGTCTCCCGCATGGCAGGCCATTCAGCCGGAACTGGTCCCGGCCGAACAGATCCCGGCAGCATCCGCCCTGGGCGGCGTGACCGTGAACGGTGCGCGCGCCGTCGGCCCGGCCATCGGCGGCGTGATCGTGGCTGCGGCCGGACCCGCCGCGGTGTTCGCCATCAACGCCCTGACGTTCGTCGTCATCATCGGCGCGCTCGTCTGGTGGCGTCGGCCCGCAGACGACCGGTCCGTCGACCGAGAGCGCCTCGGCAGGTCCATGCTGACCGGGCTGCACTACATGCAGTCCGCACCGATCGTGCGCCGGATCCTGCTGCGCTCGGCCCTGTTCGCCTTCCCGGCATCGGCGCTGTGGGCCCTGCTGCCCCTGGCCTCGTCGCGCCACCTGCACTTCGGCGCGTCGGGGTACGGGCTCGTCCTGGGAATGCTCGGTGTCGGCGCAGTGTCCGGCGTGGCGCTCTACCCGCGGTTGCGACAGTCGATGTCGGGCAACGCCGTGCTGGCACTGTCCGCGGTCACCTATGCCGTCGGCGTCGTCTCCGTGGCCTACCTCCCCGCCGGCGCGGCCGTCCCGTTGCTGCTGCTGTCGGGCGCCGCGTGGATCGCCACCCTGACCACACTCAACGCGGCGATTCAGCTCTCTCTCGCGCACTGGGTGAGAGCTCGGGGGATGTCGATCTACCTGTTGGTGTTCATGGGCTCCCAGGCGCTGGGCTCGTTCGTCTGGGGTCTGGTCGCGTCGCACGTCGGTTTCGCTGCGGCGCTACTGATCTCGGCGGTGCTCTTGGTGGTCACCGCCGCCAGCGTCACGGTCCTGCCTCTGCGCGCCGACACCGGCACGCTGCCGCGCGGGGTGTCTACGGCGTGGCCGACACCGATGGTGATGTTCGAACCCGAACCCGACGACGGCCCCGTGGTCGTCTCGGTGACGTACCGGGTGCGGCCCGACTCGACGACCGACTTCGACCGCGCCATGGCGGCCGTCGGGAAAGCTCGCCGCCGGACCGGCGGGTACTCCTGGGCACTGTTCAGGAACGGCGAGGACCCGTCTCTGCGTGTCGAGCAGTTCACCGCCCGGTCGTGGGGCGATCTCGAGCGGCAGCACCGTGAGCGCTGGACCGAGTCGGATCACCAGCGGATGACCGAGGCTCTGTCCTACACGGTGACCGGTACGACCGAGAAGGAGGAACACCTGTTCGGCGTACCGGCCGACCGGTAGTGCGAGACCCCGGCCGGACGTGACGACCCCCGGTCAGGCGTGCAGGAACCTTGTCGTCAGCCACTGATCGGAACCCACGAAACCTGGAGGTCGCCATGCCTTACATCACCACCACCGACGGAACCGAGATCTACTACACCGAGCAGGGCACCGGAAAGCCCGTGGTGCTGAGCCACGGATGGCCGCTGTCGTCGGATGCCTGGCAGGTCGAGCTCAAGCTGCTCGCCGACGCCGGCTACCGGGCCATCGCCCACGATCGCCGCGGACACGGCCGGTCGTCCAAGACCTATTCCGGCAACGACTGGACACCTACGCCCGTGACCTCGCCGAGCTCGTCGAGGCTCTGGATCTGCAGGAACTGACGTTGATCGGCCACTCGACCGGCGGCGGCGAAGTCGTCCGCTACGCCGCCCAGCACGGCGGATCCCGCGTCGCCCGCGTCATCACTGCCGGCGCCGTCCCGCCCATCATGCTGAAGTCGGAGTCCAACCCGGAGGGCACCCCGATCGAGGCACTGAACGACATCCGCGACGGCGTGCTGACCGACCGCTCGCAGTTCTACCAGGATCTCGCGCAGCCGTTCTTCGGCGCCAACCGTGACGGCGCCGCGGTCTCGCAAGGCGCGATCGACGACTTCTGGCGTCAGGGAATGCTCGTCAACCTTGCTGCCGCCTACGACTGCGTGAGAGCGTTCTCCGAGACCGACTTCACCGAGGATCTGAAGGCGCTGACGGTCCCGATCTTCATCGCCCAGGGTGACGACGACCAGATCGTCCCCATCGCGGCGGCGGCCCTGAAGTCCATCGACCTCGTCCGGGACGGCACGTTGAAGGTGTACCCGGGCGCACCGCACGGCATCTACGGCGACTACCAGAAGGCCCTGGACGCAGACATTCTCGACTTCCTCGCCCGATGACCACCCCCCTCGCCCTCGGGCCCGTCGGCAACGTCTTCTACTTCGTCGACGATCTCGAGGCCGCAGTCGAGTGGTACTCCGCCCGGCTGGGTCGCACACCGATTCAACGGGGCGGGGCACTGGTGGCCTTCGACATCGACGGGGTGCGGCTCACGCTGCACGAGAACGACGACTACAACTCGTCGGGGCCGGCCGGAGTCTCCGCCTACTGGACCGTGACCGACGTGGATGCGATCGTCGCGGACTGCACAGCCCACGGAGCCGTTGCACACCGGGGACCCAAGACGGTCTTCACCGGTGAACGTCTGTGCCAGCTGCTCGATCCGTTCGGCAATCTGTTCTCGGTGCGACAGGCTCCCGCAGAGATGGATGTCAACGGCTAGGACAGGGGATCAGAGACCAGAAAAGCGGCCACGCGTATCGCGAGGCCGCTTTTTCTGAACTGTGTGGAGCCGCCTAAGAGAATCGAACTCTTGACCTTTTCATTACGAGTGAAATGCTCTACCGACTGAGCTAAGGCGGCGCGGCTCCCTGAGGAGCCATCGCAAGTTTAACCGGTCCCCCCGCCCGAACCCAAAACGGGGGTCAGCGGGCCGCCGCGCCCAGTGTGGCGACCATCGCGTCGACCGCGAACTTGGGCTTGACGTTCATCTCCAGGGCTTCGCGGCACCGGAGGATCGCCTCGATGCACTGCAGCAACGACTCGGGAGTCGATACCGAGGCGAGGCCGCGGGCCTGGTCCTCCATGTCGGGGTGCGTCATCGTCGACGAGGCGCCGTACGACTGTGCGAGAGCGTCGCGGTACAGCCCGGCGAGGTCGATCAGCGCCCGGTCCAGCGAGTCTCGACCGGTACGAGTGCGCCTCGACTTCTGCCGCTGTTCCAGTTCCTTGAGCACGCCGGCGGATCCTCGCAGCGCGCCCGCTGCACCCTTGCCGGTGCCGCCGGCGCCGAGTGACGTCCGCAGTTCGTCGGTCTCCCGCTCGTCGCGGTCGGCGTTGATCTGCACCGCGTCGGACTCGGCGGCCTTCACCAGTTCCTCGACCACCGCGTACTGGGTGGCGGGGCGGAGCGCCGCCTTGGCGATGCCCAGTGCCCGCTGCCGTCGCTCGCGTGCCTCGGGGTCCGTCGCCAAGCGGCGCGCGCGGCCCACGTGTCCGCCGCCCACCGAGGCGGCCCACGCGGCGGTCTTCTCGTCCAGGCCGTCGTTCTCCCGCAGTACGCGTGCGATGTCCGCGGGTTTGGGCGTCACCAGAGCCACGTGCCGGCAGCGCGAGCGGATGGTGACGGCGATGTCCTCCGGATCCACGGACGGTGCGCAGAGCAGGAATATGGTGCGGGCCGGCGGCTCCTCGACCGCCTTGAGGAGCGCGTTGTAGGCGCGCTCGCCCAGCCTGTCCGCGTCCTCGATGACCACGATCTGCCACGTCCCCGTGGTGGGGCGACGCGCTGCCATCTGCACCACCTCGCGCATCTCCTTGACAGAGATGCTGAGGCCCTGCGGCACGATGCGGCGCACGTCGCCGTGGGTGCCGTGCATGGTGGTGGTGCAGGCGTGGCAATGGCCGCACCCGATGACGTCCGGATCCGTGCACTGCAGCGCAGCCGCGAAGCAGACAGCGGCGATGGAGCGGCCGGACCCGGGAGGCCCGGTGAAGAGCCACGAGTGCGTCATGCGGGAACCGATGTCACCCTCACGCGCAGCCGCCGCCGCGTCGGACAGCTCGGCGACCACCTCGTGCTGACCGACCAGCCGTTCGAACACTCCCGCCATGGGAGGAGAGCTTAGTGCTCCTGTGCGACAGCCCCACCGCGACGCTTGGCCAGCAACGAGGACACCCCGGTCATCACGGCCACGACGATGGAGCCGACGACGAGACCGATCAGCGCGGATGCCAGCGTGTTGACGATCCAGGCCAGCACACCCCCGATACCGGCGACATCGTGGACCGCGTCCTCCATGTGGTGGACGAACTCGTAGATCGGGTGGAACCCCAGCTCGTCGATGCCGTTGAGCAGGATGTGGCCACCGACCCACAGCATCGCCGCGGTGCCCACCACGGACAGCACCGCCATGACCTTGGGCATGCCCTTGACCAGACCGCGCCCGACGGTCTGCGCGATGCCCGACGAGGTGTCGGCCAACCGGAGACCGATGTCGTCCATCTTCACGATGAGACCGACCACGCCGTAGACGAGGACGGTGATCACCACGGCGACGACGGCCAGGATGATCAGTCGGCTCCAGAAACCCTCGGCGGCGATGGTGTCGAGCGCGATGACCATGATCTCGGCGGACAGGATGAGGTCGGTGCGCACGGCTCCGGCGACGACGGTGTCCTCGTCGCGAGGCCCGTCCTCGTCGTGATCGTGAGCGCCGTGTCCGGAGACGGCGCCCCAGATCTTGTGCATCGCTTCGTAACTGAGGTAGGCACCGCCGACCATGAGGATCGGCGTCAGCAGCCACGGCAGGAACTGGCTCAGCAGCAGCGCGATCGGCAGGATGATGAGCAGCTTGTTACGGAGCGACCCGAGGGCGATGCGCCGCACGATGGGGAGCTCACGTTCGGCGGCGAGGCCGCGCACGTACTGCGGCGTCACGGCGGTGTCGTCGATGACCACACCGGCAGCCTTGGCCGTCGCCTTGCCGGTCGCGGCACCGACGTCGTCGATCGACGCCGCCGCCAGCCTGGCAAGCGCTGCCACGTCGTCGAGCAGGGCTACGAGTCCGCCGGCCATCAGTACTCCCGAAGTAGGTCAGTGGTTCGAAGTGAGAGTACCGCTCCGGGGGTGGGCTCGGCCGCGCATCTCGCAGCAGTTCGCGCAGGCCCTGGACCGTCGCGAACTGCCGAGAGGTGCGCGTACGTTCTCCATCCCCAGCCTGTGGATCACGGCGGACGACTCGACGGCCACATCGCGCACCCTTCGATACATGTCTCTGATCCCCCGAGCCGATCTCCGACGACGCGGCGTGTCCGACGGTGAGGTCCGCGCTGCTGTCCGGTCCGGTTCGATCGTTCCCGTGCGCCGCGGCGTCTACGTCGATCCGGCGACGACCGACCTGTCCGACGACCGCACCCGCCGACTGCTCGAGCTACGCGCCGCCGTCCTCTCCTCCGACAGCGATCTGGTGGTGAGCCACAGCTCGGCAGCGCTGGTCCACGGCATCGACCTGTGGCCCGACATCGATCGTCGAGCACACCTGACGGCGAATCGATCCGGCGGTGGTCGGGCCGGCACGTCGCGCGTCGTGCACGCATCGCCACTGCACCCGGACGACGTGACGACGGTCGACGGGGTGCGTGTCACCTCGCTCGCCAGAACAGTCGTCGACCTCGCCTGTAGTCGGCCGTTCGAGTCCTCGGTCTGCTCCGGCGATGCTGCTCTGCGCCGAACATCGGCGGACGATCTGGCTGCGACGCTGGCCCGAGCGCACGGTCGTCGCGGGATCGACAGGGCGCGGCGGGCCATCGCCTTCATGGACGGTGGCGCCGAGAGCGTGGGTGAGTCTCGGAGCCGGGTCTACCTGCACCGGCACGGCCTCCCCGCTCCTGCGCTCCAATGCGACGTCCTCGACGAGCGCGGACGCTTCGTGGGACGGCCGGACTTCCTGTTCGACGGAGTGATCGGCGAGTTCGACGGGCTCGCGAAGTACCGCGAGTACGGGGATGCAGCGGATGTGGTGATCGCCGAGAAACTGCGCGAGGACCGGTTGCGCTCACTGGAGTGGCGGATCGAACGGTGGACGTGGAACGACCTGGCGACGTCGGCTCTCGCCGATCGTCTCCGGGCAGCGCTCACAGCAGCAGAAGGACGCGCACCCCTCGGCAGTACGCGCAGGCACGGGACGGTCGCGAACTGCGGGGAGGTGCGCGTCCAGGACGGCAATCGCGCCTAGAACTCCAACCCCATGTCACCCGCCACCACACCCATCGTCGACTGCCCGTCCAGAGCCTCGCGGAGGATGTCGGCGTGCCCGCTGTGGTGGGCGATCTCGCGCAACAGGTGCAGCAGTACGCGCCGCGCCGTCCACCAGATGCGCTCCGGCGCCCACGGTGCGGTGGGTTGCGGGATCAGGTCGTCGAGGTTGCCGAGCGCGGCGATGCACTGCTCGAGAGCTCGGCCGGCGGAGTCGAGTTCGGCCAGCACCTGTTCGATCGACTCGGGCACCTCGGGCTCGCCCGATCCCGAGAAGTCGACGGTCGAGTTCTCGTCGCGCTCCTCGAGCATGGTCACGTTCCCGCGGATCACCGACGCGACGTGCGCGATCAGCGAGGCGAGCGTGAACTCACTGACGGTCGTGCGCCGACGCGCCTGCTCATCGGTGATCCCCCGCGCCGTGATCGCGAGCATCCCGCGCTGATCGGCCAGGATGGTGACCAGATCGAGCTTCTCGCCCGTGACGTCGACCGACGGCCCCACGGATGTGTACGTCCCCGCCATGATGTGCCCCTCTCCTCGTGTGTGAGGAGAAAGCTAAGGGCAATGGCGGACAGGTGCGGTCCTCAGGACTCGGCGGGCGGCGTCTTCTTCGCAGCGGTCTTCGTGGCGGCCGCCTTCTTCGCGGGAGCCTTCTTGGCCGGCGTCTTCTTCGCTGCCGCCTTCTTGGCGGGAGCCTTCTTCGCCGGCGCCTTCTTGGTGGCCTTCTTCTTCACGGGCCCGCGAGCGCGACGATCCGCGAGGAGTTCCATGGCCCGCTCGTCGGTGATGGTGCCCACCTCGTCGCCCTTGCGCAGGCTGGCGTTGGCCTCACCGTCGGTGACGTACGGACCGAAGCGGCCGTCCTTGATCACCATCGGCTGACCACTGACAGTGTCCACACCGAGTTCGCGCAGCGGCGGCGTGGCCGCACCCTGACGTCCGCGCCGCTTGGGCTCGGAGTAGATCTTCAGAGCCTCCTCGAGGGAGACGGTGAAGATCTGGTCCTCGGTGGCCAGCGAGCGGGAATCGGTGCCCTTCTTGAGGTAGGGACCGTAGCGCCCGTTCTGAGCCGTGATCTCTTCCTTGCTCTCGGGATCGACGCCCACCACGCGCGGCAACGACAGCAGCTTCAGCGCGTCGTCCAACGTGACCGTCGCGAGATCCATCGACTTGAGCAACGAACCCGTTCGCGGCTTCGGTGCGGTCGCTTTCTTCGCGGCCTTCTTGGCGGGAGCCTTTTTCGCCGCCTTGGTGGCCACGGCGGTGCCGCCGCCCCCGTCGGACGAATGCTGTTCCACCGGAACGATGTCCGGGGTGGGCTCGGGCTCCTCGGGGATGACCTCGGTGACGTACGGCCCGAATCGTCCTTCCTTGGCGACGATCTCGTGACCCGACAGCGGGTCGACACCGAGCTTGCGACCCTCCTGCGGAGTCGCGAACAGCTTCTCGGCGAACTCGAGCGTCAGCTCGTCCGGCGGAAGGTCGTCGGGCAGGTTGGCGCGCTGCGAGATCGGATCCCCGTCGGGATCGTCCGGGTTCTGCACCATCCGTTCGAGGTACGGGCCGTAGCGACCGACGCGGACGTGTACGTCGCGACCTTCGGAGTCGTCGAACAGGTGGATCGAGTTGATGACGCGGGCGTCGATGTCCTCGAGGTTCTGGCCGACCATCTTCTTCAGTCCGCCGGACCGTGCGACCGACCCCTCCGTGCCGTTCTCACCGCCGAAGTAGAAGGCGGACAACCAGTCTCCACGTCGTTCGCGGCCACCGGCGATGGCGTCGAGGTCGTCCTCCATGCCTGCGGTGAAGTCGAAGTCGACCAACCGGCCGAAGTGCGCCTCCAGCAACGCGATCACGGAGAACGCCACCCACGACGGCACCAGGGCGCTACCGCGCTTGTAGACGTATCCGCGGTCGAGGATGGTCTTGATGATCGACGAGTACGTCGACGGGCGACCGATGCCGAGTTCCTCGAGCGTCTTGATGAGCGACGCCTCGGTGAAGCGGGCCGGTGGGTTGGTGGTGTGACCGTCGGGATCGAGACCGGTGGCCGTGACCGCCTGTCCCTGCTCGAGAACCGGCAACCGGGACTCGGCGTCGTCGGACTGTCCCCCGGCCTGGTCGTCGACACTCTCGACGTAAGCCTTGAGGAAGCCGGCGAACGTGATGGTGCGTCCCGACGCGGCGAAGGTGCACTCCTCACCGGTACCCGCGGTGCCCGAGATACGCAGCGACAGAGTGGTTCCGCGCGCATCCGCCATCTGGGAGGCGACGGTGCGCTGCCAGATCAGCTCGTACAGCCGGAACTCGTCGGTGTCGAGCGAGCTGTGCAACTGACCGGGAGTCGCGAAGGAATCACCCGCGGGGCGGATGGCCTCGTGCGCCTCCTGGGCGTTCTTGACCTTGCGGGTGTACTGCCGCGGGGTGTCGTGCACGTACTCGGGGCCGTACAGCTCGGTGGCCTGACGACGTGCGGCATCGATCGCCGACGCCGACAGGTTCGTCGAGTCGGTACGCATGTAGGTGATGTAGCCGTTCTCGTACAACCGCTGTGCGATACGCATGGTGCGCTCGGAGGACATGCGGAGCTTGCGCCCGGCCTCCTGCTGCAGGGTCGAGGTCATGAACGGCGGGTACGGACGACGCGTGTACGGCTTGGACTCGACCGACGCGACGGTCAGATCGACACCGTCCAGAGCCTCGGACAACCGGCGTGCGCGCGCCTCGTCGAGAACGGTGACGCCCTCGGACTTGAGTTTGCCGTCGGCACCGAAGTCGCGTCCCGACGCGACACGAGAGCCGTCGACGTTGACCAGGCGCGCACCGAACGCCCGCGGCGTCGCCTCGGCGCCGGCGTCGAGCTGCGCCGAGATGTCCCAGTACTCGGCCGATCGGAACGCCATGCGCTCACGTTCGCGCTGCACGATGACACGTGTGGCCACCGACTGGACGCGGCCCGCCGACAGCTTCGGCATGACCTTCTTCCACAGCACCGGCGAGACCTCGTAGCCGTACAGGCGGTCGAGGATGCGGCGCGTCTCCTGGGCGTCGACGAGGTCGGTGTCCAGTTCGCGGGTGTCGGCGGCGGCGGCGAGGATGGCCGGCTCGGTGATCTCGTGGAAGACCATCCGTCGAACCGGAATCTTCGGCTTGAGCGTCTCGAGGAGATGCCACGCGATGGCCTCGCCCTCGCGGTCGGGGTCGGTGGCGAGGTAGAGCTCGTCGGCGTCCTTGAGCAGGCTCTTGAGCTCGGCGACCTTGCCCTTCTTCTCCGGGCTGACGACGTAGAGAGCCTCGAAGTCGTGGTCCACGTCGACACCGAGACGAGCCCAGGACTCGCCCTTGTACTTGGCCGGAACGTCTGCAGCACCACGCGGGAGATCTCGGATGTGCCCGACCGAGGCCTCGACCACGTAGTTCTTGCCCAGATAGGGCGCGATCTTCTTGGCCTTGGTGGGTGACTCGACGATCACGAGACGCCGAAGCCCGGACGCGCCGGACGACGAGTTCCCCGTGCTGTCTCCTGCTGCCACCTGCTGCCGAACCTTCCTGGTCCCCGCGAGAGGGAACCCGTTCACCTGCGTCGATACCCCGAACCGTTCGAAGCCGACACACTACAGAGTGACACACACGTGCAACTCGTATGTGACACCGCGGCCCATCGACCATCGGTGACCTCCGTCCGAGTCCCCCTCTTCCTCTACACGAGGACGGGCCACCCGCCCGCGGCGAGAGCGCCCGGTGGCGGCTCGCCGATGTTCTCGATGAGCCTGGTCACCCGACGTCGACCGGTGATCCGGAGTGCCGGCGTCCCTCCGTGGGTTCCCACCAGAGTCGGCGCCACACCGGCGCGCATCAACGACTGGGCGAGCACCGGATGCGTGTCGGGGGCGTGCGGATCGAGTCCGAGGACGAACCGGGCGCCGCCTGCCTCCTGCCGTCCCGCCGCGACCACCCAGGCCCGCAGGGCGCGCGGTCCGGGCACCCAACCCCCGGGCACCGCCTTCACCGCTTCCCGGACCCACTCCGCGGCGAGCGACGCCAGCTCGGGCACCGGCTCGGTCCGGACCAGTGGCCGTCCCTCGTCGGTCGTCGTGATCTCGGCGTCGAAGCCGCACGACTCGATCAGGTCGGCCACCGCGTGGGCACGCCAGGTGGCGTCGACGACGACGGAGATGCGCGTGCGCCCGGACACGATCACGGGCTGACCCTGCGCAGCCAGCAGCCCGGCGAGGTCGGCCGCGTCGGGCGGCGTCGACTCGGCGGAGAAGAAGGACAACTGGCTCACGATCGCGACAGTAAGCCACGAACGCCCCGCCGGCGTGGTGTCCGCGACGCAGTGTCACGGAAACGAGACGTCCCCCGCCACCTCGGAAGGCGACGGGGGACGTGTCGGTAGAGACTGTCCGATCGAGATCAGACGGCGCGGACGCCCGTGGCCTGGGGGCCCTTGGTGCCCTGTCCGACCTCGAACTCCACGCGCTGGTTCTCCTCGAGGGTGCGGAAGCCGCTGCCCTGGATCTCGGAGTAGTGGACGAAGACGTCAGCGGAGCCGTCCTCGGGTGCGATGAAGCCGAAGCCCTTTTCGGCGTTGAACCACTTCACAGTTCCCTGTGCCATGCTTGTCTATCCTTTTCTTGAACACCGGATGCGATGAACGGCACTTACAGTCCATCGGGCCGGTTCCGACCGCTGTGATGATCCCCCCCAAGAGTCACCCCGTGGGCAGAGCTTCACGCACCGCGCTCGCAACATTAGATCCTGCGAGCGTGAAAACGAACACAGAAGCTGCGACCGAGAACAGTGAACCACGTCGGACGGCGGCGCGACAGTCGACGAGACAACAACTTCGTAAATATCCTCGCGGGCTCTGTCCGCCCGTTCTTCTACGATCGACACGAGCACCGAGGGAGTGAGAGACAGTGAGCACGACGACCGACGCACCGGCCTCCTCGTTCGGCGGAATGCTGCTCGGACGAGCGCTGGCGGGAACGCCGCCGGGAGAGTCTCCGCTGACCCATGCGGCGGAGCTGCCGGGACGTGAGTCCCGGTACGCCGCATGGCCGCAGTGGCTCGAGCCCGCGGTCGTCGAGGTCTTCCAGGACTGCGGGATCCCGCAGCCGTGGACCCACCAGGCAGAGGCCGCGTCGCTCGCGTGGTCGGGCCGCAACGTGGTGGTCTCGACGGGCACGGCGTCGGGCAAGTCGCTGGCGTACCGGATGCCCGTGCTGTCCCGTCTGTCGACCGACGCGCGTGCCACCGCGCTCTACCTCGCGCCCACCAAGGCGCTGGGGGCAGACCAGCTTCGGGCTGCAGTGGACATGACGGACTCGCTCGCCGCGCGGGGCTTCCCGGACATCGCACCGAGTGCGTACGACGGCGACACACCCCTCGAGGTGCGCCAGTGGGCCCGGGCGAATTCACGGTGGATCTTCACCAACCCCGACATGCTGCACATCTCGCTGCTCAAGGGCCATCAGCGGTGGGCGCACTTCTTCCGCAACCTGGCGTACGTCGTCGTCGACGAATGTCATTCGTATCGCGGGGTGTTCGGCTCCAACGTCGCCCTGATCCTGCGACGACTCCGGCGCATCGCCGCGCGCTACGGCGCCGCGCCCGTCGTCGTTCTCGCCAGCGCCACCGCGTCGAATCCCGGGGCCGCGGCCAGTCGCCTGGTCGGTGCACCGTGCGAGGAGATCACCGAGGACGGATCTCCCCACGGTCCCCGGACCGTCGCCCTGTGGGAGCCACCGCTTCTGGACGTCACGGGTGAGAACGGGGCGCCGATCCGGCGCGCCGCCGGTTCCGAGGCCGCACGCATCATGGCCGACCTCGTCGTCGAGGGCGCCCGAACACTGACGTTCGTCCGTTCCCGACGCGGCGCGGAGCTGACGGCACTGGGTACCGCGCGGTTGCTCGCGGACGTCGATCCCGATCTGCCGCAGCGCATCGCGGCATACCGGGCCGGATACCTCGCCGACGACCGCCGCGAACTCGAGCGGTCGCTGTCCGACGGCACCCTGCTCGGCGTGGCCACCACCAACGCACTCGAGCTCGGCGTCGACATCGCAGGGCTCGACGCCGTCGTCGTCGCCGGCTTCCCGGGGACGGTCGCGTCGTTCTGGCAGCAGGCCGGCCGCTCCGGTCGCCGCGGCCAGGGATCGCTGGTGATCCTGGTGGGCCGGGACGACCCGCTCGACACGTACCTCGTGCACCATCCGGCCGCGTTGCTGGACAAGCCCATCGAGGCGACGGTCACCGATCCTACCAACCCCTACGTGCTGGGGCCACAGCTGCTCTGCGCGGCCATGGAACTCCCGCTGACCGACGACGAGGTGATCGAGCTCGGCGCTCAGGACGTCGCGCAGTCCCTCGCGGACCGGGGTCTGCTCCGCCGTCGGCCGCACGGGTGGTACATCACCGCGGACGCGACCCCCCATGCGGCGGTGGACATCCGGGGCGGTATCGGGTCGCAGATCGCGATCGTCGACGGCTCCACCGGACGCATGCTCGGCACCGTCGACGCCGGCCGCGCGCCCTCGACGACCCACCCCGGCGCTGTCCACATCCATCAGGGCGAGTCGTTCGTCGTGGACACGCTCGACTTCGAGGAAGGCCTCGCGGTGGTGCGCCCCGAGGAGCCCGAGTGGACCACCTCGGCGCGCGAGATCACCGACATCGTGATCGAGGACGTGCACGAACAGCAGTCGTACGGGGAGGTCGACGTCGCGCTGGTGCAGGTCCAGGTGAGCCACCAGGTGGTCGGATACCTCCGCAGACTGCCGTCCGGAGAGATTCTCGACTCCGTGGAACTCGACATGCCGATGCAGGAACTCCACACGCGCGCAGTCATGTACACGATCACGCCGGAGTTGCTCGAGTCCGCCGGCGTGACCGCCGAACGTGTCCCCGGGTCGCTCCACGCGGCGGAGCACGCGGCCATCGGTCTGCTGCCCCTCGTCGCGACATGCGACCGATGGGACATCGGCGGCGTGTCGACGGCACTGCACGCCGACACCGGCCTGCCGACGGTCTTCGTCTACGACGGGTACGACGGTGGCGCCGGATTCGCCGACCGCGGCCACGCCGTCATCGGCACCTGGCTCTCCGCGACCCGCGAGGCCATCGCGTCGTGCGAGTGTGTCTCGGGGTGCCCGTCCTGCGTGCAGTCACCCAAGTGCGGCAACGGAAACGATCCGTTGGACAAGGACGGCGCCGTGCGCGTGCTCGACGCCGTCCTCGCCTGTCTGGAGGGTTAGGCAGACACGGTGGCCGGTTCGCCGAGCGCCACCGGTAGCGTGCGGAACCCGTGCAGCACACGGGTGTCCCGCTTGACGCCGGTGCCGGCGGACGACAGATGCGGGAAGCGGTCGAACAGCGTGCGCAGTCCCACCTCGCTCTCCGCGCGCGCGAGTGCGGCGCCGAGGCAGTAGTGGCGCCCACCCGAGAACGACAGGTGCTTGTTGGCGTTGGACCGACCGACGTCGAAGGTGTCGGCGTCGTCGAAGACCTGCGGGTCCCGATTACCGGCCGCGAGGACGCACACCACCAGATCGCCGGCCTCGAGGTCCATGCCTTCGAGGGTGACGGAACCCTTCGCGACGCGGGCCGTCATCTGCACCGGCGACTCGAGCCGCAGCATCTCGTCGACGGCCGTTCCCCACAGCGACGGATCGTCCTGCAGTCGCGCGAGCTGGTCGGGGTTGTTCATCAGCAGATTGATGCCGCTGCCGAGCAGGTTGACCGTCGTCTCGAACCCTGCCGCCAACACCAGACCCGCGGTGGCGCGGAGTTCCCGATCGTTCAGGTACACCCCGTCCTCGGACGCCGCGATGAGCTGACTCATCAGATCGTCGCCCGGGTTGTCGCGCAATCCCGCGATGTGGGTGGCGAGCCACCGGTCGAAGCCCTCGAGGCCCTGCTCGACCTCGCGGAACTGCGACCACGTCAGACCGACGTCGAGACTGGGCGCCGCGAGTTCGCCGAATTCGAGCACCTTGTCGCGGTCCGCCTCCGGCACGCCGAGGATGTCGCCGATGACGGCGACCGGAAGCTTCGCGCAGTACGACGAGACGATGTCGACCGTGCCGCCGCCCGCGGCCACGAGTTCGTCGAGGAGCGTGTCGGCCACCTGCTGCACGTTGTCGCGCATCGCGTTGACGGCGCGCGCGGTGAACACCGACGACACCAACTTGCGGTAGCGGGTGTGCGAGGGCGGCTCGACCGACAGCAGCGACGGCGGCGCCAGCGGGTGCAGAGCGGCGGTGCGGGTGCGACGCTCGATCGCCCGTAGCGGCTTCGGGAGGTTGCCGCCCACGACGACGGTGCGGTAGTCGTCCGAGCGCAGGAGGTCGAAGATCAACCCGTGGTCGACGGTGAGGTAGGCGACGCGGCCCTTGACGATCCTTCCCCGGTCGCGAATCTCCTGGTAGACGACACCGGGGTTCGCGCGAGTCACCGGATCGGCGATGAGCTTGGCCTGCGGGTCACCGATCTTGATGCCGCGTGTGGCGAAGAAGCGCACCACTCCGTGCACCGCGAACCACCGCAGCCGCGATCGTGCCTCGTCCTTGACGTCCGCCACTCTCGACATTCCGATTCCCCCGATGCTCGGCCTGCGATAACCCGGTTGCGCGTTACCGCACGTCACACGTGTGACTCACCTCATGATGCGCCGGTCACGACGCCGGTGTCTACCGTCGTGTCATGACCCTGCGTCGGAGCGTCGCCTCCTTGTGGATCGCCACAGTCCTCTACTGGCCGATGCAGGTGATCGTCTCGCGTTCCTGGACCACCCCGTACAGCTGGCGTGACGACGTCATCAGCGCCCTCGGTGCGGCGACGTGCACCGACTACTGCTCGCCCGATCACGTCGTCATGAACGCGACGTTCGTGGCCGTGGGCGGCGCCACCGCAGCGGGCGCGGCGCTCCTGGTACGTCCCTCGGTGGGCATCGCACGGACGGGGTGGATCCTCGTGGCGCTCTCCGGTCTCGCGACGTGCGCCGTCGGGTTCCTCCCGATGGACGTCGCACCGGTCCCCCACACCGTCGCGGCGCAGGTGCACTTCGGCCTGCAGCTCGCCGGAATGCTGTGTGTCGCACGATCCGTCGGTCGAGTCGCCTCGCGATTCACCTACGCCTGCAGTGCGATCGCCGTGGTGGGCGGCATCGCCTTCCTCAGCCCCGGGAAATGGGGACTGGGCTCGGGTGTCACCGAGCGGCTCGCCCTCGACACCCTGAACGTGTGGACCATCGGCATGGGCGTGCTCCTGCTGGCGCGATCGTGGAATCCAGGCCCCGGAATCCGGGGTCGATAGTCCACGATCACCGAGGCACCAGTTGCGTGTCTCTGTGAGGCGGGCTGCTGCACGAGCCGCCGTGGCCGCCAGCGCGAAGACCGGCCGCCCCGTCGCACCGGAAGTACGCAGGCTCGCCGAGTCGCGCTGACCGACATACCGAGGTGCTGGTTCACTCCTTCACCGGCCCCGCCCGCGCAGAGGCCACCGCATCCCTCTCCCCTAAGCGCAGCAGCGCGATCCGCACTCGCACCCGGACCTGCACGTCCCACTCCTCCACCGCGCATCCGTCCAGCACCGCATCCATCCGGGCAGCCGATGCCGTCGCCGCCGCGCACCCTGCCTCGGACCCCGACGTCAGTGCGGCGGCACCCGCCAGCGCGGCGAGGTCCGCCGCCGACTGCGCCTGATGACGGGCCGAGACGGCGGCACCCACCGAGACCACCGCCGCGGTCACCACCACCAGCGCCGCCGTGACGAACGCTCCCAGCACAGTCGCCGAACCGCGGTCATCCACCCGTCGGCTCCGCCGTCGCCACCGCACTCGCCGACACCGTCAACCCGGGCAGCGGCGACGACGCCTCCACCCGCACCGTCACCAGATCGCCGACGCGCGACACCGTCACCCGCGCACCGGGCGGGGCCACCGCCGTCGCCGACGTCACCGCGCTCTCGTCTCCGAGCGCCGAGAGCCGGGCACCCTCCCGCGCCGCGTCGATGCACCGGATGTGCTCGGTGACGGTGACCAGCGCACCGAGGCACAACACCAGGACGGCGACGATCGACGAGATCGCCAGCGCCGCCTCGACCGTCACCGCCCCGCTGTCGCCCGTGAGACCCGAGTCCGCCGTCAGACCTGTGTCTGCAGCGCCTTGTCGATGATGGACGTCAACGCGGTCACGATGCTGTCGCCCGTCACCACCGTGTAGAGCACGGCACCGAACGCCGCCGCCGCGATGGTGCCGATGGCGTACTCGGCCGTCGACATCCCGTCGTCCTCCCGCGCCACCATCAGGATGCGCGCGCCCACCTCGGTCAGGAACTTGCTCATGTTCTCCCCCTTCGTGTTCCGAGGAGGACGTTCCCCCTCGGCGTTCTCGGGCGGGGGTCACATCACCCCGCCGTTCAGGACCGACCCGGCAAGCCCGATCACCACGGGCACGATGCCGAGGCAGACGAACGCGGGCAGGAAGCACAGCCCCAGCGGTCCGCTCACCATCACTCCGGCGCGTTCGCCCGCGGCAGCGGCGGCATCGTCGGCCCGCACGCGCAGATCGGCTGCCGCCTCGGCGGTCGCGTCGGCCATCGAGGTTCCCGACCGCGCCGAGCGGAGGATGACGCGTGCCACCGACTCGGTGTCGGGATGCGCCGCCAGCGCCGACCAGGCTGCATCGGGATCCGCTCCGAGAGTGAGCAACTGGGCGGCGCGGCGCAGTGCCGACGCCATGGGTTCGGGCGCGACGGAGGACACCGCCGAGGATGCGCTGCCGATGTCGAGTCCCCCACGGAGACAGGCGGACAGCAGGTCCAACGCGCCCGCGGTGGCGTGGTGGTCCGTCGGTGCGACCCTTACCGATGCGGAACCGTTCGCGCCCGGCACCCGGAGCCGGGCGCGCACACCGACGGCGGGCGGGAGCGCGAGCACCGCGGCGGCGAGGAGCACGAGAGTGATCGTCACGGTGCCACCTTCGCGACGATGGCGTCGGTCCAGAGCAGCCCGGCGCAGGCGAGGGCCACTCCGACGACCAGCATGATGCCGCCGGCGCCGCCTCCGGTGAGAACCGCGAGGGGCGCTGCGCCCATGGCCTGGCCGAGCAGGACGCCGACGGCGGGCAGCGCGGCGAGGACCATCGCCGTGGCGCGCGGGCCGGCCATGGACGCCTCGATGCGCCGGGCCGAGCGTCCGCGATCGCGCAGATCGGAGCGCACCGCGTCGAGCAGTGCCGCGAGACCCAGCCCGTGCACCTCGGCCACGCACCACACGGCACCCACCCGGTCCCACGCCTGCCCGTGTCCGCCGACACGCACGGCATCCGACATCGTGCCGCCCAGTTCCGCACGGGCCGCGGCCGCCGCGAAGACCGTGCCGACCGGTCCGGGGTGCTCACGCGCAGCGGTGCGGCAGGCTGTGGCCGGGTGGGCTCCCACGCGGAGTTCGGCCACCACCGTCTCGAGCGCCGCCGCCAGGGTGTCCCCCGCGCGGCGACGGTCCGCCCGCACGGCGCCTCGGGTGCGCCGCACGGCGACGGTTCCCAGCACCACGGCCACCGCGGCGCCCACCGCGGCACCGAGGCCCAGCGCTGCCACGCCTGCCGCCACCGGTATCCAGGCAGGCGCCGGCACTCGCACGGACACGAGCGAGTGTCGGCGCACCGGTCCGAGGCGCCGGCGCGCGTCCGTGCAGGGCAGCACCAGCAGAGCCGCCGCGAGACAGACCGCCGCGAGCATCACGCGGACCCCTCCCGCCGACGCAGGATCGCGGTGAGAGCGTCGAGTCCTGGACCTCGTGCCCGCGTTCGCGACCAGGCGTCGACCACGGTGCACAGCCCGCGGTCGTCCCGTTCGAGCACGCCGATGGACGACAGCACACGCTGACCGCTCGGCGTGCGGGCGGTGTGCAGCACCACCTGCACCGCGGCGGCGAACTGGCTGTGCAACGCCGCCCGGTCCATGCCACCGAGGGCCGCCAGCGCTTCGAGTCGTGCGGGTACCTCGTCGGGCGAGTTGGCGTGCACGGTGCCCGCGCCGCCGTCGTGTCCGGTGTTGAGCGCGGTGAGCAGGTCCACGACCTCGGCACCGCGGACCTCGCCCACCACGATGCGATCGGGACGCATGCGCAGGGCCTGACGCACCAGATCGCGCACCCCCACCTGGCCCACTCCCTCCACGTTCGCGGGCCGGGCGACGAGCCGCACCACGTGGGGGTGCGAGGGCGCCAGTTCGGCGGCGTCCTCGACACAGATGATGCGCTCGGCCGCGTCCACCTCACCGAGCAGTGCCGCCAGCAGGGTGGTCTTCCCCGTCCCGGTGCCACCGACCACGAGGAAGGCCAGGCGTCTGGACACGATGCGGCGCAACAGATCTTCGGCGCCCTCGGCGAACGCGCCGGTCGCGGCGAGGGCCGAAAGCCCCTGTGTCGCGGGGCGCAGGACGCGGAGCGACAGGCACGTCCCGCCCTGCGCCACCGGCGCGAGAACGGCGTGCAGTCGCACTCCGAACGACCCGGGATCGATTCCGGGCAGACGACCGTCCACCCACGGCTGCGCATCGTCGAGCCGCCGCCCGGCCGACAGCGCCAGCCGCTGGGCGAGGCGGCGCACGGCGGCCTCGTCCCCGAACCCGACGCCGGCTCGCCGCAGACCCTGGCCCCGGTCTACCCACACGTCGTCGGGTCCGGTGACCAACACGTCGGTCACGCCGGGCTCGCGCAGGACGGCGTCGAGCACGCCGGCACCGCGGAACTCGGTGTCCAGGAGATGCAGTGCGCGCAGCAGATCCGCGTCACCGAGCACGCCGCCCGCCTCGGCCCGGAGCGCCTCCGCGATGAGGGCGGGCGTCGGATCCCGGTCGGCGTCGACGAGGCGCACCCGGACGCGATCGAGCAGATCCGTCGACACCCATCCCGTCATGTCGTGGGCGCCGAGGTGAGCAGTGCCAGGACGTCGCCGGCAGCTCGCGCCAGGGGAGATCGGCGGCCGAGGACCAGTCCACGCCCGTCGAGCATCGCGGCGAGTCGACGCTCGGGGCGCACGGAGGCGAGCAGGGGAAGACCCACCACGTCGGCCACCTCCGCGGCCGTCAGTCCGGACGGCGCGGGACCGCGGACCACCACTCCCACGTTGGCCGATGTCGAGGTGATCGACCGGGCGAGACACTGCGCCGCCGCGGCCGACCGCACCGTCGCCGGGACCAGCACGACCACCAGATCTGCCGCCTGCACGGACATCTCGTGAATGGGGCCTGCGCGCGGTACGTCGCATACGACGACCTCGCCCGCCGTGACTCCGGCGTCGACGACGGCGCGCCAGGCCGCTGCCGTGATGGTGTTCGTCTGCTCGCGCCGGGTCGAGAGCACCGCCAGATCGCCGCGCCCGGGCAGCGCGTGATGCAGTGCGTCGGCCGTGACGGTTCCGCCGTCGATCACCAGTTCCGGCCAGCGCAGGCCCGGTGTGCCGTCGAGTCCCGTGACGAGGTCCATCCCGCCGCCCGCCGCGTCTCCGTCCATCAACACGGTGCGCCCGGACCGGGACGCGACGACGGCCGATGCCGCGGCGAACACGGACGCACCGGCGCCGCCGCAACCGCCCACCACCGTCACGACCACACCGCCACCGACGGGGACACGTGCGGCCGCGGACAGCACCCCCATGAGATCGGCCTCCTGCGCCGGCAGCGCGAGCACACGGGAGGTGCCGAGCCGCGAAGCGCTCTGCCAGGCCTCGACGTCCGCCGGTCCGTCGGTCACGACGACGACACCGGGATGCCTCGGAAGGTGTTCCCGCACTGCTCGTTCGGCAGCTGCCGTTCCCAGCACGACGATGTCGGAGGACTGCCACAGCGCGCGGTCCGGCAGCGCGCCGAGGTGCGTCGACTCCCGACCCGCGGCGGCGGCGATGCGCCGGACGCGATCGGAGAGTGCGGCGTCGGGCACGATCACCAGGAGTGCTGAATCGAGGTCGGTCACGCCGTCGATCGTGCGGCGTCCGCGGTCGGTCCGCCAGGGCGACGAGCCGAACCTGTGGACAACTCGGTACCCGGGGACGGCGCCTGCGCCAGCGCGGAGAAGGTGCTAGCGCACCGGAAGTAGGGGACGACCCCCGCCAGGGGGGGGAGGAGGCGGGGGTCGTCGGAGTTCAGCCCCGGGGGGTCGGGCTGAACACGCCCGGTTCGAGACCGGGTAGTCGAAATCTTACACCGCCGACCACCC
The DNA here is from genome assembly GCF_036163995.1 of Rhodococcus sp. NBC_00294. NCBI lineage: Bacteria > Bacillati > Actinomycetota > Actinomycetes > Mycobacteriales > Nocardiaceae > Rhodococcus > Rhodococcus sp. NBC_00294. The sequence continues at coordinate 640,300 of NZ_CP108043.1, forward strand.
GCACCGACACGGACGACCGTCGGTCCGTCGCGCCGTCGAAGCAGGTGGAGACACCGTGACCCGCGATCCACCTCCGGGCACCCTTAGGCTGACGGGGTGAGCACACCCCTCCGCCCGGACGCCCCCGGCCGCGTCGCCGCGTTCTTCGATCTGGACAAGACGATCATCGCCAAGTCCTCGACGCTGGCCTTCAGCAAGCCCTTCTTCGACGGGGGTCTCATCAACCGCCGGAGCGTGCTCAAGAGCAGCTACGCGCAGTTCCTGTTCCTGGTGTCGGGCGCGGATCACGACCAGATGGAACGGATGCGCATCCACATCGCCAACATGTGTACCGGCTGGGACGTCGAGCAGGTCCGAGCCATCGTCGCCGAAACGTTGCACGACATCGTCGATCCGCTGGTCTTCGCCGAGGCTGCCGACCTCATCGCCGACCACAAGCTGCGCGGCCACGACGTCGTCATCGTCTCGGCCTCCGGCGAGGAGGTCGTGGCGCCCATCGCGGAGGCTCTGGGCGTGGACCACGACATGGGTACCCAGATGGCCGTCGAGGACGGCAAGTACACGGGCGAGCTCTCGTTCTACTGCTACGGGCCCGGCAAGGTCACCGCCATGGAGGAGTTGGCCGAGCGCGAGGGATACGACCTGTCTCGGTCCTACGCCTACTCGGACTCGATCACCGATCTGCCGATGCTCGACGCGGTCGGACATCCCACCGCGGTGAACCCGGATCGAGGCCTGCGCCGCGAGGCGTCGGCCAGGGGATGGCCGATCCTCACGTTCTCCGACCCGGTCTCGCTGCGCGCCCGGTTCCAGGCCCCGTCGTCGGGCACGGTGGCCGGCATGGCCGCCGTCTCGTTCGGCGCCCTGGCCGCGGGCGCCGCGACGTACACGCTGCTGCGTCGGCGACGCTGAATCGATCGGGTTCGCGAAACCCTTGCTGTGGCGCGAGTCACAGAGTACAAATGGTCGTACGGGAAGACGGAAGGCCAAGAGCGGGCCGGAAGAGAAGGATCGCTCTCCCAGCCGGGCTTTCCCCAGCACGACCGATCAGTACCCACGCGTAGCGCGCCGCTATGATGGCACAAGCGTTGTGGGCCTGCGAAAGTCGCGCATCAGGGATGAGAACTTCGCACTGGTTGCGGACACGAGTCCCGGGCGCACGATTTCTCGCCGAGGCCTCGCGGAGTCCGCTCCGCCGCAACCCACTCTGCACGCCTGGTAACCGACGTTCGTGCTGACGGGCGACGTCGTCGAGGTGAGAACTCGGCAGCGTCGCCCGTTTCATGCGTCAGACAGAGTTGTCCGCGATGGTGGTCGCCTCGGCTGCTCCGGCCTCGAAGGTGCCGCAGCACAACAGCACCCAGCTCCCCACGCCCTGCTCGGTGCCGCGGGCGAAACCGTCGGCGCCGGTGCGGTACGCGGCGAGCCGCTTCGCCCAACTGATCTCCGGGACACCGAGATTGTGGGGGTCGAAGCCCGTGGACACGGCCACCAGCCGCGAGGCCGCCCGGGCCACGATGCCGTCGGCCGTGCCGAACGGCTTCAGCGCCAACAGTTCTCCGTGCACCACGGCGGCCAGCACCGGGGCGGGCGCCTTCGTGGCGCCGGTCACGAGATCCGCCAGGAACGCCAGGCGGTCGGCTGCGTCCGCACGGGGTCGTCCGAGATCGTCCTGTGTCGTCGCCAGGTCCGCGGCGGCCAGGAGGTGCAGCCGCGCGAGTGCCTGCAGCGGCGCCCGCTGCCAGACGCCCACCATGATCGGCAGGGAGTCGCCGTCGAGAGCCTGGGCCACCCGCAGCGCGCCGGCGAGCAGGGGCGGAGCGGCCTCACCGTCCTCGGGCATCGCCGTGGAGGAACCCTCCATCGCGGCGGAGGCCCGCGCGGCCCGGACCGCCGCCTCGGCTGCCGTCGCCTTCCATCCGCGCCGGTTGGCCTTGTGCCGGTGCACCTCGCCCAACGCGTTCCGCGCCCGCTCGGCGGCGTCGCGCACCCCCTCGAGCTCCAGGATCGGGCCGAGGGGATCTGTGGCTGAGCTGGTCATCCGGTCAGGCTATCGGTGGTCCTACGTCGCGGCGGATCCGGCGTTCCGCTCGGCAGCCATCAACTCGGCACGCTCGCGGCGCCGGACGGCCTGCTGCTCCGGGTCCGGAACGGGCACCGCGGCGAGCAGCCGCTTCGTGTACGGGTCGGCCGGCGAGCGCAGGATGGTGTCGGTCCGATCGAACTCCACCAGCTTGCCCGCACTCATGACGGCGATGCGGCGAGCCAGCACCTCGACCACGGCGAGGTCGTGGCTGATGAACAGGCATGCGAAGCCGTACTCCCGCTGCAGCTCCTGGAAGAGCTCGAGCACCTTGGCCTGTACGGACACGTCGAGCGCGGACGTCGGCTCGTCGGCGACGAGGAGGGTGGGTTCAAGAGCCAGGGCGCGGGCGATGCCGACACGCTGGCGCTGACCACCTGACAGCTGATGCGGGTAGCGGTTGCGCATGTCCCGCGACAGGTGCACCTGATCGAGCAACTCCTCGATCTTGGTGTTGCGCTGACCACGGTCCATCTCGGTGTGCAGCAACATCGGCTCGCCGATCGACTGGCCGATGGGCCACCGCGGGTTCAGCGACGAACCCGGATCCTGGAACACGATGCCGACCTTGCTGCGCACCGGACGCAGGTCGCGGGTCGACATCGACGTGATGTCCGTTCCGGCGATGGACAACGACCCCGAATGCAGCTTGAGCAGGCCGACGGCTGCCTTGCCGATGGTCGACTTGCCCGATCCGGACTCACCGACCAGACCGACCACCTCGCCCGGCTCGATGGTGAGGCTGACACCGTCGACCGCGCGGAAGCCACCGGAGCGACGCGAACCCGGGTACTCGATGACGGCGTCGACGAGTTCGAGCGCGTACCGCACGTCGGGGGTGTCGTCGGTGCCCGCCTGTCCGGTCCGGGAACCGAGGTGGGGCACGGAGGCCAGGAGTTCGCGGGTGTAGGCGTGATCGGGACGATGGAAGATGTCGCCGGAGGTGCCCTGCTCGACGATGTCGCCACCGCGCATGACGAGGATGCGGTCGGCCATGTCGGCGACCACGCCCATGTCGTGGGTGATGAGCAGGATCGCCGCGTCGACCCGACCGCGGAGGTCGCGCATGAGCTGCAGGATCTCGGCCTGCACGGTCACGTCGAGTGCCGTGGTCGGCTCGTCCGCGATGAGCACGGACGGCTCGGATGCCAACGCCTGGGCGATCATCGCGCGCTGGCGCTGGCCACCGGACAACTGGTGGGGGTAGTACTTGACGCGCTTCTCCGGCTCCGGCATCTCGACGAGCCGCAGCAGCTCGATGACACGGTCCTTGGCCTGCGCCTTACCGAGCTCGCTGTGCGCGCGGATGGCCTCGGTGATCTGCCACCCGATGGTGTAGACGGGGTTCAGAGCCGTCATCGGCTCCTGGAAGATCACGGCGATGTCCTTGCCGCGCACCGAGTTCAGCTCACGTTCCTTCAGGCCGATCAGTTCGCGACCGTTGAGCGTGATGCTGCCGCTCACGCGGGCGTTGTCGGCCAGCAGGCCGGGCACCGCCATGGCGGTGGTGGACTTACCCGAGCCCGATTCGCCGACGATGGCGAGGATCTCGCCGCGAGCGAGGTCGAACGAGACGTCGCGCACGGCGGTGCGCCAGGTCTTGTCGACTTCGAAGTCGATCGTCAGATCCGAGACTCCGAGAATCGGGCCGGTCTTGTCGTCACTCATGTCCGTCAGCTCCGTTTCGGGTCGAGCGCATCTCGCAGCGCATCGCCCATGAGGATGAAGGCCAGCACGGTCACCGACAGGAACCCGGCGGGGAAGAGCACCAGGTGCGGCGAGGTGGAGATGTAGTTCTGGCCGAGGTTGATCTGCAGGCCCCACGAGATCGCCGGCAACTGCAGCCCGATACCCAGGTAGGACAGCGTGGCCTCGGCCGCGATGAACGTACCGACGGCGATGGTCGCGTACACGAGCACGGGTGCGAGGGCGTTGGGCAGGATGTGGCGGACCAGGATGCGGAACGTGCTCGCGCCCAGTGCCTGTGCGGCCTGCACGTACTCGCTCTGCTTGATCGAGATGACCGACGAGCGGACCAGTCGCATGGCCGTCATCCACCCGAAGGCGATGAGGGCCAGCGCCACCGTGGTGACGGTCCGCTCACTGGTGACGGTGAGCAGGACCAACGCGCCGAGCAGGAGCGGGATGCCGAAGAAGATGTCGGTGAAGCGGGCGAGCAGGCTGTCGAGAACGCCGCCGAAGTACCCGGCGAGCGCGCCGATCAGGACGCCGATGATCAGCACGCCGATGACGGCGAGCAGTCCGATGGTCAGCGAGATGCGGGCGCCGTAGATGACGTTGGCGTAGTAGTCGCATCCCTGCAGGTCCGTTCCGAACCAGTGCTCGGAGCTCGGCGAGAGCCGGGTGTCCGACAGGTCGCAGGCGCGCGGATCGATCCCGCGAGCGAACAGCTGGGGCACCACGGCCATCAGGACGAGCACCGCGGTGATGACGGCACCGAACCAGAAGAAAACGCTGCGCCGCAGCTTCTTCCACGCGTTACCCCACAGGCTCGCCTGGCCGACCAGCTCCTGTGCCTCACCGGTCACGACGTTGCCCGGCTCGCCCTCGGCGGCGACATGCTGTGCATCGTTGGTCATAGCGCCTACTCGTATCGAATTCGGGGATCGAGGAGCGCGTAGAGCACGTCCACGACGAGGTTGAAGAAGATGTAGAAGAAGACCATCAGCGTGACGATGCCGACGACCACCGCGCCTTCCTGACGCTGCACGGCGTCGAAGATCGCGCGTCCGAGGCCCGGCAGGTTGAACACCGACTCGGTGACGATGGCGCCGCCCAGCAACGCACCGATGTCCGCGCCGATGAACGTCACGACGGGAATCATGCTGTTGCGCAGTGCGTGACGCAGGACGATGCGCCGGTACCCCACGCCCTTGGCGCGGGCGGTGCGGATGTAGTCCGCCGCCATGGCCTCCGACACCGCGGACCGCGTGAGACGCGCGACGTACGCCATGGACAGCGACGCCAGGACCAGGCCAGGCAGCAGGTAGCTGTACCACCCGTCGTTGATACCCGCGATGGGGAACAGGTCGAACTTGTAGCCGAAGAGGTACTGGGCGACGAAGCCGAAGACGAACACGGGAACCGACACCAGCAGCGTCGTCGACACCAGCACGAGGTTGTCGAAGAAGGAGTTGCGGCGCAGACCGGAGAGTACACCGGCCGCGATGCCGATGACGGCCTCGAAGACGATGGCCACGATGGTCAGCCGCACCGTCACCGGAAGACGCTGGGAGATGGTGTCGAGCACCGGGCGCCCGGCGAAGTCGGTACCGAAGTCACCCTGCAGGAGCCCGCCGACGTACTTGACGTACTGCACCAGGAACGGGTCGTCGAGGTTGTACTGCGCACGCAACTGCGCGACGACGGCCGGGGCGAGCGGGCGATCGCCCGCGAGCGCGCGGATGGGATCGCCGGGAAGGGCGTACACCATCGCGAAGATCAGGAACGAGGCGCCGATCAGGACCGGGATGGTCAACAGCAATCGGCGCGTGATGAAGCGACCCACTGGGTTCTCCTCTTCGGGGTCTCACGGTTCACGCGTCGGTGGGGCGCCCTGCGTCTGCACGGCGCCCCACCGAGTCGAGAGAGAGGTCAGCTGACCGTGACGTCCGCGACCTCGATGTCACCGAACAGGTCGATCTTGACGTTGTCGACCCGCTCGCTCCACACGGCCTGGTTCAGACCGTAGAAGAGCGGAGTGGCCGGCAGGTCGCGGAACAGGATGTCCTCGGCCCGCTGGTACTCGGTCGTCGCGGCGTCGATCGACTCCGCGTTGTTGCCCTGCGAGAGGGCGGCGTCGAACTCCGGGTTGGAGTAGAAGCTGACGTTCGAGCCCGCCGGCGGCAGTGCTGCCGAGCTGTAGACCGGCGACAGGAAGTTGTACAGCGACGGGTAGTCCATGATCCAGCCCGAACGGAACGGACCGGTCATGCCCTGCGCGTCCTGCAGCGGGAGGTACTGCGCGAACTGCAGATCGCCACGGAGCACGTAGTCGACTCCGAGGTTGGTGCGCAGCTGGTTGCCCACGGCGGTCATCCAGGTGTCGTGTGCCGCACCGGCGTTGAACCACAGCTCCACCGGCTGCGACCGGTCGAAGCCGGCCTGGTCGAGCAGCGTGTTGGCCTGAGCGGCGTTCAGCTCGCACTTGGTGCCGCAGGCATCGTCCCGGTAGCCGTCGACGACGGGCGAACCAAAGGAGGTGGCCGGCGTGCGGGTGTTGGTGAAGATGGCCTCGGTGATGGCCTGACGGTCGATCGCCATCGAGAACGCCTCACGCACACGGGGATCCGAGAAACGCGGGTCGTAGGTCGGGAACGCGAGCGAGGTGATGTCGGGGCGAGCGCGCTCGCCGTACCGGTCACCGAACTGGTCACGTGCGGTCGCCCAGGCGTCCGGCGGCAGATCCAGCATGACGTCGAGGCCGCCGGCCTGAACGTCGGTGTAGCCGGTGCTCAGCTCCGTGTAGACCTTGAACTGCACGCCCTGCGACTGTGCCGGGTTCTCACCCTTGTAGTCGGCGTACTTGGTCAGGGTGATGCCCTGGCCCTCGACGAAGTCCTCGTCGGCCTTGAACGGGCCATTACCGATCGGGCGACGTCCGAAGGCGTCGGGATCGGTGAAGAACGCCTCGGGCAGCGGCGAGAACGCGCTGTAGCCCAGGGTCACCGGGTAGATCGCGAAGGGCTCCTTCAGAGCCACGCGAATCGTGGTGTCGTCCACGGCCTCGAGGCCGGTCATCGTGGTCGCGGTGGGCTCAGCGCCCTCGGCGGCCTGCAGATCGTCGTAGCCCTGGACGTTCTCGAAGAAGTACGAGGCACCGAAGGCGTTGGTACTCAGCGCGGTGTAGTTCCACGCATCGACGTAGGACTTCGCGTCGACGGGCGTGCCGTCGTGGAACGTCCAGTCCGGCTTGAGCTTGATCGTCCAGTTCTGCTGGTCGTCGGACTCGACCGACTCGGCGACGCCGGTGTACTCGACCTCGCTGCTCTCGTCGTTGTAGTTCACCAACGGCGTGAACAGGGCCTTGAGGACCTGGTTGCCCTCACTCTCGGTGGTGTTACCGGGAACGAGCGGGTTCTCGGGCTGGCCGATGTACAGGCTGTAGGTGCCCTCGGCGCTCGAGGACCCACCCCCGCCACCACACGCCGCGAGCATGCCCACGGCGGCGATGGCCACCGAGACCACCGCGATCGTCTTCTTGACTCTCAACATGTCCTCCATCGAATCCGGCACGAACAGGGTCGACTGCACGCACCGTCCGCGGGTGGTCCGCGGGTGTCGGGTGGGCCACGGGCGATGACCGGCGTGACCCGGATATTTGCTTGACTTTAGACACACTCACAAAGGTCTGTCGTGCACTCCCCCGAAATCGGAACGACCCGGGTCCGCCCCGAAATACGGACGTAACCTGACAGGACTGGACCTCACCGGTCAGACAGCCTGATGAGAGGCGATTTTGGTGTCTCGTCACCATCCATCGCTGCTGCACACCGCCCGTCGCGCAGAACGCACCTCTCGCCGCACGTCCCGGGTCGCAGCCCTCTGCAACGGTGCGGCGCCGGTCACACGTGACTACCCTCACAGTCGCGACACACCGAACCGACACACCAGCTTTTCCGAGAGGGGCCAGGTACCACGATGACCGAGACCGTGACCGACGACGGCGCGACCAGGGACACGGAATCGGAGCACCCGGTGTCCTATCCCCCGAGTGACGACTTCGTCGCGCAGGCCAACGCCGGATCCGAGCTCTACCAGGCGGCGAAGGACGATCGCCTCGCGTTCTGGGCCGAGCAGGCGAACCGGTTGCACTGGCACACGCCGTTCGAGCAGGTGCTCGACTGGTCGGACGCCCCCGTCGCGAAGTGGTTCGTCGGCGGTGAACTGAACGTCGCCTACAACTGCGTTGACCGGCACGTGGTCGAGGGCCGCGGCGACCAGGTGGCGATCCACTGGGAGGGCGAGCCCGGGGACAGCCGCGAGATCACCTACTCCGACCTCCTCGCCGAGGTCAGCCGCGCCGCGAACGCCTTCACCGATCTCGGGCTCGTCTCGGGTGACCGCGTCGCCATCTACATGCCCATGGTCCCCGAGGCCATCGTCTCGATGCTCGCGTGCGCCCGCCTCGGACTGACCCACAGCGTCGTCTTCGCAGGCTTCTCGTCCTCCGCACTGCGCTCGCGCATCGACGACGCCGAGGCCAAGCTCGTCGTCACCACCGACGGCCAGTGGCGCCGCGGCAAGGCCGCGCCGCTCAAGGACTCGGTCGACGAGGCCGTGGACGGCGCCGCGTCGATCGAGCACGTCCTGGTGGTCAAGCGCACCGACATCGACGTGCAGTGGACCGAGGGCCGCGACCTCTGGTGGCACGACACCGTCGGGTCCGCCTCCCCCGAGCACGAGGCGCAGGCGTTCGACTCCGAGCACCCGCTCTTCATCCTCTACACCTCGGGAACCACCGGTAAGCCGAAGGGCATCATCCACACCTCCGGCGGCTACCTGACGCAGACCGCCTACACGCACCACTACGTCTTCGACCACAAGCAGGGCAAGGACGTCTACTGGTGCACGGCCGACATCGGCTGGGTCACCGGGCACAGCTACATCGTCTACGGCCCGCTGGCCAACGGCGCCACGCAGGTGGTCTACGAAGGCACGCCCAACTCTCCCGACGAGCACCGGCACTGGAACATCGTCGAGAAGTACGGCGTCACCATCTACTACACGGCGCCCACGCTCGTGCGCACGTTCATGAAGTGGGGACGACAGATCCCCGACGCACACGACCTCTCCTCGATCCGCCTGCTCGGCAGCGTCGGCGAACCCATCAACCCCGAGGCGTGGCGCTGGTTCCGCGACGTCATCGGCGCCGGCAGCGCTCCGATCGTCGACACCTGGTGGCAGACCGAGACCGGCGCGATCATGGTCTCGCCGCTGCCCGGCGTCACCGCCACCAAGCCGGGATCGGCCCAGACACCGCTCCCCGGCATCTCGGCCGCCATCGTGGACGACGACGCGAAGATGCTCGGGCCCGGTGGCAACGGGTACCTCGTACTCGACGAGCCGTGGCCGTCGATGCTGCGTGGCATCTGGGGCGACATGGAGCGCTACAAGGACACCTACTGGTCCCGCTACGCCACCGAGGGTTGGTACTTCGCCGGTGACGGTGCGCGCTTCGACGACGACGGCGACCTCTGGGTCCTCGGACGCGTCGACGACGTCATGAACGTCTCCGGTCACCGCATCTCCACCTCCGAGGTGGAGTCGGCTCTGGTGACCCACCCCGGTGTCGCCGAGGCAGCCGTCGTGGGCGCGGCGGACGAGACCACCGGCCAGGGCATCGTCGCCTTCGTCATCCTGCGCGAGGGCATCGAGAACACCGGCGACGCGCTGATCACCGAGCTGAAGGCTCAGGTGTCGAAGGAGATCTCGCCGATCGCCAAGCCGCGACAGATCACGGTGGTCCCGGAGCTCCCCAAGACGCGCAGCGGAAAGATCATGCGCCGCCTGCTCCGCGACGTCGCCGAGGGCCGGGATCTGGGCGACACCTCGACCCTCGTCGATCCGGCGGTCTTCGACGCGATCGCCAAGGCCGGCCAGAAGTAACCACGCGTCACGCAGAGAGGGGCTCGTGCACCGAGTGCACGAGCCCCTCTCTGCTGTCGGCAGTCCGTCAGGACACGGTGTCGAGATCGCGTCCGCGCGTCTCCTTCATGACGACGAGTGCGAACAGCGTCAGTGCCGCGGCGACGGCCAGGTACACGCCCACCCACGCGACACCGTAGGAGTTCACCAGCCAGGTCGCGATGAACGGCGCCACGGCCGCTCCCAGGATGCTGGCCGTGTTGTAGGAGATACCCGATCCGGTGTAGCGCACGTTGGTCGGGAACAGCTCCGGCAGAACAGCACTCATCGGTCCGAAGGTCAGACCCATCAGCGCCAGGCCGACGCACATGAACAGCAACATGCGACTCTCGGTGGCGGACTCGGGAGCAGCGAACCACTTGAACGACAGGCCGAACAGGATGATCGCGGTCGTGATGACGATCAGTGTGATGCGGCGGCCGAACCGATCCGCGAGCCAGCCGGAGACCGGGACGAACGCGGCGAAGAACAACACCGAGATGAGCTGCAGGCCCAGGAAGTCCGTGTAGGCGATGGTCACGGCGACACCGCTGTGATCGACCACCTTGCCGGTGCCGTAGCTGACCACCCACGTCGTCATGACGTAGAACAGCGTGTACGTCGCGAGCATGACGAACGTGCCGAGGATCAGCGGACGCCAACTGGTCTTGAAGACCTCCGCCACCGGCGTCTTGACGCGCTGGCCGTTGGCCACGGCGCGCTTGAACACCGGTGTCTCCTCGAGCTTGAGTCGCACGTAGAGGCCGATGATCACCATGATCGCGCTCAGCAGGAAGGGCACACGCCATCCCCACGTGAGGAAGGCGTGGTCCGATCCGGACGTCTTGGAGTCGTAGTCCATCGACAACGTCAGGATGAGGAAGATCCCGTTGGCCATCAGGAAGCCGATAGGGGCACCGAGCTGCGGCCACATCGCGGCCCAGGCCCGCTTGCCCTCCTTCGCGGTCTCGGTGGCGAGCAGTGCAGCGCCCGACCACTCGCCGCCCAGGCCGACACCCTGCGTGAAACGCATGAGCGCCAACAACATCGGGGCGATGATGCCCACGCTGTCGTACGTCGGCAGCAGTCCGATGAGGAAGGTCGCGACGCCCATGGTGAGCAGGGACCCCACCAGGGTCGCCTTCCGGCCGATGCGGTCACCGAAGTGTCCGAACAGCACCGAACCGATGGGCCGCGCGACGAAGGCGAGGCCGAACGTCGCGAACGACGCGAGCAGGGCCGTCGTGTCGTTGCCCGCGGGGAAGAACAGCCGGGGGAAGACGAGGACGGCGGCGGTGGCATAGATGTAGAAGTCGAAGAACTCGATGGAGGTTCCGACCATCGAGGCGATCACGATGCGACTGCGAGGTACGCCGTCCACTGCATCGAGATCGGAGTCCGGACCGGCGATGTTCGAACCGTCGGGGTTCGGAACGCGGTCCGCGGAAGTGCTTGTCACGGGTTTCTCCTGTTGGGAGGCGGGTTCGTCAGCAGGAAGTTACCCGACGCATCGTGACGTGAGGGCCGATACCGGCCACTCGGTTCGTGAGTGCTCACCACGCGGGGACCGACGTCCGGCGGGACCGGCCCCGTCCGGCGGCGATAGTGTGAGCCCCGAACGGGTAAGGACATAGGGTTGGCCGGTATCGCCGGACGATCACTGTCGAGCGCGACGAACATCTTCGAAGGGACTTGCACGTGAGCAGCAGCCGAGGCACCGACACGAGCGGTCGGACGACCGCTCCGGCCAGTATCTCCTCGATCCCGCTGACGGACGTCGACAGTCGCAGCAACCCCGCCACGGCCAGCATCGGCACCCTGGTCAAGGACGCGACGACACAGGTCTCCACGTTGGTCCGCGCCGAGGTCGAACTGGCCAAGGCCGAGGTGACCGGCGAGATCAAGAAGGGCCTGCAGGGCAGCGTCCTCTTCATCCTCGCGCTCGCGGTCCTGATCTTCAGCTCGTTCTTCTTCTTCTTCTTCCTCGCCGAGCTGCTCAACGTGTGGGTCACGCGGTGGCTCGCGTTCCTCATCGTCTTCCTGATCATGGTGGTCATCACGGCGCTGCTCGCGTTCCTCGGCTACCTCCGGGTGAAGAAGCTGCGCAAGCCCGAGAAGACCATCGACTCGCTGAAGGCGGCCTCCTCGGTGCTGCCGGGCCAGGGCGACGGCGCATCGCCGAAGAAGCAGCTGGACGCGCTCGACGTGCGCGCCCCGCTCTCGCGCTGACACCGCGCCCGCGTACCGACGACAGTGGCCGCACCCGACCCGTCGACCGTCCGATATCCCGGCCCGTGGCAGCACCGCGACATCCGCGCCAACGGCATCCGGTTCCACATCGCCGAGGCGGACACCTCGGCGTCCGCCGACCCGGGACGCCCTGATCCGAGTCGGCCGGCGCCGCTGGTCGTCCTCGTCCACGGCTTCGCCGACCTCTGGTGGTCGTGGCGCCACCAGCTGACCGCTCTCGGCGCCGCCGGCTATCACGCCGTGGCAGTGGATCTGCGGGGCTACGGCGACAGCGACAAGCCGCCTCGCGGCTACGACGGCTGGACCCTCGCCGGTGACATCTCCGGCCTCGTTCGCGCGCTCGGACACTCCGAGGCGGATCTCGTCGGGCACGCCGACGGCGGACTCGTGTGCTGGGCGACCGCAGCGCTGCACCCTCGCGCTGTTCGCTCGATCTCGCTGCTCGCCTCACCGCATCCGATCTCGTTGCGACGGGCCGCGATCCGGGACTCGGCGCAACGCGCGGCGCTGCTGCCGTCGTTCCTGCGCTACCAGGTTCCGCTCGCACCCGAAAAGACGCTCGTCGCCGACGACGGTGCCGAGGTGGAGCGACTCGTCCGTGCCCGGTCGTCCGCGCAGTGGCAGTCGTCCACGGAGTTCGGCGACGTCGTGTCGAGGATGCGGTCGGCCGTCCGCATCCCCGGTGTCGCACACAGCACGTTGGAGTATCAGCGCTGGGCGTTCCGCAGCCAGTTCCGTTCCGACGGTCGCCGCTTCCGCGCCGCGATCGACCGGACCGTCGATCTACCGGCGCTGCAGATCCTGGGATCTGCCGACCCGTACGTCCTGCCGACAACGGCGCGCCGCGACTCCCACTGGGCACCGCAGCTCGTGGAGCATCGCGTGACGGGATCGGGGCACTACGTGCACCAGGAACGCCCGGACGAGGTCACCGACGTTCTCCTGCGCCATCTTCGAGCGAGCGGTCAGCCCCTGTAGGGGTCGACGAGGGTGCTCTCGATGATCGCCTCGAGACCGACACGGACGCGTCCCGACGGAGGCGGTGTCCCGCGCCCGAACAACCGCACCACAGCGGCCACCGACGCGCCGCCCAGCGCCACGTCACTCCCCAACTGCGGCCACGTCGACAACGTCGTACCGATGTCCGGCAACGATGCCGCCATGCGCGGCGTGATGCGCTCCATCTCGAGGATGCGCCCCGCCAGTGGCGCCTTCTCCCGCGGCGTCATCCCCGCGACCGCCGCGGCGTCGACGTCGCCGAGCAAACCGTGGAAGTACGGTCGGTCGGGCTCGAGGTCGTAGCGCTCGATGTCGAGCACGCCCCCGTCGCTGGTCTCCATGATCACGGGAATCCCGCGGCGACGGCACTCCTGCCGCACCAACACCTTCGCGTCGATCGAGTCGCACTCCTCGACGACGATGTCGAGGTCGGCGAGAAAGGCGTCCGTGGTCGCCTCGTCGATCCCGGTCGGGAACGTCGTCACCTCGAGGTACGGATCCAGTTCGGCGATGCGGCGAGCCGCCAGCACCGCCTTGTTGACGCCGAGGTCGAACACCGACGCGGGCACACGGTTGAGGTTCGACAGGTCCAGATCGTCGAAGTCGGCCAACCGGAGCTCGCCGCACAGCCCTTCGAGAGCGAGGGTGTGCGCCACCGCGTGGCCGACGCTCAGACCCACGACGCCGACGCGCAGGCGCCGCGCTGCATTCTGCTCGTCCACGGTGATCTTGTTGCGGTTCCGGTCCAGGCGCAGCAACCGGAACCCGCGCGGACCGAGCACCCGCACGAGCGAGCGACGCCAGGGGTAGTGCACCCACCGGGTCGGCTCGTCCAGCAGCTCGGACGACGGAGTGGGCAGCAGTGCGTCGAGCGACTGGAGCTGCTCGGCGGTGGTGTCCAGGATCGCGTCGTCCCCGATCTCGGACATCAGTCGATCGAGAACCTCGTGATCGCCGAGGTCGGTCGGGTCCAGGACGCGATGCTCGCGCATGCTCACTCCTCTGCCCTCACGGGAGGGGTTCCGTCTTGTCGCGGCGCTGCACCGGCGTCAGGGTCGGTGACCACCGGACGACGTCCTCCATCGCGAATGCCACTCGATCGCGGCCCGCCGTCTTCGCCGCGTACAGTGCGCGGTCGGCCGCGTAGGTCAGTCGGTCGAGGGTGGCCTCGACGTCGTTGCCGCCTCTCTCGTCGAACACCACGTTCGCCTGCGCCACTCCGATGCTGACGGTGACGTCGCACGCGGAGCGGACGCTCTCGAGCACCTTCTCCTCGAGCCCCGCGACGGACTTGCTGAGGCCGAGCACCAGGAACTCCTCCCCGCCCAGCCGGGCGACCACCGCGTCCTCGGGAACGTAGGCGGCGATCGCCTCGGCGACCGTGGTGAGCACGACGTCACCGGCCGCGTGACCGCGAGTGTCGTTGACGGACTTGAAGTGATCGACGTCGACGAGCGAGACGACGATGGCGTCGGACTTCTCCGATGCCTCCGCGAGCATGGCGCTCACCCGCGGCAACATGCCGCGGCGGTTGAGCAGGCCGGTGAGCGGATCGGTGTTCGCCAGGGTCTCGAGGCGGGCTGTCACCGATTCGAGCGAGCTGCGCATGGTGGCGATCAACACCGCCGGCACCACCACGGTGGTGACCGCGGCGCCGGCCGCGACGAACCGCACCGCGCCCTCGGAGCCGTTGATGCTCAGTGCCGTCGCCATGATCACCGCGGCGCCGGTGAGCGAGATCGTGACCTTGGGCGGCGATCCGGACGCCGCGATGGCGGGCACGACCGCCAGCATCGCCGTGACCGCGCGGGACCCCGACGGATCGGCGATCAGATAGGCGGAGATGGCGACGCCGACCATGCCACCCGACCCCAGCACCGTGAACTGCCGGTCGGACAGACGACCGGCACGCAGGGTGATGCCCACGGTGACCACGGTGAACGCGACGATGACGGCCAGGAGCGGCAGCGTGCCCGGCCGTAGGAACGTGGGCTGGAGAATCGCGATGACGAGCAGGGGCAGCGCCCCCGAGGCACTTGCCATGACCGCCTTCGACCGCGTGTCGAAGTAGTTGCCGGCCGCCGTCAGCTGCCGACCGCCGCGGCGGCCCATCCTCGCCTCGTCTCCCGTCGTCACCGTCACCCGTCACATCCCGTGTCCGCGCGCCGCAGACCGTCGGATGATTCCCCGGGAACCGTCGGACCAATCGGACACACGTCGCGCGCCCCTCGAACAACCCGTGTCGTGATCGCCACGTCACGGCGTCGACGTACCCCCATCGATGCTCCCCCCGTCGAGCCGGGGACGCGGAGTACGTCGTCTCCTCGCCACCTTCGTGATCACGGTACGCGGTGCGGGCGCTCCTCGGCGTGACAGCCGATGCATCCTCACCCGACGCAGGATCCCGTACCGGCAGGTTGCCCGTTCTGCAGCCCCGTTGCCACCTCGTCGGCGACTTCTGCTGCGGTCAGCACGAATCCGGTATCGGAGTTGTCGACGGCGGCGCCGAAGACGACGCCGAGAACCGTGCCGTCGGTGGCCACCAACGGTCCGCCGGAATTGCCCTGACGGATCGATCCGCGCACTGTGTAGACCTCCCGGTCCACCGTCCCGGTGCGGTAGATGTTCGGCCCGGTGAGGTTCAGTGTCTCGCGCACCCGCGCGGACGATGCCGTGTACGGGCCACCGCCGGGATACCCGAGCACCACCGCGTCGGTTCCCGATTCCGCGCGCCCCGTCGCGAACGGCAGGACGTCGGCGGTCAGATTCGGCACGTTCAGCACCGCGATGTCGACGGCGGGATCGAACAGGACGACCTCCGCGTCGAGCGGGCCGTCCACGGTGTCGACGGCCACCGACGAGGTGCCGGCGACGACGTGCGCGTTGGTGATGACACGGCCCGGCCCGATGACGAAACCGGAGCCCTCGAGCGCCTTCTGGCAGCTCTCGGCGATACCGCGGATCCGCAGCACGCTGTCCTGGAGGTCCGCCGCGATCGGCGACGCCAGCACGCTGGGATCCGGCGGACCGACCTCGGCCACGGGAGTGCGGCCGAAGGGGCCGATGACGTCGGGGAGACCCGACGTGTCGAGCAGAGCCGAGAACTCGTTGGGGATCTCGCGGACCCACTCGGGCGCCACATCGTCCACGGCGCCGAGGATCGACGATCCGCGCACGGCCGCGGCGATCTGCGGTTGCGACGCCGCGGTGAGCGGGACGGCCAGCAACCAGGCCGCGACGAGCACGGCCACCGCCTGCAGACCGGCACCGATGACGCTGTCCACCGAACGCGCCGCCGGGCTGTGGATCCCGCTGCGCAACGCTCGTCCCAACACCATGCCCGCGATCTCGCCGACGATCACCATGACGACGATGAGGGCGACGCCGACGAGCACGCGCATCCGCCCTTCCTCGACGTGGTCGAGGACGCGCGGTGCGAGCAGGATGCCGGCGACGGCACCGAGGACGACACCGAAGAAGGCGAAGGCGGACGCGACCGCGCCCTGCCGCCACCCCGACGACGCGGCGAGCAACGCCACCAGTGCCACACCGATGTCGAGCCAGGTCGATCCCGTCACGGGTGCAACTCCTCACCGACGGCGGCGAGCGACGTCTCGAGGTCCCGGACGTCCTCGGTGTCCCAGGGGGCACCCCAGCCCGCCGTCTCGAGGACGCCGGACAGCACTCCGGCCGTGAAACCCCACACGAGCATTCCTCCCACTGCGAACGCCGGGCCCCGATAACCGAGGGGGTGGCGCACCACGAATCTGTTGACCGGATCGAGAAGATCGGTGAGCGGCACGGCGACGACACGCTCCGTCTCGGCGGTGTCCACGACGGACACCTCGCTCGGGACGCGCCAGTACGCGATCACCGGTGTCACCTCGAAGCCCGACGGGGGCACGAAGATGGAGTCGAGCACCGTGAGCGGCTCCACGCCGTCCGGGTCCACCCCGGTCTCCTCCTGCGCCTCCCGCAGAGCGGTGCCGACGGGTCCGTCGTCGCCGGGATCGGCTGCGCCGCCGGGAAAGGCGACCTGACCGCGATGTTGCCGCAGCGAGGACGCGCGTTGGGTCAGGAGCACCGTGGCGTCGGTGGGCAACTCCGCCGCGTCGGGCCGCCCGCCGAAGAGCACCAGCACCGCGGCCGGTCTGCCCGTCGCCCCGTCCGGTGCGTGGCGGGCGATCACCGGGTTGCTCGCGTCGTCGCGCACGGTGTGCACGGCGGCCAGACGGGACAGCCACGGCGGCGTGCCCGCGGGATCCGTCACGCCGAGACTCCGAGGTGGGTGCGCACGGCGTCCGCGATCTCGTCGACGGAGCGGAACGGCTGCGGGAGAACCGCGGCGACGGATCCGTCGGCGGCGAGCAGCACGCTGACGGGCAACACGGCCGGAGCTCCGACGGCAGCGGCGACGGCAGCGGACGGATCCTGCACGCCGGGTAGTCGGACGCCGTAGTCGGCCAGTCGGGTCAGGGCGTTGCCCTGGCGGGGATCCTCGTGCACCGTCACCACGGTAACGGCACCGCCCGCACGCTCGGCGTACTGCTGCAGATACGGCAGTTCCTCCGCGCACGGGCCGCACCAGTAGGCCCACAGGTTGAGCAGAGTCGGTGTGCCGGCGACGGCCGCACCGAGATCGACCGGCGCTCCGTCGGCCAGGCAGGTGGTGCGCAGACCCGCCAGTGGGCCGGCGGGCGCCGGGGCGCCGGCCGCCGGCACGGGGCACGCGGCGAGCGCGGCCTCGGTGCGCAGGGGGGCCAGCTCCGTGTCCGTCGCGTCGTCGGTGGGCGCCGCGCCGAAAGTGTCGCGGTAGTCGGCGAAGCTCGCCGGTCCCGTCGGATCGTCCCCGCGCGGCCAGATGGCGACGATGAGGGCGACGACCACCACGAGCGCGGCCAGGCTCCACCTCGCCGCGGACGACCTGCTCACGTCTCGATGCCGGCCAGGGCGAGGATGTGGTCCGTCTCCGGCCCCTTCACCAATGCCGCGGCCTTGACGGGGTCGGTCGGCCCCAGCCCGTACGACGGGCAGTCCTTCGCCAGCAGGCAGACACCGCACGCCGGCGTCCGCGAATGGCACACGCGGCGGCCGTGGAAGATCACGCGGTGGGACAGGATCGTCCACTCCTTGCGCGGGATCAGCGCACCGATGGCGTGCTCGACCTTGACCGGATCCTCCTCCTCGGTCCAGGCCCAGCGGCGGACGAGTCGGCCGAAGTGGGTGTCGACGGTGATGCCGGGAATGTCGAACGCATTGCCGAGGACCACGTTGGCCGTCTTGCGCCCGATACCGGGCAGCGTCACCAGCTCCTTCAGCGAGGCGGGAACCTCACCGTCGTACCGCTCGAGGAGCTCGCGGCCCAGCCCGATGAGGGAGTTGGCCTTGTTGCGGTAGAAGCCGGTGGACCGGATGTACTCCTCGAGCTCCGTCCGGTCGGCCTCCGCGTAGTCGCGCGCCGACCGGTACTTCGCGAAGAGTGCCGGCGTGGTCTCGTTGACCCTCTTGTCGGTGCACTGCGCGGAGAGGATGGTGGCCACCGCGAGCTCGAGCGGGGTGGTGAAGTCCAACTCGCAGTAGACGTGCGGAAAGACCACGCCGAGGTCGCGATTCATCCGGCGTGCCCGGCGCGTGAGCGCGAGGGCGGACTCGTCTCGTTTGCCCACGTGAGAGGGACCGGCGGCTGATTTCTGCACGCCACGACTCTACGGAACGCCCCCGACAGCACGCTCCGGTCGTGTCCGCACCGGTGACCCCGCCGTGTTCTTTTCGAGACGTCGACAGTGTTTACTCCTCGGTATGCAAGCACTCGCTGTGGTTCTGTTCCCGGTCTTGCTGATGCTGTTCGCCCTCGCCATGGAGCGCTTCGAGGCGCGGCTGAACCGCGCAGGAGTCCGCGAGCAGGAGGTTCAGGAATTCCTGGACGCCGCCAGTTCCGCCGAGGTCGCCACCCTGGCCGCGGAAGGCTTCCCGAACGCCCTCGCACGGTTCCGCACCCGACGTCGCCGCGGTGGCGACGTCATGGAGGAGGACGTCGCTCTTCTCGACGACAGGGCACGCCGCGCCAGCTGAGCACCCGCCGACACGGCCCCCGGTCCGACGCCGACGCGTCGAGGGTGGCTGTGATCACTCCTGTGGCCGCCCGGCGACGTAGACTCCGACCGGACACATGAAGACGACACATTCGTAGATCTGCCGATCTTTCAGGGCAAGGGAGTACACGTGGACGAGGTACTGGCACGAGCCGGCATCTTCCAGGGGGTCGAGCCGTCTGCGGTGTCGGCGCTGACCAAGCAGCTGCAACCGGTCGATTTCCCGCGTGGCCACGTGGTCTTCAACGAGGGTGAGCCCGGCGATCGGCTGTACATCATCGTCAGCGGCAAGGTGAAGCTCGGCCGCCGCTCCCCCGACGGTCGCGAGAACCTCCTGACCATCATGGGTCCGTCCGACATGTTCGGTGAGCTCTCGATCTTCGATCCCGGCCCCCGCACCTCCACCGCCACCACGGTCACCGAGGTGCGCGCGGTGAGCATGGATCGCGACGCCCTGAAGGCCTGGATCGATCAGCGCCCCGAGATCGCCGAGCAGCTGCTCCGGGTGCTCGCCCGCCGGTTGCGTCGTACCAACAACAGCCTGGCCGACCTCATCTTCACCGATGTTCCCGGCCGCGTCGCCAAGGCACTGCTGCAGCTCGCACAGCGTTTCGGCACCCAGGAGGCCGGCTCGCTGCGCGTCGTCCACGACCTCACGCAGGAGGAGATCGCTCAGCTCGTCGGCGCCTCTCGCGAGACCGTGAACAAGGCGCTCGCCGACTTCGCGCACCGCGGCTGGCTCCGCCTCGAGGGCAAGAGCGTGCTCATCTCCGACTCCGAGCGACTCGCCCGGCGCGCACGCTAACCGCGCAGATACGTCAGCTGGGCCTTGACCGACATCCGCGCCGCGGGCCACAGCTTCTTGTCGACGTCCGCGTAGACGTGACGCACCACCTTCAGTGGGGTGGCGTCGGGTCCGAGGACGTCGAGCGCCGCCCGCACCTGGTCGAGTCTCTGTTCGCGATGGGCCCGGTAGGCGCGCGCGAGCACCGCGGTGTCGGGCTGGTCCGGTCCGTGGCCGGGCAGCGCGACGCGTCCCTCACCGAGTTGTTCCAGTCGGTCGAGTGAGGCCAGGTAGTCACCGAGATCCCCGTCCTTCCCGTCCAGGACGGTCGATCCGGCACCGAGGATGGTGTCCCCGGTCAGCACCGCGTCGTCGAGGACCAGGCTGACGGAATCGGCGGTGTGGCCCGGTGTCGCCGCGACGGTGAGTTCCACCCCGGCGGCCGCGATCACCTCGCCGTCCACCAGCGGCGCGGCGTCACCTCGGAGGTACGTGGACGTGACCGCGCGCACCGGCGCGGACGTCGACCGGTGCAGCCGGGCGATACCGCCGGTGTGATCGTGATGGCGGTGGGTGATCAGGATCAGCGCCACGCGTCCCTGCGCCGCGATGCGGTCGACGTGCGACCGGGAGCGCGGGCCCGGATCGACCACGATGCACTGCTCGTGCCCCGGGGCTCGCAGAATCCACGTGTTCGTGCCGTCCAGCGTCATCTTCCCGGGGTTCTCGGCCAAGAGGACGGACGCGGTCGACGTCACGCGCCGCAGCCGTCCGTACGCGGGATGCTTCTCCGATGCCGTGGGATCCTTCTCCGCCATGCGACCACTGTGCCAGCCGACGCAGGTTCGGTGCAGACCGGGACAGAACCTAGGCTCGCACCATGAGAATCGGTCTGATCGGTGCCGGACCCTGGGCTCGTCAGGCCGCCGCACCCGCACTCACCGCGCATCCCGACATCGAGTTCGCCGGCATCTGGGCCCGCCGTCCCGACGCCGCGGCACAAACGGCTCCCGAGGTGCCGTACGTCGACGACGTCGATGCACTGATCGACTCCGTCGACGCCGTCGCGTTCGCGGTACCCCCCGAGGTGCAGTTCGATCTCGCCCGTCGGGCGGCTGCCGCGGGTCGACATGTGTTGTTGGACAAGCCGATCGCCGGTTCTGCGGCGGATGCGGCCACTCTCGTGGCCGCGATCGACGAGGCCGGGGTCTCGTCGATGGTCACGCTGACGCGTCGCTTCGCACCCGAGACCCGAGCATTCCTCGACGCCGTGCGCGACACGGAGGTCGCGACCGTGACGGCGACCTGGCTGTCCGGCGCCCTGCTCGGCGGCGAGTACGCCGGCTCGACGTGGCGGCAGGAGGGCGGCGCCCTCATGGACGTCGGCCCGCACGTTCTCGATCTCGCGATGGAGGTGCTCGGACCGGTCGAGTCCGTGGCGTGGGCGAGGCGTGACGACGCGTCCGACACGTGGTCGCTGGCTCTGCAGCACGGGAGCACCGCCGGAGTCCGGACGAGCCTGGTGACGCTGTCCATGCGGACGCCTGTGCGCCCGTCGGTGCTGCGGGTCGGCGCGAGCGGACCGGGCGGCCTGGTCGAGTTGTCGGACCGCACCACGCCACCCGACCGGTGTTACGCGGTACTGCTCGACGAGTTCCTGGAGTCCATCCGGACCGGCACCCGCCACGAGTGCTCGGCACATCGCGGACTCGCTCTGCAGCGCGTCATCGAGCAGTGCCGGACCCTCGTGGCGAGCGGTCGGTGACGCGCACCCGTCAGGCGGGTGCGACCTCGACGATCATCTCCACCTCGACGGCTGCGCCCAGGGGCAGCTCGGCGACTCCGACAGCCGACCGAGCGTGGATGCCGGCGTCGCCGAACAGCTCACCGAGCAGGTTCGACGCACCGTTGATCACGCCGGGCTGACCGGTGAATCCCGGAGCCGACGCGACGAATCCGACGACCTTGACGATGCGGACCACGGAGTCGATGCCGACCAGCGCGTCGATCGCGGCCAGTGCGTTCAACGCACAGACGCGGGCGGCGGCGGTCGCGTCCTCGGCCGACACCTCGGCCCCGACCTTGCCGGTGGCGGTCAGCGCGCCGTCCACCATGGGCAGCTGACCCGAGGTGAAGACGTGGTCTCCCGACCGCACCGCGGGAACATAGGACGCGACCGGCGGCACGACGGGCGGAAGGGTCAGCCCGAGCTCGGCCAGCTTCTCCGTCACACCCATGTCAGCTCTTCGGGCGCTTGAAGTAGGCGACCAGGTTCTCGCCGGTGGGGCCGGGCATGACCGTGACCAGCTCCCAGCCGTCGGCACCGAAGTTGTCGAGGATGGCCTTGGTGTTGTGGATCAGCAGGGGTGCGGTGAAGTATTCCCACGTCGTCGATGCGCTCATGGCAGGAGCCTATAGCGCACCGGGTCAGTAAGGTCGAGGACGTGTCGGAGACAGCAGGTGCGACGTCGCACCCCACCGGATCGTCCCCCCAGGCGGAGCGAGGATGGCCGCCCGAAGCGGACCGCGCTCGACTGCACTTCGTCTCGGGCAAGGGTGGGACGGGCAAGAGCACCGTCGCCGCCGCGCTCGCCCTGGCCCTCGCCGCAGGTGGGCGCAAGGTTCTGCTGGTCGAGGTCGAGGGACGCCAGGGCATCGCCCAGCTCTTCGACGTCCCCCCGCTGAGCCCGGTGGACACCAAGGTGGCCTCCGCCGACGGCGGTGGTGAGGTGTACGCGCTGGCCATCGACATCGAGACCGCGTTCCTCGAGTACCTCGACATGTTCTACAACCTCGGCTTCGCCGGCCGGGCGATGCGGCGGGTGGGAGCCATCGAGTTCGCCACCACCATCGCCCCCGGTCTGCGCGACGTGCTCCTCACCGGCAAGGTGAAGGAGCGTGCGGTCCGCACCGAGAAGAACGGTCGCCTGCTCTACGACGAGATCGTCGTCGACTCGCCGCCGACGGGGCGGATCGGGAGCTTCCTGGACGTGACGACGGCGATGCGCGACCTCGCCAAGACCGGCCCGGTGCGATCGCAGAGCGAGGGTGTGGTGAAGCTGCTCCACTCCGAGCAGACACTGGTGCACCTGGTGACGCTGCTCGAGGCGCTGCCGGTGCAGGAGACCGCCGATGCTGCTGCGGAACTCGCAGCGGCCGATCTCCGACTGGGCACCGTGGTCGTCAACCGCACCGAGGAGTCGTTCCTTCCGGCGGAGGCGCTCGCCGAGGCGGCCTCCGGGAACCTCGACGCCGCCGCGATCGAGAAGAAACTCGCCGATGCCGGAATCACGCTGTCGGAGGACGACTTCGCCGGCCTGCTGACCGAGTCCATCGAGCACGCGTCGAGGCTCGCGGCCCAGCGCGAGAGCGAACAGCGTCTCGGTGACCTCGCGGTGCCGCGCCTGACGCTCCCGGCTCTGGCCGACGGCATGGACCTCGGCGGACTGTACGAGCTCGCCCACCACCTCACGGAACAGGGAGTGCGATGAGCACCGTTCCCACTCTCGACATCGGGTCCATCCTGACCGATCCGTCGTCGCGGATCGTCGTGTGCTGCGGCTCCGGCGGTGTCGGCAAGACCACCACCGCGGCGTCGATGGCGTTGCGGGCAGCCGAGAACGGGCGCCGGGTCGTCGTGCTGACGATCGATCCCGCACGGCGCCTGGCCCAGACTCTCGGCGTCGGCGAGCTGGACAACACTCCGCAGCCGGTCGCCCTCGGGCCCGGCGCCACCGGCGAACTGCACGCGATGATGCTCAACATGCGTCGGACGTTCGACGAGATGGTGATGGAGCACTCGACGCCGGAGAAGGCCCAGCAGATCCTGAACAATTCCTTCTATCAGACTGTGGCGTCGTCCTTCTCGGGGACGCAGGAGTACATGGCGATGGAGAAGCTGGGGCAGCTCGCGGCCAGCGGTGACTGGGATCTCGTGGTCGTGGACACGCCGCCGTCGCGCAACGCGCTGGACTTCCTCGACGCCCCACAGCGTCTGGGGTCGTTCCTCGACGGTCGCATGATCAAGCTGCTGATGGCCCCGGGTCGCGGGCTGGGCCGAGTGGTCACCGGCGCCGTGGGTCTCGCGATGCGCGGCGTCTCGTCCATCGTCGGCAGCCAGATGCTCTCCGACGCTTCCGCTTTCGTGCAGTCGCTGGACTCGATGTTCGGTGGCTTCCGCGAACGTGCGCGCCACACGTACGACCTGCTGCGTCAGGACGGAACCCATTTCGTCGTCGTCGCGGCCGCGGAGCCCGACGCGCTGCGGGAGGCATCCTTCTTCGTCACCCGCCTGTCCGAGGACGGCATGCCGTTGGCCGGACTGGTGCTCAACCGCACGCACCCGACGCTGAGTTCGCTGCCGTCCGACCACGCCGTCACGGCCGCCGACCAGTTGGACGCCGAAGGCACCCCCGATGCCGCTCTGGCCGCGGGAGTGCTTCGCGTGCACGCGCATCGGGCCGTCACCGCGAAGCGCGAGATCGGACTGCTGCGTCGTTTCACCGCCGCTCACCCCCGTGTTCCCGTCGTGGGGGTGCCCTCGCTGCCGTTCGAGGTGTCCGATCTCGACGCACTGCGTGCCGTCGCCGATCAGCTGACCGGCACCGCCTGAGCCTCTGCGCTCAGGCGGTGAGCCGCAGGCCCGCGCCGGGGCCGCCGCTCTCGTCGATCGCACGCAGGATCGACACCAGGTCGGTGACGACGGCGGGGCCGATGCAGGGTGCCACGAGGTAGGCGTTCACCATGCCGACCACGGACGTTCCCCGCACCACCGGCGCACCGGAGTCCCCGGCGTTCACGCACACCTGGGCGAACACCTGCTGGGAGTTCAGGATGTCACCGTAGGAGACTCCACACGTCGCACCGGTCGTACGACCCTGCTTGCACACGGTCTCGGCCAGCCGTGCGGGATCCCCGACAGCCGTGATGGTGGTGCTGCCGACGGAGGCCACCGGGGCCACCCGCTCCGCGTCGAACTCGATGATCGCCGTGTCGTACGCGGGCAGAGCCGCGACAACGGAGCCCACATCTCCTGCGGCGGAATCGCTCTCGCTCGCCACGGTGTCGCCGACCCGCCCGCAGTGACCTGCGGTGAGCCCGATGGTGCGCCCGGCGGTGTCCGCACCGATCACGGTGAGACTGCACAGGGTCTCTCGTCCGTCCTGCGTCAGGACCAGCCCGGAACCCCCGCCCAGCTCCACGCGCTCGGCGGCGGAGGCCTGAGCCCCGCCGCCGAGAACGAGCGAGCAGAGGACGGCGAGACCGACCAGAAGTACTCGCATCGGTGTGACTACTTCTTCACTGCGGGCGGCGCCTCGAGCAGCGTGACGAACTGCTGCGCATTGGCCACGGCGGAACCGAGACCACCGATGGCGGTACCGGCGAGCGATCCACCGGCGCCGAGCAGCAGGGCGCCACCGATGCATCCGGCGATCGGGCCCGCACCGAAGAGGAGCGCGACGGGAGCGGAGACGACGCCGGCCGCGGCCGCACCGAGGAGGCAGCCGCCGACGAGACCGGTTGCGGCACCGAGGAATCCACCGACCGTGGCGGTGAGCGACAGGTTGTCCTTGACGCCGGCGACCGCGGCGGGCAGGTCCACCTGGTTCAGGCCCGGAATGTCGTAGACCGGCGCGGCGGGCGCAGCGGCGTCGACCGCGAGGGTCGCGGTGTTGCCCTCGACCTGAGCGGACACGGGATGCGCCAGTCCGTCGACGGCGAGAGCCAGCGGCACCGAATCGACGACGACACCCGAGTCGTCGCGGATGACCAGGTGGTTGTTCTCGTTGCTCAGGGTTCCCGAGTCGGTGGTCACGAGCAGCCCTGTGCCCGCGGCCACGGCGTTCCAGTGCACCTCGGGAGCAGCGGCGGGTGCCGGATCGGCGTACGCGGTCGCGGAGGCGGTGCCCAGCGACACGATCGTCATCGCGGCGACAACCGCGATCTTGTTCATCTTCATGCCCGTCGAGTCCTTTTCGCAGTGGGAGCGAATCCGCGCTGATCGTCGGATCCGTCAAGCGGCGAGTGCCGAGCAGGATTCAACGGTCACGGTGGGACGGTGTCAATCGACGTGCGAGACAACGGAAAGCGAACCGCGAGGGACGGGCCGACACACGGACCGGGCCCGGCCGGAGCACCGAACGCCGGGTCCGATTCGGTGCCGGGCACGACCGGCGCGGCGGCGGGCGAGCGGGCGCCCCCACGGTCCGCTTCGACGACGGCGCAGGTCAGAGCGTGGAAAGCCTTCCCGCGCGGGCGCGGCAGCCGAGCGACCGTGCGTCACGCTTCTTCCGATACGACCGATTCCGTTGTGACGCACACAGACTCGATGGAGGTCCGATTCGTCCGCGCTGTCGCGTGTGGTCGATCGACACGGGCGGGCGTGACAGACACCCCGCGCCCCGGACGGGTCCCGACGCGTCGTCGGGCGTTCACGAAGAGTTCATGCGGTGCGACGAGAGATCTCCCACCGCGAATCGGACATCGCGGTGGGAGATCACAGGAACCGTGGCCGGTCGCCCGGCGGCGGCGTGGGTCAGACGGCCGACTGGTGGTGACGCTGGGTCTCGAAGAACTCGGCCCAGGAGTCCACCTCGGGGTGCTGCTTGATCAGGGCCCGGCGCTGACGCTCGGTCATGCCGCCCCAGACGCCGAACTCGACACGGTTGTCGAGGGCGTCCGCTCCGCACTGCATGAGCACGGGGCAGTGACGGCAGATCGTTGCGGCCTTGCGCTGCGCGGCGCCGCGGACGAACAGTTGATCGGGATCCACTCCCCGGCATCGCGCCTGCGATACCCATGCGATGCGCGCTTCGGCTTCCCCGATGTCGAGCGCTGCATTCGGCGTTCCTGTGTGCATTCGTTGACCCCTTACCGTCGGCGAACACCGTTTCCCTGGCGTTCCGGGCGTCCCACCCGCCGACGCAGCTCACGCTGCACAGCGAACTGAGGAGCACCCCACTAACTGATGTGATTGTTATCTGAATCACATCGTGTCCATCAATGTAGGGGAAAGGCCGCGCGGGAAGCAAGGTGGGGGATCACTTTTCTGGTACGCCCGTGCGATCGGTCACATCGGAGAAGGTCAGCCGTCCACATGTCCGGTACGGGCTGTGTCCCGGAGGAGCCACGTACTCTGTTGTTCGTGCCGATCGCCAAGACTGTCGCCAAACTCGCCGGGTGCTCCGCCCTGGCCGGCGCGCTGCTCGCCGGAGTCATGTTCCCGCTCGCCGGCGGGTTCGGATTCGCGTCCAACCGCGCCGCCGACACCGTGGACAACGTCTCCGCGGAACTCGTCGAGGGAACGGTGCCCGCCGTGTCCACGATGGTGGACTCCGCGGGCAACCCCATCGCGTGGCTCTACGAGCAACGACGCTTCGAGGTGCCGAGCGACCGCATCTCCAACGAGATGAAGCTCGCCATCGTCTCCATCGAGGACCGCCGGTTCGCCGAGCACGAGGGCGTCGACTGGCAGGGCACGGTGCGCGCCTTCCTGACCAACACCACCAGCGGACAGGTGGAGCAGGGCGCGTCCACCCTCGATCAGCAGTACGTGAAGAACTACCAACTGCTCGTCGTCGCCAAGACGGACGCCGAACGCCGCGCCGCCATCGAGACCACTCCCGCGCGCAAGATCCGCGAGATCCGCATGGCGCTGACGCTGGACAAGCAGCTGACCAAGGACGAGATCCTCACGCGCTACCTCAACCTGGTGCCGTTCGGTAACTCGTCCTACGGCATCCAGGACGCGGCACAGACGTACTTCGGCATCGACGCGAGCCAGCTGAGCCTGACGCAGGCGGCGATGCTCGCGGGCATGGTGCAGTCCAGCTCCGCCCTCAACCCGTACACCAACTACGACGGCGTGATGGCGCGACGGAACACCGTTCTCGACACGATGATCCAGAACATCCCGGACCGCGCGGCGGAGATCGAGGCCGCCAAGGCCGAGCCGCTGGGCGTGCTGCCGGAGCCCAACCAGTTGCCGCGCGGCTGCATCGCCGCCGGTGATCGTGGCTTCTTCTGTGACTACGCGCTGCAGTACCTGGCCGACGCCGGCATCAGCAAGGACCAGGTGGACAAGGGCGGTTATCTGATCAAGACCACTCTCGACCCGGCCGTGCAGTCCTCCACGAGCTCCGCCCTGTCCGGGAACAGCAGCCCGGATCTCGACGGTGTCGCGACGGTCATGAACGTCATCGCGCCGGGGCAGGACTCGCACCGCATCCTCGCGATGGGGTCGTCGCGGCGCTACGGCCTGAACGGCGACGCCAACGAGACCGTGCAGCCGCAGCCGTACTCCCTGGTGGGCAGCGGTGCCGGGTCGATCTTCAAGATCTTCACCACCGCCGCCGCGATGGAGAAGGGCCTCGGCACGTCCGCGGTCCTGCAGGTGCCCAACCGCGTCGAGGTCAAGGGACTCGGCGACGGCGGTGCGCGCGGGTGCCCTCCCTCGACGTACTGCGTGACCAACGCCGGCAACTACCCGCAGTCACTCTCGGTGACCGACGCGCTGGCACAGTCCCCCAACACCGCCTTCGTGAAGCTGATCGAGTCGGTCGGCGTCACCCCGACGGTCGACATGGCCGTCCGCCTGGGCCTGCGCTCGTACACGCTGCCCGGCACAGCCGGCCAGGGCACCGACCAGAGCCTCGCCGACTACCAGAAGGAGGCGAACCTCGGCTCCTTCACGCTCGGACCGACCTACGTCAATCCGCTGGAACTGTCCAACGTGGCCGCGACCCTCGCGTCCGGCGGCAAGTGGTGCCCGCCCAACCCGATCGACAGCGTCTTCGATCGCAGCGGCAAGCAGATCCCCGTCACGCAGCAGGCGTGCGAGCAGGTCGTGGAGCCGGGACTGGCGAACACACTGGCCAACGCGATGAGCAAGGACGATCAGCCCGGCGGCACGTCGGCGTCCGCCGCGAGCTCGGTGGGCTGGTCGTTGCCGATGTCCGGCAAGACCGGCACCACGGAATCGCACCGGTCCTCGGGATTCCTCGGATTCACGAACCGGTACGCGGCCGCCGCCTACACCTACGGCGATTCCCCGACTCCCAGCGAGATCTGCTCCTTCCCCCTGCGCCCGTGTGGTTCGGGCAACCTGTTCGGCGGTAACGAGCCTGCACGGACCTGGTACGACGCGATGGATCCGGTGGCCACGAACTTCGGCGACGTCGGACTCCCGGCCGTCGACCAGAAGTACGTGCGCGGATCGGCCAACGGCCAGGTTCCCGACGTCACGGGCCTGACGCAGAACTCCGCGACCTCGCAGTTGCAGGCCGCAGGGTTCCGCGTGCAGGTGGCGACCACCGCGTCGTCGGAGGGTCGGGGCACCGTGGTCAGCACGTCACCCTCGGGTTCCGCCATTCCGGGATCGACGGTCACGATCTACATCAGCGACGGGTCCGTCCGGGCGGCACCGGCAGCCCCGGCGCCGGGGATCCAGCTTCCGGCGTTGCCGCCCGGGGTCACCCTGCCCGCGATCCCCGGGCTGACGGCACCGCCGCGCTAGCTGCGGCAGTGCCGTGCGGCGGCGAGTGCCCTACAGCCGAGCCTTGACCGCGGCCGAGATGCGGGAGCCGTCGGCCTTGCCGGCGGCGATCGCCGTGGCGGCCTTCATGACCTGTCCCATCTGTCGCATCGCCGGGCGCTCACCGAGTTCCTCGGCCACCTGCGCGATGGCCGTGTCGGCGACGTCGGCCAGTTCGGCGTCGGTCAGCGGCGTCGGCAGGTACTCGTCGATGATCTGCGCCTCGGCACGCTCGGTGGCGGCGAGTTCACCGCGCCCGTTCTGGGTGTAGATCTCGGCGGACTCGCCGCGCTTCTTCGATTCCTTGGCCAGCACGCGCAGCACGTCCTCGTCGGTGAGCTCGTGTGCTTCCTTACCCGACACCTTCTCGGTCTGTACCGCCGACAGCAGCATTCGCAGCGTCGCCGTCCGGAGCTTGTCCTTCGCCTTCATCGATGTCGTCAGATCCGCCCGCAGGCGCTTTTCCATGTCACAGTTCTCGGCCATGTCGGAAACGGTACTGTCGATGAGGTGTCCGGTACATCAGCGTTCCCCCGTCGCTCGGCGCACCCGCTCCCGAGTCTGCAGTCGGCCGCGCGTTCTCTCGCCACTCCCGGAGGGATCGCGGCTCTCGCCGCGGGATCGGCGGCGGTGGGGTTGACCTACGCCACGGCCATCGAGCGGAACGCCTTCGCGCTGCGGGAGACCACCATGCCGGTGCTCGCCCCGGGGTCGTCGACGCTGCGTGTCCTGCACATCAGCGACCTGCACATGATGCCGGACCAGAAACTCAAGCAGAACTGGGTGCGTGAGCTCGATCGGCTCGAACCCGATCTCGTCGTGAACACCGGCGACAACCTGTCCCACCAGCGGTCGGTGCCGGCCGTGGTGCAGTCGCTCGGGTCGCTCCTCGGTCGGCCAGGGCTGTTCGTGTTCGGCTCGAACGACTACTTCGCGCCCGTGCCCAAGAACCCCCTCAAGTACTTCTCGAAGAATCACAAGAAGGTGTTCGGGAACCCGCTGCCGTGGCAGGACCTGCGGGCGGCCTTCACCGAGCGCGGGTGGATGGACGTCACCCACGTCCGCCGCGAGCTCGAGGTGTCCGGCGTCCGGATCGCGACGGCCGGGGTGGACGATCCGCACCTGAAGCGTGATCGCTACGACACCATCGCCGGCGCGCCGAACCCCATCGCCGACGTGAGCATCGGCATCACCCACTCTCCCGAACCGCGCGTGCTCGATCGCTTCGCGGCGGACGGATACGACCTGGTGCTCGCGGGACACACCCACGGCGGCCAACTGTGCCTCCCGTTCTACGGCGCACTGGTGACCAACTGCGAGCTCGACCGCTCTCGCGTCAAGGGACCCTCGCGCTGGGGTGCCCACACCCGACTGCACGTCTCGGCCGGACTCGGGACGTCGCCGTATGCGCCGTACCGCTTCTGCTGCCGTCCCGAGGCCACCCTGATCACCCTCGTTCCGGCGAAGCGTCCGCCCAGGACCTCACCCGAACAGGGCGTTTCGCGTTCCGAAGCCATGGTGCGATAGAGTTGCAGAGCTGCCCTGACGGGGAGTGAACGGCCACGGGGTGTGGCGCAGCTTGGTAGCGCGCTTCGTTCGGGACGAAGAGGTCGTGGGTTCGAATCCCGCCACCCCGACTCGTGGTTGAGACACGAAGGAAGGCCCTGCACCGGGATGCCGGTACAGGGCCTTCCGTCATGTCGGGGTCAGGGCCAGGGGACAGTGGCCTGCAGAACCGCTTCCTGCAGCGCAGTCGTGCGGAGCTCCGTCACCTTCTGATACTCCGGATCGGCCACCATCTCGCTGAATGCCGTTCGCGAGGGATAGCGGACGAGAAGCACCGCGTCCCAGCTCTGTCCGGTCTCCGCGACGAGCGGTGTCGAGCCGTCGCCCGCGAACAGGACCTCGCCCCCGTGGCGGGGGAGGAAGGTCTCGTCGAGCTCACGCGCGTAGTCCGCGTACGAGTCCCGACCACCCTCCGCGAAGCGGAGGAGGTTGAGCATCACCACCGGTCCCCCGGGATCGTCTTCCAGGAAACGCTTCAGGTCTCTTCCACGAGGATCGATGGCCATGTCTCCAGTATGAGAGACACTCGCCGTCGGAACAGCCGAATCCCGGCGTCAGACCGGTGATGCCACGAGCAGCCGGACCGTCCCGATCGGGCCGTCGTCCTGCAGCCGACGCTTCGCGCGCTGGTACGCCACGCGCAGTCGCACGCTCGTCGTCAGGTCCCCGAAGACGTCGGGTTGGGCCAGGAACGCACCGGGGCTGTCGTGGTCGGCCCGCGCCAGTGCGCAGAGCTGATCCGCCGCCCGGTCGGGCAACGCCACTCCCCCTTCGATGCATGCGCACCACGCCGCGAGCATCAGGGCCGCGTGATCGATCGACCGGTCGTCGCGCAGTCTGTCCCGCACGACGGGCAGGACGAACTTCGGGATGCGCGACGTCGCGTCGACCACCTGACGCGCCACCGTGTCCTGCACGGCCGGGCTGCCGAAGCGTGCGAGCAGATCGTCGATGTACGTGTCGAGGTCCACGCCGGGAACGAGTCCCACGGTGGGCGCCGCCTCGTGGCGCATGTACGAGGCCACGAAGGCCCCGAGGTCGGGGTCGGCCATCACCTCGTGCACGAACGTCTTCCCGGCCAGCACACCGAGGTACCCGAGCATCTGATGGGAGGCGTTGAGGAGTCGGAGCTTCATCCGCTCGAACGGCACGACGTCCGTGACCACCTGGACGCCCACGTCCTCGAACGGTGGCCGCCCGTCGGAGAAGTCGTCCTCGAGAGCCCACTGCGCGAACGATTCGGACCGCACCGGCCAGGCGTCGTCGATGCCCGTCCTGCGGCGCACCGAGTCGATCACGGCCGGCGACGTCGCAGGGGTGATCCGGTCCACCATGGAGTTCGGGAACGCGACGGAGTCGTCGATCCAGTCGGCGAGCGCGCCGTCGTGGTGACGGGCGAACGACACCAGCGCGGCACGGGCCACGGCACCGTTTCCGACGATGTTGTCGCACGACATGACGGTGAACGGCGCGGTGCCCTCGTCGCGGCGACGGCGGAGTGCCACCGTGAGGAACCCGAGGACGCTGACCGGCGCGTCGAGA
Source organism: Rhodococcus sp. NBC_00294 (assembly GCF_036163995.1). Taxonomy (NCBI): domain Bacteria; kingdom Bacillati; phylum Actinomycetota; class Actinomycetes; order Mycobacteriales; family Nocardiaceae; genus Rhodococcus; species Rhodococcus sp. NBC_00294. The sequence continues at coordinate 672,795 of NZ_CP108043.1, forward strand.
GACATCAGGTCGTGGCGCGTGGCGTCGTCCCGGGGATCGAAGGCACCGGTCGCGTCGTCGATGCCGTAGCCCGACTCGGTGATGGTGAGCGAGACGATGTGCGTGGTGGGTGCCGCGAGCGTCGCGACGACGAGATCCGGGTCGTCCGGCGCGTAGAGGTAGCGGGCGATGGACCCCACGATGCGGGTGTCCTCCGCGCCGTCCGGATGCACCGTGCTGAGGGTGTAGAGCTGGTCCTGGGCAGCGGCGGTGTCACGCGCCGCCGCGTCGGCGGGCATGACACCGACACCGCAGATCGCCCAGCCGAGGTGCCCCGCGGCGAGCAACCGGTCGACGTACATCGCCTCGTGCGCTCGATGGAAGGCGCCGACACCGATGTGGACGATGCCGCACACCAGGGTCGAGCCGTCCACTCGATGACGCGGAACCGTCACGCCCGCAGGCGGTGCGGTGAGGGCGTCCTGGATCGAGATGGTCACGGCAGCGGTGCCTTTCGAGTGGTACGACGTGGAACGCGGTGGCGCTCCCGTTCACCGGGATCGAGCCGGTGAGACAGAAGAGCGCCACCGCAGCTGGGGACGGCCGGTCAGCAGGCCGACTTGTACACGTACTGCGCGCCGTCGCCGTCGATCGTGTCCGCGGTGATGACGTGGAAGCCGGTCGAGATGTCCTTCTCGGTGGCCTTGTCCTCGAGGGAAGCCACGGCCTGCTCCACTCCGTCGGTGCCGATGGTCGCGGGCTGCTGGGCGATGAGCGCCTGCACGGTGCCCTCGCGGAGCTGCTTCACCTGAGCGGGGCCGGCGTCGAACCCGACGATCTTCACCTGCTCCTGCTTGCCGGTCTGACGGACACCGGTGGCCGTGCCCTCCGCCGCGAACGTGTTGGTGGCGAAGACACCGACGATGTCGGGATCCTTGGCGATGGCGGCGGAGATCAGACGAGCGGCCTCGGCCGGATCGTTGTGGCTGTACTGCACGCCGAGGTACTGGAAGGCCGAGTTGCCCGCGGCTGCATCTTCGAATCCCTTGACGCGGGCGTCGGTGGTGGAGACGCCGGGGTCGGTGGAGATGACGATGACCTTGCCGCCGTTCGGGTTCAACCCCTCGATCGCGTTGAACGCCTCGGCGCCGCCGCCCTCGTTGTCCGACGAGATGGCCGACACGGCCTTCGACGGATCCTCGAGCGTCGTGTCGACGAGGACGACCTTGATTCCGGCCTGCGCGGCGGCGTCGAGCGGTGCCTGCATCGCGGACACGTCGGTGGGGGCGATGAGAATCGCGGCGGGACGAGAGGCGACGACCGAATCGACGATCGGCTTCTGCAGGGTCGGGTCGAACTTGGCGGGACCCTGGACGTCGACCGTGTAACCGGCGGCCTGAGCGGCGTCCTGGATGCCGCACTGCATGCTGATGTAGAACTCGTCGCCGCTGACGCCCTGGATGAACGCGAGCTTCTTCTCACCGCCGCCCGAGTCGGACGAACAGCCGGCGAGCACGAAGGTGGAGAGTGACGCGGCTGCCAGCGCAGCGGCGGCGACGGTCCGGGATGTACGCATGGGTGAGTGATCTTTCCGGTAGGCCGAGCGTGGTGAGTGGAGTGTGCGATGAGGCCGAGCGACGGTGGTACGTCAGGGGTTTCGAGCCCACAGTCGTTTCAGTGAGGACGTCGACGCCCCGCGGGTGGCGGCGGCTCGGCGGCGTTGATCGAAGTACACGGCGGCGATGAGCACGGCACCGACGGCGACCTGCTGCCAGAATGGCTGCACACCGACGATGACGAAGCCGTTCTGGAGCACGGCGGGAATGAAGAGTCCGATGACGGTGCCGAACATGGTGCCCACACCGCCGAAGAGGCTGGTGCCGCCGATGACGACCGCGGCGATGACGTTGAGGTTGGTCTGCGACTGGCCGGCGATGGCCGTGGTGCCGTACTGCGAGAGCGACAGGATGCCCGCGAGACCGGCGAGCGTGCCGGACAGCGCGTAGACCTTGATCAGGTGCAGGTCGACCTTGATGCCGACGCGCCGGGCGGACTGCTCCTTGGACCCGACAGCGAAGGTGTGCAGGCCGAACCTTGTGCGGTGCAGCACGATACCGAACACGATGACGAACACCAGGGCGATGAAGGAGATGAGCGGGATGGTGGTCGCGGGCACGTTGCCGTAGCCGATCGTGTCGACCAGCACCGGCGGCACGTCGCGGATGTCGACACCACCGGTGATGACCTGGGCGAGACCCAGTGCGCCGCCGAGCGTACCCAGCGTCGCGATCAACGGAGGCACCTTCGCGATACCGATGAGGAACCCGTTGAGCAGCCCCCACGCCAGCCCGCAGGCGACGGCCACGAGGATACCGATGACGGCCACACTCCAGCCCTCGCCGCCGACGGCCCGCATCACCTTCGCGGCGACGACGCCGGAGAAGACGAGGACAGAGCCGATGGAGAGATCGATACCGCTGGTGACGATGACGAACGTCATCCCGATGCCGAGGACGGCGAGGATCGAGACGTTCTGGATGATCTGCCGGATGTTGCCCCACTCGGGGAAACTGTGCGGCGCGAGAATCGAGAACAGGATGCTGATCGCCAGCAGCACGATGACGATCTGGAACACCTGGACACGGGCGAGGCCGGCGAGGCTGCTCCGCAGATCGAACGAGCTGCCGTTCGACGACGGTTCGGGGGCCGAGGATCCCGCTGATTTCGGCAAGGTCTGATTGCTCATCTCGCGGCTCCCACCGTCGCGCCGGTCATCGCGCCGACGAGTGCTTCCATGGTCGTGTTCTTGGCATCGAGCGTCGCGACGCGCTTGCCCAGGCGCAATACCTGGACGCGGTCGGCGACCTCCATGACGTGCGGCATCGAGTGGCTGATGAACACCACGGCGACGCCCTTGTCGGCCACTCGACGAATGGTGTCGAGCACGTTGCGGGTCTGGACCACGCCGAGTGCGGCGGTGGGTTCGTCGAGGAACACCACACCCTTGGCCCAGGCCACGGCGCGGGCGATGGCGATGGCCTGCTGCTGGCCACCGGACATGGCTCCGACCGGATCGGTGAGGCTGCGGACGGTGGCCCCCAGTTCGTCGAGCGCCGCACGCGACTGCGTGCGCATCTCGGCCGTGTTCAGGAAGCCGAGCTTGCCCAGCAGGCCCGCCGCGGGAATCTCGCGCCCCAGGAACATGTTCTGGGCCGCGTTGAGGTGCGGAGCGAGCGCCAGGTCCTGGAACACCGTCTCGATGCCCAGATCTGCTGCTGCGGTGGGGTTGTCCAGGTCGACGGTCACGCCGTCGTAGAGGATCTCGCCGGAGTCCAGCGCCAGGCTGCCGGACAGCGCCTTGACCATCGTCGACTTGCCGGCGCCGTTGTCGCCGATGAGTGCGACCACCTCGCCCGCGTAGATGTCGAAATCGGCGTCGTCGAGCGCGCGCACGTTCCCGAAGCTGCGGGAGAGCCCGCGTGCCTCGAGGACGGGCGTGGCGCCGTCGGGGTGGTTGCTCATGAGAGCTCCTCGGATGAGTCGGTGTCGCGTGATGAGTCGGTGTCGTGAGCGGGTGCGAGAAGCGGGTCGTTCGGCACCTCGATGATCAGGTCGGCGCGGCGGGCCGCCGCGGCCACGATCTCCGCGTTGCGGAGGTCGACGTCGCGGGTCCACTGCTCGGCGTCCGCACGCGACTTGCCGTGGTGTCGGTGTCGGGCCACGAGTCGTTCCGCGCGCACCGTCGTCGGAACGTCGAGGTACCAGACCTCGTCGAGCTCCGAGCGCACCGCGTCCCACCCGCCGTCGTCGAGCAGGAGGTAATTGCCCTCGGTGATCACCATCGCGGTGTCGCGCTGCACGGGGACGGCGCCGGCGATCGCGGCCTCGATCGACCGCTCGAACCGCGGTGCGTAGATCGTCTCCGCCGACTGGTTCCGCAGGCGGCGCAGGAGCGCGACGTATCCGTCGACGTCGAAGGTGTCGGGCGCACCCTTGCGTCCACGGCGCCCGAGCCGGATCAGCTCCTCGTCGGCGAGGTGGAACGCGTCCATCCCCACCAGCGTGGAGTCGGTACCGAGTTCCGCCTGAAGCAGTGCGCAGAAGGTCGACTTGCCCGCGCCCGGTGCACCGGTGACACCCAGCAGCCGGCGACCGCCGGATCCGTCGCGCAGCACGGACGCCAGGTGGCTCACCATCTCGGTGAGATCGGCCGGCGCGTAGCGCCGACGGTCCTCGCGGCCGTCCGGCGTGCCGGCGTCGTTCGAAGCTGCGTACATGTCCGTCCCTCGTCGAATCGCGGAACTCGATCGACCCGACCATCGTGGGGGCGGGTCGTCGTGCGGCCCGAGCCGCATCGCGATGCGGATCAGTGTGACCCACGCAACTCGCCGTGTCACGCGTTTCGCAAAAATTCATGTCACCGGTGACATGGGCACCGATCGGTCGAGCCTCCCCGATTCGTGGAGGACACTCCCGAGAGAAGGATCAGCGCAGTTCAGCGATGTTTCTCGGCAATCGGGCGCAGAATTGCACACGGTGACGTACGGTCCGTGTCATCGATGTCATGGACCACCGCAACGGAGGTCATGACATCGATGACATCGCATCACCGCCACACCCACGACTCCCCAGAAGGCAGAACCGACATGTCGCAGAGTTCCCCGTCGAAGTTCAGCGGCCGCACGATCCTCGTCACCGGGGCCAGCGGCGGTATCGGCGCCGCCACAGTGCGGCGCCTCGTCGCCGACGGCGCCGACGTCATCGCGTCCGGACGGAACGAGGCCGCGCTCGCTGCTCTGCAGGAGGAGACCGGCGCACGTCCGCTGCCGTTCGACCTCACGTCGGAGGACAGCATCCGTGAGGCCCTGTCGGGCCTCGAGCTCTACGGCGTGGTCAACTGCGGCGGCTTCGGCGGCGAGATCGCCACCCCCCAGGACACCGACATCGACATCTTCGACAAGGTCATCTCCATCAACGCGCGCGGCAGCCTCCTCGTCATCAAGTACGCGGCTCCCGCGATGATCGCCGCCGGAGCCGGGGCCATCGTCAACGTCTCGAGCCAGGCATCGCTCGCAGCGCTCCCCGGACACATCTCGTACGGATCCTCGAAAGCGGCCCTGGACAACATCACTCGCGTCGCGGCACTGGAACTCGGGAAGCACGGCATCCGGGTCAACAGCGTCAATCCCACCGTCGTCATGACGGAGATGTCCGCCTTCTACTGGGGGCGCCCGGAGATCGAGGGCCCGTTCCTGTCGCAGATGCCGCTCGGTCGGTGGGCCACCGAGGCCGAGATCGCGGCCCCCATCGCGTTCCTGCTCAGCGACGACGCCTCGATGATCACCGGGGTGTCTCTTCCGGTCGACGGCGGGTACACCAGCCGCTGACCCGTCATACTGTCCCGGCACGTACGAAGAAGGTGGCCCGATGACCACGATGCAGGATGTCGCGACACTGGCCAACGTCAGCGCGAAGACGGTGTCCCGTGTCTACAACGACGATCCGCACGTCGATCCCGAGACTCGCGCTCGGGTCAACGCGGCGCTCGAATCGTTGAACTACGTTCCCAACACCATCGCGACGTCGTTCCGCGCCGGCCACACCGGTGCCATCGGGGTCGCCGTTCCGGACATCGACGATCCCTTCTTCGCGTCGATCGCGCGTGCGGTGGAGAACCGAGCCCGGCTGCACGACATGGCCGTCATCATGACCAGCCTCGGTCACGACGCGTCCCTCGAGAGCTCACTGGTGGAATCGCTCCTGCGCAGACAACTCAGCGGCCTGGTGATCGCGCCCATCGGTACCGATCACGCCTATCTCAAGCGGTGGGCCGAGCGCACCCCCACCGTGTTCGTGGACCGCGCGCCCTCCGGGCTCACCGCCGACACGTTCGTCGACGACGATCACGGCGGTGCCTGGACGGCCACCACCCATCTTCTCGATCGGGGCCACCGGCGCATCGCTCTGGTCGGCGACGACATCTCCATCAGCACCGCGTTCAACCGCCTCTCCGGGTATCGAGACGCGCTGGAGAGCAACGGGATCGAGTACGACGACACGTTGGTCGTCACCGGAGTCCTCGGCCGCGATCAGGCACGGGCGGCGATGCGCACACTGCTCGACTCCTCCGCGCCGCCCACGGCGCTGTTCCTGTCCAACGCCCGCACCGCGATGGCGTGCGTGCCCGAACTGCAGAAGCGCGGAGCGACGCGCCCCGCGTACGTCGGCTTCGGCGACTTCCCGCTGGCCGACGCTCTGTGCCCGCCCGTCACCGTGATCGACCAGAACCCAGCCGAACTCGGGCTCCAAGCGATCGATCGCATTCTCGGACGCATCGAGAACCCGCGTCGGCGTTACCGCCGCCGCAACGTGCTCGGAGTCGAGCTGATCGAGAGGGAATCGTGCACGCTCCCCGACGGCGCCGCGTCACCGCAGTGACACGGTGACGCCTCCCTCGGCGAGGGTGACCGTCAGCTGATCCAGGGTGTCGACCTGCAGGTCCGCGTCCAGGTCGGCTCGGTCGTGCGTGCCTCCCACACCGATCACCGTGCAGCCCGCGGCCCGTGCCGATCGCACTCCGGCGGGCGCGTCCTCGACGACCAGGCAGCGGCTCGGATCGATCCCGAGCGTGCGCGCCGCGAGGAGATAGGGCTCCGGGTCCGGCTTGCCGTGTGCCACGTCCGCAGAGGTCACCATCGCGGTGGGTGCGGCCAGACCCGCCGCTGCGAGACGGGCGTGCGCCACGGGGGGTGCACCCGACGTCACGATCGCCACCCGCGAGGCGGGCAGTGCCGAGAACAACTCCAGCGCACCGGGAGTGGGGACCACGTCGGCCACGTCGCGGGTCTCCAGATCACCGAGCCGCAGCGCCGCTGCCGGCCCCTCCACGTCGCCGAGAAGCAGCGCCATCGACTCCGCCGCCGTCATTCCGTGCGCGATGTCCGCGACCGCGAATCCGTACTCGTCGCCGACCTGGGCCCAGCACCGCGCGACGGCCGCCGTGGAGTCGACGAGAGTGCCGTCGAGGTCGAACAGCATCGCGTCGAACGTCCGCCCGACGACACCACCCCGGTCCGCGGGCGGGGACACCAGTCCCAGCGCCCGGCGGACGCGGAACAGTTGCTGCGCGGTGGTCAGAGACGCGTCGACGCGCAGATGCGGGACCGTGGGGCTCGAGTGCGGCGTGTCGGCGCGGTGGCGATCCCGGTCCAGACCGCGGTCCGCGCGGCGCCGGGCGAGCAACGCCTCGCTGCCGTCGACATGGACGACGACCACCGGCGCAGGGGCCACGGACTCGAGAAGAGCCGCCCACTCGTCACCACCCTGCAGTTCGCGGGTGAACGGCGCGACCATCACGGACCGCACGCCCACCGACGTCAGTTCTTCTGCGACGGAACGCATCACGGCATATCGACCGGCACGGATCAGGGGCGCCGCGTCGCCGGAGTCGTTCCAGTGTCCACTGCCCAGCAGCGGACTCAGCACGTCGAGCAGCGGCGCCGTCAGGGTGTCGAGGTCGAGCAACGGCGCTGCGAGATCACGGGCGACCGCTGCTCCGAGGGTCGACTTGCCACTGCCGGCGACCCCGGCGATCACCACGTGCGGGCCGCTGTTCCACGCGATCTCTTGACAGGAGGTGTGCACGATGACGATCATAGAAGACAACGTTGTCTCGCAGCAATGCCGGACCGTCACCCACCCTCGATCGAGAGTTCTCCCGTGACCCACCGCGCCAGCATCAAGGACGTCGCCGCACTGGCAGGCGTCAGCTTCAAGACTGTCTCGCGCGTGGTCAACGGTGTCGACACGGTGCTCCCCGAGCTGCGCGAGCGCGTCGAAGCGGCGGTGGCGGAACTGAACTACGTTCCCAACTCCGCCGCACGATCACTGAAGTCCGGATCCGGCACCACCATCGGCATCGTGGTCGACTCCATCGACGACATCTTCTTCGCCTCCCTGGTACGCGCGATCGAGGAGCGTGCGCTCGATCGCGGCATGGGAGTCATGGTCGGCAGCACCGGGTTCGATCCCGAGCGCGAACTGTCGCAACTCACCCGCCTCGCCGGTCAACACGTGCGCGGCATCGTGCTCGCTCCCGTCGGCGATCACTCGTCGTTCCTCACCCCGCGCCGCCACACCCTGCCGGTGGTGACCGTCGACCGCTCGATCCCGGGTTTCGACTCCGTCACCGTCGACGACTACTCGGCGGCTCGACGCGCCGTCCGGGTGCTGGTCGACGCGGGGCACCGGCGGATCGCCCTCGTCGGTCACGATGCGCGACTGCAGACGGCGCAACGTCGACGCGACGCGTACGTCGACGTCCTCACCGAGAACGGTCTCAGCGCCCCGGGCGACGGCATTCCCGAAGTGGCGCCGTCGCCGGACGCGGTGCGCCCGGTGGTGCTCGACCTGCTCGCCCTCCCTGAACCCCCCACGGCGCTGTTCGTCTCCAACGCCCGCCACGCCAGTGCCGTCGTGTCGGTCCTGCACGAGATCCACCGCACGGACGTGGCCATGGTGTCGTTCGGCAGCTTCGCTCTGGCCGACGCCGTCGATCCGCCCGTCACCTGCATCGACCAGAACCCGTACGAGATCGGAGCCGCGGCGTTCGACCGTCTGCTGCTGCGTTTCGACGATCCCACCCTCGACGCCGTGGCCGGCCTCGCCGACACGACACTCGTCGAGCGCAGCTCGCATCTCGCTCCCCCGAATCGACAGTCCCCCAGCGCTGGAAAGCGGTACCGCCCGTGAGCATGTCCCTCGTCGCCGGTCTCGACCTCGGCAGCACCGGAATCAAGATCCTCGTCAGCGACTCCTCGGGTTCCGAGGTCCTGATCGAGCAACTCGCCACTCCCTGGACGCACGGGGCCGGCGGTACCACCGACATGGCGGCGGACGATCTCCTCGACACCGTGCGTCACCTGGTGGAGATCGTCGCGCGCCGACTGCCGGACGTCACCGGTGATCCGAACGCCCGGCTCGATGCCGTCGCCGTCTCGGGCATGGGCGAGACGGGCTTCCTCGTCGACGCAGGGCTGGAGGTCGTGGCGCCGTCGTTCGCGTGGTTCGACCCGCGCGGCGGGGAGCAGGTCGCCGCCCTGCCCGAGCCGCTGCGGGCCGCGTTCGCAGCGACCACGGGAATCCCTCTCGGGGTGCAGGTCTCGGTCGCGAAGATCCTGCATCTGCAGTCCGGCGGACTGGACCTCACCGGACTCCGATGGCTGGATCTGCCCGCGTTCGTCGTCGCCGCTCTCGGCGGACGGGCTGTCAGCGAGTACTCGCTGGCGTCGCGAACGGGGCTGCTCGACCAGGACACCGGCGCCCCCTGGCGGGACATGCTGGCGCACCTCGGTGTCGACGACACCTTCCTCCCACCCCTCGTCGCTGCCGGCACCGCACTCGGATTCGCCTCGGCGCCATGGCTTCCCGAGCTCGTACGCGGGTCCGCCCTCACGGTCGCGGGCCACGACCACCTCGTGTCCGCGGTGTCCGGCGGCGACATCGCCGACGACACCTACCTCGTCTCGATGGGTACCGCGGAGGTGTTGTTGCGCGTCCTGGACACGCCACCGTCCGCGGCCAGTCGCGCGCGACTGGCCGAGCATCTGATCAACTCGGTCCGCCACGTCGTGCCCGGCAAGTACGTGCTGGTGGCCGGTGTGAAGTCGGGACTGCTCATGCGCCGCGCACTGCAGTTGTGCGACATCACCGATCGCGCCGGGCGGGACGGGCTGGACCAGCGCGTGCAGGCACTGCCGTCCGCGGGATCCGTCGCCGAGGGTGGTGTCACCGTCTCCGGTGCACGCAACGACGACGGTGTGCTCGCACTGACCATCCGGACCGACGGGGTGGACGCCGCCGAACTCTTCCGCGCCGTGCTGCTCCACGGGAACGACGAGGTGGCCCTGCTGGTCGCCGCGCTCGACCGTGAGGTCCCGCCCGCATGGCGCAGCATCCTCACCGGTGGCTGGGCGAGCATGGCCTGCGTCCGCGACGCCCGCGCCGCCGTCCTGCCCGACATCACCACCTCCGGCCGAACACAGGACACCGCCTACGGCGCAGCCCTGTTCGCCTCCAGACTGCTCGACTCGAGCGACCGAACCCCACCTCGCACCACCGACAGGAGCTCCGACATGAACGACCTCACCACACTGGAACGACGCGGCATGGCCGCCATCTCCACTGCGAACGGCAACATGCTGATCGTGGCCGGCGACCAGCGCAACGGCATGAAGGCCGTCATGAACGACGCCCCGGACGGTCCGGACTCCATCTCGAAGGATCAACTCGCCGATGCCAAGGGCGATCTCGTGAAGTACCTCGGCAACCACGCTCCCGCCATCCTGCTCGACCCGGAGGTGGCGCTCCCCCGCGTCGTCGACGAAGGCACGTTGTCGCGGGACACCGCGCTCGTGGTCGGGATGGACGCCTCGGGATTCGAGACCGTGGACGGCCTGAAGTTCACCCGCTTCGTCGACGGCGTCACCCCGCGCGTGGTGCGCGATCTGGGCGGCGATGTCGCGAAGATGTTGTGGTACATGCGCCCCGACCGTCAGACGGCGGACTCGCGGGTCGGCCAGGAGATCGCCGAACTGGTGAAGGCGTGCTCGGCCGAGGGTCTGCTGCTGATCGTCGAGATCCTCACGTACCGGCTCGAGGGCGAATCGGCCGTCGACTACGCGGAGCGCTTCCCGTCCCTCGTGGCCGAGTCCGCCCGCATCTCCGTCGAGTGCGGTGCCAAAGTGCTCAAGCTGCAGTACCCCGGATCGGCCGAAGCCTGTGCCGCCGTGACCGCCGCCGCGAACGGCGTGCCGTGGGCCGTCCTGTCCGCCGGTGTGGATCACGAGACGTTCATCGAGCAGGTGCGCACCGCCGTGGCGAACGGCGCCAGCGGCGCGATGGCGGGTCGCTCCCTCTGGAAGGACAGCATGGCCGTCTCGGCCGACACCCGCGAGCAGCTGCTGACGGACCGCGCGCTGCCGCGCCTGCGCGAGCTGGCCGAGGCCGTCGACAACCGCTGACCGACACGCGACACGCGATACCGGACCGTCGAGTCTGCCTATCATGACGGCATGACACGGTTCCGGTTCGCGGTCGCGTTCATCGCGGCGACAGCAGTGCTCGGTCTCGCCGGTTGCTCCGACAGCCCCGGTGACACACAGTTCGACGGGCTCACGGTCGGTCAACGCGTGTACGACCGCACCGGGGACTCGCTGGGTCCGGCCGACGTCGAGGCGCTGGAGCAGCGACTCGACGCGCTGCGCGCCGAGACCGGGGCCGACGTCGTCGCGTACGTCCGCGAACTGGACGCCGACTCGGACGACACCCTCGATCAGGTGGAGGCACTCCAGCAGGCGTGGGTGTCGACGGCGGACGTCGATCAGGACGTCGCCGGTGCCATCCTGATCAACCGCGAGCCCGGTACCGACGACGAGGCTCGGGCCGGGATCTTCCTCGGTTCCACCTTCGACGACGGCAATGTTCCCCGCGACGAGCAGGAAGCGATCATCGAGGACGCCCTGGTGCCGCCGCTGCGCGACGGTGACGTCGCGGGCAGTCTGACGAACGGCATCGACCGGCTCGAGTCCTCCATCCTGGTCGGGCCACCGGTGACGGCGCTCGACGAGTTCGCCGCCGGGCCGGGGTCGACGTGGCTCCCGTGGACCGGTCTCGCCGTCGTGCTGGTCGGCTCCGCGGGCGCGGCGCAGATCTACCGTCGCCGTTCGCGGCCCACGGTGTCGGCGCAGCCTCCGACGACCTACCGACCCGATCACACCACCGATCCCGCGATCGTCACGGCTCTGGTCCATCGGAGCGCGCAGGCGAGTGCGGTGCCGGCCACGCTGCTGGCGCTCGCGGCGGCCGACGCAGTGGCTCTCGAGTCCGAGCCGGGTTCCGGGTCGAAGAAACGTGGCAAGGACACGCTCCGAGTCCGACTGCTCGACCGCGGCAAGGTACGCGGCGACGTGCAGGACGCCGTCTGGACCATGCTGTCCGAGAAGGCCGAGGGCGACGTGGTGGACAGCGCCGCGCTCACGAAGCTCGCGCAGGGTCACGGCGCGACGAAGGCCGTCGTCGACGCGCACCTCGAGGCGAACGGGTGGGTGCGCCACGGTACGGCCGGACCACGCTGGGGTCTGGTCGGACTGGCACTTCTCGGCGGTGCAGTCATGGTGGGCGCAGGCGTGGTCGCTGCTTCCGGGGCCCCGATCATGCTGGTCGCCGCGATTCCCGGCGGGATCCTGCTGATCGCCGGCCTCGTCATGACGGTCGCCTACTCACGATTCTCGGCTGCCGGTCTCGACGCCGCTCGTCCCTGGGAGGCCTACCGTGACGGGTTGAAGCAGTCGGGAAAGGACGACGACTCCTCGCTCGATCTGGACGACGCACTGCCCGACATCGTCGCGCTGGGGCTCGGCTCCACGTTCACTAAGCGCCTCGAGGCGGCCACGGACGCGGACGGCGGAACGACGCTGCGTGCCTTCGCCTCACCGTCCGGATCACTGCACGCCTCGGACCCGGCACTGCTGAACTGGGTCGTCTTCTCCTCGGTGTTCACCTCGACCAACAGCAGCGCCGGCACGGTGTCCGGGGCCGGCGCGGGTGGCGGTGGCGGCGCCGCGGGGAGCACCTGAGACCATTCCGGGTGTGACCGACACTCCGTCATCACGTCCCGCGTATCGCAACGGCGCGGGCAGCAGCGCGCTGGTCGCGGGCGTCGTCGCGCTGGTCTGCGCGTTCGTGCCCTTCGTGGGAGACATCGTCGCGGTGCCCACCGGCATCCTCGCGGTGGTGTGCGGATGGGTCGGTATCGGCCGGGACGAGGACGGCACGGCCACCAACGGCCGCGAGGCGATGATCGGAGCCGCGCTGGGCGGCGCCGCACTGTTCGTCGTCTTCGTGTCCTTCGCCGCCACCACCCTCTGAGCCGACGGAGTGCCGCCGTAACGGCGCGGAAACCGAGAAGACCGACGAACGACACGGGCAGGGCCGACACTGTGTCCCATGGTGTCGTTGTCGAGGTTCACTCGCGGTCGGGCGGGCACGCATCCGGTCGACCACATTCCCCCGCTGTCGGTGCTGGCTCCACTCGGCTTGCAGCACGTGCTCGCGATGTACGCGGGCGCGGTCGCCGTCCCTCTCATCGTCGGCAGCGCCCTGGTCGCTGCGGGGGAACTGCAGTCGAGCGACCTGCCGTACCTCATCACGGCCGACCTGTTCGTCGCCGGGATCGCGACACTGATCCAGGCGGTCGGGTTCTGGCGCTTCGGGGTACGACTACCGCTGATGCAGGGCTGCACGTTCGCCGCGGTGACGCCGATGATCGCCATCGGCTCGCAGTACGGCGTCACCGCCATCTACGGTTCCGTGATCGCGTCCGGCGTGTTCATGATGGCGCTGGCGCCGGTGTTCGCGAAGCTGCTCCACCTGTTCCCGCCTCTGGTCACGGGCACGGTCATCCTGATCATCGGCCTGTCGCTGATGCCGGTGGCGGCCGGATGGTTCGGCGGCGGAACGGGATCCGAGGACTTCGGTGATCCGAAGTACATCGGGATGGGCGCACTCACGTTGCTGATCATCCTGCTGATCGAACGGTTTGCTCCCCCGGCCGCCAAGCGACTGAGCATCCTGCTCGGACTCGTCGCCGGCACCGTCATCGCGATCCCGCTGGGCATGACCGACTTCAGTGGTGTGCGGGAACAGGACTGGGTCGGCGTGACCACGCCGTTCCACTTCGGATTCCCGACGTTCGAGGTCAGCGCGATCATCACCATGTGCATCGTCGCGCTGGTCATCATGACCGAGACCACGGGCGACATCATCGCTGTCGGCGAGATCGTCGACAAGAAGGTTCCGCCTCGCCGTCTGGCCGACGGTCTGCGCGCCGACGGCCTCTCGACGATGCTCGGTGGCATCTTCAACACGTTCCCGTACACGGCGTTCGCGCAGAACGTGGGGCTGGTGGCGATCACGGGCGTCAAGACCCGCCATGTGGCCACGTTCGCCGGCGGCATCCTCATCCTGCTGGGGTTGCTGCCGAAACTCGGTGCCGTGGTGGAGGGTGTGCCGCTTCCCGTGCTCGGTGGCGCGGGCATCGCACTGTTCGGCATGGTGGCCGCGACTGGCGTCCGCACGCTCGCGCAGGTGTCGTTCAACAACACGAACATCCTGGTGGTCGCCGTCGCGGTGGGCGTCGGACTGTTGCCCACGGTGTCGCCGGACCTCTACGACCGGTTCCCCGACTGGTTCCAGACCATCTTCCACTCCGGCATCAGCGCGGGTGCGCTGTGCGCGGTGGTCCTGAACATGCTGCTGAATTCGGAGTCGTTGCGCGACAAGCTGTCCACCGACACAGATCCGCCGGCCCACGACGCTGTGCGTGGACCGGCGCTCTGATCGATCCGTCGGTCAGGACGACGCTGCGCGGAGCTTCTCGAGCAGTGGCCCGGCGGCCTCGGCAAGGAAGCGCTCCTGGGTCTCGTCGCCGACCTGCACGAGTGCGATGTCGGTGAAACCGGCCTCCCAGTAGGGCGCCACCTTCTCGACGATCGCATCGAGATCCGGTCCGCAGGGGATGGTTCCGGCCACGTCCTCCGGCCGGACGAACTGTGTCGCACCCGCGAAACCGGCCGTCGTCGGCAGGTCCGCGTTCACGGCCCACCCGCCCGCGAACCAGCGGAACTGGTCGTGCGCGAGCTCGGTGGCCGCCTTCTCGTCCGGACCCCAGCAGATGGGGATCTGACCGATCTTCTTCGACTCCCGGTTCAGGCCCGTGCCGATGTGCCTGGCCTTGTCCCAGCCCTCGACCAGCTCGGACTTCGGCTCCGTCGAGATCATGTGGTCGCCGAGCGGCGCGAACCGCTCGATCGACTTCGACCCCGAGACCGCGATGCCGATCTCGAGCGGGTGTTCGGGGGTGTCCCACAGGCGCGCCGAATCGACGCGGTAGTGCTCGCCCTGCCACGTGATCAGTTCACCCGACTGAAGTTGCCGGATGATCTTGACCGCTTCCTCGAACATGTCCTGACGCTTGTCCACCGAGGGCCAACCCTCGCCGACGACGTGCTCGTTCAGGTTCTCGCCGCTTCCCAGGCCCAGCGTGAAACGGCCGTCGGCGAGGATCTGCAGCGTTGCCGCCTTCTGCGCGACGATCGCCGGGTGGTACCTGATGATGGGGCAGGTCACGTACGTGTAGAGGCCGACTCGGGACGTCGCCTGCGCCACCGCGCCGAGCATCGTCCAGGCGTAGGACGCGTGTCCCTGCGACGACAACCAGGGTGAGTAGTGATCGCTGGACACCTCGAAGTCGAACCCGACGTCCTCCGCCTTCACGGCGTAGTCGACGAGCTGCTTCGGTCCGCTCTGCTCGGTCATGAGGGTGTAGCCGAAACGTGTCATGGGCGTGGGTCCTCTCTAGATGGTCGCGACGGAACCGGAGTCGACGCGGTAATTCGAGCCGTTGACGAAGCTGGCGCGCTCCGAGCACAGGAACGTGATCACCGACGCCACTTCCTCCGGGGTACCCCGTCGACCGAGTTCCATGAACGGCCGGTCCTCCTTCAGGAAGCTCTCGATGGCCTCGTCGCGGTCGGTGCCACGCTCGTCGGCTCGCTTGTCCATCATCGCGTCCGTCATCGGGGTGTGGATGAAGGCAGGAGACACCGCGTTCACCAGGACACCCTCGGACGCATACGTCTTCGACAGTCCCTTGACCAGCGAGAGGATGCCGGCCTTGGCCGCGCAGTAGGGCAGCTCGTCGATGTAGGGCTGCTCCGCGTCCTCGGACGCGAGCAACACTATGCGTCCCCATCCGCCCGCGCGGAGTTCGGGAAGGAAGGCGCGCACGACGCGCACCGGCCCGAGAAGGTCGACCTCGATCGTCGTCGACCACCCGTCGTCGTCGATCTCGTGGAACATGCCCTGTGCGCCGGTGATGCCGGCGCTCTGCACCAGGATGTCCACGGTGCCGAGCGCCTCGACCGCCTTCGCGTGCATCGCCTCGACGTCGGCGGGCTTCGTCACGTCCGCGGCGAACGCCGTGACGGCACCCTCCGGTCCGGTGAGCTCGGCAGCGCCGGCGGCCAGCTTGTCCTGGTCCTTGTCCGTGACGAAGACCCGGACACCCTCGTCGAGCAGCATCTGCGCCGTGCACCACCCGATTCCCGAGTCCGCGCCGGTGACGACAGCAGTTCTGCCCGTGATTCCGAGGTCCATGTGGTCCTACTTTCCTGTGTCGGAGGTCGTGTGGTCGTGGCCGCTGGCGAGAGTGAGCGCAGCGTTGATGAGAGCGAGATGGGAGAGCCCCTGCGGGAAGTTGCCCAGAAAGGTCGACGGCTCGTCCTCGGCCGACCGGTCGGGATCGATCATCTCGGCGAAGAGGCCGACGTCGTTGCCGCTGGTGACCAGTCGATCCATGAGTGCGCTGGCCTCGTCGTCGCGGCCGAGCTTGGCGAGGGCGCCGACGACCCAGAACGAGCAGGCGACGAACGTACCCTCGACCATCTGCATGCCGGAGTAGCGATAGAGGTGGTCGCCGGAACCGAGTTCGTCGCGCAGAGCGTCGACGGTTCTCGACATCCGCTCGTCGTCGACGCACCGACTGCCCGCGTGCAGCAACACGGAGGCGTCGAGCTCATCCGTGCCCGGGTACCAGACGTAGGCGCCGCGCGACTCGGACCAGCAGTTGTCGTCGATCCACTGAGCGATGTGATCGCGCTCGGTCACCCACCTGTCCGCGATGCCGGGAATCATGCCCTGCTCGGAGAGGTGCACTGCACGGTCGAGCGCGTGCCAGCAGCCCATCTTGGAGGACGTGTAATGCCGGATCGTGGGCAGCTCCCACATCCCGGCGTCCTTGCGGCGCCAGATGTCACACGTCGTGTCGGCGATCTCCGCGAGGAGTCGGCCCGTGGGCGCGTCGAGTACGTTGCCCGCGTCGACGTAGAGGGACACGATGTCGAACAGGTCACCGAAGATCCCCTGCTGCAACTGAGTTGCCGCCTCGTTTCCGTTGATCACCGGACCGACGCCGCGCCACCCCGGCACGTCGGGATATGTCGAGCCGCCCGGGATCTCGCCGTTCAGGGTGTAGAACACCTGCGTGATCTGCTCGTTGCTGCGGATGATGCGCAGCAGCCACGCCACCGCGGCGTGGACCTCCTCGCGCAGACCGAAGCGGATCAGCGCCTTGATCGTGTACGCGGTGTCACGCACCCACGCGTAGCGGTAGTCCCAGTTCTTGGCACCGGCCCACCGCTCCGGCAGCGAGGTCGTCGCCGCTGCCGCGATGGCGCCGGACGGGCTGTACAGCAGTAGCTTCAATGCGAGGGCGCTACGGTGCACCTCGTCGTGCCAGGGGCCCTCGTACCGGAACTCCTCGGACCACATCTGCCAGTTGGCGATCGTGCGATCGATGCCAGAGTCGACGTCTTCCGGCACTGGGAGATACAGCGGTTCCACCTCGGTACCGACCACGGCCACGAGGGAGCGCGAACCGACCGCGGTGGTGAATCGACCACTGATGGAGCGAGATTCGAGCTCGATGTCGTCGGCATTGAGAGTGCGCACGCCCAGAGTGACACCGTCGACGCGCAGCACCGTGCCGTGCACCGTCTCGTACGACCACGGCGACGCCGTTCCCAGACACGTCCCCGGAGCGACGGACCACTCCATGTCGACACTGCCCTCGACGCCCTCGACGCGCCGTGCGAGCTCGGTCCACGGAAGGCGTCCCGCCACACCGGTGTTCAGGGAGTCCGTGACGTTCACGACGCCCGACTCGGTGGTGAACGTCGTGACCAGGACATTGGTGCCGTCGGCGTACCGACGCGTGGTCGTGAACTCCTCCGCCGGGCGCATCGAGATGTAGCCGCCGGACTCGGCGTCGAGCAGTGCCGCGAACACCGGCGCGGTGTCGAGATTGGGAACGGGAAACCAGTCGATGCGTCCGTCGTCCGCGATGAGCGCGACGGTGCGGCCGTCGCCGATCGCCGCGTAGTTCTCGATCGGTGCGTAGCCGTTCTCTCTCATTCGAGGCGCGCGATCATCGAACTGTCGATGTGCGCCAACAGGTCTGCAGGATCGTCGTACACCGCGGTGGCGCCGGCCTCGGTCAACTCGGCACTCGAGACGCCGCCACTGCGCACTCCGATACACGGGACGCCCGCTGTGACGGATGCCTTCACGTCCCACACGGAATCCCCGACGAAGACGGCGCGCTCGGCACCGACGCCGGCACGGTCCAGCGCGATGTCGACGATGCGCGGCTCAGGCTTCGCCGTCTCGACGTCCTCCGACGACGTCAACTCCGAGACGATCTCCTCGACCCCGAGAAGTCCGCGAAGGATCGCGAGTTCGTTCTCCGGTGCCGAGGTGGCGAGTACGACCTGCAGCCCGCGGTCCGCTACCGCGCCGAGCAGGTCGAGCGCACCGGGCAGCGGCGACAGCAGGGAGGACATCTCCTCGTAGTACTGCGTGTGTAGTTCCTTCGCGCGTTCCGCCGCGTCCTCGGGTGCGTCACCCGCCAACGACGAGAGCAGCTTCGCGCCGTCCATGCCGATCGAGCGGTGAATCCGCCACGAGTCCACAGCGATACCGGCGTCGGAGAAGGCACGAGCCCAGGCGTGGACATGGGCGTAGTTCGAATCGACGAGCGTGCCGTCGATGTCGAACAGAACGGCGGGAGAAGTCACCCTCCCCGACTACCCGGGGGTGGGGGACGACAAACGGCGGGAGGGCAGCGTCACGACCGGGTGGCCGCCTCCACCGGCACCGTCTCCCCCGTGAGCGTCCTCGGCGACCAGAGCCCGTCGGTCGTGGCAGCGGCGATGCCAGGTGGCGACAGCGCCACCGGAGTGAAGACGAGGGTGCTGCCGTCCGAACACGTGAAGGTGACCGCATCAGGACCGACGGAGCATTCGAGCCCGTCGGATGTCGTGATCGACGTGATGGGCCCCGCCCCGGAGAACACCGTGGCGGAGGCTGCAGCGGGAGTGGTGGTGGTGGTCGGCGCCGGAGACGTCGTGGTCGTTGCGGCGGTGCTCGACGATGCAGGAATCGTCGTCGCGTCGGTCGGTGACACCACCGAGGACGCCGACGGCTGAGCGCTGGTCGTCGCGGCCGCTGTCGTCGCGGCCGCTGTCGTCGCGGCCGCTGTCGTCGCGGCCGCTGTCGTCGCGGCCGCTGTCGTCGTGACCGGTGTCGTCGCAGCCGGCGGTTCCGCTGCGGCTACTCGCGCAGATGCGGCGGTGATCGACACGGGCCCGGTCGGTCCGCCTCCGCACGCCGCGTCGACCAGCACCAGGGTGAACCTGATGTCGAGAAGGATGCCCCCGAGCAGTCCCAGCCTCAGGATCCGGCCGTTCTCCAGCACGAGGCTCGAGCGCGCAGACGACGAGTTGTCGACGACACTGCGAAGTGTTCCCGACACGCCAGGCACCACGACGGTGGACCCGCTCTGGGGGAAATCGAACGACACCGTGCCGCCCGCAGGCGGAATCGCGACGGCGTTTCCGCCTCGAACGGTGATCGAACCCCGAGGGTTCAGCGTCGTCACGTTTGCCGCACTCGGAGGGGTTGCCGTGTAGGTCGGCCCGGAGGTGGTCAGGTCACAGGATGCGGCCGATGTCACAGGTGACGGCACCGAGACCACGTCTGTCGACCCCAGGCCGAGAAGCGACAGCAGTGACGCGTACAGCGTGTAGGACGACAGAGTTGCGCGCGCGTTCACTCTCTGCGACGGGACCGTCGTGCACGGTGCCGGCGTGTTCGGCGCCCATCCGTAGGCCGCGCACGACGAGCCTTGAATCGGTGTTCCCGGAGCAGCGCCTCGCGAAGTCAGCTCGTTGGCCAACCCGAGTACCCCGGCGCTGCTGTACGGCCCGGCCGTGGTGCTGGTGACTGTTCCCGGAGCCGCTTGCGAACGCGTCGCTGCCGGTCCGGGCCACGGCGGGTTCGTTCCGCCCGCGAGCACATCGAATGCGAGACCCGACGCTGAACCGACGCGTCCGATCTCCGCGTACGCGCTTCCGGCGCTGGGCCATGATCCGATCGACACGGTGGCCGCTGCGTGGTCCCGCCCCTGCCAGGCGGCAACGGTGCCATCCGTGTTCGAGACCACCGACACGACCGTCAGCACAGCAGCGATCAGGACCAGTGCCACCGAGCGCGGGCGGCTCACGGTACCGGCCGCT
Organism: Rhodococcus sp. NBC_00294; assembly: GCF_036163995.1. Lineage (NCBI taxonomy): Bacteria > Bacillati > Actinomycetota > Actinomycetes > Mycobacteriales > Nocardiaceae > Rhodococcus > Rhodococcus sp. NBC_00294. Next base: position 692,966 of record NZ_CP108043.1, read on the forward strand.
TCGGCGTTCTCGGCCAGAACATCGCCACGACGAGAGCCGCCATCGAGAGGGTCAGAAGCGCCAGAACCAGGGGACTAGAGAACCACACCACCACCTTCGCGAGGCCGGGCACCGACCACAGCACCTTGCGCACCTCGGTGACGTCGTATCCGGCCGGATCTTCGTACTCGTTGGCATCGCCCTTCAGCTCGAGGAACGTTGCGCCGTCGCGGCCGGGCGAGGTCTCGACCACACGGTGCGTGACAGGCAGCTCGCCGACCCGTGCGATCGTCACGACATCCCCGGGAACGACGGAGTCCGCAGGTACCTCCCGCACCACCGCGAGTGACCCCGTCGGCATCGTCGGTGCCATCGATCCCGTCTTGAACATGATCAACGAGATGTTCAGGGTGAACGACAGAACCACCAACACGATGCAGACGACACCGCCGAGCGCGAGAACGTTGAGAACGGCGTCACCCAGGCGGGAGAAGGCCGAACGACGCCGAGGGGGCGCTGCGTGACGAGTCGACATGGTGTGAGCACTTTCTGGTGGCGCGAAGGGGTGATCGGACACGTGGACTCAGGCGGTACCGAGGAAGGTCCACGTTGCCCGAAGGGTCGACGACGCGGCCCCGGCGGTCCACACCGCGAGGGTGTCGGGCAGCGTCATCCTGAAGCACAGAGGCACAACGGTTCCCGTGGTCGTCGGCGATCCTGCCGGGAGTACGACGGCCCCGCTCGCCGAATCGGCGGACAACGGGACACCGCCCGTGACCGAGCCGACGACGAACGATGCCGTCGAGGCGAACGAGGTGCTGTCGCACGTGGGCGATCGAACGACTGCGTACTGCAACAACGATGCGAGGCCCGAGGGCACCGACGCCGTGCCGTCGACGGTCACGGCCACCGCCGGCGACCCGGCAACCGAACGCAACGAGATCGCGCCGTAGACCGACTGACCCGGGAGCAGCGGCGCAGCCGGAAGCAGAGAGAGCACGGCAGGCGCGGCCTCCGAGTGGGTCGCGAAGGGCGCCCCGAGCGTCGCCGACTCGAAGCCGAACGGTGTTGTGCTGAATGCCGATCCGCCCAGGACCCGGTCGGTCCACGACGCCGCAACGTCGGTGGCCGAGAGTGCCGCGACGGCGAGTCCTACGACCAGACCGATCACGGCACCGAGCCGAGCCCGTCGTCCGACGACGGCGTCGTGCGTCCGCGGTTCCGCCGCAGTGTGCCGAGATGGTGCGTGACGAGACATGGGGTGACGAGGAGCAGCCGATTACGGCGTCGGCACCACGGCCTCGGCCTGGAACTGCCAGGTGACCGTATTGGTGGTCTTACCGGCCGCCTGGTCCGCGCTCACGGTCGCAGGCAGGGTCACGGCGAAGCACAGAGGAAGAGCGGTGCCGGTCTTCGGCAGCGTGATGGCCTTGGAGGCGCTTCCCGTGCCGAGGGCACTGCCGACGGGGACGACACTCGCGCCTCCGGTGATCGTTCCGGCCGCGCAGTTCGCCGCGGTGACGCCGCTGACGACCTGATAGGTGAGAAGGGGTGTCAGCGCCCCAGTCGTCGGCGTGGCCCCTCGGAGGGTCACGGCCGCGTCGTATGCGCCGCCTGCACTGGTTCCCAAGCCGACGCGCAGGGCAACCGGCGCGTACACCGTCGTGCCGGGGCTCAGCGCGGAGAAGCCCGTCGTGTAGTTGAAAGTGCCCGCAGTCTCGGCGGTGTTGTATTCCTGCCACGCCCCACTGCCGGCGGCCGAGAAGTCACCCTGCACGTTCCAGTTCTCCGCTGTGAACTGCGCGGTGCCGAACACGTTGTCGCTCCATGCAGCCAATGTCACCGCCGCTCCCACGCCGAGAACCAGCCCGCCCGCGAGGAGCGCTCGAACCTTGCGGCGACGGACATCGCGCTGGTCACGCTCTGTCTCGACGGTGAGATCGGTGATCATGGCAGGTCCCCGTTTCGCTTCGACGAGCCATTACCGCAATGGCTGCGAGCGAACTGTAGATCTATTCTCGAAACCACACATACCGAACGTTCTTCAATTTCCGCGAACCATTGATAGGTACTCGAGGTAACACAGACCGATCGGGCGATACGACGAGGCCGTTCGATGAACCGGGCCGGGACGTGAGCCTGTCGGCGTTGCCACCGCCGCTTCGGTGCCCGAAGCAGCGAGCCGGCAGAGAATTCTGACCACACGTTTCAAACGTGATCTACATCACACACGGCAGCGCCCGCCGCACCCGCTGAGGGTGCGACGGGCGGCGTCGGAAATCGGAGCGGATCAGACCTTCGCGGCCTCGTCGGCCGGGTCGTCCACCGCGCCGGCGCCGGTCGTGGGGGCGGTCTCGCCCTGTCCGGAGCGCACACCCTCCTCGACCTTCTTGCCGATCTCGGGGTCGACGTTGCTCCAGTACTGGAACACCCGCTGCAGCACAGGCTCGGTGACACCGTTCAGCGCGTGGCCGACGATGTTGCCCACGAGACGCTCGCGGGCGTCGTCGTCCATGATCTCGCGCACGAGAATGCCGGCCTGGACGAAGTCGCCGTCCTCGGGATGCTGCACGTACCCGGTGCGCACGAATCGGGGCTCGAAGTCCCAGGCACCGTCGTCGCCGTACGCGTTCGTGTCGGCGGCGGGACCACCGTACGAGTTCGGGGCGTACACGGGCGTCTCCGCGGAGTTGTAGTGGATGTTCATCGCACCCTCCTTGGAGTAGGAGTTGATCTCCGCCTTCGCCCGATTGACCGGCAGCTGCGCGTAATTGGTGCCAATGCGGTACCGGTGCGCGTCCGCGTAGCTGAAGATGCGTCCGAGCAACATCTTGTCCGGGCTCGCACCGATGCCCGGAACGAGGTTGGACGGCTCGAACGAGCTCTGCTCGATCTGGGCGTGGAAGTTCTCCGGGTTCTTGTTCAAGGTCATCGTGCCGACCTCGATCAACGGGTAGTCCTTCTGCGACCAGACCTTGGTCAGATCGAACGGGTTGTACCTGTACGTCTCGGCATCGTCGTACGGCATGATCTGCACCTTGACGGTCCAGCTCGGGAAGTCGCCGTTGCGGATCGATCCGAACAGGTCCTGACGATGATGATCGGGCGACGTGCCCGCCAGCTCGTCGGCCTTGTCCTGTGTCAGGTAGTCGATGCCCTGATCCGTCTTGAAGTGGAACTTGACCCACGACTTGGTGCCGTCGGCAGCGATGAACTGGTACGTGTGCGAACCGAAACCGTCCATGTGGCGGAACGACTTCGGGATTCCGCGGTCACCCATCAGCCAGGTCACCTGGTGCGCCGACTCGGGCGACAGGGTCCAGAAGTCCCACTGCATGTTGTTGTCTCGGAGACCGGAGTCGGGCATGCGCTTCTGGCTGCGGATGAAGTCCTGGAACTTCAACGGATCGCGCACGAAGAACACCGGCGTGTTGTTGCCGACCATGTCCCAGTTGCCTTCGGTGGTGTAGAACTTCAGCGCGAAACCGCGGGGGTCGCGCCACGTGTCGGGGCTGCCCTGCTCGCCCGCGACGGTGGAGAAGCGCGCCAGCATCTCGGTCTTCGCGCCGGGCTGGAACACCGCCGCCCGCGTGTACTGCGAGATGTCACCGGTGACCTCGAACGTGCCGAAGGCGCCTGCACCCTTGGCGTGCACCACACGCTCCGGGACCCGCTCACGGTTGAACTGCGCCATCTTCTCGATGAGGTAGTGATCGTGCAGCAGGATCGGTCCCTGCGCACCCGCAGTGAGGGAGTGCTCGTCGCTGGGAACCGGGATACCGGCGTTGTTGGTCGTGGGCCTCGGCTGTGTCATGAGTCCAGTGCCTCCTGTTCGTGGCAGACGCGAAGCGTCGCGGTGTGACGCAGAACGTCCGTCGTACCCGCATACCCGGGCATCGACTCGCGCACACGCAGAATGTCGATCCGTTCCAGTATGACCCCTTTTCTGGAATCAGTCCAGTTACGTTCGTGGTGTCAGGGCGTCGGGTACAGGAGGGGCAGTCCCCGCTCCCCCACGCCCAACTCCTGGATCGACCACTCGCGGGGGTCGATCGCGTACTGGGAATGGTTGGTCGCCAACACCGACGTGCCGCGGAAGGCCAACGATGCGGGAGTGACGAGAGGCACCGCCAGCGCCGCCCTCGCTTCGGGGGACGGGAGCGCGCCGACGACGCCACGTCCGGGCTCCACGATCTCGACGTCGTTGATGATCGGGTTCGCGACCGCCACGTAGACGCGGCCCGACTCCCCGATGGCGATGCCGTCACCCTGTGACGTCGTGGCGATCTCCTCGCGAGTACCCGGACCACCGTTCCCGTCGACGCCGAGGCGGAACAGCTTCCCGCGGAAGATCGACGGGTCCGCTGTCAGGGAGATCGTGACCACGAAGACGAGGCGGCCCTGCGCGTCGAACTGCATGCCGTTGACGCTGTACAGCGACACGAAATCTGGACTCTGGTACCAGATCCGAGCCTCACCGCCGCCGGCCGGCACCTTCCAGATGGTGGCCTGGTTCAGATCGCTCACGTACATATTGCCCGCCGCGTCGAACACCGGGTAGTTGGGCCACGCGGGTCGATCGACAGGGCTCGGCTCGCACGGGACGATCCCCCGACCACAGGACGGCAGATCGGGGAACGTCGCGTAGACCGACTGGGCTCCCGATGCAGGATCGAGTCGTACCGCACGCGCACCCGACCAGTCGAGCGCGTAGACCCGGCCCGCACCGTCCAGCGCGATGCCGTTGACCCCGTGCTCGGCGTCCGGGGAATGCCCCACGAGATCGTAGGTGCCGATCAGTGCACCGGATCCGTCGTGATGCCAGACCGTTCCCGTCGATCGGGGCCGATTCGATCCCGTCCACACGCTGCCGTCGGACGGATCGACGGCGATGCCCTCCGGCTGTCCGGGCAGCGGAAGCTCGGAGAACGTTCGTGCGCCACCGGGCGCCGGCGACGGTTGTACGGCGGGATCCGCACTCCCCGTGGCACTCCCGAACACGGTCATGGCGGCCACTGCCACCACGGTGACCATGACTCTGGTCAGAGAGAACGTCGACACGTCAGGAGCCCCCCGGCACGAATTGCGCAGCACTGTGCTGCTCCGGTGGACACTACGGTCAGTCCGACCGTCCCCTCGTGTCCACTCGTCCAGGGCCGCGTAGCGGGCATTGTGCCAGGTCACACACATGTCGGAGATGGGGGATTCGTGTGGCACTCTTCGGTCGTCGAGATGGCAGCAGTTCTGGGGGGAATACAACAATGCACAGTCGTTCGAGCAGATCCGGTCTTCTGCGGCGGGCGGGACTCGTCGCCGCTGCGGCCGTCACCGCGGTCGCCTCCTTCACGGGCACCGCCTCGGCCGACCCGGGACCGGTGGCACCGTCGACCCTTCTCGGATCGATCAGCGACGGCCCCGGCCAGTTCCACGTCTTCCGCACGGTGGACAGCGGCAATCGGCCGACTGCCGAGGACACCGCGCGGTGCAACGCCCAGTACGGCGTTCCGGCCCAGTACCTCCTCGTCGAACGTCTCGACGCCCGTATGTACACGTTCCAGTCGGACCCCGCGTCCGGCGTGCTGACCGCCGAGACGGCGCGCAACGTCGGACCTATCTACGTCTGCGACGGGCTGGGGCTCGACGGAACCCAGATCCTCGACCAGTGGGGCACTCTCGACGCTCCCGGCCTCGGCCGTCTCGACATGCGCGGACCGTGCGGCTTCGAGCTCTACCCCGGATCGCCCGGACGCGGCGCCGTCGACTGCGTTCTCCGCATCCAGCCCAACGCGTCCGGTGTGAGCGCCGGTGTCGCCACCAGCAACTCGGTGGCCAACCCGTTGCGTCTGCCCGGTGGACGCACCGGATCGGTGTGGACGCTGTACTCGCTCGGCGAGGGCACCGCGCCCATCGATTCGGCTCCGCCCGCCGGAATCCCGCAGCCGACGGGCCCGATCGCCTACAACGTGACACGCGAGGTGAACTCCCGATCGGTGGGATCGTCGCCGTCCTGTGCGGGAGGCGAGCGCACCACCGAACTGCACGCGGCGAGTGTGGATCCGGCCACGGGCGCGGCCTCGACCTCGCCCAGCGAGATCACGGCCGCGACGGCGCGTGTCTGCTACTCCCCGACGGCGCAGCCCGAATTCGGTGCTGCCCTGACCGTCACGTACGACAACCTGCCCGGTGGCCCGCTGACGGTCGAGGGACGCGGTCAGTGCCGCCAGAACTCGCTGCCCGGCATCGCCGACGTGCAGCAGAGTTGCGGCCTCACCCTCCCGCCGAACCCCGCACGCGGACTGGCCGGCGGACAGGTGACCATCAACGGACTGGTGCCGGCCGGTGACCCGGCAGGGTCCGCCAACTCGGCGATCTGGACCACCTCGCTGCTGGGACCCATATCCGGCAAGTGACCGAACGGGACAGGCCCCGATCTCCGCGAGGAGGTCGGGGCCTGTGTCGTCTCGGGGTCGAGCCCGCGCGAGTCAGCGGTTCCGACCCACCACGGTGAGCGGGAGTCGCAGTGCGCCGGGTGCTTCGGCGGGAACCACGGGAGCGACGGGGCGGACCGGGGCGAGGGGTTCGTACCCTGTGCCGACCGGCGGACGCTGATCGTTTTCTCCCTTGTTCGGCCACAGGGCCATCGCCCGCTCAGCCTGGGCGGTGATGGTGAGCGACGGATTGACGCCGAGGTTCGCGCTCACGGCCGATCCGTCGACGACGTGCAGACCCTCGTGCCCGAACACCCGGTGGTACGCGTCGATGACGCCCCGTTCCGGCGTCGCACCGATGACACAACCACCGAGGAAGTGCGCGGTCATGGGAATGTCGAACACGTCCGCGAACGAGCCACCCGGGTCGCCGCCGATCTTGTCCGCGGCCTTCCTGATCGCGATGTGCCCCTCCGGAATCCACTTCGGCGGCGGGCTGCCACCTCCCGGGCGAGAGGTCAGACGCCGACCGAATCGACCTTTCCTGGAACCGAGTTCCAGCGAGTTGTCGTCGGTCTGCATGACGAGCGCGATGACGGTGCGTTCCGACCAGTTCTTCACCGACAGGCTGCGCACGGTGGCGGCCGGGTGGCGCAGCGCGACGCCCAGCGTCTTCAGCGGTCGCGGCAGCCTGCCGCCGCCGTCACTGAGAACGGTCTGCAACAGTCCGATGGCGTTGCTGCCCTTGCCGTATCGCACCGGCTCGATGTGCGTGTGATCGTTGGGGTGGAACGACGAGGTGATCGCCACGCCCTCCGTGTAGTCGATCTGCCGGTCACGCGCCGTCGCGGCCAGCACCGCTTCGGAGTTGGTACGCACCACGGACCCGAGCTTGTCCGACAGGTGGGGCAGATCTCCGGTCTCCTTCATCGCCAGCATCAACTTCTGGGTCCCGTAGGTGCCGGCGGCGAAGACGACGTGGTCGGCCGTCATCACGGTCTCCTTGCGCCGCAGCTTCGCACCGGTGCGACGCGTCCGCACCTCGTATCCACCGCCCTCGCGGGGACGCACCGAGGTGACCGTGGTCAGCGGATGCACCATGGCACCGGCCTTCTCGGCGAGGTAGAGGTAGTTCTTCACCAGGGTGTTCTTGGCGCCGACACGGCAGCCCGTCATGCACGCACCGCACTCGGTGCAGCCTGTCCGGGTGGGTCCGACGCCACCGAAGAACGGGTCCGGGACGTCGCGACCCTTCTGCCCCGGCTGACCGAAGAACACGCCGACCGGTGTGGTGCTGAACGTGTCACCGACGCCCATCTCCTCGGCGATGTCGCGCATGACCTTGTCCGCGGGGGTGATGGTCGGGTTGTCCTCGACGCCCAGCATCCGACGCGCCTGCTTGTAGTACGGCGTCATCTCCGCTTCCCAGTCGGTGATGTCACCCCACTGCGGATCCTCGAAGAAGCGGCTCGGGGGCTGGTACAGAGTGTTCGCGTAGTTCAGCGATCCGCCGCCGACACCGGCTCCGGCCATCACCAGGACATTGGGGAGCAGGTGGATCCGCTGCAGTCCGTAGCACCCGATCACGGGCGCCCACAGATACTTCCGCAGTCGCCAGCTCGTCTTGGGCAGCTCGTCGTCCTCGAAACGACGACCGGATTCCAGGACACCGACTCGGTATCCCTTCTCGGTCAGACGCAGGGCGGAGACGCTGCCGCCGAAACCCGATCCGACGACGATGACGTCGTAGGTCTTCTTCATATTGCTGCCTTCTCCGACGGTGTACTTCCCACAGTTCGGCCGACGTCCGGCCCTCCGCGCGCCCGCATCGTGCGGTAGTTCTCGATGTCGAACGCGGCGGTCGCCTTGCGGAACTTCCACGTGAAGGTCGGCCACATGGCCGAGTTCCGTCCACTCGCGTCCAGGTACCAACTCGAACACCCACCGGTGTTCCACACCGTGCCGGCCAGGTCGGCGTCGAGAGACGCGTTCCACTCGTCGACCGCGGACGGACTCACGTCGACGGCATCGACGCTGCGACGCGTCATCTCGCGCAGAGCGGATTCGACGTACGCCGACTGGGACTCGAGCATGTAGACGATCGAGCTGTGTCCCAGGTTGGTGTTCGGCCCGTACATGAGGAAGAGATTCGGGAAGCCGGCCATCGTCGTACCTCGGTAGGCGCGCGGGCTGCCGCCCCACCGCTCGGCGAGAGTTCGACCGTCGCTGCCGCGCAACAGATGTGCGACGGGCGGCTCGGTGGGGGTGAAGCCGGTACCGAAGACGATGGCGTCGACCTCGCGCTCGCGTCCCGCGGCGTCCACCACACCTGTCGGCGTGATCGAGGCCAGACCGCTGTCCACCAGTTCGACGTCCGGTCGCTGCAACGTGTCGTACCAGTCGTTGGACAACAGCATGCGCTTGCAGCCGATGGTGTAGCCCGGCGTGAGGCGCTTCCGGAGTCCGCCGTCGCGCACCTTCAGTCGGAGGAAACCCGTGGCTATCGTGTGCGCGATCGACAGAAGCTTGGGCCGCTTGGCCATCATCTCGACGTACATCTCGCGGTACGCGTAGATCGCACCGCGCTGCGCCTCGAGTGTCCACGGCGCGCGGCGGTAGAACCATCGCTCGATCGGACCGCGCGTGCGGTCCATGCGCGGGATCACCCACGCCGGGGTGCGCTGGAAGACGTGCAGTTGCGACGTGACCGGGGCGATCTCGGGAACGAACTGGATGGCCGACGCACCGGTGCCCACGACGGCGACACGCTTGCCGCGCAGGTCGTAGTCGTGGTCCCACGTCGCGGAGTGGAAGGTGTGGCCGGCGAATGTGTCGAGGCCCGGCACAGCGGGCAGCTTCGGCGTCGAGAGCGTTCCCGTGGCCGCGACCAACACTCGGCAGGTCAGATCACCCTTCTCCGTGGTGACGTCCCAGACGCAGCGTTCCTCGTCCCACTGCGCCCCGAGCAGCGCGCAACCCGTGACGAGACGGTCTCGGATCCCGAAGTCGTCGGCCACCCCGCGCAGGTACCGATGAATCTCCGGTCCACGAGCGAAGGTGTGGCTCCAATCGGAATGCGGGGCGAAGGAGAACGAGTACAGCGACGTCGGAACATCGCACGCGACACCGGGATACGTGTTGTCGCGCCAGGTCCCACCGACGTCGTCGGCACGCTCGATCACGAGCACGTCGGCGGACGGGTCCTCGCGGAGCACCCGCGCCGTCACACCCATACCGGCGAATCCCGATCCGACGACGAGAACATCGACGTGCGCGGGCAGTGTGGTCGTCACAGCTCCGTCACCGCCCGCTCCCACTCCGGCAACAATCGTGCACGCATCGCGTGTTCCTCCTCGGGGGTTCGGAAGATGGCCGACACGGCCATCCCTCGTGCGAGTTCGATACTCAGGTCGAAGGCAGCGGGAGACATGCTGTCCCCGTAGAGCTCTCGGCCGCCTTCCTGCAACACCTCGGTCACTCGACGCTCGAGTGGTTCCACCGCGGCGTGCAGTGCCGCATCCGTGCGGGCGGCGACCCACAGTTCGAGCGCCGCGTGGAACAACGGGCCGGAGAAGGCGTCGAGCAGGAGCGCCGGGCCGACGGGCCCACCGCGGTGGACCCCGACCAGCTCGTCGAGGCGTCGCTCGACGAGCCGCTCGACGGCCGCCACGACGAGCGCTTCCTTCGTCGGGAAGTGGTGGAGCTGAGCACCGCGGGACACACCGGCCCGACGTGCGATCTCCTGAGTGCTGGCGCGGGAGTATCCGACGTCCACCAACGTGTCGATGGCGGCGTCGAGAAGCTTGGCCCGCGTGCCGGCGGTGCGCTCGGCCTGCGTCCGGCGGGCGGGCTGAGCAGCCGGCTCGGTCACGGCGGTGGTCTCGGTCACATCTGCGACCATATCGGCTTTCTTACAAACAGTCCAGACTGAATGTAAGTGAGTTAGCCGGGGTTCAGGGCGGGCCGACCGTCACCGCCCGGACAGGACCTCGAGCATCGATTCCACCGCCGTCGGCCAGCCGTACTGCTCCGCCCTCGCCCTGGCCGTGGGCCGTCCGCCCGAGGGGAGCACCAGGGTCGCGGCGATGCCCTCGGCGAAGTCGCGAGAGCGATTGGCCACTGCTGCGCCGCAGTCCGGGGTGACGATCTCGGCCAGCGCGGACGTTCCCGAGACCACCGCGGGTGTGCCCGACGCCAGTGCCTCCAGCGCCGCCAGCCCGAACGTCTCGTGCGGTCCGGGAGCGACCGCCACGTCCGCCTCGGCGAGCAACCGTGCGACGCGCTCGCGGTCGGAGACGAACCCGGCGAAGTGCACGGGCAGACCCTCGGCGCGCCGCTCGAGCGCGGACCGCCGCGGACCGTCGCCCACCACCACCAGGCGTGCGTCGATGCCCTCGCGGCGCAGGTGTGCCAGGGCGTCGACGCTCCGCTCGGCGTGCTTCTCCACCGACAGCCGTCCACAGTGCACGAGCCGGATCATCCGTCCCTCGTTGCGATGGCGACGCGACGGGTGGAACAACTCGAGGTCCACCCCGAGTGCGATGCGGTGCGCGTCTGCGCCGATCCGGTCGAACTCCTCCTGCGCGAACGCGGTGGTGCACACCACCGCGTCGTGACCGAGGACGGACCGCCTGTTGGCGACGTCCGCCGCCGCGCGCGCCACCGGGACGGGCAACACCTGTCCGAGCAGTCGGTCCAGCCTCTCGTGGGAGATCATCACGCTGCGAATCCCTCTGTGGCGCGCCCACGTTCCGAGGCCACGCAGGGTGAGACGGTCCGAGATCTCGAGCACGTCCGGTCGCAGACTCGCCGCGACATCGGCCGTCACGGACGGCCTCGCCACCCGGTAGCCACCGGTCATCGGGAGCCGGGTGGACGGGACGGTGATGCGATGCACCCCGGTGGCAGACATCGTCTCGGAGTGGACGTCGCCGGGCACGATGACCGTCACCTCGTGGCCGCGAGCGACATAGCCGGCTCCGAGTTGGTCCACGGCCGTCCGCAGACCGCCCGAACGAGGTCCGTAGAAGTTGGCCACCTGCACGATGCGCATGCGGCCCAGTGTCGAGGTGAGCCGTGTACGGACGAGGACCGCGCCGAGAACGTCGCACGAACACTCATGTCGAGCATTCACCGTCGTCGCACGACGGCGGCACGGGAACCCGGCACCGGCGCCGCACGTTGCCGTGGTGTCCGACCCGCGACGACACGTCACCGACGAAGAAGAGGTCCCACGATGACCAGCCCGGCCCGCAGGCTCACCCGTTCACGTCAGAGCAAGCTCATCGCCGGAGTGTGCGGCGGTCTCGCCGAGCGCTTCGGTCTGAGCGCAGGACTCGTGCGCCTGCTGTTCGTCCTCTCGTGCATCCTTCCGGGACCGCAGTTCGTGATCTACCTGGTCCTGTGGATCGCGATCCCCAAGTCGTCCTACTGATCGTTCGATCAGTTCGAGAGTGAGTGCACATCGGGCGCCGCTCCCGTGGCGGGTTCGTATTCCGATCACCGACAACATCTTTGACCAACGGTTGGACAGGGTCTACTTGCGGCACGACTGACCTGCACCTACTGTCGAAGTCGATTCGTCGCACGTGCGGTGTCGTCACCTCGTCCACCGTGCGCTCACGTCGAAGTGCGAGGCGTTCGAGCCCCGGGGCGCCCGGCACCACACGGCCACTCTCGAGCAGGCTGTTCGCCACCACCCTGGCGCGCGGCCGGCAAGGACACGATGTCTTACCACGGCGGTTTCCCGCACCACGGTGATCCTTCGGGCCGCGGCGCTCGACCTCGTCCGGGCACTCTCCCCGGTCCCGATCGCGCCCGCGGTCGCTACACGTGGCGCTATCTCGACACCGACGACGCCGCCCGCCTGTGGGACGAGGTGACCGACTGGGTGTGGTGGCTGCGTGACCGCTACGAGCTGACCGAGCGCATCCCCCGCTGCTGGTACCGGCACGGACCGGTGGTCGAGGAGTTCACCGCCGTGTTCGCGTCCTGGAGCGAGGCCTACGGCGGCGAGAGCGGACTGTCCCGCTGGCATTCGCAGGACCTGTGGCCACTGATCGAGCGGCTCGAGGTGATCGCCGGATTCGAACAGTGTCAGGCCGACGGGTGCTCGCACGACTCCGGCTTCCTCCACGCTCCCGAGGGCACCGAGGCGGTCATGGAGCCGCTGGTCGACTCGTCGGGCCGCGATGCCGACGAGCCGGTGTCCACGGTCGATGCGATGGTGGTCGGTGTCGTCGACGAGAGCGTGATGCTCTCGGCCGTGGTCAGCGGCGAGGCGACAGCGCTCGACGCCGGTCTCCCCCACGGGCGCTACCGACTCGACGGACGCCTGTGGACCTGGAGTTCGATCCTGGGTGGGTACGTGCCGTCACGCGACACGCACCGCACCCTGCGCGCCCTCGAGAGCTGAGCGCGCGGGACCGAATCCGACCGGCCTCCGGCCTTCCCGCCGAACCCGACCGGCCCCTGGCCTTCCCGCCGACTACCGAACGAAGAGTTCGGCGATCTGAATAGTGTTGAGGGCAGCACCCTTGCGCAGGTTGTCGCCGGACACGAACAGCGCGAGTCCGCGACCGTCCGGCACACCGGGATCCTGCCGGATGCGTCCGACGAGCGACTCGTCGGCGCCGGCCGCCTGCAGAGGCGTCGGCACGGCCACCACTCGCACGCCGGGAGCCGACGACAACAGTTCCGTCGCCCGTTCCACGGACAGCGGGTTCGCGAACTCCGCGTTGATCGACAGCGAGTGGCCGGTGAACACGGGAACGCGGACGCACGTGCCGCTCACCAGCAGGTCCGGCAGACCCAGGATCTTGCGGGACTCGTTGCGCAGCTTCTGGTCCTCGTCCGTCTCGCCACTTCCGTCGTCGACGAGAGAGCCCGCGAGCGGCAGGACGTTGAACGCGATCGGCGCGGTGTAGACCGTCGGATCGGGGTACGCGACGGCGCTGCCGTCGTGCACCAGCTTCTCGGCGTCGGCCACCACGGCGCGCGCCTGCGTCGCCAGTTCCTCGACACCGGCGAGACCGCTGCCGGACACTGCCTGGTAGCTCGAGACGATGAGCCGCTGCAGCCCGGCCTCGTCGTGCAGCACCTTGAGCACCGGCATCGCCGCCATGGTGGTGCAGTTGGGGTTCGCGATGATGCCCTTGACGAGATTCTTCGTCGCCTCGGGGTTCACCTCGCTGACCACGAGCGGGACGTCGGGATCCTTGCGCCACGCGGAGGAGTTGTCGATGACGGTGACGCCGGCGGCGGCGAAGCGCGGCGCCTGCTCGCGGGACATGGTGGCGCCGGCCGAGAACAGCGCGATGTCGAGCCCGGTGGGATCCGCGGTGGACGCGTCCTCCACGGTGATCTCGCCGTCGCCCCACGGCAGGGTCTTGCCGGCGGACCGGGCGGACGCGAAGAAACGGATCGAGGCGACGGGAAACTTACGCTCCGCCAACAAGGTTCGCATGACGGCGCCGACCTGGCCGGTCGCGCCGACGACTCCGATGTGGAGGCCGGTGGAATTCGTGGTCATGGTGCTCCTACCTTCCGGTTCCGCCGTGCACGACGGCGATCTCGTCGCCGCCGAGGCCGAAGGCGGCGTGCAGCACGCGCACGGCCTCGTCGAGCTCGGAGTCCTTGGTCAGCACGGAGATACGGATCTCCGAGGTGCTGATGAGGTCGATGTTGATGCCCGCGTCGGCGAGCGCTTCACAGAACGTCGCGGTGACGCCGGGGTGCGACTTCATGCCGGCGCCGATGAGCGAGACCTTGCCGATGTGGTCGTCGTAGAGCACCTTGGTGAAGCCGATCTCGCCCTGCAGCTTGGTCAGCTTCTCCACCGCGGTGGGTCCGTCGGCCTTGGGGCACGTGAACGTGATGTCGGTCTTGCCGGTGTCGATGCGCGAGACGTTCTGCAGCACCATGTCGATGTTGATCTCGGCGTCCGCGACGGCCCGGAAGACCTTGGCGGCGAAGCCCGGCTGATCGGACAGGCCGACGACCGTGACCTTCGCTTCGCTCCGGTCGTGCGCGACACCGGTCAGAATGGCTTCTTCCACTGGAATGTCCTCCATGGATCCGGACACGATGGTCCCTGGCTTGGTGGTGTACGACGAGCGGACGTGGACGGGAACGTTGTAGCGGCGGGCGTATTCCACGCACCGCAGCATCAGGACCTTGGCGCCGCACGCCGCCATCTCGAGCATCTCCTCGAAAGAAACCTTCTCGAGGTGACGGGCGTCGGGAACGATCCGTGGGTCGGCGGTGAAGATGCCGTCGACGTCGGTGTAGATCTCGCAGACGTCGGCGTTCAGCGCGGCGGCGAGCGCGACGGCGGTGGTGTCCGACCCACCTCGCCCGAGCGTCGTCACGTCCTTGCTGTCCTGGCTGACGCCCTGGAAACCGGCGACGAGGACGATCGAGCCCTCGTCGAGTGCGTCGCGGACGCGCCCGGGCGTCACGTCGATGATCTTGGCGTTGCCGTGCACGCTGGTGGTGACGACGCCGGCCTGCGATCCCGTGAAGGATCGGGCCTCGGCGCCGAGGGAGTGGATGGCCATGGCGACGAGCGCGTTGGAGATGCGTTCGCCCGACGTGAGCAGCATGTCCATCTCGCGCGCGGGCGGCGCGGGGCACACCTGCTGCGCAAGGTCGAGCAGTTCGTCGGTGGTGTCTCCCATCGCGGAGACGACCACGACCACGTCGTGGCCCTTGCGCTTGGTTTCGACGATCCGTTCAGCGACGCGCCGGATCCGCTCGGCGGTCGCCACCGAGGATCCTCCGTACTTCTGAACGACGAGTGCCACGCTGGTGCTACCTCCCGAGTCGAGAACGTCCCGCTGGACATCCACTGGTGCGACGGGTGCCGCCGGAACGGTCAGCAGCCTACCGACCTGCGGGGGTCCGGGGGGAATCGCGTGCCTACCATCAGGTGGTGACAGCCCCGGACCCGTCCGCTCTACCGCCTCGTCCTCGGCGCCGACGACTCTTCGTCGCGGTGCCGTCGGTGGGGCCGCGCTGGCCCGGCGGCCTCCGCGCCGCGCTCGCGTTCGGTGTTCCGGCACTCGCGCTGCTCGCGCTCGGTTTTCCCACCGAGGCCCTGCTGACCGCGGCAGGCGGATTCGCCGTCGTCTACGGCGAGGGCCGGCCGTTCCGGTCCCGCTGGTCGGTCGTCCTGTGGGCCGGTCTCGCACTCGTGCTGTCCGCCACTGTCGGCGGCCTCGTGGGCCAGTACGCCGACCCGCGGAACTCCGTGGTGGGCGCCGTCCTCGTCGTCGTGGTGCTCACCGTCCTGGGCACCGTCGCGACCTTCGTGGTGGATGCGCTCCGTCTCGGACCGCCCGGTGCCTTCTTCTTCGTCCTGACCTGCGCGATCGCCACCATCGTCCCGCAGAGCGGGGTGACGGCGTGGGTCAACTCCGCCTGCGTCGCGCTCGGAGCGCTGTGGGCCCTGGTCGTGTCGATGGCACCGGCGCTGCGCGACGCGTCGAAACCGGAACGTGACGCCGTGGCGGCCGCCGAGCGGAGCGTGACCGTCTTCGGTGAGGCGCGCACCGCGGGCGATCCCGCGGTCGGTGCCCGGCACCGCGCCGCCGTCGCGGTCGATCGCGCCTGGGCCGCGCTGCACGACGCCGGGATACCGGCTCGCCGGATCGACGATCCGCTGGTCCTGCGACTACGGAGAGTCCACCTCGACTTCGCGCGCATCATCGGCGACGCACCGCTCGATCCCGAGCACGCGTCGGACACCGTGCACGTCACTCCGGATCACACGCCCTCCGTCCCGATGTCGCGCCCGACGATCAGGTTCCGGCTGCTCCGGGCCCTGCACGTCGATTCCCACGCCACCACCACGGCGCTCCGCGTCTTCTGCGCATCCGCGGCCTCGGGCGCGATCGCCGTCGTCGCCGGGCTCGGGCGGCCCGACTGGGCTGTCATCGGCGCGGTCCTCGTGCTGCAACAGGGCCTCGACCGACCACGAGGTACCGTCCGCGCCCTGCACCGCCTGGTGGGCACGGCCGTCGGAGTGGTGCTCTTCGCCATCGTCTTCTCACTGTCACCGAGCGGGTTCGTGCTGGTCCTGCTGCTGATGGCACTGCAGTTCCTCATCGAACTGGTCATCGCTCGGAACTACGGCATCGCCGTCACGTTCATCACGCCCCTGGCGCTGCTCATCGGCGGCGCGTCCCATCCGGGTGCGCAGGCGTGGCCGCTCGCGACCGAACGTCTCGTCGAGACGTGCATCGGTGTGGTGTGCGCGCTGGCGTCGATGTGGGTGGTCGCTCGTCACGCTCATCGGCGGTGCCTGCTGTGGTGCGACGGGCGCGTTCTCGACGCCTGTCGCCGGACGGCGGATCTGCTGCGCACCGTGACACCCACCCATCCGGACGCCACGACCGCGCGGCGAGACGTGCAGTTCGAGCTCGTCGGGGCCGCCTTCGCCGCCGAGCACGCCGTCAGCGACGACCGGGAGTGGACGTCGGCGAGGTGGGAGTCGCACCTGCGAGTCGACGCGGCCGGGTACGACCTCCTGTCCGCCTGCTGGCGCACCGCAGACGGCGCCATGCTGGCGGAACCGGAGCGGTGGGCGGACGTGGCACCGCGCCCGTGAGACGTGCCGGTGTCGTCCGCGCGGGCGACGGAGTAGGGTGACCCGCATGTTCGGCGCCGGGTTCGCCCTCCTCCTTCGTCGCCGCGACGGGGTCTGATTCACAGACCGGCTCCCTGTCGCGGGTCTTTTCGGCGCCGGTCGTCCCCTTCCTCACAACGGAGATCATCGATGTCACCCGCCGACGCTTTCGTATCCGGCTCACGCACGGTCACCACCCCCACCAAGCCTGCGCCCGCCGATCAGCCCTCGTGGAACACCCAGAAGAACTCGTCGATGCCGACGTTCCGGTACCGGTCGTTCGCCGAGGAGGTCGAACCGCTCACCCTCCCCGACCGCACCTGGCCGGACAAGGTCATCGATCGCGCACCCCAGTGGTGCGCCGTGGACCTGCGTGACGGCAACCAGGCACTCATCGACCCGATGAGCCCCGCGCGCAAGCGCCGCATGTTCGAACTGCTGGTTCGTATGGGCTACAAGGAGATCGAGGTCGGTTTCCCGTCCGCGAGCCAGACCGACTTCGACTTCGTCCGCGAGATCATCGAGGACGGTGCGATTCCCGACGACGTCACCATCCAGGTGCTCACCCAGTGCCGACCGGAACTGATCGAGCGCACGTTCGTCGCGTGCGAGGGCGCCCGCAGCGTCATCGTCCACTTCTACAACTCCACGTCGATCCTGCAGCGCCGCGTGGTCTTCCGCGCGGACCGCGACGCCATCGAGAAGATCGCGACCGACGGTGCCCGCAAGGTGCTCGAGGAGGCGACGAAGTTCCCCGACACGCACTGGCGCTACGAGTACTCGCCCGAGTCCTACACCGGCACGGAGCTCGAGTACGCCAAGAAGGTCTGTGACGCGGTCACCGAGATCATCGCTCCCACACCGGAGAACCCGATGATCCTGAACCTGCCCGCGACCGTCGAGATGGCGACCCCCAACGTCTACGCCGACTCCATCGAGTGGATGCACCGCAATCTCGAACGTCGCGACTCGATCGTGCTGAGCCTGCACCCGCACAACGACCGCGGGACCGGCGTCGCCGCAGCCGAACTGGGCTACCAGGCCGGCGCCGACCGCATCGAGGGTTGCCTCTTCGGCAACGGTGAGCGCACCGGCAACGTCTGCCTGGTCACGCTGGGCCTGAATCTCTTCACTCGCGGAGTCGACCCGCAGATCGACTTCTCCAACATCGACGAGATCCGGCGCACCGTCGAGTACTGCAACCAGCTGCCCGTCCACGAGCGCCACCCGTACGGCGGCGACCTGGTCTACACCGCGTTCTCCGGCAGCCACCAGGACGCCGTGAACAAGGGCCTCGACGCGATGAAAGTGTCTGCGGACGAACAGGATCAGGACGTCGACGACGTGCTGTGGCAGGTTCCGTACCTGCCCGTCGACCCCAAGGACGTCGGCCGCACGTACGAGGCCGTGATCCGCGTCAACTCGCAGTCCGGCAAGGGCGGCGTCGCTTACATCATGAAGTCGGACCACGGTCTGGTGCTGCCGCGTCGACTGCAGATCGAGTTCTCCTCGGCCGTGCAGCGCGTCACCGACGGCGAGGGCGGCGAGGTGTCGCCCAAGGCCATGTGGGACGTGTTCTCCGAGGAGTACCTGGCCCCGATCGTTCCTCTCGAGCGCATCCGGCAGCGCGTCACCGCGGCCGAGGAGGACGGCGGAATCGACTCGATCTCCGCGATCGTCAAGGTCGACGGCGCCGAGCAGGAGATCACGGGCGACGGCAACGGTCCACTCGCCGCCTTCGTCGACGCGCTGGGCTCCATCGGGTACGACGTCAGCGTCCTCGACTACTCCGAGCACGCCATGTCCGCCGGCGACGACGCCCAGGCCGCGGCCTACGTCGAGGCGGCCGTGCGGCTGCCCGGCGGCGGCGAGACCATCGTGTGGGGTGTCGGTATCGCCACCTCCATCACCACGGCATCACTGCGCGCCGTGGTCTCGGCCGTGAACCGGGCGGCACGATCCGGGGCGTAGCCCTCGTGCGCCTTCTGCGCATCCAGGGATACGCAAAAGGCGCACGGGTCACGCAGTGACCTCCGCGACCCGCGCCGCGAACGCGTCCACCACGGCCCGCACGGCCGGACGCTCCGCGGCGCGGGGTCGTGTCGCCAGGTCGTAGATGCGGGCCGCGCGCACCCCGGCCAACCGGCGCTGCGTGACACCCGGGTGCGTCGAGGCGTGGCGCGGCATCAGCGCGATCCCGTGGCCGTGGGCCACCAGCTCCTCCATGAGCCGGAAGTCGTTGATCCGCAGATTCACTCGCGGCGCCACCCCGGTGACCGTCGCGATGGAGAGCAGCACGTCGTCCACCGGGAACCCTCCGCGGACACTGATCCACCGCTCGTCCGCCAGATCCTCGATGTCGACGGCATCACGCTCCGCCAGCGGGTGCCCCGGCGGCAGCACCAGGTCGATGGGCTCGCGCATCAGTGAACGCACCTCTACCCGCTCGGACGCGATGCTCGGTGCGCGCTCGTCCCGATGCGTCAGCACCACGTCGTAGTCCGCGAGCAACGCCGGCACGGCCGACGCGGGCACGTCCTCGTCCCGGGCGTCGACATCCACACCCGCCTCGGTGAGCCGGTCCAGAACCCCCGGCAGCAACAGTGCGGCGCCCGAGGGGAAGAGCGCCAGTCGAACGGTTCCGCGTGCGCTGCCGCGGTACGACGCCATCTCCTCCGACGCCCGGTCGAGGGCGGCGAGCACGTCGTCGGCGTGAGGAAGCAGCGCGCGTCCCGCCGCGGTGAGCCGCACGCGGCGCCCGTCGGGTTCGAGCAGGGCGACTCCCGCCTCCCTCGCCAACACCTTGAGCTGCTGCGACACCGCGGACGGTGTCATCGACAGCGCGTCGGCGGCCGCGGCGACCGTGCCGCGATCTGCCAGCGCCCGCAGGACGCGCAACCGGTCGACATTCATGTAGCAACGCTACAGCTACTGGTCACCACAATTCGATTGTTCTTAGCAGTCGCACCCGGAACACTCGAGGTCATGACCACTCGCGACCGCCTGCTCGGACTGATCGTCGTGGTGGTCTGGGGACTGAACTTCCTCGCCATCCGCGCCGGGCTCGACCAGTTCCCGCCGTTCTTCTTCGCTGCCCTGCGGTTCGCGGTGATCGCCGTTCCGGTCGCCCTCTTCGTCCGCCGACCGACCGTGCCGGTGCGCTGGCTCCTGCTGTACGGCACGGGTTTCGGCCTGCTGCAGTTCGCGTTCCTCTTCGCCGCGATGAACGCCGGCATGCCCACCGGCCTGGCCTCGCTGGTGCTCCAGTCGTCGGCGCCGTTCACCGTCGTTCTCGGCGCGCTGCTGCTGCGGGAGAAGGTCGGGCCGCGCCAGTGGATCGGGATCGGCATCGCCGTCGGGGGCATGATTCTGATCGGGTGGGATCGCGCCCACAACGCCACCCTCCTGCCCGTGCTGCTGACGCTGCTGGCAGGCCTCAGCTGGGCCTTCGGCAATCTCGGAAACCGACTGGCGACACGAGCATCTCGACCGGCCTCCGGCGTTCCCGTCGAGCCGATGCGACTCATGCTGTGGATGACGGTGGTTCCCCCGCTGCCGATGTTCGCGTTGTCGGCCGTCGTCGAGGGTCCGACCACGGGATGGACCGCCATCGGCGACGTGGTGTCGGCCGGGCAGTTCTCCGGGTTGATCGGGCTCGCCTACATCGTGCTCATCGGCACGATCGCCGGCTCGGGACTGTGGACCGTCCTGATCAGCCGCTACCCCGCCGGCGTCGTCGCGCCGTTCTCGTTGCTGGTCCCGGTCGTCGGCATCGGTGCGTCCTGGCTCGTGCTCGACGAGACGCCGAGCGTCCTCTCCCTCGTCGGTGCGGCCGTCGTGATCGGCGGCTGCACGTGGGGTCTGAGCCGCTCGCCGCGATCCGCGACGACCACACCGACCGAGCCCCGGATCGTGACTCCCCCGTCCGGAGCCACCGTCGGTTAGGGTCCCCTCACCATCACTGTGACGGAGGCTCGGCAAGCGTGTTCGGAAGAAGAAGTACTGTCCTGGCGACCCTGCTCGCCGCGACGGCCCTCGTGGCCTCGGCGTGTTCGACCGATGCGACAGCCGAGGACGCCGCGGACAGCACCCGGACCGTGACCCATGCGCGCGGGGACACGGAGGTGCCCTCGTCGCCGTTGCGAGTCGTCACTCTCGAACCCGTCCAGCTCGACACGAGTGTCGCGCTCGGCGTCGTTCCGGTGGGCACGTCGGTGCTGAGCGAGGCGACGGGGGTGCCCCCGTATCTGGGCGACGAGGCGTCGCGCATCGAGACCGTCGGCACCGTCGCGGAACCTCGCGTCGAGGCCATCGCGGCTCTGCAGCCGGACCTGATCCTGGGAACGGAGACGCGCCACTCCGAGCTGTACGAGCGGTTGTCCGCGATCGCTCCGACGGTGTTCATGGCGTCGCAGAGCGACCCGTGGCAGGACAACGTCCGCCTCGTCGGGCGCGCCCTCGGACGTGACGCGGAGCCGTTGCTGGGCGAGTACGACGCGCGGTGCGACGAGATCGCCGACAGGTTCGACACCGCCGGGTCGACGGCGCAGCTCATCCGGCCACGCAACGAGGAGCTCACGCTCTACGGACCGCTGTCCTTCGCGGGCAGCACCCTCGAGTGCGCCGGGTTCACCACGCCGCCCCGCCCGGAGTGGTCGAACGAGATCAGTGTCGACGTCTCCCCCGAACTGGCGACGGAGGCCCGCGCCGATCTCGTGGTCGTGACGTCGGCGACACCGGACGATCCGGCGTCGATGCCCACGTCCGTCACGTCGAACACGACGGCGTTCCCGAATCCGCACCTCGTCGACCAGTCGTACTGGATCACCGGCGTGGGACCTCGCGGCGGACAGGCCGTTCTGGACGACATCGAACGCCTCCTCTCGCAGCCCTGACCTCCTGCTGACTCTCCCGTGTCCACCGCATGTGGGAGGATCGGACACCATGATCGACAGCAGCAGACGGCACCTCGGAGCCCGCGGACGCCTGGCACTGTCGGCGGCCTCCGCGGCCGCGTGGGCCTCGCAGAAGGCCGGTCGCGGCAAGGGATCGATGATCGGCGGTCTCGTCGCGCTGAAGATCGACCCGGCCCTCATGTCGCGCCTGGGCGCGAATCGACGCACGGCCGTCATCACCGGTACCAACGGCAAGTCGACCACCACCCGGATGACTGCGGCGGCGCTCGCGACACTGGGCGAGGTGGCGACGCAGGCCGACGGCGCCAACATGGACGCGGGCATCGTCGCCGCGCTGAACTCACGGCGCACCGCGCCGCTGGCGGCCCTCGAGGTCGACGAGCTGCACGTCCCGCACGTGTGCGACGCCGTGAACCCCGAGGTCCTGGTGTTGCTGAACCTCAGCCGCGATCAGCTCGACCGCGTCGGCGAGATCAACATGATCGAGCGCAAGCTCCGCGCGGGAATCGTCGCCCATCCCGACACCGTCGTCGTCGCCAACTGCGACGACGTGCTGATGACGTCCGCGGCGTACGACGCTCCGCGGACCGTGTGGGTGGCCGCCGGCGGCGGGTGGGTCGGCGACTCGGTCAGCTGCCCCCGCACCGGGGAACCCATCGAGTGGAACGGCACGCACTGGCGCAGCACAGGTCTGCTGGAGGGCGGGCGGGAGTTCTCGCGGCCGGAGCCGCAGTGGTGGCTCGACGACGAGAACCTGTACGGCCCGGACGGTCTCGTGCTCCCCATGAGTTTGACGCTGCCCGGCCGGGCCAACCGCGGAAACGCGGCGCAGGCCGTCGCTGCCGCGGTCACGATGGGCGCCGATCCCGCGCAGGCCGTCGCCGCGGTGTCCGCGGTCGACGAGGTGGCGGGCCGCTACAGCTCGATCCAGTACGGATCCCACACCGTGCGCATGCTGCTGGCCAAGAACCCCGCCGGATGGCAGGAAGCACTGTCGATGATCGACCCGGCCGCCGACGGCCTGGTGATCGCCGTCAACGGCCAGGTGCCCGACGGCGAGGACCTGTCGTGGCTGTGGGACGTGCGGTTCGAGCACTTCGAGAACACCACGGTGGTGGCGGCCGGTGAACGTGCGACCGACCTGGGAGTCCGCCTGACGTACGCCGGATCCGACCACACCGTGGTGCCGAACCCGTTGCGGGCCATCGCCTCCTGCCCACCGGGGCGCGTGGAGGTCCTGGCGAACTACACGGCCTTCCGTGACCTCGGCCGGGCGCTGGCGCGCGAGACCGCGAAGGAGGCACCCGGTGTCTGATTTCCGTATCGGGCTCGTCCTGCCCGACGTCATGGGGACCTACGGCGACAGCGGCAACGCGCTCGTCCTGCGCCAGCGCATGCTGATGCGCGGACTCGACGCCGAGATCGTGTCGATCACCCTCGCCGATCCGGTGCCCGAGTCCCTCGACGTCTACGTGCTCGGCGGAGCGGAGGACTCGGCGCAGCGACTCGCGACGAAGCACCTCGCGCGCTACCCCGGACTGCAGCGCGCCGCCGAGCGCGGTGCACCGGTGCTCGCCATCTGCGCGGCGATCCAGGTGCTGGGCGAGTGGTACGAGACGAGCTCCGGCGAACGCGTCGACGGTGTCTCGATGCTGAACGTCACCACGGCGCCGCAGAAGACCCGGTCGATCGGTGAGGTCATCACCCGCCCGGTGTCGGACCGCCTCACCCAGACACTCACCGGCTTCGAGAACCACCGCGGCGGTACGACTCTCGGTCCCGATGCCGCACCGTTCGCGCGCGTCGAGCACGGCATCGGCAACGGTGTCGGCGACGGCAACGAGGGCGTCGTGCAGGGCTCGGTGATCGGCACCTACATGCACGGACCGGCGCTGGCCCGCAATCCCGAACTGGCGGACCATCTGCTCGAGACAGCTCTGGGTCACTCCCTCGAGCCGCTGCACCTGGCCGACGTCGAGCAGCTGCGCACCGAGCGTCTGCGCCGCTAGACCGAGACCGGATCCTCGGCCGGCCTCCGCGCCGCCCGGCGCATCAGGAGCTGGGCGATGAGCGGTGCCGCCACGAGCATCGAGACCAGCCGGATGAGCTGCACGCACGCCACGAACGTGACGTCGGACCCGGTGGACGCGGACACCGCGAGCACTGCCGCCAACCCGCCGGGGGTCGTCGCCAGGTAGCCGGTGAGCAGGCTGGTCCCGGTCCACGCGGACAGCGCCCATCCGAGCAGCGCACAGATCACGCCGATGCCGAGCACCAGCGCGAACGCGTAGGGGAAGAGTCGGCCGATCAGGCGCAGGCTCGACATCGTGAACGCCAGTCCCGCTTGCCATCCGATGACCAGGAACGCGAGTGGCAGCACGATCATGGGAACCTCGATGCCCACGGGCCAGCCCAGCAGCGCGCAGGCGCCGGACACCATCAGCGGACCCAGCGTGGCCGGTGCGGGAAGCCGCGCGAGCCGCCCCACCGCGATGCCGACGAGAACAGCGCCGAGCAGGAACAGCAGACCCACCCACCACGGCAGCGCATTCTCGTCGGGTGCGGCCGCCGCGACCGAGTGGGTGTCGGCGTGGAACACGAACGTGACCACCAGAGGCATGGTCACCACCACCAGTGCCACCCGCAGGTACTGCACCACCGCGACCACACGTTCGTCGCCGCCGAGCTCTCTCGCTGTCGCGACGAGACCGGTGGCCCCGCCCGCGATCAGCGCCAGCATCCCGGTGGCCGCGGTGACATCCTTGTTCAGTGCGAGCAGTGCACCGCAGCCGGCGCTGACGACGAGCGTCGCGATCCCGATGGCGACCGCGGGAAACCAGTTGTCCCCCAGCGTACTCAGCGTCTCGACATCCACCATGAGACCGATGGTGACGGCCAACGTTCCCTGCGCCGCCATGGATCCCGCGCGCGGGACGGCGCGCGGCCCCAGTCCGGTGAGGGCGAAGACCACCGCCACCACCAGTGCCGCGAACAACGACGGCGCCGTCAGGCCGACGGCGTCGAGCGCGAACCATCCGGCCACGGACACGGCTGTGAGCGCCACCCAGCGGGTGGCGCTCACAGCGACGGTACGACCTCCGCTCACGACTTGACGAGCAGCACCGGTACCGGTGTTTCGAGAAGCAGGCGCTGGACGGCCTGTCCCATCAGGAACTTGCCGACGGCCGACCGATGCCGCGACCCGACGACCAGCAGCTCGGCGTCCGCCTTGTCGATGAGCGCGAGCAGTGTGGTGGTCGCGTCCGGATCGGGCTGGGCCGCAGCGAGAGTCCACTGCGCCTCGGACTCTCCGAGCGCGGCGAGCGACGTACGGATCGAGTCCTCGACGGCGGTGGTCTCCTTCGCCTCCGAGGAGGGATCCGCGGATCCGGAGAAGGCGTGGAGGACGACCAGTTCGGTTCCTGCGGACCGGGCCTGCTGGACTGCCGATCCGAGTGCCTTGCGGCCTTCCTCGGAACTGTTGTGCACGACGGCGACACTCATGTCGGTGACTCCTCTCTCTGGTGGATGCTGATCAGCCGAAGGGGATCTGGCCGAGGAGGACGCCGACGGCGAGCATCGTCAGGGAGACGACGGTGGCACGCCACAGGACCTTGCGGTGGTGGTCGGCGAGCGAGACGCCGGCCAGGGTGACCAGCAGCAGGATGGCGGGGACCAGCGGGCTCTGCAGGTGGACG
This sequence comes from Rhodococcus sp. NBC_00294, assembly GCF_036163995.1. Lineage (NCBI taxonomy): Bacteria > Bacillati > Actinomycetota > Actinomycetes > Mycobacteriales > Nocardiaceae > Rhodococcus > Rhodococcus sp. NBC_00294. The sequence continues at coordinate 718,614 of NZ_CP108043.1, forward strand.
GGCTGTCCGGTGATGGAGGCGCGGGCCATCTCGACCGGCTCGATGCCGTACTGGGCGGCGGTCTCGGTGAGGACCGGGAGGATGCCGAAGTAGAAGGCGTCGTTGGTCATGAAGAACGTCAACGGGATCGACAGGATTCCGGTGATGACGGCCAGGAACGGTCCCATCGCGTCGGGGATGACGCCGAGGAGCCACTCGGCCATGGCCTCGACCATGCCGGTACCGGAGAACACGCCGGTGAGGACGGCAGCTGCGAGCACCATGGCGACGACGGAGACGATCGAGGCGGAGTGGCGTGCGATGGCCTCGCCCTGCTCCTTGACCTTCGGGAAGTTGAACGTGAGCGCGATGGAGGCGGCGATCATGAACAGCACCGGGATGGGGAGGATGTCCATGACCAGGATCACGAGCAGCGTGACGGTCAGGATCGCGTTGAACCACAGCAGCTTCGGACGCAGAGTGTCGCGGTTGGGGTCCAGGCCGTCGATGAACTGGCCGGCCTTGCCGTCGTTCTCGTCGTCGCCGGTGGTGATGTCGGCGCTTCCGGTACTGCGACGGGTCTTGCCGTTTCCGGTTCCGGTGCCGTCGGTGCCGACGCCGGCGCCCACCAGCTTCGTGTCGTAGATCAGCGAGCCGAGGCGGCGACGCTCCATGAGGCCGAGGTGGATCGAGAAGAGCAGCACGATGATCAGGCCGGCGATCATCGACGGGACCATCGGGATGAAGACGTCGGAGGGCGAGATGCCCAGTGCGGACGCGGCGCGAACGGTCGGGCCACCCCACGGAATGATGTTCATGGTGCCGTTGGCGAGGCCGGCGACGACCGTCAGGATGACCGGTGAGACACCGAGTTTCAGGTAGAGCGGCAGCAGCGCGGACGTCACGATGATGAACGTGGTGGAGCCGTCACCGTCGAGGGACACGACCATGGCGAGCACCGCGGTGCCGACGACCAGCTTCATCGGATCGTTGCGCACCAGGCGGAGGATGCCGCGCACCAGCGGGTCGAACAGACCCACGTCGATCATGATGCCGAAGAAGATGATCGCGAAGAACAGCAGCGCTGCCGTGGGGGCGAGCGACTTGATGCCGTCCGTGATCATGTCGCCGATGCCGAGCCCAGCGCCGGCGAACAGGCCGAAGATGACCGGGACCAGGATGAGGGCGACCACCGGGGTCGCTCGTTTGGTCAGGATCAGGAACATGAAAGCGGCAACCATGAGGAAGCCGAGTATCACCAACATGGTTACTACTCCTCGTTGTTCGAATAGTGCAGGGTTCGATCAGTGCAGGGTGTGTCGAGGCAGGCTGCGGGCACAGGTGTGGCGCAGTACGGAGGTGTGCGGCGTCAGCCGTCGGTGGGTGGATCGATGGTCGAGCGGACCAGGTCGGCCTGCTCGCGGAGGAACGACGCGAAGTCGTCTCCGGTGAGCAGCGCGTCCCGCCACCCGTTCTGCGCCAGGATCTCCTGCCAGAGCGGCGACCCGACCAGTGCTGTGACGTCGGCGATCAGGCGGTCGACGCGCTCCGGTGGCAGTCCCGGCGGGGCGAGGATGCCGCGCCAGTTGTCGAAGTCGAGGTCGACTCCCTGCTCCCGCAGAGTGGGCGCGTCGATGCCGTCGACGCGCTCGGAGCTCGAGACGGCGAGCGCCCGGACCGTACCGGACGCGATCTGGTCCAGATATTCGCTGACGCCGGTGGTGGCGACGTCGACCTCGCCGGTCAACAGGGCCGGCAGCAACTCGCCGCCGCCGTCGAAGACGCGGTACTCGGATGCTCGCGGGTCGACACCGACGGTGCGGGCGAGCTGCGTCCGGAACAACCCGTCCGGCCCACCCTCCGCGGAGCCGCCGGCGAACTGCAGAGCCGCGGGATCCTGTCGCCAGGCGTTCGTGAGATCGGCCAGAGTCCGCAGCGGGGATGCTGCCGGCACCAGGACGACCTCGGGTTCGGTGACGAGTCGGGCGATCGGGGTGACGTCCGCGATCTCGTGATCGGACGGGGTGGTGGACAGTGCGCCCACCAGACCCAGCCCCATCACCAGCAGGAGTCGATCGTTGCCCTGTTCGAGAGCGAGACGATTGAGTCCCACGACACCACCCGATCCGGGTAGTACGAGGACGTCGTCCACCACGACGCCCTCCGCGGCCCAACCTCGGGCCAGACTGCGAGCGGTCAGGTCGTAACCGCCACCGGCGACCGACGGAGCGATGACACGAAGTCCCGGCTCCTCCGCCCCGGTCACCATGGCCGACACCCCCGCACTGCACGCGGTCGCCGTGCAGAGCACCGCGAGCAACGCTGCGAGAGCGCTGATGCGGAGGCGTCGGTTCATGGGCACGGTCTCAGTGTGTCGGATCCTGTGACTGTGGTCACCCTTTGGTGCACAAACGGGATTGTGTTCATTGTGAGCGTCCGCAGCGCACGCAGATGCACGAATTCCGCGCTCGCCCAGCGGTACGGTTCACCTCGTGATCGGGCGGCGACTGCGCATCTTCGGAACACGCCGCACCCTCTCGTCGCAACTGCTCGCACTGCAGCTTCTCATCATCGTCGCGGTGCTCGTCGTCATCAGCGGGTTGTCGCTGGCCCAGGCGTCGGCGACCTTCCAGCGCGACCAGGGTCTGCGCGTCCAGTCGGCTGCCGAGAACCTCGCCGCGAGTCCCACCGTGCGACAACTGCTCGCCTCCGCCCAGCCCCGGATCCGCACGGCGCTGCAGGGTGCGGTCGAGTCGGTGCGGGCCGTCTCAGGTCTGGACTACGCGCAACTGACGGACCCCGACGGCATCATCGTCGTCGCGACCGACCCGTCGCGGGTGGGACAGGAATCGGCGGCCGAGGGAGCGGGCGCGCGGACGGGCCGATCCTGGACCGGTCTCGCCGAGACGAGCGCCAACACCGCGGTGTCCCCCGACGCGTCCGTGCAGTCACAGGTCCCGGTGCTCGATGCCGACGGCCGCATCGTCGGTGTGGCGATCGTCGGCCGCGAGTACCCGTCGGTGTGGGAGCGCCTCGCGCAGGCGACCCCGGACCTCGTCATCTACCTTGCCGTGGCCTCCGTTCTGGGCGCCGTCGGGTCGATCCTGCTGGCCCGACGCGTCAAGCGGCAGACCATGGGAATGGAGGCCGGGGAGATCGTCGACCTGGTGCGCCAGCGGCAGGCGATGCTCGAGGGCCTCAAGGAGGCCGTGGTGGCACTGGATCCGTCGGGTCGGGTGGTCCTGCTGAGCCGCAGCGCACACGACATGCTCGGCCTCGACGAGGACGGCGTGGGCCGGCGGGTGGAGGAGCTCGGACTCGACGACCGGGTCCTCGACGTCCTGCGTCACCCGAGCGACGACGGCGACCAGCTCGTCCTCACCGGAGATCGCATCCTCGTCTTCAACACGGTGCCGATCGAGGCGTCCGGACGGAAGGTGGCCACGGTGACCACGTTCCGTGACCGCACCGAACTGAGCGAGGTCCAGAGCAAACTCGACATCAGCCGCACCAGCTCGACGGCACTGCGGGAGCACATCCACGAGTTCGACAACCAGCTGCACACCATCTCGGGACTGGTCCAGCTCGGTGAGTACGACGAGGTGGAGCGGTACGTCGACGGCATCACCGAGCATCGTGAGCGCCTCACGTCCACCGTGACCGACCGCATCGACGATCTCGGGGTCGCGGCGCTGCTCATCGCCAAGATCGGCGCCGCCGCGGCCCGCTCGGTGACCGTGGCGCTCGACGACGCCTCACACCTCCCGCGACTCGACGACGATGCCTCCCGAGACCTCTGCACCGTCGTCGGCAACCTCGTCGACAACGCTGTGGACGCAGTCCTCGAGAATCAGGCCGTGGACGCAGTCCTCGAGAATCAGGCAGTGGACGCAGTCCTCGAGAATCAGGCAGTGGACGCAGTCCTCGAGGGGCAATCGGTGGACGCGGTGGTGCGCGTCCGGATCGTCGCGGACGCGGACGCGATCGAGGTCGAGGTGGCCGACAACGGTCCCGGCATCGGCACGGAGGATGCGGATCGCGTGTTCGAGCAGGGGTGGAGCACGAAGGGGACGTCGCTCGACGGGCACGGTTTCGGCCTCGCCCTCGTGCGTGTCGTGTGCCGCCGACGCGGCGGTGAGGTCGGCGTGAGTGACAGAGTCGAGGACGGTAGGCGGTGGACGGTCTTCCGGGCCGTCACCGGATCCGGGGGGAGGACGCGATGACACTCAGGGTGCTGGTGGTGGACGACGACTTCATGGTCGCGCGGGTGCACACCGGTTTCGTCACCAAGGTGGCCGGATTCGAGGTGTGCGGGGTGGCGCACACGGCGCAGGAGGCGCTGGAGAAGGTGGAGTCCACCCGTCCCGATCTGGTGCTGCTGGACGTCCATCTGCCCGGCGTCACCGGGCTCGATCTCATCGGCCCGTTCCGGGAGATCATCCCCGACCTCGACGTCCTGGTGATCACCAGCGAGCGCGAGGCCGAATCGGTGCGCAAGGCACTGCGCGCGGGCGCCGTGCACTACTTGATCAAGCCGTTCAAGTTCCAGGCACTGCAGGAGCGCCTCGAGCACTACCGCCGCACACGGGAGTCGCTGGCCGCGATCGACGAGGCGGAGCAGGACGCCGTCGACAAGGCGTTCGGAGTGCGCGGGACCGCGACACGGCTCCCCAAGGGCCTGAGCGCCGAGACGCTGGCCATGGTCGAGCACCAACTGCGGGAGAATCCCGGCGAGACCTCGGCGAGCACGATGGCCGAGAGGACCGGGATGTCGCGGTCGAGCGCTCGCCGCTACCTGGAGTACCTCAGCGACGTCGACCGGGTGACCGTCTCGCTCGACTACGGCAACGTGGGGCGACCCGAGCGCCTCTATCGGCTCGAGCGCTAATTCATCACGTTGCGGCCGGACAGCGCACGGCCCAACGTGAGCTCGTCCGCGAACTCGAGGTCGCCGCCCATGGGCAGTCCGGAGGCCAGCCGGGTGACGGACAGGCCGGGGAAATCACGCATCATGCGCAGCAGGTAGGTGGCCGTCGCCTCCCCCTCGGTGTTGGGGTCGGTCGCGATGATCACCTCGGAGACGTCGACGCCGTCCTCCTGATTGCCGATACGGGTGAGCAACTCCCGGATGCGCAGCTGATCGGGACCGACCCCGCTCAGCGGATCCAGCGCGCCGCCCAGCACGTGGTATCTGCCCTTGAACTCGCGGGTGCGTTCGACGGCCTGCACGTCCTTGGGTTCCTCGACGACGCAGATCTTCGTCCGATCGCGGCGCGGGTCCGCACAGATGCGGCACAGTTCCTTGTCGGAGACGGTGCCGCAGACGATGCAGAACTGCACCCCGTCGCGGACGCGCTGCAATGCCTTCTGCAGGCGGTCGATCTCGGGCGCCTCGACCCCCAACAGATGAAAGGCGATGCGCTGCGCGCTCTTCGGTCCGACACCGGGAAGTTTGCCCAGCTCGTCGATCAGATCCTGGACCGGACCTTCGTACACGCTTCTCGACCCGGTTCTAGAAGCCGGGCAGGCCGGGGAGTCCGCCGCCGCCCAGGCCGGCGAGGGGACCGAGCTTCTGCGACGCGACCTCACCCGCGGCGCGGGACGCGTCGGCGATCGCACCGATGATCAGGTCCTGCAGGGTCTCGACGTCGTCGGGATCCACGACCTTGGGGTCGATGGTCAGACCGACCACCTCGCCGCTGCCCTTCACCGTCGCCACGACGAGACCGTTGCCGGCGCGGCCGGTGACCTCCGTCGCGGCGATCTCCGCCTGGGCTGCCATCAACTGCTGCTGCATCTGCTGGGCCTGCTGCAGCAGCTGGGACATGTCGGGCTGTTCACCGGGTTGCACGGCGGGTGTCCTTCCGAAGTGGTGACGAGATCGTGTCGGTCGAGCGTAGCCGCGTGCCTCACTCCACCTGGCGCGAGAGGTTCTGCAGGAGCTGCGCCTGAATTTTCTTCAGTCCGAGGGGCGCGAACGTCTTCTCGAAGAAGCCGCCGACACCGCCGGCGCCCGTCCACTCCGTGGTGGTGGTGACCGACGACCCGCTACCGCTCGGGGCGACGAGGTACGTGGTCACCATCGACGAGTTGGCGTCCTTCTCCGTGACGGTCGCGCCGGACACCGACACGGTCGCGAGCACGTTCCGCGAGCGCTTCTCGGTCGCCTGAAGGACCCAGCGAGCGACGGTGCCGTCGCCCTGCCCACCCTCGACGACCGCGAAGTCGCGGTACTGCTCGGGCAGGATGCGCGGACGCACCGTCTCGTAGTCGGACAGTGCCGCGAGGACCTTGTCGGGAGCCGCACTGATGGTGAGGGAACTGCTCGCGCTGACCTTGGCCATGACGGGGAGAACTCCTGATGTCGGGGTGGGACGGACGGTGACATTCATTGTTTCACGTCCACGCCCGGGCGAATCGAGCGCAACGATCGTGTGAAGTTTCCTCGTCGGGAGGCACCTTCCATAGCGTTGCGAACAACCTCCGTATAGCGTTCTCGCGTGGCTCAGACAGTCGATGCGGCGCTCGGGGGAGCGCGGGAACCCGGCGGGGGCGGCAACCGTCCGCACGAGATCGGACAAGCGGGACATCGGGCGGGTGTGGAACGGCTTCTGGCCAGTTACCGTGCCATTCCCCGGGACGCGACCGTCCGCCTGGCGAAGAAGACCTCCAACCTCTTCCGGGCCAGGCCGAAGAACTCCGCCCCTGGACTCGACGTCTCCGGGTTGGGAGGCGTCATCTCGGTCGACCCCGACGCCATGACCGCCGACGTGCAGGGAATGTGCACCTACGAGGACCTCGTCGACGCCACCCTGGCGTACGGGCTCGCTCCCCTGGTGGTGCCGCAGCTCAAGACGATCACGCTCGGCGGCGCGGTCACCGGCCTCGGCATCGAGTCGACGTCGTTCCGCAGCGGCCTTCCGCACGAGTCCGTCCTCGAGATCGACATTCTCGCCGGATCGGGTGACGTCGTCACGGCCACTCCCGACAACGAGTACGGCGACCTCTTCCTCGGGTTCCCCAACTCCTACGGCACTCTCGGCTACTCGACACGGTTGCGCATCGAACTCGAGCCCGTCCTTCCCTACGTCGCCCTGCGCCACGTCCGGTTCCACGACCTCGAGTCGGTGCAGACGGTCATGGCGCGCATCGTCGCGGAGCGGGAGTACGAGGGTGACCGCGTCGACTACCTCGACGGGGTGGTGTTCTCCGGGACCGAGGCCTATCTGACCCTGGGCCGGCAGACCGACGAGCCGGGACCGGTGAGCGACTACACCGACTCGGCGATCTTCTACCGGTCCATCCAGCACGACGGCACCGCACCGCGAACGGACCGCCTGACGGTGCGCGACTATCTGTGGCGGTGGGACACCGACTGGTTCTGGTGCTCGCGCGCCTTCGGTGCGCAGAACCCGCGCATCCGACGTCTCTGGCCGAAGAAGTACCTGCGCAGCAGCTTCTACTGGAAGCTGATCGCGCTCGACCAGAAGTACGACATCGCCGACCGTCTCGAGAAGCGCAAGGGCAACCCGATCCGCGAGCGCGTGGTGCAGGACATCGAGGTGCCGATCGAGAACACGGCCGCGTTCGTCTCGTGGTTCCTCGACGAGATCCCGATCGAGCCGTTGTGGCTGTGTCCCTTGCGACTTCGCGAACCCGACGGGTACGCCGACGCGCAGGACTCCGACGCCGGAATACGCGGGTGGCCCCTCTATCCGCTCGAACCTCACCGCACCTACGTCAACGTCGGCTTCTGGTCGTCGGTGCCCGTGGTCCCCGGTGAACCCGACGGGGCAGCCAACCGTCGGATCGAGAAGAAGGTGACCGAGTTCGACGGTCACAAGTCCCTCTACTCGGACTCGTTCTACGACAGGGACGAGTTCGATGCCCTCTACAGCGGTGACGGTTACCGCCGACTCAAAGAGAAGTACGACCCCGATTCGCGGTTGTTGGATCTGTATTCGAAGGCGGTGCATCGTCGATGACGACATTCAAAGATCAACGGAACCCCGGCCTGTCCGGCGGTTCCCCCAAACTCTCCATCGCCGAGATTCTCGAGCAGTTCACCGAAGGTGATCTGCCCGTTCGGTTCTCGGCGTACGACGGCAGTACGGCCGGTGCCGAGGATTCCGAGTACGGGCTCAGGCTCACCTCACCCCGCGGCACCACCTACCTCGCGACCGCCCCCGGCGACCTGGGCATGGCTCGCGCCTACGTCTCGGGCGATCTGGAGATCGAGGGCGCCCACCCGGGTGACCCGTACGACGTGCTCCGGATGCTGGGCGACGACCTGCACTTCAAACGTCCGTCCGCGCGCGCACTGGCGACCGTCACCCGGTCTCTCGGATGGGAATTGCTGCGTCCCATCGCTCCCCCGCCCCAGGAGTCCCTCCCACGCTGGCGTCGTATCGCCGAGGGGTTGCGGCACAGCAAGACTCGGGACGCCGAGAGCATCCACCACCACTACGACGTGTCGAACACGTTCTACGAGTACGTGCTCGGCCCGTCGATGACCTACACCTGCGCCGCCTACCCGACTCTCGAGGCGTCGCTCGAGGAGGCGCAGGAGAACAAGTACCGCCTGGTGTTCGAGAAGCTGAACCTGAAGGCTGGCGACCGACTGCTCGACATCGGTTGTGGCTGGGGCTCGATGGTGCGCTACGCGGCCCGTCGCGGCGTCCACGTCATCGGCGCCACGCTCTCGCGCGAGCAGGCAGAGTGGGCGCAGAACGCCATCGCCGCCGACGGTCTGAGCGATCTCGCGGAGGTGCGTCACAGCGACTACCGCGACATCGTCGAGGGCGACTTCGACGCCGTGTCGTCGATCGGCCTCACCGAGCACATCGGCGTCTCGAACTACCCGGCGTACTTCGAGTTCATCAAGGGAAAGCTGCGCCCGGGTGGCCGCGTCCTGAACCACTGCATCACCCGCCCGGACAACCGCTCGTCGGCGCGGGCCGGCGGCTTTATCGACCGCTACGTCTTCCCCGACGGCGAGCTGACGGGATCCGGCCGCATCATCACCGAGATGCAGGACGTGGGCCTCGAGGTGCGTCACGAGGAGAACCTGCGCGAGCACTACGCGATGACGCTCCGGGACTGGTGCCGCAACCTCGTCGACAACTGGGACGCCTGCGTCGCGGAGGTCGGTGAGGGCACCGCGCGCGTGTGGGGCCTCTACATGGCGGGCTCACGCCTGGGCTTCGAGCGCAACGTGGTCCAGCTGCACCAGGTGCTCGCCGTCAAGCTCGACGAGAACAACGACGCGGGTCTTCCGTTGCGGCCCTGGTGGATCGGCTGATCCACTGACACGGACGCCGTCTCGGGTGTCGAATCACGGGGACTGTCGACACCCGAGTGGGTGCGACTCCACGAGAGGACACCCGAGATGGCGGATCAGTCGCAGCCCGGACGTGCACGGCGGGACAACTGGAACAACCAGGTACGACGACACGCACTGATGAATCCCGCGGGCGTGGCGCTGCGCTTCGGTGGGACGACGCACACCTGGCGCGGCCTCTGCGATCGTGTCGACGCACTCGCCGGCGGGTTGTCCCACCGTGGCGTGACGGCCGGGGACCGGGTGCTGATCCTCATGCTCAACCGGCCCGAGTACATCGAATCGGTGCTCGCGATCACTGCCGTCGGTGCGATCGCCGTGCCCGTCAACTTTCGGATGAGCGCCCCGGAGATCACCTACCTCGCGCAGAACAGCGGCGCCGGCCTCATCGTCGTGGAGGACGCTCTGGCGCCGCTCGCCGCGGCGGTGGGCGTCGCGGACTCGATCGTGGTGGGCGGAGACGGGGACACCTACGAGGCTCTGATCCGCGAGGGCGCGCCCGCGCCGGACACCGACGTCCCGGACGACGCACCGGCTCTGATCATGTACACCTCGGGAACGACCGGCCGCCCCAAAGGTGCTGTGCTGTCTCATTCCAACATGCAGGCTCAGGCGCTGACCTGCATTCGCGCCCTGCAGATGTACGGAGTCGACGAGATCAACTTCTGTGCGTCACCGATGTTCCACATCGCCGCCCTGGGCAGCATCGCCCCCAGCCTCAAGCTCGGCATCCCGACCGTCGTCCACCCCGTCGGCGCGTTCGATCCGGCCGCGTTGCTCGACGTCCTCGAGGCCGAGGCGGTGACCACCCTGTTCCTCGTGCCGGTGCAGTGGCAGGCGGTCTGCGCGGAACAGGCGCGCCGCCCCAGGACGTTGTCGCTGCGAGTGATCTCGTGGGGTGCGGCGCCGGCGTCGGACACCGTCCTGCGGGCGATGTCGCAGACCTTCCCCGACGCCCTCACCGTGGCCGTCTTCGGTCAGACCGAGATGTCGCCGATCACCTGCGTCCTCGACGGCGGCGACGCACTGCGCAAACTCGGATCCGTGGGACGCGTCGTCGCCACGGTGGAGGCTCGGGTCGTCGACGACGACATGGTCGACGTCCCGAGAGGTGACATCGGCGAGATCGTCTATCGCGGGCCGACGCTGATGCACGGGTACTGGGAGAACCCTGCCGCCACGTCGGACGCGTTCCACGGCGGCTGGTTCCATTCCGGCGACCTGGTGCGTCAGGACGAGGAGGGCTTCGTCTTCGTCGTCGACCGCAAGAAGGACATGATCATCTCCGGCGGCGAGAACATCTACTGCGCCGAGGTCGAGAACGTGCTGTTCTCCCACCCCCGAATCCTCGAGGCAGCAGTGATAGGCCGCCCGGACGACCGCTGGGGTGAGGTGCCCGTCGCCGTCGTCGCGCAGCGCGGCACCGACGAGCCGGACCTCACGCTTCCCGACCTCGTCGGCTGGCTGGACGGACGCCTCGCGCACTACAAACACCCGCGCCACCTGGTGCTGGTGGAGGCGCTCCCCCGCAACGCCGGCGGCAAGGTCGTGAAGGTCGACCTGCGCCGGCGTTTCTCCGACTAGACCCCTCGGCGCCTGCTCACCACCACGATCGCCACTCCGACGATCAGGATGACGGGGCCGAGGATCGACCAGGTGGTCGTGTTGCTCATCGCACTGCCACCGATCACCCCGAATCCCTGGAGGCTGAACAGCAGGCCCATGACGGCGATCACGGCACCGATGACGGTGACAACGGGAGTCTTCACCTGTCGAACCTAGTCCCCTGATGCCGCGTCGGGCGCGTTCTCGTGACGAGACACATCGTCGCGACGGGACACACCACGGACGCCGCTCGACATGATGGACTGCTGTCCGTGACTTCTCTTCCCCGACGATTCTGTCCACCGGTCCTCGTCGCGTGCGTCGCACTCGCGTCGTCCGTCCTTCTCGTCCCCGCTCCCGCGTCCGCCGAGACGGCCGCGGGCACGGTGCTCTCCAGCACCGCGCTCGATCCCTCGCTGGCACCCGCCGGCGCCGCGGAGAGCTATGTGGTGCGCTACTCCACGCTGCGGACGGCCGAGCAGGCCGGGGAGTCGACGGGCACGGTGTTCGTGCCCACAGGCGATGCTCCCGCCGACGGATGGCCGGTGGTGTCCTACGCCCACGGCACCACCGGTGTCGCCGACTCGTGTGCACCGTCGGCGACGGGCACCGCACAGTACGAGCGTCCGGCGATCGAGGCGTGGCTGGCCGCCGGCCACGCCGTGGTGGCCACCGACTACGCGGGCATGGGGACTCCGGGTGTGCACGCCTATCTGGACGGACCCGCCGCCGGTGCCAACGCGATCGACATCGTCCGCGCAGCACACACGATGCTCGGCGATCGGCTCTCGCCGGAATGGATCACCACCGGCCTGTCCCAGGGCGGCAACACGTCCTTCTTCACCGCCGCAGCGGCATCCACCCGCGCACCGGACCTCGACTTCCGCGGCGCCGTGTCCGTGGCCGGCCCGACGGGGCTCGACACCGTGCTCCCGCTGGTCGGTCCGGTTCTCCCGCCGGTCGTCCCCAGCGGCTTTCTCGGCTACGTCTTCTACACTCTCGCCGGACTGGCGGACCAGCGTCCGGAACTCGACGTCCGGCAGTACCTGACGCCGAAGGGCGTCGAGTATCTCGACGCTGCGACCACGCTGTGCGGCACCGAGTTCCGCGATTATCGGTCGGCGCACCCGGCCCAGTTCGGGGAGCTTCTCACGCGCCCGTTGACGCCGCTGGCCCCCGTGCTCGAGCAGATGCAGGCCGTCCCCGTCAGTGGCTACGACCGGCCGCTCCTCGTGACTCAGAGCCTCTCCGATCAGACAGTTCCGGCTCCGCTCACGTTCGTCCACACGGCCCGGATGACCGCTGCCGGTACGGACTTCCAGCTGGTCACCTTCCCGACGCCCGATCACATCGGCACCCTGATGGCCTCCATGCCCGCATCACTCGACTTCGCCGCGCGCGTCCTGAGCTGAGACGACGACAGCCCCACACCAGGAGGTGCGGGGCTGTCGTGTACTCGTGACTAGCGCAGAGACGCAGGCGGAGTGAACCGCTCGCCGTACTGCTTGGCCAGCTCCTCGGCACGGGCGACGAACGCCTCCTTGCCGATCGAGCCGTCCGCGGCCTCGTAGCCGACGACGTACTGGTGCACGCCACCGGTCCACGCCGGGAAGCCGATACCGAAGATCGAGCCGATGTTGGCGTCGGCCGTCGTGTTCAGCACGCCCTCGTCGAAGCACTTCTGCGTCTCGATCGCCTCGATGAAGAGCATGCGCTCCTTGAGGTCCTCGAACGACGACTCCGAGGTACCCGACTTGAAGGCGTCACGCAGACCCGACCAGAGGCCGGTGCGCTTGCCGTCGACGTATTCGTAGAAGCCGGCACCCTTGGCCTTCGACGGACGCTCGAACTCGTCGACCATCTTGTCGATGACCGCGCCCGCGGCATCCTCGGGAGGAGTTCCGCCGGCTGCGACGATCGCGTCGTAGGTCTCCTTGCGGATCTTCTGCATCAGCGTCAGCGTCAGCTCGTCGGAGAGCTGCAACGGCGGCGCCGGGTAGCCCGCCTGCAGACCGGCCTGCTCGATGGTCGCGGGCTCGACGCCCTCGCCCAGCATGGCGATGGCCTCGTTGATGAAGGTGCCGATCACGCGGGAGGTGAAGAAGCCACGGCTGTCGTTGACGACGATCGGAGTCTTCTTGATGGCCTGCACGAGGTCGAATGCCTTGGCCAGAGCGGCATCCGAGGTCTTGTCACCGCGGATGATCTCGACCAGCGGCATTTTGTCGACGGGCGAGAAGAAGTGGATTCCGATGAAGTCTTCCTGGTGCTTGACACCCGTCGCGAGACCGGTGATGGGCAGCGTCGAGGTGTTCGAGCCGAGCAGCGAATCGGGTGCGACGAGGTCCTCGATCTCCTGGAAGACCTTGTGCTTGAGGTCCTGCGACTCGAAGACCGCCTCGATGACGAGGTCTGCACCCTCGACGTCCTTCGGATCGGCAGTCGGGTGGATACGCGCCAGCAGCGCGTCCGACTTCTCCTGCGTGGTCTTGCCGCGTGAGAGCGCCTTGGCCTCGATGGCCTCGGAGTACGCCTTGCCCTTGTCTGCGGACGCCTGCTCGACGTCCTTGAGGACGACGTCGATTCCGGCCTTGGCACAGACGTAGGCGATGCCCGCGCCCATCATGCCGGCGCCGAGCACGGCGACCTTGGTGAACTGCGTCTTCTCGTAGCCGTCCGGGCGGGACTTGCCGGCATTGATCGCCTGCAGGTCGAAGAAGAACGCCTGGATCATGTTCTTCGACACCTGGCCGGTGACGAGCGACGTGAAGTAGCGCGACTCGATGGTGGACGCGTTGTCGAAGTCGACCTGCGCACCCTCCACCGCGGCGGACAGGATCGCGAGCGGTGCCGGCATCGGCGCGCCCTTGATCTGCTTGCGCAGGTTCGACGGGAACGCCGGAAGGATCTGCGCGAGCTTCGGATTGGACGGCGTGCCGCCGGGGATCTTGTAGCCCTTGACGTCCCAGGGGGCGACGCCGCCCTCGGGGTTGGCCTTGATCCATGCCTTCGCAGCGGGAACGAGTTCCTCGACGCTGCCGACGACCTCGTGCACCAGACCGAGCTCGAGCGCCTTGGCCGGGCGGAATCGCGTGCCCTGGGACAGCACCGACATGAAACCGTTCTGGATACCCATCATGCGGGTGATGCGGGTCACGCCGCCGCCGCCGGGCAGCAGGCCCAGCGACACCTCGGGCAGGCCGAGCTGGACACCGGGAACGTCCGCGACGATGCGGTGGTGCGTCGCCAGCGTGATCTCCAGGCCGCCACCGAGTGCGGCGCCGTTGATCGCGGACACGACGGGCTTGCCGAGCGTCTCGAGCCGACGCAGCTGCGACTTGACCGTCTGCACCTCGTCGAAGATCTGCTGGGCGTCGGCGGGGCCGGCCTTGATCATGTTCTTGAGATCGCCACCGGCGAAGAAGGTCTTCTTCGCCGAGGTGACGACGACACCGGTGATGGAGTCCTTCTCGGCCTCGAGGCGGTCGACCGTGGCGCCCATCGAGGTCTTGTAGAGCTCGTTCATCGTGTTGGCGCCCTGGTTCGGGTCGTCCATCGTCAGGGTGACGATGCCGTCGGCATCCTGGTCCCACTGAATCATGTTGTCACTCATGCTGTTCCTCAGACTCGCTCGATGATGGTGGCCACGCCCATGCCGCCGCCGATGCACAGGGTGATCAGTGCGTAGCGGCCGTTCCGACGCTCGAGCTCGTCGAGCACGGTGCCGGTGATCATGGCGCCCGTGGCACCGAGGGGGTGGCCCATCGCGATGGCGCCACCGTTGACGTTGAGCTTCTCGCCCGGGATCTTCAGGTCGCGCTGGAAGCGCAGGACCACGGAGGCGAATGCCTCGTTCAGCTCGAACAGGTCGATGTCGTCGACCGTCAGGCCGGCCGCGGCCAGCACCTTCTTCGACGCGGGCGTCGGCCCGGTCAGCATGATGGTGGTGTCGGCGCCGCTGGTGGCGGTCGCGACGACGCGAGCGCGCGGCGTCATGCCCATCGACTTGCCGGCGTCCTCGCTGCCGACGACGACCAGGGCCGCACCGTCGACGATGCCCGACGAGTTGCCGCCGGTGTGGACGTGATCGATCTTCTCGATCCAGTGGTACTTCTGCAGCGCGACGTCGTCGAACCCGCCCATCGCGGCGATGCCCTCGAAGGCCGGCTTGAGCTTGCCGAGCGACTCGACGGTGGTGCCGGGGCGCATGTGCTCGTCACTGTCGAGGATCAGCAGACCGTTCTGGTCCGTGACCGGCACGACGGACTTGGTGAAGTAGCCACCCGACCATGCGGCTGCAGCGCGCTCCTGGGACTGCGCGGCGTACGCGTCGACGTCCTCACGGGTGAAGCCCTCGATCGTCGCGATGAGGTCGGCGCCGATGCCCTGGGGGGCGAAGTAGGTGTCGTAGTTGGTCTGCGGGTCCATGGCCCACGCGCCGCCGTCCGATCCCATGGGAACGCGGGACATCGACTCCACGCCACCGGCGATGACGAGCTCGTCCCAGCCCGACCGCACCTTCTGCGCGGCGAGGTTGACGGCTTCGAGGCCGGACGCGCAGAAACGGTTGAGCTGGAAGCCGCCGACCGTGTCGGGCATCTTCGCGGCGAGCACCGCGGTACGGGCGATGTCGGCACCCTGATCTCCCACGGGCGAGACGACGCCCAGGATCAGATCGGAGATGCGATCCTCGTCCATGTCGGGGAAACGACGGCGGAGCTCGTCGATCAACCCGGTGACCAGCGAGATCGGCTTGACCGAGTGCAGCGACCCGTTCTTGCCCTTACCTCGCGGTGTTCTGATGGCTTCGTAGATGTATGCCTCTGTGGTCACTGAACACAGTTCCTTCCGACGTGAGACTCGGGCAGCACGGTGCACTGGAGACACCGGCGCCCACGAGGACAGACCTCGACGCCATTCACCCTAGGCATGGAGCCGCGCTGCCGTAAGGACCGAAACGAGCGCGCACTGTGACACTCCTGCCGGTGTTTCACACCGTCAGCAGCAGGTCAGACGTCTTTCAGCGGGGTGGCACCCAGCTCGGACTGCAGCAGCTCGAGCGCGACCTCGTCCGGATCGCGACGCGTCGACGGATCGACCGGCTCCTTCGCCTGCTTCATGAGCTCTTCCTGCTCCTCCGGGCTCTCCGGGGGAGGTGGACCGTCGTACGGCGAGGGACCCGGGTCGTCCGGATAGTCGGGCTCCTCGGGCGGCGGGGGGATGTCGTCGTCGGACGGGCGCGAGGGCGTCGACCGCGCCGGGGCGCTGCCGGACTGCGCCGGCCGTGCCGGCTCCGGGGTGGGCGCCGACCTGCTCGGGCGCGAGAACCGAGGGCCGGTGGACGCCGGGCGCTCGGCCGGGGCGGATGCCGGCGCCGGTGCCGCCGACCGAGCGGTGCCGTCGCCCGCCTCGCAGACCACGGTCCACTCGACGCCGAAGACGTCACGCAGCGCGTCCTTGATGACCTCGGCGTTGCGGGGCTCGACCAGCCTCTTGGCCAGCGGTACCGAGTCGTGCGCCAACACGATCGCCCCGTCCCCGACGGACTTCACGGTGGCGCCCGAGAGCATCACCTCGACGGTGCGGCTGCGCTCGCGCACCTTGGTCCGCACCTCGGACCAGACGGCGCGCACGTCCGCGGCATCCGGACCCTCCGCCGCGGCGGGACTCGGCGCGGCGGGCTCGGGTGCTGTCTCGGGGGCGGTCTCTGCCGGCTCGGGTGCACTCTCGGCGGGCTCGGGTGTCGTCGGTTCGGCGGCCGGGGGTTCCACGGCTACGGGGGTGGGCTCCGGGGTCGGCTCGGGTTCAGGGGTGGGCTCGGGTTCAGGGGTGGCCGGCTGCGCTGCGGGCGGCTGTGCTGCGGGCGGCTGCGCTGCGGGCGGCTGCGCTGCGGCCGGTTCGGGGCGCGCAGGTTCGGGTGTGACCGGTTCCGGTGCAGCGACTCTGGCTGCGGGGGCGTCGACGACGCGCGCGGGAGCGGCGGCCGGCTCGGCCGCCCGCTCGGACGGACGGCGGTACGTCTGCTGCTGCGCCGCCGCCTCGAGGCGGTCGTGCTGATGTTCGGCCTCGACCGCAGCGGCCTCGCCTGCGGGCAGGGTCACGTCGAGGCGCCGTTCGAGTCGCTCCAACCGTTGCAGCACAGCACTTTCCGCATCGGACGCCGCCGGCAGCAGCATCCGCGCACACATGACCTCCAGCAACAGCCGGGGAGCCGTGGCGCCGCGCATCTCACCGAGTCCGGCGTGCACCGTCTCCGCGAATCGGGCCAGCGTGGCCGGGCCGATGCGCTCCGCCTCGTCGCGCATCCGCTCGAGCATGTC
Source organism: Rhodococcus sp. NBC_00294 (assembly GCF_036163995.1). NCBI lineage: Bacteria > Bacillati > Actinomycetota > Actinomycetes > Mycobacteriales > Nocardiaceae > Rhodococcus > Rhodococcus sp. NBC_00294. The sequence continues at coordinate 735,858 of NZ_CP108043.1, forward strand.
GGCGGGGGCGTCGACGAGTCCGCGCTCCCCCGCATCGGGGACTGCACGCATGAGGATGAGGTCGCGGAGTCGATCGAGCAGGTCCACCGCGAACCGGCGGGGATCGTGGCCCGCGTCCATGACCTTCTCGACGGTGCCGAACAGAGCGGCGCCGTCCCGGGCGGCCAGTGCGTCGACGGCCTCGTCGATCAGCGCGACGTCGGTGACGCCGAGCAGAGTGAGTGCGCGGGTGTACTGCACACCCTCGTCACCTGCACCGGCGAGCAGCTGGTCCAGCACGCTGAGAGTGTCGCGCGGGGAGCCACCACCGGCACGAATGACCAACGGGTACACCGCATCCTGCACGGTGACCTTCTCCTCCGCACAGATGCGCTCCATCAGGCCGCGCATGGCGAGCGGAGGCAGCAACCGGAAGGGGTAGTGATGGGTGCGGCTGCGGATGGTCGGCAGCACCTTCTCCGGCTCCGTGGTCGCGAACACGAAGATCAGGTGCTCGGGCGGCTCCTCCACGATCTTGAGCAGCGCATTGAAGCCCGCCGTCGTGACCATGTGGGCCTCGTCCACGATGAAGACGCGGTAGCGCGATTCCGCAGGCGCGTAGAACGCGCGGTCACGCAGCTCACGGGTGTCGTCCACGCCGCCGTGGCTGGCCGCGTCGAGCTCGATGACGTCGAGGTTGCCCGGGCCGCCGGGAGCGAGCGCGACACACGAGCCGCACACTCCGCACGGCGTCGACGTCGGACCCTGGACGCAGTTGAGCGACCGCGCCAGGATGCGTGCGGACGACGTCTTGCCACACCCGCGAGGGCCGGAGAAGAGGTAGGCGTGATTGATGCGCTTCGAGTCCAGTGCGACGGACAGAGGCTCGGTGACATGCTCCTGCCCGACCACTTCCGCGAACGTCGCTGGACGGTACTTCCGGTACAGGGCCACGCGAGAGAGAGTACCGACGTCGACCGACAGAACGGTCGGCGGGAACCTACGATCCTGCGCTCTCCTTGGCTGCCCGCTTGGCCGCCTTCTTGAACTCGCGCACCTCGCCCAGACTGGTCGCGTCGACCACGTCGGCGATGGATCGTCGGGAGCCGTCGTCGCCGTACGATCCGGCGGCGTCGCGCCACCCGGCCGGCTCCACACCCATCTGCTTGCCCAGCAGAGCCAGGAAGATGCGCGCCTTCTGATCGCCGTACCCGGGCAGCGCCTTCAGTCGCTTCAGCACTTCTCTGCCGTCCGGGTCGCCGTCCGTCCAGATGGCGTCGGCGCGGCCGTCCCACTCGTCGACGATGTACGAGCACATCGACTGGATCCGCTTGCCCATCGACCCGGGGAACCGGTGCACCGCGGGTGGGGTGGAGCAGATCGCGAGGAAGTCGTCCTCCGGCATCTCGGCGATCGCGCGGACGTCGAGCGACCCGATGCGATCCACCAGCTTCTTCGGACCGGCGAACGCCGACTCCATCGGTACCTGCTGATCGAGCAACATCCCGATCAGCAGCGCGAGCGGGTCGGAGGCGAGCAGGGCGTCGGCGTCGGGATCCCCCACCAAGTGCAGCGTCGTGGCCATGGCGTCATTCTTTCACGCGGACAGCGCAGCACGAATGCGCTGCGCCAGCCGACCGTCGACGAGGTCCGCCCACGTCCACCGCACGACGATCCACCCGGCGGCACGCAGAGCGTCCTCCCGAAGCTTCTCGCGGATCACGACTGCGTTCGCGGACTCGCCGTTGCGTGTGTACTTCGCCAGTCCGTCGAACTCGCCGAGCACGCGCTGGTCCTCCCACAGGAAGTCCGGCCGATACGTGCGCCCGTCGATCACGATCTCGATCTGCAGCTCGGGCGCGGGGAGCCCATGCCGATCGAGGTACACCCGACTGCGCGATTCGCCGACGCTCTCGCTACGACCGTCCAAGAATGCGGCGGCACGTCGAGCGCCCGCGACGCCGCGCCGACGGCCACACCCGCGGATCGCCTCGGTGATGTCGTCGATCGATGTCGGAGTGCATGCCAGCGCCGAATCACCAACGCACACAGCGGCTTCGAAGCTCGAGGCACACGCAAGATCCGCCACGGTCCGCGCCGCGGAGGTCACTCTCGCACCGTCACGCATCACCACGTCCACATCGGCGAGTGGATGCGTGTGAAGGTGCCGTACCGCGTCGACACGTCCGCCGGTCGGCCTGTCGACCGTCAGGTGCACCAGCGGTGGCGGCCCCTGCCACAACGACATGCCCCACGCCAGCGCGGCCGACTCGTGGCTGAGCGTGAGACCCGGTCCGCCTGCGGCCAGGGCTGCCCGGGCTGCGAGAAGGTGTCGAGCCTCCGGCGCGGAGTCGGTGAAACGCCGCTTGTCGACGAAACACCCCCGCCGCACGGCCACTATGGACCCGGACCTGCGTGCACTGCGGATCTCGGTGTCGGACACACCTCGGCCGAGAAGATCCGCGCGCCGGATCAGTTCTGCGGCTTCGCCCTCGTCGCTCATGTGACGATCGTGGCCGAGATCCAGGAATGCTGCTCATGGCCATCCACAGGCGTCGAACCGTCACCGGTTTCCGCAACTCACAGGGGTTGCAGCCGGTGAAACCTGCCGGAATCGGTGTGAGAACCCGACCGAACTACGACCCGAGCAGCTTCTCCGTCGCGGCCAGCAGCACGCAGGTGGCCACGCCGTCCATCGCCGCGGACAACTCGTCGGTGGACGGGAAGCTGGGGGCGAGGCGGATGTTCCGGTCGTCGGGATCGCGCTTGTACGGGAAGGCGGAGCCGGCGCCGGTGAGGGCGATGCCGGCGTCCTTCGCCAGGGAGATGGTGCGCGCAGCGGTGCCGTCGAGCACGTCCAGGCTGACGAAGTAGCCACCGTCGGGCTCGGTCCACGACGCCACCTTCGACGCGCCCAGGCGATCGTCGAGGATCTCCTGTACCCGTGCGAACTTCGGCGCGAGGATCTCGCGATGCTTCGCCATGTGTGCGCGCACACCGTCGGCATCACCGAAGAAGCGCAGGTGGCGGAGCTGATTGAGCTTGTCGGGGCCGATGCTCTTCTTGCCGTAGTGGCCCAGGTACCAGTCGAGGTTCGCCGACGACGAACCGAGGAAGCTGACGCCGGCACCGGCGTAGGTGATCTTCGACGTGGACGCGAAGACGTACGGACGGTTCGGGTGACCGGCCTCCGCCGCCAGGCTCAGCACGTCGTACGCGGGCGGGAAATCGTCTGCCAGCGGATGCACCGCGTAAGCGTTGTCCCAGAACAGGCGATAGTCGGCGGCCGCGGTGGGCATCGTCGCGAGAGCGCGGGTGACCTCCTCCGAGTACACCGCACCCGTGGGGTTGGCGTAGTTCGGCACACACCACATGCCCTTGATCTGCGGATCGCCCGAGACCAGCCGCTCGACCTCGGCGACGTCGGGGCCGTCCTCGTTCATCGTCACCGGGATCATCTCGATGCCGTAGCTCTCGGTGATGGCGAAGTGCCGGTCGTAACCGGGGCTCGGGCACAGGAAGCGGACGACGGGTTCGGCCGACCACGGACGCACCGAGTCGACGGTGCCGTGCAGCAGCCCCCACACCACGAGGTCGTGCATGATTTCGAGGCTCGCGTTGTTTCCCGCGATCAGGTTCGCGGCCGGGATGTTCAGTAGCTCACCGAAGATGGCGCGCAGCTCGGGCAGACCCTGCAGTCCGCCGTAGTTGCGGCAGTCGGTGCCCTTGCCGTCCCGGTAGTCCTCACCGGGCAGGGTGAGCAGGCCGGCCGCGAGATCGAGCTGCTCGGGGGACGGCTTGCCGCGGGTGAGGTCCAGCGAGAGTCCGCGTGCGACCAGTGCCTCGTACTCGGCGGTGCGCTTCTCGTGCTCCGCGGCCAGCTCGTCGGGGTTCATCAGTCCGAGTTGAGCTTGGCCGGTCATGGCGAGGAGGGCCTTTCGAGGCGACTGCGCGTGGCGGGAAGTTAAGGGGACCCCGCGCACCCGGCAGAGCCCGTTGACCCTTGCTGCCTTCCGGCCCTGGGGGAGTTCACAGGATGCGCGCCGCGCGGGATCCGTGGACGAGTCTAGCCACATCCCCCGCGCACCACCGAACCGACCCGATTCGTCTCAACGGGGGTGTCGCCGGTAAGGTAGCCGACGGAGGATTCGCCTAGTGGCCTATGGCGCTCGCCTGGAACGCGGGTTGGGTTAACGCCCTCAGGGGTTCAAATCCCCTATCCTCCGCAGAGAAAGACCCCCGTGCACTGCACGGGGGTCTTCTTCGTTCTCACTCTCTGTCCAGCACCCAGGTCACGGGAGCCGGGTCGAGCCCTTCCACGACCACTGCCGCCCACGCCTCGGCTGTCGACACGTCCTCGTGCTCGGCCGTGGCCAGGATGGAGTCGTCGCTGGTGTCTCTCACTCGATAGGTCGGCATGGCTCACGAATGCCACGCGGCGGCCGGGGACAAACTCAGAACAGTGCTTCCTGCATGGCGGGCAGCGCGGTGTCGAACTCGCCCCACTCGATGCGGCGGCCCCGCAGTCGGGCCAGGTCGGCGACGTAGACGGCATCCGGATCCTCCGCCACCGTCGCGCCGACGGCGGAACCGATGCACCACTGCACGGTCAGGCCGTGCGCACCGACGGCAGTGTCCAGCGGATAGGCCGTGCGCCGACCCGTGAAGGCCGCCTCTCGGCCCGCGGGCGGCTCCCACTGCTCGTCGACGACACGGAAGTCGTCGTCGGAGAAGTCGGGACCGAGGTCGGCGAGCACCTCGCGCGCCAGTGTCGCCGCGTCGGCGTTCGATCTATCGAGGCGGGCGAGGTCGATCGGGCGGGTCAACCCCGCCGCCTTGACTGCCGCGCGCACGGCCTGGCGCAGACCGGCAGTGTCGGTCATCGCGTCCTCGAGGTGCCGCACCACGCGTCCGTCGACCGCCCGTGCGACGTAGCGTCCGACCACGGCGCCCTGCTCGGTGAGCCGTCCCCATTTCCGAGGATCCGCCGCCGTTCCCACCTTGTCCGTCCCGTCGGCGAAGGTCGCGACGTAGAGCCAGTGCGGTTGCATCACGACGCTCTCGAGCCCCTTCGACAGGAAGTCCTGCCGGTGGACGATGTGGACGAACCGGTACGGATCCGCCGCGACACAGGCGTCGCAGTGCACCCCGGAGGTGGCGCGCGCACCGTTCGGGCAGGCCACGGGACGGCCGTCCTCGGCGCGGCGACCGATGCACCAGAGCACACCCGGCGCATCGAGCGCGCGGTATCGCAGTGCGGAGGACAGCACCGGCCGGGACGTCACCTCGCCGGTGTCCGTGTCGGTGACTCCGAGCAGCGGCTCCCCGCGTGGCCACCCGACACCGCGCACGACCAGGGCCATCGCGACTCCTCTCCACCTGGCAGCATTCCCGGGATGAGCACACCCGGACCCGTCGGATCCCTCTACCGCCGAGTGACGACGCGCAAGGCCGGCGTGCTGCCCCCGCACCGCGCCACCCGACGTCTCTCGGCCTACGTCTACGGAAACGTCCTGGTGATGACCGTGGTGGTCGCCGCCAGTCCGTCGTCCATCGCGAACGGTACGGCGGCGCTGTTGGTGATCGGCACCACGCTCACCACCTTCCTCGCCCACATCTTCGCGGACGCCGTCGCGGCCGGCACCGTCGACGACGACACCGTCGACTGGCGCGAGGAGTTGCGGGACTCGCTGCCGATCGCCTCCTCGGGCGTCGCGCCGTCGTTGCTGCTGGCGCTGGCGTGGCTCGAGATCCTGCCCGGCGCACTCGCGCAGGGGCTCGCGGGTGGTCTGGTGACGTTGCGTATCGCGTCGATCCCGGTGGTCGCCGAGCGTCTGCGCGGCCGCGGACTGTCGTTTCGCCTGGTCCTGGCCGGTATCGCCACCGCAGCGCTGGCCGCGATCGTCGTGGCGGTGAAGGTGTATCTGACGCACTGATCGCGTCGTTCGCCACCGAAACCTCTTGTGACCGACACCGCCGCCGGGCAGTGAATGTCTGGGATCACATGCTCGCGGAACGGCTCCCCGCCGCCCACCAGCGTGCACACTGGAGCGGTAGTACAACGGAGGGATCTCCCATGGCGGCACTCGATACCGCACAGCCGGACATGCAGACACTCAGTCTGCACGGCAACGAACTGAAGTACCTGGACATCGGACACGGCCCCGCGGTCATCCTGATCCACGGACTGCTGGGCTCCCATCACAACTGGGAACCGCAGATCGACACCCTGTCGCAGCGGTACCGCGTCATCGTGCCGGACCTGTTCGGCCACGGTGAATCGGACAAGCCCGCCGGGGACTACTCCATCAGTTCCCACGCCGCGACGGTGCGCGACCTGCTGCACAGCCTGGACATCACGTCGGCGACGTTCGTGGGCCACTCGCTCGGCGGTGGCATCGCGATGCAGACGCTGTACCTGTTCCCCGAGTTGGTCGAGCGCATGGTGCTCATCGCCAGCGGCGGACTCGGCCCCGAGGTGAGCCCCCTCCTGCGTGCGGCCACCCTGCCGGGCAGCGAATTCGTTCTCCCGCTCATGGCGAACCGCACCGTGCGAGGCCTCACCGATCTCGCGATCGATCGGCTCGACAAGCTGGGACTCCCCCTGATGAGCGCCAGTTCCTCCGAGGCGTGGCGCAGCTTCGGGTCGGTCCAGGACGCCGGCACCCGCCGCGCATTCCTCGCGACCGCCCGCTCCGTCATCAGCTTCCGTGGTCAGACCATCAGTGCGACACCGCACTTCGCCAACTTCCCCAACATCCAGGCGATGCTGGTCTGGGGTGCGCGCGACAGCATCATCCCCAACTCGCACACCGAGAACGCTCGGGCCGAGTTGCCGCACGGCCGCGTCGAGATCTTCGAGAGGGCAGGGCATTTCCCGCATCTCGACAATCCCGACCGCTTCGACCGCATCTTCACCGAGTTCATGCGTGACTGCGAGGCCGGTGCCTCGCGTCCGCACCTCGTCGCCGAGGCCTGACACACACACGAACGCGCCCTCTCCCGTGATGCGGGAGAGGGCGCGATTCTGTGTGCGTGCCTACTTCGTCGGGATACCGGCCTTCGCGAGCTCGGCCTCGGTGGCCAGGTTCTTCGCGTCGGCGATGTCGATGCTCTCGAGCGCGATGCCCTTGGTCTCACGAGCCACCACGACGGCGATCAGCGTGATGAGCGCGGAGGCTGCGAGGTACCAGGCGATCGGCACGGACGAGCCGTAGACGTCCAGCAGCTTCACCGCGATGATCGGCGCGAGCGACCCGGCGACGATCGACGTCACCTGATAGCCCAGGGACACACCGGAATACCGCATACGCGTGGGGAACATCTCGGACATGATCGCCGGCTGGGTGGCGTACATGAAGGCGTGGAACACCAGTCCGATGATGATCGCCAGCATGATGACGACGTTGTGGCCGCTGTTCATCATGGGGAAGGCGAAGAAGCCCCACGTGCCGGCGGTGACCGCACCGACGAGGTACACCGGACGGCGTCCGACGGTGTCCGCCAGGCGACCGACCAACGGGATCACCGCGAAGTGCACGGCGTGCGCGATGAGCATCCACCACAGGATGGTGCTGGTGTCGGTTCCCACCTCGACCTTGAGGTAGGTGATGGAGAAGGTGACCACCAGGTAGTACATGACGTTCTCGCCGAAGCGCAGGCCCATCGCGGTGAACACGCCACGCGGGTAACGCTTCACGACCTCGAAGACGCCGTACGACGCGGCCTTGATGACCTCGGCCTGCTTCTGCGCCTCGACGAAGATGGGTGCGTCGGTGACCTTGGTGCGGACGTAGTAGCCGACGAAGACGATGACGGCGGACAGCCAGAACGCGACACGCCAGCCCCAGCTGAGGAACGCGTCCTCCGAGAGCACGGTGGTGAGCACCAACAGGACGACCGTCGCGAGCAGGTTGCCGCCGGGGACACCGGCCTGCGGCCAACTGGCCCAGAAGCCGCGGCTCTTGTTGGGGCTGTGCTCGGCGACGAGAAGCACTGCGCCGCCCCACTCACCGCCCACCGCGAAGCCCTGGACGAAGCGCAGCGTCACCAGCAGTGCCGGCGCCCAGTACCCGATCTGGTTGAACGTCGGCAGGCAGCCCATGAGGAAGGTGGCGGCACCGACGAGCACCAGGGAGAACTGCAGGAGCTTCTTACGTCCGTACTTGTCACCGAAGTGACCGAAGACGATGCCACCGAGCGGTCGTGCGACGAAGCCGACCGCGTACGTGACGAAGGCCGCCAGGATGGCGTCGAGTTCGCTGGTTCCCTCCGCGAACATGATCTTGCTGAACACGAGCGTTGCCGCCGTGCCGTAGAGGAAGAACTCGTACCACTCGACCACGGTGCCCGCCATGGATGCGGCGACCACCTTCCGCAGACCCGACGGTTCCTCGTCGCGATCCACCCTGTCGACAACCGACATGACATTCTCCTTGCTGAGTCTCCGGTGCCGGGACAGTGATCCACGGCACACGCTGAGTCGAGTATCGACGCAGATCACCGCGCCGCACAATGGCCGCGCGCGCACGACCGAACTGCAAAGATGCACACATGACCTCGTCCGGACGCTCCTCGGCGCACACGCCGCCCAGCGCGGACGATCTTCTCGTCCTCCTCGCCGTCGGGCGCAGCGGCCGCTTCACCGCCGCCGCGGACAGCCTCGGTGTCAATCACACGACGGTGTCGCGCCGCATCGCCTCACTGGAGAAATCACTCGGTGGTCGGGTACTCGTCCGCACCTCGGGCGGCTGGGAACTCACCGACCTGGGCCGACACGCACTCGCCGCGGCCGAGACGGTCGACAGCGTGGTGCGCGGCCTGGTGGACCCGGGCGGTGCGTCGCTGCGCGGTGTCGTCCGCATCTCCGCGACCGACGGATTCAGCGCCTACATCGCGGCGCCGGCCGCCGTCAGTGTGCAGGAACGGCACCCCGAGGTGTCCGTGGAACTGGTCGCCGCGACGCGACGCGCCTCGCAACAACGGTCGGGAATGGACATCGAGATCGTCGTCGGCACGCCTCAGGTGCACCGCGCCGAGGCCGTGCACCTCGGCGAGTACTGCCTCGGTCTGTACGCCACTCCGGAGTACCTCGAGGACCACGACACCATCACCACCCGACGCGACCTCGCCGGCCATCCCCTCGTCTACTTCGTCGAGTCGATGCTCCACGTCGACGACCTGGATCTCGCGCGCTCGGTCGCCGTCGGCGACGCTCCCCCGTCGTCGGACGTCCCGGTGATGCGGAGTTCGGTGAGCTCGACCAACGTCTTCGTGCACGTCGAGGCCACGCGGGCGGGCGCCGGTATCGGCCTGCTGCCGTGCTTCATGGCCGACCGGCACCGCGATCTCGTGCGCATCCTGCGCTCGGAGGTGTCGGTCACCCTGGCCTACTGGTTGGTCGTGCGCGGCGAGACGCTGCGCCGCCCCGAGGTCGGGGTGGTGGTCGACGCGCTGCGGACGGAGGTCGCGTCCCGACGGGACGAGCTCATGGGTCGCGGCGAGTGAACGGCCGCTTCGCGCCGAGCCCCTCCGGCGACCTCCACATCGGGAACCTCCGCACGGCTGTGCTCGCGTGGCTCCTCGCCCGCGGAACCGGACGCGGATTCGTCCTGCGCGTCGAGGACCTCGATCGCGTGCGACCGGGCGCCGAGCACCGTCAGCTCGACGATCTCGCCGCCGTCGGCATCACCGTCGACGGGCCGGTGCTGCGGCAATCGGATCGCCGAGAGTCCTATGCCGCGGCAATCGCCTCCCTCGCCGCCGACGGCCGTGTCTACGAGTGTTTCTGCACCCGCCGCGAGATCCAGCAGGCCGCGTCCGCACCGCACGCTCCCGAGGGTGCGTACCCCGGAACCTGCCGGAACCTCACGGAGGCGCAACGCGCGTCCCGCCGCGCCGAGGGCCGACGCGCCGCACTGCGGTTGCGTTCGGACACGCGGTCGTTCACCGTGACCGACGCCCTCGTCGGCGAGTTCACGGGCGTGGTCGACGACCTCGTCCTCCAGCGCACGGACGGCGTTCCCGCCTACAACCTCGCCGTCGTCGTCGACGACGGGTTCCAGAGCGTCGACCAGGTGGTTCGCGCGGACGACCTGCTCGCGTCGGCGCCGCGTCAGGCCTACCTCGCCGGTCTGCTCGGCGTGCAGATCCCGGAGTACGTGCACGTCCCGCTCGCTCTCGGACCGACGGGCACGCGCCTCGCCAAGCGGGACGGTGCCGTCACCCTGCGCGACCGACTCGCCGCCGGGCAGACCGTGTCCGACGTCCGCGCCGAGATCGCGTCGTCGATCGGGGTTCCGTCCGAGCGCACGCACGAATCGCTGTCCGACCTGGCGTCGCACTGGTCCCTGGACCTGCTCCCGAGGGAGCCGTGGTTCGTGCTCGGTCACTGATCGAGACCCCGTTGCAACGGAACATCGCACACCGGTCGGGGCGTATCGGACGTAAGGTGGCCGCGAGAAGACTCCGACACGTCAACCCGTACGAGAAGGACATCATGACCACAGGCGGTTTCGACCCGAGCAAGGATCCGCAGAACCCCGGCAGCTACCCGCCGCCGCAGCAGGGTTCCTACCCGCCCCCGTCGCAGGGGTCCTACCCGCCGCCCTCGCAGGGCAGTTACCCCCCGCCCTCGCAGGGCAACTACCCGCCGCCGCAGGGCAACGTCCCGCCGCAGCAGGGTGGCTACCCTCAGCAGGGCGGCTACCCCCAGCAGGGTGGCTACCCGACGCCCCCGCAGTTCGACAACACCACCAACTACGGTGGCTCGAACTTCGGTGGAGTGCCCGGCGGTGGCCAGCCCGGTGGGCTCGGTGTCCGACTGGGCGCGCGCATCATCGACGGGATCATCGTCGGCATCGTCGCGCTGATCCTCGCCGCGATCTTCGGTGCGACCGACAACATCCTCGTCACCGGACTCTTCTCCGGCGTCCTGACGTTCGCGTACTTCGTCGGCCTCGAGGTCAGCCAGGGCGCGACACTCGGCAAGAAGATCCTCGGACTCCAGGTACACGGTCCCGCCGGCACGCCGCGGCCGACGCTGCAGCAGTCCGCGATCCGCAACGCGTTCACGCTGCTCAACATCATCCCGTTCCTCGGTAGCCTGCTCGCGTTCATCGCCGTGATCGTCATCGCCGTCACGGTCAACTCGAGCCCCACCAAGCAGGGCAAGCACGATCAGTTCGCCGGTGGCACCCAGGTGGTCAAGAAGTAGCCTCCGCACACACCGACATCGGGCGCGGATCCCTTCGGGGATTCGCGCCCGTCGTCGTCTCGGTGCTTGGATCGACCGGTGACTGCAACCAACTCCACCGCCACCGACGGCGACACTCCGTCTGGACAGGCCTCGTTCGCCCACATCAGCCGTGGCTTCTACCCCGCCATCGTCGCGCTCTTCGTCGCGACACTGCTGATCTCGAACGTGGCCGCCAGCAAGGGTGTCGCCTTCTTCGCCGCGTCCGACGTCTCGCTCGGGCCCTTCCAGATTCTCCCCATCAACACCGACGGCGCGTTCTTCCTCTTCCCCCTCGCGTACATCCTCGGCGATGTCCTCAGCGAGGTGTACGGGCTCAAGGCGACGCGCCGCGCCATCTACCTGGGCTTCGGCTCTCTCCTGCTCACATCGGTCTGCTTCTGGATCGCCATCGAACTCCCCGCCGCGTCGTTCTACGAGAACCAGGCCGCACTCGAGACCGTCGTCGGCGTCGTGCCGCGCCTGGTCCTCGCCGGTCTCGCCGGTTACACCGTCGGACAGCTGTTGAACTCCATCGTGCTGGTGAAGATCAAGGAACGCACCAAGGAGAAGCACCTGTGGGCCCGCCTCATCGGGTCGACGGTGGTCGGCGAGTTCTTCGACACCCTGATCTTCTGCAGCATCGCGGCCGGCGTCATCGGCATCACGACGGGCGCCGACTTCGTGAACTACGTCATCGTCGGCTTCCTGTGGAAGACCCTCGTCGAGGTGCTCGTGCTCCCGATCACCTACGCCGTCATCGCGTACATCAAGAAGCGCGAGCCGACCTACTCCCCGGACTGACCCCCGCCCGCCCCCGCGAGTACGTCGATACTGTCGTTGTCGAGCACGACTTCACGACACTATGGGCGTACTCGCGGGGAGTTGCGGCTCAGGAATAGAAGCGCGCCAGGGTCTCCTTCTTGAACTCCTGGAACCGCCCGTCGCGGATGGAGGCGCGGATGTCGTCCACCAGCCGCACGGTGAACCGCTCGTTGTGAATGGTGGCGAGGGTCGAGGCCAGCATCTCCTTGGCCTTGAACAGGTGATGCATGTACGCCCGCGTGTAGTGCGCGCAGGTGTAGCAGTCGCACTCCTCGTCGATCGGCGTGAAGTCCCGACGGAACCGCGCGGTGTTAATGTTGAAGCGCCCGTCCGGTGTGTAGATCGCCGCGTTCCGGGCCACGCGTGACGGATTCACGCAGTCGAACGTGTCGGCACCGTTCTCGATGGCGACGAAGAAGTCGTCCGGCTCGCTGATCCCGAGCATGTGGCGCGGTTTGTGTTCGGGCAGTTCCTCGTTCACCCAGCGGACGATGGTGCCGAGGTTCTGCTTCTCCAGAGCGCCGCCGATGCCGTAGCCGTCGAATCCGCGCCCGGTCTCGCCGACGATGGTCTCGAGATCGTGTGCCGCCTTCCGACGAAGGTCCTCGTACTGCGCACCCTGCACCACACCGAACAGCGCCTGGTACGGCTTGTCGGCGCGCTCGGCCGTGAGGCGCTCGTGCTCGGCGATGCACCGCACCGCCCACGCCTGCGTGCGGTCCAGCGACTGTTCCTGGTACGCACGGGTGTTCATCAACGTGGTCAGCTCGTCGAACGCGAACATGATGTCCGCGCCGAGCTGGTGCTGGATCTGCATCGACACCTCGGGAGTGAAGCGGTGCCGCGATCCGTCGAGGTGGGACTTGAACGTCACGCCGTCGTCGTCGACGTGCGCGAGGCGCTCCTTGCCCTCGGCGATGACGTCGTCAGACTCCACCCGAGTGGCGTCCATCGAGATGACCTTCTTGAACCCGACGCCGAGCGACATCACCTGGAACCCGCCGCTGTCGGTGAACGTCGGGCCGTCCCAGTTCATGAACGTGCCGAGTCCCCCGGCCTCGTCCACGATGTCGGGCCCCGGCTGCAGGTACAGGTGGTAGGCGTTCGCCAGGACCGCCTGTGCGCCCAGCTCTTTCATCGACTCCGGCAGCACCGCCTTCACGGTGGCCTTGGTGCCGACGGCGATGAACGCGGGGGTCTCGATGTCGCCGTGCGGCGTCCGCAGGGTGCCGGTTCGACCGAGATGGTCCTCGATACGGGTCTCGACTGTGAAGAGGTCGGTCATGCCCCCATCGAACCAGACGCCAACTGCTGCTCCTGCAGGCCGGACGCACTGAGACGGTGGTAGGCGCCGCGCGCCGCGATGAGCTCGTCGTGCGTGCCCTTCTCCACGATGGACCCGTTCTCCATCACCAGGATCAGATCGGCGTCGCGGATCGTGGAGAGGCGGTGCGCGATCACGAAACTCGTGCGATCGCTGCGCAGGGCCGCGGTGGCCTTCTGCACCAGCAGCTCGGTACGGGTGTCGACGGAGCTGGTGGCCTCGTCGAGGATCAGCACGGCCGGGTCGGCGAGGAACGCGCGCGCGATGGTGATCAACTGCTTCTCGCCCGCACTGACGTTGCTGCCCTCCTCGTCGATGACGGTGTCGTACCCGTCGGGCAGCGAGTGCACGAAACGGTCGACGTAACTCACCCGCGCCGCCTCCATGATCGACTCCTCGGTGGCGCCACTGTTGCCGTACGCGATGTTGTCGCGGATGCTGCCGCCGAACAGCCAGGTGTCCTGCAGCACCATGCCGGTGCGCGATCGCAGCGTCGCCCGCGTCATGTCACGCGTGTCCACACCGTCGAGCGTGATCGAGCCGGAATCGATGTCGTAGAACCGCATCACGAGGTTCACGAGCGTCGTCTTGCCGGCGCCGGTGGGGCCGACGATCGCAACCATCTGGCCGGGTTCCGCCACGAAGGACAGCCCGTCGATGAGCGGACGCTCCGGTTCGTAGCGGAACGACACGTCCCGGAACTCGACGCGTCCACTGCGCGTGGTGGGGGTGACGGGTGCCGACGGATCGGCGCCCTCCTCCTCGGCGTCGAGGATCTCGAAGATGCGCTCCGCCGAGGCGACACCCGACTGGAGCAGGTTGACCATCGAGCCGATCTGCGTGAGCGGCTGTGTGAACTGGCGGGAGTACTGGATGAAGGCCTGCACCTCGCCCAGGCTCAGCGTGCCGGACGCGACGCGCAGTCCGCCCACCACGGCGATGGCGACGTAGTTGAGGTTGCCCAGGAACATGATGGCGGGCATGACGATTCCGGAGATGAACTGTGCTCGGAAGCTCGCCTGGTACAGCTCCTCGTTGCTCTCGTGGAACACCCGCGCCGTCTCCTGCTGGCGGCCGTAGGCCTTGACCAGCTCGTGGCCGGTGTAGGCCTCCTCGACCTGTGCGTTGAGCGCGCCGGTCTGCTTCCACTGCGCGATGAAGTGCGGCTGCGAGCGCTTGGCGATCATCGCCGTCACCACGATCGACAGCGGCACCGTCAGGATCGCGACCAGTGCGAGCAGCGGCGAGATCCACAGCATCATGCCCAGGATGCCGAAGACCGTGAGCACCGAGACCACGAGCTGGCTGAGTGTCTGCTGCAGGCTCTGCGAGACGTTGTCGATGTCGTTGGTGACTCGCGAGAGCACGTCGCCGCGCTTGTGGGAGTCGAAGTAGCGCAACGGCAACCGGTGGATCTTGTTCTCGACGTCGGTACGCAGACGCTTGATGACGCGTTGCAGCGCGATGTTCAGGATGTAGCCCTGCACCCAGGACAGCAGTGCGGACCCGATGTAGAGGATCAGGACGAGGACCAGCACCTTGCCGACGGCGTCGAAGTCGACTCCCCGACCGGGGACGACGTCCATGCTCGACACCATGTCGGCGCGTGTGCCCTCACCCGAGGCGCGGAGACCGTCGACGACCTGCTCCTTGGACAACGAGGGGTCGAGCGAACGGCCGACGATGCCGTCGAAGATGAGGTTGGTGGCTCTGCCCAGGATGTTCGGGGCGAGAACGGTGAGAACGACGCTGGCGACGGCGAACACGAGTACCACCGTGAGCAGCATGCGCTGCGGAAGGAGCCGGCGCAGCAGCCGCCTGACGGACGGTCCGAAGCTCATCGCCTTCGTGCCGGGAGCACCGGGACCGGGAGGACCGCCGGGCCGCGTCATGCGACACCCGCTGCGGTGCGCTGCGAGTCGACGATCTCGGCATAGGTGGGACACGTCTCGAGCAGCTCGTCGTGCGTACCGAGGCCGACCATCCTGCCGTCGTCGAGCACCACGATGCTGTCCGCGTCGCGGATGGTGGACACCCGCTGCGCGACGACGATGACGCAGGCGTCACGTGTGATGGGGCGCAGGGCCGCTCGGAGATTCGCGTCCGTCGTCAGGTCGAGAGCGGAGAACGCGTCGTCGAAGACGTAGATGCTCGGCCGCCGGATGATGGCGCGGGCGATGGCCAGTCGCTGACGCTGCCCACCGGAGACGGTGGTGCCGCCCTGGGCGACGGGGGTCTCGAGACCCTCGGGCATCTCGCGGACGAAGTCGGCGGCCTGCGCCACCTCGAGTGCGTCCCACATCTCGGCCTCCGTGGCGTTCTCCTTGCCGTAGCGAAGATTGGAGGCGATGGTGCCGGAGAACAGGAAGGGCCGCTGGGGGATCAGTCCGATCTCCGCTCGCAGCGCCTCCGGATCGAGTTCTCGCACATCGGTTCCGCCCACGCGCACCACTCCGTCGGTCGTGTCGATGAGACGCGGGATCAGGTTGATCAGCGTCGTCTTGCCCGAGCCGGTGCTCCCGATCACGGCCGTGGTGGTTCCGGCCGTCGCCCGGAACGACACGTCGCAGAGCACCGGGTGATCGGCCGCGGGATACGCGAAGCCGGCCTTGTCGAACTCCACCGTCGACGGCGCCGAGGCGAAGACGACGGGCTTCGCGGAGGGCACGACGGACGAATTCGTGTCGAGCACCTCGGTGATGCGCTCGGCACACACGCTGGCGCGCGGGATCATCATCGCGATGAATGACGCCATGATCACCGACATCAGGATCTGCATGATGTAGCTGAGCAGGGCCGTCAGCGACCCGATCTCCATGCGCCCCTCGTCGACGGCGTGACCGCCGAACCAGATCACCGCGACGCTGGTGACGTTGCTGATGAGCATGACCACCGGGAACATGAGCGCCATCAGCCGACCGACCTGCAGTGCGGTGGCGGTGAGGGCGGTGTTCGCGTCGTCGAAACGCTCCACCTCGTACGGCTCGCGCACGAAGGCGCGCACCACGCGGATGCCCGTGATCTGCTCGCGCAGAACGCGGTTGACCGTGTCGATGCGCTTCTGCATGACCTTGAACGCCGGAACCATGCGGACCACGACGAAGCCCATGCTCAGCGCCAGCGCAGGAACGGCGATACCGAGGAGCCACGACAGTCCGAAGTCCTCGCGCAGAGCCATGACGATGCCGCCGACGCACATGATGGGCGCCATCACCAGGATGGTGCAGCCCATCAGGACCACCATCTGCACCTGCTGAACATCGTTCGTGTTGCGGGTGATGAGCGACGGAGCGCCGAACGTCCCGACCTCGCGCGCCGAGAAAGTGCCGACGCGGTCGAGGAGCGCCCCGCGGATGTCGCGGCCTGCCGCCATGGCGGCGCGTGCTCCGAAGTAGACGCCGCCGATCGAGCACGCGATCTGCACGGCGGAGACGGCCAGCATGATCGAGCCGGTCGACAGGATGTAGCCGGTGTCGCCGGTCGTCACGCCGTTGTCGATGATGTCGGCGTTGAGGCTGGGCAGGTACAGCGAGGCCACGGTGGCCACGAACTGCAGCACCACCACGCCTGTCAGCGCGCCGCGGTACGGCGCCAGATACCGGCGGAGAAGTGAGATCAACACGTCGTGCATCCTTCCTTCTCGACAGGACCCGTCGGACGACAGGCGTGGTGGGTGCAGTTCATCGACTCAGCTCCGGTTCGCCGGCTGCTGGGTCGCCGGTGCGGTCTCGTCCGTCCTGCGGACGAGTTTCTCACCTTCGATGTCCACGTTCGGCAGAATCTTGTCCAGCCACTTCGGCAGGTACCAGGCCTTGTCGCCGAGCAGCGCCATGACCGCGGGGATCAGGATCATGCGGACGATGAAGGCGTCGAAGAACACGGCGGCCGCGAGAGCGAAACCGATGGACTTGATGAACGAGTCCGGTTCCAGCATGAACGCCGCGAACACCGAGATCATGATGACCGCCGCGGCGGCGACGACGCGGGCGCCGTACTTGAAGCCCGTGACGATGGCATCGCTCGCGGTCGCCCCGTGGACGTACGCCTCCCTCATCCGGGACACCAGGAAGACCTGGTAGTCCATCGCGAGTCCGAAGACCACACCGATCAGGAAGATCGGCATGAAGCTCACGATGGGCTGCGGGTTGGAGATCAGTCCCAGTCCACCTTCCTGGAAGATGAAGACGGTGGCACCGAAGGTGGCGAGCACGCTGAGCAGGAAGCCGAGCGTCGCCGTCAGCGGCACCAGGATCGATCGGAACACCACCATGAGCAGCAGGAATGCCAATCCGACGACGACTGCGAGGTACGGGATCAGGGCCTTCTGGAGCCGATCCGACACGTCGATCTCGAGCGCCGTCTGGCCGGTGACGCCGTAGGTGACGCCGTACTCGGATTCCAGACCACCCCGGGCGTCGCGCAGCGCGGTCACCAGGTTCTGCGTGTCCTCGCTGATCGGTGAGCTCTTGGGAGTCACCGACACCAGGGCGGTGTCGCCCGCCGGGTTGAGCCCGGCCTGCTGTGCGTTGGTCACGTCGGGTTCCGCCGCCGCCCTGTCGACGACGGCCTGGAAGGCCGCCGTCCGATCGGCCTCGGGGACGTTGCTCGCGTCCACGACCATCAGCAGCTGACCGTTGCGTCCCGGGCCGAAGCCCTGGTCGACCAGGTCGTACGCCTCACGAGCGGGGGTACCCGGTTCGGCGGTGGCCACCGACGGAAGCGCCAGACGCAGCGACGTCATGGGACCGGCGATGACACCGAGGATCACGACACCGACGATGAGCACCAGTGCGGGACGCTTGATCACCATGCGCACCCATCGCAAGCCGTTGGTCGGCTTGTCGTCGTGCTCGGGGTCCGGCACGGTGCGGATCTTGCCGGCGAACGCCTTCGCGCCGAAGAGTCCGAGGACGGCGGGCAGCATGGTCAGCGCGACGAGGACGGCGACGAAGACACCGAAGCCGGCGGCCAGACCCATCTGGGACAGGAACGGGATGCCGACGACGCGCAGTGCCACGAGCGCGATGAGCACCGTGGTGCCGGCGAAGACGACGGCGCTGCCGGCGGTTCCCACGGCGCGTGCCGCGGCTTCCTCACGGTCGTCCGTCTCGCTCAGCTCGTTACGGAACCGGGCGACGATGAACAGCGAGTAGTCGATGGCGACGGCAAGGCCGATCATGATGGCGAGAATCGGCGTGAACTGGGTGAGCTCGGCGAAGCCCGACGCGGTGGTGATGGTCAGACTGGTGACGCCGATGCCGACGATGGCCGTGATGAGCGGCAGTCCGGCGGCGACGAGCGATCCGAACATGACGACGAGGACGACGGCGGCGACGGCCAGGCCGATCAGCTCGGCGGTGCCGCCGGGCGGCTCGGCGGCCTGCATGGCGCTGCCACCGATCTCGACGGTGAGCCCTGCGTCACGGGCGGGCTGGGCGGCGTCGGTCAGCTCGGTGCGGATCTCGGCCGTGACATCGGTGACGGTGCCGGTGATGGGCACGTCGAGGATGCCGATGGTCTTGTCCGGTGAGAGCGGCGACACGGCCGCGGCGTTCGCGGCCGCGACGTCCGGCGCGAGACCGGCCTCCGCGTACTGATCGACGATCGCTTGGTTGCCGGCGATCGGATCGAGGAGCGGCATGGCACCCTCGGGCACCGGTCCGGCCGCGGGATCGGCCTTGGCCGTGTCCTTCACGGCGGCGATGCCGCGAATGTTCGCGATGACGCCGTCGATGGCCGCCGTGTTCTCGGGCGAGTCGAGCGTGGTGCCCGCGGGTGCCTGGAACACGTACTGCGCGGACGCCGACGTGAGCGGATCCTCGCCGCCTCCGAAGCGCTCCTTCTGCAGATCCAGCGCAGCCTGGGCGGGGGTTCCCGGGATGGAGAACGACGTGCTCGTCGGGCCGGACAACGTGGCCGCGCCGATACCGGCCAACACCAGGATGGCGAGCCAGATCGGCAGCACGATGCCTTTCCGACGGTACGAGAACCGTCCTATGCGATACAGGAAGGTGGCCATGAGAGTTCTCCTCGTTCGGGGGGGTGTCGTGCTGCGGGTGACGGACGGACGCGCGATCAGTCGGGCGGGAGCGGGGTGGAACCGGTGAGCGGCGCTCGGAAGCCCCGTTCGAGTTGTTGCATGGCGAGGCGGACCACTTCGCCGGCGGATTCTGCTGTGGTGGAGCCTTTCTCGGATGCCTCGGCGAAGAATCCGAGTGCGGCGCTGACGGTGGCGCCCACCGCGGCCTGGACCAACGAGGGGTACAGGTCCCGATCGGGATCGAGCCCCGTGCGCCGGGCCACGGCCTTCTTGAACGCCGCGGAGAGCGAGCGGTCGAACTCGAGCTTCTTCGCCAGCAGAGCCGGCGACTCCTCGACGAACCGCGCGACCGCGACAGTCTCGGTCAACTCGCGCTCGGGATCGTCGACGATCTCGAAGACGATGGCGCGCACCGTGTCCCAGAAGTCCTCGTCCTGCGGCCGGTGTTCGATCAGGTCCACCCACTCGAACGCTGCCTGCTCGAGGTAGTACAGCGCCGCTTCTTCCTTGCTGGAGAAGTAGTTGTGGAACGTGCGCGTCGACACCCCCGCGTCGCGGGCGATCGCCTCGGCGGTCACGGTGTCGAAACCCTGTTGCCGCCCGAGACGGATCGCGGCAGCACTGAGCGCTGCACGGGTCTCCGCCTTCTTGCGGTCGCGTAGTCCGGAACTCACGGATCCCACAGTACGGAACTTGCACGGCTCGGCAAGTTTGCAGTGGTGTGCACTTTTGTGACGCTCACCACGCTCGCGCGGTGTTTCGAACCGTCAGGGAGTGAGCCAGCGCTTCACACGGGCGGTGATGAACGGCAGCAGGACGTACACCATGAGGGGTGTACTCACGAGGGTGACGAGCAGGGTCCGGAGTACAAGACCCAGCGAGAGGTACTCGGAGACAAGGGTGTTGAGCAGAAGAGACAGGGGGAAGAACGCCGACCAGATGACGATGGCCTGCTTCCACCGAGGCGGCGGAGCGCCCACGACGCGGACCGCGTCGGTGAGCGTCGACTGTGGCTCGAACCACCCTTCGACCCCGGTGAGGCGATGCGTCACATGGTCGTCCGCCACACCCACACCACGCGCGACCCAGGCACGCCGGAAGGGCGACGAGAGCCACTCCTGCAGATGAGCGTCCGAATCGAATCGGTAGAGCACGTAGTACTCGTACGGATCGGTCGAGGAGCGCAGCCACCCGCCGCCCAGGAACCCGTCGAACGTGCGCAGCACACTGATTCCGGCATCGGTCCAGGCCACGAAGTCCTGCTCACGGCCGGGCGTGATGCGCCGCGCCACCGAGGTCGTGACCGCGGTACTCGTGGACGTGGACCGGTCGTCCCGGGGTTCAGTCATGTCAGGCGATCGAGAGGAGTCAGTTCTTCTCGGAGAACAGCTGGGTGTAGACGGGCGGCGCCGCGTTGACGACGTCCCTGGCAGCGGACGTCGCGGGAGCCTCGACGGGCTCCGCGTCGGCGGTGACGGGTGCGAGAAAGATCAGTTCGGGTTCCATGGAAACCCCTTCATCAGTAGTTCGGTGGTGAGGAGAACGAGTCGTCCGTCACGAGGGGGAGAACGAGGCGCCGGTGAGAACCGCGGCGTGCTCGTGATCCGAACACTACGCCACGGCGCCGACGGGGCGCGGTACGGCCACGCCCGGCCACGTCGACCGTCGTCTGTGGATGCACTGAGAGAAGACGACCGACACTCTCGGACTGTCGACGCCGTGCCCTGCCTGTGTCACACTTGTGACAGAGGCGTGACCTGAGCACTTCCCGCCCTCTCCGCGGTTCTCACCACTGCATCGACTGCCAGAACGACCGACAGCCACCGTGGCCAGACCGTCCACAGAACAGAGGCACCAGTGTCCGTCACCGCCGAACGCCCCAGAGATCGATTCGTCAGTTCGTACACCGAGCTGTCCGTCGCCGTGCGCGCCTCGGGGCTGATGTCCCGCCGCCGCGGTTTCTACTGGTCCCGCATCATCGGCACCGTGGCGGCCTTCGTCGCCGTCTGGGTCGGTGCGTTCCTCCTGGGCGATTCGTGGTGGCAGCTCGCGCTCGCCGTCGCCCTCGCCGTCGTGAGCACGCAGTTCGGCTTCCTCGGTCACGACGGCGCCCACCGCCAGATGTTCGACTCGGCGAAGTGGAACGAGTGGACGGCCCGCATCCTGTCCGGCACCTTCGCAGGACTCTCGCTGCACTGGTGGCAGGGCAAGCACAGCAAGCACCACAACGCGCCGAACCAGATCGGCAAGGATCCCGACATCGGGAACGGGCCCATCGCCTTCGTCCCCGAGTACGTCGCGCAGCGCACCGGCTTCTACGGCGCGTTCACCCGCCGCCAGGGCTGGCTCTTCTTCCCGCTGCTCACCCTCGAAGGCGCCGCACTCCACGTCGCCAGCGTGCGCA
The DNA here is from genome assembly GCF_036163995.1 of Rhodococcus sp. NBC_00294. Classification (NCBI taxonomy): domain Bacteria; kingdom Bacillati; phylum Actinomycetota; class Actinomycetes; order Mycobacteriales; family Nocardiaceae; genus Rhodococcus; species Rhodococcus sp. NBC_00294. Next base: position 757,663 of record NZ_CP108043.1, read on the forward strand.
CGCTGATCGGCTCCAAGGAGATCAAGCACCGCAAGCTGGAGCTGTCGCTCATCGCGCTGCGGCTCACCATCGGGTTCGCACTGCCGTTCCTCGCGATGCCGGCGGGGCTCGCGGTCGGCTTCATCCTCGTGCACTTCGCCGTCTTCGGCGTTCTGCTGGGCGGCTCGTTCGCGCCCAACCACAAGGGGATGCCGCTGGTTCCGGCCAACGCGAAGATCGACTTCCTCCGCCGCCAGGTCCTCATGTCACGCAACGTCGACGGCGGCTCCGTCACCGACTTCATGATGGGCGGCCTCAACTACCAGATCGAGCATCACCTGTTCCCCAGCATGCCGCGGCCGAACCTCAAGAAGGTGCGGCCCATGGTGCGCGAGCACTGCGCCAAGCACGGGGTGACCTACACCGAGACGTCGCTCGTGAAGTCCTACGGCATCGTCGTCCGCTACCTCAACCAGGTGGGACTGTCGAAGCGCAACCCCTTCGACTGCCCGCTGGTACGCGAGTACCGCGCCTGAACTCGGTGTGACCGCGGTCACGTAGACTGCGGCGGGTGATCGCCGATCTCTGGAACAGTCTGCCGACCGCGCTCCGCGACCCGGTCGCCCTCGCGGTGCCGGCATTCCTCGTTCTGCTCGCGCTCGAGTGGACCGCAGCGATCGTCCTCGAGAGCCACGGCGACGAGACCCAGGACGAACCCGGCCGACCGGCCCGTGGAAGCTACCTCCGCGCCGACGCCCGGGCCAGCATCGCGATGGGGCTGGTGTCCATAGCCACCACCACCGCATGGAAAACCCTGGCGCTGCTGGGCTATTCGCTGATCTTCGCGTATGTCGCACCGTGGCAGCTGCCCTCGGACCAGTGGTACACGTGGGTGATCCTGCTGCTCGGCGTCGACGTCCTCTTCTACTGGTATCACCGCATCGCGCACCGCACGCGCATCGTGTGGGCCACGCATCAGGCGCACCACTCGAGCGAGTACTTCAATTTCAGCACCGCACTACGGCAGAAGTGGAACAACAGCGGCGAGATCCTGATGTGGTTGCCGCTGCCTCTGCTCGGCGTCCCGCCCTGGATGGTGTTCACCGGGTTCGCGATCAACCTGGTCTACCAGTTCTGGGTGCACACCGAGCGCATCGACCGGATGCCGCGCTGGTTCGAGTTCGTCTTCAACACGCCGTCGCACCACCGGGTGCATCACGGCCGCGACAAGGAGTACCTGGACAAGAACTACGCCGGCATCCTCATCGTGTGGGACCGCCTGTTCGGGACCTACGCCGACGAGACGTTCCGACCGCACTACGGGCTGACGACTCCGGTGCAGACGTTCGACATCCTGAAACTCCAGACACACGAGTACGCCGCCATCGCACGGGACGTGCGGACGGCGGCGACTCTTCGACAGAAACTCGGTTACATCGTCGGACCGCCCTGACACGACGACCGGCCTCCGGCCTACCCGGATGGACTCCCGCGGACGCTACGGCTCAGGCCTTCCCGAGCGTCACCAGGAAATCGACGGACCCGGTCGGATCCACGGTCACGAAGCCCAGCGACGGCGGCTCGATGCCGTAGTCGGTCCACGTCGCGGGAATGTTGCCCGAGGCGACGATGGTCTCGCCCGACCGGAGCACCTGCGTCTCGACGCTCACGTCGCGCGTCTGGCCCTTGAGGGTCAGCGTGCCGTCGAGGGTGACGGTCGCCGTGGTGCCGTCGGTGGGCACGGTGGACAGGTCCACCGGCGACGTCACCGTGAACGTGGCGGTGGGGTTGTTCGCGACATCGAAGATGTTGCCGCGGAACTGGTTGTCGCGCCGATCGCTGTCGGTGGTGATGGTCTCGGTGCGCACCACGATCTCACCGGCAGTGAGCTGCTGGTTCGCGATCGTGGCGCTTCCCGAGACGTCCGGCGTGGTGCCGACGACCGTGACGTCGGTGCCGTTGAGCACCTCGGCGACGGTGTACCCGGCCGACGTCGGGTTCGCTGCGTCGCCGGGCGTGACGGTCCACTCACCGTCCAGATCGCCCGTCGCCGCCTCGGCACCGGAGGTGGACACCGACGCCGCCGGATCGCTGCTCTCGATCGACGAGTAGATGCGCGGTCCGACGACGAGCGCCACGATCGCCAGGACGACGACCACGGCTCCGGTGATCCACCATTTCTTCTTCATGGGACGAACTTTAGTTGTCGCTTCAACGTGCGGCCACCGCTGCGGCCTGGGAATCCCCTGTGAAAGCGTCCGTCACCACGTCGAGTGAACGACGTCCCGGAGGTAGCGGTCGTAGATGCTCTGCACGCCGGCATCGAACTCGGCGCCGAGAAGCGCGACGCGCCCCGCCTCGGCGTTGGCACGAGCCTGGTCCACGTTGCGGGCGCCCGGGATGACCGTCGAGATCTGCGGGTGCTGCCACAACCATGCGATGGCGGCAGCGGCGGGCGTCGTACCCTCCGGAGCCGCGTCCGCGACCAGGGCGGAGAAGTCACGAGCCGCCGCAAGGCCCGTGTCGAACGGAACGCCCGAGAACGTTTCGCCGACGTCGAAGGCCTCACCGTTGCGGTTGAAGTTGCGGTGATCGTTCTCGGGGAACGTCGTCGACTCGTCGTACTTCCCCGAGAGCAGGCCCGAGGCAAGCGGCACCCGCGCGATGATGCCGACTCCGGCATCGGCGGCGACGGACAGCACCTCGTCGACGGGCTTGAGCCGGAAGGCGTTGACGATGATCTGCACGGTGGCCACGTTCGGTCGGCGGATCGCCTCGAGCGCCTCCGCGACCGTCTCCACGCTGACGCCGTAGTGCGCGATCGCCTGCTCCTCGACGAGGGTGTCGAGGGCATCGAACACCTGGTCGTCGCCGTACACGGCAGAGGGCGGGCAGTGCAGCTGCACCAGTTCCAGGGTGTCGACACCGAGGTTGCCGCGCGACCGGTCCACCCACGTGCGGAAGTTCGCGAGCGTGTAGTTCTCCGGCACCTGGTCGACGCGTCGACCCATCTTGGTCGCCACGGTGACGGTGTCCCGCAGGCCGCGATCGGCCAGGAATCCGCCGATCACCCGCTCACTGCGCCCGTCGCCGTACACGTCGGCCGTGTCGAAGAAGGTGATGCCGCTGTCCACGGCGGCGTCGAGCACCGCCACGGCGTCCTGCTCGGACACGTCGCCCCAGTCGGCTCCCAACTGCCAGGTGCCGAGTCCGACGCACGACACCTGCCGTCCGGTGCGTCCCAGGGTGCGGTTCTCCATCGCGTTCATGTTTCTCATCTCGTCGGTGTACCCGAAGTTGGTGAACGACAAAGCCCCCCAGCTGCCGAGGCAGGTGGGGGGCTTATGGCGGTGGCGGAGGGATTTGAACCCTCGGACGGGGGTTACCCGTCACACGCTTTCGAGGCGTGCTCCTTAGGCCGCTCGGACACGCCACCGGCGGATACGTTACCGGATGGGTGGCGCGGATCCGAAATCGCGACGTCAGGAGTCACAACGCGGGTGGCTCAGTGGCCGGTGAGCTTGTCCTTGATGTTGGACGCTGCATCCTTGACCTTCTCCGCGCCGTCCTTGAACGCGGCGGAAGTCTGATCGCCCTGGCCTTCGGCCTTCAGGTCCTGGTCGCCGGTGGCATCGCCCGCAGCTTCCTTGCCCTTGCCCTTGAGGTCTTCTGCCTTGTTGCCGATCTTGTCGTCGAGACCCATGTGGTGCTCCTTCGAAGCGGAAGAACATGTCATCCACCCCTCCGTTTCGGCGGGGCGGGCGACGCAACGTCGCGCCTGGTGTTCTACCGGGCAGTAATACCCCGTCGACGGATCGCGTCAAACGTCGTTCGCGGTTCGAAAGAAGTCCCGAACCAGACCGGCCGCGTCGCTCTCGAGGACGCCGCCGACCACCTCCGGTCGATGCGTCAGACGCCGATCCCGCACCACGTCCCACAGCGAGCCGACGGCGCCCGTCTTCGGTTCCCAGGCCCCGAACAGCAGTCCGTCGACTCGCGAGAGCACCGCCGCGCCCGCACACATCGTGCAGGGCTCCAGCGTGACGACGAGAGTGCATCCGGTGAGTCGCCAGCCGTCCCCGTGCCGTTCGGCGGCGGCGCGGAGCGCGAGCACCTCCGCGTGGGCGGTCGGGTCCCCGCGGCGTTCGCGTTCGTTGACCGCGGACGCGATCTCGTCACCGTCGGCGTTCACGACGACGGCACCCACGGGAACGTCGCCCGCCGGCGTGGTGCGGGCGACCTCCAGAGCGCGACGCATCCAGACGTCACGCAGGTGGAGAGGCACCACGGTCAGCGGGGCAGCTTGTCGAGCACCGCGGCGAACTCCGCGGCGAATCCCAGTCGCGCGGCGATCATGCCGAGCTGCTCGTCGGGGTAGAGGTCGGACTCGGCCAGGATGACGCCGAGGACCGGCTCGGGAAGACCCATGTCGCTCAGCAGATCCAGATCGCCCTCGTCCCACGGCTCGACGTCGTCGAGCTCGTCCGGATCCAGATCGGGCACATCGACGTTCAGTCGGTCCAGGACGTCGGCCGCGATGTCGTAGTCGATCGCCGCGGTGGCGTCCGACAGCAGGACCCGCGTGCCCGACGGTGCCGGACGCAGCACGACGAAGAACTCGTCGTCGACATCGAGGAGCCCGAACACCGCACCGGCACTGCGGAGTTCACGAAGCTCGGTCTCGGCGGCACTGAGACTCGTCAGGGCGTCCGCGGACAACGGCCGGCACGTCCACGTGCCCTCCTCGCGGACGACCGCGATGGCGAACCCCTCGAGATCGTCGTAGTCGTCGGAGCGGTTGTCACCTCGACCCTGGGACGAGGTACTGCCTCCGCGCTGTGCAGCCATGCGCGCAACCGTAGTCCCACACCGTCGCCCCGGCGTGCAGACCTCCCTGTTCAGGGGAAACAGCGGGAGATTTCGGTGTCGTGCACCCGGCGGACGGTGCCGATGTGGAAATCTTCCCCCGGTGAACACACCCGACCGTCCCGTCTGCGTCCTGGGCCTCGGCCTCATCGGCGGCTCGTTACTGCGCGCCGTGGTCGACTCGGGTCGCCCGGCATGGGGTTGGAACCGATCGACCGGTGCCGTGGACGCCGCTCGCGCCGACGGGTACGACGTCACGGCGGACATCGCCTCCGCCCTCCAGCGTGCCGCCGAGGAGGACGCTCTCGTCGTCGTCGCGGTGCCCATGCCGGCGGTCGACACCGTCCTGGAATCGGTGGCCGCGCACGCGCCGCACTGCGTGCTCACGGACGTCGTCAGTGTGAAGGCGGAGATGGCGGCCGCGGTCGCACGTGCCGGACTCGGCGCTCGGTTCGTCGGCGGACATCCCATGGCCGGCACATCCGCCTCGGGGTGGCTCGCGGCCGACGTCGATCTCTTCCGCAACGCGGTCTGGGTCGTCACCGTGGACGACGACACCGATCCCGACGCCTGGCTCGCGGTCGCCGATCTCGCACTGTCCTCCGGATCCGTCGTCGTCCCGGCCCGAGCCGACGACCACGATCGCGCCGTCGCCCGCGTGTCCCATCTCCCGCATCTGCTGGCGGAAGCACTCGCCACGGTGGGCGCGCAGGGCGGGGAGCTCACGTTGCGGCTGGCAGCCGGCTCGTTCCGCGACGGCACCCGTGTGGCAGGAACAGCTCCAGCCCTGGTCAGCGCGATGTGTGATGCCAACGCGCCCGCCCTGGTCGACGCGCTCGACGAGGCGCTCGCCGCGTTGCACAGCGCCAGGGACGCTCTCGTCGCCGACGCCTCGACCGAGACACTGGTGTCCGCGGGCCATGCGGCGCGGTCGCGCTACGACGAGCAGTTGCAGTGGTGGGAGATCACCGACGTCGTCGTCGGCTCGCCGTCCTGGCAGGGCGACCTCGTCGACGCCGGTCGCCGCGGCGGTGTGGTGCAGCGGCTGCCCCGGCGGGCGTGACGGTCCGACCCGTCAGATGCGCTCGGCGAGTCCCCGGTAGTCGGCGACGAACCCGTCCGAGTCGACGCTCACGGCCGACGTCCCGACGGGCGAGACCACCTCGAACTCGTGCGGCCCGCGGCTGTAGGACAGTGTCTCCGCGCGGGCGGTGAGGACCGGCAGACCGACGTACACGACGGGCACCTGATGATCGGCCGGGTTCGTCTGCAGGCCGAGACGACGGATGGCGAGCGTGTTGAAGAAGGGGCTCCACACGAGCTCGACGTCGAGTGCACCGCCGAACGAGCTGCGGGTCGGTGACCCGTCGTCGACGAGCCAATAGCCCTCGGAGTCGCGACTGATGGAGACCTGCTTCTCCCCCGACGCGACGGCCGCGCGCACGGACAACCGCTTGGTCACTCCCGATTCGTCCGTGACCAGGTCGTACGACGCGGAGAACGCCGGGTGTTCGTCGCACTCGCCGCCGATGATCCGGCCGGCGGCCTTGATCCGCTTGCCGTTGAGCTGGACGCGCACCGACTCCATACGCGGGGCGCTGTGCGCGCGCCACGTCAGGATGGCCGGCCACGACGAGCCCGTCACGTCGGCGGACGACAGGGAATCGGCGGTGGGTGTGGTCACGCGTTCACGGTAGATCACACGAGCACGACAAGTACCGGAGCCGGGCGAATTGCCTGTGAATCCCCGTCCCCGTCAGCGACCGAGTGCCCCGTTCTCGCGAGATGAAACGGTCACGAGCAGGGTTTTCATCGACGGTGGGCGTGAGTCGGCGCACCACGCCCCCGTCTGCGGGCGCTGCTCACAGCGGTGTCGCCCTCTCGGTCGGACGCCGTGTCGGTGTTCTCGAGTAGCCTCACTCGAGATCGACGTCGGTGTCCGGAGCCGCCGTCGCACACGACGGTGAGCGGGGGTACGCGTGTCCAGCCAGGGTGCCATGGTCGGCCTGTTCGCCGGCATCGGCGGTCTGGAGCTGGGCCTGGCGCGCAGCGGATGGTCCACCACTCAGCTCTGCGAGATCGACGCCGGCGCGGGGGCGGTGCTGCGCTCGCGCTTCCCCGACGTGCCGCTGCACACCGACGTCGCGACGCTGCGGGCGCTCCCCGCCGGAACAGAGCTGGTCGCAGCCGGTTTCCCGTGCCAGGACCTCTCGCAGGCCGGTCGCACGGCGGGCATCACGGGCGCGCGATCGGGTCTGGTCGACGAGGTCTTCCGACTCGTCGCACGCAAGCGTGGTCCCCGGTGGCTGCTGATCGAGAACGTGCCCTTCATGTTGCAGCTCGGCCGCGGCGCGGCGATGCGGCACATCACGCACGCGCTCGAGGATCTCGGTTACATGTGGGCGTATCGCGTCGTCGACGCTCGCTCGTTCGGCCTGCCCCAGCGGCGTCAGCGCGTCGTCATGCTCGCCTCACGTACGGACGACCCGCGTGAGGTGCTCTTCGGACCCGACGCGGGCATCCCCGAGGCCGGCGACGCCGACGTCCTCCCGTGCGGCTTCTACTGGACCGAGGGGGTGCGCGGCCTGGGCTGGGCGATCAACGCGGTGCCCACGCTCAAGGGCGGATCGACTCTCGGCATCGCCAGTCCCCCGGCCGTCCGGCTCCCGTCCGGCGAGCTGGTCACCCCGGGCATCTCGGACGCCGAGCGGCTGCAGGGTTTCGACGCCGGGTGGACCGCCCCCGCCGTCGAGTCCCCGGGTGTCCGGGCAGGGCATCGGTGGAAGCTGGTCGGCAATGCCGTGAGCGTGCGCATGGCGACCTGGGTCGGTGAGCAGCTGGCCACCCGCACTCCCTACGACGAGGGGTCCGACACCGAGCTCGTACCCGGCCAGAGCTGGCCGTCGGCCGCGTGGGGCCGTGACCGTCGCGCGTTCCGGGTACCCGCGAGCACCTGGCCGGTCCAGCACCCCTACGAGGATCTGAGCGGATTCCTGGAGGAGTCGAAGTTGTTGTCCGCCAGGGCCACTGCCGGGTTCCTCAAGCGCGCACGCTCGGGTCGGCTGCGCTTCGCCCCCGGCTTCCTCGACACGGTCGAGTCGCACCTGCACCGGATGACCGACGATCCCGTCGTCCCCGAACCCGTTCGCGTGGCCTGATGTTCCCGTTGACGTTCGCACTCGACTTCGCCGGCGACCGTCCCGCGCCCGATGCCGACCGCGGGGAGAAGAAGAACTACGCGCAGCGCCTGTCCAACAACCTCGCGCAGGTGGTCGCCGATGCGTTGAGGCCTCGGTATCCGTCCATCACGCCCGACGCGCACGGCCTGGGCCAGGAAGCGCAGGTGGACGTCGCGAAGGGACGCAAGCGGCTCGACGTCAAGGCACTCGATCCGACGCTCGGCCTCATCCTCTGCGTGTCCGTGAAGACCTACAGCTTCCAGGACTACAGCCCCACGTCCGGTCGGCTCGGCCGCTGGACCAAGAACATCGTGCGCAACGACCACGAACTGCGGGGTGAGGCGATGGTGCTGCACCAGCGCCAGCCGTACAGCGTGCTCGTCGCCGTGATGTTCGAGCCCTGGTCGACGTGCGAGGACGGCGATCCCGCGAAGAGCAGCGACATCGGCAAGAGTTCGTTCGCGCACCACGTCACGACGCTGTCCAAGCGGTCGGGCCGCGGCAAGCGCCCCGTCGTCGGCATGCCGGGCCGAGCGTGGGTCGACCTCGGGGCCGAGGACACGCGCTACGACCTGTTCGAGAAGGTGTTCATCGGTCTCTACGAGCCGGACGGTCCGTACCGGGGTGAGGTGCGCTTCTTCGACGTCGACGACGCGCCGCCGCGCAACGGCCGTCCGTCGGACCGCACCACACTCTCGTTCGAGGAGTTCGTCGAGGTGGTGCACTCGGAAGTGGAGCGGCGCAACAGGTTCGCCCCCAGCTGGTCCGAGATCGACGACGACGAATGACGCCCGACGCTCGGGCAACGCCGCCGACGGACGCCGCGACCAGTGCCCGGTTCAAGAAACAGAAGCGGCGTGACACCAAGCCCGAGGTGGCCCTGCGGAAGGAACTGCACCGAGCGGGACTGCGGTACTTCGTCGACAAGGCCCCACTGAAGGGCATGCGACGACGGGCCGACGTGGTGTTCCCGCGTCGCCGAGTCGCGGTGTACGTCGACGGATGCTTCTGGCACAGCTGCCCGGAGCACGCCACCCACCCGCGCAACAACGCCCAGTGGTGGGCGGACAAGTTGGCTGCCAACGTCGCTCGGGACCGCGACACGGATCGTCGACTGGACGAGGCCGGCTGGACCGTCGTGCGCATCTGGGAGCACGAGGATCCAGCCGTGGCAGCGGAGCGGGTCACCGAGGCAGTGCGCCCCGGCGACTGACGTCAGCGCTCGTGGCGTCCCGGAGTGTCGTGCGGGCCGACGACAGGCGCATCGGCGTGTCCGAGACCGGTGGTGCGGTCCGTGACGTTCCGGTCCGTGACGTTCCGGTCTGCGGGATTCTGGTTCTGCTGTGCCGCGTTCGCGTCCTGTCGACGCGGGGTGCCGTCGTCGTGGACGGTCGGGTCCAGCTTGTTCGCCCGCTCCCACTCACGGTCCAGTTCGTCACGCCCGGTGGCGGCAGTGCCCTGGTGCTCCTGCGCGCGCTGCTGCGCGATGCGGGCCTCCGCTGCCGCGGCGTCCGCCTCGGCCTGCGCACGACGGGCGTCGGCCTCGGACTTCTGCGCGAGCGCCTCCGACCGCTCCACCTCCGCGCTGCGCTCGGCGGCCCGCTCCCGGATCTCACCGGCCTGCTCGACGCGCTTCTGCTTCGCCTTCTTCGACAGTGCGACGCCGACGGCGACGAGCAGCAACACCACCACGACCGCGATGACGATCCAGACAGCTGTGTTCATGACGGCTCCCGATGTTCGAGTGCGCGCACGGTTGCGCGCGGGACGGGGTACCCCTGGCGCCCGATTTCCACACGGGCCGCCTACCCTCGACCGCCATGACCACCGATGTCGCCTCTCGAGCCCTCGACGTACTGGTGATCGGCGGCGGTATCGCGGGTGCCTCGCTCGCCTGGGAACTCTCGTCCGATCGAACCGTGTGTCTCCTCGAAGGGGAGTCGACCCTGGCGATGCACTCGACCGGGCGTTCGGCTGCGATGTTCCTCGAGACCTACGGCAACCACGTCATCCGTGGCCTGACGACGGCGAGCAGGGCCTTCCTCGTGGACCCGCCGGACATGGTGCGCGGAACGGTCATGACTCCGCGCCCCTTCGTGCAGTTCGCACGTCCGGGCCGGGGCGACGCTCTCGCGGAGATGTTCACGACTCTGCGGACACTGTCTCCCGATGCCCGCCTGCTCGAGACCGCCGAGGCGGTGGACCGGGCGCCCCTCCTGCGGCCTGCGGCAGTCGAGGCGGCCATCGTCGAACCGGGCGCACTCGACATGGACGTCGACGCGCTGCACCAGGGCTTCCTGCGCGGAGCACGCCGACGCGGATGCACCGTTCGCACCGGGGCACGGGTCGTCGCGATCGACCGAGTCGGCGAGCAGTGGCGGGTCGATCTCTCGACCGGCGACACTCTCGTCGCCACGGTGGTGGTGAACGCGGCGGGTGCCTGGGCGGACGACATGGCCGACCTCGCAGTCGTACCGAGGATCGGCCTGCAGCCGCGACGACGCACCATCGCCGTGATGGACGCGCCGCCCGAGATCGCCGACACCCACCACCCGCTGATCAGCGACATGGACGAGTCGTTCTACATCAAGCCGGAGGGTGTCCGTCTGCTCTGTTCCCCTGCCGACGAGACACCGTGCCCGCCCGGTGACGCGAAGCCCGACGATCTCGAGATCGCCCGCGCCCTGGACGAGATCACGGAGGCGACCGTGGTGACGAGCCGCCGTGTCCGGTCGTCGTGGGCCGGTCTGCGCTCCTTCGTCGCCGATCGCACACCGGTGGTGGGGTTCGACCCGAGCGTGGAGGGCTTCTTCTGGTGCGCGGGTCAGGGTGGGTACGGCATCCAGACGTGCGCGGCACTGGCGCGCGTCGGTGCGGCGCTGGTCCGCGGCGAGCCGTTACCGGCCGACGTGACCGACCGGGGCGTCACCGCGGAGGACCTGGCGCCGGGCCGGCTGCGCTGAGCCGCACGGGGCTAGAGCCACTTCTGTCTCCGGAACACGATGTACAGCGCGCACGACGCGAGCAGCATCGCGCCGACGGCTCCGGGATAGCCGAAGGTCCAGCTCAGCTCCGGCATGTGCTCGAAGTTCATACCGTAGATGCCGGCGATGAGAGTCGGCGCGAAGAGGATGGCGCCCCAGGACGAGATCCGCTTGACCTGCTCGTTCTGTTCCAGACTCACCTGGGTCATCGCACGCATCTCGTCGTTCTGCCGCTGTCCCACCAGGGTGGTGTGCACCGACAGGGCGTTCTGCAGATTGGCGCGGAACGAGTCGACGCGCTCGGTGATGCGGATCGCGTGGTCGAGCACGTCGCGCAGGTTGCGCCGCAGCTCGATGTCCACGTTGTACTTCTCCGATCCGCGGCCGAGGGCCTCGATCATCGACACCAGCGGGTGGGTCGCGCGCTGGAACTCGATCACCTCGCGGGAGAGCTCGTAGATGCGACGGGAGACGTCGGGATCGCCGGTGAACAGCTGGTCGTCGATCTCGTCGATGTCGTTCTCCAGACCGGCGACGACCGGTTCGTACTCGTCGACCACCTGGTCGAGGATCGCGTACAGCACGGCCTCGGTTCCCAGTTCGAGCAGCTTCGGCGCACCTTCGAGCCGTTTACGGACCACGCCCAGGTCGGGTGACTCGGCATGGCGGATGGTGACGACGAAATCGGGACCGCAGAACACGTGGAGCTCGCCGAACTCCACCTTCTCGGTCTCGTCGATGTAGCGCGCGGGGTGCAGGACGACGAACAACTGATCGCCGTAGCGTTCGAGCTTGGGCCGCTGGTGCGCTTGGACGGCATCCTCGACCGCCAATCGGTGCAGCCCGAATTCGGTTGCCACCGAGTCGATCTCGGTCTTGTCGGGACGATACAGCCCGATCCACGCCATGCCGCCGCACGCCCGCAGGAGCTCGTACGTGCGATCCAGACTCTCCGGCTCGTCGGTACGCGCCCCGTGCACGTACACGGCGTTGTCCACGATCGGCACAGTTCACCCCTCGTCGTCGCACGTCCGCCGCCCGTCGGGCGGCTACCAGGACGCTCGCATCCAAACCTCGGACACGAATCTTCGTCCACCGCGACGACGGAAGCGAAACGGACTCGTTTCTGTCCACAATCGTCCGTTTACGGACGCGGATCCGCGCCGTGGCGATAGCGTGTGACCTGTGGCAGAACGCGGCGCACGACCCCAGGTTTCGGTACTCCGCCGAACCATGCTCAAGGCATTCAAACATCTGTCGAACCCGCTGAGGCCGGACGACTACTTCGAGATGATCAATCCGTTGTGGACCACCCAGGAGCTCCGCGGGAAGGTCGACCGGGTCGAGAGGGAAGGCACCGACGCGGTGTCGGTGTTCATCAGGCCCGGGTACGACTGGGGTGGGCACCAGCCCGGCCAGTACCTCCGACTGGGCGTGGTCATCGACGGCCGCTATCACTGGCGCGCCTACTCGATCACCTCCGACCCGCACGGCGACCACGGCCTGATCTCCGTCAGCCCCAAGCTGGTTCCCGAGGGCACGGTGTCCCCGTTCCTGGTGCAAGGGATCAAGCCGGGCGACATCGTGCGACTGAGCGAGATCGAGGGAGTCTTCACCCTCCCCGATCCCGTGCCCGCCAAACTGCTCTACATCAGCGCGGGCAGTGGCATCACACCGATCATGAGCATGTTGCGCGAACTCGACCACCTCGACGCCATGCACGACGTCGTGGTCATCCACTCCGTGCACAGTCGCGACCAGACGATGTTCTCCGAGACCCTCGAGCGCCTCGATCGCAAGCACTCGTCGCTGCGTCTCGACCTTCGGGTGACCGAGGAGCGAGGTCGAATGAAAGCCACCGATCTGGACGAGTTGTGCCCCGACTGGCGTGAGCGCGAGGCATTCTGCTCCGGTCCCGGCGACCTGTTGGACGATCTGCGCGACTACTGGAAATCCGAGGGTGACCCGGAGAAATTCCACTACGAAAGTTTCCAACCCGTCATCGGTGGCGGTGACGAAGGAGGAGAGGGCGGCACTGTCCGCTTCATCCGTAGCGACACCGACGTCGAATGCGACGGAGGCACACCCATTCTCGCGGCCGGGGAGGAAGCGGGGCTGGATCTCAAGTTCGGTTGCAGGATCGGCATCTGCCACACCTGCACCGGAACCCTGAAGAAGGGACGTTTGAGAGATCTACGTAATGGGGAAGTCTCCGAGCCTACGGGGCAGGCGGTACGCATCTGCGTGAACACCGCCGAGGGAGATATCGAAATCGATCTCTGACGAGACCGATTCACATGCAGTAACAGGGAGGGTTCGTCATGAGCATCGACACCGGGAAAAAGACCGAAGTGTCCATCGAGAGTCCGCTCGCACATCTCAGCGAAGAGACCATCGAACAGCTTGCCAAGGAATTCGACGCCATTCACGACGAGGTCTACGCCGACCTCGGTGAGCGCGATCGCAACTACATCACCACGGTCATCGCGGCGCAGCGCCAGCTCGCTGTCGCGGGGCGCGTGATCCTCTTCGGCTCCAAGAGCCGCACCGCCTGGGTGGCCGGAACGGCCTGCCTGGGTGTGGCCAAGATTCTCGAGAACATGGAGATCGGCCACAACGTCATGCACGGCCAGTGGGACTGGATGAACGATCCGGACATCCACTCGTCGGTGTGGGACTGGGACACCGCGTCCACCGCCGAGGCCTGGAAGCACTCGCACAACTACGTGCACCACACGTACACCAACATCCGCGGCAAGGACAAGGATCTCGGCTACGAGATCATGCGGATCGACCCGAACCAGCCGTGGTCGCCCGTCTACCTCGCGCAGCCGTTCTACAACCTGCTGCTGATGGCTTTCTTCGAGTGGGGCGTCGCGCTCCACGACCTCGACATCGAGGCCATCCGCAAGGGCGAGAAGCCCATGAAGGACCTGCTCACCGATCTGCGCGGCATCGGGACCAAGGCGCGCCGTCAGATCGTCAAGGACTACATCGGCTGGCCCGCGGTCAGCGCTCTCGCCTACGGCGCGGTACAGGTCGTCTCGGGTGGACGCGTCTCGGGCGCCGGCAAGTCGAAGCTGGGTGCGCGGTTGCGCTCGCTGAGCTCGTCGAAGGCGACCAACTCCGTGGCCAAGGTTCTGGACAAGCACGGTGCCGGCATCGAACGCACTTTCGTTGCCACGGTGACGGCGGACTTCGTCGCCAACATCATCCGCAACCTGTGGTCGCACGGCATCATCTTCTGCGGTCACTTCCCGGACCAGGCATACACGTTCAGCAAGGAAGAGACCGAGAACGAGACCCGCGGCGGCTGGTACGTCCGCCAGCTCGTCGGAGCGGCCAACATCGAGGGCTCGTCGCTGTTCCACTTGATGAGTGGCAACCTCAGCTACCAGGTCGAGCACCACCTGTACCCGGACATGCCCAGCACCCGGTACAAGGAAGTCGCGCCGAAGATCAAGGACATCTGCGAGCGCTACCAGCTTCCGTACAACTCGGGCCCCTTGATGAAGCAGTGGGGATCGGTGCAGCGCACCATCATTCGACTCGCCTTCCCCGGCGGCAAGATGGCCCCGAAGCCCGGACCGTACCGCGGCGAGCGCGTCGGGGGTTCCTCGTCGAAGCCCAGCGAGGCGGCTCGTTTCCGCAACCGCGTGCCGGCGGGTCACCCCGACTCGGGCCCCGAGCACAACGGTGGCGGCGTCGAGGCGAAGCTCCCTCCGCGCGGGGAGTGACGACGCGCTGCCGGTGACGGCAGCACTGATCTGACGAACGAGTGGTTTCGACCGGCGTTCTCTGGATACCCGAGTGAATCGGGCCGGAGACGCCGGTCGTTTCCCATTTCGGAGGTCGTTCGTGGCGCTCGACGGCCTGGACCCCGCCCTTCTGACGGGTGTGTTCGAGAACGCGCCCGAGCTGGTGTCCCTGTCCGCACTGGACGGCCGCATCCTCCACCTGAACCCGGCGGGCCTCGCGCTCGTCGGAGCACCGTCACTCGACGCCGTGCTCCGCCTGACCACGGCGAACTTCTTCTCCGACGTCGGTCTGCTCGCTGCGCCCGACGTGGAACGATCGCTGCACACCACCGGCCACTGGCAGGGTGTCGGCGAACTCCGGCGGCTCGACACCGGAGAACCCGTACCGGTCTCCATCTCGACGTTCCTGGTTCCCGCGGGTGAGCGCGACGAGCCGGTGATCGCGTCGATCATGCGTGATCGACGGCTGCGAACCAGTCACGAGAGCGCCCTCACCGACGTCCTGGAATCGGCCGCCCACCGGGCTCGCGAGCAGAGTGCTGTCGGCCTGTTGGGGCGGCTCGCGGTCGACGGTGATCTGACGACCATTCTGGACGCGACGACCAGCGCCGCCTCGTCGTTGATGGGTACGGAGTGCGCGTCGATCGCACGCCTCGACGACACCCGCACCGCGTTGCGCGTCGTCGCCTACAGCGGGGTGAGCGAGCGGCCCGAGGTGTTCGGAACCTGTACCCGCTCGGCTCCGGGCCTCGCCCTCTCCTCCGGCACGGTGGTCATCTGTTCCGACGCGCGGACCGAGTCGCGATTCGACACCACGACGATGCGCTCGCGCGGACTGCTCAGCACCGTCTGCGTCCCGTTCGACTCCACGCCTCGGCCCGGGGTGCTGGCCGTGCACAGCGCGGCTCCGCGGGAGTACACGGATCGGGACGTGACGTTCCTGCGGACGGCCACGGACATCCTGGTCGCGGCGATCCGGCGTATCGAGCTCGAGAACGAACTGCGGTACCGATCACTCCACGATCCGCTCACCGGTCTGGCCAATCGAGCGCTCGCGTACCGACGTATCGACGAGGCCGTGGCTCGCGCCGCGGACAGCGAGACCACCGTCGCGGTCCTGCTGGCCGACCTGGACGACTTCACGACCGTCAACGACAGCCTCGGACACGTGAGTGGAGACGCGGCGCTGATCACCTTGGCGCGCAAGCTCGAGCGCACGATGGCGGTCGGCGACACGGTGGCGAGGCTGGGCGGCGACGAATTTCTCGTCGTGTGCGACCACGTGGTGGACGAGGCCGACGCGCGGAGCCGGGCGGTGCGCATCTCGACAGCGCTGGCCACCGTCGATCCGCAGAGCGATCAGCCCATCCCGTTCAGTGCGAGCATCGGAATCGCCGTGGCCGGTGACGATGTGCCCTCCGCGCAGGAGATGGTGCGCCGCGCGGATCTGGCCATGTACCGCGCCAAGGGCACGGCTCCCGGGACCACGGACGTGTACGACGTGCGCGATCGCTACGAGGCCGATCGCGTGTTCCGACTCGCCGCAGACCTCCGACGATCTCTCGTGGACGGCGAACTGCGGCTCGTCTACCAGCCGATCGTCGACCTCGTGACGGGCGCCGTCGTCGCCGCCGAGGCCTTGGCTCGCTGGGATCATCCGACACTCGGCAGCGTCTCGCCTCGTGAGTTCGTCGCGGTGGCGGAGCGCACCGGCGTGGTCGGACACCTCGGCCTGTGGGCACTGCAGACCGCGTGCACGGATGCGGTGCGCTGGCCCGAGGACGTCTCGATACGCGTGAACGTGAGCGCCCACCAGCTCAACGATCCGGACTTCGTGCAGTCGGTCCGACGCACTCTCGACGCGACCGGCCTGCCGGCGACGCGTCTCGGGTTGGAGATCACCGAGACCGTGTGGGTGAAGGAGAACGCCCGCGTGGCCACCACTCTCGAGGCGCTGCACGCGATGGGGGTGTCGTTCGCACTCGACGATCTGGGAACCGGCCACAGCAGCATCGCGTATCTGGACCGTTATCCGATCTTCGACTGTCTCAACAACGCGCTACCCGGTGCGAGACCACACGCCATCGTGGCCGCGATCGTGTTGTTGGGCACTGCATTCGGAGTGGACGTGGTGGGTGAAGGCATCGAGACCGCCGAGCAGGCCGAGGCGTATCGCGCATGCGGCGGTCGCCTCGCACAGGGCTTCCATCTGGCGCGCCCGATGCCCGCTGCGGCGATCGAACAACTCCTACGAGAGGGTGTCCGATCGCTGCGGTGACGCGCTACTTGACGGCGCGTCGGACCCGGACCGCGCCCGAGATGGTCCAGGCGATGACGGCACCGACGACGGCGGCACCGAGGAGTGCGACACCCTGTGCCAGATCGAAGTTCCACCCGATGAAGTTGATGGTCGTGTGCACGGTGTTCTGCAGGATGAAGATCACCAGTGCGATCGTGAGGAGTAGCGCGATCAGGAGAGACAGCTTCGAGACGAAGCCTCCGGCACGGCGACGTCCGGTGTGTGCGTGGGTGGTGGTGTCGGTCATGGTGGTGCCTTTCGCGATGTCGCCGGTCCTGGCCGGCGATCGAGTGAGCGGATGCTCGAAGGAGTGATGGTCCGCGGACCCGCGGAAGAAACATGTCCGTTCGGTCGGTTCGAGCGAGGTGTGCGTCGAACCCGACAGTGTCCGGACACACCACGGGCGGCGATGGACCCGCTGAGGGTCCGGCGCCGCCCGGGTGTGGAGTGGTGCAGTCTTACTTGAAGGTGTCCTTGACGTTCTCGCCGACCTTCTTCACGCCGGCCGAACCCTGGTCCTTCTTGCCCTCGGCCTCGAGGTCCTTGTTGTTGGTGGCGTCACCGACAACTTCCTTGGCCTTGCCGATGGCGTCTTCTGCTGCGTTCTTTGCCTTGTCGACGATTCCCATGATGAAACCTTTCGTTCGGAGCGACGGCGGGTGACCATCGCGTTCTGAAAGGTGAGTCGAGGCCCGGCGCGGAAAGCGCACGTCCATGCAGAGTGATCCCGGTCACAGCTACCCGCCGAGTGCGAACGCCACGAGAAAGCCGAGCGCGGTGGACATGCCCACCCACCAGCCGCCGTCCTTGTAGGCCTCGGGCATCAGGGAGTCCGCGAGCACGGCGAGAGTGGCACCGCCCGCGAACGCTTGGACCGTCGAGATGCCGACCTCCGGGACGGCGTCGGACAACTGGTGGCCCAGTACGGTGACCACCACGAGCACGACCGCCGTGGCCGTCCACAGGGTCATCGCCCGAGCCGCGGAGAAGTCGTGTCGGTCCCGCATCAACGATGCACCACCGACAGCCTCCGGAACGTTGCCCACCGCGACCGCCACCAGCAGCACCAGCCCGCCACCGGACGTCAGGGAGACACCCAGCGCGGTGTTCTCCGGGACTCCGTCGAGGATCGTGCCGAGCATCAGTGCCCACCCGATCGCTGCGGGCCCGAGCTTGTTCTCGATCAGATGGCTGGCCACGACGTACACACCCGCGCCCAGGAACAGCGCCGCGCCCGCGACGAGGATGCCGGCCTGACGGAACGCCGGCTCGAACAGTTCCGACGACACGGCGGCGATCATCGTCCCGGCACCGAAGGCCATGAGACCGGCCAACACCCGCTTCGGCAGTGTCCACCGCAGCCCGATCACCGCACCGATCACCAGGGGAAGCGCCGTGCCGATGCCGTACAGGGCGGCGGTCAGCATCTCGATCGTCTCGTCACCGGCGGGGAGTACCCCGGTCCGCGTCGTCGAGTCATCCGACGACCTGCTCTCACAGACCCAGCGCGGTGACCACTGCCAGCAGGACGACGACGACGGGCAGGACGACGAGCCGGCCTGCGGCACCGGGGAGCACGTCCCGGTCCATGCCGTCGACGAGTCGGGAATGGGTCCTCGTCGAGAACACGACCGACACCATCGGAAGCGCAGCGCACAGCACCGCGATCGCGACGAGCGGCGGATGATCTCGCACCGCACGAGCGACGATCAGAGCCGTGACCGCCATGGTCAGTGCGGTCCGCACCCGAGCGAGCGTGGTGCGCTCGGCCTGCAGGCCCGGTGCCTCCGTCACAGGTACAGCCCCACCGCGAACGCCACCACGGCGATCACCAGACCCCCCGCGAGCAGCGCCGCCGCAGCGGGTAGAGGCAGTGACGCCCGCCGGCGCATGGCCGTCTCGATACGGATCCAGCGCACGAACGACCCGACGGCCAGAACCGCCGCGAGAGTGAGCAGCCCCAGCACGAGGGTGGTTCTCAGCCACGGAGGCAGCAGATCCCCACCGAACGCCTCGAGTGCCGCGGCCGTGGCCACGAGGCCGAGTGACGTCCTGATCCACGCCAGGAACGTCCGCTCGTTCGCGAGCGTGAATCTCGGATCGGGGTCACTGCCGTCGCGCAGTCCGGTCGGCCACAGTCGCACGGCACCCACTCTCGTCGGCGACGGCCCGCAGGGCCACAGCGGGTGTCAGCGGTTGGGGTGCCAGCGCTCGTAGGCGCGGCGTTCCGCCTCGTCCCGCGCGACCTTCTTCGGGTTCTGCAGGTCCGGCGACAACCCGTGCGCTTTGAGACGACGGCGACGGTTGGGTTCCATGTACGCGGCGGCGTAGAACAGCGCGAGCAGTACCGCCAGCAGGATCATCGCGCCGCGCAGCCACAACTCACCGGGGAACAGCAGGAACGCCGCGAAGATGGGGAGAAACGGCACCATGCTGCGCAGCAGATGACGCGCAACCGCACGATCACCGATCAGGTCCTCACGCACCCAGGCCTGCATGGACAGGGGCAACGTGCGGCCGAACGAATAACCGATCCACTGCAGCGGCCCCGGGCGAGTCCTGCTCATCGTGTGCTCCTCCGCTCGGTCGACAGTGCACCGGCCGCGATGGCCGCGGTGTTGATCCGGGTGAGCACCGCGTGAAGTTGTTCGAGCTCGCTCACGTCGACACCCAGAGATTCGATGACGGTGCCCGGTATGGACTCCGCCGAACCTCGCAACTGTCGCCCCTCGTCGGTCAGGTCGATCACCAGCCTGCGCTCGTCGGTGTCGCTCCGGCGCCGGGTCAGCAGACCGTCGGCGTCGAGCCGCTTGAGCAGCGGCGTCAGCGAGGCGGGTTCGAGTTGCAGAGCCGACGCGATCTCCCCCGCCGACATCGGTGCCCGCTCCCAGAGGGCGAGCATGACGAGGTACTGCGGGTGCGTCAGTCCGAGCGGTTCGAGAATCGGCCGGTAGACCGAGAGCACCGCGCGGTTGGTGACGGCCAGGGCGAAACACACCTGACGGTCGAGCGCGAGGGGGTCGGCGGTGGTCACGGGTCCATCGTACGCTGATAGTGAGAGTACGTACTGTTCGATGGCTCACGGTTGGCTGGGCGGGGTGCTGTCGGTCGGGGGGTCGGCGCTGTGGGCGATGCGGTAGGCGATTCGCACCCCCTACTGCAGGTGAACACCCACTCCGGCCGGCTGTACGGGGTGCACGACGCTGGGGCCTGTGCGGGTCGGGTGCGGCGCTGATCGCGGAGGCGCAGCCCCTGAGAGGGAGGCCACGATTCGGGGCACCGGGCGATGTGCACCCCTTGCTGCAGGCGAACACTTACTGCGGCCGGTTGGACGGGGTGTACGGCGCTGGAACCCGTGCGCGTGGTGCCGGCAACGCGTGCCGACACCACGCGAGATGATCAGGGTGTGGGGGCCTCGCACTCGGCCGGTGCGGGAGCACCCTCGGGCGCCGGAGCGCCCGGCGCTGCGCCCGGACCCTTACCTGCAGGCCCGTGACCGGCCGGACCACCATGGCCGGGGCCCGCCGGGCCACTGTCAGGACCGCAACCGGGCGCAGGCGGAGCCGGCGCGCCCTCGGGGGCAGCCGGTGCACCCTCAGGCGGGGTCGGGGCGCCCTCGGGCGGAGTCGGAGCATCCTCACCCGCAGCAGGCGGAGTGGGAGCACCCTCGGGCGGAGTCGGAGCATCCTCACCCGCAGCAGGCGGAGTGGGAGCACCCTCGGGCGGAGTCGGCGCACCCTCACCCGCAGCAGGCGGAGTGGGAGCACCCTCGGGCGGAGTCGGCGCACCCTCGGGCGGAGTCGGTGCACCCTCAGGCGGAGTGGGAGCATCCTCCGGCGGAGCCGGAGGCGTCGCGCACGTCGCACCGGCGTCGGGTGCCGCAGCGTCGGGTGCGGGAGTCGCGGGCGCCGAGGCGTCGGGCGCCGCGCTCTCGGAGACCGGGGGCGCCTCGCCCGGGCCGTCGGCGGACGCGGTTCCCACCGCTCCGAGCAGCAGCCCACCGGCGAGCACTGCTCCGGCGATCAGTCGGCCTGTCCTGACACGCATGACTCTTGTCGACATTGTCGTCCTCATCTCTCGTCGGCACCGGGCGGCGCCGTTCGTGAGGTCGACACTCGATCGTGGACCTGAAGCCTGCCTGAAGTCGCGGCGATCAGGGCCTCGTCTTCAGCAAGTCTTCAGCTCGGGACCCGCATAGTGGTGTCGTGACCGAACGGCGACCCGCAGCGACCCCGAGAATCCTCGTGATCGAGGACAACGAGACGTTGCGGCTGTCCGTGTCCACCGCGATCGCGGACCTGGGTGCCGACGTCCGGTCCGACGCGGACGGTTCCGCGTTCGAGGCCGCGCTCGCGAACCATCGACCCCACCTCGTGGTCCTGGACATCATGCTTCCCGGCCGGGACGGACTCGAGCTCCTGCGGGTCGCGCGCCGCAGCAGCGACGCGGCGGTGCTGATGCTCACGGCGCGCGACTCGGTGTCCGACCGCGTCACCGGGCTCACCGCCGGTGCAGACGACTATCTGGTGAAACCGTTCGCGATGGCGGAGCTCCTCGCCCGCGTCACCGCGGTGCTCCGACGACACGGCGCGGTCGCCACCTCGATCGAATGCGGAGACGTGTCGGTGGACACCGAATCGGGCGACGCCAGTCGGGGCGGCAACGCCCTCAACCTGACGGCCACGGAGTGGAAGCTGTTGTCCTACCTCGCCGCTCAGCGCGGGCGAACGGTGTCCAAGACCCAGATCCTGACGCAGGTGTGGGGGTACGACGCATACGACGAGAACCTCGTCGAGGTCCACATCAGCGCGCTGCGTCGCAAGCTCGAGGAGTTCGGCCCGCGCATCCTCCACACTCGGCGCGGCATCGGCTACGTGTTGGCCGCCGACACCGTGAGTCCGACAGCATGACGACCCCACCCCGTCGCGGTCTCCGCACCGGATCTCTGCGCCTGCGATTGCTGGTGTCGGTGATGTCGGTGGTGCTCGTCCTGCTCGTCGGCATCGTCGTGGCGACGACGGTGTTGCTGCAACGCCAGCTCGAGGCCTCGGCGGGAGACAGCCTCGCCGGCCGCACCGCCACCGCGCAGCAACTGCTGGACAACGGTGCCGATCCCACCGAGATCGTCTCCGCCACACAGGGAGAGAACGTGGCGGCGCAACTGGTGACGACGGACGGCCGTATCGTCGGGGACCTCGCGCTCCGAGCGACGACACCGCCGCCCGCACTACGTCCCCCGACGACGCCGGGAGACGGTCCCCCGCCGGGACCCCCACCGGGCCCGGAGGAGACGAGGCCGACGCGGGTCTCGACGACGACCCTGACCGACGGATCGGTTCTCACGGTCGCCGTCGACACGTCCTCGATCGACGCGGTGCAGCGGCAGCTGCTCGTGGTGCTGATTCCGTTGGTGCTCGTCGCGTCGGCGGTGGCGGCACTGCTCATGGCGGTGGTCGTCGGCGCATCGCTCCGACCGTTGCGCAGCATGACGGCACTGGCCCGTTCGATCACCCGGGGTAATCGCGGTGACCGACTCGCTCCCACCCGGTCGGACACCGAGCTGGGTGAGACCGCAACGGCATTCGACGAGATGCTCGACGAGCTCGAAGGAGCCGAGGCGCGCGAGCGTGCCACCGCCGATCGCACACGGCAGTTCGTCGACGATGCTGCTCACGATCTGAGAACGCCGGTCGCCGGGATCTCCGCCGCCGCCGAGACACTGCTGCGGGGCGGCGTCGACACCGAGCGCGACGTGCGGGAACGACTGCTGGCGTCGATGATTCGTGAATCACGCCGCGCATCCCGGCTGATCGACGATCTGCTGATGTCGGCGCGCACCGACGACGACGTGGAGTTGGATCGGCATGACCACGACCTTCTCGCTCTGGCCCGTGCCGACGCCGACCGGGCGCGGCTGCTCGCACCGGACTCGACCGTCGTGGTGACCGGCGAGAGCGTGGTCGCGCCGGTCGACGCCGCACGACTCGCTCGAATCCTGGCCAACCTCACCGACAACGCGTTGCGCCACGGACCGCCGGACGGCGTCGTCACCGTCGACGTGCGCGACGCCGGTACCACCGCGACGATCCGGGTGTCCGACGAAGGACCGGGCATCGGCGCTCAGGATCGCGAGCGGATCTTCGACCGGATGGTGCGGCTGGACAGCGCTCGCACCTCGGAGGGATCGGGACTCGGCCTCACCATCGCCCGAACCTACGCGCGGGCCCACGGCGGCGACGTCGTGTACGACGGCACCGCCTTCGTCCTCAGTGTGCCTCGGTGACCGACTGCTCTGTGGGGGAACGGGTTCCGAACACCACCCCGCCGAGGCCGATGATCGCGCTGACGAGCATGGTGACGGCCATGGGCACCGCGGTGCCTTCGCCGCCGAGTCCCACCAGCGGCGAGATGACCGCGGCGAGGCCGAACTGGGCCGCGCCCATGACGGCCGATCCCGTGCCCGCGGCCCGGCGCGCCTCTCCCAGTGCGAGAGTCGTCGCGTTGGCGATCACCAGACCCAGGCTGGCGACGGCGAACCACAGCAGTACCAGGGCCGCCCACAGGTAGGGCCCGACCACCGCGTCGACGACGAGCAGCGCCGAGAACGCGACCATCGAGACGAGACCGATGCGCAACAGCGCTTCCGGACGGACGCGGTCGACGAGCTTGGCGTTGGCACCACTGGTGACGACGATGCCGAGTGCGTTGGCCGTGAAGGCGATGGAGTACCACGTCGTCGAAAGCCCGTGCACCTCCTGCAGCACGAAGGGCGATGCGGAGATGTAGGCGAACATGACGCCGAAGCCGAAGGCGAACGCGCCCGCATAGCCCAGGAATCGCTTGTTGGACATGACCTCCCGTGCGTCCGCGATCATGGTGGAGAGTCCGCCCGTGCTGCGGAGCTCGGCGGGATGACTCTCCGGCAGGAGTGCGAGCACACCCACGAACATCAGGACGGACACACCGGCGAGCACCCAGAAGACGCCGCGCCACCCTGTCAGACCGATGACCGCACCGCCGAGCAGCGGGGCGATGACGGGAGCGACTCCGTTGACGAGCACGAGGAGGCTGAACAGTTTGGCGGCCGCCGCGCCGCGTGCACGGTCACTGATGACGGCGCGGGAGAGAACGACGCCGGCGGCGCCGGTGAAGCCCTGGAAGAACCGGAACACGGTGAGCCACTCGACGGTCGGAGACCACGCGCACAGGATGGTCGCGATGATGGACACGAAAGTGCCCACGAGGAGCAAGGGGCGTCGACCGAAGCGGTCGGACAGCGGCCCGATCACCAGGTTGCCGATCGCGAGACCGACGAGAAACGTCGTGAGGGTCAGCTGGATCGCC
Organism: Rhodococcus sp. NBC_00294; assembly: GCF_036163995.1. Lineage (NCBI taxonomy): Bacteria > Bacillati > Actinomycetota > Actinomycetes > Mycobacteriales > Nocardiaceae > Rhodococcus > Rhodococcus sp. NBC_00294. The sequence continues at coordinate 782,072 of NZ_CP108043.1, forward strand.
GTGGCGCTGACACCGAACTCCTCGGCCATGCGGGGGAATGCCGGCAGATACATGTCGATGGACAGGGGCGCGACGGCGGCAAGGAGCGCCAGCATCGCGATCACGCCGGACGCCACCGGCCGCGCGGCGGTCGAGTCGACGGTGTCGCCGGACCGAGTGTCGACGCTCATCGGGTGGCCTCCGTATTGGATATAACTTTATACATACTCACATGAGTAGAATGTCAGTCATGGCGTCTGGAAGTCCAGTGAGCGAGTCCGATGTGATCGACATCGCCCGCGAGGTGCGGGCTCTCGTGTGGTCGCTGCGCCGATTCGGCGAACGACAGTCCGGACTGCCCGCCCTCCCCCATTCCGAACTCGAGGTTCTGCGTGTGGTGGTCAGCCACGAAGGGACCACCGTCTCGGACGTCGCCCGCATGCTGGGCCTGCACAGCAGCAACGTCAGCACGACGGTGCGACGTCTGATCGACAAGGGGCTGCTCGCGCGGGACACCGATCCCGGTGACAGACGGTCGAGTCGGCTGCATCCCACCGCCACGGCACGTCGACACGGTGAGATGATCGACGACGTGTGGATCGACGCCGTCGGACGCCGACTCGCGGCCATGTCAGCGGAGGATGCGGCTCTGCTCACCCGTGCCGCGCCGCTCCTCGCGCACCTCACGTCCATGCCGACCGAACCCTGACGACTCCGCGGGGCGACCGAACCGTCATAGTGACGCCATGCTGATGTCGCTCCGCCTGCTCCGACAGATGGCGCCGTGGCGCACGGGACGCGGGCCGGTACGGGTCGACCCGACCCGTACGTGGTTCCGCGTCGCACCGTCCGATCTGGACGTGCTGATGCACATGAACAACGGTCGATACCTGTCCGTACTCGACGCGGGTCGAGTCGACATGTTCGTGCGCGGTGGCCTGTGGCGAGCCCTGCGTGGACGCGGGTGGCATCCCGTCGTCGCGTCACAGACCATCACGTACGTCCGCTCCCTCACCCTGTGGACGAAGTTCTCGGTGTCCACCCGCTTCCTCGGTGTCGACGCGAAGAACGCCTATCTCGAACAGATCTTCGACGTCGACGGACGTGTCCACGCGACCGCGATCGTCGCCCTCAGGTTCCTCGACGACAGCGGATCCTCGGTACCGACCGACGACATCGTCGCCCTGTTCGACGGCGATGCAGCCCCACTTCGCCGCCCGGACGCAGAGATTCCGCTCGGCCGACGCACTCAGCATCTCGTGGTCGCCGCATTCGAGGACGTCTGACCCCTCCGGGCGCGCATGCTCCTATATGGTCTCCTTCGAACCGCATCTGCGGCGAAAGGAGCCGACATGGTCACGACGAGGATCGCAGTGCTGGGGTGCGCGGCGGTGGTGGCACTGTCGCTCACGGGGTGCTCCTCGCCCGGACCGGCCGAAGACGGCATCACCGTGTTCGCTGCCGCGTCGCTGAAGGCGTCGTTCACCGAGCTGGGTGAGCAGTTCGAGCAGACCCGCCCGGGTACCACCGTGACGTTCACGTTCGCGGGGTCGTCCGATCTGGTGTCCCAGTTGTCACAGGGTGCGCCCGGGGACGTTCTGGCCTCGGCGGACACGATCACCATGGACAAGGCACGGGACGCCGAGTTGATCGACGGTGACCCGGTCACGTTCGCGACCAACACTCTGACGATCGTCACTCCGCCGGGCAACCCCGCCGGGATCGGCTCGTTCTCGGACCTGGCGACGTCCGGGGCCACGGTCGTCGTGTGCGCACCGCAGGTTCCGTGCGGTGCCGCCACCGAGAAGATCGAGACGGCCGCCGGGGTGAGCCTCACCCCTGCCAGCGAGGAATCGTCCGTGACGGACGTTCTGGGCAAGGTCACGTCCGGTCAGGCCGATGCCGGCCTGGTCTACGTCACCGACGCGGCCGGCGCCGGTGACGCCGTCGTCACCGTGCCGTTCCCGGAGGCGTCGGGCGCGGTGAACTCCTATCCCATCGCCGCACTGGCCGACTCCGGCGCACCGGACATCGCGAGCGCCTTCGTCGACTTCGTCTCCGGTCCCGACGGACGGAAGGTGCTGGCCGACGCCGGGTTCGGCGCGCCCTGAGAGACCGCCGCTGCGCCGAGGATCCGCCGCCACGGGGGAATCATTCCCGCGCGGACGGGGTTGGCCGAACGAGACGTTCGTTGCACGACCGAAGGAGAAGCACGTGAAGATCGGCATCATCGGAGCAGGCGACATCGGCGGAACCCTGACCCGACGGCTGCGCGCCGTGGGCCACGAGGTTGCCGTCGCCAACTCTCGGGATCCGGAGACCCTCGCGGATCTGGCGTCCGAGACCGGCGCCACCGCGGTCTGGGCGAAGGACGCCGCGACCGACGCGGATCTCGTCATCGTCAGCATCCCGCAGAAGAACACGCCGGACCTCGCGTCCGGCATCCTCTCGGCCCGCAAGCCCGGTGCTCCGGTGATCGAGACGAACAACTACTACCCGCAGCAGCGGGACGGCAAGATCGACGCGATCGAGGACGGCACACCGGAGAGCGTGTGGGTCTCGGAACTGCTGGGCGAGCCGGTCGTGAAGGCATTCAACGGAATCTGGTGGAAGCACCTCCTGAACAAGGGCGTCCCGGCCGGCACCGAGGGCCGCATCGCGCTGCCGATCGCCGGCGACGATGCCGACGCCAAGAAGATCGTGTCCGCCGTCATCGACGAGATCGGCTTCGACGTCGTCGACGCCGGATCATTGGCCGACTCCTGGCGCCAGCAGCCGGGTACACCCGTGTACGGCAAGGATTTCGGAGTCGACGCGACGGTCGATGCGCTGGCGCAGGCGACCCCGGAACGCACCGCGGAGTGGAAGGCCTGACACCCCTCAGGTGGTGAGCACCGCGTCGTAGGCCCAATAGGCGCCGAACAGCGCACCCGCCACCGCGGCGGCACCGAGTCCCGCACGGACTCGTGTCGCCGCGGTGCGGCAACACGGCGGCACGAGGATGCCCGCCAGCGCGGCTTCCACGAACCAGTGCGGACCGCCGACCACGACAGTCCCGTACACGGCCTCACCGAGCACGATCCCCGCCATGACCACCGTCCCGCTCACACGGCGGTCACGCCCGACAGCAGCACCGGCTGCGCCGCACACCGCCCCCGCACCGAGTCCGACGAGGACGAAGACCAGCACTTCCCGCGCAGGGATCACGTTCGGCGACAGCAGGATCCACACCAGGACGAGCGCGAGCATCGACGCGACTCCGACTGCCACACCGCGTCCGTGCGGGGACCGGGCCGCCACCGCGAACGGCACCAAGCCCCACAGCGCACTCGTGTTCACGAGCGCATCCCACGGCGGCGGCACGATGGTGAACAGAACCACGAGGGCCACACCCGCAGCGGACCCGAGCGAGGCCGCCGCGACGAGACGTCGTGCGCCGATCAGCGCCCCGTCCACCGGGGTTCGCGCTTCTCCATGAACGCCATGATCCCCTCGACCGTGTCGGAGGACTTGGACAACTGCGCGAGCGCGCGGTCGGTCTCCTCCCATGCGGCCGCTTCGGACGGGATGCGCCCGTCGACGATGCCCCGGGCGATGACCTTGCTGGCGCGGATCGCGAGAGGCGCTCCCGCCGCGATGGTCTCCGCCAACCGAAGCGCCGTGTCGAGAACGGCGTCCGGTTCCACCACACGATTGACGAGTCCCCACCGCGCCGCGTCGTCCGCACTCATGGGCTCACCGGTGAGGATCAGTTCCATCGCGATCGCTCGCGGGATCGCGTCGACCAGCCGGAAGAGTCCGCCCGCTCCCGCGATCAGCCCGCGATGCACCTCGGGAAGCCCGAATCGTGCAGTGGTGGAAGCGATCACGACATCACCGGACAGCGCGATCTCGGTCCCACCCCCGAGCGCGTTCCCGGTGACCGCGACGACGATCGGCGTGGAGATCGGGTGCCTGGTGACGCCGGCGAAGCCCCAGTGTGCCGTCTCCGGAGGGGTCACGCCGTCGGGACCCCGCGTGCCGAGTGCCTTCAGATCGGCTCCGCCGCAGAAGGTGCCGGAGCCCGCCGCCGTGAGCACGACGGCACGGATCGACTCGTCGCCGTCCGCCAGTTCCCACGCCTCGCCCAGCAGGGTGTGCACCTCTGCGTTCACGCTGTTGGCCGCGGCGGGGCGGTTCAACGTCACCAGCAGCACGTGTCCGCGCCGTTCCGTGAGAACCACGTCCTGATCGCTCATGCCCGCACTCCCCTGCCGTTCGCCATGATCGAGTCGAGGGTGATGTCCAGGTTCCCGCCCTCGTCCACCACGTCGATCGTGAGGCCGACCGGTGAGACGTCGCGGTCGGTGACCACTCGATGAAGCGCCGCCGCGGCGTCCGCCCCGGTACGACCGGCGATGCGGTCACCCTCGGGTGTGCGGGCGATGACGAGCGCCTGTTCCGGTTCCCCGCCGCGCCCGAACATGACAGTCGCCGTCTCGACGATCGCGCGACCGCTGTGGCCGTGCGTCACGGGTACCGCTATCGCCGACACGCTCACCGCATCGGGGTTCCCGACGTATCCGGCCTCGTGCGGATCGGTCGACAACAGGATGGTGTGCTGGTGGGTGAGGTAGCCGCCGTTCGCATGCACCATCGCGATCGCCGGAGCGCGTCCGCCGCGGGACTGTCGCAGCAGCCGGGTCGATTCCGCGACCGCGTGCAACGAGTAGCTGCTGAGCGGCCCACCGAAGAACGAGTGGCCGCCCAGGACCGTGGGAGTGGCATCCGACGACAGTCCCAGCTCGTCCATCAACAGGAGAGGGACGACGGGAAAGCAGCTGTAGGCATCGACGAAGGTGAGATCGGCACCCGCGACACCCGCCGCGGCGAGGGTGGTGCGCACCGCCGCTCGGAGCGCCGGTGAATGATCGAAGGTGCTGCGCGCCATGATGTCCGGGGCATCGGACGCACCGGCGCCGCCCCACAGGTACACGATGCGGTCCTCGTCCACCCCGGCCGCGCGCGCTGCCGCCAGCGAACACACCAGCACCGCGGCGGCCTGGTCGACGAACGGCATGGCGTTCATGGCGAGGGGGTAGCAGTCGGACACCGCGCGGTTCGACGCGTCCACGCCGGCGATGTCGTCGGGCGACCGCTCGACCGGACTCCACGCGACCGGATATCGCGCCGCGACTGCGGAGAACCGCGAGTACAGCTCTGCCGATGCCGTCAGGGACTCGCTGGGTCGCAGACCGAGACGGTCGGCCCGGGCGCGGTCGAACAGCGGATAGATCTGGACGGGGGCGAGGATGCCCGCTCGCTGCATCTCGGCGCTGCCGAGGTCGTCCGGTGCGAAGGTCGGCGGGCCGCCCGGTGCGACGGCCCAGCCGAGCTCGACGGGATCCCTTCCGGCTTTCGTCAGTGCTCGCACGGATGCCTGCGTCTCGCCGCCGACGACGAGTGCCACGGAGCTGCGACCGGCGGCGATGTCGTGTCCCACTCGGTCCATCAGGCGCGCGGGGTGGTGACCGCCGATGGTGCTGGTGGACCGCGTCGGCGCGGATGCCCCCAGCCGTGCGGCGATCAGAGCCGGGAGATCGTCGTAGTTCCAGCTCGTCGTGCGCACGGCGTGGATCGCGTCCACCGCGGCGCCGAGCGCCGACGTTCCGCTGTCGTCGAGCGCAGCACGGACCGCGCGCAGCACGAGCTCCATCGGCTCCACGGGGTCGGCCGCAGCGCCGGCGCTGCCGGACACGACATCGCCCACACCCACGACGACCGGAATGCGGTCTGCTTCCTGTGACATGGGATCACCTTATTACAGACACCAGTTGTCTGTAATCTGATGGCATGGAGTCGACCGACGGCACGGCGCGACGGGGGCGGCCACGCGACCCCGCCATGGAATCGCGGGTGTACGACGCCGTCGTGGACGTGTACTGGCGCACCGGGTGGGCGGGATTCACCATCGATGCCGTCGCCAAGAGCGGTGGCGTGGGCCGCGCGGCGATCTACCGTCGGTGGCCCACCAAGGAGGCACTCCTCACCGGGGCTCTGGAGACCGTGCTCCCCCTCGTCGACCCCATCGACACCGGCACCCTGACAGGCGATCTCACGGAACTGGCTCGTCAACTCCTGCGGGGCTACCGAGACTCCTCAGGGCTCATCGCCGTACGCGTGGCCCTCGACGCCCGCGTGTATCCCGACCTGCTCGAGGCGCTGACCGCCACCATCAGCACGAGCAGATTCGTCGCGACCCGAGACATCGTCCGCCGCGCCGTGTCCCGCGGCGAGTTACCGGAACACGTGCGGACCACACTGCTGCTCGAGATGCTCACGGGCGCCGTTCTGAGCCGGGTGTTGTTCGCACACGATGCGACCGAGGCGCCGTCCGCCGCCACCGCGGACGACACGTACATCGACGGACTGGTCGACGCGGTGCTGGCGAGCGTGCGCCGCTAGCGCGTCGACTCGGGAGCGGACGACTGCCCGCGCGCCCTGTCCTCGTACGCGCGACGCCGATCCGCGTCCACGTCGCCGAGGAAGATCTGCTCGGATCCGAAACGGCGACTGACGAACTCACCGAGTCGGCGCGGCACGAAGCGCTGGCTGACGACGATCGCGCCGGCGGAGGCCGGGATGCGCACCTTGGGTCGCGGCTTCTCGACGAGCCGGACCACCGCCTGCGCGATGTCCTCGGGTTCGGCCTTCTTCATGAAGGGCACGTCTCTCGTTCCCGCCGTGAGTTCGGTGTTGACGAACCACGGCAGGACCAGGGAGAACTCGACGCCCGAGGATCGGTACTCCACCCTCGCCGCCTCGGTGAACGCGATGACCGCAGACTTGCTGGCGCAGTAGGTGGCCAGGCCTGGCGCCACCGTCTCACCCGCCATCGAGGCGATGGAGACGACGTGTCCGCGCCGTCTCGGCACCATGCGGTGCAGCGCCGACTTGGTGCCGATGATGACGCCGTGCACGTTCACGTCCATGATCCGGCGTGCCACCGCGTCCGGCTCGTCCGTCAGCGCCCCGACCGGCATGATTCCGGCGTTGTTGACCAGGACGTCGACCGGGCCCAGCTCACGCTCGACGCGGTCGAGGAAGGCGTCGAAGGACGCCGGGTCCGTGACGTCCAGTGCTCCGTGCAGGTGCACCCGCGCGGACTCGGCCCCGGCGGCGAGGGCGTCCGCGTCCACGTCCCCGATCGCCACCCTGGCGCCGGCGGCGACGAGCGCGCGCGCCGTCGCGAGGCCGATTCCCCGTGCGCCACCGGTGATGGCGATGACTCGTCCCTGCAGTGATCCCGTCATCGTCTTATTACAGACACGCAGTGTCCGCAAAGTCAAGGGTCCGGAGTGCCGTCGCGGCCGCCCCGGCGATGCGAGGATCGATCCCGTGCAGAACCGTGACGACGACATCCGCCGGGTCCACCGAGTGCTCGACGACCTCCGCCTCGAGTCACTGGTGGACGTGCACACGCATTTCATGCCGCACAGCGTTCTGGCCAAGGTGTGGAACTACTTCGACTCCGTGGACGACCGCCTCGGTACCGCGTGGCCGATCGAGTACCGCGTGGACGAGGACGAACGCACCGACCTGCTGCGCAGGTACCGGGTAGGGACGTTCACGTCCCTGCTGTACCCGCACAAGCCCGGCATGGCGGAGTGGTTGAACGGGTGGGCCGCGGAGTTCGCGGACCGGACACCCGACTGTGTACGCACCGCCACCTTTCACCCCGAACCGGACGCTGCTCGGTACGTCCGTGCCGCCGTCGAGGACGGGGTCGGAGTGATGAAATGCCATGTGCAGGTGGGGAACATCGACGTCCACGATCCGTACCTGGACGACGTGTGGGCGGTTCTCGACGACGCCGCCGTACCCGTCGTCATCCACTGCGGATCGGGACCCGAACCCGGTCGCCACACCGGACCGGACCCGATCCGCGCACTACTGCGCCGCTTTCCGACACTCACCCTGCTGATCGCGCACATGGGCATGCCCGAGTACGAGGACTTCCTCACCCTGGCCGAGACGTTCGACAACGTCGGGCTCGACACCACGATGGTGTTCACCGATTTCACCGAACAGCTCTCGCCCTACCCGCGATCGGCGTTGCCGCGCCTGCGCGACCTGCAGGACAAGATCGTGTTCGGCAGCGACTTCCCCAACATCCCCTACTCGTACGCGCACGCGGTCGAGAGCGTGGTCGGCCTCGGACTCGGTGACGACTGGTCCCGCGCTGTGCTGCACGACAACTGGGCACGGTTCAGCCGCCGTACGGCACCATGACGTCGATGATCCAGACGACACCGAAGCGGTCGGTGAGTTTGCCGTACAGCGGGGAGAACACCGACGGACCGAGTTCCACCTCGACGGTCGACCCCGCGGCGAGCGCCGTCCAGTAGCCGGTGATCGCGTCGGTGTCGGTGCTGCGCAACGAGAAGTAGAAGGCGTTGCGGCCCGCGTCCCGCACGAGGTCGTGCTGCACGTCGTAGGCCATCACGTGGAAGCCGTCCGGCGAGGAGACCTGGCCCCACACCACCTGGTCGGCCTGATCTGGGCTCGTGTCGCCGTACGGGACCACGACGAGATCGCCGCCGAACACCGAGTGGTAGTACTCGAGCGCGGCGCGCGCGTCGCCGTCGAAGTTCAGATGCAGGGTGCTGGTCACGGTCATGGGGTTCTCCTCATGGGTGGTCTCTCGCGGGCGGTGATCACCGCCTGCGGACCCACTGTGTCGGTCGAAGCGGCCAGTTTCTGTCCGCTACTTCGGGCAGTATCGGCGGCATGCCCGCACCCTCGTCCCGCATGCTCACGCTGCTGTCGTTGCTGCAGCACCGACGGGACTGGCCGGGCGAGGAACTGGCTCGGCGACTCGAGGTGAGTCCGCGCACCGTCCGGAGGGACGTCGACCGGCTCCGCGAGCTGGGGTACGCGGTGTCGTCCGCGAAGGGGCCCGACGGGGGCTATCGCCTGGACGCGGGCGCCGACCTTCCGCCTCTGCTCTTCGACGACGACCAGGCGGTGGCACTCGCCGTCGCCCTCGGCGGTGCCACGTCACTCGGCGTGGACGTGGCCGAGCCTGCCGCCCGAGCTCTCGCCACCGTGCGTCAGGTGCTCCCGAGCAGGTTGCGCCACAGACTCGACCGCGTGGCGACGACGCCTCCGCCCGAGTTCGCGCCTATGGTCGACAGCCGAACACTGCTGGCGGTCGCCGGTGCGGTCGGCACCGAGGCACTGCGGTTCGCATACACATCCCCGTCCTCCGAGTCCTCGTCGCGACACGTCGAGCCCTACGGCGTCGTGACCGCGCGGGCGCGGTGGTACCTGGTGGCATGGGATCTGGCGCGCGACGACTGGCGCATCTTCCGACTCGATCGCATGGTGCTGCGCCCACCGACCGGCCGACGCTTCACACCGCGGCCCGTCCCGGGCGGATCCGCCGGTCGCCTGCTCCAGGCGCGACTCCGCGGATCGGAGACGGGTACCTGGCCCTGCGTCGGCGAGGCGGTCGTCCGCCTGCCGGCCGAGGCGCTGCGGCCGTTCCTCACCGAGTCGGACGAGTCCGTGGAACACGTCGACGCAGAGCGGTGCCGCGTGACGGTCGGCTCGTGGTCGTGGGTCGCCGTGGCCGCGTCCCTCGCACGGTTCGACGCGGACCTCGAGGACGTCTCCCCGCCCGATCTCGTGACGGCGATGGCCACGGTCGCGGCACGTCTCGGCCCCGAACGAACCGACGCGCCCCCGGCGGGCGCTCGATCTGCTACGACTGACTCGTGACGAGACTCGGCATCGTGTTCACCCCCGCCCACGACCCTGCCCGGCTGATCACGGCCGCACGCGCCGCGGAGAAGGCGGGACTCCACGAGTTCTGGCTGTGGGAGGACTGTTTCAGCCACGGTGGGCTGACGACCGCGGCCACAGTGCTGGCGAGCACCAAGCGCATCCAGGTCGGCCTCGGACTCATGCCCGCGCCGCTGCGCAACGTCGCGCTGTGCGCCATGGAGGTCGCGTCGCTGCATCGACTGTTCCCCGGCCGGTTCCTCGCCGGTGCCGGACACGGCGTGCAGCACTGGATGGGGCAGGTCGGCGCCCGCGTCGCGTCTCCGATGACGCTGCTGGACGAGTACTCGACCGCTCTACAGGCGCTGCTGCGCGGGGAGGAGGTCACCGTCGACGGCCGGTACGTCACCCTCGATGCCGTGCAGCTGCAGTGGCCGGCGCCCGACGAACCGTTCTTTCTCGGCGGTACCGGTCCGAAGACGCTGCGCTACGCGGCATCCCACTCGGACGGCACCTTGTTCGCGGCCGCGATGTCGGACGACGAGCTGGCCGCCTCGTGTGCCGAGGTGAGCGCAGCGCGGCGCTCCGCCGACCACCGCGTCATCGCGCCCCGACTGGTGGCGGTGGGCGCCGGCGCGGACGACCGCATTCGCGACGAGGTCGCGCGCTGGGGCAAGTCCGATACGAGCGGGCTCGCGGTCACCGGCGGCGCGGCGGAGGTGGCGGACGAGGTCGCCCGCCTGGGGCACCTCGGCATCACGACGGTCGTCGCCCACCCCACCGACGACGAGCCCGATCTCGAGGGGTTGATCGAGGTGCTCGGTCAGACGGCTGCGGCACTCCGGTAGCCGGTCGCCACAGCCCTCCGCGATGACTTCCGCACCGCTCGGTGGTCCATCTCGTCACACACGACCGAGGAGTGACGCCATGGGAACGATCACCATCGAGATGTTCGCGACGCTCGACCTCGTCGGGCAAGCTCCCGGCGGACCCGACGAGGACCCGGACGGGTTCCCGTTCGGCGGCTGGCAGGCGCCGCTGATCGACGACGTCACCGGCGCGCAGATCGATGCGGCCTACCGCGGCACCGATGCGCTACTGCTCGGGCGACGGACGTACGACATCTTCGCGTCGTACTGGCCGCACCAGCAGGGCGGACCGGACGACGGCATCGCGAGTCTCTTCAACGGGATTCCCAAGTACGTCGCCTCGCGCGATCCGCGCACGCTCGACTGGGCCGGATCCTCGGTACTGGGCCCGGATCTACCGACCGCAGTGCGCGAGATCCGAGAGCGGCATCAGGACATCAAGGTCGTGGGCAGTCTGGACCTGGTGCAGACGCTGCTGCGGGAGCGGTTGTTCGACCGCCTCGACCTGTGGCTGCACCCCATCGTGCTGGGTGTCGGAAAGACGGTGTTCGACACCGGCGCTCCGCCGACGAGCCTCGCCCTCGTGGCCCCACCGCAGGCGAGCCCCGGTGGCACCGTGTTCCTGCAGTACGCGCTGGCGGACGGCACGCCGACGACCGGTGACATGGGCGCTCCGGACCGGGGACTCTGACCGGCCCGTCGCGGGCGTCACACGAGGTGCCTCATCCCCCGATCGGCTTCCCGAACAGACCCGCGACGATCTCGCCCACAGCATCGACCCAGACGGGATAGGTGCGCTCGTCCAGTGCCATGGACCCGACGTCGGCGGTACGGCAACCGGGCTCCACAGGTACACCGGCGAACCGATCACGCATCCACAGAACGGCACTCGGGAACGCGATCACCTCCAGCGACAGGTGTTCGCTGAAGTGGTCGCGGGTGTAGGTGACGTTCGCTCCTGGCCGACTGCAGTACGCGTCGACCATCCCGTTCACCGGCCCGACGGGAACCAACCAGTCCGGGTTCGAGTGGTAGACGTAGACCGGCATGGTCGGCGTCGTGCCACCGAGATTCAGCGCGTCCAGGGACTTCTTCACCACCGGCTGCTCCAACGGATCCCCCTCGGTCCGCAGGAAACCCTTCAGGTTCAGGAACGGCAGCAGGGCAGAGGTGTACCCCACACACAGGTTGTCCTTGGCCGCGAAGAGGGCCCGACCCGCGGGATCGATGTGTTCGTCCACGAATCGCGCCAAGTCGGGGTCCTCACGGCTGGCGCCGATGATGCCGGCCGCAACGATGCCGGATCCGAGCGCGTTGTTCGCGTTGTTCACCAGGGCGGCGAGCTCGGCGGGGGTGCCGCCCTCCGTGGCGCCGACGATGCTCAGCTCCGGGGCGTAGGTCCCGGCGAGTTCGGCGGCGTGTCCGGTGGCGATCGCTCCGCCCGAGTAGCCGCTCATCCCGACCTTCGTGTCCACCCCGGACAGTCCCATCGGAGCGAAACTCTCCGCCGCCCGGATGCCGTCGAGCGTGATGCGTCCGGCGACCGGCCCGGCGGCGAACGCGTTGTTCGGCCCCTGATGGTCCGGAACCGACACCGCCCAGCCCTGGGCCAGCGCTGCCTGCACTTCGAGGAACTGCACGCCGGACGTCACGGCACCCGTCAGAGGCCACGGGATCGCACCCTGACGCATGACGTACGACGGCGCGCAGTACGCGGCCAGTGAGTCCTCGGCCATCTGCACCGAGAGCAGCGGAAGCGGAGCCGAGGCGGCGCCGCGCGGGGTGATGACGGTGGTCACCGCCGGGATCGGCTCGCCCCGGCCGTTGTTCGACCGGTACGACAACTGCCAGGCGTCGACCTGCGTCGGGATCAGATTCAGCGTGGCCAGGTCCACGGGACGCGCGGCGATGATCTCTCCCGGTGCGGCGGCGGCGACCACGGCGTCGGGCGGCAGGTAGAAGTCGGTGTCGAACTCAGGGATCGCGGGGAAGGTGACGGGCGCCGCGGACACGGGCGTGACCACCGTCGCGGACACCGCCACGGCGGCCACCACCACCACCGCAAGTGCGTACGAAGGACGGAACCGACGAGCGGACATCGATCTCACTCTTTCTGCGCCGAGCCTCGACAGCAGTCGTATGTGCGCCCGGCAACAGTGTTCAGCACATCCAACATGTTGGACACGCGTGTCCATGATTGTGATCAGGACTGTAGAGCGTTGTGGGCTGGATAACAATCCCCGCTATCGATCGAGGTCAGGAACGAACGCGCCGAGGACGGCGATCATCGTCTGGACGATCCCGTCCACGCGTGGCCGGGGCGGCGGGGTGCGCGACCAGTCCGACACCAACTCGGTGAGCGCCCCGAGGAAGGCTGTGGCGGCGAGCCGGTGACCGCCCGGCGGGACGAAGTCGGCGCCGATCTCGGCACGGAGCGTCGCCTCGATGAACTCGGCCCAGGTCGCGCGGCGCCTGCTGCGGTGCTGCTCGACGTCGTCACTCACCCCGACCATCTCGAGGTACGAGATGCGTGCCCGACGTGGGTCCCGTCCCAACGACTCGATCAGCGCGGTCATCGCGGCGACGACGAGCGCTCGTCGGGTGCGGTCCGTCGCGTCGGCGAGCGCAGCGACGACCGCGGCGAGGGCATCGTCCTGCACGAGGTCGTACACGGCGACGAGCAGCGTCTCGCGATTGGCGAACTCGCTGTAGAACTGGCTGCGTGCCAGACCCGCGGCCGAGCAGATGTCGGCGACGGACGTCGCGGCGTACCCCTTGTCGCCGATCACCTCGATGCCGGCCTGCAGGAACCGTCGTCGCCGGTCGGCACGTCGATCCGTCATCGACCGTCCGCCGTAGACGCGATCCACGTCCTCTGCCACGCGAGAACCCTATCCAAGAGGCTCTCGTCGATCGTCAGCCCGCGAGACGGACCGTCCGCGCGCGCACGGCGAGGAAGAACGGGATGGCGGAGCCGATGCCCACGCCGAAGGTGAGGAGCACCGTGACCAGCCACCACCGGACGATGCCGAGTCGCCGCGCCTCCGGCAACGCCCAGACGTGGAAGGCGATCACCACCAGGATCAGATCCACCATCGCGAACCGTCCGGGCACGGTGGACCAGATCTTCCCGACGAAGAAGTCGGCGGCGGATCGTGTCCCGTGCTTCCGGACGTAGGGCAGGGCGATCGCGTTCTGCGCGACACCCGCCACTGCCGCGAGGGCCATGAGTCTGCGTTCGTCCGACGTCGTCACCGATGCTCCGTTCGTGGTGTGGATCTGATGAGTATCACGCGCCGGTGAAGGTGGCCTGCCGTCTCTCGACGAACGACAGCATCCCCTCGGCCGCATCGGACGTCGAGAACAGTGCCCGGATGTCGGGGAGCAGCTGCGCAGCCGCGGCCGCGTCCCCCTCGATCAGGCTGCGATGCGCGGACTCGAGCGTGGCCCGCACACCGAGTGGCGCAGCGGTCTCCGCGATGCGGTGAGCGAGCTCGATCGCGCGCTCGATCGTCGCCGCGGGATCCGCGCAGACCTCCTGCACGAGCCCGATGCGATGAGCCTCCTCGGCGTCGAACTCGTCGCCGGTGAGCATCCACCGCATCGCGTTCCCCCAGCCGGTCTCGCGAGGGAAGCGCAGGGTCGCCCCGCCGAAGGGATAGATACCGCGCTGAACTTCCATCTGGGAGAAACGAGTTCCGGCTGCGGCGACCCGGATGTCGGACGCCAGCAGCAATTCGATGCCGAGCGTCATGCACCAGCCGTGCACCGCCGTCACCACCGGAGTGGTCCACGTCCCGTCGAGGCGCCACGGATCTCGCCCACCCTCGGCGAACGGCAGGCGATCGCCCGTCAGGTGCTGGGCGACGTCCACGAGATCGAGACCGGCGGTGAAGTGCTCACCGTGGGCGAACAGCACGCCGGCACGGAGGTCGTCGTCCTCCTCCACCATTCCGTAGGCCGTCGACAGCTCGCGGATCATGTCGGTGGTGAAGGAGTTCCGCTTCGACGGCCTGTTCAGCCCGATGTGCAGGACGTGCCCACGCGGTTCGACAGTGATGGTCTGAAACTCGGTCACGACACACTCCCCCTGTGGCGGGCCGGAACCCGGTTATATGTTCCATCGCATAGTACACAGAGGTGCCGGACCCGTACATGCAGAAAGCCGGCACCAGGATGATCCTGGTACCGGCTCTCTGTGGTGCGCCCGAAGGGATTCGAACCCCTAACCTCCTGATCCGTAGTCAGGTGCTCTATCCGTTGAGCTACGGGCGCATGCTGTGGTGCTGTTCAGTTGTCCTCCGACCGAAGTCGAAAGTGGCGGAGGCGAGAGGATTTGAACCTCCGGACCCGGTGAAGGGTCAAGTCATTAGCAGTGACTCCCATTCGGCCGCTCTGGCACGCCTCCTGGACCTCTTTCGAGGGCACCGGTCCTTGCGAACCGCCGAGAAGGAAGATTACACACGCGCCGGAGTAGACGCAAAACGGCTGGTGGGGCGGTCTTATCGGAGATGACTGTCGAACCAGTCGAAGATGCGACGCTGGGCGTCGACGATCGCCTCCTCGCCGGCCGACTCCTCCGACACGGCGGATTCCTCGTCCGCACGATGCTCGACACCGGCGTAACTGACGACGAGCGTGGCGACGGACGCCTTCGACACGGCCTCCTGCAACTGCGCCACGTGCTCCACGGGAGTGCGGACGTCGTCGCGTCCGTAGAGACCGAGCCAGGGCGCCTTGAGGGATGCCGCCGCGTCGACGAGAGCGAGCGCATCCGTGGTCAGCGCCTCGACGATGCCGGGAGCAGCGACACTCACCGCCGCACCGATGGCTCGATCGGTGGCCACCAGGGCGGCTGCGGTTCCGGCGTCGTCGAATCCGATGACGCCGATGCAGTCCGTCGGGACGCCCCGGCTCCGCAGCCAGTCGACGGTGGCGTCGAAGTCCTCGAACAACGGCGTGCCGAACACCTCGTCGTCGCCCGCTGCCCGGTGGAACAGGTGCGGCGCCGCAACCAACCAGCCGTCGGCGGCGAGGGACCGCATGAACTCGAGCAGGGCCTGCGGGAGCTCGCGCGCCTCGTGCAACACCACGATGCCGCCGCGAGCCCTGCTGTCAGGCTCGAACGCGGTGAGCGGCACGCGATCGAGCGTGGCGGTGTCCGCACCCTCGTCGCGGGGGCGGATGGGCGCAGTGTCCTCGATGAGACCCGACATGGCTCCACGGTAATGGCACACAATGGCGAAAGCGAGGGTCGAGCGAGAGCCGCGACCACACTGTGTCCGACCGCCGCGCATAATCGGTGATCGTGACCCCACGCACGCGCCCCGACCTCGATGCCATCCCCGGTTACCTACCCGGTCGTTCGTTCCCGGGCGCGATCAAACTCGCCAGCAACGAGACCACGGCCGGCCCGCTGCCCAGCGTTCGCGAGGCCATCGCCGAGGCGGCGGCCGGAGTGAACCGCTATCCCGACAACCAGTCGACAGTCCTGGTCGAGGCGCTCGCGGACTTCCTCGACGTCCCGGCCACCACCGTCGCCGTCGGCTGCGGATCGGTCGCGCTGTGCCAGGAGTTGGTCCAGGTCACCTGCAACGCCGGGGACGAGGTCGTCTTCGGCTGGCGCTCGTTCGAGGCCTACCCCATCGTCACGCTCGTCGCCGGCGCCACCGCCGTGCGTGTGCCGCTCACTCACGACGACGTGCACGACCTCGACGCGATGGCCGCAGCAGTGACGGACAAGACCCGTCTCATGTTCGTGTGCAACCCGAACAACCCGACGGGCACCGTGGTGGACCCCGCCGACCTCGAACGGTTCCTCGACGCGATCCCCGACCACATCGTCGTGGTGCTGGACGAGGCCTACTTCGAGTACACCGACCGCGCGATCGACGGCGTGGAGATCGGACGAACCCGGCCCAACGTCGTGGTGCTGCGGACGTTCTCGAAGGCCTACGGCCTCGCCGGACTGCGGGTGGGGTACGCCGTCGGAGCACCGTCGATCATCACGTCGATGAAGAAGGTGCACACCGCGTTCAGCGTGAGCAGTGTCGCGCAGAGTGGCGCCGTCGCGTCGCTCGCGGCCTCGGACGAACTCCTCGCACGTACGGCGGTCGTGACGGCCGAGCGGTCGCGCCTCCGTGACTCGTTGCGCGACATGGGGTTCCAGGTGCCCGAGTCGTCCGCGAACTTCGTGTGGATCCCGCTGGGGGCGGAGTCGGGAGACTTCTCCGCAGCGTCCACCGAGGCCGGTGTCATCGTGCGGGCGTACGGGGACGACGGCGTACGCGTGACCGTGGGCGACCCACACGAGAACGATGCGTTCCTCGCGTTCGCCGCGTCGGCTGCCGAGCAGTTCGCCGGGGCCACGGCCTCGCGCTAGGGCTCGTGTGCGCACGCGGTACGTGAGGCGCACACCCTCCGCAGCCGGCGGGAGAGGGTGTGCGGTCGACGGAGAGGGTGTACGCCCCTGACAGCTACAAGCCGAGCGCCCTGGCCACGACGGGCCACGAGTTGTGCATCTCGTCCTGCCAGTAGCGCCAGGAGTGCGTGCCGTACGGCTTGAACACGATGGTCGCCGGGACACCCGCCGCGCGCAGCGTGTCGGCGAAGCCGGTGGTGCAGATGTTCGCGGCGGCCTCGAGGGGGCCGCCCACGGTCAGCGCGTCGATGATCTCCTCACCGAAACCGCCACCCGCCTCGTACGGTCCGGGGAATCCGTTGCCCGTCGACAGGTACACCTGCTTGCCGCGGAGCGTCTCGACGCGGGTACTCGGATCGTTCTCGGCCCACAGCGGATCCGCGTTCGTACCCCACATGTTGGTGGCGTCGCCCCCGGTGGACCCGACGGTGGCACGCACCGCGTTCTTCGTCTCGTTGGAGCGGTTGTCGTAGCAACCGCTGAATCCGGCGATGCCCGTGTACAGATCGGGATGCTTGGTCAGCAGGTTCATCGCGCCCTGTGCGCCCATCGACAGACCCATCAGCGCATTGACGCCGTTGCCGTCGAAGCGGGCATCGATCAACGGGGGCAGTTCCGACGTCAGGAACGTCTCCCACTTGTTGACTCCGAGCACGGGATCGGGCTGGGCCCAGTCGGCGTAGTAGGCACCGCGCCCCCCGACGGGAAGGACGATGTTGGCGGCCTTGTCCGAGAAAAACGAGACCGCGTCCGTCTTCTGCGTCCACGTGCTCTCCGTGTAGCCGGACTCCTCGCCCGCACTGACCCCGTCCAGCATGTACAGCGACGGACGCGGTACCGATCGATCGGCGGGCAGTAACACCTGCACCTGGATCTCGCGGTTCATCGACGAGGAGAACACCGACATGACGGCCCGGCGATCGGTCGCCATGGTCACCGAGACGACGCGAGTGGGTGACGACGCGTCCACGGCCGGCGTCGGAACGCCCGGCTGCGCACCCGCCACCGGCGCGGAGCCGAGAAGCGTCAGCGCGGTGAGGCACCCCGCGGCGAGCAGAGCGGGACGTCGCATCGACAGACCTTTCGTCCGATGTGGCTCGCGTGGAGCCACCGGTGAACAGAGAGACACGACGCGCGGAACGTCCCGCGCGCCCGGGGGAACGCGTACCAACTTACTTGCCGGTAGGTACGCCGCCTTCAGGTCCAAAGGACTGCTCGACGTCCTGTCTGCGGTCACAAGAACCGGCGACGAGGACACCGAGACCGGGAACCGTGCCGAAAGCATACCGCGAGACGGTGGACGACACGTGAACCGGACTTGGAGGCATCACCCACGTATGTGACATTTCATGAAGTGGGTCACCGTCAATTGTGTGAAAGCAAGATGGAACTAGGTGAAAACGTGACTTGTTTTGCCTCAACAGGCGTCATGCAGGGATGTCATCGCAGGTCACAGCGGTTGGCCTGACAACGGGAACAGACACCGCAGTGGGCCTGAGCGCATACCGTGGCTCTCGAATAGGTATCTCGAAACAATCTCGGGACCCGTTAATGATTGTTACGGTACCCCGAGAACATGCACGACTGACATGAACTACACAGTCATGGGGGGATCGATGACCACACCGAAGACAGCTCCGAAGCCGCTTCCGGGACACATGGAAGCGGGCCTGATCGCCGGCACCCGTACAAACTCTCTGGCGATGAGCGATCTGCGAGGGGTGGCGCGTCATCTGGTCGATCACTTCCAGGCCAACACCCCCTGCGGAACGCTCCCCGGGGAGCTCCTGCACGGCGACGTCACCGAGGTCACCGTCAAGTGCCTGGGTCTCGCCGTCCGCATGCTCGAATCGGGCAAGACGCCGTCGGACAAGGACCTCGCCAACGTCCACGACGCGGCCGCTCGCTGGGCTCGCGAGGGGGTGCCGCTGCGCTCGATCCTGCGCGCCTATCACGACGGATTCCGCTTCGGTCTCACTCTCGTCAGCCGTGACGCCAAGGCGCAGAACATCGAAAACGTCACCGACAACTCGCTCGTCCTGGTGAGCCTCCTCGAGGCCGTCACCACCGAGGTGTCCATGGCGTACGTGGAGGAGTACCGCTCCGTCGCGTCCGAGCACCACACCGCCACGCACACTCTGGTGACCACATTGCTCAGCGGCGGTCAGAACGCCCTGTCCACCGCTCAGCAGTGCGGTATCGACCTCGCCGACGAGTACCTCGTCATCGCGCTGCACTTCCCGCAGCATCCCGACGAGGCGAACCCCGTCGTCGATCGCACCGTGTCCGCACGGCGCAAGCTGCGCCGCATCCAGGCGGAACTCGCGACCATGTGCGGCAAGTCGCCGCTGGCCCTGCTCAGCACCGACGGCGGCACCGTGCTCCTGCCCGCACCGCGCGAACGCGAGTGGGTGGACACCCTCGTCGAGCGACTCTCCCGCGCCGGCGAGATCCCGATCACCGCCACGATGACGTCGGCCGAGCGCGAGGACATCCCTGGTGCTGCCGAGCACGTCTACGAACTGCTCTCGCTCACACGGCAACTCGGCCGACCGGCCGGGATGTACCGCACCGAGGACCTGGTGCTCGAATACCAGCTCACCCGTCCGGGCCGCGGCCGGGAACAGCTGCTCCGCGCTCTCAAGCCCCTCGACGACGCGCCCGAACTGCTCGACACGCTGACGTCGTACATCGGTCACGAACTCAACCGCCAGCGCACCGCGCGACACCTGTTCGTGCACGCCAACACCGTCGACTACCGCCTCAAGCGCATCGGCCAGCTCACCGGCATCGATCCCAGCGTGCCCTCGGGACTGCGCTACCTGCAGGCCGCCATCGTGGCCCGCGGACTCGCCGCCGCGAAGCAGAAGTAACGCGGCACCGACCGACACGAACGCCCCCTCCGGACGGAGGGGGCGTTCGTCGTCGATCACAGCGCACTGGCGGAAGCGGAGGGATTTGAACCCCCGGACGCTTTCACACGTCTCTCGCTTTCAAGGCGAGTGCATTGGGCCGCTCTGCCACGCTTCCGCGATCGATACTAGTGGTCTCCCGTGAGCAGTCGTCGATCGACCTTCTCGAACACCTCGGCCATCGTCGCGAGTTCGTCGGCCGTGAGCAGATCGATCAGGCATCGCCGTACCGCGGCGACGTGCGACGGTGCCGCTGCCGCCAGGCGGGCGCGTCCGTCGTCCGTGATGACGGCCAGGACACCACGGCCATCCTCGTCGCAGGTGTCTCGAACGACCAAGCCCTGCTCCTGCATTCGGCGGATCTGGTGCGTGAGCCGGCTCCTCGACGAGAGCACGCCGTCGGCGAGCAGACTCATCCGCAGCGAACCGTCGGGAGCCTCGCTCAGTCGCACCAAGATGCGGTACTCGGCCAGGGTCAGACCTTCTCGCGTGTGCAGGTCGCGGTTCAGGGTGTCCATGAGGCGGTAGTCGGCATCGATGAACGCGCGCCACGCGCGGGCCTCCGCCTCGTTCAACCAGGCCACCGGCGGGGCCGCGGTCTGTGACTCCTCGGGACGCGCACTGTGAACGACCATGACGGAAGGCTAGACCGAGGTGACCCCCGCGCGTGCCGACCTGCGCATCTTCAGGACCGGTACAGAATCGACCCGTCCACCTCGGTGACCGACGACAGCCCGGCCAGTCCCATGGTGATGTCGAGGTCGCCCAGCAGGCACCGCAGCGCATGGACGACACCCTCCCGGCCCGCGAGTCCCAGGCCGTACACCCACGGCCGCCCGTAGAACACCGCGTCGGCGCCGAGGGCCAGCGCGACCACCACGTCGGCGCCGGAGCGGACACCGGAATCGAGCAGCACGGTCGCGTGATCCCCGACGGCCGCGGCGACGGGTTCGATCGCGTCGAGCGCGGCGATCGAGTTGTCCACCTGTCGCCCACCGTGATTGGAGACGACGACGCCGTCGGCACCCGCGTCGACGACGGCACGGGCGTCGTCGGGGTGCAGGATCCCCTTGACCACGACGGGCAGATGCGTCCACTCACGCACCCGCGCGACGTCGGACGGGCGGAGCGTGTGGTTGCCGAACATGCCGACCCAGGTGAGCACCGCGATCTGCAGCGCCTCGGCACTCTCCTCGGGAGGCGACGCCAGGCGTGAGCGAAAGACCGGATCGGACAGGTAGTTCGCGATGCCCTCGGCGCGGAGGAAGGGCAGATGACCGAGCGTGAGATCGCGCGGACGCCACCCGATGCCGGGGGTGTCCGCCGTGACGACGATGACCTTCGCTCCCGCCGCGGTGGCACGACGCACCAATGACTCCGCGACGCCGTCGTCCGACGGCCAGTACAGCTGGTACCACCAGTTCTCGCCGGACTCCGCCGCGACGTCCTCGAGTGGGGTGGACGACGCGGTGGACAGCACCGAGCCGATCCCCAGCTCGGCGGCGGCCGACCCGACGGCGGGTTCCGCCGCGGGGTGCACCATGCCGAGGACGCCGATGGGCGCGGTGAGCACCGGTGCGGCGAGGGTGGTCCCCAGCACGGTCACCGACAGGTCGCGGGCGTCCGGTGCGCTGGCCCCGCGCCACATCCGGGGAACGATCCTGCGGGAGCCGAACGCGTCGACGTTCCCACGCGCCGTGCGTTCCGTGGACGCACTCCCGGCGATGTACGCGAACGCGGCCGCGGACAGCGTCTCGCGCGCCCGCTCCTCGAGACCGTCGGCCGTCATCGGCAGGTCGGGGGTCGTGCCGCCGAGCCCGGTCAGGTAGATCTCGTTCTGGAAGTTGCCGAAAGTGCTCACACGCAAACGCTAGCGAACGCGCACGCCCGGCAACACGATTTCACGCTGGCGAGCGTCGCATGTCCGGCAGGATGACGCCATGCCGGATCCCTATGTCGCCTCCCCCGACCGCTACGACACAGACCGCCCGACAGCGATGCCCTACCGCTGTACCGGTGAGAGCGGACTGAAGCTGCCCGCCATCTCGCTGGGGCTGTGGCACAACTTCGGTGACGACGTGCCGCTCGCCACCCAGCGCGCCGTCCTCCGCCGGGCGTTCGACCTCGGCATCACCCACTTCGATTTCGCCAACAACTACGGGCCGCCGTACGGCAGCGCGGAGATCAACTTCGGCCGCATCCTGCGGGAGGACTTCGGGCCGTACCGCGATGAGCTGGTCATCTCGACGAAGGCGGGGTGGGACATGTGGCCGGGCCCGTACGGCTTCGGCGGGTCGCGCAAGTACCTGCTGAGCTCACTGGACCGCTCACTCGAGCGCATGGGGCTCGACAGCGTCGACATCTTCTACAGCCACCGCCCCGACAAGGACACACCCGTCGAGGAGACCGCGGGCGCGCTGGTCAGTGCCGTCGAGCAGGGCAAGGCGCGCTACGTGGGCATCAGCTCGTACTCGGCGGCGCGCACCCGCCAGATGGCGGCACTGCTGTCCGATGCGGGAGTGCCACTGCTGATCCACCAGCCGAGTTACTCGATGCTCAATCGCTGGATCGAGTCCGATCTACTGCCGGCCGTCGACGAGCTGGGAGTCGGCGTGATCGCGTTCTCCCCTCTCGCGCAGGGCATGCTGACCGACAAGTACCTCGGCGGCATCCCCGACGAGTCGCGCGCGGCACAGGGGAAGTCGTTCGATCCCGAGTGGCTGACCGAGGACATGCGCGGGCATCTGAACGCGCTGAACGACATCGCCGCGGCGCGGGGGCAGTCGCTCGCCCAGATGTCGTTGGCGTGGGCGCTGCGGGACCCGCGGGTCACGACGGTGCTGATCGGCGCCTCGTCCGTCGAGCAGCTCGACGACAACGTGGGTGCACTCGCGCAACTCCGATTCGACGACGACGAACTGAGCCGCATCGACGAACACGCCACCGAGGCCGGGATCAACCTGTGGGAGGAACCCTCCCGTATCTGAGGGCGGCATACGATCGAGACGTGCATGCCATCACGCTGACCGAGTACGGCGACCCGGAGGTCATGGTCTGGACCGAGGTACCCGATCCGGTGCCCGGCCCGGGCGAGGTCCTGATCTCGGTGTCCGCGTCCGCCGTCAACCGCGCCGATCTGCAGCAACGGCAGGGCAACTATCCGCCGCCATCCGGCGCCACCGACATCCTCGGGCTCGAGTGCTCCGGTGTGATCGCCGACGTCGGTGCGGACGTCACCTCGTGGAAGGTCGGCGACCGGGTCTGCGCGCTGCTCGCGGGCGGTGGCTACGCCGAGCAGGTGGTGGTGCCGGCCGGACAGGTGCTGCCCGTTCCCGACGGGCTCGACCTGCACGTGGCCGCATCGCTGCCCGAGGTCGCGTGCACGGTGTGGTCCAACGTCGTCATGTACGCCGGCTTGTCCGCCGGGGACACGTTGTTGATCCACGGCGGTGGCAGCGGCATCGGCACGCACGCCATCCAGGTGGCGAAGGCCCTCGGCGCGCGCGTCGCGGTGACGGCAGGCTCGGCGGAGAAGCTCGAGATCTGCCGATCGTTCGGCGCGGACATCCTCATCGACTACAAGACCTCGGACTTCACCGAGGAGTTACGGTCCGCGACGGACGGGCACGGAGCCGACGTCATTCTCGACAACATGGGCGCGAAGTACCTCTCTCTCAACATCTCCGCGCTCGCGATGGACGGCCGCCTGGTCACGATCGGCATGCAGGGCGGCCGGGTGGCCGAGTTCGACTTCGGCGCGCTGATGGCCAAGCGCGGCAGTGTGCACTGCGCCGGGTTGCGGGCGCGCCCCCTCACCGGCCCGGGCGGCAAGGCCGACATCGTGCGCCAGGTGCGCGAGCACGTGTGGCCGATGATCGCCGACGGTGCGGTCGTGCCCGTCGTGCACGCGGAGGTGCCGGTGTCGGACGCACCGCAGGCTCATCGCATGCTGGACGACCACGCCACGGTGGGCAAGGTGATCCTGCGCGTCCGCTGACGGGCGCGGATCAGGTCAGCGTCTCGAGAACCGTGACGAGCTGGTCGATCTCGTGCCGCGTCGTGTACGGGGCCAGCCCCACCGTGATCGCGCCACCGGCATCGGCGACACCCAGCGACTCGAGCAGGCGGCTGCCGCCGTGCAGGCCACCGACCACGTCGATCCTGTTGTCCGCCAGTCGCGCCGCCACCTTGTCGGAGTCGACGCCGTCCACGCTGATGCTCAGGCACGGGATGCGGCTGGACGCCTGACCGATGGCCATGACGTGCGGCAGTGCCGCCACACGTTCCTGCAGGTACGCGAAGAGCCGATCCTGATAGTCCTGCAGCGAGCCGATGGACATCTCGAGACGCTGTCGGCGTGTCCCGCTCGCGTTCTCGTCGAGGGCGGCGAGACAGTCGACGGACGCGGTCATCCCCGCGAGCAGTGAGTAGTGCAGACCGGCGACCTCGAGCCGCGCCGGACCCTTCGCATCGGTGTCGAGCGCCTGCGACGGCAACCGGTCGAGCAGCTCGGGGTCCCGGAACACCAGCGCTCCGACGCGAGGCCCACCCCAGGCCGCGGCGTTGACGGCGACGACGTCCGCCCGGAGTTCCTCGATGTCGAGCACCGCGTAGGGGGCCGCACCCACCGCGTCGACGACCAGCAGCCCACCGGCGTCGTGCACGAGGTCGGCGGCGACACGGACGTCGGGGGCCGACCCCACCACCGTCGACGCCGCGGTCAGCGCGACGAGCCGAGTGTTCGCCGCGATGAGTTCCCCGAACTGCCAACTGGGGAGCTCGCACGTCTCGATGTCCACCTCGGCCCACTGCACCTGGGCGCCGTACCGATTGGCGATGCGCAGCCACGGTGCCACGTTCGCCTCGTCGTCCAGCCGGGACAGGACGATGCCCGTACCGAGGCCGAGACGCGTGCTGAGGGCTTCCGCGAGAGCGGTCAGGAGGATGCCGTGGTCCGGACCGAGGACCACGCCCTCGGGGGTTCCACCGACCAGATCTGCGACGGCCTGCCGAGCTTCGTCGGCGACCTTCGCGCTGCGCTGCGCGTAGGGGTGCCGACCGATGTGCGTCGATGCGGTCCCACGGAAGGTGGTGGACACGGCCGTGGCCACCCGGTCGGGGATCTGCATGCCCAGCTGCGGATCGAGGTGGATCCAGCCGTCGCCGAGCGAGGGAAACAGCCCTCGTACGCGGGCGACGTCGTAGGTCATGCCGCACACTCTAGGCGCCGACGGCGACAGGGCGGGCACGCACGGGCACGCCCCGGACCCCACCCTGGTGAGCGACCCGGGTCAAGATGGAGACATGACGTCTTCACACGAGCAGAACTCGGACGGCGGCCGCGCGGACGACAGCGCCGACCACGTCGTCGTCATCGGTCCGGACGGGCAGCCGATCGCGCTCAGTCCCCGCGAGGCGGCGGCCGCCGCTGCCCGCGCGAACGTCACCGGGGCCGGCGACTCGTCGGACGGCGACGACCAGGAATCGCTGGCGGACATGGTCGAGCAACCCGCCAAGGTCATGCGCATCGGCACCATGATCAAGCAGCTCCTCGAGGAGGTGCGCGCGGCACCGCTGGACGACGCCAGCCGCACCCGCCTCAAGGAGATCCACACCTCCTCCATCCGTGAGCTCGAGCAGGGACTCGCGCCGGAGTTGCGCGACGAGCTCCAGCGCCTGGCGTTGCCCTTCGGCGAGGACGCGGTGCCGTCCGACGCCGAGCTCCGCATCGCCCAGGCACAACTGGTGGGCTGGCTGGAGGGACTGTTCCACGGCATCCAGACGGCACTCTTCGCTCAGCAGATGGCGGCGCGCGCCCAGCTCGAGCAGATGCGCCAGGGTGCACTTCCGCCCGGTGTGTCCATCGGCGGCGGCGGTCAGGGCCAGCACGGGCAGGGCACCGGCCAGTACCTCTGACGGTTCTCGTCTGTAGGGTCGTCGGTCGTGGCAGCACCAGCGATCGACTCGAACACCGGGGACTCGAACTCCGGGGATGCACCCGCGTCCGATTCGCAGACGTTCCGCCGGGCCGTCCGCGATCTCCGGCAGGGCTACGCCCAGCGTGAGCTGTGGCTGAGCCTCGGGTGGCAGGACATCAAGCAGCGGTACCGGCGTTCCGTCATCGGCCCGTTCTGGATCACCATCGCCACGGGTGTGCAGGCCGTCGCGATGGGTCTGCTGTACTCGGTCCTCCTCGACATCGACCTGAAGTCGTTCCTGCCCCACGTCACCGTCGGGCTCATCATCTGGAACCTCATCAGCGCGTCGATCCTCGAGGGCGCCGACGTCTTCGTGGCCAACGAGGGCCTGATCAAGCAACTGCCGTCGGCACTGAGCGTGCACATCTATCGGCTCGTGTGGCGCCAGGTGCTGCTCCTCGGCCACAACATGCTGATCTACCTGATCATGCTCGCGGTGTTCCGTCCCGAGCTGCACTGGACCATCGTCATGGCGATCCCGGCGTTCGGTCTGATCGTCGTCAACATGGTGTGGGTGTCACTGCTCTTCGGCATCATCGCCACCCGCTATCGCGACCTGGCCCCGATCCTCGGCAGCGTCGTCACGCTGCTGTTCTTCATGACGCCGATCGTGTGGACCACGGCGAATCTGCAGAAGATGGGCGGGGCCGCGGCGGACCGCGCGCGGCTGGTGGAGATCAATCCGCTGTTCCACTACCTCGACATCCTGCGCGCGCCCCTGATCGGCGAGGACCAGCAGGCGTACCACTGGTACATCGTGCTGGCGTTCACCGTGGTCGGCCTGGCCGTCACCATGGTGGCGATGCGTACGTTCCGGGCCCGCGTGCCCTACTGGGTCTGATCGGACGAGACACACATGACAGTCAGCATCGAGACGCACGCCGCGTGCGTCGACTTCCCCATCTTCGACGCCAAGACCCGGTCGCTGAAGAAGGCGTTCCTCGGCAAGGCCGGCGGCACCATCGGACGCAACAGCAGTGACGTCGTCGTCGTGGAGGCGCTGCGCGACATCACGCTCTCACTGAAGGAGGGCGACCGCGTCGGACTGGTCGGCCACAACGGTGCGGGCAAGTCGACGCTCCTGCGCCTGCTGGCGGGCATCTACGAACCCACCCGCGGCAGTGCCGTCGTGCGGGGTCGCGTCGCGCCGGTCTTCGACCTGGGCGTCGGCATGGACCCGGAGATCTCCGGTTACGAGAACATCATCATCCGCGGCCTGTTCCTCGGCCAGACACGCAAGCAGATGATGTCGAAGATCGACGAGATCGCCGACTTCACCGAGCTCGGCGAGTACCTCGACATGCCGCTGCGCACCTACTCGACGGGCATGCGCGTGCGCATCGCCATGGGCGTCGTCACGAGCATCGACCCCGAGATCCTGCTGCTCGACGAGGGCATCGGCGCTGTCGACGCCGAATTCATGAAGAAGGCGCGCACTCGTCTGCAGAAGCTCGTGCAGCGCTCGGGCATCCTCGTCTTCGCCTCGCACTCCAACGAGTTCCTCGCCCAGCTCTGTGATTCGGCGATGTGGATCGATCACGGCCACGTGCGGCAGCAGGGCGGTATCGAGGAGGTCGTGCGGTCGTACGAGGGCGACGACGCGGGAGACCACGTCGCGCACGTCATTCGTGAGCTGGAGGCCGCGGATCGTGGCCAGGCCGATCACGACCCGCATGCCTGAGTTCATCGTCGGCGTGGTGGTCACCCACCGGCGCCGCGAGCTGCTGGCCCAGTCCCTCGCCGTCCTGACGTCGCAGACCCGTCCGCTCGACCATCTGATCGTGGTGGACAACGCGAACGAGACCGCGGTCCGCGAGCTCGTCGAGAGCGCAGACGTGCCGACCACCTACCTCGGGAGCAAGCACAACCTCGGTGGGGCCGGCGGCTTCGCGCTGGGGATGCTGCACGCGCTGTCCCTCGGTGCCGAGCGGGTGTGGCTCGCCGACGACGACGGCAGGCCGGAGGGGCCGGACGTCCTCGCCACGCTCCTCGACTGCGCGGTGCGCCACGGCCTCGACGAGGTCTCCCCCGTCGTGTGCGACATCGACGATCCCGATCACCTCGCGTTCCCGCTGCGACGCGGCACCGCGTGGCGACGGTGGCGGTCCGAACTCGGTGACGAGGAGTTGTTGCCGTCCTACGCGTCGTTGTTCAACGGTGCGTTGTTCTCGGCCGCTGCGATCGACGCCGTCGGTGTCCCCGACCTCCGGCTCTTCGTCCGCGGCGACGAGGTCGAGATCCACCGTCGCCTCACACGCTCGGGGCTGGCTTTCGGCACGTGCCTGCAGACCGCGTACCTGCATCCGAACGGCGCCGACGAGTTCAAGCCGATCCTCGGCGGCCGGATGCACACGCAGTATCCGGACGACGCCACCAAGCGCTACTTCACCTACCGCAACCGCGGATACCTTATGGCTCAACCCGGCATGCGCAAGCTTCTCCCGCAGGAATGGGTGCGCTTCGGGTGGTACTTCGTGGTCACACGACGGGACCTCCGCGGCCTGCGCGAGTGGTTGCGTCTGCGCAAGCTCGGCCGGGATGAGTACTTCCGCAAACCCTGAACTACGGTATGTCCCCATGACGAGTGGACGGTGCGGGTGATGCGGTGGAGCCGACGCGTCAGAGCCTCGGCGCGGGGCAAGGTCGTGCAGGCAGTCCAGGACGCCGTGGCACCCGAGGCCGACCGTCGTCACAGTGAGTTGATAGACCTGATCACGGGTCAGGCGAAGACGATCGCCGACCTCCAGGAATCCATCACCACGCTGGAGTTCCGGATGCGCCGCGACATCCCGTTCGCCTCGGACCTCGAGGCCACCGCCTCGAGTGCCGACTTCGTGGAGGACCACCTCCCGCGGACGCCGTCGTTCACCCGTCCCGACCTCACGTTGCGCCACGCACTGGGTGCGGTGTCCATCGACGGCATGGCACTCGAGTTCGGGGTCGCCACCGGGACCACGCTGGCGATCATCGTCGACGAGTGGCGCCGCGCCGCCAACGTCGGAGTCATCGCCGGCTTCGACACCTTCGAGGGCCTGCCGGAGGACTGGCGCACCGGCTTCGAGGCCGGGACCTTCGCTCAGGACGCTCTACCGGACGTTCCGGGAGCGCACCTGGTGAAGGGCATGTTCCAGCAGACCCTCGGGCCGTTCCTGTCGAAGAACCGCGGCCCGGTCGCGTTCCTGCACCTCGACGCCGACCTGTACTCGTCGACCGACTTCGTCCTGCGTCGTCTCGAGTCACGACTGGTGCCGGGCACCGTCATCGTGTTCGACGAGTTCTTCAACTTCCCCGGCTGGGCCCTGCACGAGTACAAGGCGTGGACCGAGTTCGTCCACCGCACCGGGGTGACGTTCGAGTACCTCGCCTACACGTCCAACAACGAGCAGGTGGCGGTCCGGCTCACCTGACCGATTCGGTGACGGCAGTGTCGATCCCGTAGAGGCGCGCCCAGTTCTCGCGTGCGATGAGATCGGCACCGGCCGCGCGGTACTGCTCCTGCAGAGCAGGAGCCTCCCGCCGCAGACGCCGCATCACCTTGACGGCACGCACCATCAGCGCGACCCCGCGTGCCTTGTCCCGCTTGCGGATTCGAACGCCGCCCTGTGATGCGTCGGTGACCACGACGTGGTCGAACCTGGCGATGTGCCACCAGTGCGCGTCCTCGCGTGTGACGCCGACGAGACCGCCGATCGTGCGTCCGAGGAACTGGTCGACACCGCGCTTGGCCAACACCGCTCGCATCGCGCTCGGCTCCCCGCCCGCTCGCGACACCCGCACCTCCGCGGAGGGCACCGGCGCGGTGGCCGCCGGGTGCATGATCGTCTCCGGGTACTCCTTGCGGTCGGCTCGGATACGAGCCATCGCCGCCATGCCGCCGTCGGACAGATGGTCCGGCCCCGACAGCCAGTCCTCGATACCCTTCAAGGTGGTGTGGGCGAGGCCGTACTGCATTCCGACGACGTACTCGGCGATGTGCCGCAGGAACATTCGCGACAACACCGTCGTGTTCAGGTCGCTGTGCAGAGACCCGACGATCAGCGAGTTGCGCGTGCTGAAGTACCGCGCCCAGTCGTCGAAATCTTTCCAGTAGAAGTCGGCGTGCCACACCGCCGCGTTGGGCAGCGTGACGGTCGGGAAGCCGGCACGGCCGGCGCGCACGCCGTACTCCACGTCGTCCCACTGGAAGAACATGGGAAGCGGGAGACCGATCTCCTCGACGACCTCGGACGGGATCAGGCACGTCCACCAGGCGTTGTAGCCGGCGTCGACCCGGCGCTCCTGGTTCTTCTTGATCATGCTCTTGTTGGACAACGCCTTTCCGACGGTGCGACCGTGCTGCAGGTGCAGGAAGTCCACCTCCTCCGCGCCGACGTTGAGGTAGTCGGGATTGAGCAGGAACAGCATCTGCGCACCGACCAGGGTCGGCTGCGCCGTGACGTTGGCGAAGGCGCTCAGACGCAGCACCGTCTCCGGCTCACACAGGATGTCGTCGTCCATGAGGATGACGTCGACACCACTCCGAGACGCGGTCACCTCGTACAGTCCACGCGTGAAACCGCCCGCACCACCGAGATTGGGCTGCCGGAGGTACACCAGGGTGTCGCCCATCCGCGCCCGCGCATCGGCGAACTCCGGCTGATCCTGCACGAGGTCGGTGCCCTGATCCACGACGTGCACGGTGTCGATCAGCGACAACACCACGTCGTCGGACGCCAGTGCGGCCACCGTGTGCGCACAGTCGATGGCGCGGTTGAACGTGCAGATGGCAATGGCCACCGGACGTCTCGGCACCGTGGTGGCGTGGGTCCACTCGAGGCCGTCGACGACGGCGGACTCGCCGAACGTCTCGAACTCCAGCCAGAGGGCACCGCCGTCGACGAACTTGTCGAGCGGAGCCTCGAATGTCAGCACGGCGTCGCTCCGCGTCTCCTGCACCGACACGATGCGGCGGTGACCGGCGATGTCCGAGGCCAGCAGTCGCACTCGGACACGGCCGCTCGTCGCGATGCGCAGAGACGCCGTGACCGCGCCGACCGTGGTCCACCGCTGCCAGTAGGACGCCGCGAAGCGCCCGAAGTACGTGTTGGTGTGAGCGAAGGAGTTCTTCGCGAGCGTCATGTCGTGGCGCCTGCGATCCCCGCTGCCCTTCTCGATCTGCACGTACAGATCGGGATTCACTCTGGTGGAGGGGCCGAGGAAGACGCCTCGCTGGAGGACCAACCTGTCGTGGCCGCTGTGCGGAATCGTCGCGGGCGCGGTCGACTGCATCGGTTGTCCAACTCCTGACAGTAGAGACAGGCGTGCTCGTCGCACCCCGTAACAAATGAGACCGGTCTGTGACCTACGATAACAACCGGGAGGGTTCCGTCGCGTCCATGACACTTGCGGGGAACGACGTGTCGGTCAGGAAGCGAGGACGGTGTGACGCACACGCCTGTCGTGACCTCGGTCGAGACGTCCCGTCGAGAGCGCTGGTCCTGGGGTCTCGGCTCCGGTGTGGTGGTGGTGCTGGGATTCGTCGCGATCCTCGTGAGCGACCATCGCTTCTTCTACCTCGACGACACCGAGTCGGGCGCGGTGGGCAACTGGCTGGCTCTGGGCCGACTGCTGCGTGAAGGGCAGTTCCTCCCCCTCGTCACCACCCAGTGGATGGCCGGCAACTACCCGGTCGAGGGCCAGGGTGGGCTCTGGAATCCCGTGCAGATGATCGTCAACCTCATCTCACCGTCGGTGGACGACCTGGCACTGCTCGCTGCCGTCGTCAAGATCTTCTTCGCCGTGGTGCTGGCGATCGGCGTCTACCGCGTGGCTCTCGAATACGGATCCAGGCCCTCCTGGGCGGCGGTCGCTGCGACTGCCACGCCGTTCGCGGGATTCACCCTCTTCTTCGAGCAGCCGTCCTGGGTGACGTCGCTGATCGGCATGGCCTGGGTGATCAATGCCTGGGCGAGTGCCGTGCGCTATGCCCGCGGCACCTCCGGTCCGCTACCGGTCTTCGCGTTTCTCTACCTCGCCATCAGCGTGGGGTACGTCCACGCGGCCCTCATGGCCGGAGTCGCCGCGGGCGCGGTGATGATCGGCGAGTACCTGCGTGCGCGCGTCCTGATGCCGGTGATCCGACTCGGGGCCGTATCGATCGCCGCCGCCCTGTGCGGCGCCGTCACGTTCCTCCCCGGCGTCCTCACCTCGGGCGTCACCTGGCGCTCGGGCGCCGAGGGAACCCTCAACGACAACTTCCTCGTGGTCCCCTGGTCGGAGACCTTCAGCGCGAGCCTGCCGTCGGCGGTGACCAGCATGGAGTCGTGGAGTGGCGAGACCACCATGGCCCCGGTCACCTACATCGCCTGGTTCCTCGTCCCGGCTGTGGCATTCATCGACTGGCGCCGTGTGCCGACGGTCGTGCGCGAACTGTCCGGTCCCCTCATCGTTCTCGGCGCCCTGCTCCTGTACACCGCGGGGCCGTCCGACATCGGGCCGATCCGTTGGCCCGGACGACTGCTGCCCTTCGTCGCTGCCGCCCTGCTCATCATCGCCGCAGTTCTGCTGAGCCGTTTCGGAACCCTGCGCTCTCTGCGCGGCCGACTGACCGCCGCCGGCGTCATCACGGGCGTCCTGCTGATCCGCGCGCTGTCGTCCGGACCGCAACTGGCCGGCCGACACCTGCTGTCCGTCCTCTTCGTCGTCGTTCTCGGCGGGCTCGTCGTCGCCGTCTTCCGCGCGCGCAGGGCGACCGCCGCCACCGCGCTGCTCATGGTGTCTGTCATTCCCGTCGCGCTGTACCAGATCCACAACTACCGGCCCGTTCTGAGCGAGTGGAACTTCCCGTCGTCCCAGCAGGAGGCGCGTGCGGAGTTCCCGGACTGGACCGGGACCACGCTGCAACTGGGCGATCGGGCACTGTCCGACAGATCGCCCGAGGACGCCACGGATCGCTGGCGTGCGCAGGTGTACGGCAACTACGCCAAGGTGCTCGACCTGAACTACGTCAGCGCCTACACGCCGGTCGGCCACCAGGCGTTCTCGGAACTGTTGTGCGTCGCCTACGAGGGCACCACCTGCCCCGATGCGTACCGCAACGTGTTCCGTCCCGACGTCTACACCGGGCGGACCACGGCGGATCTGATGTTGCTCGACCGCGTCGTCGTCCAGAAGGCGCAGTACCCGATGTGGCGGCAGCTTCCGGTTCCTCCCGGATGGCGCTGGGTCGACGTCCCACGACCGCAGTCCGACCAGGTCGCCGTCCTCGAACGGGTCGACGGGCCGGTGTCGACGCAGGAGGGCACCGTGTCCGCGACGGTGAACGCCGACGTCGAGCCGGTGCGCTCGAGCGACGTCGACGAGAGCCTGCGGGTGAGCTCCGCCGCCGGCGGCAGCGTGGTCTTCGCCAGGCTCGCCTGGCCGGGATACACGGCCACGCTGAACGGACAGCCGTTGCAGACCAAGGGGCTGGGCGACACCTTCCTCTACGTCGACCTGCCCCCGGGTACCACCGACGCCGATCTCGAGCTGACTTTCCGCCCGCCCGGGTTTCGGCTCGGACTGGCTGCCATGGGCGCTGGAATCGTCGTTCTGCTGGGCCTCGTCGTGCTCGACGTCCGACGACGGTTCTCCGCGCGACCGCAGTCGTCGGCCGCTCGCTCGTCGGCAACCGGCCCCTCTGCGTTATAGGGTCGGCTCTCGTGACTGACGATCAGCTTCCGCACCGGATCTCGGTCATCGTTCCCGTCTACCAGGGTGAGAGGACCCTCGGCCCGTTGACCGACGAGCTCGAGACCCTCACCCGGCCCTTTCTGACCCCCGGTCGCCGACTCGCGGTGGTCGAGGAGGTCCTGTTGGTGTTCGACCACGGCCCGGACGGATCCGCGGCCGTCATCCGAGACCTGGCGGACCGTCACTCGTTCGTCCGCGGAATCTGGCTCAGTCGCAACTTCGGGCAGCACCCCGCGACGCTCGCGGGCATGGCCTCGAGTGGCGGCGAGTGGATCGTCACGATGGACGAGGACGGGCAGCACGATCCCGCCGACATCGGCGGACTTCTCGACACCGCACTCGACGAGCAGGCCTCGGTCGTCTACGCCCGCGGTACCAACGCCGCCCCGCACGGACTGTGGCGCAACGCGACGAGCAAGGGTTCGAAGTGGCTCATCGCCAAGGCGTTGGCCGGTGAGAACACCGTGCAGTACAGCAGCTTCCGCATGGTCGTGGGCGAGGTCGGACGGTCGGTGGCCGCCTACGCCGGATCCGAGGCGTACCTCGACGTCGCACTCGGGTGGATCGCCGGCAGTGTGACCACCAGCCCGGTGACGCTGCGCGAGGAACAGGGACGGCGTTCCGGCTACAACCTGCGGACCCTGCTGTCCCACTTCTGGCGCATGGTTCTCTCCAGCGGCACCAAGGGTTTGCGTCTGGTCAGCGTGCTGGGGGTGGTGTTCGCCGTTCTCGGTCTCGTCCTGGTCGCCTATCTCCTCGTCGTGTACACGTTCTTCGACCCGGACACCGAGGTCCGCGGCTGGGCGTCCACCATGGTCGTCCTGCTGTTCGGATTCGGGGCCACCCTGTTCTCTCTCGGCGTCGTCGCCGAGTACGTCGGCGTCAACGTGAAGACCGCGATGGGAAAGCCTCCCTATCTGATCGTGGGCGATCCGGCTGCCGGGCCACTGGGTCGGGCCGACCGGGTGTCCCCGAGCCCGGACGCCGAGAACCGGGACGCCGAGAACCCCGACCTCTCGTGACGACGTTGTCCTGGGTCGTCGGGAGTGGTGGACTTCTCGGCTCGGCCGTCTCCGCCGAACTCGCCCGTCGTGGGCACCGGGTGGTGACCGAGACGATCCCGTGGCTCGACGAGGACGCGGCGCGCACCGTGATCACCTCTCGCGCGCGAGCGGTGGCCACCTCCGACGCACGCCGCGTCAATGTCGTGTGGTGTGCGGGCGCAGGCGTCAACGGCACGCCGCGCGCGGCCTTCGACCGGGAGAACGACCTGTTCGCGCACGCGTTGGCACAGCTCGAGTCGTATGCGGTCCCGAGGCCGGAGCCTGTCACCGTCTTTCATGCGTCGTCCGCCGGTGGGGTCTACGCGGGCACGCCCGACGCACCGCACGACGAGTCGAGCGCGGTCGCGCCGCTGGGCGAGTACGGCCACGCGAAGCTACGCGCCGAGCAGAGAGCGGTGGATTTCGGTCGACGCACCGATGCGTCGGTGGTGGTCGGCCGCTTCGCCAACCTGTACGGACCGGGACAGAACCTGTCGAAGCCGCAGGGCCTCATCTCCCACCTGTGCCGCGGGTACCTGCTGGCATCACCCATCTCGATCTACGTGCCCATCGACACCCTGCGCGACTACCTCTACATCTCCGATGCGGCAGAGATGGTGGCGGACGCCCTGGACGTCGCCGCGCGGGAGCGCACGGAGCCCGTCACCAAGATCTTCGCCTCGGGGAATGCCGTCACCATCGGCGCCATTCTCGGCGCGTGCAGGTCCGTCTTCCGTCGGCGACCGCTCGTCGTCCAGGCCGCCTCCCCGTTGTCCTCGCTCCAGGGCCGTGACCTGCGTCTTCGATCCACCGTCTGGCCCGAGATCGATCGCAGGACTCACCGCACGCTGCCCGCCGGCATCGCCTCGACGCTGGAGTCCATCCGGTCCTCGCTCCTCGCCGGCCACCGCGGGTGACGAACCCGGAGCGGGTCCGCGAGTTTGTGCCACGGTGAACGCTGCTGAGACACTGCCGTGGTGACCGCCGATCAACCTGCCGACGACGACCGTGTCGTCGTGGACGCGCAGCCGGTCGGCCCGCTCCTCCGCCTGATGGGCAACCAAGGACTCGTCTTTCTCCTGGTGGGCGGCTTCAACACGGTGCTCGGCACCGTCTGGTTCATCGTCTGGCAGCTCGCGATCGGTGACACGCTCGGTTATCACGCCGCGATCGTGCTCGGCTACCTGTGCAACGTGCTGACTGCCTTCTGCACGAATCGCTACCTCGTCTTCCGGGTGCGGGGACACGTGCTCCGCGACTTCTGGCGCTTCGTGGTGGTCAACTCCGGGGCCTTTGCGGTGAACCTCGCCGCGATGACCGTGGCCGTCTCGGTACTCGGATTCGCGCCCATCCCGTCCCAGCTGGTCATCACCTTGCTCACCGCCTGCATCAGCTTCTTCGGCTACCGCGACTTCTCGTTCAAGCGCTCGTCCTCGGTGAAAGGTTCCTGACATGGCACCCCGCGTGTCGATCGTGGTCCCGGCGTACAACAACGCCGACTTCATCGGCGAGACCATCGAGTCGATCCTGAGTCAGACCTACCGAGACTTCGAGCTGGTGATCGCCGATCACGCGTCGACCGACTCCACCCTCGACGTCATCGCCCGCTACGACGACGGTCGCATCCGCGTCGAGCACACCGAGGCCGGCGGCGGAGCGAAACGCAACTGGGACAGAGTGAGTCGACTGGCCACGGGCGAACTGATCAAACTCGTGTGCGGCGACGACACGATCACCGAGACGTCGATCGCCGACCAGGTCGCCGCGTTCGACGCGCACCCGTCGGCCGTCCTGGTGGCGTCGCAACGCACGCTCGTCGACGCCGCCGGCAAGACCATCATCGCCACGCGTGGACTGGGAAAGTTGTCCGGCCTCGTCGACGGACGCACGGCCGCACGCACCGCGGTGCTCGCCGGCTCCAACATCTTCGGTGAGCCGGGATGCGTCCTGATGCGACGAGACGCCCTCGCCGACATCGGCTGGTGGGACAACGACCACCCGTTCCTCATCGATCAGGCGACCTTCACGGAGGTCGCACTCAAGGGTGACGTGGTTGCCATCCGCTCGTCGCTCGCGGCGTTCCGCATCAATGCCGGGCAGTGGAGCGTGCGCCTGGCGCGGGAACAGGCGGGGCAGGCCGCGGGATTCCATCGGAAACTGCGCGCGGCCTACCCGGACCTGCTGTCCGAGAACGACGTTCGTATCGGTAATGCTCGCGCGCTCGTGACGTCGTTCCTGCGCCGCGCGGTGTACGTGCTGCTGCGGCGGCGCATCACGCACCAGCCGCCAGAACCCGTCTGATCAGAGCGTCCGTTCGCCGGCCGATGCGTAGGCCGCTTCGGTCGCGGCTTTCTGCGGCGCCCACCAGGATTCGTTGTCGCGGTACCAGTCGATGGTGGCGGCGAGTCCGCTGCGGAAGTCGGAGTAGCGGGGTGTCCAGCCGAGTTCGGTGCGCAGGCGGGTGCTGTCGATGGCGTAGCGCAGGTCGTGGCCGGGGCGGTCGGTGACGAAGTCGAAGTCGGCCTTGTCGTGGCCGCAGAGTTCGAGGATGGTCTCGACGACGGTGCGGTTGTCGACCTCGCCGTCGGCGCCGATGAGGTAGGTCTGGCCGAGGGCGCCCTTGTCGATGATGGTCCAGACGGCGGTGTTGTGGTCCTCGACGTGGATCCAGTCGCGGACGTTGAGTCCGGCGCCGTAGAGCTTGGGGCGGATGCCGGTGAGGACGCCGGTGATCTGGCGGGGGATGAACTTCTCGACGTGCTGGTAGGGGCCGTAGTTGTTGGAGCAGTTGGAGATGGTGGCGCGGACGCCGAAGGATCGGGTCCAGGCTCGCACCAGCAGGTCGCTGGAGGCCTTGGTGGAGGAGTACGGCGAGGAGGGGTTGTAGGGGGTGTTCTCGGTGAACCGGGCGGGGTCGTCCAGCTCGAGGTCGCCGTAGACCTCGTCGGTGGAGATGTGGTGGTAGCGGACGTCGTGGGTGCGGACCGCTTGGAGGAGGGTGGTGGTGCCGACGATGTTCGTGTGCACGAACGGCCAGGGGTCGCCGAGAGAGTTGTCGTTGTGGGATTCGGCGGCGAAGTGGACGACGAGGTCGGTGTCGGCGACGAGGCGGTTCACGAGGGCGGTGTCGGTGATGTCGCCGTGGACGAAGGTGATGCGGTCGGCGACAGGCTGGAGGGAGGCCTTGTTGCCGGCGTAGGTGAGGGCGTCGAGGACGGTGATCTCGATGTCGGGGCGGGTGCGGGCGGTCAGGTGCACGAAGTTCGCGCCGATGAACCCGGCGCCGCCGGTCACGAGCATTCTCATGGGCGGCACTTTACGTGGGAGAGCGGCGCGAAGCGCAGTCTGAAAGACTCGACCATCATGCGAGGAATCATTCTGGCCGGTGGCACGGGGTCGCGGCTGCATCCGATCACTCAGGGCGTGAGCAAGCAGTTGGTGCCCGTCTACGACAAGCCGATGATCTACTACCCGCTGACCACGCTGATGCTCGCCGGGATCCGCGACACCCTGATCATCACCACCGCGCAGGACGCCGAGCAGTTCCAGCGGCTGCTCGGTGACGGCTCCCAGTTCGGCATCTCGCTGACCTACAAGGTGCAACACGAACCCAACGGCCTCGCGCAGGCGTTCGTGCTGGGTGCCGAGCACATCGGCACCGAGGGCGCCGCGCTGGTGCTGGGGGACAACATCTTCTACGGCCCCGGCCTGGGAACGCAGCTGAGCCGGTTCGGGGACATCGACGGCGGCGCGGTGTTCGCCTACGAGGTCTCCGACCCCACCGCGTACGGGGTCATCGAATTCGACGAGAGCGGCACCGCCCTGTCCTTGGAGGAGAAGCCGACGCACCCGCGGTCGAACTACGCGGTACCGGGGCTGTACTTCTACGACAACGACGTCATCGCCATCGCCCGCGACCTCGCCCCCTCCGCTCGCGGGGAGTACGAGATCACCGACGTCAACCGCCACTACCTCGAGGCGGGGACCCTGCAGGTGCAGGTGCTGCCGCGTGGGACCGCGTGGCTCGACACCGGCACCTTCGAATCACTCCTCGACGCCTCCAACTACGTGCGCACCATCGAACAACGCCAGGGACTCAAGATCGGCGCCCCCGAGGAGGTGGCGTGGCGACGCGGGTTCATCACCGACGACGACCTGCGCGCCCGCGCGCAGACACTGCTCAAGTCCGGATACGGGGCATACCTGCTGGACCTGCTCGAGAGAGGACACCGACCGTGAGCTTCCGCGAACTGCGCGTCCCCGGGGCGTTCGAATTCACTCCCCGCCAGTTCGGCGACGACCGCGGGGTGTTCTTCGAATGGCACAAGGACTCCGCCTTCACCGCCGCCGTCGGCCACCCTCTGGAACTGCTGCAGGCCAACTGCTCGGTCTCCGCCGCCGGTGTGCTGCGCGGCATCCACGTCACCGTCGACCCACCCGGACAGGCGAAGTACGTCACCTGCACCCGCGGCGCATTCCTCGACGTCGTGGTCGACCTCCGCAAGGACTCACCGACGTACGGCACCTGGGACTCGGTGCTCATCGACGACGTCGACCGCCGCGCGGTGTACCTGCCCGTCGGGCTCGGGCACGCGATCCTCTCCCTCGAGGACCACTCCACGGTGATGTACCTGTGCAGCCTCGAGTACACCCCCGGAGCGGACCGCGACATCCACCCGCTCGACCCCGACCTCGCCATCGACTGGCCCACCCACGGCCGCGACGGCACACCCCTGACCTACCAACTCTCCGACAAGGACGCCGCGGCACCCGCGTTCGCGGACTGGGCCTAGCGCAACTTGAAGATCACCGCTCGCTGGACCACGAAGTTGATCACCGTCGCGGTGCCCTGCGCGATGACGAACGCCGCGGCGCTGTAGAGGATCGTCTCGGGCCACAGGTGCCCGAACAGCGTGTACAGCACGTTCTGGACACCGAACGTCGCCGCGTACAGGACGACGACGGCCACGAACCGCGCCCGCGACGGCGGTGCCGCGAACGTCCAGCGCCGGTTGATCAGGTACGCGACGGTGGTGCCCACGACGAATCCCGCGGCCTTGGCCAGCGAGAGCTGCACGTCCAGGCCGTACTGCAGCGCGATGGTGATGGAGAAGTCGACGACGGCCGACAGCACCCCGGTGACGAGGAACCGGACGATCTGGGTCCGCAGATCCAGCGCGTCGTCGGCGGTGTTCTCCGTGACGGGGATCTCGACGGGCAGAGGAAGGCGCTGGTGATCGTCTGATGACACAGAGCGTCAGCGTACTGGCCCTCTCACTGCCTGTAACCTGGCGAACGATGTCCATCACCGAATTGCCACCCACCAGTGCGCGCACCCTCACCGGGTGGGCACGTACCTCGCCCACCACGGCGCA
Source organism: Rhodococcus sp. NBC_00294 (assembly GCF_036163995.1). Taxonomy (NCBI): domain Bacteria; kingdom Bacillati; phylum Actinomycetota; class Actinomycetes; order Mycobacteriales; family Nocardiaceae; genus Rhodococcus; species Rhodococcus sp. NBC_00294. The sequence goes on from NZ_CP108043.1 coordinate 822,124, forward strand.
GGTGCTGACCACGTCCGATCCCGAGATCGTGGCCGCCGCCGTCCTCCGGGTCGCGGAGCAGAACGAGAGCAAGCCGTCCCATCTGCGGCGCGGCGTCATCGCCCGCGGACTCGGCCGTTCGTACGGTGACAACGCGCAGAACGGCGGCGGGCTCGTCGTCGACATGAGCGCACTGAACCGCATCCACTCGATGGACGCGGAGACGCACATCGTCGATGTGGACGGTGGAGTGAGCCTGGACCAGCTGATGCGTGCGGCACTGCCGTTCGGATTGTGGGTCCCCGTGCTCCCCGGCACTCGTCAGGTGACCATCGGCGGCGCCATCGGGTGTGACATCCATGGCAAGAACCATCACAGCGCCGGCAGCTTCGGCAATCACGTGCGCTCGATGGAGCTGCTGCTCGCGGACGGCACCGTCCGCCACATCACGCCCGACGGCGACGACGCGCCGCTGTTCTGGGCCACGGTGGGCGGAAACGGCCTGACCGGCATCATCCTGCGAGCGACCATCGAGATGACGCCGACCGAGACCGCGTACTTCATCGCCGACGGCGACGTGACGGCGAGCCTCGACGAGACCATCGCGATCCACAGCGACGGCAGCGAGAGCCGATACGACTACTCGAGCGCCTGGTTCGACGCCATCTCGGGTCCGCCGAAGCTGGGACGTGCGGCGCTGTCGCGCGGATCGCTCGCGACCCTGGACCAGCTGCCGGCGAAGCTGCAGAAGGATCCGCTGCGCTTCAGCGCGAAGCCGCTGCTGACCTTCCCCGACATGTTCCCCAACGGCCTCGCGAACAAGTACACGTTCGGACCCATCGGCGAGCTCTGGTACCGCAAGTCGGGTACCTACCGCGGCAAGGTGCAGAACCTGACGCAGTTCTATCACCCGCTCGACATGTTCGGGGAATGGAACAGGGCCTACGGCCCGGCCGGATTCCTGCAGTACCAGTTCGTGGTGCCGCCGCAGGCCGTCGGCGAGTTCAAGAAGATCATCCACGACATCCAGCGCTCCGGGCACTACTCGTTCCTCAACGTCTTCAAGCTCTTCGGGCCGGGAAACCAAGCGCCACTGAGCTTCCCGATCGAGGGCTGGAACGTCTGCGTCGACTTCCCGATCAAGGACGGCCTGGGCGCGTTCGTCGCGGACCTCGACCGGCGGGTGCTCGAATTCGGCGGACGGCTCTACACAGCCAAGGACTCCCGGACGTCCGCGGACACGTTCCACGCGATGTACCCGCGCATCGACGAGTGGATCGCCGTTCGGCGATCCGTCGACCCCACAGGCGTCTTCGCCTCGGATATGGCCAGAAGGTTGGAACTGCTGTGACGATCGATGCTGTGGGCGACCCACAGACCATTCTCGTACTGGGTGGCACGAGCGAAATCGGCCTCGCGATCACCGAGGAGTACCTCGCCACGTCGTCTGCCCGCGTGATCCTCGCGGCACTGCCGAACGACCCCCTGCGTGACGCCGCCGTTGCACAGCTGAACGCCAAGGGCGCCAAGTCCGTCGAGGTCATCGACTTCGACGCACTCGACACCGCGTCGCACCCGAAGGTCATCGACGAGGCCTGGTCCAAGGGTGACGTCGACGTCGCGATCGTGGCGTTCGCGGTGGACTTCGACCCGGAACTGTTGTGGCAGGACCAGAACAAGGCCGTGCTCACGGCCAACATCAACTACACCGCGTCGGTGTCGGTGGGTGTGCTCCTCGGCGAGAAGATGAAGGCGCAGGCCTTCGGCCGCATCATCGTCATGTCCTCCGTCGCGGGCGAGCGCGTGCGCCGCTCCAACTTCGTCTACGGCTCCACCAAGGCCGGACTCGACGGGTTCTACCTCGGCCTCGGGGAAGCCCTGCGCGAGTTCGGACCTCGCGTCACCGTCATCCGTCCGGGCATGGTGCGCACCAAGTTCAGCGCGCACGTCAAGGAAGCACCGCTGACGGTGGACAAGGAGGACATCGCCAAACTGGCCGTGTCCGCGTCCCGCAAGGGCAAGGATCTGGTGTGGGCTCCGGGGCCCTTCCGCTTCGTCATGATGGCGCTGCGGCACGTCCCGCGTCCGATCTTCCGCAAACTCCCCATCTGAGCAGGGCCATGCCGAACAGAGTCATGCGGACGGCTCTGAGTACCAGCGCAGAGGCCGTCGCCGCGGCAGTCGTCGCGGCCGCGGTGGCGGCCGTCGGTCTGTACGCCTTCTCCCTGGTGCAGTGGCCGGCGTTCAACTCCTCCAACGTGACTCGCGCCGTCGCGACGGTCGGGCAGGTGGCTGCTCTCGCCGTGCTGGCCGCGTCGGTGGTGATGCTCCGGCTGCGCCGCTCCCCCCGTGTCGCGACCCTGCTGTCGTGGATCGGCCTCTCCGGATTCGTCACCGTCACACTCGGCATGCCGCTGGCCGCCACGAAGCTGTACTTGTTCGGCATCTCGGTGGATCAGGAGTTCCGCACCGAGTACCTCACTCGCCTCACCGACTCGCCGGCACTGGCCGACATGACCTACGCCGACCTCCCGCCGTACTACCCCGCGGGGTGGTTCTGGGTCGGTGGCCGGGTCGCGGACGCGCTCGGTATTGCCGGGTGGGAGGCCTACAAGCCCTACGCCATCGCGTCCCTCGCCGTCGCCGCCGTGGTCTCGCTCGTGCTGTGGCGCAGTCTCGTTCGGGCGGACCTGGCAGTACTGGCCGCGCTCGGCGTGACGGCCCTGATGCTGGCCTACGGTTCACCCGAGGCCTACGGCGCCACGATCGCAGTCATGATCCCGCCCGCGCTGATCCTGGCGTGGGGTGCACTCCATCGCCCGGGGTCGACACGCGGCGCAGGATGGGGAGCCGTCGTCGGCACCGGCCTGTTCCTCGGTGTCGCCGCGACGGTCTACACCCTCTATCTCGGTATCGCGGCCTTCACCGTCGTGCTCATGGCGGTGGTCGCGGCGGTGCTGCGCTATCGGGGGAACCGTTCCCTCGCAGTACTGCTCGACCCGGCACTTCGCCTCGTCGTCATCGCAGGCATCTCCGGGCTGCTCGCGCTCACCGTCTGGGCGCCGTACCTGCTCGCGTCGCTGACGGGCAGCACGGCGGAGAGCGGTACCGCTCTGCACTACCTGCCGGAGTCCGGGTCCGAGCTGCCCTTCCCGATGGCGCAGTTCACCCTCACGGGCGCCCTGTGCCTCGTCGGCACTCTGTGGATCGTGGTGCGAGTCCGTGATTCTCGCCGTGCGCAGGCCCTGGGTCTCGGCGTCGTCGCCGTCTACGGGTGGTGCCTGCTGTCGATGCTCGCCACTGTCGCGGGTACCACCCTGCTCGGCTTCCGACTCGAGGCGGTGCTGGTGCTGATCCTCGGCGCCGCGGGCGTGTTCGGCTTCCTGGAGGGCGCTCGGGCGCTCTACCTGGTGGCGAGTGAGTCGCCCCGGGTCCGAACCGTCTCCGTCGCGGTCGGGATCGTCGGCGCCGTCGCCTTCGCCCAGGACATCCCCCACGTCCTGCAGAACGAGATCACGGTGGCGTACACGGACACCGACGGCGACGGAGTCCGTGCCGATCAGAGACCACCGAGCGCCGTGTCGTACTACGGCGAGGTCGACGCGGCACTCCAGGAGGCGCGGCCCGGTCCGCGGACCGACACGGTGTTGCTCACCTCGGACACGACGTTCCTCGCGTACCACCCATATTTCGGGTTCCAGGGGCTGACGTCGCACTACGCGAACCCGCTCGCCGAGTTCGCCGCCCGCGCCGACGCCATCGAGTCGTGGAGCGATCTGCGCAGCAGCGACGAACTGATAGCCGCCCTCGATGCCCTGCCGTGGCGCGCCCCCGACGCGTTCCTCTTCCGCCGCGGCGCCGACGGTTACACGTTGCGTCTCGCGGAGGACGTGTACCCCAACGATCCGAACGTGCGCCGCTACACCGTCTCCTACCCCGAGTCGCTGTTCGACGACCCTCGCTTCGAGATCCGCGAGATCGGTCCGTTCGTCCTCGTCGTGCGCACGTGACCGCCCGCCGGGCGGACCTCCTCGCTGCCACCGTCTACACGCTGCTGTCCGTGCTGGTGCTGCACAACCAGTGGCAGCACCTGCAGTCGCAGTACCTCCGTTTCAGCGGCCAGGACCAGACCATGTGGGAGTGGTTCTTCGCCGTGACCGCCCGCTCGGTCACCCATCTCGACAACCCGTTCTTCTCCGACCTGCAGAACGCGCCCGACGGCGTGAACATGATGGCCAATACCGCGATGCTCGGCCTGTCGGTACCTCTGACACCGATCACTCTGGCCTTCGGACCGGCGGCCACGTTCACCCTCGCCCTGACGCTCGGGCTGGCGACCACCGCCTACGGGTGGTACTTCCTGTTCTCCCGCACCGTGATCCGCTCACGTGCGGCCGCCGGTCTCGGCGGGCTCCTCAGCGGGTTCGCGCCGGGCATGATCTCGCACGCCAACGCCCACCCCAACTTCGTCGTGCTCGGAGTCCTGCCGTTCATCCTGTATCTGCTCGTCCGCATCGCCGACGCGGAGAACACTCGCCGTCGCCGTCACGCCGTCGTCCTGGGTCTCCTGGTGGCGTGGCAGGTGATGCTCGGCGAGGAGCCGCTCCTCGTCTTCGCGGTCGCCGTCGCCCTGATCACGGTGCTGTACTGGGTGTTCCGGCCGCGCCGGTTCGTCCCCATGGTCCGGCACGCGGCCCTGCCCGTGCTGGGTGCCGCACTGCTGACAGCGGTGCTCGTCGCGGTACCCCTGTGGTGGCAGTTCCGCGGGCGACAGCACTACAGCTACCTCGACCACAATCTGCCCGGGAACGATCTGGTGTCACTCGTCCGGTTCCCGCCCCAGTCGCTCTGGGGTGCAGCGTTTCCGATGGACGACGTCGCCCTGAACCCCACCGAGCAGAACGCGTACTTCGGCATCCCGCTGCTGCTTCTCGTCGTGGTCTCCGCCGTGGTGCTGCGCCGCCGTCCGATCGCGGTGGCCGCCTTCGTGTCGATCCTGATCCTCGGCGTCGCCTCACTGGGCGTCGCCCTCGTGGTCGACGGGACGGAGACCGGCATCGCCCTGCCCGGCGAGTACCTCGACCGGATCCCGCTCCTGCAGTCCGTCCTCGAGACCCGGTTCGTACTGGCCGCGGTGCCGGCCATGGCGCTGCTGATCGCGATGGTCACCGATCACGTCCTGACCGCACCCGCGTCGCGCCGCGTCGCCGTGGTGTGGACGGGCGCTCTCGCCGTCGCACTCGTCCCCCTCGCACCGACACCGCTGCCGACGGCCGACCGGGGAGAGACCCCGTCGTTCCTGGCGGACGGGACGTGGCGCGAGTACGTCGACACCGACGACCCGGGATCGATCGTCACCGTGCCGGTCCCGAATCCCGGCACCGCCGCAGCGCTGCGCTGGCAGGTGGACACCGGGCTCGAGTACCGCATCGCCGGTGGCTACTTCGTCGGACCGAGCGGACAACCGGACGGGGAGGCGAAGTACGGCGCGATCGATCGACCCACCGCGAAGCTGCTCGGCACCGCGGGACGCACCGGCATCGTCCCGACACTGAACGACGATCAGCGACGCACGGCGCGAGAGGACCTCGCGTTCTGGGATGCCGACGTGGTGATGCTGCCCCCGACCGAGAACCAGGACGCACTGCGCGACACCGTCGACGATCTGCTGGGTCGCACCGCCACCGAGATCGACGGCACGTACGTGTGGGACGTCCGCTGACGGTCGCGGATTCTGGCGGGGCGGGTCTCGTCGCCTAGCATCGTGGCGTGCCGACAACCGCCGAGACGACGACCGAACCACCGGCCCCGGCGTCGAGACCGAGTCGATTCGCCTTCGGGAAGGCCGGAGGCCGGTCGGGACAGTTCGCCACCACGCGCATCGTCGCGATCGTCACGGGTCTGCTCGGCACACTTCTGGCGATCCTCACTCCGCTCCTGCCCGTCGAGCAGGACGCCGCGTCCGTCACCTGGCCGCAGGACGGCTCGTTCACCAGCGTCGAGACGCCCCTCGTCTCGTACAACCCGCTCTCGCTGTCGGCCACCGTCCCGTGTTCCGTTCTCGCCGACGCCACGCCGGGCAGCCTGGTGCTGTCCACCGTCGCGCCGCAGTCACCGGATGCCCGGCGCGTGGGCCTCGTGGTCACACGGACCGACGCCGGCGACGTCACCGTCGTGCTGCGCGACCAACTGCTGCTCTCGGTGCCCGCGGACACCGTGGCCGGCTGCGATGCGCTCACTCTCACCTCGACGCCGGAGAGCACCACCGCGGCGGTCGGCGATCTCACCGGCACGGCCCCGGGCGACGTGCGCCCCCAGACCGTCGGGGTGTTCAGCGACCTGACCGGATCCGCACCGGCCGACATGTCGGTACGCATCGACGTGGACTCCCGGTTCTCCTCATCACCGTCGACGCTGAAACTGCTCGCGATCGTGCTGGGGTCGCTCCTGGTCGTCGCGTCGCTGGTCGCACTGCACCGGCTCGACGACGCCGACGGCCGGCGCGCACGGCGGTTCTTCCCCCGGCACTGGCTCCGGGTCACCGGCGTGGATGCCGTGGTCGTGGGGACGCTGCTGCTGTGGCACGTCATCGGCGCCAACACCTCGGACGACGGATATCTGCTCAACATGGCGCGGGTCTCCGAGCACTCGGGATACATGGCCAACTACTACCGGTGGTTCGGCGTGCCCGAGGCGCCCTTCGGCATGCCGTACTACGACATGCTGGCCGCACTGGCCAAGGTGTCGACCGCCAGCCCGTGGATGCGCCTGCCCGCGCTGATCGCGGCCGTCCTGTGCTGGCTCGTCATCTCTCGGGAGGTCATCCCGCGCCTCGGTCGCGCGGTGCGCACCCGACCGGTGGCCGTGTGGACGGCCGGTCTGGTCTTCCTGGCCTTCTGGCTGCCCTACGACAACGGCCTGCGTCCCGAGCCGATCATCGCGCTCGGCGCTCTGCTCACCTGGTGCTCCATCGAGCGTGCGATCTCCACCGGGCGCCTGCTGCCCGCGGCCGTGGCCGTGGTGATCGCCGCCTTCTCCCTCGCTGCCGGACCCACCGGCCTCATCGCGATCGCCGCGCTGCTGGCCGGCGCGCGCCCGGTCATCCAGATCGTCGTCCGTCGGCGCCACGCCGTCGGACTGCCCGCGCTGCTGGCCCCGATCCTCGCGGCGGGCACCGTGGTGCTGTTCGCCGTGTTCGCCGACCAGACCGTCGCCTCCGTCCTCGAGGCCACCCGTGTCCGATCCGCGGTCGGACCCAACGTGAAGTGGTTCGACGAGCGGTACCGCTGGGACGCTCTGCTCAACATCTCGCCCGACGGATCGCTCGCCCGCCGCTTCGCCGTCTTCGCGATGCTGCTGTGCCTCGTGACCTGTCTCGTCGTGATGCTGCGTCGCGGCGGCCGGATCCCGGGAACGTCGACCGGTCCGTCCCGCCGCATCCTCGGCATCGTCGCCGGAGCCCTCGCCCTCATGATGTTCACGCCGACCAAGTGGACGCACCACTTCGGCGTCTACGCCGGGCTGGCGGGGTCTCTCGCCGCGCTCGCCGCCATCGCCGTGATGTCGGCGACGGAGCGTTCACCGCGCAACCGGACTCTGTTCACGGCCGCCGTCCTGTTCCTCACCGCGCTGGCGTTCACCGGGTCCAACGGGTGGTGGTACGTCTCGAGCTACGGCGTGCCGTGGTTCGACAAGCCCCCGTCCATCGCCGGCAAAGGCTTCGCGACGCTGCTGCTCGGGCTCACCGTGCTGACGCTGGCGTACGCCGCATGGCAACACTTCCGCGCTCCCTACGTCGGCGCCGAGCCGGCGCGGACCCGGCGTTTCAGCGGGGCCTCGCTCACCGTCGTGGCCGGCCTCGTGGTGCTGTTCGAGGTGTTGTCCCTGCTGAAGGGCGCGGTGTCGCAGTACCCCGCGTACTCGGTGGCCCGGTCCAACGTGAACTCGATCCTCGGTCAATCGTGTGGCCTGGCACGCGACGTCCTGGTGGAGACCGATCCGAACGCCTCGATGCTCCAGCCGCTGAACCCCGAGCCGGGCGCCGACCCGCTCGCCGGGACCGCCAGCGTCGGCTTCACCCCGAACGGCGTCGCCGGCGATCTGAGCGCCGATCGCGAGAGCTCGGGTGCGACAGGCGGAGCCAACTCGGTCGACCCCTCGGACACCGATCAGCAGGCCACCGCGAACAGCGCGGGCACCGGGGGCGGCACCACCGCCGGCACCGGCGTCAACGGCTCGCGGATCGCGCTGCCGTTCGGGCTGGACCCCGCGACCACGCCGGTTCTCGGCAGCTTCGGCTCCGGTGACGCCGCACCGGCGAGCCTCACGTCCGGCTGGTACGCGCTGCCCGACGCCGCGCAGCGAGACTTCCTGTCCGTCACCGCCGCGGGTCGTATCCGCTCGGTCGACACCGACGGCATCGTCACCCCGGGGCAGAGCCTCGAGGTTGAGTACGCCACGGTCGGGGCGGACGGTGCCGAGGAGATCCTCGGACGCGTCGCGCCCATCGACATCGGCCCGCAACCGTCGTGGCGCAACCTGCGGGTCCCCCTCGACCAGGTCCCGCCGACCGCGAACGCTGTGCGACTCGTCGCCTCCGACGAGGATCTGGCGGGCGACCAGTGGCTCGCCGTCACCCCGCCGCGCGCACCGCGGACCACCGTTCTCAACGACGTCGTCGGGTCCACCGACCCGGTGCTGCTGGACTGGTCCGTCGGACTCGCGTTCCCGTGCCAGCGGCCGTTCGACCACCGCTACGGAGTCGCCGAACTGCCGGAGTGGCGCATCCTGCCCGACCGCAACGGGGCCGAGTCGACCAACGCCTGGCAGGACTCCGTCGGCGGCGGCCCTCTGGGCTGGACCGGACTGGTCCTGCGCGCGGAGACGGTACCGACCTACCTGGCGGACGACCTCCGTCGCGACTGGGGATCCCTCGAGCGCTATCTGCCCCTCGACCCGGACGCGGTGGCCGTCGAACCCGACGTGACCACGTCGTCGCGTTCGGGCATCTGGTCGCCCGGACACATCAAGTACCAGTAAGTAACCAGCGAGTGCAGCAACCGGATCACGGTCGCATAACATCGGGAGCCGTGCCCGACGCCCTCACCTCTTCGCCGACCGCGCCGACACCTGCCGGCCCGGATCGCTCGGTGGACGTCCGACAGCAGTACCGCACCACCCGCCTCGTGGCGATGGTGGCGGGGGTTCTCGGTGTTCTCTTCGCGATTCTGACCCCGTTCCTTCCGGTCACGCAGGACGACGCCGTCGTCCAGTGGCCGCAGGACGGCACCGTCGACAGTGTCGATGCACCCCTGATGTCCCAGGTGCCGGTCTCGATATCGGTCTCCATCCCCTGCAGCGCCGTCGCGGACGTGCCGGCCGCGGGCGGCATCCTCCTCTCCACCGCGCCGCCGCAGGGCGAGGGCGCCGCGCTGAACGCGATGTTCGTCCGCGTCGGCGAGAACACGGTCGACGTCCTCGACCGCAACGTCGTGATCGCCTCCGCCCCGCGCTCCGAGGTGCAGTCGGCCGCGTGCGGGGCGATCACCTTCGAGTCGACCATCGATGCCACGTCCGCGTCGTTCGACGGGCTCGTGGACGCACAGGGCAATCCCCGCGCGGGTCAGCTCGGCGGCGACCTGCGGCCCCAGGTGGTCGGCGTCTACTCCGACCTCGCCGGCAGCGCCGAGCAGTACCCGGGCCTCGACGTGTCGATCGCCGTCGACTCCCGTTTCTCGTCGTCGCCCACCGTGCTCAAGCTGCTCGCCATGGCCGCCGCCATCGCCTGCACGGCGCTCGCACTGAGTGCGCTGGCCAGGCTCGACGGTGTCGACGGCCGCACCCACCGCCGCTTCTTCCCCGCGCACTGGTGGAGGGTCACCGGTATCGACGCGGTGGTGGTCGGCGCACTCGCCGGCTGGCACTTCTTCGGCGCCAACACCGCGGACGACGGGTACCTGCTCACCATGGCCCGCGTCTCCGAGAACGCCGGCTACATGGCCAACTACTTCCGCTGGTTCGGCGTCCCCGAGGCGCCCTTCGGCTGGTACTACGACGTGCTGGCCGCGTTCGCCAAGATCTCGACGGCGAGCCCCTGGATGCGCCTGCCCGCGCTGATCGCCGGCATCCTGTGCTGGCTGGTCATCAGCCGCGAGGTGGTCCCGCGCCTCGGGCGCGCGGTGCGCGTCAACTCGGTCGCCGTCTGGACCGGCGGACTGGTCTTCCTCGCCTTCTGGCTGCCGTACAACAACGGGCTGCGTCCCGAGCCCGTCGTGGCCCTCGGCGCCCTGCTCACGTGGTGCTCCGTCGAGCGCGCCATCGCGACCGGACGGCTGCTCCCCGCCGCCATGGCAGCGCTGATCGGCGCCTTCACCCTCGCCGCCGCACCCACCGGCCTCATGTGTGTCGCCGCGATCCTGACGGGCATCCGGCCGCTGGTGCGCATCGTCGTCAAACGGCACCGCATGGTCGGGACGCTGCCGCTGCTGGCACCCATCGCCAGTGCCGGCGTGCTGGTCCTCATCGTCGTCTACGGGGACCAGACCTTCGCGGCGGTCCAGGAGTCGACGCGTGTGCGCACGCTCATCGGTCCGAACCTGCCCTGGTACAACGACTTCCTGCGGTACTACTACCTCTTCGTCCAGACGGTCGACGGATCGGTCGCCCGCCGCTTCGCCTTCCTGACCATGCTGCTGTGCCTCTTCACCACGGTGTTCGTCCTGCTGCGGCGCAAGCGGATCCCGGGCGTCCCGTCCGGTCCGGCGTGGCGTCTCATCGGTGTCGTCTTCGGCACCATCTTCTTCATGATGTTCAACCCGACGAAGTGGACCCACCACTTCGGGGTGTACGCCGGCATCGCCGGTTCGCTCGCGGCGCTCACCGCCGTCGCGGTCTCGGCCAGTGCACTGCGGTCGCGGCGCAACCGCACCGTCTTCGTCGTCGGTCTCGCCTTCGTTCTCGCACTGTCGTTCTCGGGCATCAACGGGTACTGGTACGTCTCGAGTTACGGCGTGCCGTGGTTCGACAAGGTGGTCTCGGTCAAGGGGATCCAGTCCAACACCGTGCTGCTGATCCTGTTCTTCGCCGCCGTCGGACTCGCGGCATGGCACTATCTCCGCGAGGGATTCGCTGCGCCGCAACCGAAGCCCGGAACCGAACGCGGGCGGCGCATCCGCAAGTTCGCGGCCGCGCCGCTCACCGCGGTGGCCGGGTTGCTCGTCCTGTTCGAGATCCTCTCGCTCCTCAAGGGTGCCGTCTCGCAGTACCCCGCCTACTCGCTCGGTCGCTCCAACGTGCAGGCGTTGGCCGGCAACAGCTGCGGACTGGCCGGGGACGTCCTCGTGGAGTCCGACCCGAACGCCGGTGTGCTGTCGCCACTTCCGGGACCGGTGGACACTGCCACGGGCCCACTGGGCGGCGCCGAGCCCGTCGGCTTCACACCCAACGGCATCCCCACCGACCTCAGTGCCGACGCCGTGGAGGTCAAGCCCGGACAGGGCAACACCGACCAGCAGTCCGTGGGCGCGTCCTTCGAGGAGGGCCAGTCCTCCGGTACCGCGGGTGGTGTCGGCGCCGCCGGCGTCAACGGCTCCACCGCGCGCCTGCCCTTCGGGCTCGACCCCGCCACGACACCCGTCCTCGGCTCGTACCAGACCGGGGTGCAGACACCGGCCTACGCGACGTCGAGCTGGTACGGCCTCCCCGCGCGCAGTGACGACGCGCCCCTGGTGGTGGTCAGTGCGGCCGGCCGCATCTGGTCCGAGAACCAGGAGACCGGCGAGAACACGTACGGTCAGTCGCTCCGCGTCGAGTACGGCGTCCGGCAGCCGGACGGCTCGGTGCAGGTCCAGGGCGACTACCTCCCCAAGGACATCGGCCCGGCACCGTCGTGGCGCAACCTGCGCATCCCGCTCGACGAGCTCTCCCCCGATGCGGATGCCGTGCGTGTGGTCGCCAACGATCCCAACCTCACCGGTGACCAGTGGCTGGCCTTCACGCCGCCCCGCGTGCCCGTGGTCGTCCCGCTGCAGGAGGAGATAGGCACGACGCAGCCCGTCCTGCTGGACTGGGCCGTGGGGCTGCAGTTCCCTTGCCAGCGTCCGTTCGACCATCTCGACGGCGTCGCCGAGGTGCCGAACTTCCGCATCCTGCCCGATCGCGGGTTGGCGGTCTCGTCCACCGACACGTGGCAGGCCGCGGAGAACGGTGGCCCGCTGGGCTTCACCGAGATGCTGGCGACACCCACCACCGTCCCGACGTACCTGAACCACGACTGGGGACGCGACTGGGGTTCGCTCGAGCGCTACGACAGGTTCGATCCGAGCGCGTCCGCAGCGACCGTCGAGGTCACCGAGCAGACCCGGAGCGGGCTGTGGTCGCCGGGGACGCTGCGGGTCTACTAGACAGCGTTCGTCACCCTGTGGGATCCGCCGGCGCGATAGGCGACGGGTGTGAGCACGAGTTCGGCGCGGGGACGCCGTCGAAGCGGTCCTGCAACCAGTCGACCGCCACCAGCCCGCCGACCTTCGCCGTGTCCTGGTGTGCCACCTGGCCGATCCAGGCGACGTCGGACTCGGGAGACGGTGCGGAGCAGGCCGTCCGGGCCAGCAGCGCCGTCGTGTTCGGGAGGACGACCGTGTCGGCGAGGCTCTGGACGACGAAGAGGGGTACGTCGACGCGCGAGAGGTCGATTGCCTGATCCGCTGCGGCGGCAGCCCAGTCCGGGTTCTGCATGGGGTCGGAGTCGAAGAACTGCTCCCCCTCGGCGCGCTCGAGCAACAGTTCGGGCAGTTCGTCCGTGATGCACCCGTCGGCCAGCGACCGGTAGCGCGACATCGCCGCGTCGCCGAGCACCCCCTCGAGCGGCAGGTCGGGATACACGACCGGCCACGAGACCGCGACGCTGGGCCCGATCCCCCACGCCACGAACGTGTTCCACTGCTCGGAGAACAGCGGACCCAGCAGCGCCGCGGGCGCCGCCGCCGCCGCGCCCACCGACCGGAGCTCGGGCGCGTAGTCGGCGAACATCGCCGTGCCGATCGCCGCGTGACCGCCCTGCGAGTGCCCGAACGTGGCGTACACCGAACTCGCCTGCGCCGGAGCGTGATCGCGCGCCGCCCGCACCGAGTTCAGAACGTCCTGCGCCTCGCTGCGGGCGATCAGATAGTAGGTGTCACCGGCGGTGCCGAGGCCCGTGTAGTCCGTCGCCGCGACGACCCACCCGCGCTCCATCACGGACGGCAACCAGTTCGTGAAGTCCAGGGTGTCCATCGTCGGGTGGTACCGCCGCGACGGGGTGCACTCGTCTCCGAAGCCGAGCGTGCCGTGAGACCACGCCAGAACCGGACGCCCACCCGGCGGCGCCGGTGCCGTCGGCACGATGAGCATTCCGGACGAGACGGCGGGCGACCCGTCGGGACGCTGGGTGCCGTAGAGCATCCGGTAGGCCGTGCCGCCGGGCACGTCCAGATCGTCGATCGGCTCGATGCGGATCAGCTCGCCCGGCGCGGCAGGCGTGTCCGGTGACTCGTAGAACGACGCGATCGACTCCTGGAACCGCGCATCGTCGCGAGACGTCGTGGACGACCGCGTGATCACCACCGCCACCACCGCGGCCACCACCAGCACCACGACCGCTCCGACGCAGGCCAGGACGACCACGGTCCGTCTCATGGCAGCACGATAGCCCCGGCGGAACTAGATCGGGAACAGATGCTGCTTTCTCGGTCGCGGTTCCTTCGCCTTGTCGCGCAGGATGTGCAGGGCCTTGCGGATCTCGAGACGCGTGGTGGACGGCTCGATCACGGCGTCGATGTAACCGCGCTCGGCGGCCACCCACGGCGTCGCCACGTGCTCGTTGTAGAAGTCGATGAATCCCTGACGGATAGCCGGGGCGTTGTCGCCCGCCTCGGCCAGCTGCTTGCGCGCCATGATCGACACCGCACCCTCCGCGCCCATCACCGCGATACGTGCTGTGGGCCAGGCGAAGTTGATGTCGGCGCCGAGCTGCTTCGACCCCATCACCGCGTATCCGCCGCCGTACGACTTGCGGATCACGACGGTGACCTTGGGGATCGATGCGCACACGTACGAGAAGATGAACCGGCCACCGCGCTTGATGACGCCGATCTTCTCCTGCTCGAGCCCCGGCAGGAATCCCGGTGTGTCCGTGACCAACACGAGCGGGATCTCGAAGGCGTTGCAGATGTTGATGAAATGAGACGCCTTGTCGCTGCTCGCCGCGTCCAACGCGCCGCTGAGGTGCATCGGCTGGTTGGCCACCACTCCCACCGGACGACCGTCGACGCGGGCGAACCCGACGATGATGTTGGACGCGGTCTGTGCGGTGAGTTCGTGGAAGTCACCGTCGTCGAAGATGCGCAGCAGGATCTCGTGCATGTCGTACCCGGCGTTGTCCGAGTCCGGCATGAAGGTGTCCAGCGAACGATCGTCGTCCGTGATGGTCGGCTCGAGACCGGGGTTGATGACCGGGGGCTGCTCGTGGCAGTTCGACGGCAGGTACGACAGGTACTTGCGCACCCACTCGAACGCTGCCTTCTCGTCCTGAGCCACGTGGTGCACGTTGCCGTACTCGGCCTGCTTCCGGGCACTCCCGAGATCGTGGAGGCTGACGTCCTCGCCGGTGACGGACTTGATGACGTCCGGGCCGGTGACGAACATGTAGGCCTCTTCGGTGGCCACGATGATGTCGGTGTTGATCGGCGCGTACACGGCGCCGCCGGCGCACTTGCCCAGGATCACCGAGATCTGCGGGCACATGCCGGACAACGGTTCCTGCCGACGACCGAGCTCCGCGTACCAGGCCAGCGACGTGACGGCGTCCTGCACACGCGCGCCGCCCGAGTCGTTGATACCGACGCACGGGCAACCGACATCCGCCGCGAACTCCATGATGAGCGCGACCTTGCGGCCGAACATCTCGCCGACGGTGCCGCCGAACACGGTCTGGTCGTGCGAGAACACGGCGATCGGTCGGCCGTCGACCGTGCCGTGGCCGGTGACCACGCCGTCGCCGTACAGCGAGTCCTGGTTGCCGGGCGCGCGGACGAGGGCGCCGATCTCGACGAAGGAACCCGGATCGAGCAGCATGTCGATGCGCTCGCGCGCACTCGGAATGCCCTTCTTCGCGCGCTTGGCGATGGCGACGTCCCCTGCGGGTTCCCGCGCCACCTCCAACTTCTCGCGCAGTTCGGCCAGCTTGGCGGCAGTGGTGCTCACGTGTGCGACTCGCTTCCCTCCGGCGTGATCGACGCCGAAATGTCTCGCATCTTGCCCGTCAGATCCGCGGCGATCGCGCGGATGTACGGCTCGTCGATCACCGCGAGGTGGTCACCGCCGATGTGCACGATGTCCAGATTCGGTGCGAACGGCGCCCAGCCGCCGTGCGGCTCCCGCTTGCCGAGCCGAGGCTCGAGCGCGATGGCGTCGTCGTGGTACTTGTCCGCCATGTAGAGCGTGACGTCCCCGTCGTAGTGCTGGGGCCGGGCGGTCTGGATCGCGCGGTTGTCCAACCAGGACGTGCGCTGGTGCTCGATGATGCCGCTGGGGATCTTGGCGCTGCTCATCTTGACCATGTCCATGATGATCTTGATCTGGCCGTCGTCGTCGGCCTGTGCCAGCTTCTCGTACGGCAGCGGGTAGTCGACGTTGTAGAGCTTCTTGCCCACCTGCGCGTAGCGCTTCCAGCGGAGCTCGATCTCCTCCGGGGTGTCCGGGATCGGCTCGTACGGCATGACGGTGTCGATGAGCCCGACGTAGCGCACGTCGGCGCCCTCCTCGCGGAGCATCGTCGCGACGGCGTACGAGAGCACACCGCCGAGGGACCAGCCCATCAGCACGTACGGCCCGTCGCCCTGGATCTCCCGGAGCAGGGGCAGATAAGCGCGGGCGCGATCCTCGATCGGTCCCTCCGTGCGCTCGAAGCCGTACATCGGCGTGTCCGCCGGGAGTCGCTTGAGCAGCGGCTCGTACACGACGCACGAACTGCCCGCGGGGTGGAAGACGAACACCGGCACCGCGGTGGAGCCCTCCGGGCGAGCGCGCAGCGTGCGCACCAGTCCGGTGACGTCACCCGACTCGAGGAACGGCCGCACCACGTCGGCGAGCTGCTCGATCGTCTCCGAGTCGAGGATGTCGTCGAACGTGATCTCGCCCTTCGACCGCTCGCTCAGACGCTCCGCGAGCTTCTCGGCCGTCGGATCGTCCAGCACGGGAAGGGGATTGAAGATGCCTCTGGCGGACTGCCCCGTCACGACGGCCCACGTCGCAAAGGTGAGGCGCTCCGCGGCGTCACGCGGTGCGACGTCCGTCCCGGTCGCCTCCGCGAACGACTGTGCGTCGCCCACGTCGGTCACCGCGTCGGACACGGGCGCCTCGAACGCCGTCGCCGTGGTCGGGCCCGCCTGGCCGCTGTCGGATCCCGGTACGGTCTCGTCGACCGCCGTCTCGGGCTCGGCGATCACCGGATCCGGCTGTGCGACAGGGGGTTCCTGCTCGGGCGTCTGATCGGCGGCCTGCTCGGCCGTGCGCTCGCGTTCCTGCTGCTCGGCGAGCGCCGCGACCTCCTCGCGATTGTCCAGCGCGTAGCGGAGGTACTTCTCCACCTCACGCAGGCTGGCGTCGCGCACGGCCTGCAACTGCACCTGGGGGATGTCGAACTCGAACTCCACGCGGTTCTTGATGCGCACGGCCATCAGTGAGTCGAGACCCAGTTCGATCAACGGGATCTCGGCCGGCAGATCCTCCGGCGCGTACCCCATCGACTCGGCGACGATGATCGCGAGACGATCCTCCATCGTCTGGGTCCCGTTCGGGATCCAGCGATCGCCGAAGTCGTCGACGACCTCGGGTTCCTCCTCCACGAACGGAGCCGCCGCGGCGGAATCGCCTGCGGGAGCCAGTGATCCGACACTGCCCGCCGCGGTGACCACGGCGTCGGCGACCGGCACGAAGAGGGTGCCGTCGTTCCAGTGCACCTGGAGGGACGCACCGCCCGGATGCGGGGTGAGCGTGGTGGTGAGAGAACCGGTGGTGGGCACGGGGCGCTGCGTGACCACGGCGCCGACCGTCACGTCGCCCAGCACCTCGCCGGCGAGTGTCGACACCAGATCTCCGATGGCGGACACACCGGCCACCGGTGTCTCCCAGACGACGCGGCCGTCGGGCAACGCGACTCGCGCGCCCCCGGCGCTGCCGCTGCCCAGATGCACCGCGGCGTCGATCCAGTGGTGTTTGCGCACGAAGGCGGTGCGTGGCAGGTCCGCGTACTCGCCGGGTCCGAACAGACTCGACAGCGTCACGGCATGGCCGTGCACGTAGAGGTCGGCGAGTGCGGCGAGGAACGTCGCGGGCTCGCTCTCCTTGCGCTTGAGCGTCGCGATCAGCGTCGCGTCCGGGACACCCGTCGCCCACGCCGTCGCGGCGACGGACATCAGCGCCACCGGATTGGGCGACAACTCCACGAAGGTGGTGTAGCCGGCATCCACGGCCAGCTTGACCGCCTGGGTGAACCAGACGGGATGGCGCATGCCCTTGGTCCAGTACTCGACACCGTGGATCGGCTCGTGACCCGCGCGGTAGAACGCTTCCCTGTCCACCGACGAGAACACCGACACGGCGAGTGGGGTGGGCTCGATGCCCATCAGTTCGGCCGCGAGCTCGCCCAGCAACGGATCGACGGCCGAGGTGTGTCCGGCGCCCTTCACGTCGAGGATGCGGCCCATCTTGCCGAGCGACTCGGCGTACTCGACCAGCTGTCGCACCGGCTCGGCCGGTCCGCCCACGGTCGTGTGCGTCGGCGCTGCGTACACGCTGGGCTCCACCCCGGGGAAGCGGTCGGTGAGGTCGGCGACCTCCTGCGCGGAGAATTCCACCAGCGCCATCGCGCCGGCCTCGGCGTCGCCGAGACCTTCCTGGCCCTCGCCGAGCAGTCGCGAACGCGCCACGATGATGCGCACCGCGTCCTCGAGGTTCAGACCACCGGCGGCGTACGCGGCGGCGACCTCACCCATCGAGTGGCCCACCACCGCGGTCGGCGCGGCGCCGTACGCACGCAGCGTCTCGACGAGCGCCACCTGGATCGCGAAGATCCCGACCTGCGAGTTCTCGAAGTCGTACGTGAGCGAGTCGTCCGAGACGATCGCCCGGATCGAGTACCCGGACTCGTCCTCGATGAGCGCGTCGACGCGATCGAGCGCCGCGGCGAACAGCGGCTCGGACGCGTAGAAGTCCTTCGCCATCGTGCGGTGCTGCGCACCGAAGCCGGAGAACACCCACACCGGGCCGTTGGACGCGGGCGCGTCGGCGGAGAACACGCCGGGGCCCGGCTTGTTGTCGGCGACGGCGCGCAGTCCGGCGACGGCCTCGGCACGCGTCGTGGCGAGCACGACGGCGCGGGAGCGCCCGTGATTACGACGGGCGAGGGACCGACCGAGAGCCTCGAGGTCCGTGGTGCTGCCGACCTCGGACTCGATCCAGTCGGCCAGATCCGATGCCGCACGACGACGGCGCGACGGCATGCTCGCCGACACGGCGAGGAGAACGGGTCCCGGCTCCGGCGCCTCCTCGGACTCGGCCGGAGACGCCGACACACCCGCGAGTACCCGCTCGATGTCCGCCGGCGTCTCCTCGGGAACGCCCACGGGCTCCCCGATCAGCGCTTCCGGATCGACCGCTGTCGAATCGAACTCCGGCGAATCGAACTCGGGTGCGTCGGCAACGCTCGGCGCCGACGCGGCGGGAACGTACTCGCGGACCACGACGTGCGCGTTGGTGCCGCCGAAACCGAAGCCGGAGACACCGGCGATGGCGGTGCCGGAGTACCGGGGCCAGTCCGTCGCGGTGTCGACGACGCGGAGCCTGGCCGCGTCGAACGGAATGTAGGGGTTGGGTCCGGCGTAGTTCAGGGACGGCGGCACCTGGTTCTCGCGCATCGCGAGGATCACCTTGATGAGCCCCGCGGCGCCCGCGGCACTCTCGAGGTGGCCGAAGTTCGTCTTCGCGGAACCGAGCAGCGCGGGCTTGTCCGCGTCGCGTCCGCGGCCGACGACGCGACCCAGTGCATCGGCCTCGATGGGGTCGCCGAGGATGGTGCCGGTGCCGTGCGCCTCGATGTAGTCGACGGTGGTGGGCACGATGCGGGCGTCGCGGTAGGCGGTCCGCAGGACGTCGGCCTGGGCGTCCGGGTTGGGCGCGGCCAGCCCGTTCGAGCGACCGTCCTGGTTGACCGCGCTGCCCGCGATGACCGCGAGCACGGTGTCCCCGTCGCGCTCGGCGTCCTCGAGACGCTTGAGCACCACCAGGCCGCCGCCCTCCGAGCGGATCATGCCGTCGGCGTCCGACGAGAACGCCTTGATGCGGCCGTCGGGTGCGAGCACGCCGGTCTGCCCGAATCCGAGCGTCGCGGCGGGCGAGAGCAGCATGTTCACGCCGCCGGCCAGGGCCAGGCTCGACTCGCCGGTGCGGAGGCTGCGCACCGCCTGGTGCACGGCGACGAGGGACGACGAGCACGCGGTGTCCAGCGCGACGGACGGCCCGCGGAAGTCGTAGAAGTAGGACACGCGCCCCGCGACGACGGCGGTCGACGTGCCGGTCAGTGCGTAGGGGTGCGGGTCGGGATCGCTGACGGCGATCATCTGGTAGTCGTTGGTCGACGTGCCGATGAAGACGCCGACCTGCGTGCCCTTGAGTTCGTTGGCCGGAATCCGCGCGTCCTCCAGCGCTTCCCACGTGAGCTCCAGCGCGAGGCGCTGCTGCGGGTCGACGTTGGCCGCCTCGCGCGGCGACATGGCGAAGAACTCCGCGTCGAACGTCTTGACGTCGTCGAGGTACCCGCCGCGGGTCACCGTCTTCTCCACCGCCTCGGCGATGGCACGGTCGCCGAGGAACTCGGACCACCGGCCCTCGGGCAGATCGGTGATGCCGTCGCGTCCGCCGGACAGCATGTCCCACATCTCGTCCGGCGTGTGGCCGGCACCCGGGAAGCGGGTGGACACGCCCACGACGGCGATGTCGTGACTGTCGTCGGTGGTGCCGGACAGGTAGAACGCGTCGTCGGTGGTGCTGCTCTCCGACTCGGGCTCCCCGTCGATGATGCGTGTCGCGAGCGAGGCGATCGTGGGGTGCTGGTACGCGACCGTGGCCGTCAGCGTGACGCCGACCAGATCCTCGATGTCGCCGCTCAGCGCGACGGCGTCGCGGGACGCGAGACCGAACTCCTCCATCGGACGGTCGTCGGAGATCTCCGAGACGTCCTTGCCGGTGGCCTCGGCGACCCAGGCGCGGAGCCAGTCCCTCAGCTGCGCGACGGTCATGTCGCCCGCCTGCGGGGCCCCGGCGTCACCTGTCGGCTCCGGTGCGGACGTCGTTGTCTCTTCTTCAGCCATCAGCTCGCCAAACTACCCGCGTCGGGTGATCAGTCTTCGGGATTGTCGGGGAACGCCGTCTGCTGGTAGCCACCACGCAGCGTGCCCTCGATGTACGCCGCCTTGCAGGCCCGACGCGCGATCTTGCCGCTGGACGTACGCGGGATCGAACCGGCGGGAACCAGGAGGATGTCGCGTGCCGTCACGCCGTGGCGAGTCGAGATCGCCGCACGCACGGTGTCCGCGATGGGCTGCGGATCCGCCTTGCCGGCGCCCGGCGCCCGCTCGGCCACGATGACCAGCTGCTCCGACGAGTCACCCGGGTCTCGGGTGAGTCCGGCGCCGCCGTGCTCGAAGACGAAGTCGGGAAGCTGGT
This sequence comes from Rhodococcus sp. NBC_00294, assembly GCF_036163995.1. Classification (NCBI taxonomy): domain Bacteria; kingdom Bacillati; phylum Actinomycetota; class Actinomycetes; order Mycobacteriales; family Nocardiaceae; genus Rhodococcus; species Rhodococcus sp. NBC_00294. The sequence continues at coordinate 842,860 of NZ_CP108043.1, forward strand.
TCGCGGGCACGGCGAAGGCCGCCACGAAACCGGGGCGCAGGGCCGTGCTCGCGTCCTGGGCGGATGCCTCGAGGTCCTGCGGGTAGTGATTGCGGCCGTCGACGATGACCAGGTCCTTCACACGACCGGTGATGTAGAGCTCGCCGTCCACGTAGACACCGAAATCGCCGGTGCGCATCCAGTTCGCGCCCTCGGCCGCACCGTCGGCGTGGCTGTTCTCCGTCTGGCGCGAGACCAGCTTGTTGTGGAAGGTCTCCGAGGTCTCCTTCTCCCGGCCCCAGTAGCCCTTGCCGATGTTCTCGCCGTGCAGCCAGATCTCACCGACGTGCCCGTCGGGAACCTCGGACGCGGAGTCGGCATCGACGATGGCGGCCCACTGGCTGCGTGCGACGTAGCCGCACGACACCTGCGGAATGGAGTTGGGCGTTCCCTCGGCGACCTGGACGACACGTCCGGAGTTGAGCTCCGTGCGGTCGACGTGGATGACCTTGGCCTCGTCCGAGTGCTTGGTGGAGGAGACGAACAGTGTCGCCTCCGCCATGCCGTACGACGGCTTGATGGCCGTCTTCGGCAGTCCGTACGGCATGAACGCGTCGTTGAACTTCTTCATCGACGTGGTGGTGACCGGCTCGCTGCCGTTGATCAGGCCGATGACGTTGGACAGGTCCAGCGACTCGCCGTTCTTCGGCAGGCCGCGCTGTGCCGCGTGCTCGAACGCGAAGTTCGGTGCAGCCGCGAACGTGCCGGCCCCGTCGGACACGGCGGCGAGTTCCTTGATCCATCGCCACGGCCGCTGCACGAAGGCACGCGGGCTCATGATGGTGATGTACTTGCCGCCCAGCGCCGGCAGGATCACCGTGAGCAGGCCCATGTCGTGGAACAGCGGCAGCCACGTGACGCCGCGCGAGTCGTGGTTCAGCTCGATCGCGTCGACCATCTGCAGGGCGTTGACGCCGACGGCGCGGTGCGTGATCTCCACACCGGCCGGCACGCGGGTCGATCCGGACGTGTACTGCAGGTACGCGATCGCGTCGATGTCGGTGGGCGGCTCGGTCCAGGTGGCGCCGACGCTGTCCGGGATGGCGTCGACCGCGATGATGCGGGGGCGCTGCGCCGCGGGAAGAGCGCGGAAGAACTGGCGTACACCGGCGGCCGAGTTGGTCGCGGTGAGGATCGCCGACGGCGAGCAGTCGTCGAGCACGGCGTGCAGGCGGTCGCTGTGTCCGGGCTCGTCCGGATCGAAGAGCGGTACCGCGATGGTGCCCGCGTACACGGCACCGAAGAACGCCACGACGTAGTCGAGGCCCTGCGGAGCGAGGATCGCCACGCGGTCACCGGGCGACGTCACCTGCTGCAGGCGCGCGGCCACGGCGCGCAGACGGGCACCGAACTGCGACCAGGTGAGCTCGTGCACCTCACCGTCGCGCTCCCGCGAGTAGTCCACGTAGCGGTAGGCCAGGTCGTCGCCGTTGTCCGCGACGTTCTGCTCGACGTGGCGGACCAGCGTCAGATCCTCGCGGATCACGATGTTGCCGGTGTCGTCGACGAAATCGTCGAACGAGTTACTCATCATTCTCTCCTCCGAAGCAGTGCGACACCGCCGGCTACACGACACCGCCCAGTTCTGATGTGGGCGCGGTCTGCTGGATGCACGCGCTCGTTCTCGAGCGTCGTCATCTTACTCACCGGTAAGTCTCACCGGTCCCGCTCACCGATCGTGACAGCGAGAACCACAAGCATGGTACAGACCCGCCGAGCGACGACCGTCATTCTCCCGCCAGCAGCGGAATGACCGGAGCGAAGGCGTCCATCTGCGTCGGGAAGACACCGACGTACGACATCGTCGTCCGGGCCCGCACGTTCCGGATCTGGTCCGCGATCTCCTCGAAGCTCCCGATCGCGATGTACGGCGACTCCAGGATCTGCTCGACGGTCAGACGGGTGTCGACTTCCATGTTGGGCGGGAAGCCGTTGTCGAGCGCACCGATGACCATCTCCGCCGTCTGCTCCCGATCGTCCGAGATCAGGATGGTCGTGATGGTCCAGTTCAGCTCGATGTCGGCGAACCGGTCGCCCGCAGCGGCGCGGATGAGCTCGACGCGCTCGATGCTCTTCTCCATGGTGATCTCGGACAGCTTGAGCTTGCCCTCGCGCGTGGTGCTGGGGACCAGGGAGATGATGTCGGCGTGCTTGGCTGCCATCGCGAGCATCTTCGGGCCGCCGCCGCCCACGGCGATGGGAGGCCGGGGGCCCTGGCGCGGCCGCGGGCTGCCCTGCAACCCGTTCACCTGGTAGTGCTTGCCCTGGAAGTGGCACTCCTGCCCACGCATCAGGGTGTCGAGAATGGTGAGCGACTCGTCGAGCTTCTCGATGCGCACACCGGGGCTCTCGTAGGCGATGCCCGCCTTGTCGTACTCCTCCTTGAGCCAGCCCGCACCGATTCCCAGCTCGAGCCGTCCGCCGGAGATCTGGTCGATGGTCGTCGCGTCCTTCGCCAGCACCGCCGGGTGACGGAAACCGTTCGCGAGGACTGCGGTCCCGAGGCGGATCTTGTCGGTGGCGACGGCCAGCGCGCCGAGCGCGGCGATGGGGCCGACCTGGTTGCCCAGGTGGTCGGGAATCATGAAGCTGTCGAAACCCAGCTCCTCCGCCTTCTGCGCCAACTTCACGAAACGCCGTGCGCCGCCCTCGTCCGGGTTGCCCTCACCGCCTGCCGCGAAGCGGAACGTGCGCAGTGGCGCAGTGGTGGCCGCGGCGTCGGCAGAACTCATGAATTTTCTCTCCTGCAGCGTCGAGGGAAGGTGCGGTGGCCGGAGTCGAAGCCGACTCGCCACTCTAACCGTTACCGGCTCGAGACCAAAGTTGCCCCGCGCAGCACCTTCCGTCAGCTGTGAGCAGGCGTCGGAGCCGACGCGACGAGCCCCGCCGCCCAGTTCGCCGTCCACTGTGTGGCGGTGGTGCCGGCGTCGTCGACGACGTACCGAGCGTAGTTGCCGTGCACCGGATTACCCGCCGCACCGGCCAGTGCGGTCAGCGACGACGGGATGTTCCGGAGCGACATCGCCTCGGGCGGCGCCGCGCAGATGAGGTCGCCGGGAGCGCAGATCGAGAAGGTCCGATCGGCGAGCGCACCGAACCCACCCTGGCGGGCACCGGTCATGGTGATTCCGGGTACGTCGAGACCGCCGAGAGCCACCTCCGCGCCCACGCCGTCCACCGGCGGGCCGATCTGCTGCGCGCTGGTGCCGTCGCGTCGGCCGTCCGCGATGACGGTGACGCCGAGGACTCGCTCCGCCGGAACCGGACCCGCCCCTGCGCCGATCGACGCGGCGAGATCGCCGACGATGACTGCTCCCTGCGAGAACCCTGCGAGCACGTAGGACGTGAGCGGGCACTCCGAGGACCGCTGCGCCAGGATCTCGTTCGCCTTCGCGGCGCCCTCCGACCGGCTGACGTTGTACGAGGCCTGGCCGTCGGGCGGGAACGCGATGGGATTCGAGAACTGCGCGACGTACGGAACCGTGTAGACCTCGGCGCGCTCGGGGCCGAACTGCTGCTGCAGCGACTGAGTCACGTTCAGCATCAACGAGATCGGGTTCGCGGTGGGAGCGTAGGGATCGTCCGCCGCGTTCGACTCCCACGTGCCCGGCACCGAGAGCACGAACACGTCGGGGCACGACGCCGGCTGCGAGGTGGGCGGCTCGGCGCCGGGAACCTGCGGCTCACCGGGACCGGGTGTCGTCAGTCGACCCGCGAGCAGGTACCAGAGCAACAGCAGGACGAGGACGACGACGAGCGCGACCGCGAGCAGGACGAGCAGTGTGCGCGCCACCGAACGCCGACGCGGCGGCCCGGGCCGACCGGATCGTGTCACGAGGCGCCGCCTATCCGCAGTACGTCGAGCGCGCGACGTCGACGTACGTCTGTGCGGTCCGCGACGCGTCCTCGGCGCTGATGGTCGCACCGGACGCCGACGCCTCGGCACCGACGTTCGCGGTGACGAAGGTGAGGACCTGGTCGTCCGCCACACCCTCGGACTGGGCGGCGCAGATGTAGCTCGCCGTGCCGATGGCGATGTCGCCGTTGCCGGCCACCGTGACGCCGCGGGACTTCAGAGCGTCGAGGAACGCGGTTCCACGGGCGTCGATCGGCACCTCGGTCGGGCCGGGGAAGCCACTGGGCACCGGTTCCGCCTCGTCGGGAGCGGTCGCCGCCGCGCCCGGACTCGTGGTCGCGCCAGGCGAGGTCGACGTGGCGGACGCGGACGTGGAGGTCGGCGCCTCCGTCGTGGTCGCAGCGGCGGTGGCGCTCGACGTGAGGGACGGCGTGCTGCTGGCCGAGGAGTCGTCGCCGCCGCACGCGGTGAGCAGAGCACCGGCCGCGACGGCCAGCATCACGGGAGCGACGGTGGTGGCGAACCTCGAGGTCACGAAAACGTCCTTACTGTCATCGGGGCACGGCAACTGACAGCGGACGGTACCGGCACGGTCTGAGAGGACTCTGTGTGCGGGAAGGCCGGAGGCCGGCCGCGGGGCGAAGTCCCACCGTGTCGGCACCGCCCGGTGTCGGGTCAGGGAACGATCTGGACGACGCCGTCCCGCACCGTCACGAAGCCGTTCTGGAAGTTCTGCTGGACACCGCCGGGGATGTCGAACTGATCGCTGGTGACGTATCCCAGGCGACCGTTCTCGTACCCGACGCTCTTCCACGCGTCGAATATCTGGCCGTTGAGGATGGACCACGCGCCGGTCGCGGGCGACCAGTAGATGTTGCCGCCCTGGAACTCGGTGAAGCGACCGCCGTCACGGACCGGGACCTCGTTGGTCTTCGCGAAGCCGAGTGCCCCGTTCTCCCACCCGAGCTGGCCGTACTTCTCCATGATCTTGCCCATCACGGCGTGCGTGCCGGTGTCGGGCGAGAAGTACATCGCACCGATCTCGAAGCCCTGGACCGCACCCGGCTTGTTCGGGGTCTGCACCTCGTCGCGCAGCGGGTAGCCCAGCGGCCCACCCTCGTAGCCCTGGCGGGCCCACTCGTCGAGAATCGCGCCGCGCACTGCGTGCGCACCGGTCTGCGGGGTCCAGTAGACCATTCCGTTGCGGAACGAGTTGTAGCGTCCACGGCCGTCCGGGGTTCCGAGCTCACCCGACAGCGGCATGCCCAGTGCACCGGCCGGACCACCGTTGGCCGCGTACGCGCCGCCGATCGCACCGGCGACCACGTGCGTGCCCCCGTCGGAGGAGAAGATGCGACCGAACCGGAAGTCCTGTGCGCGCCCACCCGCGACGTCGTACTCGGAGGTGAGGCAGTCGCCGAGCCATCCGTTGGCGCTCGCGGTGCCGCCGATGTTCCCGCCGACGCTGCACGCGGGCTTGTCCACCTCGACGCCGAGGGCGGTGGCGATCTGCGGCCATGCCTGGCGGAGCTCGAACTGCCAGTACTGCCACGAGTGGGTTCCGGACGGCCGGTAGTTGATCGAGGCCGGGATGCCGAGCTTGTTGAGCTTGGTCGCGAACGTCTGCGACGTGAGCCGCGACAGGATCTCGAGACCCATGCCGGCGTAGTTCGTGCTGATGCCGGGGATGTCGGACTGCTGGTCGTACGGTCCGGCGGTACCGCTGCCGCTCGAGACGTACAGGCTCATGCCCTTCAGCTTCTCCGCGAGAACGTACGGGTCGTGCTGAGCCCACAGCTCGCTCGACGGCACGCCCCACATGGCACCGGCGTCGAAGCCGCCCGCGTCCTGCATGGCGTACCCGATGGCCTGCGGCATGCCGAGCGTCGTGGTGCTGAGGATGCCGGAGAACGATCCGGCGAATCGGAAGAAGCCCGGGTTCCGCGCCGAGAGCGTCATCGCGGCGGTGCCGCCCATGGAGAGACCGGCGACCGCGCGCGTCTGGTTGGAGCGCCAGTCACGCTCGAGAATGGGCGGGAGCTCCTTGGTCAGGAACGTCTCCCACTTGTAGTTCCGGCCGTTGTTCTGCTCGGCCCAGTCGGAGTAGAAGCTCGACTGACCGCCGACGGGCAGCACGACGTTGACGTTCTTGTCGGCGAACCAGGACTCGGCGTCGGTCTCGGCGGTCCAGCCGTTCTCGGTGTCGGTCGCGCGCATGCCGTCGAGCATCCACACCGACGGGAACGTGGCCTGCGGGTTCTTGTTCCAGTCCCGCGCGAGCAGCAGCTGCACCTGGATCGGGACTCCCATGGACGGCGAGTTCACCCACACCGCGACACGGCGGTCGGTGATCCAGTCGACCGCGGACACGGTGGCGCCGGCATCCGCCTGCGCGCGCAGCGGCGCTGCCTGGACAGGTGCCGCGTGGACCGGAGACGCGACCGCCGTGGCGGCCTGGCCCCCTGCGAGCGGAAGAACCATCGTGACCGCCAGGGCGGACAGGATCCGCGCTCTCCGGCCGTTCGGAACTCGCATGTGTGGGACTCGCTTCCTCGAAACGTCAGACTGTGCGGGGCCGTCGGCGTGCCGGAGAGGTCCGGTACGTCGAGAGTGCCGCCGATCTTGTTCTACACGGTCACGGCGACGGTCTCGGGGAGACTCGCTGTGACTGGTGGTGCAAATGTTACTGGAGTCGCCTCAGAACATGCGACAGCCCCGGACACCGTCGCCGAAGCGAGGGCCGGGGCTGTCGACTAGCGAGCTGACTCAGCCGATGTTGGCACGCAGGTCGGGCATCATCTGCACGATCTGATCGAACCAGTAACCCCACCGGTGCGTTCCCTGCGCGGGGAAGCTGTAGGTGACGTTGTTGGCGCCGATCGAGGCCATGCGGACCTGGAACGCGCGGCTGTTGGCGAGCGCCAGAGCTTCGAGGCCCATGCCGTTGGCGGTGTTGTAGTAATCGAGCAGCGAGCCCGGGCGGTCGTAGTTGCCCGGGAGACCGCTGGCGGCCGAGACCCAGACTCGCGTGCCGTTGTCACGCAGACGCGGCGCGAAGACGAACGGGTCGTTGCGCAGCCACGCCGGGTTCCAGGGCGGTCCCCACATGCTGTCGACGTTGTAGCGACCGGCGTCGAGCATCGCGACGCGGATGGCCTCGCGCATGCCGGGCGCCGAGATGTTCAGGTAGCCGGACAGCGAGCCGGCGTAGCTGAACTGGTTCGGGTGGTACGCGGCGAGCGTCAGCGCAGCACTGCCGCCCATCGACAGACCGACGATGCCGTTGTTCTGACGCGAGAAGCCGAGGTCACCCGCTGCGAGACGGTTGGGGAGATCCTGCGTCAGGAACGTCTCCCACTTGTACGTGATCTGCTGGCCGTTGAAGTTCGACGGTGCGTACCAGTCGGTGTAGAAGCTGGACTCACCGCCGACCGGCTGGACGACGTTGATGTTGTTGTCCGAGAGGAACGAGCCCGCATTGGTCTCGTGCTCCCAGCCGCTGATGTCCGGCGTCGCGCGGAGACCGTCGAGGAGGTACACGACCTTCGACGTGTTGCCGTCGGCGGCGCGCCAGACGCGACTCTTGATCGGACCCATGGACGAGTCGGACCAGACGTCGAATCCGGCACGGATCTCGGCGTTGGCAGTGGCTCCGGTTCCCACGACCGCGAGGCCGAGGGGGATGGCGGCGGCCATCACGACGGAGACGAGGGCCTGACGCATACGTCGGCCCACTCGGGGGGTGCGCAGGCGTGAAGCCTTACGCGGCAGAGCGCTGTCGTCACCAGCGACATCGGTAACGGACCCGTCACGCATACATTCGGCCTCTCACAGTTCCGTGCAGCCGGACGGCCGCACCGCTTCGTCGATCGATATCCGGTCACGCTCCGAGGAAGACCTCGGAACCTGAACCATCGGTCTCGTCTTCCGCGCACGATCGCCCCGCGGGCGATCCTGCACGTCGACGCACATCATCTACACATATCTCCGCCGACGGAGACAGCGTTACACAAACGAGATGCCGGAATCCAGCCGGGACGTCGAAATCGGAATACTCACGACACCGAAACGCCATGACCCGGTGATCTCACTGTGACGCGGATCTCACTTGCCGCACATCGTCACGATGCGGGCCGCTCCGGGGGCATCTCCAAATTACACCGTTGTATTTCGTACTTCGGCACCCGGTCGAATCGGTACCCCGCGAGATCCAACGAGTGCTTGAAGTTCTGCACGAATCGGGCCCGCGTGAGCTCCGAACGGTAGGACGTCAGCAGTTCCTGCGTCTCCGGACAGGTCAACGCGACCTGCGCCTGCTCCACCCATTCCTCGTCCAGATAGAACGGCAGGAAGGGATGCACGTCCACCATTCCGGTGTCCGCGACCACCCAGTCCGTGTACAGGTTCTTGTCGTGTCCGATGCGGCCGTTGTCGAGCCGTTCCGTGTGCGCCGCCAACGGATACGCCAGGCCCATCTGATCCAGCACCCGGACGTCGAGCCCCACGTTCATGCTGGTCATTCCCAAGTTGAGGAAGTAGACGACGTGCTCGTCGCCGCCCTCGGGAATCGGCAGGGGCGGCGGCACCACGTCCCAGTAGGTGAACTGCGCGGACGGCAGCAACAGACCGCCGTCCGGCGTGTTCTCGATGGTCTGCACCATTGCCCGCATGCGCGGGTAGTCCAGGTAGTCGCTGGCCAGGATCGGATGGCGGTGGCCGGTGTTCTCGGAGTAGAAAGCCCGCTCGTCGACGATGCCGCTACGCCCGACCGTCGTGCCCTGCGGCATGCCGGTGGTGGTGGCCGCGAAGACCGCCCAGACGACCACGCCGAGCCACAGCGCGACGCACGACACCAGCGCCACGATCCCGCGCCGCAGCGGGATCGGCACGACGGCGACCGGGAGCAGCAGCAGGAACAGCGCGGGGAGCAGAGTGCGGCCGTGCATGAAGTCGCCGCCCACGCGCACGGCGTACACCGTGGAGATCAGACCCGACACGAGCGCGAAGACCACCACGGCGCTCGGCGTCCGGATCCGCGAGACCAGTCCGGCGAGACCGCTCGGCGCCTCGCCACGGCGAGCCGCACCGGGCCCGATCCGGGTGGCGGCCAGTGCCGCGGCCACGACGACCAGCACCGCGGGCACCCACAGGGCGTAGGGCCCCACGAGGTTCCACAGATACGTCGAACCCTGCGCCCACTTGGCGCCGCCGGCGTCCTTCGACACCGCGGTGTTCGGGTACGGCAGCGCGTAGTAGCCCATGCGCCAGATCTGGTAGCCCACCGGGAGCAGACCGGCGACCACGACGACGGCGCCGCGGCGGATCCATCCCGACGTCGCGACGACGAGCATGAGGAGCGCGAGGCCGCCGACGATGACGAGTTCCGGACGGACGAGGGGCGACAGTCCGCCCCAGAACGCGATGACGAGCACGAGTGCCGTCGACGGGTTCTCCACCCGTCGGTCCGCCCACCGGAGCATCAGCCACCACAGGACCGCGATCCAGAAGATGACCAGGCACGACTCGAGGCCGGACGTCGCGAAGTCGCGTGCCGGCGGTACGGCGATGTAGACGAGCGCTCCTGCGGGGAGCACGAGCACCGCGCGCCCGGCGTACAGGCGTGCCGTGCCGATCATCGCGACCGTGACGGCCGCCGTTGTCAGCACGAGGGCGATGGTCAGCACCACGTACTCGAGGCGGACACCGCTGAGCCAGGAGAAGGCGTACACGACGTAGGTCCAGGCGGCGCTCGTGTTGGTCTCGACGCGCTCGCCCGCGTTGAACACCGGCCCGTTGCCGGCCAGGAGGTTGCGGACCGTGCGCAGCACGATCAGTCCGTCGTCCGCGATCCAACGGCGGTCCCAGGCGCCCCAGAAGGTCAGCACCGCGACCACGGCGATACCGGCGACGCCGGTCGCTCGGGCCCACCCGGGCGTTCCCACCCGGTCCTCGGCCCGCGACTGCTCGTCGCCGGTACGTTCTGTCAGTTCCTCATGCGAGGTAGACAGCGACACCCACCACTCCGATCCACACGATGGCGAGCATCTGGAGCACCCGGTCCCCGAGTGCGATCTCCTCGGGCTCGCCCGCTTCGCCACCGTCCACGTCCACTGCGTACCGCAGGATAGCGACAGTGAAGGGAACCATCGAGATGGCGAAGAGGGAACTGCCGTTCTTCGCGTCCTGGTCGAAGGCCCACAGTCCGTAGCAGATGACGACGGCCGTGGCGCTGAGCGTCCACACGAACCGCAGGTAGGTGGTGGTGTAGTTCTCCAGCGACTTGCGGATCTTGGCGCCGGTGCGTTCGGCGAGCTGCAGTTCGGCGTACCGCTTGCCGGCTGCCATGAACAGCGATCCGAAGGCCATGATCAGCAGGAACCACTGCGACAGCGGGATGTCGGCCGCCACGCCGCCCGCGATCGCGCGCAGCAGGAAGCCGGACGAGACGATGCAGATGTCGAGCACCGCCTGGTGCTTCAGGCCGAAGCAGTACGCGAGCTGGACCGCGATGTAGACGCCCATGACCACGGCGAGGTTCCAGTTGGCCAGGAACGAGAGCCCGATCGCGCCGCCGAGCAGCACCACCGCCATCGCGAAGGCCAGGTTGACCGGGAGGACACCCGCCGCGATGGGACGGAATCGCTTGGTGGGGTGCGCCCGGTCCGCCTCGACGTCCATCGCGTCGTTGACCAGATAGATGCCCGACGCGGCCATGCAGAAGACGAGGAACGCGAGCGCGACCGGCAGGAGCACCGAGCTCTCGGTGACCGAGCCGGCAGCCAGGGGCGCCGCCAGGACCAGCACGTTCTTGACCCACTGGCGCGGGCGCACAGCCTTGACGATGCCTGTGGCCAGGTTCTTCGGGGGCGCGCCGACGACGGCGGGTTCCTCGCTCATGCTGCTCCTGCTGTCGTGGCCGCTGCGTCTCCGCCGGTCAGGCCGAATCGGACCGCCGCGTTCTTCTCGGCTCGCACCGTCGCCGCCGCGGACAGCGCGCCGAGCGCGGAGCCCACGAGTACGTCGGAAGGGTAGTGAACACCGAGCACCAGGCGCGACACCAGCATCGCGGGCACCAGCACCGGTGCCACGGGCAGACCGCTCGCGCGGCCGATCAGCAGCGCCGCGGCCGTGGTGGACGTCGCGTGCGACGACGGGAAGCTGAACCGGCTGGGCGTGGAGACGCCGACGCGCACGGACGGATGGGTCGGGCGCCGACGCCGCGAGATGCGCTTGACGACGATCGACGCCGCGTGCGCACCGACGGCACCGACCGCGACCGACGCCCACTGCTCGCGCCGCGCCGAGTCGACCACGGCACCGACACCGCCGATGGCGATCCACCCGAGGGCGTGCTCACCGAAGTGCGACATCCCTCGAGCGACGCGCACGGCGCCCGGCAGTGAACCGACGCTGCTCTGCACCGCGGTGAGGACCCGCAGGTCGGTTCGAACCAGGTTGTCAGTTCGGATAGGAGAAGACACGTTCCCAACGCTCCTTGCTGGTGAGTTCGGGCACGGCGCGACGGTACCGGTCGGACAGCTCGGGGAAGCGCGACGCCAGCTCGCGGCGCAGCGAGAGCGCCTCTCCGAGCAGCGCGGAGGCGATCTTCGGATCCCGCTTGCGGTACACGACGCCGCGTCCGTCGGCGGTGGTGACGGTGACACCGTCGACCTGCGAGAGCAGGTACCAGCGCGCATCGAGCGTCGGCACGTTGAGCTGGGGACGGTCGTGGTGCTGCCGCTGCGCGCCTCGGGCGTTGTGGATCAGGCCCTTCGCCAGCCGGGACACCTTGGCCACGGCGCCGACCGGCTCGGCGACGGCGGGTACGTCCGCGCCGCTGGCCGGCGGGAGCAGCGTCGACGACGGGACGACCACGGCGTCGGGGTACTGCCTGCGTACCCGGTGCACCTCGGCGAGCGCCGTCGGCAGGATGTCCATGATGTGCTCGGGGCCGGCGAGGAAGTCGCGGATCGCCATGTTCTGGATCGCGACCGTGGAGTACTCGAGGCACAGCAGATGCTTCATCGTGGCCTTGACGGTGTTCACCACGAGGCCGCGGGCGGAACCCGGGGAGTGCAACGCCGCCACCACGAGTCGGTTGCGCAGGTGGAAGTACGCCTGCCAGTCGATGGCGTCGTCCTTGTCGCTCCACGCCATGTGCCAGATCGCGGCCCCCGGCAGAGTCACCGTGGGGAACCCGGCCTCGCGGGCTCGCAGTCCGTACTCGGCGTCGTCCCACTTGATGAACAGCGGCAGCGGCTGACCGATCGTCTCGGCGACCACCCGCGGGATGAGGCACATCCACCAGCCGTTGTAGTCGACGTCGATCCGGCGGTGCAGCAGTGTCGACTCGCGGAGCGGCTTCTCGGCGAAGTCGTGGTCGTACTCGACGTTCTGGGCGCCACCCCACATGAAGATGCCGGTGTCGATCTTCTCGCCCATCACGTGCAGGTGACTTCGTGCCTGCAGGTTGAGCATCTGGCCACCGACGAGTGTCGGCACCTTCGCGAAGCGGGCCATGGCGAGCGCCCGCAGGATCGAGTCGGGCTCGATCTCGATGTCGTCGTCCATGAAGAGGATGTGCTCGGCGTCGGTGTTCTCGAGCGCCTCGTACATGATCCGGCTGTATCCGCCGGATCCACCGAGGTTGGCCTGGTCGTGGATGCTGAGGAGATCGCCGAACGCGGCCGCGGCGTCGTCGAATCCGGGCTCGTCGCGCACCTTGCGGGTGCCCTGGTCGGGCACGATGACGGCGTCGACGACGGCCATGACCAGTGGATCGGACGCGATCGCCGTCAGCGCCTTCACGCAGTCCGTCGGACGGTTGAACGTGGGGATGCCGATGGCCACGGACGCGCGTCCGGGCGCGTCGACGGGTGCGAACCACCCGGCGGACCGCACCTCGACGTCGGTGTCCGTGGTGACGTCGAACCAGATCCATCCGCCGTCCTCGAAGGGACCGAGCTCGACGACGAACTCGAGAGTCGTGACGTCGCCGTCGACCGTCGTCGCGTCGTCGGTGTCGCCGCCCTGGACGTGGATCCGGGACCCGTCCGCCTTCGAGCGGTAGACGTCGACGCGGCAGTGGCCGATCAGCTCGACCCGCAGGACGACGGAATCCAGCGTGCTCCACCGTCGCCAGTAGCTCGCCGGGAACGCGTTGAAGTACGTGCCGAAGGAGACCTCCGACTCGGATCCGATGGACACCGAGGTGCGAGAGAGCGAATGCGCGCGGCGCGGGTTGGTGCGGGCCTCGTCCGTGTACAGGGTGCGGACGTCGAGCGGCTCACCGGCGCGCGGGAGCAGGATGCGTTGGAGCAGCGACCGCCCCAGCAACTGGTCCTCGCTCACGCCGAATCACCCAGTGGAGCACCGGATTCGAGGTGGGGGCGCAACGTGTTCTCGAACGTGGTGAGCGCACTGGCGATGGCCATGTGCATGTCGAGGTACTGGTAGGTGCCCAGTCGGCCGCCGAACAGGACGGAGTTCTCGGCCGTCTCCTGCTTGGCGCGGGCCCGGTAGGCCGCCAGCTTCGCGCGGTCGTCGGGAGTGTTGATGGGGTAGTACGGCTCGTCTCCCGACTCCGCGAACCGGGAGTACTCGCGCATGATGACCGTCTTGTCCGCGGGGTAGTCGCGCTCGGGATGGAAGTGCCGGAACTCGTGGATGCGCGTGTAGGGCACGTCCGCATCGTTGTAGTTCATCACCGGGGTGCCCTGGAAGTCACCAGTGTCGAGCACCTCGGTCTCGAAGTCGAGTGTGCGCCAACCCAGTTCGCCCTCGGAGTAGTCGAAGTACCGGTCCAGCGGTCCCGTGTAGACGATCGGCGCGTCCGGGCTCTCGGCCCGGAGTTCGTCACGGACGTCGAACCAGTCCGTGTCCAGCCGGACCTCGATGAGGTCGCTCTTCGCCATGTTCTCGAGCCACGCGGTGTAGCCGTCGACGGGCAGACCCTCGTGGGTGTCGTTGAAGTAGCGGTTGTCGAAGGTGTAGCGGACCGGGAGCCGCGCGATGTTGCCCGCGGGCAGATCCTTGGGATCGGTCTGCCACTGCTTGGCGGTGTAGTCGCGGACGAACGCCTCGTACAGCGGGCGGCCGATCAGCGCGATGGCCTTCTCCTCGAGATTCGCGGCATCCTCGACCGAGATCTCGCTGGACTGCTCCTCGATGAGCGCGCGCGCCTCGGCGGGAGTGAAGTAGCGGCCGAAGAACTGGGACACCAGGCCCAGGCCCATCGGGAACTGGTACGCCTGGCCCTTGTGCAGGGCGAACACGCGGTGCTGGTAGCCCGTGAACTCGGTGAAGCGAGTGACGTACTCCCACACCTTCTCGTTCGACGTGTGGAAGAGGTGGGCGCCGTACTTGTGGATCTCGATGCCGGTACCGGGCTCGGGTTCGGAGTAGGCATTGCCTCCGATGTGGGAGCGCCGGTCGAGCACGAGCACTCGTTTTCCCAGTTCCGCGGCACTCCGCTCGGCGATCGTGAGGCCGTAGAAACCGGACCCCACGACGATCAGGTCGTACCGTCCTCGCGAAGTATCAGTCACGGGTGACCAGGGTATCCGACGCTGTGTAGTCGTCCCGCAACCCGCACGTCGACCCTCCCGACGGGCGAATCGTTCGAACACCTGGCCGAACCCTCTACTTGAGGTTGATGGTTGGTGTTTCTGTGGTTAGTGTGGCGCTTGTTGCGCATCATCTATCACATGAGTCACATCCGTCACATGTGACGGTGATCGCGGGGCAACGTCTACCAGGGGAGAAATCGTCTTGCACCGTCGACCGAAGCCGTCACTGATTCTGGGTGTCGTCGCCGCACTCGCGGTCACGAGTCCTGTCGTGGTCTACGCCGTCGGGGACAGCACCACCGGAGTGCGCGCGGCCAACGACACGACCACCGTCGTTCCCACGCAGATCGCCAAGCTGGCGCTCGCGAACGCACCCGACATCGTCATCCCCGTGAAGGAACTCACCGGGCTGGATCTGCCGGACATCGACCTGGGGTCGCTGCGCGATCTGTCGCTGCCCGACTCCTTCGAGATCCCGTCCATCCCCGGACTCACGGTTCCCGAGGTGCCCGCCGCGTCGCCCACCGATCCGGCAGCCCCCGCGCCGTCCGAGGTGGACGGCTCGCAGGACGGCGCCGTGGTCAAGGAGGTGTCCCAGGACACCCCCTTCAGCATGGTCGCGCTGACGGCCGACCAGCTCGGCTCTGCGGTGGCCCGTGTGCGTGCCCAGCTCGACGACGGTTCCTGGGGTCCGTGGAACGAGACGCAGTCCATCGACACCGGTCGCACCGATTCGGACGTGCCCGCCGTCGCCAATGGCACGGAGCCCATCTACGTGGGCCTGACCAAGCGCGTCCAGTTCCTGCTGAGCCCCACCGTCCCGGCCGGCGCCGTGCTGAACCCCGCCGACCCGGCCTTCCCGGTCGAGCCGCCGGCACCCGCTCCCGAGGCGGCACCGGCACCCGAGGCGGCTCCCGCTCCCGACGCGGCCGATCCCGTCGCGCCGGCACCCGAGCTCGGCTACGTCCCGGCGTCGTCGTCCCGCCCGCTACGGGCCCAGCCGATCGCGAACGCCCTCGCGGACGCGACCGCCGTGCTCATCACGCCCGGCACCTCGGCGGCCGACAGCACGCTGAGTGACATCGCGACCCCCGTCGACGGCTCCGGCCCCGCCGTGATCACCCGCGCCCAGTGGGGAGCGGACGAGTCGAAGCGCTGCGGTTCGCCCACGTACGACGACTCTCTCGGCGGCGCCACGGTGCACCACACCGCGGGCAGCAACAACTACAGCAAGGACGAGTCCGCGGGCATCGTCCGGGCGATCTACGCGTACCACGCGCAGACACTGGGCTGGTGCGACATCGGTTACAACGTGCTGGTGGACAAGTACGGCCAGGTGTTCGAGGGCCGCGCAGGTGGCCTCGATCGCAACGTCGAGGGCGCGCACGCGGGCGGCTTCAACGAGAACACCATGGGCATCGCGCTGATGGGCGACTACAGCTCGGAGCAGCCGACGCAGGAGTCGCTCGACGCTGCCGGCAAGTTCCTCGGGTGGCGTCTCGGCAAGGCCGGCCTGGACCCGAAGGGGACCACCACGATGACGTCCGAGGGCACGCAGTACACGTTCGTCCAGCAGGGCCGCTCGATCGATCTCCCGGTGATCTTCGCGCACCGCGACGTCGGCAACACCGAGTGCCCGGGCGACGCCGCCTACGCACGTATGGATGACATCCGGTCCATCGCGGCAGCCAACCTGAACGGGACCGGCACCCCGACACCGGCGGAGCCCGGTACCGGGACCTCGACCGACGAGGGCCTGGTGGCGCCGCCCGTCGCCGCTCCCCCGAGTGTCGACGCGTCGTCACCGGCACCCGGCAACACGCTGACCGGGCTCGTGTCCGAACTCCTCGCGATGGGCGTCCAGAACCCGATCGTGCAGAAGTGGGTCGCCGAGGGCGGTGAGTCGGGTCGACTCGGCGCCGCCCTGACCGGACTGCTCCCCGCACCCGAGGGACAGACCCGCGCGGACTTCGCCAACGGGTCGATCTACACGACGCCCACCGGCCAAGTGGTCTCGGTGCTCGGCCAGATCTTCAAGCAGTTCGTCGCCATGGGCTCGGAGTCCGGATCTCTCGGACTGCCGACGTCCGACGAGTACCGCATCCCGAACGGATGGCAGTCCGACTTCGAGAACGGGTCGCTCTCGTTCGACGAGATCACGGGGATCGTGACGACGGTCGTGAAGACCTTCACCGACACGTACACCGCGGAGATGAACGCCGGCGCGCCGGTGGACGCTCCCGCACCGGCCCCGGCTCCCGAGGCAGCGCCCGTCGGCTGATCGTTCTCTCTAGCTCCACCACCGTTCGAGCACGCGGGCGACGCCGTCGTCCGCGTTGCTCGTGGTGACCTCGTCGGCCGCGGCGATCGCAGCAGGGTGCGCATTGCCCATCGCGACGCCGTGGCCGACCATCGTCAGCATCGGCACGTCGTTCGGCATGTCTCCGAACGCGATCATCTCGGACGCGTCGATGCCGAGAGTGCGAGCGATCTCCAGCAGTCCCGACGCCTTCGACACCCCGGGCGGACTCAGTTCGATCAGCCCGTTGTCGGTCGAGAACGTCACGTCGGCGAGGTGCTCCACATGGGACGTCAGCGCGGCCGCCATGTCCCCACTCGTCATCGACGACTGCCGGATCAACAATTTCACGGCGGGGGCGGACAGCACCTCCTCCGAGGACGTCTCGGTGTTGTCGGGGTTGAGCCACGCGTGCTCGTAGCCGGGGGAGCTCACGAACTGCGGCGTCGCCGCGTCGTGCGCGCTGCGGCCGACCCGCTCCACCGCGAGGCCGCACCCGGCGATGAGGGACTCCGCAAGAGCGGCCAGCTCGGCCAGATCGGTCACGCTCAACGTCCGCGCCGACACGACCACGTCGTTCTCGCTGTCGTAGATCACGGCGCCGTTGGCGCACACGGCCATGGGCGCGTGACCCAGCTGCGCGACGATGGGCCCGATCCACCGCGGCGGTCGACCCGTCGACAGCACGAAGGTGTCCCCGGCCGCCACGACGGCGTGCACCGCGGCCTTCGTTCGAGCCGTCACGCGCTCGTGGTGGTCGATGAGCGTTCCGTCGACGTCCGATGCGACGAGCCGCGGCCGTCCGGTCTCGCCGGGAGTGACGGGTCGCTGTGTGGGCTGCATCGGTCAAGTTTGCCCGACGGGGTTCCGCGACGTCTCCAGCGACGCACGAATATGGCGTGGAGGACGCGATCGACCGGCCGTAGTCTGACGTCCTGTGTCCCATCTCGAACTGTCCGACGTCGACTACTTCCTGCCCGACGGCCGCCAATTGCTGGACGGCGTGTCCTTCCGGGTCGGTGACGGCGCCAAGACCGCACTGATCGGACCCAACGGCACCGGCAAGACCACCATCACCCGCATCGTCGCCGGTGACGTGCCGCCGGACGAGGGGAGCGTGACGCGCTCCGGAACGCTCGGGGTGATGCGGCAGTTCGTCGGCCAGGTGCGCGACGAGTCGACGGTGCGTGACCTCCTGCTGTCCGTGTGTGCGGAGCCCGTCCGTACGGCCGCCCGGCGACTGGACGACTCCGAGAACGCGATGATCGAGCACGACGACGAAGCGACCCAGATGGCCTACGCACAGGCGCTGTCCGACTGGGGCGACATCGGCGGGTACGACCTCGAGCCGTTCTGGGACGAGGTCACCATGTCTGCGATGGGCACCTCGTTCGAACGCGCGAAGTGGCGGGCCGCGTCCACGCTCAGTGGCGGCGAGCAGAAGAGGCTCGTGCTCGAGGCACTGTTCGCGGGCAACGATCAGCTGCTGCTGCTCGACGAGCCCGACAACTACCTCGACGTGCCGGGCAAGCGGTGGCTCGAGCGCACCATCGCCGCGTCGGACAAGTCGGTGCTGTTCATCAGCCACGACCGAGAGTTGTTGTCCACGGCCGCGACTCGCATCGTGACACTGGAGCCGGGGATCAACGGCGCCTCCGCGTGGGTGCACGGCGGCGGCTTCTCCACCTACACCGAGGCACGCGAGAAGCGGAACGCGCGACTCGACGAGTTGAAGGCGCGGTGGGACGAGGAGCGGGTGAAACTGCAGGCGCTCGTACTGCGGTTGCGCGAGAAGGCGAAGTTCAACGACGGTGTGGCCTCGCGCTATCAGGCGGCCCGGACGAGGCTCGCGAAGTTCGAGGAGGCGGGCCCACCCGAGGCGGTGCCGCTCCGCCAGAACGTCGCTGTGCGGCTCACGGGAGGACGGACCGCGAAGCGTGCACTCGTGTGCACGTCACTCGAGTTGACCGGACTCATGCAGCCCTTCGACACGGAGATCTGGTACGGCGACCGCGTGGCCGTACTGGGCTCCAACGGGTCCGGCAAATCGCACTTCCTGCGGCTGCTCGCGGCCGGCGGAACCGATCCCGACCTCGAGCACCTCCCTGTCGGTGAACTCGACCTGGCACCCGTACCGCACACGGGCACAGCCACTCTCGGTGCGCGGGTCCGCCCGGGACTGTTCGCTCAGACCCACACCCGTCCCGACCTCGAGGGCAACACATTGCTGGACATCCTGCACCGCGGGACCTCGCACCGTGACGGGATGGGACGGGAGGCCGCGTCCCGCGCACTGGACCGCTACGGGCTCTCCCGCCAGGCGGAGCAGAGGTACGACGACCTCTCCGGTGGTCAGCAGGCACGGTTGCAGATCCTGCTGTTGGAGCTGTCCGGCGCCACGATGCTTCTCCTCGACGAACCCACCGACAACCTCGACCTCGAGTCGGCCGACTCCCTGCAGGACGCGATCGTCGCGTTCGACGGAACCGTGGTCACGGTGACGCACGACCGATGGTTCGCTCGGAGTTTCGACCGGTTCCTCGTCTTCGGGGCGGACGGTCGGGTGTACGAGTCGGGTGAACCGGTGTGGGACGAGGGCCGCGTGGCACGCGCTCGATGACACCCCGCCGGACGTGACGATTCGGACACGGTGAGGCGCGTGCAACGTCGTGCGTGCGAGTCCCGCCGTTAGTGTCGGGACACATCTCGGCACGCGAAAGGGTGACTCGGCGTGGACATCATGGAACCGGTACACGGAACGGCCTACCTGCTGTCGGTCGCGGCCATCGCCGTGGCCGTCCTGCTCTTCCTCATCATGAAGGTGAAGCTCCACGCCTTCCTGTCGCTCGTTCTGGTGAGCATGGTGACGGCGGTCGCCGCAGGCATCCCGCTCGCGGACGTACCCGACACGCTCCTCTCGGGCTTCGGAGGGACACTCGGCAACGTCGCGTTGCTCGTCGCGCTGGGCGTGATGCTCGGCCGGCTCCTCGAGAAGACCGGTGGGGCCCAGGTTCTCGCGGACACCCTCATCGCACGCTTCGGTGAGAAGCGCGCTCCCTTCGCGCTCGGCGTCGCCGCCTTGATCTTCGGGTTCCCGATCTTCTTCGACGCCGGTCTCGTCATCTTCCTGCCGATCATCTTCTCGGTGGCGCGGCGCTTCGGCGGATCCGTCCTGCTCTACGCGCTGCCGACAGCCGGCGCCTTCGCGGCCATGCATGCGATCGTGCCGCCGCACCCGGGACCCGTGGCAGCGGCGGACCTCATGGGCGGAGACATCGGCGTCACTCTCGTCGTCGGGCTCCCGATCGCGATCATCGCGTGGTTCCTCGGTTCCTACCTGGTCGGCACACGCCTGGGTCGCCGGTTCGTCACCAGCCCGGCCGCGCTGTTCGCTGATGCCGCCGACGACCCCAACGCTCCTGCCGTCGCGCCACCGCGCTTCCTGGCCGTTCTCGGACTGCTCCTGTTCCCGCTGATACTCATCTGCCTGAACACCGGTGTCTCGACGCTGCAGACCGCCGGAATCGTCTCGGAGGACGCCGGATGGGCGGACGCACTCATTCTCCTGGGGCAGACACCCGTCGCTCTGCTGCTGACGGTGCTCCTGTCACTCGTGGTCCTGGCACCCGGACGGTTCTCCGTCTCGAAGGCCACGTCGCTCATGGACGACGCCCTGGGCCCGGTGTGCGCGATCATCCTCATCACGGGCGCCGGCGGAATGTTCGGCGGAGTTCTTCGCGCCAGCGGCATCGGTGCGTCTCTGACGGAGTCGCTGTCGGATCTCGGGTTCTCGTTGATCGTGCAGGCGTTCCTCATCGCGGCGGCTCTCCGTGTCGCGCAGGGCAGCGCGACGGTCGCGCTGACGACCACTGCCGGCCTGGTCTCGGCTCAGGTGGTCGAGCTCGGGTTGGGTAACTTCGACATCGCACTGCTCGTGTTCGCGATCGCTGCGGGAGCCACCGTGCTCTCGCACGTGAACGACTCGGGTTTCTGGCTCGTCAGCCGATTCTTCGGCATGGACGAGAAGACGACTCTGAAGACTTGGACGGTCATGGAAACGACATTGGGACTCGCGGTCTTCGCGCTCGCCTCACTGCTCTGGGTGGTGTTCTGACGTGACGGACCACGCCGACGGCATTCCGAGACACATCGTCGTGATGGGTGTGTCGGGGACCGGGAAGACCACCGTCGGCAGCGCACTGGCGACGACACTGGGAAGCACCTTCATCGAGGGCGACACTTTTCATCCCGAGGCCAACATCGACAAGATGTCTGCAGGCCACCCGCTGAACGACGACGACCGTCGACCGTGGCTCGCCGCGGTGGCAGGTGAGATCGGACGAGTGGCAGGCGAGGGTGGAACGTCGGTGACGGCCTGTTCCGCCCTGACGCGGCGGTACCGGGACTGGCTGCGCGGGGGCTACCCGGATCTGTTCTTCGTCCATCTGCAAGCGGACTACGACACGCTTCTCGACCGCATGTCGCGCAGGAAGCACTTCATGCCCCCGTCTCTGCTGCAGTCGCAGTTCGACACCCTCGAGGACCTCCAGGCGGACGAGCACGGCGCGGGTGTGCCGGATGTCGACGGCGTCGAGAAGGTGGTCGGAGCTGCCGTGAAGGCAGTGGGCGCCTCCCGGTAGCACCATGCCGGCCGGCGGGGGGCACGGCGAAAGACCTTCTGCCGGTGCATGACCCGTGAATGCAGAAAGCCCCCCGACCGGTGGTCGGGGGGCTTTCTGGGAAGGGTTGTTCGGCGGTGTCCTACTCTCCCACACCCTGTCGGGTGCAGTACCATCGGCGCTGGAGGGCTTAGCTTCCGGGTTCGGAATGGGTCCGGGCGTTTCCCCTCCGCTATGGCCACCGAAACTCTGTGAAACAACAGAGCACGAGGCACACACTCCCACCGGCATTCACCCCTGGGGGTGGTGTGGTGGTCGTGGTGCGGGTTTCAGTTATCTGCTGACCAACTCGTGTGTTGTCTCAGATACTGCACAGTGGACGCGTAGCTTCTTTGTGGTAAGTCCTCGGCCTATTAGTACCAGTCACCTGCACCCATTGCTGGGCTTCCAGTTCTGGCCTATCAACCCGGTGGTCTGCCGGGGGCCTTACCCCCTCGAGGGGGTGAGAAACCTCATCTTGGAACAGGCTTCCCGCTTAGATGCTTTCAGCGGTTATCCCTTCCGAACGTAGCTAACCAGCGGTGCTCCTGGTGGAACAACTGGCACACCAGAGGTTCGTCCGTCCCGGTCCTCTCGTACTAGGGACAGCCTTCCTCAAGTTTCTGACGCGCGCGGCGGATAGAGACCGAACTGTCTCACGACGTTCTAAACCCAGCTCGCGTGCCGCTTTAATGGGCGAACAGCCCAACCCTTGGGACCTACTCCAGCCCCAGGATGCGACGAGCCGACATCGAGGTGCCAAACCATCCCGTCGATATGGACTCTTGGGGAAGATCAGCCTGTTATCCCCGGGGTACCTTTTATCCGTTGAGCGACACCGCTTCCACTTGCCGGTGCCGGATCACTAGTCCCGACTTTCGTCCCTGCTCGACTTGTCAGTCTCACAGTCAAGCTCCCTTGTGCACTTGCACTCGACACCTGATTGCCAACCAGGCTGAGGGAACCTTTGGGCGCCTCCGTTACATTTTGGGAGGCAACCGCCCCAGTTAAACTACCCACCAGGCACTGTCCCTGAACCAGATCATGGTCCGAGGTTGAGGTATCCAATACGATCAGAGTGGTATTTCAACAACGACTCCACACACACTGGCGTGCATGCTTCACAGTCTCCCACCTATCCTACACAAACCGAACCGAACACCAATACCAAGCTGTAGTGAAGGTCCCGGGGTCTTTTCGTCCTGCCGCGCGTAACGAGCATCTTTACTCGTAATGCAATTTCGCCGAGTCTATGGTTGAGACAGCTGAGAAGTCGTTACGCCATTCGTGCAGGTCGGAACTTACCCGACAAGGAATTTCGCTACCTTAGGATGGTTATAGTTACCACCGCCGTTTACTGGGGCTTAAATTCTCAGCTTCGCTCCCGAAGGAACTAACCGGTCCTCTTAACCTTCCAGCACCGGGCAGGCGTCAGTCCGTATACATCGTCTTACGACTTCGCACGGACCTGTGTTTTTAGTAAACAGTCGCTTCTCACTGGTCTCTGCGACCCACACCAGCTCAGGAAGCAAGTTCCATCACCAGCAGGGGTCCCCCTTCTCCCGAAGTTACGGGGGCATTTTGCCGAGTTCCTTAACCATAGTTATCTCGATCGCCTTGGTATTCTCTACCTGATCACCTGTGTCGGTTTGGGGTACGGGCCGTGTACCAGCTCGCTAGAGGCTTTTCTCGGCAGCATAGGATCACTGAATTCGCCTCATTCGGCTATGCATCACCTCTCAGGCTGTGTGAGACCCGGATTTGCCTAGGTCTCGCCCTACAGGCTTACACCAGTGTTACCACTGACTGGCTCAGCTACCTTCCTGCGTCACCCCATCGCTTGACTACTACCAGGAAAGGTCCCGTGCATCACCACACCCGGCACCCGAAGGTGCTCCTGGCGGCTCTGGACGGTTAGTACTCCTGATTCATCATGGGCGCGGATACACGGGTACGGGAATATCAACCCGTTGTCCATCGACTACGCCTGTCGGCCTCGCCTTAGGTCCCGACTCACCCTGGGCGGATTAACCTGGCCCAGGAACCCTTGATCATTCGGCGGACGAGTTTCTCACTCGTCTTTCGCTACTCATGCCTGCATTCTCACTCGCGTGGCCTCCACACCTGGATCACTCCGGCGCTTCCCTGGCCACACGACGCTCCCCTACCCACCCACACACCTGCCGGAACCCTCGCAAGGGAACCGGGGGCTGTCGTGTGAGTGCCGCGGCTTCGGCGGTGTACTTGAGCCCCGCTACATTGTCGGCGCAAAATCACTTGACCAGTGAGCTATTACGCACTCTTTCAAGGGTGGCTGCTTCTAAGCCAACCTCCTGGTTGTCTTCGCGACTTCACATCCTTTTCCACTTAGTACACGCTTGGGGGCCTTAGCCGGCGATCTGGGCTGTTTCCCTCTCGACTACGAACCTTATCGCCCGCAGTCTCACTGCCGCGCTCTCACATCCTGGCATTCGGAGTTTGGCTGATTTCGATAAGCTTGTGGGCCCTCTAGACCATCCAGTAGCTCTACCTCCAGGATGAAACACGCGACGCTGCACCTAAATGCATTTCGGGGAGAACCAGCTATCACGGAGTTTGATTGGCCTTTCACCCCTACCCACAACTCATCCCCTCAGTTTTCAACCTAAGTGGGTTCGGGCCTCCACGACGTCTTACCGTCGCTTCACCCTGGCCATGGGTAGATCACTCCGCTTCGGGTCTAGAGCATGCGACTGTGTCGCCCTATTCGGACTCGCTTTCGCTACGGCTACCCCACACGGGTTAACCTCGCCACATACCACTAACTCGCAGGCTCATTCTTCAAAAGGCACGCCATCACCCCCAGTGACAAGTCACTCGAAGGCTCTGACGGATTGTAAGCGCACGGTTTCAGGTACTATTTCACTCCCCTCCCGGGGTACTTTTCACCTTTCCCTCACGGTACTAGTCCGCTATCGGTCACCAGGGAGTATTCAGGCTTATCGGGTGGTCCCGACAGATTCACAGCAGATTTCACGGGCCCGCTGCTACTTGGGCATTCATCACGACAGTCACACAGTTTTCGTCTACGGGACTCTCACCCTCTACGACAGGCCATCCCAGACCACTTCGACTAACCGCATGATTTCTTACTGTCGGCCGATCCGGCAGAATCGACAAGACAAACCCCACAACCCCACACGCACAACCCCTGCCGGGTATCACATGCACATGGTTTGGCC
>NZ_CP108043.1:870000-3362500 GCF_036163995.1 Rhodococcus sp. NBC_00294
TGCGACTCCGTCCCACCTCGTTCGCCCAGCCCCGTAAGGCCTTCGGTCGGTGTCCGTGTCGCTCTGACTCGAAGAAAGTTACGTGAGTGATTCGCGAGATGCAAATCGCCTGGTCACGGCGTGTCGAACAGTGCGAGAGGCCGGCACATCGCTTTCATGCACGGCCACGAATACCTCCAGAGTGCGCCCGAGCCGGCCCGATGGTCGTGTCGGCAGGCGTACCGGAACGGAGTAGCTCGTGCCCATCGCAGCAGTCGACTACAACCACGTACGCCTGACGGTCAGTGACATCGCGGTATCGAAGAAGTTCTACGACGACGTCTTCGGCTTCGAGGTGGCGTTCGAGCTGCCACCGAACCCGGACGTGGATACGAAAGAAGCCCTCGGCTTCCTCTTCGGCGGTGTCATCTACAAGTTCGCCGGCGGTCTACTCGGACTTCGTCCCACCGCGCCGAGCGACGACACGTTCGGCGAGGATCGCGCCGGGCTCGATCATCTGAGCTTCAGCGTCGCCTCCATGCAGGATCTGCACGACGCCGCCGCACTGCTGGACACCCTGGGCATCGAGCACGAGCCGGTGAAGGATCTCGGTGACGCCGGCATGGCGATCCTCGAGTTCCGGGATCCCGACAACATCGCCCTGGAGATCGCCGGTCCCAACAGCTAGTCAGTCCGAGGCGCGCTTGCGCTCGTCTCGCGCTGCCATCCGAGCCTCGAGGTCGACGGCATCCAACTTGTCGGCTTCCTCGAGGGTCGGGGCTGTCCCCCCGAGACGGGCCGGTACCCAGTACTCGCCGGCGGGGTGGTGATAGTTCTTCTGCACGTCGGCGAGCATGGTCTGCATCGTCGATCGCAGGTGGGCGGTGAGGTCACCAGCCGACATGGTCGGCGCGATCGGCTCTCCCACCGCGATGGAGATCGGGGTCTTCGTGCGTCCGAGCTTTTTCGGGAACCCCTTGGTCCACACACGCTGCGCGCCCCAGATGACCACCGGAATCACGGGGACCCCGGCCTCGATCGCCATCCGGGCCGCGCCCGACTTGAACTCCTTGATCTCGAAGCTGCGACTGATCGTGGCTTCGGGATAGACCCCTACCAGTTCGCCTCGCGACAACGCGTCGACCGCAGCCCGGTAGGACTCCGCGCCGGCGGCGCGGTCGACCGCGATGTGCTTGAGAGAGCGCATGATCGGCCCCGACTTGGGGTTGTCGAACACTTCCTTCTTCGCCATGAACCGGATGTACCGCTTGTGCTTCCGCGCAGGCAGGCCGGCGTAGGTGAAGTCCAGGTAGCCCGTGTGGTTGATGGCGATCACGGCGCCACCCCGAGCGGGGATGTTCTCCGCGCCCTCGACGTCGAACTTCAGCCCCTGCGCCGCGAAGACGGTGCGAGCGATTCCGATGACAGTGCGATAGACGGGGTCCACACGGTGCAGCGTAGCGGCTCGTCGCCGCCCCCGAGAGGGGCTCGTCCGGTAGGGCACTCCGTCAGCGGGAGTTGCCCACCGCCACGACCATCTTCCCGGTGTTCTCCCCGCGCAGCATCCCCAGGAACGCCTCCACCGTGTTCTCGATGCCGTGCACGACCGTCTCGTCGAAGGTCACGCGACCCTCGGAGAGCCACGTCCCCATGTCCTCCGCGAACTGGGGGAACCGGTGCAGGTAGTTGCCGACCGTGAATCCCTGCAGGGTGAGACCGCGGGTCACGATGTTCGACATGTTGTCCGGCCCCGGCGTCGTTCCCACAGTGTTGTAGGCGGATATCGCTCCGCACAGTGCGGTCCTGCCACCGTCGTTGAACGCGTCGAGCGCCGCTTCGAGGTGGTCGCCGCCGACGTTGTCGAAGTACACGTCGATGCCGTCCGGGGCTGCCTCACGCAGTTGGTCGCGCACCGGAGCCTGCTTGTAGTCGAATGCCGCGTCGAAGCCGTACTTGCCGGTCAGAAGGTCGACCTTCTCCGCCGAGCCCGCAGAGCCGATGACCCGTCCGGCGCCGAGAATGCGGGCGATCTGACCCACCGCGCTTCCCACTGCTCCGGCAGCGCCCGAGACGAACACCGTGTCGCCCTGCTTCATCCCGGCAATGTCCTGCAGTCCGACGTACGCGGTCAGGGCCGTCATACCGAGAATTCCCAGGTAGGCCGAGGTCGGAACGCCGTCGATCTCACGGACCGTACGGAAAGCCGAGGCCTCTCCCTGCGCGATGTCACGCCATCCCAGCTGATGCACCACGACACTCCCCACAGCGACGTCGTCCGAACGGCTCTCGAGAACTCGGCCGACGGCGCCACCGGTCATCGTCTCGTGGAGAGCGAAGGGCGGTACGTACGACTTGACGTCGTTCATGCGCCCGCGCATGTACGGGTCGACGGACAGGAAGTCGTTGGCGACGCGCACCTGGCCCGGCTCGAGGTCGGGAAGGTCGACTGTGACCGACCGGAAGTTGTCGGCAGTAGGCCACCCGGTGGGGCGGGACACGAGCTGGATCTGGGTGCTCTTCACGAAATACTCCTTTTGTGGATCGTTCGGTACAGTAAATACCGTACGCCTCACCGACGAAAGGTGACAGATGGGTAGGAGAGCGACGTTCGATGCGGCGCAGGTCGTCACTGATGCGCGGGATGTGTTCTGGCACAGAGGCTTCGATGGCGCATCTCTGCCCGAACTCGAGGCGGCGACCGGGCTGTCCCGGTCCAGCATCTATCACGCGTTCACCAGCAAGCGCGGCCTGTTCGACGCAGCGGTGCAGGACTATCTCGACACGGTGGTGGCACCGCGGCTCGCCCTGTTGCGTACCGACGACGGTCTGGACGCGTACTTCGCGTCGATGGACGTCGAACTCGAGAACCTCGATGCCGAAGCACCACGTCGCGGCTGTCTTCTGGTCAACACTGCTGCGGGATCCGCCGCGCACGACGACACCCTCGCCGCCGTCGTCGACGCCTACCGTCGGCGACTCACCGATGCGGTCACCGACTCCCTGGTGAACCGGGGTGACGACGATCCCGAGAATCGGGCTCGCATTCTGGTGACGATGAGCTCGGGCGCACTTCTGCAGGCACGCGTCGACCGGGACGAGGCACGCGCAATCATCGCCTCGGCACGGAAGTTGGCGCGGTCCTGGGAATCATGAGCCGACGCGGACATCGGTACCGTCGAGGAAGTGGATATCGACCGGTGGCGTAGCCGACTCCCCGTGACCAGAGCATCGGACGGTGAGCTCGTGGGGTGGACCGTCTCCGACATGGCTCGCGACGACGGCGAACTCGTGGACGCCGTCAACCCTGTCGGCCACGTGATCGCCGAAGACGTGCAGCTCGAGGCGGCAATCGACGTTCTCGAAGCGCGCGGGCTGAGCTCGCTGTCCGTGCCCTACTGGGCGCGTGCGCCGTTACCGCTTGTCGGCGAGCTGGATCTCCGGCGTGCGACACCGGAGTGGCAGTGGCGTCGGATGGTCATGACGCAGTTGGACGACACCAAGGTGTGGATCCGTCCCGCCTACCCGTCGTATCCGGAGCGGATGGTGGAACTCGCCGTCCCGCTGCCGGCAGACGACGTCCTGGTCCCCGAACCGCCGACACGGGACGAGTAGTTCCGCGGCACCCTGGCGCGGATCACTCCAGCAACGCCACCTGATCGCTACCGACGTACAGAAGTCCGGCGGAACTGTCGACGACGGAACCGTGTCCGTCCGCATCGGCATCTTCGGTCGGGCCGAGGAGATCTCTCCCGGTCATCGCTCCCGTGCGGACGTCGAGCAACTGCACGGACAACGAGCCGTCGGGTCCAGCCACCACGCTGGCGGCGCGGCCACCGACCTCCGCTGTCACCGGATCGAAGTCGTCCGCTGCCTGCTGCCACAGGCGCGTCCCGGTCCGCAGATCGAAGGCGGAAACCTCGGCGGTTCCGGGCGCTCGGACCAACACCACGTCTCCCACGACTGCTGTCCCGTTGGTCGCGGTAAGCGCATCGTTCGACCACAACACTTGCCCGGTGACTCTGTCGATGGCCGATGAGCCCACCAGAAGCGGCAGGTCGGCGGTCGAAGAATCCCATTCGTCGTAGGAATAGCTCGGCCCGGGAACCACCGCCAGGACACGGCCGTCCACTGCAATCGCCTCGTAGCCGGTGACGGGATCCGACGACTGGTCGCACGTCATCCTGCGTACCGTCGTCACTCCACCCGCCGACACGGTCGCGCCCGACACACAGGAGTCGGGGCGTCCACGAGACCACCTGGTGGCGCCTGTCACGGGGTCGAAACCCAGTGCCTCACTGCCGAATCGAACGATACCGACGTCTTTGCCCACCGTGACGACCTCGCCCGGATAGCCGGGATAGCCACCCGTGATCGGCGTCGACACGGCCCAGTCGGCTGCAGGGTCGTCGAGCGTTCCCTTACGTAGAACGGTGGGGCCGGATTCGCCCGCCGGCGTCACTGTCTGGACCACCGAGTACAGCGCATCCCCGTCGGTTCCTATCCCCACCAGCGGGTCCCCGCCGGGCATGTTCTGCAGATCCCCGGCGCTCGTATCGACGGCGACCAAGGATGTCTCAGACGCACGGTCGGGATCGGCTCGCAGACACACCACTGTCGTGCCGAGAAGCGTGTCGAGGCACGACACGAGATCCTCCACGGGTGCTCTCCACCGCACGACCCCCGTCACCGTGTCGATACCGAGCAAGGTCGAGTCGTCGTATGCGCCGGTGGTTCGGTCGAGTCGGCCCACCGACACGACTGTGACTCCGCCCGCGTCGATGACCCCGGACGCCAGCGGGGGCACCGTGCCGCTACCTGGATCACTGAAAGTGGAGAAGCGTCCTCCCGCATCTGCTGTGAGCGTCCACGCGCTGTCGACGACGTCGCGGACGACGGGCAGAGCTTCGCCAGGGGTGCCATCCGGATCGACATCGAGGCCTGGCGCCGTTGCCAAGTGCTCGAGGTCCGCCGTCGAGAGATACGGCACGTCGGCGGGTTTGTCCTCGCGCGCCGTCACGGTGATCACCGTTCCGGACGGGCGAGTGACGACGACACTGGGGACGCCGGTGCGGGATCGGGCGGACACGGCCCCTCCGGCGAGCTGCACGTGGTCGCTGCTCAGGTCCTGGTCCGGGTCGTGAACGTCCGGGTTCCGCGGGGCCTCGGTGCCGCCGGCGATACCGAGCGTCAACGACCCCGAACGACCGCTTGCACTTGTGCGGACCTCGATACACGCACCCGACTTCGAGCCGTCCGACAGCGTCAGCTCGCTCAGCGAGCGATCAAGCTCGACTCTGCGGCCCGGTCCGTCGTCCCAGGCATTCGACAACGCTCTGCTCACTGCGCCGAGCCGCGCCCTGTCGAAAGTCGGTGCGCCCTCGACGGTGCTTGTTCGACATACCGGAGGTAGGGGCGACGTTTCACCCGGAATCCGCGCCGAGACACGCAGGCCGGGAGAGGCGACGATGTCGAGCAGTTCGTCCTGTGTCACCAGGTCGTCGCTTCCCAGCTGGAGCACGGTGCCGTCCGGCGCGTACGCCAGAGCGGACCCCGGCGACAGATCGACCACGGTTCCGTCGGCCAGTCGCACTCGCCGCGTCACCGTCGGCCCGCAGGGCGGGACACCCCGATCCGTCACACTCACCGTCGCGGTCAGCGAACCGGACTTCCCTGCACGTGTGATGGTTCCCGATGCGGTGGTCGAGGCGATCTGCTCAGGTGCCACGTCGGACGGCCTACTCATGATGTCGTCGGGAACGCCACCGAACTGCAAGGACCCGGACGGCGACGCGAATGCCACCGTCGTTCCCCGTGGGAGGGCGCGGTGCAAGGCGTCCGTCAACGCCGCCGCCTTGCGAGCGGAGAACCACGGTGCGGCAGGACTGTCGTATGTCTCGGCGCCGAACGCCACGTAATAGCCGCTCGTCTCGCCGGCCGACGTGCACTGCAGCGGAAGGTCGACGGGATCGGGCGGGCGCAGAATCGCCGCGATCAGTGTTCCGGCCGCCACGATGCCCACGACGACGAGCGCATCGACGCCGCGAGCTCGCATCGACTACGAGGTCGGCGGACGCAGGACGTCGGTGCCGACGAACGGGACGAGCGCAGCCGGGATCTTGACGCTGCCATCGGGCTGCTGGTGGTTCTCGAGGATCGCGGAGATCCACCGCGTCGTGGCCAGGGTCCCGTTGAGCGTCGCCGCCGTCTGCGGTTTCCCGTTCTCGTCGCGGTAACGAACACCGAGTCGACGCGCCTGGAACGTGGTGCAGTTCGAGGTGGACGTGAGTTCACGGTAGGTGTTCTGCGTGGGAAGCCATGCCTCGCAGTCGAACTTACGCGCAGCCGACGATCCCAGGTCGCCGCCGGCGGTGTCGATGACGCGGTACGGCAACTCGACCGCGGCGAGCATCTCCTTCTCCCAGCCGAGGAGCCGCTGGTGTTCCGCGTCCGCGTCCTCGGGACGGGTGTAGACGAACATCTCCACCTTGTCGAACTGGTGGACACGGATGATGCCGCGGGTGTCCTTGCCGTAGCTGCCGGCCTCGCGGCGGAAGCACGACGACCATCCCGCATAGCGCTTCGGGCCGCCGTTCAGATCGAGGATCTCGCCCGAGTGGTAGCCGGCGAGGGGCACCTCCGACGTGCCGACGAGGTAGAGGTCGTCGTCGCCCAAGTGGTAGATCTCCGACGAGTGCGCGCCCAGGAAGCCGGTCCCGGCCATGATCTCCGGCCGCACGAGCACCGGTGGGATGACCATCGTGAACCCGTTCGACACTGCCTTCTGGGCGGCGAGCTGCAGCAGACCGAGCTGCAGCAGTGCGCCGTAGCCGGTCAGAAAGTAGAACCGAGCGCCCGACACCTTGGCGCCGCGCTCCATGTCGATGATCCCGAGAGCCTCGCCGAGCTCGAGGTGGTCCTTCGGATTCTCGATGGTCGGGATCTCACCGATCGTCTCGAGGGTGACGAAGTCGTCCTCGCCGCCGGCCGGCGCGCCCTCCTGCACGATGTTGGAGATCGCACGGTGTGCGGTGTCGAGAGCCGCGTCGGCGGCATTCTGCTCGGCCTCCGCCTCCTTCACCCGCGCGGCGAGCGCGGACGCCGTCGCGAGAAGCTCCGGGCGCTCGTCGGGAGTGGCCTTACCGATCTTCTTACCGAACGCCTTGTGCTCGGCGCGCAGATTGTCGGCAGCCGACACGGCGGCCCGGCGCGCGGTGTCCGCCTCGAGCAACGCGTCCACCAGGGACGGATCCTCGCCACGGGTGCGCTGCGACTGACGGACGGCGTCGGGGTCCTCGCGGACAACTCTGAGGTCGATCACGGGACGTCAGCCTACTGGGGCGATGTGGTCACCCTCGTCCGAGGACGTCCAGGTAGTCCTCTCGACCGAACATGCGCGCGGCGTCGACCGCGGTCGGATGCCCCGCATCGGCGTCGGCTCCGGCGTCGACCAGTGCCCGGACGACCTCGTCCTCCCCCTTGAACACGGCACCGGCGAGCGGGGTCTGCCCCTTGTCGTTCGCGCGGTTCACGTCGGCTCCGCGGTGCGCGAGGGCCACGACGCTCTCGGCGTGACCGTGATAGGCCGCCAGCATCACCAGGGTGTCCCCGGATCCGTTCGTCAGATCCACGGGCACGCCCGCGTCGACGTACGCGGTGAGTGCGGCGGTGTCGCCGCTGCGTGCCATGTCGAACACGCGCGTCGCGAGGTCCTCGATCCCGGCCTCGAGCCGGGTGTCCTCGGTATCAGCACCACTCATACCGTCCGAACCTACCGGCAGGCATGATGGAGCCGATGTCTCCGAAGCCCGAAGATCCCACCCCGAGCCCGTCCGGCGAGGACGGCCCGGTGGTCGACGACGCCCCGACGTCCGAGATCGCGACACCCGACGCGTCCACATCCGACACGTCCGCGCCCGACGCGGTGGTACCCGAGGCATCGACGGCCGACGAGACCGACACCGCGACGGACGAGAAGAGTGGCCCCCGCACCGTCCAGGCCTCGAACGCCCGTCGGCTGCTCGCCCTGGTCGCGATCGGCGCCATCGGAGCCGCCGCCGTCACGATCGGTGTGTCCGGTGGGTTCGACCGGAGCGAGAAGCTCGCCACACCGTCCACGGCAGGAACCGTCGGAACCGCGTCGACGACGTCCTTCGGCTCGTCCGACGCAGGCGACTGCCTGCAGTGGACTCCGACCGACGACCCCGACACCGACCGCCAGGACCTCGCCGAGGTGAGTTGCGCGGAGCCGCACCGCTTCGAGGTCGCCGAGACGGTGGACCTCGGGGTGTACCCGGTCGCCGAGTTCGCGACGGGATCGCCGTATCCCGACGCGGCCCGCTTCGCCTCCCTGCGCGACGAACACTGTGAGACCGCGGTGCAGGACTACACCGGGGGCCGCTTCGACCCCACGGGCAAGTACTCGGTGGGCCTCATGTTCCCCAGCCAGGCCGGGTGGGCCGCGGGCGAGCGCGCGATCCGGTGCGGCATCCAACAGACCGGCGCGACCAGCGCGCTGCAGGTGATGACCGGCAGCGTCGCCGACCAGGACCAGTCGATGGTCTGGGAGACCGGTAGTTGCGTCGGCGTCGAGTCGGGCGTGCCGACAGACCCGATCGACTGCACCGCTCCGCACGCCTTCGAGGTGGTGTCGGTGGTGGATCTCGCCGCGCAGTTCCCCGGCGGGCTGCCGTCCGTCGAGGACCAGGACCGCTATCTCGAACCTACGTGCACCCAGGCGTCGGACACCTACCTGGGCGGTCCGGACGTTCTCCGGGAGAAGACACTGACGCTGTTCTGGGACAACGTCGACGCCTCGAGCTGGTTGGCGGGCAGCAAGAAGGTGAGCTGCTCCATCGGCAAGGAGGTCGAGTCGGGCGGGTTCGCGTCCATCGTCGGCTCGGCGAAGGGCGACATCACCATCGACGGCGCCGCGCCGGTTCCGCCGCCTCCCGTTCCGGACGGCCGCAGCCTGCCGATCCCGCTCCCCGGAGCGTCTCCCCTGCCCGGTGCGTGACGTGTCGGTCAGCATGTCCGAAGCGGAGTTCGAGAACGCGGTCGGCGATGCGCTGGACACTCTCCCGGACGAGCTGGCCGCATACATGAACAACGTCGTCGTGCTGGTCGAGGACGAGCACCCGACGGAGGATCTCCTGGGTCTGTACGAGGGCGTCGCTCTGACCGAACGGTTCGAGTACAGCGGGCACCTGCCGGACGTCATCACGATCTACCGACTGCCGATCCTCGACATCGCCCGTGACGAGGACGACGCGCGCCGCGAGATCGCGGTGACCGTCGCCCACGAGATCGGGCACCACTTCGGCATCGACGACGATCGCCTGCACGAACTCGGCTTCGGCTGAGCTCCGCTTTCCACCCGCGGAACCGATTCCCGCCGTCGCGCGTCCAAGTCTCGAGATCCGACCGGACGCTCGAACGGAGACCCCCATGCCCGGCCACGTACTCGTCGATCCCGAGGCGCTGCTCGCGGCCGCGTCGGAACTCGATGCCGCGGCGATGCGCCTGGCGTCGTCTCTCGCCTCCGCGTCCGTCGCGCTCCGTCCTCCCCCCGCGGGCAGCGACGAGGTGTCCGCGCTGGCTGCACGCTACTTCTGGTCGACCGCGCAGTCTCTCGACACCTCGACGTCCGCGGCGGTGACCGAGCTCCACGAGACGGCGGCTGCCCTGCGAGTCCAGGCGGCGGCGTACCGCGAGGTCGACGCGTCGTTCTCCACGGCCCTGACCGCGGGCACCGCGTGACGGCCGGGCCCACCGGGGTGTTCTGGCTCCCGCGTACCGCGGCGGTGAACTCGGCCGCACTGCTCGCGGGTGCCGGCCCCGCTCCGCTGGCCGCCGCCGGCACGGCGTGGGCCGCGGTGGCCACGGCACTCGCCGCGGCCGCCGCGACGGTCAGCGGTGTCGCGTCCGCACTGGCAGCCACGTGGGACGGGGATGCCGCCGACGCCGCCGGAGCGGGGATGACGGCGTTCGCGACGTGGGGCACGGGAGCGGCGCAACACGCCGCCGCCGTGTCCGCTCGGGCCGCCGCCCAGTCCGCGACGGTGGTGACCGCGCTCGCCGTCATGCCGACACTGCCGGAGATCGCCGCGGTGAAGGTCGGACGCACCACCGCGTACGCCACCGGCGGCGCCCTCACCGGCGCGGCGCAGGCTGCCGATGCCGCCGACGCCGCGCTCGATCTCCGCGCCGCCCTGGTCATGGAGGCGTACGAAGCGGCGACGGCGCCGCTCGCGCTCGTCGACGGTCTGCAGATGCCCCCGCAGATCACCACGGCGGTCACCGCGTCCACCTCCACGGTCATCTCTGCTGTCCCCGGTCACGGGCCGGTGCCGGGCGAGGCCGGGACACCGCCGTCGGACGACAGCGGATCCGACCGGCAGAAGCACGGATTCTCGGACGATCCGGCGCACCAGAGTCACCGGTCGCCCCTCACCACGGACAGCATCGGACACGATCCCGCCGTCACGAGGGCGGCGTCGCTGATCCAGCAGATGCCGGCGCAGGCCGGGTCGACGCTGTCCTCCGTTCTGTCGTCGGCACCGCAGCCCGGTGCGGCACTGACGATCACCCACGCTGTGCCGCAGCAGGTTCCGATGGCCGCCACCGGGTGGGGTGGCGGCGGCGGGCGAGGTGGCAGCGGACAGGGTGGCTCCGTGCACGCCGCCGGTGGCTCGTTCGCACGGACGCCGTCACCGTTCCTCGGTGCGGGCGTCGGATCGGACACGGCGGTGTCAGCGGGACAGGACGCGTCCGTGTCCGGCGCCGCGCACGCCCGGTCGCCGTTCGGCGCGGGACTTCCCATGGGTCACAGCAGGCTCGGCTCCGACGATGTCGTGCACGCCCGCAGGACACCTGCCGTCGTCGAGGAGGAGGCGGGAGTTCCGGTCGTGCCCGCCGTCATCGGGGCGCGGCGATGAGCGCGGCGCCGGTGCTGGGCGGGGACGTCCCGCTCGAGGGTTCGCTCACGCTCGACACGAACGAACTGACGTATCTCGTGGGGGCGATCGGAGGACGTTCTCTCCCTGCCGTTCTCGGATGGCACCCGGCCGGCGCGACCGTCGCCGATCGCGCGACCGTGCTCGCGAGTGCCGCCCGACGCCTCGCCGATCGTCTCCTGGTGTCAGCCGACGGCGGCCTGCACCGTGATCTGGCCGCGATGCTCCGTGCGGCGGCGGCGCCTCGCTGGAGTGTCGACGTCCGCATCGTCGGCCACTCCACCGGCATCGAGAACCGGCGAGGATGTCTGTGCGGCAACGACATCGACGATCCGGTGTGGATGACCGCGAGCGAGGGATCGGTGACGATCACGCGGGTCGACACCGACATGGCCGCCCTGATCGCGGCCTGGCTCGGCGACGCCGCAGGAGCGCCGATCGATCCGCTGACCGAGTACACCGACGTCCTCACGGCCGGTATCGAGGACGTCGTCCCGCACTGCACCCGCCACACCGAGATCGTCGGACTCCGACACGATCACGGTGTCACCACCACGGTCGACCCGTCGATCGCGGTGTACGACAGCGACTCCGGCCGTGTCGTCGCGACCACGGTCCAGGATCCGACCGGACGATCGAGCACGTCCGTGCGATCCGCGACACCGGTACGCACCGTCGGAGCACTCCGCTCGCTGATCACCTCGCTGGAACGGCGCTCGATACTCGACGACCACCTGGTCCGTGTGTCCGCTCAGCCCATCGGATCGTCGGGAGTGCGGCTGCCCTTCGTCTCGAACGGGGGCGTGTAGTCGCCCCAGCGCACGCAGTCCCAGGCCGAGACACCCTCGGCGGGCACCAGTTCGACGGTCCCCGTGTTGTCGAGATGGTTGTCGGCGGCGAAGTCGCGATCGATCCCGGACAGCACCGCGGCGACGAGCCGAATCGCAGCACCGTGACTCACCACGTGGACGGTGGCGGAATCGTCGCCGAGGTGGGTGGCGCGGAGCTCGTCCAGTACCGGCACGTAGCGGGCGAGCACCTCGGCGCCGGACTCGCCCCCGGGCAGGCGGGCATCGAGGTCACCGTCCAGCCAGGCGCGATACACCGCGGTGAAGCGGGCGTGGTCCTCCTCGGCGCTGCGGTCCTCGAGGTCGCCGACGAACGTCTCCTGCAGACCGTCGCGCACCGTGAGCGGCGTGCCGGTCGCGTCGGCCAGGTACTGCGCGGTCTGACGTGCGCGGACGGCGATGGACGAC
The DNA here is from genome assembly GCF_036163995.1 of Rhodococcus sp. NBC_00294. Classification (NCBI taxonomy): domain Bacteria; kingdom Bacillati; phylum Actinomycetota; class Actinomycetes; order Mycobacteriales; family Nocardiaceae; genus Rhodococcus; species Rhodococcus sp. NBC_00294. Next base: position 882,188 of record NZ_CP108043.1, read on the forward strand.
ACCACGGCGGCCGGCGTCTGCGTGACTGTCCGGGCGTACTCCTGCGCCTGTCGGTGTCCGAGCTCGGTCAGCTCCGCGCCGGGCGGCAGGGTGTCGAGACGACGAGCGACGTTCGAGTGGGTCTGACCGTGCCGCACCAGGACGAGTCGGCCGCTCACCGATCTCCCCGTCGCAACGCGTCCAACCAGTCCCGGCCGCGGTCGTCGGTGGGGCGAGGACCGCCGGCGGCGACGTGCGCGCTGGGCCAGGAGCCGAGGAACCGCACGTCGGTGCGCGAGTGCAGGACCCGCAGGGCGTCCGCCACCGCGACGTCGTCGATGTGGCCGACGCAGTCGATGTAGAAGCGATAGGTGCCCAGATGGGTACGGAGAGGGCGAGACTCGATGAACGTCAGATCGATGTCGCGCGTGCTGAACTCGGCCAGCGCGGACACCAATGTGCCGGGCCGGTTGGCGGGAGTGAGCACCACGGCAGTGCGATCCGCACCCGTGGGCGCGGGCGGCGGGCACGGGCGCGTGACGTACACGAAGCGGGTCCGTGCGTTCTCCACGTCGGCCACGCCGTCGGCCAGCACGTCGAGTCCGTGCCGTCGGCCCGCCAGACCGGTGGACACCGCGGCGTCGGCGAGTCCGGCCGCGACGTCCTCGGCCGCACCGGCATTGGACGACGCGAACTCCACCTGAGCATCGGGCATGGTGGCGGCGATCCACTGCTGGACCTGGGCGGCGGCGTGGGGGTAGGCCCGGATCGTGCGGACGTCCGCCATGGCGGTGCCCGGACGAGCGACGATGGTGAAGGCCACGTCGAGTTCGGTCTCCGCGAGGATCTGCAGCCGGTCCCCGATCGCGAGCGCGTCGAGGGTGGGCGGGACCGAGCCCTGCACCGAATTCTCGATGGGCACCACGGCGCCGTCGGCCGCACCGGAGCGCACCAGTTCGAGGGTGGCGGGCGGGCTCGACGCACTGACGCGCTCGACGGGAGCGCCGAATGCCCCGTCCGCCTCGAGCTTCCCCAGGGCCATCTCGGTGAACGTTCCCGAGGGTCCGAAGTAGGCGATGCGCACCCCGGTCACGCTACGCGTCCCCCGCCGCGTCGCCGGTGATCTCGTCGATACGACGGCGAAGTTCGTGTGCGATGTTCCCGGCGTTCGGCACCAGGACACCGAGAAGGACCTCTCGGGTCGCGGCCGCGGCGTCGGGATGAAGGGCCACCAGCGCGGCCAGATCCGGGGAGCGGAGCGCGCTGCGGACGTCGTCGCCGCGCAGTGCGGCCACCGTTCCGGCGAGCACGGCGAGCACCGAGGACGTGTCGGTCGCGACGGCGAAGAACCCGTGTTCCGCGTGCGCGACGATCGCGAGGAAGTCGGCGACCCTATCCTCGGACCACCCCGCGTCCAGGCCGGGATGCCGACCGGCCCGATCGACAAGCGCCGTCGTCTCCACGACGTCGCCGTCCGGACAGAGCACGACGACGGACGAGCCCGGCGCGATCGCCACCGCGTCGCCCAGCTGCTCGGCGGTCGCCTCGACCACGTAGGCGCGCACCGAGGGCGGCTCGTCGGGCGGAGCCACGTCCAGTCGTACGAGGAACCGTTCGAGGGCGGCCGAGTCGTCCACCGCACTCAGCGGGACACAGGCCGTTCCGACGAGTGGGTGCGGTTCGAGGGCCTCCGCCGTCGCCACGTCGTCGACGGTCGCGACGAGCAGGTCGGCGAACAGGGCCTCGGGATCTCGCCGGGGGCGCACGCCCAGGGTCAGCATCGTGGGCACGCTCCGAGTCTAGTTCGACGTCTTGCGCACCGGCGCGAGGGCTGGTTAGCTAACCCTTACCTAATTACTTCCACCCGAGGGGGCCGTCATGAACGGTGTCGTCACCACCACCGCGCCGTCCACCGCCGAGCGGGTGCGCAGCGTGTGTCTACGTGCCGAGCACACCGTCCTGGCGGTGGAGGGCAGCGCACCCGTCGCCACGACCATGCACTTCCTGCGCTCGCCAGGCGAGATCGTCATGGTGGTGCCCGCGGACAGCACCGTGGGGGCCGTGTCCTTCCAGGCCGGCTCCGCGGGGATCCCCGCCGTGCTCGAACTGACCGACCACACTCCCCTGGACCTGCGCGAACCCGTGCGCTCACTGGTCTGGCTCAGCGGTGAGCTGCGCCGCGTCCCGGACACCGCCGAGCGCGCGGTCGCCGCGGCGGTCGCCTCCCAGTACCCGCACGCGGGACTGCTCGACATCGGACACAGCGGCATCCTGCTGCGTCTGCTGCTCGAGTCCGTCGTCGTGGCCGATGCGACGGGGGCGGAGCCGGTGCCGGTGCGCGACCTCGTGAACGCCGATCCCGATCCGTTCTGGGAGGTCGAGGGAGGCTGGCTGCAGCACCTCGACAGCGACCACTCGGACATGGTCGAGCAGATCGCGCGGCGACTCCCACCGTCGTTGCGCATCGGTCGCGCCCGGCCGCTGAGCATCGACCGCTACGGCGTCGGGATCCGGGTGGAGGGGCAGGGCCAGGACCACGATGTGCGGGTGCCGTTCGCGAACCCCGTGTCCGACGTGACCGAGCTCGGTCGCGCGCTGCGCGTGCTCGCCGGATGCCCGTTCATGAACGGCCTGCGGGCGCGCGACCACCACTGACCACGACCCTCGAGACGGGTCACGGGCACAATCGACCGGGTGCATCCGGAGAAGACACCCACCACCGAGTCGCCACGGTCGATCCGGATCGAGATCGTCGTCGTCCTGCTGTTCACGTTCGGGCTCAGCGGACTGTCGAGCATTCTGTCGCTCGTCGAGAGCGCGCTCGAGCAGGGCGCCCTGTCGGACCAGACCGTGGCGATCAACGTGCCGCAGTCGACTCTCGGACCGATCGACTTCCTCCGTCAACTGATCGGCGTCGTCCGGCTCAGCGCATGGGGGGCACTCGGTCTGTACCTGTTGTGGCGCAGCGGAATCGGGCCACGCGCCATCGGCTTCGCACGTCCCCGCCTGCGCCCGCACGTGCTGCACGGCGTGGGGCTCGCCGCGATCATCGGCATCCCGGGCCTGCTGTTCTACCTCGTCGCCGTCGCACTGGATCTCAACGTCACGGTGCTGCCGAGCACCTTGAACGACGTGTGGTGGCGCCCGATCACGCTGACGCTCTCCGCGGTGGCCAACTCGGTCGCCGAGGAGGTCCTGGTGGTGGCGTGGCTGATCTCGCGGCTGCGCGCCCTCGGGTGGACCGACAACCGATCGCTGCTCGCGTCGGCCGTGTTGCGCGGGAGCTACCACCTCTACCAGGGCTTCGGGGCCGGCGTCGGCAACCTCGTCATGGGTCTGATCTTCGGCCGGTACTTCCAGCGCACCGGTCGACTGTGGCCCCTCGTGATCGCCCACGCCCTCATCGACATCGTGGCGTTCGTAGGGTTCGCCGCCCTGCGGGATCACGTTTCGTGGCTGCCGGGCTGACAGGTCGGCCGGTTAGAGTCGCCGGATGAGCCAGCAACCTCCGTACGACCCGCGGCGGCGACCGCCACCCCCTCGCCGTCCGGGTCCGGAGGAACCGCCGGTGGTGCGGCGACGGGCGGGCAGCCCTCCGGGGTGGGCCGACCAGACCCGTGTGCAGCGGGGTCCTCAGCAGCCACCACCCCGGCAGGATCCGCGGGCGTGGTCGGCGGTTCCCCCGGCGCGGGACGCGCCACGGCGTGACGATCGGTACCGGGACGACCGGCGACCGTACGACGACGGGCGTGGGCCGGCCGATCGAGGCCGCGCCCCTGCTCCCGCCCCGGTTCCGCCGCGCCAGGTGCCGCCCGAGCCGACGCGTCGACGCCGGCGGCCACGGTGGGGTCGCCGCATAGGTATCGCCCTGGTGGTGTTGCTCCTGCTCGTCGTCGGGGGCGCCGTCTGGGCGGACACGTCGCTGTCCCGAGTCGACGCGCTCGGGAACTACGAGGGTCGCCCGGCAGACACCCCGGGGACCAACTGGCTGCTCGTCGGATCGGACAGTCGTACCGGACTCACTCCCGAGCAGGAGGCCGAACTCGCGACCGGTGGGGACATCGGTGCCGGCCGGACCGACACGATCCTGCTGATCCACGTGCCGGCGAGCGGCCCGACCACGATGGTCAGCCTCCCGCGCGACTGGTACGTGCCGATTCCCGGCAACGGCACCGACAAACTCAACGCCTCGTTCTCCCTCGGCGGCGCGCCGCTGCTGGTGCAGACCGTGGAGGGTGTGACGGGCCTGCGCATCGATCACTACGCCGAGGTGGGCTTCGGCGGGTTCGCCGACATGGTCGACGCGATCGGCGGGGTGGACATCTGCGTGCCCTACGACATCGTCGACCCCCTGGCAGGAATCGACCTGCGTGCGGGCTGCCAGGAGCTCTCGGGTCCGCAGGCGCTCGGCTTCGTCCGCAGCCGCGCGACGGCGCTCGCCGACATCGATCGGATGAACAACCAACGACTCTTCCTGTCGTCGTTGCTCTCGAAGGCGACCAGCCCGACCACCTTCCTGAACCCGTTCCGGGCGGTGCCGCTGGTACGGGGGGTCGTCAAGTCGCTGCAGGTCGACGACGGCGACCACATCTGGAATCTGGCCTCCCTCGGCTGGGCGCTGCGCGGGGAGATGGTCACCACCACCATTCCCGTCTCCGGGTTCGAGGACGTCGACGGCTCGGGCAACGTCCTGCTGTCCGACCGCGAGCGGGCGTCCCGGTTCTTCGAGCTCCTGGCCACCGATCAGCAGCTGCCCCCCGACCTCGTCGGCGGCGGATGACGCGTCCCGACGGACACGCTCGACCCAGTACCGTGTGTCGTCATGAGCCTCGACGACGTGTCCGCTGCCTCCGACGCCCGGGATTCCGGGGTGTTCCACGACAGGGAGTCCAGCGCGTTCCACCTTCTCCTCCGTGAACAGGTGCGACACGAGTTCACCGCCTCGCAGCAGTACATCGCGATCGCGGTCCACTTCGACGGGGCGGATCTGCCGCAGCTCGCCGCACGGTTCTACGCCCAGGCCGACGAGGAACGCGGCCACGCCATGATGATGATCCAGTACCTGCTGGACAACGACCTCGAGGTCCGGGTGCCCGGGGTCGACGACGTCGTGAACGCGTTCGGGTCGGTGCGCGAGCCGGTCGAGCTGGCGCTGCGGCAGGAGAAGAAGGTCACCGAGCAGATCACGACGCTGGCACGCACCGCCCGCGACACCGGCGACTACCTGGGCGAGCAGTTCATGCAGTGGTTCCTCGCCGAGCAGATAGAGGAGGTGGCGTCGATGACGACGCTGCTCACCATCGTCGACCGTGCCGGCGAGAACCTCTTCCACATCGAGGACTTCATCGCCCGCGAGATGACGAGCGAGTCCCGCGGCGGCGGCAACGCGCCGAGGGCCGCCGGGGGACTCGCCTGATCGTCAGCGCAGGGTGACCTGCCGGCTGCGCAGGCCGTCACGGGCGCGCCGCTGCTCAGAGGTGAGCTCGCTGGTGTCGGCCAGCGTCTCGTCGAGCCTGCGGCCGAGAGCCGCTGTGCCCGTTGCCCATTCGTCGGGATGAACCTCGGGATCGAGATCGAAGACGGGCACGAGCAGGCCGTGGGTACGGAACGAGCCGGCGAAGCGCGATCCCTCCCCCACATGCAGTTCACCCACCGACTGCAGGCGAGCCAGCGCGATCATCAACTGATCCTCGTCCTCGGGGCGGACCCAGCGGATGTGCGCCTTGTCGCCGGCGTCGACCCACCAGGCCGCGGACACACCGTCGGCCGTGATGCGGGCGGACGGGAGGATCGCACCGTTGGCGCGCTCGATGGTGGCGTCGACCTCGGGGTCCGCTCCCGCGCCCTCCGGGATCCACCACGAGAAGTCCTTGTGGACGGTGATGTCCAGAGGGGACGTCGCGTCCACGAGTTCCGTGAGCGCGGGCGTCTCGGCGGACGGGTTCGACGCCGCCGTCGAGGTTCCGGGCGTCGCCGAGGAGGCCCACACGACGGAGGCGGCGAGGTCGGCCGACAGATCCTCCGAGAAGGTCTGGACCTGCATCGCGACGAACGCGTTCTTCTGCTCGTCGTCACGCACGAGTGCGGCGACGGCACCGGGGAGCACGGTCGCGAGAGTGAAGGGACGGTCGCTTCCCGTCACCGGGAGGGATGCCGACGCGGAGGCGACGAACTCGCGCATCGCCACGATGTCGCACTCGAAGGCGAGGCCCTCGAACGGCCGCACCGGCGCGGACGACAGCGCCTCACGCTCGGCTCTGCGCTGCTCCAGCAGCTCCGCGCGTCGACTGTCGGGCTTCGGTCCGCTGTTTCTCTTGCTCTTCTTACCCACGAGCGTCGAACCTACCGGGTGATGCTGTCGTCCAACCACGCGAGCGCCCGACCCGGATGATCGGTGGCGAGCCAGCGCACCCCGAGGTCGTGGCACAGATGCACGTCCTCCTCGGTGTTCACGGTCCAGCAGTACGTCGCTCGACCGGCCGCCGCGGCGTGATCGACCAGGTTCGGATGATCACGCAACGTCTTGATCGAGGGCCCGACCGCCGTGGCGCCCACCGTGGTCGCGGCGCCGCCGCCGATGTAGCGCGACGCGGTGCCGAGCAGCACGGTCGGCAGCATCGGAGCCGATCGCCGCACCCGCCACACCGCCGAGGGCGCGAACGACATCACGACGGCGCGGGACAGGGACGCCGACCCGGGTCGGCCGATGCCGAAGCGGTGCAGTTCCGCCAGCACGGCGTTCTCGATCAGGCCTCCGTAGCGCACCGGGTGCTTGGTCTCGATGAAGATCTTGGCGGGCTTCGCCTTCCACGCCATGACCATGTCGATGAGGTCGCTCAGCAGCAGCACGTTCGCCGGATCGTCGGCTGTCCCGTAGTCGTGGCCGGACAGTGCCTCGTAGGTGAGGGCACTGACGATCCCGGTTCCCGACGACGTCCGGTCGATCCGTCGGTCGTGGACGCACACCACCCGGCCGTCGCGCGTGAGCCGCACGTCGCACTCGACGCCGTCGGCCCCCTCGCGCAGCGCCTGTTCGTACGCCACCAGTGTGTGTTCCGGCCGCGTTCCCGACGAGCCTCGATGCGCGACGACGAGGGGTGTGGCCTCGTGTGCGGAGTAGATCATCGGACGTCGGCGAGCTGGTCGGGTGCGGTGTCCTCCGGGGCCGGGGTCGTGTCGGACACGGGGGTGGTCGGCAGGACCGTCCATCGCGTGAGGGTGCGGGTGTCGCCGCGCACGGTGCGGCCGTCGGCTCGGCGGATCACGGTGAGCGTGAGGGCGGCCACCCCCGCGGCGACCAGGTCGGTGATCGCGGTGAGGACCACACCGTTCGCCTGCGCCTGGATGCCGTCGACGGTGCGCCACGCGACAGTTGCCGCGATCAGCAGCCAGTTGCCGACCCAGGCCGCCCACCACCACGGCACCAGACGCTCGAGTCGGAGCCGGTGCTCGCTCGTGCGAGCCAGCTCCGTGAGGAAGACCCCGGGCAACAGCAGGGTGACGATCGGCAGCAGCGATCCGAGGTACAGGGTTCGCGTGCGCCGCGGATCGGTGAGTCCGTGACGGGCGTAGGCGCTGCGGCGCAACCGGACCACGCGGGCGACCGTCGCCACCGCGGCGACCAGACCGACTCCGAGGGACAGGAACGACAGGCACCACACGGCGGCGTCCGACAGTGCGAGGACCGCGGCGGGCATCAGTCGGTCGCGACTGACGAGCAGCACGACGTACCGGGCCAGCTCGGCGACGGCCGCCGCGACGAACAGGGCGACGGTCGCCGTGAGCAGGGAGGTCGAGCGCCGGGCCAGCCGGTCCGTGGCGCTCTCCGGCGCACTCGGGTGCGGGCGCGGCGCGATCGGCAGACCCCAGGTGGGCATGACCGCGTAACGGGGGGTGGGGGTCGGCACCCGGCGGACACGGCGCCGCGGCGCGGATCCGGGCGCGGAGGCCACCCAGCGGAAGTTACGACGGACGGCCATCGGCAACTGCCCGACCGGGGCAGTCGACTGCCCGACCGGCACCGGGGAGAGCAGGACCCCGTCGCAGACGGGACACCACTGCCGCGGCGACGGCCCCACGTCGATGCGCCGTGTGCAGCGCGCACAGATCTGAAACCAGGCCACCGGCCGAGGAGCGGTCACGGCGTCAGTACACGGTGGCCGGGCGACCGGCGTCGTCGACGACCGGGAGGCCGGCCTGCTGCCACGCCACCATGCCGCCGTCCACGTTCACCGCGTCGACTCCCGCGTGCTGCAGGTACTCGACGACGCGGGCCGAACGCCCACCCTGGCGGCACACCACGTAGAGGGTGCCGTCCACGCTGATGTCGGCCATCCGCGACGGGACGTCGCCCATCGGGACGTGCAGCGCGCCGGGAGCGTGCCCGGCGGTCCACTCGTCGTCCTCACGGACGTCGAGCAGGGCGGCGCTGGGACCGGGCTCCGGGACGTCGGAGACGGACACGGACGGTACGGATCCGAAGCTCACGCACTCGATCCTGTCACGCCCCTCGCCCCGGTGCCACCGTCGATCACCAGTCGTTCTCGAGCCGCCCGCTCTCGAACCGTCGTGCGCCGCGGGCCACCACCCACGTGGTCCCCACCTTCGCCGCGGGCAGGGTGCCCGCCGCGATCTGCGCGAGCACGGCCTGTCGGGAGATCGCCCGCTCCGCCGCCACCTCGGACACCGACGACCACCCGTCGGTGGGCGGCAGTCCGGAGACCGACTCGTGGTCTCGTGCCGAGCGGACGGACAGCGACACGAGGTCGCGACCGCCGACGAGATCTCGCAGCAGAGCCGAGGCGAGGGTGACGGCCTGCGGCAGGCCGTCGGCCGAGAGGGTGACCACCAGGCCCGCGCGGCCGAGAAGGCTCCGGGTGAGGCGTCCGCGAAACGGCGCGACCGCCGAGGCCAGGGAGTCGATCTCCGCGGCGTGCAGGTCGTCGAGCGCGGCGGACAGTTCGGCCTCGGCGGTGAAGTCCATGGGGAGCAGTATTGTCGATCGGCATCTTCGACTTCCTACGGAGGTTGCTGATCGACAATCACCATCCCCATCATCCACAGAAACATCCACAGAAACGGGACTCGATCCCGTTTTCTCCGCGTGTGTCGCACCCACGGTCGCTCCCCGACTCCGGCACGCCCTTCTACTGTCGAACCATGGACCTCAGAATCTTCACCGAACCGCAGCAGGGCGCGACCTACGACGACCTGGTCCGCGTGGCGCGCGCCGCCGAGGACTTCGGGTACGACGCCTTCTTCCGCTCCGACCACTACCTGGCGATGAGCACGGACGGTCTCCCCGGACCCACGGACGCCTGGATCACCCTGGCCGGCATCGCCCGGGAGACCTCCACGATCCGCCTCGGCACCCTCGTCACCTCGGCCACCTTCCGGTACCCGGGTCCCCTGGCGATCTCGGTCGCGCAGGTCGACGCGATGAGCGCCGGCCGCGTCGAACTGGGGCTCGGAGCAGGCTGGTACGCCGAGGAGCACGCGGCGTACGCGATCCCGTTCCCGTCGGTGGGCACGCGCTTCGATCGCTTCGAGGAGACCCTCGCGATCGTCACCGGTCTGTGGGGCACTCCCGCGGGTGAGACGTTCTCGTACCAGGGCGACCACTTCACCGTGACCGACTCACCCGCTCTGCCGAAGCCGGTGCAGAGTCCGCCGCCCATCATCATCGGGGGCATGGGGAAGAAGCGGACGCCGGAACTCGCCGCGCGTCACGCGACGGAGTTCAATCTCCCGTTCGCGGACACCGACGCGACGGCGACACAGTTCGACCGGGTGCGCGCAGCGTGCTCCGACATCGGCCGTGATCCGTCGTCGATGACGTTCTCCAACGCGCTGGTGCTGTGCTGCGGCACCACCGAGGACGAGATCGCCCGCCGCGCCGCCGCGATCGGACGGGACGTGGAGGAGCTCCGGGCGAACGGCGCGGCAGGGACGCCTGCCGAGATCGTCGACAAGCTCGGAACGTACGCCGGGCTCGGATCGACCCGGTTCTACCTGCAGGTGCTGGACCTGTCCGATCTCGACCACATCGAGCTGGTCGCCGCCGAGGTGATGCGTCAGCTGGCCTGAGGGCCGGAGGTCGGGTCACTCGAGGTCGGCTCGTTCGCGGTCGGGGCAGGCGTCCGCGGATGCCCCGACCAGTGGCGGGCGATCCACCGTGCCGCCGGCGTCTCGACGTAGCGGTACACGAGATCCGAGAGCACACCGGTGATCAGCGCGAAGACGAGCACCGCGACGGTCGCACCGAGATGCGGCTCGACGAGCGAGTAGATGCGGTAGAGCACCAGAGTGTGGACCAGGTAGATCGTGTAGCTGCGCGTCGCGAGCCAGTGGATCACGCGCGAACGACCGAACGCGGTGTCGGTGGGAGCCACCAGCACCACCGCGACGACGAGCACCAGCACCGTCCACAAGTGACCCTGCTGACCGACGTGGAAGGCGTCCACCGTCGTCGCGTACCGGATGACGGCGAACTGGGCGAGACCCGCGAGAAGAAGGGCCCGCCACGACGCCAGCCGGGCGAACGCGAGATACACGATCTGGCCCAGGAAGACGGTGGGCAACGTCGCCGCGACCTTGTCGACCATGGGGATCGTGTACTCGTACGGCACCAGATCGGTGTAGAGCAGGATCAGCCAGCACACCGCCGCGCCGACGACCGGAACCAGCACGGGGCGGGACGCGAGCACCCGGCGCATGCACACCGCATACACGTAGAAGACCCCCTGGACGACGAGCGTCCAGGTGACCCCGAGGACCACGACCTCCGGGCGCACGAAGAAGCCGCCGAGCACGAAGCTCATGGCGGCCTCGGCGTTGCTGATGCCCACGGTCTGCGAGAACATCCCGTTCACCCCGAGGCGGACCAGCACGATCGCGGCGAGGACCGACAGCCAGAACACCGGGAGCAACCGCGCTGCCCGCCCCACGAGGAAGGCGCGCGGCGAGTTGCGGACGACGGACGCGGTCGCGACCAGTCCGGTGAGGATCATGAAGAACGCGACGCCCACGAACGAGAGATGGTGGTTCAGACCGCCGTGCTCGACGAACACGAGGGTGACGACGTCGATGAGCCACCACGGTGTTCCGAGATCGTCGACCAGGAAGTACGAGATGTGCGAGTACACGACGGTCAGGACCGCCAGCGCACGCAGGATGTCGACTCCGCCGAACCGGATCCGCGGCGGATCGGCCGCCGTACGGACGGAGACCACCCCACCGTCCGAGTCGGGCGTCGAGGAGGTCATCACCCTCGATCTTAAGGTTCCGTTCACCTGTCGGTCGAGTTCGCCCACGTCATCGCTGCGCGCGGGCAAGGGGACCACGGTCCGCATCGGTGCGTCTGCGCTGCACTCCGACTGCGTCGAACTCTTGCGCGAGGTGTACGAATGACGTTGGCTGGGTAACGCCAGCAGTCAGCTACAACAGATGCAAGAGAAGGGAAACACGTGTCCGAGTACACACTGCCCGACCTCGACTACGACTATGCAGCTCTCGAGCCCCACATCTCCGGGGAGATCAACGAGCTGCATCACTCCAAGCACCACGCCACCTACGTCGCCGGCGTGAACACCGCACTGGAGAAGCTGGCCGACGCCCGTGACAAGGACGATCACGGCTCGATCTTCCTGCAGGAGAAGAACCTCGCGTTCCACCTCGGTGGCCACGTGAACCACTCCATCTGGTGGAAGAACCTCTCCCCCAACGGTGGAGACAAGCCCGAGGGCGAGCTCGCGGCCGCACTGGACGACCACTTCGGCTCGTTCGACAAGTTCCGCGCGCAGTTCACCGCCGCGGCCAACGGTCTGCAGGGCTCCGGCTGGGCAGTGCTCGGCTACGACACGCTGGGCAAGAAGCTCCTCACGTTCCAGCTGTACGACCAGCAGGCGAACGTGCCGCTCGGCATCATTCCCCTGCTGCAGGTCGACATGTGGGAGCACGCCTTCTACCTGCAGTACAAGAACGTCAAGGCCGACTACGTGAAGGCGTTCTGGAACGTCGTCAACTGGGCCGACGTGCAGCAGCGCTTCGCCGCAGCCACGTCGCAGACCTCGGGTCTCATCTTCCCGTAGTCCCGCCGCACAGTCGCACCGCGAATGCCGCGTCCCACGAGGGCGCGGCATTCGTCGTCTCACCGGCCACATCTGGCACTCGTGACCACTTGTGTGCCAGCGCGATGGTGGTGTTCTCTTCCTCTACCCGACGTTGTGTGCCGATGGTCCGCGCACGTTCCGCGCAGGCCGTCCCGCTCGATGCCGGCCAGTGCGAGGAGAACGTCATGACCAGTCCCGATCGTCGCATCATCGGTGTGGCCCCGTTCCACGCCTCGGGAACCCTGCGCGGCTTCGTCATCTCCGGCCGGTGGCCCGACACGACAAAGGAATGGGCGCAGCTTCTCGCCTTCACGGTGCGGGTCGCGTCGACCCCCGGCCTGCTGGACACCAGCACCGTCTTCTGTGTCCGCGAGGAACTGCCCGACGACCCGCACGAGGGGACCGTGGGCATCGTGGTGTCCGAGGGCCCCGTCATCGGGGACCACGCGGTGACCCCGGAGCGCTTCGCGCTGCATCAGCCGGCCGCGCTGATGATGCTGCATCCGCCGTCGGAGACGATGCCGACGCTGCCGGAGTGCGCCGGGGCCGCGTCGGGGTGCGTGCTGTTGCCGGGTCTGCCGCACCTCGGGCTGGACCATCGCGCCGCCTGGGTCGAGGCCGAGGCGGACGGCACCGTGACGTCGATGATCAGCCGTGTGGGCCTCGATCCCATCAGCCATCCCGATACGGCCGTCCTCGCGATGTTGCTCGCTGCATGACACGACAAATTTCGGGTAGCCGAACAGGTTTGTCGAAGTTGCAGAAGCCTGACCAGGGCTTTAGCGTGGAGATCAGCGAAGGGGAGTAGCCCCCGGTCATCCAGTCGACATACTGGCGCGCACCGGTTCGCCGGGGCGCTCCCGGCTCGGTGAACCGAGCTTCCACACACGTGGCAGCAGGTGGGCGAGACCTTTCGTCGACCGGCCGGCCTCCGGCCTTCCCGCACCGGTCCCGATGACCGCACGGTGCGCTGCACCGAGCGTCGGCCAGGTTCTCCCCTCGTGTCGGTCGACGCGCCCTGTCCTGGAGGTTCGACGTGCTCGCCGCCCTGCTGCTCAGCTTCGGAGTCATTTTCGTCGCCGAACTCGGCGACAAATCCCAGCTGATGGCCATGACGTTCGCCCTGAAGTACCGCTGGTGGGTCGTCATCGGCGGCATCACGGTCGCCACGACGCTCGTCCACCTCGTCTCCGTCGCCGTGGGCCACTACCTCGGTGTCGCGTTGCCCACGCACCTGATCGGCATCGTCGGCGGCGTCGCGTTCCTGGTCTTCGGCCTGTGGACGCTACGCGGCGATTCGCTCGACGACGAGGAGAAAACGAAGGCCGACCGGGTGACGAAGTCCGCCTTCATCGCCGTCGCGTCCGCCTTCTTCCTCGCCGAGCTCGGCGACAAGACGATGTTGGCCACCGTCACGCTCGCCTCCGACAACGACTGGGTCGGCGTGTGGATCGGCTCGACGCTGGGCATGGTCGCCGCCGACGCTCTGGCCATCGTCATCGGCGCGACCCTGGGCAAGCACCTGCCCGAGCGGCTCATCACCCTCGGTGCCGCGACCCTGTTCTTCGTCTTCGGCGTGTGGCTGATCCTCGAGGGGCTGCTTCCCGGCACACCCGTCGGACTGATCGCCGCGGCCGTGGTCCTCGCCCTCGGTATCGCGGCGACGAGCTGGACTCTCACTCGTCCGACGGCAGACCGGCATTCCGACGATGAAGTGCCCGCATCTCCGCGCTGACCTCCGGTACGGGCCCCCGCACCCGGATCCGCGGCGCCACGTCGCCGATGGGCAGCGCGGCGACAGGGCCCGGCTCCAGACCCCACTCCGACCGCCACGCGGTGAGCTGAGCACTCGTCACCGCGACGACGATGTCGCCGAGCCCCACCCACGCGTGCGCCGCCGAACACATCGGGCAGTGCTCCCCCGATGTGTACACCGTGGTCCGGGCGCGCTCGTCGGCCGTCAGGTTCCGCACGGCCCACTCCACGATCGTGAACTCGGGATGGCGCGTCGAGTCCCCGCCGCCCACGCGATTGCGGTCCTCGAAGAGCACCTGACCGTCCGCGTCGACCAACACCGACCCGAACGGCTCGTCACCGGCGTCGAGTGCCTCGCGCGCGAGCGCGACACAACGCCGGACATGGACCTCGTCTGCCGAACCGGGGAACGTCATGTCCCGAGTCTGCACCCACCGACTAGGGTTCGTTTCAGTGAGCGGCCGGTAACCGAGTCGGCCGTCCGACGAGAGGACACGGCAGTGGAGATCGCGGGAACAGCGGCATTGGTCACCGGCGGCGCATCGGGGCTCGGCGCGGCCACGGCGAAGCGGTTCGCCGACAACGGCGTCACCGTCTTCGGCCTCGACCTGCAGCAGTCCATCGACAAGGCCGGTGACTCCGTACCGGACGGCGTGACGCTCATCGCCGCCGACGTCACCAGCGACGAGGAGGTACGGGCCGCCCTCGCACAGATCGGCGAGGCCGGCGTCCCGCTGCGCATCGTCGTGAACTGCGCCGGCGTGGGCTGGGCGGGACGCATCCTGTCCAAGAAGGGCGTGCACGATCTCGAGCTCTTCCGCACGGTCATCACCATCAACCTGCTCGGCACCTTCAACGTCATGCGTCTGGCGGCCGATCACATGCAGACGCTGCCGACCGTCGACGAGGCCGGACAGCGCGGCGTCATCATCAACACCGCGTCGGTGGCCGCGTTCGAGGGCCAGATCGGTCAGATCGCCTACTCCGCGTCCAAGGGCGGCGTGCACGGCATGACCGTCCCCGCGGCGCGCGACCTCGCGCAGGTGGGCATCCGCGTCAACACCATCGCCCCCGGCATCGTCGACACCCCGATGCTCGCCGGCGTCACCCCGGAATACCGCGCCGGCCTCGAGGCGGGCGTCCCGTTCCCGTCCCGACTCGCTCAGCCCACCGAGTACGCGCAGCTCGCACAGATGATCGTCGAGCACGACTACCTCAACGGCGAGACCATCCGCATGGACGGCGCACTCCGGATGGCACCGCGGTAACTGCTCGAAAAAAAGTTTTTCGTCACCACCCATCCACACCGGGTACTGGGACGAATCACATGTCGAGACGCTCGTCGTCGCTGCCAACCCCCGACTGGTAGCGATGGCGAGCGTTTCACTTCGTTACAGAGGAAATCCCGCCGAGCTCGTCCGCAGTCGGAATCTCCCGCGCGGCCGCCCCGTCCATCCAGACCCGCAGCGCGCGGGTGGCCTGCACGTCGTCCTCGTTGTACTCGAGCAACCGCGTGCGTTGCGACGCGTCGACGTCTCCGTCGTATCCCACCGCGCGGCGGTACCAGGCCATCGACGCCTCGCCGCCCGCCTCGTCGTCCCGCCAGTGGAAGCCCGCGACCGGTGCGACCTTCTTGAGGCCCTTGCCCGACGGACACACGAAGTTCTGGGACACCGCGATGTAGATGTCGACCCAGTCCGGCCCGTCGATGAACTCCCGCACCTCGGCCTCGGTGGGGACACCGGGCATGCCGGCGAACCGCCGCGCGGATCCCAGCAGCCATTTGTCCTCGGCGGCGCGCGAGTAGCAGTAGGCCGCGAACGTCAGGCCCTCCGCGTGCGCGTCCGCACGCACGCCCTGCATCCAGGACCAGAACTCGCCGAACGAGCGCGCCTCGTCCATCGTGGGGACCGGTTCCCACGTCACGAAGGCGCGGTACTGCGGCTCGGCACCGTCCCGCCGGTCGAGGAGCGTTCCCCACATGTAGGCGCCGTGCTCCTGGTAGCTCTCCATGTCGACGTCCACCTCGACGTCCGCCCGCTGGACCGTCACGGTGTCGCGGCGCCGGACGAGCGGCAGGTCGGCGATCCATGCACGGGCGATGACGACCGTCTCGTCGAAGTCGCCGTGCGGCCACTCGTCGGGCACGCCGCCCGTCCAGTCCGCCAGGTCGTCGATGGTGACGATGCCCGCGGACCGCAGGGCGTCCGCTCGCGACCCCGCCGCCACCAGCGAGACGTCCCGCGTGCGCCGCAGGGTCTCCCCGCACTCGGACCACCACGGACAGGACCGACATTCCGACACCTTCGACGGCGACGTGACGACCGAGCCCGACGCGATGGCCAGTCGGTCACCGAAGCGCGTGTCGTACTCCGCCTCGACCGCCGTCAGATCGTGCACGAGCATCACCTCGGCACCGAAGCCGATGACACCGGCTCGCGCCGACGCACCGGCCTGACCGATGCGGCCCAGGAGCCGATGCACGTGCACGGCCGCCAACTGGTCCCGTAACTGCGGTCGCACCTTGCGCGTGGGATCGAGAGCGGGGGCCCACGACGTGAACGGCGTGGTCACCGCGCCGCTTCCCGGATCGGTGACCTTGTGGTTGACCACCAGTACCGGGATGTACCCGCCGTCCGGATCGCGCACCAGCATGTCGCACCGGCCACGCCGACCGGCGTCCTCGTCGTCGGGGAAGGTCGCGTTCCAGATGCGCTCGACACCGGACTCGCACGCCGCGCGGGTGGCGCGGACCTGCATCGAGCGGGACATCGACGGGGAGACCACCACCCACGACTGCGGATCCGCGGCGACCAGGGTGTCCCGGATCTCGGCTCGGTACGCGGCGGCCGCCTCCCGGCGCATCTGCACCCCCGCGTCCTCCGCGGTGTCGACGAGCAGAGAGCGGTAGGCGGTGTCGAGATACACGCGGTGGCGGCACCGGGTGAGCGACGACGCGTCGATCAGCACGGAGGGGCCGGACGCCGGAGCGGGGGGCGGCACGACGTGGGACATTCTCGCAGCGTAGATCCACGGGCCGACACCTCACGCGGATGCAGCGCACCCGGAGCGGACCGATAGGCTGGCGGCAGGCATTCAGGCGCTCGTCGGTCATCCGGTCGGAGCGTTCTGGCGACGTAGTCGGACACGATAGGGGCACGTACACCATGGCTCTGCGCAAGAAGCGTTCTCGCCGTGCGACCCGGAAGGCCGAGGCCAAGGCCCTGCGCCACAAGGCGGGCCTCGAGGCGAAGTACACCGCCCGGAACGAGCGCAAGCATCTGAAGAAGCTGGCGAAGAACGACGCCAAGGCGCTGACCAGCCAACAGAAGGTGGATCAGGCGCACATCAGGACCCTGGCCGCACGGGAGAAGGCCGCGCGCGAAGGCAAGATCAACGCGGCGAAGGTGCGCAAGTACGTCGGCATCGGTCGCGTCCTGGCCCCCGTCCTCGTGCCGATCGCGTACCGCGCGGCGACCCTCCTGCGGGGTCAGCTCGACCAGTACCGGGCCGGCCGCATCGGCGTCGACGTGAAGGAGCTCGGCCAGTACACCGGACACGGTGCGAAGCTCAGCGCTCGCATCGTCGGTGCCGAGCGCTCCGTCGCCGAGGTCGCCGCGTCGCACCAGGACGCCGAGACGGGCGCCTTTGCCGACGCGATCCGGTCGCGCCTGACCGAGCTCACCACCGCGGTGCACGCCGCCGAGCAGATGCCGCCGTCGCGCCGCAAGCTGGCTCACGGCGCCATCTCCGACGAGCTCGACGGCATCGAGGCCGACATCCTCGCGCGCCTCGGCGTGCGCTGATCCCTGCCTGAGTCGACGATGGGGACCGAGCGCACGCGCGTGTGGCGCGGTGGTGCCGTGGGAGCACTCACGGCCACGCTCGCCGTCGCCGCGCACGGTGTCGGCGGTGGTGGCGTGCCCACCTCGTCCGCTCTCTCCCTGCTGCTCGCCGTCGCGATCGGTGCGGGCGTGCTCGCCGCCGGTGTCGGGACCGCCCGGACCGGCCCCCTCCCGATCCTCCTGTGGCTCGTGGGAGGACAGGTCGTCGCGCACGAAGCACTGGCCGCCGTCGCGGAACACGCCCACCCGCTCGACGCGTCGATGCTCGCGGCGCACGCCGTCGCCGTCGGTGTCGGCGCAGTCCTGGTCGCCTCGTCGGAGCGGCTGTTCGCCGCGATCACGTCGGTGCTGCGCGCACCGCAGCTCACGTTCTCGCCGCCGCGTCGCCCCCGACCCGTCACCGCCACCGCGCCGCTCGATCGGCCCGTTCCCGTACCCGTTCTGTCCGCCGTCTCCAGGAGAGGACCACCGCAGGTGCTCGTGCAGCCACTCACACCGCGGTACTCCCTCACCTGAACGGAAGACATCTGTCATGACCAGCTTCTCCACGCGTGCCCTGGGCACGAGTGTCCTCACCGCCGCCGCCCTCCTCGCCTCCGCAGGACTGGCGTCCGCCCACGTCGTCGTGTCCGCTCCGGACGCGGCACAGGGTGGATACGGCGTTCTCACCTTCCGGGTGCCGACCGAGTCGGAGGCGGCGTCCACCACCTCCGTCACCGTCCAGCTGCCCGGCCTCACCTCGGCCCGCACGCAGCCCATGCCCGGCTGGACGGCCGTCGTCGAACGCTCGGCGGACGAACTGGCCACCTCGGTCACCTGGACGGCGGATCCCGGCAACCCCGGTGTCGGGCCCGGACAGTTCGAGCAGTTCCAGCTCTCGGCCGGCCCCCTGCCGGAGGAGGAGAGCGTGTCCTTCCCGGCCCGCCAGACCTACAGTGACGGCGAGGTCGTGAACTGGGACCAGCCGACACCGGAGGACGGTACCGAGCCCGAACTGCCGGCTCCCACACTGGAACTCGCGGCGAGCAGCGGCGATCATCACAGCAGCCCCACGGTGTCGTCAGCGTCCTCGACCACCGAGGCCGCCGCGTCGTCGTCCGACACCACGGCCCGGTGGCTCGGCGGGATCGGCCTGGTTCTCGGAGCACTCGGTGCCGCACTCGGGATCGGCGCCACGGTGCGGAGTCGACGCTCGTGAGCCGGTTCCTCGCTCTGCTGCTCGCCCTCGCCGCGGCGCTGCTGCTCGGCACCTCGACGGCGTCCGCGCACTCGGTGGTGGTGTCCAGCTCCCCCGAGAACGAGAGTTCCGTCGATCAGGGTCCGGCGGAGGCGACGGTGACGTTCAACGAGGCCGTGCAGTCGCAGTTCGCCTCGCTGACCGTCGTCGGTCCCGACGGCAACCTCTGGTCCGACGGTGACCCGCGGGTGTCGGGTTCCACCGTCGCGGTGGACCTCCGAGAGCTCGGGCCGACGGGCACGTACACCATCGCGTTCCGCGTCACGTCCGCCGACGGCCACCCCGTGAGCGGTACGCGGACATTCGAGCTGACGACGGCCGGCACCGGGACCCCCGGTCCCGCGGCCGACGCCGGCGCGTCCTCGACCGAGTCGGGGGGCGGTGTGCCGCTCTGGCCGTTCCTGGTCGCCGCCGCGGTGGTGTTCCTCGGCGGTCTCGCGTTCGCTCTGCGGAAGAAGAACTGAGTCGTGGCCGGAACGACGACGGCGCGGTGGTCACCGCTCGCCGTCGTTCCGGCTGCTCTGCTCGGAGTGATCGCCGCCCTCGTACTGGCGCCCTCCGACCTTCCGCTCGACTCCCTCGTGCGGACCGGTGCCGACGTCGCCGGTGCCGTGGTGCTCGGGTTCGGTCTGCTGATCCTGTGGGCCCGCGATTCCCGGCACGTCGACGACCACCTCGCGTGGCGCGGCGCCCTCGTCGCGGCCGCGTGCTGGGCAGTCTCCGAGGTCACGCTGCTGGTGCTGGGGGCGGCGCGGTCCGATGCCGTCAGCGCCACCGCGGTGTCGCTCGGCACGTTCACCGACTACGTCCAGAACATCGCGAACGGCCGGATCGGCTCCGCGGTCGTGGTCGTCGCGCTCGCGATGGCCGTGCTGGCGGCCACTGCCCTCCGCACCGATCTGGAAGTCTCCGGCATCGTCGTCGTCGTACCCACCGCCGTCGCCCTCATCGCTCGCCCGATGACCGGCCACATGGCGCAGCAAGCCGTCGGCGCGCTGCTCGTCGCCGTGCACGTCGTGGCGGCATCGGTGTGGCTCGGGCTGCTGGTCGCGATGGCGGTGACCCTGCGGTCACGGACCGCCTGGGCGGATCTGCTCCCGCGCTACTCGGCGGCCGCGCTGTGGTGTGTGGTCGCCGTCGCCGTCACCGGTGTCGTCAACGCCGCCGTGCGGCTCACCTCGGTGACCGCCCTGGTCGACACCGACTACGGGCGGCTGATCCTGCTCAAGTCGGTCCTGCTGGTCGCCCTGGTGATCGGCGGGTGGTGGCGACGGCGCACGTGGGTGAGCGTCATCGGTGCCCACACCACGCACGCCACGGTCTCGACGCGGCGTGCCGTCGTCGAGACCGCGGCGATGGCCGCGGCGTTCGGCGTGGCCGCCGCACTGGCGACCACGGCCTGATCACGCGGGCAGCGGGTCCGCGCTGGGCAGCAACCGGACGAGCACGTCCGACATGGTGATGACACCGACCACCGCACCGCCGTCGCGCACCACCGCGAGATGGTTGCGGGTCTCCCGCATCTCCGCGAGCGCGACGTACACGGGCGCGGCGGCGTCGAGCTCGAAGGCCGGTCGCACGAAGTCGTCCACCGAGCGGGAGTCCTCCGCCTGCAACGTGTCTCGCACGTGGACCAGACCGATCACGTCGGCGCCGTCCCGCACGAGGATGCGCAGATGGCCCGTGCGCAGCGACGCCGCCCGCACGTCGGCGACCGTCGCCGTCGTCGCCACCGCGGTGGGCTCGGAATCGATGCGCACGAGGTCCGCCACCGTGAGCTTCTGCAGTTCCAGCGCACTCGAGAGCTGATCCGAGTAGCCCTTGTCCAGCGATCCGACACTCACCGAGTGCGCGACCAGCTGCTCGAGATCGTCCGGGTTCTGGCCCGACATCACCTGATCGGCCGGCTCCACACCGGCCCGGCGCAGCAGTGCATTCGCCATCCCGTTGAGCGACACCAGGATCGGGCGGGTGAAGAACATGAAGACACGCATCGGGATCGCGAGCATCGTCGCCGACTTCTCGGGATGCGCGATGGCCCACGACTTCGGCGCCATCTCGCCGACGACCAGGTGCAGGAAGGTCACGATGATCAGGGCCAGGACGAAGCCGAGCACGTCGGATGCCCAGTAGGGCAGACCGAGTGACTCGAACAGCGGCCGGAGCCAGTAGTGCACGGCGGGCTTGGTGAACGCACCGAGTGCCAACGTGCACAACGTGATACCCAGCTGCGAGCCGGCGAGCAGCACCGTGAGCTCGGTGGAACTGCGGAGCGCGGCGCGCGCCGACCGCGAATCGGCCGCCGCGTCCTCGAGCCGGTGCCGCTTGGCGGCGAGGAGCGCGAACTCGACGGCGACGAAGAAGGCGCTGAGCGCGATCAGGCCGACGGTGACGACGAGGAACACCAGGGGGTTGCTCACAGCGCACTCTCCGTCTCGACCGCGGTCGAATCATTCGAGGCCGTGTCTGATTCAGGCCGGCCTCCGGCCTTCCCGCCACGCTCGACGACCTCGAGCGTGACCGACGACGGCACGTGGTTGTCGATCTCCTGAATTCTCATGACGAGGAACCGTCGGGGCGGTTCGGCGTCGGTCGCGAGGTCACCGGGGTCGATGGGCAGCTCCAGTTCGATGACGTCGCCGACCTCGGGAAGCGATCCGTGGACGCTTATGGCCAGTCCGGCGATGGTCTCGATGTCACCCTCCGGAAGTTCGCGGTCCAGAGCACGTTCCACCTCGTCGAGGTGGACGTCGCCGGCCACCGTCCACACACCGTCGTCGCCGGGCACGGGTTCCGCGCCGTCGGCGTCGTCGTGCTCGTCGGTGATCTCGCCGACGAGCTCCTCGGCCAGGTCCTCGATGGTGACGACACCGGTGAAGGAGCCGTATTCGTCGATGACGCAGGCGAGTTGGTTCTTCGACGCGCGAAGCTCCCCCATGGCGTCGGGGAGCATCTGGGTCTCGGGGAGCACCAGTGCGTCGCGGGACAGCACGGCGACCGGTGTGTCGCCGGGCAGGTCGGTGGCGAGCACGTCGCGCAGGTGCACGACGCCCTCGATCGAGTCGTCGGCATGGAGCACCGGATACCGCGAGTGCTCGACGCTCATGAGGGCGCGCACCTCGGCGATGGTGGAGTCGGAGCGCACCGTCGCCACCTTCGCGCGGGGGATCATCGCGTGACCCGTGGTCTGGGTGGGGAAGTCGAGGATGCGGTCGAGCAGTGTGGACAGCTCCTCGGGCAGGTCACCGGTGCCCCGGCTCTCGGCCACGATGTGTTCGAGGTCGCGCGGGGTCGCCGAGTGCTCGACGTCGTGGACCGGCTCGATCTTCAGCGCCTTCAGCAGCGCGTTGGACGAGGCGTCGAAGACACGGATGAGCCAGCCGAACAGCTTGAGGTAGATCGTCGTCGACAGCGAGAGCCATCGCGCGACGGGTTCGGGGCGGGCGATGGCGAAGTTCTTGGGGAACAGCTCGCCGAAGAGCATCTGCACGAACGTCGACACCACCAGCGCCGTCACCGCACCGACGGCGAGTCCGACACCGCTCGGAATGCCGACGCCGCCGAGCAGAGTCCCGAGGGACTGTCCGATGAGCGGCTCGGCGAAGTTACCGACGAGCAGGCCGGTGACGGTGATGCCCAACTGAGCGCCCGAGAGCATGAAGGACGTGCGCTTCGTGACGGCCAGGGTGCGCGCGGCGACGGTGTCACCCGCTTTCGAGCGCGCTTCGAGCCTCGACCGGTCCACGGTCATGTAGGCGAATTCCTGGGCCACGAAATAGCCTGTGCCGGCGGTGATTCCGACGACGACGACGATACCGAGGAGAAGCGTCAACAACTCGCTCATGTGCCGGTCACCGCCCTGGTCGCATCGGTCGATACGAGGGGGGCCATGACCGGCCCGGGTTTGTCGCTGTCCATTCGTCCTCTAGTCGCTGCGGGTGTTTCGCCCGATTCTACGGGATGCGCGCCGCTACCGTCCCGGCACGTACTTCAGCGCCCGGATGAAGATCGGCAACGTCTTCGCCCAGAGCTTCGGAGGCAGCCGTCGTCCGCCGAGGTTGATCAGGCGCGTCGTGGAGACGGTCTGCGACTCGGTGTACTTCAGGACGCCGTCCGGTCCGTGCCGACGACCGACGCCCGAGACACCCATGCCGCCCATCGGCGCACCGGTGCTTCCCCAGGTCGGCGCGTACCCCTCGTCCACGTTCACGGTGCCGGCGTGCAGTCGCGCGGCGATGGCCTCGCCCTGCGCCTTCGTCTTCGCCCACACGCTGGCGTTCAGTCCGTACTCGGTGGCGTTGGCCCGCTCGACAGCCTCGTCGACACTGGCGACGGGGTAGATGGAGACGAGGGGACCGAACGTCTCGGCTCCCCAGCACTCCATGTCGTCGGTCACGCCGGTGAGCACGGTGGGCTCGTAGAACAGCGGGCCGATGTCGGGGCGTGCCTTGCCGCCGGCGACCACGGTCGCACCCTTCACCTTCGCATCGTCCACGTGGTTCGAGATGGCCTTGACCTGGTCCTCCGAGATGAGGCTGCCCATCTCGACCCCGAACTCGTACGTGGCGGCCAGCGTCATGCGGCGCACCCGCTCACCGAACGCGGCGGTGAACTTGTCGGCGATCGACTTCTCGACGTAGATGCGCTCGATGGAGATGCAGAGCTGACCGGAGTTGGAGAAGCAGGCACGGACGGCCGCGTCGACCACCTCGGGAATCTTGGCGCCGGCGGCGACGATCATGGCGTTCTTGCCGCCGAGCTCGGCGGAGAACCCGATGAGTCGCCGACCGGTCTGCTCGGCGAGAAGCTGGCCGGTGGCGGTGGAACCCGTGAACATCAGGTAGTCGGAGGTGTCGACGATGGCGGTGCCCACCACCGATCCGGGGCCGGGAACCACGGCGAAGAGGTCACGGGGCAGACCGGCCTGGTAGAGCAGTTCGACACATGCGAGCGCGCAGTACGGCGTCTGGCTGTCCGGCTTCAGCACGATGCCGTTGCCGGCCATCAGAGCCGGGATGGCATCGGACACCGCGAGGGTCATCGGGTAGTTCCACGGCGAGATGATGCCGACGATGCCTTTGGGCTGGTAGTTGACCTGCGTCTTGGTCAGCACGGGAAGCATGCCCTTGACGCGCTTGCTCTTCAGCAGTTCGCCGGAGACCCGCGCGTAGTGCCGCGCCGTCATCGCGATGTCGAGGACCTCCTCCTGGGCGGCGGACCGGGACTTCCCGGTCTCTGCCTGCGCCAGGTCGATGAGCGACGCCCGGTGCTTCAACACGAGGTCGCGATACTTGTGGAGGATCTTCGCTCGATCTGCGATGGACGTCGTCGCCCACCGCTTCTGGGCTGCGCGGACCTTGTCGTTCGCCGCCAGCACGTCGTCGCGGGTGCCGACGGGGATGGTCGCCATCTCGCGGCCGGTGAACACCTCGATGACGGGCTTGGTCTCCCGGCCCGGTGCGACCGAGGCGAGGGCGACGAGTCGTGTGAACGTGTCTGCGGTCGGCGCTGACATGCGTATCTCCCAGTGGCGGATGAGTGTGACGACGGTTGACGGATACACCGTCGGTATCGACACGGTACGCCAGGAGTGCGTTCGGACACAGCCCCCGACCGGACGCCTCGGCGGATCGGGCCAAGATTGTGCTTGACCCTCACGCAACGGGAGGCAGGACAGTGACCGGTGTGAACGATGCACTGACCGTGGGACAGGTCGCCGCGCTGGCAGACGTCAGCGTGCGCACCCTGCACCACTACGACGCGGTGGGGCTGGTGGTGCCCGGCGGCAGGTCTCCTGCGGGATACCGCACCTACTCCTCGCAGGACGTGGAGCGCCTGTACTCCGTGCTGACCTATCGCGAACTCGGGTTCCCGCTGACCGAGATCAAGGAGATACTCGACGATCCCGCCGCGGACGCGCTCGAGCATCTCCGACGGCAGCGCACCCTGCTCGACCGGCGCATCGCTCACCTGACAGCCATGGCGAACGCCGTGGACACCGTGATCGAGAGGAAGACGATGGGTACGAACCTGACCCCGGCCGAGCAGCGTGAGATCTGGGGCGACGACTGGGCCGGCGAGAGGTACGAGGACGAGGCCCGCGAGCGCTGGGGAACCACCGATGCGTGGGCCCAGAGCACGGAGCGCACCGCCGCGATGTCGGCCGACGACTGGCGTGCGATCAAGGCCGACACCGAACAACTCGAGGCTGATCTCGCTGCAGCGATGCTCCGCGGCGTGGAGCCCGGTTCGGACGAGGCCGACGTCCTCGCGGAACGCCACCGAGCGTCGATCGACCGTTTCTACGACTGCGATCACGCGATGCATGTCTGCGTGGCCGGGATGTACACCGCCGACGAGCGGTTCCGCGCGCACTACGACGGGCGGGCCGCCGGGCTGGCGGAGTGGATCGTCGCCGTCGTCGGAGCGAACGCCCGCGAGAACGGGGCCTGACACACGGACGGAGCACGAGGCCGAGAGGCCACGTGCTCCGTCGTCAGTTCTGTCGGGGGCTCTAGACGAGGCCCGCGATCCTGCCCACGACACCGAGGACGATCAGCACCACGACGACGCCGACCGCGACCAGGAACACGATCGCGGGTGTCCGAGTGCGCTGGGGCGGTTCATGATTGGGACCCGCGGCCGACGTGGAGTCCGGCGGCGTGTCACCCGGCACGATGCTGCCACCGGGTTCGAGTCCTGCAGTCTCTGCGGGATCGGGGTTCTGGCCGGACATGGGGTGGTCCTCTCGGGTGGCGTCGCGCGCAGTCTCGTCACCGGTGTGACCGTCGTTGCCGTCGTGACTTGTACTCATGACGTGCGGGTTCCCCCGACCTGCACCGTCCAATCGACCTCGAGGGACCGAACCGCCGACGCACCAACCGCCGCCCCGGCGGGTGTCCCCGACAGCGTGACCCGACGTGCCGCAGGACTGCCGCTAGCCTGTGACGCCATGAGCACCTTCATCGCGACCGCCGATCTCGCCGACACCATCGGGCCGGACATCCGGAGCTGCGACACGCAGTTCCGTCAGCTCGGGGCCGTGCGGGAGTTCTGCGGACCCATCACCACCATTCGCTGCTTTCAGGACAACTTGCTGGTCAAGCAGACATTGTCGGAGCCCGGCAACGGCGGAGTCCTGGTGGTCGACGGCGACGCGAGTGTCCACACCGCCCTCGTCGGCGACATCATCGCCGGGCGCGGTGTGGACAACGGGTGGGCGGGCGTCATCGTCAACGGTGCCGTGCGCGACTCGGCCATCCTGACGACTCTCGCCATCGGGGTGAAGGCGCTGGGAACCAACCCGCGCAAGAGCACGCAGACAGGGTCGGGTGAGAAGAACGTCACAGTCGAGTTCGGCGGAGTCACCTTCATCCCCGGCGAGTTCGTCTACAGCGACGACGACGGTGTCGTCGTCGCGGCGCAACCCCTCCCGCCTCAGGGCTGACCGGCAGCTCAGGCCTGAGCGACGCGGGCGGACACCCCGCCGACGGTGACGGTGTCGCCCGCACGGAGCTGACGTCCTCGGCGCAGTTCGGTCTC
Organism: Rhodococcus sp. NBC_00294; assembly: GCF_036163995.1. Classification (NCBI taxonomy): domain Bacteria; kingdom Bacillati; phylum Actinomycetota; class Actinomycetes; order Mycobacteriales; family Nocardiaceae; genus Rhodococcus; species Rhodococcus sp. NBC_00294. The sequence continues at coordinate 908,656 of NZ_CP108043.1, forward strand.
ACCGTTGACTTCGACGAGACCGTCCGCGATGACAGCCTTCGCCTCGGACCCCGACTCGATGAGGTCGGCCAGCTTGAGGAACTGCCCCAGCCTGATCACCTCGTCGCGGATCTCGACCGTTCGATCGGTGCTGTGATCCCGGCCGTCCTCCGGCCTTCCCGCGTGATCCCGGCCGGCCTCCGGCCTTCCCGCGTGATCCCGGCCGGCCTCCGGCCTTCCCGCAGTCACAGGAACGTCACCCCCTGGGCGAGCGGCAGCTCCGAGCTGTAGTTGACCGTGTTGGTGGTGCGTCGCATGTAGGACTTCCAGGCGTCACTGCCCGATTCGCGCCCGCCACCGGTCTCCTTCTCGCCGCCGAACGCGCCGCCGATCTCCGCGCCCGACGGGCCGATGTTCACGTTCGCGATGCCGCAGTCCGACCCTGCCGCCGACAGGAAGCGTTCCGCCTCGCGCAGGTCGGTCGTGAAGATCGACGACGACAGCCCCTGCGGTACGTCGTTGTGGAGGGCGATGGCCTCGTCCAGATCGCTGTAGGTCATGACGTACAGAATGGGCGCGAACGTCTCACGGCGCACCACGTCGGTCTGCGCGGGCATCCGCACGATGGCCGGCTGGACGTAGACACCGTCCTCGGCGCCCGCCACTCGCACCCGCTCACCACCCGCGACGACGGTGCCGCCGTCCTTCCGCGCGAGCTCCAACGCGTCGGCGTACCCGTCGTGCGCGGCCTCGTCGATCAGCGGTCCGACCAGCGTCGACGAGTCGAGCGGCGACCCGACGGGCAACGACGAGTACGCGGTACCCAGTCGGTCGACGAGGGTGTCGGCGACGGACTCGTGCACGATGACGCGGCGCAGGGACGTGCACCGTTGACCGGCCGTGCCGGCCGCGGAGAACACCAGGCCGCGGACGGTGAGGTCGAGATCGGCGCTCGGACAGACGATCGCGGCGTTGTTGCCGCCGAGTTCGAGGAGCACGCGGCCGAACCGTGCCGCGACGCGGGGGCCCACCTCGCGGCCCATGCGGGTCGATCCGGTGGCGGAGACCAGGGCGATGCGCGGATCGTCGACGAGGGTCTCACCGACGGCACGGTCACCGACGACGAGTTGCGCCACCGCCGGCGACACCCCGGCACGGCGTGCGGCTTCCTCGAACAGCGCCTGCACGGCTACCGCGGTGACGGGCGTCTTCTCCGACGGCTTCCACACCACCGTGTCGCCGGCGACGAGGGCGAGCACGGTGTTCCACGACCACACCGCGACCGGGAAGTTGAAGGCCGTGATCACGGCGACGACTCCGAGTGGGTGCCACTGCTCCATCATCCGGTGGCCGGGCCGCTCGGTGGCGATGGTGTTGCCGTAGAGCTGGCGGGACAGTCCGATGCCGAAGTCGCAGATGTCGATCATCTCCTGGACCTCGCCAAGGCCCTCGCTGACGATCTTGCCGGCCTCGATGGACACCAGCTCACCGAGTGCGTCCTTGTGTTCGCGGAGCAGTTCACCCAGCTCACGCACCAGACCGCCGCGTACCGGCGCGGGAACGAGAGACCACGACCGGTAGGCGTCCGCGGCTGCGGCGATCACCGAGTCCACGTCGCTCGTGAGCGGCACGTGGCCCAGCACCGCACCGGTGATCGGGCTGGTCGCGGCCAGGCCGGAGTCGTGGTCGAGCGGCGCGGCCCCGACTGCGGCGAGCAGCTCGGACGTACGGGCGGACAGGTCGACGGTCGATGTCATGGATTCATTGTCTCCGATGGTCGTGACAGGATTTATTCCGGCCCAGCTGTTGTTTGACAGTATTTTATCGCGTACTTTCGCCTTCATGACGCAGGTACTGCCATCGCGGCCCACCACCCCCGTTCCCGCCAGTGCGCCGGAGTCGGTCCACGACGTGCTGTCGCGCCACATCCTGGCCGACGGCTTCGACATGGTTCTCGACCTCGAGCGGTCGCACGGCTCCACACTCGTCGATGCGCGGACCGGTGCGTCCTATCTCGACATGTTCACGTTCTTCGCCTCGAACGCGCTCGGGATGAACCATCCGTCGCTCGCCCGCGACGACGAGTTCCGGGCGGATCTGCTGACGGCCGCGCTGCACAAGCCGAGCAACTCCGACCTCTACTCCGAGCCGATGGCCCGCTTCGTCGCGACCTTCGCGCGCGTGCTCGGCATCCCCGAACTACCCCACCTCTTCTTCGTCGAGGGCGGTGCGCTCGCCGTCGAGAACGCCCTGAAGGTGGCCTTCGACTGGAAGAGCCGGTTGAACGAGTCCCGCGGTCTCGACCCGGCACTGGGCGGACGGATCCTGCACCTCGAGCACGCCTTCCACGGCCGGTCGGGCTACACCATGTCGCTCACCAACACGGATCCGATCAAGGTCGCGCGTTTCCCGAAGTTCGACTGGCCCCGCATCCCGTCGCCGTACCTGCGCGAGGGCGCGGACATGGACGCTCTCGAGGCGCGCTCACTGGCCGCTGCGCGGGCCGCGTTCGAGTCGTTCCCCGACGACATCGCCGCCGCCATCGTCGAGCCGATCCAGGGCGAGGGCGGCGACCATCACTTCCGACCGTCGTTCCTCCTCGGGCTGCAGGCTCTGTGCCACGAGTTCGACGCGTTGTTCGTCGTCGACGAGGTCCAGTCCGGGGCGGGCATCACCGGCACCGCGTGGGCGCACCAGCAGCTGGGCGTCGAACCCGATGTCCTCGCCTTCGGCAAGAAGACCCAGGTGTGCGGCATCATGGCGGGCCGCCGCGTGGACATGGTGCGCGACAACGTCTTCGAGGTCGGATCCCGGATCAACTCGACGTGGGGCGGCGGCCTGGCCGACATGGTGCGAGCACGGCGGATCCTCGAGGTGATCGAACGCGACGGCCTCATCGCCCGCGCCGCGGAGAGGGGCGCGATCCTCGGCGCCGCTCTCGACGCACTCGCGGTGCGTCACCCGTCGATCTCCGACGTGCGGGGACGCGGCCTGTTCCGGGCGTTCTCGCTGCCGGACACCGCGACTCGCGATCGACTGATCACGCGGCTCCTCGTCGACGAGCGGGTGATCATGCTGGGGTGCGGCTCGCGCAGCGTCCGGTTCCGTCCCGCGCTGACCGTGACCGAGGATGCGTTGGCCGACGCCGTCGCGGCGATCGACCGGGTTCTCAGCTCGTGACCGGATTGTCTGTGTACGCCGAGTGACAGGCACTGCGCCGGGCTCCGCTACCATCCGCCCATGACACTGCGCTACGACGTCGACGGTCACGGTCCCACCCTCGTACTGGTGCACGGAGTCGTTCACCGCCGCCAGGCGTGGGACGCGGTGCTGGACCTGCTCACGCCCTATCGGCGGGTCGTGACCGTGGACCTGCCCGGGCACGGGGAGTCGGAGCCGCTGCACGAGTCCGGTGAGAACGTGCTGCTCACGCTCCAGAACGAGGTCACCGAGTTCGTCCGCGAGATCGAGGAGCCGGACCACCAGGTGCACATCGCCGGCAACTCGCTCGGCGGCTACGTCGCGCTGTGTCTCGCCGCGCAGGGCGAGGTGGCGTCGGCCACCGCGCTGTCCCCCGCCGGCTTCTTCCTCAACCACACCGACCAGGCTCGGACCATGGTGACGTTCCGCGCGATGCGGACCGTCGCGCGCACGTTCGGCAAGGCCACACCGACTGCGCTCAAGATGCGGGCGGTGCGGTACCCCACGCTGCTGCCGTTCTTCGCGCATCCGAGCAGGGTGTCGTACGAAGCCGCCGTCGTCGACGCCTCGTCACTCACCACCAACGCGATGATCGACGCGGGCATCGACGCGCCGTTCGAGTTCCCGCCACTCACCGAACCGCTGGTGCCGGTGACGGTGGCGTGGGGCACGCGAGACCTGATCCTGCCGCACTACCAGGTGCGGGGCGTCCGTCGCCGCTTCCCGCACGCCCGCGTCATCTCGGTCCCCGGGGTCGGCCACGTGCCGATGACGGACAACCCCGAGCTGATCGCGTCGATCCTCCTCGCGGGAAGTCAGGACCGGTCCCCGACCGCAGACCCGTCCTGAGGTTCTAGGCGGTCTCCATCTCGGCGACGATCCGCGCGACGATGTCCGCGGCCGGCGCGGCGGTCACCGAACGCCACCCGGTACCGGCCCACAGGTTGGGCACGTCAGCTCGGCCGGCAGCCGTCGCCGCGGTGCGGATCGGGCCCGTGATCGCGTTGACATCGGGATAGCCGGCCGGTGCGGAGGCCGTGAACTGCGCCGCGAACTCGTTCTCGAGTCCCCGAGCCGGTCGTCCCGAGAACGCACGCGTCACCACGGTGCGCCGGTAGCGGCGGTCCAGCAGTGCGGCGCGGTGCACCGCCGAGGTACCGGCCTCGTCTGAGCACAGGAACGCGGTGCCCATCTGCGCAGCGACGGCGCCGAGTCCGAGAGCGGCCACCACGCCGGACCCGTCCATGATCCCGCCGGCCGCGATCAAGGGCACGTCGACCGACAGTCCGACGGCGAGCAGCAGGGACGGCAGCGACATCGCGTCACCGCCTCGAGGAGACGACGCGTCGTCGGTGAAGACGCCCCGGTGTCCGCCGGCCTCACTGCCCTGGACGACGAGCATGTCGGCCCCGTCCTCGACGGCCTCGCGGGCCTCGTCGACGGAGGTGACCGTCCCGATCATCAGGGCGCCGATCTCGTGCACGCGGGCGGTGAGCTCGGCGCCGGGTCGACCGAACGTGACCGATACGGCCGCCGGGCGGTGGGCGAGCACCACGTCGATCACCGCGTCGATGTCGTCGGGGCCGGGTGTCGCCGGGCCGGGTTCGACCCCGAACTCGGCGGCGATCGGGGCCAGCGCGGCGCGGTACGACTCCATCTCGTCGGCGACCGCGATGTGCGCTGACGGGAGGAAGAGATTGACGCCGTACGGCGCCGACGTGAGGGACTCGATCTCGGAGAGCCGGCCGTCGAGCGCCTCCGGGCTCAGCAGCGCTCCGGCCAGGAACCCCAGGCCACCGGCATCGCTCACGGCGGCGGTCAGGGCGGGGGTGGACGGGCCTCCGGCCATCGGCGCGCACACGACGGGAAGCCTGGCAGGGAACACAGCGGTCATGCGGCCGATCGTACGTCGAGGGGTGATCTCGACTACCTACCACGAATACCCGATTTTTCACCGGTTTCGGGCCGACCAAACCGACTACACGTACACTTCACTGGTCACCAGCAGGGACACACGCCGCGTCGGGGGTCGCATCGAGTTCGAAGGGATTCTCCACGCATGCCGCACCCGACTCGTCCGCCGGTCACGCAGCGCGTCCGCGCGTCCCGCGATCGCGCTCGCCCGGGTCGACACAGCGGATCCCGGCGCATCCGCAACGCGCAACGCAGACCCCTCACCCACCGGCCTCGGGACAGCGCACTCGACGTCGTGCGTCGGTGGCTGACCACGCCGCACGATTTCGACTGGATCTTCGTCCACCACTCCACCCGGTCCATCCACGGCATCATCCGGCTGGTCTTCGCCGGCGCGGTGCTGCTCAACGCGACCGTGTCCATGTTGATGCTCGCCTCGCCCAACGGCCCCTCCGGCACGCCGGCGATCGTCTACGTCTTCCTCGTGCTGGCCCTGCAGATCGCCGCGATGATCTGGGTGCTCACGGGACCGACGCCGGACACGAAGGCGCAGTTCCTCGGGTTCCTGATCTTCGGCGACGTCGGCATCGCGTCGGTGATCCTGCTGGACACCCCGACGTCGGCACTGATCGGCACCTTCCTGTTCGCGATCAACGGCGCTCTCTGCACGTTCTTCCTCAGCCCACGAGTGCTGCTCGCCCATCTCGCGTTCACCAATGCCGTCATCGTCCTCATCGGCACCCTGGCGTACGTCCAGAACCTGTGGGGGCCGTGGGACGCGATCGCCGCGGTGCTGGTGGCCAGCGGCGCGAGCAGTGGGGTGCCTGTCTTCGCGTCCATCGCGTGGTCACTCGTCTCGACGGACGCGAAAGCCTCGGACCTCGATTCGCTGACCGGCGTCAGGAACCGCCGCGGTCTGCAGAACTCGGTCGAGGATCTGTGGGAGACGGCACTCGCGACCACATCGCCCGTGGTGGTCGTGATGATCGACATCGATCGTTTCAAGAGCGTCAACGACCGCTTCGGACACGATCAGGGCGACACCGTGATCGTCCTGGTCGCGACCCGGCTCGCCGAGCTCTTCGACGGCCACGGGGTGCTCGCGCGTACCGGCGGCGAGGAGTTCGTGGCGGTCCTCACCGATGTGGACGGTGACGTCGAGTCGGTGGTCGCCCGTGTCACCGAGACGGTCCACGATCGACAGGACACCATTCCCGTGACCGCCAGCGTCGGCGTCGCCGTGTTGACTCCCGACTCGTCGCTGTGGAGTTCCGGACCCGGGGCGATCGACCGCGCGACGCGGGGTGCGGACTCGATGATGTACCGAGCCAAGGCCGCCGGCGGGCATCGGCTGCTCTCGACCTTCCTGTGACACCCGCCCTGCATCGGACCCAGACGAGGAAACCCACCCCGTGATCGACATCTTCCACGCACTCGTGGTCATGAACTCGCTGTTCGCCGCGTCGGCGTGGTGCCTGGCGCGGCCGAACGCCTGGTCGATCTCCGCGGTGGTGCTCGCGTCGATCGGCTGGCTGCTCTTCAACGCACCGCTCGAGGGCCGTGTGCTGGTGGTGTTCTCACTCCAGCACGGATTCACCGAGTCGGACGTGCTGTCCATCGTGGGCATGATCATCGCGGCGGTCGGCGTCGTGCGCGCGAGGCGACGAGCCGACCGCCCCGAGATCAGGCGTCGAGACTGATCAGACGCTGATGCCGAAGTCGCGGGCGATGCCGGCGAGTCCGGAGGCGTAGCCCTGGCCGACGGCGCGGAACTTCCACTCCGCACCGTTGCGGTAGAGCTCGCCGAACACCATGGCGGTCTCCGTCGAGGCGTCCTCGGTGAGGTCGTAACGGGCGAGCTCGGTGCCGTTCGACTTGTCGATCACGCGGATGTAGGCGCCGCGGACCTGGCCGAACGACTGCGAGCGCGCGTCGGCCTCGTAGATCGAGACGGGGAACGTGACGATGTCGACGGTGGACGGGACCGCTGCGAGATCGACGTCGATGACCTCGTCGTCACCGTCGCCCTCACCGGTCTTGTTGTCACCCGTGTGCTGGATCGAGCCGTCCGGAGTCTTCAGATTGTTGAAGAAGACGAAGTACTCGTTGCCGGGCGCCTTCTTGTCCGGGCCGAGCGCGATGGCGCTGGCGTCGAGATCGAAATCCGTTCCGGTCGTCGTGCGCAGATCCCATCCGAGTCCGACGGACACCGCGGTCAGATTCGGTGCGGCCTTCGTGAGAGACACGTTGCCACCCTTGGTCAGGCTGACGCCCATGTGAGAGATCCCTTCTCGTTTCGCCCGATTCATCCGTATTCGGATCGGTGCTGCCCGGCCAACGAACCCGACGTCGTTCCGGTTCCCGGCCCTTCGTGACGACCCGCCGCGCAGCACAGGGCGCGCGGCGGCATCGAACGCTGCATAGTTGTCTGTCACAGCCTGTGTCCTGCGGAGCACGGGCTCGTCCCGTCATCCACGGTCCCGGCAGGAGGCGCTCGATCATGGCCACACAGGCGACCCCGGCGGCATCCGCCGCGGGCACTGCATCACCGTCCCCGTCGGGCCTGTCCGACGCGTCCCGCGTCGCCCGCGCCGATCGCCGGTCGCGCCACAAGGGCCGCCTGCGGCAGGTGCCGCACCACGTCGGCCTCGTGCTCGGTGTCTACGCGACGCTGGTCCTCCTGTGGAGCCTGTCACCCGCGCTCCGAGCCCTCGTCCACGTGCCCCGCGAGTGGCTCGACTCGTACGTCATCGACGCTCCCGACACGAGCCTGTCCTACGGCTTCGTGGTCGCGCTGGTCGCCGCGGCGCTGTCGACGCGCAAACGCGTCGCGTGGTGGATCGCTCTCCTCTACACGACCGGATCCGCGGTGGTGAACGTATCGACCCTGGTGGACGATCCCGGCAGCGTCGGGTCCTGGATCGGCCTCGTCCTGCAGGTCGCGGTGCTCGCACTGCTGCTCGCCTCCCGCACCGAGTTCGACACCAAGGTCCGACGCGGCGCCGGATGGAAGGCACTCGGTGTTCTCGTCACCGGTCTGATCGTCGGCATCCTCGCCGGCTGGGCGCTGCTCGAGGCCTTCCCGGGTTCGCTGCCGCGGAACGAGACCTTCCTGTGGTCACTCAACCGAGTGGCCGGCCTGGCACTGGTGGACAACGAGCAGTTCAGCGGCCGACCACACGGATTCCTCAACTTTCTTCTGGGACTGCTCGCCTTCGTCGCCCTCGCCGCGGCGGTGGTGACACTGTTCCGCTCGCAGCGTGCGAGCAACGCCCTCACCGGCACGGACGAGTCGGCGCTACGCGGACTCATCGCCCGCTCCGGCCACGACGACTCGTTGGCCTACTTCGCCACCCGCCGCGACAAGGCGGTGGTCTTCGCACCGAACGGCAAGGCCGCCATCACCTATCGCGTCGAGGTCGGAGTGTGCCTCGCCAGCGGCGATCCCATCGGCCTCGAGGAGTCCTGGCCTCACGCGATCGAGGCGTGGCTCGAGATGTCGTCTCGGTACGGGTGGGCCCCGGCGGTGATGGGAGCGAGCGAGACCGGTGCCGCCGCGTTCCGGCGGGCGGGACTCGCCGTGCTCGAACTCGGCGACGAGGCGATCCTGCAGACCCGCTCGTTCAGCCTGAACGGACCCGACATGCGCCCGGTGCGCCAGGCGGTCAATCGGGCGCGCGGCAAGGGCGTGACGGTGCGCATCCGACGGCATCGCGACATCCCCGAGGACGAGTGGCCGGGCATCGTCGAGCGTGCCGACCGCTGGCGTGACACCGAGACCGAACGCGGGTTCTCCATGGCACTCGGGCGCCTCGGCGACCCTCTCGACGGCGACTGCCTGCTCGTCGAGGCCGTGCTCGATGCGGATGACCGCGTCGTCGGCACCCTCTCCCTCGTGCCCTGGGGCGCGAGCGGAGCATCGCTCGACCTCATGCGCCGTGATCCCGCCTCACCCAACGGCACCGTCGAGCTCATGGTCTCCGAGCTCGCGTCCCGCTCGGACACCGTGGGCATCACCAAGGTGTCCCTGAACTTCGCCGTCTTCCGCTCCGTGTTCGAGGCGGGCGGCCGTATCGGTGCGGGACCTGTTCTGCGCTTGTGGCGTTCGACGCTCGTGTTCTTCTCGCGATGGTGGCAGCTCGAGGCGCTGTACCGATCGAACCTCAAGTACCAGCCCGAGTGGGTACCGCGGTATCTGTGCTTCGAGGACAACCGCGATCTGCCGAAGGTGGGTACCGCATCGGCCATCGCGGAGGGCTTCCTCACGCTGCCGGGCCTCGGTGCACGCACTCACACCGGCACCCGACAGGCTGTTCCCGCCGCACTGCTGGCCGACGGCACGCTGCACGCCGACGGGAGCGAGCCCGACGACACACCCGTCGACACGCTGCCCGGCCGGCGACGGCCGGAACAGGTCCGGGTTCGGATGTCCAAGCTGGACAGGCTCTCCGCGGACGGCGTCGACGCCTACCCCGTCGCGCATCCGCCCACCCACACCGTGGACGCCGCGGCGAACGCCCCGGAGGGCACCACCGTGCGCGTGTCCGGTCGCCTGCTGCGCATCCGCGACTACGGCGGCGTCGTCTTCGGCCTCGTGCGCGACTGGAGCGGGGACCTGCAGATCCTCCTCGACAGCGAGCGCATCGATCGAGATCGGTTGCGACGCTTCACCTCCGATTTCGACCTGGGCGACCTGATCTCCTGCACGGGAGTGGTCGGTCGCAGTCGCACCGGAGCGCTCGCGCTGCTGGTGAGCGACTGGCGCATGAACGCGAAATCGCTGCACCCGCTGCCCGACAAGTTCCGCGGGCTCACCGACCCCGAGGCGCGGGTGCGTCAGCGCTACGTCGACATGGAGATCAATCCGCAGGCGCGCGCCCTCATGCGTGCTCGCAGCGCGGTGGTGAAGTCGCTGCGCGACACGTTGGGCGACCGCGGATACATGGAGGTGGAAACGCCGATCCTGCAACAGATTCACGGCGGCGCGAACGCGGCACCCTTCCTCACGCACATCAATGCCTACAACCTCGATCTCTACCTCCGTATCGCGCCGGAGCTGTACCTCAAGCGGCTGTGCGTCGGCGGCATGGAGCGGGTCTTCGAGATCGGTCGCGTGTTCCGCAACGAGGGCGCCGACTTCAAGCACAATCCGGAGTTCACGATCCTCGAGGCCTACGAGGCGCACAGCGACTACGAGCGCGCGATGGTGTTGTGCCGGGAGCTGATCCAGCGCGCCGCCGTGGCCGCGCACGGCCGCGAGGTGATCTACCGGCCGGCCGAGGACGGCACCATGACGGAGATCGACATCTCCGGCGAGTGGCCGGTGAAGACCATGCACGGCGCCGTCGCGGAGAAGATCGGTGCCGACGTCCGGCCCGACACACCGCTCGCGGAGCTGCAGCGTCTGTGCGATCTGCACGACGTCCCGTATCAGTCGACCTGGGACGAGGGCGCCGTGGCGCAGGAGATGTACGAGCACCTCGTCGAGGACTTCACCGAGTTCCCGACGTTCTACACCAATTTTCCCACGTCGATGTCCCCGTTGACCCGGCCCCACCGCAGCATCGCGGGCGTCGCCGAGAAGTGGGATCTGGTGGCGTGGGGGGTCGAGTTGGGCACCGCGTACAGCGAGTTGACCGACCCCGTGGACCAACGCGCTCGTCTCACCGCGCAGTCGATGCTCGCCGCGGGCGGCGACCCCGAGGCGATGGAACTGGACGAGGACTTCCTCCAGGCGCTCGAGCACGGCATGCCGCCGACCGGTGGCCTCGGAATGGGTGTCGACCGGGTGGTCATGCTCATCACGGGTGGGTCGATCCGCGAGACCCTCGCGTTCCCGTTGGCCAAGCCGCGGAGCTGAATGTTTCACATGAAACCGAACGGCGAGGTGGTCGTCGACGTACTGGGGACCGCCGTGCACGTGGTGGTCTCCCGTCCCGACGCGGCGGCGGCGCCCGCCCCGGTCGTCGTGCTGTGCGGGGGGCTCGCCTCGACGTGGCACGACTGGATCGACGTGTCCGCGCTGCTGGTGGCGGCCGGCCACACGACGGTGGCCATCGATCGACCAGGCTTCGGCGACAGCGAACCGCTGCCTCCGGACCGGGTGCCGACGGTGCACGAGGAGGCCGATCGCATCCTCGCCGTCCTGGACGCCCTCGCGATGACGGACCCCGTGGTCCTGGTGGGGCACTCGATGGCCGGCTTCTACGTCGAGGGCTTCGCGCGGTCGTACCCCGCGCGCACGGCGGGGCTCGTGCTGCTCGACTCGAGCGTCGAGAAGTCGCCGTCGGCCCTGGTGCCGCCGCGCATCCGCATTCCGGTGACCCGCGTGATCGCCCGCATCGTCTCGGCCGCCGGTCTGCAACGGTTGCTCGCCGATCCGGTGCGCCACGTCCTGACGCAGGCCATTCCCCCGGACGGGTACGCGCCCGACCGAATCGACGATCTCCGCCGCATCTACCGCGATCCCTCCTATCTGGAGGCCGCCGCGATCGAGTACGCGGTGTACGCCGACATGGCCCTCGAATTGAACCGCCTGCGCCGCGCGACGCCCGTTCCGTCCGTCCCCGTCATCGTGGCCGCCGCGCACACGGGACGACGGACCCCGTGGGGAGCGCAGTGGTTGCGGCGCCAGCAGCGTCTGGCCCGCTACCTCGGCGGCCGCTTCGCCGTGGTGTCCCCGTCGCACCACCACGCCATGATCGATCAGCCCCGGCGAGTCGCGGCGCTGGTGAGAACTGTCTCCACCGGCTGAACGCCGCGCGAGCGCACACTGGAGAGATGAATCCTCTGCGCACGGTCCAGACCCGAGTGGGCGAGACCATCTTCGCGCGGGTCGCGGGCGACGAGGGCCCCGCTCGACGCGACCGGATCCACCTGGCCGAGGGGCCGCGTCGGTACGGCCCCGATTCGGCGATCCAGCGCGTCCACGCCGATGCGTCGATGTTCGTCGGCGGAATGCGCGCCCTGCTCCTGCAGTCGTTGCACCCGCTGGCGATGGCTGCCGTGGACGAGCACTCCGGCTACCGCGGCGACCCGTGGGGCCGTCTGCAACGCACCAGCACGTTCCTCGCCGAGACCACGTTCGGCACCATCGAGGACGCGGAGCGCGCCGTGCGGATCGTGCGCGCCGTGCACAAGCGCATCACGGGTGTCGCGCCGGACGGGCGGCCGTACGCCGCGTCGGATCCGCACCTGCTGCGGTGGGTCCACGTCGCGGAGATCGACAGCTTCCTGCGCGCGCACGATCGTTACGGTGCCCGACCTCTCGATGCCGGCGGCCGCGACGCCTACGTCCGGGAGTCGGCCTGGGTCGCTCGCGGGCTCGGCGCCGAGGACGTGCCCGAGACGGTCGACGAGCTGAACGAGATGCTGGCGATGTACCGGCCCGAACTGCGCGGCACTCCCGCAGCACGTCGCACCGCCCGCTTCATCCTGCTCAACCCACCGATCCCGTTGGCAGTACGCCCCGCCTACGGTCTGCTGTCGTCGGTGGCGGTGTCGATGATGCCGCGGTGGACCCGCTTCCCCCTCCGGTTGCCCTACCTGCCGATCACCGAGGCCACCGCCGTGCGCGCGAGCGGCATCGCCGTCACCACCGCCATCCGGTGGGCACTGGGCGCGGGCCCGACGGCGCAGGACGAGCTGACTCGCACCACGGCGTGACGCAGCGTCCGAACCGTGTGCATCTCAGCGGTCCATCCGACCTGACCGCGACAGACCGGCCAGCGCTGGTACCGCGGCCTTCATCGACTGCTGGTCGTGGCGTGACGGGACTTCACCGGCGTCACGAACGCGCTCGTGTCTCAGGGTCATGACACTTCTCCTGGTAGCGGGAGAAGTGGCAGCTCGGGGAGCGGCGTGTGAGCGGGGCCGACGGCCTCACTTTCACTTCCAGTGCCGCCAGGCCAGCAGCCGGCGGACAGAGAAGGATTCCGCGACGTTTTCCTCACTCCTCCTCGGGTATGCGCCCGCCACGCAGACCTGAGGAGTGGTGGACGTGAGCATCGTCGAGACAGCGCGCAACGCGGTGAAGGCGGCAGCCGAGACCGCGCTGCAGAACCCCGCAGTGCAGAAGGTGACCGGCCGCGGCGAGGCCGAGTCCGCCGGGCCCGTGACCCTGACCATCGCCGTGGACGTTCCCACCGCGCGCGCCTTCTGGACGGACACCCCACAGTTGTCCCGCGTGCTGGGCGACATCGCCTCGGTGTCGGACGACGGCGGGGACGTGGTCACGTGGACCGTCTCCGACGGGAACGACGTCGCCGTCGCGGTGGAGACCACGCGGTCGGCCGACGACCACGGAGTGCGGTTCACCCGCCGCGACGACAGCGGCGACCTCGCTGTCGTGCGCTTCGCCGAGGCTCCGCTCGACCTCGGGACCGAGGTGACGCTGGAGCTCGGTCTCCCCCTCCCCGACGTCGCGGCGCGCATCGCGGCCTACAAGATCCTCTACCGCGCTCGGGCACTGCAGCAGACGGGCGAGATCCCGACACTCGTGCCCACTCCGTCCGCACGACCGAGCGAGAAGTAGGAGACCGACATGCGTGCACTCTGCTGGACCGGCGTGAACACCCTGTCCGTCGAGACCGTGGACGATCCTGTGATCGTCAATCCCCACGACGCCGTTCTGGAGGTGTCGGTGACGACGACGTGCGGGTCCGACCTGCACTTCCTGAGCGGCTACCTCCCCGGCATGCGGGAGGGCGACGTCATCGGCCACGAGTTCATGGGCCGGGTGGTCGAGGTCGGCGCGGAGGTGACGGCCACGAGTGTGGGATCCCGCGTGGTGGTGCCGTCGTTCATCGCGTGCAACAACTGCTGGTACTGCGACCACGAGCAGTACTCGCTGTGCGACACCACCAACCCGAATGCGGATCTGCAGCGCCCGATCATGGGCTATCCCACCGGCGGCATCTACGGCTACACGCATCCGTTCGGCGGCTACCAGGGGTCGCACGCGCAGTACATCCGCGTGCCGTTCGCCGATCAGAACTGCTTCGCCGTTCCCGACGGCGTCACCGACGAGCAGGCGCTGTTCGCCTCGGACGCGATTCCCACCGGGTACATGGGTGCGGACTTCTGCTCGATCACCGGCGGGGAGACGATCGCCGTGTGGGGAGCGGGAGGCGTCGGCCTGATGGCGGCGCGCAGTGCACAGCTGATGGGGGCCAGCCGCGTGATCGTCGTCGACCGGATTCCGGAGCGACTGGCCATGGCGCGCGACGAGATCGGTGCCGAGACCGTCGACTACACCGCCTCGGACAGCGTCACCGACGAGATCCGCGAGATGACCGGCGGCCGCGGACCCGACGCGGTGATCGAGGCCGTCGGCATGGAGGGCCACGGCACCGGTGTCGGCCAGATCTACGACAAGGCGAAGCAGGCGCTGCGCCTCGAGAGCGACCGCGCGACGGCGCTGCGGGAGGCGATCCGGACGGTCCGCAAGGGCGGCGTCGTCTCGGTGCTCGGCGTCTACGGTGTCACCGACAAGTTCCCCATGGGTCTGGTCATGAACAAGGGCCTCACGCTGCGCTCCGCACAGCAGCACGGACAGCGGTACGTCCCGCGTCTTCTGGACCACCTGCAGTCCGGCGAGCTGGACCCGACATTCCTGATCACGCACGACATGTCGCTCGAGGAATCACCCGCGGGGTACGCGATCTTCAAGGAGAAGGCGGACAACTGCGTCCGGGCGATCTTCCGGCCGTGACCGGTGGCATCATGCGGGAGTGACGCGTGACGTATCTGCCCACCTCGACGTGACCGTCGTCGACCCCAGCAACCTCGAGTTCCAGATCGCGGTCGCCGAACTACCGGGGACGACGGTCACCGAGTCGCTGTCGTTCCGGCTCGACGGCGAGGAGATCACGCCCACGGTGATCCGCGCGGAGACCGGCGGGCGCATCCACCGATTCGATTGTGGGCGTGGTCAACTCGTCGTCGACTACCGCGCCCGCGTGGAAGGCGAGGCGGATCCCGCCCCGGTGGTCGAGCGGGACCTGTCGGTCTACCTGCGGCCGAGCCGCTACAGCGAGTCGGACAAGTTCCTGGGCTTCGCCGAGACCGAGTTCGGGCGCTACACCTCCGACGCCGACGTGCTCGAGCGCGTCTCCGCCTGGGTCGGCCGCCGTCTGCGCTACGTTCCCGGCAGCAGTGACCCCATCGACGGCGCCACCGACACCCTCCTCGCGGGTAGCGGAGTCTGCCGCGACTACACGCATCTCGTCGTCGCGTTGCTGCGGGCGATGACGGTGCCGGCCCGCCTCGTCGCGGTCTACGCGCCCGGCTGCGACCCGATGGACTTCCACGCGGTCGCGGAGGCCTACGTCGACGGCGTCTGGCGCGTCGTCGACGCGACCCGGCTGGCCCCACGGCAGAGCCTCGTGCGCATCGCCACCGGGCGGGACGCGTCCGACACCGCGTTCCTCGACAACCACGACGGGTACATCGTTCTGGACCGCATGCAGGTCATGGCCACGGTGGACGGGATGCTCCCCTACGACGACGTGCACGAACTCGTGTCCATGCGCTGATCGTGATCACCTTCCGGCGGGTCACCGAGGACGACTTCCCGCTGCTCGCGCGCTGGTTGTCGCACCCGCACGTGGCGCGGTGGTGGAACCACGAGGTCAATGCCGAGGCCGTCGCCCGCGACTTCGGAGCGTCCGCCCGCGGCGAGGAGCCGTCCGAGGATGTGCTGGCTCTCGACGACGGAACCCCCGTCGGCCTGCTCCAGCGCGCCCGGTGGCACGACTACCCGGAGTACGTCGACGAGCTGGCGCCGTTCTGGGCGGTGCCCGCGGAGGCCGTCACCATCGACTACCTCATCGGCGAGGCGCACCTCGTCGGGCACGGCCTCGGCACCCGCGTGCTGATCGAGTTCACGGCCGACACGTGGCGGCGGTACCCGAGCGCGACGTGCATCGTCGTGCCGGTGGCCACGGGCAACGTGGCGTCGTGGCGGGCGCTCGAAAAGGCCGGGTACCGACGTGTCGCCGAGGCCCACCTCACCCCGGACAATCCGATCGACCCCACCGACCACGTGGTGATGGCGATCGACCGCCCGGCTCGATGACGAGGGCCTAGTCTCCTCGGTCATGGAGCATCCTGTGCGATTCCGCGACGACGATCCGTTGTTGGCCACGGTGCGGGAGCGAGCCCTGCGCCTGCCGGGCGCCACCGAGAAGGTCTCCCACGGCCGCCCCAACTTCCGCACCACGAGGGTCTTCGCGATCTACGGCGCCACGGTGAAGGGGGATCACCCCTCCACCCGCTGGGATCGGTCGCTGCAGGTCCTGCCCGACACCGACGAGCGAGCGGCGCTGCTGGACGACGAGCGATTCTTCGAGCCCGCGTACACCGCGGCGAGCGGCTGGGTGGGACTCGACCTGACGATCGGGACCCCCGACTGGACCGAGGTCGACGAACTGCTCGACATGTCGTTCCGGCGGACGGCGCCGGCACGGCTGGTGGCAGCACTCGGAACGCTCTCGTGACCGTGAGACAGTGGCCGCTGTGCAACTGCTGCTGATCCGCCACGCTCTCCCGCTGCGTTCCGACGCGGATGCCGATCCCGCCCTCGCACCGCTGGGACTCGAGCAGGCCGCGCGCGTGCCCGACGGGCTGCGCGCCCATCGGCTCGCGCGCATCGTCAGCAGTCCACAACTGCGCGCCCGGCAGACCGCGGAACCGCTCGCCGCGGACACCGGACTCCCGGTGGACGTTCTCGACGGTCTGGCGGAGTACGACCGCGACTTCCCGGGTTACCTCCCCATCGAGGAAGCGCGCGAGAAGTTCCCCGCCGAGTTCGAGCGCATCAAGGCCGGGCATCTGCCGAGCGCGGTGGACGCCGACGCCTTCCGCCGACGGGTGTTCGACGACATCGCCTCGGTGGTGCGTGACGCGGAGCCGGAGGACACGGTCGCGATCTTCGCCCACGGCGGGGTGATCAACGTCCACCTGCAGGATCTGCTCGGCACCGCCATGCCTCTGACCTTCCCGATCGACTACGTCTCGGTCACGCGAATACTGTTCTCGCGCAGCGGCAGACGTACGGTAGCGTCGGTGAACGAGACGCAGCACGTGTGGGATCTGCTCCCCCGGAACCGTGCACGATCCTCACCGACTTCTTAATCGCGCAGGTCACCGGGCATTACGGGCGCGATCGGCGCTCGGCACGGTCCGTCGAGCGCGTCGGCACCGGTTAGCCTGAGCAGTATCATGACTTCTCCCTCAGCACACGGTGCCCCGCGTTCGGGTCTCGTCGCCACGTTGTCGCGGCCCGTGATCGTCGTTCTCGTGATCGCCCTCCCCCTGCTCCTGGCCGGCCTCTACGCGTCGTTCAGCGGGAACGACGTCGTTCCCCTGGCCTCGCAGAGCAGTTCCGAGACCACCACCTCGGCAGACGGTTCCGAGGCCACGGACGGCGGCACCCCCGCTGCGGGAGACCCGCTGGCGAAGACGCGCTCGGCTCTCACCCAGACGCAGTTGCCCCTGAGCCTGCTCAGCGGTGGACTCACTCAGCTGACCGACGCGGCGCCGCAGCTCACCGACGGAGTCACGCAGCTCTCCGACGGCCTCGGGCAGGCGCGCTCCGGGTCGCAGCAGCTCGCGGACGGCAACTCCCAGCTGGCAGGCGGACTCGTGCAGCTGCAGGGCGGAGTGGGCCAGCTCGGTGACGGCGCCGTGCAGATCAGCGGCGGCGTGAACCAGCTGACGACGCCCCTGCTGGCGCTCGGCGAGAAGCAGGCTCAGGTCACCTCGTCCATCGCGGACGTCGCGAACCGCATCGAGGTGCTGAACAACCCGATCACCACCGACGCGGCACGGCAGCTGCGTGAGCTCATCGACACGCTGAACGCGCAAGGCATCGGCCCCGACACCGTCTCCCAGATCAACCAGCTGCGCGACGGCGCCGCCCTGCTCGCGTTCCAGCTCGACGATCCGTCCAGTGAGTTCGTCACCGGCGTGAACACTGCCGTCGACGGCAGCGCGCTGCTCTCCACGGGCGCCGGCCAGCTGAACGACGGCATCATCCAGCTCGACGACGGCGGCAAGCAGCTCAAGGCGGGCACCGACCAGATCACGACCGGCATCGAGCCGATCGGCGGCGTCGTCAGCAGCCTGCAGACCAACGTGAAGACCGCGCAGACCTCGCTGCCCGCGGCCAACGCAGTAGCGGCGACCACGACCACCGACGAGAACGGTCAGACGCAGACCACCCTCGTCGTGCAGGGAAGCACCCCGTCGAACTACTACCTGCTCGCGGCACTGGTGGCCGTGGCCGCGGCTGCCGCCGTGAGCCTGATGCACCTGCTGACGCGTCGGGACCGCGTGGCGCGCATCGCACCCGTCCTCGGGGCCCTCGCGGTCACCGCAGCTGCGGGTATCTCCTACTGGTTCGTCGGCGACGGTCTCAGCTTCGGCTCGCTCCTCGGCGGCATCGTCTTCCTGTTCCTGGGTTCTGCGGCGTTCCTCGCCGCGGCGGGCGCCGTGCAGATGGCGTTCGGCCGTGCCGTCGGCCAGTCGATCAACCTGGTGCTGCTGCTCGTCCAGCTGGTCCTGGCAGGCGGAGCCCTGGTGGGGTCGCCCGACAGCTCCGTCTTCGGCAAGGCCGCGTCCTTCACGCCCGTCGGGTGGCTCGCCGCCGGACTCGAGCGCATCGCGGCGGACGCCATGGACTCGACCGGCTGGCTCGCCGTCCTCGTGATGGTCGCCCTGCTCGCGGTGTCCGGTCTCGTCTACTCGCTCGTCGCCCGGTCCGACCCGGAGGACGACCGCGCGGCCTACCGGGACGAACCGCGCCTCGCCTGACTCAGGCGGGCGTCAACGGGTGGATCGCCAGGGCGCCCAGCTTGGCGCCGTGGCGACCCATGACGTCGGCCATGTGCGGTGACGCCATGTGCCCGTCGAGGGCCGCCTGGTCCCGCCACACCTCGACGGTGACGATGGTGTCGGGCGCCGCGTTCGAGGTGTAGACGTCGTACTCCAGGCAGCCGTCCTCCTCGCGCGTGAGAACGGCGAACTGCCGCATCGCCTCCAGCACCTCGTCGAAGCCGTCCGTCACCGGAATGGTGGCCACCACGTGCAGATCACTCATCGTCGTTCTCGTCTCGCTCGTTCGTCATCGGTCCACCCGAACGTACGGCGAGGAGCGGCGGCGGGCGTCGGTTATCGCCCGACTGCCCCCTGACGACTCAGCCCTGGAACCCCTCGTCGTTCTCGAAGGCCGTGACGACGGCCGCCAGATCGTCGGCGCCGTGCCCCGCGACGCTCGCGTCCACGTACGCACTGCGCACGGCCTGCAGCAGGCGGGAGGTGCGCGGATCCACCGCATCGATCATCAGGTCGACGTCCTTGACCACGCCGTCGATCCCGAACGACGGGGTGAAGTCGCGCTCGATCATCGAGCGGCCCTTCATCTGTGTGTACGGCGCGTTGATCGGACCACCGTCGAGCGCCTCGAGGACGAGCGAGGGCTCCAGGCCCAGTTCCGACGCCATCGCGAGGGACTGCGCCGTGGCCGCCGTGAGCGTGGACACCATCGCGTTGCACGCCAGTTTGAGCGCACTCGCCCGGCCGGGTTCCGTCCCCGCGTTCACGATCTTCACCGTCATCGACTCGAGCACCGGGCGCACCGACTCGAGCGCCTCGGCGCGTCCGGAGGCCAGCGCCGTGAGCTTTCCCGACTCCGCCGGCTCCTTGGTCCCCAGCATCGGGCAGTCGAGAAAGGCGACCCCGTGGTGCTGCGCCAGATCGGCCAGCCGTCGGGCGCCGGCCGGACCGACGGTCGCGGACTGGACCCACACGGCGCCGTCCTTCACCGCTGACAGGAAGGTGGTGGCCGTGTCCGCGGTGGCCGACTCGTCGTAGAGCATCGTGACGATCACGTCGGCGTCGGCGACGCAGGCCGCCGGATCGTCCGCGAGGGTCGCCCCCTGGTCCTTCAGCGGCGCCGCGCGATCGGCGTTGCGGTTCCACACCGTCACCCCGTGGTCGTCGCGGAGCAAAGACCCCGCCATGCCCGCGCCCATCGTTCCGGTTCCCAGTACTGCCACCCGCATGTTCGTTCCCTCTCACCGGCTGGAGCGGATTCTTTTCCGACCCGCTCCGTGTGTTGCAATGCAGGGTGTTCCCCTCACGGAGCACCACCACACGCACTCTCGAACGGATCACGCATGACCAGCACCGACACGCCCGCCACCGAACGGGCGGGGCGTCGCGAGTGGTGGGGTCTCGCCGTCCTCGTCGTCCCCATCGTCCTCGTCTCGATGGACATGTCGGTCCTGTACCTCGCCCTGCCCTCGCTGACCGAGGACCTCCAGCCGAGCAGCTCGCAGCAGCTGTGGATCCTCGACATCTACAGCTTCATGCTCGCCGGCCTACTGGTCACGATGGGCTCGCTCGGCGACCGCATCGGCACCCGTCGGCTGCTCATGATCGGGTCGCTCGTCTTCGGCATCGCATCCGTCGCCGCCGCCTTCTCGCACACCCCGGAGGCCCTCATCGCCTCGCGGGTGCTTCTCGGGATCGGCGGCGCCACCCTCGCGCCGTCGACACTGTCGTTGCTGCGCAAGCTCTTCGTCGACCCCGTGCAGCGCGGTGTCGCCATCGGAATCTGGACGGCCGGATTCGCCGGCGGTGGCTCGTTCGGCCCGGTCATCGCGGGCGCGCTGCTCGAGTACTTCTGGTGGGGCTCGGTGTTCCTCATCAACATCCCGATCATGGTGGTCCTGCTGATCGCCGCGCCGGTGATGCTGCCCGAGGCGAAGAACCCGAACCCCGGCCGCTTCGACCTGCCCGCCGTCGGCGCCTCGATCGTCGCGATGCTCGGTATCGTCTACGCGCTCAAGCACGCCGCGCAGAACGGCCTCGACTGGCAGGTGGCCGCCGCGCTCGCGGTGGGGCTCCTCGTCGGCTGGTGGTTCGTGCGACGTCAACGCGCGAGCACGCACCCCGTCATCGAGTTCGACCTGTTCCGCACCCCGGCCTTCTCCGTCGCGGTGATCGTCATCCTCGTGTCGGTCTTCATCATCACGGGCTTCAATCTGATGCTGTCGCAATATCTTCAGCTCGTCATGGGGCTCGGCACCCTCGAGGCGGGACTGTGGTCGCTGATCCCGGCGATCGCGACGGCCACCGCCTCACTGACGGCCCCCCTGATCATGAAGCGCCGCCCGCCGGCCGTCATCCTCGTCGGCGCCATCTCCGTCATGTTCGTCGGTGCCGTCGTGATCGGTGCGGTGGCCCTCCCCTCGGACGTCGGGTCGGGCGCCACGCTCGCGATCCTGCTGTGCGGCATGGTGATCGCTGCGTTCGGTGTGGGTACCGGCACGACGTTCGGCTCGGATCGGGTGCTCGCCACCGCGGCACCGGAGAAGGCGGGCGCGGCCGGTGCCGTGTCGGAGACGGGCGCGGAACTCGGTGGGGCACTGGGCATCGCCGTGCTCGGCTCCATCAGCGTGGCCACGTACCGCCTGGTGCTGGGGCCCGCCGACACGTCCGGAGACGGCACGCTCGCCGGCACCCTGGCCGAAGCCGGCCGGATGTCACCCGACGTCGGGCCCGACCTCGCGTCCCGCGCCCGCGAGGCGTACGTGGACGGCATCGTCGCCGCGTCCGGGGCCACGCTCGTCACGCTGCTGATCGCCGGCAGCGCGGCCGCCGTCCTGTTCCGTCGAGCGCGCTGACGCACCGACTCCCGACACAGAACACCCCCTGCAGCAGGCTGCAGGGGGTGTTCTGTTCGTACCGGGTGTGTGGGCTCGCTACCGCTGGGGTGCCTGGGTGGGCACGATCGGCGCGGGCAGCGCCGTCTTTCCCATGAGGAACGAATCGACCGCGGACGCGCAGGAGCGGCCCTCGGCGATGGCCCACACGATGAGCGACTGACCGCGGCCCATGTCGCCGGCCACGAAGACACCGTCGACGTTGGTGTTCCACTTGTCGGTCCGCGACACGTTGCCGCGCTCGTTGAGATTCACTCCGAGATCGGTGAGCAGGCCCGGCTTCTCGGGCCCGGTGAAGCCCATCGCGAGGAACACGATGTCGGCCTCGAGGTGGAAGTCCGACCCCTCGACCTTGGCGAAGCGACCGTCCTTGAACTCGACCTCGTGCGCGTCGAGTCCGGTGACCATGCCGTTCTCGCCCGTGAAGCGCTCCGTGTTGACGGAGAAGACGCGCTCGCCACCCTCCTCGTGAGCCGAGGACACGCGGTAGACCAGCGGGTACGTCGGCCACGGGGTGGATCCGGCGCGCTCCTCCGGCGGGCGGGGCATGATCTCGAACTGGTGGACGCTGGCCGCGCCCTGACGGTGCGACGTGCCGAGGCAGTCCGCGCCGGTGTCGCCGCCGCCGATGATGACGACCTTCTTGCCCTTCGCCGTGATGGGCGGCTGGCCGTACTGGTCGACGACGTCGTCGCCGAGCTGAACACGGTTGGCCCAGGGCAGGAACTCCATCGCCTGATGGATGCCGCCGTACTCGCGGCCGGGGACCTCGAGGTCGCGGGCCTTGGTGGCACCGCCCGACAGGACGACCGAGTCGAACTCCTCTCGGAGCTCGTCCGCGGTGATGTCGACACCGACGTTGACACCGGTTCGGAAGATGGTGCCCTCGGCCTCCATCTGCGCCAACCGGCGATCGATGTGGCGCTTCTCCATCTTGAACTCGGGGATGCCGTAGCGCAGGAGTCCGCCGATGCGATCCGCTCGCTCGAACACGGTGACGGTGTGGCCGGCACGCGTGAGCTGCTGCGCTGCAGCGAGACCCGCGGGACCGGAACCGACGACGGCCACCTTCTTGCCGGTGAGGTACGTCGGGTAGACGGGCTGGACCCATCCCTCGTCGAAGGCGCGATCGATGATCTCGACCTCGACCTGCTTGATGGTCACCGGGTCCTGGTTGATGCCCAGGACGCACGACGCCTCACACGGAGCCGGGCACAGCCGGCCCGTGAACTCCGGGAAGTTGTTGGTGGCGTGCAACCGGTCGATGCTCTCGCGCCACCGGTCCTTGTACACCAGGTCGTTCCACTCGGGAATCAGATTCCCGAGCGGGCACCCGTTGTGGCAGAACGGAATGCCACAGTCCATGCACCGGCTGGCCTGGGTGCGGAGGGTGTCCGTGGAGAAGTCCTCGTACACCTCCTTCCAGTCCATCAGGCGCAGGTCGACGGGACGCCGCGACGGGAGCTCCCGCGACGTGTTCTTCAGAAATCCTTGTGGATCACCCACGAGCTGCCTCCATGATCGCCTCGTCCACGTCCGCGCCGTTCTTCTCGGCCTCGGAGATCGCGAGCAGTACCTTCTTGTAGTCGCGGGGCATCACCTTCACGAAGTGATTGACCTGCTGCGACCAGTCCGCGAGGATGCGCTCGGCGACCTCGGACCCGGTCTCGTCACGATGCCGCGTGATCGCATCCTTGAGCCACGCGAACTCGTCACCCTGGAGCTCCTCGATGTCGACGAGCTCGGTGTTCAGGTTGTCCTCGAACGTCGAGTTCGGGTCGAAGACGAACGCCACACCGCCGGACATGCCGGCACCGAAGTTGCGGCCGGTCTCGCCGAGAATGACGACCTTGCCACCGGTCATGTACTCGCACCCGTGGTCACCGACACCCTCGACCACCGCGACGGCGCCCGAGTTACGGACGGCGAACCGCTCACCGACGACACCGCGGATGAGCGCCTCACCCTCGGTGGCACCGAAGAGGATCACGTTGCCGGCGATGATGTTGTTCTCGGCGACGAAGCTCGAGTTGGCCTGGAGCGACGGGCGTACGACGATCCGCCCACCGGACAGACCCTTGCCGACGAAGTCGTTGGCGTCGCCCTGCAGTCGCAGCGTCATGCCCTTGGGCACGAACGCTCCGAAGCTGTTACCGGCCGATCCGGTGAAGGTGATGTCGATCGTGCCTTCCGGCAGACCGTCCTCGCCGTACGCCTTGGTGACCTCGTGGCCGAGCATCGTGCCCACGGTGCGGTTCACGTTGGTGATCCGCGTCGAGAACTCGACCTTCTCGCCCTTGTCCAGTGCCTCGCGGCTCTGCGCGATGAGTTGCTGGTCGAGAGCCTTGTCCAGTGCGTGGTCCTGCGTGCCGGTGCAGTAGAGATCCTGGTTCATGAACGCCGACTCCGCGACGTCCAGGATCGGCGACAGATCGAGCTTCGACGCCTTCCAGTGATCCTTCGCCGCGGTGGTGTCCAGCAGCGCGACCTGGCCGATGGCCTCGTCGAGCGTGCGGAAACCGAACTCCGCGAGGTACTCGCGGACCTCCTCGGCGATGTACAGGAAGAAGTTCTCGACGAACTCCGGCTGACCGGCGAACCGCTTGCGCAGCAGTGGGTTCTGCGTCGCCACGCCCACCGGGCAGGTGTCGAGGTGGCAGACGCGCATCATGATGCAGCCCGAGACCACCAGCGGCGCGGTGGCGAAGCCGAACTCCTCACCACCGAGCAGCGCGGCGACCATGACGTCGCGACCGGTCTTGAGCTGACCGTCGACCTGCACCACGATGCGATCGCGAAGACCGTTGAGCAGCAACGTCTGCTGGGTCTCGGCCAGGCCGAGCTCCCACGGTGCGCCGGCGTGCTTGACCGACGTCAACGGGGTGGCGCCCGTGCCGCCGTCGTGGCCCGAGATGAGCACCACGTCCGCGTGCGCCTTGGAGACACCGGCGGCGACCGTACCGACACCGACCTCGGAGACGAGCTTCACGTGGATGCGCGCCGACGGGTTGGCGTTCTTCAGGTCGTGGATCAGCTGAGCCAGATCCTCGATCGAGTAGATGTCGTGGTGCGGGGGCGGCGAGATGAGGCCGACACCCGGCGTCGAATGACGCACCTCGGCCACCCACGGGTACACCTTGTGCGCCGGAAGCTGGCCGCCCTCACCGGGCTTGGCGCCCTGCGCCATCTTGATCTGGATGTCGGTGCAGTTGGTCAGATAGTTCGACGTGACACCGAAACGACCCGACGCGACCTGCTTGATGGCCGAACGACGCCAGTCACCGTTCTCGTCGGGGAGGAAGCGTGCGGTGTCCTCGCCGCCCTCACCCGAGTTCGAGCGACCACCGAGGCGGTTCATCGCGATGGCCAGCGTCTCGTGCGCCTCGGCCGAGATGGAGCCGTAGCTCATCGCACCCGTGGAGAAACGCTTGACGATGTCGCGTGCCGACTCGACCTCGTCGATCGGGATCGGGGTGCGACCCTCGGTCTTGAAGCGAAACAGGCCGCGCAGCGACGCGAGCCGCTCGGACTGGTCGTCCACCATGCGGGTGTACTCCTTGAACACGGAGTACTGACCGGTGCGGGTCGCATGCTGAAGCTTGAACACCGTGTCCGGGTTGAACAGGTGGTACTCGCCCTCGCGGCGCCACTGGTACTCGCCGCCCGTCTCGAGCTCGCGGTGCGCGCGCTCGAACTTGTTGTCCAGGTATGCCACTCCGTGACGCACCGCGACGTCGGCCGCGATCTGGTCGAGGTCGATGCCGCCGAGCGGCGACTGCACGCCGTAGAAGTACTCGTCGACCAGGGCCTGCGACAGGCCGATGACCTGGAACAGCTGGGCGCCGGTGTACGAGGCGAGCGTCGAGATGCCCATCTTCGACATCACCTTCAGCACGCCCTTGCCGGCGGCCTTGATGTAGTTCTTGACGGCACTGTCGTAGTCGATGCCCTGCAGGGTGTCGCGATCGATCATGTCCTCGATCGACTCGAACGCCATGTAGGGGTTGACCGCTGCGGCACCGAAGCCGACGAGGGTGGCCATGTGGTGGACCTCGCGGGCGTCACCGGCCTCGACGATCAGCCCCACCTTGGTGCGGGTCTTCTCTCGGACGAGGTGGTGATGCACGGCCGAGGTCAGCAGCAGCGACGGGATCGGTGCCAGCCGCTCGCTCGACTCGCGGTCGGACAGGATGACGATGCGCGCGCCGCCGTCGATCGCCGCGGAGACCTGCGAACGAATGATCTCGAGCGAACGACGTAGTCCCTCACCGCCTTCGGCGACCGGGTAGAGGCCGCGGACCACCACGGAGCGCAGTCCGTCCTGGGTGCCGTCGTCGTTGATGTGGACCAGCTTGGCCAGCTCGTCGTTGTGCAGGATCGGGGACTTCAGCACGATCTGCCGGCATGCTTCGGCACTGGGCTGCAGGAGATCTCGCTCGGGACCGATGGTGCCGCCGAGGCTGGTGACCACCTCTTCCCGGATGGCGTCCAGGGGCGGATTCGTCACCTGGGCGAACAGCTGGGAGAAGTAGTCGAACAGCATGCGCGGGCGGTTCGAGAGCACGGCGACGGGCGTGTCGGTGCCCATGGACCCGATGGCCTCGGCGCCCGCCTTGGCCATGGGAGCGACCAGCATGGTCAGTTCCTCGGTGGTGTACCCGAAGATCTGCTGACGGATCAGCACGCGGTCGTGCGTCATGTGGACGTGCGGGCGCTCGGGCAGGTCGTCGATCTCGACGAGACCCTCGTCGAGCCACTCCTGGTAGGGGTGCTCGGCGGCGAGCTCGTCCTTGATCTCGTCGTCGCTGACGATGCGGCCCTGCGCGGTGTCCACCAGGAACATGCGACCGGGCTGCAGGCGGACCTTGCGCACGATCTTCGACGGCTCGATGTCGAGGACGCCGACCTCGGACGCCATGATGACCAGGCCGTCCTCGGTGACCCAGAGACGGCTCGGACGCAGGCCGTTGCGGTCGAGGACCGCGCCGATGACGGTGCCGTCGGTGAAGCACACCGACGCCGGTCCGTCCCACGGCTCCATCAGAGTCGAGTGGTACTGGTAGAACGCCCGGCGAGCCGGATCCATCTTGTCGTGGTGCTCCCACGCCTCGGGGATCATCATCAGCACGGCGTGCGGCAGGCTGCGACCGCCGAGGTGCAGGAACTCCAGCACCTCGTCGAAACGCGCGGTGTCCGACGCTCCGTGCGTGTTCACCGGGAAGATCTTCTCGAGCTTCTCCGGGCCACCGAAGACGTCCGACTCGATGAGGGCCTCGCGGGCACGCATCCAGTTCTCGTTGCCGGTGACGGTGTTGATCTCACCGTTGTGCGCGACACGGCGGAACGGGTGTGCCAGCGGCCACGAGGGGAACGTGTTGGTGGAGAAGCGCGAGTGCACCAGACCGAGGGCACTGACGACGCGCTCGTCCTGCAGATCGAGGTAGAAGCCTCGCAGCTGCGGCGTCGTGAGCATGCCCTTGTAGACGATGGTCGAGGGCGACAGCGACGGGAAGTACACGGACTCGCGTCCGGGACCGTCCTTGCCGGGGCCTTCGAGGCCGAGTTCGTGCTCGACGCGCTTGCGCACGACGAACGCGCGGCGCTCGAGATCGATGCCGGACAGTGCACGGTCGGGAGCGGCGACGAACAGCTGGCGGAACGTCGGCATGGCGTCGCGCGCCAGCGCGCCCAGGGAGGCGTCGTCCGTCTCGATGTCGCGCCAGCCGAGAACCTCGAGGCCCTCCTCGGTCACGACACGCTCGACACCGGCGACAGCCTCGGCGGACGCGGCGCGCGCCTGCGGGAGGAACGCGATACCGGTGGCATAGGAACCCTCGGGCGGCAGATCGAAGTCGACCACGGCGCGGTAGAACGCGTCCGGGACCTGGATCAGGATGCCGGCACCGTCACCCGTGTTGGGCTCGGCACCCGCAGCGCCGCGGTGTTCGAGATTGATCAGCGCCGTGATCGCCTTGTCGACGATGTCGCGGCTCCGTCGGCCGTGCATGTCGACCACGAACGCGACACCGCAGGAGTCGTGTTCGTTGGCGGGATCGTAGAGGCCGCGCGCTGATGGGTACCGGTGTCCGGGAAGCTGCATGTGTCTTGCCTAACTGACGAGTCGAGCCAAGATCCGCGAGAGCGCGGCCACGTCCGAGATTCGACGCGAGCCACCGCGGGGCGATGCGAGAGCGGGTTCACCGTTGAACACGCACTCCGATGGGGCTCCGGCCACTCTCGGACAACGATCCGTTCCGAGGTGGTGACCGAGTGTTTTCGGGCAGGGGCGATCCTTGTGGGTCGACCCCGCAGCTGAACGATAAGTCAGGAACCGGTCGAATTCACAAATCAGGGCATCCTCATTCGGGCCTGACCTGGTCGTTCCCCCGGCGGTGTGGGTGTGTGCGCGACGTTGCGCGGTACCTCGGCGTTCGTTCACGAGAATACTCCGGGAGCGCACGAGCTCGACGTCGGAGATCTCACACCGAGACGTACGTCCGATGAAAGACTACTGGCCGTAGCGATTTCTCGGCTACGGCCAGTGTGGTGGGCGAAGGGGGACTTGAACCCCCACGTCCCGAAGGACACTGGCACCTGAAGCCAGCGCGTCTGCCATTCCGCCACTCGCCCGAGCGACGGGACGAGATTAACACGACCCGTCACTCGGGCAGAAATCCATACCGTCGGTCCGGGTTTCCGGTCCCGAGGCGGGGCCGGGAACCGGTTCCGGGCGTATAGCATGGATCGGTAGTCGCACGACGGAAGGACACGCGAGGCCGCACGGCCTGCGCGGACGTCGGCGGCGTGGACGCCTCGGGGACGGTTCCAGCATCATGAGTCTCCGACGCACGGACGCAGTACCGATGTGAGACGCAGTACCGACGAAGACGGAGAAGGAGGGTGTCGTGGGAGTGGTTCAGCGATTCGAGAGAAAGCTGCAGAGTGCTGTCGGTGACGCCTTCGCTCGCGTCTTCGGTGGCGGTGTGGTGCCGCAGGAGGTCGAGGCGGCCCTCCAGCAGGAGGCCACCATGTCGGTCCGCACGCTGGACGGCGGACATCTGCTGGCACCCAACGCCTACGTCATCACCATCAGCCCGTCGGATCACGACAGGCTCGCGTCCGACCACGACCTCACCACTCGCGCCTTCTCACGCCATCTCCAGGACTTCATCACCGACCAGGGATGGCAGACGTACGGGCGCGTGGTGGTCCGCTTCGAACCGTCCACCACACTGCACACGGGACAGTTCCGCACGTCGGGAACAGTCGATCCCGACGCGTCACCCCAGCAGAGCGCTCCACCTCACCAGTCCACTGCACAAGACCGACCGTCGTCGACATCAGGAGCCGGCCCCATGACCCAGAACTCAGGGACTCAGAACCAGGGCGACGAGCCCGACCGCGACAACGATCGGCCCGCATCGGGCGTCGCCGCCCGTGCCCCCCGCAACGGCAGCGCGTACCCGTCCGAGGCGTACGACCCCGAGGCGTCGGGCCGCGTCGACCCGGCGGCGGAGAATCGGGTGCGCCCGCCCCGCGCGTACGGCGACTCCGAGCAGGACGCCCGCGGCTACGGCCGCCCGCCCGCCGGTCAGGAGCAGAGCGGATACGGACGCGCACCGTACGGACAGGGTCACGATCAGCAGGGCTACGGCCAGGCCGGGTACGACCAGCAGGGGTACGGCCAGGCCGGGTACGACCAGCAGGGTCACGAGCAGGGCGGCTACGACCAGGGTTACGGACGCCAGCCGCAGAACCGCGCCCCCTACGACTCGCGTGCCTACGGCCAGCAGCCTCCCGCTCAGCAGCCGTACGACCGCCAGGCCTACGGACAGCCGGCGGCGGATCCGCGCGGTCACGGCCGTCCTCAGTACGACCAGGGTGGACCCGATCCCCGCGCCTACGGCCAGCAGGGCTACGACCAGGGCGGGTACGACCAGCGCGGGTACGACCAGGGCGGCTATGACCAGCGCGGTTACGACCAGGGTGGTTACGACCAGCGCGGGTACGACCAGGGCGGGTACGACCAGCGCGGCTACGACCAGGGCGGCTACGACCGATCGGGCTACGACCAGCACGGTCAGGACCTGCACGGTCAGGACCGTCAGCAGGCGTACGGCGACTACGACCAGCGCGGTTACGCCGACGGTGGCCAGGCCGCACAGCCGCGGGCGTACGGCGCTGCGGCGGCGTACGACCAGCCGGCCACACAGGGCTACCAGCAGGTCGCGGACGGGGACGACTACGACCGCCCGGCCGCGTCTCGCGGGCTCGCCGCCACCCTGCAGCTCGAGGACGGCAGCGGCCGTCACTACCAGCTGCGCGAGGGCGGCAACGTCGTCGGTCGCGGCCAGGAGGCCCAGTTCCGGCTCCCCGACACCGGCGTCTCGCGTCGGCACTTCGAGATCCGCTGGGACGGCCGGGTGGCCATGCTGTCCGACCTGGGTTCCACCAACGGCACGACCGTGAACGGTGCACCGGTCCAGGACTGGCAGCTGGCCGACGGCGACATCGTCCGCGCCGGACATTCGGAGATCCTCGTCCGCATCGTCTGACACGACCGGACCGGCGACGGGTGCGACGGCCGACACCGGCCGTCGGCGCCTGCCCTTATGATGCTCCGAGACGGGACGTCCCCGGGCGACCGAGAAAGCCGTGACCCGGCTTCTGGTGACACGAGGAGGTGACACGCTGTGCAGGGATTGATTCTGCAGCTCACTCGAGCTGGCTTCCTCCTGATCCTGTGGTTGTTCGTCTGGGCAGTGCTGCGCACCCTGCGGTCGGACATCTATGCGGCCTCCGGGCTGCGCGTGGCACCGCGCTCCCGCACGTCACCGGTGTCGCTGCAGGGCCGCAAGGCGAAGGTGGCCAAGCAGCTGGTGGTCACGCAGGGTTCGCTGGCCGGTACCCGCATCACGCTCGGGTCGCAGCCGGTCCTCATGGGTCGGGCGGACGACTCGACGTTGGTCCTCACCGACGACTACGCGTCCACGCGCCACGCACGGCTGTCTCCTCGCGGGGGTGACTGGTACGTCGAGGATCTCGGTTCGACCAACGGCACCTACCTCGACCGGGCCAAGGTCACGACGGCGGTGCGCGTCCCGCTGGGCACGCCCGTCCGCGTCGGCAAGACCGTGATCGAGCTGCGCCCGTGACACTGGTTCTCCGCTACGCCGCGCGCAGCGATCGCGGTCTCGTGCGATCCAACAACGAGGACTCGGTCTACGCCGGTGCGCGCCTGCTCGCTCTCGCCGACGGCATGGGAGGGCACGCCGCCGGTGAGGTCGCGTCCCAGCTCATGATCGCGGCGCTCGCCCACCTCGACGACGACGAGCCGGGAGACGATCTCCTGGGCAAGCTCGAACGGGCGACGCGCGAGGGCAACGCCACCATCGCCGAGCAGGTCGAGGAGGATCCCGAGCTCGACGGCATGGGCACGACCCTGACGGCGATCCTGTTCGGCGGCAGAAAGATCGGGCTCGTCCACATCGGCGACTCGCGTGCCTACCTGCTGCGCGACGACGAGCTGACGCAGATCACGCGAGACGACACGTTCGTCCAATCCCTGGTCGACGAGGGCCGGATCACGGCCGAGCAGGCGCACTCGCACCCGCAGCGGTCGCTCATCATGCGCGCGCTCACCGGTAACGAGATCGAGCCGACGCTCACGGTGCGGGAGGCCCGCGCCGGGGATCGGTATCTCCTGTGCTCGGACGGCCTGTCCGACGTCGTCAGCAGCGAGACCATCGCCGACACGCTCCGCGAGGGCGAGAACGACGAGTGCGCCGATCGGCTCATCGAGCTGGCGCTGCGCAGCGGTGGCCCCGACAACGTCACCGTCGTCGTCGCCGACGTCATCGATCTGGACTACGGCCAGTCGCACCCCATTCTCGCCGGAGCCGCGTCGATGTCCGACGAGGAGGACGCGCCGCCGCCGAACACGGCAGCCGGCCGCGCCGCCGCCATGCGGCCGCCCCGCACCACCCCGAAACGTGTCGTGGCACCGCCGCCCGTGCCGGAGAAGAAGTCGCACAAGCTCCGGTGGTCACTCGCCGGCCTCGGCGTGGTCGCCCTTCTCGTCGTCGGTCTCGTCGTGGGATGGCAACTGCTGCAACGTAACTACTACGTCGGAACCGACGACGGTCGCGTGGTGGTGATGCGCGGAGTCTCCGGTTCGGTGCTCGGCTTCTCGCTGCAGGAGGTCGATCTGGTCGGCTGCGTACGCGACGGGGCGACGGCCACCGAGGACGCGACGGTCGAGCTGCGCGCTCCCGGCGATGCCGACTGCACGATCCTGGGTGTCGACGATCTCCAGCCCTCGGCACGCGAACAGGTGCGCTCGGGTCTGCCGTCGGGCACCCTCGACGACGCGCGCACCCAGGTGGCGCGACTCGCGTCCGGTGACCTGCTGCCCCCGTGCACGCCGCCGGCGAGCACCACCACCACGCCGAGCGCCACTCCCGAGGCCACGCCTGCTCCCACGGCCGCACCGCCCGCTCCGGACCCGGCGGTGCCCGTCGATCCGGCGGCTCCCGTGACCACCACGATCGAGCCCACCCCGGCACCGACGCCGACGCTGGTGGCGGGCCAGACCTGCAGGACGGGTTCGTGATGTCCGCTCCGAACCTGCCGACCCCGAACCGGCCCACCCCCAGCCAGTCGTCCGCCTCGTTCCCCAGCCCGCCCGGTGGGTTCGCCCCCGCCCCGCCGCAGTCGACGAGACGCGGTGTCGAGGCGGCACTGCTCGGCGCAGCCGCGGTCATCACCACGGTGTCGCTGGTGCTCGTCGAGGCGAGCCAGGAGCAGGCCATCACCTGGGACCTGGCGAAGTACGGCCTCGCCTACCTCGCGATGTTCGCGGTCGCCCACGCCGCGGTCCGTCGATTCGCCACCCACGCGGATCCGCTGCTGCTCCCGGTCGTCGCCATGCTGAACGGGCTCGGACTGGTGCTCATCCACCGGCTCGACCTCGCGGCGCAGCAGTCGGCGGTGTACCTCGGCATCGAGGAGCCGTCGGCCGACGCCACGCAGCAGGTGCTGTGGACGGCCCTGGGCATCGCCGGGTTCATCGCTGTCCTCGTGCTGGTCCGCGACTACCGCACCCTCGCGCGGTACGGCTACACCCTGGGCCTCGGCGGTCTGGTGTTCCTGGCCCTGCCGGCCGTCCTGCCCTCCTCGTTGTCCGAGGTCAACGGCTCGAAGATCTGGATCCGGTTGCCCGGCTTCAGCATCCAACCCGGTGAGTTCTCGAAGATCCTGCTGCTCATCTTCTTCGCCTCGGTGCTCGTGGCGAAGCGCGAGCTCTTCACCACCGCGGGCAAGCACGTGCTCGGCATGGACTTCCCGCGCGCCCGCGATCTCGGCCCCATCGTCGTCGCGTGGATCGTGTCCATCGGCGTCCTGGTGTTCGAGAAGGATCTCGGCACGTCGCTGCTGATCTACTGCACGGTCCTGGTGATGATCTACGTCGCCACCGAGCGCGTCGGCTGGATCGTCGTGGGTGTAGCGCTGCTCCTGCTCGGCTTCCTGCTCGCGTACCAGTTCTTCGGGCACGTGAAGATCCGCACCGACACGTGGCTGGATCCGTTCGCGGACTACAACGACACCGGCTATCAGATCTCGCAGTCGCTCTTCGGTCTGGCGACCGGCGGCATGGGCGGTACCGGGCTCGGCAGTGGCCGGCCGTCGCAGGTGCCGTTCGCGAGCACCGACTTCATCATCGCGACCATCGGCGAGGAGCTCGGCCTCATCGGCCTGGCCGCCGTGTTGATGCTCTATCTGGTCTTCGTGCTGCGCGGGCTGCGCACCGCCCTCGCGGTGCGCGACAGTTTCGGCAAGCTGCTCGCCGCCGGACTGTCCGTCACCATCGCGGTGCAGCTGTTCGTCGTCGTCGGCGGCGTCACCAAGCTCATCCCGCTCACCGGTCTCACCACACCGTTCATGTCCTACGGAGGATCCTCGCTGCTCGCGAACTACGCTCTGGTCGCCCTGCTCATCAAGATCTCGGACGCCGCGCGGGCGCCCGTCGTGCCGCAGAGACGCGGACCGGCGGCTCCGATCGGTGACGCTCCCACCGAGGTGGTGAAGCGCCCGTGAACACACCTCTTCGCAGAGTCGCCATCGGCGTCATGGCGATGATCGTCGTCCTGCTCGCCAACGCGACGTACGTCCAGGTCATCAAGGCGGACGACCTCCGAACGGATCCGCGGAACTCGCGGGTGCTGCTCGACGAGTACGCACGCCAGCGTGGGCAGATCTCGAGCGGCGGCCAGGTGCTCGCGGCCTCCGTCGCGACGGACGATCGCTACAAGTACCTGCGGACGTACCCCGCCAACCCCGCGGCACCGTCCAGCCCGGCCGCCAACGCACCGGTCACCGGCTTCTACTCGATGCTGTACTCGAGCACCGCTCTCGAACGGTCCGAGGACGCAGTGTTGAACGGCTCGGACAACCGACTGTTCGGCAAGCGGTTCTTCGACCTGCTCTCCGGTCGCGACCCCCGCGGCGGCAACGTCGTCACCACGATCGATCCGGTGATGCAGCAGGTCGCCTACGACCAGTTGACGTCGAAGGGCTACACCGGCTCCGTCGTGGCCATCGAGCCGTCCACCGGCAAGATCCTGACGATGGTGAGCACGCCGAGCTACGACCCCAACGAGCTCGCGACGCACGACGGCGAGACGTCGACGCAGGCGTGGGAGCGACTGAGCAGCGATCCGGGCGAGCCCCTGGTCAACCGCGCGGTCTCCCAGACCTACCCGCCCGGTTCGACGTTCAAGGTGGTCGTCACCGCGGCGGCGCTGGCGGCCGGCTCCACCCCGGACACCCAGCTCACGGCGGCGCCGACCATCACGCTGCCCGACACGTCGACGACGCTCGAGAACTACAACGGCTCCACGTGCGGCGGCGGCGCCACCGCGTCGTTGCGCGAGGCGTTCGCGCGCTCGTGCAACACCGCCTTCGTGGAACTCGGTATCGACGCCGGCACCCAGAACGTCAAGGACACCGCGTCCGCGTTCGGCATCGGCGAGGCGAACCAGGCCGTGCCGATCCCGGTCGCCGACAGCACCGTCGGGGAGATCCCGGACGACGCCGCCCTCGGTCAGAGCAGCATCGGCCAGCGCGACGTCGCACTGACACCGCTGCAGAACGCCGAGATCGCCGCCACCATCGCGAACGGTGGCGTGCGCATGGCGCCGCACATGGTGGCCCAGCTGCAGGGTCCGGATCTGTCGACCCTCGACACCACCGAGCCCACGTCACTGGGCCAGTCGATCTCTCCCGAGGTCGCGTCCACGCTCACCGATCTGATGGTCGGCTCGGAGAACAACTCCGGCGGCGAGGGCAAGATCGCGGGGGTGCAGATCGCATCCAAGACCGGCACCGCCGAGCACGGCAGCGATCCGCGCAACACCCCTCCGCACGCCTGGTACATCGCGTTCGCGCCGGCACAGGACCCGAAGATCGCCATCGCGGTCATCGTCGAGAACGGTGGTGACCGCGCACTCGCCGCCACCGGTGGGTCCGTCGCGGCACCAGTGGCGAGAGCAGTGCTCGGCGCCGGATTGCAGGGGAGGTGAGCCCCGCATGAGTGGAGGCCTGGGTAACGGAGCAGTGGTCGCCGACCGCTATCGACTGCTCCGACTGATCGCGACCGGTGGAATGGGACAGGTCTGGGAAGCGACGGACAACCGGCTCGATCGCCGCGTCGCCGTCAAGATCCTCAAGCCGGAGTTCTCGGACGACCCCGAGTTCGTCGAACGGTTCCGCGTCGAGGCGCGCACGACCGCGCTGTTGAACCATCCCGGCATCGCCAACATCTACGACTACGGCGAGGTGCGGGACGCCAACGGGCAGTCGCTCGCGTATCTCGTCATGGAGCTCGTCATCGGCGAGCCCCTCAACACGGTGCTCACGCGCATGGGTCGGCTTCCGCTGGTCCACGCACTGGACATGCTCGAGCAGACCGGCCGCGCCCTGCAGGCCGCGCACCGCGCAGGCATCGTCCACCGTGACGTGAAGCCGGGCAACATCATGATCACGCCCGACGGGACGGTGAAGATCACCGACTTCGGCATCGCGAAGGCCGTGGACGCCTCGCCCGTCACGCGGACCGGCATGGTCATGGGCACCGCGCAGTACATCGCCCCCGAACAGGCGCTGGGTCAGGACGCGACGTCCGCGTCCGACGTGTACTCGCTCGGCGTCGTGGGCTACGAGGCCATCAGCGGGACCCGTCCGTTCGTCGGCGACGGCGCGCTGACGGTCGCGATGAAGCACGTGCGGGACGCCGCGCCGCCGCTTCCCGGCGATCTGCCGCAGCCGGTGCGGGAGCTCATCGAGATCACCATGACCAAGGACCCGGCCGCACGGTACGAGAACGGCGGGGAGTTCGCCGACGCGGTCGCTGCCGTGCGCGCCGGCCGGCGCCCGCCCGCCCCGGGCACGGCGTCCGGTACCGGTCGGGTCGCCCCGCCCGTCGGCGCCGTCGGTGGGCCGTCCAGCACCCGCATGATGACCACGTCCGCCACCGGCTACGCCGCCGCGGCAGCGGCCACACCACGATCACCGGAACCTGATCGTGACCGCGAATCGGGCATGACCCCCGGGCAGAAGGCCCTGGCCTGGGCTGCCGGTGGACTGCTCCTGCTCGCCGCCGTCGTCGCGTTCGGGCTGTTCGTCTTCACCGAGAGCAACGGTTCGACGCCCGTCGTCACCTCGACCACCACGGCGGCGCCCACCACGGAGCCGACCACCACCACGACGCGGCCGACGACCACCACCACCGAGCCCACGACGACGACCACCACCACCCCCACGACCACCACGACGACGGAACCGACGACGACCACCACCGAGCCCACGACCACCGAGCCGACGACCACCACCACGACCACGACCGACGGGGGACTGTTCACCATCCCCGGTCTCGGCGGCGGGAACGGCAACGGCAACGGGGACGGCAACCCCTTCAACTACGCACCGGGAGGATCGCGATGACCACACCGCGCAAGCTCTCGTCCCGGTACGACCTCGGGGAGATCCTCGGTTTCGGTGGCATGTCGGAGGTCCACCTCGCGAAGGACGGCCGTCTCGATCGCGACGTGGCCATCAAGGTGCTGCGTCAGGATCTGGCACGCGATCCCACGTTCTACCTGCGGTTCCGCCGCGAGGCGCAGAACGCTGCGGCACTGAACCATCCGGCGATCGTGGCGGTGTACGACACGGGTGAGGCGGAGACCGAGACGGGTCCGCTGCCCTACATCGTCATGGAGTACGTCGACGGCGACACGCTGCGCGACATCGTCCGCGCCGAGGGGCCGATGGCTCCCAAGCGTGCGATGGAGGTCATCGCCGACGTCTGCGCCGCCCTCGACTTCAGCCACCGCAACGGCATCGTGCACCGCGACGTCAAACCGGCCAACGTGATGATCAACCGCGCCGGTGCGGTAAAGGTCATGGACTTCGGCATCGCGCGGGCCATCGCCGACAGTTCGTCTCCGATGACGCAGACCGCTGCCGTCATCGGTACCGCCCAGTACCTGTCGCCAGAGCAGGCTCGCGGCGAACAGGTCGATGCGCGATCCGACGTCTACTCGCTGGGCTGCGTGCTGTTCGAGATCCTGACGGGCGAGCCGCCGTTCACGGGTGACTCCCCGGTCGCGGTCGCGTACCAGCACGTCCGGGAAGATCCGCGACTGCCGTCGTCGGTGAATCCGGACATCCCGCGGGAGCTGGACTCGATCATTCTCAAGGCGATGAGCAAGAACCCGGCCAATCGGTACCAGAGCGCCGCGGACATGCGCACCGATCTCATCCGCGTCCTCGGTGGCCAGCGGCCCAGTGCGCCGATGGTGATGAACGACGAGGATCGCACCACCATCCTCGGCTCGATGGATGCGCCGCGGTCCGGCGCTCGGCCGGCGTCCGACAACTCCGGCGAGCCTCGCCGGATCGCCCGCCACGCGCATCCCGACGCGGACGACGACGGAGACCGACCGCGCCGCAAGGGCGTGCGCGTCGCCGTCATGGCGCTCGCCGCCCTCGTGGTCGTCGGCATCGTCGGCGTCTTCCTGTGGAATCTCGGCCCCGGTGCGGAGGCCCGTTCGGTGACCGTCCCGGACGTGTCCGCGCAGACCGCCGACGCCGCCCGCACCACCCTCGAGAACGCGGGCTTCCGCGTCGACGTCCAGCAACGCTCCGACGCGACGGTGCCCGAGGGGTCCGTCATCGGCACGCGACCCGTGTCCGGCACGACGGTCGACGAGAACAGCACCCTCGTTCTCGAGGTGTCCACCGGTCCGGAGCAGATCCAGGTCCCCCAGCTGGCAGGACTGACGCAGAGCGCTGCGGAACAGGCACTGGTGCAGGCCGGTCTCGCTCTCGACCCGTCGATCGGCCGGGCCGCGTCGTCTCGCGCGGACGTCGACAAGGTCATCGGTCAGGAGCCGGCTCGCGGATCGTCGATGGCTCAGGGCTCGTCGGTACGCATCACGCTCGGATCGGGACCGCGTCAGGTGCGGGTCCCCGACGTGGTCGGTCAGAACATCGAGGTCGCTCAGCCCAACATCGCGGGTGCCGGTTTCCTCGTCGACCGCCAGAACGTCGACTCGACGCTCCCGGCCGGTCAGGTGGTCGCCACGACGCCCGCGGGCGGCAGCAACGCCACCGACGGCGACACCGTGGTGGTGCGGGTGTCCAACGGATCGCAGTTCGAGATCCCGGACCTGGCAGGCCAGACCCCGGTCCAGGCCGTCGACCTCCTCCGCGCTGCCGGCTGGGAGGGCACCATC
The DNA here is from genome assembly GCF_036163995.1 of Rhodococcus sp. NBC_00294. Lineage (NCBI taxonomy): Bacteria > Bacillati > Actinomycetota > Actinomycetes > Mycobacteriales > Nocardiaceae > Rhodococcus > Rhodococcus sp. NBC_00294. Next base: position 947,273 of record NZ_CP108043.1, read on the forward strand.
GCCGAGATCGACCAGGTCGACGTCCAGACGTCGGACCTCACGCAGGTCAACCGCGTTCAGCAGCAGGCGGTCGCGCCGGGGACGGCCATCGCCAAGACGGCGCGCGTCAACGTGACCGTCGGCAAGTTCGGGCTCTGACCCGACGCGGCGCCGTGCTCAGACGCGGGCGGCGCTCTCGAGCTCGGCCACCAGGCCCGGTTCGGGAGCCTCGCCGCACACGGCGAGCCAGTTCGCCAGCATGCGGTGACCACCCTGCGTCATGACCGACTCGGGGTGGAACTGCACGCCGTGGATCGGCAGCTCCCGGTGGCGCATCGCCATGACGATGCCGCTCTCGGTGCGCGCGGTCACCTCGAGGTCGTCCGGGATCGTGTCCTCCCGCACCGTCAACGAGTGGTAGCGCGTCGCGGTGAACGGATCCGGCAACCCTGCCAGCACGCCGTCTCCGGAGTGGTGGACGACGCTGGTCTTACCGTGCAGAAGTTCCGGCGCGCGTTCGACCACGCCGCCGAAGGAGGCACCGATGGCCTGGTGTCCGAGGCACACGCCCAGCAGGGGCGTTCCCGACGAGGCGCAGGCCTGCACCATGTCCATGGTGACGCCGGCGCGCTGCGGCGTGCCGGGTCCGGGACTGAGCAGCACTCCGTCCACCTCCGCCACGGCGGCCTCGACATCGAGCACCCCGGGGTCGTCGTTCCGCAGCACTCGGGCCCGTGTCCCCAGCTGGCCGAGGTACTGGACCAGGTTGAACACGAAGCTGTCGTAGTTGTCGACGACGAGGATGCGCATGTCACAAGACTAATGCCGCACGGGTGGGAGCTCGGCTGCAGGTTATCGTGGACGTGAGCAGTGAGCGTCCCCACCGTGGCTCACACCCGCCCGCCTGCAGTCCGGTACGAGAGTTCGAGGTCATCCATGCCCAAGTCGAAGGTCCGCAAGAAGCCCGACTACACGATCGATCCGGCGTCGCGGACGCCCGTCAAGGTCAAGGCCGCGCCGTCGAGCACGCTGTATCTGTCGGTCATGTTCGGTTTCATGGTGCTCGGTCTGGTGTATCTCATCGTGTACTACCTCGCCCAGGACAGCATCGGCTGGATGTCGGATCTGGGGGCCTACAACCTGCTGATCGGCTTCGGTTTCTGGATTGTCGGTCTCGTCATGACGATGAAATGGCGCTGACCGGGGCTTCCTCCGCCATGCGCGCCGAAATTACACGCGTGTTGTTCATCCACACTGTGGATAACTTCTGTGGATAACTTGTCCACAGGTGGCCGCGAGGCGCCGCAGTCCTGGTCCACACCCCTCGCCGCCGTGGCCGCGCTGGTGGTGGGAGCCGCTGCACTCGCCGCCGCTGCCGTCGCCACGACGGGTGATCCGGCCGGCCGCGCGCTCATCGGACTCGCCGCACTGGCAGCCCTGGCGCTGGCTGTGCTGGCCGCGGTCCAACGTCCGAAGTTGAGTGTCGACGGCGACGTCCTGCGCATCAGAACTCTGCGCGGAACCCGCGACTACGGGCGCGACGACGTGCTCTCACTGCGTCTGGTCCCGTACCCGCGGCTCGGTCGACGGGTTCCGATGCTGGAGATGGACGTGACCGACGGCGACGACGAGCGACTCGTCATCTTCGGTCGCTGGGACCTCGGGGCCGATCCGCGCGCCGTGTTCGACACCCTCGAGCTGCACGGGTGGGTCGACGCGGGCTGGTCGCAGCGGGACTAGCCCGCCACGAGAGTCGGAGCGAGCGTCGCGGCACGCAGACCGATCAGCGCCAGTGCGAGCAGCCCGACGCCGGCGATGCCGAACCATCCCAGTCGGCGTGACCGACGAGCGTCCGAACCGGTGACGAACAGCACCGCGGCCGTGGCGGCGGCACCGGCGGCGAGCCCGCCGAGGTGTCCCCACAGGGAGATCCCGGGGATCGCGATGCTCAGCACCACGTTGAGCCCGATCACGACGAGCACCGGGGTGGGACTGCGGCGCAGCCGGACGAGGATCACGGCCTGTGCACCGAGGAGGCCGAACACGGCGCCGGATGCTCCGACCGTCGCCACCAGGGGGCTGGACAGCCACATCACCGCCGCGGCGCCGCCCAGCAGCGCGACGACGTACACGGCGAGGTATCGCGACCGTCCGAGCACCAGTTCGCAATCGCGGCCGATGACGTACAGGGCGAACATGTTCACGGCGAGGTGCACGATGCCGGAGTGCAGGAAACCACTGCCCAGGATGCGGACGACATCGCCGTCGGCCACCAGGAGCGGAACGAGCTGCCAGCTGCGGAACAGCGAGCTCGACTGGTTCGCCAGGCCGCCGGACTGAGCGGCCGTGAGGGCGAACACGAGGATGTTCAGTGCCATCAGCGCGTAGGTGACGACGGGGGTGGAGACGGTCCTGCTGACACCGCCGGCCATCGTGCGGGCACGCGGGATCGACCCTGCTGCCTGTGCCACGCAGTCGACACAGTGCTGACCCACCGCGGCGGGCCGCAGGCATTCCGGGCAGGCCGGTCGGTCGCACCGGGTGCAGGACAGGCGGGTGGGCCGATCGGGGTGGCGCACGCAGGCAGGGAGGGGCGGCACCGGAGCGCCGCCCCATCCTGGTCCTGTCATGTCACACCGATCTCGCGACGGGGGACCGTGTCGGTCGAATCAGGCAATGGTGACGGATTCGATGACGACGTCGTTCACGGGGCGATCGCCGCGGCCGGTCGCGGTCGAGCCGATCTCGTCGACGACCTTCTGCGACGCGGGATCGATGACCTCGCCGAAGATGGTGTGACGACGGTTGAGATGCGGCGTCGGGCCGACGGTGATGAAGAACTGCGAACCGTTGGTGCCGGGGCCCGCGTTCGCCATGGCGAGCAGGTACGGACGGTCGAACGACAGCTCGGGGTGGAACTCGTCACCGAACTTGTATCCGGGACCACCCGTGCCGGTGCCGGTGGGGTCACCACCCTGGAGCATGAAGCCCGCGATGACGCGGTGGAAGATCGCGCCGTCGTAGAAAGGTCCCTCGGAGGAGCCCGACGCGTTCTTCGTGCTGTAGTCCTTGGTGCCCTGCGCGAGACCGACGAAGTTCTCGACCGTCTTCGGCGCGTGGTTGCCGAAGAGGGCGATCACGATGTCGCCGTGATTCGTGTGCAGGGTCGCGGTCTGAGTCTGTAGAGGTGAGGTCACAACACCATCGTGCCACCCGGGGAATGTGCAAGGGTGAACGGATGACGTCAACACCCGACAGTGCCACCGCCAAGAAGGCGCTCGGCATCGCCCGTGACACCGCCCTCACGCTCGCGAAGGGCCCCGCAGCAACAGGTTTCGTCGTCACTCGCAAGGGGGTGTCGGTCCTCCGGTCACGACGCGCCCAGCAGCGTGCCGCTCGTCCCGCACCCGTGCGTGCGGCGGCGCCCGTTCGACGCGGTCGGTTCGTGCCCGGCCGCCGCGCCGGCGTGATCGGACTGCTCGTCCTCCTCGGCGCCGGCGCTGTCGCGTTCTCCCGCTCGCGCCGCACCGAGCTGCCCCCTCCCGCCGCCGAGCCGCCGAGCCTGGGCACGCCGACGACCAACGGTCACCAGGCGCCCTGACACTGCTCCGCCGGTCAGAGCATCCCGAGCACGAACCGCGCCACGTCGGCCAGGTCCATGGTTCGTGGGCCGGGTGGGCTCGGCACTCCGGCCACCACCTCGGCCACGGCCCGCGCCGACACGCTTCCCGGTTCCAGGTAGTCGGCATGGCCCACGGTGCCCGCCGTGTCCAGCGCCTCGGTCTCGGGTCGCTCGCTGGGATCGGGCCCGAACCGTCCCAGGTCGGCGACGGGGTCCCACGCCGCCTCGGCGACGTGCACCGGGCCCGGCGCGGCTGCGGCGGCGCGGTCGCTCCATCCGGGCGAGCCCATCACCACCACGGCGTCGACGGGGGCACCGGCCTCGATGGCCTGCGCCGCGACGACGGTGCCGTAGGAGTGCGCCACCAGCGTCACCTCCGGAGCATCACCACCGTGTCGACGATCGCCGAGCGCCTCGAGAACGCCGACGAGTGCCGGCGCGCCGGCCGCGGCCGGTGCGGTCGAGGCCACGCTGCGCCCGGGCTCGACGAGCTCCGTGTTCCATTGCGGCGCTTCGTATCCGAGCCACGACACACCTGCGGTGACGGAGCCGGGTGACAGCGCACCCGCCTCGGTGACGAGTGCCGCCGTCTCGCCGTCGTGTCGCGCGATCGACCCCGCCACCGTGGTCCCGGCGCCCGGAACCACCACCGCCACCCGATCCGCACCGTCGAGGTCGCCGACGGACACCGCCGCCAGGGTGCGGCGCGCACCCGCCTCGTAGTGCACGAGACGGCGCTCGGGTCGCGCGAGCACCTCGATCAGCGCGTCGATGGCCGCCAGGCGCTGCCGCGTCTCGGCGAGTCCCGCGTCCACGTTCGAGAACGCGCCCCCGAACGCGGCGTCGAGTCGCGCGGACAGGTCCCGTTCGGCGACGACGAGGCGCTCACGGTCCTCGGCCATCCGCGCCCGGTTGGCGGTGTCGAGCACCGCCGCGGCCCTCGTGGGCGCCGAGTCCGGCGGCGCGTCTCCGCCTGCCCTGGTCAGGTCCTCGGCGACCGTGCGATCCAGTTCGGCGAGGGCGCCCGTCCGATCCGCGGGATCCCATCGCGACAGGGCTGCACGGTCGTCACCCGCGCGGGCGAGGACGTCCGCGATCCGACCCAACACGTCCGCTCGCGTCGACAGCTCCGCCGCCGTACCCACGACGGCCGACCGAGCGGCGTCGGCCGCCGCTCCCTCCCACCCGGGCAGCCGCCCGATCGCGGTCGTGCGATCGACCAGCACGCGCAGGCGAGTCCCCGCGGACACCACCCTCGTGTGCATGTTCCACATGTCCGGTGCTGTCCAGACCACCGACTCGCTCACGCCGACCCCCGTCGTTCCCGGACGGCACGTGGAGGCCGCCTCGAGCGGACAGTGGACCAGATGGAGCCGGCGGGCCTCGCTGCGTCGTCCACAGCCCGGGGAACGAGCCGTCAGCGCCGCTCGGCGGGCACTCCGGTGTCCTCGATGACGGCCCTGGGCACCGGCGTGGACATCTGCTGGGCACCTCGGCTGCGCTTGGCCTTGTAGAGCTCGGCGTCGGCGGCCCGGTAGATCTCCGACCACTTGCGCACGGTGGGCATGCAGACCAGTCCGACGCTCCACTCGGCCGAGTGCGCTGCCCGCAGCCGCTCCAGAAGGGTCGCCGCCTCGCCCTCACCGGTTCCCGGCATGAACAGCACGAACTCGTCGCCGCCGAGACGGCCCAGGACGTCGCCCTTGCGCAGCTGACCGCGCCACGCTGCCGAGACCCGCTCGAGCAGTACGTCGCCGGCGATGTGCCCGTAGATGTCGTTCACGGTCTTGAAGTTGTCGAGATCGAGAACCGCCATGCTCACCGGCAGACCACGAGAGGCGAAGACCGGGAGCAGTTTCTCGACGCGGTCCTCGAGGCCCTGACGGTTGAGGAGTCCGGTCAGGGCGTCCCGCGACGCCGAGTGCCGCATGCGCCGCGAGTGGGAGCCGAAGAACTCGGCGGCGGCCACGATGCCCAGCGCGGTGAGGACGTAACCCACCATCGGCATGGTCGACGGCGACAGCGCGGCCGCCACGACCGATCCCACCGTCAGCACGCTCACCCACACCCAGCCGCCGCGCTCACTCCAGTACCCCGCGAGCTGCATGCCCAGGAACATCGCCGCCTGACTCAGCAGCAGGTACGCCACCGGGCCGTCCGACGTGAGGAACATCGCGCACAGCGACGCGACGGCGCCGCCCGTCACGATGCCCAGCGTGCGAGGCGAGGTCGGACGCGGGCCGAAGTGCAGGACGGCCGCACCGAGGAGTTGGAGACCTGCCGCGAGGACCATGACCACGGTTCCGGTGGTCGTGCCCGAGAACGCGACGGCACCGGCGATGAAGAGAACGGCGGTGGGACAGAGATAGACCACCATCGCGGTGCTCGCTTCTGTTCCTCGTCCGGGGTTCACGCGTCAAGTATCGACGATGAGGCGCGCAGTGGTGGACGAAGCATCGCCGGTGGGCATGGTGACATGTCCAGAGACGAGAACACCCTGCTCCGGCATGCGGAACAGGGTGTGGTCGTGACTGTGGAGCCTAGGAGATTCGAACTCCTGACATCTGCCTTGCAAAGGCAGCGCTCTACCAACTGAGCTAAGGCCCCGGATCGACATCCGGCAGACGATGCCACCGCGTACTCTCCACGCGGATCGCGCGAACAGTGACGGCAACGACGACCGACGTCACGAGGGCGGGGAGAAGAATCCTCACGGACATCCTTTCTCGCTCTCGTTCGTGGGCCTAGGAGGACTTGAACCTCCGACCTCTTCCTTATCAGGGAAGCGCTCTAACCGCCTGAGCTATAGGCCCGCACTCGGCTCGCAGAGCACGGTGGAACGTGCTGTGCTGACCGAGGAACGAGATTACCGCACACACGGCGCGAGACCAAAACGCCGGTGTGCGGTGGGTCAGTCCCGGTCCGCCAGCGTCACTTCCAGGCCACCGACGAGGTCGGAGCACAGGTTGTAGATGAACGTGCCGATGGTCGTCAGTGCTGTGAACAGCACCACGTTGATGAGACCGATGACGGCGGCGTAACCGAAGATCTGGCCGGCCGACACCAACCCGGACTCGCCGGACGTGGCGACGATGTCGGAGAAAGCATTGTTCAGTCGATCCCACACGCCCATGCCGTCGAGCACCATGTACAGCAGCCCGACGGCCACCATCCAGACGAAGAACAGCGACACGGAGATCACGAGCGACAGCTTCAACATCGACCACGGATCGATCTTGCGCACCTGGACGGTCGCGCGCAGCGGCTCACCGGACTCCGACGGTCGCGCCGTCATCATCGGGGTGGCGCGCTCGGTGCGCTGCTCCTCCTGCTGCGGGTGACGGACCGTCGAGAGGTCCGGCATGTCGGTGGGCAGGTCGTTCCGCGCGATGTTGCGCGTCGGCCCGTCGATCACCGCAGCCTTGGCCGTCGCCTCGGCGGGACGCCCCTGGCGGGGACGGTCCTGACCGTCCGTCGGACGTGCAGCGGGCTGCACGGTCGTCCGGGCCTGACCCTGGTCCGGACGAGCCTGCTCGGGAGCGCGGCCCGTCGGAGCGGGACGGCTCTGCAGGTTCGTCTGCGGCTGCCGCTGAGGTGGCTGCTGCTCCCGCACGGGAGCCTGCTGGGAGTCCGGTGTCCGAGCCGGACGGGGACCCTGATGGCCGGGGTCCTGCCGAGCAGGGTCCTGTCGAGCGGAGTCCTGCTGCACCCCGTCCTGGCGTGCGCCGTCCTGCTGGGCAGGCGGCCACGCCGCGGGCGGGCGAGGTGCCGGGGGTCCGCCGGCAGGCCGTGGGGCCTGACGGTCGGACGTGGTGCTCGGCGCGGGGCGTCCGTTTCCGGTGGACCCGGGCTGTTCGGGAGTACTCACTGCGCTCATGACTCCTTGGATCCGTCGGCCTCGGCGATCGCGAGGTCCTCCGGCTCGTCCGCGTTGCGTGCGATGGCCAGCAGGTTGTCGCCGTCGCCGAGGTTCATCAGCCGAACGCCCTTGGTCTGGCGTCCTGCCTTGCGAACCTGACGAGCCGCGGTGCGGATGACACCGCCGCTCGAGGTGATGGCGTAGAGCTCGTCGTCGTCCTCGACGATGAGCGCTCCCACCAGGGTGCCACGACGCGGGTCGTACTGAATGGTCAGCACGCCCTTGCCACCGCGGCCCTGCGGGGGGTAGTCCTCCATCGCGGTGCGCTTCGCGTAGCCACCGGACGTGGCGACCAGCAGGTACGTGCCGTCCTTCACCACGTTCAGGGAGAGCAGTGCGTCCTCGCCGTTGAAGCGCATTCCCTGGACACCCGAAGTGGCGCGGCCCATCGGGCGCAGCACCTCGTCGGTGGCCGAGAAGCGGATCGACTGGCCCTGAGCGGACACGAGCAGCAGGTCGTCCGAATTGGTGCACAGCACGGCTCCGACCAACTCGTCGTCGCCACGCAGGTTGACGGCCACGATGCCACCGGAACGGTTGGAGTCGAAGTCGGCCAACTTGGACTTCTTCACCAGACCGGCCTTCGTCGCGAGCACCAGGTACGGCGCGTCGTCGTAGGTCTTGATCTGAATGATCTGCGCGATCCGCTCGTCCGGCTGGAACGCCAACAGGTTGGCGACGTGCTGTCCGCGGGCCGTGCGGTTGGCCTCGGGGAGCTCGTACGCCTTGGCCCGGTAGACCCGGCCCTTCGTGGTGAAGAACAGGATCCAGTCGTGCGTCGAGCAGACGAAGAACTTGCTGACGATGTCGTCCTGCTTGAGACCCGCGCCCTGCACACCCTTGCCGCCGCGCTTCTGCGATCGGTAGAGGTCGGTCCGCGTGCGCTTGGCATACCCCGTCTCCGTGATGGTGACCACGACGTTCTCACGCGCGATCAGGTCCTCGTCGCTGACGTCGCCGTCGGCCGCGATGATCCGGGTACGACGATCGTCGCCGAACTTGTCGACGATCTCCTTCAGCTCCGAGCGCACGATCTCCCGCTGACGCTCCGGACGGTCCAGGATGTCCTGCAGGTCCGCGATCTCGATCTCGATCGCGGCGAGCTCGTCGACGATGCGCTGCCGTTCGAGGGCAGCGAGGCGACGCAGCTGCATCGCGAGGATGGCGTCCGCCTGGATCTGGTCGACGTCGAGCAGGTCCATCAGGCCCTGGCGTGCGACATCGGCGTCGGCGGACCGGCGGATCAACGCGATGACCTCGTCGAGGGCGTCGAGCGCCTTCACCAGTCCGCGCAGGATGTGGGCCCGCTCCTCGGCCTTCCGCAACCGGTACCGCGTACGACGGACGATCACGTCGAGCTGGTGGGTCACGTACAGCTTGATCATCTGGTCGATCCGCAGGGTGCGCGGAACGCCGTCGACGATCGAGAGCATGTTGGCGCCGAAGCTCGTCTGCAACTGGCTGTGCTTGTAGAGGTTGTTCAGCACCACCTTCGCGACCGCGTCGCGACGCAGCTTGATGACGATGCGCATACCGACGCGGTCGGACGACTGGTCCTCGATGTCGGAGATGCCGGCGATGCGGCCGTCCTTGAGCTGCTCGGCGATCGAGGCGATCATGTTGTCCGGGTTCACCTGGAACGGCAGCTCGGTGACGACGATCTGCGTGCCGCCGCGCTCCCCCTCCTCGATGTCGACCACGCCGCGCATGCGGATCGATCCGCGACCTGTGCGGTACGCGTCCTCGATGCCCTGCGATCCGACGATGAGACCGTGAGTGGGGAAGTCCGGTCCCTTGATCCGCTCGATCATCGCCTCGAGGGCGATCTCTTCACTGGCCTCGTAGTTGTCCAACATCCAGTACACACCCTCGGCGAGTTCCCGAAGGTTGTGCGGCGGAACGTTGGTCGCCATGCCGACCGCGATGCCGCCACTGCCGTTGGCGAGCAGATTGGGGAAGCGGGCGGGCAGCACGGTCGGCTCGAGGGTGCGGCCGTCGTAGTTCGCGATGAAGTCGACGGTCTCCTCCTCGATGTCCGCGAGCATCTGCATCGCGAGAGGAGTGAGCCGACACTCGGTGTACCGCATGGCCGCCGGGCCGTCGTTGCCGCGGGAACCGAAGTTGCCCTGACCGTCGACGAGCGGGTACCGCATGGACCACGGCTGCGCCATGCGCACGAGGGTGTCGTAGATCGAGCTGTCGCCGTGGGGGTGGTAGTTGCCCATGGTCTCGGCCACCGGTCGAGCCGACTTCACGTATCCGCGATCGGGTCGATATCCGTTGTCGAACATGGCGTACAGCACGCGGCGGTGCACGGGCTTGAGACCGTCGCGCACCTCCGGGAGTGCTCGACCGACGATGACGCTCATCGCGTAGTCGATGTAGCTGTTCTGCATCTCCTGCTGGATGTCGACCAGCTCGATGCGGTCGGACGTGGGTCCGTCGCCGCCGGTGGGGGGCAGGGTGGTGTCTGTCATTGCATTCTCCTAGCGCGGCGCTCGGGGCGCGGAGCGCCTATACGTCGAGGAAACGAACGTCCTTGGCATTACGGGTGATGAAGCTGCGGCGGGCCTCGACGTCCTCACCCATGAGGATGGAGAAGAGTTCGTCGGCGGCGGCAGCGTCGTCCAGAGTCACTTGACGCAGCACGCGCACGCTCGGATCCATCGTGGTCTCCCACAGTTCCTTCGCGTTCATCTCGCCCAGGCCTTTGTAGCGCTGGATGCCGTCGTCCTTGTTGATCTTCTTGCCCGACGCCAGGCCGGCCTCGATCAGTCCGTCGCGCTCCCGATCGGAGTAGGCGAACTCGGGATCCGCACCTCGCTGCCACTTGAGCTTGTACAGCGGCGGCATGGCCAGGTAGACGTAGCCGTGCTCCACGAGAGGCCGCATGAAGCGGAACAGCAAGGTGAGCAACAGAGTCGAGATGTGCTGGCCGTCGACGTCGGCGTCGGCCATCAGCACGATCTTGTGATAGCGCAGCTTCGCGATGTCGAACTCGTCGTGGATGCCGGTGCCGAACGCCGTGATGATCGACTGGACCTCGGTGTTCTTGAGGACACGGTCGATGCGGGCCTTCTCGACGTTGATGATCTTGCCGCGCAACGGAAGAATGGCCTGATACATCGAGTCGCGACCGGACTTGGCGGAGCCGCCGGCCGAGTCGCCCTCCACGATGTAGATCTCGCACTTCGACGGATCGTTGGAACGGCAGTCCGCGAGCTTGCCCGGCAGTCCACCGATGTCGGTGGCGCTCTTGCGCCGCACCAGATCTCGCGCACGACGAGCAGCTGTGCGCGCCTGCATCGAGGCGACGGCCTTGGAGATGATGAGCTTGGCCTCGGCGGGATTCGCCTCGAACCAGTGCGTGAGGTGTTCGCCGGCGGCCTTCTGCACGAAGGACTTCACCTCGGTGTTGCCGAGCTTGGTCTTCGTCTGGCCCTCGAACTGCGGCTCACCGACCTTGACGGAGATGATGGCGGCGAGACCCTCGCGGATGTCGTCTCCGGTGAGGATGCCGTCCTTCTCCTTGACGAGCTTCTTCTCGTTGGCGTACTTCTTCACGACGTTGGTCAGCGCGGAGCGGAACCCCTCTTCGTGCGTACCGCCCTCGTGCGTGTTGATCGTGTTTGCGAACGTGTGCACGGACTCCGCGTACGTCGAGTTCCACTGCATCGCGATCTCGAGTTCGTGGCCCGGGCCCTTGGCCGAGAAACCGATGACCGACGGATGCTGCGGCGTCTTCGCACGGTTGATGTAGCGGACGTAGTCCTCGAGACCACCGGGGTAGTGGTAGGTCCGGGTCTTGATCTTGGCCGGTGCTCCCGACGGCTCCTCGGCGTCCGCCTTGGGCGTCTCCGCCAGCTCGCTCTCGGAGGCCTCGTCGGCGATGCGCTCGATGTCCGAGGCGCGCTCGTCGGTGAGGACGATGGTGAGTCCCTTGTTCAGGAACGCCATCTCCTGCAGGCGACGCGCGACCGTGTCGAACTTGAAGACGGTCTCCTCGAAGATGTCCGCGTCCGGCCAGAACGAGATCGCCGTACCCGTGCGCTTCGTCGGCTCGCCCTTGATCAGCTCGCCGGGGACGGATCGCGTGTAGGTCTGCTCCCAGTGGAAGCCGTCGTTGTCGACCTGCGCGAGCAGGGTCGTCGACAGAGCGTTGACCACGGAGATACCCACGCCGTGCAGGCCGCCGGACACCGCGTAGGAGTCGGAGTCGAACTTGCCGCCGGCGTGCAGCTGAGTCATGACGACCTCGATGGTCGGGATGCCCGAGGAGTGCATGCCGACGGGGATACCGCGACCGTCGTCGACGACCCGCACGCCGCCGTCGGCGAGAAGGGTGACCTCCACCGTGGTGGCATGACCTGCCATCGCCTCGTCGACGGAGTTGTCGACGACCTCCCAGATCAGGTGGTGCAGGCCGCGCTCTCCGGTGGAACCGATGTACATACCGGGTCGCTTGCGTACCGCCTCGAGTCCTTCGAGGACGGTGATCGACGACGCGTCGTATTCCTTCGGCTTGTCGCTCTTGCCTGCCTTGGGGTCAGCCACGGTCAGCTGTTCTCCTTCTCGACTACGCTCCCCCGACACTCACCTCGCTCGGTGAGGACGGCAGAGGACCTCGACCCGAAAAAATGCGCTCGGGGACGCATGCCCCTCGCGCTCGGTGGTCTTTACCGGTCCATCGTACCGGTAAAGCGTGGGTCGCGGCTCACGTCGACACCCGAAACGGCCCCTCATTGCGTCGGAGACGGACTTTTCTCGTGTTCCGCGGTTCATTTCGTGGGTACGAGGGCTCCGCGCGTCAGAGATCGAGCGTCAGCCGCTCGCCCGCGGAGCGCGACACACAGATCAGCATGTGATCCTCGCGCTCGTCGTCGGCGAGGCGTCGGTCCCGGTGCTCGGGAGCGCCGGCCAGAACCTTCACCTTGCACGTTCCGCAGAAGCCCTGGCGGCACGAGTACGGCACACCCGGGACGACCTCGCGGATCACGTCGAGTGCCGTCCGGTCCGCCGCGACGTCGAGCACCGTCCCGGAGGACGCGAGTTCGACACTGAACGGGGATCCGGCGACGACGGGCGGCGGCGAGAACCGCTCGTAGTGCAGACGCGTCGCTCCCGTCGCCGGGACACCCTCGCGCACCAGAGCCAGCATCGGGGGCGGACCGCAGCAGTAGACGGATCCGCCGTCCGGCGCGTGGCGGAGAAGATCCGCTGCGGTGGGCAACCCGTCGACGTCGTCGGTCCGGACGGTCACACGCTCCTGGTCCCACGTCGACACCTCGTCGAGGAACGGCATCGACTGCCGTGAGCGTCCGCTGTAGACCAGATGCCAGTCCATGCCGAGGGCACGGGCCCGCCGCACCATCGGGATGATCGCGGTGATGCCGATACCACCGGCCACGAACAACGCGGATCCGGACGCGTAGAACGGAAAAGCGTTGCGCGGACCGGTGACCGAGAGTCTGTCTCCCACCTCGAGGGTGTGCATCTCGGCCGAACCGCCGCCGCCGTCCGGTACCAGTCGCACCGCGATCGAGTACGCGTCCTTCTCGAGCGGGTCACCGCACAGCGAGTACTGCCGGCGACGCCCCGAGGGGAGCACGAGGTCGAGGTGGCTGCCCGGATGCCACGGCGGGACGTCGCCGCCGTCGACTCGGCGAAGCGTCAGCCCGACCACGTTCTCGTCCCGGCACAGCGTGAAACGCTCGGAGACCGCCATCGTGTGCGTCCGCGTCTGGACCGGCGCCGCACGCGCCTTGTACTTCGAGTGATCCAGGATGGCGAACAGCTTGTCCAGCCCGTCCGTGATCTGCGCCAGCGATTCGTCCATGCCGCCCTTGCCGAGCAGATCCTCGGGAATCGTCCGGGACGCGCGGTACTCGCGCACGGCCGCCATGGCTCGTGCGAACGTGCGATCGCCCATCAGACCGTGGCGGCCCTCGCCGCCGGGGAGGTGGCGAGGTACGCGACTGCCAACGAGGTGGATCCCTCCTTGGACGGGTGGTAGTCCTTCCGCAGGTACCGCACGGACGCCTTGCCGACGGCCTTGGCGGTGGGGAACAACCCGCGCTGCGTGACGGCCCTGATCTGCTTCAGCGTGTAGCTGCGCTGATCGTCCGTCAGCGTCGGATCGTTCTTCATGAGGAAGCGGAGACCGCGGCCCCACATGACCACGACGGTCGGTGCGACGAGAAGGTAGGTACGCGTGCGGCGGAACCGACGCGTGTCGAAGTACTGCAACACGTCGTAGGCCACGGCGCGGTGCTCCACCTCCTCGGCCCCGTGCCAGCGCACGAGGTCCAACATGCGGGGATCCACGTCCGCCTCGTCCAGGCCCTTCTCCGTCAGCACCCACATGCCGAGGAACGACGTGAGGTGCTCGATGGCGGCGATGAGAGCCAGGCGCTCGACGAGGCTGTTCTTGGTGTTCGTCGACCTCTTGTCGAGAGCGACCCGGAAGACGTACTCCATCTGCTTCACGTACGGCGCCGGGTCCAGGCCCTGGTCGGCCAGGAACGTGTGGATGCCGGAGTGCGCCTGCGCGTGCATGGCCTCCTGGCCGATGAAGCCGATCACGTCGGCGCGGAGCTTCTCGTCGTGGATCAACGGCAGCGCCTCCTTGAACACGCGCACGAACCACTCCTCGCCCTCGGGGAGGAACAGGTGCATCACGTTCATGAGGTGCGTGGCCAGGGGGTCACCGTCCATGTAGTGCATGCGCATGGACTCCCAGTCGAACGAGACGTTGCGCGCCTGCAGGACGACGGGTCCTGGATCGTCGTTCATCATCGGGTCCTTTCGTGGCTGATCATTCGATCATTCGCCGCAGAGCGCGAGTTCGGATCGGATCCACCGTGACGCTGTCCCCGATCACCACGTCCGGTCGTTTCCCCGTGAAACGCTACGCACCCTCGTGACATCGATCAATGGGCCCGGGGGTTCACCCGTAGGTGTCACGAGGTCCGCGACCCGACACGTGACGGTCGCCCTTCTTCCAACTGGGCGCAGCCGGGCCGGTGATACGGAGCGACGTGACCACACCGTGGCCCACGGACGCGGCGATCTTCGCGAGGATCTGCGACTGCATCAACCGCAACTGGGTCGCCCACGCCGTGGACTCCGCCGACACCGCCAGCACGCCGTCCCGGACGGACACCGGCTCCGCGTGTGCCGCGATGTCCTCACCCACCACCTGGGGCCACCGGCCGAGCACCGTGCCCTCGTCCACCTTCGCCGACCAGCCACGCGACGCGGCGAGCGTCTTCGCGAGCGACCCGAGTGCCTGCGGATCACGGTCGTCGGGCCTCGAGCCGGACCAGGTGCGCGACCGTCGCGGCCGGCGTTGCGTCGACGCGCGACCCTGCCCCACGGCCTTGCCGTTGGCCTTGGCCGCCGCACGCGCGTTCTCGAGCGCACGCCGCGCGATGTCCGCTCCGCGCAGCGGGGGCTCGGCCGGATCGCTGCCGGACGGCGTCTCGTCCGTCATGACTCCTCCTCCACGTGGCTCGTGTCGACATCAGTATCGGACGTGCCTCCGACAGAATCCGACCCGGACACCTCGGTCAGTTCCGATCTGCGTGCACCCTCGGTCTCGTGGGCACGCACGTCCATGCGGCGCGCTCGCAACTCGGGCGGCACGTCCTCGGGCACTGCCGCGGTCACCAACACCTGCTCCGCCGTCACCGCGACCCCCGCCAGGGCGGTCCGCCGCGCACGATCGAGTTCGGCGAAGACGTCGTCGAGGAGGAGCACGGGATCCGAACCCTCGGAACGCAGCAACTCGAAAGCGCCGAGCCGCAGGGACAGTGCGAAGGACCACGACTCGCCGTGACTCGCGAACCCCTTGGCAGGATCGGTTCCGAGTACGAGGTCGAGATCGTCACGATGCGGGCCGACGAGGGTGACACCGCGTTCGATCTCCCGTGTCCGCATCACCGAGAGCTGTTGCAGGAAGGCTGCTTCGAGCACCTCGACGTCGTCCGGTTCCTCCGTTCGATCCAGCGCGAGCATCTCGGGGGGCATGGCGTCGGCGAGACTGCTCCGGTACGCGATGGCCGCAGGCCGCGACGACGGTGCGATCCGGCGGTAGGCGTCGACGACGAAGGGACCGACGTCGCGTACCGCGCGCAGCCGGTGCTCCACGATCTCGGCACCGAAGCCGGCGAGCTGCCCGTCCCACACGTCGAGCGTGGCCAACGCGTTCGCGCCGTCGCTCGACGACGATCCGCGTCGCAGAACCCCGCTCGCGCTCTTGAGTAGCGCGGACCTCTGCCGGAGAACGCGGTCGTAATCCGCACGGACAGCGGCCATTCGAGGAGACCGCGCGACGATCAGCTCATCGAGGTAGCGGCGCCGCTCGCTCGGATCGCCGCGCACCATCGCCAGATCCTCGGGTGCGAACAGCACCGTGTTCAGGATGCCCAGCACCTCCCGTGTCCGCCGCACCGGAGAAGTGTTGATGCGAGCGCGATTCGCCCGCCCGTCGTTGATCTCCACGTCGACGGTGAGCTCGCGACCGAGGTTGACGACGGACGCCCGCACGAGAGCGCGTTCCGCACCCGTCCGGATGAGCGGAGCATCGGCCGACACCCGGTGCGACGACAGCGTCGCGACGTACCCCAGTGCCTCGAGAATGTTGGTCTTCCCGTGGCCGTTGGGACCGACGAACACCGTCACCCCCGGCGCGAGATCCACCGAGAGTTGTTGCCAGGAACGAAAATCGACCAGGGTCGCCGAGCGGACGAACACTTACGCGCCGGTGCTCTCCGTGTTGGGGGCACGCTGCACCGCGTGTCCACCGAACTGGTTGCGCAGCGCGGACACCGCCTTCATGGCGGGCGAATCCACCTGTCGCGACGCGAATCTCGCGAACAGTGCCGCGGAGATGACGGGAGCCGGCACCGAGTGTCGGATCGCCTCCTCGACGGTCCAGCGTCCTTCACCGGAATCCTGTGTGTAGCCGGAGATGTCGGTGAATCCCGGATCTTCCTGCAGAGCCTTCACCAGGAGATCGAGCAACCACGACCGTACGACGGTGCCCTTGGTCCACGCACGCACCACACCGGTGACGTCCTCGATGAGATCCTCCGCGGCGAGGAGCTCGTACCCCTCGGCGTAGGCGTGCATGAGGCCGTACTCGATACCGTTGTGCACCATCTTCGCGTAGTGACCCGCGCCCACCGGGCCGGCGTGGACGAAGCCGTCCGCCCGCTCGCCCTCGGGACGCAACGCATCGAACACGGGCATGGCGCGCTCGACGTCCGCAGCAGCACCGCCGACCATGAGGCCGTACCCGTTCTCCAGGCCCCAGACGCCGCCCGAGACGCCGGCGTCGACATAGCCGATGCCCTTCGCGGACAACAGTTCCGCGTGCACCGCGTCATCGGTGAAGCGCGAGTTGCCGCCGTCGATCACGAGGTCGCCCTCGGACAGCACGCCGGCCAGAGTGGTGACGGTGTCGCGTGTGACGGGGCCGGACGGCACCATCACCCAGACGATGCGGGGAGCGGGGAGCGCGGCGGCGAGGGCCTCGAGCGACTCGACGTCGGTGACCTCCGGCCGCGGATCGTAACCGGTGACCTCGATGTCGTGGCGCCGCAGGCGCTCACGCATGTTGAAGCCCATCTTGCCGAGACCGACCAACCCGATGTTCATGCGTGGCTTCCTTTCGATGGACCTGCGCCGGTGCCTCGCGAGCGACTCAGCCCGGAAGGCGTACCGGCATGAGCAGGTACGTGTACGCACTCTTCGGTGCGCTGAACGTTCCGGTCTCGTCCGGCTCGAGCTCGTCCTCACCCGCCGGGCGCAGCACTGCGGGCCGGCTCGGTGTGGTGAACCCGAAGGACACCCGCTCGGAGTGCAGCGAGTTGAGACCGTCGATGAGATACCCGGGATTGAACGCGATCACCAGGGGCTCGCCCTGGAAGTTCGCCTCGATCGACTCCTCGGCCCGGCCTGCATCGTCGCCGCCGGCGGACAGAGTGACCGTGTCGGCCGAGAACTCGAGGCGGACCTGCGCCCCACGCTCGGCGAGCAGAGCGACACGCTTGATGGCCTCGAGGAGGGGAGCGATGGGCACGCTGGCGACCGCGGTGTGCTCGGACGGCAGCAACTGCCGGAACTTCGGGAACTCTGCGTCGAGCAGACGGGTGGTGGTGCGGCGGCCGTCGCTGACGATGCCCAGGAGGCCGTCGTTGCCGATGTGCGATGCGGAGCCCAGAGCGAGCTCGACGCCCGATTCCGCGCCGCCACCAATGCTTTTCGCGGACTCGGACAGGGTCTTGGCGGGGATGAGGACCGCGGCGGCCGTGCCGGGTGCGGCCGGAGTCCAGTCGAGTTCGCGCACGGCGAGACGGAACCGGTCGGTAGCGGCGAGCACCACGGAGTCGCCGTCGATCTCCATGCGGATACCGGTGAGCATCGGGAGCGTGTCGTCACGGCCCGCGGCGATGGCCACCTGGCTGATGGCCTCGGCGAACACGTCGACCGGGACGGTGCCCGTCTGCGACGGCAGTTCGGGGAGTTGCGGGTAGTCCTCCACCGGCATCGTGGGAAGAGAGAACTTGGCACTGCCGCACGTGATGAGCACCTTGGTCCCGTCGACCGAGACGTCGACCGGCTTGTTCGGCAGCGAACGCGTGATGTCGGCGAGCAGCTTGCCCGACACGAGCACCTGGCCTCCACCGGCGACCTCCACGGGAACGCGTACCTGGGCCGACACCTCGTAGTCGAAGCCGGAGACCGTCAGTCCGGAGTCGTCGACCGACAGCAGCACACCGCCGAGGACGGGAACGGCGGGACGGGACGGGAGTGAACGCGCCACCCAGGCCACCGAATCGGAGAAATCTTCTCGAGCAACTCGAAACTTCACACTGCCAAGCTCCATCGCCCGGTTGATCCTCTCGCTGACCTGCTCCACACGAGTCGGTGGGCAAACCACACCGTATGCCCTCGAGCGCGTGCTGAAAAGTCGGGGTTCGTCTCGATCCGAGGCCTCGGAGGCGGTTGTGAATGGATCCGTCCCCACCCTGTTTTCAAAGAGATGTTCCTAGGAAGAAATACAAGCAGTAGTCATAGGTCCTGTGGAATCTGTGGACCGACCCTGTCCGGTGCTGGTGGCACGGCGTGGCGGCTCGAGGATGAACCCGGGCATCACGACGGGCTCGGTGCGGGTCACATGTGGACGGACGGTGGACTCGGCGCGAACTACAGATTTCATCCCCGGGGTATCCACGTTATTCACACAGTTGTCCACAGGTGTGTATCGAGCAGAACCGGCCCGGATTACGGCCGAACTCGTCTCCGTTCGGGGCTCCGTACCGACGAGAACGGCCGCCCGCATCGCCGCGGGGGCGAGTCGAACGGCCGTGCACACTCGGAGGGGTCAGCGCTTGGAGCGCTGCTTCACGCGAGCGGTGAGCTCCTGCACCTGGTTGTACGTACGGTGCCGCTCGGCCATCTCCTTGCGGATCTTCTTGTCGGCGTACATGACGGTGGTGTGGTCACGGCCGAACGTCTGACCGATCTTGGGCAGCGACAGATCGGTCAGCTCGCGGCACAGATACATCGCGATCTGTCGCGCCTGCGCCAGCGCGCGGGCCTTGCCGGGGCCGCACAGTTCCTCGATCGAGGTGTCGAAGTACTCCGCGGTGACGGCCATGATCGTCGCCGCCGTGATCTCCAGTCCCGTCGAGTCCGGCATCAGATCTCGGAGAACGGCCTCGGCGAGCGCGGTGTCCAGGTTGTGCCCGTTGAGCGACGCGAAGGCCGTGACTCGGATGAGCGCGCCCTCGAGCTCACGGATGTTCCGCTCGATCCGGCTGGCGATGAGTTCGAGCACCTCGTGGGGCACGTCGAGGCGGTCCATCTGCGCCTTCTTGCTCAGGATCGCGATACGCGTCTCGAGCTCGGGCGGTTGCACGTCGGTGATGAGGCCCCACTCGAAGCGGGTGCGCAGTCGTTCCTCGAGGGTCGCGAGCTGCTTGGGCGGCCGGTCGGAGGAGACCACGATCTGCTTGTTCGCGTTGTGCAGCGTGTTGAAGGTGTGGAAGAACTCCTCCTGGATACCTTCCTTGCCCTCGATGAACTGGATGTCGTCGACCAGCAGGACGTCCGTCTCGCGGTAGCGGCGCTTGAACGCCACCTTGCGGTCGTCTCGAAGGCTGTTGATGAAGTCGTTGGTGAACTCCTCGGTGGACACGTACTTCACACGCATGCCGGGAAACAGACGTTGGGCGTAGTGGCCGGCGGCGTGCAGCAGGTGCGTCTTCCCCAGTCCGGACGCACCCCAGACGAACAGCGGGTTGTACGCCCGCGCCGGAGCCTCCGCGATGGCGACGGCGGCCGCGTGGGCGAACCGGTTGGAGGCGCCGATGACGAAGGTGTCGAACGTGTACTTCGCGTTGAGGCTGGTGCTGCCCGTCGGAGTGGACGTCGAGCGCGGCGGCACCGTGTACGAGGTGGGCCACGAGTTCTGGACGCTGGTCAGAGCGTCCCGGTCGTCGTCGACCTCCTCGTGATCGCCGTAGTCACTGCTCTCGGAGTCGGACGGCTCGCCCGCGGTGGACTCGGTGAGCAGGCGCCGGCGATACACGGGTGCACTGTGTGCGGTGTCGGGGCGACGTTCGGTGTCGACGGGCGTGGGAACGTCCGAGAGGTCGGCGTCGGCTCCGGGCGCCAGCCGGACACCAAGCCCCTCGACCGGGCGGTCGAGGTGGCGACCGAGGGCCGCGAGGATGGGTTCACGCAGACCGCGCTCGACCGCCTCCTGCGCGATCGGCGACGGAACCGAGAGCAGAGCGAAACCTTGCGCCAGAGTGATGGGGCGGACGAGAGCGAGCCACGCCTTCTGGGCGCGAGACAGGGAGGACCCGGAATTCGACTCCGCGGTGAGCTCGGCGACGACGCTCGGCCATACAGCGGCCAAGACGTCCGGATCGTCCTCCACGGTGCCTCCCCAGGGCCGTGGCGTGACCGCGGCCGTCGATGATGCTGCGGTGCCTCGAGGGCCCCGCCGACGACACGAATATGCCACCCGACCTGTGTTTCCACATAATTATCCACAGCTGTGGACAAACGACACCGGTGTAGCTCGACGGCATCTCGCACGGAGACGGCCCGGAGCAGCGGCGTTCTGACCTGCGGCGATGCAGAGCCTTGGTGAGAGATCCCCACCGACGGGGCGAGACGTCGTCACCCGCACAGCGAAGTTAGCAGGCTCGTCGGTGCACAACAAGACGAACGGTCCTCTCCTGCCTCCGCGAGGTCGTCGTCGTGCTCGAGGCGTGTCATCGTGACAGGAGCACCGTCCCCGGGGTAGCGCGGTTTGACCTCGTTCGACGCCGTCAGTACCCTCGAACGGTCACCCGCGACATGCGTGGATCGGTCCTGCCGTTCTCCTGCGCGAGTGGCCACCGAACTCGAGTTCGCCGAACTCGCGACCATCAGCACACCACCGGCAGTCCTCGGGACTGCCGATATCTCGAGGAGTACCACCGTGGCCAAGGGCAAGCGGACGTTCCAGCCGAACAACCGTCGTCGTGCACGCGTGCACGGTTTCCGTCTGCGCATGCGCACGCGTGCCGGTCGCGCGATCGTGTCGGCTCGTCGCGGCAAGGGCCGCGCGTCGCTGACCGCCTGATTTCCCGGTAACCGGAACGCTCGGGTGTTACCTGAGCAGCATCGGCTGCACCAGTCGTCGGATTTCCAGGCGACGGTGCGCCGGGGCCGCCGTACAGGACGCCACGACATCGTCGTGCACCTGAGGTTCCGGGGGGACGAGAACGCTCTCGTCTCTTCCGGACACCCGCGTTTCGGGCTCGTGGTCAGTAAAGCAGTGGGGCCGGCGGTGACTCGACACAGAGTCGCACGCCGGCTTCGTCATATCTGCAGCTCGATGCTTCCTCTCGTCGAGTCGGATGTCGACGTGGTCGTGCGGGCACTGCCCGGAGCAGCGACCGCGGCGTCCTCCGAACTCGAACGCCAGCTGGCGTCGGGTCTGCGACGACTCGGAGCGATGCGCGCGATGAACTCCTCTCACCCGGTTCCCGCCGAGCGCCCCCGCGCCCTCGGCCGGTCCGAGACGTGATGACGGAGTCCGCGAATCCGGTCCCGGTCGAGCCTGCGTCCGACCGGAGCCTCCTGCGTCGGCTGATGTCTCTCCCGGCCCGATCGGTCATCCTCATCATCGAGGGGTACCGGTCCTACATCTCCCCTCTTCGCCTTCCGACGTGTCGATTCACGCCGACGTGCAGTGAGTACGCCGTGGAGGCGCTCCGCACCCGTGGGTTCGTCGTCGGTGCCGTTCTGGCGGTCGTCCGCCTCCTGAAGTGCGCGCCCTGGCACCCTGGTGGGTGGGATCCCGTTCCACCCCCGCGTCGTCTCCGGGGTGGTGCCGACGCGGTGCCCACCGACACCGACCACGCTTGCCCGCAGTCTCGTGACCCCGTGAGGGTGAATCAACAGAGGAGTACATAGAGCCGTGCTCGACTTCATCTACTACCCGGTATCCGGAATTCTCTGGGTCTGGCACAAAGTGTTCGGCGCCGTGCTCGGCGCGGACAGCGGTTTCGCCTGGGCGCTGTCCGTGGTGTTCCTCGTCTTCACACTGCGTCTGATCCTCTACAAGCCCTTCGTCAAGCAGGTGCGGACGACGCGCCAGATGCAGGAACTTCAGCCGCAGATCAAGGCTCTGCAGAAGAAGTACGGCAAGGACCGTCAAAAGCTGGCCGTGGAGATGCAGAAGCTCCAGAAGGAGCACGGCTTCAACCCGATCATGGGTTGCCTCCCCGTGCTCGCACAGGCGCCGGTGTTCATCGGCCTGTTCCACGTGCTCCGGTCGTTCAACCGCACCGGCACCGGAATCGGGCAGCTGGGTCTGAGCCCGGAGGTCAACGCCGAGACTCCGAACTACTTCTTCAGCGTCGAGGACGTCCAGTCCTTCCTGTCGGCACGTCTGTTCGGTGCGCCCATCTCGGCGGCCATCACGTCACCCGAGTCGCAGCTGCGCGCGTTCGAGCCGTTCGGCGGCATCCCGTCGATCGGTCCGATCCTCGCCGTCTCGATCCCGCTGATGATCATCGCCAGCATCGCGACCCACCTGAACTCGCGCGCGTCGGTGGCGCGTCAGAGCGAGGCAGCTGCGGCCAACCCGCAGTCCGCGATCATGAACAAGCTCGCCCTGTACGTGTTCCCGCTCGGCGTGCTCGTCGGTGGCCCGTTCCTCCCCGTGGCCATCCTCCTGTACTGGGTGAGCAACAACGTGTGGACCTACGCGCAGCAGCACCTCGTCTTCGGTCGCATCGACAAGGAAGAGGCGGCGAAGAAGGAAGCCGCTCTGGAGCGCCGGAACGAGAACGCTCCGAAGCCCGGTGCGCGCCCTGACGCTCTGAAGAAGAAGCCGGCACCGGGAGCCAAGCCCACCCGCGCCGTCGCGGCAGAATCGACCACGGACACCGGCAGTGACACGGCATCATCGGAGTCGAACCCGACACCGGGCACCGCGGCCACCAACGGCGCCACCACTCCTCGGAAGAAGAAGACTCCTCCCGGCAAGGTGCGACCCAAGCAGCAGAAGCGCCGCTGATCCGGCCGTCGTGACCCTGCCGGTCCGCCCGCGGACCAGAACCACGTGAAGTGATACGAGTGCGAACGGAAATGGACGACAACGTGACCATCGATTCGAAGACGGACGAGCAGAGCACACCCGAGGTCGAGGCCTCGGCAGACGACACCGTGGTGGCCGCTGCTCCCGTGACCCCGGAATCAGACACAGAGGCGGACGAGCCCGAGGGTGACGCCGAGGACTACCTCGTCGAAGAGGGCGAGATCGCGGGCGACTACCTGGAGCAGTTGCTCGACGTCCTCGATTTCGACGGCGACATCGACCTCGACGTGGAGGGTGACCGTGCAGTCGTCAGCATCGACGGCGGCAAGGATCTCAACAAGCTGGTCGGTCGCAAGGGTGAGGTACTCGACGCCCTGCAGGAACTGACGCGTCTCGCTGTGCAGCAGTCGACGGGCGACCGCAGCAAGCTGATGCTCGATGTGGCCGGATGGCGTGCGGGCCGCCGCGAGGAGTTGACGCGACTGGGAACCGAGGCCGCCGAGCGCGTCGCGGCGTCCGGTGACAGCGAACCTCTGGAGCCGATGACCCCGTTCGAGCGCAAGATCGTGCACGACGCTGTGGCGACGATCGCCGGTGTGACGAGTGAGAGTGACGGCGTCGAGCCGAATCGACACGTGGTCGTCGTCAAGGAGTGATCTGACGACGGAGTCGACAAAGGGGCGCGGTCCACGGACCGCGCCCCTTTCTCGTGCCCGGGGTCGGACGACGTCTCGGCGGGTGAGGAATGTCTGCGGTCGTCACTAGACTGCCTCCAGCGCGTGGCGCCCGGCGTCAGCAGAATTACACGAGTGTGGTTCACGACCACCCAGGACGACGCGAGAGGATGTTTCACGTGGAACATGAGGAAGAGTCCGCGACTCCAGCGTGGGTCGACGATGCCATCGTTCGAGTGTTCGGTGACCGTGCCGATACGGCTCGGGCGTACTACGACTCCCTGAAGGGTGACGGTGTCGTCAGAGGATTGATCGGTCCGCGCGAGGTTCCCCGGCTGTGGGAGCGTCATCTCCTGAATTGCGCCGTGATCGGAGAGCTCATCCCCGAGGGCGCCAGCGTTGTCGACGTCGGCAGTGGCGCCGGGCTGCCAGGGATCCCGCTTGCGATCGCTCGACCGGATCTGTCCGTGTTCCTCGTCGAGCCGCTCCTACGCCGCACGGTGTATCTCGCAGAGATCGTGGAGCAA
The DNA here is from genome assembly GCF_036163995.1 of Rhodococcus sp. NBC_00294. Lineage (NCBI taxonomy): Bacteria > Bacillati > Actinomycetota > Actinomycetes > Mycobacteriales > Nocardiaceae > Rhodococcus > Rhodococcus sp. NBC_00294. Next base: position 971,604 of record NZ_CP108043.1, read on the forward strand.
CTCGGTCTCGACGTGACGGTGGTGCGCGGACGAGCCGAGCAGCCGGGTGTCATCAAAGAAGCCGGCGGTTGTGACATCGTCACGTCGCGTGCGGTTGCCCCGTTGGAGAAGTTGGCGCGCTGGTCCCTGCCCCTCGTGCACGAGGGCGGCGTGATGCTCGCCTTGAAGGGCAGCACGGCGCAGGAGGAGATCGATCGCGACTCCGGGACGCTCACGCGGATAGGCGCAAAGAACTTCCAGGTGTTGCAGTGTGGTGAGGGCGTCGTTCCCACACCGACTATCGTTGTACGCGCGGAGCGCGCTGTGCGTGGTAACCGCGTCCCCAAGTTCTCCGCCGGCTCACGCTGACGTCTGCGTGGATCGATCGTTGTCGAAGGAGCAAGTCATGTCGGGTGAATCCGAAGCCGCTGTTTCACGTGAAACACCCGCCGTCGACGTTTCACGTGAAACACGATCGGCATCGGAGTCCTACGGCTACTCCCCCATCACGTCGGACGACACCCCCATCGGTGCGGCGGCGCAGCGCGCGAGCCAGGTTCTGCACAAGAGCGGCGTCGCTCTGCCGCGACCCCCGGTTCGGAGAGTGCTGACGATCGCCAACCAGAAGGGCGGCGTCGGCAAGACGACGACGGCGGTGAACATCGCCGCGGCACTCGCTGTGCAAGGACTGTCTGTTCTGGTCGTCGATCTGGATCCCCAGGGCAATGCGTCCACGGCTCTCGGCGCCGTCCACACGTCGGGCACCCCGTCCAGCTACGAGCTGCTCCTCGGTGAGATCACCGCCGTGGAGGCCATTCAACGCAGCCCGAAGAACGATCGCCTGATGTGCATCCCGGCGACGATCGATCTGGCAGGCGCCGAGATCGAGCTGGTCTCCATGGTGGCTCGCGAAGGTCGACTCAAGACCGCGTTGTCCAGCGCGGCGCTCGACGATCTGCAGATCGACTTCGTCCTCATCGACTGCCCGCCGTCGCTCGGACTCCTGACCGTCAACGCGATGGTCGCGGCAACGGAGGTGCTCATCCCCATCCAGTGCGAGTACTACGCACTGGAAGGCGTCGGTCAGCTGCTGCGCAACATCGAGTTGGTCCAGGCGCACCTCAATCCGCGTCTGCACGTGTCCACCGTGATCCTCACGATGTACGACGGCCGAACCAAGCTCGCCGACCAGGTGGCCGACGAGGTGCGCAAGCACTTCGGTGATGCCGTACTCAAGTCGGTGATTCCTCGCAGCGTGAAGGTCTCCGAAGCTCCCGGATACGGAATGACCGTCTTGGACTACGACCCGGGTTCACGTGGCGCCATGTCCTATCTCGACGCGGGGCGTGAGATGGCAGCGCGGAGCGCGAGCATGAACGCAGCAACGGAGGGAACGGCATGAGTTCGACCAAGAAGGGCGGTCTCGGCCGCGGTCTGGCGGCTCTCATACCGACATCCCCCGGTCAGAGTTCCGGCCTGGGATCGGCGGCCGCGGACGTCGTCATCGGTGGCGAGTCCCGCACGGCGACGGCTCCGTCCCCCACTCCGCCGTCCATCGTGGAGGACGACCTCTCGCCCGCCGGCGCGGTCTATCGGGAGATCGCACCCAGCAAGATCGAACCGAATCCGAAGCAGCCGCGCTCGGTGTTCGAGCAGGAAGCGCTCGACGAACTGGTGCACTCGATCCGCGAGTTCGGCCTCATGCAGCCGATCGTGGTCCGCCAGATCGGCGACGATCGCTACCAGTTGGTCATGGGTGAGCGCCGATGGCGGGCGAGCCAGGAAGCCGGACTCGACGCGATTCCGGCGATCGTGCGCGAGACAGCCGACGACACGCTCCTCCGCGACGCGCTCCTCGAGAACATTCATCGGGTCCAGCTGAACCCCCTCGAAGAGGCGGCTGCGTACCAGCAGCTCCTCGAGGAGTTCGACGTGACGCACGATCAGCTCGCTGCGCGGCTGGGTCGATCACGCCCCGTCATCACCAACATGATCAGGCTTCTGCGGCTCCCCATTCCCGTACAGAGGCGCGTGGCGGCGGGCGTTCTGTCCGCCGGTCACGCTCGAGCACTGTTGTCGCTCGAGGCGGGCGCCGCGGCACAGGAGGAGTTGGCGGCACGCATCGTGGCCGAGGGCATGTCGGTGCGAGCCACCGAAGAGGCGGTGACTCTCGCGAATCGGGAGGATCCGGCTGCGCCGGCCCCGGCTCCGAAACGCAAGCCGATCCAGATGCCGGGTCTGCAGGACGTCGCGGAGCGGCTCTCCGAATCGTTCGACACCCGTGTCACCGTGAGCCTCGGCAAGCGTAAAGGCAAGATCGTGGTCGAGTTCGGCTCGGTGGACGACCTTCAGCGCATCGTGGAGATGATGGAACGCCAGAAGTCGTCGTGACCGCGTCGATCGCGGGTATGGCCACCCCCGCTCCTTTCGTCACTGTGACGTAACTTCGCCATCGAAACCGAAAGTCAGTGCACTGCTTCGACTTTCGTCTGGCGGGCGACGTGGTGTCCTCGGGAGAGGCCTATCGCTTATCCTGAAGGGGCACACACAGTCGCGGAGGCTCGTCGCCGCCGCGAGTCGGGGTACGGAGGCTGAGTCAACGCGTGTCGATCGTCGTCTCCACACTCACCCTCGGCGGATTCGATGCGCTGCCGGCACACGACCGCCAGTGCGTCTTCTGGACCATGGATCCCGCGGCCCCCTCCACGGCAACTCTCGTCGACACCGAATTCGAGAAGGAAGCGTGGCTGTCGATGGTCATGCTCGAGTGGGGTCCGTGCGGACAGGTCGCCACCGATGTCGCGGGCGCCGATGTACCGGCATCCTCCGACTCGGTGGGGTGCGCTCTGTACGCACCTCCCGGCGCCGTGCCCCGAGTCGCGCACTTCCCCACCGCACCGGTCAGCCCGGATGCAGTCCTGCTGACGTCGCTCTACTCACCGCTGTCCGCGGAGGACGGTGACGGAATTCGGGACACGCTCCTGCACGCAGTGGTGCGCGATCTCGTCAACCGTGGTGTGCGAGCTCTCGAGGCGTTCGGAGTCCGGCTCGAGGATTCCGAGGTCGACGAACGCCGGTCCCTCATCGACACCCCGCCGTGCGGGGAGGCGACCTGCATGATCGACGCCGACTTCCTCGAGAAGTACGGCTTCGAGGTCGTGGCTCCGCATCACCGGTTCCCGCGGCTCCGGTTGGAGCTCGATCGGGACCATGGGTGGAAGGAAGACGTGGAGGCTGCGCTCGAGCGGTTGCTGGAGGCTGCAGCACTCACCGTGGTGGAAGCCGATGCTCGCGTGCCCGTCGGGGCTCGCTGAGCGACGTCCGGCCGGCCGGACGGAGGAGTGTCAGGCGCCCTCGGCGACAGACAGCTCGTAGGCGAGCAGCTCGGCGAAGGTGAACGTTCCCGTCGGCTGATCGTCCTGGCCGAGGAGATACAGGCGCTTCACCGCGACGAGCACGGCCTCCGCGATGATGTCGCGCATCCGCGGATCGGCGAGTACTTCGACGTCCTCGTGGCTGGTGAGGTAACCCAGCTCGAGCTGCACGGTCGGCATGTTGGTCAGACGCAGCAGGTCCCACGTGCGACCGTGACTCCGGCAGTCCTGCAACGAGGTCCGTGCCACGATCTCACGCTGGATGTAGCTGGTGAGCACCTGACCGATGAGCGACGCGGAGCCGTGTGAATTGCCGAAGTGGAAGCTGGCCACACCGTGCGCCACCGGCGACGGGTAGCTGCTGCAGCGCAGCGAGATCATGAGGTCGGCGCCGATACCGTTGGCGGTCTCGGCACGCTCAGCCGTGCTGGGATCCGCGGACCGGGCACGCGACAGGTACGTCTCCATACCGGTCGCCGCCATGCGCCCCTCGAGCCGTCCGGCGAGATCCCACAGGATCGCCTCCTCGGTCAGCGGACCGTCGGGGGTCTGGACGACCATGCCGGAGTTCACGCCACCCAGTCCCGGGTCGATCACGATGCGCTTGCCCGTCAGCTGCGGTCCCGACCGACGGACGAGCTCCTCCTCGGAGATCGCGTGCGGCGATCCGCCGGTGACCCTGGTGCCGAGCAGGTCGAGGGCACGCAGGGTGGCGGGTCCACAGATGCCGTCGGGCGACAGTCCGATCTCGCTCTGGAAGGACGACAGACCCTCGTGCGTCTCGCCACCGAAGTAGCCGTCGACCCGTCCGTTGTAGAACCCGAGGTCCTGCAGGCGACGCTGCAGGGTGGCGACGTCGTCGCCGTACAGCGGAGCGGAGAGCTGGTAGATCAGGGTGCGGGCGCCGAGTCGGAAGGATGCCTCCTTCACCGAGCGGTACGTGGCGGTGTCGACCTCGCCGGTGACCAGGAGGCCGCGCTGCTGTTGGAACGCGCGGACGGCCTCGTCGAGAGCGGCGTCGAACAGGACGTCCGGCTCCGCCCAGGCAGTGTCGCCGTCCACCGCGGCCGAGGGAGGCAGGAAGCCGAGACCCGAGAGGATGTCCCGGACCTCCGCGACGGCTGGACCTCGATCGCCGTGGCGGAGTGGCTTCATACTGTCGTCGACCCTTCTTCGTGACCGGTCGCAACGGCGACCGGCGGTACACGTCCCCGGTGGGTGTTCCTGATGGACGATTGTCTCAGAAGATCATGCTCCTCCCACAATCGTCCCGGCCGCAGAACGCACACACGCCCGGCGTGTCATGGACAGGCCGGGCGTGTGGTGGTGCGGGAATGTCAGGTCAGGCGAGGACGCCGTCCAGGTCGCGCAGCAGCGCGGCCTTACCCTTGGCTCCGACGATGGTCTTCACGGGCTCACCGTTCTGGAACAGGATCATGGTGGGGATGGACATCACCTTGAAGTCACGCGCTGCCTGCGGATTCGCATCGATGTCGAGCTTGGCGACGGTGATCTTGTCCGCGTGCTCTCCGGCGATCTCCTCGAGCACCGGTGCGACCATCTTGCACGGTCCGCACCACGTCGCCCAGAAGTCGACCAGGACGGGCTTCTCGCTCTGCAGGACCTCGGTGGCGAAGGTGTCGTCACTGATGGTGACGGTGTTCTTGTCGGTCATGTTCTCGTGCCTCTCGTGTGCCGGACGTAGCGGGATGGACGGTGCTCAGACACTCACGACGTCGACGTCGCGGTCGGCGTTCTCGAGCGTGTTCTCGGTGATGTCGCCCTGGTCGGCGAGCCAGCGCTCGGCGTCGATGGACGCGGCGCAGCCGGTACCGGCCGCGGTGATGGCCTGCTGGTAGACGTGATCCACCAGGTCGCCGGCCGCGAAGACACCGTCGATGGAGGTGGACGTGGTGGGCGCCTGAACCACCACGTAGCCCGCGTCGTCGAGCTCGACCTGTCCGCGGACGAGCTCGGAGCGGGGGTCGTGGCCGATGGCGACGAACACGCCGGTGACATCGAGGACGCGCTCCTCACCGGATCCCGTGTCACGGATCTTCAGACCCGTCACGCCGGACTCACCCTGCACCTCGACGACGTCGGCGTTGGTGACAAACGTGATCTTCTCGTTCTCCTTGGCGCGCTCGAGCATGATGCGCGACGCACGGAACTCCTCGCGGCGGTGCACGATGGTGACCGAGCGCGCGAAACGGGTGAGGAAGGTGGCCTCCTCCATGGCGGAGTCGCCACCACCGATGACGGCGATGTCCTGGTCGCGGAAGAAGAAGCCGTCGCATGTCGCACACGCGGAGACGCCGCGGCCGAGCAGCCTCTGCTCTCCGGGAACACCGAGGTAGCGTGCGGCGGCACCCATGGCCAGGATGATCGCGCGGGCACGGTACTCGGTGCCGTCGACGGTCACGGTCTTGACGTCACCGGTCAGTGACAGCTCCTCGACGTCCTCGGTGCGGATGTCGGCGCCGAAACGCATGGCCTGCTCGCGCATCTGCTCCATGAGGTCGGGGCCCATGATGCCGTCACGGAAGCCGGGGAAGTTCTCCACCTCGGTCGTGGTCATCAGCGCGCCGCCGAACTGGGTGCCCTCGAACACCAAGGGCTTCAGCTCCGCGCGAGCGGCGTACACCGCAGCGGTGTAGCCGGCGGGACCGGACCCGACGATGATCAGGTCGTGGATGTCCGAAGTAGTCATCTTCGCCTTCCGAGATCGTGTGTGGAACCAGGGTCGGCGCTCCAGCGCTCGCCCTCTGATGCCCTCAACACTAGGTCAGGAGACGTTGTTCCCTCACTCGAGGCAGGCGGCCCGAGGCGACGGCACCGGGCGTGTCAGCCGATCTCCGCGCGCGAGACCGTGTCCGGATCGTCCGGACCGCAGGAGTCGCCCACAGCGACCGCGACGAGCGAACCGGGCGTGGTCCCGGCCGTGACGAGAAGGGTCGCCTCGATGCCGTCCAAGGTGACCGGGCCGGATCCGACCACCGTGGCCGACGCCGGGATGCCGTTGGCCTCGAGGCAACCGGCCAGCACGGCGGCATCGACGAAGCGGCCTCGATCGACCGACCCGACGACGGACAACACCGTGCGGTCGTCGAGTGGCCGGGCCGAGGCGATCACCTGATCACCGCCCCCGACCGTCTCGATGGACGCGAGTGCCAGGCCGGCACCGGCCCCCACCAGCGCGACGATCGCCGCGGCCGCCGCGATGATCGGGATCCGAGTGCGTCGGCCCGAGCGTCGTGCCGCCAACTCGTCCCGCGGTACTCCGGTGAGCGCGCCCTGCAGTCGCTCGGCGACGTCGGGCGGCATCGTGACACCGGCGGTGAGATCGGCGCCCCGTGCGCGCACCATGTCGACGACGGCGTCCAGGTCGGCCAGACGGGCCGCTGCCTCGGGATCGGTCTCGACGCGCTGGCGGATGCGGGCGGCCTCGTCCTCCGGGAGCAGGCCCGCGTGCAGGTCGGCGAGGAGGTCGGGAGTGAGGGGAGCGCGGTCGGTCACGGACACGTCACCGCCTCGTCTGTCGCCATGACAGATAGGACGCTCGCGGCGGGTCCCCGGTTCCCCTCACTCGTCCGAGTTCTGCACACGGACGGAGGCTAGGACGACGGCGAGCTTCTGACGGCCCCGGGCGCAACGGCTCTTGATCGTGCCGACGGGAACCCCGAGCGCCGCGGCGGCATCGGCGACGGAGTACCCCTCCATGTCGACGGCGACGATCGCGGCGCGCTGGTCGGGAGGGAGTGAGAACAGTGCCTTCTCGACGACGAGGGAGAGATCGACGTCGGCGTAGCGGTCGAAGGGATCACGTGGCTCGCGGGTCTCCTCCCCGAGCGGCACGGTGGGTCGGACGCGATTGCGGCGGATGCGGTCGAGGCACGCGTTGACGACGATCCGGTGCAGCCAACTGCGGACGGCGGCGTCCGCACGGAACGAGGCGGCGGTGCGGTGCGCGGACAGCAGCGCCTCCTGGAGGGAGTCCGCCGCGTCCTCCGCGGAGTAGCTGGCCCTCCGTGCCGTGAGCCAGAGATGGTCCTGGTGGCGTCGTACGAGCACGGCGAAGGCCGTCGCGTCCCCCGCGATGTGCGCCGCGAGCAGCTCGCCGTCCGTGGCCTCACCACCCGCGACTCCCCCGATTTGTCGCACCCGCGGAGGCTAGCCCAGAAACGAACCGTCCGAGCTGGTCACGAAATCTGTTGTGACAGCGCACGACACGCGGCGATCAGGATGCTGCGGAGACCCCGATGTCCGCGATGGTGCTCTGGTTGCCGCCACCGGCTGTGCTGAGATCCGTGATCCAGAACAGCACGTATCGGACGGGTCCGTCGGGTGTGACGGCGATGTCGGTGAGGCCGTTGCCGAGCGTCGCGGACCCGATCACCTGGGTCTCGTCCAGGCTGGGTGTCGCGCTGGTGGCCGACCGGATCTCGACGACCGTGCCGGGCGACGGCGAGTTCACGTAGACGCTGGCGGGAGTGGTCTCCTGGTCGAGCGTCGCCATGATGCCGACGCCGGACTTGAGGGACGGGAACGGGTTGAAGTACGAATCCGTCTCCCACACCGTCCCCGCGTCGTTGTCGGCCACGTTGTCGACGGTGCCCGGGTTGTCCGGGGTGCCCTGCGGCGAGAAGACGTCGACGGACGACAGAGCGACGGGCACGGTGGTCGGCGCGGGTGCCGCCTCTCCGGGCGCGGCCGGAGCCGACGCGGACGTCGTGAGCCCGAAGTTCTGCTCGGTGAGAGGTTCGTCGGAACCGCCGCCGGCGAACAGGTTGGCGAGCCACCAGCCGACGAGGCCGAGCACCACGACAGTGAGGACTCCGAGGCCCACCAACGCGGCGACCATGACGTTGGAGCGGTCCGCGGGCGGCTCGTCGTCGGGGTCGGCGAGTGCGTGACCGGTCGATCCGGGCGGCCGTTGACCCAGCCGCAGTGCGGGGATCATCTCGGTCTTCTCGTTGACCACCGCGGCCTGGCCGAGGATGTGCTGCACGGTGGCGGCGGTCCGGATGCCGCTGTTCTGCTCGAGGGCACGCACGGCGACGGCGGAGATCTCGAACGGTACGTCGGGGCGGATCTCGCGGGGCTCGACGGCCGCACCGGACGCCGTGCGATCGGCGATGCGCATCCCGCCGACGGTCGCGGGGCCCGACGGGTCGCCCAGGGGCCACCGCGCGGTGATCAGGGCGTAGAGCATCGCGCCCAGTCCGCGTACGTCGGAGCCGGGATCGGCATCACCGAAGGTGGCCGGGAACGCGAGAACGGCGTCACCCTTGATGCTGATGCGCACACGGTCCGGGTGGTCGATGGACAGTGCGCCGCCGCCGCGATGGGCGGCCTCGGCCGCAGCGGCCAGCGACTTGATGGCGTTGGCGGCGCCCAGGGGCGACGGTTCCGTGTCGGCCATCTCGCGCAGGGATCGTCCGCGAGTCCACTCCGCGACGACGATGCCGCCCGAGCTGCCGCGGACGACGTCGAGGACGCGGGCGAGGCCGGGCGAGTTGATCCGGCCCAGGCGCAGAGTCCGGGACAGCACGGCCTGCGGGCCGTCGGCGCGCTCGGGGGCGTCGCCGGTCGATCGTTGGTCGGCGTCGACGAACGTCAGGGCCACCTCGCGGTCGAGCTTGACGTCGTGGGCCTGCCAGAACTTGAGGCCGCGTGCGCCGCCGTGCGGTGCGAGAAGGCGGTAGCGCCCGCCGGCGACCGACGCGCCGGGGATGAGCTTCGGTCCGCGCAACGGTGTGCGGGGCGACTCGGCGACGGGGACGGCCGGGGGCAGCGTGGGCGATCCGACCGGCATGACGCCGGTGTCGACGAGTCCGGACTCGGTCTCGTCGGCCGTGCGCTCGGTCTCGGTGACGTCGCCCTGGCCGGACACGTCGGGGCTCGACTCGATCGGATCCGTGGTGGACGCGTCGTGCTGCCGGTCGGTGTCCTCGGACGACCCGGTGGCGGCATCGGAGTCGGCGACGCGACGGTCGTCGGTGGACACGCCACCGGGCTGAGCGGCGTCCTCGGCCTCGGACGGCGTACGCCCCCGTGCACCCTCGTCGTCGGTCACTGACACTCCTTCGTCACTACTGGTCGTGAACGCGCCGGTGTACGCGGGGATGATCGTCGTCTCCGACTCGTCTCCGGTGTACGTCGGCGCGCGGGAACCGCCGTGTGCTCGCGGGTCCACTCGCCTGTCAGGGTACGGGAGCCGACCCGCGCCGGTGGCCCGACCGAACCCCTCGGTCGGCCGACCCACCGGGGGCATGTCGGGGCCGCCGATCGCGGGGATCAACTCGGTCTCCGCGTACATCGGATCGGTCCCGACATGCGCTGTCGTCACAGGTCCGGACGTCACGGCCGGGGCGCGGCCGAGGCGACGCGCCACCGCGACGGTGATGGATTCGATTTCCGGGATCCGTGCCCGGTACAGGCACAGACCGGTGATCAGCAGCATGACTGCGCCGTCGAAAGCGACGCGGAGCAGCGCGCCCGGTCCGGTCAGACGGTCGAGCCCGACGGCCGTGTCGGCCGCGAACACCGCGAGCATGCCGATCGCGGTGGAGATCAGCGTCGCCGCGACCGTCCGCCGGACTCCCGCGAGTCGTAGTTCGCCGAGGCTGCGACGCAGCAGCATCCATCCGATGATCGCCCCGGTGATGTAGCCGAGACCGTTGGCCGCGCCGAGCAACAGGACCACGGATCGATCCGACGTCGCCAGGAACGGCGTCAGGGCGGACAGCGCGATCTTGACGCCGGTGATGCCGAGAACGATCCACGTGGGCGTCCACGCCTGCTCGCGGGCGTAGAAGACCCGCAGGTGGATCAGGACGAGCGAGTAGGGAACGAGGGTGAAGGCCGACCAGCTGACGGCTTCGCCGAGTCGCTCGGCGTCGGCTGCGCCGAAGTTGCCGTAGCCGTACAGAGCCTCGCCGACCTGCGGGCCGGCCACGGTGAGGAAGCCGATGACCGGGATGAGCGCGAGCATGGTCATCCGGGTGGCCACCGACAGGTCGTCGACGACGGCCGGGGTGTCCTTGGCGGCGGCGTTGCGGCTCAGCCGGGGCATGATCGCCGTCAGCACCGTCACGCCGAGCACGCCGTACGGCAGCTGCAGCAGGATCCAGGCCTGGTTGTAGATGAGCGGGCCGGCGGGGTCGACGTGCGAGGAGATGCGCGTCGCGAACACCATGCCGGCCTGACTGATGACGACGTAGAGCACGATCGCGACGGCCATGCCGCCGAACTGACGCAGCCTGTCGTCGAGCCCCCACAGCGGGCGCAGATCGATCTTGTTTCGCCGCAGCGCGGGCACCAGGCTCAGGGCCTGGACCACGACGCCGAGCGTGATGCCGACGCCCAGCACCAGCAGCTTCGGGTCGCTGATGCGCACCGGATCGAGGGAGATCTCGCCCGGTACGACGAGGTAGATCACCAGGACGGCGAGCACCACCAGGTTGTTGAGCACGGGTGCCCAGGCACCGGGCTTGAAGTTCTGCCGAGTGTTCAGGATCGCCGTGAACAGAGCGGAGAGGCCGTAGAACAGGATCGCGGGCAACAGCAGGAGAAGGAGTGCGGTGGTGAGACCCGTGTTCACCTGGCCGTCCTCCGACAGGAAGACGTAGCGCGTGAGCAGTGGCGCCGCGGCCGTCGCCAGCACCGCCGCGAGGATCAGCATGGTCAGCGCAGCCGTGAAGAGCCTGCGCACGAAAGCACGGCCGTTGTCGGCGTCCTCGCTCTCCGCCCGCACCAGCACCGGCACGACGATGGCCGTCAGCACGGCACCGAGGACGAGCTCGGCGATCATGTTGGGGATGACACTCGCGACGGTGTACGACGTGGCGACGGTGGTGCCCAGCACCGTCACCAGCAGCAGTTGCTTCGCGAATCCGGTGATGCGGCTGATCAACGTCGCGAACGCGATCGCACCCGTCGCGGAGAGCAGGCGGGAGGAGCTGGAGCCGGACGCCGGCTGCGGTGACGCCGCGGCCGGGGGGATGCGGGTCGGGGCGGCAGGACGGACCGGGGGCGCGACGCTCGTGGGCACCATCATCGGATCCTGAGCCGCGTCGGAGCTGCGCTGCTGCGCCCCATCGGAGCTGCGCTCCCAGGGCGCGCGAGGCGCCCGCGGTACGGCGTCCCGTCGCCCGTGAGGAATGCTCCCCGTCATCGAGAATCCTTACTGTTCGTCGGCGGGATCCGGTTGGCCCCGGAACCGGTGCCACAACCGTCGGCCCGCGAGCAGCAGCAGGAGCGCACCGGCGCCTGCTGTGATGATCGCCAAAGCACGACCGTACGCATTGGACCGCACATTGACGGTCGCAGCCTGCCCGAGTCGCGTCCCGTCGGTGGTGCTCAGGGAGAACTCCACCACCATCTTGCGCGAATCGCTCACTCGAGCGGGGATCTGCAGAGAACGACTTCCCCGTGGGGGCAGCTGCTGCGGGCCGATGTTCTCGATCTGCATCGCGTCGGGCGCGTCGACCGCCAGGTCGACGGTGATGCCGATGGGCAGATCGTTCCGCGCGACCAACAGCAGCGGGCTGGCCTCCGAGGCGAGGGTGAAGACACCGCCGGGCGCGAGGATCGTCACGGATCCGTACAGCCGGTCCAGGCCGGCGGCAACGTCGGCGGCACGGCGGCGCGCGGCCTGTTCCGACTCCCCGCGCTGCCCGCCCCGACGATCCGACGTGGTCATCGCCCGCAGGAGATCCTCCCGCAGCGGAGCGACATACAGCGCGGGCGAGATCGCGGCACGCGAATCGTCGATCAGCGCGGCCGCCAGCGCACCGATGCGGGCGTTCTGGGCAGCCACGACATCGCGGACATCGGCCGGTGCGCCGTCCTCCACGGCCGCGTCCGGGTAGTCCGACTCGGCCGCCTCCAGCGGAGGCGGGACCGCCAGCAGGTCGGACAGGGAGCGCGGCGTCGCGAGTCCGCTACGGAACAGGCCCGCGATGGTGCCGAGCACCGCGGAGGCCTCGTCGCGGTCGGGAGTCCAGGTCTGTGGCGGCGCGACGGTGAGTGATCGTGGGCCGTCCGTGGCAGCGACCGTGTCCGGGGCGCCGGCGTTCAGCGCGTCGAAGTGCAACGCGCCGAGCGCGTCCTGCAATCGGGCCGTGCGCGAGTCCTCGGCCACGTCGTACACCTGCTCACGCGGTGTCACGGACGGGGTCGTCGGGTGCTCGCCCACCGCGGACAGCGCGGTGGAGACCTCGGTGTCGTAGAGCGCGGCACGCAGCGGAGTGGTGCCCGCATCGGTCGCGAGGGTCACCGTGTCGGGCGTACTGACGGTCTGCACGGCGTCCTGTGCGAGCAGTGCGACCGTCCGGCCCGACGCCGCGACCATGGCCGCCCCCGCATCGTCGAGAGCACCCGCGTCCGGCCACAGGACGTCGCGGCGGGACGTGACTCCGAGGATCGAGTCGGCGACGTCCGCCGGCGTCGTGATCGCGGCAGAGGTCAGAACCGGGTCGGCCACGGCGGCGACGGCCGCGAGATCGGTCTGGGCGAACGGCACCGCGGTGACACACATCGAGGACGCGAGGGTGCGGACGCGATCGAGCCACGACGCGGCGGCGACGGCGCCGCTGCCCTCGGAGGCAGGGCCGGTGGGATCGGCCGGGTCGTCGACCACGAGGTAACCCCGCGTCATGCTCGAGACGGTGACCAGCAGGTCGGGATCGACGGCGAGACACGTCGAGGACGCGAGTGCGCCCTCGGTGTCGACGGTCGGTCCGGTCGCGAACTCCAGTGCCGACACCAGTCCTTCGAGTCGACCGCCGGCGGAGAGCGAGGCGGCCAGGTCGTCGTCGTTCAGTCGCACCTCCTCGTCGACGGTGCCGGGCAGGCCCGCCGCCAGGTGTGGGCGGTCGGCCAGCGGCCAGAGCAGCGTCGTGGCGACGGGGCGTCCCGTGTCCGGTGGAAGCGGAACGGCATCGGGAGCGGCCGGATCGAGCACCGTGGTGTCGCGCGGCAGACCCGCGACGGGAAGCAGGAACGCGGCGTCGTCGAGCCGTGCCTCCTGCCCGTACTCGGGGTTGCCGTTGACGTTCACCATCATCGGATAGACACCCGGCCGATCCAGACCCAGCGACGGTCCGGTGGTCGAGCGCAGCGGCAGGGTCAGCTCGAACGGCAGCGTGTCGCCGCGTTGCAGCGCGGTGTCCGATCCGTCGCCGGTGAGCGACTCGAAGGGCCCGACCGTGTCGAAGCGGTCCTGATCCTCGGTGAGAGAGGTCCGGAGCTCGTCGGCCGTGCGTACCGCGGGTGCTCGCTGCAGCCGGACCGAGATGTCGCTGACCGCGCGGTCCCCGACGTTGGTCACCGTTCCCGTGACGGTGACGACCGGCGCACTGCTGGTGGAGACGGTGGTCGGCGTGACCTCGTCGACGGAGATCGACAGGAACGTGCCGTCGATCGAGGTGTCCGGTGGCGCCAGCGTGGCCGTGGGCGACGGTGTGCTCCGCGTCGTGGTGGGGTCGCTGGGCGGGGTGGAGGGTTGCGCTCCCGCGGGGACGGTCAGCCAGGCGAGCACGGCGAGGATCGCCATGACCACGGCGAGGCGCCGGGCCGTCGGTGCGGACCGGGTCATTCGGCGGCGGGAAGGTCGGAGACCGGTCGGGATGGTGCGGGAAGGTCGGAGACCGGTCGGGGGGAGGCGGGAAGGTCGGAGACCGGTCGGGGGGAGGCGGGAAGGTCGGAGACCGGTCGGGATGGTGCGGGAAGGTCGGAGACCGGTCGGGGATTCTGCGTGTCGGCGGACTTCTCGCGCGCCATCGAGTCGATCATCTCGCCGGCTCGCTCGGCGAGTTTGCGCTCGTCGGCGTACGCGAGCCGGGAGTGCAGCTCGCTGAGCGGCACCCAGGCCACCTCGGTGACCTCGACGTCCTCGTCCGACAGTTCGCCGCCGAGGGATCGCAGCAGGTAGTGGTGGACGGTCTTGTGGACGCGTCGTCCCTCGGTCACGAACCAGTAGTCGATGCTTCCCAGGGGCGCGAGGACGGACCCGGTGATGCCGGTCTCCTCCTCCACTTCCCGCTCGGCGGTCTGCTCGGGCGTCTCGCCCTGCTCGATGTGACCCTTGGGCAGCGACCACAGCAGGCGGCCGCGTCGGTCGGTGCGACCGATGAGGGCGGCGCACAGTCCGTCGCGGGGTCCGTCGAGTCCGTCGACGACCAGGCCGCCGGCCGAGGTCTCCCGAACGGTGCGCAGTGTGGGTTTGTCGGCCCCTCGTGTTCCGGGGTCGGCGGCGGCACGAGGACGCCGTCGCACACCGCGACGTGTTCTCTTGGCTCGCTCGGCACCGGACACCCGATCGATACTAGTTCCGTCCGCCCTGCTCCCGGTGGGACGCACCGCGAAGTGCGCGCCTCGGTAGGGTGTGACGTCGTGCCTCCCCCGCCTGCCACCGATCCGGACCGCCGCGCACGGCTCCTCGCGTCGGGTGCCGTGGCCCTGCGCGCGCACGACGACATCCTCGGTCCACTGGGGTCGCTGTTCGCTGCGGCGGGCCACGAGTTGTACCTCGTCGGCGGGAGCGTCCGGGACGCTCTCCTGGGCCGCTTGAGCAGTGACCTCGACTTCACGACGAACGCTCTGCCCGAGCACGTGCAGGCGCTGCTGGCGGGCTGGGCCGACCATCAGTGGGACACCGGCATCGACTTCGGCACCGTCAGTGCGGTCAAGCACGGTCGGCAGATCGAGATCACGACGTTCCGGAGCGACAAATACGACCGGGTGTCCCGGAATCCGATCGTGCAGTACGGCTCGACGCTCGAGGACGACTTGGTCCGGCGCGATTTCACGCTCAACGCCATGGCCGTGCGGATCGGGCCGGACGGGGCCGGTCAGTTCGTCGATCCCCTGGGTGGCCTGGACGCGCTGCTCGAGGGAGTCCTGGACACGCCGACCACCCCGGAGGCGTCCTTCGACGACGATCCGCTCCGGATGCTGCGCGCTGCGCGGTTCGTCGCCCAGCTCGGCTTCACGATGCTGCCGCGGGTCCGCGCGGCGATCGAGAACATGGCGGAGCAGATCGACCGGATCACGGTCGAACGCGTCACCGCCGAGCTGGACAAGCTGATTCTCGGCGAGTTCGCCGTCGACGGCATCGACGCCCTGTGCGAGACGGGGATCGCGGCACGCATCCTCCCGGAGGTGCCGGCGATGACGCTCGAGATCGACGAGCATCATCAGCACAAGGACGTCTATCAGCACTCCCTCACGGTTCTGCAGCAGGCGATCGACCTCGAGGACGGCGATCCGGACCTGGTGCTCCGATGGGCGGCGCTGCTCCACGACATCGGCAAGCCCGACACCAAACGCAACGAGCCCGGCGGCGGGGTGAGCTTCCACCACCACGAGGTGGTGGGCGCCAAGATGGTGCGTCGCCGCCTGCGCGCACTGAAGTTCCCGAAGAAGCTGACCGATGACATCGCGCAGCTCGTCTTCCTTCATCTGCGTTTCCACGGCTACGGCAAGGGTCAGTGGACCGATTCGGCCGTGCGTCGTTACGTCACCGACGCCGGCGATCTGCTGCCCCGGCTGCACAAGCTGGTCCGCGCCGACTGCACCACCCGCAACAAGCGCCGTGCAGCGTCCCTGCAGGCGACGTACGACGATCTCGAGCGGCGTATCGCGGCACTCGCCGAGCAGGAGGACCTGGCCAGGGTGCGTCCGGATCTGGACGGCAACGCCATCATGCAACTGCTCGGCATTCCGGCCGGCCCGCAGGTGGGAGAGGCGTGGAAGTTCCTGAAGGAGCTTCGTCTCGACCGCGGGCCGCTCAGTCGTGAGGATGCGGAGAAAGAGCTCCTGGCGTGGTGGGCCGCGAGGTCCTGACGCCGATCCGGAGCGCGATCGCCGCTGCCGCCGCGTAGGCGACGACGCCGGCGATCACGCAGACGATGGCTGCGGACGTGTCGACCGCGGTCGACCCCGGACCGATCACGAGGGCCGCGCCCGCCACGGCGCCGACGAACGCCACGTTGAACACGGTGTCCTGTACTCCGAAGACGCGTCCGCGGGTGTCGTCGTCGATGTCCGTCTGCATGGCCGCGTCGGCGGTCAGCTTGACCGTCTGACCTGCGAACCCCAGGAGAAAGGCCGCGAGGATCAGCAGGTCCGGCACCAGCCCGACGACGAGGGTGGCCTGGGTGAGCGTGGCCAGGACCAGCGCACCGACCACTGTGCGCGTGCGACCGAGGCGCGGCAGGAGAACGGGCGTGCCGAGTGCGGCGAGGAACATGCCCGCCGCGGCGGCGCCCACCGTCAACCCGAAGCCCGCCACACCGCCGGGCAGGACGGACGAGCGCGCGCCCTCGCGCAGCACCAGCACCATCACGAGGGTGTCGATGCCGAAGGCAACCCGGTGGGCACCCACTCCCACCAGCGCGGCGGCGACGGACGGGGTACGGCGCACCGCGACGAAGCCGGACACCCAGTCGGCGAGAACGCGGCGGGTCGGGGCGGACACCGAGGCGGCGCCGGGACCCAGCCGTCCGGAAGCGAAGCCGCGCGCGAGGAGAGTCGCCGCGACGGCACCGACGGCGGACACGGCCGTCGCGAGGGCCGTGGCCCGATCCGACGGCCCGACGAGTCCGAGCACCAGGACAGCCACCGACGCGCCGACGGCGGAGACGACTGCGCCGACGGTGACCAGGGCGGCGTTGGTCGCGACGAGCGATCGCACCGGAACGACGTGCGGTAGCGACGCGGACAGGCCTGCGAGGACGAACCGGCTCACTCCGACGACGGCGAGGGCCGTGATCAGGACGGCCGTCGTCGAGGCGCCCGCGACGAGTTGCCCGGTGGCGCAGAGGATGAGGAGCGACTTCACGATGCCTGCGCGGGCGAGCACGGTCGCTCGATCGACGCGGTCGAGGATCCGCGCGGCGAACGGGCCGATCAGCGAGTACGGCAACAAGAGCACCGCGAAGCCGGCGGCGATCGCAGCGGGATCACCACCGCGCTGTGGGTCGAAGAGAATCGCGCCTCCGAGGGCGGCCTGGAACATGCCGTCGCCGAACTGAGAGGCGACACGCAGCGCGACCAGACGAGGTGCTCCGGGCTCGTGTCGGACGGATCGCAGCGCGTCGACGGCGCCGGTCCGCTCCGTTCGGGTCACGCGGGTGACACTAACCGCCGCCTCTGCGCGTCATCTCTCGCACTGTCGAGGCTGCCGGTGCCATGATGAGGAGGTGGCACACGCAGAAGAACCGGAGGACCGGACCGCGTCGGCCGATCAGGTGGTGCGGCCGGGATCGCTGCTGGTCTCGTCCACGGAACTCGTCGAACCGACGTTCCGTCGCACCGTGGTCTACATCATCGAGCACAATGACGCCGGCAGCCTGGGCGTCGTCATCAATCGGCCGAGCGAGACCGCTGTGCACAACGTGCTCCCGCAGTGGTCGGATCTCGCTGCGTCCCCGAAAGCGCTCTACGTGGGCGGACCCGTCAAACGCGACTCCGCACTGTGTCTGGCCACGCTGCGGTCCGGCGTGGACGTCGACGACGTGCGGGGCATCCGTCGAGTGGACGGCCGTGTCGTGATGGTCGACCTGGACTCCGACCCGGCTGCGATCGCCCCGCTGGTGGAGGGCATGCGCATCTTCGCCGGCTACTCGGGATGGACGCTCGGACAGCTCGAGGGAGAACTCGAGCGGGACGACTGGATGGTGGTGTCCGCGCTGCCGTCCGACGTCGTGGGCCCGCCGCGCGTCGATCTGTGGGCGCAGGTGTTGCGCCGTCAGCCGCTGCCGCTGGCGATGCTGGCGACCCACCCGATCGACGTCGACCGGAACTGAGACCGAAGTTCTCGTCAGTGGGCGAAGTGCCGAGCGTGCGAGTGCCCGTCGCCGTCGGTGGAGAGCGACGCCAGGACGGCGTCGATCGCTTCGCACAGCATCCTACCCAGGTCTGCCGAGAAGCCCTCTCGCACAACGATTCTCAAGACCGAGACCGACTCGGCACGGGCCGGCATGGTGTACGCGGGAACCTGCCACCCGCGGGCGCGGAGTTCGTGAGAGACATCGAAGACGGAGAAGCCGCAGTTCTCCCGCAGCGCGAATGCCACCACCGGGATGTCGGACCCGTCGGAGATGACGTCGACGTCGCCGTGCTCGCGCAGGTGGTCGGCGACGCGGGTCGCGGTCGAGCGCAGCGAGGTCATGACATCCGTGTAGCCGGCGCGGCCGAGGCGGAGGAAGTTGTAGTACTGACCGATCACCTGATTGCCCGGGCGTGAGAAGTTCAGGGTGAACGTCGGCATGTCACCGCCGAGGTAGTTGACGCGGAACACGAGGTCCTCGGGGAGGTCCTCCTTCTCGCGCCACACGACGAATCCCAGGCCCGGGTAGGTCAGTCCGTACTTGTGACCACTGGCGTTGACGGACTTCACGCGCGGCAACCGGAAGTCCCACACCAGATCCGGGTTCAGGAACGGGACCACGAAACCGCCGCTGGCACCGTCCACGTGGATGGGGACGTCCGGCCCGCCGGCCGCGGCGATCTCGTCGAGCACGGCCGAGATCTCCTCGACCGGTTCGAGTTCGCCGGTGAACGTGGTCCCGAGAATCGCGAGCACGCCGATGGTGTTCTCGTCGACGGCGTCGCGCACCTGGTCGGCCGTGACGACGTAGCGGCCCGGCTCCATGTCGAGGTACTTCCGCTCGACGTCGAAGTAGCGACAGAACTTCTCCCAGACCACCTGGACGTTCGTCCCCAACACGAGGTTGGGCCGACCGGTGTCCGCACCGGCCGCGGTCCGACGTGCGCGCCACCGCCATTTCAGTGCCAGACCGGCGAGCATGACGGCCTCGGACGAACCGATCGTCGAGACGCCCGTCGCGCTGGACGGATCGGTCGGGTCGAGCCCGGGCGCGTTCCAGAGATCCGCCACCATGTTGACGCACCGCTCCTCGATCGCCGCGGTGGCCGGGTACTCGTCCTTGTCGATCATGTTCTTGTCGAACGTCTCGGCCATCAGCTTCTCGGCCTCGGGCTCCATCCACGTGGTGACGAACGTGGCGAGGTTGAGGCGGGAACTGCCGTCGAGCATCAGCTCGTCGTGGATGAAGCGGTAGGTGACGTCGGGATCCATGCGGTCGTCCGGCAGTCGCAGCGCCGGAACGGGATCGTTGGCCAAGCGCCCGGTGTAGGCAGGAGAGATCGTTCCGTCGCGCGGGATTCTCGTCACGACGCCACGCTACTGCGGTGACCGGGGCGGTGCCTGTGAACTTCCGGTGTCATTCCAGAAGTGATGCGGCCACTCGCAGATCGGCGACGAGTGCGTCGAACGCGGCATCGCGTTCGTCGTCCGGCGCTCGGAGGACGGCCGACGGGTGCGCGGTGGCAACAGCTCTCGCCTCGCCCACCTCGAGGACGCGCCCCCGGTCGACACCGATCCGGAACGAGGTCCCCAGCATCGCCTGCGCCGCCGTCGCGCCGAGGAGGACCACGACGGACGGGTCGACGGCGCGGATCTCCGCCTCGAGCCACGGGTGACACGCGACGACCTCCGAGCGCAGCGGCTTCTTGTGGATGCGCCGCGGGCCGCGGTCGGCACGCGTGAATTTGAAGTGCTTGACCGCGTTGGTGACGTAGGTCAGCTCCCGGTCGATGTCCGCCTGCGCCAGAGCACGATTCAGGAGCGCACCCGCCGGACCGACGAAGGGCTGTGCCCGTCGATCCTCCTGATCCCCCGGTTGCTCGCCGATGAGCATCATGCGAGCGGACGGGGTGCCGGCTCCGAACACCGTGTTCTCCGCGGGCTCCCACAGGTCGCATCCCCGGCAACTGCGGGCGGCGTCGGCGAGAACGCGGAGATCGTCGGACTCGGGCACGAAGGTGCCTGCGCCGGGAAACTTCGGGGCCATGTCTTCGGTGGTACCCGCCACGGACCCGGTGACACCTGTTTGGCACCCCCCACGGCCGGGGCATGCCACGGCGATGACCGACCAGTACACGTTCACCGATCCCGTCACCCAGTACCGACAGGACGGGTACCCCGAGCAGCACCAGGATCCGCCGGGCCTCGCCGCGGAACTCGAGCCCAAGGCCGACCACGGTGAGGGCAGCTACCGCGGCACCGGCCGGCTGACCGGGCGCAAGGCACTGGTCACCGGTGCGGACAGCGGCATCGGCCGCGCCGTCGCCATCGCGCTGGCCCGCGAGGGCGCCGACGTCGTTCTCAACTACCTGCCGTCGGAGGAGAAGGACGCGCAGGAGGTGGCCGACCTGGTGCGCACCGCCGGGAGGACCGCGGTACTCGCTCCCGCCGACCTCACGGACGAGTCCGCGGCTCGCGGCATCGTGCGCACCACCGTCGAGAAGTTCGGTGGCATAGACCTTCTCGTGAACGTCGCCGGCAAGCAGCAGTACGTCGAGAAGCTCGAGGATCTGAGCCCGGAGCAGTTCGACGCCACGTTCAAGACCAACGTGTACGCGCTGTTCTGGATCATCCAGGAAGCGGTTCCGCACATGCCGGCAGGATCGACCATCGTCAACACCAGTTCGATCCAGGCGTACACGCCGTCACCGGGACTCGTGGACTACGCGACGACCAAGATGGCGATCAACACGATGAGCAAGGCGCTGGCGCAGCAACTCGCTCCTCGTGGGATCCGCGTCAACGTCGTTGCTCCCGGTCCGTTCTGGACGCCCCTGCAGGCGTCCGGCGGACAGCCCACGTCGGCGCTGCCCGAGTTCGGCCAGGAGACGCCGCTCGGTCGTGCGGGTCAGCCCGCCGAGTTGGCCGGTGCCTACGTGTACCTCTCGTCGGCCGAGTCCGGGTACGTCACCGGCGACACGCTGAACGTCAACGGCGGCATGCCGACGCCGTAGTCGCCCGATCGTGGACTTCCGGCCCCGCATTCCGGGGTCGGGAGTCCACGATCACCGGAGCTCTCAGGCCTACCCTGGTGACATGACCGACTTCTCGTCCGACCAGGCCGCGTCGTTGCCCGATGCGGAGGTACTCGATCTCGTCGTCGCGCTCACGAGTGCCCGCCCGGCGCTGCGGGCGGTGTACGACGCCGCCGTGGCTCTGACTCCCGAGGCGTCGGTCGACCCCGACATCATGCCGCGCACGCCGTCGGTGTCCGACATCCCCCAGGTTCCGACGGACCCGGGTTTCACCGACGCCGGTGTCCCCACGTTCGACGCGGTGCGAGAGCGAATCGACGGGCGTTCGGGGCGTGCGGTGGGGTCCACCGAGCTGGATGCCGAGAGCGCGGTCGGCCGAACCGAGGCGGAGAAGTTCGCCGAGCGGGAACGCGCCGGCAAGGCGCGCCTGGACGAGATCAGGAAGTCGATGCAGCGTCCCTGATCGCCTCGCGCTCGTAGCGGCCCGCCAGGACGGCGCACACCACGAGTTGGATCTGGTGGAAGACCAGCAGGGGCAGAACGATGACCCCGACGGGTTGCCCCACGAACAGCACCGACGCGATGGCAATGCCGCTGGCCAGGCTCTTCTTCGACCCGCAGAACACCACGACGATGCGGTCGGCGCGAGACATGCGCAATGTTCGCGCGATCCCGGCTGTCGCCGCGAGAACAACAGCGAGCAGTGCACTGCACAAGACCACCACTGCGACGATCTGCCACGGCGTCGTGGCAGCCCAGACTCCCTCGACCCGTGACGCACTGAATGCGGCGTAGACGATCAGGAGGATCGATCCGCGGTCGACGAGCAGCGTGGTGGACCGATGCCGCTCCACCCGTCCTGCGAGCCATCGCCTCGCGCACTGTCCGGCCACGAACGGGAGCAGGAGTTGGAGCATGATGTCGACGATCGATCCGGCATCGATGCTCGCACCGCCCGTCGTGCTCATCAGCAGGACCACCAGCAGCGGCGTCGCGAACACTCCGATGATGTTGGACAGCGACGCGCTGACGACGGCGCCGGCGACGTTGCCGCGGGCGATCGAGGTGAAGGCGATCGACGACTGGATCGTGGACGGCACGAGGCAGAGGTAGAGCATCCCGGTGTACAGATCGTCGGTCAGCAGTCCCGGCGCGAGCACCCGTACGCCGAGCCCGAGGAGCGGGAACAGCAGGTACGTGCAGGCGAGAACCACTCCGTGCAGCCGCCAGTGCCGGACGCCGTCCATGGCGTCGCGAGGGGACAGTCGAACTCCGTAGAGGAAGAACAGCAGCGCGATACCGACAGTGGTGACCCACGACAGCACGTCGGCTGCGGTGCCCGAGACCGGGAACACGGTCGCCGCGATAGCGGCAGCGAAGATCGCGAGGACGAAGCCGTCGAGCGCTCTGATGGTGCCTGTCAGGGAGAACGCCACGTCAGGACGGCTGGCACGCGTCCTTGAGGCTGCACGAGATGCAGCTGTGGCCGCATCCACCGGTCTCCTCGACCGGCACTGCGGCCGCGGCGCGGGTGCCCATGGCACCGCCGTACGCAGCGGTGACGAGCGCGGCGACGGTGGTCAGCACGGCGGCGACCACGCCGAAGATGCCGCCCGGCGCGAGGGTCGCCACTGCGCCGACCAGCAGGAAGACCGCGGCGGCGGCCGTCGTCGGGCCGGCGACTCGGTTGGCGACGGTGAACGTCTCGTCCGAGCGCATGCTCGCTTCCGTTCGGACTCCGGCGACGGAGTTGCGCTTCAAGCGGCCGGTCAGACCGAGGAACGCCACCGCGCCCAGCGCCACGGCGCCGACGAGGAGTACGAGCAGAAGGATCACGGACACGACAATCACGAGCACCACTTTACGGCGTCGTGGCCGGGCGTCCGCGTGCGGATCGTCACGCTTTACGCTGGTCGGGTGAGTGAACACGGCGACACCTCCCCCGACACGACCCCCGGCCACCGCTACACGGCGGATCTGGCGGGTTCCCTCGAGTCGCGCTGGCAGGAGCGGTGGGCCGCCGAGGGGACGTTCGACGCACCCAATCCGGTGGGCGAGCTCAGCACCGGCGATCCGGTTCCGACCGACAAGTTGTTCGTGCAGGACATGTTCCCGTACCCGTCCGGCAGCGGTCTGCACGTCGGCCACCCGCTCGGTTACATCGCGACGGACGTGTTCGCCCGCTACCACCGCATGCAGGGCCGCAACGTGCTGCACACGCTGGGTTACGACGCCTTCGGCCTGCCCGCCGAGCAGTACGCGGTGCAGACGGGAACGCACCCGCGCACCACCACCGAGGCGAACATCGCCAACATGCGCCGGCAGCTGGGGCGGCTGGGACTCGGTCACGACACCCGCCGCTCGCTCGCCACGACGGACGTTGACTTCTATCACTGGACGCAGTGGATCTTCCTGCAGATCTTCGATTCCTGGTACGACACCGAGGCCGGTAAAGCACGACGGATCGTCGAGCTCGAGGAGGAATTCACCTCCGGTGCTCGGACTCTGGACGACGGGCGTGCATGGGCCGATCTCTCGGTCTCCGAGCGTCGCGACGTCATCGACGGTCATCGTCTGGTCTACCAGTCCAACTCGCTGGTCAACTGGTGCCCCGGTCTGGGCACCGTGCTGGCCAATGAGGAGGTCACCGCCGACGGTCGCAGCGACCGCGGCAACTTCCCGGTGTTCCGGAAGAACCTGCGCCAGTGGATGATGCGGATCACCGCATACTCCGACCGGTTGATCGACGACCTGGATCTGCTCGATTGGCCGGACAAGGTCAAGACGATGCAGCGCAACTGGATCGGGCGCTCCCGCGGCGCCGAGGTGACGTTCGTCGCCGGTCTGCCGCACGGGTCCGGCACCGCCGACATCGACGTGTTCACCACCCGCCCCGACACGCTCTTCGGCGCCACCTACGTGGTGCTGGCACCCGAACACCCGCTGGTGGACGACATCACGGCGGCGGCATGGCCGACGGACACCGACGAGCGCTGGACGCACGGTGAGGGAACTCCCGTGCTCGCGGTCGGTGCCTACCGTCGTGCGATCGCAGCCAAGTCGGACCTCGAGCGCCAGGAGAACAAGGAGAAGACCGGTGTGTTCACCGGCGCCTTCGCCGTCAACCCCGTCAACGGCGCGTCGGTGCCGGTCTTCATCGCCGACTACGTCCTGACCGGCTACGGCACCGGTGCAATCATGGCCGTCCCGGGTCACGACCAGCGTGACTGGGAGTTCGCCACGAAGTTCGGACTGCCTGTGGTGCAGGTGATCTCGGGTGGCGCTGTCGACGAGTCCGCGTGGACCGGCGACGGCGAGCTGATCAACTCCGATTTCCTGGACGGCCTCACCGTCGACGCGGCCAAGGCGCGTGTCATCGAGCACCTCGAGTCCGAGGGCCGCGGCAGGGGCACCATCCAGTACAAGCTGCGCGACTGGCTGTTCGCCCGTCAGCGGTACTGGGGCGAGCCCTTCCCGGTGGTGTACGACGCGGAGGGCAAGGCGCACCCGTTGCCGGATTCTGCTCTGCCGGTGGAACTTCCGGAGGTGGAGGACTACGCACCCGTGTCGTTCGACCCGGACGACGCGAACAGTGAGCCGTCTCCCCCGTTGGCGAAGGCGACCGACTGGGTGAACGTCGAGCTCGACCTGGGCGACGGGCTGCAGACGTACACGCGCGACACCAATGTCATGCCGCAGTGGGCCGGTAGCTCGTGGTACCAGCTGCGCTACATCGATCCGACCAACTCCGAGCAGATGTGCGCTCCGGAGAACGAGGCGTACTGGATGGGACCGCGCCCCGACGTTCACGGCGAGAACGACCCCGGCGGCCTCGACCTCTACGTCGGCGGCGTGGAACACGCTGTGCTGCACCTGCTGTACGCGCGGTTCTGGCACAAGGTGCTGTTCGACCTGGGGCACGTCAGCTCGAAGGAGCCGTACCGCCGCCTGTACAACCAGGGGTACATCCAGGCGTACGCGTTCACCGACGCGCGCGGCGTCTACGTCGCGGCCGACGAGGTGGAGGAGCGCGACGGCGGGTACTTCCACGACGGGCAGCCCGTCACTCGTGAGTACGGGAAGATGGGCAAGTCCCTGAAGAACTCCGTCTCCCCCGACGAGATCTTCACCGAGTACGGCGCGGACACCCTGCGCATGTACGAGATGTCGATGGGTCCGCTGGACACGTCCCGGCCGTGGGCGACCAAGGACGTCGTCGGCGCGCACCGTTTCCTGCAGCGCGTCTGGCGTCTGGTGGTCGACGAGGAGACCGGCGCCGTCCGGACCACCGACGCGACGCCGAGCGACGCCACGCTGAAGGCTCTCAACCGGACCGTCGAGGGTGTCGACGCGGATTACGCTGCGCTGCGCGACAACACGGCCGGCGCGAAGCTCATCGAGTACACCAACCACCTCACGAAGGAGTACCCGCAGGGCGCACCTCGGGACGCCGTCGAGCCGTTGGTGCTGATGCTGGCTCCTCTCGCACCACACATCGCCGAGGAACTGTGGAACACGTTGGGACACAGCGAGTCACTGGCTCACGGTCCCTTCCCCACGGTCGACGAGAAGTGGCTCGTGGACGACACGGTGGACTACCCGATCCAGGTCAACGGCAAGGTGCGCAGTCGTATCACGGTGGCGGCCGACGCGTCCCGCGAGGACGTGCAGGCGGTGGCCCTGGCCGACGAGAAGATCGTCGCGCTTCTCGACGGCAAGGATCCGAAGAAGGTCATCGTCGTGCCGGGCAGAATGGTGAACATCGTTCTGTAGCTCGGGAAGTCTCCACCTCCCCCCCGGCGTACTCGCGGGGAGGAGGCGGGACCGACCTCACCACACCAGGTCGTCGGCTCCCTCGATCTCGCGCCAGTCGACGGGCCGGACGCCGGGAACCAGGGCGAGGCGATCGGCCGCCGTCAGCTCGGCCATCGCCAGGCTGGTCGCAGCGGCGATGTCGGTGATCGGCACCTGATACGTGCGGTACGCCCCGAGCGGAGGGATGTCGCTCGCCAGGACGCCGCGTTCGAGAATGGGTGCCAGCGACTCCGACTGGTCGAGCACGTAGCCGGTCGCGGCGAGCACGTCGTTCTGCCACCAGGCCGCGATCTTGAAGAAGCGCCGCGGGATCGCGACACCGCGGTAGACGGGATCGTCCTCGGCGAACACGCAGCCGCTGAAGACGGAGATCGTCTGCCCGTACGTCCGCGCGTGCTCGAGCACGTAGTCCTCGAGGCCCAACCACAGTTCCTTGGACTGGTTGAGTGTCGCCGTCTGCGGTCCGCACACGGTGTAGTGGAAGGTGTCCTCGTTGGCCTGCTCCGCGACGTCGAGCGTGCCCCACACGGGATCGCGTCGTCGTACGAGGTGCCCACGGTCGATGTCGTTGTTCGCGTACAGCTCCGGGCCCGCCTGCGCGGTCGCCGGCAGTCGCGGATCGAGGCGCCAGTCGTCGCCGCGGTCCACCTCCTGCAACGCGCCGCCGTCGATGTTCACCGCGGTCACGGCGGCGAGGCGCCGTTCGGGGTCCATCGACACGGAGAAGTGCGTGTAGGTCAGGACGGTCAGGTCCGGCCGGGCGGGGAGCGGCAGCGGGGTGGTGGACAGGAAGGTCTCGTCGTATCCCATGCCGTCATTCAGCCACGGTGGGGTGACACGGGGGTGAACACCCACGAACCCCCCGCGAGTACGTCCTGACTGTCGTGATCAGCAGCTGGATCACGACACTGTCGACGTACTCGCGAGGGGTGAGGGGTGAAGCGGGGTGCTCTAGAAGTCCACCTTCGCCCGCGACCGCACCTTCGTCACGATGGAGAAGACCACCGCGATGACCATCAGTGTGTACAGGACGACGGTGATGCCACTGCCGACGAGGACGGAGACGTCCCCCTCACTGACGGCCAGGGCTCGTCGCAGCGAATCCTCGGCGAGCGGTCCCAGGATGACGGCGATGAGCACCGGCGCCAACGGGATTCCGAACCGGCGCAGCATGAATCCGATGATGCCGAGTCCGAGCATGGCGATGAGGTCCACGATCGAGGCGCTCACCGCGTAGACGCCGAGCGAGGCGAACACGGTGATGCCGGCGTACAGGTAGTTCTTGGGGATCTTGAGCAGCTGCGCCCACAGGGGGGCGAACGGCAGGTTCAGGATCAACAGGACCACCATGCCGACGAAGAGGCTGGCGAGCAGTGCCCAGACGACCTCACCGTTGCGCTCGAACAGCAACGGTCCCGGTTGGATCCCGTACTGCTGGAACGCTGCGAGCAGGATCGCTGCCGTCGCCGACGTGGGGAGCCCGAGGGCGAGAAGCGCACCCATCGCGGTACCGGCGGTGGAGTTGCCGGCGGCTTCCGGTCCGGCGACGCCGCGGATCGCGCCCTTTCCGAACATCGGGTTCTTGCTGCGTCGGTCCAAGCGGCGCTCGGTGCCGTAGGCCAGGAAGCTCGGCACCTCGGCGCCGCCGGCGGGGATGACGCCGAAGGGAACACCGAATGCGGTGCCGCGCAACCATGCAGGCATCGCTTCGCGGAACTCTGCCTTGCTCAGGAAGGGTCGACCCTTCGACGGGATCAGCGTGGTGTCGTCGGGCTTGCCGATCTTCGAGGCGATGAAGATGACCTCGCCGAGGGCGAGCATCGCGACGGTGATGACCACCACGGAGATGCCGTCGAACAGTGCCGGTACCTCGAACGTGAACCGTGATGCGCCGGAGGGTCCGTCGATACCGATGACGGCGAGTGTCAGGCCGATCAGCAGTGCGCTCAGACCCTTGAGGACGGAGTCGGACACCACTGCGGACGTCGCGATGAAGGCGAACACCGCCAGGGCGAAGTACTCCGCGGGTCCGAAGTTCGTGGCCAGGTCGGCGAGCGTCGGGGCGAAGAACACCACGAGGGTGGTGGCGATGATGCCGCCGATGAAGGCGCCGATGGCGGAGGTGGCCAACGCTTGTGGGGCGCGGCCGTTCTTCGCCATGCGGTGCCCCTCGAACGTTCCCGCGATCGCCGTGCTGTTTCCGGGGGTGTTCATGAGGATGCCGGAGATCGAGTCACCGAACAGGCCGCCGAAGTAGACGCCGGCGAACATGATGAGCGCCGAGGTGGGCTCGAGGGTGAACGTCACGGGCAGGAGCAGGGCGACAGCCATGGCCGATCCGAGTCCGGGGAGGACACCCACCGCGGTGCCGAGCAGGGCGCCGACGACGACCCACACGATGTTCATGGGCGTCAGCGCGGTGCCGAAGCCGTCGATGAGATTGGAGAGTGCGTCCATCAGAACACCGCCGCGAGGATGCCGCCGGGCAGCGTGAGCCCGAGTCCACCGGAGAAGACCAGCTGAACGATGGACGACATGACCAGCGCCACACCGGCGTCGAAGACGTACCGGGTGCCGCCGAGTCCGATCGAGACGCCCCAGAACAGCAGCGCACCGGCGAGAACCCATCCGAGCGGATTCAGCAGGGCGATGAACAGGGCGATCGAGCCGACGGTGATGCCGACGGAGCGCCAGTTGGACACGGTTCCGGTGTTGGGCTCGCCGGCCTCGTCGACGCCGAGGTCGACCTCGTCCGGAGTGCGCAGCAGTTGAACCGCGACGAGCACGGCGATCACGAAGCACAGTCCCGCGATGATGGCCGGGAAGACCTGCGGGCCGGGCGATGTCGCGGTGTCGGGTACGTCCATGGTGACGGTGCCGTAGATCAGGAACAGGCCGAGGGCGACGAGAAGCCCCGACACCACCAGTCCGCTCCGGCCGTGGAGGAAACCACGATCGGTATCGGGCGGCGACTCCACCCGCGTGGTCGAAACACTCTCACTCATACCAGGCCCAACTCTCGGAGGATGTCGGTGATGCGGGTCTGTTCGACCTCGAGGAAGTCACCGAAGTCGTCCCCGGTGACGAAGGACGGCTTCCATCGGTTGCGCTCGATGGCGGTGTCCCACTGTTCGGTCTCCTGCATCTCGGTGACGATCTCGATCAACGTCTGTCTGTCGGTGTCCGAGATGCCGGGAGGTGCGACGAATCCGCGCCAGTTCACCAGGTCGACGTCGTACCCGAGTTCCTTGAACGTCGGGGTGTCGATCCCCTCGACGGGCTCGGGTGCCGCCACCGCGAGGGCGCGGACGTTCCCGGATTCGATCTGATCGCGGAAGTCGTTGTATCCACTGACGGCGATGCCGACGGTGTTGGACAACAGCGAGGTCAGCACCTCACCACCGCCGGAGAACGCGATGTAGTTGATCGCTGCCGGATCGATGTCGACCTGCTGTGCCAGCTGGCCGGAGACGATGTGGTCGATACCGCCGAGCGAGCCGCCGCCGATGGGGAGACCGCCGGGGTTGGCCCGCCATGCGGCGATGAAGTCCTCGAGGTTCTGGTACGGCGAGTCTCGCGGTACGACGAAGACCTCGAAGTCCTCGGCCATCTTGGCGATGGGCACGGTGTCCTGCAGGGTGATGTCGGAATCGTTGATCGCGATACCACCGAGCATGACCGTGCCGGTCACCATGACCGTGGTCGACTGGCCCGTGAGATTCTCGAGCTGACTGAGCCCGATGGTCCCGCCGGCTCCGGGGACGTTCACCACCTGGGCGTTGTTCACGATGCCGTCGGAACGGAGTGCTTGCTGCGACTCACGCGCCACCAGGTCCCATCCACCTCCCGCGGCGGCGGGAGCGATCAGGGTCAACTTGGCGCGGGCGTCGGATCCGCTGGCGCTGCCGGCCGCGTCGATGCCGGCGACGGCGACGACAGCGACGACAGCGAGCGTGCCGAGCGCGCGCTTCACTGTGATCTGCATGGGCACGACAACTCAGGAGTGGTTTCGGTCACATCAGGAGGCTAGGTTCTGGATGTCCGAATAGTCCAGGGAATCCGAGTTGTGGCCATAGTGTGCACGGACGAATACCGCGAAACGTACGTCGCCGCGACGGAATCTCGGTGAACCTGGAGTCTCCCCGATGTGAAAGGCACCGTCATGACCGTTGCAGTAGCGATGAATTCGACACCCGAAGGCCGTGAGGCGCTCGTGCAGGGACAGGCGGAGGCGACGCTGAGGGAAACCGATCTCGTCGTCCTGTCGGTGATCGACGCCGATTCGGTCACCACTGCCCACCGGGACGCAGCCGAGGCGCAGGCACGCCAGGTATTGGGAGAGAACTCGTTCACGGTGCGCGTCGAACCCGACGGCGGCGATCCGGCGGGGGCTCTCGTCGATCTGGTCTCGGATGTCGGTGCCACGCTGGTGATCATCGGATCACGTCGCCGAAGCGCGGTCGGGAAGTTCCTGACCGGCAGCACGGTTCAGCGCGTGTTGCTCGACAGTCCGGTCCCCGTGCTGGTTGTCAAGGCGAACGAGCACTGAGTCACGCTCGCCCCTGATTCCCGATCACCTTGTGCGCAGGACGATCTCGGTGGGATGCGCATCGGCAGGGGTGTCCACGGCCTGGCGGACGGCGCGGGCGACGGTCTCGACGGTGAGGTACTTCGAGGCGTCGTACTCGTCGCCCTCGCCCGCGACGATCGCGCGCTGCATGTCGGTGTCGATGCGCCCCGGGTGGACGGACGTCACGCGCAGGGTCGGCTCCTCGAGGCGCAGTGCGTCGCCGAAGGCCCGCAGCGCGAACTTGCTCGCGGCGTAGGCACTCCACCCCGGGTTGGCCCTGATGCCGGCGCCCGAGTTGATCAGCACGACGTGGCCGCCGGCTGCTCGGAGCGCGGGCAGCAGGAGGCGGGTGAGCTCGGCCACCGCGAAGACGTTGGCCTCGAACGTGTGTCGCCAGTCCGCGAGCGTCAGCGTCTCCACCGTGCCGAGGTCGGCGACGCCCGCGTTGTGCACCAGGACGTCGAGGCTCGTGATGTCCGCGGTGGCCGCGGCGAGAGCGTCCGCATCGGTGAGGTCGACGGGCCACGGCCTCGCGCTGATCAGTTCGTCGGAGATGCCCGCGACGGAGTCGGCCGTCGATCCCCCGACCCAGACGTCGTGATCGGCGGACAACAGGCGAGCGATTCCCGCTCCCAGTCCGCGGGCGGCTCCGGTGACGAGTGCTGTGCGTGGCATACAGCGAGGCTATCCGGCGCCCTTCTGGATGTGCGTCCGCATGTCGGAGTACGCCCTCGCGAAGGTCGCGACGTCGTCGCCGGTGAGGACGTCGAACATCGACGCCCGGACTGCGCCGACATGGCCGGGGCTCGACGCCGCGAGCTTGTCCATACCCGCGTCGGTGAGTTCCGCGAGCATCCCCCGACGGTCGTCCTCGCACTCGACGCGGACGACCCAGCCGGCGTCGACGAGTCGGGTGATCGCCCGGGTGACGCCACTGCGGGTGGTGGTCACCGCATCGGCCAGGTCGCGCATCCGCATCTGTCGGCCGGGTGCCTCCGAGAGCACGACGAGCAGCTCGAAGTCGGTGAAGGAGATCCCGGAATCGCGCGTGAGCTGCCGATCGAGCGTCTGCATCAGCAGACGCGTCGCGTCGAGGTACGAGCGCCAGGCGCGCTGCTCGTCCTCGGTCAGCCACTGAGTCATGACACGAGTCTACCCAAGTAGTTGACAGCGCAACCATGTGCGGTACTGTTCTCGGTAGTTGACAACGCAACGATTCGATCGAAGGCGGAGACGATGAGCATGACAGCCGACGAGCAGCAGCGCTCGGACGAGTTCGAGGCCCGGCGCGACCGACTGCGGGGCCTGCACCTGCAGCCTG
The DNA here is from genome assembly GCF_036163995.1 of Rhodococcus sp. NBC_00294. Lineage (NCBI taxonomy): Bacteria > Bacillati > Actinomycetota > Actinomycetes > Mycobacteriales > Nocardiaceae > Rhodococcus > Rhodococcus sp. NBC_00294. Next base: position 1,003,534 of record NZ_CP108043.1, read on the forward strand.
CGGAGTCCCGCCCGACGTCCTCGGCGCGCGGACTGCACCACACCGCGCTGATCAGCAGCGACGTCGAGCAGACCATCCTGTTCTACCAGGGTGTGCTCGAGTTCCCGCTGACCGAGTTGATCGAGAACCGCGACTACCCCGGCTCGTCGCACTTCTTCTTCGACATCGGGAACAGCAACCTCCTCGCCTTCTTCGACTTCCCCGGCCTCGACGTCGGCCCCTACGAGGAGGTGCTCGGCGGACTGCATCACGTGGCCATCAGCGTGGAACCCGACCGCTGGGAACACCTGCGCACCAAGCTGACGGATGCGGGCGTCGAGCTCACGGAGCACAGTGGAGTCTCGATCTACTTCCGTGATCCCGACGGTGCACGCCTCGAACTCATCGCCGACCCGCTGGGCGAGATGTACGGCCACCACGTTCTCTGAGTCCGAATCACCCCCGAACCACGTCCCTCTTCCGAAAGGTCACTCATGACGAAGCTCGCGATCCTCTACTACTCCTCCACCGGCCACGGCACCACGATGGCGGCCGAGCTCGAGAAGGCCGCTCAGGCGGCCGGCGCCGAGGTGCGCGTCCGGCACATCGCCGAGACCCGTGACCCGGCCACCTTTGCCGAGAACCCCGCCTGGACTGCCAACTACGAGGCCACCAAGGATCTGCCGGCCGCCACCGGTGACGACATCGTGTGGGCCGACGGCGTCATCTTCGGCTCGCCGACCCGTTTCGGCAGCGTCGCGTCCCCGTTCCAGACCTTCTTCGACACGCTCGGTGGCCTGTGGGCCCAGGGCAAGCTCGCCGACAAGGCCTACGCCGCGTTCACCTCGAGCCAGACGGCCCACGGCGGCCAGGAGACGACCATCGTCAACCTGTACACCTCGCTCATGCACTTCGGCGGCATCCTCGTTCCCCCCGGCTACACCGACGGACTGAAGTTCGCCGACGGCAACCCCTACGGCGTCGGCCACGTCACTGGACCCGACAACCAGAACGAACTGGACGACGCGACCCGCGCCGCCCTCGGACATCTCGCCACCCGCGTCGTCACCATCGCGGGCAAGCTCGCTCGGTAGTCTCACTGTCCATCCCGAGAAGGGACTCCCATGACGACCTCCACCGCACCCGAACTCGACGTCCGTCGCGCCGACGACCGGCCGGCCACGAACATCGGCTGGCTCGACTCGCACCATTCGTTCTCGTTCGGACATCACTACGATCCCGACAACACCCACCACGGGGTGCTGATGGTGAACAACGACGACATCGTGGACGCGGGTACCGGTTTCGACACGCACCCGCACCGGGACATGGAGATCGTCACGTGGGTCCTGCAGGGATCCCTCGTGCACCAGGACTCCATCGGGCACAACGGGCTCATCTACCCGGGGCTCGCCCAGCGGATGAGCGCCGGCACGGGAATCCTGCACTCGGAGAAGAACGACTCGTGGCGTCTCGCGTCGACGGAGAACCCGTCGCAGAAGCATCGGGACCCGGTGCACTTCGTGCAGATGTGGGTCGTGCCCGACGAGGCCGGCATCACCCCCGGGTACGAGCAGCTCGAGATCGACGACGAACTGCTCTCGGGCGGGCTGGTTCCGGTCGCGTCGGGAATGGACGCCTACAAGGACCACTCGGCGATCCGCATCAAGAACAAGTACGCCGCGATGCACGTCGCACGGTTGCGTTCCGACACCCCGGCTCAGGACCTTCCGGATGCTCCGTTCCTGCACGTCTTCGTCGCCCGCGGCGAGGCCTCGCTCGAGGGCGTGGGCCTGCTGCGCGAGGGTGACGCGGTCCGCATCAAGGGCGGTGGCGGACAGACACTGTCGACGACGTCCGCAGCCGAGGTCATCGTCTGGGAGATGCACGCCACCATCGGTCGCTGACCGTCACGCTTCGATCAGCCCTGGAGCCTGTTCGGCTCCAGGGCCGATCGCCGTCGTGAGTAGGTGAAGTAGAGCACCGACGTGGCCGCCAGCCAGACCGCGAAGAGGATCCACGTCTGGATGTGCAGGGTGCTGATGAGGTACAGGCATGCGCAGATCGACAGGATCGGGAGCACCGGGTACAGCGGAACCTTGAAGCCGCGCTCGATGCTCGGCTCGCGGCGGCGCAGAATGATCACTCCGGCGGAGACGACGATGAAGGCCACGAGCGTGCCCATCGACACCAGGTCCGCCAGGAAGTCCAGTGGCAGGAAACCCGCGAGCAGGGACACGAAGAACGCCACGATGATCGTGTTCTTCACCGGTGCGAGGCTGCGAGGGTTCACCTGCGAGAACACCGTCGGGATCAGACCGTCGCGGCTCATCGCGAACAGGATCCGAGTCTGCCCGTAGAGGGTGACCAGCGTGACCGAGAAGATCGAGACGACGGCGCCCGCCGACAGCACGATCGACGGCCAGCTCGATCCTGTGACGTACTGCAGGATCTCGGCGAGACCGGCCTCCTGGCCCTCGAACTCGGTGTACTTCTGCGCGCCGATCGCCGACATCGTCACCAACAGGTAGATCAGCGTGACCACCACCAGCGCGCTGATGAGCGCGATGGGCAGCGTGCGCTTGGGATCGTGCACCTCCTCGCCGGCCGTCGACACCGCGTCGAGTCCGATGAACGAGAAGAAGATCAGGCCGGACGCCGCACCGACACCGGCGACTCCGAACGGGGCGAACGGTTCCAGATTCTCGAGACTGAATCCGGTGAAACCGACGATGGCGAACATCGCGAGGATGCCGATCTTGATGACGACCATGACGGCGTTCGCACGAGCGGACTCACTCGTTCCGCGGATCAGCAACACGGCGCACAGCGCGACGAGAACGATGGCGGGCAGGTTGACGCCGAAACCGGCGCCGTCCCCGGGTGCATGCGACAGCACGTCCGGAATGCGTAGTCCGACAGTACGATCCAACAGGTCGTTGAGATACTGGGACCACAGCACCGACACCGCGGCCGTCGACACGCCGTACTCGAGAATGAGGCAGGCGCCGACGAGGATCGCGACGAACTCGCCGATGGTGGTGTACGTGTAGGTGTAGGTCGACCCGGAGGCCGGGATCGACGACGCCAGCTCGGCGTAGCAGAGCGCCGTCAGGCCGGCCGTGACGGCGGCGATGACGAACGAGAAGATGACCGCGGGGCCCGCCACCGGGACGGCGGACGAGAAGATGAAGAAGATGCCGGTGCCCACGGTCGAGCCGACGCCGATGCACGTCAGCTGGAACGTGGTGATCGACCGCTTCAGCCGACCTTCGCCCGTCGCCTCCAGGGCTGCGATGTCGCTGATCGACTTGCGTCGCAGCAATCCCGAACCGTTGCCCGGATCGCTCATGTTTCCTCCACTATCGGCGTGGTTCACCGAGCGAATCGGCTTCCACGGGGAACGACCAGAATTGGAACAGGGCTGTGCCGCAAGATCTTCGACGCGGTGGAGCCGAGGAACACCCGTGCGAGAGGTCCGAGGCGGGACGAACCGAGCACCAGCAGGTCCTCGGGCCCCAGCTCGACCGAGTCCACCACGTGCTGCCAGTCCCCGCCGGAACCCACCGCGCACGTAGGGGACAGGGCCGGGTAGGCGGACGTGACGTCCGACGCCGCGGAGTGCAGCATCTCGGTGGCCTGCTCACGCCACTGCGACGTCACCAGATCCTCCGCGTCGTAGCCACCGAAGGGGGGATACGTCGTCGAGCGTCGTGGTGCGAACGCCACCAGGCGCAGCGCGATGTTCCAGCGCACCGCGAGAGCCGCTGCGGAATACAGCGCATCCTTGGCTTCCGGGGTCCCGGTGTAGGCGCAGGAGATGCGGCAGACGGCGTCGGTGCGGCGGCGTGCTCCGCGCGGCGCCAGTGCCAGCGGAACAGCCGACGAGTGCAGCAGCGTCTCGCTCGTGCTCCCCGGCGTGAAGCGATCGTCGGGACCGTCGGAGCTCCCCAGCACCACCAGGTCGGCATGGTGAGTGGCCGCCGCCGCGGTGAGTGCGGCCGACTCGGCGGCGTTCTCGGCGAAGAAGGCGGAGGGCGATCCCAGATCGGCCGGAGTGAGCAGGTCCGCGATCGCCGCATCGGCCCGAGCGGCCGCATCCGTGCCGCGCTCCTCGAGCCAGCGTCGGTACTCCGCGTCCACGTGCGCCATCGACGGGAACGGCCACGTCCGCGGCAGGACGGTGCACGTGCGGACCGTCATCGCGCCGCCCGCGGCCCGAGCGGTGGTCGCCATGCGCGCGGCCAGACCTAGAGCATCGTGACCGGAGTCGTCCGGCAGCCACCCGACCAGCGCGGACATCGACGCGGTCGACACACCCACCACCCCCGACCAATTGCCCCGGCGCGTTCGACGCCGATGGCTCAGTATGCGACCGACGCGCCGGGCCCGCACCCCGACTCACCGGCGCGTCCTGCAGGATCGCGCCGTCCGACGGATGATGTCTCCCATGGCCGCCCCCGGATTCACCCCGACTCAGCTCGCGGCACGGGCCGCCTATCTCCTGCGCGGCAACGATCTGGGCACCATGACCAGCGCGGCTCCGCGTCTGTACCCGCACATGTGGAGCTGGGACGCCGCCTTCGTGTCGGTCGGGCTCGCCCCGTTGAGTGTCGAGCGGGCCGTCGTCGAGCTCGACACCCTGTTGTCCGCGCAGTGGTCCAACGGCATGATCCCGCACATCGTCTTCGCCAGCGGTGTCGACGGATACTTTCCCGGGCCCGCCCGCTGGCAGGTGAACGAACTCGCCGCGCACGCACCCGTCGGCGTCCACACCTCGGGCATCACGCAGCCCCCCGTGCACGCGATCGCCGTGCAGCGCATTCTCGATCACGCCCGTCGACGTGGGCGGACCACGCGGCAGGTCGCCGGTGAGTTCCTCGATCGGCGATGGCCGGATCTGGTGCGGTGGCACCGCTGGCTGGCACACGCACGCGATCAGAACCACACGGGGCGCATCACGCTGTACCACGGGTGGGAATCGGGCATGGACAACTCGCCGCGCTGGGACGCGGCGTACGCGAAGGTGATTCCGGGGGCGGTGCCGCCGTACATCCGGGAGGACACGTCCATCGTCACCGACTCGTCGCAGCGCCCGAGCAACATCGAGTACGACCGCTATCTCTGGCTGCTCGAGGAGATGAAGCTCGCCCGGTACGACGATCTCGCGCTGAACAGTGCCATGAGCTTCGCGGTGGAGGACGTGTTCGTCAGCGCGATCTTCGCCGTCGCCTGTGACGTGCTGGCCACCATCGGCGAGGACCATTCCCGGCCTCATGCGGACGTGCGGGACCTGCGCGCCTGGGCCGACCGGTTCCGGAGCGGCGTCGTCGCCACCACCGACGCGCGTTCCGGCGCGGCTCGGGATCGCGACGTGCGGTCCGGGGAGTGGATCAAGACCGACACGATGGCGATGTTCGCGCCGCTGCTGTGCGGTGGGTTGCCTCGTGACACCGAGCGGGCGCTGCTGCGACTCTTCGAGGGTCCGCGCTTCTGCGGGCACCCGGACTTCAAGTACGCCGTTCCCCCGTCGACGTCGCCGATCTCGCGGGACTTCCGACCTCGTGAGTACTGGCGCGGTCCCGTGTGGCCGGTGGTGACGTGGCTGTTCTCGTGGGCCTTCGCTCGACGCGGGTGGTCGGAGCGGTCGGCGATGTTGCGCGAGGAGGGGCTGCGGCAGGCCAGCGACGGCAGCTTCGCCGAATACTACGAGCCGTTCACCGGAGAGCCGTTGGGAAGCATGCAGCAATCGTGGACCGCGGCCAGCGTGCTCGACTGGCTGGGCTGACCGCGGTCCACGACGGCAGGGAGAAGGTCAGACCTTCCACACCGCGACGACCGACGGGCGGGGCTGCGAGTCGCCACCGTCGGGCCAGTGCGAGGCGGGGGCGTCGGCACTGGCGTCGTCCTCCTCGCCCGGGTGCTGCACGCTCACGACGACACGCTGCTCCTGCACGATCGGACCGCAGGTCTCGGCGCCCTTCGGCACGGTGAGGAACTGCTTCGTCTGGCCGCGGCGGTCACCGTCGAGAACCACCGAGAACAGGCCGTCGTTGGAGTCGAGGGCGTTGCCGTCCGTCGACACCCACAGGTTGCCGTCGGCGTCGAACGCCAGGTTGTCCGGGCACGAGATCGGGCTGACCTGCGACTTGTCGAAGCCACCGAAGTAGGTGTCGGCGGCTGCGGGATCGCCACAGACGAGCAGAAGGTTCCACGTGAAACTGGTCCCGGCGTGGTCGTCGTCGAGCTCGAGGACCTGGCCGTTCTTGTTCTTGTCCCGCGGATTCGCCTCGTCGGCGGCGGCCTTGCCCTCGGTGCCTCGGTTCGAGTTGTTGGTCAGCGCCACGTACACCTTGCCGGTGACGGGGTTCGGCTCGAAGTCCTCCGGCCGGTCCATCTTGGTGGCGCCGACCTTGTCACCGGCGAGGCGCGTGAAGACGGCGACCTCCTCGGCGGACATGCCGTCGACCAGGGACTCGCCGCGGCCGTCCTCGCCGGTACGCAACAACGGGATCCACTCGCCCTTGCCGGCGAACTGTCCCGTCGTCGGGAGCTTTCCGGAGCCGTCGATCTGGTCGGGCGCGTCACCGGAGAGCGTCGCGACGTAGAGGGTTCCGGCGTCGAGAAGCGTCACGTTGGACCGCAGTGCCGCAGCGCCGGTGCCCTGCATCATCTTCCGGCTGGAGACGAACTTGTACATGTAGTCGAAACGCTCGTCGTCACCGCTGTAGGCGACCACGGTGCCGTCGTCGGTCACGTGGATGGTCGCGGCCTCGTGCTTGAACCGGCCGAGTGCCGTGTGCTTGATCGGCGCTGCGGTGGGATCCCACGGGTTCACCTCGACGACCCAGCCGAAGCGATTCACCTCGTTCGGCTCCTGCGCCAGATCGAAGCGCTTGTCGAATCGCTCCCATTTGCGCTCGGACGCAGCACCTTCCACGCCGTAGCGCGCCAGACGCTCGGCGACCACGGGGTCGGTCACACTCTCGGCGTTGGCGAAGTACTGGTTGATGTTCTCCTCGCCGGACAACACGGTGCCCCACGGGGTGACGCCACCGGAACAGTTGTTGAACGTGCCGAACACCCTGGTGCCGGTGGGATCGGCGGAGGTCTTGAGGAAGTCACTGCCGGCCGCGGGTCCGGTGAGGACGAACTCGGTCGATCCGGTGATGCGACGGTTGTAGCGGCCCATCTGCGGGGTGAGCTTGCCCGAGCCGTTCTCACCGGCCACCTGGACCACCGAGAGACCATGGGCGGCAAGGCCGATGGCGACCTGCTCCGCGGTGGGGTTCTCCGCGTCGTACCCCTTGAAGAGGAACGGTTCCGTCGTGTACTCGTGGTTGACCACCAGCAGGTACTCGGTGGACGACCCGTCGATCGGCAGCAGACCCGCGAAGTCGTTGTTGAATCCGAACTGCTTCTCCTGGGCCGCCGAGGTCTGGTTGTCGAAGTCGAAGGCAGGCGCACCCTCGACCACCGGGTCGCCCCACCGGATGACGACGGCCTGCTCGTAGCCCTCCGGGACGACGACCGCGTCCTCGGTGTTGGGCGCGACGGCGGCGAAGTCGAGTCCACGCGGCTCCGGGGTCGGGGTGGCCGACGCGGTGGTGGCCGTGCCCGAGTCCTCTGTGCCGCACGCGGCGAGGGCGCTGGTGGCGCCGACGGCCAGCACGGCCATCGCACTACCGCGCAGGATGCCGCGGCGCGTCATCGCCGTCTTGACGATGTCGCCGAAGTACTCGCTCGACGACGTGTTGGGCACCTCGTGGAAGCAGGCGTCGCCGCACTTGTACTTGCACGTCAGCGACGACCGCGAGGAGCTGCCGTCGTGCTGATGGGAGACGATCAGGGGAAGCGGAATCGTGGTCACCGGTCGACCGTAGAAGTGCCGGGCAAAAGGCAAAGGGAAGGTAAGCAACTCCCCGGGTGCAGGAAGGTGAACGGTGGGCGAACGTGTGTCGTCGGGGCACGCTCCGGGTAGACCGAGAGCGACGCGGAGACACCGCGACGAAGGAGGCACGACATGCCGATGCTCTCGGTGGGAGTCGAGAACGACGCCCCGATCGACCTGCACTACCAGGACCGAGGCGAGGGCGCGCCGGTGGTGTTGATCCACGGCTGGCCGCTCAACGAGCGGTCGTGGGAGCCCCAGATCGTCGCACTGCTCGACGCGGGCCACCGCGTCGTCACGTACGACCGGCGTGGATTCGGCAGCTCGTCGCAGCCCGAGTCCGGTTACGACTACGACACGTTCGCCGCGGACCTGTCGGTCCTGCTGGAGACGCTCGACCTGCGGGACGTGACGCTGGTGGGTTTCTCCATGGGCGGCGGCGAGGTGGTGCGCTACCTCGCGAAGTACGGCAGCGACCGCATCGCGAAGGCGGTGCTCGCCGGTGCTGTTCCCCCGTACCTCTACAAGTCCGAGGACAACCCCGACGGCGGCCTCGACGACGAGACGATCGCGGGTTTCGAGAACGGCGTCGAGGAGGACCGTAACGCCTTCCTCGACGGCTTCGCCACCAACTTCTTCAGCGCGAACGGCGAGCTGAAGGTCTCGGAGGAGGATCGTCAGTACGCGGTGGACATGGCGGCCGAAGCGTCGACACCGGCGATCCTCGGCTGCATCGAGGCGTTCGCGCGCACCGACTTCCGTGAGGACATGCCGAAGATCGACGTCCCCACCCTCGTCATCCACGGCGACGCGGACGCCGTCGTTCCGTTCGAGGTGAGCGGCAAGCGCTCACACGAGGCGATCGCGAACAGCACCCTGGTACTCGTCGAGGGCGGCCCGCACGGGTTCAACACCTCGCACCCGGATCGGTTCAACCAGGAACTGCTCGCGTTCCTGGGCTGACGCGCACTCGCGAGGTGGGCGCCACAGCCCACCTCGCGAGAGTCGGTCAGGCCGCGCCGAGGAGCCCGTGGGGGTCGAGCACGAACTTCGTGGCCTCACCGGAGTCGAAGTCGGCGTAGCCCTGCGGAGCCTGCTCGAGCGAGATGGCGCGTGCGTTGACGGCCTTCGCGATCTGCACGCGATCGTGCAGGATCGCCATCATCAGGCCGCGGTGGTACTGCATCGTCGGGCACTGTCCGGTGGCGAAGGACAACGACTTGGCCCACCCGGTGCCGAGGCTCAGCGACAACGCGCCGACCTTGGCGGCTTCGTCGGATGCGCCGGGATCGCCGGTGACGTACAACCCCGGAATGCCGAGCGAACCACCCGCCGTCGTGATGTCCATCAGCGAATTCAGCACGGTGGCAGGCGCTTCCGTCGCCGACCCGTCACCGTGACCGCGTGCCTCGAAACCGACGGCGTCGACGCCGCAGTCGACTTCCGGCACCCCGAGCAGCTGCTCGATCTGATCCTTCGGATCGCCCTTGCTGACGTCGACGGTCTCGCAACCGAAGCTTCGGGCCTGCGCGAGCCGGCTCTCGTTGAGGTCGCCGACGATGACGACGGCGGCGCCGAGCAGTTGCGCACTGGCTGCGGCGGCGAGCCCGACCGGACCGGCGCCGGCGATGTAGACCGTCGATCCGACGCCCACTCCGGCGGTGACGCAGCCGTGGAAGCCGGTGGGGAAGATGTCCGACAGCATCGTCAGGTCGAGGATCTTCTCCATGGCCTGGTCTCGGTTCGGGAACTTCAACAGGTTCCAGTCCGCGTACGGCACCATGACGTATTCGGCCTGGCCGCCGACCCAGCCGCCCATGTCGACGTAGCCGTAGGCGGCGCCGGGACGATCAGGATTGACGTTCAGGCAGATGCCGGTCTTGCGTTCCTTGCAGTTCTTGCAGCGACCGCACGCGATGTTGAACGGCACCGAGCACAGATCACCCTGCTTGATGAACTCCACGTCGCGGCCCACCTCGATGACCTCGCCCGTGATCTCGTGCCCGAGCACCAGGCCCTCGGGTGCCGTCGTGCGGCCGCGAACCATGTGCTGATCGCTGCCGCAGATGTTGGTGGACACCACCTTCAGGATCACTCCGTGCGGACACTCGCGGCCCACACTCGCCGGGTTCACGCCGGGCCCGTCTTGCAAGGTGAAGCTGGGGAAGTCGATGTCGACGACCTCGACCTTCCCGGCTCCGGCGTAGGCGACGGCTCTGTTGTCGGCCATGTGTTCAGCTCCCGTTCGAGGTAGAGCGCCGACATTCTCGAGTGCGAATGTCGGCATCTCTCTCGACCGTACGCGGGATGCTGTGCGCCGCGTCACATTCGCGGCTCGGGGATCAGAGCACTTCGGACAGGAACCTCTGCAGTCGCTCGGTCTGCGGGTCGTCGAACAGCGCTGCGGGCGGGCCCACCTCGACGGCGCTGCCGTGGTCCATGAACAGCACGCGGTCGGACACCGAGCGGGCGAAGCCCATCTCGTGCGTGACGACGACCATCGTCATGCCGCCGGTCGCGAGGTCCGCCATGAGGGCGAGCACGCCCTTGACGAGCTCCGGGTCGAGGGCGGACGTGGCCTCGTCGAAGAACATCACCTGCGGTTCCATGGCGAGTGCTCGCGCGATGGCCACTCGCTGCTGCTGACCGCCGGAGAGGTTGCCGGGGCGCGAGCCCGCTTTCTCCTTCAGGCCCACCTTGTCGAGCTGGGCGAGCGCGGCGGCGTGTGCGTCGTCCTTGCTCAGTCCCTTCAACTTCCACGGACCGAGCGCGACGTTGTCGAGGACGGTCCGGTGCGGGAACAGGTTGAACTGCTGGAACACCATGCCGATGCGCTGGCGCAGCGCGTCTGGATCGTCCTTCAGCACCGAGCGTCCGTCGAGCAGGATGTCGCCCTGCTCGGGCTCGTGCAGTCGGTTGAGCACGCGCAGGAGCGTGGACTTGCCCGACCCGGACGGTCCGATGACAGTGGTGGTGGCTCCTGCGGCGACGTCGATGTCGACGCCGCGCAGGACCTTGTTGGTGCCGAAGGACAGGTGCAGGTCACGGCCGGCGAGTGAGACGCCGGTCAACGGCTCGGTCGAGGGTGCGGTGGTCATGTGTCAGCCTCTTTCCACGACGATGGCCTGCTCGACCGGGTCGAGTGTCTGCTCGGCCTTGCCGACGCGCAGACGCTTGTCGATGTAGTTGACCAGGTGGGTCAGCGGGACGGTCATCGCGAGATAGACGAGTCCGGCCGCCACCAGGGGTGACAGGTTTCCGGTCTGCGCGTTGAGGTCTCGGCCGACGGCGAACAGTTCGCGCTGCGTCGCCAGCAGACCCAGGAAGTAGATCAGCGACGAGTCCTTGATCAGCGAGATGAACTGGTTGACGAGTGCGGGAAGCACGCGCCGGACACCCTGCGGCACCACGACCAGGCGCATCGAGCGTCGGTAGCTGAACCCGAGAGCACGCGCTGCCTCGATCTGCCCCTTCTCGACGCTCTGGATGCCGGATCGGAAGATCTCGCCGATGTACGCGGCCGCGAGCAGCGACAACGCCACCGCACCGAGCCAGTACGGGTTGTTGCCGGTGATGCCGCTGACCACCGGTCCGATGCCGAGACCGATGACGAGGATGATCACGACGGCGGGCAGTCCGCGGAAGATGTCGGTGTAGACGCGTGCCGGCCAGCGCAGCCAGCGGGTGCGGGACAGGCCCGCCAGTGCGAGAAGCATGCCGAGAACCGTGCCGATGATGCCCGATGCCAGCGCGAGGATCAGCGTGTTCGGCAGGCCGGTCTTCAGCAGGTCCGGCAGCGCCTGCTTGTAGAGGTTCCAGTCGAAGAACGTGTCGCCGAGCTGCTCGAACGTCGACTTCGGTGCGACGGCCTGCGCGGCCGGGGCATTCGCGTCGTTCTCGGCGGCGATGGCCGCGAAGTCGGGAAGCTCGGGCTGCGGCGCTGCCTTGCTACCGGGCTTGAATCCCTCCGGGAGTTCGCGCGGCACCCAGTCGGAGTACAGCTGGGCCCAGGTCCCGTCCTCGATGATCGCGTCGAGGCCGGAGTTCAACGCGTCGATCAGCGGCTGATTGTCCCGCGCGACGGCCCACCCGACGAAGTTGTTGAGGCTGAACGTGTTCTGCGTGATCGCGGTCCCGTCCTCCGGCTTCACCAGGCCCTCGGCCTGCTGCGACGGTGCGACCCAGGCGTCGATCTGTCCGGTGCGGAGATTTGCGTACGCGGTGTTGTAGTCGGGGAACTTCACCGGGTCCAGGCCCAGGGTGTTGACGACGTAGTCGTCCTGCACCGTTCCCTGCACGACGCCGATACGGGTGTCCGGCCCCAGGTTCTCGAAGGCGGTGATCGGTCCGCCGGCCTTCGCGACCAGGGAGAAGTAGCCGAAATCGTAGCCGTTGGTGAAGCCGACCGTGTTGCGCCGCTCGTCGGTGGTGGTGATGGACGACGACCCGACGTCGAAGCGTCGGCCGGCGACCTGCGCGAGCAGACCCGAGAACTCGGTGCCCGAGAAGTTGATCTGCAGGCCGAGCTTCGCGGCGACGGCCTTCAGCAGCTCGTTGTCGTAGCCGGTGTAGGTGCCGGAGCCGTCGACGCAGATGCTCGGCGGCGCGTCGGAGAGCGTGCCGACGGTGAGCTGGCCGGGCGTGATCAGTCCGAGCTGCGAGGTGTCGATGCGATCGAGCGGCGTGACCGACGGCGTCGTGTACCGATCCTCGGTCGCGGCGGCGGCCGCGGCGTCGAAGTTGGTCGGCGTGGACGACGCGCTGTCCACACCGGGAGGTGAGCACAGTTCGGTCGGTGCCGCGGCAGCGGACGAGGAGCCGTCCGACGAGCCGCCGTCCGAGGTGCCGCAGGACGCGAGGAGGACGGCGAGGAGAAGTGTGGAGACGAGGACGATGAGTTTCCGTCCCACGCGGTGCGCAAGCATGAGATGAACACTAGGGCTCACGTGCCGGGATCACCGAAACGTCGAACGCGCAATGGTTGTGCTCAGTGATCTGTTGCCGGTGATCGCCGTGGGGACCGCTCCGACCAGGGGTCTAGTCTCCGTCGGGGCGCACGTCACCGACTATCCAGGACGCCTGGAGGGTGTGCGCCGGGGGACGGAAGGTGTTCGTATGTACTCCAGTCTCGAGTACCCGCTGACGGGCGCTCCGGATGCCGGCAACACGGCGTGGGTTCTGGCCAGTGCCGCGATGGTGCTGTTGATGACTCCGGGGCTCGCGTTCTTCTACGGCGGCATGGTGCGCGTGAAGAGCGTGTTGAACATGATGATGATGAGCCTGTCGGCCATCGGGGTCGTGTGGGTCCTGTGGGTCCTGTTCGGATACTCGATGGTGTTCGGCGACGACAGCGTCGGTGGGTGGATCGGGGACCCGACGCAGTTCGCCGGCCTCACCTCGTTGATCGGCGGCAGCTTCGGAGCAGGGGGCGGCGCGGTCGAGATCCCGCTGGTGGGAACCGTTCCGGCGCTCGCCTTCGTGGCCTTCCAGGCAGGCTTCGCGATGGTCACCGTGGCGCTCGTGTCCGGCGCCGTCGCCGACCGGATGCGTTTCATGCCGTGGGTGATCTTCGCCGGCCTCTGGGCGACACTCGTCTACTTCCCCGTCGCACACTGGGTGTTCGCGTTCGACGGTGTCACCGCGGAGACCGGGGGCTGGATCGCCAACCAGCTGAAGGCCATCGACTTCGCCGGGGGCACCGCGGTGGAGATCAATGCCGGCGCGGCCGGACTGGCGCTCGCCCTGGTCGTCGGCAAGCGTCGTGGGTGGCCACGGGAGGCGATGCGGCCGCACAACCTGCCCGCCGTCATGGTGGGTGCCGGGCTGCTGTGGTTCGGCTGGTTCGGCTTCAACGCCGGATCGTCGCTCGCGGCGGACGGCGTCGCCGCGGTCGCGTTGGTCAACACGATGGGCGCGGGCGCGATGTCGATGGTGGCGTGGCTGGTGGTCGAGAAGATCCGCGACGGGAAGGCCACATCCTTCGGCGCGGCGTCGGGTGTCGTCGCCGGTCTGGTGGCCATCACGCCGTCGTGCACGGCCGTCACCCCGATCGGCGCTCTGGGCGTCGGCGCTGCCGCCGGTGTCGCCTGCGCCCTGGCGATCGGCCTCAAGTACCGCTTCCGGTACGACGACTCGCTCGACGTGGTCGGAGTGCACCTGGTCGGTGGCATCGTCGGCACGCTCATGATCGGCCTCCTCGCGAGCAGCGACATGCCGCCCGGTGTCGACGGCCTGTTCTACGGCGGCGGCGTCACGCAGCTGGGTCGACAGGTGGTCGCCGTCGTCGTCGTTCTCGCCTATGCGTTCCTGGTCACCGCGGCCATCGCCACGGTGCTGAAGCTGACCATCGGGATCAGAGCGGATCCGCAGCACGAGACGGACGGCATCGACGAACACGAGCATGCCGAGTCCGCGTACGAGTTCGCCTCCTCGCACGGCGGACACGGCAGCTCGGGGCTGTTCGGAAAGCAGTCCGGCTGACTGTCAACCCTGGTGCGACCGCGCCCAGGAGATCGCGCCGGTCAGCTCGGTGAGGTCGTAGTCGGGGCCGTTGACGCCGACGGTGAAGAGGGTGGCTCCGGCGTCGACGAAGGCCTGCGCGTCGTCCGCGCCCGGCCACGCCACCGATCGCTCGATCTGCGACACGTCGCGGCCGACGGTCTCACCGTGTCCGGCCAGGACCTCCAACTTGTGCTTCAGCGCGTCCAGGTCGGCGAAGCTGTGCCAGACGTCGGCGTAGCGGGCGACCATCTTGAGCGTCTTCTTCTCACCGCCACCGCCGATGAGAATCGGGATGTGGCGAGTGGGCGCCGGATTGCCGACGGCGAGACGCGAGGTGATGCGGGCGAGACTCTCGTCGAGCAGTGCCAGGCGTGAGCCGGCGGTGCCGAAGTCGTAGCCGAAGTTGTCGTAGTCCTTCTGGTTCCACCCGGCGCCGATGCCCAGGATCAGCCGTCCTCCACTGATGTGGTCCACGGTGCGCGCCATGTCGGCCAGCAGGTCGGGATTGCGGTAGCCGCCGCCGGTGACGAGCGCGCCGATCTCGACGTTCGAGGTCTGCTCGGCCCAGGCGCCCAGCATCGTCCAGCACTCGAAGTGGGCGCCGTCGAGGTCGCCGTACAACGGGTAGAAATGATCCCAGTTGAAGACGATGTCCACGCCGGCGTCCTCGGACCGCAACACCGCGTTGCGGATGAGGCCGTAATCGGGGGCGTGTTGGGGCTGAAGCTGAACTCCGATGCGAACGGACATGTGTGATCCTTCGGTGAGTGCGCTGGCTGTCGCTTCCATGGTGCCCGGCCTGTCAACCGATGCGCACTCCACACGCGTGCATCGTCGCGCGGAGGACGAAACCTGCCTCAACGCCGATGATCTCCGAGACCAGGGTGAGATAGCGATCGACGAACGCGCCGCCGTGGGCCGGTTCGCGGTGGTCGTCCGGATCGCCGGGTTCGAGATGGTGCGCGATCTCGTGCAGCACCACCATCTCGCGCAGGGCCCAGGCGCGTCCCCGTACGTGGAGTGGGACAGCGATGGTGGCGGTGTCGACCTCGTAGTGCGCGGCGCCCGCGCCCGAGCGGGCCCGGACCCGTACCGGGACCGCCGCGCGTGGCCACTCGCTGCGCACCCAGTCCAGAGCGGTGACGCCGTCGACGTAGGTCTGGACCGAGTCGAGCGAGGCGAAGCGCCGCTCGATCGGCAGGGTGACCGTGGACCCGAGGATCTCGACGGTGCGCAGGCCCCGTTCGTCCGCGCGGTCGAACATGGTGCGGACCTGATGCTCGGCGTCGTAGACGCGGGAGCGCTGGCTGTCGCGGGTCACCGTTCGAGTTGTCCTCGGGGGCCGCCGATCTCGCTCTGATTGCCCAGGCGTGCACGTCGACCGGCGTGGTCTCCGGCTCGCCGAGCCTCCGACGAGTACGAGCGACCCGAGCTGCCGCGCCAGGTACCCCGGGCGGTGGAAGCGGACCGGTAGAAGTCGCGCAGCTCGATCTCCTTGTCACGCAACACCAGTGCGGTGCCGGCCTCGGGAGCTTCCGTGGCGACCGCCTCGGCCTCGGCCTCCTTCTTGACGGCGGCCAGGCGCTCGCCGACCCGGTGCGCGAACGCGGTCTGGAACTCGATCCTGGCAGTGACGCCGGCGAGCGGCGCCCGCTCGACCGTGCGATAGCGCCGGCGTCCTCGGACGACGGTGACCTCACGGTCCACGGTGGCGTCCCGGTACGCACCCGACGAGATGTACGTGTCGCTCGCGCGCACCATCTGCACGAGCAGGCTCGCGTACAGGGCCTCGCACGTGTCGATGTCGCTCTCGAACCCGTACGCGAAGACCTGCGTCGACGACTGCGCCACGTCGCACTGCACGTCGTTCGCGCGGGCGATGGCCACGAACAGCAGGACGTAGGTGCGCAGGCCCTTCTTGCCGTGCTCCCCGATGTGGACGACGCGCTGCACCGGCGTCGCCCGCTTCTCGCGCGAGGCGGTGTGCGAGCGTGCCACGGCCAGATCGACCGAGGCGGCGGTCGCGAGACGCTGCGCGGCCTCCATGAACGCCTCGGCCTCGTGGGGATTGTCCGTGGACTCGGCCTGACGCAGAAGCCCACCGATGCGGGCCACCATCCTGTCTGAACTCACGGGCCGAGAGTACGCCCGGACCAGCCGTGAGCCGGGCCCACCGAGCGTCCCCGGGGACGGCCGTCCACAGGCGCTCGCAGGGTCTTGCGGACGGCCGCGTCGGCGAGTAGCAGTCAGCGCTCGGAGTTCTCCACCAAGGCCGCGACGGCGTCGATGCGCCGCCGGACCGCCGAGGCTCCGATGACGTCCGCACGGGTGCGGGCCGACGCCAGAGCGCGGGCCGCGAGCCGTCCGGTGCGGGCGTGCTCGATGCGGAGACCGAGATACGCGTCCTCCGCGCTCCATCCCTCGAAGCCGCGGGCGACGTGCAGGCGCCGCGCGGCGTGCAGATGGCGACCCGCTCGCTCGACGTGACCGGTGGCCAGGGACGCGTCGGCCAGGTGGTGGTGCACCACGCCGAAGACGCTCGGGGCGACCGACACGGTCTGCTCCGCGTAGGGCAGCAACCGTTCGTACACGTCGGTGCACACCAGTGTGTTGCCCACCGTGGCACCGGCACGGGCGATGAAGGTCATCGACATCAGCCAGAGCATGTCCGGGGCGATCGCCGCGAGCCGTTGCTCGTCGTACCAGTCCATCAGCTCGCGCGCCTCGTCCATGCGTCCGACGTCGGCGAGCGAGGACGCCACGACCGGGCGGAACGCCGGGATCAGGTCGAACATCGTGGCCATCTCGTCGCGCCGATCCGCGAAGTGCCGGAGATCTCCGCGCATCGTCCGGAGGGTGAGGATCGACGTGTGTTCGCGGCCGTAGGTGTGGCTGCCGAGCGCGGCGTCGGGCGTCTCGCAGATCCGTGCCAGCACGGTCTCCGCGCGCACCAGTCGTCCTGCCGACACGTCCACGCCGAACTTGGAACACACCATGGCCCAGGTCATCTCGGGGTCGTCCGCGAGATCGGCCCGGGTCACCGCCGCGAGTGTCGAGTCGGCGCCGCCGAGGTCGCCGAACGCCTGCTGGGTCCTGGCCAGGATGGTGGCGGCGGACGGATCGCGATGCCGCCGAGACGATGTCGACTCCAGCTCGACGAGGCGCGTCATCGCCTCCTGGCGTAGATCCCAGCACTGGGGCACCAGGAGGCACCACAGCATCGCGCGCAGCGCCGACTCGAGGGCACTGCGGTCTCCCACCGAATGCGCCAGCGTCACAGCCTGTTCGAGAAGGTCTCGGCGTTCCTTCCAGTCATCGGTCCAGCTCAGCTCCATGGCCAGCAGTACCAGGACCTTGGCCGTGGCGGCGCTGTTCGAGCGGCCGGAGTCCTCGAGGACGTGCAGTGCGTCGTGCAGGCTGTCGAGTCGTTCCGGCAACGGGTCGAACATCTGGAACAGGCCCGCACCACTGATCGTGTCCGCCAGCGTCGCGTCGACCTGTAGGTCGACGTCGCCCAGTCTCCGCGCCATGGCGATCGCGTCGAAGAGAGTGGCCCGGTAGGACCGGTCGATGCACTTACGCTGCGCCCGGCCGAGGTCGATCAGCAGTCGGCACCGCTCTCGGGAGTCGCCGTGCGGCACCATCTTCCGAAGGGCGGTCCGGTACCCCACCACCGCGTCCTCGTACGCGGACACCGCGTAGGCGGCGTCGCCGGCACGCCGCGCGTAGAGCGCGGCCTCGGAGCGGTCGGAGTCCAGCGCCCTGCCGAAGTGGTACGCGATGCGCGCGAGTTCGTCGGCGGTGGTGTCGGCACCGAGATCGACCAGGGCCCGAGCCACGTCGGAGTGCATCTGCGCTCGCCGCGCCCCGGGTATCGCGTCGTACAGAGTCGACTGCACGAGAGCGTGTCTCATCACCAGCTCGTCGTCGGTGTCGCCGGCGACCAGGAAGTTCACGGCCAGCAGTTCGTCGAGGGTCTCGGCGAAACGGAGATCGGACGGGATCGTCGAGGCGGCCCGCAGCAGCGGGCGCGAGACCGTCACCCCGGTCACCGCGCACAGTTCGAGCAGAGTGACTGCGTCACAGCTGAGTTCGCGACTCGCGAGACGCACCGCGTCCGTGACCGTGAAGGGGAGCGAGCCGCCGGGTTCGCGCTCGTGTGCCGCGATGACGGCTGCGACCAGCAGGGCGGAGCCACCGGTCCGTGCCACGATGGCCTCGGGGTCGAGGGTCGAGTTCTGCTCGCGGAGGAGGTCGTGCACCGCGGCCAGAGACAGTCCGCCCAGGGTGATCTCGCGGAACCCCGCCGACAACCGGATGACGTCGAGGGTCGCCTGGAGTTCCGGGGACACGAGGTTCTCGTCCCGCATTGTCGCGAGGATGCAGAGTCGGTCGTTCTGCGTCGACCGCGCGAGATGGCGGACCAGGGCGGCCGTCGTGCCGGAGGCCCACTGCAGGTCGTCGATCACGAGCAGGGTCGGGGCCTGTCGAGCGGGCCCGACGAGCCACCGCTGCACCGCGTCGGACGCCCCTGTGCGGTCGTCGTCCACGTGCGGGGGGATGAGGTCCCCGAATCGACGTGCGGCCCCGGGGATGATGCCGAGGATGTCGGCGCCGTTGGTCCGCAGCCACTGACGCGCTCCGATGACGCCGCGCGAGTCGAGGTCGCGGGTGACCGCCTCCACGAACGGTTCGTACGGGATGGTCGAGTGTTCGCTGCAGCGACCCGACACGACGTCCGTGCCGGCGGCGCGGGCACGCTGCATCACGGCGCGGGCGAGTGACGTCTTCCCTGCCCCCGGCGGACCCGAGACCAGGAGAAACCGTCCATGACCGGCAGCGGCCGCCTCGAGGTCCTCGACGATGCGGCTCATCTCGACATCGCGTCCGACGAAGGCGGATCCCACCGGCGGCTCCTCGCGCTGCGCTGGGGTGGTCTCGGTATCGTCCTCCAACAACTCCAGGTACAACGACTGGGTCTCGCGTGAGGGGCTCACCCCGAGCCGGTCCGCCAGCACCGCTCGGCATCGCGCCGCCGCCCCGAGAGCCTGTCCGCGGTCGCCCAGTGCCACGTAGCCACGCATGGCGATGCGGTACGCGCTCTCGCGCAGGGGGTCGGCTGCCAGCAGGGACTCCGCGGAGGACACGGCGTTCTCGAACGCACCGAGATCCATCGACGCGGTGGCGTCCGCTTCGAGGGCCGTGAGCCGCAGGTCGTCGAACTCTCGCCGGACGTCGTCCGCCCACGCGCCGTTGGCTCCGACGAGCACGGGTTCGGCGAGCAGACGCAACGCCGTCCGGGCATCGCGGGCACGGTCCGCGGGTGATCCCTCCGTGCGCCGGCACGCGTCCCGGATCTCCTCGAGATCGACCGTGGTGTCCGGCGGAAGAGTCAGACGCACCATGCCGGTACGGGACACGATCGACGTACCCGCGATGTCCGCGGCGTCGAGAACGTCCCGCACCTTCGAGATCACCCCACGCAGCACAGAATTCCAGGTGCGCGGCCGCTTCTCGGGCCAGAGCAGGTCCGCCAACTCGTCGTGCGAGACCTCTCGATGGCGATTGAGCGTCAGATACGACAGCAGTTCGACGCAGCGCGGTCCACCGATGATGCGGGGATCGACCACCCGAGAGCCACGCTCGACGGTGACGGCACCGACGAGTCGGACGGAAGCGGGTGAGTCACTCGTCACCTGACAAGTCTAGTCAGCTGTGCGTATTCGCGCCGCACGCAGGCACTTTTGCACTTCTTGTGCACGCGTCGGGCACGGTGAGTACAGGAGAATCCGGCCGACCCGGCCGGCGCACGACCCTCAGGAGCGACCCCATGCCTCGAACCTCCGTCACGGCCTGCCTGCTGGCGGGGTCCGTCGCCTCGCCCCTGTGCACACAGCGGAGCCACCGACTGGGTTCCGGCCCGTCCTGCGGTACCGCGGACGTCGCGTCCGACGGGATGTTCACCTACTCGCGTACGGCGTCTGTGGACCGGTGGGAGGACGACCCGTCGTCCTTCGGCTCCGATCGCTTCACCATCGTCGTCACCGACGGGGACCACGAGGTGGGGGAGATCGTGATCACGCCGGTGTTGTCCACGAGTGCGACGGAACCGATCACGGCCGTCGGCGTGGTCACCACCGAGGGCACCGTCGTGACGTACGAGCACGACGCGGCGGCGTCCGCACGTCGCCGACCGCTCACGGAATCGTCTCCTCCGAGGGGGCCGCGCGTGACGGGTGCGCATCATCGACTCGCCGTCGTCCGCTTCGGTACCGAGACCTGCGATCAGACGTTCCAGGTGTTCGTGTCCGACGGTGTCCGCGGCACCACGTCGTACCTGCTCGGCGTCCCCGACGGCCCGCTCGACCGGTGAGACGCCGACGGGGTCGCCGCGGCCGAGTGATCGACCGTGACGACCCCGTCGGGACGTTCGCGAGTGGCTACTGCTCGTCGGAGCCGATGATGAACGCCTCGAGCTGCTGACGAGCGATGTCGTCGGCGAGCTGCTTCGGCGGGCTCTTCATCAGGTACGCGGACGCGGGCACGACAGGTCCGCCGATTCCGCGGTCCTGAGCGATCTTCGCTGCGCGCACGGCGTCGATGATGACGCCGGCGGAGTTCGGGGAGTCCCAGACCTCGAGCTTGTACTCGAGGTTCAGCGGGACGTCACCGAACGCGCGACCCTCGAGGCGGACGTAGGCCCACTTGCGGTCGTCGAGCCAGCCGACGTGATCGGACGGGCCGATGTGCACGTCCTTCGCATTGAACTCACGCTGCAGGTTGGACGTGACGGCCTGCGTCTTCGAGATCTTCTTCGACTCGAGGCGCGTGCGCTCGAGCATGTTGAGGAAGTCCATGTTGCCGCCGACGTTCAGCTGCATCGTGCGATCGAGCTGGACGCCGCGATCCTCGAACAGCTTGGCCATGACGCGGTGGGTGATGGTGGCACCGACCTGGCTCTTGATGTCGTCGCCGACGATGGGCACACCGGCGTCGGTGAACTTCTTGGCCCAGACCGGATCGGACGCGATGAAGACGGGCAGCGCGTTGACGAACGCGACCTTCGCGTCGATGCAGGCCTGCGCGTAGAACTTGTCGGCCTCTTCGGATCCGACGGGCAGGTAGGAGACGAGCACGTCGACCTTCGCGTCACGCAGTGCCTGCGCCACGTCGACCGGCTCCGCGTCGGAGATCTCGATGGTCTCCGAGTAGTACTTGCCGATGCCGTCGAGTGTCGGGCCGCGCTGGACGCTGACGTCGCTCGGGGGCACGTCGGCGATCTTGATGGTGTTGTTCTCGCTGTTGAAGATGGCTTCGGACAGATCGAAGCCGACCTTCTTGGCGTCCACGTCGAACGCGGCGACGAACTCGACGTCGCGGACGTGGTACTTGCCGAACTTCACGTGCATGAGGCCGGGAACGGTGGTGTTCTCGTCGGCGTCCTTGTAGTACTGCACGCCCTGTACCAGGGACGACGCGCAGTTACCCACGCCCACAATGGCCACGCGCACCGCAGTGCTGTTGTCACTCATGGTCGGGTTCTCCTTCTTTTCCGTATCGGGTGGCCGGAGCCGACGTGCTCTCCGGGTGTGCCACGGCCGAGGTGTCGGTCGTGGGTGCGGGCGGTGGACTCTCCGAAGTGATCGCCATTGCCTCGGCAGCGATCAATTCGTTGAGCCACCGCACTTCGCGCTCGCTCGACTCGAGGCCGAGCTGATGCAATCCGCGCGTGTACCTGTCCAACGACCCACTCGCACGGCCGATGGCGTCGCGGAGCCCCTCACGGCGCTCCTCGACCTGGCGACGCCGACCTTCGAGTATCCGCATCCGCGCCTCAGCGGGGGTGCGCCCGAAAAAGGCCAGGTGTACGCCGAATCCATCATCTGTGTAGTTCTGCGGACCCGTGTCCGCGACCAGCTCGGTGAACCGAGCTCGGCCGGCCGGCGTGAGTTCGTAAACACGACGTGCCCGACGCTTGACGGCGCCCTGGACTCCGGGGTTCTCGACGATGAGCCCGTCCGCCTGCATACGACGCAAGGTGGGGTAGAGCGAACCGTACGAGAAGGCCCGGAAGGCACCGAGAAGTCCGGTGAGTCGCTTACGAAGCTCGTAACCGTGCATGGGTGTCTCCAGGAGCAGGCCGAGGATCGCCAGTTCGAGCATGTGCGGTCCCCTTCCCGTTCCGACCCGAGTCCGCGTCGAGATGACGCTCGCTCACTATAACCGCCACATGTATCGGGCCGATATATGGGGGTACATGTAACTGTCGAGAACATGAACACGGGCCCCGTCAGGGACGGTGGGGGCTGACCCGCGTGACCTCACCGGCCAGGGTGGCCTGCAGGTATCCACCGCGGCCGTCCGCATCCGCGGCGTAGACCAGTACCTCCGGCACTCCCTCGTTGCGCACGAGCACGTGGGTGACCGACGCGTCCGGTACCTCGACGAACGACGCGGAACCCGCCATCAGGCCCGCCAGTGCCGCGACGTCGAGCGCGGTGAGGTCGAAGGGCAGCTCGTCCGTCTCCCTCGGGCTCGTCGCGGCGGACTCCTCGAAACCGCCGCGGACCGACACCTCGCGCACGCGGTCGCTCTCGGCGAGGCGGGTCAGAGAGGCGCGATCGTCCGACGGGTACAGCACCAACTCGGTGACCTCGGGGTCGCCGAATCGTGTGATCCACCGGTCGCGGAAGTCGGCCAGGCCCTCCGGGGTGTCGAACACGAAGGGTCGCGCGACGATCGGCGTCACGGTGCCCGCGGCCGTCGCTCCCGGGCCGACGGACGACGACGGAGCCGCGACGCTCGGCGACGACGGTGCATCGGATCCGCGGACCGCCAGCACGACGGCGACTCCGAGGACGAGGACCACGACGAGCAGACCCACGATCACCGGGCGCCGGGACGGTCCGGGTGCGGGCCGTATCGCCTCGGGCAGCGGTACGGCCGCCTGCAGATCGGCGGCCAACGCGTGGAGATCGCCCAGTGTCGTCGCCGTTCTCGCCGCCGCCACCCGTGACCGGTGCTCGTCGAACGTCAGTTGCCCGTCCGCGTACGCGGTGTCGAGAGCGGTCGCGACCACGGCGCGATCGATGTCACGGGCGCGCAGTCGTCGATCCTGTCCGGTCGCCATCGTCGTCTCCTACTCGGTCGGATCGAACGGGGTGACGCTGAGGAAGTCGCCCGACAGGGACGCCTCGAGGTATCCGTCCTCGTTCGCGGCCTCGTTGCTCGCGTGCAGGCTGATCGCGGGGCCGGCGCCGGTGTTCCGGACGAACAGGTACAGCGAGTCGATCTCGGCGATGTTCAGGCTCGCGCCGGCGCCCAGAACCAACCCGCCGAGCACGCCGGGGCCCAGGTCGGCGAGGTCGACGGTCGCCGTCTCTCGGTCCCTGTCCGCGTCGTCCGACTGTCTCCACTCGCCGTCGCGGTACTGATAACGCCTCTCCCGGCCCGGATCGTCGGGACTCGGCGCCCTCAGCAGCACGTACTCGGAGTAGAACATCAGCTCGTCGACGACGGTGGTTCCCAGCAGCATGCCCGTCGACGCCACGATGTCGTCCATCGCGCGCGGTTCGAGGTAGCCGGCCGAGCCGTAGGTGCCGGTCGCGCTGTCGTCGGACGCACAGGCGCGGACACCGAGGAACAGGAGTGCGGCGACGACCAGGAGAACAGCCCACCGGATCACCGCGCTCAGCACGCTCGGCCGACCCCGACGGGAGAGCCCCGCGGCTGCCGTCCCGGGCGACGCCATCGGAGCCAAATCCGACTCGCCCTGCAGATCGCCGATCAGATCGTGGAGGTCCTCGAGCGCACGTGCATCGGTGGCGAGGGCGATACGGGTGGCGTGCTCCTCGGCGTCGATCTGGCCGTCCGCGAGCGCACGGTCCAGCGCGGCGCACGCGTGCACTCTGTCCTGGTCACGCGCTCTGACACCCACAGATCGGACCGTCGGCATCGCCAGATGGTAGGCCCGTGGACCGGGTCCCTCAAGTGCTCCGGCTCCACGGCTCCGCTCCAGCGCACGGGACGGGGTCGAGCACCACCCCACCTCGACGGCGCACGTACTCTGGTCACCGTGAGATCACAGCGGCAGGTGGTGGACTACGCGTTGCAGCGCAAGTCGCTGCTCGCCGAGGTCTACTCCGGACGAACGGCGATGGCCCAGGTCTGCGACGCCGATCCCTACCTCCTCCGAGCGGCGAAGTTCCACGGTCGGCCGTCCACCGTGGCGTGTCCCATCTGCCGGAAGGAGCAGCTCACGCTGGTCTCCTGGGTGTTCGGGGAGAAGCTCGGGACGATGAACGGCTCGGCCCGGACCGCGGACGAGCTCACCCGCCTCGCCGGCACGCAGGAGGAGTTCTCCGTGCACGTCGTCGAGGTCTGCCGAACCTGCAGTTGGAACCACCTCGTGCAGTCGTACGTCCTGGGCGCCGTTCCGGCGCCCAAGAGCCCCCGCACACGCTCCGCCTCCCGCCGACGCACGGCCAGTGAGTGACGGACGCAGGTCGTCGGCGGTACCGTCCGTCGGTGGTCCCCCGCGCAACCGAGTCGAACGAGCCCGACGCACACGTGACCGTCGCCACCTGGTCACACGTGCGTCCTGACAGTGGAGTACGTGAGTGAGTTCCCCCTACGACAGTTCCGGTGACGATCGCGGGCGTCCGTCCGGCCGCCACGGTCGACCCGACGGGCCCGGGGAACCACCGCGTCACGGGCGCCCGAGCCACGAGCCGGTCCGCGATCCCCAGCAGCGGCCGTCGGGCCCACCCCCACCGCGTGCGCCTCGCCGGGACGGCCCCGGTGGTCCCCCGCCGAGCTGGCCGCCGGCCGATCACCCGCGGCGCCCGGCCTACGGTCCGCCGTCCTACGACGATCGTGGACCGGACACCACCCAGATCCCCCCGACCGCGCCCCCGCCGCGGTCGCAGGCGTTCTCGCAGCCGCGCCCGTACTCGGACGATCCACGGGCGACCGACGTTCCACCCTCCCGGCCCGTGACGTCCCACTCGCGTGGCGACGCCGACGGTGACCGGGACCGGTTCGGTGGAGGACCCACCGAACCGCCATCAGGAGGTACTGCCACGAAGACGAAGAAGAAGTCGAAGTGGAAGGTCCTGCGGCGCACGATGTACGGCTTGATCGCGCTGGGCATGGTCGTTCCGGTCCTGGTGTTCATGGTCGCGTACGTCGTCGAGGACGTTCCGCGGCCCGGTGACATCAAGACCAACCAGGTCGCCACCGTCCTCGCATCGGACGGAACGTCCGTCCTCGGCACGGTGGTCCCTCCCGAGGGCAACCGCACCGACGTCGAGATCGGACAGATCCCCGAGCACGTCCGCAATGCGGTGTTGTCGGCCGAGGATCGTGACTTCTACTCCAACCCCGGATTCTCGGTCACCGGCTTCGCACGCGCCGCTCGCGACAACGTGCTCGGGCGCGACAGCGCCGGTGGTGGATCCACCATCACGCAGCAGTACGTGAAGAACGCGCTCGTGGGGTCCGAGCGGACGCTCACCCGCAAGATGCGCGAGCTGGTCATCTCCTCGAAGATGGCGCGTCAGTGGACCAAGGACGACATCCTCGCCGCGTACCTCAACACCATCTACTTCGGCCGCGGCGCGTACGGCATCGCGGCGGCGTCGAAGGCGTACTTCGACAAGCCCGTCGAGCAGTTGAGCGTCGAGGAGGGTGCCGTGCTCGCGGCCACCATCCAGCAGCCCTCCGGACTCGATCCGGAGAACAACCCGACGGGTGCGCAGAGCCGCTGGAACTACGTCCTCGACGGCATGGTCACGATGGGTGCGCTCGATCAGACCCAGCGTCAGGCGATGCAGTACCCGCAGTGGCGACCGCTCGCCTCGGTGGACAGCGGCGACGCCGCCGACGCCGGCCCGAACGGACTGATCAAGAACCAGGTGCTCAAGGAGCTCACCGCGTCGGGCATCAGTGAGCAGGACCTGAACACCGCCGGACTGCAGATCACCACGACAATCGATCCGCAGGATCAGCAGGCCGCCATCGACGCCGTGAACTCCAACATGGAGGGCGAACCGTCCGAGCTGCGCACGGCGTCGGTGTCGATCGACCCCCGCACCGGTGCGGTGCGCTCGTACTACGGCGGTGTCGACGGTCGCGGCTTCGACTTCGCGCAGTCCGGCCTGCAGACCGGTTCGTCGTTCAAGGTCTTCGGCCTGGCGGCGGCTCTGGATCAGGGCATCCCGCTGTCGCAGATGTACGACAGCTCGCCGCTGACGGTCAACGGCATCTCCATCGGCAACGTCGAGGGCGAGTCCTGCGGCACCTGCACCATTGCCGAGGCTCTCAAGCGGTCGCTCAACACGAGCTTCTACCGGTTGCAGCTCAGCCTCGACGGCGGCCCGCAGGCAGTGGCCGACATGGCGCACCGCCTCGGTATCCCGACCGAGGTCGAGGGCATCGGCGAGACCCTGACCGAGCCGAACGGCGCCGGCCCCAACAACGGCATCGTGCTCGGGCAGTACCAGTCCCGTGTCATCGACATGGCCAGCGCCTACGCGACGCTCGCCGCATCGGGCACCTACCACGCACCGCACTTCGTGCAGAAGGTCGTGACGGCCGACGGCACCGTGTTGCTCGATCGCGGAGCGGACCCCGGCGAGCAGCGGGTCGACCCCGCCGTCGCGGACAACGTCACGGCGGCCATGCGTCCCATCGCGGGCTACTCGAACGGCCACAACCTAGCGGAGGGACGCGCCTCCGCCGCGAAGACCGGTACCGCGCAGC
Source organism: Rhodococcus sp. NBC_00294 (assembly GCF_036163995.1). Lineage (NCBI taxonomy): Bacteria > Bacillati > Actinomycetota > Actinomycetes > Mycobacteriales > Nocardiaceae > Rhodococcus > Rhodococcus sp. NBC_00294. The sequence continues at coordinate 1,030,667 of NZ_CP108043.1, forward strand.
TCGGTGACACCGGCGAGAACAAGGACGCCTGGATGGTCGGGTACACGCCGTCTCTGGCGACGGCCGTGTGGGTCGGTACCGAGCAGGGTCTCCCGCTGGAGAACAGCTACGGGGGACCCATCTACGGCTCCGGACTTCCGTCGGACATCTGGAAGGACACGCTCGACGCGTCCCTCGAGGGCTCGCCCGTCGAGTCGTTCCCTGCACCGGGTGCTATCGCCGGCCAGGCCGGTGTGCCGCAGTACTCGGCACCCGCGCCGACACGGACCGCGGCGCCGCCCACATCCTCTTCCGCAGCGCCGGAGCCCACGACGCCGGAGCCCGTCGCTCCGCCGGTCGTCGTCCCGTCGCAGGTCGAGATCCTGCCGGGCATCACCATTCCGGTTCCCGGTCTGGCCCCGGCGCCGGCGGAACCTTCCGCCGTCACCCCGCCCGACGACGGGGCGGCTCCGGAGCCGGCCACGCCGCCCGGCGGCTAGGGGTGGCGGGCAGGCCGGAGGCCGGTCGGGACGACTCGTCCGACGAGTTGTTGGCGAGTCCGGGTGAGTTGGCGACGGATCGACGCTCCGCTCGTCGGCGCGATCGGCCGAGTCTGACCGACCCCATGGTCGCGGAGTTGTCGACGGTGGTGGGCGGCCCTGTGGGCAAGCACGCGTTGGTGGGGCGGCAGCGCCACATCACGCCACTGCGCGTGATCTTCGCGTTCACTGTCGTGTTTCTCGCGCTGGGCTGGTTCGGGAAGGCCGCGTGCATCCAGCAGGCCCCGAACGGCCCCGGCGGCGAGCTGGGACTCGACTGGAGCGGGAGCCGTCAGTACGTCGCGATGTGTTACTCCGACGTGGTCCCCCTCTACGGCGCGGAGCGACTCGATCAGGGCGCGTTCCCGTACAAGAAGTCGTGGGAGGAAACGGGTTCCGACGGTTCCACGATCACCCGGTACATGGAGTATCCGGTGGTGGCGGGGCTGTACCAGTACGTGTCGATGCAGGTGGCCCACGCGTGGTCTGCGGTCCCGTGGTTGCCGCAGGCGCTCACGGTCGCGCTGTATTTCAACGTGGTGGCGTTCGGCTCCGCCCTCGCCTGGCTCGTGACGATCTGGGCGACCACGATGTTGGCGGGACGTCGGGTGTGGGACGCCGCGCTGGCCGCGTGTTCCCCTCTGGTGATCGTGCACGTCTTCACCAACTTCGACGCCCTCGCAACGGCATTCGCCTCCGGTGGGTTGCTGGCGTGGGCGCGACGCAGGCCGGTGCTGGCCGGTGTCCTGCTCGGCATCGGGGGCGCGACGAAGCTGTACCCGCTGTTCCTGCTCGGTCCGCTCCTCGTGCTGTGCATCCGCACGGGGAACATCAGGGACTGGTCGCGGACCACGGCGGCGGCGCTCTCGGCGTGGGTTCTGGTCAATCTGCCCATCGCACTGCTGTTTCCGCGTGGCTGGTCGGAGTTCTTCCGACTGAACTCCGACCGCGGCGCCGATCCGGACTCGCTCTACAACGTGGCCCGGTCGTTCACCGGCTGGGCCGGATTCGACGGCCCGCTCGGTCCCGGCGAGAAGCCGGTGATCCTCAATCTCGTGACGGCGCTGCTCTTCGTGGTCGTGTGCCTCGCCATCGGCTGGGTGGCGCTGACGGCTCCGCGGCGTCCTCGCCTGATGCAGCTGTGTTTCCTCGTGGTCGCCGGTTTCCTGCTGACGAACAAGGTGTGGAGTCCGCAGTACTCCTTGTGGCTGGTGCCGCTCGCGGTCCTGGCTCTGCCGCACCGGCGAATCCTGTTGGCGTGGATGACCATCGACGCACTCGTCTGGGTTCCACGGATGATGTACTACCTGGGCGTGGCCGACAAGGGCCTGCCCGAGCAGTACTTCACGGCGACCGTCCTGGTGCGCGATCTCGCCGTCGTCGGATTGTGTGTCCTGGTGGTGCGGCAGATCTACCGGCCGGTGGACGATCTGGTGCGTCGCAGCGGCGACGACGATCCGGCCGGTGGTGTGCTCGACGGAGCACCCGACGCGTATCCGTCGTGGGTGCCGGCGATGGTGCGTCCGCGGCCCGTCGAGGTTCCGATCGCGGATGCGGCGCCACCGCCTAGGGCACCACGGTCACCGGCCACCGACCCAGCTTGACCAGTCGGACGGCGACGGAGCCGAAGATGCGGTGCCCGGCAGACTCGGACGTGCCCACGACGATCGCGTCGGCACGCAGTTCGTCGCCGACGGCGGCGAGTCCCATCGCCGGGTCGCCGCGGAACGTCCGGAACTCCCAGTTCACGTGCTGGTGCTCGCCGAAACGCACCACGTGGTCGCGGATCTCGGTGAGCAGCTGGTCCGCCACCTGGCTCCCCGAGTCGTAGACCACGCCGCTCGCCTGCGCGAAGGCGCCGGCCGCCAGCGTCTGCACGTAGACCAGCACGAGCTTGGAGTGCTGCCGGCGCGCCAGTCCGGCGGCGTACGCGGCCGCCCGCCAGGAGGAGTCGGAGCCGTCGAGGCCCACGACGATCAGCTTGGGGCCGTCCACTCCGTACTCGAAGACGGAGGGATCGTTCGACGAGGTCACGACCCGAGCCTACGACTCCTCGTCAGGAGAGGTACGGACGGAGCTGCGGCAACGCTTCGCCCGCGTGCTTGGCGTTGATGCCGTCGCCGATCGCCTGCAGCTTCCACTCGCTCCCGGCTCGGTACACCTTGGCCATGACCAGCCCGGTGAACGGCATGCCGCCCTGCAGCGTGAAGCGTGCCAGCTCGGTGTTGATCGTGTTGTCGACCAGGCGGGTGAAGGCGTTCGCCACCTGCTCGAACGTCTGCCCGCGGTACGAGGTCACGATGAAGACGATCGAGCTCACATGGGCGGGCACCCGCGTCAGGTCCACCGTGATCACCTCGTCGTCGCCCTCGCCCTCGCCGGTGAGGTTGTCGCCCTGGTGGACGATCGACCCGTCCTTCGACCGCAGCTGGCCGAAGTAGACGACGTCGGCGTGCTTGTCGCCGGAGAACATCAGCGCCGAGGCGTCGAGATCGACGTCCGCGCTGCGCCCGCCTCCGAAGAAGCCGGCCTTCTTGATGGGGTCCCAACCGAGGCCCATGCGGATGGTGGTCAGTGCGACGCCACCGTCCTTCTTCAGCGTCACCTTCTGACCCTTGGTGAGACTGACGGGCCGAGCCTTCGTCAGGCTCACCTCGGCGGGGGCCGCGGGCACGGAAGGTGCCGGGGGTGCCGCGGGCGGCGGCGTGGGGGCCGGCGGAGGTGTGGGAGCGGCAGGCGGAGGTGTGGGTGCAGCAGGCGCAGGCGCCGCTGCGGGAGCGTCGTCCACCGAGACCCCGTGGTCACCGACGAGAGCGGCGAACCCGCCCGCGTAACCCTGGCCCACGGCACGGACCTTCCAGCCGTCGCCGCGCCGGTACAGCTCGAGCGCGATGACGATGGACTCCGTCGTGAGGCCGTCCACGGTGTACGAGTAGAGCGTCGCACCGGTGCCGCCGTCGATCACGTGGGCGGTGGGCGCGGAGACGCGTCCGAAGCTGCTCGACGAGTCGTCGAGCGTGACGACGACTCGGATCTGCGTGATGTCGGCCGGGACCGCGGCGAGGGTCACGGCGACTTCCTGCGGCCCACCCTGGCCCGGAACCAGCTGCACACCGGGGCCGGAGGGCTGGTTGAAGAAGACGAAGTCGGCGTCGGAGCGAACCTTGCCGCTGTCGGTGACGAGCAGGGCGGAGATGTCCGCCGGTGCGGTCAGCTCGAGACCGATGCGAACGGTGGCGGTGGACAGCGGAGCATTCTGTCCCTTGGTCAACGGCTGTGCAGCCACGTCTCGTCCTCTTCCGGGGTGGTCGGGTACGTCCGAATTCAGCGTACGTGTGTCGGCGGGGCAGCGGCGGAGCCCGACGTGCCGGCCGTTGCCCGGAACCAGTGCAGGATCTCCTCGCTCGCAGCACCGCCGGACCGTTCGGTGACCACGAGCCCGGGGGCGTCCCACTGCAGCAGTTCCAGTTCACCGTGCCGCGGACGGATGGCGGCGGTCGCGGCACGAAGCATCTCCGCGTCGAGGGCTCCGTCCCCGGCGGCGAGCACCGGGGCGTCGGCCTCCAGAGTTCCCGCGTTCACGCACCGTCGGCGCACCTCGGCGACGGCATGCGACTTGCACACCGCGTCGGGCATCGCATAGACCTTGCGGCCCTGCCGGGACACGCCCCAGCCGCGCTCGGTGCACCAGTGTGCGAACTCGTCGACGAAACCCTCGGGCATCGTCTCCACGTTCACGACGAGGTAGCAGAACAGATCGTCCGCCGTCCGCTGCGTGAGCACCCACGAGTCGTCGCCCCGCCGTGTCATCTCCGCGGTCACCTCCGCGAGCGGCACCGCGGACCCGGCGACGGCGTCCTCGACGGCGCGGCGCCAGTCGAGATCCGGCTCACCGTCGACGAGGATGGTGGCCCCGTTGGTCGTGATCGCATGCCGCCAGGGTGCTCCCGGCAGGGCGATGCGTCGGAACTGCTCGACGGTGCGCGTCGTGGTCGGCACCACCACCACCTCGGACGCGAGGCTGGTGAGCAGGTCGGCGGCGCGTGTGGTCATGTACGACAGCGGAGCGCCCTCGTAGTACTCGACGCAGCGCACGTCGTCGTCCTGTCCGTCCGTGCGACCCTCCGCCAAGGCGGTGGCGCTGTAGATCATCGTGCGGTCGAGATCGGTCGCGACCAGTGCGGTCCTCGCCTCGGTCACGAGACGTCCCGGACGAGACCCATGCAGGAGTAGGCGAGATCGGGAACGACGTCCACGGGCACTCCCCTCGCCTCGGCGAGCATCCGGATGTGGCGGTGCTCCGGCGCCCGCGCGTCGCGCACGAGAACGCGCCACGGGACCCGGCGGAGCAGCACGCGGGTGGTCTCTCCCACTCCGGGTTTGACGAAGTTGACCGTGCTGATGCCGTACTCCTCCCGTACACGCTCGACCGAGGCCCAGCCACTCCACGTCGGTGTCCGGTCGGCGGACCGTACCGTCGACAGTCCCTCTGCCACGGCGTCCGCGACATCGTCGAATCTGGCGGACACGCTGTCCAGCAACAGGTTCGACACGTCCACCGCGGCGAGGTCGGCGTATAACTTGGCGCCGTGGAACTCACCGGGCCCGATGAGCGTGTCGTTGAGCACGGTGCGGGAGATCAGGCCCGACACCGTCGAGTTGAGGCATGCCGACGCGATGAGGAAGTCGTCGCGGGTGCCGTAGGTGGTCACACAGTGCCCGGGGTCCGCCAGTACCGCGAGCCGGTCGTCGAAGCGGGGGCCTCCCGCCCGGTGCACCGCGTCGAGGGCGGCGGTCAATTCCCGAGTGATGGCGCCCTTGCCGGTCCACCCGTCCACGAAGACGACGTCGGCCGGGTCGTGGTGACGGGCGAGATGATCCAGTGCGGCCGAGTCGATTCCGCGATCGCGCACGATGGACACGGCGTAGTGCGGCCACGTCAGACCGCGCACGTCCCGCGCCCAGCGGCGCATCAGGATGCCGATGGGGGTGCCGGCGCGGGCGAGAGAGGCGAGCACCAGGTTCTCACCGCGCTCGGCGATCACCAGATCGGTGACGATGCCGACCGCGGTGGCGAGGCGCGTCGCGCTCTCCTCCAGGACGGTGGCGAACAGGTCGCGGTAGGCGGCATCGGGTTGATACTCGACGGGCAGGCTCTCGGCATAGTGCGCTGCGCCCGACTGGATCTGCTGCTCCCGCGACGCGGTGTCCGCCTCCAGCGAGACGTGCGAGAGATCCTTCAGGAGCCAGGACACCTCGTCCGCCGCGTAGGACCCGAACGCCGGACCGTGCAGCGGTGCCGTCATCGAGACTCCGTCCGCAGCGAGTGCGGATCCGCCGCCACCACGGCGACGGTGACGTCGATACCGGTGCGGGTGAGGGCGTCCACGAGACCGTCCGGACCCGTCAACGCCTCGGTGTCCGCGGGCGGATCCACGACGAGAAGAACGGGGCTCGGCGCCTCCTCGTCCGGTACCCGAGCGTTGTAGAGATGACGTCGGCCACCGGCCGCGGGTTCCGGTGCGACGAACGAGAAGCCGCGCCGCAGCGGGTAACCCGGCTCGTCGAGCACATGAGCGGGTGAGCGGGTGGTGGTCTGGAACAGTGTCGGCGTTCCGCGGTCCGACAGTGCGCGGGCGATGCGGAGCGGGAGGTACATCAGTTCCTCGTGCCCGATCACGACGGTGGTGCCCGAGCCGAGGTGCGGTCGCAGCAGATCGGCCGACTCCTCGACCGCGGCGTCGAAGGCGGCGACGTCCTCGGCCCGAAAACCGTGGCGACCGCCGTCGGGCACTCCGGCCGGCCAGGGCACGTCGACCCTGGTGACGGTCCCTCGGTGGGGAGCATCCACCGGTGCAGACGCAGCGGGTAGCGCTTCCACGACGGCGATGATGTCGTCGGGCAGATGCACGGTGCCCGTCGCGAGCGACACCGAGTCGATGACCACCCCGAGTTCCGCAGCGACGCGGTCGGTCTCGCGGCGCTGATCCGCCGAGCGCATGTCGACGAGCGAGGCGATCACGTAGCGCGCCCGCGGCGCGAGTGCGTGCACCGCGCGAATGGCACCGAGGGCCGTCGTTCCCGTGGAGATCTCGTCGTCGACCAGGACCATCGGGAGGTAAGAGGGCAGGTCGCGCTCCGGATCGGTGGGTAGGAGGCGATGATCCGTCGCGTGCGAGTGGCCCTCCTCGAACTCACCGTGCACGGCGAATCCCTCGACGGGTCGACGGGTCGAGTGGATGTAGGACCGTGCGCCGAGGCGCGTCGCCACGCAGTGGCCGAGTCCCGTCGCGGTCTCGGCGAATCCGAGTACCACCACGCCGTCGTCGTGCCCGGCGAGCACGTCGGCGCACAGGGAGCCCAGGAGCTCACCTGCTCGGATCACCTCGGCCGGGTCCTGCGGGATGTGTTTGCCCAGAACGGTCGACACCAGCAGGTGTGCCCGGCGCGGGTTGCGCCGCAGCCCCGGCTGCACCAGGTCGCCCACCCGCCGGCCCACCGACGAGGTGCCGTGCTCGAGGACGAGCCCCAGTTCCGCTGTCGCCCAGGGCAGTCGACGGCCCATCGCGCGGCTCATCGTGCAGTGCCGGTCGTGGACGCGGGACGCCTGGCCAGTGCCTGCATCACGTCGACGAACGACACACCCTCGGCGGTGACGCCGAAGACGGCGGCCCGGCGCAGCGTCTGCTCGGCCCACGGCCGGTGCGGACCGAGTTCGTTCATCTTGTTGCCGTAGCCGGAGGCGAGGACGCCGCCTCCGCCGGAGGACGACGCGATGGCCTGTGCATCCTGATACTCCTCGTGGGTGACCACCGACAGCGAGTGCACGGCGGCGACGTGGGACGGGTGGATGACGGTCTTGCCGTGCAGCCCGTTGGCACGGTCGAGCGCGACCTCACGGAGCAGACCGTCGATGTCGCGGCTGACCAGCTGCTGGCGGAAGCGGACGGCGTCGTGCTCGGCGAAGGGCGTGGCTCGCAGCATCGGGCGGAACAGCCGCTCGTGGTCGGCGAAGTACTCCCAGACCGGGCCGGTGACGACGAAACCCGTTCCGTCACTGCGCCCGAGGTTGTTGACGATGGCGCCGATGGTGTCCGCGACCACCCGCACGTCGTAGATCGTCAGGTCGCGGTCGCGTCGGATCCCGAAGGCGCCGCTCATGTCGGTGGCACCGACTCGCACCGCCAGGACGCTGTCGCGGTATCGGTCGAGCACGTCACGTGCACCGGCCAACTCGTCGTCACGGGTCTCCCGGTAGACCATCTCGCGGGACTCCATCACGGGCATGACCACCAGGTGTCTGCCCGCTGCGGCCGACCGAGCGGCCACCTCCTCGAGAAACTTCTCGCCGCTCTCCGGCCGGAACTTGGGAAGAACGAAGCCGTGCAGGACGTCGATGCCGGTGGTGAGACGGTCGCAGACGTGGTGCATGTCCTCCGCCGTGCGGACGCGGACGAAGACGGCGGCCTCGGGCGGATCGACGGCGAGTGCGTCCAGCGCGGCGACGACGTGTCCGCGCGCCGCTTCGAGGTCGGCGTCGGCAACGGCGTCCTCGAGATCGAGCACGACGGACCGGGAGCCCTCGGCCGCGCGCTTGCGTACCGTCTCCACCAGGTTCGCCCTGGTGGCCGGGACGTAGAGCGTGGCGCCCAGGGCGAGCGCCCGCGTCGTGAGGTCGCTCTCCGCGGTCACGGCGACGGGCGGGCGGTGGAACAGGTACTCGAGTGTGGCGGGTTCCAGGTGAGAGAAGTGCTGCACTGCAACCCCTTTCGTATCAGGTCCGACTCTGTCGGCCGCGGATGCGGTCGACCACACCGGAGATGAAGTCCTCGACGGAATCGAGTTCGCGCAGGTACGCCCAGTAGTCGGGTCGGCCCGTTCCGAGTGCCGCGGCGGCCCTCTCGATCCGTGCGAGCTGAGCATCCAACACCGAGCCCCATTCGGCAACCAGTCCCCGGTCGACGGCCAGCAGCTGCGCGTCGCGCAGCCGGAACCGGACGCGGCGATCCACGGCCCCGGGGTCGTCCCGCACCTCGCGCAGGCGTGCCAGGCGTCCGGTGACGGCCTCGATGTCCGCCTCCGCGTCGGCCAGATGCTGCCGTGCGGCGGTGATCCGGTCGAGTGCCTCCTCCGGATCGCCTCGGTCGCGTGCGGTCGCCGCGTCGTCGATGTCGCGGGCCGCCTCGACCATGTGGGTCTCGCAGTTCTCCCGAGCTCGGGAGAGATCGTCCGAGCTGGCGGCCACGAACTCGCGCAGCAGGGCGGAGTAGGCGGGCGCGATGTACTCGGCCTTGGTGCCGACCGCCTGGAGCCGAGTGCGGACCGATGCCAGGGCGGTGGACGCCGATCCGGCGCGGCCGGGTGCCTCGGCGAGTGCCTGGCGGAGATCGTCCGCGGCGGAGCGCACCTGCGCTGCGCGGCCGGTGACCGCGGTGCCGCTGCCCCCGGATTCCGCCGCCGCGAGACCGTCCAGTGCACGGTGTACCGCGGCGACGGCGTCACGCACGGAGCGATAGGAGTGGTGCGGTTCCGATCCGGTGACGGTTGCCAGCACCGAGGTCGCCGCGGTGCGTGCGTCGTTCGCCAGGCGCGGGACCGCGGCGTACTCGAGCGTCGCGTGCTCGAGCCGTGCCCGGTGCGCCTCGTAGAACTGGTCGACCGCGGCGCTGGCGGCGGAGAGGTGGGCGATGGCGGTGGCGAAGGCGTCGTACGCCTCCTCGCTCGCGTCGGACTCGGGGCGCTCCGTGGCCGCCAGATACGAGGCACCCGCTGCGAAGCACTGCTCCTCCACCGGCCGCCAGCGCGCTCGCAGACTGTCGTCCGACCTGCCCAGTCGTTCCAGCGCGTCGACCCCCGCGGATGCGATCGACTGACGCTTGTCCATGTCGAGGAAGGTCCGGACCGTGTCGGCCCGGATGGCGGCGACCGCCTCGGTGCGCGCCCGGCCGCGGCTCAGGCGCCCGGGCCAGCGGTGTGTCACCCGCCCGATGGTACTGGCGGCGCCGTTCTCGGACGCGCCGGCGATCTCGAGTCGCACCGGCTCGCGGGAACGCTGGTGCGATGCCACACGTTGGGGGTATGAACGCGAGTGGACAGCACTTTCCAGCACGCGACCGGTAGCACGCAACCGAAAGGACTCGAGCCATGGGCGTCAGCCTGACCAAGGGTGGCAATGTCTCCCTCACGAAAGCCGCACCGAACCTCACGGCCGTCTCGGTGGGTCTCGGATGGGACATCCGCACGACCACCGGCACCGACTTCGACCTCGATGCCAGCGCCATCGCGCTCGGTACGGACAAGAAGGTGGTCAGCGACCAGCACTTCGTGTTCTTCAACAACCTGAAGAGCCCCGACGGGTCGATCGAGCACACCGGTGACAACACCACCGGTGAGGGCGACGGCGACGACGAGGTCATCAACGTCGAGCTCTCCGCCGTGCCGCCGAACATCGACACCATCAACTTCCCGGTGTCCATCTACGAGGCCGACGCACGCTCGCAGTCGTTCGGCCAGGTCCGCAACGCCTACATCCGCGTCGTCGACAAGTCCAACGGCACCGAACTCGCCCGCTACGACCTCAGCGAGGACGCCTCGACGGAGACCGCCATGGTGTTCGGCGAGCTCTACCGCAACGGTGCGGAGTGGAAGTTCCGCGCCGTGGGACAGGGCTACGCCTCCGGTCTGGCCGGCATCGCCCGCGACTTCGGAGTGAACGTCTGACCCCTGTGAAGGAGTAATGTCCCGCTCGACGGGGCATTCGGTCCGAGTACCGGAGAGTGTTGCGCGTCGTCCTCGTCGGACGGCGCTGCGACACTCTCCGTTGCATGTCGGGGCAACGACGCCCCGTCGCCGGAGCCCGCAGGGATCGACACCAGAGAAAGGCCACCACCCGTGGTTCTACGCATCTTCGGATGGTCGTTCGCGATCACCGCGCTCGCCATCGTGGTGGCCTTCATCTACGGGAGCTGGCAGGCCGTCGCTCTCGTCGTGATCCTCGGCATCCTCGAGGTGTCGCTGTCCTTCGACAACGCGGTCATCAACGCGACGGTCCTGCGCCGGATGAGCGAGTTCTGGCAGAAGATCTTCCTGACCATCGGCATCATCATCGCCGTCTTCGGTATGCGGCTGGTCTTCCCGCTGGTCATCGTCTGGGCCGCGTCCGGCCTGGGCCCCGTGGCGGCGCTCCGTCTCGCGCTCAACCCGCCCGCGGACGATGCCGCCTACTTCCCCGACGGCAGCCCGTCGTACGAGACGCTGATCACCGACGCGCATCCGCAGATCGCCGCGTTCGGTGGCATGTTCCTGCTCATGCTGTTCCTCGGCTTCATCTTCGAGGAGCGCGAGCACACCTGGCTCTCGTGGATCGAGAAGCCGCTGGCCAAGGCCGGCAAGCTCGACATGATGTCCGTGATCGTCGCCGGCATCCTGCTGGTTCTCGCGGCCGAGTTCATGGCGGAGGACGACAAGATCTCCACGGTCATGGTGTCCGGCGTGCTGGGCATGGTCACCTACATCGCGGTGAACGGCCTCGGCAATCTGTTCCACGTCCCCGGTGAAGACGAGGAGGAGGAGACCTCCGGCGGGCCGTCGGACCTCGCGAAGGCGACCGGCAAGGCCGGCTTCTTCCTGTTCCTCTACCTCGAGGTCCTCGACGCGTCCTTCAGCTTCGACGGCGTCATCGGCGCGTTCGCCATCACCGCCGACCCCATCATCATCGCCCTGGGCCTCGGCTTCATCGGTGCGATGTTCGTGCGGTCGCTCACGGTCTATCTGGTGCGCAAGGGCACGCTCGACGACTACGTGTACCTCGAGCACGGCGCCCACTGGGCCATCGGCGCACTGTCGATCATCCTGCTGGTCTCGATCGGCGTGCACATCAACGAGATAATCACCGGACTCGTCGGTGTGGTCCTCATCGGACTGTCGTTCCTGTCCAGCGTGCGCCGTAACCGGCGCCTCGCGGCCGAGGGGCATGCCGACGACGCCAAGGTGCACATCCAGGAGTGACGGGCGGACCTCAGAGTTCGTCGATGTCGATCAGGCCGTCCTGCAGGGCCCGCGCGACCAGGGATGCCTTGGTCGGTGCGGGCCGGCCGACGGCCGCGTACTTCTGACGGATCCGCGTCAGGTGGGTGTTCACCGTTCCGAGCGAGAGGAACATGCTGGCCGCGACGGCCGGCTTGGAATCGCAGCGGAACCAGCTGATGAGCACCTCGATCTCACGAACCGTGAGGTTGGGGCGCTGGTAGGTGGTGCTGTCGGTGTGGCCATGCGTGCGAACGGTGGCCGAGCCGTCCTGATCCGGACGGCGCCATGTCGTGGTCGTCACTGGTGTGCCCTTGTTTCTCGTGTCCCTGGTTTCGGTCGAACTGCCGGTTTCTTCAACAGTCTCTCACCGAACAGTCGGTTTTGTCATCGTCCCCCGGAGGATGACTCGTCACGAACTCTGCCGGACGACTGCACACATTCTGTAAAAGGCGCAGGTCGACGGACGGCTCAGCTGTCGATGCGGCTGCGCAGAACGTCCCGGGCCGCCGGCCATTCGTCGTCGGTCATCGAGAACAGCGCCGTGGTGCGCCACGTTCCGTCGACGCGGCGACGATGCTTGCGCAGCAATCCCTCGAACTGTGCGCCGAGCTTGCCGATCGCCGCGCGGGACTGCTCGTTCAGCGCGTCGGTGTGCCACTCCACGCGCACCACGTCGGCGGAGCCGAAGGCGTGCTCGAGCAGAAGGAACTTCGACTCGGGGTTGATCCTGGTTCCCTGGGCCGAGCGCGAGAGCCAGGTGTATCCGATGGCGACGCTCCGGTTCGAGGCGTCGATCTGGTAGTAGGACGTCGTGCCGACCGCGACGCCGGTACGCGCGTCCCGCTGCAGGAACGCCCGCCGCGCCGTGTCCGCGAGGGCGGTGTCGATGTACGCGCGGGCGGTCGTGTCGTCGGACACGACGGATCCGGTCCAGCGGAAGATCGCGGGGTCGTCCGCGGCCGCCGCGAGCGCGCCCGCGTGATCGGGCGTCAGCGGCTCGAGGTGCACGTGCTCGCCTAGCAGGGGGACGGGGTCGAACGGCGTGCTCACACGGGTACCTCCGCTTCGGCGTCGGTCCGGCGGCGCGGGGACCGGGTGGGACGGGCGTCGAGAGTGCGGCGACGGGACCGTGCGAACAGGACGACGAGAACGACCAGCAGCACGGCGCGCACCCACACCCCGAACACCACGACGTTCTCCTCGGTGGTCGCGTCACTGCCACTCGACAACGCGGCGAAGTACCGGAAGACGCCGACACCGAGTACGACGTCGGTGATCAGGTAAGCCGTCACCACGTGCCAGGGAACGTGCAGCAGGACGAAGAACGGGACGAGCCACAGCGTGTACTGCGGTGAGTGCACCTTGTGGAACAGAAGGAACGCCACGAGCATCACCGCGCTGGTCTGCACCCAGGGGTAGGTGCCCTCCGCGAGACGTCGACGCCAGCCGAACCACAGCGCGGCGGCGAACGACACCAGCACCAGCAAAGGCGAGAGCACCGAGACCAGGCTCTGGTACGCCTGGTCGTTGGCGGCGCTCATGTCCGGCGTCGCCGACGGCACGTCGTAGAGGATCCGCAGTCCCCAGTACCAGATCGAGTTGGTCGTGATGTCGGCCTGCCGCATGCCCTGGAAGGCGAACGACGCCCGCCATCCGTCGTAGCCGAGGATCGCGAAGGGCAGGTTGACGGCGGCCACCACGGCAGCGGCGACGGCGATCACTCCGGCTGCCCCGCGCACGTCGAGTCGGCGCGGCGACCGGCGTGCGGACACGGGGGACTCCACCCCGCCCACGCCCCCGGCCAGGACGTACGACGCGAGCGGGAGAACGAAGGCGCCCGGATAGAGCTTGAGGCAGAAGCCCACCGCCAGGAGTGCCGACGCCAGATACGCCCGACGTCGGAGCGGCATGCGGGTGGACATCACGTACACGGCGCCGACGGTCGTCGCCACCACGGGGAGTTCCCAGTTGTGGAACGCGTAGAGAACCAGCGCGGGGCCGGCCGACCAGAGCAGCGCGACGCGGCCGCCGAGGCGTCCGAGCATCCAGGCGGTCACCGCGCCGAACGGTGCGAGCAGGAGCGCCGAGTAGAGGAGGAACTGGGCGTCGGTGTGGCTCGCCAGACCGCCGACCCACATGAGAAGTCCGCTGAGCACCGGGTACTCGACGGTTCCGCCGGTGAGTGTGCCGTCGGCGGAGATACCGCCGGTCAGGTAGGGGAACAGGTGCTGATCGATGCCGCGGTCGAGCCACAGGAACTGGATGTCGGAGTAGCAGACGGACGAGTCCTTGATGCGGTCGAACGCCAGACTGCGTCCGGTCTCGTCGAAGGGTGCTCCCGCGCACCGCGCCTTGTTGACGTAGCCGAGCACCATCGTGATCACCGAGATCGCGGTGACGGCGGCCGCCGTGGCGACCCCGGCGCGGCCGGAGATCGTCGCGCGGCCGGTGGTCATGAGGACAAGAGTAGGTGCCCCGGACCTCGCGCCGTGCTGTCCGCACCGTCGATCCGCCGATTTCGTGGTGAGCCGCGGTCCAGGTACCCTGGACCGGTTGCTGACGCAACGACCCTCCTGTCACGGATCGTCCGTGACCGTTTCACAGTCCATAGGAGGTGATGAGGTCTTATGCGTCATTACGAACTGATGGTCATCCTCGACCCCAATCTCGACGAGCGCACGGTCGCCCCGTCGCTGGATACGTTCCTGAACGTCATCCGCAAGGACGGCGGCAAGGTCGACAAGGTCGACGTGTGGGGAAAGCGCCGTCTCGCCTACGAGATCGAGAAGCACGCCGAAGGCATCTACGCGGTGATCGACATCAACGCGGAGCCCGCCACGGTGTCGGAGCTCGATCGCCAGCTCGGACTGAACGAATCGGTGCTGCGCACCAAGGTTCTGCGCCGCGGCAAGTGATCCCTCGTGTCACCGTCTCGCCCTAGGCTGACGGCAACCGAGAAGATCATGCGCTGACAAGGCACGAGAAAGAGGAATCATGGCAGGCGAAACCGTCATCACCGTCGTCGGGAACCTGACGGCCGATCCCGAACTCCGATTCACCCCCGCAGGTGCAGCGGTCGCGAACTTCACCGTCGCGTCCACGCCCCGCACGTTCGATCGTCAGTCCAACGAATGGAAGGACGGCGACGCACTCTTCATGCGCTGCAACATCTGGCGCGAGGCTGCGGAGAACGTCGCGGAGTCGCTCACCCGCGGTGCGCGAGTCGTCGTGACGGGCCGGTTGCGGCAGCGTTCCTACGAGACGCGTGAAGGCGAGAAGCGCACTGTCGTCGAACTCGAGGTCGACGAGGTCGGTCCCTCCCTGCGGTACGCGACGGCCAAGGTCAACAAGGTCAGTCGTGGCAGCGGCGGAGGCGGCGGCAACAGCGGCGGCGGGTTCGGTGGTTCCTCCGGTGGATCGGGTGGCTCGTCGAGCCGTTCGTCCGGTGGCAGCTCGGGCGGTGACGATCCGTGGGGCAGTGCCCCGCAGGCATCGGGATCGTTCGGTGGCTCCCGTGGCGGCGGCGACGACGAACCGCCGTTCTGATCCGGTACGCACCACACATGCAGTGAATCAAGATTCGGAGATTGTCCATGCCTAAACCGCCGTTGCGCGACAAGGTGATCAAGAAGAAGGTCTGTGCCTTCTGCAAGGAAAAGAACACGTCCATCGACTACAAGGACACGACGTTGCTGCGTAAGTACGTCAGCGACCGCGGCAAGATCCGCGCTCGTCGTGTCACCGGCAACTGCGTCCAGCACCAGCGGGACATCGCCATCGCAGTCAAGAACTCGCGTGAGGTAGCACTGCTGCCCTACGCCGCGACTGCGCGATAAGGGGAAAGGTAACCATGAAGCTCATCCTCACCGCTGATGTCGACAACCTCGGCGCACCCGGAGACACCGTCGAGGTCAAGGACGGCTACGGACGTAACTTCCTGCTGCCCCGTGGACTGGCCATCGCGGCCACCCGCGGAGCACAGAAGCAGGTCGAGGGCATCCGTCGTGCCCAGGAAGCTCGCGCCGTGCGCGGGCTGGACCATGCCAACGAGCTCAAGCAGGCCATCGAGGGCCTGACGTCCGTGACGCTGTCGGTGCGAACCGGCGGCTCGGGCAAGCTCTTCGGTGCGGTCACCGCAGCCGACGTCGCCGCTGCCGTCAAGAGCGCCGGTGGCCCGGTGCTCGACAAGCGCAGCATCGAACTGCCGAAGTCGCACGTGAAGTCCACCGGAACGCACCGCATCACCGTGGCGCTGCACCCCGATGTGACGGCGTCGTTCGACCTCGAGGTCACCGCCTCGTAAGCATCACCGACACGCAGTACCGAATGCCCCGGCCGATTCTCGGCCGGGGCATTCTGCGTTTGCGTTCGTTCTTTTCCTGCCTGTCTCGGCCGTCCTCCGGCGTGGGCGAGGTGGTGATTCTGTACGCGGTGAGTGTTTCCGGGTGGGTCCACTGGCACCGTCCCCACACCTCGGAGCAGACGCGGCCCGAGCACCGTCCGGCGCCGAGGGTGCGCCGAAACCTTTACGTACTCTTCGAGATGTCTTGACCAACGATGCGCCCCGAGGAGAGACCGGGCGTTCTGCACCGACGAAACCGCACAGACCCACACCATCCGTGTCCGCCTGGAGGCTTCACCGTGACTGCACAACTCGATCGCTCGTCCCCCGCCGAACCACCCGTACCCGCCCCGAGCCCCACACCGCGCGACCGGCTGGCGAGCGTCGCCCGGTACGACGTGCCCGCGTCTCTCGTGGTGTTCCTGGTGGCGGTACCGCTCTCCATCGGAATCGCGGTGGCCTCCGGCGCTCCCGTCATGACGGGCCTCATCGCGGCCGTCATCGGCGGCATCCTCGCCGGTGCGCTGGGTGGGTCCCCGCTGCAGGTGAGCGGGCCGGCCGCCGGCCTGACCGTGGTGGTGGCCGAGTTGGTGAACCAGTTCGGTTGGCGCATCACGTGTCTCATCACGGTGTTCGCCGGTGTGCTGCAGGTGGTGCTGGGTCTGAGCCGTATCGCCCGCCAGGCGCTCGCCATCTCGCCGGTGGTGGTGCACGCGATGCTGGCCGGTATCGGTATCACCATCGCGCTGCAGCAGATCCACGTGCTGCTCGGTGGGGAGAGCCGGAGTTCCGCCGTCGCCAACATCACGTCTCTGCCTTCGTCGATCCTGAACGCCGAGGCGGCGCCGGTCGCCATCGGCGGCGTGGTCGTTGCGCTGATGCTGCTGTGGCCGCGCATCACCGGCCCACTCGGTAAGGTCCCCGGCCCGCTGGTGGCCGTGGTCGCGGGAACCGGTCTCTCACTGGCCTTCTCGATGAACGTCGAACGAATCGATCTGCCCGGCAACCTGATCGAGGCCGTGGAGTTGCCGGCATTCCCGGACGGGCAGTGGGCAGCGTTCGCGACCGGTGTGCTGACCATCGCGTTGATCGCGAGCGTCGAGAGTCTGCTCTCCGCCGTCGCCATCGACAAGATGCACTCGGGCAGACGCACCAACTTCGATCGCGAACTCATGGGTCAGGGCGCCGCCAACATGGTGTCCGGTGTCGCCGGCGGACTGCCCGTCACCGGCGTCATCGTGCGCAGCGCCACCAACGTCCGATCCGGCGCCCGATCCCCCGCTTCGGCTGTGCTGCACGGTGTCTGGGTTCTCATCTTCTCGGTCCTGTTCATCGGTGTGGTCGAGCTGGTCCCCTACGCCGCACTGGCAGGTCTGCTCGTCATGATCGGCGTGCAGCTGGTCAAGCTCGCGGACATCCGCTCGGCTACGAAGACCGGCGACGTGGTGGTGTATGCGGCGACGGTCGTCGGTGTCGTCACCCTCAATCTGCTCGAGGGTGTGCTGATCGGCCTCGCCATCTCCGTCCTGCTGGTGTTGCGCCGCGTGCTGTGGGCACGGGTGCGTGCCGAGCAGCTCACCGAGGACTCCTGGCGCGTCGTGGTGGAGGGATCGCTCAGCTTCCTGTCGCTTCCTCGCCTCACGCGGGTGCTGCAGTCCGTTCCTGCCGGCCGATCCGTGACGATCGAGCTGACCGTCGACTTCCTCGACCACGCGGTGTACGACGCACTGCACGAGTGGACGAAGCAGTACGAGGCGACGGGCGGCACCGTCGTCGTCGACGAGGTCGGCGCCGTGGACTTGGCATCGGCCACGGCCGGGCCACCGAAACGCATGCCCCACATGCTCTCCGCGCGCACGTTCATGCCGTGGTCGCAGTGGCAGACCGTCGACAGCCACTCCGGGCCGTTCACCGCCGACGCCGTCACCCCGGCGGCGCTCCGGCCGGTCCTGGCCGGTGTCGAGGAATACCACCGTCGCAGCGCGTCGTCCATGCGCCCGCACCTCGAGAAGCTGAGCGAGTTCCAGGACCCGGACACGTTCCTCTTGAGTTGTGTCGACTCGCGCGTGCTGCCGAACACGATCACCAGCGCCGGACCCGGAGACCTCTTCACCGTCCGCAACATGGGCAATCTGATCCCGGTCGGTGATCCGGACACGTCGCTCGAGGCCGCTCTGGAGTACGGCGTGAACACGCTCGCCATCAGTTCCGTCGTGGTCTGCGGCCACTCCGGCTGTGGAGCCATGCGGGGGCTGCTCGCGGACGCCCACGACGCCGACGGGGTGGTGGGTGAGTGGCTCTCGCACGGCCGGGCGAGCCTCAGTGCGTTCCGGAGTGGCCACCCCGTCGCGCGGGATGCCGCAGAGCTGGGGTTCTCCGAGATCGACCAGCTCGCCATGGTGAACGTGGCAGTACAACTGCAGACCCTGTCGCGTCACGCCGTGGTGGGCAAGGCGGTCGCCGAGGGGAGGCTCGAGGTGGTGGGACTCTTCTTCGACATTCCCACGGCGCGGGTCGTGCTCGTCGACGCGGCCTCGGTCACCGAGCTCGATCAGGAGCCCGCGCAGAACTGACCAGGGTCTCCACGGGGCGCCGCGATGCACTGCATCGCGGCGCCCCGTCGCGTGTCCGGCGGCTGTTATCCGGACCGGATCAGAATCACTCGGCGGTTTCACCGGCGGATACCGACATGTGACCCAGGTCATGTTGATAACTCCAGCCACGGAGACCTGACACGCCCGACATGTCAAGTCGGCAGGACACGCCGAGTGCGGATTCATCCACAGAGAGAAAAATTGAGAAATCGCCCTGACGTGCACTGATGGGCTGTGTGATCTTGTTGCTGCACAGGTTCTGCACAGGTGGTCAACACGACTCGCCTGCGTTGTCCACACCCCGTCCACAGATTGCTCAACAGGCCCGTTTGGTGCTGGCGGACCGAGCACCTAACGTCCCTCCGGCACACCATCGACGGGCCTCGTCGACCGCCGGACAGCCGCTCGCGCACGCGCGTGCAGTCACGTGTTCGGACCGTGTCGGAGGCCGGGGGTACAACGTGGTGAGCACGGACTCGGCCGACACGGCCGAGGACGGACGAGATCTCCGGGGGCGAGCTTCGGTCGAGCGAGAGGGCGGCGAACTTCTGTGGCAGTCGTGGACGATCGGGGAACGAACGACTACCAGGGGCCGTCCGAGGCGCCCGGTGAGGACTTCGGTCGTCAGCCCCCTCAGGACATGGCTGCCGAGCAGTCGGTACTGGGCGGCATGCTGCTCAGCAAGGACGCCATCGCGGACGTCCTGGAGGTTCTGCGTCCCGGCGACTTCTACCGCCCGGCTCATCAGATGGTCTACGACGCCATCCTCGATCTGTACGGCCGCGGCGACCCCGCCGACCCGGTCACCGTCTCCGCGGAGCTCGAACGGCGCGGCGAGCTCAAGCGCATCGGCGGCCCGCCCTACCTCGTCACGCTGACGCAGACGGTCCCCACGGCGGCCAACGCGTCGTTCTACGCCGAGATCGTCGTCGAGAAGGCGATCCTGCGTCGCCTCGTCGAGGCCGGTACGCGCATCGTCCAGTTCGGCTACGCGGGCGCGGACGGTCAGGACGTGTCCGAAGTCGTCGACCGGGCTCAGGCCGAGGTGTACGAGGTCACCGAGCGTCGTACCGCGGAGGACTTCGTCCAACTCGAAGAGCTGCTGCAGCCCACGATGGACGAGATCGACTCCATCGCCAGCCGCGGCGGCATGTCGAACGGTGTCCCCACCGGCTTCACCGAGCTCGACGAGGTGACCAACGGTCTGCACCCGGGCCAGATGATCATCGTCGCGGCGAGGCCTGGTGTCGGGAAGTCAACTCTCGGAATGGATTTCATGCGCTCGTGCTCCATCAAGCACGGCATGGCCAGCGTCATGTTCTCGCTCGAGATGAGCCGCACCGAGATCGTCATGCGTCTCCTCTCCGCCGAGGCCAAGATCAAGCTCGGCGACATGCGCTCGGGAAAGATGACGGACGACGACTGGACCCGCCTCGCCCGCAGGATGAGCGAGATCAGCGAGGCACCACTCTTCGTCGACGACTCCCCCAACCTCACCATGATGGAGATCCGCGCCAAGGCGCGGCGACTCAAGCAGCGACACGATCTCAAGCTCATCGTCATCGACTACCTGCAGCTGATGTCGTCCGGCAAGAAGGTGGAGTCGCGTCAGCAGGAGGTCTCGGACTTCTCGCGATCGCTGAAGCTGTTGGCCAAGGAGCTCATGGTTCCGGTTGTCGCCATCTGTCAGCTCAACCGTGGTCCCGAGCAGCGCACGGACAAGAAGCCGATGGTCTCGGACCTTCGTGAGTCCGGCTCGCTCGAGCAGGACGCCGACATGGTCATCCTTCTCTACCGTCCGGATGCGACCGAGCGCGACGATCCCCGCGGCGGCGAAGCCGACCTGATCCTCGGCAAGCACCGCAATGGACCCACGGCCACCATCACGGTGGCGCACCAGCTGCACCTGTCGCGCTTCGTCGACATGGCGCGCGGCTAGTCCGCCGAGGCCGGCTGGGAGATCGAGGCGGAGAAGGACACGTCGACGTCGTCGACGACCTTCATCGATCCGAGCAGCTGGGAGTAGGGCTTCACGCCGAAGTCCGTCTGCGTCACCACCGCGTCGAAGGCGACGTGCGTCGTCCCGTCGGAGGTGGAGACCGAAAGGTCGACGGTGTGCTCGCGTGTCACGCCGTGGATCGTCAGCGTGCCGTCGAGACGGTAGCCGTCCTTCGTCGACTCGACGGTGGTCGCGTCGTAGCGGATCTCGGGATGGTCCAACGCGTCCAGCGTGCCGAGGGCGTTGGACCGCGCGAGCATCTTCTCGGGGCCGAACATCGGTGTGACGCCGCCCTCGCCACTGACGACCTCCATGGAGTCGACGCGCACCCGAACCGTGACGGCCGTCGGAGCGCCGTCCGACTCGTCGACGGTGACGCTCCAGTCGCGGAACGCGATGGTCAGCCGGTGCCCCATCTTCGACGCTCGACCGGTCACCCCGGTGTGGACGTTCAGCGTGCCGTCCGCAGCGGTCAGGGTCCTGCTCGAGGTGGTCATCACCCGACTGTATCCGCGCTGCTGGGGCAGAATGCGTGGCCGTGACCACACATGGCTTCTCGGACTACGTCGCGCATCCCCGCCACGGGCCGCTGCCGATGATCCTGCTGGCCGTCACGGTCGTCACCGGTGCGATCGACGCGCTCAGCCTGCTGGCTCTCGGTCGAGTGTTCGTGGCCAACATGACGGGCAACGTCGTGTTCATCGGTTTCGCACTGGGCGGGGCGGCCGGTTTCTCGTTGTGGGGCTCGGTGCTCGCCCTGGTCGGATTCCTGGCGGGCGCGATGGTCGGTGGAACACTGATCACGCGGGCCGGTGGTCGACGAGATCATCTGCTACGCAACGCACTCGGGGTCGAGTTCGTCCTCGCGCTCGCATCGCTGATCGCCGCGATCCTCATGGTGGACGGTCCCGGCCGCGGATACGTCATCGTCGTGCTGCTCGCGCTGGGCCTGGGGCTGCAGAACGCGGCGGTGCGGCATCTCGCCGTCCCGGACATGACCACCACCGTGCTGACGATGGCCCTCACCGGCATCGGGTCCGATCTCCGGAAACGGGACGGGGCGGCTGTACTGCGTCGGCTCTCCTCCGTCGTCGCCATGTTCCTCGGTGCGATCCTGGGCACCGTGGTGGTGTTGCATTCGGGTGTGGTGGCGACGCTGGTGCTCGTGGCCGCGCTGTTCGCGGCGATCCTCGTGGTCGTGTGGGCGGTGGGGCGCCGCGAGCGACCATGGCAGGTCGCCGCCTGACGTCGGTCAGTCGAGGCTGACCGCGACCACCGTGTTCCGGCCGCGTCGCTTCGCGTCGTACAGCGCATGATCCGCGGACACGAGCAGCGGCGAGACGGACTGCGGGGCGTAGCTCGTCCAGGCCAACCCGATGCTCACCGTCGCCGTGCGCGACGAGAGGACGTGCAGCCGTTCGTGATCGCGGCGGATCGAGTCGGCGATGGAGGCGGCGTCCTCCTGATCCGCGTGCGGGAGGAGGATCGCGAACTCCTCACCGCCCATGCGCCCGGCGATCGCGTCGTCCGGTAGGGCACCGAGGATGCAGGCGGCGCTGCGGACCAACGCGATGTCGCCCACGGCGTGGCCGAGCGTGTCGTTGATGGACTTGAAGTGGTCGAGGTCGAGCATGAGCAGCGCGACCGGCCGCGAGTCGGTGATGAGGGTGTCGAGGCGCTGCTGGCTCCGTCGCAGGAAGGCGGCGCGGGAGAGGACGCCGGTGAGACTGTCGTACTCGAGGGCCTCGCGGAGCTTGTTCTGCACGGCCATCCGGTCCAGCGACACGGCGGCGACCAGCAGCGGTCCGAGTGCGACCAACGCGACGGACAGCACCGCGGAGGCGCCGTCCTGGCCGTCCGCGCCCAGCAACCCACCGGTCTGGAGTTCCCCGCGTCCGAGGAAGAGCAGCGTCCACGCGGACCACAGTGCGGTGAGCAGCGCGGTGCCGAAGATGGGGATGCGGGTGGCGCACCAGAGCAGCGCGGGCAGCGGCAGCGCGAGCAGCAACGGGCCCTGGACGATGAGACCGGCCAGCATCAGCAGGACGGTCAGCGCGATCGGTGCCGTCTCACCCGTGATCAGGCGCCGGAGCGAGGCGGGGCCGGTGCGGCGGCGCGGCGTCGACGCGCGGAAGGACAGTAGGACGGGGACGATCAGCAGGTAGCTCGTGAGCTCGGATCCGAACCAGCTCAGAGCCTCGACGGCGGGTGCGTGCGGTCCCAGCCGGCCGCTCGAGAGGGTGGCGACGGTCGTCGACAGGAGGGCGGCGACGACGATGCCGAGGCACATTCTGGCGAAGTCCGCGGATCCCGCGAGGGTCATAGGCTCGGGGTGCCGCCGCCGGATCACCAGCGTGCCTCCGAGGACCCCGACGATGTTCGCGACATTGAACGCGAGCGCAGCGTAGACGTCGGTACCCGAGACGAGGTCCGCGGTGACGAGGGCGAGCAGCGCTGCGACGGCCGCCGGCGCGGTGAAGGTGCGGGGCCAGCGTACGAAGACGCTCAGCGCCACCGCGTTGGCCACCCACACCGAGGCGAGAAGTCCCGGTGGCCGCGAATGGATTCCGATGATCGCCGCGATGAAGACGGCGGCGGTCAGGAGGGCGATGTCGGTCGCGGCGCGCGCGGCCGGACTGCGCATGTCCGGCTCGGGTGTCGCAGGCAAGGTCGTCCTTCGCATGGACGGGAACCCCCTGTGACATCTCAGTCGTCCCCAACGGCTTCGTTGTTATCGAGTGCAGTATCTACTACCGCAACCGCACGTGGCGACCGATGCGACAGACTGCTCACTCGCGCTGAGGCGCCGCGCTCGCCCACGTCTCCGGTTCCGGTACGGGGACCGATATTCAGTCCACTGCCGGTCGGTGGACTGGACTCGAGCAGCGGACGGGCGGACAGACTCGAGACATGAACGCCCGCGACCTCGCACTCCGGACCACCCTGCTCGTGGGTGGCCTCACGCTCTACGGCACGTCGATGGCCATGATGATCACCGGTGGTCTCGGGCTCAACCCGTGGGACGTGTTCCACCAGGGGCTGGCCGCACGGCTCCCGATCAGTTTCGGGGCGATCACGGCGGTGACCGGCGTGATGGTGCTGCTGCTGTGGATCCCGTTGCGTCAGCGGCCGGGCATCGGAACCGTCGCGAACATCGTCATCATCGCGGTGAGCGTCGACCTCGCGCTGGACTGGCTGCCCGATGTCACCTCGGTCCCGTCACGCGCAGCGCTGCTCACCGGAGGAGTCGTGCTCAACGGACTCGCCACGGCGGCCTACATCTCGGCCGGCCTGGGCGCGGGTCCGCGCGACGGCCTGATGACAGGACTCGTCGCGCGGACCGGACTGTCCGTGCGCCTGGTGCGCACGGCCATCGAACTCGCGGTGCTGGGAACCGGATGGCTCCTCGGCGGCACGGCCGGTGTGGGGACGGTGCTGTACGCGCTCGCGATCGGGCCGCTGGTGCACTTCTTCCTCGGCGTGATGCCCCAGAAGTTCACGGCCCAGAAGTTCACGGCCCGGAAGTGCGCGGTGCGAGCAGGAGGAGATCACTCCTCGGTGGAGAGCTCCGAACCGGCCGACAGGATCCCGACCGAGACACCGTAGGGAAGGAAGCGGACCTTGCGATTCGGATCCACGTTGTCCCGGTGGGCACGCAGAGCATCGAGTTCGGTCGCGAAGACTTGATCGACGCTCGCCGACCCGTCGGAGTCGACGGAGTAGACGGCCCACACCCCGTCGCCCTTCTGACCCGTGGTCTCCGGCTCCGGGGTGGACTTGGTAGCGGCGGGCGTGAACATGCCGACCCACGGAGCGCCTCCGCCCGACTGATCGGCCATCTTCATGGCCTGGCCCAGCATGTCCCGCAGGCCCTCGCCCGCTTCGCGAGCGACGCGCTCGAAGTCCTCGGGATCGAAACCGAACTGTCCTTTACCGCTCATGGTGTACCTCGCAGAGTGTGGTGTGACGGGCTTTACTCCCCCAACGACCGGTGAGCTTCATCCGTTCCCGGGTCAGTAAGGCGCGGACGGGTACACCATGACGGCAAGTACCCCTCGACGAACGGACATCACCGCATGACGAAGCTTCTGTACGTGGTCACCGGATCGGATCACTGGACGCTGAAGGACGGAACCGCGCACCCCACCGGGTACTGGGCGGAGGAGCTCGTCGAGTCGCACCGGACCTTCACCGAGGCCGGCTGGGACATCGTCGTCGCGACGCCCGGTGGTGTGACCCCGACCGTCGACGAGGGATCGCTGGCCGTCGAGGCGAACGGCGGCGACGAGGCCAAGGTCGCCGACCTGAAGTCGTACCTGGAGTCGGTGAAGGACGTGCTCGCGTCACCCGCGCGCCTCGAGGACCAGACGGCGTCGTCCTTCGACGCGATCTTCGTCCCCGGTGGCCACGGTCCGATGGAAGACCTCGCGGTGTCGGACGACTTCGGCGCCCTGGTCACCGAGTTCCTCGACTCGGGCAAGATCGTGTCGGCCGTGTGCCACGCACCCGCCGCGCTGCTGTCGGCGAAGCGCGACGACGGCAGCTGGCCCTTCTCCGGCTACCAGCTCACGGGCTTCACCAACCAGGAGGAGGAGCAGGCCGGACTGGCCGACAAGGCGCCCTGGCTGCTCGAGACCCGTCTGCGCGACGGTGGAGCGAGCTTCTCGGCGGCGGATGCCTGGTCGCCCCACGTCATCGTCGACCGCACCGTCTACACCGGCCAGAACCCGGCATCGACCAAGGCATTGGCGGATCGTCTCGTCTCTGCTCTGAGCTGACGGCACCCTCGCTGACTCCCGGCGCCCGCTGACCCTCCCTGCCGCCCCCGCGAGTACGTCCACACTGTCGCGATTCCCCGCCGATTCACGACGGTTCGGACGTACTCGCCGGGAGCGGGCGGGGGGAAGGGGGTCAGACCATCGCGGCTGCAGCCCGCTCGGCGAGGTCGAGCAGCGGTTGCGGGAAGACCCCGAGCACCACGGTGGCGACGGCCGAGACGGCGACGGCCACGGTCGCGCCCGTTCCGTGGGTGATCGTCGCCGAGGGTCCCTCCGGTTCGGTGAAGAACAGCACCACGATGACGCGGATGTAGAACGACGCGGCGATGGCACTGCTGACGACGCCGACGATCACCAGCGCGGCACCGCCGTCCTCGAGTGCGGCCTGGAAGACGGCGAACTTGCTCGTGAAGCCGCTCGTCAGCGGGATGCCGGCGAAGGCGAGCAGGAACAGCGCGAAGGCCGCTGCGGTCAGGGGCGACGATCGTCCGAGGCCCGCCCACCGGGACAGTTCGGTGACCTCGCCGCCCTGATCCCGCACGAGGGACACCACGGCGAAGGCGCCGAGTGTGCTGAAGGCGTAGGCCGCGAGATAGAACAGCGTGGCGGACACGCCCGCCGCTCCCGCGGAGACACCCGTCAGGATGAAGCCCGCGTGGGCGATCGACGAGTACGCCAGCATCCGCGTGACGTCGGTCTGCGCCACCGCGATCACGGCTCCCACGAGCATGGTGACGATGGCGACGGCCCACAGCATCGGCCGCCACGCGTCCTGGAGATCGGGCACGCCCACGACGAGAATGCGCAGCAGCGCGCCGAAGGCCGCCACCTTCGTGGCCGAGGCCATGAACGCGGTCACGGGCGTGGGTGCGCCCTGGTACACGTCGGGGATCCACGAATGAAACGGCACCGCACCGACTTTGAACAGCAGGCCGACGGCCACGAGACCGACCCCCAGCACGCCGAGAACCTGGTCCCCGTCGGCCACATCGGCGATGTCGTCGAGTCGGACGCTGCCCGCGTAGCCGTAGAGCAGCGCCGTGCCGAACAGGAAGAAGGCCGACGAGAACGCTCCGAGGAGGAAGTACTTGAGCGACGCCTCCTGGGACAGCAGACGCCGACGACGCGCGAGCCCGCACAGCAGGTACAGCGGGAGCGAGAGCACCTCCAGCGCGACGAACATGCTCAGCAGATCGTTCGAGGCCGGCAACACCATCATGCCGCCGACGGCGAACAGGGTGAGCGGGTAGATCTCGGTACGGGTGACCCGGGCGGTGACGGCACGGGCCTCGGCGACCGTGCCCGGCACCGTGGACGCCGCGGGCGTGAAGGCATCGACCGCAGCCACTTCGGGATGGTCGGACGAGCGATGCGCCATCAGTACGACCGACGCCGCGGACACCGCGACGATGACCCCCTGCAGGAACAGTGTGGGCCCGTCCACGGCCACCGACCCCACCGCGGCGACGGTGCTGGTTCCGGCCAGCGCGACGACGGCGGCGAACGCTGCCGCGAGTGCGCCGAGGGCGAGCACGAGGTGGGTGACGCGGCGCCGATCGGCGGGAACGAACGCCTCGACCAGGACGCCGATCACCGCGGCCGCCAGCACGATGATCATGGGCGACAGCAGGCTGTACTCGAGGGACGGGGTGTCGATGGTCATGGCGCGGCCACTCCTGTCTCGAGTTGCTCGACCGATGTGCGTTCGACGGCCGGCGTGAGGATGTCCAGCGCGGGTCTCGGGTACACGCCCAGCGCGATGACGAGCACGAGAAGTGGAGTGACGACGGCGATCTCGCGTGGCACGAGATCGCGGATCCGTTCCGAGCCGGCGGCGACGGGCCCGGTCATCACCCGTTGATACAGCCACAGCACGTAGATCGCCGAGAGCACCAGCGCCGACGCCGCGATCACCGCCGCGACGCCGTAGCGCGGGAACGTTCCCACGAGGACCAGGAATTCGCTGACGAACGGGGCGAGTCCGGGAAGCGACAGAGTGGCCAGTCCGGCGACGAGGAACGTGCCGGCGAGCACGGGCGCCACCTTCTGCACACCCCCGTGGTCGGCGATGAGCGCGCTCCCGCGCCGGGTGACGAGGAACCCTGCGACGAGGAACAGTGCGGCCGTGGCGATCCCGTGGTTCGCCATGTACAGCGCGGACCCCGCCTGCGACTGGCTCGTCATGGCGAAGATGCCGAGGATGATGAACCCGAAGTGCGAGATGGAGGTGTACGCGATGAGGCGCATGATGTCGGTCGCGCCGATCGCCAGCACCGCGCCGTAGACGATCCCGACGACGGCGAGCGTGATCACCGCCGGCGCGAAGGTCGCCGACGACTCCGGGAACAGCTGCAGGCAGTACCGCAGCATCCCGAAGGTGCCCACCTTGTCGACGACGGCCATCATCAGCACCGCGGTCGCCGGGGTGCTCTCGGTCGCCGCGCCGGGCAACCAGGTGTGCAGCGGCCACAGCGGCGCCTTCACGGCGAAGGCCACGAGGAATCCCAGGAACAGCGCGTTCAGCACGCCGGGAGAGGCGCCGAGTTCGCCGGCCGCCGCGGCGTCCGCGATGGCGCGCAGGTCGAACGTGCCCGCCGAGAAGGGACTCGCATCCGAGGCGGTGACGACGTACAGGCCGATGACGGCCGCCAGCATGACGAGCCCGCCCGCGAGGTTGTAGAGCAGGAAGGTCACCGCGGCGGAACGCGCTCGTCCGGCATCATGGCCGAAGCCGCCGATGAGGAAGTACATCGGCACGAGCATGGCCTCGAAGAAGAGGTAGAAGAGCAGGATGTCGAGGGAGACGAACGAGACCATGACCATCGACTCGACGACGAGGATCAACGCGACGTAGGTGTGGCTGCGGCGTGAGCGCGACGCGGGCGGGGTGTCGTTCCACCCGGCCAGCAGGAGGATCGGGACCAGGACAGCGGTCAGCAGTACGAGAGTCAGTGCGATGCCGTCGATCCCGAGTGTGTAGCCCGCACCGAAGCTCGGGATCCACTCGTGCTCCTCCACGAACTGGTATCCCGGCGCGCCCGCCTCGAATCCGATCGCACACAGCACGGCGAGGATCAGCACGACGCACGATGTCGTGAGCCCCACCGCGCGGGCGGCCGCAGACCGGGTGGGCGGCACGGCGATCACTGCCAGCGCTCCGATCAGCGGGAGGAGCCAGAGCGCGCTCAGCACGGGAAGGTCGGTCATCGCGTCACTCCCAGTGCCACGGTCAGGGCGACGACCACCAGGACGGCCCCGGCGAACATCGAGAGGGCGTACGACCGGACGAACCCGTTCTGCCACCGGCGCAGTCGTGTGGAGGACTCCCGGACCGCGGTGGCGACGGCACTCACCATTCCCTCGACGCCGACGCGGTCGGCGGTGACCACCGCGGCGGTCGCCCGCTGACCCGGCCGCATGAAGACGGCCTCGTTCACCGCGTCCCCGTACAGATCTCGGCGAGCGGCCGCGGTGAGGACCGACCCCGTGGGTGCGGTCACCGGGACCGCCGATCGGCCGTACATGCGCACGGCCACGCCCACCCCCGAGGCGACGGTCACGAGCACCGCGAGGGTGACGGCCCACGCGGGTACGAGGTGTGCGGGGTCGTGTTCACCGACGACCGGGGCGAGCCATCCCTCCAATCGGGTGCCGATCGCGAGAAGCGCACCGGCACCGACGGATCCGACGGCCAGCACGATCATCGGGCCGGTCATGCTCGCGGGTGCCTCGTGCGGGTGGACTCCGCTGCGCCACCGCCGCTCGCCGAAGAACGTGAGGATCATGACCCGCGTCATGTAGAAGGCGGTGAGTCCCGCGCCGACCAGGGTGGCCGCGCCGAGTGCCGCACCCTTCGCACCGCCGGCGTCGATCGCGGCCTCGATGATGCCGTCCTTCGAGAAGAACCCCGAGAACGGTGGGACACCGATGATCGCGAGATAGGCCAGCCCGAACGTCACGTAGGTGATGGGCAGGACGGTGCGCAGTCCGCCGTACCGCCGCATGTCCGTCTCGTCGTTCGTCGCGTGCATCACGGACCCGGCGCCGAGGAACAGGCCGGCCTTGAAGAATCCGTGCGTGAGCAGGTGCAGGATCGCGACCGCGTACCCGGCGGGGCCGAGACCGGCCGCGAGCACCATGTACCCGATCTGGCTCATCGTCGACGCGGCCAGAGCCTTCTTGATGTCGTCCTTCGCGCAGCCGATGACGGCCCCGAAGAGCAGCGTCACGGCGCCGACCAGCACGACGACGTTCTGGGCGGCCGGGGACGCCTCGAAGACGGGCCCGGACCGGACGATGAGGTACACACCGGCGGTGACCATCGTCGCGGCGTGGATGAGCGCCGAGACGGGCGTCGGGCCCTCCATCGCGTCGCCCAGCCACGATTGCAGCGGCACCTGCGCCGACTTGCCGCACGCGGCGAGCAGGAGGACGAGGCCGAGGGCGGTCGCGGTGCCATCGCCCATGCCGTCGACCCCGGCGAACACGTCGTCGTACGAGACGGATCCGACGGACGAGATCATGATCATCAGCGCGATGGCCAGTCCGATGTCGCCGACACGATTGACGACGAACGCCTTGCGTGCGGCCGAGGCCGCCGACGGCCGGGTGGACCAGAACCCGATCAACAGGTACGACGCGAGGCCCACGCCCTCCCATCCGACGTACAGGCCGAGGAAGTTGTCCGCCATGACCAGCAGCAGCATCGCGGCCACGAAGAGATTGAGGTACGCGAAGAATCGGCGGCGCGCGGGATCGTCCCGCATGTACCCGATCGAGTACACGTGGATGAGGGTTCCGACGCCGGTGACGAGCAGGACGAAGCACACCGACAGCTGGTCGAGGCGGAGACCGAACTCGATCTGCAGCGACTCGACCGGAACGTAGGTGAAGACCGTCTGCGAGAGCGCGCGGTCCTCCGCTGCCCGCCCGGCCATGTCGACGAAGGCGACGACGGCCAGCGCGAACGACGCGAGCATCGCCGCGCACGCGAGGAGGTGGCCCCACGCATCGCTCCGGCGTCCACCCAGCAGCAGCACGACGGCTCCGGCGAGGGGAATGAGCGGCAGCAGAACCAGAGTCGTCGCCATGTCAGTACTTCAACAGACTGTCGTCGTCGACCGAGACGGATCGACGAGAGCGGAAGATCGCCATGATGACGGCCAGACCCACCACCACCTCGGCGGCGGCGACAACCATCGTGAAGAACGCGAAGACCTGTCCGTCCAGTCCGCCGTGCATCCGCGAGAACGTCACGAAGGCCAGGTTCGCGGCGTTGAGCATCAGCTCGATGCACATGAAGACGACGATGGCGTTGCGGCGCAGGAGGACACCGGCGGCGCCGATGGTGAACAGGGCCGCGGACAGGTACAGGTAGTACTCCGGGTTCATCGGCTCGGCCCGTCGCGGAACTGCCGACTGACCGACGACTCGGCGTCGCTGCCGTCGGGGAGACGAGCGGGCCGGTCCACACCGTTGTGGCGTGCGTAGACACCCGGACTCGGCAGCGGTGTCACGCGGTCTCCGAAGCGGAACCTGTCCTGCGACAGCTCCTTCTGGGTTCTGGTCCGGCCGACGGGGTCCCGGTGGGTCAGCACCATGGCACCGATCGTGGCAGTGATGAGCAGCGCTCCGGTGAGCTCGAAGGCCCACACGTAGCGCACGAACACCAGCTCGGCGAGCCCCTCGACGTTCGCCGGCGACTGCGCGGTGAAGCCGCGGAAGTCGCTCAGCGCGGCATTGCCGAGCCCCCCGATCAGCAGGACACCGAATCCGAGACCCACGACGATGGCCGCGATGCGGTGCCCCCGTAGCGATTCGACGAGTGAGTCCGACGAGTCCACCCCCACGAGCATGAGTACGAAGAGGAAGAGCATCATCACGGCGCCGGTGTAGACCACGATCTGGACGACACCGAGGAAGACGGCACCCTGGACGATGTAGAAGATCGCGAGCACCACCATCGTCGATGCCAGGAACAGAGCCGAGTACACGGCTTTCGCCGACGCCACGACGCCCAGCGCGCCGATGAGAGCGAGCGGGGCGAGGATCCAGAAGGCGATGGCCTCGGAGGTCGAGACGATCATCGGTCCGCCTCCCGCCGGGCGATGACGGCCCCGCGGTAGTAGTCCTCGTCGGTGGCGCCGTCGGCCATGGCGTGCGGGGGCGCGTCCATCCCCTCGGCGAGCGAGGCCAACAGATCGGTCTTCTCGTAGATCAGGTCGGCGCGGTTGTCGTCGGCCATCTCGTACTCGTTGGTCATGGTCAGGGCGCGGGTGGGGCACGCCTCGATGCACAGACCGCACCCGATGCACCGCAGGTAGTTGATCTGGTAGACGCGCCCGTACCGTTCGCCGGGCGAGTACCGCTCGGTCTCCGTGTTGTCGGCGCCCTCGACGTAGATGGCGTCGGCGGGGCACGCCCACGCGCACAGTTCGCAGCCGATGCACTTCTCCAGGCCGTCCGCGTAGCGATTCAGCTGGTGACGGCCGTGGTACCGCGTCGCCGTCGGTACCTTCTCCTCCGGATACGACTCGGTCTCCGGCTTCTTGAACATGGTGGCGAAGGTGACGCCGAAACCCGCGACAGGTCCCAGGAATTCAGGCATCGGTCGTCTCCTTGGTGATGGGTCGAGGGCGTGCCGGACCGGGTGAGCGGTCCGGCATCGGAGGCACGGGGAACCCGCCCGCCGCGGCATCGACCCCCTGCTGGTCCGCCGTCGCACCGGAGTGGGTCCGTTCCAGGCGCCCACGCCGTAGCGTCCGGGCGAGAACGGCGATCAGGGCGGCGGTGTACAGCAGTGACACCACCACGGTGACCGGCCGGACGTGCGGGGAGTCGAGGAGGAGGACGCGCACGGCCGCGATGACCATGATCCACAGCAGCGCAGCGGGAATGAGCACCTTCCACCCGAAGTTCATGAACTGGTCGTAGCGCAGGCGTGGCAGGGTGCTGCGGAGCCAGACGAAGACGAACAGGAAGCCCCACACCTTGATCGTGAACCAGAGAACGGGCCACCAGCCCTGATTCGCGCCGTCCCACAGGCTGATCGGGAAGGGGGCGCGCCAGCCGCCGAGAAAAAGCGTGGTCGCGAGCGCCGAGACGGTGACCATGTTGACGTACTCCGCGAGCATGAACATGGCGAACCGGAGCGAGGAGTACTCGGTGTGGAATCCGCCGACCAGTTCGCCCTCCGCCTCGGGGAGATCGAACGGCGCACGGTTGGTCTCGCCCACCATCGAGGTGATGTAGACGAGGAACGACGGCAGCAGCATCACGACGAACCACAGGCGCTCCTGCGAGGCGACGATGCCGGACGTCGACATGGTGCCCGCGTAGAGGAACACGGCCGCGAAGCTCAGGCCCATGGCCACCTCGTACGAGATCACCTGCGCGGTCGAGCGCAGTGCTCCCAGAAGCGGATACGTGGAACCGGACGACCACCCGGCCAGGACGATGCCGTACACACCGATCGAGGTCACGGCCAGGATGTAGAGCACCGCGACGGGCATGTCGGTCAGCTGGAGCGGGGTGATGTGCCCGAACACCGACACGGTGGGGCCGAACGGGATCACGGCGAAGGCCATGAAGGCGGGGACGACCGAGATGATCGGTGCCAGCAGGTAGATCGGACGGTCCACGCCCCTCGGGACGATCCCCTCCTTCAGGGCGAGCTTCACACCGTCGGCGAGGCTCTGCAGGATGCCCCACGGCCCGACCCTGTTGGGGCCGATGCGCATCTGCATCCAGGCCATGACCTTGCGCTCGGCGTAGATCGCGATGAGCGGTGTCAGCACGAGGAAGCCGAAGACGGCGAGCGCCTTGGCGACGACCAGCCACAGTGGGTCGATCCCGAAGACGGAGAGGTCGGTCATGACGGTGCTCCTGCCGAGAGACGCACGGCGGCACCGGGTGCGACGTGGAGGGTCGCACTCACTCGGGACGGTGCCGAGTTCCACGGCAGCCACACCACGTGGTCCGGCATGGCGGTGACGCGGAGCGGCAGCGTGATCGACCCCGAGTCGGTGGAGACGGTCAGTGGCTCACCGTCGGACACTTCGGTGTCGGCCGCGGTCGCGGGCGACAGCCGGGCGACGGGGGTCCGCGCCGTGCCGGCGAGATCGGTCTCCCCGTCCTGCATCCGCCCGGCGTCGAGCAGCATCCGCCAGCCGGCCAGTACGGCGGTTCCTGCGCCGAGGGCGGTCGGTGCCGCGCTGCCGCGGTCCGGAACGTCGGGGGATCCGGGTGCCGACCCGGCCGCGTCGAGTTCGCGGCGTGCCGCGTCGGCGTCCGGCAGTCCGAGGCGGTGACCCATCTCGGTGGCGATCGCGTCGAGGACCCGCAGGTCGGCCATCATGGACGGCGTCGGGAGTGCTGCTCCGAACGTGCGCCGGCGGCCTTCCCAGGTGGTGAACGATCCGGCTTTCTGCGCGACGGCGGCGACCGGGAACACGACGTCGGCCCGGTCGGTCACCTCACTGCTGCGCAGGTCCAGTGCGACGACGAAGGGGGCTCGGTCGAGCGCGGCGCGGGCCGCGTCGGGATCGGTGAGGTCGTCGAGCTCGACACCGGCCACGACGAGCGCGCGGAGGTCGGCGCCGAGGATGCCGACCGTGTCCCGGCCCGGTGTCGCCGGCAGATCGTCGACACCCCACGCCGCGGCCACCGCGTGCCGAGCCGCGGAGTCGTCCACCCGGCGACCTCCGTGCAGGAGGGTGGGGAACGCACCCGAGTCGAGAGCGCCGCGGTCACCGGCACGGCGGGGGATCCACGCGACGCGGGCGCCGGTGGTGTCGGCGGTGCGCGCGACCGCGGCGAGGGTGCCGGGGCTCGACGCCGCCCGCTCGCAGACGAGGATCACCGCGCCCGGCACGCGCAGCTGCTCGAGCACGTCCGGGTCCGCCAGCCCCGCGGCCTCCGTCCCCGGCGCCGTGAGACGCACGTCGGCTCTCAGCTTCGTGCTGCCGGGCGACGCGAAGGGCGCCAGTGTCAGTACGCGAGTGTGTCCCCCCCGCACTGCCTTCCGCAGGCGGAGGAAGACGATGGGGCTCTCCTCCTCCGGTTCGAAGGACACGAGGACGACGATCGGTGCGGCCTCGAGTGCGGCGTACGTGACGTCGATACGGCGGCCGGCCACCCGAGCGGACAGGAAGTCGGTCTCCTCCTCGGACGTCGGGCGGGCCCGGAAGTCGATGTCGTTGGTATCCAGCGCGATCCGCGCGAACTTGCTGTAGGCGTACGCGTCCTCGACGGTGAGACGGCCACCGGTGAGCACGCCGGCGTGTCCGCGAGCCTCCGCCAGACCGCGGGCGGCCACCGCCAGGGCCTCCGACCACGACGCGGGCTCGAGGGTGGTTCCGCGTCGGACCAGCGGGGTGTCGAGGCGATCGGGCAGCGTGCCGTACGCGAACGCCCAGCGGCCCTTGTCGCAGCTCCATTCCTCGTTGACCTCGGGATCGTCGCCGGCCAACCGACGCAACACCTTTCCGCGGCGATGGTCCGTGCGCTGGGCGCACCCACTGGAGCAGTGCTCGCAGACGCTGGGAGTCGACACCAGGTCGAAGGGCCGCGCGCGGAATCGGTAGGCGGTGTTGGTGAGTGCACCCACCGGGCAGATCTGCACGGTGTTGCCGGAGAAGTACGACTCGAACGGCTCGGCGCCGTAGATGCCGACCTGTTGCAGCGCACCGCGTTCGAGCAGATCGATGAACGGGTCACCGGCGATCTGCTCGGAGAAGCGCGTGCACCGGGCGCAGAGGACGCACCGCTCCCGGTCGAGCAGGACCTCGGTCGACAGGGGGATCGGCTTGGGATACGTGCGTTTGGTCTCCGTGAAGCGCGACTCGGTGCGGCCGGTGGACATGGCCTGGTTCTGCAGCGGGCACTCGCCACCCTTGTCGCACACCGGGCAGTCGAGCGGATGGTTGATCAGGAGCAGTTCCATCACTCCGCGCTGAGCCTTCTCGGCGATCTCCGAGCTGTGCTGCGTCCGGATCACCATGCCGTCGGTCACCGTCGTGGTGCACGACGCCAGGGGCTTGCGTTGGCCCTCGACGTCGACCAGGCACTGCCGGCACGCGCCGACCGGGTCCAGCAGCGGGTGGTCGCAGAACCGCGGGATCTGCACACCGAGCATCTCGGCCGCCCGGATCACCAGGGTGCCTTTCGGGACCGACATCGGGACGCCGTCGAGGGTGATGTCCACCGTCGTCTCGGCGCGCGCGCCGTCGTTCTGCACCGCGGTCATGTCAGTTGTCCTGCCATCAGGGTGGAGAGGTGCGGATCGAAGGGGCATCCACCCTGCTCCACGTGCGCCACGTACTCGTCCCGGAAGTGGGCGATCGACGAGACGATGGGGCTTGCCGCCCCGTCTCCCAACGCGCAGAACGACTTTCCCAGGATGCTGTCGGCGACGTCGAGCAGCTTCTGCAGGTCACCCTCCGATCCGGTGCCGTTCTCGAGGCGCGCGAGTATCTGCACCAGCCAGTAGGTGCCCTCCCGGCACGGGGTGCACTTCCCACACGATTCGTGCGCGTAGAACTCGCTCCAGCGCCGGACCGCACGGACCACGCAGGTCGTCTCGTCGAAGATCTGGAGTGCTTTCGTGCCGAGCATCGATCCCGCGGCACTCACACCCTCGTAGTCGAGCGGGACGTCGAGGTGCTCGGCCGTGAAGATCGGGGTGGAGGATCCGCCCGGTGTCCAGAACTTCAGCGTGTGCCCGGCGCGGACACCGCCCGCGTGCTCGAGCAACTCGCGCAACGTGATGCCGAGCGGCGCCTCGTACTGTCCGGGGCGGGTGACGTGGCCGGAGAGCGAGTACAGCGTGAAGCCGGGTGACTTCTCACTGCCCATCGAGCGGAACCATTGCGTCCCGCGCGCCAGGACCGTCGGCACACTCGCGATGGACTCGACGTTGTTGACGACGGTGGGGCTCGCGTAGAGGCCCGCCACGGCGGGGAACGGTGGCCGCAGCCGGGGCTGGCCGCGGCGCCCCTCGAGGGAGTCGAGCAGTGCGGTCTCCTCGCCGCAGATGTAGGCGCCCGCCCCCGCATGGACGACGAGGTCCAGATCGAACCCGGAGCCCTGGATGTCCGTGCCCAGGTACCCCGCGGCGTAGGCCTCGGCGACCGCGGCCTGCAGCCGCCGCAGCACCGGCACCACCTCACCGCGGAGGTAGACGAACGCGTGCGACGAGCGGATGGCGTACGCCGCGATCACGATGCCCTCGACCAGCGCGTGGGGTGTGGCCATCAGCAGCGGCATGTCCTTGCACGTGCCCGGCTCCGACTCGTCGGCGTTCACCACCAGGTAGTGCGGCACGGTCTGGTCCGCGGGTGTCGGGCCGTCCTGGGGGATGAAGCTCCACTTCGTGCCGGTGGGGAAGCCGGCGCCGCCGCGACCACGCAGGCCGGAGTCCTTGACCGTGCCGATCACCTCGTCGGGTGTCATCGCCAGGGCTGCGGCGAGACCGTCGTACCCGCCGTGGCGGCGGTAGGTGTCCAGAGTCCAGGACTCGGGCTCGTCCCAGTAGCGGCTCAGAACCGGGGTGAGTGTCACGGCCGGGCCTCCTTCGCTGCAGTGCCGTTCGGGTGGGGCACATCGGCAGACGGGGCGGGCGCGGGCTTGTCCGGGGTGGAGTCCGTCGGCGGCTCGGCTGCCGCCGCCGCGTCGGGTTCCGCGTGATCGGGGGCGCGCATGTCCTTCTCCCGCGCGACACGCAGGCCTGCCAGCGTCGCCTCGCCGGCGGTCGGTGCGTCGAGCGCGCCGGGCCGGGTGTCGGGAAAGCCCGCCAGGATGCGCGAGGTCTCGCGGAAGGTGCACAGGGTCGCGCCGCGCGTCGGGGTGACCGGGCGCCCGGCGCGGAGTTCGTCGACCAGCGTGCGTGCCGACTCGGGAGTCTGGTTGTCGAAGAACTCCCAGTTCACCATCACCACCGGTGCGTAGTCGCAGGCGGCGTTGCACTCGATGTGTTCGAGCGTCACGGTGCCGTCCGTGACGCCGTCGAGGTGGTCGACGAGGGCCTCGTGAATGGCGTCCCCGCCCATCACGGCGCAGAGGGTGTTGGTGCACACGCCGACGAGGTAGTCGCCTGTCGGCTCGCGGCGGTACATCGAGTAGAACGTCGCCACCGCCGCGACCTCGGCACCCGTGAGGTCGAGTGTGTGCGAACAGAAGTCGATCGCGGCGGGGGTGAGGTACCCGTCCTCGGCCTGGAGCAGATGAAGGATCGGGATGATCGCGGACCGGGCGCGCGGGTAGCGGGCGACGATGGTGGCGGCGTCCGCCTCGAGGCGGGCCAGCACGTCCTCGGGGTAGGTCCGCCGGGCGCCTGGTCGCACGAGTTGGACGCGTTCCTCCGGACGGGGTCCGAAGGGTATCGCCACCGGTTCCCGTGCGCTCATCGGTCCACCCCACCCATCACGGGATCGATGCTCGCCACGGACGCGATCACGTCGGACACCATGCCGCCCTCGCACATCGCCGCGACGGCCTGCAGATTGGTGAACGACGGGTCCCGGAAGTGCACCCGGTAGGGCCGGGATCCACCGTCGGAGACCATGTGCACACCCAGCTCGCCGCGGGGTGACTCCACCGCGACGTAGACCTGTCCCTCGGGCACGCGGATGCCCTCGGTGACGAGCTTGAAATGGTGGATCAGCGATTCCATCGATCCGTCCATGATCTTCTGCACGTGCTCGCGGGAGTTGCCCAGTCCGTCGGGGCCCGAGACCAGGTCTGCAGGCCACGCGATCTTCTTGTCCGACACCATCACGGGCCCCGGCGCCAGTCGGTCGAGGCACTGTTCGACGATCTTCAGCGACTCGCTCATCTCGTCGACACGGATGAGATACCGCGCGTAGCAGTCACTCTCCTGTTCGGTGATCACGTCGAACTCGTAGGTCTCGTAGCCGCAGTAGGGCTCCGCGCGACGGAGATCGTGGGGCAAGCCCGTGGCACGCAGCACCGGACCCGTGATTCCGAGTGCCATGCACCCGGTGAGATCGAGGTACCCGATGCCGCGGGTCCGACCCTTCCAGATGGGGTTGTCGTCCAGCATCGCGCTCATGTCGCGCAGGCGGATCGGCAACAGGTGCAGCAGGTCCCGGATCTTCGGCACGGCGTCGTCGGGCAGGTCCATCGCCAGCCCGCCCGGCCGGACGAACGCGTGATTCATCCGCAGGCCCGTGATCGTCTCGAAGATGTCGAGGATCAGTTCACGTTCCCGGAATCCGAAGAGCATGGCGGTGACCGCGCCGAGCTCCATGCCGCCGGTGGCCAGAGCGACCAGGTGCGAGGAGATGCGGTTGAGTTCCATCAGCAACACCCGGATCACGGTCGCGCGTTCCGGCACGTCGTCTGTGATGCCGAGCAGCTTCTCCACGCCGAGGCAGTACGCCGTCTCGTTGAAGAAGGGCGACAGGTAGTCCATCCGTGTCACGTAGGTGACGCCCTGCGTCCAGTTCCGGTACTCGAGGTTCTTCTCGATACCGGTGTGCAGGTAGCCGATTCCGCACCGCGCCTCGGTGACGGTCTCCCCCTCGATCTCGAGGATGAGGCGGAGGACCCCGTGCGTGGAGGGGTGCTGCGGTCCCATGTTGACGACGATGCGCTCCTCACCGGCGGTGCCGGCCAGGTCGACGATCTCGTCCCAGTCCTGGCCCGACGCGGTGTAGACGGTCGGCGTGGTGTGATCCTTCTCGAGTGTCATCAGTTGTACGACCTGCGCTGATCGGGGGGCGCGATCCGCGCGCCCTTGAACTCCACCGGGATGCCGCCCAGCGGGTAGTCCTTGCGTTGCGGGTGCCCCACCCAGTCGTCGGGCATCTCGATGCGTGTCAGGGACGGGTGCCCGTCGAACTCGATGCCGAAGAAGTCGTACGTCTCGCGCTCGTGCCAGTCGGTGGTGGGGTAGATGCCGCACAGCGACGGAATGTGCGGGTCGGACTCCGGCACTGACACTTCGAGACGCAACCGACGACCGTGCGTGATGGACTGCAGATGGTAGACGGCGTGCAGCTCGCGTCCGGTCTCGCCGGGCTGGTGGACGCCACTGACGCCGAGACACAGTTCGAAGCGGAGTGCCTGATCGTCGCGTAGCGCGGACGCGACAGCGGGCAGGTGCGTACGCGCGATGTGCAGAGTCAGCTCACCGCGGTGGAGCACGGCACGCTCGACGGCGTCGTCCCAACGTTCGCCCCGAGCCGCGAGCGCCGACTCCAGTGCGTCCGCCACGACGTCGTGGTCCCCACCGAACGGTCGACTCGCGTTGTCGTGTCGGGGTTTCGGCGGCGCCAGTCGGCCGTAACCCGACGTGTCGCCCGAACCGCGCACTCCGAACATGCCCCGCGCTCTCATCGCAGCAGCGTCTTCGCGTCGATGACGGACGGAGAACTCAGCGCGGCCTTCTCGGTCTCGGCGATGGCCCTCTCGCGGTCGACGCCCAGCGGCATCGCCTGGATCGACGCGTGCAACTGCAGGATGGCATTGATCAGCATCTCGGGCCGCGGCGGACAACCGGGCAGATAGATGTCGACCGGTACCACGTGGTCGACGCCCTGCACGATGGCGTAGTTGTTGAACATTCCTCCCGAGGACGCGCAGACACCCATCGCCAGAACCCATTTCGGCTCGGCCATCTGGTCGTACACCTGTCGGAGCACCGGTGCCATCTTCTGGCTCACCCGTCCCGCGACGATCATGAGATCCGCCTGGCGGGGGGAGGCGCGGAAGGCTTCCATACCGAATCGGGCGAGATCGAACCGGCCGGACGTCGTCGACATCATCTCGATCGCACAGCACGCCAGTCCGAAGGTCGCGGGCCACAGAGACCCCTTGCGGGCGAAGCCGGCGAGGCCTTCGACAGTGGTCAGCAGGAAGCCGCTCGGCAGCTTCTCTTCCAATCCCATGCGATCACTTCTTCCACGGCGAGTGGATCAGTCCCAGCTGAGACCTCCACGACGCCACTCGTATGCGTAGGCGACGGAAACGTTGACGATGAACAGGGCCATCGCGGCGAGACCGAACACACCCAGTGCC
Source organism: Rhodococcus sp. NBC_00294 (assembly GCF_036163995.1). Lineage (NCBI taxonomy): Bacteria > Bacillati > Actinomycetota > Actinomycetes > Mycobacteriales > Nocardiaceae > Rhodococcus > Rhodococcus sp. NBC_00294. The sequence continues at coordinate 1,070,965 of NZ_CP108043.1, forward strand.
TCGAAGTGCACAGCCCACGGGTACAGGAACACGATCTCGATGTCGAAGATGATGAAAAGCATTGCGGTGAGGTAGAACTTGACCGGAAAGCGACCGCCGCCGATGTGCTGCGGGGTGGGCTCGACGCCACATTCGTACGCGTCGAGCTTGGCGCGGTTGTATCGCTTCGGTCCCACTTCCGATGCCACGAGGACCGAGAACAGCGCGAAGGCGACCGCGATCGCGCCGAGAACGAGGACCGGCACATATGCGTTCATGCCACTCGAACTCCTGCCCGTGTCGTGGGTTCCGACCGGAACCGCCCTACGCCTCGAGGTGATCTGTGCCACACAGTAGGACTTTTTCGTCGCGATGGGTCCGGTTTGGTGACTCGGGCTCACAATCGTCGCGAATCGGTGATCCCCCGGCGTCGCGGATCGGAGATCCGGCGGGACCTCAGGCAGGGTCGCTGAGCAGTCCCACCACGGCGCGGCCGAGTTCGAGTGGGTCGATGGGGTGCGACACCGACGCGTCGGCACGCGACCAGGTGGCCAACCACGCGTCGTCGGGGCGGCCGGTGAGCACGAGAAGTGGTGGACACGGGTCGATCTCGTCGCGCAGTTGCTTCGCGAGGCCCATCCCGCCGACGGGAGCGCTCTCACCGTCGAGGATCACCAGATCGACACCGCCGCGATCCAGGTGCTCGATCACGACGGGCGCCGTCGCCACGTCGAGATACTCGATCTCGGGCAGGTCGGGGTGCGGGCGACGGCCCAGCGCCTGGTGGACGAGCGCCCGCGTGGACGCGTGGCTGCTGTAGATCAGCACCGACAACGTTGCGTCCGCCACGGGTGGGACGTTACCCAGTGCGCTTCGCGCCCGTGCGCCTTTTGCGTATGCCTGGATGCGCAAGAGGCGCACAGGCGCGGAGCGCATCTACGACCGGTACAACGACTCCTCGTATGCCGGCCCGTAGTACGCCCGCAGTTCCTCGAGCGATTCCGGCGAGTCGGGGATCAGCGTCTTGGAGATCTCTGCGACCGTCGGCAGCACCGACGGATTCCAGGTGCCCGGCTCCCACAGCCGTGACCGCAGGAACGCCTTGGCGCAGTGATGGAAGACCTGCTCGATGTCGACGACGAGCGCGAGGATCGGGCGGTGTCCCTTGACCACGAGGTCGTCGAAGAACGGCGCGTCGGAGATCAACCGCGCGCGGCCATTGATGCGCAGCGTGTCCCCGCGTCCGGGAACCAGGAAGTCGAGACCCACGAACGGGTTGCTCAGCACGTTGCGGTACCCGTCCATCCGCTTGTTGCCGGGCCGTTCCGCCAGCGCGATGGTGGCGTCGTCGAGGACGTGCACCAGCGAGCCGGGCGGGTCTCCCTTCGGCGAGACGTCGCACCGTCCGGTCTCGTCGGCGGTGGCCACCAGGCAGAACGGCGAGGCCGCGAGGAAGTCGCGGTCGAGCGGATGCAGCCGGGGGCGATCCTTGTGGGCGGCGCGGAAGCTCGGCGTGCCGAACATCGCCGTCAGCGTCTCGCCGTCGGTCACCTGTGTCCACGTCACGACGCGTCACCCACCGGGAGTGCCGGGAGATTCTGCTCGATCTGCTCCCGCGTCGGCTCGAGCCACGGCGGCAGCTTCAACGAGCGCCCGAGTTCGAGCAGTGGCTCGTCGACGTCGAATCCCGGCGCCTCGGTCGCGATCTCGAACAGCACGCCGCCCGGCTCCCGGAAGTAGATCGACTGGAAGTACTGCCGGTCCAGGATCTCGGTGACGTGCGCGCCGCTGTCGACCAGCTCGGTGCGCCAGGCGGTGAGCGTCTCGTGGTCGGGCGCACGGAAGGCGACGTGGTGAACGGTGCCGCCTGCCTGCAGACCACGGTCGCTGCGGTCGGTGACGACGTCGACCAGCGCGCCCGCGCCGCCCGCGGCCATGGCGAACCGCGCGCTCGCGGCACCGTCCGCGGCGACGGTCATGCTCATCCGGTCGGTGAGCAGCTCGGCTGTCGCGTCGAGTGTCGTCTCGGTGAGGGTGACCGAGTGCAGTCCGCGCACCGCGTGTTCAGTGGGCACCGATGCCACGCCGTCCCAGCCGGAGCGGGTGTCCCCGTCGGAGGCGATCAGGTCGAGGACCATGCCGTCGTGGTCGTACAGGCGCAGGACCTCGTCGTCGCCGCGGGTCACCGGCGCCTCGACGCGCACGTTCAGCTCCCGGAGCCGGTCGTGCCAGAAGGACAGCGACGAGTCCGGAACGCTGAACGCTGTCGAGGTCGCGAGTCCGGTTCCCTGTCGTCCGCGCTCGACGTCCTTCCACGGGAAGAAGGTGATGAGCGACGACGGGCTACCGCGGAAGTCCCCGTAATACAGGTGGTAGGTGCCGGGGTCGTCGAAGTTGACGGTCTGCTTCACCAACCGCAGGCCGAGCACGCGCGTGTAGAACTCCACGTTCCGGCCGGGGTCCGACGCGATGGCGGTGACGTGGTGAAGACCGAGAGGGGCGAGTGTCGTCATGGGACCATCGTCCTACGTGTGCGCCGATATCTCCGTGAAAGGGATGCAGTGACCGAAACGAACGATGCCTGGCCGGAACTCGTCGTGGACTCGTGGCAGGACACCCGCGACACCGTGCACATGTGGACGCAGATCGTCGGCAAGGTGCGCATGGCTCTGGCGCCACCGCTCAACCACTGGTGGGGCGTGACGTCCTACGTCGATGCGTCCGGACTCACCACCTCGCTCATGCCGTACCGCGGCGGCGGAGTCGAGATCCGCTTCGACTTCCTCCGACACCGGCTGACCATCGAGACCACGTGGGGCGACGCACGCGAGATGGAGTTGCGGCCGCGCACGGTCGCGGACTTCCACGACGAGTTCTTCGCCCACCTCGAGGCGCTCGGGGTCCACGTCTCGATCATGGGCTCTCCCGTCGAGGTCGACCCCGCCATCCCGTTCGCCCGGGACACCGTGCATGCCGGCTACGACGCCGAGGCGATGACGCGATACTGGCGCTCGCTGGTGTCGGCGCATCGGGTGTTCTCCGCGTTCCGCGGCGAATTCCGCGGGAAGTCCAGTCCGTCCCACTTCTTCTGGGGGGCCTTCGACCTGGCGGTGACCCGGTTCTCGGGTCGCCCGGCGGCGCAGCATCCGGGCGGGGTGCCCAACTGCCCCGACTGGGTGATGCACGAGGCCTACAACGAGGAGGTGTCGAGCGCCGGGTACTGGCCCGGCGGGGCGTCGGAGGGCATCTTCTACTCGTACGCCTACCCGCAACCCGACGGCTTCGACACCGCGGCCGTCGAGCCGGCGCAGGCGTACTTCGATCGCGATCTCGGCGAGTTCGTGCTCCCCTACTCGGCGGTGCGGGAGGCCGAGGACGGCGACGCCCTGTTGCGGGAGTTCCTCGAGAGCACCGCACGCATCGCCGCGGACCTCGCGGAGTGGCCCGACGGTCAGGGCAGGATCGAGTCCACGTAGCCGCCGTCGACTCGCAGTGCGCCGCCCGTGGTGGCCGACGCGAGAGGTGAACTGAGGTAGACCACCATGTTGGCGATCTCCTCGGGCTCGATGAGTCGCTGGATCAGGCTCTGCGGGCGGTACTTCACCATGAACTCGTGCTGCGCCTCGTCCCACGGCAACTCGTCGCCCACCAGGTCGCGGACGAAGGTCTCGACACCTCCCGTGTGTGTCGGTCCGGCGATGACGGAGTTGACGGTCACGCCCGAGCCGGCCGCCTCCTTCGCGAAGCCGCGCGACACCGCGAGCAGCGCGGTCTTGGACATGCCGTAGTGGATCATCTCGGCCGGAATCACGACGGCCGAGTCGCTGGCGATCGACAGGACCCGTCCCCAGCCCCGGTCCTTCATACCCGGAAGGTAGGCGCGGATCAGACGCACGGCGGCGAGGACGTTGACCTCGAAATAGCGGCGCCACTCGTCGTCGTCGATCTCCAGAGCCGGTGTGGCGCCGAAGATTCCGAGATTGTTCACCAGGACGTCGACATCGGGGTGTGCCTGCACCAGGGCGCGTGTGCCGTCCTCCGTGCTGACGTCCGCCGGGGCCGCGACGACCGTCGCGTCGGGTACCTCCGCGGTGAGACGGTCGAGTGCCGCACCGACGGACGCGTCGGACCGGCCGTTGATCAGCACGGTCGCTCCCGCTCGGGCGAGGCCGACGGCGATGGCGTAGCCGATGCCCTGCGTGGAACCCGTGACGAGGGCTGTCCGGCCGCTCAGATCGATCTGCATGTGTCCTCCTGGTGTCAGGTACGGGTCAGCAGCATCGGCAGGTGGTCTATTCCTGCCTCCAGATAGTTCGGCCCGGTGCGCACGAAGCCGAGGCGCACGTACCACTCCTCCAGGTAGGCCTGGGCGGAGATCGCGACGTCGGTGCCCGCGAACTCGATCGCCGCCCGCACCAGGTCGGCGGCCAGCCCGCGTCCGCGTGCCGCCGACGCCGTGGCGACGCGGCCGATGTGGGCCGGCACCTCGTCCTGCAACACCCGCAGTGTCGCGAGCACGTCGCCGTTCGGCTCCTCCGACCAGAACAAGGTGGTCGTGGGTTCGAGATCGCGCCCGTCGATCTCCTGCTCGCCGACGATGCCCTGCTCGTGAATGAACACCTCGGTGCGCAACTGCAGGACGCGGTACAGCGCAACGGGATCGACGTCTCGAACGGTGGCGTGATGGATGCTGGTCACCGCACCACTATCCCAGGGCCGCGAACCCCACCGGATCCGAGAGCAGGGTCGCGACGGTGGACAGGAACTTGGAGCCCTGTTCGCCGTCGACGAGCCGGTGGTCGAACGACAGACTGAGGGTCGTGACGTGTCGCAGCGCGATCTCCCCGCGGTACTCCCACGGCTGACGCCGGACGGCCCCGAAGCACAGGATGGCGGCCTCGCCGGGCGTGAGGATCGGGGTGCCCGAATCGATGCCGAACACGCCGATGTTGGTGATCGTGATGGTCCCGTCGGCGAGCTCCGCCGGACCGGTCTTCCCCTCCTTGGCGACGGCGGTCAGCGCGGACAGTGACGAGCACAGGTCGCGGAATCCGAGGGTCTGCGCGTTCTTGATGTTGGGAACCATCAGCCCGCGCGGTGTCGCCGCGGCGATACCGAGGTTCACGTACTTCTTGGTGACGATCTCGTTCGCCGCCTCGTCCCACGACGAGTTGAGGCTCGGGTGCTCCCGGACGGCGATGAGCAGGGCCTTCGCGACGAGAGCGAGCGGCGTCACGCGGACGCCGGCCAGCAGTGGGCTCGCCTTCAGCTCGTCGAGCAACTCCATCATCGGTGTGACGTCGACGGTGACGAACTCGGTGACGTGCGGCGCGGTGAACGCGCTGCGCACCATGGCCTCGGCGGTGTGCTTGCGGACGCCCTTGATCGGCGTGCGCTCCTCGTCCGCGTGCGGCGCGGAGGAGACGGCCAGGTCGTCGCGGGTCACGTTGCCGTGCGGTCCCGTCGGGGCCACGGTCGCGAGGTCGATACCGCGCTCACGCGCTTCCTTGCGTACCGGCGGCGCGGCCAGGGGCCGACGACTCGATGTCTCCTCCGCGACGCCGTAGCCGACGAGGACTGGCGTCCGCGTCGGCGCGGCCCCGACCGTCTCGGACTCCGCCTTCTCGACCGACGGCTCGGGACGCGCGTCGGCTGCCGCCTCGTCGGCGGTGTCGGGCGAGGCCGGACCGGTCGTCGCCGGACCCGCCACCTCGATGTCGAGGAACGGTGCGCCCACGTCGATGGTGGTGCCCTCCTCGGCGTGCCGCGCCACGACCACGCCGGCATAGGGAGACGGCAGTTCGACGGACGCCTTCGCGGTCTCGACCTCGGCGATGGTCTGGTTGAGCGTGATGGTGTCGCCGACGTCGACCGACCAGGTGAGCAGCTCGGCGTCGGCGAGCCCCTCGCCGAGGTCCGGCAGCAGGAATGTCTTGACCGTGGACATGGCGGATGCTCCTCGTGAGTGCACTCGTGAACGCTGTGTGTCAGATCACACAATCACCACGCCGCACAGTGCGCAAGAGACGGTCGACCGAGTGAGCACGATGACCAACGGCGGCGGTCGAGCGAGGCAGTCGGTCGTGCACCGTGCGTCAGCGCAGTGCGGCCACGATCTCGCGCGCGGTGTTCTGGTGACTCGCCGCCGTGGGGTGCAGCGGCACCACCGCGTCCGGAGACGTCGGCACCGCGCCGACCATCCAGCTGTCGGCGGCGCACACGTCGTGGTCACGGGTGGTCGGCGCGAGGTCGACGAACGTGGCGTCGTGCGCGACGGCGGCGCGACTCATCACCGAGTTGAGCTGATCGATGCGGGCCTGTAGGTAGGTCGCGTCCGCGGGCCGCACGGGCTGCGAGTCGAGGCAGCCACCGGGCCGGATGCCGGTGGGATACCCGACCATCACCACCTGCGCGGCCGGCGCCCGGCGGGCGATCTCGTCGAGGATCGTGTCGTACGTCGCGGCGAACGCGTCGATACGGTCGCTGTAGGTGTCCGGACGATCGGAGCACGATGGCGTCAGAGGAGCCGGGAGCACGCTGAAACAGCCCGCCGCGAGCTGAACCAACTGGATGTCGTTGCCGCCGATTCCCAGGGTGACGAGCGTGGTGTCCGGACCGAGCGCGTCGAACTGCGGTGCGGCGACTCCGCCGCCGAGCCCGGTCTGCGGTCCCGCGAGGTTCTCGCTCTCCGCGGCGCCGCACGTCACGTCGCGCACCGTGTCGATGCCGAGTTCGCGAGCGACGAGCGTGGGGTAGTTCACCGCGGACCGGCCGCAGATCCCGGACGGTGTCTGCGGTGCGATTCCGCTGCCGGCGGAGAACGAATCTCCTAGCGCGACATACGCACCGGGTGCCGGCGCGGCGGCCGCGGGAGCGGCGGACAGAGTGCTCGCGGCGGCGGCAGCCGCCACTGCGACGACGAGTCGGCGTGTCGACATGCGCGCAGTCCTAGTCGGCGTCGTTCGATGCTTCCGACTCCGCGACGTCGGGTGCGTTCTCCCGCGTCGCCATACCGCCGGCGCCGCCCTGATCGGCGGGTCCGGGACGACCGCCCTTGGGCTCGTCGGTGGAGTCGTTCGTCGTCGTCTTCTCGGCCATGGACTCAGCGTAAACGGCCGTGGCGCCGTCGGACGACGAAAGGTCGGGACCGGGTGCGCGCATCCCTACCGCCGCCAGTTCGAGCGCCGCGAGCGAGCGGACCACGGCTGGGTCGCCCGCGCGCCAGGCGCCGGCGGGATCGGGATGGATGTGCGTCAGTTCCGTCAGCGGTCGCCGTGCGAGAGCACGCAGCGCGAAGAGGTCGAGGTCGGCGCCGGACCGGAGAAGCGCCGCCGCGGCGGTGGCCTGCCGGGCGAAGCGGATCCGCCGCGGGAGCCACAGGAGCAGCAGCGCGACGATGGGGAGCAGGGCGACGGTGACACCAAGGAACGACGCCAGCGCCTCGACCGCCGCGACCTGCGCCTCACCTGCGCCGCGCAGTGCGGCGCCGGCGTCCCCGGCCCGGTCGAACGGTGTGCGGACGTCGTCACCGATGAGTGGGACGGAGGACACCCGTTCGCCCGCGGACCGGAGATTGTTCTCCAGTCCGCTTCCGGCGTCGGCGATCTCGCGTCCGGGCGCCGCCAACGCCATCACCGCGTCGTGCAGCGCCAGGCCCACCCGGATCCAGACCACGGTCCACACCGCGACCACCACGTCGGCGACCACCTGGCGGGTCCGGCGGGCGGGCAGCTCCGAGTAGAGGGTCATCACACGGACTCCGACCAGACGCCTGTCGCGAGGAAGTGGTCGATGCTGGCGCGGTGTGCGTCGAGGTTCATGCCGTGGCTCGTCACCCAGGCGTCGTCGTAGTAGGTGCCCTCGTAGCGCTCTCCGCCGTCGCACAGCAGCGTGACGATGCTCCCCTGCTCTCCGCGAGCCTTCATGTCCGCTGCCAACCGGAACGCGCCGACGAGGTTGGTCCCGGTCGATCCACCGGCGTGCAGGCCCGTCACCTGGTCGAGCATGCGGACGGCCGCCACCGAGGCGGCGTCGGGGATCCGCACCATGTGCTCGATGACGGCGGGGACGAACGACGGCTCGACGCGGGGCCGACCGATTCCCTCGATGCGCGATCCGGTGCCGACGGCGTCGCGGGTGTCGTCGCGCCACGCCTCGAAGAACGCGGATCCCTCGGGGTCGACGACGCACACCCGGGTGGGCACGCGCCGGTAGCGGCAGTACCGGCCGATGGTCGCGCTGGTGCCACCGGTGCCGGCGCCGACCACCACCCAGGTGGGGACGGGGAACCGTTCGAGGGCCATCTGATCGAAGATGGAGGCGGCGATGCTGTTGTTGCCGCGCCAGTCGGTGACCACCGACGCATTGGTGAACTGGTCGAGATACAGCCAGTCCTTCTGCGCACCCAGTTCCTCCGCGACGTCGTACACGGCACCCGAGTGCTCGACGAGGCGACAGATGCCGCCGTAGCGCTCGATCAGCGCGATCTTCGTCGGGCTGGTGGTGGCCGGCATGACCGCGACGAACTCGAGGCCGATGAGCCGGGCGAAGTACGCCTCCGACACGGCGGTCGACCCGGACGACGCCTCGACGAGCGTGGTGCGGGGCCCGATGTCCCCGTTGGCCAGGCCGAAGAGGAAGAGCGACCGTGCGAGCCGATGCTTGAGCGATCCGGTGGGGTGGACCGACTCGTCCTTGAGGTAGAGATCGATGCCCCACTCGGCCGGCAGTGGGAAGGGATGCAGATGAGTGTCCGCGCTGCGGTTCGCGTCGGCCTCGACGATGCGCAGAGCGTTCTCCACCCAGGAACGGTCCTCGATTCTCATGACGGTCATTCTGTCCGACGCGCGGACCCGCTCGGTGGTTGACTGCGGTGGTCAGGGGGAACTCGACCTGTCGAGCCCCCACCTTCACGAGAGGCACCTGTGACGATCGCATACATCAATGCCATCTCGACCGCCGTTCCCGAGCACGACGTCCACGACGACTTCGTCGCCTACGCCGACAGCACGTTCACGCTGCGACGTAAGCAATTGCTGTTCCGCCGCATGGCGGATCGCGCGCAGATCTCGCACCGGTGGTCCGCGTTCCCGTCCATCGCCAGTTTCTACGGCGACGATCCCAACGCCGTCGACACGCAGGCGCGGATGCAGGAGTTCGAGCGCACCGCTCCCGGACTCGCCGTTCGTGCCGTCGACGGGCTCGGCCTCGGCGAAACGGCAGGGGCCATCACCCATCTCATCGTCCTGACATGTACCGGGTTCTACACTCCGGGAATCGATTTCGAGATCATGAAGCAGTGCGGCGTGCCCACCACGGCAGAGCGCACCCAGGTCGGCTTCATGGGCTGCTTCGCCGGCATCAACGGTCTCAAGCTCGCCCACCACATCGTGCGCTCCGAGCCCGCCGCGAAGGTGCTCGTGGTCAGCGTCGAACTGTGCTCGCTGCACATGCAGCAGACCGACGATCTCGAGACGATGCTGTCGTTCCTGGTGTTCGGCGACGGCGCCGCGGCCGTGCTGGTCACTGCCGAGTCCACCGGTCTGGCCATGGACTCCTTCCAGGCCCTCATGATCGAGGACTCCCGCGACCTCATCACCTGGCGCATCGGCGGCATGGGGTTCGACATGGTGCTCTCCGGCAAGGTGCCGGGCTCGTTGTCACGCGCGTTGGACGAGACCACGATGAAGACGGTGCTCTCGGGGGCGGAGACGTCGTCGATCGACCTGTGGGCCGTGCATCCCGGTGGTCGCTCGATCCTCGACGCGGTGGAGGGCGCGCTGCACCTCGACGCAGACGCTCTGACGTCGTCGCGCCGCGTGCTCGAGAACTACGGCAACATGTCGTCGGCCACCGTGCTGTTCGTGCTCGCGGACATGCTCGAGCGGGGTGACACCGGGTCGGGATGCGCGATGGCGTTCGGCCCCGGACTCACCGCCGAGACCATGCTGTTCCACGCAGCCTGATCACCCCAGCCGTTCGATCGACCCAGCCGTTCCGTCAATCCAGCAGGCGCGTGGCTTCCTCGCGTAGTTCGATCTTGCGGATCTTGCCGGTCACGGTCATGGGGAAGGCATCCATGACGCGCAGGTAGCGCGGGATCTTGTATCGCGCGATGCGGCCGTCGCAGTAGGCCAGGAGATCGTCGACGGTCATGGCCGCCGCGCCCTCACGCAGACGGACGCAGGCCATCAGTTCCTCGCCGTACTTGTCGTCGGGCACACCGATGACCTGGGCGTCCAGGATGTCGGGGTGGGAGTACAGGAACTCCTCGATCTCACGGGGGTAGATGTTCTCGCCGCCGCGGATCACCATGTCCTTGATGCGCCCGGTGATGGCGACGTAGCCGTCGTCGTCCATGGTGCCGATGTCGCCCGTGTGCATCCAGTGCTCGGAATCGAGTGCCTCGGCGGTCTTCTCGGGGTCGTCCCAGTAACCGAGCATCACGGAGTACCCCCGTGTGCACAGTTCACCGGGCTCTCCGCGGGGAACCGTCTCCCCGGTGACGGGGTCGACGATCTTCACCTCGAGATGCGGTCCGACTCGTCCGACCGTGGACACGCGCTGCTCGATCGTGTCGTCGGAGCGGGTCTGCAGTGACACCGGGGACGTCTCGGTCATCCCGTAACAGATGGAGACCTCCGCCATTCCCATGACGTCGATGACCTGCTTCATCACCTCGGTGGGACAGGGTGATCCGGCCATGATGCCCGTGCGCAGCGACCGAAGATCGTGCTCCGCCAGGTCGGGAACGGCCAGTTCCGCGATGAACATGGTGGGAACTCCGTAGAGCGAGGTGCACCGCTCGGCGGAGACCGCGGCCAGTGTCGCTGCCGGATCGAACAACGGCCCCGGGATCACCATGGTCGAACCGTGCGAGGTGCAGGCGAGGTTTCCCATCACCATCCCGAAGCAGTGATAGAACGGCACGGGAATGCAGACACTGTCCGCCTCGGTGTAATGGCAGAGCTCGCCGACGAAGTAGCCGTTGTTCAGAATGTTGCGGTGGCTCAGCGTCGCGCCCTTGGGGAATCCCGTGGTGCCGGAGGTGTACTGGATGTTGATGGCGTCGTCGGGACCGAGTTCGGCACTGCGCCGGTCGAGTTCGTCCACATCGACGGACTCACCGTCGGTGACGAGGTCGCTCCAGTCGTCGGTGCCGAGGTACACGACGTGGGCCAGATCGGTGCACTCGCCGCGCACGGCGTCGATCATCGAGGCGTAGTCCGAGGTGCCGTGCGCCCGGACCGCCACCAGCATGGTGGCGCCGGACTGGTCGAGCACGTACTGCAGCTCGTGCGCACGGTAGGCAGGGTTGATGGTCACCAGCACCGCGCCGATCTTCGCGGTGGCGTACTGGACGATGGTCCACTCCGGGCAGTTCGGTGCCCAGATCCCCACGCGATCCCCGCGACGGATTCCGCGCGCGAGCAGGCCGCGGGCGAGATCGTCGACGTCGGATCGCAACTCGTCGTACGTCCACCGGCGACCGGACGCGACGTCCACGAGAGCGTCCGACGAGCCCACCCGCGCGGCGGTGCGATCGAAGTTCCGTCCGATCGTCTCGTCGAGCAGCGGCGTGTCGGTCGGGCCGGACGAGTAGGAAGTCTGCGGTGACAAAGTCGCTCCTCGAGGCTCGGGTACCTCCGCGACGCTAATCCATGGGACGGCCGCCCGTCTGCGGTTTCCCCGATTTCGGTTAATCATGATTCATCGAAGTGGCGGTGGTTTCGTTCGGCGTTCACCGGGGGTCCCTATGCTTCGTCGATGCCGCTGCAACGACGACTGACCACGCGCGACGCCGTCGTCATCGGCGTGGGGTCGATGGTCGGCGCCGGGGTGTTCTCCGCCTTCGGCCCGGCCGCGGCGGCCGCGGGTGGCGGGCTGCTGGTCGGGCTCGCCGTCGCCGCCGTCGTGGCGTTCTGCAACGCGACGTCGACTGCCCAGCTCGCCGCGGTGCACCCCACGTCCGGCGGCGCCTACGCCTACGGGCGAGCGCGACTCGGTGACCGGTGGGGCTTCCTGGCGGGCTGGAGCTTCGTGGTCGGCAAGACCGCGAGTTGTGCCGCCATGGCCCTGACGTTCGGCGCGTACGCGTGGCCCGAGCACGCACGGGCGCTCGCCGTGATCGCGGTGGTGGCGCTGGCGGCGGTCAACTGCCTGGGCATCACCCGCACCGCGTCGGTCACGCGCGTGCTCGTGGCGGTGGTGCTCGTCGTGCTCGTCGCGGCACTGATCGTCGGTGCGACCGGCTCGTCCACCGTGACGGGCGCCGGGTTCTCGGCGACCTCGGGTCCGGTGGGCGTTCTGCAGTCCGCGGGGATCCTGTTCTTCGCCTTCGCTGGGTACGCGCGCATCGCGACGCTCGGAGAGGAGGTGCGGGACCCGGCGCGCACCATCCCGCGCGCCGTGGTCGGCGCCCTCGCGTGCGCGGTCGTGATCTACGCGGCCGTCGCAGTGATGCTGCTGCACGTTCTCGGGGCGGACGCACTCGCGCGCTCGACGGCTCCGGTGGCCGCGGCAATGGACGCGGTCGGGGCACACTGGGCGGGCCCGGTGGTGCGCGTCGGGGCATCGGCCGCGGCTCTCGGAGCCCTGCTGGGACTGATCGCGGGGATCGGCCGCACCACGATGGCGATGGCGCGGGAAGGGGACATGCCGCGATACCTCGCGCACGTCGACGAGCGCCGCTCGGTTCCGCGCGCCGCGGAGATCACCGTGGCCGCCGTGGTGGTCGTCGTGGTTCTCACGCTCGACGTGCGGAACGCGATCGGATTCTCGTCGTTCGGAGTTCTCGTCTATTACGCCGTGGCCAATGCCGCGGCATTCACGCAGACCGGTTCCGATCGCCGGTGGCCGCGGGCACTGCAGATGCTCGGGCTCTGCGGCTGCGTCCTGCTGGCGGTCACACTGCCCGCGGCGGCGGTGGTGGTCGGAATCGGGGTTCTGTCGGCAGGGTCGGCCGGACGGTGGATGCTGCAGCGCCGGCGCGCACTGCGGTCATGACATCACTACTGCCCTGACGTCACTGGGCGGAGTTGTACGCCTCTTCGACCTCGGCCGGAATACGTCCGCGGCTCGAGACCGTGTACCCGTTCTGATTCGCCCACTCGCGAATGGCTCTGGTCTGCAGAGGATCTCGCGGAGACGAGCCGACCTGCGTCGCCGTTCCGGTCGCCTTCTTCGCCGTGGCCTTCTTGCCACGTGACGACACCTTCGTGGCGTGCTCGGCCCAGTAATCGAGTTGCTTGCGGAACTCCTTGGCATTCTTCACACCGAGGTCGATCTCGTACTCCACACCGTCGACCGAGAAACCGATGGTCTCCCCTTTACCCGATTTGATGGGTGCGCCGTCGATATCGTCGACCAATTCCACGAAGACCTGTTTCGCCATGACGCTGTGGTTCCTTTCGATGATGAGTTCCCCGACCGAACCGGACATGGATTCATCGAGCCGTCGTCGACTCGTGGGTCCGACCACCATCGCGGTTCTTCCGCCAGAGTTTATCCATCTCGAAGCCCGATTAGCGAGTCACCGCCAATTCCGGTTCGATGTCGTGTACTCGTGCCGGTCCTTCGATACCGCACGGTTCGGTCGTTCGAGGTCACGCGGCTCGGGAAATATTCTCCGCCGGGCGGGCGTTCGCACCTGAGAAGTCTTCTTTTTCTCGAAAGGGTGAACGCACGTGGCCGTACCACTGTCCGTACTCGATCTCGCACAGGTCGGCGAGGGTGAAACTCCTCGAAGCAGTTTCGATGCCAGTGTCGCGTTGGCCCGCCTCGCGGAGGAGAGCGGATATCGGCGAGTCTGGTACGCGGAGCACCACAACATGCCCTCCATCGCGTCCTCGGCGACGTCGGTCCTCATCGCACACGTGGCCGCGCACACCTCGTCCATTCGTCTCGGATCGGGTGGAGTGATGTTGCCGAACCATTCTCCGCTGACCATTGCCGAGCAATTCGGAACGCTGGCCACACTCCATCCGGACCGTATCGATCTCGGTCTCGGCAGAGCGCCGGGATCCGATCAGACCACCATGCGTGCGCTGCGCCGTGACCCGTCGTCGGCCGATTCCTTCCCGCAGGACGTTCTCGAACTCCAGGGCTACCTGTCGGGTTCGAGTCGGGTTCCGGGAGTACAGGCAGTGCCGGGCGCGGGAACCGATGTGCCGCTCTACATTTTGGGATCCTCGCTCTTCGGTGCTCAGCTCGCAGCACATCTCGGCCTTCCGTATGCCAACGCGTCGCACTTCTCTCCCGACTCGCTCGAGGAGGCCGTGGCCGTCTATCGGGACACGTTCGAGCCGTCCGCACAGCTCGCCGAGCCCTACGTCATCGCCGCCGTCAACGCGACGGTCGCACCGACGTCCGCTCGCGCGCACGAGCTGTTCACGGCCGGTCTGCGGCGCCGGGTGGTGCAGATGGTGGGACGCGGCCGTTCCTTCTCCGAGGAGGAGGTCGACATGATCATGGACTCTCCCGCGGGCCGACAGATTCAGGAAATGGTGAAGTACTCGGCCGTCGGAACGCCGGCGGAGGCGTCGGACTACATCGATCGTTTCGCCGCGCACGCCCGGGCGGACGAGGTCATCGTCGCCAGCGGTATCGACGACACCGACGAGCGACTGCTCTCCTACCGCCTGCTCGCCGAGCAGCATCTGCACGCCACCGCGGCCTGACGCCGCACGACCGACACCGCCCGAGCGATGACTTTTCCGCCCGGGCGGTGTCGGTAGTGGTGAGTGGCTCTGACGCCGGGGCCGACGACACCACACCAGGAGACACCATGTCCGGCATGATCTTCGTCAACACCTTCGTCCAGGACGTCGCCGCGAGCCGCGCGTTCTTCACGTCGCTGGGATTCTCTTTCAACGACACCTTCAGCGATGAGAACACCGCGTGCCTGATCGTCAACGAGCAGGCCGTCGTGATGCTGCTGAACGTCCCGCGCTTCAAAGATTTCATCCGCGACGACGTCGCGGACCTCTCCACCTCGCGCGAGATGCTGCTGGCCGTGTCGGCCGACAGCAAGGAGGCCGTCGACGCCATGGCCGACGCGGCGCTCGCCGCGGGCGGCAGTGACTGGATGGATCCGCAGGACCACAGCTTCATGTACGGGCGGTCGTTCCGCGACCTCGACGGTCACGTGTGGGAAGTGACCTGGATGGACCCGGCCGTCGCCTCGGGCGAGGCCACGCCTCCCGACATGTGAGCCGCGGCTGGTGACCCGGGCTCAGCCCGGGTACACCGGTGGCAGTCCGAACCGATCGAACAGCGTGAGATCGAAGAAGCACGCCACATGCGCGACGCGGGCGTCGATGATCTCGAGGACGTGCAGCTGGAACGGACGGTGTACCCCGTCCTCTCCGAGCATGTAGAGGCCGAAGGCCGGCTGCCCGTTGGCGGTGGTCGCCATCATCCGCATCGATTCGGGGCCGGTCGCGGGGCACTTCGTCGAGATGAGGGCGCCGATGTCGGCCGGGCCGCGGTACCACCCGGTGAACGGCGGCATCTCCCAGACCGCCTCTGCGGCGAAGAGTTTCACGATGCCGTCGATGTCGTACGTCTCGAATCCCTCGACGTAGCGTCGCAACAACTCTCGCGTCTCCGGTGACTCCGGCTCGGACACGGAGTTCTCGTCGGGCATGATCGCCTCGATCTGGCCGCGCGCACGTTGCAGCAGGCTGTTGACTGCAGCAGTGGAGGTGCCGAGCAGTTCGGCCACCTCGGACGCCTTCCACTGCAACACCTCTCGGAGTACGAGGACGGCTCGCTGCCGGGCGGACAGATGCTGCAACGCGGCCACGAACGCGAGCCGCACCGATTCACGCGAGCCGATCAGCGATGCCGGGTCGTCGTCCACCGGATCGCCGAACGGCGGCGCCGGCTCGAGCCACGCGATCTCGTGGCGCTCGACCAGCTCGTCCGACGGATCGGACGACGGCGTACCCAGCCCCGACGGCATCGGTCGGCGCTTGCGGCCCTCGAGCGAGGTGAGGCAGGTGTTCGTGGCGATGCGGTAGAGCCACGTGCGCAGCGACGAGTCGCCCTTGAAGTTCGCGTACCCCTTCCACCCTCGGACCAGGGTGTCCTGCACCAGATCCTCCGCGTCGTGGATGGATCCGGTCATGCGGTAACAGTGCGCGAGGAGCTCGCGGCGGTACGGTTCCGCGAGAGTCATGAAGTCGTTGCCGAGCTCCTGCGTCGCAGTCATGCGAGGAGGATAGTCCTCGCAGGGACGACTCGCCGAGGAAAATTTCGGGGCTTCGTGATGAGTTTCCGTGGCGTACGCGGTCGACAGTCACATGACCACACACCTCACCCGCGCCACCACCACCGCACCGTCCCGCGGAGCCGTTCGAGCAGGATGGATCGTCAGCGCGCTGGTGGTCGTCTTCATGCTGTTCGACGCCGTGATCCATCTGCTGAACCTGGACGTCGTGAAGGACGCGTCCGCCGAACTCGGACTCCCCGTCGACATGGCCCCGAAGATCGGCGTCGTCTGCCTCGTGATCGTGACCCTGTACGTGATTCCGCGGACCGCGCCGCTGGGTGCCGTCCTGTTGACCGGCTACCTCGGTGGAGCGGTGATCACGAACTGGCGCACCGACCAGCCACTCGTCAGCACGGTGTTCTTCGCGATCTACGTCGGCATCGCCGCGTGGCTCGGACTCTGGCTGCGTGACGGCCGAGTCCGAGCCCTGCTCGCAGGCTGAGTCACACCACCGAGGACCGGAAGGATCGGAGCCGCAGGCTGTTGGTGACGACGAAGACCGACGACAGCGCCATCGCGGCACCGGCCAGCATGGGGTTGAGCAGTCCGGCGGCCGCGAGCGGGATCGCCGCGACGTTGTAGGCGAAGGCCCAGAAGAGATTGACCTTGATGGTGCGGAGGGTCGCGCGCGAGAGGCGCACCGCGTCGACCGCGACGCGCAGATCTCCCCGCACCAGCGTGAGGTCGCCGGCCTCGATCGCGACGTCGGTGCCCGTGCCCATCGAGAGTCCGAGGTCCGACGTCGCCAGTGCAGCAGCATCGTTGACGCCGTCACCGACCATGGCGACGACCTTGCCCGACGCCTGCAGCTCGCGGATCGCGTCCACCTTCTGCTCCGGCAGCACACCGGCGATGACGGTGTCGATACCGACCGAGGCGGCCACCGTGCGGGCTGCGGACTCGTTGTCACCGGTGAGCATGATCGGGTCGAGACCCAGTGCGCGGAGCTCCGAGACCGCCTGCGCGGACGTCTCCTTCACGGTATCGGAGACCGCGATGACGGCGCGGGCCTCGTCGTCCCACCCGACGACCACCGCGGTGGCCCCGGTGGCCTCGGCGTCCTCGAAGGCCGTCTGCAGAGCACTGGGCAGTGCGCCGCCCACCAGGCCGGGGCGTCCGACGACCACGCGGTGGCCGTCGACCGTCGCGGTGACACCGCGTCCCGCCGTGGTGGTGAAGTCGGTGGCGGCGACGGGCTCTCCGTGCGCGGTCCGGTACGCGTCGACGATCGCGCGGGCGACCGGGTGCTCGGAACCGGACTCCGCCGCCGCGGCGAACCGCAGCGCGTCGTCGCGAGCGTCTCCCACGACGGACTGCACGCTCATGACACCACTGGTGATGGTGCCCGTCTTGTCCAGCACGATGGTGTTCACGCGGCGGGTGCGCTCGAGCACCTCGGGTCCCTTGATGAGGACGCCGAGTTGGGCGCCGCGTCCGGTGCCCACCATCAGGGCTGTCGGAGTGGCCAGGCCCAGCGCGCACGGGCACGCGATGATGAGGACCGCGACGGATGCGGTGAACGCGGCGGACCAGCTGCCGCTGACGAGGACCCAGCCCAGCAGGGTGGCCAGGGCGAGACCGATCACGACGGGGACGAAGACGCCCGAGATGCGGTCGGCCAGGCGCTGCGCCTCGGCCTTGCCGTTCTGCGCGTCCTCCACGATGCGGGCCATGCGCGCGAGCTGCGTGTCCGCGCCCACGCGGTCGGCGACGACGGTGAGCGCGCCACCCACGTTGACGGTCCCGCCCGTGACCGTGGCGCCCGGACCGACCTCCACGGGGATGGACTCACCGGAGATCATCGAGGCGTCGACGGCGGACGTGCCGCTCTCGACGGTGCCGTCGGCGGCGATCTTCTCGCCCGGCCGGACGACGATGCGGTCTCCGACCACGAGCTCGTCGGCGGGCACGCTGACCTCACTGCCGTTGCGCAGCACGGTCGCGTTCCTGGAGCCGACCTCGAGCAACGCACGCAGGGCGGCGCCGGCGCTGCGCTTGGACCGCGCTTCCAGATACCGACCGGCGAGCAGGAACGTCGTGACGCCGGCCGCCGCCTCGAGATAGATGTTCGCGCTGCCGTCGCCACGCGAGACGGTGAACTCGAAGGCGTGGCGCATGCCGGGCATGCTCGCGTGGCCGAAGAAGAGCGCGTACAGCGACCAGCCGAAGGCGGCCAGCGTGCCCACCGACACGAGCGTGTCCATGGTGGTCGCGCCGTGCCGCGCAGTGGTGAAGGCGGCGCGGTGGAACGGCAGTCCGCCCCACACGACGACGGGCGCGGCGAGGGTGAGCGAGAGCCACTGCCAGTTGTCGAACTGCAGCGGCGGAATCATCGCCATCGCGATGACGGGAACGGACAGCAGCGTCGACACGAGCAGACGCGTGCGCAGGGGATCGGACTCGGCTGCGGCGGCATCGGACTCGGCTGCGGGAGGGCCGGCCGGTCGGTGGGGTTCGTGCACGGTCGCGGTGTAACCGGCCTTCTCGACGGTGCCGATGAGGTCCCCGGTCTCGACGGTCGCGTCCGTGGCGATGCTCGCCTTCTCGGTGGCGTAGTTGACCGTCGCGGTCACACCGTCGAGGCGGTTGAGCTTCTTCTCGATGCGGTTGGCGCACGACGCACAGGTCATGCCGCCGATGTCGAGCTGGATGTTCGCGGCCTTCTCCCCGGTGGTCACGGCTGAGCCAGCTCGTACCCGGCCTCGTCCACCGCGGCCGTGAGGGCAGCGTCGTCGACGGGTGTGTCGGACTCGACATCGACGCGTCCGGACTCGAGGTCGACGCGGACCGAGGTGACTCCCTGCAGGGCGCTCACCTCCTCCGTCACGGCTGCGACGCAGTGCTGGCAGGTCATTCCGACGACGGTGACAGTCTTCGTGGTCATGAGAACTACCATACCCCCCTACGGTATGCCGTCAACCCCGTGTCGCCCGGCGTTCGGCGGCTCGACACCTCCTGTGGTTAGGGTGGACGAGCCCGGTACACACAGGGTGACCGAGCTCCGATCCGGGAGCACTGGGAAGCGAGAACTCATGGAGCCAGTCGAGCAGACCTGGCGCACCGCCGAGCATCCACGGCCGGACCATTTCCTCCTGCACATCAGTGACACGCACCTGGTCGGCGCCGGCGAGTTGTACGACGCGGTCGACAGCGAGGCGCGTCTTCGCCAGATCTTCGCGGAGCTCGAGGCGACGGGTGCCCGGCCGGAGGCTCTGGTGTTCACGGGTGATCTCGCGGACAAGGGCGAGCCCGACGCGTACGACTCGTTGCGCGCGCTGGTCGATCCGGTCGCCGCAGCCCTGGGGTCCGAGGTGATCTGGGCGATGGGCAACCACGACGACCGAGCGGCGTTCCGTCGCGGCCTGCTCGACGAGCGCGGATCGACCGAGCCCGTGGACAGGGTCTACGACATCGGTGGGCTGCGAGTCATCACGTTGGACTCGACCGTCCCCGGCCACCACTACGGCCAGATCTCCGCGGAACAGTTGCGGTGGCTCGCAGCAGAACTGGCGATGCCGGCGCCGGACGGCACAGTGCTCGCGCTGCACCATCCGCCGGTTCCCTGCGTGCAAGATCTCGCGGTGTTGGTGGAACTCCGCGACCAGGACTCGCTCGCGGAGGTGCTCGCTGGCAGCGACGTGCGGGCGATCCTCGCGGGCCACCTGCACTACTCCACGTCCGCGACCTTCGCCGGAATCCCGGTGTCGGTGGCGTCGGCCACCTGCTACACCCAGGACCTCAACGTCCCGGTGGGTGCGCAACGCGGGCGCGACGGGGCGCAGGCCTACAACCTGGTGCATCTGTACCAGGACACGGTGGTCCACTCGGTGGTGCCCATCGGGACGGGCGACACCGTCGGCACCTACGTGTCGGCCGACGAGGCCGCCCAGCGCCTGCACGATGCCGGCGTCGTCATCGCCGACGCTCCCCAGAAGGCGATCAGCCGGCAGTCGTAGCTGTGGCGATCAGCCGGCAGTCGTAGCTGTGGCGATCAGCCGACCGGTGTGACGGCGTGTTCCCAGGGCGCCGGCACCGGGAAGTAGGTGCTCAGGAACGTCGTCACCGCCGCTGCGCGCTCGTCGGCGTCGATCTCGGGGAAGCTGCCGTCGTTGAGGCAGAAGAAGTCCATCGACCGCTTCGCGAGCAGGCGGTCCATGTCCCGCAGTCCACTGCGCATCGTCGTGTCGACGTACTTGACCGAGGCCTGCGTCTGCACCACGGCGCGGCCGGTGAGCAGGGCGTAGTAGTGGTACAGCGAGTTGGTCACCGAGATGTTGGAGCTCGCGCGGAATCGACTGGCGGCCGTGGCCGCGAACTCGTCGGGGAACTCCTTCTCGAGCTCGAACATCACACTGCGCCGGAGCGGCACGGGAGCGTGCTCGAGGTGGCGCGTGGTGATGCGACCGAATCGGTCGTGGAGCAGGCGACGGTTGACCCGCGCGGCGTTCTCGAATCCGCTGCGCTGCTCGTCGTTGGCGCCCAGTCCGATCCGGGTTCCCGCCTCGACGAACATGCTGATGCCGCCGGGTGAGAAGAACATCTGGGGACCGACCGGGCGGCCGAAGAACATGTCGTCGTTCGAGTACAGGAAGTGCTCGGCGAGACCGTCGATGTGGTGGAGCTGGCATTCCACGGCCTGCGAGTTGTAGGTGGGCAGCACGGAGGTGTCGGTGAAGAACTCCTCGCTGCGCACGAACGTGACGTCGGGATGGTCGTCGAGCCACCCCGGCTTCGGTGAGTCGGTGACGACGAAGATGCGCCGGATCCACGGCGCGTACAGGTGTACCGAGCGCAGGGCGTACTTGAGTTCGTCGATCTGGCGGAAGCGGGCCTCGTGATCGTCGCCCTCGCCCACGACGACCTCACGCAGCATCGCCGCGCGTTCCGCCTGCCACTCCACGTCGGTGCCGTCGACCCAGGAGAAGATCAGGTCGATGTCGAAGTCGATGTCCGACGCGTGGTCGGCGAACATGTTCTCGATGGTCGGCCAGTGTCGGCCGAAGCGCTCGACCGTGCCACGAACCGCCTCGTCCTGACGGATGGTGCGTCGGGTCAGCGAGTTCTCGACGGGGAGAACGATCGTGTCGTCCGAGAACTCCCACAGTTCGATCTGGATGCCCTTGCCGGATCCGTAGAAGAGCCCGCTCGGGCGGTGCGCACGAGGGCGGAACAACCGGAAGATCCGCGCCTGCGTGGCCGACGCCAGGAGCCCGTCCGCGATGAGCAGGGCCGGGGATCCCTTGACGTCCATCGGCTTGGAGTAGAACGGCTCGTCCGCGCAGGCCGCGACCAGGGCGTCGCGCAACGTCGGCCTGTCGTGCCTGTCGATGGCGATGACGGGCCGCTCGTCGTTGCCGCGGACGAGCAGGTACTCGATCGCGGTCGCGTCCAGCACATCGCGGACGAACAGGAGGTCCTCCACCATCGCCTCGTGGGGCGTCGTGGTGGTGATGGACAGTGCGAACTTGTCCTTGACCCACACGATGTCGGAGCGCTCGGTCAACCGATGTCGGGACGCCGCGGACGCGACGCGCGCCCGTTCGATCTCGCCGCTGTCGGGCGGGACGAGGTAGACATCGGGCGTCTCGACGTTCTGCAGGGCTGGCGGTTGTGTGATGGTGGACCTTCCCGACGTGCTGGTGGGCGAGCCTGTGCGGCGCTGTGACCTGCTCATTCTAAGTGATGCCGAGGGTGGGTCCGGACCACGGGAGTCATCGGCCGCGAAGCTGGCCGAGTGCGTCCTGCACGTGCGTCAGGTGTCGGCTCATCGCCTCGGACGCGGCCTCGCCGGACCCCGAGTCGATGGCGTCGACGATGCTCTCGTGCTCGACGTTGGACCGGTGCCGACGGTCGGGCAGCAGGTTCACCATCTCGGACTGCTGCGACAGGGCCTCGCGGATCTCGGTGATGACGGCGGCGAAGACGTCGTTGCCGCTCGCGGTCGCGATGAGCAGATGGAACTCCGCGTCGAGACGGACCCACTCCTTGGGATCGTTCTCGGCGATCATCCGATTCAACAGGCTGCGGATCGCGTCCATCTGCTCCGGCGTCCGCCGTTCGGCAGCGAGTGCGGCGGCAGGAATCTCGATGTGCGGGCGGGCCTCGCGCAGGGAATCGACGGAATGGTTGCCGAAGACTCTGTCGGTCTCGACGGTCTTCGCCAGGACGAACGTTCCCTTGCCGGTGTGCGTCTCCGTCAGTCCGAGAGCCGTGGTCGAGCGCAGTGCCTCGCGAACCACCGACCGGCTCACGCCGAAGCGCGTCGCGAGAGCGGCCTCGGACGGGAGCTTGGTGCCGACCTCGAGTTCGCCGCTCTCGATCGCCGAACGCAGCTCGCGCAGGACGGCCTCGGCCGCCCCCACGCGCGTCACTGTGGCCTGTTTGCTGGCCCAACTGTCCGACAGGGTCATGGCGTCACTGTGAACGAGGAATGGTGGTCAGGCAAATCGGACGTGCACAGGACGATATTCGCGGTTCTAGTCTCAGCGCTAGAGAGCGAGAGAGAGCCCGATGGAACGGTGATCGGGTGCAGTCCGACACACATCCGTGCACTCGGTCGACTGCCGGATCTACGGTCGAGGGGAACGAAGGAGTTCACATGGCGCACAGCATCGTCACCGTCACAGGCGCGGCCGGCAGCATCGGCTACGCGGCACTGTTCCGCATCGCATCGGGTGCGATGCTCGGTCCGGACACGTCCGTCACATTGCGGCTTCTCGAGATCCCGCCGGCACTGCGCGCAGCCGAGGGCACGGCCATGGAACTGCACGACAGTGCGTTCCCCCTGCTGCGGTCGGTGGAGATCCACGACGATCCGGTCGACGCCTTCGACGGCGCGAACGTCGCGCTGCTGATCGGCGCTCGCCCTCGTACCGCGGGGATGGAGCGCGCCGACCTGCTCGAGGCCAACGGGTCGATCTTCGGGCCGCAGGGCGCCGCTCTCGAGGCGGGCGCCGCGTCCGACATCCGGGTGGTCGTCGTGGGCAATCCCGCCAACACCAACGCGGCCATCGCCGCGGCGCACGCACCCAGCATCCCCGCCGATCGGTTCACCGCGCTGACCCGGCTCGATCACAACCGCGCCGTCGCGCAACTGTCCGCTCGTGCGGACGTCCCGGTGGGTGAGATCTCGCGGGTCAGCATCTGGGGCAACCATTCCGCCACGCAGTACCCGGACATCTTCCACGCGCGGGTCGGTGACCGGTCGGGCGCCGAGTTCGCCGCGGACACCACCTGGCTCGAGGACGTCTTCGTGCCGACGGTGGCGCGCCGCGGTACCGCGATCATCGAGGCGCGCGGTGCGTCGTCCGCTGCCTCCGCGGCGAACGCCACCATCGATCATGTGCGCGACTGGGTCCTGGGCACTCCCGCCGACGACTGGACATCCGTCGCACTCCCGTCGACGGGTGCGTACGGCGTGCCCGAGGGACTGGTGTCCTCGTTCCCCGTGCGGTCCTCCGGCGGCGCCTGGCAGATCGTGGAGGGACTCGAGATCGGCGAGTTCTCCCGGCGCCGTATCGGCGCATCCGTCGCGGAACTGCAGGCCGAGCGCGAGGCTGTCACGAGACTCGGGATGCTGCCGAACTGACTCGACCGTCCATGTCCCGCCGTCGAGGCTGTCGTGGCCACACCGTGTAGGTGATCGCGGCGACGACGTCGACGGCGAGCACGACGAGGGGCACGGGCATGAAGGCCGTCAGCGCCTCGGTTCGCTCGGGAGACCCGACCAGCGCGACGAGGCCGGCGAGCAGCCCGACGGTGACGGCCACGGCGATCAGGGTTCTGACCACGTCCGCCCAGCACGCTCTCGCATAGGCAGCGCCGTGGAGACGAACCGGCGCGGGCCCGCCGCGGAAGTGGTGGGCCACTCGCACGTCTGCCCAGCGAATCATGCGGTGTCCGTACGCGATCGAGAAGCCGATGTAGGCAGCGGCCAGCGCGTGATGCCACGTGGCGGTACTGCCCGACCGCAGGTCGATGACGGTGGCGCAGAGCAGGACGAGATCGACGACCGGGGCGCAGGCCAGAACCACGGCACCGGCACGAGGTCGCCGTGCGCCGTACCGGAGCGTGAGGCCGGCGGCGATGGCCACCCAGAATCCGATCTCGCACGCGACGATGACTGCCAGAACCATGAGCGCTCCTTGTTGGTACGATCGTGTTCACAACAAAGTAGCACAACTGTGTACATTTAGGGAGTGCCGAAACTGATCGATCACGACCAGCGGCGACGCGACGTCGCCGACGCCGCCTGGCGCATCATCGGTCGAGACGGCCTGCTCGATCTGTCGGTGCGCAACGTGGCCGAGGAGGCCGGGCTGGCGACGGCCTCCCTCCGTCGCTCCTTTCCCACTCAGGACGACCTGCGAGCGTTCTGCCTCGAACACGCAGCCGAACGCGTCGTCGAACGCCTGGAGCGCATCGACCCGCAGCTGTCACCCCGCGAGTACAGCGAGGCGAGCCTGCGAGAGTTGTTGCCGCTCACCGACGAGAGTCGCCTCGAGATGGAGGTGCAGATGTCGCTGGGCGCTCTCGCCTTCACGAACGCCGCGATGCGCGTCGCCTACGACCGGGCGCACCAGTACCTGGCCGCGGGGTGCAGGCGACTGGTGAACCTACTCGCCGAGAACGACACCGACTACGCGTCACTGTCCGACCGGGTACCCGACGAGGCGCGTCGACTTCATGCATTCCTGGACGGACTCGCGCTGCACCTGGTCCACGCGCCACACGACGAGAACCGCGCGTGGGCCGAGGCGGAGCTGGCGGCACATCTCGACTCGCTGCGAGGGCCGTAGGGTCTACAGCCATGCCCGACACCTGCCCGTGCGGCACTCCCCTACCGATGTCCGAGTGCTGTGGATCCTTGCTCGAGGGACGGATCGGTGCGCCGACCGCCGAGCGGCTCATGCGCTCGCGGTACACCGCCTTCACGGTGCTCGACGCCGAGTATCTGCTGCGCACATGGCATCCCGATACTCGACCGTCGGCGCTCGACCTCGACGACCGCCGCCGGTGGACCGGGCTCGAGATCCTGGGCACCACCGGAGGCGGCATGCTGCACACCACGGGCACGGTCGAGTTCGTGGCTCACTTCCGTGACGCGGGTGCCCGGCGACCGGGTTCGCAGCGGGAGAACAGCACGTTCTCCCGCTGCGATGGAGCCTGGGTCTACGTCGACGCGGTCTGACGCCGCGACTCGATGCCGTCGACGAACTCGGACGTGATGCGCGCGATGTCCCACGGATGCGACAGCGGCGACCAGTGTCCTGCATCGAGATCGGTTCGCGACAGGTCGGCCACCCAGCGCGGCGTGTCCTCGTAGTGGAACGGACGCACCGCGGCGTCACGGGTGTTGACGATCAGATGCACGGGCACGGTGACGTAGCGACGCCGCGGAGAGGTGAAGCGCGGCAGAAGATTTGCTCGATAGATGCGCAGGCCGTTCCACGCGTCGTCGAGAAGTGTCGGTGACTCCTCCACCATCGCGGCGGGGACGTCGGAGAACTCGCCGATGAACTGGGTCCAGCCCTTGCGCTTCATGCGGTACATCCGCACCCGAGCCAACGGCGGGACGTGGAAGGTGACCGTGTACCAGGACGCTCGCGTCTGGGCGAACACCTGTGCCAGGTTGCGCGGTGTGGGCCTACGGAGCCGCGAGCGGGCCCACAGTGCGAGGTGGTCGAGGTTGGGTCCCGACACGGACGTGTAGGACGAGATGCGGAGCGGCGCATCGGCTTCGGCGACGAGCTCCCAGGCCTCCACCGCGCCCCAGTCGTGACCGAGCACGTGGACCGGGGCGTCGGGACTGACCGCGTCGATCACCGCTCGCAGATCGGAGGCCATCGCGTCGAGTCGGTACCCGCGGGTCCGTGCGGGGACCGTGGAGTCACCGGCGCCGCGTGAGTCGTAGGTGACGACGCGGTAGCGGTCGGCGAGCAGTCCGACGACGTGGTTCCAGAGGGCGTGATTGTCCGGCCACCCGTGCACCAGCACGAGAGTGGGGCCCTCGGACACGCCGGCGGTGTACACGGCGAGCTCGACGTCACCGTTCCGCACGGTGGAACGCTCGGACTCGAACGGGCGGGTGACGGTCATGGACGCTCCGGAATCGGTGGACGTGGAGTGTGCGGGGGACATCAGACGTCGAGCGTGAGGTGGTCGGAGTCTGCCCGAGACACGCACGGCAGCATGTGTTCCTGCTGCTCGGTGGGACTCAGTCGAGTCTCGCGGTGCTCGGGCGTCCCCGCGAGAACACGCACCTTGCAGGTGCCGCAGAAGCCTTGGCGACAGGAGTACGCGACTGTCGGGTCCTCGTCCACGATGACGGACAGTGCAGACCTGTCGGCGGGAACTGTCAGCGTGCGCCCGCTTCTCGCGAGAGTGACCGTGAACGGCCGACCGCCCACCACGGGTGGGGCCCCGAAACGTTCGAAGTGCAGAGCAGACGCGCCGCAGCCCGCGAACGACGTGCGCACGGTGTTCAGCATCGGCGTCGGTCCGCAGCAGTACACCGCGCCGCCACGGGCGGCCGGACTCAGAAGGTCCGTGGCAGTGGGCAGTCCGTCCTCGACGTCGGTGCGGACGGCGACACGCGGCGAATCCCAGCTCTCGATCTCGTCGAGAAAGGGCATGCTCTCGCGGGAGCGTCCGCAGTAGACGAAGGTCCAGTCCAGGCCGAGATCGCGAGCGGCGCGGACCATCGGCAGGATCGGGGTGATGCCGATGCCGCCGGCGACGAAGTGCACCGAGCGTTCCTGCGCGAACAGGAAGGCGTTGCGGGGACCGCGCACCGTCACCGTGTCGCCGGGGCGCAGGGCGTGCATCCGCTCCGAGACGGTGCCGATGCGTCGGACGGCGATGCGGTACCGCGTCGTGTCGGCGGGGTCGCCGCACAGCGAGTACTGCCGCCGGAGCGGTCCCGACGTCGCGTCGCCCTCCAGGTGCACGTCGATGTGGCAGCCCGGCTGCCAGCCCGGCAGTGACGATCCGCCCGCATCGACGAGATCGATCTGCGCGACATCGCCGTCGCTGGTCACCGGCGTGACACTCGCGACCGTCAGTGTGGCCGCGGTGTCCGGGGGACGCAGGGCCACCCGAGGGTCGTAGGGGACACGCGACATCGCACCGAGGTAGTTGCCGACGACCAGGCCGATCAGGCCGAGGGCCCGGTCGCCCCGAGGTCGTCCGCGGAGGTCGCGTGGTGCGTCGATCATCGCGACGCTGCCCGCGCCGCGGGCGAGGAGGCCAGATAGGCGACGGCCTGCGCCGTCGAGCCCTCCTGACTGGGGTGGTAGCTGCGACGGAAGTAGCGCGAGAGCCGCAGGCCGAGATCGACAGGCCCCGGCACGGTGCCCTTCTTCGCCGCGCGGCGCCAGGCGAGTGGCGTGGGACGGCGCCGGGACGCCGGTCCGTCGGCGAGAAGCGGATCGTTCTGCATGAGGAAGCGGGTTCCGCGGATCCACAGGTAGACCAGCAGCGGTGCCGCGAGTGCCTGGGTGCGAAGGCGTCGGACCTCGCGGCGATCGAAGTAGCGCATCGTCTCGTAGGCGACAGAGCGGTGCTCGACCTCCTCGGACCCGTGCCATCGCAGCAGGTCGAGCATGGTCGGGTGGATGTTGGCGCGGTCGAGCCCCTCGGCGTTCAGCACCCAGTCGCCGAGAAACGCGGTGATGTGCTCGATGGCCGCGATGATCGCCAGGCGCTCGACGAGGTAGTTCTTCTCGCGGCTGCTGGTGATGGGACGAGGGCCGATGACCTTGCCGAAGACCCAGTTCATCTGGTCGGTGAACGGCGTCGGATCGAGTCCGCTGCGCTGCAGGTGCTCGAGGACGCCGGAGTGCGCCGACGAGTGCATGGCCTCCTGGCCGATGAACCCGATGACGTCCTCGCGGAGCTTCTCGTCCTCGATGAACGGGAGCGCCTGGCGGAACGTCTCGACGAACCATTCCTCCCCGGCGGGGAGGAGCAGGTGCAGCACGTTGAGCGCGTGTGTGGAGAACGGCTCACCCGGGATCCAGTGCATCGGCAGGTCGTCCCAGTCGAAGTGCACGTCGCGCGCCTGCAGCACGAGATTGTCGGCATCGGCGGTCATGTCGGGTCCTTCCGGTGTGGCTTCGTTCACACAAATCTTAGTATGACAACTGGTAACAGTAAAGCACCTCGGGTAAGCGAGAACACATGTGACGTGACGCGAACGACCTTGCCGAGGTCACACGCTGCGCGGACGCTGGACAGAAGGTCGGACACGCAGGACACCCGCCGCCGTCACGGCGCACGGGGTCCGTGACGCAGGCAGGACACGAGACGATGGCGGACAATTCCAAGAGGGCGGAGCGCGGGACCGACGACACTCGGCGGCCCGTGGCGCGCACACCGCGCAACCCGCTCGTTCGAGGCGTCGACCGCGCGGAGGCTCGACTGCACCGTCTTCTCGTGACGCTGTTCCTGCTCGCCGTCCCGTTCGTCGCCGTGATGGGCGTCAGCCTCTACCACGATCAGCAGACCATGGCGGCCGACGCCGTGACGTCGTCCTCGTCGGTGCTCGCCACGACCACCGCGGACGCCGTGGCGCCGGTGGCGTCGGACGAATTCGCGGCGGTCACTCCCACCGTGTTGGCTCCCGCGACCTGGTCCTCCGACGGCGTGAAGCACGTCGGGTCGGTTCCTGTTGCGGCGCAGAGTCCGTCGGGTACCGAGGTGACCATCACCGTCGACGCGGACGGTCGTCGCATCGCACCCCCGCCCACCGGGGTCGACGTCGTGGTGGTCAGCATCTTCGGCGCGGCAGCACTTCTCGCGCTCGTGGCGATCGTGCTCGTGATCGTGCGCAGCGTCTTCGCCCGCGTCTACGACCGTCGTCGGGACCGGGAGTGGGACGACGCGATCGCGCGATTCCTGTCCTGACGGACGTGTGCAGACGGCTGTCGCTACCTCGTCAGAGCGTCGTGAATCGCGACGCCGAGTTCTGCTCTCGGTGAGTCCGGGAACGTGTGATGGGTGGCGCCGTCGAGGATTCGGGTACTGATCGACGGCCAGTTCTTCTGGATGCGATCTCGCACCGCAGCACTGTCGTGAATCCGGCTGGACCCGGCGAGAACGACCGTCGTGGTCGCCTGGAGCGAGTGCAGCGCCGAAGAACTCGGCCGCCTCGGAACGATGGGTCGACGACGAGGGTGATGGGCTGTTCCGAGTTCGGACAGTCGGGACAGGTCGGCGTCGAGAACTGCGTCGCCCGTCTCCCACGCCGTGAATCGTCTCTGTCGCTCTTCCGACGGTCGCAGCAGGAGCGGTAACGCATGAGCCAGGTAGGCGGCGCGCATGCCGGCGAAGCACGAATTCGGATCGAGCAGGACGAGGCGGTCGACGTCGGCCGGCCGACGGAGAGCGAACGCCAGAGCGATCATCGCGCCGTACGAGTGAGCGAGAATCGACGGTCGCCGCAGTGCCGACCCGGCGAACACATCGTCCAACCACAGCATGAGGTCGTCGACGTTCCTCGCGGGTTCACCCGCCGGAACCGATCGCCCCACGTCACCGAGAATGTCCACCGCGACCACTCGGTGGCGACGACTCAGTTCGGTCGCCTGGCCGGTCCAGGCCATCGAGGTCGCCCCGGATCCGGGGAGCAGTACGACAGGGCGACCGTCGGTGGGACCGGCCGAGGTGACATGGGTGTCGCCGAATCGTGTCGGCACCATCGTCGTGGTCGTTTCCGCCGGCCACGTCCCGAGTACGCGGTCGTAGGCCGCAGCGAACTCCCGCCCCTCGGGCGATCGATGGAACGTCTGCATCGCGTCTGTCATGCGGCACCCCGTTGTCTCGATGGTCGAGTAATACGATAGGTGACATACTGATGCCGTGGACGAAGTCGATGCAACCCCTTCGGTGGACACGGACGTCATGGACCTGGTGCACGGCCTGCGTGCGCTCGTCGTCGAGCTCGATCTGCTGGGTGCGGGATTCGCCGAGAAGCACCGCATGCACAGCACCGACGTGCGGGCATTGATCGTTCTTCTCGATGCTGCTCGTGCCGGTCGAACGGCTACTCCGTCCTGGCTGCGGACGCAGCTGGGAATCACCTCGGCGACCGCGACGGCACTCGTCGACAGGCTCGAACTCGCCGGCCACGTCGAACGGCAGTCGGTCGTCGGTGACCGCCGCAAGGTGGCCCTGAGGGTCACCGACAAGGCACAGCGACTGGGCACAGAGTTCTTCGGCCCGCTGATCCTCAGGGCGGCCACGCAACTCTCCGAGTTGTCGGACGACGACCGAGCAACCATCCGTCGGTATCAGTCCGCGATGCTGGCCGCCATCAGATCGACTGCGCCGGGCTCGTGAGAGCCGTGTGATCGCCGACTACTGGTTCTGCATCCGATTAGCCGCAGCGACAAGGGCTTTGGCGGTCGACTCTGTCGGATCCGAGCCCGTCCCCATGGCCCACGTAGTGCGGTGATCCTGCTGTCCGCGGATGTAGGTGACGTATCCCGTCTCGGTGATCTGCTGGTGGAACGACAAGATCTCGAGGTTGACGCCGGCGTCGTAGAGCATCGACGTCATGGCCTCGGCGGGCCCGTGGCAGACGATCGACGAACTGCGGATGGTGTCGCCGATGGCGAGGGTGGCCGTGAACTCGAACCTGCCCGCACCCTTCGGCGCACACTCTGCAGAACCGAGCCGGATGGGGCCCGAGGTGGGCGAGTAGGTGTGGACGAACTCCGCGAAGGACATGCCGTCAGCCTCCGCGCGCAACCCGTGCGGCAGAGCTGACGAGGCGTGAATGGCAGCGGAACTGTGCGAGAAGTGTTCGGTGAGGGAATGTGCGCTGGTGCTCATGTCGCTGGGGTCTTTCCGGTGAGAGGAAGGACCGACGGGCGCTCGTTCGACCCGCAGCGGGGGGTCGGTCCGAGATCAGACCCCGCTGCGGTGAACTACGAGAATGCGCGACATGGCCCCAGAGTAGCTGCGTCGCGGCGTCACAGGCAAGGGTCCGGTTCTCGATTGCTCTCTGTTCGGTTCTAGGACACGCGCTAGAGAAGGGCAGAGAACGCTACCGACGTTGCTACCGTCACGCCATGGACCCCGTTCGCAATCCGTACGCACCCGGCGCCGGCCAGCGGCCACCCGAGCTCGCCGGCAGGTCCAAGCAACTCGACGCGTTCGACGTGGTGCTCGAGCGCATCGCGCGCGGTCGGCCCGAACGCAGTGTCGTGCTCACCGGGTTGCGCGGCGTCGGCAAGACGGTGCTGCTGAACCACCTGCGATCAGCGGCGATCTCGCGGAAGTGGGGAACCGGGAAGATCGAGGCCCGCCCCGACCAGGACCTGCGGCGACCGCTGTCGTCGGCGCTGCACATGGCAGTGCGGGAGATCGCGGTGGCGCATCGCGATCCCGAACGCGTGGACCAGTTCCTCGGTGTGCTGAAGTCCTTCGCTCTTCGTGCGTCCGCAGACAAGGGCATGCGGGACAAGTGGCAGCCCGGCATCGACGCGCCCGCTCTCAAGGGGCGCGCGGACACCGGTGACATCGAGATCGACCTGGTCGAACTGCTGCTCGACGCCGCGTCGCTGGCTCGGGACGTCGGCGTCGGTATCGCCATCTTCATCGACGAGATGCAGGATCTCGCGGCGGAGGACATCTCCGCGATCTGCGGCGCGTGCCACGAACTGAGCCAGGACGCGGCGCCGCTGATCGTCGTCGGCGCCGGTCTTCCCCACCTGCCTGCGGTGCTGTCCGCGTCGAAGAGCTACTCCGAGCGACTGTTCAGCTACCACCGCATCGACCGCCTGGACCGCGCTTCGGCGGACCGCGCCCTCATCGCACCGGCCGAGCGGGAGGACGTCGAGTACACGAGCGAGGCACTCGACGCGCTGTACGAGGCCGCGGACGGGTACCCCTACTTCGTTCAGGCGTACGGCAAGGCGACGTGGGATCTGGCCGCGGACAGCCCGATCACGGTCCACGACGTGCGGGTCGCAGCACCGACGGCCGAGGACGAGCTGGCCGTCGGGTTCTTCGGATCCCGTTACGAGAGAGCAACTCCCGCCGAACGCGAGTACATGCGAGCGATGGCCGACCTGTCCGGCGACGACGGTCCCGTCTCCACGTCGAAGATCGCCGTGGAACTCGGCCGGAAACCGGCGTCGCTGTCCCCCGCACGCGACGGGTTGATCAAGAAGGGACTGATCTACTCCGCCGAGCGCGGGTCGATCGGCTTCACCGTCCCCCACTTCGGGCGCTACCTGCGGGCGCAGGCCGACTAGCGCGCCGACCTGCACGCTTTCGGTGTGTCGACACCCCTTGCAGCAGGCCGCTCGGGGTGTGGGTGGCTGGAAAGTGTGCGCCGCTCGAGCCGGAGCCCGCACACCCCTCCCCGCCGCGGCACGGGCCGCGCGCGGCGGGAGGGGGTGTGGAACCGGCTACTCGGCTGCGGGAACCCGCAGGATGAGGGCGTCGCCCTGTCCGCCGCCGCCGCACAGTGCTGCGGCGCCGACTCCGCCGCCGCGTCGCTGCAGCTCCAGTGCGAGGTGCAGGGCGATGCGGGCGCCGGACGCGCCGAGGGGGTGACCGATGGCGATGGCGCCGCCGTTGACGTTGACCTTCTCGGGGTCGATGCCCAGTTCGCGGGTGGAGACGATGCCGACGGCGGCGAACGCCTCGTTGATCTCGACGAGGTCGAGGTCGGTCGGGGCGATGCCCTCCTTGGCGCAGGCGGTGGTGATGGCGTTGGCGGGCTGGGACTGGAGCGAGGAGTCGGGTCCGGCGACGACGCCGTGGGCGCCGATCTCGGCGAGCCAGGTCAGTCCGAGTTCCTCGGCCTTGGCGCGGCTCATGACGACGACGGCGGCGGCGCCGTCGGAGATCTGCGAGGCGGAGCCGGCCGTGATGGTGCCGTTCCTGTCGAACGACGGGCGGAGCTTGGCGAGGCTCTCGCTGGTGGTGTCGGCGCGGATGCCCTCGTCGCTGGTGACGACGACGGGGTCACCCTTGCGCTGCGGGATGCTGACGGGAACGACCTCGTCGTCGAAGACGCCGTTCTTCCAGGCTGCGGCGGCGCGCTGGTGCGACGCGGCGGCGAAGGCGTCCTGCTCCTCGCGGGTGACGAAGCGGGTGTCGGCGTTGCGGTCCTCGGTGAGGGCGCCCATGGCCTGGTCGGTGAAGATGTCGTACAGGCCGTCGTAGGCCATGTGGTCCTTCATCGTGACGTCGCCGTACTTGAATCCGCTGCGGCTCTTCTCGAGCATGTGCGGGGCGAGGGACATCGATTCCTGGCCGCCGGCGACGACGATGTCGAACTCTCCGGCGCGGATGAGCTGGTCGGCGAGGGCGATGGCGTCGACACCGGACAGGCACACCTTGTTGATGGTCAGGGCAGGAACGCTGAGGGGGATGCCGCCGGCGTGGGCGGCCTGGCGTGCGGGAATCTGGCCTGCGCCGGCCGTGAGGACCTGGCCCATGATGACGTACTGGACCTGGTCACCGCTGATACCGGCCTTCTCGAGGGCGCCGGCGATGGCGACGCCGCCGAGGTCCGAGCCGGAGAGGGTCGACAGCGATCCGAGCAGACGGCCGATGGGAGTGCGGGCACCGGCCACGATGACGGACGTGGTGCCGGAAGGTGCGGTCATGCTGTTTCCTCACTGGTGGGGGCAGATGTGATGGTGGTTGCGGCGGGGTCGATCCCCAGAGCGGTCAGAGCCATGGTGGACAAACGGTGTCGGAGCAGCGACGCGGGCACGCGGCCCATCGACTGCGGAGTGGAGTTGAGCAGACCGAACGCCGCGTGAGCCTGGACGCGAGCGTCGTCCTCGGAGCAGTCCGAGTCCAGTTCCCGCAGGGTGCGGACCCAGATCTCGACGTAGCGGCGCTGCAGCGAGCGCACCGAACGCTGGGCGTCGGTCGGCAGGTTCGCGAGATCGCGGAACTGGATCTCGATGAGGCGCGGCGAGGTCATGGCGAAGTCGAGGTGGAACGCGACCAGTTCGTGCAGCGTCGGCAGCGGTGCCGACCGTCGCGCCAGGACCTCTTCCCCACCGGCGTGGAGGTACTCGGAGATTCCCACCAGCAGTTCGACGAGGACGGCTTCCTTGTTCGGAAAGTGGCGATACACGGCGGGACCGCTGATCCCCACCGCGGCGCCGAGGTCCTCGAGTCGTAGACCGTGGTACCCGCGCTCCGCGACGAGGACGGCGGCGGCGTCGACCAGTGCGCTGCGGCGCTCGGCCTTCATCCGTGAACGTTCGGTGGACGCGGAGCCCGCCGCGATACGGTTCACCACCCGGGCCTCCCACCTGTCGTCGGTCGCGAGCAGCCAGTTTACCGTATTCGGTTAGTGACCATTCACTTGGTGACCGCGCTCTCTTCGCGGGATTTCCGCGATGCGCGCCCGTCGGCGGCGGTACATTCATTCCGTCCATGTCGGTCGGGGTCACGAGAGAGGCAGCATGGTCTCGATGTCCTCGCCGACCCGTTTTCTCGTGGTAGGTGCGCTCGCGATCGCCGTGTACGCGACGCTTCCGCCCGGCGTGGTGTCCAGCGTGCTGTACTGCGTCATCGCCGTGGGTGCGGTGGCGTCCATTCCTGTCGGCATCCGCGCACACCGCAAGGTGAGCACCCATTCGTGGTGGATCGTCGCGTCGGCGCTGTCGTTCTGGGTCGTCGGCGACATCGCGATCGCGGTGATGGAGAACTCGGGCGGCGGCGTACCTCTCCCGTCGGTGGCGGACGCCGCCTACGTCCTGGGGTACCTCCTCATCGTCGTGGCCCTGCTGTCGGTCCGCAGTTCGGGGACCCCGATGCTGAGTCCGGCGGACGGACTCGAAGCCGCGATCATGACCGCGGGGGTGGGTCTCGCGTCCTGGGTCGTGGTGTCCGGTCCCCGAGGCGAGCGCGTGCCCGACGCCGGAACGTGGCTCGGCATCTTCTACACCGAGATCGACGTCTTCCTGCTGGTACTGCTCGTCTTCGTCGTGCTGAAGCGACGCGCGGGCTCCACCACCCACTGGCTGCTGGGTGCGGCCACGGCACTGATGGTGGTCGCCGACTACACCTCGTACGTGGTGGTCGCGGACGGTCCCGCCGAGAGCACGATCCTCAACGTCTGCTGGCTCGCGTCCTACGTGCTCTTCGGTGCGGCGGCGTTGCGACACGACGAGCGTCCGCGTGTCAGCACCATCAGTCGTGCGCAGACGGGGATGGCTCGACTGATCCTGCTGACCTCGGCCGTGGCGATGACGCCGGTCGTCATGAGCATCGAACTGATGCGCGGCACTCCGGTCACTCGCTGGGGGCCCGCGGTGGTGATCGCCGCCTCGATCATCGTCGTCCTCGGCGCCGTGCGGATGACCTCGTTCCTGACACTGCTGCAACGACAGTCGCGGGCACTGCGCCTTGCGGCCGACACCGATTCCGTCACGGGACTGGCGAACCGCGGCCGGCTCGGGCGCCGGCTGCACGAGATCCTCGGTCCGGAGGGCCGCGACGGAGTGGCCCTGGTGCTGGTGGATCTCAACCGGTTCTCCGACATCAACCAGACCTTCGGCTACGCGGTGGGAGATCAGGTGCTCACCGAGATCGGTCGCCGACTCGTCGACACGGTGGACTCGTCGGCGACGGTGGGACGTCTCGGGGGTGACGAGTTCGCCCTCGTCCTGCCGGGCCCCGTCGACAGGCACGACGCCGTGGCGGTCGCGATCGCGGCGCAACGCGCGGTCGGGGCCCCGCTCGAGGTGCGGGACATGAAGCTGACGCTGGAAAGCAGTGTGGCCGTGGCACTGTCGACCGACACGCCGCACCCACGATCCGAGGAGCTGGTGCAGCGGGCGTACGCCGCCGTGGTGGCCGCGAAGTCCCGGCAACCGCGACTGGCCGTCTACGACCACACGATGGACATCGACAGGATCGATCAGCTCCGGAGGATGGGCGAGTTGGAGGACGCCATCACGGGAGGTGAGCTCGAGGTGTTCTTCCAGCCCCGCCTCGACCTGCGCACCGGAGCCGTGTCGGGAATGGAAGCCCTTCTGCGGTGGCGACATCCGCGCGAGGGGTTGCTGCTGCCGGCCGCGTTCCTGCCGAGTGCGGAGCAGACCGGCATGCTCCCGGCCGTCACCTCGTTCGTCATCGACACGGCGATGGCCGCGTGCCGACGCTGGCGGCTGGCGGGACTGGACATCGACGTGGCCGTCAATCTCTCCGTCCGGGATCTCGTGGACTCCTCCCTGGCGTCCCGAGTGCGAACGGCTCTGGACGACCACGGCCTTCCCGGGCACGCCGTCGTCTTCGAGGTCACCGAGTCGTCCGCGATGACCGATCCCGAACGATCCATCGACACGCTCGAAGCGCTTCGCGCGCAGGGAGTCTCACTCTCCATCGACGACTTCGGCACGGGGTACAGCTCCTTGACGTACCTGGCGTCGCTTCCGGTGCAGCAGCTGAAGATGGACCGGTCCTTCGTCACCTCGCTCGCGTCGGACTCCGCCAACCTCGCGATCGTCCGATCCACCATCGCTCTCGCGCACAGCATGGGTCTGCACATCGTGGCCGAGGGCGTCGAGGACGAACACACCCTCGACGTGCTGCGCGGACTCGGATGCGACGCGGTGCAGGGCTTCCACATCGCGCGGCCGGTCCCCGCGGGCGACGTCGTGCGCACGGTGAAGGCCGTGAACTCTGCAGTGGGCGCCGCTCGTACTGCTGTGTGACCCAGCGCACCGGCGACGGCGGGTTCTTTGTAACCTGGGGCCCGAGTCGACTCGCACCACCCCTCGACCGTCGACCGGCGAAAGGACAGTCCGTGCGCGCAGTGCAGGTGACCACCCTCGAAGGCCCCGAAGCCCTCACCCTCACCGATCTCGACGAGCCCACCGGCGACGGCGTGGTGATCGACGTGCGTGCGGCCGGCGTGGCCTTCCCCGACGCACTGCTCAGTCGTGGTCTCTACCAGTACAAGCCGGACCTGCCGTTCGTGCCCGGAAGCGAGGTCGCCGGTGTCGTGCGGTCCGCGCCCGAGGGCTCGGGATTCGCGCCCGGTGACCGAGTGGCGGCGCTGACCGGATTCGGCGGCGGTATGGCCGAGGTGGCGGTGGCGACCCCCGACCTCGTCTTCGCGCTGCCCGACGCCGTCTCGTTCGAGGCCGGTGCGGGACTGCTCTTCAACGATCTGACGGTGCACTTCGCCCTCCGCGAGCGCGGACGTCTGGCCGAGGGCGAGACCGTCCTGGTCCACGGCGCCGGTGGCGGCATCGGGACATCGACGCTGCGACTCGCCCCGGTACTGGGAGCGTCACGCACCATCGCGGTGGTGAGCAGCGAGGCCAAGGCCGAGGTCGCTCGCGCCGCGGGCGCCACCGATGTGGTGATGCTGCAGGGCCCGAACGGCGAGGGCTGGAAGGACACGGTCAAGGAACTCACCGGTGGCCGCGGAGTCGACATCGTCATCGACCCCGTCGGCGGGGATCGCTTCACCGACAGCATCCGATCGCTGGCGCCTGCGGGTCGACTCGTGGTCATCGGCTTCACCGGTGGCGACATCCCGACGGTCAAGGTCAACCGACTGCTGCTGAGCAACGTCGAGGTCGTCGGCGCCGGATGGGGTGCGTGGTGGATGAGCCGGCCCGGTTACACGACGACGCAGTGGGCCGAGCTCGAGCCGCTGTTCGCCTCGGGCGCGCTGGTGGCGCCGGAGCCGGTGGTGTACCCGCTCGACAAGGCCGGCGAGGCCATCGCATCTCTCGAGAACCGGACCGCCACAGGCAAAGTCGTGGTGACGCTGCAGTGAGTGATGCCTATCGGGACGGTCTCGCGGTCCGCCGCGAGGTGATGGGCGATACCTACGTCGCGGCCGCCCTCGAGAACAGCACGGGCACCGACTCGGAAGCGTTGCAACGCCACGTCACCGAGCACGTGTGGGACGCCGTGTGGAACAGGCCGGGCCTCGACCGACGGAGTCGGAGCCTGCTGAACATCGGCATGCTGATCGCCCTCCGGGCCGAGCAGGAGCTCGGCGGGCACATCCGGGGCGCACTCACCAACGGTCTGACCCGCGAGGAGATCGTGGAGTCCGTGGTCCACGCCAGTGGCTACTGCGGCGCGCCGGCGGCGCTCGCAGCGATGCGGGTGGTGCAGCGAGTACTCGACGAGGAGCTGGGTCCGCTCGAGTAAGGTCGGGACATGCGTATCGGTGCACACGTCCGCAACTCGGAGAACCCGCTCGGCGAGGCCGAGGATCTCGACGTCGACCTGGTGCAACTGTTTCTCACGGACCCGCAGAAGTGGAACAAGCCCGTTGTCGGTTCGGGGTTGGAGGCGGTCCGGGACAGTGCGGTCGACATCGTCGTCCACTCGTCCTACGTCATCAACGTCGCGAGCCTGAACAACCGCATCCGCATCCCGTCCCGCAAGGCCGTCGCGCAGCAGGCCGACGTGGCCGCAGAGATCGGTGCCCTCGGGTTGGTGGTCCACGGTGGACACGTTCGCGACGGGGAGGATCCCGCCGAGGGAGTGGCCAACTGGCGCAAGCTGTTCGAACGGCAGGCCGAGTCCGGTGGATTCGCGGTTCCGATCTGGATCGAGAACACCGCCGGCGGCGACTTCGCGATGGCGCGGCGCTTCGACGCCATCGCTCGCCTCTGGGACGCCGTCGGGGAGTTCGGAGCAGGGTTCTGCCTCGACACGTGCCACGCCTGGGCCGGCGGCGAGGACCTCATGGACGCCGTGGAGCGCGTCAAGGCAATCACCGGACGCATCGACCTGGTGCACCTGAACAACTCTCGCGACGAGTTCGATTCGGCTCGCGACCGTCACGCCAATCTCGAGAGCGGCGAGATCGAGGCCGAGGTGCTGGCCGCCGTCGCCGCCGCGGCGGACGCTCCGGTGATGCTGGAGACGCCCGCCGACGGCATGAAGGACGACGTCGCGTACCTCCGCTCGCTCTGAGTCAGACCGCGTCGGCGGGTACCGGCTTCTCGGACCGGACGCTCGCGAGAGCGAGCAGCGCGATGGTCGCGCCACCGGTCATCGCGATGGCCATGGCCGGGCCGTCGTTGCCGAGGACGCCCACCAGGGGCGCGATGAGCGCACCGATGCCGAATTGCGCGGCACCCAGCAGAGCGGCGGCGGTGCCGGCGGCCTCACCGTGGCGTGACAGGGCGAGCGCCGGGGAGTTGGGCATGACGAAACCTGCCGACGCCAGCACGAACAGCACGGGCACCATGAATCCGACGATGCCGCCGAATCCGGTGGTCGTGGTGACGATGAGGGCGGCGCCGGACGCGGCCATCGCGACCAGTGCCACGGTGACGATCCGCTGTGGGGTGAAGCGCTGCAGCGCCAGGACGTTGAGTTGCGACGCGCTGATCAGTGCGACGGCGCCGATGCCGAACACCAGGGCGAACTGCTGCTCGCCGAGTCCGTAGCCGTCCTGCAGCACGAACGAGCTGCCGGAGATGTAGGCGAACAGCGCGGACATTCCGAGGCCGGCCACGAGAACGAGAACCACGAACCGTCGGTCGCCGAGCAACGATCCGTAGGTGCGCAGGACGGGCAGGAACTCGTTGGGTCGACGACGCTCCTCGGGGAGCGTCTCCTTCAGCAGGAACATCGCCACGAGCATGAGGGCGGCACCCACGACCGCGAGCCCGGCGAACACGCCGCGCCACGACCCGTGGATGAGGACGAGGCTGCCGAGGCTGGGTGCCACGATCGGCGCGACGCCCATCACCAGGACCAGACGCGACATCACGGTGGCGGCGGCCCTGCCGTCGAACAGGTCGCGGACGATGGCGATCGCGATGACCATGGCGGCGGCGGCACCGAAGCCCTGCAGGGCTCGGGTCACACCCAGGACGCCGACGGTCGGAGCGATCATGCACAGGAGCGACGCGACGATGTGGATCATCGTTCCGGCGATGAGGGGCCGTCGACGTCCCAGGGAGTCCGAGAGCGGCCCGATCACCAGCTGTCCCACGGCCAGTCCGATGAGGGTGCCGGTGAGGGTGAACTGCACCGCGGCATCCGTGGACCCGAGGTCCTCGGTGATCGCGGGCAGCGCCGGGAGGTAGACGTCGATCGTGAGCGGCCCCAGCGCGACGAGGGCGCCGAGAACCAGGATGGTGCGAAGCCTGGAGGGTGCGGCCGGCTGGTCGGAGGTACCGACGGCCGTGCCGGGAGTCGCCGAGGTGGTGCGGGAGTCTGTCGTCACCCGGGGTGCAGCACCGTGCGGCCGCGATGTGTTCCCGATCCGTGTGACGGTCAGGTGAACTGTCGGCGATGCGTGAGGTGCGGGACTGTCGGAACGGGGGACTCCCCGCGGTCCAGCGCAGCCACCAGAAGGTCGGCCCACCGCATCAGGCCCGCGATGTCGATGTCGTGGGGTGCGTCGGCGTACGTCCCGATGCGATCACGTCCCTGCGTCAACAGCGAGGTGGCTCCCACGCGATTCCCCCGCAGCAGGTGGGTGAGACCGACGGCGAGCTGGGCCAGGCCCTGCCACAGTGCACGTTCCCCTGGCGTACTGATCTTCCACGTGCCTTCGAGGATCTCGTGCGCGTGGAAGGGCATGCCGTTGTCGAGGAGTTGCTGGGCACGGACCAGGGACTCGACCGGCGGGAGCTGGACGTCGTCCGGAATGCGCTCGACGCCCTCGGCTCCGCGGGGCAGGGGACGTCCGAGCCCGTCGCGGGGCCGGCCGTTCTGCGGCCGGCCCTCGGGGTTGCGCTCTCGTCTCGGCGTGACCACCGAGACGACGCTACTCGCCGACCTTGTCCGACAATGCGGTCAGACGGTCGAGCTCGTCGGCGGTCAGCGACAACGTCGAGGCGTCCGTCAGGGACGCGAGCTGTTCGAGACGGCTCGCGCTGGCGATGGGTGCCACGATGCCGTTGCGGGAGAGCAGCCACGCCAGTGCCACGGTGGGGATCGCGGAGCCGTGAGCGTCCGCGATGTCGGCGAGCGCACCGACGACCTCGAGGCCGGCGTCACTGAAGTAGCCGGACGTCATCGCTGCACGGGGTGTGCCCTCGATGTCCTCGCGCGTGCGGTACTTGCCCGTCAGGAAGCCCGAGGCGAGCGCGAAGTACGGGAAGACGCCCAACAGATTCTTCTCGGCGACCTCCATCAGCTCCGGCTCGTAGCTGCGGCGATGCACCAGGTTGTAGTGCGGCTGCAGCGCCACGGGTGCGTCGAACCCCTCGCGCTGTGCGATGTCGATCCACTGCCGCGCGCGCTCCGCCGTGTAGTTGGAGATGCCGACATACCGCACCTTGCCGGCCTTCACGAGTGCGTCGAAGGCGGCCACCGTCTCCTCGAGCGGGGTGTCCGCGTCATCGAAGTGTGCGTAGTAGAGGTCGATGCGATCGGTCTGCAGGCGCTGCAACGACGCGTCGGCCGCGGCAGCGACCGTGCCCGCGGCCAGACCCTTGAACTGCGGGTGCTGGCTCACCTTGGTGGCCAGGACGACGTCGTCGCGCCGGCCCGTCGAGGTGAACCAGTTCCCGATCACCGTCTCCGACTCGCCGCCCGAGTTACCGGGGGCGAAGGCGGAGTACGAGTCCGCGGTGTCGATCAGCGAACCACCGGCTCCGAGGAAGGCCTCGATGATGCGGTGCGAGTCCGGCTCGTCGCTCGTCCATCCGAAGGTGTTGGCACCGAGTGCGAGCGGGAAGACGTCCAGGTCCGAGGTTCCGATACGAGTCATGTTCGGTGCAACACCTGTGAGCCGTCGCTATTTCCGCCCGGCACCGGGTGAGAGGCGTCCGTCAGGACAGCGCCGCCGTGCTGACGCCGATGCCGCCCGTGGTGTCGGCGCCGTAACGAGCGATCTCCGCGTCGAGGTCCAGCGGAGCGATGCTGGAACGACCGTGGAGGACGGCGTCGTCGATGCGGTCCGCGGGCACGAGCCAGGCGATCTCGAACTCGATGCCGTCGGGATCCTGGCCGTAGAGACTCTTGGACGTCGAGTGATCGGATGCGCCGACCAGTGCGCCCGCGGTGGCCAGCTTCTCCCGCAGGTCGACGAGATCGGACAGCGTCTGCACCTCCCAGGCCAGGTGGTAGAGCCCGACGGTGCTGCGGCCGGCCGGGGACGCGCCCGCTCCGTCGCCGACGGAGAACAGGCCGAGGTCGTGGTCGTTCGTGCTGTCCGGCGCCTGCACGAACACGGCGCGATCGCCCATGGACATGACGACGCGGAAACCGAGCACGTCCGAGTAGAAGCGTGCGCTGCGCTGGGCGTCGCGCACGTAGAGCACGGCGTGGTTCAGACGGGAGATGGCCATGAGAGGTCCCTTCGGATCGAGGCGTTGTCACTAGCTTGAAGCTTCAACTTAAACTGTACCCCGGTTGTTCCCGCAGCCGCGTGGACACAGCCTGCGTGAACCGAACACCCGCTCCTGCGTGCGGGAGATCGTGTGGGCTCACCAGTACCTGTGTGCACACACCTCGCAGCGTCCGTCAGGCCGGGAACTGTCCCTGCGAGCTGTGTGAACACAGCCTGCGTGAACCGAACACCCGCTTCTGCGTGCGGGAGATGGTGTGCGCTCACGGGTACCTGTGTGCACACACCTTGCAGCGCCCGTCAGTGGTGGCGGTGGTCGGTGACCACGGTGCGCGGACCGAACTTCGGGCGCACGGCGGTTCCGCTGACCTCGAGCAGACGTACCGCGCGATAGCGGTGCGGCCGGATCGGCGCCAGGTACTCGAGCATCTCGTCGTCCGTCATCGGTGCCCCCGTCAACGTCCATCCGATCACCGACGCCAGGTGGTAGTCGCCGACGGACAGAGCGTCCGCATCTCCCAGCGCCCGTTGCATCACCTCGGCCGCGGTCCACACGCCGATTCCGGGAACGTGGCGCAACCGGCGCTCGGCATCCTCCCTCGTCATGGACACGATCGGTTCGAGCTTGTCGGCCAGGGCGGCGCTCCGCACGATCGTCTTGGAGCGCTTCGGATCCACGTTCGCCCGGTGGAACTCCCAGGACGGCACCCGCCGCCAGACCTCGGCGGGCGGCGGTACCCGCATTCCCGCGGGCGCCGGTCCCGGTGCCGGCTCGCCGAACTTCGAGAGCAGGTAGCGCCATGCCGCGAAGGCGGCGACCCCGTGCACCTTCTGCTCCAGAACGGCCGGGACCAGCGCCTCCATGACCTGCCCGGTGCGGCCGATGCGCAGATGGGGAAATCGACGATGCGCCTCG
Organism: Rhodococcus sp. NBC_00294; assembly: GCF_036163995.1. Lineage (NCBI taxonomy): Bacteria > Bacillati > Actinomycetota > Actinomycetes > Mycobacteriales > Nocardiaceae > Rhodococcus > Rhodococcus sp. NBC_00294. The sequence goes on from NZ_CP108043.1 coordinate 1,114,402, forward strand.
GCGAGGATGCGGTGCTCGGGCGCGAATCCGTCGGCGTCGTCCTCCATGCCCACGAGCCCCGGAAGAGAGTCGAGGAACTCCGCGGAGCCGGCGCCCCAGGCCTCGCAGGTCACCTCGAACCGGTCCACCTGGCGCAGGCGATACGTCACCGGCCCCGTGTGAAACCGTGAGGTGCGCCAGATGGATCCGTCGGACTCCACCCGATGGGCGGGATCGCCCGCTCCGCGGCGGTGTGGCGACAACGAATACCGCAGGGCGAGTGGGCGATCCGAGGTGAGCGTGATCTCCACCGCGCCACCGCGGGAAGTGTGTCCGGGGTCGAGCACGGGAAACGAGCTAGCCGACACGGACGAGGGTGCGACCGATGGTGGCCCCGTCGCGCAGGGAGTCGAGCACTCCCGCCACCTCGTCGAGAGTCACCTCGGTGGTGACCTCGGCGAGCCGACTCGGGCGCAGGGAACCGGCCAGGTCGTTCCACAGGGTGCGTCGGGCCTCGATGGGCAACTGCACCGAGTCGATGCCCAGCAGGGCCACTCCCCGGAGAATGAAGGGCAACACCGTGGTCGAGAGCCCGGCTCCCCCGGTGAGCCCGCTGGCGGCGACCGCGCCGCCGTACCTCGTGGTGCTGAGTACGTGCGCGAGGGTCTTGCCGCCGACACAATCGACCGCGGCGGCCCACTGCGCCTTCCCGAGGGGACGCGGCGCCGCGTCGGGGTCCTCGGGGAGGCGGCCGATGATCGAGGACGCGCCGAGTGTGGTCAGCAGGTCGTGTGCCGACTCCTTGCCGGTGGAGGCGACCACCTCGAACCCGGCCTGCGACAACAGGTCCACGCTGACACTGCCGACCCCGCCGCTCGCTCCGGTGACCAGTACCGGACCGTCGGACGGGGTGAGGCCACGCGCCAGCAGGGCCTGCACGCTGAGTGCGGCGGTGAAGCCCGCGGTGCCGATGGTGGCGGCGTCGGCCGTCGACAGTCCGTCCGCGAGTGGCACGACCCACTCGGCCGGAACGCGCGCGTACTCGGCGTAGCCGCCGTGACGTCCGGTGCCGATCTCGTAGCCGTGTGCCACGACGCGGTCACCGACCGACACCCCGTCGGACGTCGAGGAGACCACCACACCGGCGAGGTCGATGCCGGGGACGATGGGGTACTCCCGCACCACTCCGCCCTTCGGGGTGACGGCCAGGGCGTCCTTGTAGTTGGCGCCCGAGTACTCGACGCGGACGACCACCTCGCCCTCCGGCAGGAACGACAGGTCGACCGTCTCGGACGTCAGATCCACACCGTCGTCGGTCTGCCGGGCGACCAGGGCGCGAAAGTTCTCCGGGATCTCGGTGGCGGATCGATCGTCGGTCGGCGAGGTCACGTGGCGTCTCCCTGTGTCGGTCCCAATCGAGGTCTGGGCTGATGGTTCACGTTCGAGAGTAGGCCGAGCCGTGGACAGGGTGTGCGCTCGGCGCGGGACCACGGAATTGTCGGTCCTCGGCCGTACTGTCTCGAGGGTGATCATCGTGAGTACCGACGGTTCGTGCCTGAAGAACCCCGGCGGGGCCGTCGGCTGGGCCTGGGTCGACCACACCGGCCCGTCCGCCTCCGGCGGAGAAGCGTCCGGCACGAATCAGATCGCCGAGCTCAGGGCGTTGTACGAGGCCGTGGCCGCGCATCCGGGTCCGGAGCCGATGCTCATCGAGTCGGACAGTCAGTACGCCATCAAGTGTGCGTCGGAGTGGCTCGCCGGATGGAAGCGCAAGGGCTGGCGCACGTCGACGGGTGGGCCCGTGCGCAATCTGGAACTGGTCCGCGCGATCGACCGTGCCATCACCGAGCGAGAGGGTCCGGTGCGGTTCCGCTGGGTCCGCGGACACGTGGGCAACCAGTTCAACGAGATGGCGGACGAGCTGGCAGGAATCGCTGCGCGAGCGATCCGAGACGGTTCGCTGACGCCGTGCGAGCCGGTCGGCGCACAGGAACCCGTCACGCTCTTCTAGAGCAGAGGCTCATTCCTGGCGAGCGGTCTGCTTGTCGTCCTTGTCGCCGGCGGTCACGTCGCGCGGACTCGGGGCGGGCAGATCCTTGCCCGCGTCCACGGCGGCCTCACTCCGATCGAGGGTCGGCGCCGGCTCGGCCTCGGCATGGTTGTCGAACTCGCGCACGGCCTCGTCGCGCTCGTCCGGACTCTGTGCAGTGTCCGCACCCGTGCCCTTGGACTCCTCGCGCGGGTCGATGGATGCGGTGTCGACGGGCTCGTTCACGGAATCACTCATGAGCACCGGTGTGCCCGATCCACCGCGCGGTCAACCCTTCCGCACCTGTCACGGCGTCGGAGCGGGCGTCAGGGTCACCGAGAACTGGTTCTCCAGATTGTCGGTGAACTGCTGCTGGCACTGCTCGACCCGTGTCGCGTCGCCACCGGCGTCGCTGAGGCAGGTCGCGAGGTCGCCGACTCCCACCTCGTTGAACACCCACACGGTCAGGGCGATGAACACCGCGCCACCGATGATGCCGAGGACTCCCAGCACCAGTCCCGTCGTGGCGACGCCGCCGTTCGTGGCTTCGCGGCGCTTGACTCGGCCGCGGCCGAGCACGCCGAGCACCACGGCGATGATGCCCAGGAAGATGCCGAATCCGAAGGTCCAGAAGGCCAGGATCGACAGGATGCCGAGAATCAGCGCCGCGATTCCCACGCCGTTCTTCGGGCTGACCGGGGGCTGGCCGTAGCCGCCGTCGTAGCCGCCGGGTGGTGGGTATTGCCCGCCCGAACCGGGCTGCTGACCGTACTGAGGCTGCTGACCGTACTGAGGCTGCTGGCCGTACGGCGGTTGCCCGCCGTACTCGGGCTGCTGGCCGTACTCGGGCGTGGGACCGCTCACTGGTCTCTCCTGACGGGCGACTCGGCTGGTGTCTCGCACTGTAGCGCCGGACGGCACCTTCGGCGTGGGTGCGTGATCGCACCGTTACCGCAGGTGTCCGGTGGGGTATCTCAGCAGGATGAGTACGTGGACCGTCAGCGACGGCACAGTCCTGCACTACACCGATCAGGGAACGGGGCGGCCGCTCGTGATGCTGCACGGGTGGGGATTCAGCGGCCGATTCTTCGACGGCAGTGTCGATCGACTCGCCGAGCACGCCCGAGTGATCACCGTCGACATGCGCGCACACGGTGATTCGGAGGACCCGGGCCACGGTTACCGGGTGTCGAGGTTGGCCAAGGACCTCCGCGATCTGCTCGTGGGCCTGGAGCTGACGGACGTCACCGTTCTGGGGTGGTCGCTGGGCTGTCCGGTGATCTGGAGTTACCAGGAACTGTTCGGCAACGACCTGTTGGCGCAGGCGATCTACGTCGCGCAGACTCCGCGGCAGTACCGGACGCCCGAGTGGACTCTGGCGCACACCAGCATCTTCGACGACGCGTCGCTGGCCGCGGTGCAGGGCCGTGTGACGTACGACCGCGAGAACTTCGACCGCGAACAGCTCGACGAGATCACCGCCACCGACCTCCCCGCCGAGCGTGTCGAGGTCCTCCTCGCGGAGATGACGAAGATGCCCTCGGACGCGCGCAACGCGGTGATGGCGGACCACACCCATCACGACTGGCGCGATCTGCTGCCGACACTCGATCTGCCGTCGCTGGTCATGGTGGGCAAGCACGACAAGGCGTTCCCGTGGGAAGCGGCACAGTACGTGGGTGACACGATTCCCGGCGCGCGCACCGTCGTGTTCGAGAACAGCAGTCACGCACTGTTTCTCGACGAGCCGCGCAAGTTCGAGGACGAGGTGCTCGGCTTTCTCGCCGAGCACTCGTGACCTCGGTGGTTTGCGGACAGCGGTTCGCGGACACCCGGCAGGCATGAGTCAAGACCTGTACACCGCCACTGTCACCGCCACCGACGGATCGATCTCCTCGAGCGACGACGTGCTCTCCCTCGATGTCCACGAGCCCTCCGACCTCGGGGGTCCGGGTGGGGCGACCAACCCCGAACAGTTGATGGCCGCTGCGCTGAGCTCGTGCCTGCTCGAGTCGCTGCGCATCGCAGTCGGTACCGCGGGTGGATCCCTCGAGGGTGCATCGGTGGAGGGACAGGTGACGCTGTCCTCCGCGGACGGCGCGGGCTACGACGCGGCCTACCGCCTCGGCGTGACACTGCCGGGCGTCGACAACCCGGGCGACGTGCTCGAGCAGGCACGGTCGATCTGCCCGTTCCTCAAGACCGTCACCGGCGTGGACGTGACGCTCAGCGAGTGAGCGCCGCCGGCTGACCGTTCCCGCGGGTGTTCCGCCTCGCCGTAGTGGTTGCAGCCGCTGCGGGAGCATGGAATGCCTGCGGGAACCACTCTCGGGCCCGCCATGTCCGCCTCCAGCGAACGCCCTCATCTGCGGGAACACCGGGGCCCACCGCCAAGTTGAGCTGATCACGCTGAACTTTGGAGGACCCCATGAGCGAATCGACTCGCTTGCCCGTTCTGTTCCTGACCGACCCCGTCGTCCTGCCCGGCATGGTCGTGCCGGTCGAACTGGACGACGCTGCCCGCGCTGCGGTCGACGCCGCGCGGACCAGCGCCGACGGCACTCTGCTGATCGCCCCACGACTGGACGACCGCTACCCCGCCTACGGTGTCGTGGCGACGATCGTGCAGGTCGGCCGTCTCGCGACCGGTGAGCCGGCTGCGGTGCTGAAGGCGGAGAAGCGTGCGCACATCGGGTCCGGCGTGAGCGGCCCCGGCGCCGCTCTGTGGGTGGAGGCCGAGCCGGTGGCCGAGCCGGAGCCGACGGACGCCGTACGGACTCTCGCCGCGGAGTACAAGAAGCTCGTTCTGGCCATGTTGCAGCGCCGCGAGGCATGGCAGGTCATCGACTCGGTGAACAAGCTCTCGGACCCGTCCGCGCTGGCCGACACCGCCGGCTACGCGTCGTGGCTCACCGATGTCCAGAAGCGGCAGTTGCTCGAGACCCCGGACGTGGCAGCACGATTGACGGTGCTGACCGAGTGGACCACCGACCACCTCGCCGAGGTAGAGGTGACGGACAAGATCGCCGGCGACGTCCGCGACGGCATGGAGAAGACGCAGAAGGAATTCCTGCTGCGCCAGCAACTCGCCGCCATCCGCAAGGAGCTGGGCGAGGGCGAACCCGACGGTGCCGACGACTACCGCGGACGCGTCGAATCCGCAGACCTGCCCGACTCGGTTCGTGAGGCGGCGCTGCGCGAGGTGGGCCGGCTGGAGCGCTCGAGCGATCAGAGTCCCGAGAGTGGTTGGATCCGAACGTGGTTGGACACGGTCCTGGAATTGCCGTGGACGGTGACGACCGACGACAGCACGGACATCGTGGCAGCGCGCGCCGTTCTCGATGCCGACCACCACGGACTCGACGACGTGAAGGACCGCATCACCGAGTACCTGGCCGTCCGGTCGAGGCGCGCTTCTCGCGGTCTGACGGTGGTGGGCGGACGCGGATCCGGTGCCGTCATGGTGCTGGCGGGTCCCCCCGGCGTGGGCAAGACCTCGCTGGGTGAGTCGGTGGCGAAGGCGTTGGGCCGCAAGTTCGTTCGCGTCGCCCTCGGTGGCGTGCGCGACGAGGCCGAGATCCGCGGACACCGGCGTACGTACGTCGGAGCCCTGCCGGGCCGGATCGTGCGTGCGATCGCCGAGGCAGGCTCGATGAATCCCGTCGTCCTGCTGGACGAGATCGACAAGATCGGCTCGGACTTCCGCGGTGACCCCGCGGCGGCGCTGCTCGAGGTCCTCGATCCAGCTCAGAATCACACGTTCCGGGACCATTACCTGGACCTCGATCTCGACCTGTCGGACGTGGTGTTCCTGGCGACCGCCAACGTGATCGACCAGATTCCGACAGCGCTGCTGGACCGTATGGAACTGGTGACCATCGACGGCTACACCGAGGACGACAAGGTCGTCATCGCACGGAACCACCTGCTCCCGCGGCAGGTCGACCGCGCTGCACTGACCGATGCCGAGGTGACCGTCACGGACGCTGCACTCCGCACGATCGCCGCCGACTACACCCGTGAGCCCGGTGTCCGTCAGTTCGAGCGACTGCTGGCGAAGGCGTTGCGCAAGGTTGCGACCGTGCTGGCGCAAGACGAGCGGCCCATCACCGTGGACGAGCCCGATCTGGTCACCTACCTCGGACGGCCCCGCTTCACCCCCGAGGCACACGAACGCACCGAGGTCCCCGGTGTCGCGACGGGCCTGGCCGTGACCGGTCTGGGCGGCGACGTCCTGTTCATCGAGGCGAGCTCGACGGGTGACACCGCCGGCCTCACCCTCACCGGTCAGCTCGGCGATGTCATGAAGGAGTCGGCGCAGATCGCGCTCTCCTACGTGCGGTCGCACGCGGCGGAACTCGGGGTGGACCCCACGGCGCTGGACAAGGCGATCCACATCCACGTGCCGGCAGGCGCCGTACCGAAGGACGGCCCGTCCGCGGGCGTCACGATGGTCACCGCGCTGGTGTCGATGGCGACGGGCCGTCCCGTGCGGTCCGACGTCGGCATGACGGGCGAGGTCTCCCTGAACGGTCGGGTACTCCCGATCGGTGGGGTGAAGCAGAAATTGCTCGCCGCTCAGCGCGCCGGACTCACCACCGTGTTCGTTCCCGCGCGGAACGAGCCCGATCTCGACGACGTGCCGGCCGAGGTACGGGCTGCCGTCGACGTCCGGCCCATGTCGGACGTCGCCGATATCGTCGCCCAAGCCCTCGAACCTGCGCGGGAGCAGGTCGCCGCGGCCTGACCACGGAATGAGCGGGGCAGCGCGGGGGTTGCCCTCAGTGCAGGCGAACGGGCCGCGCCGTGGGTGTGCAGAGATCGTGACGAGTAACAGGAGGTTCCACATGAGTATGGAAATGACCGCGTGGAACCAGATGTATCGATCGATGCACACCAACGGCGACGATCACCGACCGTTCTCCCGGGTGACCGTGCGGCGGATCATGGTGTTCGCGCGACCCCTGCGCTCCCTGCTCGTCGGGTTCCTGATCCTCAGCGTCGTCGCGGCGGTCCTGGCCGTCGCGACGCCCGTGCTGGCCGGCCGTGTCGTGGACGCGATCGTGCAGGGCAGCGCGTACGGGACGGTCCTCGTACTGGCCGTCATCATCGCGGTCGTGGCGTTGCTCGATGCCGGTACGGGGCTGGTGAACCGGTGGCTCTCGGCGCGAATCGGCGAGAACCTCATCCTCGACCTCCGTACTCGCGTGTTCGACCACGTGCAGAAGATGCCCATCGCCTTCTTCACACGCACGCGCACCGGTGCCCTGGTCTCGCGGCTGAACAACGACGTCATCGGGGCGCAGCGCGCCTTCAGCGGCACGCTGTCGGGTGTCGTCAGCAACCTCGTGACGTTGCTGCTCACCCTCGTCGTCATGCTCGGGATCTCCTGGCAGATCACCCTGCTGGCACTGTTGCTGTTGCCTATCTTCGTGCTCCCGGCCCGCAGGATGGGCACTCGGCTCGCCCGCCTGCAGCGTGAGGCCGCCGCGCACAACGCGGCCATGTCGACGCAGATGACGGAGCGTTTCTCCGCTCCCGGCGCGACACTGATCAAGCTGTTCGGACGCCCGGACCACGAGTCGGCCGAGTTCGCGCTGCGGGCGGGCCGCGTCCGCGACATCGGCGTGCGGTCGGCCATGGTCCAGACCGTCTTCGTGACGGCGCTGACCCTCGTGTCCGCGCTGGCACTCGCGCTCGTCTACGGCCTCGGTGGCTTCTACGCGCTGCGGGGGCAGCTCGACGCAGGGTCGGTCGTGACTCTCGCGCTGCTTCTGACCAGGCTGTACGCGCCGCTCACCGCACTGGCGAGCGCCCGCGTCGACATCATGAGCGCCGTGGTGAGCTTCGAGCGGGTCTTCGAGATCCTCGACCTCGATCCGCTCATCACCGACAAACCCGATGCCCGGGCGGTTCCGGAGGGCCCGGTCACCGTCGAGTTCGACGACGTCCGCTTCGCCTATCCGTCGGCCGACAAGGTGTCACTGGCGTCTCTGGAGGACGTGTCCGTCCTGGATGCTCGCGGCGGCGAGGAGGTGCTCCACGGGGTGTCCTTCCGCGCCGAGCCCGGACACATGGTGGCCCTGGTCGGCTCGTCCGGTGCAGGAAAGTCGACCATCGCGCAGCTCGTCTCGCGGCTGTACGACGTGGATTCCGGTGCCGTGCGCATCGGCGACGTCGACGTGCGGGATCTGACGGCCGAATCGATCCGGCGCACCGTCGGCATGGTGACGCAGGACGGCCACCTGTTCCACGAGACGTTGCGCTCCAATCTCACCCTGGCGCGCCCGGATGCGACGGAGGAGGAGATCTGGTCCGCGCTGCGGCGTGCGCGTCTCGAGGAGTTGGTGCTGTCGCTGCCGGACGGCCTGGACACCGTGGTCGGCGAGCGCGGCTATCGCTTCTCCGGTGGTGAGCGTCAACGCGTCACCATCGCCCGCCTGCTGCTGGCGCGTCCCACCGTCGTCGTGTTGGACGAGGCCACCGCGTCACTGGACTCCACTTCCGAGGCCGCGGTGCAGGAGGCACTCGCCGAGGCACTGGAGGGACGGACGTCCATCGTCATCGCGCACCGGCTCTCCACCATCCGGGCGGCCGATCTCATCCTGGTCATCGAGAACGGCCGCGTCGTCGAGCGCGGTACGCACACCGAACTGCTGGCGAACTCGGGTCGTTACTCCGAGCTCTACCGCACGCAGTTCGACGAACCGGTCCGCGCCTGACCCTCCGCGATCAGCAGGTGCTGGGTGCAGGCAGGCCGGCGAAGCGATCGTTCAGCCACTGCAGTGCGGACGGCAGCCCGAGCAACGCGCCACTGAGGTGGTCGGGTGTCGGGGTGAGCAGCGTCTGCACTCGCGCGCCGGCGCTGCAGTACCGGGCGGTGGTGCTGTCGATGGCGTCGACGGGGATGAGCCCGTCGGTCGGGCTGTGCCACTCGAAGATCGGTGCGCGCGGAACGCCGGGGTAGAGCTCGACACTGTTCTCTTCCACGACAGCACGGCCCTGCGGATCTGCGAACACCGACTTGTTCGCGGTGATCTCCGCGGCGCTGTGGTTGGCGCCCACGGCCAGGATGTCGTTGGTGCAGGAGTCGGCGATCTGATTCATCATCGACGTGCCCTGGGGAGTCAGGTTCTGCGACACGGGCATCCGGTCCGGGTACTCGCGACCGAGACCGATCGCCGCGGCCAGTGCCAGCCCGAACACGGGGTGCGGTGTGTTCTCGCCGAGCATGTAGGCCATCTTCAACAGGTTCATCGGAACGCCACCCTGGGCGCTGCCCACGATGTTCAACTCGGGTGCGTACGAGGGTGCCAACGCGGCTGCCCAGGCGGTGGCCATGCCGCCGCCGGAGTAGCCGCCCATGCCGACGGGGCTGTTGCGCAGCTGCAGCGGATCGAAGTTCTTGGCAGCGCGGATGCCGTCCAGCGTGATCTGACCGCCCAGCTTGGCGGCACCGTAGGCACTGTTGGGGCCGAGGTGGTCCGGCATCGAGACCGACCAGCCGCGGGTGAACACCGCGTTCAAGGCGGCGGCGTCGCGGATGACGACGTTCGGGTCGGTCGACCACAACGCCTGCGAGGGCGCGCACTTCAGGCCGAGAGCATTGACGATCTGCTGGTAGGAGAGCAGCGGGCCGTCGGGCGCCTTCCCCAACGGGACGAAGACGGTGGTGACACCGACGATGGGGTTGCCCTCGCTGCCGGTGCTGCGGAACGCCAGTTGCCACGTCGACACGCCGATGAAGTTGGGCGGGTTGGGCATCGGACGGCTGGCGAGGATCGTGCCCGGTGCGAGCCCGGAGATGTCGCCCGGCGCGGAGTAGAACGGGTCGGCATTGGGGGTCGGGTACTGGGCGTCTGCGGCGGCGGTCCCCGGAAGGGCGGCAGCGACGACGGCTGCGGTGACCGCGGCGAGCACGAGGCGACGAATGGATCTCACTGGAACACTCCTACGAACCGACTGTGCGGTTATCGAACGACAGCCACATTGAACACTGCCCGAGCGCACGGTTCCACTCGGGAAACGGCGCCCCGGCCCCGTGATCGAACCGTAAGCAAGCGACACGACGGCGACAACCGTATTCGAGGGTTCTTGTGTAAGGTCCAAACTTTGCCCACTCGAGTGGGAGCGCTCAGTCCTCGCGGTGAACGTCCTCGACGGTCTTGTCCTCACGCAGGCCCCGCCAGCTCGGATGGCGCAACGAGCCGCCGTCCGTCCACTCGAAGAACCGCACCTCGCCGACGACGGTGGGGGCCACCCACGTCGCATCGCGGCGGTCGGCGGTGGGGAGAGGTTCGTCGAACGGTGACTCGTCGACGACGCTGGGGCGCAGCAGTGTCAGCAGGTCCGCGCGCTGGCGCTCGGTGAACCCGGTGCCGACGCGCCCGACGTAGTGCAGTCCGTTCTCCGACGGGATGCCGAGCAGGAGCGACCCGATGCTCCCGGTGCGGGAACCCTTGCCGGCGCGCCATCCGCCGATGACCACCTCCTGCGTCCGCCAGTTCTTCACCTTGATCCACGAGGTGCTGCGTCGGCCCACCTCGTAGGTCGAGTCCCGCCGCTTCGCGACGATGCCCTCCCACCCGCGGCGTTCGCTCTCGGACAGTGCTCCCGCCGCTGTGCCGGGCAGGAGCGGCGAGACGGTCGCCGTCTCGAGGCCGGTCAGGAGCAGTTCGAGGATCTTGCGCCGGTCGGTGAACTTCTTGCCCGTCAGATCCGTGCCGTCGAGGTGGAGGATGTCGAAGCAGATGAACTGCACGTCGTCGGGATGCGCGTCCTGCAGTGCCTGGAAGCTGGTGACTCCGTCCGCGCGGTAGACCACGGCCTCACCGTCCAGTACGACCGCATGGTCGGACAGATCCGCGGCGAGCGCCGTGATCCCCGCGTAGCGGCGCGTGAGGTCCTGTCCGGTCCGACTCTCGAGCACGACGTCCCCGTGGTCGAGGGTCGCGACGATGCGGACGCCGTCCCACTTCCCCTCGAACGACCACTCGTCGGCTTCGAGTCCGGACAGCGTTCCGGCGGACGCCAGCATCGGCCGCAGGTGCTGGGGCAGTTCCGTGCGTGTCGGCTGGGGGCGCGATGTCATCCGGTGCACGAGCCACTGGTCCCGGTCGGTCCGGATCAGTGCGTACCGGCCCGCGACGCGCTCACCCGCGAGTTCGACGATGACCTCGTCGTCCCGCCACTTCTCGGTGATGAAGGTGCCGTGATCCCAGACGCTGACCTCGCCGCCGCCGTACTCGCCCTGCGGGATGGTCCCCTCGAAGGATGCGTAGTCCATCGGATGGTCCTCGGTGTGCACGGCGAAATGGTTCTTCTTCTCGTCCGTCGGCAGATTCTTCGGGACCGCCCACGAGACCAGCACGCCGTCGCGCTCGAGTCGGAAGTCGTAGTGGAGGCGACGTGCGTGGTGTTCCTGGATGACGAAGATCGGGTCCGCGGATTCCCGAGTCGTCGATGCCGTCGGGACGGGTTCCGGTGTGCGCGAGGCAGTCCGCTTGCCGCGGTACGGACCGAGGCTGTCGGTGGTCGTTGACGCCTCCGGCTCCGGATCGAGGCCGGCGAGCAGATCGCCGTCCCGGTGGAAGCGAGCGAGCACCTCCTCGAAGCTCAGTTGGGCGAGACCGCCGCCGGAGAGCTCGTCCCACGTCCGCGGAGCCGCGACGGTCGGGCGGTCGCGTCCGCGCAGCGAGTACGGCGCGATGGTGGTCTTCTTGCCGTTGTTCTGACTCCAGTCCAGGAAGATCTTCCCGGGCCGCAGAGCCTTCGACATCGATGCGGTGACCAGATCGGGCATCTTCTCCTCGAGAAGCGTCGCAACGCGTTTCGCGACGGTCGAGGCACCGGACGACGAGACCGGCTTCTCCAGCGGGACGTACAGGTGTATGCCTTTGCTACCACTGGTGAGGGGGTGGGCGGTGAGCCCGATGTCGGTGATCATCGCTCGTACCTCACAGGCCACGGTCGCGCAGGTGTCGAGGTCGACGCCCTCGCCCGGATCGAGATCGAAGACGATGCGGGTGGCTTTGCCCTGCTCGTCGCCGTCGAAAGTCCATTGCGGCACATGGGCTTCCAGCGCAGCCTGCTGTCCCAGCCACGCGAGATCGGCGGCGGTGTGGAAGACGGGGTAGACCACGACGCGGTCCGAGTGGTGCAGACGTCGTCGATCGAGCCAGTCCGGAGCCGACGCGGCGAGGTTCTTCTCGAAGAACGAGCCTGCCTGGACCCCGTTCGGCCATCGCTTCCGCGTGACCGGGCGTCCGAGAAGGTGGGGGAGCATCGCGGGCGCGATGTCGACGTAGTAGTCGATCACCTCGCCCTTGGTGGTGCCCGTCTCCGGCCACAGCACCTTGTCGACGTTGGTCAGGGCGATCTGTCGCCCCGCGACCTCCAGCGATGCCATGGGTTCAGGATAGATTGCGTGCTTCGCGAGCTGGGTATGTTCGAGAGCGGTGCCACGCTCGGTGGCAGGACCCGCGCGCGGGACCGACGAGGCAGGAAGCGAGGGCCGCGTGGCCGGAGTGAACGTGACGGTGGATTCGACGATGACACCGGACGAGGCGTGGGCCAGGGCGTCCGATCTGTCCAGCTTCCAGGAGTGGATGACCATCTTCGGTGGATGGCGCAGTCCCGTGCCGGACACGTTGAAGGAAGGCGTCACCATCGATTCGCTGATCAAGGTCAAGGGTTTCCGCAACGTGATCACCTGGACGATCACCGAGTACGACAAGCCCTACGAGATCGCGCTGCTCGGCAAAGGTAAGGGCGGCATCAAGATCGATCTGAAGATGTCCGTCGCGCCGAAGGGCGCCGGATCTGAGTTCACCCTCGACGCGAACTTCCGCGGCGGGTTGCTGTCCGGCCCGATCGGCGGGGTCGTCGCGAAGGTGCTGGAGTCGGACGTGCGCACGAGTGTGACCAACCTGGCGAAGCTGGGGTAGTTCGTGGAACCTGCTCCGGTGCTGTCACTTCTCGTCGGGGTGGTTCTCCTCGGGTCCCTGTCGCTCGTGATGCGGACGCCGGGCACGAACGTGGACGTGAATTCGGCCGTGGGATTGCGCACGAAGGCGACGACGGCGTCCCGCGATGCCTGGCGAGCCGGTCATCGAGCTGCCGCGGCGCACTTTCTCGCCGTCGGTGTCATCGCTGTCGTGGTCGTCGTTCTGACGAGCACGCTCTGGCTGATCGCGTCGATCACCGAGGCCGACATCGGGCCCGCGGTGGTTTCGGTTCCCGCCGCAGGTCTCGCGGTGCAAGCTGTGATCCTGGTGGCCGCCACCGTGCGTGCGGATCGGGTGGCCAGACGTCACGCGTGATTCCGTACCCACTGCGAGGAGGCTCGTTCGTGTGGCCGCAGCGTGGACGAATCAGCCCTTCCCCGCCCTACCGGTGTCCGTCCGGCGCAGCCACCACAGCGCCGCGATCGGCAGGATCACCGGGATGAACAGGTAGCCCGATCCGAAGTGCGACCATACCGTGGGCTCCGGGAACTCCTGCGGCACGGCGTAACTGGCGATCGAGACGGCGAGCACACCGACTATCTCGACGACGCAGGAGATGGTCGCGATGCGGCGCGACACCACGGAGGCTCGTGCGAGACACACGGTGCCGACGATGTAGACCAGGGCGGCGAACGCGGACAGCAGGTACGCGACAGGTGCGTCGTCGAACCGGGTCCCGATCTGCACCGCCGAGCGCGACGCGGCGGCGACGGAGAACAGGGCGTAGAGGGCGATGAGGACGCGCCCGATGCCGGACCGGGTGGCCGTCTGCAGGTCCGTGCGTGCGGTGTCAGGCATGGCCGGCCCAGATCTGGTTCAGACGCAGCACCATCACCGCGAGGGTGAGGGTGACGACGATCAGGACGGCGGTGCCGCCGCGACTGCGGTCCCCGAGAGACCACCACACACCGATGGGCAGCAGCAGTGCGAGACCGATGAGGTACGCGCCGAAGGTGACGGTGTGCACATCGCGGTCGGTGGTGGCCAGGGCGACGAAACCGACCACGGCCTGCGCGAGCACGAGCAGCTCGATGCCGACGAGGAACCGGAAGAACACGCGGTCTCCGCGGTTCGCGAGGAGCAGCGCCTGATTGCGGATCAGCTTCACCAGTGCCCAGACCGCGGCGACGAGTGGCAGCACGTAGAGGGCGACCGTGATGGGTGTGAGCATGGTGAGCCCAGTTTATCCCCGTCCGATTCGTCCCTCGGCAGGTGAGGTTGCGGCCCCCGGACGGTCGGACCAGTCGTGTCCGAAGCGCGCGACGCAGTGCCAGAGCTGTTTGACGTGCTGATCGTCGTGCTCACCGGTGTTCGCGGCCTGACCGACGATGTACGCGGTGAGACGCCCGTCTCTCGCCACGGACCGTGCGAGGTCGGCGATGTGTGGTCCGCGGTAGTCGGCGCAGTGATCGAACCGACTCGATGTCAGCTCGAACCCGTGGTGCCACCGCACCGGAACGGGTGCCCGGCGTGCGATCGCGTCCAGCTCGGTCCCGCGGAACGACGGGTCGAGAACGAGTGCCTCGACATCGGTGTCGAGTCGTAGCGGTCCGTGGACATGGGCCTCGATGTAGTCGTCGAGCACGTCGACGTCGTGGTGGGAGAGTGCCGTCTCGACGAGTGGCATGCGCTCACCAGTGCCGAAGGCTGTCGGCTCGTGGACGGAATCGGGGTAGCAGAAGGTCGTCCCGGGGAGCACGTCTCCGCGGAGCACCAGGTGGGAGGAGCCGAAGCGCACCGATCCGCCCGCGGGCTCCAGGCGGTGATTCAGCGAGCCGTAGATCGGGCGCTCCGATGCCGGGCCGTGGTCGTACGCCCCACCGAACATCCGGGACTCCCATGCGTGGCGACGACCGCCGGGCGCAGGATCGAACCCGCCGTTGCTCGTGCCGGTGACGAACTGCGATCGGTACAGGTTCTCCTCGATCAGCACCTCGAGCAATGGTCGGCCGGCCACGAGCCGATCGGGATGGAAGTGCACGGTCACTCTCGTCGCCGGCGGCACGGGTGGGCCTGCCTCGACTCGCGACGCGACGTGCGCGAGTGCGAGGAGGCGCCGGGCACCCGAGGCGTCGACCACACTCCGACGGTAACGCGGCGGTGTGTCGCCGGGGTTACGCGAGTGAGCAGGACGAAACAGGGCGTTGTTCCGCGGGTGACCATCCGGACATCGAGCGGGCCTGTACTGGTGTCAGCGGGACGGACGTCTCCGCACCCGAGTACTCGCTCACTCATCTTCCGGAGGTTCCCGTGGCCGCGTTCGATCAGACCATCCTCGACAACATGTCCGCCTCACTCGCCGAGATCCCGCACCCGTCACTCCCCAAGGGCAGCAACATCTACGGCGGAACCAAGATCTTCCCGGACTACAAGGCGGAGGACGGCGAGTCGTACTTCACCCTCGTGCACGGCATCGCCCACGAGTCGTCGGTGAGCTTCGTCGCCGTGCTGCAGGCGACGCGCGCTCTGCGCAAGGGCTACGAGTCGGCGATGTACTTCTACGGTCCCGGTGCCATCAACTGCCTGGCGACCCGCGGCTTCCCCACCACCGGAGACTCCGGTTTCCCCGGCGAGCAGAACATCAACGACGCTCTCGCGACGTTCATCTCGGAGGGCGGCACCGTGTTCTGTTGCCGATTCGGGCTCGCGCTGCACGGCGGCCGCGAGGAAGACCTCATCGAGGGCGTCGTGCCCGCGCACCCGCTGGACGTGCAGGACGCGTTGATCCACTACGCCCGCAAGGGCGCGATCATCAACTCCACGTACATGGTCTGAGGTGAGACGGCGATGTCCGACGTTCGACTGAAGACCAGGAACCACCGGGTCGATCTGGCCCTGCTCGGCATCCGTGGGACCCCACCGGTGCGCCGCACCGCGGGTGCGGGACCGAGCGACGACGGCCACGTGAGCATCGACGGACTCGGTGCAGCGCTGCCCCGCAATCCGTCGAGCCCCTACGTCCTGGACGGCGATCGGGTGCTGTTCGACGGGGACGACATCGGACTGGACATCGCCGCCATCGCCCGGCCGGCCTTCTACGACCTCACCACCGACGACGGTGTGCCCTACGAGAAGCTCGCCAAGCTCCACGGCAAGGGGGTGCTGGCCACGACCGTGGTCCAGACCTGCATTCGCTACGACGAGTCGCAACGGTGTCGGTTCTGCTCCATCGAGGAGTCGTTGCGCAGCGGCGCCACCGTGGCGGTGAAGAAGCCCGCCGATCTCGCCGCCGTGGCCGAGGCGGCGGTGCGACTCGACGGCATCACCCAGATGGTCATGACGACCGGGACCTCGGCGGGCCGAGATCGCGGGGCGTTGCACCTGGCACGCTGCGTCCGCGCGGTGCGCGCCGTGCTCCCCGACCTGCCGATCCAGGTGCAGTGCGAACCGCCCGGTGATCTCGCGACCCTCACCGAGTTGTACGACGCCGGCGCACGGTCCATCGGTATCCACGTCGAGTCCCTGGACGAGGACGTGCGGCGCCGCTGGATGCCGGGCAAGGCGTCGGTCTCGCTCGACGAGTACCGCGCGGCATGGGCGGAGGCGGTGCGTGTCTTCGGACGCAACCAGGTGTCGACGTATCTGCTGGTCGGGCTCGGCGAGGACCCGGACGAGGTGGTTCGCGGCGCCACCGAGCTGATCGCGATGGGGGTCTATCCCTTCGTCGTCCCGTTCCGGCCACACCCGGGGACCCTCGCGGTGGACGTCGACGGGGCCGGGGCGCCGTCCGCCGAGCTGTTGACGGACGTGAGCACTCGGGTGGCCGCGGCACTGGTGGACGCGGAGATGCTGGGGACCGACCAGAAGGCCGGGTGCGCAGCGTGTGGTGCGTGCAGCGTCCTGCAGACGATGGGTGGCTGACATGAGCACCGAACTGTCGATCCTCACCGGGGCACCCACCGTCGGCGCTGCCCCGTTCCTCGTCCGGCCGGCCGAGTCGGCGGCCGATCTCGCCGCCTATCACCGTCTTCGACGCGAGTCGTTCGTCGTCGAGCAGGGCTTGTTCTCGGGTACCGACCGGGACGGCGTCGACGACGATCCGCGCGCGGTCGTCCTTCTCGCGACCGCCCCCGACGGCACCGTCCTCGGCGGGGTCCGGGTGGCTCCCTGCACGGACGTCGACCTGGGATGGTGGTCGGGCAGCCGCCTCGTCGTCGCGCGGGAGAAGCGTAGTCGCGCAGTGGGACCCGCTCTGATCCGAGCCGCCTGCGCTCATGTGGAGACGGCCGGGGTGGTGCGGTTCGACGCCACCGTGCAGTCTCGCCACGTCCCGATGTTCACGGCGCTCGGGTGGACCGCCACCGGCCCCACCGTGCTGGCCGGCGCCCCGCACGAGACGATGCGCTGGACCATCGACACGGTGGCACGTCTCGTCCGGTCGACCAAGGCCGTGCTCGCAACTGTGCTGGCGCCCCTGGCCACTGCGCCAATGGGTTTGGGGGCGAGTGGTTTCCGAGGCGACGACGGAGTGCCGGTGCCCGGCTCCGACATCATCGCCGCGTGCGACGCCATCGTGCCGTCCATGGTCGAGCGCGACCCGGAGTGGGCCGGATGGTGTGCCGCCCTGGTGAATCTGAACGATCTGTCCGCCATGGGTGCGACCCCGGTGGGCATGCTGGACGCCGTCGGCGCTCCGACGACGTCGCTCCTCACCCGCGTGATCCGGGGCCTCGCCCGCGCCGGTGACGCGTGGGGGGTTCCCGTGCTCGGCGGCCACACCCAGGTGGGTGTGCCGGCGGCGCTGTCGGTCACGGCACTCGGACGGACGTCGTCGCCGGTGCGTGCGGGCGGCGGTGAGGTCGGTGACGAGCTGAGTCTCACCGCCGACCTCGGGGGCGGCTGGCGACCCGGTTACCACGGCCTGCAGTGGGATTCGACCTCCGCACGCTCCGGGTCGGACCTCCGCGAGATGGGCTCGTTCGTGGCCCGGGCAGCTCCTCGTGCGGCGAAGGACGTCAGCATGGCGGGGCTCGCGGGCACCGTCGGCATGCTGGCCGAGGCATCAGGTACGGGCGCCGAGATCGACGTCGCCCGCATACCCCGACCCGGCGGTGCCGACCTCGGCCGATGGATCACGTGCTTCCCCGGGTTCGCGATGATCACCGCGGACCGCCCCGGACGTCGGCTCCCGCCGGCCGGTCCGGCGACATCGGCCGCTTGCGGCCGCCTCACCTCGGAGCCGGGAGTCACCTTGCGGTGGCCCGACGGCGCCACCACCTCGGCGGTCTCCGCCGCAGTCACAGGATTGGGACCAGCATGAACGACGTAACTCTCTCGGTGGCGTCCGAGCGCTTCGGCCGCGACATGGACGAGTCGTACGCCACCATCGAGCGCACCATCGCGGAAGCACGGCGACGCGGCAGCGCGCTGCTGGTCCTGCCGGAGGCGTGCCTCGGGGGCTACCTCCCGAGTCTGGGAGGCGGAGACGAGTCGGAGGAGAAGCGCCGCACCCGGCTGCAGAACCTGCCGCCGGCCCTCGAGCTGGACGGTCCGGAGATCGCGCGAGTGTCGGCGATGGCCGGGGACATGGTGGTGACCTTCGGGTTCTGTGAGGCGGACGGTCTCACGCGGTACAACGCCGCGGTGACGGTGCACGGTGACGGGGTGCTGGGCT
The DNA here is from genome assembly GCF_036163995.1 of Rhodococcus sp. NBC_00294. Lineage (NCBI taxonomy): Bacteria > Bacillati > Actinomycetota > Actinomycetes > Mycobacteriales > Nocardiaceae > Rhodococcus > Rhodococcus sp. NBC_00294. Next base: position 1,133,030 of record NZ_CP108043.1, read on the forward strand.
CGTACCGCAAGGTGCACCAGCCGCTGGGCGAGAACCTCTGCTACTCGGCGGGTTCCGAGTACCGCGCCTTCGACACCCCGGTCGGCCGGATGGGCATGCAGATCTGTTACGACAAGGCGTTCCCCGAGGCGGCGCGGGAGATCGCACTCGACGGCGCCGAGATCATCACCTCGCTGTCGGCATGGCCGACCTCGCGAACGGGTCGTGCTCCGAACATGGCCGACGATAGATGGAAGCTGCGCTTCGACATCTACGACCAGGCGCGAGCACTGGAGAACCAGGTCGTGTGGATCGCGTCCAATCAGGCGGGGTCCTTCGGGTCGCTGGACTTCGTGTGCAGCGCCAAGATCGTCGGTCCGGGAGGGGAGATCCTCGCCGGCACGGGCGTCGAACCCGGCCTGGCGACAGCGACTCTCGATGTGCAGAAGGCGATCGCGGCGGCTCGCGGAGGTGGCATGTACAACCTGCGGGACCGCCGTCCGTCCGTGTACGGGACCCTCGTCGACGGCGACAGCATGTCACGGGTGGACCGGGTGATGAGCCGTGCCTGAGATGACCTTCACCGTCCAGTGGCCCAACGGGTGCCGCCAACAGTGCTACTCACCGTCACTCGTCGTCCGTGACCATCTCACGGTCGGGACGCGCTACGAGATCGCCGACTTCGTGCAGCGCAGTCGACTCGCGCTCACCGAGGCCAGTGACCGGGTGCGGGCCAAGTACGGCTTCGCGTGTACCTCGGCAGCGGCGACTCTGCGCGAGATCGAGACCACCGCAGCGGCGTTCGACCGCGGCACCGTGCACGTGCTCGACCTGGGAGGAGCGCGATGACCGAGCATCACACCGTGATCGTGATCGGCGCGGGCCAGGCGGGGCTGTCCATGAGCTGGCACCTGACCCGACGCGGTGTCGACCATGTCGTCCTCGAACGGGACACCATCGCCCACGAGTGGCTGGACGGGCGGTGGGACAACTTCACCCTGGTGACACCGAACTGGCAGTGCGTCCTGCCCGGGTACGCCTACGACGGCGACGATCCCGACGGATTCATGACCCGAGACCTGGTGTACGACTTCGTGCGGCGCTACGCCGACTCGTTCGGCGCTCCGGTCCGCGAACACGTCGCGGTGCTGTCGGTGCAGCAGGCACCCGGCGGCGGCCACGTCGTGTCGACCTCCGCCGGGTCGATGACCGCGGATCAGGTCGTGGTGGCCGTCGGTGGCTACCACGTCCCGTCGATTCCACGCCTCGCCGAGCGAGTGCCGGAGACGATCACGCAGATCCACTCGTCGGGGTACCGCAGCGCGGCGGCGCTTCCTCCGGGTGGGGTCCTGGTGGTCGGTACCGGGCAGTCCGGCGCGCAGATCGCCGAGGATCTGCACCTCGAGGGCAGGCAGGTGCACCTCGTCGCGGGGTCCGCGCCTCGTGTCGCCCGCTTCTACCGCGGACGGGACTGCGTCGCGTGGCTGCAGGACATGGGGGTGTACGACGTGTCGATCTCCGAACACGCCGGCGGACTCTCCAAGCGGGAGAGCACGAACCACTACGTGACCGGGCGGGACGGCGGACGCGACATCGACCTGCGTGCCTTCGCGCTGGACGGGATGCGGCTGTACGGGCGGTTGACCGACGTCGGTTCGGACGGTGTCCTGCGTTTCGCGCCGACTCTCGAGCAGTCACTCGACGCGGCGGACGCGGTGTCGGAGGGCATCAAGAACGACATCGACGCCTACATCACCAGGGCGGGACTCGACGCTCCCGTCGAGGAGCGATACACACCGGTCTGGCGGCCCGAGTCGGAACCCACCGAGCTCGATCTCGAGGCGGCGGGCGTCACGTCCGTCGTGTGGGCCGTCGGCTTCCGCCGGGACTACCGCTGGCTGAAGGTCGGGGTGTTCGACGGTGAGGGCCACCCGGCTCACACCCGCGGTGTGACCGCGGCGGAGGGCCTGTACTTCCTGGGTCTGCCATGGCAGAACACCTGGGGCTCGGGCCGATTCGCGGCGGTGGCACGGGATGCGGAGTACCTCGCGGAGCAGATGTCCCCGGCGGTCGGCGCCCGCGTGCCCGCGGCGGTCTGACCGCGAGATGGCGCCGATCCGGGCGGCGGCGCTCGCGGGACACTTCGGCCGTGACGTCGAGCGGTCCGTCGAGAAGATCGTGGGCATCATCGAGCAGGGCCATCAGCGGGGCATCGACCTGTTGGTCCTGCCCGACGCCTGCCTCGGCGGTTACCTCGGTGATCTCGCGCGGCCCGATCTCGAGGAGCTGCCGCCGGCGCTCGACGAGGACGGACCCGAGCTCGCGGTGATCGCTGCTGCGGCCGGTGCGATGACCGTGTGCGTGGGCTACACCGAGAGGGCGGCCCTGGTCCGTTACAACGCCGCCGTGTGCCTCACGGGCGACGGTGTGTTGGGTCGTCATCGAAAGGTGCACCAACCGGCGGGGGAGTCGTTGGCCTATGCGGCGGGAGATCGGTTCTCGGCGTTCGACACGCCGGTGGGCAGGATGGGCATGCTGATCGATTACGACAAGACATTCCCCGAGGCGGCGCGCACCTTGGCTCTGGACGGTGCGCGCATCATCGCTGCGCTGTCGGCGTGGCCGGCCAGTGTGACGGACAGGGCGTCGAAGTTGGCCAACGACAGACAGTCTCGCCTGTTCGACCTCTACGACGCCGCCCGGGCAGCCGAGAATCAGGTGGTGCTGCTGTCGTCCAATCACACGGGGGTGACGGGATCTCTGCGCTTCCTCGGGCAGGCGAAGATCGTCGGTCCCGGCGGCGAGGTCCTGTGCCGGACGCGAGACAAGGGTGGCCTGGCGTGCTGCGACATCGACGTGGACGCGGAGGTGGACCGGGCCCGTCGGGTGCTGCGTCACCTCGACGAACGACGACCGGACACCTACCACTCACAGGCATCGAAGGAGACCACGTGCGTGTCGCCCTCCTGACCTACTCGACGAAACCGCGAGGGGGAGTGGTCCACACCGTCGAACTGGCGGAAGCACTGGCGCGCGCGGGAGCGGACGTGACGGTGTGGTCCCTGGCGCGCGGCGGCGACGAGGGCTTCTACCGTGCGATCGATCCCGCGGTGACGGTTCGTCTCGTTCCGTTCCCGGCGCGCGAGGACGAGTCGGTGGGGGATCGCATCCTGCGGTCGATAGCACTGATGCGCAGTGCATTCGACCCGGGTGACGCCGACGTCGTGCATGCCCAGGACTGCATCACCGCGAACGCCGTCGGACGCTGTGTCCGCACGATCCACCACCTCGAGGAGTTCACGACACCGGAACTCGCCGCCTGCCACGAGCGCGCGGTCGTCGAGCCCCTCGCCCGCATCTGTGTCTCGCGCGCCGTGGCCGACGAGGTGCGTGCGGGATGGGGGCTGTCGCCGACGGTCATCCCCAACGGGGTCGACCATGCTCGGTTCGCGGCGGCACGCGGCGACGAGTGGCGCACCCGTCTCGGCCGATACGTCCTCGCGGTCGGTGGCATCGAGCCGCGCAAGGGGAGCATCGACCTGCTCGAGGCCCACGCCGCGCTTCGAGAGCGGTGTCCGGACGTGGGTCTGGTGTTCGCCGGCGGTGAGACGTTGTTCGACTACCGGGGGTACCGGGCGGAGTTCGACACCCGACTCGCGGAACTGGCGGGCAGGCCGGAGGCCGGTCGGTCGACAGGCGACGAGGGGCCCGTACCGCGGGTGCTCGGCACCGTCGACCACGACGTGCTCCCGTCTCTCGTCGCGGGCGCGTCGGCATTCGCGTTCCTCTCCACCAAGGAAGGCTTCGGGCTGGCCGCGATGGAGGCTCTCGCCGCCTCGGTTCCCGTCGTGGTGCGGGATCTCCCCGTGTTCCGCGAGGTGTTCGGGGACGCGGTGCGCTACGGCGGCGACGCGGAGGGGACGGCTGCCGCACTCGAGGACGCTCTGACGTCGGACGACCGTGCCGCTGCCGGGCGCGCACTGGCTGCCCGCACGAGTTGGGACGACGCCGCGGCCGCTCATCTCGCGTTCTACGCAGGGCTCGCGCATCGCTGATCAGCGCAGGGGCGATGTGCCCGCGTCGTCGGGTCCGTCGTCGGGGAGGTGTCCCGGCGACGTGGTGTCGACCGTCGCGTCGAAGAACAACTGGACGAACGACAACGGAGCCGCGCGTTGCTCGCTGTCCCGCTCGGGCTCGTCGGACATGGTGGCACTCCCTTCTCGACGTGGATCGCCGGACCAATCATCTCAGATTCTGAATAGTTGAACAACTGAGAGATATACCGGTGTCGAGGGGAAAATGATGTGATCCACTTCTCAGGGCGTGGAAACTATGTTAAGACATACAGACATGGTTCGAACGTCGCTGGGCGGCTCGGACCCGCCACGCCGACGATGGGATGTCATGTCTTCGCAAGTCAGCACCACGGGAAGTGCACTACCGCCGGACGCACCCGGTCCCCACTCGCGTCGCCTCGGCGTCATCGCCGTGGTGGCGACCTTCGGTGGCCTGCTGTTCGGATACGACACGGGCGTCATCAACGGTGCGCTGGAGCCGCTGAAGGAGGACCTGTCGCTCACGGCCTTCACCGAGGGCTTCGTCGTCAGCATCCTCATCTTCGGGGCGGCCATCGGCGCACTGGTCGGGGGTCGACTGTCGGACAAGTACGGCCGTCGGCACAACATCCTGATGCTGGCCGGCATCTTCGTCCTCGGCACTCTGGGCTGCGTTCTCGCCCCGTCGTGGGAGGTGCTGGCGGTGTTCCGCTTCATCCTCGGCCTCGCGGTCGGCGGAGCGTCCGCGACCGTGCCGGTGTACCTCTCGGAGGTCTCACCGTTCGAGCGCCGCGGTTCCCTGGTGACGCGCAACGAGGTCATGATCGTCAGCGGCCAGTTCGCGGCCTTCGTGATCAACGCCCTCATCTTCAACATCTGGGGCGAGCACGACTCCGTCTGGCGCTACATGCTGCTGGTCGCCGTGTTGCCCGCGTTCGCACTGTTCTTCGGCATGCTGCGGATGCCCGAGAGTCCGCGCTGGCTCGTCTCGCAGGGCCGGGACGACGACGCCCTGGCGGTGCTGAAGCAGGTGCGGTCCCCCGAACGTGCGGAGGCCGAGATGGCCGAGGTGCACGCGCTGGCCGAGGAGGAGAAGCTCTCGCAGACCGGCGGCGCGGCCGACCTGTCGGTGCGGTGGATCCGACGGGTGATCTACATCGGTGTGGGACTCGGTGTGTTCCAACAGTTCACGGGCATCAACTCGGTGATGTACTACGGCACCCAGCTCCTCGGCGACGCCGGATTCTCGAGCAGCTCCGCCATCATCGCGAACACGCTCAACGGCCTCTTCAGCGTCCTCGGCATCACGGTCGGCCTGCTCATCATGAATCGGATCGATCGCCGAACGATGCTGATCGCGGGCTTCTCACTGACGACGCTCTTCCATCTCCTGGTCGGACTGTCCGCACTGCTGCTGCCGGACGGCACCGCCAAGGCATACTTCATCCTCGTCTTCGTCGTGCTCTTCGTCTTCTGCATGCAGGGCACGATCGGGCCGCTGGTCTGGCTGATGCTCGCAGAGATCTTCCCGCTCAAGATTCGCAGCTTCGCCATCGGTGTCTGCGTGTTCATGCTGTGGATCGCCAATGCTGCCGTCGCACTGGCCTTCCCGCCGGTGGTCGACGCGCTCGGCATCGCGCCGACGTTCTTCATCTTCGTCGGACTGGGCATACTGGCCCTGGTCTTCATCATCACGCAGGTGCCGGAGACCCGCGGTCAGAGCCTGGAGGAACTCGAGGCCCGGTTCCGCCGCGAGTACTCCTGACACGATCACCCCACTTCGAGAAGGACGGCGAGACATCATGGCAGTACTGGTGGCAGTGACCGACAGCGACGAGGGCCGACACGCACTGTCGGAGGCGGTGTCGGAGGCGCGCATGCTCGAGACCGACGTGATCGCGGTGAACCTGACCCTCGGCGCGCTCGACACGAGCGACGTGGGCGGTGACGTGGCGGTGCGAGTGATCGACCGGGCGGGGCGCGAGGACCGCGACCCGGTGATCGCGGTGATCGACGAGATCGAGGCGCACCCGGAGGTGACGCGACTCGTGATCGGGATCAAGAAGCGCAGTCGGGTGGGAAAGGCATTGCTGGGCAGCGTCAGTCAGCGTCTGCTGATGACGTCACCGGTGCCGGTGCTCACCGTTCGACCCAGCTGAGCCGAACGGTGAGCGGTGGCAGAGGTCAGACGGTGCAGAGCGGGCGGATCTCGTTGCTGCCCTGAGTGGTCGGCGACGTCAACAGCAGGCAGGCGTTGTAGCCGCGGCTCTCCACGACGCTCCGGATCTGCTTCCACTGATCGGCACTCACCTGCGGCGACCGCGACAGGACGAAGCCGGACGTGCGGAACGGGTCGCCCACCAGCGCCCACGAGTAGTCGTCGGCGATGTAGGTGACGATGTAGTTGGTGGGTCCCTCGGGATTGTCCTGGGTGGGCACACCGGGGAAGCTCACGTGCAGCTGCGCCTGCGTGAACGGATCGTTCACCCGGGCGTTGCCGATGATCTCGTTGGCTCCGCCGTCCCAGCGGGTGCAGTTGTTCTGCACGCGCACGTTGCTGGGGTCGAGCACCTGGTAGTTGGCCCGGGTGTCCCTGGCGCAGTTCAGGTTGAACGGCTGCGGGACGGCCGCGATCTGCCACCAGTCACCCGCGTAGCGCTGGACGTCCAGCTGAGCGATGGGCTGCAGCGGCTCGAACAGGGGCTGCGCGGACGCGGCGCTGCCGCCGGCGAGCAGAGCTCCGGTGACCAACGCTCCGGCGACTGCCGTGCGGATGATGCTGCGGATCATGAGATGACTCCTTCTTTCGTGGCGTTCGGACTGTCTTCGGAGTGCGGGTCGAGTTCGGTCGGCCACCAGATGCGGGGACCGATCAGGGTGAACAGGGCCGGAATCACGATCGTGCGGACCACGAAGGTGTCGAGCAGGATGCCGAGGCCCACGACGATCCCGAGCTGCGTGAGCAGAATGAGGGGCAGGACGCCCAGCACGGTGAACACCGCGGCGAGCACGATGCCCGCACTGGTGATGACCGCGCCCGTCGACGCGACGGCGCGCACGATGCCCGTCCGCGTCCCGTACGACGGTGTCTCCTCGCGTGCCCGGGTGACGAGGAAGATCGTGTAGTCCACACCCAGGGCCACGAGGAACAGGAACCCGAACAGCGGCACGTTGTCGCCGAGGGCGGGGAAGCCGAAGATGTTCTCGCTGGCCCAGCTGCCGATGCCCAGAGCCGCCAGCGTGCTGAGCACCGTCGTGGCCACGAGCACCAGGGGTGCGAGGGCCGACCGGAGCAGAACGAACAGCACCAGCAGAACCACCAGCAGGATCACCGGGATGATCACCAGGCGGTCGCGAGCTGCGGCATCGGACGTGTCCAGTGCCTGCGCATCGCTGCCGCCCACCAGAGCGTCGGCACCCGTGATCGGAGCGACAGATGCACGCAGGTTCTCGACCGCGGCGAACGCGCCGTCGGAGGACGGTTCCGCGTCGAGCACGACGGACCACTCGGTGAGACCGGTGTCGGAGGTGCCGGGCCGGGAGTCCGCAGTTCGGGACACCGACACCACGCCGTCGGTGTCCTGCAGCGCTGCCTCGACCTCCGAGGCCGCCGCGGTCCGGGCGACGACGACGGTCGGATCTGACTGCCCCGCCGGGAAGTGCTCGGCGAGCGTGTCGATGCCGGTGACGGATTCGGCGGTGACGCGGAACTGCTCGGTCTGCGACAGGCCCACGTTCGTTCCGACGAGGCCGAGAATGCAGACGGCCAGCGCGACCAGCGACACCGCCGCGGCGCGGCCGGGTCGACGACCGACGGCGTTGGCGACGCGGAAGAACACGCCCTTGTCCGTCGGCTCGGGATCGCCCACGCGAGGAACGAACGGCCAGAACAGCTTCCGGCCGAACAGTGAGAGCAGTGGCGGAAGAACGAAGAGCACGAAGACGGCGGCGACCACGAGACCGGCCGCGGCCAGACCGCCCAGGCTGCGCGTACTCGGCAGAGTGCCCAGCAGCAGCGTCAGGAGCGCGAGCACCACCGTCGCGTTGCTCGCCACGATGGCCGGGCCGGCGCGTCGCACGGCATGGTGGAGGGCGACCCGGTGGTCGCTCTCGCGGCGCAGTTCCTCGCGGTACCGGGAGATGAGCAGCAGCGCGTAGTTGGTCCCGGCGCCGAACACCAGGACGCTGGTGATGCCCGAGGTGCTGCCGTCGAACGAGAGCCCGGTGAGCCCGGACACGGCGGTGCCGACCGTCGAGGCGACCCGGTCACCGAAGCCCACGACGGCGAGCGGCACGAGCCAGAGAACCGGTGATCGGTACGTGGCGATCAGCAGCAGGGCCACCACCAGCGCGGTGACGCCGAGTAGCGTGACATTGGCCCCGGAGAAGGAGTCGGCGATGTCGGCGGCGAACGCGGGACCGCCCGTGACCTGCGCCGTCAACCCGTCGGGGAGGCCGTCGGTGGCAGCGGTGCGCAGCTCGGTGACCAGATCGGCCAGTCCCGTTCCGGACTCCGACGTCGACACCTGGACGGGGGCGATGGCCGCCTCGCCGTCGGGTGCGGGAACGACCGGGGAGTCGGGCGCACCCGCGTCCACCCCGCGCTCGACACCGTTCATCCGCATCCTCGCGGCAGCGACGTCGGCGAGGTCCTGTTCGGACAGGGCGCCGCCGTCGGCGCGCGTCACCACGAGGATCACCGGCGAGAGGTCGGAGTCGGGGAATTCCTCGAGCAGGGCGTCGACCCGTGCCGATTCCGCGTCCGAGGGGAGCGATGTCGGTGAACTCTCGGCGGCGGAGTTGCTCCCGACGCCGCCGATGAGCGCGCCGGCGGCAAGGACGACGAGCAGGGCGACGATCCAGGACCGAGGCCCTGAGACGAGGCCGGCCACGCGGTTCCACACAGAGTTGTCGCTCACCGGAAAAGTGTCTCAGTTAGTTGATCGTTAAGCAACTGAGACATCGCTCCGAGGTCCGGCGAGTACGCTGACACCCGAGTTTTCGAAGGAGAATCTGTGTCAGCACACGAACGGTCGGAGCGGTCCGACGCGACCGACGCCGACGGTGCCCGGCGCGATCTCGAATCCACGATCGCCGCCGACATGCGCGCCATGACAGCCGAGTCGGATCAGCTCGGCCGTGTGTTCGGTTCTCGACACCACCTCAGCGCGAATGACTTCCGAGCCCTGCTGCACATCATGGTCGCCGATGTCGGTGGACGTCCGGTGTCGCCGGGCGAGCTCGGCTCTCTCCTCGGACTCTCCTCCGCCGCCATGACGTATCTGGTGGAGCGGATGATCGCGTCAGGTCACATCCGCCGTGAACCCGACACGCGGGACCGACGGCGGGTCATCCTCCGCTACGACGAGCCGGGAATGGACGTCGCACGGCAGTTCTTCGGCCCGCTCGGACAGCACGTCCACGAGTCGCTGTCCGCGCTGCCGGACACGGATCTCGCTGCGGCGCACCGTGTGTTCGGAGCTCTCACCGACGCCATGCAGACCTACCACCAGGAGATCAAGAGCACCGGGTGATCAGGCCCCGAGCTTCTGAGCGAACATGACGATGATGCCGCTGGGTCCGCGCACGTAGGTCAGTGCATAGACACCCTCGTAGTTCGCGACACCGCGCAACGGGTGGCAGCCGTGCCGAGCGGCCACTGCCAGAGCCTGCTCGAGGTCGTCGACCTCGAAGGCGATGCGGTGCATGCCGATCTGATGCGGGAGCGTCGGTTCCGTCTCGATCATGGTGGGATGGCGGTTCTGGAACAGCTCGATGCGGCCCGCCCCGTCCGGCGTCTGCAGCATCGCGATGTCGGCGTGATTGCCGTCCAGACCCACCGCCGTGTCGGCCCACTCGCCCTGGACCGTGTCACGGCCGAGGAGTGTCAGACCCAGATCGGTGAAGAACGCGATGGCCTCGTCGAGGTCGCGTACCGCGATCCCGACGTTCTCGAGTCGTATCGACATCGCTCGACTCTAACGACCGGTGTGCTCCACGATGACGTCCTTCACGCGATCGACGTCCGCGGGGACGACGTCGAAGCGCTGCGGCAGGTCCTCGATGCCCTCGAACGCCGGCGGACGCTCGGGTTCGGTTCCCAGTGCCTCCCGCACGATGTCCGCGAACTTGGCCGGCAACGCGGTCTCGAGCACGATCATGGGCACGCCCTCGCGCAGGTTCCGGCGGGCGACACTCACGCCGTCGGCGGTGTGCGGGTCGATGGTCACGCCGTAGCGCTCGGCCACGTCGCGGATGGTCTCGACGCGGTTCGCGTGCGTGCTGCGGCCGGACACGAAGCCGAACTCCTGGATGCGATCGAACTCGGGAGTACCGGAGAAGTCGAAGCCGCCGTCGGTGTCGAGCGCGCGGAACAGCTCACCGAGCCGGACCGCGTCCTGATCGACGAGGTCGTAGAGGAAGCGCTCGAAGTTGGACGCCTTGGAGATGTCCATGCTGGGGCTCGAGGTGTGGTGGGTCTCGGCGGCCGCGCGGGGACGGTAGACACCCGTGCGGAAGAACTCGTCGAGGACGTCGTTCTCGTTGGTCGCGACGACGAGCTGGTCGATCGGCAGGCCCATGCACCGGGCGATGTGCCCGGCGCACACGTTGCCGAAGTTGCCGGACGGCACCGAGAACGACACGCGTTGGCCCGGCCCGTCCGTCGCGAGGAGCCACCCGTGCACGTAGTAGACGACCTGCGCGACGACTCGACCCCAGTTGATCGAGTTGACGGTGCCGATGGCGTGGTGCGCCTTGAACTCGGCGTCCTTGGAGACGGCCTTGACGATGTCCTGGCAGTCGTCGAAATTCCCCTCGACCGCGAGGTTCACGATGTTCTCGTCCTGCAGGCTGAACATCTGTGCCCGCTGGAAACTGCTCATCCGGCCGTGCGGGCTCAGCATGACGACGCGGATGTTCTTCTTGCCGCGCATCGCGTGCTCGGCGGCGCTGCCGGTGTCACCCGATGTGGCGCCCAGGATGTTGAGCTCCTCGCCGCTGCCCGCGAGGGAGTACTCGAACAGGTTGCCCAACAACTGCATCGCCATGTCCTTGAATGCCAGCGTCGGGCCGTTGGACAGGCTCAGGAGATGGAGCGAGGTGCCCTGCTCCTCGCCGAGTGGACGCAGCGGGGTGATGAGTGACGTGTCGTCGCCGGGCCGGCCGTTCGAGTAGACCTCGGCGGTGTACGTCCGGCGCGTGATGTCGCGGAGGTCCTCCGCGGGAATGTCGTCGGCGAACTTCGAGAGCACCTCGAAGGCGAGGTCGGCGTAGGACAGTGAGCGGAACGACTCGAGCTCGTCGGCGGTCAGCTGCGGGTACTCGGCCGGCAGGTAGAGACCACCGTCGGGGGCCAGGCCGCCGAGGAGGATGTCCGAGAAGTGCTGGGGCAGGTTGTGACCCCGCGTCGACTGATACTGCATCTTCGTCTCTCTCGTCCGGTGGCGCGCCCGGCTGACAACTGTGCCACATCCGCCGGTCCGGACCGGATCTGGTGCAGTGAACCGTGGAGAGCACGGGTAGCTGCACCGGATCATCCGGTGACGAAGCGTCGCACCTCGGCAGCCACCTCGTCGGGCCGTTCGACGAGGTCCCGCCACGTGTACCGCAACACCGTCCACTCCCTGCTGAGGACGTTCTGCCGGATCCGGTCGCGGTGGAACGCGGCGCTGTCCGAGTGGAAGGCCCACCCGTCGATCTCCACGCAGACCCTGGCGTGCGGGAACGCGAAGTCGAGGATGTAGCCCGCGTACGGCAGGTTCACCCGCAGCCCGGTGATGTGTGCGGATCTCATGATCCTGCGGAACAGCCGTTCGGCCTCGGACCGGGCACCGCCCTCGGCGGCGCGCAGGAGCTGCTCCGCTCGCACGTACCCGCGACGTCCGGGGTTGCGAGCGTGCGCTCGTCGGAGATGGTCGAGGGTCATCGTCTTCTGCAGGGCGCGATCCATGACCTCGGGGCCCAGCACCGTCGACGCCTCCAGAACGGTCAGCGGCGTCCTCGTCACGAGGACACGGCGCACGATCACGACGTCGATGCCCGGTAGGTCGCGCCGCCGCAACCGGACACCCGTGATTCCGCGACCGGAGCCTGTCCGGGGCACGGTCACCTCGATCGTCTCCGGGGCCCGCGGAAGCATGCGATACCAGTACGCGGCTGCAGGACCGGACAGCGCGCCCGTACTCGTGGACCACACCGCGCACCGGATCCGCGCGTCGTCGGTGAACGGTCGGTCGACGGCGAAGAACACTCCGCGACTCGTGCGCCGCCAGCGGCCGGTGTGGACGCGCCACTCGATGGCCTCGGGGGTGAGTCCGGCGGTGCGGGCCTGCGCGGTGGTCACCACCCCGTCCTGCTCGGCCAGCAGTCTCTCGATCATCTCGCACTGGACGCGCGCGCCTCCGCGGCAGTTCCGTGGATCGGATCCGGTGCAGTGAACCGGGTACAGCACGGTCGGCTGCACCGGATCACGGCCGCTCCGGCCCCGGCTGGCAGTGCGGGCACCACCAGGTCCGCCGTCGTTCCGGATCTCCCGGTACCTCGGCGACCACGCGGACGGTGGTGCCGCATCGCAGGCACGGCTTGCCCGCGCGACCCGCCACCCAGTGCTGCCGACCTGGCCGGGTGTCTCCGGTGGTCACCTGCATGGCCCGCGGGGTGGACACCGAGTGGCGCATCGCCTTGCGAGTGAGGGCGACCAGTCGAGTGGTATCCACGTCGCACGCCGGCACCCACGGCCCGAGACCACGAAGGAAACACAGTTCGTTGGCCCACAGGTTGCCCGGACCGGCCATGACGCGCTGATCGAGCAGTACCGCGACGATCGGGCGCGGGTCCCGCGCGATGTTCGCCGCCGCCTGCGCGGCGTCGAAGTCGTCGTGCAGCGGATCGGGGCCGAGATACGACAGCGCCGCGTCGACGTCGCGAGTGGTGGAGAACTCGACCACCGGGAGCAGCAGCCCGTACGCGGTGGGCCCGTCGCGCACGGCCAGCCGCACGCGCACGTCGGGATCGAGGCGACGGGGCAGTCGTCGGCCGGGGGCGGTGACGGTCCACGACCCCGTCATCCTCAGATGCGTGTGGAGCGTCAGGTCGCCGTCGAGATCGGTGAGCAGGTGTTTGCCGTGCGTCCGGTGCCGTTGGATCGTGCGTCCCGCGAGGTTCTCCGTCGCATGTGCGGGGACGTTCAGCCGGCCCTCGGCCAGTTCCCGGCCGTCCAGCGCCGCCCGCAGACGTGCCGCGAGCGCGTGGACCGTGTCCCCCTCCGGCACGTCAGGTCCAGTACAGGAGCTGCGCCGCGGGCAGGACGTCCCGTAGTTCCTCGGTGAACCAGCTCTTCATCTCCGCCATGGTGTCCTTCGGGTAGACGTACTTGACGCCCCCGAACTTCGACCGCTTGGCCGAGCGCGAGTCCTCGTCCATCTCGAGCTTCGTGGCCGGGTACCAGCTCAGCAGCACGTCCTTGCTCGACGGAGTGAACCGGTGCGTGATGATCTCTGCGGTGAGGTCGACGTCCGGGACGTCGGCCAGCGCCGCCGCGATGTCGGCGAGGAGCTCGCCGTACTGCTCGCGCCAGCCGGGCACGGGCATGATCGGAGCGATGGTCACGCCCATCGGGTACCCCGCCTGCGCCAGCGCACGCAGCGCCGCGATGCGCGCGGGCATCCGAGCCGTGCCGCCCTCGAAACGGTTCCCGATGTCGCGGGCGTTGACCGACAGTCGCACCCGGGTACGCCCGCCGTGGTCGAGGCCGACCAACTCGGTGACATCGTCGAACTTGGTCGTGAAGCGGAGGGAGGCGCCGGGTCCGAACTCGCCGGCGCCGACCCGCGAGATGGCGGCGGCCAGTGATCCGGTGACGTGCTCGATGCCGAGAGGGTCGGTGTAGCAGGACATCTCGAAGGTGGTGCCCTCGTGTCCACGCTCGGCGGTGCCGCTGGTGATGGTGCCGCGGCCGACATGCGTCGCGATCGGGGCCAGGACGTCGTCGAGATTGGCGTACACCCGAGTGACAGGTGGGCCCGACAGCGAGCCGGCGAGGTAGCAGTACTGGCAGTGCGCCGGGCAGCCCTTCGCCAGGTCGATGCGCCAGTCGGCGCTGGGTGGGATGGGTTGCGGCTTCAGCGCACTGGGCGGAGCGACCACGACCGCGAGCGTCGACTTCGCCCGCGCGTAGGTCTCCCGCTCGGACTCGCCGCGCAGCCCCGTGAGGCGATCCGCCGGGAGGACGTCGATGTCCGACACACCCGCCGCCTCGCACCGCCGCACGATCTCGGCGGTGTGTGGCAGTTCGGCGGCCGACTTGGTGATCATCACCCGCCGGGGTGTCCACAGGCGGGTCGGAGTGAGCAGTGCATCCGTCATCACCTCAGGTCAACGCTCGGTGTCGCGCGATCCTTCCCGCTGGTGATCGCGATTGCGACGCAGCGCGTAGGTCCGTAGCTTGCTGAAACCGCGCACCCGCAGGGGGCGTAGCGACTTGAGGTAGAACTCGTCCTCGCCCGACAGCGCGTCGGCCGTCTCGCTGTCCACCAGCACCGTGCCGGGGTGCGCGTTGCTGGTCAGGCGGGCGGCCATGTTGACCACGGACCCGTACAGGTCGCCGAAGCGGGCGAGCACCGGACCCACGGCGATGCCGACGCGCAGCGCGGGAACGTCGTCCCGGTCGGCGAAGGCGTCGTGCAGCTCCAGGGCGATCCGTGCCGCGTCCCGGGGGTCGGTGGTCTGGAACATCACCTCGTCGCCGACGTTCTTCACCACCGATCCGTGGCCACGGGCGATGATCGTCGTGGCCACCGACTCGAACTCCTCGAGCAGCGAGGTCAGCTCGGAGACATCGAGTCGACGGGTGAGCGAGGTGTAGCCGACCATGTCCGCGAAGCCGACCGCGAGCACCGTGTCGGTCTCCCCGCTCGACTCGACGGACAGTGCGCGCCCGGCCACCGCGGCGAGATGGCGCCGCCACACGTAGTTCTGCAGTTTCTCCATGGTGGGCACCGTGTCCGCGGCGGTGACCCGGGACTCCGATCGAATGGCGTCCGGATCGGCGGCGTCGGCAGCGATGCGCGACCGGATGTAGGAGTTGACGACGCCCACCTGCCACTCGGCCAGTCGTGACATCGACTGCCCCAGCGTCCGCGCGACCGCCACCTCCATCGACTTCTCGACGACGTTCTCGTCGACGAGTGTCGTGAGCAGGCGCAGCGCCTCGATGTCGGCATCGGTGAACATGACGGCGTCCGGATCCGGGCTGACCGGGAAGCCCATGGCGATCCACAGTTGTTGCGCGCGTTCGAGATCCACGTTCGCCAGCTCGGCGACCTGATCGCGGGTGTACGTGGGTTCCTCTCCCAGCAGAGTCTGTTCGACCTCGTTCTGCCGGAAGGTGGGCCGGCCGGCGTCCGGTGGGCCCTGGTCAGGCATGGTCGAGAGTCCGCTCGTAGACCGCCCGGACCTCCGCGATGTGCTCGTCCAGTGTCTCCGCCGTCCAGTCCGTCGTCGGGATCGGTTCTCCCACAGTGACGGTGACGGTGCCGGAGTGCGCAGTGAACGAGGACTTCCACATCACGTCGCCCGCTCCCTGGAGGATCAGGGGAACCACCGGGACCCCGGCCGCCATGGCCAGATGGAACCCGCCCTTCTTGAAGCGCCCCAACCGCTCCGTCGGCATGCGGGTGCCCTCCGGGGCCACGGCCACAGACACGCCGCTGTGGAGCTTGTCGATGGCCGGCTTCATCGCTTCGCGCGCCGCGGCGTTGTTCGATCGGTCGACGTAGGCCACGTCGAAGAGAGCCCCGAGGGGGGCGAACCGGGGGTCGCGGCTCAGTTCCTTCTTCGCGACGGCCGTGATGTCCCGACGCAGGACGCGGGCGACGACGATCATGTCCATCGTGGACTGATGGTTGAACAGGAACACCGCCGGTCGGTGGCTCCAGGCGTTCTCCTCGTTCACCACGTTCACCGTGATGCCGGTGAGGGCCAGTGCGACCTCCGGTGCGACGGCGTTGGTGACGTTGGCGCCCACTCGGCGGCTGCCGCTGAGCACGCCCAGGGTCGCACCCAGTCCGGCACTCGCCAGGACCGAGCCGAGGGCGGCGACGCTGCGCACGGTGGACGTCAGATCGGCTCCGCGAGTGGGCCTGCGCAGCTGGACACGGGACCAGCCGCGGTCACGCGCCGTGCGGTCGAGTTCGGGGTCCGGGTTGAGCGCGACGGGACGACCGACGGTCTCGAGCATCGGGACGTCCTCGATGCCGTTGGAGTAGCCGAAACACACGGAGGTGTCGACGCCCTCGGCCGTCGCCCAGTCCTCGATTCCCTCGGCCTTGCGCGGACCCCACAGCGACCGGCCGTCGAGGAGGCCGGTGAGGACGCCGTCCGGCCCGATCTCGGGGTGGGTGCAGATCAGGTCGTCGAAGCGGAGGTCGTCGACCACGGGCTGAGCCTGGTACGGGGTCGCGGACGTCGACATCACGACGCGGTGACCGGCCCGGCGATGCGCGGCGACGAGGGTGCGGACCTGCGGGAAGATCTGCGAAGCGATCTCGGAGCGGAAGAGCCGCTGCGCCTGCTCCATCAACTCGTCGTGCGTCTTGCCGGCCAACGCGTGCACGGCCTTGTCCATCAGGTTGTCGACGGTGGTCCCGCGCACCCGCATCTCCACGACGGCGCTGCTGATCTCCCACAGCTCGAACAGGTCGACGTCGAAGCGGCGAAGACGTTCCTTGAACACGGCGGTCGCGGAGTAACCGTCGATCACGGTGCCGTCGAAATCGAAGAACGCCACCACGTCCGGACCCTTCGGAGCCTGTGCGACCTCGTCGAGTAGATCCTGGAACGTGTGTGCTGGGTGAGTGCTGGTCACCGGTGTCCTCCGGAAGCGTTGTCTGGTCGATCGGGTGCGTCCGCACCGTCGACGGAGTCGAGGGCCACGTGCACCATCGTGCGGATACGTCTGCTCACACGTCCCCACGCCGCGATGTCCGCAGCGAATTCCTGACGGCGGGAGGCGATGTCGTCGTCCTCGGTGGACAAAAGACCACGATTGTCGGCCAACTGCAGGGCGGTGTCGAAGAGCTCGTTCGAGATGGCCTCGCTGTGCTCGAGCTGCTGTCGGAGCCGCCGCGACTGCGCGACGCCCAGGCAGTCGTCGAGGAACGACACCTTGTCGAACTTCGCACCCGGTGTGAGGGTGAGCAGCTGGTCGGCCACCACCTGATACGCCTCGAAGATCGGCTGCAGTACCCGGTGCGCCAGATGAAAAGGCTGCGACTGCAACGACTTCAGCGCGTATCCGGGTCGATCGAGACCGGTGCGCCAGTGCGGATCGATGAGATCGACCTCGGCTTCGAGGCGCTCCCCGAACTCACGCTTCTCGCCGAAGAAGAACTCGAACTTCAGCATGTCCCGCAGTTCCAGCGCGGACTTCCACAGATCGTCGGCGGCCACCTCGCCCGTGGGGCAGTCCTCGGTGCGTAACACCACCAACTCGCCGATCGCCCGCATCACGAAGAAGTGAATGGCGTTGTTGCGGAAGAACGACGCGACGAGATGCTTGTCCTGCGCGAGCAGGAACAACAGCTCCGGGCCGTCGTCGAAGCGCCGCACCACACCGGCCGCGACCTGCGCGCGAACAGCGGCCGTCATGACGTCGATGTCGGTCAGATCCACCCCACCCGCCGTCGGGAGACCACGCTGCTGGATGTACGACGCCAACGGCTCGATGATCGACCACATCTCACGCTTGTTCAGCGCGCGGTCCTCGATACCGAGCATCGCCATCGCCACCAGCGCCGCCGGCGTCACCGGAGTGGACTCGTTGATGGCGTGCGACACCGCCAGCGCCGCACGCTGCACCGCGACCCGCTTGTCGTCGTACTCGTCGAGGAACTGCCGTGCCGACATCGGAGTCCCGAACCGCAGGTAGACGGTTCCGCGTAACTGGCCCTGGGCGCGGACGTACCCGATGGCCATCCGGATTCCCTCGGCCTGCTTCGTCGCACCGTGCGACTCCTTCGCCATCTCGCCGACCTCGTGCAACCGGTCGTAGGTGATGGACGTCGGGACGAGGTACGCATCGGCCGCCGTGCTGTTCTCGAGCGCGTCGAAGAGGTAGGTGAGCAGGCCGAAGCGCGGAGGCCGGAGCTTGCCGGTGCGAGACCTGCCACCCTCGATGTACCACTCGAGGTTGAACTTCTTGCTCAACAGGAAGCTCATGTACTGGCGCAGGGTCCACTTGTAGACCGCGTCGGAGAACTTGCGCTGGATCAACACCACACCGCTGCGCTTCGCGAGCGGGCCGATGGGCCAGAACCCGACGTTGATGCCGCCCATGACGTGATTGAGCGGGAAGCCCTGCTCGAGCAGGGCGGGGCGCAGAACCAGCGGGTCGAGGTAGGAGCGGTGGTTCGGCAGGAAGACCAGGGGGAACGACTTGTCCAGATCGCGCAGCTCGGCGAGCTTCTCGGTGTCCACCTCGACGCGGTAGGCCCGCGAGAAGAAGGCACCGAGCTGGCCCCAGAGTTCGACGGCACCCTTGTTCTCGGTGGCCACCATCTCGTCGAGGATCTCGTGAACCCGAGCATTGACCGCCGACACCGGGGTGTCCACCGAGGCCGCCAACTCCGCCAGATCGGCGCGGAACTGCGAGCGCTCCGTCATCTCCTCGACGACGAACCGCGGCACCTTGTACTCGCTGCCGATGACCTCACGCTCGGCCTTGTCCAGCGTGAGGCTGGCCTGCCGCGCGATGTACGACGACAGGGAGCGGCCGGCCGTCGCCTCGAACCGCTCACGCAGCGCCGACAACGAGGCGGGCTCACCCTCGATGATGCGCGGCTCACCGCGGCGTGCCCGGCCCACCCGGAGACCGAATCCCTTACGCGGAGCCTTGGTCCAGCTCACCCGCAACGGAGTGATGAGTGGATCGGCGCCACCGGCCCGCTCGGTGAGTTCGTCGAGGGCCTTGCCCGTCATGACGACCGACTCCGGTCGGCCGTCACCGTGGTGACGATCGATCCAGTCGTCGGCCGCGTGGACGTCGACGTCGGAGACCGCGTCGATGAGGAAGACCTGATCGTCGGAGGACGAGGATCTCCCCGTCAGCGGATGCTCGGTCGAATCCAGTTGAGACATGTCCGCTCGCCTTCCCCCTCCGATGCGCCACCGGTGGTGGGCCGTGCACGTGATGGTCCGCAACGCTACGCCCGGGACAGGTACCCCGGTGCCACTTTCACGAGCCGCCCCGGCCGCGGAACCGAAGTGGTGCATCCGTCACGACATGTCGACCTTCTCGTTGTCACCCACGTCCGGCTTGTCGCCCGTGATGCGCGACTTGGCGTACGCGATGAGCGTCGAGACCTTGGACCCCGGCGCCGACCAGAACTCGGCTCCCTCCGACTCCACCCGGATGAGGACGACCTCGTCGGACTCGGGACCGTTCTCGAACCACGCGGCGACGCCCTGGCTCCAGAGATCCTTCTTCTTCGCGTCGTCCAGCACCACGCTCGCGCGCCCCGACAGCGAGACCCACGACGTGCCCGACTGGAACGACACGTTGACTGACGGATCGGAACGGATGTCGGCCACCTTCCGTGAGTCGTTCGCGGCGAAGAACCAGAGATCGCCGTCGAACTCGGTCTCCTGCAGGGCCATCGGCCTCGCCTTCAGGTGGCCGTCGGTGCCGTGGGTGGTGAACATGCAGAGCTTCGCGTCGGACAGCAGTTCTGCGACGCGGGCGGTGCCTTCGGTTCTCTCGTCAGTAGTCATGGGGCACGGCTACCCGCGATGGTGGTGGCGCAACCGGGCGTGCAGGACTCGGTGCGTCGAACGGTGTCGGTGGGTCGTGCAAAACTTTTGTCGCGTCCGTTCTGCCCCACGCCCGGACTCGCCGATCCCCAGCCACGACCCGCTCCACTCACGACGAGAGGCACCCGATCATGAGCGCTCCCGCCCGGCGCCGCGCCCCCCGACCCGGCGAGGCGCTGTCCGCCGAGGACCTCGCGACTCTCGAGGCGGGGCTCGCGGCCGGTCGCCGCGTCACCGTCTACCTGCGGGAGGCGATGCCGTCCCTCGGCCTCGAGGCGGGCGCCTCGGCGCGGGTGATCTCGGTCGACGGCACCACGGTGACGGTGAGCCCCAAGGGCATCGACGACCAGCTGCCGTACGAGGCGGACGAGTTGCGTCTGAGCAAGGACGCGCCGGCGCCGGCGCGCAAAGCCACGAAGGTCGCTCCGCGCACGACGGCGGCGCGTCCGACAACCCGCCCCGCCGTGGTCCCACCCCCCGTCGTCCCACATGCAGCGACGCCCCGATCGGAGACTTCCGTGCCTGTAAAAGCAGCACCCGAGAAGTCGGTGGCCACGCCGGCTCTCGCGCCGGAGACGTCGGTGAAGCCCGCGGCTCGGCCGGCTCGGCGCACGAAGGCGCAGCCCGCGCCGGTGTCGGTGACCGTGACGTCGGGGCCCGACGATCAGTGGACCGTCACCGTGTCGCACGGTGCGAAGAAGCTGGCCAAGCCGTCCGACGTGACGGCAGACCGGGTCCTCCGCGCGATCCGCGAACTGGGCGACGACGTGGCTTCCGCTGCCGTCGAGGACAAGATCGAGGCGGCTCGGGCTGCCGCGCTCGAGCGGGTCGAGGCCCTGAGTCGAGAGCTCGACGAGGCACGCCGCGCGCTCGATCGACTGAAGAACGAGTAGAAGCGTCGCGTTCCGGGTCCCGCGTATTGCTACGGTGTGCGTGACCTCGGAGGGGATACATGCTCAAGAAACTCGTGCTCGTTGCCACCACAGCGCTGGCGCTCGCCGGCGGGATCGGCGCCGGAACCGCGTCGGCTGCACCCGTCGCCGTGCTCGGTGGCGGATCCGGAGTGCTCGTCGCAGACAGCACCGGCAAGGGCAAGTTCGACTGCACACTGACCACCATCGGCAACGACGCCGCCGGTCGACTCGTCGGCATCACCGCAGGTCACTGCGGCGTTCCCGGTGATCTGATCGGCGCCGAGTACCTGCCCGACGCGGGCGCCGTCGGCCGCATCGTGAGCTCGGTCCCCGGCCTCGACTACGCCGTCATCGAGTTCGATCGGGGCCGCGTCGCACCGACCAACCGCGTCGGCAACGTGACCATCACGGGCGTGGGGGCGCCCGCGACGTTCCCCGGCATCATGTGCAAGGAGGGCCGCACCACCGGCAACACGTGCGGCATCACCTACGGGGAGCTCTTCCAGAACGACCGCACCTACACGCAGATCTGCGTGCAGCAGGGTGACTCGGGCGGCCCGGTCGTCGCCGGCACCACGTTGGTGGGCATGGTCAACGCGTACCTGGGCATCCCGTGCATCGGTCCCGAGGTGGGCACCAACATCCAGACGGTGCTCGACGACATCAACCGCGGCGGCGGCGTCGGTACCGGGTTCACCGTCACGGGCTGATCGCCGGACCCCAGCCACACGACGAAGGCCGTGACTCCCGAGAGGGGGTCACGGCCTTCGTCGTGTCGGCTGGGTGGAGCTGTGGATCAGTTGACGCGCAGGCACGCCTTCAGCGTGGTGAGGTCGCCGGCGAATCCGGGGCCGTCGCAGGTGACGCCGCCGAGGGAGTCGACCGTGACGGTCGAGCCCGGTGCCGCGATGGCGATGGACAGACCCGGGTTCAGGCCGAGTGCCTCGGCGACGGAACCCGGTCCGAACGCGATGGCGGCCGGTGCCGCGTAACCGACGGCCGAGCTGCTGGCGATGCCGCCGTTGAGGCCGAGCGCCAGGGCGAGGGCGTTGCGGCTGGCGTCGGCGGACGCGTCACCGTAGGCGGCAGCGGCGCTGGAGGCGTCACTGGTCGCCGAGCACAGGCCACCGGCGGGCACGGCGTCCGCACCGAACG
Organism: Rhodococcus sp. NBC_00294; assembly: GCF_036163995.1. Taxonomy (NCBI): domain Bacteria; kingdom Bacillati; phylum Actinomycetota; class Actinomycetes; order Mycobacteriales; family Nocardiaceae; genus Rhodococcus; species Rhodococcus sp. NBC_00294. The sequence goes on from NZ_CP108043.1 coordinate 1,154,940, forward strand.
GTGCCTGGCATGCCGTGACCGGTGCGGCCGAGGCGGTGGCGGGCAGGAATGCGACGACACCGAGTGCGACGGTGAACGCTCCGGCGATGGTTCTCTTGACGACTGACATGACGTGGGTTGCCCTCTCCCGAAAACGATCGACGGCAACGATCGTTGCCGCGTCTTGTCCTCGAAGGATGCCCCCGCCCGGTATCAGCCAACTCCGCCGATGGTCACGGTCAGGTCACGGTCTTGTCACCGCACGGTCTCAGCTGCAGACGGCGCCCTGCGACGCGGACCCCACGAGCTTGGAGTACTTGGCCAGCACGCCACGGGTGTAGCGAGGCGGAAGCGGTGCCCACTCCGCCTTGCGTGACTCGAGCTCGGCGTCCTCGACCAGCAGGTCGAGCGTGCCGTTCGCGACGTCCAGGCGGATGCGGTCGCCGTCGCGGACGAACGCGATCGGTCCGCCGTCGACGGCCTCGGGAGCGATGTGCCCGACACACAGGCCCGTCGTGCCACCCGAGAACCGACCGTCGGTCATCAGCAGGACGTCCTTGCCGAGGCCCGCGCCCTTGATGGCTCCGGTGATCGCCAGCATCTCGCGCATGCCCGGGCCGCCCTTGGGGCCCTCGTACCGGATGACGACGACGTCGCCGGACGTGATGGTGCCGTCCTCGAGAGCGTCCATCGCGGCGCGCTCACGCTCGAAGACGCGGGCGGTGCCCTCGAAGACGTCGGAGTCGAAGCCTGCCGACTTCACGACGGCGCCGCCGGGAGCCAGCGAGCCCTTCAGGATCGTGATGCCGCCGGTCGGGTGGATCGGCTCGCTCATCGCGCGCAGCACCAGACCGTCGGGATCCGGCGGGGCGATGTCGGCGAGGTTCTCCGCCACCGTCTTGCCGGTGACCGTGAGGCAGTCGCCGTGCAGCAGGCCGGCGTCGAGCAAGGCCTTCATGACGACGGGAACGCCGCCGATGCGGTCGACATCGGTCATGACGTGGCGGCCGAACGGCTTCACGTCGGCGAGGTGCGGCACCTTGGCGCCGACGCGGACGAAATCGTCGAGGGTGAGTTTGACACCTGCCTCGTACGCGATCGCGAGCAGATGCAGCACGGCGTTCGTGGAACCGCCGAAGGCCATGACGACGGCGATGGCGTTCTCGAACGCCTCCTTCGTCATGATGTCGCGCGTGGTGATGCCGCGACGCAGCAGTTCGACGACGGCCTCGCCGCTGGCACGAGCGAATCCGTCGCGACGCTTGTCGGGAGCGGGCGGGGCGGCGCTGCCGGGGAGCGACATGCCCATGGCCTCGGCCGCGCTGGCCATCGTGTTGGCGGTGTACATACCGCCACAGGCGCCCTCGCCGGGGCAGATCGCGCGTTCGATGGTGTCGACGTCCTCACGCGACATCAGGCCGCGCGAGCAGGCGCCGACGGCCTCGAACGCGTCGATGATGGTGACCTGGTGCTCGCTGCCGTCCGAGAGCGTCGCGAAACCGGGAAGAGTGGAGCCCGCGTAGAGGAAGACGCTCGCGAGGTCGAGGCGCGCGGCCGCCATGAGCATTCCGGGCAGCGACTTGTCGCAGCCGGCCAGCAGCACGGAGCCGTCGAGGCGCTCGGCGCTGATCACGGTCTCGACCGAGTCGGCGATGACCTCACGGGAGACCAGCGAGAAGTGCATGCCCTCGTGGCCCATGGAGATGCCGTCGGACACGGAGATGGTGCCGAACTCGAGGGGATAGCCGCCGCCCGTGTGCACACCCTCCTTGACCGCCTTCGCCAGGCGATCGAGCGAGAGGTTGCACGGGGTGATCTCGTTCCACGACGACGCGACGCCGATCTGGGACTTGCCCCAGTCCGCGTCGCCCATGCCGACCGCGCGCAGCATGCCGCGCGCTGCGGTCTTCTCGAGACCGTCGGTGACGTCGCGGCTGCGGGGCTTGACGTCGGCCGTGTCGGCGCTGGTGGAGGTGGTGGCGTCTGCGGGGGTGCTGCTCATGGCAAAAACCCTAGACCGCACCGGAATCACCGATCATGGGGCACCGGACTCGACCTCAGCCACCGTGACCGGTCCGTTATCAACCAGTGACCCGATCGCGACACTCGCGATGCGCTACCGCGTGGTAGCGCTGGCATCGTCATGCCTATCGAGAGCACGTCCCGCGTTCGACGGATCGAGGTGAAGACCGTGAATACACTTGTTGCACAGCCGCTTACGGATGATTCGGCGGTGTCTCCCGCGCCTCGGCCCGCGGCTCGCTCGACGGCGGAACTGTCGGCTCTGCTCCAGGCCGTCGGCCGTGGTGACCGTCAGGCGTTCGCCCGGTTCTACGACGCGACGTCCTCCCGCGTCTACGGAGCCGTGCTCCGAGTGCTCCGCGATCGTGGATTCTCCGAGGAGTGCGTCCAGGACGTCTATCTCGAGGTGTGGCAGAAGGCCCCCACGTTCTCGCCCGAACAGGGGTCGCCGGCGGCGTGGTTGGTGACCATGGCGCACCGGCGAGCCATCGACCGCGTGCGGTCCGAGCAGTCGCGGACCGATCGCGAGTCGAAGTATGCGATGCTCGACGCCGCCGTGGGGATCCACGACACGTCGGACCGCTTCCTCGACCGCCGTCCGGTGCTCGACGCGATGCAGGAACTGAGTGGCCGGCAGCGGGAATGCCTGTTCATGGCGTTCTTCGAAGGTCTCACGTATGCGGAGGCCGCCGATCGTATGGGCGTGCCGGTGTCGACGATGAAGTCGCGGATCCGCAGCGCACTCGCAAAGATGCGCGTCGATCCCCGCGTGGCCTGCCTGGCGGAGTGACCGTCAGCGGCCGTCCGTCACGGGCGGTCCGGACACGTCGCAGTGTATCGGTGTGCGACCCGTCGGGCGAGGTGTGCGGATCGAGACGGCGGCGAGTGCCCCGGCGAGAGCCAGCATGGCCGCACAGATGAGCATCGCGGCGCGGAATCCCGACGAGAACTGCGCGGGATCCAGCTGCCCGGAGATGCCGACGATGCCGGGAATCGCGGCGACCGAGAGCAGTTGGGCCGTGCGCGCGACCGCGTTGTTCACCGCGGACGCGGTACCCGCGTGCGATGCCGGTGCCGCACCGATGACGGCCGCGGTGAGTGGCGCCACGAGCAGGGAGAGCCCCACGCCGAACACGACGACGGCCGGCAGCACGGCACCGAGGTAGGTCGATCCCGGCTCGATGCGGATCATGAGTACCAGCCCGACCGCGGCCACCAGTGGTCCCACCGTCATGGGCAGACGAGGTCCGATGCGGCCGGCCAGCGCGCCGGCGCGCGCCGACAGCAGGAGGAGCGCCGCGGTGATCGGCAGTGTCGCCGTGCCGGCGGCGAGGGCCGAGTAGCCGAGCGCGACCTGCAGTTGCAGCAGCAGCAGGAAGAACACGCCGCCGAGCGCGGCGTAGGCCGCGAAGGTCACGATGTTCGCCGCGACGAAGACCCTGGACGAGAAGAGCGACGGCGGCACCAGAGGGTGGGCCGTCCGGCGCTCGACGACCACGAACACGGCCGTGCCGACCAGGCCGATCGCGATGATCGGCCACCGTCCGTCGATCGCCCCGTAGGTCAGTGCCGCGAGAGCGAGGGCGACGACGGCAGCTCCGGGGACGTCGAGTCGGCCGGAGGTCTCGGGGTCTCGCGTCTCGGGCACGTGGCGCAACGCGACGACGACGACCGCGACGGCGAGCGGCACGTTGAGCAGGAAGATGGACCGCCACCCGGCGATCTCCACGAGCCAGCCGCCCAGCAGCGGGCCCACCGCGGACCCGATGCCACCGAAGCCCGACCACAGGCCGATGGCCGCACCCCGATCCTTCGGGTCGATCGAGGCCGACAGGATCGCCAGCGAACCCGGCGTCACCAACGCCGCGCCGATGCCCTGCACGACACGAGCGAGCACGAGGAACTCGACGTTCGGCGCCAGACCGCACGCGACCGACGCGACCGCGAACCAGATCGTGCCCAGGACGAAGATGCGCCGCCGTCCGACACGGTCGCCGAGCGAGCCGCCCAGCAGCACGAACGCGGCAAGCGTCAGGGTGTAGCCGGTGACCGTCCACTGCAGCCCGCTGACGTCGGCGCCCAGTTCGGTCCCGATGTCGGGGAGGGCGATGGTGACCACGGTTCCGTCGAGCAGCGACAGGGTCGATCCCAGCACCGTGGCCAGCACGATCCACCGGCCGCGCGCCGACGACAGGGGGACGGTCGGCGGGGGCGAGGTCACTGGTCGTCGAGACAGACGACGAAGGCGCGCTCGTCGTAGACGTAACTGCGTGACGACGGGCATTCCGACGCGTCGGTCGTGCCCTGCAGGACGTCGACGACCCGGACACCGCCGATCATCGGGGCGTCGCAGTCCGAGCGCTCCGGGTCGGGCGTGCCCAGATCCATGCATCCCCCGACCACGAAGTCGATGTCGAGGCACAGCGCGCCCTGTTCGATGCCGGCGAGCGTCTCGTAGTACGTCTGGTCGACGTCACCGGGACAGAAGTCGGTGGAGACCTCGGCAGACACCACGCGGTAGTTCGATTCGGGAGACCCGCACGCGGCCTCCTCGATGGTGGCCTCGTCGACCGTGCCGCCGAGACGCACGCAGTCACCCGCCTGCGCGTCGATGGAGACGTCGCCGCCGGTGCCGGACGGAGTGGTGGGGACCGGCGGGAGGATCGAATCGTTCGGCAACTCGGGCACCTCGGACGCGGGTACGGAGCCCTGCTGAGCGACGGGGGTACCGGTGATCGTCGACGAGCATCCTGCCAGCAGAGCGACCGCCGTCAGCACGAGGAGAACGGCCGGAGCGCGCCGCGTTCCCGGTCGCCGAGAAATCGTCATGGACGACACTGTATGCCCGTTGCACCGTTTGTCCGACGTGTAAGTATTGAGCGGTGGACCTCCCCGTTTCACCCCCGTTGCAGCCCATGCTCGCCAAGGCCTCCAAGACGGTCCCCGACCAGCCCGACTCGGGGGATCCGGCGTGGTCCTACGAGCCGAAGTGGGACGGCTTCCGCACGATCGTCTTCCGTGACGGGGACGAGGTCGTGCTCGGGTCACGCGGTGGTAAGGACCTGGCCCGGTACTTCCCGGAGATGGTCGACGCCGTGCGCGAGGAACTGCCCGAACGATGTGTCGTCGACGGCGAGCTGGTGGTCGCTCTCGAGACCGACGGATCGTGGCGGCTCGACTGGGACTCGCTGTCCGAGCGGATCCACCCCGCCGACAGTCGCGTGCGGATGCTGGCCGAGAAGACCCCCGCGCAGTTCATCGGATTCGATCTCCTGGCTCTCGGTGACGAGGACCTGACCGGTCTTCCCTTCGCCGAGAGGCGTGCCCGCCTGGAGACGATCCTCGACACGGGTCGGACCGAGCCGCGGTGCCACGTGACGCGCGTGACCGCGGACGCCGCTCTGGCCACCGACTGGTTCGACCGGTTCGAGGGAGCGGGACTGGACGGGGTCGTGGCCAAGCGGCTCGACGGCGTGTACGTGCCGAACAAGCGCGAGATGATCAAGGTCAAGCACGCCCGCACGGCCGACTGCGTTCTCATCGGGTACCGCATTCACAAGAGCGGCAACGGTATCGGGTCGATGCTGCTGGGTCTCTACAACGGTGACCAGCTCCAGATGATCGGCGGCGCGTCCGCGTTCACGGACGCGAAGCGGTTGTCCTACCTCGAGGAACTGGAACCGTTGCGGCTCGGTGACGACATCGTCTCCGACGGCGAGCAGACCCGCTGGCGCTCCGGCATGGACCGTACATGGATCCCGGTGCGGCCCGAGCGGGTTCTCGAGGTGGCCTACGACCAGATGGAGAAGTCCAGGCTGCGCCACGCCGCGCGCTTCGTCCGCTGGCGCCCGGACCGGGATCCGCTGAGCTGCACGTACGACCAGCTCGACGTGCCCGCGGACTACGACGTCTCCGACATCCTCGAGAGGTCCTGACCGTGGCCGCGAAGTCGACGCCCGTGATGCTGCAGGTCGGCGAGCGTGAGGTGAAGGTCTCGAGTCCGGACCGCATCATCTACGAGGCCACGGACCGCACACCGGACATCACCAAACTGCAGGTGTGCGAGTACTTCTCGACGGTGGGCGAGCCGTTGATGCGCGCCCTGGGGGACCGTCCCACCGCGATGGAGCGCTGGCCCGACGGGTATCGCGACGGGATGCGCCTGGCCACCGGCCCGCAGGACAAGGATGGCGACGGCTTCTATCAGAAGCGATTGCCCAGAGGTGCACCCGATTTCGTCGAGACCGTCGAGATCACGTTCCCGAGCCGGAGGCGCGCAGAGGAGCTGTGTCCCACCGAGCCGGCGTCGCTGGTGTGGGCCGCCCAGATGGGCACCCTGACCTTCCACCCGTGGCCGGTCCGTCGGCCCGAGGTCGACCGTCCCGACGAGTTGCGCATCGACATCGACCCCCAGCCGGGAACCTCGTTCACCGACGCCCGCCGTGTCGCTCTGGTGACGCGAGAACTGTTGGAAGAACTGGGTCTTCGTGGCTACCCGAAGACCAGTGGTAACCGCGGCATCCACGTGTACGTGCGGATCCGGCCGGAGTGGACGTTCGAGGACGTGCGTCACGCCGCGATCGGCCTGGGCCGTGAACTCGAACGCCGCGACGACGGCGTGACCACGTCCTGGTGGAAGGAGGAGCGCGGTGCGCGCCTCTTCATCGACTACAACCAGAACAACAGGGACCGCACCATCGCGAGTGCGTGGAGTCTGCGGGCGCGTCCCGGCGCCCCGGTGTCGACGCCGCTGACCTGGGAGCGCCTCGCCGAGACCAGCGACCCCCGTGAGTACTCCCTGGTCACCGTCCCCGACTACCTGCAGGACGGCGATCCCTGGGCGTCGATGGACGACGAGGCGTACTCGTTGGCTCCGCTGCTCGATCTGTGGGAGACGCTACCCGGCGGCGAGCTCAACTTCCCCCCGGACTACCCCAAGATGCCCGGCGAGCCGCCCCGCGTCCAGCCGTCGAAGAAGGTGGCCGCCCATTGGGACGAGGACGGCAACCGGGCGCAGGAGTAGGCGACGTCAGTCGGCGACAGGCCGGCGGGCGGCTGCGCGCATCGCCTCGAGCTCGCGGATGATGGTCGCGGCGTCGTGGGGGCCGCTGTGGCGCTGCGGAACCCGGCCCTCGACGCCGAGATAGAACGTCGGTGTCCCCGGTAGCTCGCTGGTGAGCGCGTCGAGTTCGTCGTCCTCGACGCGGGTGACGAAGTCGCCGGTCCGGAGGTCGTCCTCGAAGCGATCCATGTCGAGCACGAGGTCCGCGGCGTAGCGGTCGATGTCGTCGCGCTCGAGGGCGTCGCTGTGCAGGAACAGCGTGTCGTGCATCTCCCAGAACTTGCCCTGTGCCGCAGCAGCTTCCGACGCCTCGGACGCGTACCGGGCATGCGGGTGGTAGTCGTCGAGCGGGTAGTGGCGGAAGATGTAGCGCACCTGGTCTCCGAAGTGTTCCCGCACCTCGCGCGTGCTTCCGGTCGCCTTGCTGCAGAACGGGCACTCGAAATCGCCGTACTCCACGATGGTGAGCGGCGCGTCCACCGGTCCGCGGATGTGGTCCCGCTTCGGGCTCACGCGGCGGAGGAGGTCCAGTGACGGTTCCGCGGGCGGCGGCGCGAATCGGTTGCCGAGCGAGAACACCAGCCAGCCGAGCAGCGCGGCGATCACGGAAGCACTGAGCACGCCGACGCGGGCCTGGTCCGCGAGAGCCGGGTCGTCCAGCGCGAGATCGACGATGAACAGCGAGATGGTGAATCCCACACCGGAGAGCGCGGCGCCGCCGGCGATCTGCGGGAAGGTGAGCCCCGGCGTCATGGATCCCGGCCGGAGCTTCGCGAACACCACGCTCGCCGTCGTGATGCCGACGAACTTGCCGAGCACCAGGCCGACGACGATGCCCCAGGTCAGCGACGACGTGGCGGCGGCACGCAGCGTCTCCGAGCTCAGGACCACACCCGCGTTCGCGAGGGCGAAGATCGGCACGATGATGAAGGCCGTGTACGGCTGGTAGAGCCGCATCAGCCGCTCGTTCACCGAGACGGCGCGCTCGAGTCCGAGCCGCGCGGCGCGGGCGTACTCCGGATTGGGGGACTGTCGGAACGCTCGGGTCAGCGCGGCGGCATGTTCCACCTCACGCCGCCGCGGCGGGTAGACGGGCAGGATCAGGGCGATCATGACGCCCGCGAGAGTGGGGTGGACGCCGGACTCGTACATGGCGACCCAGGTGACCACCGAGACGAGTCCGTAGCCCGCGCCGCGCCACACCCGCAGGCCGCGCAGCGACGCGATCAGAGCGAGGCCCGCCACGGACACGAGCAGGGGCCCGATCCGCAGTTCGTCGGTGTAGAACACCGCGATGATGGCGAGTGCGCCGACGTCGTCGGCGACGGCGAGGGTCAGCAGGAAGATGCGCAGACGCACGGCTCGGGCGGGTCCGACGACCGCGAGGAGCCCGACCACGAACGCGGTGTCGGTCGAGATCACCACACCCCACGCCGCGGCCTCGGGCCCGGTGGGATTGAGGAGAAGGAACAACGCCGCGGGCAGTGCGAGCCCGGCGATCGCCGCCACGATGGGAACGGCGGCGCGGGACCGGTCGCGGAGCTCGCCCATGGCGAACTCCCGCTTCACCTCGAGCCCGACGACGAAGAAGAACAGAGCCATCAGACCGTCGTTGACCCAATGCTGCAGGTCGAGCTCGATGCCCTGATCACCCAGCGTGATCGACAGCGGGGTGTGCCAGAACGACTGGTAGGTCTCACCCCACGGCGAGTTCGCCCAGATCAGGGCCACCACGGTGGCGACGAGGAGGAACGCGGCAGCGACGGTCTCGCTGCTGTCTCCCCGACGCGCGTCGGCGATCTTGTCGACCAGGCCTCTGAACCGCGTCCGATGCGCGGTGATCGACTCCGTCACCGCACGAAACTACAGCAGCGCCGCACCCCTCGCGGGGTGCGGCGCTGTGAGCTCGTGCGGTGGAGACGGAGTGTCAGCTCGCGTCGCGTGCCGCTTCCTTCTCGGAACCGGCGCCGGCCGTCGAGAGCTGGCCACCCGCGTTCTCGAGGTGCGCACGCACGAACCAGTGGAACAGCTCCAGCTGGCCGCTGTGTCCGATGAGCAGGTCCTCGGTGACGGGGTCGACCTTGCCGACCTCCTCGATCGCCGCGCGGTAGTCCGAGATCACGCCGGTGTAGACGAGGTCGAGCGCGCCGAGGTGCTCGATGGCCGGCGCGCGGCCGATGCTGTAGTCGTCCCACTTGCGCTGCGAGACGATGGTGCCGGGGGTGCCGAGTGCGGACGAGCCCAGCGTCGCGATGCGCTCCGCGACGTCGTCGGCGAAGCCGCGCACGGCCTCGACCTGGGGATCCAGCATCTCGTGGACGGAGATGAAGTTGGGTCCGACGACGTTCCAGTGCACGTGCTTGAGCGTCAGATGCAGGTCGTTCAGGGCGTTGAGGCGGTCCTGGAGGACCTCCGCCACATGGGCACCGTCGGCGACGTCCATGCCGGGAACGGTGTACGAGGCCGTCTTCTGCGTCGTGTCAGTCATGCACCGTGGATTCACCGCCGGCCCCCCGTTCAAACCCCCCGGCGTCGCAGGTCACACCGGCTCGGGGGCATGGTCTCGGTGTGGTCCGGAGCGACCCCGCATCTGCGTAGGCTGAGCGTCGTAGCGTTGTCGAGAAGGGTGTTCCACGAGTCATGCGAGTCTTCTTCTGCCGCAAGTGCGGTCAACAGCTGTCGTTCGAGAACTCCATCTGCCTGAGCTGTGACAGCAGGCTGGGATTCCACCTGCCGAGTCGCAGCATGCAGGTGCTCGACGACGATCTGTCCGTGGTCGTGGACGGCACCACCTGGCGACGCTGCGCCAACATCAAGTTGGCGCAGTGCAACTGGTTGGTCGACGCGACGGACGGGGACACGCTGTGCCTGTCCTGCGCCCTCACTCGCACGCGGCCCGCCGACTCCGACCAGGAGGCCATCGCCGAGTTCGCGTCCGCGGAGACGGCGAAGCGCCGGGTGGTGCTCGAGCTCGACGAGTTGCACCTGCCGATCATCGGGCGGGACGAGAACCCCGAGGGTGGTCTCGCGTTCGACCTTCTCTCGAGCGCCAACCGCAACGTCATCACCGGTCATGCCAACGGTCTGATCACGCTGGACCTTGCCGAGAGCGACGACGTGCACCGCGAGCAGCTGCGGGTGTCGATGGACGAGCCCTATCGCACGCTCGTCGGCCACTTCCGGCACGAGATCGGCCACTTCTATCAGATGGTGCTGATCGGCAGCGGTGAGCATCGCGCGCGGTTCGAGGAACTCTTCGGCAACCCGGACGACGATTACCAGGCGGCACTGGATCGGCACTACAGCGAGGGTGCACCGGACGGCTGGAAGAAGAACTACGTGTCGTCCTACGCGACGATGCATCCGGCCGAGGACTGGGCGGAGACGTTCGCCCACTACCTGCACATCCGGGACACCCTGGACACCGCTGCGGCCTACGCCTTCGCGCCCGCCGGATCCACCTTCGAGGCGCCACTGGCCGGCGACGTCGGTTTCAGCCGGATCATCGACTGGTGGCTACCGCTCACGTGGGCACTCAACCAGCTGAACAGGTCCATGGGACACCAGGACCTCTACCCCTTCGTCCTGCCGGCGAAGGTGCTGGAGAAGATGCGCTTCGTCCACTCCGTCATCGTCCCCGACGAGGTCTGAGCAGGCGCCTTCTACCAGGAACCGCTTCGTTCGGGAGGCAGCCGGGCGATGAGGGACCGCGCGCACTCGATGGTGAGCGTCGTGTCGTGGGACAGCACGTAGTCGTACCGACGTTCCATGTCGGGTCCGGTGTCGCCGAGGTCGCGGGCAGCGAGCACCGCGGAGAAGTGGGGCGTCAGCACGACGACGTCCCATTCCTCGCGCAACGCGTCCGACGCGGCGAGGTTGGCGCCGCGGATCTTCGGGGCAGGCTCGGTCCCGATGTTCTCCGCGAGCGCGCCGACGAGCGTCGCGTTCATGGCCATCAGCTCCCACCGTCGTCCGGTGATGGGCGTGAAGTGCTTGACGTGCTGGAACGCTCCGAGCATCAGCGCGGTCTGCTGGCTGTCGGTCGCCATCGCCTCGAGGTTCTTGCTGATCTCGATGAGCAGACGCTTGCTCGCGCGGCGTACGTCGCGACCGCCGGCAGCCAGGTTGTACGGCGTCGACATCGGGGTGAAGCCGCGATCGCGCGCGATCTCGAACTCGAGGGGTGATCCCACGGGACTGTCGACGGAGAGGTCGGTGGTCGATCCGTAGAGGGAGCCCTCGCCGACACGCGCTCCCATGGCCTGCGCCGTGAGCGCTGCTCGTGGGGTGTCGATGCCCTCGGCCATGACCACGGCGCCGGTGCGCTCCACCTGGGCCGCGACGGCGTTGACCACGCGGGCCGTGAAGCGATTGGGGCGTGTGGCCAGGAGGGTCCGGTCCAGCTTGATCACGTCCGGCTCGAGCAGCGGGAGCAGAGCGAGGGACTCGGGCCGTACTCCCACGTGGTCGACGGCGATGGCCCAGCCGAGTCGTCGGACCTCGGCGACCACCTGCATCAGGTGCGCCGGTCGTCGGATGAGCGCGGTCTCGTCGAACTGCAGCACCGCGCCGCCCATGTCGTGGTCCCGCAGGTCGGGTAGTTCCGTGAGGGAGTCGGGGTCGACCGCGATGAACAGGGGCAGTTCACGAGGAAGCTCGGCGCGCGCGGCCTCGCTGAGCGCTCCGTTCCATCGCGCGGCGTCGAGGTCGGGTGTCATGCCCATCGACTTCGCGGCCGACGCGAGTGACACGGGGTCGGCGAACGACGAGTCGGCGGGACCCAGGACGACCGCCTCGTACCCGACGATGGCATCGGTCTGCAGATCGATGATGCGCTGGAACGACGTGCGGAGGCTCTCGGGACCGAGCAGATCGCTGAGTCCGCCCCCGTCCCGGTCGCCGGAGAACAGCACGGGACGGGCCGGCCTGCTTCCGGCTGTGTTGGTTCGGTCGTCGATCACCACGGCGTGTGCCCTTCCGTCATGTCGGCGCGTTCGCGAGGAACGTGCTCGACCCTCGACCGCCGCCGTGGTTTGACAGGAGTCCTACGTCATCCCGACACGGCGCAGTCAGCGCCCTCCCGGGTGTCTCACCACATTACCCGATTGGCGATGGGGACCACCCGTATGTGTTAATTGCGGTGCGATCAGGTACAGCGACTTCGCTAGGGATGGTTCACAAGCATGGGTGCTCGACGTTCGGTTCGTTTCCTTGCTCGTTCGGCTGCAGGCGTCCTCGCCGCCGCCGCCGTCACCGTCGGGGTGGCCGTGCCCGCCTCCGCGGCGCCGCTGTGGCCCGGTGGCCCGGACATCTCGCTCCCGCCGATCCCCGGCATCACCGCCCCCGCGCCCGGTGTCCCGACACCGCCGGTCGCCCCGCCCGCACCCGTCGAGGCGCCGCGTGGTCGCGCGAACTTCTCCGCTCCCGCACTGAACCCGTCCGCGGGCGAGGTCGTCGGTGTCGCGCAGCCGATCATCGTCCGGTTCGCCGCCCCGATCGACGACCGCGCGGTCGCCGAGCGGGCGATCGACGTGACCACGTCCGCCGGTGACGTCGCCGGCCGCTTCTTCTGGTTCTCCGACAGCCAGGTCCGCTGGCGACCCGACGTCTTCTGGCCGGCGAACACGACCGTGACGGTGACCGCGGGAGACGCGTCGTCCACCTTCACCGTCGGCGACGCGATCGTCACGACGGCCGACGACGACACCAAGACCATCACGGTGACGCGCAACGGCGAGGTGGTGCGCACCATGCCCACCTCGATGGGCAAGGTCGGCCACGAGACGCCCAACGGCACCTACATCGTCGGCGAGCGTTTCCGCGACATGTACATGGACTCGTCCACCTACGGCGTGCCGGTCGATGCGCCCGAGGGCTACCGGACCTACGTGGAGTACGCCACCCGCATGTCGAACAGTGGCATCTTCGTCCACGCCGCGCCGTGGTCAGTGGACAGTCAGGGTGTCGAGAACGTCAGCCACGGCTGCCTCAACGTCAGCACCGAGGACGCGAAATGGTTCTTCGAGACGGCCCAGAAGGGTGATCCGGTGGTGGTGCAGAACACCGACGGCGGCATTCTGAACGGCCGCGACGGCCTCGGCGACTGGCAGCTCTGAACGATCACATCTCGGACCGATACTGATCGGTCCATGTTCACCATTCGTTCGCTTTACCTACGCTAATGTCCCACCGGTGAGAGCAAGCCCGCCGCGATCGCGGCCGGTGGTCCAGCGCACCTTGCCGGAACTGCCACCCGCACAACGATCTTTCCTCCGTCGACCGTGGCGCGACTACGCGCTGTTCCTGGTGTTGGTCGGGCCGAACCTGGTTTTGCTGGGCGTGTTCACCTACCGGCCTCTGCTGGACAACATCAGGCTCTCGTTCTTCGACTGGAACATCTCGTCGCCGACGTCGACCTTCATCGGTCTCTCGAACTACCGCGAATGGTGGGGGCGCAGCGACACGTGGCAGATCGTGTCGAACACCGTCATCTTCACCATCGCGGCGGTGGCGGGCAGCATGCTCCTCGGACTCGTCCTGGCGATGCTCCTCGATCGCAAGCTGCGCGGCCGTAACATCGTCCGCTCGGCCGTCTTCGCTCCGTTCGTCATCTCCGGCGCGGCCATCGGTGTGGCGTTCCAGTTCGTGTTCGATCCGAACTTCGGCCTGATCCAGGACGTCATGCGGCGGTTCGGCTTCGAGGGAGTGCCGGACTTCTACCAGAGCCCCGGGTGGGCGCTGTTCATGATCACCGTGACGTACCTGTGGAAGAACCTGGGCTACGCCTTCGTCATCTATCTCGCAGCGCTGCAGGGTCTTCGGCAGGATCTGACCGAAGCCGCGCAGATCGACGGCGCGAGTCGGTGGACGACGTTCCGCAAGGTGACGCTTCCTCAGCTGCGTCCCACCACGTTCTTCCTGTCCATCACGGTCATGCTCAACTCGTTGCAGGTCTTCGACATCATCAACGTGATGACGCGGGGCGGTCCGCTGGGTACCGGCACCACCACGATGGTCTATCAGGTGTACGAGGAGTCGTTCCGCAACTTCCGGGCCGGCTACGGCGCGACCGTCGCCACGATCATGTTCCTGGTGCTGCTGATCATCACCGTCCTGCAGGTGCGAGTCATGGATCGAGGTGATGCGCGATGAGCGTGATCGACAGGGCACCGGCCGCCGCCACTGCCGACGATGCCCGCCCGGCGCGGGACGCCGCCCGGCGTCGTCGACTCTCCACACTCTTCGGCTACGCAGCGATGGTCGTGGTCATCGTCATCATCGGGTTGCCGCTCTTCTGGATCGTCGTCACCTCGTTCAAGGAGCGCGGTGACATCTACGTGCAGCCGTCGGTCTGGTGGCCCGCGGTGTTCCGCCCGGAGAACTACGACGAGGCGACGACCACCGTTCCGTTCTGGACGTTCCTGAAGAACTCCCTGATCATCACCAGCATCCTGGCCGTCGTGAAGTTCGCGCTGGGCGTGCTGAGCGCCTACGGCCTCGTCTTCCTGCGCTTTCCGGGTAAGACGATCGTCTTCCTCGTGATCATCGCGGCACTGATGGTGCCGAACCAGATCACGGTGATCTCCAACTACGCGTTGGTGGCGCAGTTGGGGTGGCGCAACACCTTCCAGGGCATCATCGTGCCGCTGGCGGGCGTGGCATTCGGGACGTTCCTCATGCGCAACCACTTCCTGTCGATACCGCAGGAGATCATCGAGGCCGCCCGCATGGACGCCGCCGGCCCGGTCCGCCTGCTGTTCCGGGTGGTCCTGCCGTTGTCGGGCCCGACCATGGTCGCGTTCGCCACCATCACCGTGGTGAACGAGTGGAACGAGTACCTCTGGCCGTTCCTGATGTCGGACGACTCGTCCGTCGCGCCGCTGCCGGTGGGCCTGACCCAGTTGCAGAACAACGACGGCGTCACCAACTGGGGGCCCGTCATGGCCGGCACCGTCCTGACGATGCTCCCCATTCTGATCGTCTTCCTGGCTCTTCAGCGTCACATGATCAAGGGCCTCACTTCCGGCGCCGTCAAGGGCTGACCAACCTATGAACAAGGAGCACATGATGCAGCCATTCTCTCGCCGCGGATTCCTCGGACTGTCCGGTGCCGTCGCCGCGGGCGCCGCTCTCACCGCCTGTGCCGGAACGAGTTCGACGAGCAGCTCGTCGTCGTCCGGTGGTGGCGATGCCAGTACGATCACGTTCTGGTCGTCCCACCCGGGCAGCTCGAAGGACATCGAGAACGAGCTCATCTCGCGCTTCCAGACCGCCAATCCCGACCTGACGGTGCAGATGGTCGACGGCGGCAAGAACTACGAGGAGATCGCGCAGAAGTTCAACGCGGCGCTGTCGGGCGGGTCGCTGCCGGACGTCGTGCTGCTCTCGGACGTGTGGTGGTTCAACTTCGCGTTGCTCGGCGCGATCTCGCCGCTGGACGACCTGTTCTCGCAGGCGGGCGTGAACACGAGCGACTACGTCGACTCGCTCGTCGCCGACTACAACTGGAACGACAAGACGTGGGCGCTGCCCTACGCCCGCTCGACCCCGCTGTTCTACTACAACCGCGAGGTGTGGACTGCTGCCGGACTCCCGGATCGCGGGCCTGCCACGTGGCAGGAGTTCGACCAGTGGGGCCCGGAGATCCAGCGCGCCATCGGATCCGGCAAGCTCGCGCACGGCTGGGGCAACGCGGAGGACTACCTGGGGTGGACCTTCGAGGGCCCGATCTGGACGTTCGGCGGCAGCTACTCCGACGAGTTCGATCTGAAGTTCACCGACGAGCGCACCATCGAGGCCGGCAACTTCCTCAAGGACATGATCCACACGAAGAAGTACGCGGCCGTGTCCAACGACATCGCCAACGACTTCTCCGCGGGCCTGCTCGGCTCGACCATCGCGTCGACCGGCGACCTGTCGGGCATCACGAAGAACGCGAAGTTCGACTTCGGCACGGCGTTTCTCCCCGCCGAGGCGGGCACTCCCGGGTGCCCGACGGGTGGCGCCGGACTGGCCATCCCGGCGAACATCCCGGACGAGCGGAAGATCAACGCGCTCAAGTTCATCGAGTTCGTGACCAACACCGAGAACACGGCGTACTTCTCGCAGAACGTCGGCTACATGCCGGTGCGCAAGTCGTCCGCCACCGACGCCTCCGAGGTCGCGTTCCTCGAGCAGAACCCCCGCTCGCGGACCGCGGTGGACCAGCTCGCGCGGACCCGGTCGCAGGACTACGCCCGCGTGTTCGTGCCCGGCGGCGATCAGATCATCGGTGCGGGTCTCGAGCAGATCGCCCTGCAGAACGCCGACGTCGCGTCGACGTTCTCGGGTGTGCAGGATCAGTTGCAGCAGATCATCGATCGCCAGATCACTCCCAAGCTGCCCAAGTAGAAGCGGACCACCTCTGTCATGGCCTCGGTACATTTCGTGGAGACGACCCACCGCTACGCGGGAGCACCGACTCCCTCGGTGGACGCGCTCAGTCTGGACATCGCGGACGGCGAGTTCCTCGTGCTCGTCGGACCGTCGGGATGCGGCAAGTCGACGAGCCTGCGCATGCTCGCCGGGCTCGAGGCGATCGAGAGCGGGCGCATCGAGATCGGCGGCAAGGACGTCAGCGGGTTCGCACCCAAGGAACGTGACGTCGCGATGGTGTTCCAGAACTACGCGCTGTATCCGAACATGACGGTGGCGGAGAACATGGGATTCGCGCTGCGCAACGCGGGAATGTCGAAGGCGGACACGGCCGTCCGCGTCGAGGAGGCCGCTCGGATGCTCGAGCTCGAGCCCCTCCTCGGCCGGCGTCCGGGCAAGCTGTCCGGCGGCCAACGTCAGCGCGTGGCGATGGGGCGCGCGATCGTGCGTCGCCCCGAGGTGTTCTGCATGGACGAGCCGCTCTCCAACCTGGACGCGAAGCTCCGGGTGAGCACGAGGTCGCAGATCGCGTCGTTGCAGCGCCGGCTCGGCACGACGACGGTGTACGTGACGCACGATCAGGTCGAGGCCATGACGATGGGGGACCGGGTCGCGGTCCTGAAGAGCGGACTCCTGCAGCAGGTCGCGAGTCCCCGTGAGCTGTACGCGAATCCGGTCAACGACTTCGTCGCGTCGTTCATCGGCTCGCCCGCGATGAATCTGCTCGAGACGGACGTGGTGGACGGCCACGCCGTCCTGGGTGGCGCGCGCATCCCGGTGCCCGCCGCACACAAGGGGAGGATCGTCGTCGGGGTCCGCCCCGAGTCGTGGGAACTGGTGGGCGAGTCCGACACCGAGGCGGTCGAGCTGACCACCGAGCTGGTCGAGGAACTGGGGGCGGAGTCGTTCGCCTACTCGGTCGGACCGGCGGACGCCGGCTGGACGGCCCGCGGTGGCCGCGTGGTGGTGCGGGTGGATCGTCGTGTCGTGGTCGGTGCGGGCGAGCGCCTACGCGTCCGGCCGGACGCGGGTGAGGTGTACTTCTTCGATCCCGAGTCCGGCCTGCGCCTGCGCTAGATCACCAGATGCGGACGCGCTGCTGCGGATCGAGGTAGAGCGCGTCCTGCTCTGTCACCTCGAAGGCCTCGTGGAAGCTGTCGAGGTTGCGGACCACGCCGTTGCATCGGAACTCGGGCGGCGAGTGGGGATCGATGGACAGGCGGCGCAGCGCCTCCGCGTCCCGCGCCTTGGTGCGCCACACCTGCGCCCAACCGAAGAAGACACGTTGGAGCCCTGTCAGGCCGTCGATCTCCGGGGCCGCGGAGCCGTTCAGTGAGATCTTGTACGCCTCGACGGCGATCGACAGACCACCGAGGTCGCCGATGTTCTCGCCGATCGTGAACTTCCCGTTGACGTGGTGTCCGGGAAGGGCTTTCGGCTCGAACGAGTCGTACTGCTCGATCAGCGCGGTGGTGCGCTTGCCGAACTCGCTGCGATCACTGTCGGTCCACCAGTCGACGAGGTTGCCGTCACCGTCGTACTTGGCTCCCTGGTCGTCGAATCCGTGGCCGATCTCGTGTCCGATGACCGCACCGATTCCGCCGTAGTTCGCGGCGTCGTCGGCGTCCGGGTCGAAGAACGGGGGCTGCAGGATCGCGGCGGGGAACACGATCTCGTTCATGCCCGGGTTGTAGTAGGCGTTGACGGTCTGCGGGGTCATGAACCACTCGCCGCGGTCCACCGGACCACCGAGCTTGTCCAGATCGCGCTGGTACTCGGCCTCGTAGCCGCGGCGGTAGTTGCCCACCACGTCCGCCGGATCGATCAGCAGCGAGGAGTAGTCCCGCCAGGTGTCCGGGTAGCCGATCTTCGGGGTGAACTTGTCGAGCTTCGCCAGCGCGGCCGTCCGCGTCTCCGGGCTCATCCACTCGAGGTCGGAGATGTTGCGCCGGTACGCCTCGACGAGGTTGGCCACCAGTTCCTGCATGCGCGTCCGCGAATCGGCCGGGAAGTGCTTCTGTACGTACAGCTTTCCCACCGCCTCGCCCATCAGATCCTGTACGAGGGAGACGCCGCGCTTCCAGCGCTCGCGGTTGGTCTCGGTTCCCGTCAGCGTGCGGCCGTAGAAGGCGAAGTTCTCGTCGACGATCGCGGACGTCAGGTACGGCGCGCGGGAGTGGAGGATGCGCCAGGTGGCCCAGGCCTTCCAGTCGTCGAGGCTGCGCGTCGACCACAGCTCCGCGAACGTGGTGAGGAACTCGGGCTGGCGGACGACGATCTCGGCGAAGTGACGGTCCGCGTCGGCGCCGAGGCCCTCGATCCAGGCGCCCCACTCGAAGCCGTGCGCGTCCGCTAGCAGCGACGCGAGCGTCGTCAGATTGTAGGAGAGATCGGCGTCGCGGCGCTTCACCACGTCCCAGTGGCCCGCCGCCAGGGCGGTCTCGAGATCGAGGACGCTCGCTGCGGAACGGGTCACGCCCGCGAGGGCGAACATGGCGCCGATGTGCTCGGCGTACTGCTCGCGAACCTGTGCGTGCTCGTCCTCCCGGTAGTACGACTCGTCGGGGAGGCCGAGGCCGGACTGCGAGAAGTGGACGAGGTAGCGGTCCGATTTCTTCGAGTCGGTGTCGACGTAGTGCGCGACCGCGCCGCCGACACCGGTGCGCTGCAGAGTGCCGAGTACGCGGGCGAGCGCCTCGCTGTCGGTGGCGTCGGCCACCGCCGCGAGCTCGTCGGCGATCGGCGCGGTGCCGGCCGCCTCGATGGCGTCGGCGTCCAGGAAGCTGCTGTAGAGGTCACCGATCTTCGCGGCGTCCGAGCCGGGCGCCGGACTGGAGTCCGCCGCGACCTGGATGATGTCGCGGACGTGCTCCTCGGCCCGGTCGTACAGTGTCCGGAACGCGCCGTCGACGGCGCGGTCGGCCGGGATGTCGTACTCGGCCAGCCAGCGGCCGTTGACGTGCTCGAAGAGATCGTCCTGCGCTCTGGTGGCGGCGTCGACGAACTTCAGGTCCAGGCCCGAGGGCCGTGCGAGTGATGCGTCCGAGGTCATGCCTCCATCCTGACAGGCCGGACGAGATGCGCGGGGTCGACGGGGCATTACGCTGGTCCGCGCAGGGTCACGTTGTCGACGAGAGAATTCGGGGTAACCGAGGCTCATGTCCACGGAACAGCACAGCATCGACGAGCCCGTCGCGCCGCCACCCCTCGACGAGGGCGCCCTCCTCGGCGCACTCGCCGCCTGGCTGCCGGAACAGCGGTGGTTCTCCGCCAAGGGTCACACCGTCACCGGAGTGCATCTGCTCACGCGGGAGACGCTGGCCACCACGTCCGAGCTCGTGGTCGAGCACGTACTCGTGCGGGTGGACCTCGAGGGCACCGAGCCCCAGATCTTCCAGGTGCCCCTCGGTGTCCGAGCCTCGGTGGACGAGGACCTCGACCCGTGGGTCGTCACTCGGGACGGCGGCGCGGTGGTGTTCGACGCCCTGCGTGATCCCGATGCCATCTCGGTCTACTCCGACCTCCTGGCCACCGGCGGGACCGGCGAGGTGCGCTTCCTGGCGATGCCGGGCAGCGACCTGCAGACCGGCCTGCGCGGAAAGGTGCTGGGCGCCGAACAGTCGAACACGTCGGTCATCCTGGGCGACCACCATCTGCTGAAGATCTTCCGGCGCGTCACGATCGGCATCAATCCCGACGTGGAGCTGCACCGGGCGTTGGGCCAGGCGGGGTGCCGGAACGTCGCGCCGCTGCGCGGATGGATGGAAGCGGACATCGACCACACCGAGACGACCCTCGCCATGGCGCAGGACTTCGTGGCGGGATCCACCGAGGGGTGGACCACCGCGCAGGCCAGCGTGCGGGACGTCCTGGCCAGCGGTGACGTGACGACGTCCGACTTCACGAGCGAGGCCCGCGAGCTGGGCCGCGCCGTCGCCTCCGTGCACGCCGATCTCGCGTCGGTGCTGGGCACGTCCCTGGCGCCGGCGGCCGGTACGGCGGCCGACATCTCCGCTCGCGTGGAGACGGCACTGCCGGTGATCGCCGACCTGGAGCAGTACCTCCCGCGCATCCGGGCCCTGATCGACCAGGCAGCGGGCACGGGCGGCATCGACACCCAGCGCATCCACGGTGACCTGCATCTGGGGCAGGTGCTCCGCACGTCGGAGCGGTGGGTCCTCATCGACTTCGAGGGCGAACCGTCGAAGACGTTCGAGGAGCGGCGCACTCCGGACAGCACGCTGCGCGACGTGGCAGGGATGATCCGCTCTTTCGACTACGCCGCCATGAGCCACGTCGTCGAGATCGAGGATTCGCAGGAACGGGCGCGACTCGAGCCCGTGGCGCGGGAGTGGGTGGAGCGCAACGTGTCCGCATTCTGCGACGGCTACACCGAGGTGGCGGGACACGACCCGCGCATCTCGTGGGCGCTGCTGCGAGCGTACGAGCTGGACAAGGCCGTGTACGAGGCCGTCTACGAGGCGCGCAACCGCCCGACCTGGCTCTCGATCCCCCTGCACGCCATCGAGCGGCTCGTCGCGGAGTGACCTCGCGGACGGTCGCCGTGCTGAGGGCGGCCGGATGCGTGTTCGCCGAGGACGAGGCAGCTCTGCTGATCGGCGAGGCTCCGGACGAGAGCACGCTGGCCGACTGGATCGCGCGCCGTGTCGCCGGGGAGCCGCTCGAGTACATCGTGGGGTGGGCGCAGTTCCACGGGGGCCGCGTGCTCGTCGAGCCCGGCGTCTTCGTGCCGCGCCGACGGACCGAGGCCATGGTGGACGCGGCGCTCGGCCGACTCGGCGGCGGCGTGCTGCTCGATCTGTGCTGCGGCTCGGGTGCCGTGGCCGCCGCGGTGGTGCGCTCGGCGCCGGGGTCCACGGTGTACGCCTCCGACATCGACCCGGTGGCGGTGGCGTGCGCTCGTCGAAATCTGCCGGGCTGCACGGTCTTCGAGAGCGACACCTTCGCCGCGATACCGACGCACCTGCGCCACGGGATCGCCGTCGTCACCGCCAACACGCCGTACGTTCCCTCGTCGGCCATCGAGACCATGCCGCCCGAGGCGCGGGATCACGAACCCCGCGTCACCCTCGACGGTGGACCGGACGGACTGGACGTCCAGCGCCGCGTGGCCGCACAGGCACGCGACTGGCTGGCACCCGGCGGATCACTGATCGTGGAGGCGTCCGCGGCCCAGGCCGACACGGTGCGACAGATCTTCGCTGCCGCCGGTCTGGAGCCGACGGTGGTACACGACGAGGACCGGGACGCCACCATGGTGATCGGGCGAGGGACGCTCGATCAGGGCTGACCGAACCGCCCGGACTGGAAGTCCTCGAACGCCTGGAGCACCTCGGCCTTGGTGTTCATGACGAACGGCCCGGCCATCGCGACGGGCTCGCGGATCGGCTCGCCTCCGAGAACGAACATCTCCATCGACTCGGTGCCCTCGGCGGCGGCGAAGGTCAAGGTGTCGCCCGAGCCGTAGACCGTGGTCTGACCTGTGCGTACGGGCCGCCGCTCGGTGCCGACGGTGCCGGATCCGCCCAGCACGTAGGCGATGGCGTTGTAGCGCGCGTTCCAGGGCAGGGTCACCGAGGCACCCGGGGCGACGGTGACATGGGACAGCGTGATCGGCGTGTAGGTCGATCCCGGTCCCTCGTGGCCGTCCATCTCGCCGGCGATGACGCGCACCAGCGCGCCGCCGTCCTGGCTCGAGAGGAGAGCGACCTCGCGGCCGGTGATGTCCTGGTACCGCGGCGCCGCCATCTTGTTGTTGCGCGGGAGGTTGACCCACAGCTGCACGCCGTGGAACAGCCCGCCCGAGACGACGAGGTGCTCCGGCGGGGCCTCGATGTGCAGGATGCCGCTGCCCGCGGTCATCCACTGGGTGTCGCCGCCGGTGATGGAACCGCCACCGCCGTGCGAGTCCTGGTGGTCCATGATCCCGTCGATCATGTAGGTGACCGTCTCGAAGCCGCGGTGCGGGTGCCACGGTGTGCCCTTGGGCTCGCCCGGCGCGTAGTTCACCTCGCCCATCTGGTCCATGTGGATGAAGGGGTCGAGGTACTTCATGTCGACGCCCGCGAAGGCACGTCGGACCGGGAACCCCTCGCCCTCGTAGCCGGTGGGGGCGGTGGTGACGGCGCGGACCGGCCGGTTCACCGAGCCGGGCTGCGGCGTGGAGATGCGGGGGAGCGCGAGAACGTTGTCGACGGTCACTGCGGGCATGTCGGCCTCCTGGGATAAAGTTGACGAATCAACTACTTGCCCGGCTCAACCGCGAGGGGCCCGTCCTTGTTCCCCGGCCGGATCCACGTGCAGATCGAACCAGTCGAGGGTGCGCGACCACGCGTCGTACGCGGCCCGTTCGTTGTAGACGGCGGGTCGATCGTTGCAGTGGAAGCCGTGCTCGGCGTCGGGATAGCGGGCGATGCGAGTGTCCACCTGCGCGTCGGTGACGGCGGCGTTCAGCGAATCGACGTCGTCGACCGGGATCCCGGTGTCGAGGTCGCCGAAGAACCCGTGCCACGGCGTTCGCAGTGCCGTGGCGCCGTCGAGCAGCGGCGGGTAGCCGAAGCGACCCTCGCGGATGCCGCCGCCGTAGAACGTGGCCGCGGCACCGAGTGGGCGCCGCACCGCCGTCTCGAAGGCGACGGTGCCGCCCATGCAGAACCCGACGATCGCGCACCCGCTCGGTCCGTAGCCGTACCCGGCCAACTCGTCGAACGCGGCATCGACGTCCTGGTCGATCTCCTCGGCCTTCAGTGCGCCGATGAGGTCCATCGCGGTGCTCATGTCGTCGTACGACACCACCGGATCACCGGCCCGGTGGAAGAGATGCGGGGCCACGGCGATCCATCCTGCCGAGGCGAAGCGGCCGCAGACCTCCGCGATGTGGTCGGTCACGCCGAACGCCTCCTGGACGACGACGACACCGCCTCGTATCGGACCTTCCGGGACGCGTGTGGTGAAAGTGATGGCCATCCCACCATCAGATCACGAGAATCTCGGTGTTCCATGTGTGAACTGTGTGAAACGGGGAAACCGCGCCGAGGAACCAGCAGGAGGCTGCCATGACATCGACCCTGAACAACCCCGGAGCAGCGACGCCGCAGGAGCCGACCGGGCTGCCGCCGACGTTCGAGGTCGGTGCGCGGGTACGCACCCGGCACTCGATCGACCGCGACTCGGATCCGACGACGTGGCCTCTCGAGACGGGATCGATCGTCGAGGACTTCGCCGACTTCGTGGACTCGTCGTCCGTGGGTCGGGACTGGGCCGTGGCGCACCGGTGGGCGGTGGCCCTGGACAACGGGTGCCTGGTGTTCCGCGACACCGACGACCTCGAGGCCGCCGGCGACCCGACCTCGACCGCCGAGACGTCAGCGCGGAAGCAGTAGCACCAGCACGGTCACGCCGGCGATGACGATGGCCGCGCGGAACGGCGTCCGTCCGCTGCTCGTCGACGCGATCCATGCGGCGACGACCACGACGGCCAGAGCGGCTCCGCCCGCTACGGTCGACACCCCGGTGCGCCCGAGAGCCCCGCTGCCCACGACCCCCACGATCGATGCGGTGACGAGCACCCCCGCGGCGAGTGGAGCGACCACGCGAGCAGGGAGTCGGTGTGCCAGCCCGCGGACTCCCGTCGCCGTGTCGTCGGCGATGTCGGGCAGCACGTTGACCAGGTGGGCGCCGAAGCCGAGCAGCGCCCCTACCGTGATCATCCACCACGGCGGCATCGCGTCGGCCACGGTGAGCGAGACGACCACGGGCGCCGATCCGAACGCGACGGTGTACGGCAGCCACGACACGACGGTGGATTTCAGACCCACGTTGTAGGCGAGGGCCGACCCGACTCCCAGCACGAGGTGCACCGCACCCGGGACGACGCCGCACAGCATCGAGAACACCACGCAGACCACCGCCGCGACCGCGACGCTCACCCGCACGGTGGCGGGGTCGAGGCGGCCGACGGCGAGCGGTTTGTCCGTGCGGCCGACCGCGGTGTCCCGCGGGGCGTCGATCAGATCGTTGGTCCAACCGACGATCAGTTGCCCGCTCAGCACCGCCACGACCACGACGACGAGGAGCCCCGCCGAGGGTGGGCCGATGCTGACCGACAGCAGTGCCACGAACGTCGTGACCGCGGCGGCGGGGCCGGGGTGGGAGGCGACGAGGAGAGCGGAGAGTCGACTGCCCATGTACCGGAACAGTACTCAGCTGGCGCGAGCGTCCTCGCGTGCCGGGGCTCCCGCGTCCCGCTCCCGGCGGGCGTCCTCGAGCACGACGAGCCTGCCGAGTGCCGTGCGCGCGTGCATCTGCTGCTGAGTGACGGTCAGCTGGGTGCGCGCTCGGCCGAGGAACGTCCACGTCCAGTTGAAGACGGTGGTCAGTCGGCTCTTGAATCCGACGATGTAGACGAGGTGCACCGCGAGCCACATCAGCCATGCCAGGAAGCCGGTGATCTTGACGGGTCCCACCTGCGCCACGGCCGAGAATCGCGTCACGGTCGCCATGCTGCCCTTGTCCCGGTAGCGGAACGGGGTGCGCTCGGGGCGCGGTGTGTCGGTGGCAGCGGCGCGGACGTCGGCAGTGATGCACCGCGCGGCGTAGCGGCCGCCCTGGATCGCCACCTGGGCGACGCCGGGGAGCTTGTCGCGCGCCATCATGTCGCCGACCACGAAGACCTCGGGGTGGCCCGGCAGTGTCAGATCGGCCTCGACGAGCACGCGGCCCGCGCGGTCCACCTCGGCCCCGGACTTCGCCGCGAGCTGTGCCGCGAGCGGGCTCGCGGAGACACCGGCCGACCAGACCTTGCAGGAGGACTCGATGCGGCGCTCGGTGCCGTCGCTGTCGCGGACAGATAATCCGTCGGCGTCGACGTCGGTGACCGCGGCGCCCAGCTCGACCTCGACGCCGACCTTCTCGAGACGTCGTCGAGCATTCTCGCCCAGCGAGTCGGCGAAGGGCGGCAACACCTTCGGGGCCGCGTCGAGCAGAATCACGCGGGCGTCGCGGCTGTCGATCGTGCGGAACGTTCCGGCGAGGGTGCGGCGCGAGAGCTCGGCGATCTGGCCCGCCATCTCGACACCCGTGGGGCCGGCGCCGACGACGACGAACGTGAGCAGCCGTGCGCGCTCGACGGGGTCGGTGGTGAGTTCGGCGGCGTCGAACGCGTTCATGATGCGCCCGCGCAGCTCGAGGGCGTCGTCGAGCGTCTTCATGCCGGGGGCGAACTCGGCGAAGTGATCGTTGCCGAAGTAGGACTGGCCGGCGCCCGCGGCGACGACGAGGCTGTCGTACGGAGTGACCCTGACGCGGCCACGGCTGACCGAGACGACGGTGCGCGCCTCGAGGTCCACCTCCGTGACGTCGCCGAGCACGACGGCGGCATTCGCCTGGTTCTTGAGGATGAGACGGGTGGAGGGCGCGATCTCGCCCTCGGAGAGGATCCCGGTGGCCACCTGGTAGAGCAACGGCTGGAAGAGGTGGTGCGCGGTGCGCGCCACGATCGTCACGTCGACGTCGCTGCGGCGCAGGGCCTTGGTCGCGAACAGGCCGCCGAATCCGGAGCCGACGACGACGACGCGGTGCGGGGCTGTGGTGGTGGTCACGGTGCCCGTTCCTCTCACTTCACGTGGCCGACCTGCGGGTCCGCCTCCGACGGGGTTTCCGTCTGTGACCCAGACCATACACGGCGCGCTCGATTTGTCAGAACAAATAGGTGGAACAGGGCGAACGCCTACGATTCGAGCATGGATCGCCCCGTGGTCGCCCTCGAGAACGCCGACGCCGTGTACGAGTACTACCGGGAGCATCAGCAGAATCGACGCGTCACGCGGCTCGCCTACGGGGCTCTCGCCGGACGGTTCCGACCCCGCGTCCGGTACGGCGACGGTGCTCGCGAACGCCTCCGCTCCCTCATCTACGACGACACGCGGTTCATCCTGGCCGTGAACCACGTCAGCGAGACCGACCCGTACACGGTCGCCGCCGCCGCGTGGTCCAGCGCGCTGCGACCCGTCATCGGCCGCACCCGCGTCCTGGCCAAGGACGAGCTGTTCGTCGAGACCGAACCGAACCGCCCGCGGACCCGCCGCATCGCCGAGCGGACGTCGCAACGACGTCGCATCGAGATGATGGGCGGCATCCCGGTGTTCCGCAGCCGCGACCACGGTCTGCGCGCCGTGTCCCGAGCCGGCAATCTCATGATGGACGTGTGTGCCGAAAGGCTGTCTCGTGGTGACGATCTCGCGATGTTCCCGGAGGGCACGTGCAACGACGGTGATCCGACGGTGCTCCAGCACGTCGGGAGCGGGATCGGGCACATCGTCGCGCGCGCACGGACTCGCGGCGTCGAACCGAGGCTCGTGGTGATGGGGCTGCACTACGGACCGCCGCCCGGCAGGTACCGCTCGGCGAGCGTGCACGTCGACGTGCCGGACATCGTGCTCCCCGACAAGCCGGTCTCCATCGCGCGCACCGTCGCCGAGTACCTTCAGGTGGCCGTGGAGTTGTCGGTCCGCCAGTACTGACTGGTGGTTTTGTCCGGTCGGACCGAAATGTCATGTGCTGCATCGTTGTTCACGTTCGGTTCGGCTCCTGCTCGCCTGCCGTGCGCCTGACGTCGAGGTGACGGGAGCAGCGTCGTCTCCATGGTGGAGAACGCACTGAATCCGGCCGGGGAGATCGTCGACACAGGAGTCCCCGCCCACATCGCGGCGAACGCTTCCATCGCCGAGCAGCACGACTGGCACCTGAGCAATCTCCGTCGCCATCGGGTGTCCCGTCGCAACTTCCTCGTGGGTGCGGCCGCCGTCGCCGCTGCGGCCGGGGTGGGAAACCCCGGTTGGAATCGCGTCGCCTACGCGCAGGACGCGCCGCTGACCGTCGGAGGACGGCATCTCTCCTTCGGCTCCGACGCCGCTACGCAGCTCCGGTTCTCGGCGCAGCTCTCCCGCAATCCCGGACTCACCGGGGTGTTTCTCGACCACGGTCCGACCCCGGCACTGGGCGCCACGACGTCGGCCGAGGTGCGCAACCTGGTGAGCCAGGTACCGCGGTCCGACGGCGGCATCCTGGCGGCCGAGCAGTTCTACGTGCACGTTCCGGTGGACGGGCTCACTCCGCGTCTTCCGCACTACTACCGGTGGCGCACCGCCGACGGCTACGTCAGCGATGTCCGCAGTGCCGCACCGGCTCTGCCGGCGGGCCGGCTCGCACCGTTCCGGTTCACGATGATGGGAGATCAAGGCGTCGACGAGACGCCGACGCAGCCTCCCGGCCTGAAGCCCGGTGACTACGACGATCTGTACTACAAGCCCGACAACGAGCCGTCGGCCAAGCACGCGGCGAACATCGTGCGCCAGATCGCCGACT
Source organism: Rhodococcus sp. NBC_00294 (assembly GCF_036163995.1). Classification (NCBI taxonomy): domain Bacteria; kingdom Bacillati; phylum Actinomycetota; class Actinomycetes; order Mycobacteriales; family Nocardiaceae; genus Rhodococcus; species Rhodococcus sp. NBC_00294. The sequence goes on from NZ_CP108043.1 coordinate 1,182,802, forward strand.
CGCGGCCCGACTTCCACATCCTCGCGGGCGACATCGCGTACGCGGACCCGTCGGGACAGGGCCGCACTCCTCGCTTCGTACCCAGTGGCGGCACCGTCGACAAGGCCTTCGACAAGTTCAACCCGTACGTCTGGGACGGCTACCTCGCGGCGATCGAGCCGAGCGCGGCGTCGACGCCCTGGCTCTTCGCGACCGGAAATCACGACATGGAGGCGCTGTACGGGCCGAACGGGTACGGCGGCCACGCAGCTCGATTGGACCAGCCGGACAACGGCCCCGCCGGGTGCCCGTCGGTCTACTCGTTCGTCCACGGCAACGTCGCCGTGCTCTCGCTCGACGCCAACGACGTCTCGAACGAGATCCGCGCGAACACGGGCTACAGCGGCGGACGTCAGACGGGATGGGTGGAGTCGACCCTGGCGCGCTACCGGGCCGATCCGGCCGTCGACTTCATCGTCTGCTTCTTCCACCACTGCGCGTACTCGACGACGAAGGACCACGCGAGCGACGGCGGCGTCCGCAGTGCGTGGGCGGGGCTCTTCGACCGGTACCACGTCGATGTGGTGCTGCAGGCGCACAACCACGTGTTCGAGCGGTCCGATCCGATCCGCGGCGGCTCGCCGACCCGCGTCGCCGGTGACCGGTCGGAGGTCACCTCCGTCTCGGACGGCACCGTCTACTACACGGTGGGCGGCGGCGGGCGCCCGCGTTACGGGTTCCAGGACGGCGAACCCGAGAGCTACCGCGGCAACGAGGTGGCCGACACGTCGGTGCCGAACAGCTACGTCGTCGCCGCGGACGGTTCGAAGGTGCCCGAGTCGCTCACCTGGTCACGGGTGCGATTCCGCAACTACTCGTTCGTCCGCGCGGACGTGACGCCCGGGATCCCCGGCATCACACCGAGTCGGATGCGCATCTCCGCGGTCGACGAGTACGGGCGGGAGTTCGACGAGGTCACCTTCCGTCGCGAGCTGCCGCTCGCGTTCGGCAGCTAGCTGCCGGCCGTGTGACCGTCGGCAGCTAGCTGCCGGCCGTGTGACCGTCGGCAGCTAGCTGCCGGCGATGTTCACCATCCAGCCGATCCCGAACCGGTCGGTGAGCATCCCGAAGGTGTCGCCCCACGGGGCCGTCTCGAGCGGGACGCCGAGGGTGCCGCCCGCGGCGAGCGCGTCCCAGTAGCCGCGCAGTTCTGGCTCGTCGTCGCCGCTCAGGGACACCGTGCCGTTGGTGCTCACCTCCATCGACGACGGAGTGTCGGCGCCCATCAGCGTGAAGCCGCTCGGGGTGTCGAGCTGACCGTGCATGACGTTGCCCGCCTCGGACTCCTCGACGGGCATGCCCGAGTCACCGAACGTCGACAGCGTGAGTTCTCCGCCGAACACGGTGCGATAGAACTCCATCGCCTCCCGCGCCGTGTCCCGGAACGACAGGTACGGATTGAGTCGGGTCGTCATGGTGAGCCTCTTTCTCAAGCAGGGGTGGTCCGCCGACTCCTGTGACTTGATAGAAAGAGTGGGAGCCGCGGGGTTTCGGGGCCGAGATGAGAAAGAGGGTAGTCGTGAGCGAGCAGGTCAGGACAGCAATCGTCACGGGAAGTGCGCGAGGAATCGGTGCCGCCGTCGCCCGACGTCTCGCCGCGGACGGCTTCGGTGTCGCCGTCGTCGATCTCGACGAGGCGGCGTGTGCCGGCACGGTCGACGCGATCACCGCAGCCGGTGGTCAGGCCATCGCCGTCGGCGCGAACGTCGCGGACGAGCAGTCGGTCGTCTCTGCGGTCGAGCGCATCGCCACCGACTTCGGGGCGCCCACGGTGCTGGTGAACAACGCCGGCATCCTGCGCGACAATCTTCTCTTCAAGATGTCGGTCGACGACTGGGACGCCGTGCTCGGCGTGCATCTGCGCGGATCGTTCCTCATGTCCCGCGAGGTGCAGAAGCATCAGGTCGAGGCCAAGTGGGGACGCATCGTCAACCTGTCGTCCACCTCGGCGCTGGGCAACCGCGGTCAGGCCAACTACGCGGCCGCCAAGGCAGGCATGCAGGGCTTCACCAAGACCCTCGCCATCGAGCTGGGCCGCTACAACGTCACCGTCAACGCGATCGCACCCGGCTTCATCGAGACGGAGATGACGGCGGCGACGGCCGAGCGCGTCGGCGTGCCGTTCGAGGACTTCAAGAAGGGTGCCGCGTCGCAGATCCCGGTCAACCGCATCGGTCAGCCCGAGGACATCGCCCACACGGCATCCTTCTTCTGCAGTGAGGGTGCAGGATTCGTGTCCGGCCAGGTCGTGTACGTCGCGGGCGGGCCGAAAGACTGACGTGAAGTTGCTGCTGCTCGCCGACACCCACGTCCCCACCCGCGCGCGGGATCTGCCCGCCGCGGTGTGGGACGCGGTGGACGCGGCCGACCTGGTGGTGCACGCGGGTGACTGGATGGCGCCGTCGTTGCTGGACGCGCTCGAGGAGCGGTCGACCGATCTGCTCGCCTGCTGGGGCAACAACGACGGTGACGATCTCCGTGCGCGGTTGCCGGAGGTCGCACGGCGGACGGTCGAGGGTGTGCGCATGGTCGTCACGCACGAGACAGGGGCGAAGGGGGGACGGGAGAAGCGGATGGACGCGCAGTTCCCGGACACCGACCTGCTCGTGTTCGGGCACAGCCACATTCCGTGGGACACGCTGTCCTCCAACGGGATGCGCCTGCTCAACCCGGGTTCGCCGACCGACCGTCGGCGGCAACCGCACTGCACCTACATGACGCTGACCCTGAGCGGCGGTGCGGTCTCGGACGTCGTGGTGCACGAGCTGTGACGCGCATTGACGCCTGGACGTGGTCGGTGCGGCTGTTCAAGACGCGCTCTGCCGCCGCGTCGGCGTGCCGCGGCGGACACGTGAAGATCAACGGCAGCGCCGCCAAACCGGCGCAGCACGTGGTGCCCGGTGACGAGGTACGCATCCGCGCAGGGGGATTCGAGAAGATCGTCGAGGTCACTCAGCTCGTGAACAAGCGAGTGGGAGCCCCGGCCGCGGTGGCGTGCTACATCGACCGGAGCCCACCCCCACCGCCACGGGAACTGTTCGCCGCGGTGCCCGTTCGCGATCGCGGAGCCGGGAGGCCGACGAAGCGGGACCGGCGCGAGATCGACCGGTTGCGGGCGGCACCGCCGAGCGAGTGACGCACGGCGGTCCCGCCACCGGCGTCAGCGCAGCAGTGCGCGCGACATGACGACGCGCTGAATCTGGTTGGTGCCTTCGTAGATCTGCGTGATCTTGGCGTCACGCATCATGCGCTCGACCGGGAAGTCGCGCGTGTAGCCGGCGCCACCGAAGAGCTGCACCGCATCGGTGGTCACCTTCATGGCGACGTCCGAGGCGAAGCACTTGGAGGCGGCGGAGATGAAGCCGAGGTTCTTCTCGCCGCGCTCGGCGCGAGCGGCTGCCGAGTACACCATGAGGCGGGCCGCCTCGATCTCCATCGCCATGTCGGCGAGCATGAACTCGACGCCCTGGAACGTGCTGATGGCCTTGCCGAACTGCTTGCGGTCCTTGGTGTACGCGATGGCCGCGTCGAGAGCGCCCTGCGCGATGCCGACGGCCTGCGCGCCGATGGTGGGACGGGTGTGGTCGAGCGTCGCGAGTGCCGTCTTGAAGCCGGTGCCGGGCTCACCGATGATGCGGTCTCCGGGGATGCGGCAGTTCTCGAAGTACAGCTCGCGGGTGGGGCTGCCCTTGATGCCGAGCTTGCGCTCCTTCTCGCCGACCGAGAAGCCCTCGTCGTCCTTGTGCACCATGAACGCCGAGATGCCGTTGGCCTTCTTCTCGGGATCGGTGACGGCCATGACGGTGTACCAGGTCGACTTGCCGGCGTTGGTGATCCACGCCTTCGAGCCGTTCAGGATCCAGTCGTCGCCGTCCGCCTTGGCGCGGGTCTTCATGCCGGCGGCGTCGGAGCCCGCCTCACGCTCGGACAGTCCGTAGGAGGCCATCTCGCCCTCGGCGATGGAGGGCAGCACCTTCTGCTTGAGCTCCTCGTTGCCGCTGAGGATGAGGCCCATGGTGCCGAGCTTGTTCACGGCGGGGATCAGGGAGGAGGAACCGCACACGCGGGCGACCTCCTCGATCACCATGCAGGCCGCGACGGAGTCGGCGCCCTGGCCGCCGTACTCCTCGGGAATGTGCACCGCGTTGAAGCCGGAGGCGTTGAGGGCCTTCAGGGCCTCCTCGGGGAAGCGCTCCTGCTCGTCGACCTCGGTGGCGTACGGCGCGATCTCCTTCTCGGAGAGTGCGCGGATGGCCTCGCGGAGCTCGTTGTGCTCGTCGGCGAGCTGGAAGAGGTCGAAGCTGGGGTTGCCGGCCATGGGATGTCCGTTCGTCGTGGTGAGAGGGTCGTGGCACTCGGTGTCACGGAATGAGGCCAGCGTACCGGACCGACCGGCCGGTGACCATGGCTGCGTGGCACTTGGTGTCACTGGTCACGTGTGGGTGCTCCGGACCCGTACCGTCCGTCCCTTATTCTGGTGGTCGTGCACCACCAGGCGACGACCCGTGCGCCGGGTGCCCGGGCAGTCGGCGCGCGCAGGCCGGGCCACCGCGTCGATCTGGACGGTCTCCGCGGGCTGGCGATCGCCCTCGTGGTCGTCTTCCACATCTGGTTCGGCAGGGTCTCGGGCGGTGTCGACGTCTTCCTCGTCCTGTCCGGCTTCTTCTTCACGTCGATGGTGCTGCGCCGCGTCGAGCGAGCCGACGGTCCGATCCTGCGGCCCCTCGTCGTCCGCACCGCCCGACGCCTGTACCCCGCGGCGGTGGTGGTGTTCGGCGCGGTGGCGCTCTGGACCGCGTGGGACCGACCCTTCACGATGTGGGACGCGACGACGCGGCAGCAGCTCGCGTCGCTGGCGTACGTCCAGAACTGGGAGCTCGCGCGGACCGCGTCCGACTACGCGGCGGCCGATCTGTCGGTCAGTCCGCTCCAGCACCTGTGGTCGATGTCCGTGCAGGTGCAGTTCTACGTCGGTGTCACGGCCGTGGTGTTCCTCGTCGCCGCGGCGTGCCGTCGGTGTGGTCGTCGGGACCTGACCACACCGGTGCTGGTGTCGGTGCTCGCGGTCGCCGCCGCGGTGTCGTTCACCTATGCGGCCGACATCGGCCGCACCCACCAGGGGTGGGCCTACTACGACACCGGGGCGCGGACGTGGGAACTCGCTGTCGGCGCGATCGCCGGGCTGGTGATCGGTCGAGTGGTGCTGCCGGCCGCGCTACGGGCCGCGGCCGCCGTCGTCGGACTTGCCGCACTGGTGGGCTGTGGGTTCCTCGTCGACGGTGCGGCGCAGTTCCCCGGTCCTGCCGCGCTGGTGCCGGTCGGGGCCGCGATGCTGCTGGTGCTTGCCGGTGCGGGTGCTCCCGAGTCACGAGCACCGGCCGTGACCCGTGCTCTCGAGTCCCGCCCACTGCAGTTCCTCGGCTCCATCGCCTACCCGCTGTACCTGTGGCACTGGCCGATCCTCATTGCGGTGCTCGGAACCGGGCACTCGGTGACCGTGGTGACGGGATCCGCCGTGGTGGTCGTCTCGATCGCCCTGGCCGTCGCCACACGCTCGTGGGTGGAGGAGCCGATGCACCGTCGGGGCGCGGGCCGCGGCGTCCTCACCGCCCTGGTGACCGTCGGAGCGATCGGCCTCGCCGCGGCGAGCGCGACCTGGCAGGGCTACCTCGATCGAGCGACGGCCCAGCCGACCGCCGACGTGAGCTCCGACGATCGCTACCCGGGGGCGCTCGCGCTCGTCGACGGTGTTCCCGTGCCGGACGCTCCGATGCGACCCACCGTGCTCGATGCGGACCTGGACCTGCCGCAGTCGACGCTGGACGGCTGCATCGCGGACATGACGCAGCGCGAGGTGATCTCGTGCGTGTACGGCGATCCCGACGCGACGCGCACCCTTGCCCTGGCCGGGGGATCGCATGCCGAGCACTGGCTCCCCGCACTCGACCGGATCGGCCGGGATCGCGGGTTCGCCGTGGTGACCTACCTCAAGATGGGGTGCCCGCTCGACATCGGCGAGCCGCTCCTGGTGGATCTGCCCTACCCGGACTGCCGGGACTGGTCCTCGGACGTGCTCGACATCCTCGCGTCGGACCGCCCCGACTGGGTGTTCACCACCTCGACGCGGCCGAGCCCCACGGAGTTCGGCGACGTCACACCCGACGCGTACCTCGACGTCTGGGCACGCTTCTCCGCGCTCGCTCTTCCCGTCGTGGCCGTGCGGGACACTCCGTGGCTCAGCCGGGAGGGCGTCCCGTATCGCGCCGCGGACTGCCTTGCCGACGGCGGCGACAGCGAGTCGTGCGGACTGCCGCGCAGCGAGGTCCTGTCCGAGATCGATCCGGCCCGCGCCGCGTCGCTGCCGTTCCCCTCGGTGGTTCCCGTCGACTTCTCCGATGCGGTCTGCGGTCCCGACGTGTGTCGCGTCGTCGAAGGAAACGTGCTGGTCTACCACGATTCCCACCACCTGTCGGCGACGTACGTCCGGTCGCTCGTGCCGGTGGTCGACAGCACGCTCGGCGAGGTCACGGGGTGGTGGTGAGACCGTCCCCGAAGTGCTGTGCGAGCAGGGTCGTGACGTCGGCGACCGACGTCCCCGGCGGCAACACGAGTGCGGTGGGCCGGTCTCCCGCGGTGTCGGTGACGAACCGCCGCTTCACCGCCCCGAGGGCGCGCCGGACGTCCTCGACCTCCACTCGGGCCCCGTCGCGAAGCCACGTACGCAGCAGGTAGTTGTGCGTCGCCGTGACCGCGGCGGCGAACTGCACCAGGGAGAGCGGCTCCTGCGTCGGGGCGCCGCGGCGCAGGGTGTCGACGAAGACGCGCTCGTACCGCAGCACCATCACCAGTTCGCGCTCGCGCAGGGCGGGCACCGTCTGCAGGACGCGGTAGCGGCGACGGGTGGTGTCCGGCGTGCCGGAGAACCGGGCGAACACGCGCGCGGCGGCCTCGCACACGGCGTCGTACGGGTCGAGGTCGGTCGTTCCCAGGAAGTCCTGCACATGGGCGAGGGTGGCGTCGTGGTCGAGGAAGACCACATCCTCCTTGGACCGGAACTGCCGGAAGAACGTGCGGCGCGACAGCCCCGCGCTCTCCGCGATCTGGTCGACCGTGGTGGCCTCGTACCCCTTGCTCTCGAAGAGCTCCAGCGCCGCACCCATGACCTCGAGGCGAAACCGGGCGTCCTCGGTTTCTCGCGGTTCGTCGTGGGCGGCCATGGCTTCACGGTAGCGTGAACTGCTCGGACCGGTGAGCTGCCGGAACGCACGTGACGGTGAAGGGACGAGGTCGTGGCGTTGGTGATGGGTGTCGATTCGTCCACCCAGTCGTGCAAAATCGTTGTTCGGGACGCGGATTCCGGTGAGCTGGTCCGCCACGGTCGGGCCGGCCATCCCGACGGCACCGAGATCGACCCGGCCCGGTGGCACGAGGCTCTCGAGACCGCTCTCGCGGACGCCGGTGGAATGGACGGCGTCGACGCGGTCTCCGTCGGAGCGCAGCAGCACGGCATGGTGTGTCTCGACGAGGCGGGCGAGACCGTCCGACCGGCGTTGCTGTGGAACGACACTCGCTCCGCCGAGTCGGCGCGCGACCTGGTGACCGAGCTGGGTGGAGGCCAGGAGTGGGCCGACGCCGTGGGCGTGGTGCCGGTCGCGTCCATCACCGCGGCAAAGCTGCGGTGGCTCGCGGATCACGAGCCGGAGAACGCCGATCGCACTGCGGCAGTCTGTCTTCCGCACGACTGGCTGTCCTGGCGCCTCGGCGGTGCTCGTGGACTCGACGCCCTGGCCACGGATCGGGGTGACGCCAGCGGCACGGGATACTTCTCGGCGGCCACGAACGAGTACCGCGTCGATCTGCTCGGTCTCGCGCTACGCGGGCGCACCCCGCACGTGCCCACCGTGGCGGCGCCCTCGACACGGATCGGCACGACTTCCGGAGGCGCGGCCATCGGGCCCGGAACCGGTGACAATGCCGCTGCGGCACTGGCTCTGGGTGCCGGCGAGGGTGACCTGGTGGTCTCCATCGGCACGTCCGGCGTCGTCTCGGCCGTGTCCACCGTGGCTCCTCGCGACCCGTCGGGACTGGTGGCCGGCTTCGCCGACGCCACCGGTCGTCAACTGCCTCTCGTCTGTACGCTGAACGCCGCGCGCGTGCTCGATGCGACCGCGCGCCTGCTCGGCGTCGACCACGACGAGCTGTCGCGGCTCGCGCTGTCCACGGAGAGCCAGGGCCTGGTCATGGTGCCGTACCTCGAGGGGGAGCGCACACCGAACCGGCCCGACGCGACCGGCGCGATTCATGGCCTGCGCCTGGGTAATTCGACCCCGGCGCACCTCGCGCGCGCCGCGATCGAGGGTCTGCTGTGCAGTCTCGCCGACGGGATCGACCACCTGGTGGCGCAGGGTGCGACCGTGTCGCGAGTGCTGCTCGTCGGCGGGGGCGCGAAATCCGAGGCGGTGCGCGTCCTCGCGCCGGGAGTCTTCGGCATGCCCGTCGACGTCCCGCCGCCCGGTGAGTACGTGGCCGACGGGGCCGCGCGCCAGGCGGCCTGGGTGCTGTCCGGCGGGGCCGAACCGCCCACCTGGGCCGCGGCGGACATTCCCCGGTACGAGGCGGACCCGACCCCGGCGGTGCGCGAACGCTACGCCGAGGTGCGGGACCTGACGGAGGGTGCCGGGTAGGTCAGCGCCCCGTAGCGTTCGACTCGTCGTCGGCGTGGGTCATGGCAGCGAGGTGCATCTCGTCGACGGTGGCCGAGTCGGGTGTGTAGTCGACTCTGTCCGACTTCGCCAGCACGCCCTCCATGTGCGCGATGTACGCCATCTGCATGATCTTCGTCGGCTCCTCCTCGAAAAGGCGGGCGTACGCATCCTGCCGGGCGTCACCCGTGAGCTGGCCGGCCGCGGCGATCTCCGCGTCGAACTCCGGTGTTCCGTAGGCACTCTGGAATCCGTCACTCGTGAAGTACTGGTCGACGGTGAAGGCCGAGTCACCCGCCTGGTTGCCGTGCTGGATGACCAGGAGGTACGGGCCGGCGTCGGCGGGGAAGGGGCGCTCCTGGTACTGCGACGTACCGGCCGAGTCCATCATCTCGATCGAGATGTTCATGCCCAGTTCGGACAGTGCGTTCTGGACGACCTCGAGGGTCTCGTTGACCTTCGGGAACTGACCGGTACGGCCGATCAGTCGGATCTTCGCATCGACCGGCACGCCGTCCGCTCGTGCCTCGTCGAGCAGTGCTCGCGCCTTCTCCGTGTCGTACGGCCACGCCTCGAGATCGTCGTCGTACCCGACGACTCCCGGCGAGACCAACTGGGCCGCCGGGCGTCCCAGATCGCGAAAGAGGGCGTGCACGATGCCGTTCCGGTTGATGGAATAGTTGATCGCCTGCCGCACCCGGATGTCGTCCAGGGGTGGCTCCCCCACCTGGATCCGAACCGCGGTGGTCTCGTTGTTCGGGTAGGCCACACCCAGGTCCCCGGCACCGTCCTCCGGTCCGATACCGGTCGCGATGTCGGCCTCGTCTCCCGAGACCATCGACGCGCGGATGCTGCCTTCGCTGCGCCACTGGTAGACGGCACGGGCGAACTCCGGCCGAGGCCCCCAGTACCGATCGTTGCGCACCAGGGTCAGCCGCTGGCCGTAGTCCCAGGTGTCGATAGCGAACGGTCCGGTGCCGACCGGTTCCCGCTCGCGTTCCGTGATGCTGGCGGTGCGTGGGACCATCTCCACGAACGAGATCCGCAGCGGGAGGATGGGATCCGGGTTCGGCGCTGCCACCGTCAGGGTCAGCGGATCGACGACGGCCACGGTCAGATCGGCGTCGCCGAACACGTATCCCTCGACGTTGCATCCGATGTCGGAGTTCACGGTGCGCTCGATGGAGTGCGCGGCGTCCGCGGCCTCGAACGGTCGACCGTCGCTGAAGGTGACTCCGGGGTGCAGACGGAACGTCCACTGGCGGTCGGAGTTCTGTTCCCAGGAGTCGGCAAGCTTGGGTTCGAGATCACCGGTGGTGGGGTTCCGCTCCATGAGAGGTTCGGTGATGTTCGACCGCGTGACGACGCCGATCGAGGTCTGCGAGACGTCGCACGCCTCGAGCGTCGGGGGTTCCTGACTCAGGACGATGCGCAGGGTGTCCGGATCGGTGACCGAGCTGCGGTCCGTGTTGGCCACGGAGCACGCCGAGGCGGTGAGCGCGAGGACGAGCACGCCTGCGAGCGTCCCGGATCGGTGTCGCGGTGCAGGGCTCATGTCGACCTCCGGGTATGACGTCCGAGTGGACGGGGGATTCGAGTGACACCGGACAGGTGGGCTGTGGTGATCGGATCCTGTGACGGTGGACACAACGTAGGAGCGGTTGTCGAGGTCGTCAACGGCGTCGAGCCGTCGTCGAGACCGTCCGCGTCACCATCGAGGCGACGACGCCGACGCCGCTCGAGTCACCCACCTGCGGCGATACGTGGTCAGAGATCGACCGGTCCGGATCGTGAACCGACACATGCGATTTCCGCATCGTTCGATGCCGATGTGGTGCGACCGGAGCGCCACTCGTCGGGACATGCAGTGATGCTCGGTCGGCATCGACCGATGCGACATCAGTGTTGGACGCGCATCAGTGCGGCTTCTAGCGTGTGAGCTGGACCACGTACCCGATGGAGGAGCCGACTGTGACCGACACGCGAGAGACCCCCGAGCGCAGCACCACCCGGCCGACCAGCGGGCTCACCGCGCCCGACGCGGCCGTTCGTGCGCTCGCGCCCGGGGCCGCCACGATCGATCGCATCGCGGACGTCACCCTGCGCTCCGTCGTTCTCCCTCTGGCCACACCCATCAGCGACGCGAAAGTGCTGACCGGACGGCAGAAGCCGATGACGGAGGTGGTGTTCCTCTTCGTCGAGATACGCACCGAGCAGGGGCACGAGGGCATCGGGTTCAGCTACTCCAAACGTGCCGGCGGCCCTGCGCAGTTCGCCCACGCGCGAGAGATCGCGCCTGTGCTGATCGGTCAGGATCCCAGTGACATCGGTAAGATCTGGAGCTCTCTCGTCTGGGCCGGTGCCTCCGTCGGTCGCAGCGGCGTCGCCACCCAGGCGATCGCGGCCGTCGACATCGCACTGTGGGACCTAAAGGCGAAGCGCGCCGGGCTCCCGCTCGCGAAACTCATCGGCTCCACCCGTGATGCGGTGCAGACGTACAACACGTCCGGCGGCTTCCTGCACACCCCGATCGAGGAGGTGCTGGAGAACGCGACCGCGTCTCTCGCGGCCGGCATCGGCGGTATCAAACTGAAGGTGGGACAGCCGGACTGGCGCCAGGACATCGCTCGGGTGACCGCAGTGCGCGAGCACCTGGGTGACGACGTGCCCCTGATGGTCGACGCGAACCAGCAGTGGGACCGACCGACGGCGACCCGGATGTGCCGCATTCTCGAACAGTTCGATCTGGTGTGGATCGAGGAACCACTCGACGCCTACGACGCCGAGGGCCACGCCATGCTCGCGCGGACCTTCGACACGTCCATCGCGACCGGTGAGATGCTGGCCAGTGTCGGCGAGCACGTGCGCCTGATCGAGGCCGGGTCCGTCGACATCATCCAGCCCGACGCGCCGCGCATCGGTGGGATCACGCAGTTCCTGAAGCTCGCAGGACTCGCCGAGCATCACGGCCTCCAGATGGCGCCGCACTTCGCGATGGAGATCCACCTGCATCTCGCGGCTGCCTATCCTCTGCAGACCTGGGTGGAGCACTTCGACTGGTTGGATCCGCTGTTCGAGGAGCACCTGGAGACGCGGGACGGGCGGATGCACCTGTCCGAACGTCCTGGCCTCGGCTTCACCCTGAGCGAGCAGGCGCACGCGTGGACCGTGGCGGAGGTGCACGTCGATCGCTGAAGAGTGACCGGCGTCACCTTGTCGGACAGCCTATTGCCCAGATCACACCTGGAGGAATATGTTGTGCTCCGCAACATACAACCGAAGGGACGATCGATGCAGAACACAAGGCTCGCCCTCACCGCGGCGGGTATCGGTCTGGTCATGGCACTCACCGCGTGTGGCAGCAACTCCAGCAGCGACAGCGGCAGCGGAGACTCCGGCGGATCCGGCAACGGCGGCACCAAGGTCGGCGTCATCCTGCCCGACACCAAGTCGTCCGCACGCTACGAGTCGCAGGACCGACCGCTCCTGCAGAAGGCGCTGAGCGACGCGGGTCTCGATCCGATCATCCAGAACGCGGAGGGCGACACCACCAAGTTCTCGTCCATCGCCGACTCGATGATCAGCCAGGGTGCGAAGGTCATCCTGATGAGCAATCTCTCGTCCGAGTCCGGTGCCGCCGTGCAGAAGAAGGCCACCGAAGCGGGCGTCGCCACCATCGACTACGACCGACTCACCCTCGGCGGCTCGGCCGACTACTACGTCTCCTTCGACAGCACCACCGTCGGCAACCTGCAGGGTCAGGGCCTGGTGGACTGCGTGGGCGCGAAGCCCGGCGCGCAGATCATCCAGATCAACGGCTCGCCGACCGACAACAACGCCACGCTGTTCAAGGCCGGCGCGCTCGAGGTGCTGCAGCCGAAGTACGACTCCGGCGACCTGCGCCTCGCGGGCGACCAGGCCATCCCCGAGTGGGACAACCAGGTCGGCGGCACCACCTTCGAGCAGCTGCTCACCGCCAACGGCGGCAAGGTCGACGGCGTTCTCGCCGCCAACGACGGACTCGCTGGCGCCGTCATCACGGTCCTGCAGAAGAACGGCCTGAACGGCACCGTGCCGGTCACCGGTCAGGACGCCACCGAGGACGGACTGAAGGCCGTGCTCCGCGGCGACCAGTGCATGACCGTCTACAAGGACGTCGCGAAGGAGGCGGCCGCTGCCGCCGAGCTCGCCATCGACCTCGCCAAGGGTGACACCGCCGCTGCCGACGCAAAGGCGACGGCGACGTCGGAGGACCCCGAGGGCAACCGTCAGGTGAAGTCGGTCCTCCTGGACCCGGTCACCATCACGCGCGACAACGTCAAGGTCGCCGTCGACGGCGGCGCCGTCTCGGCGGACGCGTTGTGCAGTGGCGACGTGGCTCAGGCCTGCGCGGACGCGGGGATCTCCTGACCACCATGACCGCCGCGGGAGAGCCCGTCCTGCAGTTGCAGGGCATCAACAAGAGTTTCGGTCCGGTGCACGTCCTGCACGACGTCGATCTGACGATCAGGGCAGGAGAGGTCACCGCACTGGTCGGTGACAACGGCGCGGGCAAGTCCACGCTGATCAAGTGCATCGCCGGAATTCACGGCACCGACTCCGGCGAGGTCCGCTTCGGCGGCGAGCCGGTGTCGGTGTCGAATCCGAAAGAGGCTGCGGCGCTGGGTATCGAGGTCGTGTACCAGGACCTCGCCCTGTGCGACAACCTCGACATCGTGCAGAACATGTTCCTCGGCCGTGAGCGTACGGCCAAGGGTCTGCTCGACGAGGCATCGATGGAACAGGCGGCGCGCGACACCCTCGCGTCGCTGTCGGTGCGCACCGTCAAGTCGGTGCGCACCCCGGTCGCGTCGCTGTCCGGTGGACAGCGGCAGACCGTCGCCATCGCCAAGTCGGTGCTCTGGGAGTCGAAGGTGGTGCTGCTCGACGAGCCCACGGCCGCACTGGGAGTCGCGCAGACGCGACAGGTCCTCGACCTCGTTCGCCGCCTCGCGGACTCGGGTGTGGGAGTGCTGCTCATCAGCCACAACATGAACGACGTCGTCGAGGTGTCCGACTCCGTCGCCGCCCTGTTCCTGGGGCGGATGGCGGCGCAGGTGCGCACGGCGGACGTGTCCGTCGGACGCATCGTCGAGCTCATCACGACCGGCCGCAGCGGTGACCTCGGTCTTCCGTCGGCCGAGGCGAAGGCGGTGACGATATGACCGCCGCGCCCGAACAGGACCGCGCCCGGTCCGACTTCTCGATGGACACCGATCGGCGATCGTTCGGCGACGCCGGACGCGACTACGTGGCACGACTGCGCGGCGGCGAGCTGGGGGCACTGCCCGCACTCGCCGGGCTGGTCGTCCTGCTCGTCGTGTTCTCGTCGCTGTCGGGGCAGTTCCTCACCCTCAACAACGTGGCCAATCTGCTCACCCAGGGAGCGGCCACCGCGTTGATCGGCATGGGGCTGGTGTTCGTGCTCCTCCTCGGTGAGATCGACCTCTCCGCCGGCACCGGCTCCGGTGTGGCGGCGGCGATTCTCGCCCTGCACTACACGGAGGGGGGAAACCTGCTCGGCGGCATGGGAACCGGTGTGTTCCTGACGTTCTGCGCCGTTCTGGTGGTGGCCGGAGTGCTCGCGGCGATCACGCGACTGTGGGCGGCCATCGTGCCGGCCGCGATCGCACTCGCCATCGCGCTGCTCGGGGTGCCCGCGAATCCGTGGATCGAGATCGTGCTGGCGATCTGCGTCGGTGCCTCGATCGGCTGCCTCACCGGGTTCCTCGTCTCCCGCGTCGGCATCCCGTCGTTCGTGGTCACGCTGGCACTGTTCCTCGCCTGGGGCGGTGTGGTGCTGCAGCTGATCGGTGAGGGCGGCACCCTCGGAATCTCCGACAACACCGTGCTCTTCGCGGTGGCCAACCGGTCGCTCCCGGTGTGGGCGAGTTGGGTGCTGTTCGCGGTGGTCGTCGGCGGATTCGCGGCGATCAACCTCTCGCGCCAGCGCACTCGGCTGAAGCAGGGACTGACGGCTCCCCCGACGTCGCTGTTGCTGGTCAAGATCGCGGCACTGACGGTGTTCGCCGCCCTCGCCACGTGGGCGATGACGGTGAACCGCAGCCCCAACCCGGCGGTGCTCTCCATCGCCGGTGTGCCGTACGTCGTTCCGATCGTGCTCTTCGTGTTGGTGCTCGCCACGTTCGTCCTCGACCGGACGTCCTACGGTCGGCACGTCTACGCGGTGGGTGGCAACGCGGAGGCGTCGCGGCGAGCGGGTATCGACGTCCGGCGCATCCGCATGAGTGTCTTCGTGGTCAGCTCGACCATCGCGGCACTCGGCGCCATCGTGGCAGCGTCCAAGGTCGGATCCGTGGATCCGCAGGCGGGTGGCGGCAACACGCTGCTGTTCGCCGTCGGCGCCGCCGTCATCGGTGGAACGTCGCTCTTCGGTGGACGTGGTCGCGTGCGGGACGCGGTGATCGGTGCTGCCGTCATCGCGGTGATCGACAACGGACTGCGCCTGCAGGGGCAGTCCGCGGCGGTGGTCTCCATCGTCACCGGTCTCGTGCTGTTGCTCGCGGCCAGTGTCGACGCACTGTCGCGTCGACGAGCTCCGACTGGTCGGTGACAGGCCGACCGGCTCGTTCCGCCCTCGTCCGTAGTGTCCACCTCGGTGGGGCTCGGACGAGGGCGGAACTCGCGGAGGACCTCTCGCTGAACCGGAGCACCGTCAAGACTCTCGTCGACGACCTCGTCGCCGACGGCCTGGTCTCCGAACATCCGTCGTCCGGTGGCGGGGCCGGCCGGCCGTCGCTGGTGGTCGACCCCATCCCGTCCGCCGCCTGGGTACTCGCGGTCGACGCGGCCGTCGACTGGCTGTCCGTCTCCGCGATCGGCTGGGGCGCAGCGGTTCTGGCGGATCTCGACTACGAGGCGGGAGCGGGCCCGGACCCGGCGGACCTGGTGCGCCGCATCGCCGATGCCGCGACCGAGCTCACCCATCGGGTGGGATCGGCCCCGCGTGCAGTGTGTGTCGCCGTACCCGGTCTCGTGCGGTCGGCCGACGGTCTCGTGCGCGTCGCACCCAACCTCGGCTGGACCAACGTTCCGCTCGGTCGTCTGATCGGTGAGGCGGTCGGGGTGCGGTGCATCGTCGCCAACGAGTCCGATCTGGGAGTGGTCGCGGAACACACCCGCGGATGCGCCCGCGGCGTGGACGACGTGGTCTACCTCTTCGCGGAGTTCGGTGTGGGTGCCGGAATACTCAGCGCCGGATCACTTCTCGGCGGTTCCGGTGGCTACGCCGGCGAGGTGGGACACATGCGGACCGCCGCAGGCGGGGGCCTCTGCAGCTGCGGAAGCAACGGGTGCTGGGAGCTGTCCGTCGGGCAGGACGCACTGCGCCGGGCACTCGCGATGCCGGAACCCGCGACGCCGTCCGCGATCGGGCGCGCACTGGCCGACGTCGCCGCCGCCGGGGGTGCCCTGCCGGAGAGCTACATCGAGGCACTGGAGACGGGCGTCTGCACCATCGTCACGATGGTGGACCCCCGCGTCGTCGTGTTCGGCGGCCTCTTCGCCGACGTTCTCCGGGTGCCCTCGGCGATGGCACGCATCACCGAGGGCGTGGGGGAGTGCCTGGTCGGACGCCAGCACGGGGTGGAACTGCACGTCTCGGGCCTGGGTCGGCGGATCTCGGTGATCGGTGCCGCCGAGCTGGCCTTCGCCGAGGTGCTGCAGCGGCTGTAGTGGGCCTTCGGCCCCCGTGAGCCTTGTGCGTGTCCAGGGATGCGCACAAGGCTCACGGGCGTCAGCGCACCGACGACTCCACGGTGGCGCGGGCTCCGCGAGTGTGCAGGGAGTCGAGAGCCGACGTGTAGGCGTCGACGAAGCGCGGATCGTCCACCAGATCCCCGAACAACTCCCGGTTCCGCACGAACGCGAGGGGGTCCTCGCGCTGCTGCCGAGCCAGCGGGGTGAGCGTGTCCTTCAGACGGTCGACGATCTCGATGGGCTCACCCTGCTCGTCGACACCCTCGGCGTAGCGCGCCCAGCTCGCGATCACCGTGGCGGACAGTGCGACCGGCCCTCCGGACCCGAGGTTCGTGCGTACCACCGGGACCAGCCACTTCGGGATCCGGTCCGACGACTCGGCGCAGAGCCGGGCCACGGTGTCCCGGATCTCCGGATTGGAGAAGCGCTCGATCAGCGTCTTCTTGTACTCGGCCAGGTCGATTCCGGGAACCGGCTGCAGCGTGGGAGTGGCTTCCTCGTCCATGTAGCGCAACAGGAACTCGGCGAACAGTGCGTCCTGCGTGACGTCGTGCACGAGCCGGTAGCCACTGAGGTATCCGACGTAGCAGAGGGCCTGATGGCTCGCGTTGAGCAGACGCAGCTTCATCAGCTCGTACGGTGTGACGTCGTCGACGACCTGCACGCCCACGTCCTCGAACGGCGGCCGGCCGAGGGTGAAGTGATCCTCCAGCGCCCACTGGGTGAACGGCTCCGCCGCCACGGGCCACCGGTCCTCGAGGTCGTACCGTGAGGCGAGCTGGTCGACGACGTCGGGTGTGGTGACGGGCGTGATGCGGTCGACCATGGAGTTGGGGAACTGCGCGGTATCCGTGATCCACTGTGCCAGTGCGGGATCCTTCAGGCGAGCGAACGCGGTGAAGGTCGATCGGGCGATGTGTCCGTTGCCCTCGATGTTGTCGCACGACATGATGGTGAACGGCGCGAGCCCGCGATCCTTCCGGCGGGACAACGCCTCGCACACCAGTCCGAAGGTCGTGCCCGGTACCGCATCGGGTGCCAGATCCGCTCGCACAGCCGGGTTCTCGGCGTCGAACTCGCCCGTGGTGGCCGAGAAGTTGTAGCCGCCCTCGGTGACGGTGAGAGAGACGATGCGGGTGTCGGCGTGGGCGAGCTTCTCGATCACCGCCTCGGGATCGTCCGGCGCGAAGAGGTACTCGGTGATGGATCCGATGACCGAGGTGTCCCACGAGCCGTCGGAGTGCCGCAGTGCCAGGGTGTAGAGACAGTCCTGGGCGTCCATGACGTCCTTCATACGGCGATCACCCGGCAGCACGCCCACGCCGCAGATGCCCCAGCTCGACGCGGACTCGAAGTCGTTGCGGAGCAGCCGGTCCACGTACATCGCCTGGTGCGCACGGTGGAAGCCGCCGACGCCGAAGTGGACGATCCCGGTGGTGATCGCCGAGCGGTCGTACCGTGGCACGTCCACGTCGTCGGGAAGCTGGGCGAGGGTGGCGGCGGACAGCTTCACGAGAGGGTCTCCTGACTGGGTGTCACGGTGACGACAGCCTTGATGCTGCCGTCGGTGCGGTCGTGATTCAGTGCGTCCTCGACATGATCCAGGTCGAACCGACCCGTCACCATGCTGTCGAGCTCGACTCGTCCGGTGCGGACGAGTTCCAGTGCAGTGGGCCAGGTGTCGGCATAGCGGAAGACGCCGGTGACCCACAGTTCCCGGTTCTGGATCACCGACACGGGTATCGGGTACGCGTCTCCGCCCATGCCCACGAGCACCACTCTGCCCGCAGGGCGCACGGCGCGCATCCCGTCCTGCACTGCGCGGGGTGCGCCCGACGCGTCGACGAACGCGTCGACGTCGAGGTCGTGCACCGACTCGTCCGCCGGGTCGATCACGCGGGTCGCCCCGTACCGGGTGGCGTTGGCGCGGCGGTCGGCCGAGATGTCCGACACGACGATCTCCGTGGCGCCGAAGGCGCGTGCGACCTGTGCCGTGAGCACTCCGACCGGCCCGGCGCCCGCGATCAACACTCGCGAGCCGCCGGTGATCCCGGCCTTGCGTGCGGTCGCGATGGCCACCGACAGGGGCTCGAAGAGGGCCGCGGCGTCGTCGGACACGGCGTCGGGGACGTCGTGCGCGAACGTGGATCCGATGGTCACGTACTCACAGAGGGCACCGTCCACGGGAGGGGTCGCATAGAACTCCATGTGGGGGCACAGGTTGTAGTGGCCCGATCGGGTCTCGCGACTGTCGGGATCGGGTCGTTGCGGCTCGATGGACACTCGCGACCCGACTCGCCGAGGGGAGACGCCGTCACCGACGGCGACGATCACACCCGACGCCTCGTGGCCCAGAACGAGCGGCGACTCGACGACGAAGTCGCCGATGCGACCCTCGCGGTAGTAGTGCGCATCCGAGCCGCAGACTCCGACGGATGCCACCCGGACGAGGACGTCACCTGCGTTCGGCGTCGGCACAGGTCGCGTCTGCGTCTCGATGTGTCCCGGTTCGGTGAGAACTGCGGCACGCATGGAATCGACTGTTGTGTGGATCACACCTGGATGTTAGCTTAAGTGAGCAGATGAACACCAGGTGAGCAGATGCTCACCTCGACGACCGGGAGCGACATCGTGACGACGCCGAGTTCGAGCGACGAGCTGAGGCTCGCGCTGCGTGCGGCGACGATGTACCACGTCGAGGGCGCGACCCAGGCGGAGATCGCCACCAAGCTCGGTGTCTCCCGTCCCACGGCAGGTCGACTCGTCGCTCGGGCTCGGGCGAACGGGCTCGTGCGCATCGAGATCCACGTGCCCGAGGAGATCAGCGGATCGGTGCACACCGATCTCGAACGTCGACTCGAGGAGCGGTACGGCCTGGACGAGGCGCTGGTGGTCACGTCGACCATCGACGACGCCGGCGGTCGGTACGACGCGGTGGGGCGCGCCGCGTCGGGCATCCTCACTCGGCGCGTGCAGCCTGCTCACACACTCGGTTTCACGTGGGGGCCGGAGACGGTCGCGGTGGCGCAGTCGCTCCAGGGACGCGGCAGCCGCTGCGCCCGCGTGGTGCAGCTGGACGGATCCATGAGCACCGCGGACTACCAGACCGGTGTCGACTTCGTCCTCACCCGCTGCGCCGAGCAACTGCAGGCGACGCCGATGCGGCTCAACGCCCCTCTCTACGCCGACCCGGCGACGGTCGTGGCGCTGCAACAGGACTCGCTGATGTCCAAGGCGCTCGACGCCGGACGCACCGCGGATCTCATGTTCTTCGGACTGGGCCCGGTGTCGACGTCGACGACGCTGTTCGAGGGAAGCTTCCTCGACGCCGACCTCCTGTCCGAACTCGATCGACTCGGTGCGGTCGGTGAGATCGGCGGTCGGTTCTTCGACTCCGACGGCGCCGACGTCGACAGCTCACTGACCGACCGCACGGTCTCGGTGCCGCTGGACGACATCCGGAACTGCGCCACCACGCTCCTCATCTCCGGCGGTGTGCGCAAGCACGCCGCGATCCGGGCCGCTCTGCGCGGCCGTCTCGCCACCGTCCTGGTGACCGATATCGCCTGTGCTCTGGACCTTCTCGACGAGCACGGCAGCAACCCCATGAAGGAATCGAGGTAGTACCGACGTGACATCACGATTCGTCCCACTCGCCGCCCTCGCCGCAGCCACCGTGCTGACGGCGAGCGGCTGCGCGGGCGCGGGATCGTTCGGAGGTGACGGTGGCGGCACGACCATCACCGTGGCCATCGTCTCCAACGCGCAGATGTCCGACGCGATCTCGCTCGCACCGGAGTTCGAGGCCGAGAACCCGGGTGTGAACCTGAAGTTCGTCTCGCTGTCCGAGAACGAGGCGCGCGCGAAGATCACGGCGTCGGTGGCCACGGGCGGTGGTGAGTTCGACGTGGTGATGATCAGCAACTACGAGACGCCGCAATGGGCCGAGAACGGGTGGCTCACCAATCTGTCCGAGTACGCGCAGGCCACACCGGGATACGACGAGGACGATTTCATCCCGTCGCTCAAGGAGTCGCTGTCCTACGAGGGAAGCATGTACTCGGTGCCGTTCTACGGTGAGTCGTCCTTCCTCATGTACCGCAAGGACCTGATGGAGGAAGCAGGCATCACGATGCCGGCCGAGCCCACCTGGGATCAGGTGGCCGAGGCCGCCGCGACACTCGACCGTCCGGGCATGTCCGGCATCTGCCTGCGTGGCAAGCCCGGCTGGGGCGAGGTGCTCGCGCCCCTCGACACCGTCATCAACGCCTTCGGCGGCCGGTGGTACGACGAGAACTGGAACGCGCAACTCGACAGTCCGCAGGTCGAGGAAGCCGTGCAGTTCTACGTCGACCTGGTCCGGTCGCACGGACAGGCCGGCGCGGCGACGAGCGGCTTCAGCGAGTGCGGAACGCAACTCGCACAGGGCAACACGGCCATGTGGTACGACGCCACCTCGGCGGTGTCGGTGCTCGAGGACCCCACGTCGAGCAACGTCGTCGGCAAGATCGGGTACGCCAAGGCCCCGTCGGCGGCAAAGGGCGACAACGGCTGGCTGTACTCCTGGTCGCTCGGCATCCCGACGACGTCGGAGAGCCCGGACGACGCCTGGAAGTTCGTGTCGTGGATGACGAACAAGGAGTACCTGAAGAAGGTCGGCACCGAGCTCGGCTGGGAGCGGGTGCCACCGGGAAGCCGGTTGTCCACCTACGAGATCCCGGAGTACAAGGAGGCGTCGGCCGCCTTCGGTCAGGTCACGCTCGACTCGATAAACAATGCCGATCCGCTGAACCCGACGGTCGATCCGGTGCCGTACACCGGCGTCCAGTTCCTCACCATCCCCGAGTTCCAGGATCTCGGCACTCGGGTCAGTCAGCAGATCAGCGCCGCCGTGGCAGGACAGATCAGCGTCCAGGACGCGCTCGCTCAAGCGCAGCAGTACGCCGAGGTGGTCGGCAAGACGTATCAGGAGGATCAGTGATGACCACGACCGAAGTCGGCTCGGCGAGATCCGAGACGCCGTTCGTTCCTCGCGAACGGGTGATCTCGAAGGCGGAGGGGTGGCGGCGCCGCGGTCCCCTGCTGCCGGCCATGGTCTTCGCGATCGTCGTCACGCAGATCCCGTTCCTGTTCACGCTGTACTACTCGACGCAGTCGTGGAACCTGGTGCGCCCCGGATCGCGGGAGTTCAACGGTCTGAACAACTACGTGGACGTGTTCCGGGACAGCCAGTTCCGCTCGGTCGCGTTCAACACGGTGATCATGATCGTGGGCACGGTGATCATCTCGGTGGCGCTGGGCCTGGTGCTCGCACTGCTGCTGGACCGTAAGTTCATCGGCCGCAGTCTGATCCGCACCCTGCTGATCACTCCGTTCCTCATCACCCCGGTCGCCGGTGCACTGATCTGGAAGACCACCATGTTCGACCCGGTGTTCGGCCTCATCAACTTCGTGCTCAGCCCGTTCGGGGTCGACCAGATCGACTGGGTCTCGCGGTTCCCGCTCGCCGCGGTCATGACCAACCTCGTCTGGCAGTGGACCCCCTTCATGATGCTGCTCATCCTGGCGGGACTGCAGTCGATGCCGAAGGACATCGCGGAGGCGGCGCGGGTGGACGGCGCCGGGCCCGTCGCACTGTTCCGCGAGTTGACGTTGCCGCATCTGCGACGCTTCATCGAGCTCGGAGCGGTCCTCGGCGCCATCTACCTCATCAACACCTTCGACGCCGTCTACATGATGACGTCCGGCGGCCCGGGTGTGGCGTCGTCGAACCTGCCGTTCTACATCTATCAACGAGCGTTCCTCGGCTTCGACATCGGCCAGGCCGCGGCCATGGGCGTCGTCACCGTGGTGGCCACCATCGTCGTCAGCACACTGGCGCTGCGACTGATCTTCACGAGCTTCAGCGGGAAAGAGGAGGCTGCCTGATGAGTACCACCACCGAGCGGAGCGCCGGCAGCGGAACTCCGAGCGTCACCGCGCCGATCACACGCAAGAAGCGATGGGGGCCCGGATCGATCTGGTCCTTCGTCGCCTGGGTCGCCGGCATCGCCTTCTTCTTCCCGGTCCTGTGGATGGTCATCACCGGGTTCAAGCAGGAAGCCGATGCGTACACCGCGACGCCGAAGATCTTCTTCACCCCGACCCTCGACCAGTACCGCGGCGTTCTCGAGAGCGGCATCGGCACCACGCTGCTCAACTCGGCCTTCGCGACCGTCGTGTCCACGATTCTCGTTCTGCTGCTGGGTGTCCCGGCTGCATTCGCCCTGTCGCTGCGTCCCGTGAAGAAGACGCAGGACGTGCTCTTCTTCTTCATCTCGACGAAGATGCTGCCGGTCGTGGCGGCCATCGTGCCGCTGTACGTCATCGTCGGCGACATCGGTCTGCTCGACAACATCTGGGCGCTCATCATCCTGTACACGGCGATGAATCTGCCGATCGCGGTGTGGATGATGCGGTCGTTCTTCCTCGAGGTCCCGAGCGAGTTGCTCGAGGCCGCGAGCATGGACGGTGCCTCGCTGTGGACATCGGTGCGGGAGGTCATCCTGCCGCTGGTCTCGCCCGGCATCGCGGCCACGTCGCTGATCTGTGTGATCTTCTCGTGGAACGAGTTCTTCTTCGCCGTCAACCTCACCGCCGTTCAGGCACAGACGATTCCGGTCTACCTCGTCGGCTTCATCACCGGGCAGGGCCTGTACTGGGCCCAGCTCTCCGCCGCTGCGACGTTCGCAGCCCTCCCCGTCGTCCTCGCCGGATGGTTCGCGCAGAACAAGCTCGTGCGCGGCCTGTCCTTCGGCGCCATCAAGTAGGAGAAAGAACCATGGCTGCAATCTCGTACAAGCAAGCGTCCTGCATCTACGACGGCGCCGACAAGCTGGCGGTGGACTCGCTCGACCTCGACATCCAGGACGGCGAGTTCGTCGTCCTGGTCGGCCCGTCGGGCTCCGGGAAATCCACCGCGCTGCGGATGCTCGCCGGTCTCGAGGAGATCGACGGCGGTGCCATCGAGATCGGCGGGAAGAACATGGTCGGTGTGCCGTCCAAGGACCGCGACATCGCGATGGTGTTCCAGAACTACGCGCTCTACCCCAACAAGACCGTCGGCGAGAACATGGGCTTCGCGCTCAAGATGCGCGGGGTCAGCCTCGAGAAGCGTCAGGCCCGCGTCGCCGAGGCGGCCCGACTCCTCGACCTCACCGAGTACCTGGATCGCAAGCCCGGCAAGCTCTCCGGCGGTCAGCGGCAGCGCGTCGCCATGGGCCGCGCGATCGTCCGTGAGCCCCAGGTGTTCTGCATGGACGAGCCGCTGTCGAACCTCGACGCCAAACTGCGGGTACAGACACGCACGCAGATCGCCGCGCTGCAGCGTCGGCTGGGGACGACCACCGTGTACGTCACCCACGACCAGGTCGAGGCCATGACGATGGGCGACCGCGTCGCGATCCTCAAGGACGGCAAGCTGCAGCAGTTCGCCGCGCCGACCGAGCTCTACGACCACCCGGTCAACGCCTTCGTGGCCGGATTCATCGGCTCGCCGGCGATGAACCTGTTCACGGTGCCCGTCGTGTCCGGCGGCCTGAAGGTCGGTGAGCGCACCGTCCCCCTCGAGCGCGACCAGCTCACCGCCATCGCCGCCGCGGGACTCGACGAGGTGACCCTCGGCCTGCGTCCAGAACAGCTCGCGATCGGCTCCGCGGACGACGACGGACTGCTGGTCACCGTCGACCTCGTGGAGGAACTGGGCAACGAGAGCTACCTCTACGCCAGCTTCGACGACACCCGGATCCGCGCCTCGGACGGCACACCGGCCACGATCGTGGCACGCTCTCCCAGGAGGGCACCCGCGCGGATCGGCGAGAAGGTCACGCTGACCAAGCAGGAGGGCACCGCGTACCTGTTCCACCCGACCTCGGGGGAACGGATCGGGGCCTGAGCCGCAGGGGGCAAGACTCGGGTGTGGGAACGTGCCGGGAAGACCGTTCCCACACCCGTCCACCGTCGCGGGACCTCGCATGTGAGCGTGCGGCCACAGGATCGCCGGTGATTCTGCGGATCGGCAGAGTGTTCGTCGATCGTGTGTACTCACACTCGCCTGCGGGCTGTCGGTCCCTGTGGGCGTGGTCGAGCAGCACGTCCGCCGCGTCTCGCGGGTGACTCCAGGGCCACCAGTGCTTCGCGTCGACCTCCGGGACGGTCAGGTCCGGCACCCGGCGGTCGACATCCTGGACCGGTCGACACGTTTCAGCGCACGGCACGAGGGTAGTTCGAGGCACTCGCTCTCGACACAGGAGATTCTCATGGCCCGTGCCACCCTTGCCCACCTGCTCCACGATGTCGGACTCGCGGCCTGGTTCGGCGGAACCCTCGCCAATGCCGTCGCACTGAACGAGGCGTCGTCGAACGCCGACACCGCCGCCTCCACCGGGGCTGTCACCAACGAGGGATGGGATCGGTGGACGCCGGTCAACGCCGCGGCCATCGGTGTCCATCTCGCCGGTGCGACAGCACTGCTGAAGAACGACTACGGACGTCTGAAGGCGCAGGACGGCGTCGCTTCGATGGCCGTCGCCAAGACCGCGCTCACGGTGGCCGCACTGGCGGTCACCGCGTACAGCCGCGTTCTGGGACAGACGGTCTCGAAGGAAGGTGCGGTACCCGCCTCTGACGGGACCACGCCCACCGCGTCCACGCCACCGCACGTGGCGGCCGCGCAGAAGAAACTCCAGGCACTGCAGTGGGTCGTCCCCGCGTTGGCCGGCGGAGTGGTCGCCATCTCCGCGTACGCGAGCGAGCAGTTCCGTCCCGAGGAGGTCACTCGCGGCGTAGTGTCGCGCATCGTCGGCTGATCGCCCGATCCGCGAGGTCTGTCCGGGTCGCAACCGCAGAGTGGTGATGACGTGGCAACGACACCGGACGACGACACCGACGCGGGAGCCGACCAGCGCACTCCGCTGGTGCGACCGCCGAAGTTGCGGACCGAGGCCGATCGCGGCGCGACCCGGTTGGAGCTGTTCTTCGACCTCGCCTACGTGCTGGTCGTGCACCAACTCGCACTCGCACTGAAGGACGACCTTCGCTGGCAGGGCATCGCCGAGTTCGCGGGAATCTTCGCCGTCACGTGGTGGTCATGGGTGACCACCACGTTGTACGCCAACAGGTTCGACACGAACGACGTCCTGTACCGATTGCTGAAACTCGCCGCCACCTTCGCCGTGGCGGTGATGGCCGCCAGTGCCGCGACGGCGGTGGGCGGCGACGGGACCGTCGCCTTCGGAGCCGGGTACATCGCGACGCGGGTGATTCTCGCCGGTCTGTATCTTCGCGCACGGCGGCACATCCCCGACGTCCGCGTCACGATCGATCTGTACCTCGCGGCCACCGGCGTCAGTATCGTGATCTGGACGGTCTCGCTGCTCACCCCGTCACCGATCACCTACCTGCTGTGGGCGGTGGGAATCATGGTGGAGGCCGCGGCGCCGTTCGCCGCGACCCACTGGGGACCGGATGTTCCGCTGCACCTCCAGCATCTGCCGGAGAGGTTCGGGCTCTTCGTCATTCTCGTTCTCGGTGAGTCGATCTCGGCTGTGGTGCTCGGGATGCACGACACCCACTGGATGTTCTCGTCCGTCGCCGTCGCGGCACTCGGATTCACGATCGCTGCAGCCGTGTGGTGGATGTACTTCGACATCGGCGGCGCGGAGGCCAAGACGGAGATCCAGGACGACGAGCGGGTGGTGGGCAGTGGCCGTGCCGACGGGTACGTCTACGGGCACCTCCCTCTCACCCTGGGTGTCGCTCTCCTCGGCGTCGGGATCCAGCAGTACGTCCTGCATCCCGTCGGCGAACTGACCGATGCCGGGCGCTGGGCCCTGTCCGGTGGGGTGGCGCTGTTCGTCGTCGGGATCTGCGCCGTTCTCGGCTGGAGTTCCGGCGACTGGAGAACGGTGTTCCCGTGGCCGGCGCTGGCCATTCCCGTCGTCGTCGTGCTGGGTCTCGTCGACACCAGGCTCCCGTTCACCTCGGCCATCGTCCTCGCTGTCGGCGCGATCACGGCCGTCGTCACCGGGGTGATCCGTCGGCGCCGCAGTCCGGTCGACACGACCGAGACCTGACGCCGGGGCTATCGGTCCCGGCCGGCGTGGTCGAGCAGCACGTCCGCCGCGTCTCCCGGGTGACTCCAGGGCCACCAGTGCTTCGCGTCGACCTCCAGGACGGTCAGGTCGGGGACCCAGCGGTCGACGTCCTGGACCAGATCGGGGGAGAGGAAGCGATCCTTCAGCGGAACCACGACGAGTGTGGGTACGTCGCACCGCGGTGGTGGCCCGGACAGCATGCGCCGAATGATGTTGGCGCGGTACAGCTCGACACCGCGCTGCATGTTCAGCGGATCCGCGGCGGGAGCGGGGTCCGCGGGACCGGCCTGGACGAACAGAGTCGGAACGTACTTTCCCAGGACCGGCACGTGGAAGCCCCAGATGTACCACGACCGGGCGAGCTGCCCGAGCACCGACGGCCACTGGGTGGGCCGCAGTCCGCGCCGACGCGACGTCTCGCGGAGGTGGTCGATGCTGGGACCGGAGACGGAGGTGAACGATCCGAACACCTCGGCGGCGCGGGGATCGCGCATCGGCTCCCACATCTGCACCGAACCCCAGTCGTGGGCGAAGGCGTGGACCGCTCCGCGGAGATCGGGGATCGACTCGACCACCGCATAGGTGTCGTCGGCCAGGCGTTCGATGGCGAACGACTCGGACCGTTCCGGGTGCTCGACGACGGTGCGGCCACCACCGCGCGTGTCGTAGGCGATGACGCGGGCGCGATCACCGATGGCGTCGATCATCGGGTGAAACATGGTGTGGTCGTCCGGATACCCGTGCACGAGCAGCACCGTCGTGTCCGACTCCGGATCGCCGTACTCGAACACGGCCAGTGCGGCACCCGTCGAGTGAGCGGTCCACCTGCTGTGCGGCTCGGTCATCCTGCCTCGCTCCTTCTGTACAGCGACTCTCCTCGGAGCAGTCGCGCGACGAGGTGCAGCCGCACCTCGTCCTGCTCGGGCTGCGGATGCACCACGGCGGAGAGGGCTTCCCCGTCGAGGAGGTGTACCACCGTGAAGAGCACCGTATCGAGTTCCGCCGCGGGAATCGTGCCCGCGATCGGCAGCGAGCGTCCGAGGTCGGTGATCTCCTGGTGGTAGCGCACGGTGAACGGAACGAGACGCTCCCGCAGTGCATCGTCACTCCGGGCGGCGATGAGCAGCTCGTACCAGGCACCGTTGATCGGCGCCCGGCACGCGGCGCGCAGCAACGTCAGGCAGTGCTCGACGGACGCCGAGCCGAAGCCGGACAGCCCGGCGCGGAACTCCTCGAACTGGCGCCTCCGGACCTCGTCCGCCGCGGCCACGACGAGATCGAGACGGGTGGCGAAGTGCCGGAAGAGCGCACCCGACGACACTCCCGCGCGGGTCACCACCTCGTTGACCGTCGTGGCGGCGTAACCCTTCTCGCACAGCGACGCGATGGTCGCGTCGAGGAGTCGCGCGATGGTGTCGGTGCGGCGCTCTTCCTGCGTTCGTCTCACACGGACACGGTAGTGGCCGCAGGTGTCCTCACGCCCGCTCGCAGGAATCGGCCCGCCCGCTCGGACACCCCGAACCAGGAGGCGAATCGGCCCTCGCGATACGCGACTCGTCCGCCGACGAGCGTCGCGGTGACCGCGGTGTCGTTACGGTTGACCATGCGGCTGAGACCCCCGAATTCCGGCATCGTCTCCTCGTTGTACGCGTCGACCTCGTCCGTCAGGCCGGCGGGATTCACCACGACGATGTCGGCGCGATCGCCGAGACGCAGGTGGCCGGCGTCGACGCCGTAGAAGTCGGCGAGCTCGCCGCTGAGCTTGTGAGCCGCCTGGCCGACCGTCAGGAACGACTCGCGGGCGTCGTTCACGCGCCGCAGCAGGCGGATGCCGAAGTTGTAGAACGCCATGTTGCGCAGGTGCGCCCCGGCATCGGAGAACCCCACCGTCACACCGGGCTTCGTGATCAGCTTGTCCATCTGCTTCTGGCGATGATTGGCGATGGTGGTGTGCCAGCGTAGTTTCCGGCCGTGCTCGACCACCAGGTCGAGGAAGGCGTCGACGACGTGGATCCGCTGCTCCCGTGCCAACTCTGCGATGTTCTTGCCGATGACGGACGAGTCGGGGCATTCGGTGATGATGACGTCGCCGAAGTCTCGGTGCCACACACGGGAGGAGAACTTCTTCTCGAAGTCGGCGCGGAACCAGCGTCGATACGCCTCGTCCTTCAGCAGTTCGTTGCGGCCGAGCTCCTCACGCAGGTGCAGAGCTGCTCTGCCGGAACCGAATTCCTCGAAGACGACCAGGTCGATTCCGTCGGAGTAGACGTCGAACGTCGTGGGAAGGTGCTGCCAGCGGAACTGACCCTTGCCCGGTCCGTTCACCGCAGCGGCCAGCGGACCGAAGATGTGGTGGATCCACGGCGAGGCCTTGGCGTCGGCGGCGGCCAGCAGCGAGACCTTCAGTGCGCGTCGGCCGATGCCCGTCGCGGCGCCGAGGAAGAACACCATGTCGTACTTGGTGTTCAGGTTCGGAATGCTCTGCAGCAGACGGCCGCGGCGACGCAGGATCTTGTGCAGACGCCGGAACTCCGACCACGACGCGTAGGACGACGGCAGCGAGCGCGAGCGGTATCGATCCCCGTCCAGCTTGTCCCAGGGATTGGTCATCGTGGACATGCCGAGCATGCCCGCGTCGAGTGCCTTCTCGAGAGCGTCCGCCATCTGCGCCGTCTCCTCGCGCGTCGGTCGCTGGGAGCGGTCGGTCGACCGGTCGAGTCCCATGACGTGGGCGCGCAGGTCCGAGTGCCCCACCAGCGCAGCGATGTTCGGTCCGAGCGGGAGGCGCTCGAGTGCGGCGATGTACTCCTCCGGGCCCGACCAGGTCTTGTGCGTGTCGACGGCCTTGAGCACGTGATCGCGGGGGAGGGCCTCGACGCGGCTGAACAGGTCGGCGATGTCGACGGGAGTGGAGTACAGGGTGGAGAGCGAACAGTTGCCGAGCAGCACCGTCGTCACGCCATGGCGCACAGACTCGCTCAGGCCCGGCCCCACCAGGACCTCCGCGTCGTAGTGAGTGTGCACGTCGACGAATCCCGGAATGACCCACTGGCCGGTGGCGTCGATGACCTCGGTGTCCGGTCCGACGTCGAGCGCGTCCGAGGACACGGCACGGACCACGCCGTCGACGATGCCGACATCGCGGCGAACTCCCGGCCCACCATCTCCGTCGAACACGGTCCCGCCGCTGATCACCACATCGAAGTGCGACTCGTTCATGTGACCTCCATCACTGTGCGATGGGCTCACCGTAACTTAGAGAGTGATCACTCGCAATAGTGGGACTTCGTCCCCCGTGTGCCTTTTGCGCATCTCCGGATACGCAAAGGGCGCACGGGGCCGAAGGCCACTCAGAACGCGAGTGGACGGTGCGACTCGCGAACATAGGTCCAGGTCGAAGACGGACGCACCAGCCCCGCCGACTCGAGGTCCACACCGTCGTCGGTGATCGTCGAGGTCAGGAAGGTGCGGTCGGACTCCTCGAGGGCACGGGACTGCACCTCGGCGAACGCCTCGATCGCGATGCGGTGGTACTCGTCGAGCGGGTTCTGTCGGCCGAGTGCCCGGAGATGAATGCTCTCGCGGACATCGCCGAGGTGCGCCAGGTAGTCGGACCACGCGCGGTCGAGATGGTGGAGAACGATGCGCCGGGCGGCGCGTACGCGGGCGTCGGAGTCGACGGCCTCCAGTTCCGCGGCACGCTCGGGATTGCGGGTGGCCAGCAGGTCCCACGCCTCGTCGGTGTCGAGCAACGCGGCCCGACGCGTGTCGAGGATGTCGCGGTGTTGGGCGGTCAGTTGGTTGTACCGCCAGGTGGACGCGTGGGTGTCGAGCATCGCGCCCTCCGCGACGCGCTGCGCGTGGTCGATGCGCTTGGCCGCGACCTCCGACTCGAGGAAGCCCGTGTCGTCGGGGTGGCCGGGGCGATCGCTCTTCTCCAGGTAGCGCGTCACCAGCGAGTCGTCCCAACTGGCGAAGAACACGGAGCGGCCCGGATCACCCTGTCGCCCTGCGCGTCCCCGTAGTTGGTTGTCGAGGCGCTCGGTGACGTACCGCGCGGTGCCGATCACGAGTAGGCCGCCGAGGTCGGTCACGCCGTCCCCGAGCCTGATGTCGGTGCCGCGGCCGGCGATCTGCGTCGAGACGGTCACCGCATCGCGCAGTCCGGCCCGCGCGATGATCTCGGCCTCCTCCGCGTCGTTCTTCGCGTTGAGGGCGACCACCGGCACTCCGGCGTCCTCGAGCCGGGCGGCCAGAGACTCGGACTCCTCGACGTCGTGCGTCCCCACGAGCACGGGCTGCCCCGTGGCGTGGGCTTCCAGCACCGCGGCGACGACGGCCGCGTTCTTCTCGGGAGCGGTGGCGTACACGCGGTCGACCTCGTCGACGCGGACGAGCGGCTCGTTCGGCTCGACCACCGACACCCCGAGGCCGTAGAACGTCCGAAGCTGTTCTCCTGCTGCGAGAGCCGTTCCGGTCATTCCGCACACGCGGCGGTACCGACCCATCAGGGCCTGCACGGTGATGGTGTCCAGGACCTGCCCGGTCTCCGTGCGCGCCAGGCCTTCCTTCGCTTCGACCGCGGCCTGGAGACCGTCCGGCCAACGCTGCAGCTCCGCGACACGGCCGCGGGAGGCGTTGACCAGCTGTACCCGACCGTCCCGCACGATGTAGTCGACATCCCTGCGTACCAACACCTCTGCGTGCAGGGTGAGATTGACGCGCACCAACGTGGTGCCGACGTGCTCCTCGCTGTACAGATCGATCCCGCCCAGTGCGTCCTCGAGCTTCTCGGCCCCGGCATCGGTCAGGAACACGTTGCGACGTTCGGCATCGACCTCCCAGTCGGTGTCAGCGTCGAGAGACCGCACGGCGTCGAGCACGTCGTCGGCCGACACGTCCTGATCGATCGAGCCGGCGAGAACCAAGGGCACCAGAGCTTCGTCGACGAGCACCGAGTCGGCCTCGTCGACGACGGCGACGTCCGCGGTGGGGGAGACCAGCGTGTCGACGTCGTCGACGAGGTGGTCGCGCAGTACGTCGAAGCCCACCTCGTTGACCGAGGCGTAGGTGACGTCGCACCCGTAGGCAGCGCGCCGCTCGTCCGCCGTCGACTCCGCCGTGATCCACCCGACCGTGACTCCGAGCGCGTCGTAGAACGGGCCCATCCACTCGGCGTCGCGTCGCGCGAGGAAGTCGTTGACCGACACCACGTGCACGTCCCTGCCCTGCAGCACGTAGGCGGCGGCCGCGACGGCGCCGGAGAGCGTCTTCCCCTCACCCGTTGCCATCTCGATGACGTCGCCCTCCAGCAGCCGCACGGCTCCGTAGAGCTGAGTGTCGAAGGGGCGCAGGGACAACGCACGATCGGACGCCTCGCGCGCGAGCGCGAGGAACGCGGGCACGTCGAAGGAGCCGGCTCCGCGCAGACCGTTTGCCGCGGCACGCAGACCGTCCGCGTCGAGGTCGCGGTGGCGGTCCTCGAGCGCCCGGGCGGCATCCACGGCACCTCGCGACCGCGCATGCCCCTTCGCGACCGAACGACCGAGCAGGGACCAGAACCGTGACGCCATGTTCGCCAGGCTACCGACGGGCCCGTAGGTGCGGCCGCAAGCCGTGTGCACACCCCCAGCGGTGAGCGCACACGGTCTGCGGCCGGTGGGGAGGGGTGTGCGGTCACCGGAAGGGGTGCGCACACCCATTGTCGCCGCGCGTCCGACGCGGGAACCGCCTCACCTGAGACGGACGGCTTCGAGAGGACGACGTTCACCATGGTCACCGTGGGCATCGCATGGCTGCGCGACGTGCGTTGTTCGAAGGTCCATGCCACCGACGGGCCGTCACGCAGGAGTGATGCGCCGACTCGGGAGAGGGCTCGAGTACACGACGTTGGTGGTGATGGAGCCGAGGGTGGCGAGCCGGCCGGTGACGCGTTCGAGATCCCGCATCGAGCGGGCGAGGACCTTGATGATGAAGCAGTCGTCACCCGTGACGTGATGCGCCTCGATGATCTCCGGAGTGGATGCCACCAGCGCGTCGAACGGACCGTAGTTGCCCGACGGGTACGCCAGGCGCACGAACGCAGAGACCGTGTAGCCGAGCGCCTCGGTGTCGACGGTGACGGAGTAGCCGGTGATCACGCCGATGTCGGTCAGGCGACGGACGCGGTCGGCCGTCGCGCTCGACGACAGGTTCACCACTCGGGCCAGATGTGCGACGCTCGCGCGCCCGTCGTTCTGCAGCTCGTCCAGGAGTCGCCTGTCGATCTCGTCGACCTCGGGGTGTGGGTTGCGCGGCATATCGGGCACCATACCGGCCGATCCACGCCGAACTGTTTGATTAGCCGGTGATCACCACTTCTCCGAGTCGCCCGAACAGGATTGGCTGAGGGCATGGAACAGACACCGTCCGCCGCCGACTTCTTCGCCGCGAAACTGAGGTTCGAGACCGATCCCGCCGATCTCGCCGCCGAGCGATCGCGCGGTGCCGGGCCGCTGCTGATCGACGTTCGTTCGGACGCGTCCTGGCGTGCAGGACGCATTCCCGGAGCGGTACACATCGTCGGGGCCGATCTGGGCACGCGCCTCGCCGAGGTGGAGCCGGATCGCGACGCCGACATCGTCGTCTACTGCTGGGGACCGGGATGCAACGGCAGCACCCGAGCGGCGCTGACGCTCAGTCGCCTCGGCTACTCCCGCGTGCGGGAGCTGATCGGAGGATTCGAGTACTGGGCACGGGAAGGTTTCGCCGTCGTGTCCGACACCGGCCGTACACGGCGAGCGCCCGATCCGCTCACCGCTCCGACGACGTGACCGTGTCCAGCCACCTGGACACGAGCTCGACGGCCTCCGGGGCGGCGACGGCCGTCGCGTGGTCGTATCCGCGGAGCTCTTCGTACTCGGAGCCGGCGATCAGCGATGCGGTGCAACGGGTGTCGTCGATACGCTGGACGTCGCGGGAGCCGACGTAGAACAGTGTCGGCGCCGTGATGGCGCGGACGGCGTCGTCGGCGATACCGGGATCGTCGTCCGATGCCCGGAAGTAGGCGGCCAACGCTTCGGAGTCGTTGCGCAGGAACGCGGCTCGGGTGCCGGAGTCGACCGGGAAGCCGCGGCGGTTCGCCCACTCGTCGACGAACCCGTCCATTCCCCGTTCGGCGAGGACGTCGGCGCTGCCGTCGAAGAACAGGCTGTCCAGCGCGCCCTTCTGCGGCCCCGATCCGGCTCCGCCCACGACGAGTGATGCGACACGCTGGGGAGTGCGGGTGACCAGATTGAGGCCGGACCGACCGCCGAACGAGTAGCCGACGTAGTGCGCGGCGGACACGTCCGCCGCGTCCAGGACGGCGACCAGATCCTCGCTGACACGGTCCATCGAGTAGGCCTCGACGTCGCGAGGAGCCTCGCTCCGGCCATGTCCACGCTGGTCCACGAGGATCAGGCGGTACCGGTCGCGTAGCGCACGGACGTAGCCGAAGGTGCGCCAGATCTGGTGCGACAACAGGCTGCCGTGCACCAGCATCACCGGCGGGCCGGTGGGGTCACCCGTCACCGACCAGGCGATGCGGGTGCCGTCCACCGGGTTCGTCGCGAAGTCCACGGTGCCATGGTCGCAGGTGGGCGATCTCAGGTGGACGTCGAGGTGAGCCCGTCGGCGGTCAGATCGACCCGCCGCGTGATCCCCAGCGCATCGAGGAACGCCTCGTCGTGGCTGACCACGATCAGGGCTCCCCGATACGACGACAGCGCCGTGCTCAGGTGCGTCCTCGACGCGACATCCAGGTTGTTCGTCGGTTCGTCGAGAATGAGCAGCTGCGGAGCCGGATCGGCCAGCAGCAGCATCGCCAGTGCCGCCCGCACCCGCTCCCCGCCCGACAGCGTGCGCACCACCGCGTCTGCGCGCCGACCGCGGAAGAGGAAGCGAGCGAGCCGAGTTCGGATGTCGGTGTTCGACGTGTCCGGTGCCGCGCGGCGGACGTTCTCCACCACGGACGCGTCGTTGTCGAACACGTCGAGGGATTGCGGCAGCACCGCGGTCGGCACCGACGACGCCAGAGATCTCAGGAGAGTCGTCTTGCCGACTCCGTTGTCCCCGACGAGCGCGATGCGTTCCGGGCCGACGACGGTGAGTTCGACCGTCCTGTCCGGGTACCGACCGTCCAGATCGAGCAGCATCTCGCCCGTCGACGCCACCGACTTCGACGCGTGCACCGCCGTCTCGGGCAGATCCACCACGATCTCGGTGTCGTCACGAATCATCTCGTGCGCCTCGTCGGCGCGGGCGCGGGCATCCGCCACGCGGTCCTCGTGTCCGATGCGGTACTTGGCAGCCGACTCCTGTGCGGCGCTGCGCCGGTTGTGGGCGACGATCTTCGGTACCCGCTTCTCGCGAGATGCCTTCTCTCCCATCCGTCGCCGGTGGGCCACGGTGGTCTGCGCCTCGACCAGATCCCGCTTCTGCCGGCGCAGATCCTGATCGGCCGACCGCGCCGCGGCCCGCGCCGCCTCCTGCTCGCCCTCCACGACGCTCCGGTAGTGCGTCCAGTTGCCGCCGAACATCCGGAGCGACGCGGGCGACGACCGTACCGAGTGGAGTTCGGCGATGTCGTCCATGGTGTCGAGCAGGCCCTGGTCGTGACTCGCGACGACGACGGCGCCGGAGAACTCGTCGAGTACTCGTCCCAGAGCGGATCGAGCTCGTCGGTCCAGGTTGTTCGTCGGTTCGTCGAGAAGCAGGACGGAGGGCCGCCGGATCACCTGACCGACGAGTGCGACGAGCGTCGACTCGCCCCCCGACAGGGTTCTCATCGGTCGATCGAGATCTGCTGCCGTGCCCAGACTCTCGCCGAGGCCGGCCGAGTCGAGCAACGCGAGAGTGCGCTCCTCGACGTCCCAGTCCGTACCGACGACGGTGAAGTCGTCGGGATCGGTGCTGCCGTGCTCGATGCGTGCCAGGGCCCGTCGGACGTCTCCGATGCCGAGGAGATCAGCGACGGTGTCCGAGACGTTCGTGACCACCTGCTGGGGAAGATGGCCGACGGTGCCGGTGACGCGCACGGACCCGCGCTGCGGTCGATACCGCCCGGTGATCAGGTGCAGCAGAGTGGATTTGCCCGCTCCGTTGGTGCCGACGAGGCCGGTCCGGCGCGGCATGAACGATGCGTCCAGGCCGTCGAGGACAGGCCGGCCGTCGGGCCAGGAGAAGGTGAGATCGGAGAGAACGACGGAGGGTGATTCTGACATGGAGCACCTCGAGAGGAGTGTCGTGCCACCGCGACGTGCGCGTCGGTGGGATCCGCACTACTTACGAGAGGAGCAACTGCCTGTCCGTTCGTCGGGGACGATGAACTACCAACTCTAGGTCGGTAGCGCAGAACGGTCAACAGAGATGTCGAATGCGGCTGTGAATCAGTCGGTCTCGTCGTCCTGAGTGTGAGTGTTCCGGACGTCGGGCCCCTGGGCCCGCAGGTCGTCCACCTTCGCCATGGCCTCGCGCAGTTCTGCGAGCCACGGGTCGATGTGGTCTCCGGTCAGGCGTACGGCCCAGGCGAGCGCGTCGGCGCGCGAGCGTGCGACGCCGGCGTCGACGAGGGTGTCGAGCACTTTGCGTTCGGGCTGACGCAGTCGAGTCATGACCGGCACCGCGAGGTGGGTGAAGAGGGTGGTGTCGCCGTCGATGGTGACACCCCAGGCGACCTTGCGGCCGTAGCGTGCCTCGGCCTCGTCGGCGATACGCATGCGATCGTCGCGGGTGGACTCACGGAATCGAGCGATGCGGCCCTCGACGCCGGCATCGGACTCGGGGGCGTTCAGTTCGCCGATCACGACGATCTCCTCGCGGTCGACCTCGACCGTGGCGGTGCCGTCGAACCAGTCGTCGGGCAAGCGGCCGAGGAACCACTGTTCCGCATCGCCTGCGTCGGGTACGTCTTTCTGCTGCCATCCGCCGGGCCGGCCGACGCGTTCGCCGCGCTTCGCGCCGCGACCGCGGCCGTGTCCGTGGGGTCCACCGCGCCGGGGTGCGTCACCTCGACCGAAGGGACTGGAGGGTCGTTCTCCGAAGGGGAAGGTGTCATGGGAATTCATGATGTTCTACTTTCGTCAGTGGCGCGATTACTTGATTACAACGCCGGTGATTACAAGATTACACACGTCGCGCCGAGCGTCAAGAGTTCGTCGCGTCGTGTGACCGACGGATCGGTGGGGCACTATCAGTGCGTGCCTTCGCTGATGTCTCGACCGTCCCGCCGATTCGGCCCCTCCACCAGCAGCGGACTCCGTCTCGCCGCCGCGACCATCGCGGTCGCGCTCGCCGCCACCGCGTGCAGTGCCGACGAGCCCCCGGCGTCCCGTGTGACGGCCGATCGGTTCGCCGAAGCGCTCAGCACACAGAACGTGGGCGCCGCGGCAGAGTTGACCTCGGATCCGGCGGCAGCGACCGCGGTGCTCACCCAGATGTACGACGGACTCGGCGGTGGCGGAACAGTCACGGCGACACCGCGGTTCACGGTGAGCCAGGCAGACGACGAGCAGCAGACGTTCACACTGTCCGCCTCCTGGTCCTTTGCACCGCCCGAGGATGCGGAGGCACCCGCGACCGGCACCGCATCCGCGACGGCGACCACCACGGCAGCTCCCACCACGTCGGCCCCGGCGGACGCGGAATGCGTCTGGACCTACACGACGACCGGATCCGTCGCCGACGGTGGACAGGGGCTGAAGGTCACCTGGAACCCGGGTGTCGTCGTACCGGGCCTGACTCCGGAGACGACGGTTCGGTACACGCCCGTCACCGCGTCGACCGCGCCTGGCGTCGTCGACACCTCGGGAGCGCCACTCATGTCGCAGCAGGTGGTGACGCTGGTGAATCTCGACCAGACCGCCGATCCCGGCGCCGTCGCGGCACTGGTGTCGCCGTTCGCGCCGACGGTCACGGCGGAATCCCTTCGTGACGCGCAGTCGAGCGCTCCGTCGGTGACGGCCGTGAGCCTGCGGCAGGAGGATCTCGCCCCCATCGAGTCCCTGCTCTCCGCCTTGCCCGGCGTCACTCTGGCGCCGCAGACGCGGCTCCTGACCGAGAATCGCGCACTGTCCTCTCCCGCGCTGAACGACGTGGCGCAGCTGTGGCAGGAGCAGCAGGACGCCACCGCCGGGTGGGCCGTGCAGTTGGTGGCCGCCGACGGTTCCGTCGCCCAGCGGGTGACCGGCGTCGAGGCGACCGTCGGCCCGGACATCCAGGTCACGCTCGACACACTGCTGCAGCTCAAGGCGGAGAACGCTCTCGCGTCGACAGCGAACGCCGCGGCCGTCGTGGCGATCCGGCCCTCCACCGGAGACGTCGTGGCCGTCGCGCAGAACTCGGCCGCGGACGCGCAGGGCCCGATCGCCCTCACGGGCCTGTACCCGCCGGGCTCCACCTTCAAGACCGTCACCACCTCGGCGGCATTGCAGGCGGGCACCGTCACCCCCACGACCGTGGTGCCGTGCCCCGGATCCGCGAACATCGAGGGCCGGACCATCCCCAACGACGACAACTTCGACCTCGGATCGGTTCCGCTCCAGACGGCGTTCGCGCGTTCGTGCAACACCACCATGGGTCAGCTGGCCGTCGATCTGCCCGACGACGCGCTGCAGCAGGCGGCCCTGCAGTTCGGGCTCGGCGTCGACTACCTGACACCCGGGCTCACCACCGTGACCGGCAGCGTTCCGCCCGCGACGACGCCGGCCGAGCGCGTCGAGAGCGCGATCGGGCAGGGCACCGTCACCGCGTCCCCGTTCGGCATGGCACTGGTCGCGGCGTCCATCGCGGACGGATCCACCCCGTCGCCGACCATGATCACCGGACGACCCGGTACCGCGGATCGCACCGTCGCAGCCCCGCCGGCGGAGGTGACCGACCAGCTGCGCGCCATGATGCGGGAGACGGTCACCGCGGGTACGGCGACGCAGTTGCAGGACATCGACGGACTGCTCGGTAAGACCGGCACCGCCGAGGTCGCGAGCGGCCCGGCGCACGGCTGGTTCGTCGGCATCCGCGGTGACCTGGCGTTCGCCGTGTTCGTCGAGGGCGGCGACTCCTCCGCGCCGGCGCTGACGGTGGCGGGGTCCTTCCTGCGCTGAGTGGCCTTCGGCCCTGTGCGCCTTTTGCGCACCCCTGGATACGCACAAGGCGCACGGGGTGACCGGATCGTGACCGGTCCGAGTGCTCACCGTGCTGTGTTACTGGTGTGACTCATGTGATTATTGGGGCATGGTTCTGCGTTCCAGGTACGTCGTCGCGCTGCTCGCAGTGTTCGTGTCGCTCGCGACTGTCGCCTCGTTCGTGGTGAACAAGCCTCGCAGTGAGGCGGCGGTGCTGGTGGACCGGTTCGTCGCCGCCCTCGATCAACGTGACGTGGCCGCGGCCGCCGCGCTGACCTCCTACCCCAATGCCGCGGCCCAAACGATCGGCGCCATGTTCGACTCGATGGGGCCCGGAGTCTCGACGAGCCGCATGTCGCAGTACATCGGCCTGGACGACGAGTCCGGCTTCTTCACCGTCGACTCCACCTGGTCGTTCGGCGAACCCCGCGGCCAGGACTCGCGCGAGTGGCGCGTCACCACCCAGGGGTCGACGCGCAAGCTCGGCGTCGGCTGGCGCATCTCGTGGGATCCGTCGATCCTCGCCCCGGAACTGCGTGCCGGTGGGTCCGTCCGCTACGCCCGGACCGATGCACCCGCACCGCGCGTGCTCGACGCCTCGGGCGCCGTGATGATGGCGGAACAGAACGTCGCCTCCGTGCGGCTCGATCCCTCCGCGACCTCCGACCTGGCCGACACGACGTCCCGCCTCGCCGACGTCATCGACGTCGTGGCGCCGCTGATCACGTCCGAGTCGCTCCAGGCCGACGTCGCGGCGGACCCCGGTGCCGTGATCACCGCCGTGAACCTGCGTGCCGACGACTACGCCGTGCTGGAGGACGACCTGCGTGCGATCCCCGGTGTGGTCCTCTACGCGGAACCCAAGCTCATCGCCGGTGACCGGCGGCTGACGTCGCCGGTGCTGGACTCGCTGCGGACCGTGTGGCAGGACTTCCGCGACGCCACCGCGGGCTGGGCTGTCGAGGTCGCGGACACCGACGGCGAGACCACCCGACTGGCAGGTTTCCAGGGTCCGGGATCACCCGACATCACGTCCACTCTCGACCCGGCCGTGCAGCTCGCTGCGGAGACCGCCGCCGTCAGCGTCGGGACCCCGGCCTCGATCGTGGTCATGAAGCCGTCCACCGGCGCCGTCGTCGCCACCGCGCAGAACAGTTACGCCAACGACGAGGGCACGCCGGCGTTCACCGGCCTCTACCCCGCCGGGACGCT
This sequence comes from Rhodococcus sp. NBC_00294, assembly GCF_036163995.1. Taxonomy (NCBI): domain Bacteria; kingdom Bacillati; phylum Actinomycetota; class Actinomycetes; order Mycobacteriales; family Nocardiaceae; genus Rhodococcus; species Rhodococcus sp. NBC_00294. Next base: position 1,222,786 of record NZ_CP108043.1, read on the forward strand.
CGTGGACGTGATCCAGGCGTCGGCCGATCGCCAGAAGATCGGATTCTCCGACGCCGCACGCCAGTTCGGCTTGGGCACCTCCTTCGACATCCCCGGTCTCGACGCCGTCACCGCCTCGCTCCCCGACGGCCAGTCGGCGGTGGACCAGTTCCGCGGTGTCAGCCGGACGTCCTCCGTCTCCGGCATGACGGTGACACCCTTCGGCCTCGCCGAGATGGCGGCGGCCGTCGCTCGCGGATCGGCACCGGCTCCGATGATCGTCGGCGGCGCACCGGCGACGGTGTCCGGTGCGGGCTCGCCCGTCGCCCCGGCCGTGCTGACCTCGCTGCGGAACACGCTGCGTGACAACGCCCGCAGCGAAGGAGTCAGCGATCCGTCGGTCACCGGGCTTGCCGGGGACAACGGAGACGATCGCTGGTTCCTCGGCACCAAGGGCGATCTGGCCTTCGCGGTCTACATCGAGGACGCCGACGGAACCGATGCCGCGGCGCGCATGACGAACATGCTGATGCGCGAGATGGCCTCGCCGTCGGAGTGATCACCGGCTTGCTACGTTTCACCCCGTGACCGTCACCGAGTTCGTCCTGCTGATCGCGGCGGGCTTCGGTGCCGGAGTCATCGGCTACATCACCGGCCTGGCGTCGCTCGTGTCGTACCCCGCGCTGCTGGCGGTTGGGCTGCCACCGGTCGCGGCCAACGTGACCAACACCGTGGCGCTCGTCGGGGCCGGTGTGGGTGCGACCGCGTCGTCGGTCAAAGAGCTTGCCAAGAGCGGGCGTTCGCTGCTCTGGCTCACCCTGTGGGCCGCGCTGGGCGGCATCGCGGGAGCCGTCGTCCTGCTGCGCGCGCCGGGGGAGACGTTCGAGGCGGTCGTGCCGATCCTGGTCGTTCTCGCATCCGTCGCCATGCTGCTGCAGCCGCGGATCCGCGTCCTCGCCGGTGACCGGACGTTCCCGGTGCTGTATCCGAGCGCGATCTTCCTCGTCGCGATCTACGGCGGCTACTTCGGCGCGGGTGCGGGCGTCATCTTCATGGCCTTGACGCTGATCTGCACGGCCGAACCCGTCTGGCGCGCAACGCTCCTGAAGAGCTACCTGCTGGGTGTGGCCAACCTGGTCGCCGCGGTGATATTCGCGTTCTCCGGCCAGGTGAACTGGCTCGCCGCACTGGCGATGGGAATCGGCACCATCGCCGGGGGAACGCTCGGCCCGCGCATCGTGAGACACCTTCCGCCGAATCCGCTCCGGATCGCCGTGGCGCTGTGCGGGTTCGGCCTCGCAGCGTGGCTGTGGCTGGGCTGAGGAACTGTGTGGGTCAGGCGCGACGACGCTGCGCGAGGCGGGCGACGAGACGCCACCCGAGCAGGAACACCGCCAGCGTCACCGTCGCGACCACGATGAAGCTGAAGGCCGTTCCCTCGCCGGACACCTGCCGCAGCACCATGCCCACGATGACGGCGCCGATCCACGCGAGCACCCCGGTGGGGACCAGGGACACCGCGACGAACTTCTCGCGGTACAGCGCGTAGGTCACCGCCCATCCCACGGCGAGGCCGACGAGGAACGGCCAGGCCGTCGACAGTGTGCCCCCGACGGTCACGCCCTCCTCGTGGCTGCCTCGGCCGATGGCGCTGAAGACGAGGACGAGAACGACGTCGATCACCGCCGGCACTGCGAGGGCCGACAGGGCGGGAGTGCGGGTGCGCGCGGGCATGCCACCAGACTACGAGGCGCCGAGACGCGGAAAGACCCGCACCGGCGCCAGCTGTGCGGGCGTCGAGCGGGTCTTTCCGGGAGGAGATCAGGCCTGGTGGCCGGCCTCGATCTCGAGCAGCAGGCCGATCTTGTCGCCGACGACGGCGCCGCCACCCTCGAGGGGCATGTCGATGCTGATGCCGAAGTCCTTGCGGTTGATCGTGGTGGTGGCCTCGAAGCCGGCGACCGGTCCGTTGCCCATGCCGGCGTTGACACCGTTGAACTCGACGTTCAGATCGATGGACTTGGTCACGCCGTGCAGCGTGAAGTCACCGGTGAGCACGAAGTCGTCGCCCTTGGCCTTGACCGAGGTGGACCGGAAGGTGGCAGTGGGGAACTTCTCGACCTCGAAGAAGTCGGCGGTCTTGAGGTGGCCGTCGCGCTGCGCGTTGTCGGTGGTGATGGAGGCGACATCGATCTCGGCGTCGATGGTGGGCGCGCCGTTCTCGTCGACCGTGATGGTGCCGGTGAAGGTCTGGAAACGGCCACGGACCTTGCTCACCATCAGGTGGCGGACGGTGAACCCGACGGTCGAGTGGGTGGCATCGATGGCCCACGTGCCGGCGGTGAGCTGGGGGACGGACACTGCTGCAGTCATGACGAACTCCTGTGTGGTTGAAGGTTCAAGCCTCACAGTACACAACCGGACCGCGGTCCGCATCTATTCCCGCGGAGGAGAATCCTTGCCGAGCGGGTGGGTGGCCGACGGCTGTTCCGTCCGCTCCCGAAGTTCCGTCCGCTCGCGCTGCTCGACGGCGAGATCGAAGTGCAGGTCCTCGTGCTGATGTTTGCGGAACAGGATCAGGAAGACGACCCAGCCGACGAGTGCCACCAGGATGAAGCTGACCAGGCGATACACCAGTGCGGACGCGACCGCTTGTGACGCGCTGATGCTGGCGGCGGTGGTGAGGGTCGCGATGAGAGTGGCGTCCACGATGACCAGACCACCGGGCGCACCGGGGATGGACCCCACCGTCTTGCTGGCCGAGAAGGCGATGAGGAGCCCGTAGATCTTCGGATCCGCGCCGATGGCGTAGCAGGCGAACCCGAGGCACGCGACGTCCGCGAGGCGGTGCACCGCGGAGAAGCCGAGCGACACCGTGCCGTCGCGGGCACCGAGGCGTACCGACTTCACCTGCTCGACGATCTCGTCCAGCCGGGCCATGCCCGTGTCGGGATCGTTGTTGCGCAGCGAGTTGTACTTCGACAGCCCCCACCGGCCGATGCCCACGATCGACTGGGGGTGGGAGCGGACGTATCGCACGCCGGCGATGAGGGCGATCACGCCGGCGACGGGGACGATCAGTGCGAGGGTGTTGGCGCTGCCGCCGACGAGGAAGGCTCCCGTCACGCCCAGGACAGCCAGCCCGAGCGCGGCGATGACGCCGGAGATGGCGAGCTGCCACGACGCGACCACCGGGCTCGCGCCCCAGCGGCGTGTCTCGCGGTACGTGAACGCTGTGGAGAAGACCTGGCCGGCCGGCAGTGTCAGCGCCATGGCGGTGCTGCCGTAGATGACGGAGAGCGAGCGTCGCTGCGATACGCGGACACCGCCCGCGCGCAGCAACTGCTTCTGGACACGCGCGAACGCGGACAGCGAGATCGCTTGCATCACGACGCAGGCCGCGGCCCATCCCCAGTGGATCTCGGTGAGGGCGCGCCACGACTCGTGCAGGCGCGGCCACAGGTAGACACCCTCACCGACCAGCAACGCCACGAGGGCGACCGCGGCCACCCAGCGCAGCCATCGCCATCTGCCACCGGCGCGGGGCGACCCAGCGGATCGGCCCTGCTCCGGAACTACCACGGCACCGAGAGTAACGAACGGTGCCGACGATCAGCGCGGATAGTCGACCGGGGAGGCCAGGTGCGTCGCGCGCCGCCGTCCGCGCAGCTGCACCTTCTCGCCCAGTTCCCACTCGGACTGCTCGTCCTCGTCGGCGAAGTACAGTGCCGACGTCGACGCGAGAACCCGACTGGGAGTGAACTTCGCGAGTTCCGTCAGGCGCGACGCCTCGTTCACGGGATCACCGATGACGGTGTACTCGAAGCGTTCCTTGGCGCCGATGTTTCCCGCCACCGCCAGTCCGGCCGACACGCCGATGCCGATGTCGAGTCCGGCGATCTCGGTGAGCTCGCTGCGCAGTTCCCGCGCTGCGGACAGTGCAGCGGTGGGTGCGTCCGGGCGATCCAGGGGCGCGCCGAAGATGGCCAGCGCCGCGTCGCCCACGAACTTGTTGACGAAGCCGTGGTGCCGGTCGACCACGTCGACGACGACGCGGAAGAAGTCGTTGAGCAGGTCGACGACCTCGCCGGGCGGACGTTCGGAGGCGGCGGCCGTCGAGCCGACCATGTCGACGAACAGCACCGCGACGAATCGGGTCTCGCCGCCGAGCTCGGTGCCGAACTTGAGGGCGCGCCGCGCGACGTCCTCACCGACGTGCTGCCCGAACAGCTCGCGCAGGACTGCACGCTCCGACGCGTCGGCCATCATCCGGTTGAAGCCGACCTGCAGACGGCCGATCTCACTGCCGTCGAACACCTCGACCTGGACCTCGGTGTGGCCCTCCTGCACCTTCTCGATGGCGCGGCGCAGCTGACGGATGGGATCGGAGATCTGGCTGGCGGTGAGCATCGACAGACAGAACGCCTGAATGATCGCCAGCACGCAGAGCAGGCTGATGGCGATGGCCAGCGAGTCGGGGGAGAAGACCAGGTCGGTGGTCAGCTGGGTCGCGCACAGCAGCAGGATTCCGACGACGGGGATCAGTGTGCCCAGGCCCCACGTCATCGCCATGCGTGTACCCACACCGGGCGTCATCGTGCGGTCGAAACTGCCCTCGCTGAGCGCCTGCGCGGCGACGGGCCGGAGGATGCGTTCGCCCAGCATGTAGGTGAAGCCGAAGGTGATCGCCGCGGACATGGCGACCGTCACCGCGACGGCCACCGCGAGCGACGGCATCTCCGACGCGGTGAGCAGCATGAAGATGACGCCGCCCACGATCCAGAGCACCAGGTGCACGATGGCCTGGCGCAGCGGTGCGTGCAGGGCGGCCATCTGCTCGGATCGACTGGGCGGTCCACCGCGGATCTGCCACCGCATGACACTGCGCAGCATGACGGCGGCGGTCGCGAGGCTGACGACGGCCGCGAAGAGCAGGTACGCCCCGAAGATGAAGACATTGCGCACCCGATCGACGACGATCGACTCGTTCTCGGGAATGGGCAGCCCGTACCGGACGAAGGCGAACACCAGGATCGCGCCGAGCAGATTGGCCAGGAGCATCGACGCGAGGTACAGCGGCCAGCGACTTCTCAGGGTCAACGAGACCGCACGTAGAAGCGTCAGCACGAGGTCAACTTACCGGGTGCTCGGTTAGGCTTCCTCGGTGACGGACGATCCGGCGGAGTCGGTACACCCTGTGGTACGTGTCGGCGCTGCGTGGACGTGGCGTCTGTTGGTGTTGTTCGCCGGTCTCGTGGTGATCGGCATGATCGTGCACCGGCTCGAGAGCGTCGTCGTCCCGGTGGCACTCGCCCTGCTGGCGTCGGCGCTGCTCTCCCCGCTCGTCGACTGGATGCAGCGGCGCGGCATCCCGCGCGTCGTCGCGGTCATCGTCTCGATCCTCGGCAGTCTCGGGCTGCTGGTGGGCATCCTGACGTTCGTCGTCGAGCAGTTCATCGAGGGCGTCCCCGCCCTCACGGATCAGTTCACCGGCAGCGTCACCCAGATCCAGGACTGGCTGACGCAGGGGCCCCTGCACTTCAGCGAGGACCAGATCCGCAGTGCCGGCGACTCGGTGGTCCGGTCGGTGCAGTCGAATCAGGAAGCTCTCACCAGTGGCGCGTTGACCACCGCGGCGGTGATCGGCGAGATGCTCACCGGGGCTCTGCTCGTGCTCTTCACCCTCATCTTCTTCCTCTACGGCGGACAGCAGATCTGGGACTTCGTGTCCCGGATCGTCCCGACGCGGGCGCGCCGCCGGGTCCGGTTGGCAGGCAGCCAGGCGTTCGGCTCGCTGGTGGGGTACGTCCGCGCCACCGTCGCGGTCGCCGCCGTGGACGCCATCGGTATCGGCACGGGACTGGCGATCCTCGGTGTCCCGCTGGCTCTTCCGCTGGCGTCACTGGTGTTCATCGGAGCGTTCATTCCCATCGTGGGTGCGGTGCTCACCGGCTTCGTCGCGGTGCTCGTCGCCCTGGTGACCAAGGGATTCATCACGGCGCTCATCGCACTCGCGATCGTCATCGCCGTGATGCAGGTCGAAGGCCATGTGCTGCAACCACTCCTGCTCGGTCGCGCAGTCCGTGTGCATCCCCTGGCCGTGGTGCTCGCCATCGCCACCGGCATCGTCATGGCGGGCATCATCGGTGGCCTGCTCTCGGTGCCGCTCGTCGCGATGGCCAACACCGCGATCCGCTCACTGCTCGCCGACGATCCCGAGGAGGCGTACGAGGAGATCGCCGACGCGGATCCGTCGGAACCGATGTTCCCGGCCGCGCCGAACAGTCCGCACCCCGAGAACCAGAAGCTGAGCCGTGGCGAGGTCGACGGTCCCGCGAGCTGACGCCACCGGTGTCGCGGAGGCACCGCTGTGGCGCGCCGCGGCAGCGTTCCGACTGGTCACCGTCCTGTACGTGGTCGGGTTCCAGTTGGTCGTCCAGGACCGGTACGACGTACCGCGCCTGAGCTGGCTGTTCGTCGTCGTCACCGTCATCTGGTCCGGAATCGCGGCCGTCGCGACCCTGACGACGCCCGCGCGGCGCCCCGTCGTCGTCGCCGACCAGATGATGACGCCGGCATTGATCTGCAGCACGCTGCTGGTGGCGAGTCCGGCATGGCGCCAGGACCACCAGGTGCTCCCGACGACGATCTGGGTGGCCAACGCCGTGATCGGTGCCGCCGTCCTGGGAGGTCCCCGAGCGGGGCTCGCCTCGGCGGCAGTGATGACCGCCGCCATCGCCGTGGTGCGCGGCACCGTCGACGGCGAGTTGTGGCGCGACTCGACCGGGCCCGTGCTGTTGTCCGTCGGTCTGGCACTGGGGCTCGCGGCGCGGACGGCGCGCCTCGCACGCAGCCGCCTGGACGAGGCGGTGGCCCTGGCCGCGGCGACCGCGGAACGCGAGCGCCTGGCCCGCGAGGTGCACGACGGTGTGCTGCAGGTGCTGGCCATGGTCAGTCGTCGCGGCCACGAGATCGGCGGCGCAGCAGCAGAACTGGCAGATCTCGCCGGCAGCCAGGAGGCTGCGCTCCGCGCCCTGCTGTCCGGGTCGGCCACCGGGCGTACCGACGGCACTGCCGACCTGGCCGCGCTGGTGCGCGCTGCGGTGGGCACGCGCGCCGTGGTCTCGGCGCCGTCCGAGGCCGTCGTTCTCCGGGCGTCGGCCGCGTCGGAGCTCGCGGCCGCGACGCTCGCCGCCGTCGACAACGCGCATCGACACGGCGGGTCCGACGTCCACGTGTTCGTGCTGGTGGAGGACTTGGGGGACGAGGTGATGGTGACGGTGCGCGACGACGGAGCAGGAATGGCACCCGGCCGTCTCGACGAGGCGCGTGCGGAGGGACGGCTCGGCGTCTCCGGCTCGATCGTGGGCCGGACGGCAGCCATCGGTGGGCGTGCGAGGGTGGACAGCAGGCCAGGAGAGGGAACGGAATGGGAACTGACGCTGCCACGGACAGCGCCGACGCCTCGGTGACGGTGATGGTCGTCGACGACCACCCGATGTGGCGTGACGGAGTGGCGCGGGACCTCGACGCGCGGGGCTTCCGTGTGGTGGCCACCGCCGACGGAGTCCGCTCGGCCACCGCGCGTGCGCGGGCGACGTCGCCGCAGGTGGTCGTCATGGACATGGACCTCGGAGACGGAACCGGAGCCGAGGGCACCGCGTCGGTGCTGGCGGTCTCGCCCGACAGTCGGGTACTGGTGCTCTCCGCGTCCGCCGAACGGGACGACGTGCTCGGCGCGGTCAAGGCTGGGGCGACCGGCTACCTCGTGAAGAGCGCCTCCATCGACGATCTGGTGTCCGCCGTACAGGCGACGAGTCGCGGCGATGCGGTGTTCACGCCCGGACTGGCCGGGCTGGTGCTCGGGGAGTACCGGCGCATGGCAGCCGCCCCCACGGCTGCGGAACCGCCTCCCGTGCTGACCGAGCGCGAGACGGAGGTGTTGCGCATGGTCGCGAAAGGGTTGAGCGCCAAGCAGATCGGCGTTCGGCTCGGTATCAGTCACCGCACCGTCGAGAACCACGTGCAGGCGACCCTGCGCAAGCTGCACCTCGCGAATCGTGTCGAACTCACCCGGTGGGCGCTCGAGCAGGGGCTGCAGTGACGGCGTCGTGTTCACTACTCTGGTCGCCATGACCGGAGACGGCACCGACCCCAGGAACATGCGCGTGAGCGACGCCGAACGAGAGCACGTGGGCGGCCTGCTCCAACGCGCCGTCGGACAGGGGATGCTGTCGCTCGGCGAGTTCACCGAGCGGATGGACTCGGTACTGGCGGCCAAGACGCGCGGTGAGCTCAACGCGGTGCTGGTCGACCTGCCGGGCATGACACTGCAGGGCGGCCCACCCCAGCAGGCCGGGCCGCTCGCCGTGGTCCCGAGCGACGCGCTGACGTCGGCACCCGGACACCCGGCCACCGACGGTGCACCCGTGGACATCCGAGCCACGATGTCGACGGTCACCCGTTCCGGTACCTGGACCGCGCCGTCGGCCATCCGGGTCGCGTCGAAGATGGCCACGGTGACCCTCGACTTCAGTTCCGCGGTTCTGACCTCGCGCGAGGTGCGGATCGACGTGGACGACTACTGCAGCACCATCACCGTCGTGGTGCCCGAGGGTGCGTCGGTGGATCTCGACGGCGTCGACACCATGGGCGGCAGTGCGATCAACAAGGTGCGCAGCCGGCCTGTCGAAGGGGGACTGCACGTCGTCGTGCGCGGACGCATCCGCTTCGGATCCGTCACGGCCAAGCACCCGTTCGGGACGTCCATCAAGCGCATGTTCGGGTAGGAACTGCACCCTCGGCTGAGTAGAACGGCGTCGGACTCGAGTAGTTTCCCGTGTTCCCCCGGTCCGCCCCGGCCAGCACGATCGAGGTATGACCACTCCCTCGATAGATCCGCGACTCGTGCACGTGCTGTCCGGTGAGGTCGCCTCCCTGCAGCAGCATCTCGCCCGCGTCGGCCACGACCTGGGTCTCCTCCGACAGCAGCTCGACGGTCCGCCGATGCAGGCCCCGCTGCAGGCGCCCCCTCAGCAGCACCCCGTCTCGAGGCCACAGGTGCAGAGTCCTCCGGTGTCGACTCCCCCGGTACGGCCGATCCCGCGCCCGATGCCCACGCCTCCCCGTGACACCACCCCGTGGTGGCAACGCGACGGTGTCGTCAGTCGTGTGCTCGCCGCCGCGGGCGCTGCGGTGACCGTCATCGGTGTCGTGATGCTGGTGGTGCTCGCGGCGCGGTCGGGCTGGTTCGGGCCCGGTCCTCGTGTCGCCGCGGGTGCGCTGCTGTCCGGAGCGCTCGTCGCCGCCGCGCACCGTGTGGTCGCCCGACCCGGTGGCCGCGTCGGCGCCGTCGCACTCGCCGCGACGGGATTCGCCGGGCTGTATCTCGACCTCGCCGCCGTCACCGCGCTGTACGGGTGGGTGCATCCCGTCGTCGGGCTCGTGGTGGGACTCGGTGTCGCCGCGCTCGGAGTCGCGGTCGCACTGCGCTGGTCGTCGCAGTCACTCGCGGTGATGGTCGTGGCCGGCATCGCGACACTGGCACCCGTCGTCACGGGCGGCATCACGCCGGCACTCCTCGCATTCCTGGTGGTCGTGCAGATCGCCGCCTCGCCGGTCGACGTCCGCGAACAGTGGGTCTGGTTGCGCGTCGTCCGCACCGTCCCGGTCGTCGGAGCGGTGCTGCTCGCCGGGCTGCTCGCCCACGTGGAGACGGTCCCGACCGCCGATCTGCTGCCGCTGCTCGTCGTCGCGGGACTGTCCTTCGGCACTTCTGTCGTCGCCTGGTGGACCACCCTCGCCCACCGCGCCGTGGACCCGGCGTCGCTCGCCTCGATCGCGGCCACCGCCGCCGCGGTCCTCGTCACCGCGACGCTGTTCTCTCGCCCCGTCGCCGGCGGCGTCGACGCTGCGGTCGCGCTCGCCCTGGTGGCGATCCTGGTCGCTCGACGCGAGCTGGTCACCACGGTTCGTCTGGTGCTCACAGCGACGGCTTCGGTGGCGGTGGCGTCGGCGCTGGTGACGGGCACGGCCGATCAGGTCCGCATTCTCGCCCTGCTGCTGGTCGCCACCACGGCGCTTCTCGTCGGCGCCCGGACCCGCTCGGGTGTGTCGGCCGCGGCCGGCGCGTTCTTCGCCCTCCTCGGAACCAGCGCACACTCGCAGATCACCTCGGTCGACTCGCTGAGCAGCCCCGTTCGTGCGCTCGACTCCGGCTGGGCCTCGGTGCCCGCGTCGGTCGCCATGATCGCGATGGCTGTGGCGGGAGTGCTCGCGGCACTGCGCACCATCGGGGACGCGACGCTCCGAACCCTCGCCGCCGGCCTGGCGGGAGTCGCCGGCCTCTTCGGTGCGACGGCGGTGTGCGTGATCACCGGCATCGAGATCGGCGGCCGCACCGGGTTCGTCGTCGGCCACGGCGCAGCGACCATCGTGTGGATGACCGTCGCCGTCGCACTGCTGATGCGTGGTCTGTCCGACGCCACCGGTGCCCGCGCGGTCCTCGCCGCAGGTCTGACCGTCGCGGCCTCGGCCATCGCCAAGCTGTTCCTGTTCGACCTCAGCGCACTCGGTGGACTGCCCCGCGCCGCAGCGTTCCTGGTGGTGGGAGTGATGCTGCTCGGTATCGGCACCCGCTACGCGAGGTCGTTCGCGGACCGCGCCGTCACTGCCGACGCTGGCGGGCCAGCAGCTCGCTCACACTGATGGCACCGGACTGACCGTGGTGACGACCACCCGACTCGTCGTCTCCGTCCCGAGCCCGCCGGCGACCCGATGTGGTCGTCGGCGGTGTCTCGTCGGGCTCGGGGACCTCGGGCGTGGAGGGGTTGTGGGTCTCGGGCTCGGGTGCCGGCCGATCCTCGCGCTCGGGCATGCGCAGACCGGCGATCCAGGAATCGACCTCGGCGCTGGTGCGCGAGCCGTTCCCGTGGGGCCCTCCGTTCCCGTTGCTGTGACCGTTCCCGTTCCCGTTCCCGTTCCCGTTCCCGTTGCCGTTGGAGTGGCCGTTCCCGTTGCTGTCGCCGTTGCGGGGCCGATCGACATCGATGCCGTCGCCCGAGACCGAGCCGTACCGGAACGACGTGGTCTCGTGCCCGTTCGAGCCGTTCGAGCCGTTCGAGCCGTTCGAGCCGTTCGAGCCGTTCGAGCCGTTCGAGCCGTTCGAGCCGTTCGAGCCGTTCGAACGCTGAGCGACCGACGGCGCGCGGAGTTCGGCGAGCCAGCTCTCGATGGGGCGCGGGGCGGGTGCGCCGTTCCGCGGTGCCGGCTCGGCCGACGTCGGCTCGGGACCGGCCGTCGGACGACTCTGCTGATCGTCGGAGGCCCGGGCGGGTCGGGTCTCTGCCGGGCGGGCGACCCGAATCTCCTCCGCGGGCGCGGGTGCGACGGGAGGTGCCGTGGGTTCGACGGCGCGGGGTGCGACGGGCTCCGGCGCGGCGGGCTGCTGCACCGGGGGTTCCTGCACAGCGGGCTTCTGCACGCGCTCGGGAGCCGGACGCGGGGCGACGGGCCGGGGACGATCGGGTGCGACGCGCTCGGGCATTGCACGAGCGGCCGACGGGCCGCTCTGCATGACCCGCGGAATCGGCTGGGTGAGCGGTTCCCGCGTCCGCGCCGGGAGCGGTGCGGACCCGATCGCGACGAGCTCGGGGACATCGGTGGGCATCATCTCGGCGTCGAGGATCGGCTCGCCGAGCCCCAGCTTCTGCTGGATGCGCTTCATCCACTGCGGCGCCCACCAGCAGTCGTCGCCGAGCAGCTTCATCGTCGCCGGGACCAGGAACATGCGGATCAACGTCGCGTCGATGATGAGCGCGGCGATCATGCCGTAGGCGATGTACTTCATCATCACCAGCTCGGAGAAGGCGAAGGCGCCCGTGACGACGATGAGGATCAGTGCGGCCGCGGTGATGATGCGACCGGTGTGCGAGGTACCGACGCGAATGGCCTCGGTCGTACTGGCTCCGCGGGCTCGTGCCTCCACCATGCGGGAGAGCAGGAACACCTCGTAGTCCGTCGACAACCCGAAGATGATCGCGATGATCAGCACCAGGACCGGGGCCATGATCGGCCCGGGAGTGAAGTTCAGCAGACCCGCGCCGTTGCCGTCGACGAAGATGAACGTGAGGATGCCGAGCGTCGCGCCGAGGCCCAGCGTGGTCATCAGGATGGCCTTGAGGGGGAGCACCAGCGACCCGAACGTGAGGAACATCAGCAGCGTCGTGACCAGCACGACGAGCGTCGCCATGAGGGGTAGTCGGTCCACGAGCGCCGCGATCGAGTCCTGCTCGATGGCGGGCGTGCCGCCGACCGACAGGGTCACCCCGTCGGGAACGTCGATGGAGCGGATGTAGTCGATGGCCGGCGACGACACGTTGCGGTCGACCAGTCCCGCCTTGAGCACGGCGACACCGTTCTCGTTACGCTCGATGGAGAACCGTTCGACGAGCCCGGGAGCGTTGGACGCCTCGCGCAGGACCGTGCCCAACTGCGGACCCTCCGCGTTCTCGAGCACGATCTTGAGCGGCTCGGTGCGGTAGGACGGGAAGTTCTCGTCGAACACGTTCTGGGCGACACGGGTGGGGTTGTCCGGCGGCAGGTACGTCTCGTTGATGCCGCCGAACTTGATGGCACCGACCGGCAGCGTGAGGATCAGCAGGCCCAGGACGATAGGCACGCACACCTTGAGCGGGTTCCGCATGACCCAGCGCGTGAGCTTGCCCCACGGCCCGGACTCGATCTCCTCGGTCGTCTTGGTCTTGCGCATGCTCTTCAGTCCGAGAGCGTCGATGCGCGGGCCGAGGATCGACAGGATCGCCGGGAGAATGGTGATGGCGGTCAGGGCCGCCAGCGCGACGGTGGCGATCGCACCGAACGCGACGGACTTGAGGAAGCCCTGCGGGAAGAGCAGCAGACCGCCGAGGCTCGCGACGATCATCGTCGCCGAGAAGACGACCGTGCGGCCCGCGGTCATGACGGAGCGTTGCACGGCCTGCTGTGTCGTGCGGCCGTCGGCCAGTTCCTCTCGGAACCGGCTGACGATGAACAGCGCGTAGTCGATGGCCAACCCGAGACCGATGAGCGAGACGACGGGCGCGACGAAGCTGTTGACCTCGACGAAATTGGTGAACAGCCGGACCATGCCGTTGGCCGCGACCACGGTGAGACCACCGATGATCAGTGGCAATGCCGCAGCCACGACGCCGCCGAACACGAAGAACAGGAGCACGCCCACCACGGGGATGGCGAGGATCTCCATGCGCTTGATGTCGCCGGCCATGGTGTCGTTCAGCGCGTTCGCGATGGGCTGGAGGCCGGCGAGCTGCACGTCGACGCCGTCGATGGCGAACGCGTCCTTCACGTCACGGAAGTTGTTGGTCAGTTCCGTGTCGTTCGCGCCGGCGATCGCGAACGTGGCGATCGCCTTCGTCTTGTCGGGCGAGGCCAGCGCGGGGAGCCGCTGCTGGAAGTAGTTGATGTTGATCTTCGAGATCTTGTCCGAGTGCGCCGCCATCATGGCGTCCTGACCAGCGGTGACGGTCTGCTGGAACGCCGGGTCGTCGACCGTCGATCCCTCGGGTGCGGTGTAGAGGGCGACGACGTCGCCGGTGCTGTCGCGACCGAAGGTGCCGTCCGCGGTGACGGCGGCGTGCACCGACTCCGAGTTCGGGTCGTCCCAGCCGCTCTGACTCAGGTGGTCGTTCAGGCTGAGTCCGTACGCGGCGAGGCCCAGCAGGAACGCGACCATCACACCGATGACGGTGAACCGTGATCGGTGAACCAGATCTCCCCAGCGAGAAAACACTCAGGACACTCCTTGACGCCCGACGAGCAGGGCGGACAGCGGACGGAACGGCTGCAGCCAGGCGCCCTCGTCCGGAAGGGACTCGAGGCTGACCCGCGGCAGTGGTTCGCGGAACACACCGGGGATGTCCTCGAGATCCAGGAACTCGAGAGTCTCCGACGTGACGGCCCAGCTGGCGTGTTCACGGAACCCGAGGATCTGAACGGGCACACCCGTTGCCGCGATGGCTTCGAGTGGGAGTCGGAAGGCCTGGCCGTCCGCGGACGCGACCACCACTCCCGCGAGACCGTGGTCCCGTGAGCGGAGCTCGATGTGATCGAGCATGTCGGAGTCGACGTCGCTGTCCTCGTCGATCTTCGGCTTGGCGAAGACCGCGAAGCCCACGTTACGCAAGGCCTCGACCCAGGGACGAACGACGTCGGCGCTGCCCTGGGCGATGTTCGTGAAGACGGTGGCCTCGGGTTCGAGGCTCGCGGTCTGGTGCGCGGAGAGCTGGGCGGTGCGGCCGAGCAGCCATCGGCCCAGCGCATCGAAGCGCGGGCGGTAGGCGGCGGTGGGTCGTCCGCCCAGGATGGCGCCGAGGCCCATGTCCAGATTGGGCGCATCCCAGACGAGCAGGACCTTCTTGGTATGGCGAGAATCACCGGCGCCGTCGAGCACGGCCGTGTCCGTGTTCTGTTCGTCCACGCTCATCGGAGTGGGTTCTCGCTCTCTCGTCGCGTGATCGTCGCCGCAGCGACGTCGGTCGCTCCGGTGGATGGCCTGCCCCAGACGAACTCGCTCGTCGGCCTGCCGACCTGCTGGGCCTTGCCCTCGAACTTCGTCACCGGACGGTCGACGGACAGGGAGGACCCCTCGACGGTACGTCGTTCGGCATCGAACGGCAGCCGCGTGAGAGCGGGCTCCGCGTCACCGACCTCCTCGATCCACTCCGCGTAGTCGGCGTGGTCGGTGGCGACGTGGAGAATGCCGCCGGGCTCGAGACGGTCCGCCACCAGGGCGAATGTGGCGGCCTTCAGCAGTCGGCGCTTGTGGTGCCGGGCCTTGGGCCAGGGGTCGGGGAAGAAGACTCGGACGCCGGCGAGCGAGCCGGGAGCGACCATGTTCTCGAGCACGTCGGCAGCGTCGCCCCGCAGAATGCGCAGGTTGGAGAGATCTTCTCGCTCGATCCCCTGGACCGTCTGCGCAATTCCCGGTCGGTAGACCTCGACGGCGACGAGGTTCACGTGCGGTTCGGCGGCCGCCATCGCGAGCGCGGCGGTGCCGGTCCCGGAGCCGATCTCGAGAACCACCGGGGCGGTCCGGCCGAACCACGACGCGGCGTCGAGCGGCTCGTCGGCCACCTCGCGGCCGATGCCGGGCCACATCCGGTCCCACGAGGCCTGCTGCGGTTCGGTGAGCGCGCCGCGTCGGGACCGGAAACTGGTCACCCGGGGATACAGCCGGGAACCGCCGGACCGGCTCTCGTCGGCACCGTCGGACAGGCCGTTCTCGGGCGCTGCGTCCACGGCACGGGGGTCGGTCATCCTGTCATTGTCTCCCATGGACGCATTTCGTGACAGCAGGGTCTCGACTTCAGGTCGAGACTCTGGCCTACCGACACCGGGATCGGCGTGTGAGAATCGCCCCGTCGCATCTGCAGAATCGGGGGATCACGGATGCCGGGGACCGAGTCGAGCGCGCTGCACCGCGCGGTGACCGAGCTGGAACGCAGCGTCGACGACGCCGCTCTGCGGCCGGTGATCGAGCGATGGCGTTCCCCGGTGCGTCTCGCCGTCGCGGGACGCCCCGGTACGGGCAAGTCCCGCGTCGTCACGGCGCTGGTCCTTCCCGAGGCGGCCGAGGTGCACGGGGTGGACGCCCCCGACCTTCCTCCTCCCGTCCTGGACCACGACGTTCTCGCGCTCGTCGTCGCTCGGACCGTGAGCGCCGCGGACCTCGAGGTGGTGGCGGCACGGCCCGGCGGTGACACCCTCGTGGTCCTCGGGCGCACCGACCTCCCGATCGACGCGGACGCCGTCGCCGCGGTGCTGCCGGACGGGATGCCCGTGATCGGCGTGGACGACGTCGACACGCTCACCCGTGCCTGGGCGACGGCGGTGTCGCGCGCGGCGAGGTGCCGCGACATCGCCCTGCTCGCCGCGGTCGAGACGGTGGCCGCTCGGAGTGCGCTCGGAAGGTCGTCGATCGAGACGTTTCTACGCGCCCCCGAGGTGGCTCACGTCCGGAGCGGTGCACGCGCGTGAGTCTCGACCTGCCCGCCGACGCGGCCCGAGTGGTGCGGACGTGGAGTCCCGACTCCCTGAGTCGGCTGGGGCGAGGACCCGCACCGGCGCGCACCGTCGCCGTTCTCGCGGCACCGGGTCTCGACCAGGAGGCGGTCGGTGCGGTGGTGACCTCCGCGGGATGGTCCGTCCGTCCCGTCTGCGCGGCCTCGGCCGTGCTCGTCCTGGTGGATCCCGCCCTGCCGCCGGGCGGTGCCCTCGTCCGGGCGGCGCGGTCGATCCCGGCCGATCTTCCGGTGGTGCTCCGGATCGCCGCCGGACCGGACGACGCGCGGCGCGTCCTCGCCCGATGGGCGGCGTCGGTCCCGCGCGCCGACGCGGTGGTGGTGTGCGGTCCCGACGACGATGCAATCGTGGACGCGCTCGCTCGGGCAGCGGACCGGGTGGACCCGGCAGAGGCGGAGCGGACGGCGGTGGACCGTGCGCTGGCCGAGGCCCGCACGGCACTGACAGCGGCGGCCCGACGCGACACGGGCAGCGCGGACCTCGCCGACGCGCGGGAACGCCGGCGCCGGGCCGCGTCGATCGCGACGGACGACGGACTGCTCCTCCGGCGGTCGCGGCCGAGCTGCGCCTCGATCTCGCCCACCGGGTCGGCGTGCATCGGCGGGAGACGGGCGCGCGGGTCGCCGCCGCCGTCGGGGACGCGAGCTTCGCCGACCTCCGACGCCTTCCGTCCGTGGTCGCCGCGGAGATCGATGCGGCGACGGGTCGGCTCGCGGACGAGGTGACCACCGCGCTGACCGCGGTCGGCGCCGTGGACTCCGCACCCCCGGTCGAACGCGCGTCGACGACCCACCAACCGCCCCCGTCGGCCGGGTGGGGAGTCGACGAGGTGGTGGCGGGTGTCGTCGGCGCCTCGGCGGGTGCCGGGGTGGGGCGGGTGGCGGTGTGGGCGGCCTCCCTCGGCGGCGCGTCGGCCGGGTTCGTGACCGTGCTCTGCGCCGCGATGATGGCCGCCGCGGTGGTGCGGACGAGGCTCCTCTCGACGCGCCGCGCGCGCCTGCGCCGATGGGCTGCGGACGTGGTGGCCGATGCCGCCTCCGGCTGGGAACGGGACACCGCGTCCCGTCTCGTGATCGCCGACTCGTGGCTGACCGCGAGACTGTCGGCGCAGGTCAGAGACGCCTCCGCCCGGCGGAACGCGCTGATCGCGGAGATCGACGGCGAGATCCGAGACATCACGTCCCGAGCTGCCTCGCGGGCGGCCGCCTATCAACGGGATCTCGACGTGCTGGACCGCGTCGCCCCCACTTTCGGGCGGCGGGGAACCGTCTCTTCGCTGGATGCGTCCAAGCACGAGGTGGGAACGACAGCGAGGAACACGGGGGACTGAGATGGCCGAGTGGTCGGGATCGTTCGACCCGGACGGGCCGGGTGTCGCGGACGACGGGTTCGACCCCGCCCTCGATCTCGACGGGGACGGCACCGCCGACACGGCGGTGTTGCACGGAGGTCTGTCCGACGTCCACGCGTCGGCATTCCATCGGAGTGCGACGGAGATGACGGTTCTCAGCGATCTCGACGGTGACGGCGACGTCGACCGTGCGACGGTCTTCGAGGCCGACGGCGACTACACCGTGTGGGTGTCCTCCACCGACCTCGCGGACGGTCCCGACGCCGTCTGGCGTGCGTCCGAGCGCGGCTCGCTGTGACGCGATAGACACCAAATGTCCTGACATAGTGCGCTTTACGGCCAGGTCACTGAATCGGTTTTGTGACGGAACGGACATGCCCCGAGTGCCCTGGCCGTTCTTCACAGCGTTAACCTCTAGGTCCAGGACACTCGGGGCCCTGCGATCTGTCGATCGAAGGTCACGGGACTACCCCGCCAACTGGGAACCCATGGTTCGCTCACGCACTTCGGTTCGGCGCCGATCGACGGACCGAGGCGGTGACGGCCACACGTTCCTGCACCACCCCAGGAGACAAGATGACCGCGACCATTCCGGGTCTCAACGGAACCGACGGCACGCCGCCCACCACGCATGCAGGCCTGCTGGCCTGGGTACGTGACGTGGCCGAGCTGACCCAGCCCGACCGGATCGTCTTCGCCGACGGTTCGGACGAGGAGTGGAACCGCCTCACCGACCAGTTGGTCGACGCGGGGACGTTCACTCGGCTGAACGCCGAGAAGAAGCCCAACTCGTTCCTGGGCAACTCCGACCCGTCCGACGTGGCGCGCGTCGAGTCGCGGACCTACATCTGCTCCACTCGGGAGATCGACGCCGGTCCCACCAACAACTGGATGGACCCGGAGGAGATGCGCGGCACGATGCGCGATCTCTACCGCGGATGCATGCGCGGTCGCACCATGTACGTCATCCCGTTCTGCATGGGCCCGCTCGAGGCCGACGACCCCAAGCTGGGTGTCGAGATCACCGACTCCGAGTACGTCGTCGTCTCCATGCGCGTCATGACGCGCATGGGCGCGAAGGTGCTCGAGAAGCTCGGGGACGACGGCTTCTTCGTCAAGGCTCTGCACTCGCTCGGAGCCCCGCTCGACGAGGGTCAGCAGGACGTCCCGTGGCCGTGCAACGACACCAAGTACATCTCGCACTTCCCCGAGGATCGCGAGATCTGGAGCTACGGCTCCGGCTACGGCGGCAACGCGCTGCTGGGCAAGAAGTGCTACTCGCTGCGTATCGCGTCGGCCATGGCCCACGACGAGGGCTGGCTGGCCGAGCACATGCTGATCCTCAAGCTCATCTCGCCGGAGGACAAGGCGTACTACATCGCCGCGGCGTTCCCGTCCGCCTGTGGCAAGACCAACCTCGCGATGATCCAGCCGACCATTCCGGGCTGGCGCGCCGAGACCATCGGTGACGACATCGCGTGGATGCGCTTCGGCAAGGACGGCCGGCTGTACGCGGTCAACCCGGAGTTCGGCTTCTTCGGTGTCGCGCCCGGTACCAACTGGGACTCGAACCCCAACGCGATGCGCACCATCGATCAGGGCAACGCCGTCTTCACCAACGTCGCGCAGACCGACGACGGCGACGTCTGGTGGGAGGGCCTCGAGGGCGACCCCCAGCACCTGATCGACTGGACCGGCAAGGACTGGACGCCGGACTCGGACAGCAATGCGGCGCACCCCAACTCGCGCTACTGCGTGCCGATGTCCCAGTGCCCGTCCATGGCGCCCGAGTGGGACGACCCGCAGGGTGTGCCGATCTCGGCGATCCTCTTCGGTGGCCGTCGCAAGACCACCGTTCCTCTGGTCACCGAGGCTCGCGACTGGCAGCACGGCGTGTTCATGGGCGCCACCGTCGGTTCCGAGCAGACAGCAGCGGCCGAGGGAACCGTCGGCACCATCCGCCGCGACCCGATGGCGATGCTGCCGTTCCTCGGATACAACGTCGGCGACTACTTCCAGCACTGGATCGACCTCGGCAAGAACGCCGACGAGTCCAAGCTCCCGAAGGTGTTCTACGTCAACTGGTTCCGCCGCGGCGACGACAAGCGCTTCCTGTGGCCCGGATTCGGTGAGAACTCCCGCGTGCTGAAGTGGATCGTCGAGCGCATCGAGCACAAGGCCGCCGGTGTCGACACGCCCATCGGTGTGGTGCCCACGGCCGACGCGCTCGACATCGACGGACTCGACGTCGCCACGGCCGATGTGGCCGAGGCGCTCGCGGTGAACGTCGACGAGTGGAAGAAGGAGATCCCGCTCATCGAGGAATGGTTCGACTTCGTCGGCGAGAAGCTCCCCACCGGCATCCAGGACGAGTTCGACGCTCTCAAGCAGCGCCTGAACTCCTGATCCACCACCACTGACGCCCGCTCCCGATCACGGGGGCGGGCGTCAGTGCTGTCTCGGGGTGACCAGTGCGGCCGCTCCTGTGAGAGTCCCGACGGCCCCGAGGGCAGCGGGGACCACCGTGAACGACTCGAGGAAGCCGAGCCGGGCGTGCAACGCGACGGTCTCGCGGATGGGGTTCCACAGCGCCGGGCCGGCCGCGCTGAAGCCACCGCCGAGGACGGCCGTCTCGATGTCGAGCAGCGCCGCGGCGGACGCGATCGCCTGTCCCAGCGCCACGCCGGCCCGCTGGAGCGCAGCGACCGCCACCGGGTCGGCGGCGCGGGCCGACTCGGCGAGGTCGATGCCGGTGGCACCATCCCAGCCGTTCTCGCGGGCCCAACGGACCGCGTTCGGGCCGCTGGCGACCGTCTCGACACAGCCGACCCCGCCGCAGGTGCAGGGTTCGATGGATCCGGGGACAACGATGTGTCCCACGTGCCCGGCGTTGCCGCTGTGGCCGCGAACGATCTCGCCGCCCAGGACCAGGCCGCCGCCGATGCCGGTCGACACCACCATGCCCAGCACGTTCTGCACGTGGCGGGCGGCCCCGAAACGATGCTCGGCCAGGGCCGCGCACGCACCGTCGAGTGCCAGGGTCACGGTGGCGTTCGGAACCACGCCGCGGACGGCCTCCACGAGCCCGAAGCCCTCGTACCACTCCGCGATGTTGATCGGCGCCACGGTGCCGGCAACGGTGTCCACGGGCCCGGCCGACGCGATACCGACGGCCCCGATGTCCTGGAACTCGACCCCTGCCGCGGACACCACCGAGAGGAGAAGCTCCTCGCACGCCGCCCAGACGTTCTCGGTGGGGGTCGGAACGACGACGGGGTCCTGCGGTCGTCCGTCGGCACCCACCACCGCGGCAGTGAACTTGGTGCCACCGATGTCGAGTGCGAGCGATGTTCTCTCGGTCGTCGTCATTCACGCCACCCTAACGGGCGAGCGTGGTCCCGAGTCCGCGGTCGGCGGCGGAGTGCGCGCGGAGCACGACCACGAGGTTGCTCACCGCCAGCTCGCGAAATCCGGGGACGCGGACACACCACCACGCCCAGCGGGGGTGGTACCGCGGGAAGGCCGCGAGGAGTTCGCCGCCCGAAGTCTCTGCAGCCCAACGCAATCCGTGCGAGGCGCGGATCGGGAACAGCGACTCTCCGAAACGGTTCTTCGGTTCGGCGCCGTGCACGCGCGCGTAGCGGCGAGCGGCGCGCTCGCCGCCGAACACGTGCCACGGTCCGGTCTCGTGCCCGCCGAACGGGCCCCACCACATCGTGTAGGACAACACCACCAGTCCGCCGGGCCGCGTCACGCGCAGCATCTCCTCGGCCATGATCCACGGGTGGCGGACATGCTCCGCGACGTTGGAGGAGAGGCAGATGTCGACGCTGTCCGAGCGGACGGGCAGCGCGGTACCGGATCCTCGGACGGACCCGCGGGCGTCGAGCCCCGCGGCGTGCATCTCCGAGGCGTCCGGTTCCACGGAGACGTAGTGGGCACCCGCTTCCGCGAAGGCGTCGGCGAAGTAGCCGGGTCCGCCGCCGACGTCGAGCACCGTCAGTCCGTCGAGAGTCGTTCCCGTGGCCCCGGTCCACAGGTCGTCGATCAGCATCGCTGTGTCGCGAGCCAGCGCCCCGTAGAAGCGCGCGGGATCGGACTGCTCGAACCGGAAGTCCGACACGAGCGAGAGTGACCGTCGAAGGGTGGCCCGTCGAGCGAGTCCGGCGGTGACGGGAGACGAGGGCACGAGTGGAGACTGTAGCGCCCGGTCGACCTGGCTCGCCGGGCTCACGGCCCGCGGGTCAGGCGGCGAAGCGCAGCACCGTGACGGAGGTGCGTCGGTTGCGGAAGAGCGGGCTGTCGGCCACCAGCGGCATGGAGTTGAACTTCCACGCGCCCTTGTGTGCAGGGAACAGGACGTCGGTCGCCGAGGCGACGCCCGGGATCTCGTCGGCGAGCGAACGCCCACGGCTCGACGTCATACTGAAGGGCATGGCCGGCATCGTGTAATGCTCGGTCAGCTTGACCCCTGCGACGGTCTTGCGAGACAACCACTCGGGAATGGAGTCGAAGATCATGCCGCCACCGGGGAAGAGCTCGGCGCACCGGGTGATCAGATCCATCGCGGTGGGTTCGTCGAAGTACATCAACAGTCCCTCTGCGGCGACGAAGACGCCCGGCTCGGGGTCGATGCCGTCGGCCCAGGTCAGATCGAACGCGGAGGCCGCGACGGGAACGATCCGGTCCTCGCGCGGCAGGACGCGGGCACGAAGCTCCATGACCGGTTCGAGGTCCACGGAGTACCACGTGGTGTCCGGCCGCCCGAGTCGCCAGTACGCCGTCTGCAGTCCCTCGCCCAGCGCGACGACGGAGGCGTGGGGCCGCGAGGCGAGGTACGCACTCACCGCGGAGTCGAAGGTGCGGGCACGCAACGCCGCGGCGGCCACGGGGGTTCCGAACTTGGACCAGTCGTACTCGATGGCGTCGCGGACGCGCAGCGCCATGGGGTCGTCGATGACCCTGTCGGGGCCGTCGGCGAAGGCGGCCCGATTGTGGAGCGTGTACAGAGTGGTGGAAGATACGCCGTCGAGAGTGTTGCCATCGATCAACCCGGACGTCATGACATGAGCCTCACTGCAGTGGGTTTTCCCGACCCGAAAAAGAAACTTACCGGTTTTTCGGGGCCGAAACAGCCATTCTGTGTCGTTCGAACGAATGAAAGACTGCCACGGGGGTGACAGCAGATGACGGAGTTACGTGAGGTGCTGCTGCTCTGTTGGCGTGACAGTGGCCATCCACAGGGCGGTGGTAGCGAGCGCTACCTCGAGCACGTGGGGGCAGGGCTGGCGTCGCGAGGCATCAAGGTCACGCTGCGCACGGCCGGTTACCCCGGCGCACCAGCGTCGGACACGATCGACGGTATGCGCGTCAGCCGCGGCGGCGGACGCCTGACGGTCTACCCGCGAGCGCTCGGAGCGCTCCTCGCCGGGCGGCTCGGCTTCGGTCCCCTGGCGGGACTGAAGCCCGACGCGGTGATCGACACGCAGAACGGCATCCCGTTCTTCGCGCGACTCGTGACGGCGGCTCCCGTCACCGTGCTGGTCCACCATTGTCACCGCGAGCAATGGCCGGTGGCCGGTGCGGTCATGGCGCGGCTGGGATGGTGGATCGAGTCCCGGCTGTCGCCGCGGGTCCATCGACGCTCGCAGTACCTGACGGTGTCGCTTCCCTCGGCGGACGAGCTGATCGCCCTCGGTGTGGACCGCGAGAGGGTGGCCGTCGTCCGCAACGGTGTCGACGACATTCCCGGTTCCGTCACGGTGGGCGATCCGGACACGCGTGCGGACGCCCCGACACTGGCCGTCCTGTCCCGGCTCGTCCCGCACAAGCAGATCGAGGACGCGATCGACGTCGTCGCTGCGCTGCGCGATGCGACGCCAGCCCTGCGCCTCGACGTCATCGGCGGTGGATGGTGGGACGACAACCTGCGCGACCACGCCCGCGCGCGTGGCGTGGCCGACGCCGTGACCTTCCACGGTCACGTGTCCGAGACCCGTAAGCACCAGATCCTGTCCCAGTCGTGGATCCACGTGCTCCCGTCTCGGAAGGAGGGGTGGGGACTCGCCGTCGTCGAGGCAGCTCAGCACGGTGTCCCCACCGTCGGCTACCGGCATTCTCGGGGGCTGACCGATTCCGTGGTGGACGGCGTCACCGGCGTCCTGGTGGGCGACGAGTGGCTCAGCCGCGATTCCGACGTCGACGAACTGACCGACGCAGTGCGGACCCTGCTGGACGACGGTGATCTCCGTCGGCAGCTCGGGGAGAAGGCGCGGCTGCGGACCCGGGAGTTCTCGTGGACGTGGTGCGCGCGAGCGGTGGAGTCGGTGCTGCGCGAGCGAGTACACGGCCGAGCGGTGTCCGGGCTGGTCGCGGGTAGGCCGGAGGCCGGTCGGTAGGTGGTCGCGGGAAGGCCGGAGGGTCCGGAGTCAGCGAGTCCGGGTGCGACGCGCTCTCGTGACGGTGACGAACGCCGCGATCAGGACGGCGGCCGCCCACAGCAGATGAGCGACGATCGCCGGCAGACGATCCGAGCGTGCACGAGGAACCGGATCAGCGAGTGAGTACAGCGTGAGATCGGCGTCCGCGTACACGGGTTCCAGGCCCGCGAGGGTGCGTGCGGAGTTCCCGCTCTCGCCCGCCGACCTCTCGACCAGGATCCACCCGACTCCGAGTGCGGCGAGGTCGCTCGCCGGGGCACCGGCCAGGAGCAGGCCTTCGACTCGCCCCGCGACGGTGTTCTCTCCCCGGACGACCGTCCCGCCCACCGGGAGATCTCCGGTGCCGAGCACGTCGGCGTCCAGCAGCCTCGGAGCGGGATCGAGGACCGGTGCCTCGCCCGACCAGTCGAACCGGCGGAAGGTACCTGTCGGCAGGACGGCCACGAGAGCGTCGGACGGTCCGACACCGTCGATCACCGAGGACCACCCGGCGGGGTAGTCGACCGGACGCAGCGCGCCCTGCACCCCCCATGCCAGATCGGGCAGGACGACGAGCAGCGCGGCGACGGCGGACACGGCTGCGAGCCGGGGACGTGTCCCGCCGCGACCGGGTCGATCGACCGCGGCGCCTGCACTCAGGGCGAGTGGCGGCATCCACAGGGCGACCCATTTCTGACCGTCCCGGAACAGCCCGGCGCCGGGTACCGACTCGGCGGCCCATCGGCCGACGTCGAGCCCGATCGGGGTGGCGGCGAGGGCGACGAGCACCACGGACACGGCGCCGGTGAGCAGGAGCGCCGCGACCACGGGCGATGCGGTCCGGCGCAGACGAGGGAGTCCGGCGGCGGCCAGGCCGAGCAGCACGGCGGTGCCGATGACGGCGAACAGGCTGGTTCGGCTGCCGGGAACCGCGTCGGCGTTCCAGATGCCGCCCAGACCGGCGAGCGCTCCGATCGTCCCGAGTCCGGGCTCGGCCCGCGCCGCGAAGGCCGCGACACCCGCCGGATCGGCGCCGGTGCCGGCCCCGGACACGGCGGTGGCCACCAGCCAGGGCAGCGACACGATCACCGTGGTGACAGCCACGACGACGAGCCGCCGTACGCGGCGTGCCCCTCCCGGTGCGGCCAGGACCACCACGGCGAGAACAGCGCAGACCAGCACGCCTGTCGGGGTCAGCCCGGCGATGCCGAGACACAGCGCGAGGGGCGCAGCGGACCGCAGGTCACCGCGGTCGCGGAGCGTCATGGTCGCGACGACCGTCCAGGGGAGAGCCGCGTAGCCGACGAGCAGGCTCCAGTGTCCCTGCAGCAGACGTTCGGCCACATAGGGGTTCCACACGGCCACCGTGGCTGCCACCAGACGCGGGCCGGTCGAGGCGCCGCCGAGCACCCGCGCCGTCATCTGCGCGGCGCCCCACCCGGCGGCGATCAGAGCGAGAGCGAGCAGTCCGACGACCAGTACACCGCCGTCGACGACCGTGGTGGCGACCGCGACGACGGCGTCCTGGGGAACCGCACGCGCCGCCGAGTCGGACAGGCCCAGGGCCGAGTCGGTGAGATACGACCGGGGCGTCGACACCGCGTCACGCAGCAGTAGGTGGCCGCCACCCGGAAGCAGCACACGCAGGAGCGGGCCGAGGACGACACCGGTGAGCACGACGGACCAGGCGAGGGACCACGCCCCGGCTGTCCTGCTCGACCCTGCGATCATGAGGGCATGATCCCTGCGCGCACCTCCACCGTGGTGGCCGGGGTGAGCATCGTGACGGCGGGGTCGATGGCGGCGAACATCGCCTCGTATCTGCTGCACCTCCCGGCCGGGCGTGTGCTCGGGCCGCAGGGCTACGGGGTCTTCGCGTCGCTGCTCGCCGCCCAGCTGGTACTCGCGGTGCCGGCGCTGGCGTTGCAGACCGTCGTGGCGCGTGACCGGGTGCGCGGTCGTTCGGTGGCTGCCTCCCGCAGGCTCGGACACCTGTACGCCGTGGTCGTCGCCGGTCTCGCCGTCGTCGCGACTCCCGTCGTGGCGGCTCTGCTCCACACCGATGTCGTGACCACGGGGGCGGCCGTCGTGACGGCGCCGTTCCTCGTGCTGCTGGCCACGGAACAGGGTCTGCTGCAGGGAGACTCGCGCTTCGGTGCCCTCGGCGGTGTGCTCGCGGCGAGCGGCCTGGCGAAGGTGGTGCCCGCCGTGACCGCCCTGGTGCTGGGCGGAGGTGTGGGACCAGCCCTGGTCGCGGGTGCGGTGGGGACCGCGGTCATGGCGCTGGCCGCGCGCATCGTCGTCGACCGCGCCGAGCAGACGGACGAGCACGACCGGCCCGCCGCGGCCGGGACCTGGCGTGACGTGCTCGCCGCATCGCAGGTCCAACTCGTGATCGTCGCGTTGTCCTCGGTCGACCTCCTGCTCGCCCGACGCGTCCTCGATCCGGAGGCCGCGGGTGTCTACGCGCTCGGCGCCGTCGCCGCGAAGGCCGCCTTCTGGCTCCCGCAGTCGGTCGGCGTGGTGCTGTACCCGAGGATGGCGGATCCGCGTCGGTCGGCGTCGGCGGTCCGCACCGCCCTGCTGGTGCTGCTCGGCGTCGGATCCGTCGTGGTGGTGGGTGCCGCGATCGTCGGGCCGATCGTTCCGCTGGTGATGGGCGCGGACTACGCGCCGGTGCAGTACCTGCTGTGGCTGTTCGCCGCGCAGGGCGCGCTGTTGGCCGTGGTGCAGTGCGGTCTCCTGGCGGCCGTGGCCCGTGGCGACACGCGCTCGGCGCTGGCGGCGTGGACCGTGCTGCTGGTCGAGGCCGTCCTCGTGCTGACGATCGTCGACAGCGCGACGGAGCTCGTCGTCGTGGCCGCGGCATGCGCTGCGGTCGCATCTGTTGTGGTCTCGACCAGCGCGCTCGGGCGTGTCCGTGTGCTTGGATCGGTGGATGACCGAATCCGGGGGGTGGGTCCGTGAGGCTGCGTAGGGGCATGACGGGGATCGACGTGCTGCACGAGACCACGGGAAAGTGGGTCGATCTGAGAGCTGCTGGTGGAGAGGAACTTCCGAGCGGAATCGTCGAGTTCCTCGGTGCCGGTGAGCGTGCTCGCGACGTGGCGCGCGATCTCGTGGACCGGGCCGTCACCGCCGGGACCGCCACTGCGTCGACGTCCTTCGCCTCCCTGCCGTTCGAGCCGCGATCGCTTCGCTGCTTCGCCGGGTGGGACCAGCACTGGCACCAGGCGGCCGAGCAGATGGTGCGGCGCAACCTGCCCGCCGTCGTGCCACTGGCGAAGGCGTTCCAGGCGATCGCGCGGAAGCCGTTCCCGCCTCTGCGGCCGGGCGCCGCGGCAGTCGAGCACCCGATCTACTACACGGGCAATCACCTCTCCGTCGTCGGCGACGGCGAACCCATGTCGTGGCCCGCGTACACCGAGTTGTTGGACTTCGAACTCGAGTTCGGCGCCCTGGTGGTCCGGCCCGTCGTCAGCGCGTCGACGGCCGAGGCGGAAGCGGCGATCGGCGGCTTCGTGGTGTTCAACGACTTCAGCGCGCGCGACGTGCAGTGGGACGAGCAGCGCAACGGTCCCTTCGGACCCGTCGTGAAGACCAAGACGTTCGGTAGTTCCATGAGTGCCGAGGTGGTCACCGCGGACGAGGTCCTGCCGCACCTGACCGATCTGCGCGGCACCGTCACCGTCAACGGCGAGGTGTGGTCGGAGACGTCGACACGAGGCGGCCGGTGGTCGCTGGTGGACGGACTCGCCTACGCCAGCAGGTCCGAGAGCATCGGCCCCGGCGAGCTGCTGACCTCGGGGACCTTGCCGTCGGGGTGCGGGATGGAACTCGACTGCTGGGTGCGGCCGGGCGACGTGGTGCGCCTCGAGGTCGAGCGCATCGGGTCGGTGACCAACACGGTGGCGGAGCCTGCCTAGCTGGGTAGCGGGCAGGCCGGAGGCCGGTCGTTCGACAGTAGTGTCGGTGCATGCGTGCACTGGTGATCGAGGAGTTCGGCCGACCGGGAACCGTGCGGGAGATCGACCGTCCCGACGCGGCTCCCGACGGTGCGGTGATCCGGGTGGCCGCCACCGGGGTGTGCCGGAGTGACTGGCATGCCTGGCAGGGACACGACGGCGACGTGCGACTGCCGTTCGTTCCGGGCCACGAGTTCGCGGGAACGGTCGTCGCCGTGGGTGCGGACGTCGACCGCGACTGGATCGGTCGTCGCGTCACCACCCCCTTCGTGTGTGCGTGTGGGTCGTGCCCGACGTGCGCTGCCGGCGACCACCAGGTGTGTCCCCGTCAGGAACAGCCCGGGTTCACCCACGACGGGTCGTACGCCGAGTTCGTCGCCGTCCGGTACGCCTCGACCAACCTGATCGCGTTGCCGGACGAGGTGTCGTTCGACGCGGCCGCCACTCTGGGATGCCGATACGCGACCGCATGGCGGGCGGTTCATCGCCGCGCCCGCGTGGTGGCAGGCGAGCGCGTCGCCGTCTACGGGTGCGGTGGGCTCGGCCTGTCCGCGGTGATCATCGCGTCCGGGGCCGGCGCGGAAGTGACGGCAGTGGATCGCTCCACCTCGGCGCTGGACCTGGCACGCCGACTGGGAGCAGCTCGGGCGGTGCAGACGCCGGTCGACGACATGCACGTCGCGCTGGAGTGCTCCGGGCATGCCGGGTTGGCGGACGAGGCGATCAGGGGTCTGCGACGGCGCGGTCGGCACGTGCAGATCGGGTTGCTTCCGGGCGGCGGGCACGTGTCGATGGACGTGGTGATCGCACGGGAGATCGACGTGCTCGGCAGCCACGGGCTGGCCGCCCACGAGTACCCCGAACTGTTGCGCACTCTCCCGCACGCCGCCGTGGAATCGATGATCGGAGGCCGCAGACGACTCGAGGACGCCCAGCTCGCGCTGGACGCCCTCGGTGAGTCTGCAGGAGTGACGCTGCTACTTCCCTGACGGGAAGGCCGGAGGCGTCAGTCCTTGCGGAGGTTGGTGCGGGGGATCTCCTCGGTACGGTCCGTCGTCCAGTCGTGGTCCGGTGCGGGTGAACCGGCGCCGGAGGTACGAGGTCCGGTCGTGGGTCCGTCGGCCACCGGACGTGTTCCGCGGGTGGTGCGGCCGCCGCGCAGGAGCAGCACGATGCCGACTGCCAGGAGGATGACGCCCAGAACGCCGGCGACGATCGGCACGGTGCGGCCGATCAGGGCGATCTGGTCCTTGCCGTCCTGTGCGCGACCGAGCTGGTAGGTGACGGTGTTGTCGTCGAAGCCGATGACGGCCTTGACGACGTCCACCTCGGGAGTTCCGGCGCGGCGTGCGTAGTACTGGTGCACGTCCTCCTGGCCCTTGACGATGACGCCGGTGACGGGCTCGACGTAGATGTCCCGGGTGTTCTCGTAGTACCGCGTCATCGTGATCGGCGTGGCGCCGCCGTCGACGCCCCACGTGCTCGCGGGGAGAGCGAGCTTGTTGGCCGGCGAGGGGACGACGGCGGACAGGTCCACCGCGGGGATGGTCTGCGTGTAGTGGTAGACCGTGACACCCTCGATCTGCGTCTCCTCGACGAAGGTCATGTCGTAGCTCTCGCGGGCCACGGTGTCGAAGAAGGGGTAGGTCTGCTTCTGCGAGTCGAACGGGAACTTGTACTGCAGTCCGGTGTGCGGCACTTCCTCGGCCGGCTTGTCGGCCTGGCTCTGGATGGATCCGACCGGGTCGACCGGCATGGAGGACACGCGGTCCAGGCTCACGCGGTCGACGGTCGCGGTGAGCAGACCGGTGTCACCCTGTCGATCGGTGCGTCGCAGCGACGAGCCGGCCTGCACGGTGATGACGTCGGAGTTCGACGGCTCCTCCGTGGTGACGAAGCGCTGGGAGATCAGGGGGACGTTCTGATCCACGATGGCGGAACCCGCTGTGAGCGAACGCGAATCGAGCACCGACCCGGTGCCGGTGGACACGCTGGTGATCTCGAGGTCCAGCGGCGTCTTCTCGAGGCGCCCGACCATGTACAGCGGGATCAGGATCGCGATGACCAGGAAGAAAGCTCCGAGCCCGATGAGGATCGGCGGGATCACACGCGTCGGTGTGGATCTGTTCGCCATACTGGAGGTCCCCTTTGTGCATGTGCACTTGTCAGTGCATACCGGCCGTGATGGGTCGAACACTAACGTATTGGGCCGCTCCGAGTTCGGGTGCGATGCGGCAGACTCTCCTGACGATGACCACTGCAGAGAAGGCCCGCGTCGATCCGCGCATCGGCGGATTCGTGCCCGCGCTCGAGGGGATGCGCGGTCTCGCGGCCGTCGGCGTGCTGCTGACCCACGTCGCGTTCCAGACGGGATCGACGGGCACACCCCTCGTGGGCCCGCTGCTCGGCCGTCTCGATCTCGCGGTGGCCGTGTTCTTCGCGCTCTCGGGGTTCCTGCTGTGGCGACCCCACGCGGCCGCCGCGCGCGGCTCGCGGCCGAGGCCGTCCGTCCGTACCTATCTGGTGCACCGCGCGGCACGCATCCTGCCCGCGTACTGGCTCGTGGTCGTCGTCGTGCTGGCCCTGCTGCCGGGTGCGGGTGGTGGCGTCCGGGTGTGGATCGCCAACCTGACCCTCGTGCAGGTGTTCGTCCCGTTGACGTTGACGCAGGGCATGACCCAGATGTGGTCGCTGTCCGTCGAGGTGGCGTTCTATCTGCTGCTCCCGTTCATCGGGGTTGCCATGGCCGCGCTCCGCGGACCCCGAGCCCGTCTGCGCACGCCGGTGCTGGTCGGGGTGTCCGCCCTGTCGCTCGGGTGGACCTTTCTCCCGATCTCCACTGCGGACGGCGTGAACATCGAGAACTGGCTGCCCGGCTACCTGGCGTGGTTCGCGGCCGGGATGGTGGTGGCCGAGGCTGCTGCCGAGCTGGCACTACGCGAGTCCCGACCTGTCTCCGACCTGCCCGCTGTCCCGCTGGTCGTCCGGATCGCGAGCCGACGATGGTTGCTCACCGGCATCGCGGCGGCGGCCTTCGCGGCGTCGTCGACACCGATCGCGGGCGCGCAGGACCTCACGACGCCGGCGGCATGGCAGTTCGCGGTCAAGGTGGCTTTGGGCGCCGTCGTCGCGTTCTGTCTCATCGCGCCCCTGGCCGTCGGAACGGGTGTCCGTACCCGGTGGCTGTCGGGTCCGTTCGCGCTGATGATCGGCCGGTGGTCCTACGGCATCTTCATCTGGCACCTCGCGGTGCTGGCCGTGGTGTTCCCCGTGCTGGGGGTGTCCCCGTTCGGCGGGCAGTTCCTCCTCGTCGCCGGTGCCACGGTCGTGTTGACGCTGCCGGTCGCCGCGGCGAGCTACGCGCTGGTGGAGGAGCCGGTCCGTGTCGCACTGCGTCGGCGGGAAGCGCGCAGGGCCGACCGGATCCGGGCGAACGAGGGAAGCGCCGCGAGCGCCACGGCGCCGACGGATGCCAGCGCTGCGAGCTGAATGACGGCCGAGTGGCCGACGTACCCGTCGGGATCACGCCAGGGGCCGGTCGACAGCATCGCCCCGGCGACACTGAGTCCGAGCCCCGCGATCGCGACGAGCACACGACCGCGGACACGGGCACCCCAGCGATGGTCGACGGCGGCGACCGCGACGGTGAGAGCCGCCAGCCAGCCGAGTGCGGCGAGCCCACCGATGACCCACACGGCGGCGAACAGCCCCGCGTGGCCGACGAGGGCGGGTTGCCAGGTGGGTGTCGGTGCCGTCGCGGGGTCCGACGGGCGGCGCCGCATCGTCATCACGGCCAGAGCCGCGAGAAGCGCCAGGCCCGCGACGATCGCCGTGCGGTACCAGGTGTCGGCGGGGAACGTCAGGGTCACCTCGCCCGAGAGGCCGGCGGGGAGAATCCACCCCTGCTGCCACCCGTTCACGATCACCGGGGTGAGCACCTCGCCGTCCGGGCGCGTTGCCACCCATCCCGGGTTGGTGCTCTCGGGCACCACGAGAATGCGCTGAGTCGAGGACCCGGTCACGACGACGCGGCGGGAGTCGGCGGTCCACTCGTCCGCGGTGACCGCCACGGGCGTGGGGCCGGCGCCCGGGAACGCAGCGAGTGGTGCCGTGCGCAGCACGACGCTGTCGACGACGAAGGCGTCGCCCGGGTCCACCGACACGGACTGCGAACCCGAGGGCAGCGGAACAGGATTGGAGACGTTCGCCGCGACGGGGACATCGCCCTCGCAGAGAGACGCACGGATCGGTGCGCCGGTGGCCAACGCCCCGGCCGTCGTCGAGACGGCGGTGCGGACGAGCTGATCCGCGATGGTCAGGGTGGGGCCGGTCGCGCACGACGTCACGATCGGGCGGTCGGGATCGAACGCCGCCCCCGCGGACGCGGTACCGGATTCGGAGAGCACCGTGATCTCGGCCAGACCGGGAGGCCGTACCTGGTCGAATCCCAGTGCCGTGCGGTCGAGTACGTCGTCCCAGTCCAGCAGCGAGACGATGATCTGGTCGGTCACCGCCGGTTCGAGGGACACTCTGGTGTCGCCGTCCGCGTCGACGTCGCGGACCTGGGGGCCGGTCCCGAGGTTCACCGCGATCCTGGTCGGATGAGACGGCAGTGCGCCGAGGCTCTGGGCGATATCGAGCCCGTCGACCGAAACAGGTTGCAGCAGTTCGAGAGTGACGGTGGGATACGTTCCGGCCCGGCCCTCGATCGAGTCCTGACTCGCGGTCCAGGACGTGCGGTCGTCGCCGTCCGTGAGGGCGAAGGTCGACCCCCGGACGTCGGTGACCTCGGCCGCACCCCGAGCCTGCGGACGTGTGGCGTCCTGCAGGAGATCCTCCAGCGCGGACGACTGACGCGAGCGCAGCCAGAGTTCGGGGGTCACCGCCGTGCCACTGGGAACCGAGAGCGTGCGCTGGAAACTGTCGAGTTCCTCGGGTTCGACGGCCACGCCACCCGCGCAGCGCACTCGATCGGGCGTGTCGACGCAGCCTGTCCGGCCCGGAAGCTCCTGTGCCAGATTCCATCCCGTCACCGTGACGCCGTCGGCCGGAGCAGGCATCTCCGTGAGGTGCCGGACGACCACCGGTGTCGGTGCATCGGGATCCGTGTAATCGGTGAGGCGAAGGTCGCTGACGCCGAACTGTGCTCCGACCGAACCGTTCTCGGTCTCGGTGGCTGTCACCCGGATCCGCGTCGTCGTGCCGGCAGGCAGTGAGACGGTCACCGGATCGCCCGGTTCGGTGATGCGTGCGGCTGCGGTCCCGTTGTCGGTCTCGATCTCGACCCATTTCACCGGTGACCCCAGAGCGCCGGGGCTGGTGCGGAAGTCGAGCAGGCCGGACTGCACCGGGCGATCGAGGTCGAGCTGGATCCACTGACCGACAGAGCTCTCGAGGCCGTTGCTCACCCAACTCGTCGCGGCGTCGCCGTCGACGGCCGCCGCCGGACCGTTGCCGGGCGAGGCGCCGCCGAACTGGGTGGCGTCCGATGCCGAGGAGGAGACGGACACCCGGGCACCGGACCACGCGCCCTCGACCAGCGGCGCACCGTCGACCGGATAGTCGGGCACGAGATTGAGTGTGCGGCGGGGATCGTCGGATGTGCGCAGGGCGCTGCTGTGATCGTCGACGGAGCCGAAGTCCACCTCGCGGTTCATCGGGGTGTCCGTCACCAGGACGTCGTCGACCGTGAGCCCGGCGGCCCGGGCGTCGCCGTCGAGAAGTACCGGTCCCGCCGGAGTCGGGTCCAGGCCGCCGCGCTCGCGGTGCTCGTTCAGGCGAGCGAGGACCTCGGGCCCGCCCTGCACTCGGGGCACGTCGTCGGCCACCACCGTGTACGGGCCGGCGACGGCGGGGGTGCCGGGAGTCGCCTCGAAAATCTCGATCGCGGGATAGGTGGGGCGCAGGTCGGAGTCGGCGACGATGCCGTCCACCCGTCCGGGCCCGATGTCGTCGCCGAAGGTCGCGACCCGCTCGAGCCCGGGCGAGTTCTCGATGCTCTGGTGCGCCAGCGAGGTCCGGGTCGAACGCGACGTCTCGGGGTCGAGATCGTTGCGCATCACGAGGTAGCGGACGTTCATCGATGCCAGCGTGTCGGCGAGCCCGTCGGACGGTCTGCCGTCCGCGAGAAGCCGCTGCACCGAATCGAGGGCGCGGATCGCGCCGGGCGGCACCAACGGGACCGCGTCACGGACGGCCCACGGCGAGGCCGCCAACGCCTGCAACGGTTCGTCCCGCGTCAGCCCCCACAGCTGAGCGGCCAGGGGCGCACCGGGAACGACGAGCGCGCGGGACTCCTCGGCTCCGGTGCCCGCGTGGTCGGCCAACCAGCCCGCCGCGTCGGACCATTCGGCCGGAACGGCCTCGTACGCGCCCCGCGGCGCGAGCCGCCCGGTCCAGGCCAGCGAGGTCGAGACGGTGAGTGCCACCAGGACGAGTGCGGCGAAAGCGACGAGGGGCTCCCGTTCCGGGTGCGACGCCGCGCGACGCCAGCGAGGCGACGGCACCGAACCCGGCAGCGGCACCTGCGCCAGCAACTGTGCGAGGCCCAGCGCCAACGGCAGTCGGATCACCGGTTCCAGCTTGTGGATGTTGCGCAGCGGCGCACCGGAGGTGTCGAGGAACAGTCGCACCTGCTCGGAGACGGGGGAGGCCAGTCCGCCGACGTACCCGGCGGTCATGCCCACGAGCCCGATCAGCAGCACCAGGGTCAGCCGACCGCGTGCCGGCATCGACCGCATGCAGAGCCCGGCCATTCCCGCCGCGGCCACGACGGCAGAGGCGATCACCGCGGCGGGTTGTGTCACCACCACAGCGCCGGCGATGCGTTCCGGCGAGACGAACGGTGTCCAGCTGCTCGTGCCGCGCAGGACCTCCACCAGCGAGGCCCACTGCGTCGTCGTGCCGGCCGACTCGATGTAGTCGAGGAACGGTGGACTGACGCCGCGCAGGATGAAGAGGGGAACCAGCCACCACGTCGTCGCGGCGACGAGACACCCGATCCACCACAGCGAGAACCGGCGCCACCGGGCGTCCGGCCTGTGCGCGAGCCACCACACGACCGCCACGAGGGTGGCTGCCGCCGTCGCCACGGCGTTCACGGCACCCATCGCCGCGACGGCCAGCGCCGAACACGCGGCGGCGCGCGGAATGCTCACGGCGCGGCCGGAGAAGACGCGGACCAGGGGAATGAGCACCCACGGCGCCAGCATCATCGGCAGCGACTCGGAACTGATCGACCCCAGGGTGGTGATCACCCGCGGAGCGAGGACGAACGCGAGCGCACCCACCACCCGCGACCCGCGGCTCCCGACCCCGAGGGCCTCGCACAAGCGCAGGACACCCCAGAACCCGAGAAAGATCAGCACCGCCCACCACAGGCGCTGCGTCACCCACCCGGGCAGCCCCAGCACGTCACCGAGGGCGAAGAACGACCCGTGCGGGAAGAAGTAGCCGTACGCCTGGTTCTGTACCTGGCCGAAGGTGGCGTCGGACGTCCACAGGTGGGACGCACGCGAGAGGAACCCCAGCGGGTTCTGCGTCAGGTCGTACTTGGTGTCGGCGACGGTCAGGCCGGGAGCCTGCAGGAACGCCAGGATCAGCGCACCGACCGCGGAGAAGAAACGCCACCGGGCCCCTACGGGCGCGGTGACGGGAGCATCGGACGTCAGCGGCTGCCGTACTCGACCTGGTTGAGGAGGGAGGACTCGGCGTTACCGGAACGATCGACCTCGGGGCGGGTGTTGGACGAGGCGGCGGCAGTGGCGCCGAACACCACGGCCACTCCCAGCACGACGCCGATGACGGCACTGATCGCTGCGGATTTCACGAGCAGAACCTATCACTTCGACCGGCCTCCGGCCTGCCCGTTCACCTCGACCGGCCTCCGGCCTGCCCGTTCACCTCGACCGGCCTCCGGCCTGCCCGTTCACCTCGACCGGCCTCCGGCCTGCCCGTTCACCTCGACCGGCCTCCGGCCTGCCCGTCACTCATCTGCCGGGCGGCACGATCAGTACAGGGCGATGGCTGTGCTTGAGCACGAGATCGGCACAGGACGACTGCAGCAGCGACCGCAGACCGGTCCGGCCGCGCGTCCCGGTGACGATGATGTCGGCGTTCACCTCGTCCGCCGTCTCGACGATGGTGGTCCAGATGGCGGAGTGCGACTCCTCGCAGCGCCCGTCGGCGTTGATGCCGGCGCGGACGGCCAGCTCGAGGCCCTCGCTGTTGGTGACCTTCGCGTCGGCGAGTGCGATGTCCTCGGTCTGCTCGTCCGGCAGCCACTCCGGCGCCATCACTCCGGACAGGCCGGACATGCGGGCCGCCTGTCGCACCATCGGTTCCCACGCGGTGAGCACGATGGCGCGTTTCGCCTGGAGGAATCTGCCGGCGTAGTCCACCGCACTGCGCGCATTGTCCGAACCGTCGTACGCGATCAACATGACGTCACACGACATGAGAGCCTCCAGGCTTGTGGCGGTGGCTGACGATCTTACCGTCGCGGTCGGGTTGCGGGGAGACTCACGCGATAACGTTTCGGGTATGTACCTGCGCCGAGTTCTGACCCTGGTCGCGACGTGCGCGATCGCCACGACGGCGTGCGGGACGGGGGACGCGGCGGCTCCCGCACCCACCACCACCGGTGCGGCCACGGCATCGCCCTCGGCTCCCTCGGCGGTCGTGTCGACGTCCGAGATGCCTGCGGTCACGCCCGATGCGTGCGCCACCGCCATCGACGCCATGACGCTGCGGCAGCGGCTCGCCCAGCTGTTGACGGTCGGGGTCACCGGGACCGAGGACGCCGTGGCGGTGGTGGGCGCCGAGCAGGTGGGTGGTGTGTTCGTGGGCAGCTGGACCGACAAGACGATGCTCACCGGCGGCGGCGTCGATCGCATGCAGTCGGCCGCCACCGTGCCCGTCATGGTGACGATCGACGAGGAGGGCGGCCGGGTGTCGCGGGCAGCCGACCTGCTCGGTTCGGTGCCCTCGGCACGCGAGACCGCCGCCACGATGACCCCCGATCAGACGTACGAGATGTGGCTCGAGCGCGGACGTGGACTGAAGGATCTCGGCATCACCGTCGACTTTGCTCCCGACGTGGACGTCAGCAGCCAGCCCGACGACTCGGTGATCGGTGACCGGTCGTACTCGGACGATCCCGCCACCGTCGTCGCGTACGCCGGAGCTGCTGCGCGCGGTCTCCGCGACGCCGGGGTGATGCCCGTGATCAAGCACTTCCCGGGGCACGGCTCCGGATCCGGCGACTCGCACACCGGCGCCGTCACGACACCGCCGCTGTCCGAACTGCAGGCCCGCGACCTGGTTCCGTTCCGCGATCTCGTGTCCACCGGAGTGGGTGCCATGGTCGGACACCTCGACGTTCCGGGCCTGACGACGGAGGGCGTGCCCGCCAGCATCAGTCCCGCCGCGATGGCGCTGCTACGTGACGGCACCGGCTACGGGGCGGCGCCGTTCACCGGCCCGATCTTCACCGACGACCTGTCCGGCATGGCGGCGATCACGTCGCGACTGGGCATCGAGGACGCGGCCCTGGCCGCTCTCGTCGCCGGGGCCGACGTCGCCCTCTGGATCACCACCGACGCGGTGCCGAGCGTCCTCGACCGTCTCGAGGCGGCCGTGGCGTCCGGGGAGTTGAGCGATGCGCGCGTGGACGACGCGGCCCGGACCGTCCTTACGGCCAAGGGAGCCCTCGGCTGCGCCTGACTTGTCCCGCGGACGGTGACGTAGAGTCGGGAGGTCGTACGGCGGACAGCTCCGGGGAGGACGCATGGCAGGCGGAACCAAGCGGTTGCCGCGCGCCGTCCGTGAGCAGCAGATGCTCGACGCCGCCATCGAGGTGTTCTCCGAGAACGGCTTTCACAGCACGTCGATGGACTCCATCGCCGCACGAGCCGAGATCTCGAAACCCATGCTGTACCTGTACTACGGCAGCAAGGACGAGCTCTTCGCCGCGTGCATCCATCGGGAGGGCCTCGAGTTCGTCGCTGCGATGACTCCCGCGGCGGACCCGACGCTCACTCCCCGCGAGCAGTTGCGCAAGGCATTGCTCGGGTTCCTCACGTTCGTGGACGAGCACCGCTCGTCGTGGATGGTGCTCTACCGGCAGGCGATCGGCCAGCAGGCCTTCGCCGGTCAGGTGCAGAGCAGCCGCGATCGGTTGATCAGCCTCACCGCGTCGCTGCTCGAGATGAGCACCAAGGACCCGCGGCCGGAACACAACTTCGGACTGATGGCCGTCGCCCTGGTCGGTGCCGGCGAGGCCGTGGCCGACAGGGTCGCCGGCGGCGAGATCGACGTGCACCAGGCGGTCGACCTTCTCGAGAGCCTCGCGTGGCGGGGGCTTCGGGCCTGACTCGAGTTCGCGGATGCGCGGGCGCAATCACGTGCGTGGTGTGTCTGCGAAATAGATTCGTACATACCGCGATACGGTGTATTTCTCATTCGAACGAATGATTTAGCGAGCAAAAAGCGATTCGTGGACTGTTTCGGCCTACAGTTCGAACCGCACAGTTCGCCGCGAGAACTGTCGTGCTGCTCGCGGCTGAGGGAATCGCTGCAGTCCTGTCGGACGCAGTTCGTCCCCGCGCTCCTGCCGCTCTGCCGCAAGTCCAGTTCGAGGCTGATCATTCGAGGAAGTTCATGAACGGTTCCACGGCGCTCGGGGCGCCGGACGATGCGTCCCTCCCGACTGAACTGCGGCTCACCCCCGCACCCGCACCGCTCCACCAGGGGCAGCGTCTCGTCCGGCCCGGTCCTCCCGGCCGGGTGAACTCGTGTCCGCAACGGACGGCACGCATGATCGTCGCAGGTACTCGCGTCGATCTGTGCGGTTCGCCGCACGTGCTCGACATGGTTCGTGACCGGCTGGCAGGCGGTAAACCGCTGGCGATCGGGTCGGTGAATCTCGACCACATCCACCACTTCGGCGGCATCGAGCGGTCGCGCCTCAACCTGCCGGACGAGCGCCCGACCCACGAGTGGCTACTTCTGGCCGACGGCCAGCCGATCGTCGACAGGGCGAACGACCTGACCGGGACCAAGTGGCCGAGGTTGACGGGATCGGATCTGCTCCCGGACATCCTGCGTGTCGCGGAGACCATGGGCAATTCCGTCGGATTCGTCGGGGGAACTCCTCGGGTGCACGAGTTGCTCGGCAAGCGGCTCCGTCGTGACTACCCGGCACTCGATGTGGTCGGGTACTGGGAACCGGACCGGACGACCGTCGAAAGTCCCACTCTCGCACGGGAGATGGCAGAGCAGGTCCGGACGGCCGGCGCCGACATCGTGGTCGTCAGTCTGGGTAAGCCGACCCAGGAACTCTGGATCGAGGAGTTCGGTGACGTGACCGGTGCGCGGTTGCTGCTCGCCTTCGGTGCCGCCGCGGACTTCATGGCCGGTGAGGTCTCACGAGCGCCGCACTTCTTCAGCGAACACGGGCTCGAATGGTTGTTCCGCCTGGCCATGGAGCCGCGGCGGCTCGCGCGTCGCTACGTCGTCCAGGGTCCGGAAGCATGGTTCCGTCTTCGCGGCGCCTACCTGGTGGCGGACTCGGATCCGTCGACTGAGAAGAAGGGCACCACGGCACGATGACGAGACGTTACGGAGTAGCTGTGATCGGCGCCGGCTACTGGGGACCGAACCTGGCCAGGAACTTTCGGGCACACCCGGCCTGGGATCTGGTCGCCGTATGCGATCGTGACGAGTCCCGAGCGCTCGCCGTGGTCGGCGAGCGGTCGACGGTGGACGTGGAGACCAGTGTCGAGGCCGTCCTGGCGCGCGCCGATGTCGACGCGGTGGCCATCGCCACACCGGCGGCGACGCACGCCAGTATCGCCCTGGCGGCTCTGGACGCGGGAAAGCATGTGCTGGTGGAGAAGCCGCTGGCCCCTGGCTCGGCGGACGCGTCCAAGATGGTGCGGACGGCGAGCGACGCCGGCCTGACCCTGATGATCGACCACACCTACTGCTACACACCGGCCGTGCAGTACATCCACGACGTGATCGCGAAGGGGATGCTCGGCCGCATCCTCTACATCGAGTCCACCAGGATCAATCTCGGACTGATTCAGCCCGACGTCGACGTGTTGTGGGACCTGGCACCGCATGATCTTTCGGTGCTCGACTACATCCTTCCGGGTGGGCTGGCCCCGACTCGGGTGTCGGCCACGGAGTCCGACCCGCTGGGGTCCGGGAAGTCGTGCGTCTCGCACCTCACCGTCGAGATCGGCGACGGTGCGTCCGCGCACATCTCCGTGAACTGGTTGTCACCGACAAAGATTCGTCAGATGGTGATCGGTGGAAGCCACCGCACCCTGGTCTGGGACGACCTCGACCCGATCCGGCGAGTGTCGCTCCACGACCGTGGGGTGACGATGGGACAGCCCAGCCAGGACGACCGTCGACGCGCCGCCGTCTCGTACCGGCTGGGCGACATCACCGTGCCGGCCCTGGCGGAGACGGAAGCCTTGCGGCTCATGGTCGGCGAGTTCGCGGCCGCGATCCGGGAGGATCGGCCCGCTCGCACCGACGGTGCCGCCGGGCTCCGCGTGCTCTCGGTGCTCGAGGCCGCGTCGCACAGCGCCGCTCACCACGGTGAGGCCGTCCGGCCCCGCCACGTCGATTCCGAGACCGGGGACATGGAATGACCGAACTGAACGGTGCCACGGCTGTCGTCACGGGCGGTGCCGGCACGATCGGATCGACCATCGTCGATCAGCTCGTCGATGCCGGGTGCTCTCGAATCATCGCGCTCGACAACCTCACGCGGGGGCGTCGCGAGAACCTGGAGCAATCGCTCGAGGATCCGCGCGTCGAACTCGTCGAAGGCGACATCCGCGATCGCGATCTCGTGAACGACGTGGTGTCGGGCGCAGATGTGGTGTTCCATCAGGCGGCAATCCGGATCACACAGTGTGCCGAGGAGCCTCGGCTCGCACTCGAGGTATTGGTCGACGGGACCTTCACCGTGTTCGAGGCCGCCGCTGCGAACGGCGTCGACAAGATCGTGTCCGCCTCCTCCGCATCGGTGTACGGCCTCGCGGAGACGTTCCCGACCGGGGAGCGTCATCATCACCACAACAACGACACCTTCTACGGCGCGGCGAAGTCTTTCGGCGAGGGCATGCTCCGGAGTTTCCGCGCCATGTACGGCACCGATCACGTGTCCCTGCGGTACTTCAACGTCTACGGACCGAGAATGGACGTCCACGGTCTGTACACCGAGGTGCTCGTTCGGTGGATGGAGCGGATCACCGACGGGCGCTCACCCCTGATCTTCGGAGACGGCACTCAGACGATGGACTTCGCGTACACCGAGGACATCGCACGCGCCAACATTGCTGCCGCATCGTCCTCGATCGTGGACGGCGTCTACAACATCGGCAGTGGTCGTGAGACGAGCCTGCGGGAGCTGGCGGAGGCGTTGCTGCGCGTCATGGGCTCGGATCTTCCGATCGAGTTCGGGCCGGCCCGGACGGTCAACGCCGTGACCCGACGATTGGCCGACACATCCTCCGCAACAGTGGATCTCGGGTACTCGGCATCGGTCGAACTGGAGGACGGTCTGCGAGCACTCGTCGACTGGTGGCGACCGCGTCGACACGCGGTGTCGGGCCTGACGGCGTCCGGTTCCGGTCTGACGGCGTCCA
Organism: Rhodococcus sp. NBC_00294; assembly: GCF_036163995.1. NCBI lineage: Bacteria > Bacillati > Actinomycetota > Actinomycetes > Mycobacteriales > Nocardiaceae > Rhodococcus > Rhodococcus sp. NBC_00294. The sequence goes on from NZ_CP108043.1 coordinate 1,264,265, forward strand.
CGACGTGACTCGGCTCGACGTCATGCGCCCCTGGCTGGGAGCCGAGGAGATCGCCGCAGTGACGGCGGCGCTCGAGTCCGGCTGGATCGCACAGGGTCCGCGTGTGGCGGAGTTCGAGGCCGCGTTCGCGCGCCGCATGGGCGTGCACCACGCAGTCGCGGTGAGCAGTTGCACGACCGGCCTGCACCTCGCTCTCGTAGTGGCGGGGATCGAACCGGGAGACGACGTCGTCGTGCCGTCGTTCTCCTTCGTCGCGACGGCGAACGCGGTGCGGTACGTCGGGGCTCGACCGGTCTTCGCCGACGTCGACCGGACGACGGGCAACATGGACGCGACCACGCTCGCGGCCGTTCTGACACCTCGGACGCGCGCGGTCGTCGCCGTCGATCAAGGCGGTGTGCCGGTGGCGATCGACCACATCCGGCAAGTCACCGACCCGCTGGGCATCGTGGTCGTCGAGGACGCCGCGTGCGGCGCCGGCGCCACCTACCGGGGTCGCCCCGTGGGTGTCGGTGCGGACATCGCGGCCTGGTCGTTCCACCCCCGCAAGATCCTCACCACCGGGGAGGGCGGGATGGTGACGACAGATCGTGCGGACTGGGCCGACCGTGCGCGGTCACTGCGTGAGCACGCCACCAGCAGATCCGCGGCGTCACGGCACGAGGACACTCTGCCCGCGGCCGAGACCTACACCGAGGTGGCCTACAACTACCGCATGACCGACCTGCAGGCCGCGGTAGGCCTGGTCCAGTTGAGCAGGCTGGACGCCGTCATCGAGCGGCGTCGCGCACTTGCGCAGCGGTACCGGGACGCGTTCGCCGGTGTGCGCGGTCTGCGATGCGTGGCCGATCCCGAGAACGGGGAGGCGAACTTCCAGTCGTTCTGGGTCGAGATCGGACCGGATGCCGCGCGCAGCCGAGACGACTATCTCCGTGATCTGGCGGCCGACGACATCTCGGCGCGCAGGGGCATCATGGCCTCCCACATGCAGCCCGCATATCAGGGCAGCGACGCGGTCGTCGGTGATCTGAGCGTGACGGAGCACCTGACCGCGTCGACGCTGATTCTGCCGCTCTTCCACGCGATGACGGACGACGAGCACCGTCGTGTGGTCACGGTGATGGCGCAGCGCCCGTGAGTGTTCCGTGACGATCACCGACGACCATTCGGTGAAGGGTGCCATCGCCTGGGGCAGTGTGGGATCGATCGGGCTTCGTCTCGGCAGCCTCGGGGTGGGCATCTTCCTGGCACGCATGTTCGTGCCCGAGGACTTCGCCGTGTTCGCGGTCGCCTTGACGGTGTCGACGGTTCTCACCTCGATCGCCGACCTGGGTCTGTCCTCGGGCCTCGTTCGGTCGAAGGACCCGCACGGCGACGCACCGACGACGGCGACCATCAGCCTCGTCGTCGGGTGCGTCTTCGCCCTGGTGCTTCTCGCCGCCGCACCTCTGATCGAGCGCACGTTCGCCGTCGAGGGCTCGGCGGCGGTCGTGGCCGTGCTCGGGCTGTCGATCCCGCTGGCATCGGCGGGCGTCGTCCCGTACGCCTTCCTGTTGCGGCGGTTCGATCAGAAGTCCCTTCTGGCCGCCGCGTCCGCCGACTTCGTCGTCAGTGCGGCGGTGACCGTCGTCCTGGTACTGGCCGATGTGGGACCGATGTCGCTGGCCATCGCCCGGATCGCGGGTCAGCTGTGTGCGACGGGCGTGCAGTTCTTTCGTGCGGACATGCTGCCGCACTTCGGGTTCGACCGGTCGAGACTGCGGCCGGCCCTGGCGTTCGGAGCTCCGATCGCTGCAGCGAACGTGCTGTCGTGGTCGGTCGTGAGCATCGACAACCTCGTGGTGGCGAGAGTCGTCGGGGACGTCGCACTCGGCTTCTACGCACTCGCCTTCAACATCTCCACCTGGCCGACCAATGCGATGGGCACCATCGTGCGCGCGGTGGCTCTACCGTGGTTCGCACGGGAGTCCGAACAGGCCGGGGGTGTGGGCGGACGGCGGGCTGCACTCGCGCGGGCCGGTGCGCTCACCTGGGCAGGCGCTCTTCCGACCGGGGTGCTGCTCGCCGTGATGGCCGCACCCGTCATCTCGGTGCTCTACGGCGACCGCTGGACCGACGCATCAGGAGCCCTGGTGGCCCTCGGAGTGTTCGCGACGCTGCGAGTCATGTTCGATCTCTTCGCGACCTACCTGCTCGCACACGGTGCATCGCGCGTGGTGCTGACGATCCAGGTGCTGTGGATCGGAATCCTGGTGCCGGCGAGCATCGTCGGTGCCCGTGTGGGGGGCATCGAGGGTGTCGGGTGGTCGCACACCGCGGTGGGCCTCGTCGTCGTCCTGCCCCTGTATCTGATCGCAGTGCACCGAGTAGGGGCGGACATCGGCGCGCTGGGTCGTGCGGCGATTCGTCCCCTGATGGCCTTCGTGCCCGCAGCGGCCGCGGCGTTCGCCGCAGTGTCCCTCATCTCGAACCCCTGGCTCGCCGTGGTCACGGGAGGCGGCGCGGCGGCGTGCGTCTACGCCGCAGCCCTGCACGGATGGGTCGTCGCCCTGATGAAAGACGAGAACACCACCGCAGCACCGAGACGAGGAGTAGTTCGATGACGACTGTCGATCAGTCGATCGCCGCAGTTCGCCCTGCAGGAGGCCCGATCCCGCTGGTGGATCTCGGCGCCCAGATCAGCGAGATCCGCGACGAGTTGTGGCCGGCGCTCCGCCGAGTCGTGGACGACACGGCGTTCATCGGTGGGTCTCCGGTCCGGGAGTTCGAGAGTGCGTACGCCGACTATCTCGGCTCCACGCACTGCATCGGAGTGGCGAACGGGACCGACGCGCTCGAGATCGCCCTCCGCAGTGTGGGGGTCGGCCCGGGCGACGAGGTGGTGGTTCCCGCGAACAGCTTCGTCGCGTCCGCCGAGGCGGTCGAGCGAATCGGTGCCGTGACGGTGTTCGCGGACGTCGATCCGGACCATCTGCTTCTCGATCCGGCATCCTGTGCGGAGGTCCTGACACCCCGCACGCGTGCGATCGTTCCCGTGCACCTGTTCGGTCAGGTGGCCCCGGTGGAGAACCTGGTGTCGTCGTGCGCGGCCGCGGGAATCTCGATCGTCGAGGACTGTGCCCAGGCGCAGGGCGCACGGCGGGGTGGACGGACGGCCGGAACGCTGGGCGACGTGTCCGCCACCAGTTTCTATCCTGGCAAGAACCTGGGTGCCGTGGGTGATGCGGGTGCCGTGGTGACGTCGAACGACGAGTTCGCTCGGACTGCGCGCATGCTCGGCGCGCACGGCAGCGTGGCGAAGTATCACCACGAGATTCTCGGTTTCAATTCCCGCCTCGACGCGGTGCAGGCGGTCGTGTTGTCGCTCAAGCTGACTCGGCTCGACGACTGGAACACCCGCCGCAGGTCCGCGGCCGCGCGGTACGAGCAGATGTTGGCCGACGTGCCCGAGGTGGTGACGCCGCAGTCGGCGTCGGGGAACGACGACGTGTGGCACCTCTACGTGGTCCGCGTCCAGGATCGGGATCGTGTCGTCACGCGTCTCGGCGAACTGGGTATCGGTGCGGGAGTGCATTATCCCGTCCCACTGCACCTCACACCCGCCCTCGCGCACCGTGGGCGTGGGGTCGGGGCGCACCCGGTGGCGGAGGCGGCTGCCGGTGAGATCCTGTCGTTGCCGCTGCACCCGCACATCACCGAACAGCAGCAACAGACGGTGGTCGCCGCACTGGTGAGTGCGATCCGGGGGTCGTCGTGACGAGGTCGTCCCGCGTCGGCAGGCTCGTGTCCTCGGGCTCGGTTCACGAGTTGACGCAGCGAGTGGTACGCCGTCTCTACGACCGGACCGGCGCTCACAGACTGGAGTTCCCGATTCGCGTCGGCGACATCGTCGACTCGTCGTCGGTGCGTCTGCCACCGCCGTCCACGAGGCAGATGTCCGACGCGCTGGTGGTCGGATGGGTGTGTTCTCCGCCGGGAGCAGCATCCGGGGGACACGCGACGATGTTCCGGATGGTGGCGGCGCTGGAGGATGCCGGACACGAGTGCCGAATTCTCCTGTACGACCCGCACGGGGTGGATCTGGCGCGGTATCGAGAGACGATCAGGGCCAGGTGGCCACATGTCCGGGCCGCGGTGGAGGACATCGACGCCGGCCTCGGTGTCGCGGACGCGTACGTCGCCACGTCCTGGCAGTCGGCGCACGTCCTCGCCGGCCGGGGTGACATCCCCGGAACGCGACTCTACTTCGTGCAGGACTACGAACCGTACTTCTACCCGCCGGGCAGCGAATACGCACTGGCGGAGGACACCTACCGCTTCGGCTTCCACCTTCTGGCGCTGGGTCACATGGTGCACGACGAGATCCGCACGAACGTGGGAGTCGACAGTTCGGTGATCGAGTTCGGTTGCGACACGGACACGTATCGGGTGCGCGGAGCGACTCCCCGTCACGGGATCGCCTTCTACTCGAGGCCGGACACGGCGCGACGAGGATCGATTCTGGCCGGCGTGGCGCTGGACGAGTTCCACGCCCGACGACCCGATCAGACCATTCACCTGATCGGCCCGCGTCCGTTGTCCATGTCTGCTCCCGCCGTCGAGCACGGTGTGCTCACCCCGGAAGAGCTCGCGGCTCTGTACAACTCGTGTGTCGGCGGAATAGGGCTCTCGTTCACGAACATCTCGCTGGTGGTGGAGGAGATGGCGATGTGCGGCGCCGTTCCCGTCGTCAACGAGTCGCCGCGAGCACGCGCTGATGTGGTGCATCCCGGTGTGGTGTGGGCGCAACCCACACCCGGTGCGCTCGCCACGGCGCTCTGCGACGTCGTCGACCACCACGACGTGACGGGAAGAGCGAGCGCCATGGGGCGCGCGCGCCGTCCGGGGTCCTGGGACCAATCCGGTCGGTCGCTGGTCACAGCACTGACGCTCGCAGTTCGGAACGAGGTCGAGAAAGTGATGACGCCGTGAGAATTCTCGTCATTCCGCACCAGATGTCCATGGGAGGCAGCCAGATCAATGCGATAGAGCTGGCCGCCAAGGTGCGCGACATGGGACACCACGTGGTGCTGTACGCACCGCACGGCGTCCTCGATCCGCTCGTCGACGAGGTCGGGGTGCCCCGCATCGTCAAACGAACCGACGCGGACCTGTCGCCAGGGTCCGTCCGGAGGCTCGTCGACATCGTCCGACGTGAACGTATCGATCTGATCCATGCGTACGAGTGGGGTCCGAGCCTGGAGGCGACGTTCGGGCCGCACCTGAGGTTCGGGGTGCCCGTACTCATGACGGTGCTGTCGATGGTCGTCGACGATTTCCTGCCCCGGCATCTGCCCATGACTCTCAGTACCCGCGAGATGGTGGACCAGAGGCGCGCGGTGCACGAGAGAGTGCTACTCACCGAGCCGCCCATCGACACGGATCTCAACACTGCCGGTGATCGTGCGGCGGCCCGCGCCGTCTTCGGATTCGAGGACGACGAGATCGTGGTGACCACGGTCTGCCGACTGACCTCCGACCTCGAGAAGCTCGAGGGCACACTCGTCGCCCTCGACGTTCTCGGCCGACTCGCGCACGATCGACGCGTGACGATGGTGATCGTGGGAGACGGTACCGGTCTCGACGAGGTCAGGCGACGAGCGGACATCGTCAATGCCGATCACGGCCGCACCGTGATCCACGTGACGGGACAGCTGCTCGATCCGCGGCCGGCGTACGACGCCGCCGACGTCATGATCGGGATGGGCAGCTCGGCCCTGAAGGGTCTCGCGTTCGGGAAGCCTCTGGTGGTGCAGGGTGAGGGCGGTTACTGGAAGCTGCTGACTCCCGACACCGTCGACGAGTTCCTCTACGCGGGATGGTTCGGCCGGGGAGGGCGCGGTGCCGCCGACTTCGAACCGGAGATCGTGCGCGTGCTCGATGACCGGGCCCTGCGCACCGAACTGGGTGTGTACGGCCTCGAACTGGCTCGGCGACGGTACTCGTTGACGGTCCTGGCGTCGGCACTCGAGTCGATGTACGAGGACGTCCTGTCGAGTGCGCCGGGGCGTGAACCACGCGCGCTCGCGCGATCGGCTCGCGAGGTTGCGAAGTTCCTCGCGTACAGGGTCGTACATCCGTCACCGGTCGCGTCGTCCGCCGACGGCCGGACCGCCTGACACCGTGCGTCGGGTCCCGTTCCCGCTCGCGAGTACCGCTGACGGTCGACGAGCGACCGTGTCGGTCGTCGTCCCCTGCTTCGACTACGCGCACTTCCTGCCGTCGGCGGTGATGTCCGTCCTCGACCAGACGGAGGTCGACGTGGAGGTCGTGATCGTCGACGATGCGTCGACGGACGACAGCCTCGCCGTGGCCACCGCTCTGGCGGAACGCTTCTCGATGGTCTCCGTCCTGGCACACACCACCAACCGCGGCCCGGTCGAGACCTTCAACGATGGTCTGGCCCGCGCACGCGGGGAGTTCCTGGTACGCCTGGACGCCGACGACATGCTGACACCCGGCTCGCTCGAGCGGTCCGCACGAGTGCTGCGGGACCGGCCCGGTGTGGGAATGGTGTATGGCCACCCCCTGCACATGTCCGGGGACGTGTGTCCGGCGCCGTCCACCCGGATCAGGGACGTGACCATCTGGTCCGACGGGGAATGGCTGCGCGACCGGTGCGTCGATGCACTCAACGTGGTGACCTCGCCGGAAGTCATGATGCGAATGTCGCTGGTGAACGAGGTCGGAGGTCAGATGCCGCTCGCCCACACCCACGACATGGAGATGTGGTTCAGACTGGCAGCGTTCGCGGACGTCGCCTACATCCGCGGTGTGGATCAGGCCTGGCATCGCGACCACCCCGCCAGTCTGTCCGCCCGCGAGGTGGATCCGATGCGCGACCTGTCGGAGCGGCGCGCGGCCTTCGACACCCTGTTCTCCGGTCCAGCAGGTGAGGTGGACGGCGCCGCGGAGATGTACGCCGCCGCTCGGAACGCTCTCGCTCGCGACGCCCTGCAGCGTGCCCGCGGGGCTTTCGACCGGCGCGCGGTCGATCTCGACCTCGTGGACCGCTGTCGAAGGTTCGCGGCCGGCGTCGACCCGGGCATCATCGGCACGACGGCGTGGGCCACCGTCGACGCGAGAGTGCGCCGCGGAGCGGGATCGGCTGTCCGCCCGTCCTACGTCGCCGACAGGGTCGCCCGCCGACTGCGGTCACAGGCCGCATGGCGGCGGTGGCACCGCGACGGCGTCTACTGACGATCGGCTTCGTCTCGCGTCCGAGCCGAGCGATCGGCCGTGTCTCCGTTCGGTCGCCCGATGCGCGGTGTGGGTCGTACGGAGCTGCCGGTCCGTGACCTGGTGACGGTCGTCGTGGTCGTCTCGTCCGGTGTCCGATGTTGCACGGTCAGAGCCGGTGTGGTGGCCGGTGTCGGCCGACGCGCGGGGATGACCGACGGCATGCTCGGTGGGCGTTGTCTCGTCGAGGTCTTCGGCTCCACGGTGGTCGCGGAGCGTGTGGTGGCGGATTCCCGTGCCGGTACGGGATTCGGTCCGGTGCCGTCGACCCGGTCGATCGGCGTGCCGGTCGGCGTCGTGGTGGGCCGACCGTGCGGCCGCGCCGGGATTCTGGTGGGCGCGGGCGTGGCCGCCGGAGTCTGCGGCCGTGGGGACGGCAGGGACGGTTCGGGAGCCGGCAGAGCCGACACCACGGGTACCGGACGCGTGACCTCCTGATCGTCCGACACGGGTGTCGCGCGACGGAGGTCGAGCGTGCTCGTCGTCCCGTCGTCCGGCCGGGTCCGAGTCGACGGCTCCACCGGGGGCTTCGACGGGGTCCGTCGACGGTCGTCCAGCGCACGGGCCACGGAGATGGCGCCGACCAGCAGCACGATGCCGCCGATTCCGGCCACCGCAGCATTGCGAAGACGGCTCGACACTCGCTCCACGGCTCCGGTGGGGATGTTGATCGGCTGGATCGTGATCATGAACTCCGGGGACGCGCCGTTCACCGACTGAGCGTCCCGTACCTGGACACTCAGCAGTTCGCCCAGTCGTGCAGCGGTCGCGACGGCCACGGCAGGGTCGGGTGCCGACGCGGTGATGGTCAGGATCTGAGCGGTGGTGGCGAGGCCCTGGCCGACAGTGAACTCGGTCGACAGCCCCTCGTTCTCGAGGATCGAACCGACGTCCTCCGACGACAGACGAGTGCGACCGACCTCGAGTACGAGTGTGGGATCGGTGGATCGGAGATACGGATTGTCAGCTCTGGCACCGAGTTCCGGGTCCGCGTCGATCGCGAGATCGCTGGGCAGCGACGGGGTGATCATCGCGTAGGACGACGATGCCTGGTACGCGCGCGGACCGAAGAAGAGCGCTCCCACGACCAGTGCACCGGCGAGCACGGCGAACGGTAGGGCGATGTACTTGTGACGCCACACGATGCGCACGACTGTCATCGGATCCATAGCGAGAGCCTTTCGGTGATCATGAGGGTGCGGCCGATCCGCGAGGTGCCGTGTTCCGAGCGATCATCCAGACCGCTCCGGACAACCCGACGAAGATCGGGAAGACGATGGTGAAGACCGGGAACGACAGCGAGTCGAACACTGCCGAACCGACGGCGGCGACGGCGCACGCGGCCCCGACGCTTGCCGCCAGCAACCGAAGCGACGGCTCACTCGACCAGAACGCCACTCCCACAGCCGCTACGACGGGCGTGAGCATGAAGAGCATCAGTGCGACCACGCCGATGAGCCCGAGTTCGATGGCACTGTTGAGGTATTCGTTGTCCAGGATCTGCAGGGCATTGGTCGGCATGTAGGTTGCCGGTCCGCTACCGAAGAACGGGTGACGTTCGATCATCGCCTGAATTCTCGGGTAGTTGTTCACGCGCGTGAGCAGCGACGGATCCGACTCGGCGTCCGCGAACAGCGTGGCCCGAAGCGTGGCGATCAGACCGGGTACGGACACGAAGAGAACCACCACGACGAAGGGGATGGCGATCGCCGACCAGCGACGCGCGAAACGGGGGAGGAACGGCACCGTGACGATCGCCCCGACGACCAGACCGAGAATGGCTGACCGCGACACCGTGATGACGGAAGCGAATGCAATTGCACCACATTGGGTCCAGTGCACCCAGGCCCGTCCGGACGGGTCGTGGAGCGCCCGCCACACCGCGAGCGGAAGGACCATCGCGAGGACGAGTCCCAGTTCGATCGGAGTGAAGGTGTTGCCGGCGACCCGAGTCAGCAGACCGCGCGCCTGGAAGGTCGTCGCTCCACCGTTGTCCGTCATCCCGACCATCAGAGTGCGGACGTGGTCGAGCGGGTCCGTCTTCATGACGAACTGGTACAGCGCGACGGCCGCACACACCGTCGCCGCGCGAACGAAGGTACGCGACAGTGTCATCGCGTGGTCGAGGGTGCGGACGGTCTCCGCGGTGACGGCGATGAGGGCCGTGATCGCGAACATCGTCAGGATCCACCGATCCGCGGACGCTCGCTGCACCTCGTCGACGTCGGACATGCGGATGTAGGACAGGACGGACGACAGCCACAGTGCTGCGAGTCCGATCCGTGCGGGGTGGCGATGAGGAATGGGGTCGTGTGCGCGCCACACCACGGCAGCGGCCCACACGACGAACATCGCGATGGCAACCAGCATCGCGGCGTATCCCACGGCCCCGATGGGTGCGAACACCATGTTGGCGGGAAGCACCAGAGCCGCCACGACGATGATCCGAAGCAACAGCGGGATCGCACCGACTGACGACTCCGAGCCGGCGCGACGTCCCGGAGGCGCTGTGCTGCTTACCATGTGGTGGTTCCTCGCGATCGGCCGCGCAGAGCGGTGAGGTCGGTCGTGCACCCCCCGATGAACCAACCGTCGTCGATAACATACCGCACGACTGCTCTTCGGGTCCGTTCCGAGGAGAAGGATCGGTCGATCGAATGACACCTTGCCCATCGGTATGGTTTCCGGGTTCGAGAGATGGAACAGTGGGCCCCACAACGAGACACCGCCGCTCGTCGGGTGTGTATTCCGGTGCTCGACTTCCGAGAGGTTCTCCGTCATGAGACGCACACGAGTCGGCACGGTTCTCGCGGTCCTGGTCCTCGCGATCAGCGGGTGCACCGCGATCGAACCGCCGGGGACGTCGGCCGCGTCTCCCACGCCCGTCTCGTCCTCGTCCGTGGTCGTGCGTCAGGTCGACGGTGGTCCCGACTTCTACTCGCGATTCACCGACTCTCTGCCCGACGACCCCGACTTCTTCCCCATGGCGGTGTGGTCCGAGTCGGTGGTCGACGACACGGGGTGGCCCGTGGAGAAGGCCGCCGGCATCAACGTGTATCTCGAGCCGACGGCGGACACGGACCTGCAACGCATCGCCGACAACGGTATGTACGCGATCACGAGCTCGAGCACACCGGAGGGCCCGGTGGCCGGCTACTTCACCGCCGACGAGGCGGACATGTGGGCGGGTCCCGGAAGTGCTGCGGCTACCGGACTCAGGCCGGGCGAAGGGGATGTCTGCGAACCGTCCGACGAGCCGTGCGGGTACTCGGTGATGGCGAAGGCCGCCGAGGACGCGCCGGACGGGGCTCTGCGTTTCACCAACTACGGCAAGGGAGTCGCGTACTGGGAGTCGGACGAGCAGGCCGGCCGCTTCGTGAACGAGTACCAGGACGTGGTGTCCGCGGACGTGTACTGGTTCACCGACCCCTCGGTGTGCGCCGGGACCGAGGGCGGCGGGCTGGTCAACGACGGCGAGACCGTTCCGGACGACAGGTGCCGTCTCGCTGCCAACTACGGGCGGACGGTGGAGCGCGTCCGGTCGCTCGTCGATCCGCCGGGAAGCCGACCGGTGTGGGGATTCGTCGAGGTGGGACATCCGTTCCGTGAGGAGTGGGCCCCCACCATCACGGTGCCGGAGATCCGAGCCGCCGTGTGGAGCAGTCTCATCGCCGGAGCCCGCGGAATCACCTACTTCGTTCACAACTTCGGGGGGCCCTGTCCCACCCAGCACGCGATTCGCGACTGCGGCAGCGAACTGAGGGAGGGAATCGAGAGAACCGGTCGGGAGGTCGCGGAACTCGCCCCGGTCCTGAACTCCCCCTCGGTGGACGGACTGGTGCACCACGACTCCCGGATCGCGACGTCGACCCGCATCCACGGTGATGCGCTCTACATTCTCGCCGGATCCACCGAGCCGGGTCCGGTCGACGCGGAGATCACCGTCGACTGCGCGGTGTCGACGGCGTCGGTGGTCGGCGAGGGTCGCGACGTCCCGATCACCGACGGCCGCATCTCGGACACGTTCGAGGACGGCAACGCCGTCCACATCTACCAGTTGCCGGGCGGCGCAGCATGTCTGACCTGACGCGGACGATCGAGATCGTGACACCGTCCTATGCACCCGATCTGGCGCTCTTCGAGGACCTGCACAGTTCGGTGGTGCGATTCACTGCCGACGAGGTTCGGCACAGGGTGATCGTGCCGCGCCGGGACGAGGCGCTGTTCACGGCGATCGGGTCCTCTCGTCTGGTGGTCTCGACCGTCGACGACGTCCTGCCGACGTCGTTCGTGTCTGTCGCCGCTGTGACCGACATGGTCCGGCGGCTCAGCCGGGTGTCGGCGATAGGAAAGATCCAACAACTGGATCTGACGCGCCCGTGGCTCCCGGTACGGGGATGGATCGTGCAACAGGTCGTGAAGATTGCCATCGCGGCGGAGTCCACGGCATCCGTGGTCCTGCTGGCGGATTCGGACCTGACGTTCGTGTCCACAGTGGCGGCGGACGACTTTCTGCGTGACGGTGTCGTCCGCCTGTACTCGAGAGCAACAGGGGTCCATGCCGGAATGGCGGATCATCTGGATTGGCATCGGTCGGCTCGCCGGTTGCTCGGCCTGGACGAGACTGTGACCCCTCCGTTGCCGGATCACATCTGTGGCCTCGTCGCGTGGGACCCACGCCTCGTGCGCTCGATGGTGGACCACATCGCCGCCGTGGGCGGTCGTCACTGGATCCGCTGTGTCACCGCGGAACGTCATGTGTCCGAGTTCATCCTGTACGGCACGTACGTCGCCGAACTCGCCGATACACGTGACCGATCGTTCCTGTCCGATGATCCGCGGTGCCTCAGCCACTGGAGCACCGACACCTTGACGGAAAGCGACGGGCTCGCGTTCGCGTCGGCGGCACGCCCGTCCGACATCGCCGTCCAGATCCAGTCCACCTCGTGCACGACGCCGGAGACGCGGCGGTATCTCACGAAGTCCGTGATCGCCCGTCTGGCTCGGTGACTCCCGCCGGCGGCACGGGCTGATCCGGCAGTGTCTGCCGTCGTGAGGTGAGATCGTCGCGCAGAGCGGACAGACCTCGTCCCACTCGTCCTCGGGCCAGCGCGACCGGATACATCGCCAGCGCGACGCCGATGCCGGCGATCTGAGCGGCAACAGTAGTCGGGTCCTCGCCGATGGCCAGCGGGAGAACCAGATTGGCCAGACACAGTGCGATGAAGCACGCGAGGCTCCGCGACCCGATGATCCGTACGGCCCGCACCGCTGCAGGGGCACGGGACACGGCCGTTCTGGCGCACTGGTAGAGCACGACGAAGGCACACCACGCGAGAACGATGCGACCGGGACCGCACTCGGCCTTCCCGAACACCACCTCCTGCACGCCGTCGTTCGGCAGGAGGACAGCGATCGCAGCCACCACCGTTCCTGTCACGATCGCAGCAGACAGGGCGCGCGGGCCACGGAGCACTGCGACGACGGTCTGCCATCGCCACCCGAGCACATAGGCGCCCGTGAACAGGAACTGCCAGCAGGCGACATCGAAGAACGCGTCACCGTACGGGCGATTGGGAAGAGCGCCGTGCGTCGACACCGACCCCGCCGTGTACACCAGAGCGCTCAGCACGAGGACGAGCACACCTCGTCTGGCAGCCAGTAACGGCGCACTGACGGCTGTGGAGAGAAGCAGCACGACGTACATGGACAGCATGTCGACGTTGCCGGGATTCACCTGCAGTGTGAGCGTCCAGAAGATCAAGCGGGACAACGACTCGGGTCCTCGATCCGGGAGTCCGTCGAGATGGGCGAGGAATCCGTCGACGATCGCGAGACCCACGATGGCGATGTGGGCGACATAGAGGAGGGCGGTGCGCTTCAGCCGTCGGGTGCGGAGTGCCGCGACACCGTTCGCCCGCGCGGTCCTCCCGTGCACCATGCCCAGGACGAGACCGGACATGAGGACGAAACCCGAGGCACCGTCCACCCAGGGTTGGAAATGCACGATTCTCCACATCGTCGACCCCGACGAGAGGTGCGTCAGAACCATGCTGAGAACGCAGAGGCCCCGGACGACGTCGATGGCATCGTCTCTACCGAGTCTCGGAGAGGGTGAGATCGCAGGCGTCGACATCGAGTACGGTTCGTTCACGTCCTGCTCGTGTCGTCGCGGGCCCATCGGGCGGACGTGCGCCGAGACGCGCGTCGGCCCAGGGCGGCGAAGAGGCAGTACACCGCCGCGTCCAGGAGTGTTCCGGGACCGTGGACGGTACCGGCGACGTGCCGGAGCGTCCCGGTCGAGCTGGTGGTGGCAGGGGCGTCGCGGTTGCCCGAGTAGTTGCGCGACAGCACGGCGATCAAGGCTGCAGGAGTGCGGGGAACGAGCACGACGACGGGATCGGTGTCCACGACGATCTTCTCGTCGGTCGCGAACGCCGCGTCCACCACGACGTCGTCGGCGACCACGTCGGGGAACCGGCCCACCCTCGCGTGACCCTCCTCGGACAGGGCATAGCAGCCCGCGCCCCAGAGGTGGGATCGGACGAGGGGGAGCGAGGACCGCGCGCGGTAGTAACGCCGGACCAGGTGGCCCGCACCCGTCGCGTCGTATCGCGACGCGGGTCGGGCAGCGAGCAGCGTGCCGTCGGCCAGGGCGGTCACCAGATCGACGACGGCCGCAGGTGTGATGACGACGTCGGCATCGAGGTACACGCGTGGCCACAGCTCGGCCACCTCGTCCGCACCGTTCATCGCCGCTGTCTTCGACGCGACGTCCAGGTCGAGAACACGGACACCCGGGCGACCTGCTGCGATGCGAGCGGTGTCGTCGGTGCAGCCGTTGCACGCGACGATCACCTCCACGACACCTCGGGCGGCGAGGTCGGCGAGTGCGTCGAGCGTCCGGGCGATGACGCGGGACTCGTTGTGCGCCGGGATGACGACCGAGCCCATGTCCCGACACTCTGTCGGACGGGGGGTCTCGGCTCGGAGGAGGTTCGACCACTCGTGGCGCCTGGCAACAGCCCGGTAGGTTGCCCTGTGCTTCGATGACCAGCAGCGCACGGCCTCACCGAACAGGGTCACCGCGTGGAACGCGGTGACGAACGACCGTGCGTGATACTTCTGGACGTAGCGAATCTTGTTGACGGTCAGAAGATCTGACAGCGCCTGTGAGCTCCCGGACCCGCCGCCGGTGTGCTCCACCCGGGCCTCGGGAACGTACAGGACGAGTCCGTGGGAACGAAGCCTGCGGAAGTAGTCGGTCTCCTCCGAGTAGAGGAAGAAGCGTTCGTCCCACGGGCCTACCGCGTCGAGCGCTCCCGCCGACATCATCATCGCCGCCCCGGTGGCCCACTCGATGGAATGGGCGCGGTCGTAGACCGCGACGTCGCGGATCGTCTCGCTCGCCCACACAGGCCTGCGAGGCAGGCGGGCGCCCAGCATCGCGTCGACGAGGGTGGCGGGCAGGCGAGGCTCACGTCGGAGAGAGAACGACAGTCGGCCGTCGACGTCGTGCAGACGCGGGACAGCGGCGACCACACCCGGTTCACGCAGGGCGGCACGCAGTGCGGTGACGCACCCCGGCTGCACGACGCAGTCGGGATTGAGGATCAGCACGGCGCGAGTGGCCCCGATGCGTGACCGCGCGACGTTGATCGCGCCCGCGTACCCCAGATTCACCTCTCCGGCGACCACGATGACGTCATCGTGGGCGGCCAGAGTCGACGCCGTGCCGTCTCCGGAGTTGTTGTCGACCACCACTACTCGTATCGACGACACCGCGGCCTCCGACCGCAGACTGTCGACGAGCGTGCTGATCGAGTCCGCATTGCGGTATGTCACGATCACGACGGCGACATCGGCCGTCGACTCGTCCGTGGTGAAGCGATCCTGTCGAACGAGGGAGTCCGGCCGTGCAGGAGGGGCGATCACGGTCGGAGTGGGGTGGCCGAGGGGTACACGCCGTCATCGCGCAGTTCGTGTGCGACCCCGCACTCACACGTGAGGTCCTCCGCGAGACGGGCACCGCATCGGCACACCCATCCGATCTGCCGGGCCGGGTTGCCGACGACGAAAGCGTGGCGCGGCACGTCGCGGTTCACCACTGCTCCGGCTCCGACGAAGGACGATTCCCCGACCGTCACCCCGCACACGACGACGACACCGGCACCCAGCGTCGCACCACGCCGGATCAGAGTGGACGACAACGATTCCCCTGATCGGCTGATGTGAGCGCGCGGGCGCAGATCGTTCGTGAAGGTGACGCCGGGACCCAGGAAGACCTCGTCCTCGACCGTCACGCCGTCGAACAGCAGGACGCGGTTCTTCACGGTGACACCGTCGCCGATCCGTACACCGCCCTCGACGAAGACGTGGTCGCAGATGTTGCAGTCCGAGCCCACGACCGCGCCCGAGAGGATGTGCGCGAAGGCCCAGACCCGGGTGCCGGGACCGACGTGCGTGCTCTCGCACAGCGCGGCAGGATGAACGTACGGTCCGGTCTCACTGTCGGCGTGCTCACGCCGGGCCCCCGTGGCGATGCCCATGTCTCCCCTGACCGCTCACGTCCTCCCCGAAACCGACCTCGATCCTGCTGGAACGGCGTGTCGCGGGTGATGAGTTCGAATCTAGAGTGGCCGAGTCGGTCTGACCAGTCGTTCATACGACTGACCGACTCAGATGTGCCCGACCGACGACCGCACCCCGCCCCGAACCCGCGGAACCGGCGAGTCGAGGAGGGGTGCGGAGGAGGAGTTACGACGAGGAGTCAGCGCAGGGTGCCCGTCAGGAACGGGTAGCCCTTCTTCGGGTGCTTCAGCGCCACGTCCCATTGCCCCGGCCCGACGCCCGTGCCCACCCGCTCGGCGTACACGTTGATCTTGGCGGGCAACACGATCGGCTTGCCGAAGCGCACCGAGTACGTGACACGGTCCTGGATCTTGCCGTCGACGGCGCTGAGTACGGCCGCCGCACTCCACATCCCGTGAGCGATGGTGCGCGGGAAGCCGAAGGCCTTGGCGCCCAGCGACGAGACGTGGATCGGGTTGCGGTCACCACTCACCGCCGCGTAGCGCGAGATGGTCTTCTGGTCCACCCGCAGAGTCGAGGTGGGCGGCGGCGGGACCTCGTCGGCCGGCGGTGCCTCGCGAGGTCCACCGGACAGCGACGTCTTCTGGAGGCTGAGGAAGGTGGACGTCTGACGCCACACCAGCTCTCGGCCCACCGACACGTCGCTGACGACGTCGACGAGCAGTCCCTTCCGGTGCTCGCGGACGATCTCCGCGTGCACCGCGATGTCGAGGGGCTCCGAGGTCCCGATGGGGCGGAAGCTCTCGATCACGTTCTCCGCGTGCACCGATCCCATGGCTGCGAACGGGAAGTCCTTGGACACCATGAGGGACATCACGGTGGGGAACACCAGGGTGAAGGGGTACGTCAGCGGCAGGGTGTCGCTGAGACGGAGGCCGGTCACCTTGGCGTACGTCGCGAGGTTGTCCCGATCGATCCGGATTCCGCCGAGGGTGTACGTCGCGTCCGGTGCCGTCGGCGTGCGCTTGCCGCCGCCGATGATCGGCAGCGAGTCGAGAGCCGCGCGGGTGTAGATGTCGCGGATCCTCGGCGGGCCGTCGAGCGGGATCACCGTGGCCACGTCGCTCACGCTCCGATCAGGGACTGGCCGCACACGCGGACGATCTGACCGGTGACGGCGTTGGAGGCCGGGCTCGCGAAGTACGCGATGGTCTCCGCGACGTCGACGGTCTGGCCGCCCTGCAGCAGCGAGCTCATCCGGCGGCCGGCCTCGCGAGTGGCGAACGGAATGGCCGCGGTCATGGCCGTCTCGATGAAGCCGGGCGCCACCGCGTTGATGGTGATGTCCTTCTTCGCCAGTTCGGGTGCCTCGGCGTGCACCAGGCCGATGACGCCGGCCTTGGACGTGCCGTAGTTTGTCTGGCCGCGGTTGCCGGCGATGCCCGCGATGGAGGACACGTCGATCACGCGGCCGCCGTCGTTCAGCGTGCCGGACGTCACCAGAGCGGTGGTGAGGCGGTGCGGCGCTGCGAGGTTGACGCCGATGACGGAGTTCCACCGGCCGTCGTCCATGTTGGCGAGGAGCTTGTCGCGCGTGATGCCGGCGTTGTGGACGACGATGTCGAGGCCGCCGCTGTGGCGCTCCTTCACGTGCTTCTCGAGCACCTCGGCGGCGTCGGGAGCCGTGACGTCGAGTGCCAGCGACGTGCCGCCGACCTTGTTGGCGGTCTGCGAGAGGGCCTCGCCGGCCGCGGGGATGTCGGCGCAGATGACGTGCGCGCCGTCGCGTGAGAGAACCTCGGCGATGGTGGCGCCGATGCCACGGGCGGCGCCGGTGACCAGAGCGACCTTGCCTTCGAGCGGCCGGTCCCACGAGGCGGGGGCCGTGGACCCGTCCTTGCCGACGGCGATGACCTGACCGGACACGAACGCGGACTTGGCCGAGAGCAGGAAGCGCAGGGTGGACTCGACACCGGACAGGTCCGGCGCGGCGTCGGGGGAGACGTAGACCAGCTGCGCGGTGCCGCCGCGGCGCAGTTCCTTGCCGACGCTGCGGGTGAAGCCCTCGAGCGCGCGCTGAGCGATGTGCTCCTCGATGTCGCCGGTCTCCTCGGGCGTGGTGCCGAGGACGACGACGCGGCTCGACGGTCCGAGGTTTCGGACCGCGGGCTGGAAGAACTGGTACAGCTGCTCGAGCTGCTCGATGTTCTCGATGCCGGTGGCGTCGAACACGAGGCCGCCCAGCTTGTCGTCGTGCGGGCTCGCGGCGGGGTAGTCCGAGAGCAGCACGCGCAGCGGCTCGACGAGGCGACCGCTGCCGCCGATCAGGACCGGGCCGGCGAGCGGAGGCTCACCCGGCTGGTAGCGACGCAGAGTCTCCGGCTTCGGCAGTCCCGCCTGCTTGGCGAGAAACGCGCCGGGAGCAGAGGAGAGGAACTGCGAGTAGAGGTCAGGGGCTCCCTTGGTGGCTGCCATGTTCCTACCTTCGTGTCGGGTATGTCGAACGGTATCGACAAGTAACTTACTCGTGAGTAAGAATAGAGTCCACGACGAAGCGGCCCCGACTGTGGCCGCGCCATCTGCGCACAGGGAGAATCGTTCGATGACCAGCAAAGAGAAGCGCCCCGTCGCGATCCTCGGTGGAAACAGAATACCGTTCGCGCGCTCGAACAAGGTGTACGCCAACGCCTCGAACCAGGACATGTTGACGGCGGCCGTCGACGGTCTCGTCTCCCGCTTCAACCTGCAGGGTGAGCGGCTCGGCCTCGTGGCCGGTGGTGCGGTGCTCAAGCACAGCCGCGACTTCAACCTCACCCGCGAGGTCGTCCTGGGCAGCGCGCTGAGCCCGTACACCCCGGCGTTCGACCTGCAGCAGGCCTGCGGCACGAGCATGCAGACGGTCATCGCCGTCGGCGATGCCATCGCGTCGGGCCGGATCGACGTGGGAATCGGCAGCGGTGTCGACACCACGTCCGACGCGCCCATCAGCGTCAACAACGAGCTGCGCGAGTTC
This sequence comes from Rhodococcus sp. NBC_00294, assembly GCF_036163995.1. Taxonomy (NCBI): domain Bacteria; kingdom Bacillati; phylum Actinomycetota; class Actinomycetes; order Mycobacteriales; family Nocardiaceae; genus Rhodococcus; species Rhodococcus sp. NBC_00294. The sequence continues at coordinate 1,283,088 of NZ_CP108043.1, forward strand.
CTGCTCACGCTCAACCGGGCGAAGAGCACCGCCGACCGCCTCAAGCTGCTCGCGGGCGTCCGCCCGTCGATGCTGGGGATCGAGATCCCGAAGAACGGCGAGCCCCGCACCGGCATGTCGATGGGCGAGCACGCCGCCGTCACGGCCAAGGAGTTCGGCGTGCGCCGCGAGGACCAGGACGCCCTCGCCGCGGCCAGCCACCAGAACATGGCGAAGGCCTACGACAGTGGCTTCTTCGACGACCTGGTCACCCCGTACCTCGGTCTGACCCGCGACGACAACCTGCGTCCGGACTCCACGGCCGAGAAGCTGGCCAAGCTGAAGCCCGTGTTCGGCACCTCGCTGGGCGACGCCACGATGACGGCCGGCAACTCGACGCCGCTCACCGACGGCGCGTCCTCCGTGCTGCTGTCCACCGACGAGTGGGCCGCGCAGCACAACCTGCCGGTGCTCGCGCACCTCGTCGACTCGGAGTTCGCGGCCGTGGACTACATCCACGGCAACGGCTCGTACAAGGACGGCCTGCTCATGGCGCCGACGTACGCCATCCCGCGTCTGCTCGAGCGCAACGGCCTGACACTGCAGGACTTCGACTACTACGAGATCCACGAGGCCTTCGCCTCCGTGGTGCTCGCGACGCTGCAGGCCTTCGAGAGCGACGAGTACTGCAAGGAGCGTCTGGGTCTCGACGGTGCGCTGGGATCGATCGATCGCAGCAAGCTGAACGTGAACGGCTCCTCGCTGGCCGCGGGTCACCCGTTCGCGGCGACCGGCGGACGCGTCGTGGCCACGCTCGCGAAGATGTTGGCGCAGAAGGGTTCCGGCCGCGGACTCATCTCCATCTGTGCCGCCGGTGGCCAGGGCATCACGGCCATCGTGGAGGCCTGAGCCTCCCGTACCGAACACGAGGACCCGGCTGCGAGGGGTGGCCGGGTCCTCTGCCGTTTCCCGGACCGAGCGGTCTGCGTCTGGCACAGTGGCGGGGTGCAGCGGTGGCGAGGCGAGAGTGGGTCCTGCGCGACCCTCCTCGAGGGCAACCCTCGGGAACATTCACGGAATCGGGCACTGCGTCCGACGCACCTCGGCACGCTCCGCGTGCTGGAGCGCGACGACGACGAGAGTCTCAGGTCGCCTCGCCCCGCCGCACGTCCCCGGACCACAGCTCGCTGATGTCCGAGTCGTTCTGGCATCACCGCACGGCGCGCATGATCGCACCGCGCCTGGTCGACATCGCGTGGAACAGCACCGAGCTCGGTGAGGTGCTGGCCCGGTTCGAGCACGTCGCGGACGTCGAGACGCTCATCACCAGGCTCCTCGAGCGGCGTAACCATGCGCCCGATTCGACGGAGGTCGCCGCCGAACTCCTCGAGGTCATCGGGTATCCCGGTGATCCGTTCGTCCTCCCCGCGCCGCCCGTCCGTCCCACTCCGGCGGTGCGCTTCGGGGTTCCCGCGTTCGCGACGACCGCCGAGCTCGCCGCGTCACTGGACGTCACCGTCTCCGAACTCGACTGGTTCGCCGACGTCGGCGGCTGGTTGCGTCGGGCGGCTCCGCCGCTGCGCCACTACCGGGCTCGTGAGGTGGCCAAGAGTCGCGGCGGGACGCGCATCCTGGAGATTCCCAAGCCGAGACTGCGCGAGATGCAGCGGCGCGTGCTCCACCGCGTCCTCGATCACGTGGTGCCGCATCCTGCCGCTCACGGTTTCCGGGCCGGTCGGAGTGCCGTGACCTTCGCGCGCCCGCACGAGGGCCGGGACGTCGTCGTCCGGGTCGATCTCGCGGACTTCTTCCCGACGGTGACGAGGCCGCGCGTGCGCGCCGTGTTCGAGGCCTGCGGGTACCCGTACCGGGTGGCGTCGGTCCTCGCCGGCGTCTGCACCACCGCGACGCCGGTCGACGAGGTCGCCGGTCTGGCCCGGACTCAGGCGGCATTGCTGCGCGTCCCGCACCTCCCGCAGGGAGCACCGACCTCGCCCGCGCTCGCCAATCTGGTGTCCCGCGGACTCGACCGGACTCGACCGTCGCGTCGCGGGCCTCGCCCGCGCCCGTGGGCTCGTCTACACCCGCTACGCCGACGACCTGGCGCTGTCGGGCCCGTCGGACACCGATGTGGGCACGATCCTCTGGGCGCTCGACCGCATCGTGCGCGACGAGGGCTTCGTGGTGAACGGTGACAAGACTCACGTCGCGCGTGCACACCGTCGGCAGACGCTGGCCGGGCTGGTGGTGAACGAGAGTGCCGCGGCGCCCCGCGACCGCTACGACGCACTCCGCGCGCTGCTCCACAACAGTGTTCGTACCGGTGCCGCTGCCCAGAATCGTGCAGGTGTACCGGACTTCCGTGCCTCGGTGTACGGGCAGATCGCCTGGATCGGCGAAAGCAGTCCTTCGCGGCGGTCACGACTTCTGGCCATGGCGGAACGAGTCGATTGGGACTCCTGACAGATTCGGGACGTTCGGTCTGATTCGAGTTGTAACGAGTGCGGTCGTCCGGCGATACTCCTCATGGCTCCGCATCGCTGCCTGACCCCCGACCCGGCAGCGGTGCGGAGCCGTCTTCGTGAGGAGTCGGGCTCCGACCCCAGTGGGTAGGCTCGAGCAGAGGGCGAACGCGCCTGTTCAGCACGACGGAAGGGAGCCGGGTGACCGAGGACGTACCGGCGCAGCACGAGCACCGGACCGCCCCCGAGGGCACGCGCTCCACCCGCCGGCGCACGATCGCGCTGTCCGCGGCCGGCGGCGTCGTCGCCGTGGCCGCGCTCCTGTACGCCGCCGACTGGTTCACCTCCACCGGTGACATCCCCCGCGGCGTGACCGTCGCGGGCGTCGAGGTCGGCGGCCGCAGTGTGGCGGAGGCGGACAACCGGCTCCGCGACGCCCTGGGTCCGCGCACCGACGCCCCGGTGGACGTGCGCGCGGACGATGTCGCCGCCACCCTCACCCCGGCCGCCGCCGGTCTCGGAATCGACTGGGCAGCAACCCTCGATCGTGCCGGCGACCAGCCTCTCTCCCCGTTCACCAGGCTCGCGTCGTTCTTCGGCACCCGCGAGATCGGTGTCGTGTCCACTGTCGACGACGCGGCACTCACCGCCGCCGTCGGATCGTTGTCCCCGCAGGTCGACCGCCCCGCGGTGGAGGGCGACGTGGTCATCGAGGCCGGCGTGCCCCGCGCCGTCGGACCCGTTCCCGGACGCACGCTCGACGTACCGGGTGCGGCGTCCGCGTTCCGCACCGACTGGGCCGAGGGCGGTCCGGTGGAGCTCCCCGTCGTCGTCGAGGACGTCGAGGTCGACGCTGCCGCGATCGACGCGGCGATCCAGGACGTGGCGACGCCCGCGGTGTCGGCGCCGGTGGTCGTGACCGGCGAGGACGGTGCGACGACGACGCTCGCACCCGATCGCGTCGGCGAGGTCCTGAGCTTCGAACCGGACGACGACGGCGGTCTGCGGCCGGTGTACGACACGAATGCCGCGATCGGCATCCTCGCGCCCGGGCTGGCGGCCACCGAGACCCGGCCCGTCGACGCGCGCTTCGACTTCTCCGGGGGCCGACCCGTGGTGGTTCCGTCCGTCGACGGCACCGAGGTGCGCTGGCCGGAGACACTGGCCACCCTGCCGGACCTGCTGGCGGCGTCCGGTGACGCGCGCACCACCGTCGCGCAGTACGGACCGCGTCCGGCGGCACTGACCACGGACGCGGCGAACGCTCTCGGAATCCGGGAAGTGATCAGCGAGTACACGACCGGCGGGTTCGAGTACGCGTCGGGTGTCAACATCGGTCTCACGGCGGACATCGTGAACGGCGCCGTGGTGAAGCCGGGCGAGACGTTCTCACTCAACGGCTACACCGGTCCCCGCGGGACGGCGCAGGGGTTCGTCGAGTCGGGCATCATCGACAACGGCCGACCCGATCGCGCCGTCGGCGGAGGCATCAGCCAGTTCGCCACCACCCTGTACAACGCCGGCTACTTCGGCGGCATGGACGACGTCGATCACACCGAACACAGCTACTACATCAGCCGCTACCCCGAGGCCCGCGAGGCGACGGTCTTCGAGGGCGCGATCGATCTGCAGTTCCGGAACCCGGCGTCGACGGGTGTGGTCGTCGAGTCGTTCGCCGACGGATCCTCCGTCACCGTGCGGTTGTGGGGCACCAAGACCGTCGAGGTGGAGTCGATCACCGGCTCCCGCAGCCGACCCACCACGCCGGACACAGTCCGGCTGCCGCGCGGAGAGCAATGTGTCGCGTCGAGCGGAGCGCCCGGCTTCACCACCAGCGACACCCGGATCATCCGCGACGCGGCGACGGGTGCGGAGATCTCGCGGAACACGCGCACGGTGCGCTACGACCCGGTGCCGATCGTCCGCTGCGAGTGAGGCCCGCCGTTGGGCTCGGCGTGATCCGAATCCAGGGGCTGTGACCTTGCCCAGTGCCGGGCCCGCGATGGTGGCGGCGGATGGCGCGCGGCCCTACCGTGGGGTTCCATGAGTCAGACCGCATCCTCCGAGCTCGACCAGGCGACCCTCCGTCAGGCGTACGGCACCTTCCCGAGTGGGGTCGTCGCCATCGCGGCTCGCATCGGCGACGTGCCGGTCGGTCTGGCCGCGAGCAGTTTCGTGTCGGTCTCCCTCGACCCGCCGCTGGTCGCGGTGTGCATCCAGACCACGTCGACCACGTGGCCCAAGTTCCGCGACGCGACGCACATCGGCATCAGCGTTCTCGGCGAGGCTCACGACGTGGCCGCGCGCAGCCTCGCGGCGAAGACGGGTGACCGGTTCGCTGGTCTGACGCTGGAGACGACGCCCGACGGGGCCATCTTCATCGACGGCGCGTCCTCGTGGCTCGACACCACGATCGAGCAGGAGCTGCCGGCGGGTGATCACGCCATCGTCCTGCTGCGCGTGCACGGTCTCGAGGTGCACTCCGACGTCGCGCCCATCGTGTTCCAGGGCAGCCGCTTCCGAAAGCTGGTCGTCGAGCAGCGCTGAGTCTCGTCCTCCGATGTCGAGCGAGAATCCGCGGATCCGCAGATTCCCGAGCGATCGGGTGGCTCCGCACGCGCGCCTGGCGATCCACGCATCCGCCGTGGACTTTCAGTTAATCATCGTTTACTGTCCTGGTTAGTGAGTGTTAACTGACGGACGGGCTGAGCGATGACGATGCTGGACGGTGCTCGAACCGAGCGCACGAGCAGGCGGGACGACCACCTCGCGCTGGTCGACGAGCTGCACCGAGCCATGGCGGCCGCTGCCCGCGGCGGCAGTGACGCCTCCCGTGAGCGCCATGTCTCCCGCGGCAAGCTGCTTCCGCGCGACCGTGTCGACACGCTGCTCGACGACGGCAGCCCGTTCCTCGAGATCGCCCCGCTGGCCGCGAACGGCATGTACGACGATGCGTGCCCGGGCGCCGGTGTGATCGCCGGAATCGGCCGGGTGTCGGGCCGCGAGGTGATGGTCGTGGCCAACGACGCCACGGTCAAGGGCGGCACGTACTACCCGATGACCGTCAAGAAGCATCTGCGCGCGCAGGAGATCGCCCTGCAGAACCGGCTGCCCTGCGTGTACCTCGTCGACTCGGGTGGCGCGTTCCTGCCGATGCAGGACGACGTGTTCCCCGACCGGGAACACTTCGGCCGGATCTTCTTCAACCAGGCGACGATGAGTGCGAAGGGCATCGCCCAGATCGCGGCGGTGATGGGGTCCTGCACCGCCGGTGGCGCGTACGTGCCCGCGATGAGCGACGAGGCGATCATCGTCCGCAACCAGGGCACCATCTTCCTGGGTGGACCGCCGCTGGTGAAGGCGGCCACCGGCGAGGTGGTCACGGCCGAGGACCTCGGTGGCGGCGACGTCCACTCCAAGATCTCGGGCGTGACGGATCACCTCGCGACCGACGATCGTGACGCGCTCCGCCGGGTCCGCGCGATCGTGGCGACCCTCGGCCCCCGCACGCCGTCGCCGTGGGAGGTACGCACACCGCTGCCTGCGAGCGATCAGTCGGAGCTGTACGACGTGGTGCCGACAGATCCGCGCACCCCGTACGACGTGCACGAGGTGATCACCCGCCTGGTGGACGGTGGGCAGTTCCAGGAGTTCAAGGCCGAGTACGGCACCACGCTGGTGACCGGGTTCGCCCACATCGACGGCCACCCGGTAGGCATCGTTGCGAACAACGGTGTGCTGTTCGGTGAGTCCGCAGTGAAGGGCGCCCACTTCATCGAGCTGTGTGACAAGCGCAGCGTCCCGTTGCTGTTCCTGCAGAACATCACCGGCTTCATGGTCGGGCGGGAGTACGAGGCGGGCGGCATCGCCAAGCACGGCGCGAAGATGGTCACCGCGGTGGCGTGTGCCCGGGTACCGAAGCTGACGGTCGTCATCGGCGGGTCCTACGGCGCGGGCAACTACTCGATGTGCGGACGCGCGTACTCGCCGCGCTTCCTGTGGATGTGGCCGAACGCGCGCATCTCCGTCATGGGCGGGGAGCAGGCGGCGTCGGTGCTCGCGACCGTGCGCAGCGATCAGCGGTCCGCGTCCGGCGAGCCGTGGACCGAGGACGAGCAGGAGCGGTTCAAGGAACCCATCCGCCGTCAGTACGAGGAGCAGGGCAACCCGTACCACTCGACGGCGCGGCTGTGGGACGACGGCATCATCGATCCGGCCGACACCAGAACTGTTCTCTCACTTGCTCTGTCGGTGTGCGCCAACGCGCCGCTCGAGCCGGTGTCCTACGGCGTCTTCAGGATGTGAGTGTGATGACCACGATCGACACGGTGCTCGTCGCGAATCGCGGTGAGATCGCCGTCCGGGTGTTCCGGACACTGCGCACCATGGGAATTCGCTCCGTCGCGGTGTACAGCGACGCGGACGCCGACGCGCTGCACGTGCGCTCCGCGGACACCGCGGTACGACTGGGTCCGGCGCCCGCACGCGAGAGCTATCTGAACATCGACAAGGTGATCGACGCGGCTCTCGCCAGCGGCGCCGACGCGATCCACCCCGGATACGGGTTCCTCTCGGAGAATGCGGCATTCGCGGCGGCGTGCGAGAAGAACGGCATCACGTTCATCGGCCCGCCGACACGTGCGATCGAGACCATGGGCGACAAGATCACGGCGAAGAAGGCGGTCTCCGCGTTCGACGTGCCGGTGGTGCCCGGTATCGCGGAACCCGGACTCACGGACGACGAACTGATCGCGGCCGCGGGCGACATCGGCTACCCCGTGCTGATCAAGCCGTCGGCCGGTGGCGGCGGCAAGGGCATGCATCTGGTCGAACGAGCCGAGGACCTGGCGGCGGCACTGGTGCGGGCCAGGCGAGAGGCGGCGTCGTCGTTCGGCGACGACACCCTCTTCCTCGAACGATTCGTGTTGCGTCCCCGGCACATCGAGGTGCAGGTGATGGCGGACGCCCACGGCCACGTGATCCATCTCGGTGAGCGCGAGTGCTCGCTGCAGCGCCGTCACCAGAAGGTGATCGAGGAGGCGCCGTCGCCGTTGCTCGACGAGGTGACGCGGGCGCGGATCGGCGAGGCCGCGTGTGCGACCGCGCGCAGTGTCGACTATGTCGGCGCCGGCACCGTCGAGTTCATCGTCTCCGCCGACGCGCCCGACGACTTCTTCTTCATGGAGATGAACACCCGTCTGCAGGTGGAGCATCCGGTGACCGAGGAGGTCACCGGCATCGATCTCGTGGAGCTGCAGATACGGACGGCAGCGGGCGACACGCTGCCGCTGCAGCAGGAGGATGTGACGTTGACCGGTCACGCGATCGAGGCGCGTGTCTACGCGGAGGATCCGGGCCATGGCTTCCTGCCCACCGGCGGCCGCGTGATCGGACTGCACGAACCGGCGGGCACCGGTGTCCGCGTGGACTCGTCGCTCGCACCGGACACGGTGGTGGGCAGCGACTACGACCCGATGCTGGCCAAGGTCATCGCGCACGGTCGGGACCGCGCCGAGGCACTGCGCATCCTGCGGCGGGCGCTCGGCGAGACGGCGGTGCTCGGCGTGGGCACCAACATCGACTTCCTCTCGTACCTGCTGGCCGATCCCGACGTCACCGCCGGCCGTCTGGACACGGGCCTGCTGGACCGGGTCGCACCCGACTACGCGGCGCCCGTCGCGACGGACGAGGTCATCGCCGCCGCAGCCGTGTTCGACTGGTGCGCAGCCTGGCCCGCGCAGGACGACGGCGCGTGGACCGTTCCGAACGGGTGGCGTCTCGGTGGTCGGAGCGCACCGACGACAGTCCTCGTCGAGGACGCCGGGCGGCAGCGCACCGTCGCGGTGACCGGGTCGCCGAGCGACGCGGCGGTGACCGTCGACGGCGGAGATGCTCGGTCGCTGACGGTGACTCTCGACGGTGCGACTCTCGTGGTCGCGATCGACGGTCGCCGGACGACGTACAGGGCTGCGCGGGACGCGGACGGGCTCTGGCTCGCGGCTTCCGGTGGTGTGTGGCATCTGCGCCCCGCCGCGGAGATCGACCTCGCCGCCGGGGGCGAGATGGAGCTCGAGGACACGGTGCGCAGCCCCATGCCGGGCACCGTGATCGCCGTCGAGGTGGCGAACGGTGACACCGTCACGGCCGGAACCGTTCTCGTGGTCGTGGAGGCCATGAAGATGGAGCACGCCCTCACTGCTCCCGCGGACGGCATCGTCGAGGTGACGGTGGCGACAGGCGACCAGGTCGCCGTGAACCAGGTACTCGCACGCATGACCACGGACCCGAAAGAGGATGCAGCATGAGCACATCGACCGTCGCGGGACACAGCCTGTTGTCCGACGAGCACCAGCAGCTGATCGCCTCGGTGCGCGACTTCGCTCGCACCGTGGTGGCGCCCGTCGCCGCGCAGCACGATCGCGACCACACGTTTCCCTACGAGGTGGTCCGCGGCATGGCGGACATGGGACTGTTCGGACTGCCGTTCCCCGAGGAGTACGGCGGCATGGGCGGCGACTACTTCGCGCTGTGCCTCGCCCTCGAGGAGCTGGGCAAGGTGGATCAGAGCGTCGCGATCACGCTCGAAGCCGGTGTCTCCCTGGGCGCGATGCCCGTGTACCGCTTCGGTACGGACGCGCAGAAGAAGGAGTGGCTCCCCAAGCTGACGTCGGGCCGGGCGCTCGGCGCGTTCGGCCTCACCGAGCCCGGTGCCGGCAGCGACGCCGGCGGTACGCGCACCACCGCGGTGCGCGACGGTGATCACTGGGTGATCAACGGGTCGAAGCAGTTCATCACGAACTCCGGCACCGACATCACCGAGCTGGTGACGGTGACCGCCGTGACCGGAACCGATGCCTCCGGGCGTAAGCAGATCTCCTCGATCATCGTGCCGACGGACACCCCCGGCTTCGAGGCCGGTCCCGCGTACGACAAGGTCGGGTGGAACGCCTCGGACACTCACCCCCTGTCGTTCACCGATGTTCGTGTGCCGCTGGAGAACCTGCTCGGCGACGAGGGCCGTGGTTACGCCGGGTTCCTGCAGATCCTTGACGAGGGCCGTATCGCCATCGCTGCGCTCGCCGTCGGTGTGGCGCAGGGGTGCGTCGACGAGAGTGTGAAGTACGCGAAGGAGCGCGAGGCGTTCGGTACCGCCATCGGCCGGAACCAGGCCATCGCATTCAAGATCGCCCGCATGGAGGCGCGCGCCTACGCCGCCCGGACCGCCTACTACGACGCTGCAGCGCTCATGTCGGCGGGCAAGCCCTTCAAGAAGGAAGCGGCCATCGCCAAGCTGATCTCGTCGGAGGCCGCGATGGACAACGCGCGCGACGCCACGCAGGTGCACGGCGGCTACGGGTTCATGAACGAGTACACGGTCGCGCGGCACTACCGCGACAGCAAGATCCTCGAGATCGGCGAGGGCACCACGGAGGTGCAGCTGATGCTCATCGCGCGCCAGGTGGGGCTGTGACCGAACCGGAGCGCATCGTCCAGCGCGGCCTGTGGTTCGACGAGATGACGGTGGGCACCGTCTACGAGCACCGGCCCGGGCGCACCGTCACCGAGGCGGACAACGTCCTGTTCACCACCCTCACGATGAACACGCAGGCGCTGCATCTCGACGCCGCGTACAGCGTGGACACCGCGTTCGGGGAGCGGCTCGTGAACTCGATGTGGACGCTCTCCACGCTGGTCGGGCTCTCCGTCGCCCAGCTGACGCAGGGCACCATCGTCGCGAACCTCGGGTTCTCGGAGATCAGCTTCCCGAAGCCGATGCTGCACGGTGACACCCTCTACGGCGAGACGGTGATCGCGGACAAGCGAGAGTCGGCGTCGAGACCCGGAGAAGGCGTCGTGACGTTCGAGCACACGGGCCGCAATCAGCACGGCGACGTCGTCGCGCGCGCCGTGCGGAAGACCCTCGTCCGGATGGCTCCCGCGTCGTGACGGGGCTCGGTCCGGTCTGGATGTTCTGCCCGGCCGACAGGCCCGAGCGCTACCGGAAGGCCGCCGCGGCAGCAGACGTGGTGATCCTGGACCTCGAGGACGCGGTGGCCCCCGGTGACAAGGAAGCGGCGCGGCAGGCCGTCGTCGACACCCCACTCGATCCGGACCGCACCGTGATCCGCGTCAACGCGCGATCGACGCCGTACTTCGAGGCTGATCTGGCAGCCCTGTCCGAGACGGTCTACCACCGCGTGATGGTGCCCAAGTGTGAATCGGCGCAGGACGTCTCGGCACTGGCTCCACGATCGGTGGTCGCCCTCGTCGAGACCCCACTCGGGATCCTGCACGCTGCGGATATCTGCGCAGCCGACGGGTGCGAGGGCATGATGTGGGGCGCGGAGGATCTGGTGGCCGCGCTCGGCGGAGCGTCCTCGCGTCGCGGCGACGGGTCGTATCGCGACGTGGCCGTGCACGCACGCTCGACCGCCCTGCTGGCGGCCAAGGCCTTCGGGCGCCAGGCTCTGGACTCGGTGTACCTGGACATCGCCGATCTCGACGGACTGCGCGCCGAGTCGGAGGACGCCGTCGCGGTGGGGTTCGACGCCAAGGTTGCGCTGCACCCGACGCAGGCCGCCGTGATCCGCGAGTGTTACACCCCCACAGCCGATCAGGTGGACTGGGCCCGTCGGGTCGTGGCTGCCGCCGCCACCGAGCGCGGCGTGTTCACCGTCGACGGCAGGATGGTCGACGCGCCGGTGATCCGGCACGCCGACCGCATCCTGCGGGGACTCGGCTAGCGAGTCGGTGTCGCGGTGGTACCCGTGACGACGCGCGGCAACGCGAGACCCAGCCCGATCATGCCGACGCCGAGCACGAGGTGCAGCCAGTTGTCGGCGTCGTTCAGCGGCACGAAGTTGGCGCTGCTCTCGTGGTCGATGACGAGCCCGTACACGAAGAGCACCAGGTAGATGATGCCGCCGCCGATGAGGTACAGCCTCGCCGAGGACGGTGCACGGGCCAGCAGGATCCCGGCGACGCCGAACAACAGGTGCACGATGTTGTGCAGGATCGACACCTCGAAGATGCCCAGGAGCATCGCCCCGCTGTGGTGGCCCGCGAAGGTGAGCATGTCGTAGTCCGTCGTGATGCCCGGGACGAACCCGAGCACACCGACGAGAAGGAACACGACGCCGACGATCAGTGCTCCCCATTGAACCGGTGACCGGCGGACCACGGTACGGCCCGCTCTGTTCGTGTTCGCCATGGTGGATCCTCTCCTGTCGCGAGTGGGCCTGTCCCACTGCGCAACGCGAGGTGTAGCCGGTGGGCGTCGCGATAAACGCGGTGTCGGGCCGACTCCGCGAGAGCGGCCGGGAAGCGCCCCCACCACACAGCACTGCGGCCCGGCTGGAATACCAGCCGGGCCGCAGTGGGGATTCAGCGGATCAGAACGCCGCTTCGTCGAGCTCCATGACGTCGTTGTCCAGGTCGGACAGGATCTGACGGGTGGAGGTCAGGCGGGGCAGGATGTTCTTGGCGAAGAACGACGCTGCGCCGATCTTGCCCTCGTAGAACGCCTTGTCCTTCTCGCCGGCGCCGTTGTCGAGTGCGGCGATGGCGATCTCGGACTGACGCAGCAGCAGCCAGCCGATCATCAGGTCGCCGACGCTCATGAGCAGGCGGACGGATCCGAGGCCGACCTTGTACAGCTCGGTCGGCTGCTCCTGGGCACCCATGAGGTGCTGCGTGAGCGTGGCGACCATGCCCTGCACGTCCTCGAGGGCGGTGTTCAGCAAGGCACGCTCGCTCTTGAGGCGACCGTTGCCCGCCTCGCTGTCGATCCACGTCTTGATCTGGCCGGCGACGTGGGCAAGCGCAACGCCGCGGTCCCGGGCGATCTTGCGGAAGAAGAAGTCCTGCGCCTGGATGGCCGTGGTGCCCTCGTAGAGCGAGTCGATCTTGGCGTCGCGGATGTACTGCTCGATGGGGTAGTCCTGCAGGAAGCCGGAGCCACCGAGCGTCTGGAGGCTCTGCGCCAGCTGCTCGTACGCGACCTCGGAACCCACACCCTTGACGATGGGGAGCAGCAGGTCGTTGACGCGGAACGCGGTGTCCTTGTCGGCGCCCGAGACGTGCAGTGCGGCAACCTCGTCCTGGTGAGCGGCCGTGTAGAGGAACACCGCGCGCAGGCCCTCGGCGTACGCCTTCTGCGTCATCAGCGAGCGACGGACGTCGGGGTGATGCGTGATGGAGACGCGGGGCGCGGCCTTGTCGGTCATCTGCGTCAGGTCAGCACCCTGAATGCGCTGCTTGGCGTAGTCGAGCGCGGTGAGGTACCCGGTGGACAGCGTCGAGATGGCCTTGGTGCCCACCATCATTCGAGCGTGCTCGATGACGTCGAACATCTGCGCGATGCCGTTGTGGACGTCGCCGACGAGCCAGCCCTTGGCCGGGACGCCGTGTCCTCCGAGGGTCAGCTCACAGGTGGCCGAGACCTTGAGGCCCATCTTGTGCTCGACGTTGGTGACGAACACGCCGTTGCGCTCGCCGAGTTCGCCGGTCTCGCTGTCGAAGTGGAACTTCGGGACGAAGAACAGCGACAGTCCCTTGGTGCCCGGCTTGGCGCCCTCGGGGCGAGCGAGCACGAGGTGGAAGATGTTCTCGAAGAGATCGTCCGAGTCGGCCGAGGTGATGAAGCGCTTGACGCCCTCGATGTGCCAGCTGCCGTCGGCCTGCTCGACGGCCTTGGTGCGGCCGGCGCCCACGTCCGAACCCGCGTCGGGCTCGGTGAGGACCATGGTGGCGCCCCAGTTGCGCTCGGAGGCGAGTACGGCCCATTTCTTCTGCTGCTCGTTGCCGTTGTCGGAGAGGATTTGCGCGAAGCCCGGGCCGGCGGAGTACATGAAGGCGGCGGGGTTCGATCCGAGGATCATCTCGGCGACGGCCCAGAACACCTGGCGAGGTACCGGCATGCCGCCGAGTTCCTCGTCGAGGCCCAGGTGATCCCAGCCGGCTTCCTGCAGCGCGCGGTACGACTTCTTGAACGACTCCGGGAGGGTGACGGTGTGCGTCTCGGGGTCGAAGGTCGGCGGGTTGCGGTCGGCGTCGGCGAAGGACTCCGCGAGCGGGCCCTCGGCGAGGCGGCGGACCTCGGAGAGCATGTCACGCACGGTGTCGACGTCGAGATCGCCGAACTGTCCGGACTCGAGCGTCTTGTCCAGGGCGAACAGCTCGAACAGGTTGAACTCGAGATCGCGAAGATTGCTCTTGTAATGACCCATGGTGATGCGTTCTCCGTCTCAGTGGTGCGGTCCGGCCTCGGTACCGCCTGTGTGGCCCGGCGCTACCTACTCGCCAGTAACATACGGCTATGTTACGCCGGATCGGGAACACTGCCAATAGGGGTCTACTCGTCGGTAACTCGTCCCACCACAAGGGCGTCGATCGCTGCGGAATCACCTACGTGCCGCACCCTGTCCTCGGCGACGAGAATGCGCATCCTGTCGCCGATGTCCGCGACCAGATCGTCTGGGCTGTACAGGATCTCGGGATCCTGAGGACCACCGACGCCATTCTTCAGATTGGCAGAATGGTGACCCACGATCACGAGGATTCCCTCATGTTTCAACGCCCGGACGGCAGTCGCGAGGACGTTTTCACGCTCGGTCCGCGATAAATGCAGGTAGGCGATGACAACGAGATCATAATTCCGCTCGGGTGTGAGTGTGGTCACGTCCGCGTGGACCCACCGCACTCGCTCGCGGATCGACGCGGTGGCCGTGGCGGCGATGCGGACCGCCTTGGTCAGCGCCACGCTGCTGAAGTCGACGGCGTCGACACTCCATCCGCGCGTGGCGAGCCAGAGGGCGTTGCGCCCCTCGCCGCACGCGAGATCGAGCGCCCGGCCGCGCGGCAGGGAGGTGCAGAACTCGACGACCATGTCGTTCGGCGGTGCGCCCCAGATGAGTTCGGCGCGTTCGTACTTGGCGTCCCAGGCCGCGGCGTCCACTCAGTTCCAGACCGAGTCGGGGTCGACGGACGAGCGGGCCGGACCCGCCGGCGTGGACGTGGCGGTACGCCCGAAACGCGGCGCCGGGGCGTGCTGGGTGACCGCGTCGATGTCGATGAGGCTGCCGCGTTCGGCCATGTGGCGGTGGCGCGTGGCCTCGTCGAAGGTCAGCACGGGGGTGACGCAGGCGTCCGTGCCGTCGAAGACGGCGGCCCACTCGTCGCGCGTGCGGGAGGCGAACACCTCCGTGAAGGTCGACCGCAGCGTCGGCCACTGCTCGCGGTCGAGCTGGTGCGGCAAGGCCGACGGATCGAGCCCGAGTCCCTGCAGCATCGCGGCGTAGAACTGGGGTTCCAGCGCGCCGACGGCGACGTGCTTGCCGTCGGACGTCTCGTACGTGTCGTAGAACGGGGCACCGGTGTCCAGCAGGTTCGTGCCGCGCTCGTCGGACCACATGCCGATCCCGCGCCACCCCCAGATCATGTGCGACAACGCGACGGTGCCGTCGACCATGGCCGCGTCGATCACCTGGCCCTTCCCGGACCGACCGCGCTCGACCAGCGCTGCGAGAATGCCCATGACGAGGAACATCGATCCACCGCCGAAGTCGCCGACCATGTTCATCGGGGGTACCGGGCGCTCACCCTCGCGTCCGATCGCGTGCAGCACTCCGGTGACCGAGATGTAGTTGATGTCGTGTCCCGCGACCTGCGACCACGGACCCTCCTGGCCCCACCCCGTCATGCGTCCGTAGACCAGACCGGGGTTGCGCTCGGCGACGACGTCGGGTCCGAGACCCATGCGCTCGGTGACCCCCGGACGGAAGCCCTCGATGAGGACGTCGGCGCGGGAGATCAGGTCGAGCACCCGTTCCAGCTCGGCCGGATCCTTCAGGTTCGCCTCGACGATGCGGCGGTTGCGGAGCAGGGGGTCGCCCGGTGATCCCTCGGCCGGCAACGCGCCCGCACGCTGGACGCGCACGACGTCGGCGCCGAGGTCGGCCAGCAGCGTCGCGGTGTGCGGTCCGGGGCCGATGCCCGCGAGTTCCACGACCTTGATTCCGGCGAGAGGTCCACCTGCAGTAGTCATGGCGCGACCCTATCCACCGGAACCTGCCCGACGACAGGACCGGACTGTGCGGGTCGGGAGACTCAGAGGAACTCCGACGCGGCGTCGTCCACCCGCGACCGGTAGTCACCCCACCAGTCGGCGTCACCGTCCGCCAGGTTGGAGTTGCCGGGAGCCAGTCCGGCGCTGCCGTCGGCGAGTTCGCGCACGATGTCGGCGTGGCCGGCATGGCGGTGTGTCTCCGCGATCAGGTGCACCAGGATGTACTCGACGGTCACGGGGTTCTTCGCCGTCCACCACGGCACCGTCCCCTCCGCTCTCGGTCCGAGGGTGCGCACCGTCTCGTCGGCATGGGCGTTCACCCGGCGGTAGAGGTCGACGAGAGAATCGCGGGACTGGTCGGGTGTGGCCCACATGTCGGCATTGAGTTCGAGTGTCGGGTCGGACCACGGGATCGGTTCGGGGAACGGTCGCCCGAACGTGGACCCGAGGTACCCCGCCTCGGTCATGGCCAGGTGTTTCACGATTCCCAGCAGGTTGGTACCGGTCGACGTGAGGGGCCGACGGATGTCGTACTCCGACGCGCCGTCGAGTTTCCACACCACCGCGTCCCGTCCTCGCTGGAGGTAGGTGAGCAGGTCCTCGGTGTCCGCCATGCCCGATAGCATTCCAAGAGTGACGTCCTCCCGCATCGGTACTCCGCTTTCTCCGTCGGCCACCAAGGTGATGCTGCTGGGCTCCGGTGAGCTCGGCAAGGAAGTGATCATCGCGTTCCAGCGCCTGGGCGTCGAGGTGATCGCCGTCGACCGGTACGCGGACGCCCCCGGCCATCAGGTCGCGCACCGCGCCCACACGGTGGACATGAGCGATCCGGACGCCCTGCTCGCCGTCATCGAGTCCGAGGCGCCGCACTTCGTCGTGCCGGAGATCGAGGCCATCGCCACCGAGGCGCTCTCCGTGGTCGAGGACCGCGGGGTCACCACCGTCGTGCCGACGGCGCGCGCGACGCAGCTGACGATGAACCGCGAGGGCATCCGCAGGCTCGCGGCCGAGGAGCTGGGGTTGCCCACGTCGCCGTACGCGTTCGCCGACAGTGTGGACGAGGTTCGCGCGGCGCTCGAGCACACGGGCTTCCCGGCGGTGATCAAGCCGGTGATGTCGTCGTCGGGCAAGGGGCAGTCGGTCGTGACGAGCGACGACGACGTCCAGCGGGCCTGGGACCACGCTCAGGCCGGGGGACGAGTCGCGCTGGGCCGGGTCATCGTCGAGGGCTTCGTCGACTTCGACTACGAGATCACCCAGCTCACCGTCCGCGCGGTCGACGAGAACGGCGCCGACGAGACCTCCTTCTGCGAGCCCATCGGCCACCTCCAGAAGTCCGGCGACTACATCGAGTCGTGGCAGCCCCAGCCCATGTCGGCGGCCGCTCTGCACGCCGCACGCGAGGTCGCCCGCACGGTCACCGCAGCACTCGGCGGCCGCGGCATCTTCGGCGTCGAGCTCTTCGTCAAGGGCGACGACGTGTACTTCTCCGAGGTCAGCCCACGACCGCACGACACGGGCCTGGTCACGCTCGGCACCCAGCGGCTGTCGGAGTTCGAGCTGCACGCGCGCGCCATCCTCGGGCTTCCGGTGGACACCACGCTGCTGACACCCGGCGCGTCCGCGGTGATCTACGGCGGTCTCGACGAGGTGGGCATCGCCTTCGAGGGCGTCGAGCAGGCGCTCCGCGTCCCGGAGACCGACATCCGCCTGTTCGGCAAGCCGGAGAGCTTCGCGAAGCGCCGGATGGGCGTCGCCGTGTCGACCGGTCCGGACGTCGAGACCGCGCGGGAGCGTGCACGCGACGCCGCGAGCCGCGTGCGTCCGGTCTCGGCACGGTGACCGCCGGTGCCGAGGTCCTCGTCGGACTGGTCGTCCTGATCGGCCTGATCGGGATCGTCGTCCCGGTGCTCCCCGGTGTCGTCCTGATCTTCGCCGCGATCGGCGTCTGGGCCTTCGTCGTCGGCACCGCATCGGCGTGGACGGTGTTCGGCATCGCGACGGCGCTGCTGGTGGCATCGGGCGTCGTCAAGTACCTGTGGCCGGGCAGACGACTGAAGACGGCCGGAGTACCCACCCGTTCCATCGTCGCGGGCGGCGTCGTCGGCATCGTCGGATTCTTCGTCGTCCCGGTCGTCGGACTCTTCCTCGGGTTCCCCCTCGGTGTGTACCTGGCGGAACTTCCTCGTGCCCGCACGTCGGGATCCGCCTGGCAGTCGACGGTCCACGCCACCAAGGCGGTGGGCCTGTCGATCCTCGTCGAGCTGTTCGGTGGTCTGCTCGCGGCCGGCGTGTGGGTCGTTGCCGTCATCGTGCTCTAACGCTCCCGGTACCAGGCCCTCGCGTTCCTGAACAGCACCTTCTGGAGATCGCCGCCCACTGCCTCGGTCACCAGGTCGATGTCGGAGGGGACGAAGCGTCGCAGGGAGCGCGTGCCGGGCAGGTCGGTCCCGAACATCAGTGCCTCGGGGTTGACGGCATGGATCCTGCTCATCGCCTCCACCGGGTCGTGGCCGATGCGGCCGAAGCCCGCCGCCTTGACCCGTGCTCCCCTGTCGACGAGATCGAGGAGGTACGGCATGGCGTCCTCGGCCATGCCGAGGTAGTCGATGCTGATGGCCGGCAGTTTGGACAGGACCGGCTCCAGGGACAGCAACAATCCGGCGTCCGCGTAGAACTCGGCGTGCCATCCGGCGATCTCGTGCGCGCGGACGGCCTGCTCGGTGAGGGTCGACACGTCGGTGTCGCCGCGCCGCAGATTGAATCTGAGCGCTCGGACGCCCGCGTCGTCGAGCGCGATGATGTCCTCGTCCTCGGCGTCCCACGGCAGGTGGGTCACGCCCACCCATCCGTCACCGAGTTCGGTCAGCGCCGCGAGCAGAAAGCTCTGGTCGCTGCCCTGGAACGACCCGGCGATGACGGCGCCGCCCACGACCCCCAGTCCGTCGGTCTCCTCGCGATAGTCGTCGGCAGTGAACACGGGGGGTTCGTATCCGCCGTTCGACACGAGAGGGAACCGCGGATCGATGATGTGGACGTGGCTGTCGAACACGTCTGCCAGGATGCCTCATGATGTGATGAGGCGTACGTCACATTCGATCATCCGTCTCGTCGTGCGAGGAGCTACACATGAAGGCAGAGCCGACCGTGGTCCTGGAGGGCTACACCTACTTCGAGTGCCCACGGTGGCGGGAGGGCCGTGTCTGGGTCTCCGACTTCTACACCCACCAGGTGCTGTCGGCGAACGAGGACGGCAGCGACGTCCGGGTGGAGGCCGAGGTGCCGCACCAGCCGTCCGGGCTCGGGTGGCTTCCCGACGGTCGGCTCCTGGTCGTCTCGATGCGAGATCAGACCGTTCTGCGGCGCGAGGAGAACGGCGACCTCGTGGTGCACGCTGACCTGTCCGCGCACGCGACCGGCAACGCCAACGACATGCACGTGGATGCGGACGGGCGCGCCTACGTCGGCAACTTCGGATTCGATCTCATGAACATGGCGCCCATCGAGACGGCCTCCCTGCTGCGTGTCGAGCCCGACGGCAGTGTGCACGAGGACGCCACCGATCTGCACTTCCCGAACGGCATGGCCGTCACCGCAGGCGGCGATCTCCTCGTCGACGAGACGCTCGGCAACCGGATCAGCGCCTTCGCGATCGGCGACGACGGTGTCCTCGGACCGCGCCGCGACTGGGCTGTGCTCGGTCCGATGCCCGAGTCGACGGACATGGCCGAGGGCATCGGCCAGGTGGTGGTGGCGCCCGACGGTTGCGCTCTCGCGCAGGACGGCACGCTGTGGGCGGCCGACGCACTGGGGCAGCGCATCGTGCAGATTCGCGAGGGCGAGGGAGTGGTCGACGAGTTGACCTTCGACACCGGGGTGTTCGCGTGCGGATTCGGCGGCGACGACGGCCGCACCCTGTTCGTCTGCGCCGCACCCGATTTCAACGAGCACGCCCGCAAGGACGAGCGCGAGGGACGGCTGCTGTCCGTCCGGATCTGACACGCACGAAGCCCCGAGGACATCCTCGGGGCTTCGGTGCGTCAGCTGCTGGGGTCAGGCCTTGTCGGGCTCGCTGGCGCGCAGCATGTCCTCGCGCTCGACGACCTTGACGCGCTCTCGGCCCTGCGGCTCGCCGAGGCTGCGCTCGTGCGCGTCGAGGCGGTACCAGCCGTCCCACGTGGTGAACGGGACCTTCTTGTCCTCGAGGAACGCGACGACCGCGTCCTCGGACGGGTCGGTGGCACCCGCGAACGACGGGGCGTCGGCGAGGAGGTTCGCGACGGTCTCGTTGGCGTCACCCTTGGTGTGGCCGATGAGGCCGACGGGTCCGCGCTTGATCCAGCCGGTGACGTACGTGGCGTCGACGGGGGTGCCGTCGTTGTTCTTCACGCGGCCGGCCTCGTTGGGGATGGTGCCCGCGAGGTCGTCGAAGGGGAGGTCGGCGATGTTCTGCGACAGGTAGCCCACCGCGCGGTAGACGGCCTGGACGTCCCAATCGGTGTAGTTGCCGGTGCCCTTGACGTTGCCGGTGCCGTCGAGTTCGGTGCGCTCGGTGCGCAGTCCGACGACCTTGCCGTCCTGGCCGAGCACCTCGTGCGGCGACTCGAAGAAGTGCAGGAACAGCTTGTGCGGGCGGTCGCCGGCATCGCGGATCGCCCAGTCCTGCAGCGTGTTCGCGACCATGTCGACCTGCTTGGACTCGCGGCGGGCCTTCTCCGAGCCCTCGTCGTAGTCGATGTCCTCGGGAGCGACGATGACCTCGATGTTGGGGGAGTGGTCCAGCTCGCGGAGCTCGAGCGGCGTGAACTTGGCCTGGGCGGGGCCGCGGCGGCCGAACACGTGCACCTCGACGGCCTTGTTGGCCTTCAGGCCCTCGTAGACGTTCGCGGGGATCTCGGTGGGCAGCAGCTCGTCGCCCGTCTTGGCCAGTACGCGGGCCACGTCGAGCGCGACGTTGCCGACGCCGAGGACGGCGACCTTCTCGGCGTCGAGGGGCCAGGTGCGTGGCACGTCGGGGTGACCGTCGTACCAGGAGACGAAGTCGGCGGCGCCGTAGCTGCCGTCGAGGTCGATGCCGGGGATGTTCAGCGCGCGGTCCGCGTTGGCGCCGGTGGAGAAGATGACGGCGTCGTAGAAGCGGCGCATCGTCTCGAGGTCGATGTCGGTGCCGTAGTCGATGTTGCCGAGCAGGCGGACCTGCGGCTTGTCGAGCACCTTGTGCAGCGCGGTGATGATGCCCTTGATGCGCGGGTGATCCGGTGCGACGCCATAGCGGATCAGACCGAACGGAGCGGGCATGCGCTCGAAGAGGTCGATGCTCACGCCGGGGCCGGAGACGTTGTGGTCCGACTTCATCAACGCGTCGGCGGCGTAGATGCCGGCCGGGCCTGCACCCACGATGGCCACTCGGAGCGGGCGGGTCTGGTCAGTCATCAGCGTGGATCTACCTAACATCGTCGTCGGCCGGCCGCCCATCGAGCTCGGAGCGGGCGTCGTGGCCGCAGGGAGGCGGACACCCCAGCATAAGTGACGAGGCGGCGCCTCCGGTGCGCCAGGTGGCCGTGACGTGTGCACAGAGAACTGGGTGAACATCGGGATTCCCCCGAGTGATGCGGCCCACAGTCGGGCATGGATCGCGGACCCCTCGGGCTTGAGTCAGAGGACAGCTCGACAGTCAGCACCTTCGAAAGGCCGATCGACGTGACCGAACTCAGTCCCGAATCACCCCTGCTCCAGCCGCTCGAACTCGGCGACATCCACGCCCGCAACCGTGTCTTCATGGCGCCGCTCACGCGCAGCCGCAGTGGTGACGACGGTGTGCCCGGTGACCTCGTCGTCGAGTACTACCGCCAACGTGCGGGTGCCGGCCTCATCGTATCCGAGGGAACGCAGCCTTCCGCCGTCGGCAAGGGCTACACCAACACCCCGGGCCTGCACACCGACGAGCAGCAGGCCGGCTGGGCGAAGATCGCGGACGCGGTGCACGGTGAGGGCGGCAAGATCGTCGTCCAGCTGATGCACGCGGGTCGGGTGTCCCACCCCGACAACTCGGGCCTGGAGGCCATCGCACCGTCCGCCATCGCGCCCGGTATCGAGATGTTCACCAAGGGTGGGTCGAAGGAGATCCCCGCGCCGCGCGAGATCGCCGCGGACGAGATCGCTCGCGTGGTCGACGTGTTCGTCGACGCCTCGACCCGTGCGATCGAGGCCGGTCTCGACGGTGTCGAGCTGCACGCCGCCAACGGCTACCTGCTCCACCAGTTCCTGGCGGACGGCGCGAACCACCGCACCGACTCCTACGGCGGCAGCCCCGAGAACCGTGCGCGCCTCGTCGTGGAGGTCGTGCGCGCCGTCTCCGCCGCCATCGGCGCGGGCCGGGTCGGCATCCGCATCTCGCCCGGAGGCACCGCGAGTGGCATCACCGAGGACGACACGACGGGTGCCTACGAGGCGCTGCTGTCGCAGATCGACGGCCTCGGCCTGGCGTACCTGCACGTGCTCGTCGACGCCAAGGATCCGTTCCTGGGCAAGCTGCGTTCGGCCTGGAGCGGCCCGTTCGTGCTCAACACCGGCTTCGCCGCGATGACCACTCGCGACGAGGCCCAGAAGCTGGTGTCCGACGAGATCGCCGACGCCGTCACGGTGGGTCGGCCGTTCATCGCCAACCCCGACCTGGTGACCCGGTGGACCCACGACACCGAGCTCAACACCCCCGACGAGAGCACCTTCTACGGCGGCGGCGCCGAGGGCTACACCGATTACCCGTCGCTCGAGGGCTGAGCTGCACCGAGCTGACATGATCGGAGCATGAGCTCCGAAGAGGATCCGAGACCCACCACCGCAGCGCCCTTCATCGCGGCCGCTGCGGTGGTGGTCGTCGTGGCGGTGATCATCGCGATCCTGTCGCTGACCGGGTCGCCCGACGAGAACGTCAGCGACAACCAGCGTGTCGGGACCGCCGTCGCCGCCTACGTCGAGGCTGTGAAGTCCGGCGACACCGCCGCTGTCACCGCACTGCAGTGCCCCGGCATCACCGACGCACCGCTGGCGGATGCGGGTACGTCGGTGGATCTCGAGAACATCGAGGAGGTGCGGGTCAAGGGTGACGCCGCCGAGGCCGACGTGCGCGTCAGCCTCGACGGCAGCGAGCAGAGCCTCACGTGGAACGCGGTGCGGTCCGGTGACGACTGGCTGCTCTGCAGTCCCTGACGAGCTCTACTCGGCCGTGTCCCTGCTCGCCGTGCGTTCCGACGCCTGAGCTGCGAGGCCGCCCTGGGTGCGCAACGGGACCTCCTTGTAGAACAGGTTGATCACGAAGGCCAGCGCCAGCACGAACCCGGCCACGACGAAGACCGAGTCCATCGCGTCGGAGAATCCGATCTGGAACGGCGCCGCCACCGCGTCGGGCAGCTTCTGGATGAAGGACGTGTCGTCCAGGATGCCCCCGGCGGCCGACCCGTTGCCCTGCACGAGCCCCTGCGCGAGGCCGGACACCGCGGGATCGGTGCTGGACGCGGCCTGACCCACCGCCTCGCGGAACTCGGGAGTCTCCGCGGCGGAACGCAGAGCCGACGCGATGGCGTCGGTCACGCGCGAGAAGAGCAGGGACAGGAACACCGCGACGCCGATGGTGCCGCCGATCTGCCGGAAGAACGTGGCCGACGAGGTGGAGACGCCCATGTCCTGCGGCGGCAGTGCGTTCTGGATCGCAAGGGTCAGCGGCTGCATCAGATTGCCCAGGCCGAACCCGAAACCGAACATCGCGATCATGATCATCCACAGCGGTGTGTCGTACTCGATGAACGAGAAGGCGAACATGCAGACCGTCATGAGAGTCGTGCCGATGATGGGATACGGACGGTAGTGGCCCGTGCGGGAGATCATCTGGCCGGAGAAGATCGACGCGACCATGATGCCCAGCACCAGCGGGAGCATCTGGAACCCGGCGAGCGTCGGCGACGAGCCCTTGACCACCTGCAGGTACTGGGGGAGCAGCGTGATGCCGCCGAACATCGCCGCACCGGTGATGACCGAGAGCACGAGTCCGACGCTGAACGTCGAGTTGCGGAAGAAGCGCATCGGGATGAGTGCGTTCGTCGTCATCCTGATCTCGATGGCGATGAAGGCCGCGATGCCGAGGACGCCGATGGTGTAACAGATCATGGCCCGCCCGGAGCCCCATCCCCACGTGCGTCCCTGCTCGGCGATGATCAGCAGCGGCACCAGTCCGACGGCCAGCGCCGCGGCGCCGCCCCAGTCGACGACCGCGCTGCCGTGTCGACGCGGCAGATTCAGCACCTTGGCGACGACGAACAGAGCGACGATGCCGATGGGCACGTTGACGAAGAACACCCAGCGCCAGCCGGTGATGTTCAGGATCTCGGACTGGCCCGACAACACGCCGCCGATGACCGGACCGAGCACGCTGGACGTGCCGAACACGGCGAGGAAGTAGCCCTGGTACTTGGCCCGCTCCCGCGGCGGGACGATGTCGCCGACGATGGTCAGTGCGAGCGAGAACAGGCCGCCGGCACCGAGGCCCTGGAACGCGCGGAAGGCCGCGAGTTGGTACATCG
This sequence comes from Rhodococcus sp. NBC_00294, assembly GCF_036163995.1. Lineage (NCBI taxonomy): Bacteria > Bacillati > Actinomycetota > Actinomycetes > Mycobacteriales > Nocardiaceae > Rhodococcus > Rhodococcus sp. NBC_00294. The sequence goes on from NZ_CP108043.1 coordinate 1,307,171, forward strand.
ACGTGGCGAAGCCGCAGAGCGCCGATCCGATGACGAAGATCGTGATCGCGGTCAGGAAGAACTGTTTGCGCCCGTAGATGTCCGAGAGCTTCCCGTACAGCGGCGTGGAGATGGTGGCCGTGATCAGGTACGCCGTGGTGACCCACGCCTGAACGGAGAAGCCCTGCAGGTCGTCCGCGATGGTGCGGATGGACGTCGAGACGATCGTCTGGTCGAGCGCGGCCAGGAACATGCCGAGCATCAGACCGGAGATGATCGTCATGATCTGGCGATGGGTGAACTGCCCCGTGTCGCCGCTCGTGTCCGGCTGTGGTGAGCCGGCGCCCGTCGCAGGGCGAAGTGTGTCGTCCGTCATCGGCTCATCTTGCCCCCTCGAGGCCGTACGCTGCGACTATCGGACATATCGGGCCGAGCCGACCATGTGAGAAACTGGCGTCGTGAGCTACGCAGGAGACATCACGCCCGAGCAGGCCTGGGAACTTCTCAGCACCGATCCGGAGGCCTCGCTCGTCGACGTCCGCACCCACGCCGAGTGGAGCTACGTGGGTGTCCCGGACATCTCGTCGCTGGACAAGCCGACGGCCTTCGTCGAGTGGGTCGGCTACCCGGACGGCGCGAAGAACGAGAACTTCGTCGACGAGGTCCGTGCCGCCGGGGTCGACAAGGGCCCTGTGGTCTTCCTGTGTCGCTCCGGTCAGCGGTCCATCGGTGCCGCCGAGGCCGCGACCGCTGCGGGGCTCGGACCCGCCTACAACGTGCTCGACGGCTTCGAGGGCGCGACCGACGCCGAGGGACACCGCGGCAGTGCCGGGTGGCGCGCCGTCGGACTGCCCTGGCGGCAGAAGTGATCCCCACCGGCGGCGGGTTCTCCAAGCCCCTGCCCGACGGGGTCGGGCAGGGAACTCTCGGTGTCCGCGGCGGTCTGAACCGCTCGGGGTTCGAGGAGAACGCCGAGGCCCTCTATCTCAGTTCGGGTTTCGTGTACGAGAGTGCCGAGGCCGCCGAGCAGGCGTTCACCGGCGACATCGACCACTTCGTCTACTCGCGCTACGGCAACCCGACCGTCACCATGTTCGAGGAGCGGCTGCGGTTGCTCGACGGCGCCGAGGCGGCCTTCGGCACCTCGAGCGGGATGTCCGCGGTCTTCACCGGGCTCGGAGCGCTGCTGAAGGCCGGCGACCGACTCGTCGCGGCGCGGAGCCTGTTCGGCTCGTGCTTCGTCGTGTGCAACGAGATCCTGCCGCGTTGGGGAGTCGAGACCGTCTTCGTCGACGGCGACGACCTGGACCAGTGGGAACAGGCGCTCGCCGTGCCCACCACCGCGGTGTTCTTCGAGACGCCGTCCAACCCGATGCAGTCGCTCGTCGACGTCCGGCGCGTGACCGAGATGGCGCATGCGGCCGGTGCGAAGGTGGTGCTGGACAACGTCTTCGCGACGCCCGTGCTGCAGCGCAGCTTCGACCTCGGTGCCGACGTGGTGGTGTACTCGGGGACCAAGCACATCGACGGACAGGGGCGCGTGCTCGGGGGCGCCATCCTGGGATCGAAGGAGTACATCGATGGTCCGGTGCAGACGCTCATGCGCCACACCGGTCCCGCGCTCAGCCCGTTCAACGCCTGGACTCTGCTGAAGGGTCTCGAGACGATGCCGCTCCGCGTGCGGCACATGAACGCCTCGGCGCTGGCCGTCGCGGAATTCCTCGAGGCGCAGCCGGGTATCGGATGGGTGAAGTACCCGTACCTGCCGTCGCACCCCCAGCACGATCTCGCGGTCTCGCAGATGAGCGGCGGCGGCACCGTCGTCACGTTCGAGCTCGAGGGCGGCAAGGCGCGCGCCTTCGAGTTCCTGAACAAGCTGCGCATCATCGACATCTCCAACAACCTCGGCGACGCGAAGTCGATGACGACGCACCCCGCCACCACCACCCACCGGGCCATGGGTCCGGAAGGCCGTGCAGCCGTGGGCATCACGGACGGAGTCGTGCGCATCTCCGTGGGCCTGGAGGACCTCGAGGACCTGCTCGGCGATCTGGCGGGAGCGCTCGCCCGGTAGGGCCGAGTGCATCAACGGCCGGCTTCGGTGCGCTGAGCCGCGGTATCCGCGGCTCGGCGCACCGGATCGACGTCAGAGGCCGAAGGGCCTGAGCACCGTCGCGAACTTCGCTGTCGTCTCCTCCAGCTCGGCGCTCGCGTCCGAGGCGGCGACGATGCCGCCACCCGCGGTCGCGACCCCGCTGAGGCCGTCGGCGGCGATGTCCAGGCAGCGGATGGCCACCATCCACTCACCGTCGCCCGACGCGTCGCACCACCCCACCATGCCGGCGTAGAAGTCGCGGTTGCGTCCGGACTCCAGCAGATCGATGGTCTGGAGCGCCAGGTCGGTGGGGCTGCCCGCGACCGCGGGTGTCGGGTGCAGTGCGAGCGCGAGATCCAGTGCCGTGGTGGCGGGGTCGGCCAGTGTCGCGGTGATCGGGGTCGCCAGATGCCACACGGCCGGCGTGCTGGTCAGCGTCGGCCCGTCGGGGACGGACACCTCCGAGCACAGTGGCGCCAGGGCCTCGGCGATGGCGTCGACGACGAAGCGGTGCTCGGCCAGGTTCTTGGCGCTGGCGAGCAGGTCGGCGCCCGCCTGCTCGTCCGCCACCGGATCCTGTTGTCGTGCAGCAGTTCCGGCGAACGGTCGGCAGATCACCTGGGTTCCGGTGCGCCGCACGAGGAGTTCCGGGCTCGAGCCCACCAGATGGCGGCCGAAGTACGGACCACCCGCCGCGGTGAGATCGACGGCGAAACCGTTGTGCATCGGATTCGCCTCGATGAGCGTGTCCGCGAACGCCGTCGGGGACAGCGGGGCATCGAACACCAGCGTGATCGACCGCGCGAGAACCACTTTGCGTAGTGCGGATCCGGGATGGTTCAGCACCGTCAGGGCACGCTGCACCCGCGCGACGTGTTTGTCGGGTGGTGGGTTCTGGGAGGCGATCACAGCTCCGGGCAGGGTGCTCTGCTCCGGTGTCCGCGGCCTGTCGCGCCGGTCGAACGTCGACGGTTCGACGAGTGCACACCGCGTGGACGCATCGAACCCGATGGCCCCCACGAGAACCCGCGCCGACCCGTCCTCGAGAGCCTCGCGCGCGTCGTCGATGTGATCGAACGCCTGCCGGGTGCCCGTCGCCTCGACGCTGCGGTCGGGCCGGGAGTAGACGAATCTCATCCGAACGGGTTCGCGGTGTGCCCGATGAGGTCGGCGACCGACTCGATGACACGGGTGGGGCGGAACGGGAACATCTCGACGCTGGCGGGGGTCGAGATACCGGTGAGCACGAGGATGGTCTGGAGACCGGCTTCGAGCCCGGACACGATGTCGGTGTCCATGCGGTCACCGATCATCAGCGTGTTCTCCGAGTGCGCGCCGATGGCCCGCAGAGCGGACCGCATCATCAGCGCGTTCGGCTTGCCCACGTAGTACGGCTCACGTCCGGTCGCGCGCGTGATGAGCGCGGCGACGGATCCGGTGGCGGGCAGCGATCCCTCGCGTGACGGGCCGGTGGCGTCGGGATTGGTGGCGATGAAACGGGCTCCGCGTTCGACCAGCCGAATGGCGGTGGTGATGGCCTCGAAGGAGTACGTGCGGGTCTCGCCGAGCACCACGTAGTCGGGATCGATGTCCGTGATGATGTAGCCGATGTCGTGCAGGGCCGTCGTCAGGCCGGACTCCCCGACCACGTAGGCGGTACCGTTCGGCCGCTGGTTCCCCAGGAAGGTGGCGGTGGCGAGTGCCGACGTCCAGATCGACTCCTCGGGGATCTCGAGGCCGGTCCGTCGCAGGCGTGCCTGCAGGTCGCGACGGGTGCGGATCGAGTTGTTCGTCAGGACGATGAACGGGGTGTTCGTGTCCTGGAGTTCCTTCAGGAAGCGGTCCGCTCCGGGGACGAGGTGCTCCTCGTGCACCAGGACACCGTCCATGTCCATCAGGTACGTCCACGGGGGTGTCCCCGTCGTGGACGGAGCATCGTCAGGTCGCACGGCGTCGTCAGGACTCACTCTGTCGGGGCTCACGACACCATTCTGCCCCTCCGGAATCGTCGCGAGTACAACGCGCCGCGGCGTCGGAGCCGACCCTTACAGTGGCCTGGTGCAGTGCGACGACCGAGTTCCGGTGATCCCGACCCTCCCCGACGCGCATCCGCTGGACGATCCCATCCGATCGTCCCTCGTCGGCGCCCACTCCCGGTTCGCCGAACGGCGGGGCCGGATCGCGCGTTACCACCCCGAGGTGGCCGGGTTCTTCGGTCACCCCGAGGACATGACGGTGGAGGACTGGGCGGATCTCGGCGTCCTGCTCCCGGTGGGTGAGCAGGCTGCACTGCGGGGCGACGGCATCACCCCGCCCGCCGGGTGGCGCGTTCTCGACCGCATCGGGCTGCTGCAGTTCGACGGATCCGCGCTGGTGGTCGAGCCGGAACCGGCCGCGCAGGTGCTCACCGCCGACGACGTGCCGGAGATGCTCGATCTCGTGCACCGCACCCGGCCGGGACCGTTCCGCTCGCGGACCGTCGAGATGGGCACGTACCTGGGCGTCCGGGACGGGTCGCGGCTCGTCGCCATGGCCGGGGAGCGCATGCATCCCGACGGCTGGACCGAGATCAGCGCCGTGTGCACCGACCCCGAGTACCGAGGGCAGGGCCTGGCCACCCGCCTCATCCGCGCCGTCGGGTACGGCATCCGGGAGCGGGGCGAGGTGCCGTTCCTGCACACGAGTGTGACCAACACCCGCGCCGTCGCGCTCTACGACACCCTCGGATTCGTGCTCCGCCGACAGACCACCCTGACGATCGCCGAGGTCGCCTGATGGTCGACATCCGCATTCTCGAGTCGCGGTCCGACCTGCTGGAATCGCAGCGCGTCTTCCGTGCCGCGATGGTGGGACTGCCCACGCTGCAGGTCACCGAGGACGAGATCGCGAGTCTGCGCGAGCCCGGTCGGACCTACGGCGCCTTCGACGGCGATCGACTCGTCGGGACCACCGATTCGGCCCGCGGAACCCTGACGCTGCCGGGCGGCGCTCGGGTTCCCCACCTGGCCGTCACCCATGTCGGGGTGTTGCCGACCCACACCCGCCGCGGTGTCGTGTCCGCTCTGCTGCGGCGCCAGCTGCGGGACGCGCGCGATGCCGGGGACGTCGTCGCCTCGCTCCGTGCGTCTGAGGCTGTCATCTACGGCCGCTACGGCTACGGCGTCGCCACCTCGTCCGTGTCCGCCGAGGTCGTCACCGCGCGTGCGTCGGTGCGGGACGAGGCCGTGTCCAGCGGCACCGTCCGCCTCGTCGACTACGGGGACGTGTTCGACGTGCAGGCCGGGATCGTCGCGTCGCACCCGTCGAGTCGACCGGGCACCATCACCCGACTGCCCGTCTGGTGGAACGCGTCGAGGCTGCGTGGGCGGACCGACACCGATCCGGTGTGGAACGCGGTGCACTCCACCGGCGGGGTCGACGACGGATACGTCCGGTACCGCCCGCGCGACCCGCGGACGTGGTGGTCCGGGAACGACCGTCGGGCGGTCGTCGAGGACCTCCATGCGCCCGACGACGCGGTGTTCGCCGACCTGGTCCGCTTCCTCCTGCGACTCGACCTCGTCGACCGCATCACGTTTCCCGCACTGCCCGTCGACACCGTGCTGCCACTGCTGATGCACGATCGCCGATCCGTACGGCTCGATCGCACCGAGGACGAGACCTGGCTGCGCATCCTCGACGTGTCAGCGGCGCTGTCCGCGCGCACGTACGGGCCCGGGGACGCTGTGACCATCGCCGTGCAGGACCCGGACCTGCCGGAGAACGCCGGGACCTACGCCGTCGCACCGGACGGCGTGCGGGTGGTCGACGCGGCGCCGGATCTGACGGTGCACGTCCGAGATCTGGCGTCGGTGCTGCTCGGCGGGACGTCGTGGTCCGCTCTGGTGACCGCGGGCCTGGCGCAGGGCGACCCCGCGGCGGCCGATGCTCTGTTCCGGACCGCGTCGGCGCCCTTCGCCGGCGTCGGTTTCTGACGCACATTCCCCTCCGATCTCTGCGATTCCAACCCGTGTGCCGGGTGCGGATCCCTCCTAACCTCGGGTGTCCGGGGGCGATACGAGGGAGCGCACGATGACCAGGACGGTGACACTCGGCTTCGACATCGGGGTCGGTTCGGCCGACGGACGAGCCGTGGCCGCCACGGTGACCGCGGCCGAGAACGCAGGATTCGGCTACGTCACGTTCGACGACGGCGATCTGGCGACGGGTGGTGTCGACGCCGTCACGCGCGCGGCCTTCGTCGCCGCGACCACCAGCACGGTGGGCCTCGTCGCCACCGCCAGCACCACCTACGCGGAGCCGTTCCATCTGTCGTCGCAGCTCGCGTCGTTGGACTACGCGTCCCGCGGCCGGGCGGGTTGGGTGGCATCCCGGTCGCTGGCACCCGACGTCGCGGCAGCATGGGGTCGCGAAGTCGTCTCGGCCGATACCGATCTGGTTCGTGAACAGCGTGATTCGGTGACCGTGGCGCGTGGACTGTGGGACTCGTGGGAGGACGACGCGGTGATCCGCGACTTCCCGACGGGCCGGTTCCTGAACCAGCAGAAGCTGCACTACGTCGACTTCGTCGGGGAGGAGTACTCGGTGAAGGGCCCCGCGATCGTGCCTCGCCCGCCGCAGGGTCAGGTGGTGGTGTTCGGCCGATTCGGCGAGATCGACGCCGATCTGCTCGACGTCGTCCTCGTGGAGAACGAAGCGGACGCGCGCGCGGTGACCGGGGCGCACGTCGTTCTCGACGTCGAGGCCCCCGGAAGCCCGACGGCCGCAGCGGCTCTCGTCGAGCGCATTGCTGCCCTCGACGACGCGATCGGCGGGATCAGGTTGCGTCCTGACCTGATCGACGACGATCTCCGCGTCGCCGCACGCTACGTCCTTCCTCAACTGTTCGAGCGGGACCTGGCCCATCGGCCGGTCCCGGCCACGACGCTGCGTTCCACTCTGGGCCTGGCCCGCCCGGTCAACCGATTCGAGGCTGCGCGATGACCGCTCTCTTCCGTCCCGACGCCACCGTCCACCTGGGTGTCTTCTTCCAGGGCGTCAACCACACGACGATCTGGTCGGACCCGGCCAGTGGCTCGCAGATCGACTTCGAGACGTTCCGTCGGCTGATCACGACCGCCGAGCGCGGACTGTTCGACGCGTTCTTCCTCGGTGAAGGGCTGCGGCTACGCGAGCAGGGCGGCAAGATCCTCGACCTGGACATCGCCGGTCGTCCCGACGCCATCACACAGTTGGCGGCGCTCGCCGGCATCACCACGAACATCGGACTGGTAGCCACCCAGAACACCACCTACAACGAACCGGTGGACCTCGCGCGTCGACTGTCGGGACTGGACGTGCTGTCCGGTGGTCGCGCCGGCTGGAACGTCGTGACGACCGACAACGCGTGGACGGGCGAGAACTTCCGACGCGGCGGCTACCTCGACCACGCGGACCGCTACGTGCGCGCCGGAGAGTTCCTCGACGTCGCCAGAGCCCTGTGGAACGCAGGAGGCACGCCCGACTCCGTGCGCATCCAGTCCTCGCAGTTCGACATCGCCTCTGCTGCACCGATTCCCCGCAGTCCGCAGGACCACCCGGTGATCTTCCAGGCGGGAGATTCCAGCACCGGTCGCGACTTCGCCGCCCAGCACGCCGACGTGATCTTCTCCGCGCACGGCACCCACTTCGACGACGCACTCGACTTCGCGAACGACATCCGCGCGCGACTCGTGGCCCGAGGGAGACCGGACGACGACATCAAGATCCTGCCCGGCACGCAGATCGTCCTCGCGGACCACGAGCGGGACGTGGACGAGAAGGTGCGCTGGGTCAAGGAGGGTCAGTTCACCGGCCCGACGACGCTGTCGATCGCCGGCCAGGTGTGGGGGCGCGATCTGTCCGATCGTGATCCCGACGGACCACTCCCCACCGAGGATCCGATCGTCAGTGGCGTCGTCGGTGCTCGTGGCTCGGCGTTCAACGGCATCGACGTGGATGCACGCGTGCGGGAATGGCGGTCGCTCGCCGAGGCGAAGAACCTGTCGCTGCGGCAGGTCGTCATCGAGACGTCGGCGCGTACCGGATTCGCGGGTACGCCGAGCCAGGTCGCGGACGAGCTCACCCGGTGGGTCCGCGGAGGGGCGAGCGACGGCTTCAACATCACGCCGTACCTCGTGCCGAGCGGGCTCGACGACATCGTCGACAAGCTGGTTCCCGAACTGCAGGAACGTGGTTCGTACCCAGCCGCCTACGGGGGGTCGACCTTGCGGGAGCACCTCGGACTACGTCGACCCAGCAGCGGCGAGTGAGATTCCACTGGTTCCTCCCCACCGGGGGTGACGACGAGAGGCTCGGTGCGCGCTCGCACGGAGTCGCCATCGGCGGTGGGGGCGCCTCGGCAGCGGGTGCGGGACATCGGGACGCGACACTCGACTACCTGACCGAATTGGCCGTGACCGTCGAGGAACTCGGTTTCGAGGCAGTGCTCACTCCGACGGGCGGACACTGCGAGGACGCGTGGTTGGTCACCGCGGCGCTGATCCCGGCGACCACTCGTCTGAAGTTCCTGGTGGCGTTCCGGCCGGGCCAGGTCTCGCCCGTGACGTCGGCGCAGATGGTCAGTACATTCCATCGACTGTCCGGTGGCCGAGTGCTCCTCAACGTGGTGGTCGGGGGCGACGACGTCGAGCAGCGGTCCTACGGCGACCGTCTGGCGAAGGAGGGCCGCTACGCGCGGGCGGGTGAGTTCCTCGGCATCGCGCGCGCCGTCTCCGACGGCCGGCCGGTGCGGCCGTCCGGCGACCACTACGCTGTGGACCGACCGAACGGCGGCGGTTTCGGCGGGCATCCTCCGGTGCCGCTTCCCGACGTCTATCTCGGCGGATCATCGGACGCCGCACTGGATGTCGCCGCCGAGCATGCCGACGTCTTTCTCACGTGGGGCGAGTCTCCCGAGGCGGTGGCCGAGAAGATCTCCCACGTGCGGGAGCGTGCGGCTGCCCGCGGCCGCACCCTGCGTGCCGGACTGCGGATGCACGTGATCACCCGCGAGCGCGCGAAAGATGCGTGGGCTCGAGCCGAGGACCTGATCGCCGATGTCGACGACGCGACCGTCCGGACCCGACAGGCGCAACTGGGCGCCGTGGAATCGGAAGGCCAGCGACGCATGTTGGCGTTGCACGGCGGTGATCGTCGGAACCTGGTGGTGGGCCCCAACCTGTGGGCGGGCATCGGTCTCGTCCGCGGCGGCGCCGGCACCGCGCTGGTCGGCAGCCACGACGAGGTGGTGGCCCGCATCGAGGAGTATCGCGAGGCAGGTGTCGACGAGATCATCCTGTCGGGGTACCCCCATCTCGAGGAGGCACGTCACGTCGGCGACGGTGTCCTCGGCAGAATCGCATCGTCACCGTCCGAGAAGGAGTACGCATCATGACAACATCCGTCACCACGTTCGAGCAGGACTGGGCTGCATGGCATTCCGATCGCGAGGAGTACTTCCGCGATCCGTTGGGCTGGGTCGCGCTCACAGGTCTGTACTGGTTGACCGAGACCGACGCGTCCGTGGGAGATCTGCCCGGTGTGTGGCGCGCCGACGACGACACTCTGCACGTCACCGCGAGCACGGGCGACGGGTTGTCGGTCGACGGGGTGGTCGTGGACGGGACTGTCGCTCTGCACCCCGTCGAGGGGGCTCCCGGCCTCCTCGTGGCCGCCGGTGAGCGGCGCGTCGAGGTGATTCGCCGTACCGGCTCGGTGGCCCTGCGCGTGCACGACCCCGCGGCCCCCACCTTGGCGTCGTTCGGCGGGATCCCCACCTTCGCACCCGACGAGAAGTGGCGCGTGAGTGGCACGTTCACGCCGTACGACTCCGAGCGCACGGTCACCACCGCGGCCGTCGTCGAGGGTCTGGAGCACCACCACGCCGGGCTGGGCGTCATCGACTTCACGCTCGGGAACGCACCGCAACAGTTCGTCGCATTCCGAGGGAAGGCGGACGGCTTCCACATCCTCTTCACCGACGAGACCAGCGGCGTGAGCACCTACCCCGCGTGCCGGTCCCTCGCCGTCGGCGATGCGGACGCCGACGGCCTGGTGACACTGGACTTCAACCGCGCGTCCAACCTGCCGTGCGCCCTCACCGACTACGCGACGTGCCCGGTGGCGCCTCCCGAGAACCGGCTGACCGTCGCGGTGGAGGCCGGCGAGAAGCTTCCGATCAGGTGACAGCTCTGCCCGTTCTCGACATGTCGAGAACGGATGTCGACGGGTTTCGCTCGGCATTGCGCGAGGCCACCCACGACCACGGCTTCTTCCACCTGACCGGTCATGGTGTCGACCCCGAGCTCGTGTCGACGGTCCTGTCGCTGGCGCGCACTTTCTTCGCGCTGCCGGCGGACGCCAAGGACGAGATCAGTCAACTGAACTCGCCCCAGTTCCGCGGCTACAGTCGGCTCGGCGGCGAGCTGACCAACGGCGCCGTCGATTGGCGAGAGCAGATCGACATCGGTCCGGAGCGCGAGGTGATTCCCGCGGCGCAGGGATACTGGAACCTGCAGGGCCCCAACCAGTGGCCGTCCGCGCTACCCGAACTGCGTCCCGCGTTCGAGGCCTGGGACGCCGCCCTGTCGGACGTCGGGCTGCGGCTGCTCCGACACTGGGCAGTCTCCCTCGGCGCGGCCGTGGACACATTCGATGCCGCCTTCGCCGAGCTCCCCGCGACGTTGATCAAGGTGGTGCGGTATCCCGGCAGCACCGAGAACCCGCAGGGGGTGGGCGCGCACAAGGACTCGGGGGTGCTGACGTTGCTTCTCGTGGAGCCGGAGTCGACCGGCTTGCAGGTGGAGCTGCGCGGCGGCGAGTGGATCGACGTACCGCCCGTGGCCGGCGCGTTCATCGTCAACGTCGGGGAACTGCTCGAGGTCGCGACGGGTGGGTACCTGCGTGCCACTCGGCATCGCGTCCTCGCGCCGACGCCTGGCACGGACCGGGTGTCCGTTCCCTACTTCCTCAGCCCCGCACTGGATGCGCGCGTGCCGCTCATCGACCTTCCACCCGAGTTGGCGGCGCGGTCCCGGGGCGTCGACACTGATCCGGACAACCCCCTCTTCCGGACCTACGGCGAGAACGCGTGGAAATCGCGTACCCGTGCACACCCGGACGTGGCCGAGAAGCACCACGGGATCAGGCGCTGAGGCCGCCGCTCGCAGCATCGACGAAGATCCCCTGACGGAGAATCGGAACGCCGGCGCTCTCCCCGACCTCCGCTGCCACCGCGACATCGCCGTCGAATCCGAGGGCGATCAGCTCGCGACCGGAACTGCAGTCACGCAGTGCCGTCGACGGATCATCGGCCACCGCCGTCCAGGCTGCCTGCGCCGCGTCGGCCTCGGGAGACGGGTCGAGAAGACGCCCGACGGCCGCGAGTGCCGCGACGACTGCACCCGCTCCCCAGAAGTCCTCGATCGCGGGGCGTAGCGATCCGTCCGGCCATCTCTCGCCCGCAGCGATGATCGCCACGGAGTCGTCCGGTCCCGCGGTGCGCGCGATCCAGTGCGCGATCGCCGTCGCCGTGCGCAGGGACGCCGCTGCCAGGACGGGTGTCGCCGCCAGCGCCTCGGCGATGGTCGATCCGTTGGGTGACGGAAGAACGAGCCGGGCGGGCACGTCGCGCGCGGACCGGATCGATCCGGGGGACAATGTGATGCGGCCCGGAGCCGATTGCGAGCGGCGGAACGCCACGGACGCGTCGTGACGTCGGGCGACCTCCTCGGTGTCGGCGCCCGCGTGCGGGACGACGCCGATCCCTCGGTCGAGAGCGACACTCACCGTGGTGGTGAACGACAGGACGTCCACGATCACGGCGATGTCGGCGTCCGACGCGATCGCCTCGGCTCCGCGCAGGCCCCAGTCCACCCGGGTGCGATGTCGCCGCTGACGGTGCTCGGGGTTCACGGCTGCTCGGCCAGCTCGGTGCCCCGCAGCTCGTAGGACTTCAGTGCCCAGTACACGCCGAAGGTCATGACTGCGACCGCTTCCACCACCAGTACCGCGAGCGCGCCCTGGCGGAGGACGAGCACCAGGGCGAGCGCCGACGCCGGAGCGACGACGACCACGACCGCCACGACTCGATAGGCTCTGCGGTAGCGGCGGATTCGCCGTTCGGAGTCCCGGGACGGATCCAGGGTGTCGTCCGCGCACCGCCAGACCGACACCGCGAAGCTGACGAAGAAGGCCACGGCGGCGACGGCGTGGACCGTCATACGCAGGCCGAAGTCGCTCTGCCCCGGCGGATCCGTGGGCACGAGCGCGACGACGACGAGGAAGGCGCCGGCCGCGTTCAGCAGTCCGTTCTCGAGCGTCCCGTGACCGCGGTAGCAGATCAACGCGGTACCGGTCCCGGAGAGCACTCCGACGAACACGTCGCGGGCCGGGCTGTAGTAGTACTCGCTCATCGATCCGAGCACGGGAAGGTCGGGATCGAGCAGCGACCAGGCGACGAGCAGGAGAGGCAACCCGACGGCCATGATCGCCATCGCCGCGCGCAACGCGAAATACGTGCCGACGATGTGCTCGGCGAGCGGGTCGGACCAGGCGCGGAGCGGGCTCATGGGCTCGACTCTACGGCGCGCGGAGGGTGTCGGACCCTCGAGTTACCTTCTGCAGGAATCGAGGATCCGGGGGGAGATCGATGAACGACACGGTAGAGCTGCACCCACCGTCGGTGGACGAGATACGGCTGTTCACAGCGCGTTTGGGGCTGGTGGAGGACGGCGGGTCGGCGCGGGAAGGAATCGATGCCGTGACGGCCATCGAAGCCCTGAAGTGCGTGGGCGCGGCGACGCAGGCGGTAGTGACCGCCGGGGTGGCAGCGAGCGTTCGAGCCGATAGGCGTGATCGCGGGCTGCCGAGGAAGCAGTGGGATCTCGGGATCGCGTCACAGGTGGGTCTGGCACGTCGCGAGTCACACCGGCGTGGTGGCACATACCTCGGACTCGCACGGGCACTGGTGCACGAGATGCCGTACACCCTGCAGTCGATGCGCGAAGGCCGCCTGAGCGAGTACCGCGCGATGCTGCTGGTGCGGGAGACGGCGCACCTCACCGTGGCGGACCGGCGGGAGGTCGATCGCCGGTTGTGCGCCGACGCCTCGACGTTGGAAGGGAAGGGCGACAAGCAGGTGGTCGCGCTCGCGGTGGCCGCGGCGGTCGAGCTCGATGCCGCGGCCGTGGTGCGGAGGAACGCGCGTGCGGCTGCGCAGCGCCGCGTGAGCGTGCGTCCGGCTCCGGATTTCATGGGATACGCGACGGCGCTGCTGCCGATGGACAAGGCGGTGTGCGTGTACGCCACGTTGCGCCGAGACGCGGACGCGCTCGTCGCAGCCGGCCGTGCCGAGGGTCGAACGCGTGATCAGGTGATGGCGGACCTGTTGTTCGAGCGTGTGACCGGGGGAGATGCAGCGGCGGGTCCCCCGGTGGCGGTGCAGCTGGTCATGTCCGACGAGTCGTTGCTCGCCGGCGGTGACGAGGCCGCGCACGTTCCCGGCTACGGCATGGTTCCCGCCGAAGTGGCCCGCCGTGCGGTGGCCGACCGCATCGACGGCGGGAGTGTCGGTGCGACCCTGCGGCGGCTCTACGCCGTCCCGTCGACGGGACAGCTCACGGCGATGGACTCGACGGCGCGTGTGTTCCCGGCGGGACTCGGTCACTACATCGACGTCCGCGACCGGACGTGCCGCACACCGTGGTGCGATGCGCCGATCCGACACCACGACCACATACGCCCCTTCAGGTTCGGTGGCCCGACGACGGCGGAGAACGGCATGGGACTGTGCGCCGCCTGCAATTACGCGAAGGACGCGGAGGGGTGGGAGGCCCAGCGGGTCGTCGAGCACGTCGACGGCGGCCACATCGTCAGATTCCGGACGCCGACGGGCCACACCTACGACTCGGCTCCGCCGGCAGTACCGTTGCCGCTTCCCACCACGATGGTGGAGACGCAGCTGTACGAGCTGCTCGTTCAGCGTCGAGCCGGGTGAGACACAGCACGGTGGCCGGCCACGAGATCCGCGGCGATCGCGTCGTTGTGCCGGAAGAAGCCGGCGTCGATGCCGGGCCGGGCGAAGGCGCCGGACCAGGCGTGGCCCGCCACCCACATTCCCACCGCGTACCGATGGGGGTGCGCCGTGCCCGATGCGTCGATCACGCGGGACGAGCCGTCGACGGCCAGTTTGGCCGGACTCGTCGGAGACGCACTCACCTCGCGGACCTCACCGCGCTCGTGCAGCGATCGCAGCAGGGCGTCGGCGCTGCGCGAGATGGACGCGCTGGGCAGTCGGGCTTCGATGAGCGTCCGCGCTCGCACCACGTCGTGGTGCACGTGCGAGGTCGCCCGGAAGCCGTCACCGTCCGCCTCGAACCGCACCTCGGGGCCGAGGTAGCGAATGACTCCGGCGCGGCCGAGTGCGAGCAGCTGCTCCAGGCGCTCGGGCGGGGGACCGCTCGCGAGGAAGCTGAAGAAGGAATGCAGCTGTCCCTCCACCTGCGACGCGACGTCGTCCGGGCGCAGTCGCTCTGTCCGAACGAGCTCTCCCACAGTCCGATACACCGACAGCAGGGCCGAGAACACGGCGGCGTCCGCGCTGAAGCGGGGGTCGCGCCGTCGTGCCAGGTCTGCCTCGATGTAGCGGTGCACCTGCTCTGCGGCATCGGCCGCCGAGTCGAATCGGGCGTGCCGCAGGGGTCGGTCGAGCGTGTCGACGTCGAAGTGGTCCTCGGGATCGGGGACCAGTCGTTCGACCAGTTCACCGACTGCACGGGCGCCGTCACGGCCCAGGGCGGTCTCGAGTTCGATGAACGGCCCGCGGACACGGTCGGGGTGGGAGCGGAACAGCTCGTGATAGTGCGCCCACGCAAGTTCCGCGACCGCGAGAGGCCAGACCGCCGTACGGAAGTCGAGCGTCTCCGTCCCGGGAAAAGCCTCGGGTACGAAGAACCTCGGGAGAGGCGGTGCCGCATCGGCGATGGAGTACGAGATCTTGGCGTGGTACGGAACCCCGCGTCGAGATCCGGCGTACACCAGGGGTTCCCGGCCGGAGGCCGTGTACACCAGGGTGCCGTCACCGGAGCGCGAGAAGGTGCCGCCGCGTGACTCCGCGAGCAGCACCATCCAGTCCACGAAGGCGAGACCGAGGCCCGAGATCAGGACGGGTTCGGCCTCGGGGACCAGCGCCGGGTCGAGGTCGGCTGTGTATCCCGGCCCGATGTACCGGAGATCGTGGGTCTCGGCATGGGCGGCCAATGCCTGGACGTCCGCCGGCGGCAGAGTGTCGGGTTGGCCCTGCGCCAGAACGACATCGGTCACCTCGAGCACGGTGCCGTCGTCGAGGATCAGGCGCTGGTGGACACCCCGATCCTCGATGTCGACGACGCAGGCCCGGTGCACGTGCACTCGAACACGATCCGGCCGCGCCTTCACCGCGCTCTCGAAGACGTGAGCGAGATAGTGGGACTGCAGCGACCGGGACGCGAACGACGACGGGGTGAAACGGAGAATCTCCTCCCGCAGAGCCGGATCCGTGACGAGGGTGTCCCGGTTCGCCGTCACCCACTCCGCGAGGGTGGGACCGCCCGACCCGTCGGGCAGCATGGCCACGTCCGCCGCGACGGAGTTCATCCAGAGCAGGGGGTCCTGGTTCCGTCGCCAGATCCGCCCTGCACCCGGCGGGTGGGGGTCGACGACATGGACGTCGATCGGTTCGGTCAGCTCGTCGGCCCGGCCGACGATCCGCTCGAGGATGCCGGTCGCGCGGGGTCCTCCGCCCACGAACGCGATGCTCACGAGTACGGTCCCGCCGTGAAGCCCGCAGCGCGCCGGGAATCGTCCTCGCCCCACAGCAGTGGTTCAGAACGTTCGTTCTGCACCTCGACACCCACCACAGCCTCCTCGCGCTCGTGCAACCTCCCACGGTGCCGGGCTGCCCACCTCGGTGACAGGGTTGCGCGCACTGCGATTCGAAGGCCTCGGGCGGATCGGAGGCCCCGACTGATAGACATGACGGTGACCGGGGTTCGGCGGTAGACGAGGGAGTTCGGCGTGGCACAGGAACTGAAGCTGGGATACAAGGCGTCGGCCGAGCAGTTCGGTCCACGTGAGCTCGTCGAGATCGCGGTGCAGGCGGAGGCGTCGGGCATGGACTCGGCGACCGTGAGCGACCACTTCCAGCCCTGGCGCCACGAGGGTGGCCACGCACCGTTCTCGCTGGCGTGGATGACTGCGGTCGGTGAGCGCACGAAGACTCTGCAGCTGGGCACGTCGGTGATGACCCCGACGTTCCGCTACAACCCGGCCGTCATCGCGCAGGCCTTCGCGACGATGGCGTGCCTGTACCCGAACCGGATCATGCTCGGAGTGGGTACGGGTGAGGCTCTGAACGAGATCGCCACCGGATTCGACGGTGAGTGGCCGGAGTTCAAGGAGCGGTTCGCGCGTCTGCGCGAGGCTGTGTCGCTGATGCGCGAGCTGTGGCTGGGCGATCGCGTCGACTTCGAGGGCGAGTACTACAAGACCAAGGGCGCCTCGATCTACGACGTTCCCGAGGGTGGGGTCCCGGTGTACGTGGCGGCCGGCGGCCCCGTGGTCGCGCGCTACGCCGGACGCAGCGGCGACGGCTTCATCTGTACGTCCGGCAAGGGTATGGAGCTCTACACCGACAAGTTGATCCCCGCGGTGGCGGAAGGTGCGGAGAAGATGAACCGGTCCGTGGGCGACATCGACCACATGATCGAGATCAAGATCTCGTACGACACCGATGCCGATGCGGCGCTGGAGAACACGCGCTTCTGGGCGCCGCTGTCACTGACGCCGGAGCAGAAGCACTCCATCGACGATCCGATCGAGATGGAGAAGGCCGCGGACGAGCTGCCGATCGAGCAGGTGGCGAAGCGGTGGATCGTCGCCTCCGATCCCGACGAGGCCGTCGAGAAGGTCAAGCCGTACGTCGATGCAGGCCTGAACCACCTGGTCTTCCACGCGCCGGGTCACGATCAGCGTCGGTTCCTGGAGCTGTTCAAGACCGATCTGGAGCCCCGTCTGCGCCGTCTGGGCTGACGACGCCGGAGGACACCGCGCCCGACAGGATCCGGTGCAGCACCGCGGCGTCCTCGTCGCCGAGGTCGGCGAGCGAGTCGGGTACCGGGTCGGTCATCTGCACGCGGTCCATCAGGGCGCGGCCGTCGTCGGTGATCGTGACGCGCTTGCTGCGACGATCGCTGTCGTCGACGGTGCGGCGGACGTAGCCGCGAGACTCGAGTTCGTTGACGCACACCGTGGTCGCCGGCGCGTCCATCGCCGCCGCGGTGGCCACCGCGCTCATCGTCAGCGGTCCGTCGACCAGGCGCCGCAGCACCCGTACCCGGCTGAACGGCATGTCGACCTCGGCCGCCACCCGTCGGCGCCAGGTGTCGCGGTTCTCGAAGACCAGCGAGGTCATCGCGGCCCAGGCCTCGTCTATCGGTCGGCTCCGGCGGTCAGGCACGGGCCGGCTCCGGTGTGCGGAACAGTGCGGCCACGTCGTCCGCGGTCCGCGTGGCCCGCCTGCTGGCGCTGACCAGCCCCAGACCCGCGACGATCACACCGATGGCGGCCAGAGCCCACCAGACCGTGTGTGTGGAGGCGGCGAACCCCGCGTCGATGCCGGCTGCGGCGCCCGCGGTGGTGAGGCTCCCGCACAGCGCGACGCCGATGCTGACACCGATCTGGCGGCTGGTCGACGCGACCGCCGACGCCGCACCCGCGCGATCGCGGGGCATCCCGCCGACGGCCGCGTTGGTGATGGGGGCGTTGACCAGCCCGAAGCCGACCCCGAAGATCGCGAACATGACCAGCAGTGCGCTGACGGGGGTGGTGGCGGAGAGGCGGGTGAGGGTCAGGCCGGCGACGGCGATGACCACACCGGCGATGGTCATCGAGGGGCGGGCACCCCACCGAGCCACCATCCGCCCGGACAGCGGCGAGCAGATCAGCGTGGCGAGTGCGAGCGGTAGGAAGGACGCTCCCGTGCCGATCGCGCTGAAGCCGCGCACCTCCTGCAGGTACAGCGACATGAGGAACAGGAACGCTCCGTATCCGCCGAAGGCGCACACGGCCACGATCGTCGCCGACGAGAACGGGATGCTGCGGAAGAAGCGCAGATCGATGAACGGATCGACGCGCCTGTTCTCGTAGCGGACGAACGCGACGAACGAGGCGGCGGACAGGGCGAACACCGCGAGGGTCATGGGCGACGACCATCCGAGCGAGGGACCCTCGATGAGGCCGAACACCAGGGAGGCCAGCATGACGACACCGAGCAGCTGACCGACCGGATCGAACGCGCGCACGACGGGCGACCGCGACTCGGGGACGAACACGGCGGCGAGAACGAACGCTGCGAGGCAGACCGGGATGTTGATCCAGAAGACGGACCGCCACCCGGAGATCTCGATCAACAGTCCGCCGAGCATGGGACCGAGGGCCATGGAGATGCCGACCACGGCCCCCCACATACCGATCGCCCGGGCACGCTCGGCCTTCCCGGTGAAGACCTGCGTGATGATCGACATGGCGACGGGGTTGAGCATCGACCCACCGATCGCCTGGATCATGCGGGCGAGGATGAGGACCGGGGCGGTGGGGGCGAGGCTGCAGAGCAGCGAGCCGACGGCGAAGCTGACGAGTCCGATCTGGAAGACACGGCGCCGCCCC
Organism: Rhodococcus sp. NBC_00294; assembly: GCF_036163995.1. Lineage (NCBI taxonomy): Bacteria > Bacillati > Actinomycetota > Actinomycetes > Mycobacteriales > Nocardiaceae > Rhodococcus > Rhodococcus sp. NBC_00294. Next base: position 1,325,967 of record NZ_CP108043.1, read on the forward strand.
ACACGGTCCGCGGTGGTGCCGGACAGCAGCAGCAGACTGGCGAGCACCAGTGTGTAGACGTCGATGGTCCACTGGAGCTGGGACACGGATGCGCCGAGTTCGGTGCGGATGGCGGGCAGCGCGACGTTCACGATGGTGGCGTCCATCGAGACGATGAGCAGGCTGAGGCAGCACGTGGCCAGCACGATCATCTTGTGACGCTGGTCGAGACCGCCTGACGCGACAGTTGTGGGCACACAAGTATTATGCTTGCGTAGGCTAAGAAAGTGCGGAGTTGTTCCCGGGATCACAGCCCGACCGCGGGACATCGTCTCGGACGCCCGCGGCGGCGCGCCCATTAGGCTGAGACCATGGTCGCCGCGCCCGCAGACACGCCCAGCTCGCCCGTCTCCAGCATCTACATCGCGTCGCCCGAGGGGGACACCGGCAAGTCGACCATCGCGTTGGGGCTGCTGCGCATGCTCGGTGCCTCGACGGCTCGGGTCGGTGTGTTCCGGCCGATCGCTCGGTCGTCGTCCGAGACCGACTACATCCTCGAGCTCATGATCGACCACACCACCGCGGACACCACGTACGAGCAGTCGCTCGGCGTCACCTACGACGAGGTGCACGCGGATCCCGACGCCGCGCTCGCCGAGATCGTGCGCCGCTACCACGACGTCGCGTCCCAGTGCGATGCCGTGGTGATCGTGGGCAGCGACTACACCGACATCGCCAGTCCCAGCGAGCTGGGGTTCAACGCGCGCGTCGCCGTGAACCTGGGCGCCCCGGTGCTCCTCGCGCTGCGTGGCTCCGAACGCACGCCCGAGGAGATCGCCCACCTCGCCGATGTGTGTCGATCGGAACTGTCGACGCACCGCGCCCATCTGGCCGGCATCGTCGCCAACCGGTGCGATCCCGACGCGTTGGACGACGTCATCGCGCAGCTCTCGACAGAGGACGTGCCGGCGTGGGCTCTGCCCGAGGTACCGCTGCTGGTCGCACCGACCATGGACGAACTGCTGCACGCGATGAAGGGCGAACTTTACAGCGGCGATGCCGAACTGCTGCAACGGGAGGCCCTGCGCTTGATGGTCGGCGGCATGACGGCCGAGCACATTCTCGAGCGACTCACCGAGGGAGTCGTCGTCATCGCTCCGGCCGACCGCTCCGACGTCGTGCTCGCGCTCGTCAACGCCCACGAGGCCGAGGGGTTTCCGTCGCTCGCCGGCATCGTCATGAACGGCGGACTGACACCGCATCCCATGATCGCCAAGCTCATCGAGGGTCTGCAGCCCCGCCTACCGATCCTCACCACCGAACTCGGAACCTTCGACACCGCGAGTGTGGCCGCGTCCACTCGCGGGCGGGTGGCCGTCGGATCGCAACGCAAGGTCGACACGGCGCTGGCGCTCATGGAACGCCACGTCGACGCCGCCGAGATCCTGGGCCGCCTCGACGTCGCGATGCCGTCGGTGGTGACGCCGCAGATGTTCGAGTACCAGCTCATCGACCGGGCCCGCGCCGACCGCAAGCACATCGTGTTGCCCGAGGGGTCGGACGACCGGATCCTGCGCGCGGCCGGACGACTGCTGCAACGGCAGGTCGCGGACCTGACCATCCTCGGTGACGAGGCGGCGATCACGCGCAGGGCCGGGGAACTGGGGGTGGACCTGTCCGAGGCCACCGTGCTGGATCCGACGAACTCGGAGTACACGGACGACTTCGTCGCGGAGTACGTCGAGCTGCGCAAGCACAAGGGCATGACCGAGGACAAGGCCCGCGAGATCATGTCCGACATCTCGTACTTCGGAACCATGATGGTGCACAAGGGCATTGCCGACGGCATGGTCTCGGGCGCCGCGCACACCACGGCGCACACGATCAAGCCGTCCTTCGAGATCATCAAGACCATGGACGGGGTCTCGACGGTCTCGAGCATCTTCCTGATGTGTCTCGCGGACAAGGTGCTCGCCTACGGCGACTGCGCCGTGGTTCCCGACCCCACGTCGGAACAGCTCGCCGACATCGCCGTCTCGTCCGCGGCCACCGCGTCGATGTTCGGCATCGAGCCGCGGGTGGCGATGCTGAGCTACTCCACCGGCGATTCCGGATCGGGTGCCGACGTGGACAAGGTCCGGACGGCGACCGACCTCGTCCGCGACCGGGCGCCGGATCTGCTGGTGGAGGGACCGATCCAGTACGACGCGGCCATCGACCCGTCGGTGGCGAAGTCCAAACTGCCCGACTCCGAGGTGGCGGGCCGGGCGACCGTGTTCGTCTTCCCCGACCTCAACACCGGCAACAACACGTACAAGGCGGTGCAGCGCAGCGCCAACGCCGTGGCCGTGGGACCGGTCCTGCAGGGACTGCGCAAGCCCGTCAACGATCTCAGTCGAGGAGCCCTGGTGCAGGACATCGTGAACACCGTGGCGATCACCGCCATCCAGGCCCAGTCCGGTACCGACGGTCTGGAGGTCGCGAAGTGAGCACGGTGCTGGTCGTCAACTCGGGATCGTCGTCGGTGAAGTTCCAGGTGGTGGACCCCGACTCGGGACACAGCGTCCTGCAGGGCATCGTCGAGCGCATCGGGGACGCCGACGGGCGCGTGGCCGTCACCCGCGGCGACGACACGACGGAGAAGACGACCGACATCCCCGATCACGTCACGGGCCTCCGGCTGGCGTTCGAGATGATGGCCGACGCGGGACTGCCCCTGGCGGAGGCGGGCATCACGGCAGTGGGACATCGAGTGGTGCACGGCGGCACCGTCTTCAGCGAGCCCACCCTCATCGACGACTCGGTCGTGGCCACCATCGACGAGCTCAGTGCGCTGGCGCCCCTGCACAATCCGGCCAACCTGCGTGGGATCGAGGTGGCGCGCCGGGAGCTGCCCGACGTGCCGCAGGTCGCCGTGTTCGACACGGCGTTCTTCCACACCCTCCCCGCCGCCGCCTCGACGTACGCCATCGATGCGGCCACCGCCGCCGAACACGACATCAAGCGGTACGGGATGCACGGCACGTCCCACGAGTACGTGAGTGGCCGTGTGGCAGAGCATCTGGGACGGTCGCCGTCGGACGTGAACCAGATCGTGCTGCACCTCGGCAACGGCGCCTCGGCATCGGCCGTGCGCGGCGGCGTCGCGGTGGACACGTCCATGGGCCTCACCCCGCTCGAGGGGCTCGTGATGGGAACCCGCAGCGGCGACATCGATCCCGGCATCGTGATGCACCTGCGGCGCAGTGCCGACATGGACGTCGATGCCATCGACGAACTGCTCAACCGCCGCTCCGGTATCAAGGGATTGAGTGGTGTCACCGACTTCCGTGAGCTCCGGCGCCTCATCGACGACGGTGACGAGGCCGCGGCCCTGGCCTTCGACGTGTACGTCCATCGCCTGCGGCGCTATCTCGGCGCGTACATGATCGAGCTGGGCCACGTGGATGTCGTCACGTTCACCGCCGGCGTGGGCGAGAATTCGGCCGAGGTGCGCGCAGCGGCCCTGGCGGACCTCGAGATGTACGGGATCGAGCTGGACGAGGAGCGTAATGCCGAGTGCGGCAAGGGAATCCGTGTCATCTCGACGGACGATTCCCCGGTGACGGTCCTCGTGGTACCCACCAACGAGGAGTTGGCCATCGCCCGCGCCGCGGTGGCCCTGATCGGCTGATCAGAAGAGGGACTTGGGCCGCACCGCGTTGGCCAGGTCCACCAGGGCGAAGCGGTGCGACCGGGTGCGCGCGGTCCGGGCGAGGGATCGCAGGGCGGTCTCGGCGCCCGTACGGAGGCCGTCCCGCGTGAAGGGCACGCCGAGCAGCGGCACCGTGGACTCGGGCGTGTGCCCGGATTCCATCCATTCGAGCGCGGTGCCCAGGACGACCGTCCGCAGTTGCAGCGCACGGGGTTCGCGCGCCGGCAGCGCCTCGACGCGCCGCGCCGCCTCGTAGAGCGCACCCTCGTCCATGTCGGCCGCGGAGCCGGAGAGCAGTGTGAGTACGCCGGTCATCCGTGCCATCGAGTAGTGCCGTGACGTGGCGGGCACCAGATCGAGAGTCATGATGGCGTCGAGCAGCGCACCCCGTTCCGCGAGCCTGCGGGCGAGACCGAACGCGGCGCTGACGATGGTGCGATCGGTCCGCCACACCGTGGTGTACATCGTCTCGGCCAGGGCGCACCACGTGTCGTGGCCGTCGTCGGAGGTCTGCTGCGCCAACAGTTCCGCCGTCGCCGCGAGCGCGAGCTTGGGTGCGACCTCGCCGGGCATCGCGGAGAGCACCGAGTCGAACTTGTCGGCGGCGTCGACGAAGTTACGGCACAGCAGCGCGATGGTGCCGCGGTGCCAGTCGACACGCCAGTTGCCCGTCACGTCGTCCAGCCTGCGCATCACCTCCGCGGCCGAATCTCCCTCGCCCAGATCGAGATACGCGCGGGCCTCGGTCAGCACCGCTTCCACGGACCCGACGGAGTCGTCGCCCACGGTGCGATCGAGGCCGTTCTCGCGGGCAAGGCGCAGCGAGTCGAGCGTCTGGTGCGGTTCGCTGTGCACGGCCGCGGCGATGAGCTGCGCGCTCGGGTCCGACGTGTCGATCAGGGGGACCGGAAGCGCGGCCACCACGTCGCGCGGATCCAGCCTGGCCACGCGGTGCCGTCCGTCGATGTACACGTCGGTGACGGCGACCTGCTCGTCGGTGCCGAAGGTGGTGCGCTGCGGGCTGAACACCGACGAGAGCGACGGGTGGCTGTCACCCGTCTGCTGCGAGAGGATTTCGCGCAGAACACCACTGAGCTGACTCGCCGCCTCGTCGGCGCTGCGGAACCGGGTGAGCGGGTCGGCGGCCGTCGCGCGTCGGAGAAGCCGGGCGAAGAACTGGTACTCCTGCAGGACGGGCGCGTCCTCCGGGATGCCGTCCACGTACCGCCCGTGCTCCGAGGCGATCTCGAGCGTCAGGACCGCGAGAGTGCGCCCCACGGTGAAGATGTCGGACGCCACCGTGGGTCCGGTCCGCACGATCTCCGGTGCCTGGTATCCGGCCGTGCCGTAGAGGTACCCGTAGTCCTCGAGCTGGCTCACCGCGCCCAGGTCGATCAGCTTGATCTGGTCCTGCGTCACCATGACGTTCTCGGGTTTCAGATCGTTGTACGCCAGACCGATGGAGTGCAGGTAGGCCAGCGCGGGCATCACCTCGAGGAGGTAGGCGATGGCTTCCTGCACAGGCAGTTTCGTGCGCGTCGGGTTGTCGGTCATGATCTGGCGCAGCGTGCGACCGCCGACGTACTCCATGACGATGTACCCCGTCGACGACGGCGCCTCCTGCGAGCCGGGCGCGAGGGGGCGGGGGTGCTCCACGAAGTTGTAGATCTTGACGATGCCGGGGTGGGTCACCTCGGCGAGGAACTGGCGTTCCGCCATCGCCACCGCGTGTGCCTCGGCGTTGCCGAAGTGCAGCAGGCCCTTGAGCACGACCCAGCGATCGCTGACGTTGCGATCGATGGCGAGGTAGATCCACCCGAGTCCGCCGTGCGCGATACACCCCTGCACCTCGTACTGCCCGGCCACCATCTCACCGGGTTCGAGCAGCGGGGAGAAGTCGAAATGCGTTCCGCACCTGTCGCAGTCACCCGACGGATGGGCGGGCCGGCCGTCGACGCTCCGCCCGACGGGGGCGTTGCACTTCCAGCAGAACCGCTTGCTCTCCGGGACGCGGGGGTCCGACATGACAGCGGTCGCGGGATCGACCTCGGGAATGCGCGGCAGTTCCACCAGCCCACCACCGAGGCGACGACGCTTACCGGTCCGTACCCGGCGGCTCGGCCGGGAGGTGCGCCCGGTGGTGTCCTCGCGCAGCGCGGCCCGCGTCGCGTCGTCCTCCTCCGGGCGCACCGAGGCCCTCGTCGCGTCGGAGTCGTGCTCGCGCAGGGCGGCGCGGGTGGCGTCGGGATCCTCGTCGCGCAACGAGGCCCGGGTCGCCTCGAGATCGGGTTCGGTACTCATGATCAGCCGTTGTAGACGGGAAAGGGCGCGCCGGGAGACGGGCCGAGGACGGACAACCACTGGGTGTAGATGCGGTTCCAGGTGCCGTCGCCGCGAATGCGTTCGAGCGTCCTGTTGACGACGCGCACGAGGTCGTCGTGACCCAGCGTCACGCCGATCCCGTACGGCTCCGCGGCGATGGAGAACCCGACGATCTCCAGGTACGGATCCTGGGCGGCGAGTCCGGCGAGGATCGCGTCGTCGGTGCTGACGGCGTCGACACCGCCCTGCTGCAGCACCACGAGACAGTCCGCCCAGCTGGGCACGCTGACGATCTGGGCACTGGGCTGCAGACGCTGGATGCGCAGCAACGACGTGGTGCCCGCCGCGGCGCACACGCGCCGACCGCCGAGGTCACCGACACCCGTGATGCCCGAGCCCTTGACGGCCAGAACCCGTTGATCCGCCTGGTAGTACACGGTGGAGAAGGTCACCCGTTCGCGCCGGGCACACGTGATGGTCATGGTCTTGACGACGATGTCGACCTCGCCCTCGGCCAGGGCGTCGATCCGCTCGGCGGACGCGAGGATGCGGTACTCCAGCCGGTCCGGGTCCCCGAACAGATCGCGGGCGACCTCGCGGGCGATGTCGACGTCGAAGCCGACGATCTCACCGCTCACGGGATCGCGGAAGCTGAACAGATTGCTGCCGGTGTCCAGCCCGACGACGAGGCGCCCGCGGGCGCGGATCGCGTCGACGTTCGGAGCGGGTACGGGTGCGCCGTCGGGCGCGGCGTAGTTGGGCCGCAGGCTCGCACGGGGGTCGCCGCAGTCCTCCGCCGGTGGCATCGGTGCGCCCGGGGTGACGCCGGTGGCCCCGTCGGGCAGCGGTTCGGCGACAGTGGCGCGGTCCGGCGCCTCCGGCACCGGCGTGGTGTCCGCGCAGCCGGTCAGGACGAGGATGAGCGCGGCGGCGATCACGGCCGCGCGGCGCATCACAGGTACTCCCGGATACGCGACCACATACCGCCCACGACGGCGAGCACGGCCAGGCCGCACACGATGCCGGTGCCCACGGTGAGGCCGGCCAGCACGCCCGACGCACGCTGGACGTCGTCTCGCAGGGACGCGCGGGACGCCTCGATCTCCTCGACGAGAGCCGAGTCGAGCCGACCGAACACGTCGCTGGAGTCGCCGGCAGCCGTTCCGGTGGCGATGGTGACCGCCGTGTCGAAGTCGCCGACGTCCAGCGAGGCGTTCATCCGGTCGTGCGAGCTGGTCCAGAGCGACACCAGCGCACGGGCGTCGTCCATCCGGGGACTGTGCGTGTCGTCGTCGTGCGCGAGTGTGCCGAGGGTGTCGGCGAGGCCGGACACCGCGTCGGAGTACGACTTCTCGTAGTCGGCGAAGCCGCCGCGCCGCGTCATGCCGATGGTCTCGTCGGCGCGAGCCTGCTGGGCGAGGATCCGGCTGGTGGTGAGCAGGTCCAGGGGCTCCGCGCCGCGCACCAGAGCGCGGTCGGTGGCGGTCGAGGAGATGAGCCCCGCGACGAGCATCCAGCCGAGCAGCAGTACGACGCCCACCGTGGCACCCGCGAAACCGACGTTGACGGTGCGCTTGGTCTTCCGGCTCAGGAACATCTGCGCGCCGACGAGCACGAGCACGGTGATGCCCAGCACGACGAACGCCGACCAGGGTGGTGTCGCGAACTGGCGCTGCGCATCCGACACGTCACCGGACTTCTCCGCGTGCAGTTCCTCGGCCCACGGCAGGATCGTGTTCTGCATGAGGGTCGACGCCTCGGCCAGATACGCGGAACCCACCGGATTGCCGACGCGGTTGTTCGTCCGCGCGGTCTCGATGATGCCGGCGTACAGCGGCAGGTTCGTGGAGATCGTCGCCAGCAGTTGCCGCGACGTCGCGTCGTCGCTCGCGAGTCCGGTGGACGCGCGGACCACCTCGCCCGCCGCCGCTCCGAGCGAGTCCGTGTACCGACCACGGACGTCACCGGGTTCCAGACCGCCCGAGAGGAAGGCCGTCGCCGCCGTCGCGTCCGCGACCGACAGCTGCACGTACAGGTTCTGCGCCGCATCGGACAAAGGCTCGGTGCGCGCGAGCAGAAGTTCGAGGGTGCGCTGGCGGTCCGACACCGACAGCGTCGTCACGAGAGCGGTGGTCACGAGCGTCGCGACCACCAGCAGACCCACCGCCAACAGCCGGACGGGAGTGGAACGGAGGAACTCCGACCGTTCGGAGCGGGTGTCGACGGGCGCGCGCAGAGTCAGCGCACTCGTCTGCTGTGACACCTCGACCCCTTCCCGCGCGATCGGTCGCCCTCATGTCCGGATTCGAGCATAGGCCCACCGTGGTCCGAGCACAGGCAACGCGAGGAGCAATAAGGTGGGGGAATGCGGACGGTGAACCATGCGCGGTGACGGGGACGGCTGGGTCTTCAGCAGCGACGGGAGCCGGCACTGGGGACGACACGGCGCGGCCGGTCTGCTGTTGCGGGCTCCGACCGGGTCGGCGGGCTCCGTGGTGTTGCTGCAGCACCGTGCGGCCTGGAGTCATCAGGGCGGGACGTGGGCGCTGCCCGGTGGTGCCAGGGACAGTCACGAGAGCGCCGTCCACGCGGCCGTACGCGAGGCCGGCGAGGAGGCGGGCATCACCGACGACCTGCTGACCGTGCGGGACGAGCACGTCACCAAGGTCGAGGACTCGGGGTGGTCCTACACCACTGTGATCGCCGATGCGGAGCGCGAACTCGACACGGTTCCCAACGGTGAGAGCACCGAACTGCGCTGGGTCGCCGAGCACGAGGTGGACTCGCTGCCGCTGCACCCCGCCTTCGCCGAGAGTTGGCCGTCGCTGCGCACCGTGCCCGTCCGCGCCGTCCTGGCCGCCGACGCCCCCGACGACCTCCCGGCGCGCACCGTACGACTCGCCGTCGGCAGCTTCGGGTGGATCGTCGACACCGTGCGGGCCGAGAACGTGGACGCGGCGCTCGCCGCCGTCCGGAACGACACCGACCTGCGCGTCGTCGTCGTGACGGCCGACGACGCAGTGCGCTCGGCGGTTCCCGCCGACGTCACCGTCCTGTCGCCGGACGGACTCTGACGGTCAGACCGACGGCAGCAGATCGAGCAGTCGACGGGCCGCCGCCTCGGGGTCGCGAGCCTGCGTGATCGCCCGCACCACCGCGATGCGGGACGCGCCCGCCTCGAGCGCCTGCGCGACGTTGTTCTCCTCGACCCCGCCGATGACGAACCACGGCCGGGTGGGATGCGATTCGGCGACCTCACGCACGACGTCCAGGCCCGCGGCCGAACGGTTCGGCTTGGTGGGAGTCGCCCACACCGGTCCCGTGGCGAAGTAGTCGACGCCGTCCTCGATGTCGGCGAGCGTGGCCTGTGCCCGGTTCTGCGTGGAGCGCCCGATGACGACGTCCGGGCCCACGATGCGGCGCGCGTAGTGCACCGGCAGATCGTTCTGGCCGAGGTGCAGCACGTCGGCGCCCGAGGCGAGCGCCAGATCGGCACGATCGTTGACGGCCATCAGCGCGCCGTGACGGCGGCACGCGGCGGAGATGACCGCGAAAGCGGCGAGCTCGTCCTTCGCCTCGATGGCGCCGTACTTCTTCTCGCCCGCCGACCCCTTGTCGCGGAGCTGCACGATGTCGACGCCCCCGGACAGCGCCGCGTCCACGAACTTGGCCAGGTCGCCGGTGTCTCGGCGGGCGTCGGTGCAGAGGTACAGACGAGCGGTGGCGAGCCGCTCGCGGGCGGTGGTCCTCGAAGTCGTCACGAGTGTGAATGTAGTACCACCCAGTACTGCGGGAAGGCCGGAGGCCGGTCGGGTGGTGGCGGGAAGGCCGGAGGCCGGTCGGGTGATGGCGGGAAGGCCGGAGGCCGGTCGGGTGATGGCGGGAAGGCCGGAGGCCGGTCGGGTCATCAGCCGGTTAGGGTGAAGGGGAACGAACACGGGAGTCCCGGACGGGGCTGAGAGTGGGCGAGGCCGCCCAGACCGTAACCACCTGACCCGGGTCATGCCGGCGGAGGAAGTGAGTTTCATGCAGCGATCCGTCTCCGTCGTGGGCGGTGGGGTGATCGGCCTCTTCTGCGCCCGCGCCGCCGCGGCGGCGGGATGGTCCGTCACCCTGCACGACCCGACGTTCGGTGCACGCGCTGTCGGCGACGGCGCCGCCAGCTGGGTGGCGGGCGGCATGCTCGCGCCGCTGTCCGAGGGCTGGCCCGGCGAACACGCACTCCTGGCACTCGGTTCCGCGTCGCTGCGGCGGTGGCACGATCCGGTGCTGCGCGCGGACCTGGAGGGTCGGGGCGTCGTCGTGTCGAGTGGATCGTTGACCGTCGCGTTCGACTCGGCCGACGCTGCGGACCTGCGCACTGTCGCCGACTGGGTGGGTGCGCAGGGCCACGATCTCGAGATCCTCTCGCGCAGCGAGGTGCGCACCCTGGAGCCGTCACTCTCGCCGCGCGTTCGTCTGGGCCTGTCGGCGCCGGGGGAGTTGTCGGTGGACAACCGGGCGTTGGTGCTCGCGTTGGAGTCCGCGGTCCGCGACCGGGGAGTGCGGATCGAGCGTGCTCCCGTCACCGACCTCGACGCGCTCGCCACCGATCGTGTGGTGGTCGCCGCGGGGTGGTCGACGTCCCGTCTGCTGCCGGACGTCCCGGTGCGGCCGGTGAAGGGCGAGATCCTGCGCCTGCGTGCGCGCCCCGGCTCGGCGAGCGCGCCGACGCGTACCGTCCGCGCGAGCGTCAACGGTCGCGCGGTGTACCTGGTCCCCCGTGGCGACGGTCTGGTGGTCGGTGCGACGCAGTACGAGCACGGTGACGACACCGCCGTGACCGTCGCCGGCGTCCGCGACCTCCTCGCGGACGCCGAGGCCGTGTTCCCGGCCGTCGGTGACTACGAGTTGGCGGAGACGGCGGCGGGCCTGCGGCCGGGGAGCCCCGACAACATCCCCGTGGTCGGGCGGTGGGACGACCGCGTGATCGTCGCCGCCGGGCACGGTCGCAACGGGGTGCTGCTCGCGCCCGTCACGGCGGACGCCGTGGTGGCAGAACTGGAGGGCGAGCCGTTGACGGAAGCGGCATGCGCTCTCCCCGAACGGTTTTCGAGTCTCACGCGGACTCGGGCACGGTAGGAGACGAACATGACCGCAGTGGGTGTCACCGTCAACGGTGCGGATCACGACCTCGAGCCCGGCACGACGGTGCAGGACATGCTGACCCAGCTGGGTCTTCCCGAGAAGGGCATCGCCGTGGCGGTGGACGGAATCGTGCTGCCGCGCTCGCGGTGGGGCGAGGACGTGGGCCGCGGCTGGACCATCGAGGTGCTGACGGCGGTGCAGGGTGGCTGATCAGCTGACCATCGCCGACCGTACCTTCACCTCTCGCCTGATCATGGGGACCGGGGGCGCTGCCAACCTCGCGGTGCTGGAGGAGGCCCTCGTCGCATCGGGGACGGAACTCACCACCGTCGCCCTGCGCCGCGTCGACGCCTCGGGCGGCACCGGGGTGCTCGATCTCCTCACGCGCCTCGGCATCGCCCTGCTGCCCAACACGGCGGGATGTCGCGGCGCCGCCGAGGCCGTGCTCACCGCGCAGTTGGCACGAGAGGCGCTGGAGACCGACTGGATCAAGCTCGAGGTGATCGCGGACGAGCGGACCCTCCTGCCCGACGCCATCGAGCTGGTGCGCGCCGCGGAGCAACTCGTCGACGACGATTTCGTCGTGTTGCCCTACACCACCGACGATCCGGTGCTCGCGCGTCGCCTCGAGGACGTGGGGTGCGCAGCGGTCATGCCGCTCGGATCGCCCATCGGGACGGGGCTGGGCATCGCGAATCCGCACAACATAGAGATGATCACCTCGGCCGCAGGGGTTCCCGTGGTGCTCGACGCCGGCATCGGCACGGCGAGCGACGCGGCACTCGCCATGGAGCTGGGGTGCTCGGCGGTGCTGCTCGCCACCGCGGTGACACGCGCTCGTGATCCGCGAATGATGGCCTCCGCCATGGCCGATGCGGTGCGCGGCGGACGATCGGCGGCGCTGGCGGGCCGGATCCCGAAACGGTTCTGGGCGCAGGCGTCCTCGCCCGACGTCGACTGACCACCCCGGGGGCGGCTCAGGGTCGCGTCATCCCTTCGGATGACCCGGGTCGAGACCCGGGAGCGATGTGGTCGGTGGTCCCGCTCGGGCATCCTGATGCACATGATCGAAGTGACAGGTTTGACCAAACAGTTCGGCGCGAAGAAAGCCGTGGACGATCTCTCCTTCACGGTGCGCCCGGGTATCGTGACGGGCTTCCTCGGCCCCAACGGTGCCGGCAAGTCCACCACGATGCGGATGATCCTCGGGCTCGATCAGCCCACGTCCGGAACGGCACTCATCGAGGGTCGGCCCTACCGTGAGCTGAAGAATCCCATTCGCACCGTCGGCGCTCTGCTCGACGCGAAGTGGGTGCACCCCAACAGATCCGCGCGCGCTCACCTGCAGTGGATGGCGGCCTCCAACGGCATCGCCTCGTCCCGCGTCGACGAGGTGCTCCGCCTCGTCGGTCTGTCCGAGGTGGCCAAGCAGAAGGCCGGCGGGTTCTCCCTCGGCATGTCGCAGCGACTCGGTCTGGCCGGTGCGTTGCTCGGTGACCCAAAGGTCCTGATGTTCGACGAGCCGGTCAACGGACTCGATCCCGAGGGCATCGTCTGGATCCGCAAGTTCATGCAGCGCCTCGCCGCCGAGGGGCGGACCGTGCTGGTGTCCTCGCACCTGCTCTCCGAGATGGCGCTCACCGCAGAGCAACTGATCGTCATCGGCCGCGGTCGGCTCATCTCGGACTCGTCCGTGCAGGAGTTCGTCGACCGCGCCTCGGAGGCGTCGGTCCGCGTCCGCAGCCCCCAGCTCGACGCCCTGCGCAGCGCGCTCACGTCGGCAGGTCTGACGGTCAAGGAGCCCAGCAGCCTCGATCAGGTGCATCCGACTCTCGTGGTGGCCGAGTCCACCACGGAGGCGATCGGCGAGATCGCCGCGCGCCACAACATCGTCCTGCACGAGCTGGCGTCCCAGCACGGTTCGCTCGAGGACGCGTTCATGAAACTCACCGGTGACGACGTGCAGTACCACGGCGCCGGTACCGACAACAACGCGATGGGAGGGGCACTGCGATGAGTGTGCTTGCAGCGGAACGAATCAAACTCACCTCGACGAAGTCGCCGTGGTGGTGCACCGTCATCATCGTGGCGCTCGGGCTGGGTATCGGTGCCGTCATCGGCATCACGGCCAAGTCGACGGTCACCACCGTGCAGAACGACATCGCCGCCGGAAACGACCCCGGCTTCGAGCCGTACCTGCCGACCCTCGCGGACGCCGTCGCCGGCGTCAGCGGGTTCGGCGTTCTCGTGCTCATGATTCTCGCGGCGCTGTCGATCACCAGCGAGTATCGCTTCGGCATCATCCGGACCACGTTCCAGGCCATCCCCAGCCGCGCCTCGGTACTCGGCGTGAAGGCACTGCTCATCGGCGTCTTCGGTGCGGTGTTGTCCCTGGTGCTCACGCTGGGCGCGTTCTACATCGCGAAGGCCGCGGCCGGTCCCGATGCGGGCGCCGCACTCGTGCTCGAGGGTTCGGACGCGTGGCGTGCCATCTACGGTGTCCCGATCTACGCCTTCCTGTGCGTCGTCCTCGCCGTGGGAGTCGGTGCGCTGCTGCGACAGTCGGCCGCCGCGATCGCACTGCTGCTCCTGTGGCCGCTGTTGATCGAGTCGCTGTTCAACCTGTTCGGCAGCATCGGGCGCGACATCATGCCCTTCCTCCCGTTCATGAACGCGAACAACTTCCTCGGCTCGCCCGGCGGAGTGGAGTACCACTGGGGACCGTGGGGCAGCCTGGCCTACTTCGCGGCCTTCGTCGCCGTCGTCTTCGGCGCCGCAGTGGTGGTGGTGAACAAGCGAGACGCGTGACCGCTCTTTCGTTAGGGTGACGTTCATGCGGACGACACGATCGACCCTGTCCATCGCGATCTGTGCGGCGGGAGTGCTCGCGCTGTCGTCCTGCTCCTCCGGCTCGTCCGGTGAGGAAGCCACCCCGTCCGAGGAACCCGTGGCCGCACCGGTCACGGGTTCCTCGCTGTCCGAGGCCGTCACCCTCGACGCGGTGGTGAGCCACCTGCAGGAGCTCTCCGACATCGCCGACGCGCACGACGGGAATCGCGCCGCCGGCACCGCCGGATACGACGCCAGCGTCGACTACGTGGCCGGCGCACTGCGGGACGCGGGCTTCGACGTCGAGACGCCCGAGTTCTCGTTCGACAGCTACACCCTCGACTCGGTGGCGCTGCGCGCTGCCGACCGCGACGTGCCGGTGAGCGCGTTCACGTACTCACCGGCCACGCCCGCCGGTGGGGTCTCCGGTCCGATCGTGGCAGCACCTGCCGACGACTCACCCGGCTGCGAGGCCACCGACTACGACGGCCTCACGCTGACCGGCGCGGTCGCTCTGGTCCCGCGCGGGGTGTGCTCTTTCGCGCAGAAGGGGCAGATCGCCGCCGAGCGCGGCGCCGCCGCGATCATCGTGTCCAACAACGAGGACGGTCCGCTCGACGCCGGCACGCTCGGCGCGAAGGAGGATGCCCGCATCCCGTCGGTGGGTGTCAGCCGCGAGGACGGTGCCGCTCTGGCCGCGGCCCCGACCACCGCGCAGATCACGCTCGCCGCGGAGACCGAGACCACGACCAGCCGCAACATTCTCGCGCAGACCACGACGGGATCCACCGAGAACGTCGTCATGGCGGGAGCGCATCTCGACTCGGTCCCCGAGGGCCCGGGCATCAACGACAACGGCACCGGTACCGCCGCTGTGCTCGAGTCCGCTCTGCAGATGGGTGGCTCGCCGGACGTGACCAACGCCGTGCGGTTCGGGTTCTGGGGCGCGGAGGAACTCGGTCTGGTCGGATCCACGAAGTACGTCGAGGGACTGTCCGACGAGGACAAGGCCGCGATCGCGCTCTACCTGAACTTCGACATGGTCGGGTCGAACAACGCCGGCTACCTCGTCTACGACGGAGACGACTCGGATCAGGTCGGCGAGCCTGCCGGCCCCACCGGCTCGGACGCGATCGAGCGAGTCTTCGAGGAGCAGCTCACGACGCAGGACGCCGACGGCACCGACTTCGACGGGCGCTCGGACTACGGCCCCTTCATCGAGGTCGGCATCCCCTCGGGCGGCGTCTTCAGCGGCGCGGACGACGTGAAGACCGAGGAGCAGGCCGCGCGCTGGGGCGGGACGGCGAACGAGCCCTTCGACCCGAATTACCACACCGCCGAGGACACGCTCGAGAACGTCGACCGGGAGGCTCTCGGCATCAACTCGAAGGCCGTCGCCTACGGCATCGGCACGTACGCCGAGTCGGTGACGGGCCCGAACGGCGTCCCCGTGGGTGCCGATCGAGACGCTGCCCGTCAGGCCGAGTGACGTTTACTGTCACTCGGAGTAACGACAAGATAAGGTCGAGCGGTGAAGATCAGCGCAGGTGACGCCGCCCGTCGGGCCGCCGACGCTGCCCGCACCGTCAACCGGACGCCGCGGGTGGTCGAACTGGTCCGCCGCGTACGCGGAGTGCTGCCCGGTGATCCGTCGTTCGGCGATCCGCTCTCGACGGCCGGACCCGGAGCCGCGCGCATGGTCGCGCGGGTCACCGACCGGCTGCAGGGCGACGCTCCCGGCGCCTCGAAGGAACTCTCGCTGGGCGCGCTGCAGGTGTGGCAGGCGGTGCTCGAACGCGCGGGTCGCGGGCGGGGCGAGCGCGAGGTCACCATCGTCTTCACCGATCTCGTCGGTTTCTCCACGTGGTCGCTGTCCGCCGGTGACGCCACCACGCTGGTGCTGCTCAAGCAGGTGGCCCGTGCGGTCGAGCGGCCGATGCTCGATCGCGGCGGTCACATCGTCAAACGCCTGGGGGACGGGCTGATGGCCGTCTTCCCCAGCGCGGACAACGCGGTGCGGGCCGTCTTCGAGGCGCAGACTGCTCTGGCGCGTGTCGACGTGAACGGCTACACCCCGCGGATGCGCGTCGGCATCCACACCGGCTGTCCGCGCGCCGTCGGGTCGGACTGGCTCGGCGTCGACGTCACCGTGGCCGCGCGCGTCATGCAGACCGGTGCCGACGGCAACGTCATGATCTCGAACGCCGCGCTGGATCTGGTGTCACCCGAGGTGCTGGACACCGTCGGGCTGGCCACCAAGCCCTACCGGCGCGGGTTGTTCTCGCCGAAGCTGACCGGTGTTCCCGAGGATCTACGCATCAGCCGACTGGTGCAGTCGCCAGAGCGGTGAGACCGGGCCGTGCCCGTGGCCGAGGTCGTACGCGGCCTCGAGCGACTTCGTGACCCACTCCTTCGCGAACTCGAACGCGTCCGGCACCGCGTAGCCGTGGGCGAGGGCGCACGCCAGCGCTGCGGCGAGGGTGTCGCCGCCGCCGTGATCGTTGCCCGTGTCGATACGAGGGTTCGTGAACTCGAGCATCCGCTCACCGTCGAAGAGCAGATCGGTGCTCGACGACGAGGTCCGCAGGTGCCCACCCTTGACGACGGCCCACTGGGCGCCGAGAGCGTGCAGTGCCTCGGCGGCCCGTCGCGCCGTCACCTCGTCCTCGACGTCGATCCCGGTGAGCAGTCGGACCTCGTCGAGGTTGGGCGTGACGATCGTGGCGAGGGGAATGAGTCTGGTGCGCAGCGCATCCAGAGCATCGGCGTGCAGGAGGGAATCGCCGTGCATCGACGCCGAGACCGGGTCCACGACGAGCGGTACCGAGCCACCGCGGCCGATCCCGACCTCGGTGCACACGTCGGTGACGGCCTCGATGATGGCGGTGGACGCCAGCATGCCGGTCTTGGCCGCGCCGATGCCGATGTCCGACACCACCGTTCGCACCTGGTCGGCCACCACGGCGGGTGGGATCTCGTGAAAACCGCTGACTCCCACCGTGTTCTGCACCGTCACGGCGGCGACCGCGACGCAGGCATGCAGTCCGCACAGAGCGATGGTGCGCGAGTCGGCCTGGATTCCGGCGCCGCCGCCGGAGTCGGTGCCGGCGATGGTGAGGACGCGCAGTGGCGTCGTCCCGGAAGGTGCCAGAGGCAGCGTTGTCACACGCCGAACTGTACTCGAGCGCTTTTCCCGTGAGTTCGCCACATATTCACCGGCTCCCCCGGCGAAGACGCGAATCCTGTGCAATAGTGGTCTACGTCACATGCACCCATGTGATGCACACGACCGCGGCGACGAGGCTGCTCGTGTCCCGCCCCGCGCCCGGGTTCGCACAGGAACCGGGTGAGCCCCACGGCCGCCAGGAGAAGAATGATGCTGTCGGATGCGCCCGTCACCGATGTGACAGACAACCCGCACCAGAACCGGTTCGAGCTCCGGCTCAACGGTGACCTCGTCGGGATCGTCGGGTACTTCCCCGTCGACTCCGTCGGACGCGGTGCGCGTCGTCAGCCCGTCGTCAGCTTCATGCACGCCGTCATCACCGAGGACTTCGGGCATCGCGGCCTCGCCGCCATCATGGTCCGCAACTCCCTCGACGCTGCTCGCGGCTACGGCTGGAAGGTGAAGCCGGTCTGCACCTACGTGCAGCGCTTCGTCGCCGAGAACCCCGAGTACCGCGACATGGTGACCGCCGACTGATCTCGACACCGTGACGACTTCGTCGCGATTGCGCATCAACAGTCACAGGAACACCATCCGTCACAACATCGGTGATGAACTGTTGTCATGGACACCAGTCTTGTGTCGGACGATCCGAGCAACTCGCGCTTCGTCCTGACCGTCGGCGATGCGCTCGTCGGCATCCTCGCGTACGAGGTCGCCCCCGACAGCGACACGGTCGTGCTCCAGCACACCGTCGTCAAGGAGGAGTTCGGCGACCACGGGTGGGCAGCGGTCCTCGTGCGCGGCGCCCTCGACATCCTGCGTATCGGTGACCTGTCGATCTGGCCCCAGTGTTCCTACGTGCGTCGATTCATCGGCGCGAACATCGAGTACCTCGACATGGTGGCCGATCAGGCCCCGGCCGGCTCGGTCACCGCGGCGTCCCCGCCCAGCTCGACGACGACCGGCGCGTGGTCGCTGGCGCCCTTCCCCTTACGCTCCTGACGATCGATCGAGGCGTCGGTGACCTGCGCCGCGAGTGCGGGTGAGGCCAGTACGAAGTCGATGCGGAGCCCTTCGCGGCGCGGGAAACGCAGCTGCGTGTAGTCCCAGTAGGTGTAGACACCGGGGCCGGGGGTGAACGGTCGCACCACGTCCGCGAATCCTTCGTCGACGATGGCTCGGAACGCGTCGCGCTCCGGTCCCGAGGTGTGCGTGCGGCCCTCGAACAGCGCCGGGTCCCAGACGTCGTCGTCGGTGGGGGCCACGTTCCAGTCACCGACCAACGCGATGCGTGCCTGCGGATCGGCGGCGAGCCACGACCGGGCGTCGTCGCGCAGGGTCGCGAGCCAGTCGAGCTTGTAGCGGTAGTGCGGGTCCTCGAGGGACCGTCCGTTGGGGACGTACAGGCTCCAGACGCGTACGCCCCCGCAGGTCGCGCCGATGGCCCGGGCCTCGTCGGCGGGCGGGACCTCCGGGTCCTTGCTGAACCCCGGCTGGTTCTCGAACCCGATCTGCACGTCGTCGAGCCCGACGCGTGACGCGATGGCGACACCGTTCCACTGACTCGTGCCCACGTGCGCGACCTGGTACCCGATGTCGGTGAAACGCTGGTACGGGAACTGATCGTCCTTGCACTTCGTCTCTTGAATCGCGAGAACGTCGACGTCGGAGCGCTCGAGCCAGTCGACGATGCGGTCGACTCGCGAGCGGACGGAGTTCACGTTCCAGGTAGCCAGGCGCACGGTGAGCGACCCTAGCCCGGGGCGGTGACACCCTCCGGGCTCGCGTAGCGGTAGCGATGATGCTCCGTGAAGCCGAGGCGCTCGTACAGCGATCGCGCCTCGCCTCGTCGTTGTCCACCTCGACCTGGACGTAGGCGTGCGTCGCGCCGTGGTCGGCACCCCACCGCATCGCTTCGGCACACACCGCGGACCCGTGACCGCGCCGACGCTCGTCGGGTCGAGTGGCCACCGCGGTGATGCCGACCCAGCGTCGTCCGGTCGGCGATGCGGTGACGGCAGCGCGGGCGACCGCGGTGTCGCCTCGTCGGAGAAAGGTCACGACACCGTCGTGGACCGCGGTGAGGAGGTCCGGACGATGCCGGTAGCGGGGATGGTGCGCCAGCCATCGGTCGTCGGGCGCGGCGATGCGCTCGGTGTCCGTGTCCGTGTCCGGCCCGGTCGACGACGGGATCGGCAGCGTCAGCACCAGTGCCTCGGCCGACAGGCTCCATCCCGCCGGCGCCCCGAGAAGTCGGTCCGGCAACGACAGCGAGGGTTGCAGGTCCCGGTCGCGGTACCAGGCGGCGACGGCCGGCAGGTCGACGGCGGACGCGTCGGGACGCAGGGGGCTCGCCGAATTGCCTCGTCGGGTCACGCCGGCGCCGGCGCGGAGCAGCCATCCACCGATCCACTCCTGCTCGAGGCCCGGCCACGCATCGGCCGCCGCACTCTCGAGACCGCGGATCTCCGAATTGCGGACGGGCCGAGGTGCCAACGCCTTGAGTGCGACGATGCGCTCGGCCGGCACGGTCACCGGGTCGCCGGACTCCGGCTGCACGGTCACCGCGGTGCCGGACGCCGCGAGGATGCCGATCACGTCGGTGAACGGCGGGGTCGACCCGTCCGGCAGGCGGTACCGCAGCACCACCCGCGAGCCCGGAACCGGGGCGTCCCGAGTCACTCGTCGTCGTCGTGGCCGAACGGATCCGCGACGGTGCCGGGGATCCAGCTCAGCCCGGGTACGCCCCACCCGTTCTTCTTGATGGCCTTCTTCGCCGCCCGCGCGTTGCGTCCGACCAGCACGTCGACGTAGAGGAAACCGTCGAGGTGGCCCACCTCGTGCTGCAGCATGCGCGCGAAGAAACCGTGCCCCTCGATGTCGACGGGCTCACCCTTCGCATCGGTTCCGGTGACACGCGCCCACTCGGCCCGACCCGTCGGGTGCTGCTCGCCGGGAACCGAGAGGCACCCCTCGTCGTCGTCGTCCGGATCGGGCATCGTCTCGGGAATCTCCGACGTCTCGAGAACCGGGTTGATCACCTCGCCGCGGCGGCGCGTCACCGTGCCGTCCTCGCTGTGGTCGGGGCAGTCGTAGATGAACAGTCGGAGCGGTTCACCCACCTGGTTGGCGGCCAGTCCGACACCCTTGGCGGCCTCGAGCGTGTCGTACATGTCCGCGATCAACGTCTCGAGTTCCGCGGGCGACGCCGTGACCTGCTGGGTGGGGGTGTGCAGCACCGGGTCACCGACGATACGGATGGGGAGAATTGCCATGGTCCAGAAGGATACTGCCCGCCCGGTGGACGATTTCTGGTCCGGTCGGCCGGGCCGAGACGCGCCGCGGTGTCGCCGCATCCCGGAGCCCGGTCCGTGGTTAGATTGGCGGCGAACGACACGGATGTGATTCACCGCCGTGCGCGGACCTCTTCGGGTCCGGGGGACGCGCGAGAACACGGTCACGGCCGGGTTCACACGGCACAGCCCGAGGTCGACGGCAGAGCTCGCGAGACGCGATGCCGAGGGCGGCACAGACGACAGGAGTGAGATGGACAGCGCTGCAGCGCGAAGTCACGGGCGAGCCGACGGGGCCGACGAGCCGAGTGACGGACTCTCCCGCCGGGAACACGACATTCTCTCGTTCGAGCGCCAATGGTGGAAGTACGCCGGCGCGAAGGAAGAAGCGATCAAGGAACTGTTCGACATGTCGGCGACCCGCTACTACCAGGTGCTCAACGCCCTGGTGGACAAGCCGGAGGCGCTGGCCGCGGACCCGATGCTCGTGAAGCGCCTGCGACGTCTGCGCGCGAGCCGGCAGAAGGCACGCGCTGCGCGTCGACTCGGCTTCGAGATCTGACGGGTGTCGTCCCGCGCCGCCCCGGGTCACCCGGTTCGGCCGAGTCGCTAGGCTCGCAGCGTGACTGATCAGACCCCCGCGAGCACTCCGACCCCGGACTCGTCCGGCCCACCGTTGCGAGCGCTGGCCATGGTTCTGCTGTCGCTGGCCGTCGTCTTCGCAGGTCTCGGCTTCTTCTCCCTCACGGGCTCGGACGAGGACACGCCCACCTCCACCGCAGCGGCCGTGACCACCACCGCCGCTGCCGCAGCACCCGCCGCGCCGCAGTCCGACGCGAGCGCCGGGTCGGCCGCCACGACGACGACCAGTGCGCCGTCCTCCACCACGGCCGCGGCACAGTCGTTGCGCGTCCTCAACAACAGCAATGTCAGCGGACTGGCCGCCGAGGTGGCGCAGACGCTCGAGTCGGCCGGTTTCACGGTCGGCGAGACCGGCAACTACAGCAGCGGCACCATCGCGGCCTCCACGGTCTACTACGACCCGTCGGTGTCCGGTCAGCAGGCCGAGGCCGAACGCATCGCGACCACACTGGGCTTCGGTGTCGAACCACGTTTCGAGGGCATCGAGTCCTCCACGCCCGGCATCATCGTCATCGTCACCGGGTGACTAGAGTTCAGGTCAGCACGTCCCCACACATCTAGGAGACCTTCACCATGGCCAGCTGGAAGCGCAGCCGAGTCGCACCTCGCACCCTCGTCGTGGCGCCTCTCGCCGCAGTAGCCCTGTTCGGCATGGTGGCCTGCAGCAACGGCGAGGAAGCCAGCGACGTCGCCGGCACGACTCCGCCCGTCTTCACCAGCTCCGCCGCACCCGCGGGTTCCGAGCACGGCGAGGAGTCCCACAGCGCGGGCGGCGAGGGTTCCGAGGGCGGGGGCTCGGCGACCGAGGCCGCAATGACCGGCGACCTGCGCAGCCCCGAGGGCGAGACCATGGGCACGGTCTCCTTCGCCGAGGTCGACGGGCACCTCGAGGTCACCGTCGAGGCAGAGGGTCTGACCCCCGGCTTCCACGGCCTGCACATGCATCAGAACCCCGTGTGCGAGCCCGATTCGGTCGCTCCCACAGGCGGCGAGCCCGGCGCATTCCTGTCCGCCGGCGGTCACCTGCAGGTGAACGGCAACACCGGCCATCCGGCCAGCGGCGACCTGACCTCGCTGCAGGTGCGTGAGGACGGCACCGCCGACCTCACGACGACGACCGACTCGGTCACGCTCGACGACCTGCGCGGCGGCGTAGCCGTCATCGTCCACTCGGGCGCCGACAACTTCGCCAACATCCCGACGCGCTACACGCTGCCCGACGGCCAGCCCGTTCCCGACGCGACGACCCTCAGCACGGGCGACGCCGGCAGCCGCGTCGCCTGCGCGGTCGTCGAGTCCGAGTAGACGGGCACGTCCCCCTGAAGAACGAGTCGAGATCGACCACGGTGCCGTTCGCCGGGTCGGAGCGTCCGACCATCGGCGTCGAGTGGGAGATCGCGCTCGTCGACCGCGTGTCGCGGGATCTGTCGAACACCGCGTCCGAGGTGATGGACGGCGTCGTGGAACTCGCTGGAGCGCACACTCCGCGCGTGACGAAGGAACTCCTGCGCAACACGGTCGAGTTGGTGACCGACATCTGCGACACCGTCGGTGAAGCGATCGACGATCTGAGCGAGTCGCTGGATCTGGTGCGCCGCGCCGCGGATCCGTTGGGAGTCGACCTGTTCTGCGCCGGGACACACCCGTTCGCCGAGTGGTCGTCGCAACAGCTCACCGCGGCCCCGCACTACGACGAGCTGATCGAGCGCACACAGTGGTGGGGTCGGCAGATGCTGATCTGGGGCGTCCACGTCCACGTCGGACTCCGCTCGGCCGACCGGGTCTTCCCGATTCTCAACTCGATCCTGCTGCAGTACCCGCACCTGCTCGCGCTGTCCGCGTCGTCCCCGATGTGGGCCGGGTCGGACACCGGCTACGCCAGCAACCGCGCGCTCATGTTCCAGCAGCTCCCCACCGCGGGACTGCCGTTCCAGTTCGAGACCTGGTCGCAGTTCGAGGGTTTCGTGCACGACCAGATGAAGACCGGCGTCATCTCGCAGCTCGGCGGCATGCACTGGGACATCCGTCCCGTGCCGCGGCTCGGCACCATCGAGATCAGAGTGTGCGACGGGGTGTCCACCAAGCGTGAGCTCGGTGCCCTGGTCGCCCTGATCCACTGCCTCGTGGTGTATCTCGACGAACGGCTCGATGCCGGCGAGCCGTTGCTCACGATCCCGCCGTGGCACGTGCAGGAGAACAAGTGGCGCGCCGCGCGGTACGGGCTGGACGCCGAGATCGTGCTCGACGCCGACAGCAACGAGCGGCTCATGACCGACGACCTGTTCGACCTGCTGGAAAAGCTCACCCCGATCGCCGTACGGCTGGGGTGCGCGGACGAGCTGGGCCGCGTCGCGGACATCCCGCGCCAGGGTGCGTCGTATCAGCGTCAGCGTGCCGTGGCGGAGAGGTCGGGGGGCGACCTCATCGCCGTCGTCGACTCGCTCATCTCCGAACTCCGCTGACCAGAACGTCGCTGATCAGGCCCGGTCGTTGCGCTCGTCGTCGCGGAGATCGTCGACCATGAAGAGGTCGTCCCGGCTGCTGTGCTCGCGGTAGGCGACCTGGCCCACGGTGTGCGCGATGATCGGCGCCGTGAGCACCGTGAAGACGCCCACAAGGAAGATCATCCAGATGTCGACGTTGCCGCGCAGGCTGATGAACGCGCCGATGAGAATCAGAATCAACCCCACCACCTGAGGCTTGGTGGCGGCGTGCATGCGGGACAACGTGTCCGGGAAGCGGACGACTCCGATCGCCGCGGTGAGCGCGAGGATCGATCCCAGGATGATCATCGTTCCGCTGATGATGTCGGCGACGAGCTTCATCACTTCTCCTGCCGTCTGTCGCGGGATTCGGTGTCGCGTGGGGGATGAGGCGTGCGTGCTGCGGCAGCGGCGGCGGCCTTCCGCTTCTCCGGAGTGTCGGAGACGCGGAATCGTGCGACGCTGACGGAGCCGACGAAGCCGACGACGGACAGCGCGACGATGGACGGCACCAATGTGGTGTCCCGGCTGTAGACGGACCAGACCATGACACCGCACACCGTCAGCGCGATGATGGTGTCCACTGCCACGAGTCGGTCCAAGGAGTCGGGCCCGGCCAGCAAGCGGTACGCGGTGATCACGGCGGCCGCGAGGAGCATGACCCCCGAGATGGTGAGAACGACGGTCACGGGCGGTCCTTCTTCCGGGAGTCACCGGTCGTCTCGGAGTAATCCGCGGAGATGTCGTCGATCGTGTCGGCCACGGAGTCGACGTCACTGTCGTCCGTCGCCACGACGATGCTTGCTGGATGCCACTCGAGGTCACGCTCGAATGCGGCGATGAAGGCCGACTCGTAGGTGCGGACAATGGTGCGGAACTGGTCCACGGCATCAGGTTTGCCGACATCGAGGACGTGAATGTAGAGGACTCGATCCTCGCGGTCGATGTCCAGCACCATCGTGCCCGGAACCATGTTCAACGCGTCGACCATGAACGTGAGCACGAGATCCGACTTGATCTCCACGGGATATCGCAACACCGCGTTCACCGGCGGTGGACCGGGACGGATCGCCGCCCACGCGACCTGAACACTGGACTGAGCGGCGTAGTAGACGAGGACGACCACCAGTCGGACCACCGACAGCGGGTGCACCCGGCCCTCGACCGGAACCCTCGGCAGCGCCAGGACTGTCATCACGAAGAGTCCGACCACGATCCCGCCGAGAACGTTCGCAGCGGAGAGGTTGCCCCACAACAACACCCACACCCCGGTGAGCCACGCCAGAAGCGCAGCCTTGAGGGCTATGTCACGACCCATGACGGTCATCGTCCCCCCTCCGACGTGTCGCGTCCGTCCGCGTAGGTGACGGGATCCTCGACGGTGCCCAGAACAGCGGTGATGTAGACGTTCCGATCGCGGAGGTCCTCCGCGGCCCGATCACTGATGCCGATGAACGGGCCGGCGAAGACGGTCAGCGACAGGCCGACAGCGACCAGGCCGATCGTCGGGACGAGCATTCCCACCGGCATGCGGCCCGGGTCGACGCGCGAGTCGAAATCCACGTCGCTGGCGTTGTCCAGTAGTGCGGTCGGAGAGTCGTCGGACACGCCACCTTCCGGCGCGTCGGCGCGCGCCCGCCAGAACGCCTTGGTCCACACACGGGCCACGACGTAGAGGGTGAGGAGGCTGGTGACCGTGCCACCGGCGACCAGTATCCAGGCGAGGGAGCTCGCCTTGTCCGCGCCGGCCTGTAGTAGTGCGACCTTGCCGATGAAACCGGAGAACGGCGGAATGCCACCGAGATTGAGAGCGGGAACGAGGAACAGGATGGCCAACAACGGGCTCGCGGCAGCCAGACCGCCCAGGCGACGCAGGGACGACGATCCGGCCTGACGCTCGATGAGGCCGACGACGAGGAACAGCGTGGTCTGCACGAGGATGTGGTGCGCCACGTAGTACACGGAGCCGGACAGCCCTGCCTTGGTGGACAGCGCGACACCGAAGATCATGTAGCCGATGTGCGAGACCAGCGTGAACGAGAGCAGACGCTTGATCTCGCTCTGCGCGATCGCGCCGAAGATGCCGATCACCATGGTGAGCAACCCGGCGACGAGGAGCACGTTGTCCATCGCACCGTCCGGGAACAGCAGCGTGTGGGTGCGCATGATGGCGTACACACCCACCTTGGTGAGCAGGCCAGCGAACACAGCGGTGACCGGCGCGGGCGCTGTCGGGTACGAGTCGGGGAGCCAGGCCGACAGCGGGAAGACCGCGGCCTTGATGCCGAACGCGACGAGGAGGATCGAGAAGATCGCGAGCCGCGTGCCCTGCGGGATGTCGTCGAAACGCAGCGCGAGCTGGGCGAAGTTCAGGGTGCCCGTGGCCGCGTACGTGGCGGCGATACCCGCCAGGAAGATCATCGACGAGACGACGGAGACCATGACGTACGAGACGCCCGCTCGCACGCGTTCGGCGCTGGCGCCGAGCGTCAGCAACACGAACGATGCGACGAGCAGTACCTCGAAACCGACGTACAGGTTGAACAGATCGCCGGCCAGGAACGCATTGCTGACGCCCGCGGTGAGGGCGAGGTAGGTGGGCAGGAAGATCGAGACGGGCTGATTCGCGTCGCCGTCCCGGATGCCCTGGCCCACTGCGTAGACGATGACCGCCAGCAGGACGATGGACGACACGACGAGCATCAGCGCGGACAGCCGATCGACCACCAGCGTGATGCCCATCGGGGCCTCCCACCCGCCGACCTGCAGAGCCGTGGTGCCGTCTCGGTCGGCAAGATAGAGGAGCACGCACGAGACGGCCGTGACCGCGACGAGCGCCGCGATGGTGACCACTCGCTGAGCGCGCGGCTTGCGACCCAGGACGAGGCACAGCGCCGCAGCGAGAAGTGGTATCACGACGGGGAGGGGCGTGAGGGTCCCGATGATCGTCGGCGACAGCGTCATCGGGAGTCACCCGCCGGCGAGGAGACGTCGTCACGGTCGCGGAACTTGCCCTCGTGGAGATCCTCGTAGCACTCGAGGTCCTCACGGTTGGCGATCTGGTCGAGAGGAATCGGGTTTCCGTCCTTGTCGAAGGCGTCTCCGGCCTCGCCGGGCTCGCCGGTGATCGGATCGTCGGACTTGTCGCGGTCGGGAGCGTCCGCGAGGCTGCGACGCGTGAGGACCTTGGTGTCCTCGGGGTCGTTCTCGACGACGTCCGCGACGTTGATCGTGTACGACCGGTAGGCCAGGGCCAGCACGAAGGCGGCAATGCCCATCGTGATGACGATGGCCGTCAGGATCAACGCCTGGGCCAGCGGATCGGCGTCGCCCTCGGCGACCTCGGACACGCGTCCCACTACCGGCGGATTTCCCGGGCCGCCGCCGGCTGTGAGGATCAGGAGATTCACTCCGTTGCCGACCAGCAGCAGGCCCAGGAGCATGCGGATGATGCTGCGCTCGATCAACAGGTAGACGCCGGCGGCGATGAGTCCTGCGATGACGACGAGCATTCCGATGTTGGCGGTCACTGGCGACTCAATTCGATCTGGGCGTCGAGACGCGCGCCGAGGCTGCGGAGGACGTCGAGGACGAGGCCGACGACGATCAGGTAGACACCGAGGTCGAAGAACAGAGCGGTGACCA
Source organism: Rhodococcus sp. NBC_00294 (assembly GCF_036163995.1). NCBI lineage: Bacteria > Bacillati > Actinomycetota > Actinomycetes > Mycobacteriales > Nocardiaceae > Rhodococcus > Rhodococcus sp. NBC_00294. The sequence continues at coordinate 1,353,150 of NZ_CP108043.1, forward strand.
TCTTGATGTCACCGAGAATGGGCACCGTCACTTCGAAGGTGGCCGACGAGAGAATGGGCGCCCCCAGGAAGAGGGATGCCACGGCGGTTCCGCCTGCGAACAGGAGACCGATGCCGAGAATCTTCCCGGCATCGAACGGGAGGGTCTCGCCCAGTTCGTAGCGACCACCGGCGAGGTACCGGAGCACGAGTGCGAGACCGGCGGTCAGTCCGCCTGCGAACCCGCCACCGGGGGCGTTGTGTCCGGCGAAGAAGAAGTAGATGGACAGCATCATCACCGTCGGGAACACCAGTCGGGTGGTGATCTCCAGGACCAGGACGCGGTGCCTGGGGTCGATCAGATCGCTGCCGCTGAGCCAGGTGATCTCGGATGCTGCCTGGGCGCTGTCCATCGCAGACGGTGCATCGGACACACGCGGGGCACTACCGAAGCGCCGGTTGCGGAAGACCAGACTGGCGACCCCGGTCGCGGCGACGAGCAGGACCGAGATTTCTCCGAAGGTGTCCCAGGCACGAATGTCGACGAGGATCACGTTGACGACGTTGCTGCCGTCTCCGAAGTCGTACGCCAGATCCGGGAGCAGTTCGGCGATGGGTCTGGTCGAGCGGGCATTCATCGCGTAGGCACCGACGAGCGTGACCGTGATGCCGACGAGCGCGGCCAGGGCGGCGCGGGCCGGCTTGCGACCGAACGAACGACCCTCGTCGATCTCGGCAGGCAGTTTGCGGAGCACCAGGACGAACACGACGAGCGTCAAGGTCTCGACGAGGAACTGTGTCAACGCCAGGTCCGGCGCACCGTGGACCGCGAAGATCAGACCGCAGCCGTAGCCGGTGACACCGACGAGCAGCACCGCCGCGAGTCGGTTGCGCATGATCGTGGCGCCGATGGCCGCCGCGACCATGATGCCGCCCACGATGATCTGGTACGGCGAGTCCGCGAGACGGATGTCGACGCCGTCGCGGGTGTAGACGATCAGCGAGATCAGCGGAAACAGTGCCAACGTCGCGAGAACTGTCGCCAGAGTGCCGGGGAGCGAACCGCGCTGGGTGGTTCCGGTGAGGCGCAGCGACAGCAGGTCCATCAGGTAGAGGACGCGGTCGTACACCCGGTCGGCGTTCAGCGGCACGGCCGGGACCGTCCGCGCGATCGCCTTGTGCACCCGGTAGAGCAGGACGCCGACCAGGATGACGACGACGGTCAGACCCAGCGGGAGGTTGACGCCGTGCCACAGCGCGAGGTGGTAGTCCTCCGCGCCGTAGGACGGCAGGGTCTTGCTGTACGGCGCGATCAGGGTGTCGACGACCGGCGCGGCGAGGCCGGCCACCAGTCCGAGGACGGCGAGCAGCACGGGCGGGAAGAGGAAGAACCATCCCGGTGCGTGCATCGAGGCGACGGCGGCGCTGGGCTGCCGCAGCTTCTTGCGACCGAAGGCGCCCCACACGAAGCGCAGGCTGTAGGCGACGGTCAGGATCGAGCCGACGACCATCGCGGCCAGCACCAGCGCAGACGAGAGCGGACCCATCGCGTCCGAGTCGAGCGTCGACTCGAACGCGGTCTCCTTGCCGATGAAACCGAGGAACGGCGGAAGGCCCGCCATGCTCGCCGCTGCGATCACGGCCGTCGCGGCGAGAACGGGTGACCGGTCCCCGAGATGCGCGAGCTTGCGCACGTCTCGGGTGCCGGTCGAGTGGTCGATGATGCCCACCACCATGAACAGCGCGGCCTTGAAGAAGCCGTGGGCGAGGACCATCGCGAGGCCCGCGAGCATCGCCGTCCGCGAACCGATGCCGACGATGGCGACGAGGAAGCCGAGCTGGCTCACCGTGCCGAAGGCGAGCACGAGCTTGAGGTCGTATGCACGCAGTGCGCGGTAGCCGCCGACGAGCATCGACGCCAGACCGAGCGTGAGGATGGTGAAGCGCCAGGGCCCGGCGTCGGCGAAGCCCGGTGCGAGACGCGCCACCAGGTAGATGCCGGCCTTGACCATCGCCGCGGCGTGCAGGTACCCGCTGACGGGTGTCGGCGCGGCCATGGCGCCGGGCAACCAGAAGTGCAGAGGAACGATGGCCGACTTGCTCAGCGCACCGACCAGGACCAGGACCAGGGCGGTGCCCGCCAACCAGCCGCGCGGAGCCGCCTCGATGACGTCGGAGAGGTTGTAGCTGCCCACCATCTGGCCCAGCACGATGATGCCGACCAGCATGGCGAGACCGCCGGCCGTGGTGACCAGCAGAGCCTGCGTCGCGGCACGTCGACTCGAGGCGCGCTCGGCGTAGTGCCCCACCAACAGGAACGACAGCACCGTCGTCAGTTCCCAGAAGATGTAGAGCATCAGCATGTTGTCGCTGGTGACCAGCGCGAACATGACTCCGGCGAACGCGACGAGCTCCGCGGCGAAGATGCCCAGACGGGGCTCGTCGTCCTCGAAGTAGCGAGCGCAGTAGAGCAGGATCAGTGCGCCGATGCCGAGCACCAGCGTGGACATGACCGCGGCCAGGGAATCGAAGCGCAGATCGATGTTCATGGAGAGTCCGGGGACCCACTCGATGGACAGTCGCTGCTCGGTGTTCCAGTTCGCGGCCACCCACACGAGCGAGGCGGCCGGCACCGCGGCGAGCGGAAGAAAAGCCTGTCGTCCCCACAGACGCACGAGAAGCGGCGCGATCAGCGCGGCCACCGTGTGGGCAACGAGAATGGAAAGCAAGAGGCACTCCGTCGTGGACGTCGGGGCGGCGGGGTGTCGGACGCACGAGACGTCGTCCACTCCATACTACCGGTGCGGGTCCACGCCCTCTCGGTCAGCGATACCCACCCCCGGTACGGGTATGGTCACCGGGCGATGACCGAACCACTGCGCACCGCCGCCCTCGCCCTCGTCCGTGACGGCCGGATGCTGCAGGCCCGGTCGGTCGGCAAGCGTGCGTTCTACATGGTCGGCGGCAAGATCGATCCCGGTGAGACACCACTCCAGGCGCTGCACCGCGAGGTGCGAGAGGAACTGGGCGTCGACGTCGTCGAGTCGTCGGTGCACCTGCTGTGCGTGGTCGAGTGCCCGGCGTTCGGCGACCCCCTCGGCCGTGATCTGCACATGACGTGCTTCTCCGCCGACCTCACCGGCGAACCTCGGGCCACCAGCGAGATCGCTGATCTGCGGTGGTTCACCGTCGCCGAGTACGCCGCCATGCCGGACGTCGCGCCGGGATCGATGCGTGTCTTCCGGCACCTCCGGGCGCAGGGCCTGGTGATCTGAGGAACCCGTGCTCACGCATGGGGTGCAGGGGGCTCGGCGTCCGGCTCGGGGGCATCTGTGCGCCGGGACAGCCACACGATGCGCAGCGTGCAGAGCGCGGCGACCCCGAGCAGGAGGTAGGCGGAGGTGAGGTCGGTGGACGTGTACTCGGCCATGACAGTGTCGAGGTCGCCGATCACCGACAGGCTCCCCGTGTACGCGTCGCCGGTGGGCTGGTCGGACCCGATCGACAGCTGATTCAGCCACTCGGGGTCGAGTGTCTGCGCCGGTACCGGCGCCGCCGCAGCGACGAGGATCGCGAGCCCGGGCAGCGCCGCCGCCAATGGCCGCACCGTCGCGTGCGGATCCGCGGTGACGGCGGTCAGGGCGATCGGAATGAGCGCGGCCACCACCCCGAGTGATGCCGCAGACACCTCGTCGACGCTCACGAGGGCAGCGCCCATCGGCAGCGCGGTGAGTGCCAGGGCGGTGAGCCACGATGCGATGCGTCCGACCGGGAGCCGCCAGGCCAGGACGGCGCCGAGGACCAGTCCGCCCACGCCCACCACGGTGAGCAGCCGGGAGTCGAGCAGGGTGCGGGCGCCCACGTTCCACATCGCGACGGCAGCGGCGGTGACGAGGATCGCGACCAGCACCGTTCGTGCATCGGCCGACTCCCACCGTGCGGCGACGCGGTCCACGACGACGAGTGCCACGATCAGCACGACGATCGCCTTCCACAGTGCGTACTCGCCGGTGCCGACGATCTCGACACCCACGCGGCAGACGACGGCGACGATCACCGCGTAGACGGTGAGCCGCACCAATTCGCGGGCGGTCGGGTCGTCGTCGGGATCAGCGGCCGGTCGATGCAGAACGGCGGCGACGATGCACGCCGCGAACGCGGAGCCGATCAACCACCAGGCCGGTTCGCCGAACACGCTGGTGCTGTCGAGACGCGTCGCCACGAAGGCGGCGGACGCGGCGGTCGTTCCGACGGAGGCGAGCAGCGTTCCGCCGAGCACGCCGGTCGCGAGGGCCACCCATCCGGCGGCGGATCGCCGGGTGGCGTGCAGGACGAGGCCGACCAGGACGCCGGCCACGAACGACTTGAGAATGTGCAGTGCGGTGAAGACGGCCAGGCTCGCCGCTTCGGGAATCGCGACCTTGGTGAAGGCGAGCACCACGACCAGCAGGGCCGCACACACCCAGGGGGCGATGCGTGTCGGCATCCGCAGTCCGACGGCCAGCGCGACGGTGACCACCACCAGCACCTGCCCGACCACGGTGGCGGTGGACTGGGTGGACGACCACCCGATCAGATCGTCGACGGTGGCCGCGAACGGCCACGTGTCGCTGCGGGGGCCGGACCACGCGAGAGCGCCGAGAGCTCCGACGAGCGCGGCTGCGAGGAGGGAGGCGGCGAGGGCGATGTGGTGTCTCACCCGCGGCGCCGTCGGATCAGTTCGGCGCCGACGGCGCACAGAGCGAGGCAGGTCACCGTCACCAGTGTCCCTGCCGTGGGCTCGGTGAGGGTGACGGACCCCGACTGCAGGGTGAGGGGCGTGTACGCCGTCCAGCCGAAGTCCGCCGAGATCGGGGACGAGGGCATGGTCGTCAGAGCGAGGGGGACGAGCAGGCCGGCGCCGACGACGGTTGCGGGTGACGGCACGTCGCCGGACGCGGCGCCGGCCCCGACGACGGCGCCGGTCGCGAGCGCCGCCGCGATGACGGCCACTCCGGTGAAGGACGTCCCGAGGTGGATCGCCGCCACCACGGCCGCGCAGCACAGGATGGCCAGCGGTGTGCCCACCGCGGGTCGTGCACGGGCGCCTGCCGCGGCGCCCACGGCGCAGGCGAGTGCGACCCCGACGACGAGGAGAAGGGGGAGGGCCGTGGTGCCCGCCGTCGTGAGGACGACGACGGAGGCCGGCCGCGTCGACAACCACAGCACGGTGCCAGCGACTACGAGGACGCCGCCGCTCGGCAGTGCCAGAGCGACACCGACGAGCACCAGCGTGACGACGATCGTCGACACCGACCACGCGGCCGTCGTGGTCACCGCGCCCAGCCCGGCTGCTCCGGCGGCGGCCGTCAGGTTCGTGACCAGCACCGGGACGAGTCCGACGAGGGCGACGATCACTGCCGTCAGGGCGGTGCGAGTCGAGGAACTCCGGGACGAGCGCTGCGTCCTCGACTGCAGACCGATCGCGAGCACTGTCACCACCATCGCGGCGACGAGTGCGATGGTGCGGGACGTCGTCGTGTCGGTGTCGACGTAGGAGGCGTAGCGCCGCGGTATCGCGACGACGGTGATGCTCAGGACCAGAGAGACGGTCGACGCGACTCCGAACGCGGCGACCCACAGGCGTCGGACCGAGGCGAGGACCGCGAGCACGCCGAGGACGACGCCACTGCCGAGCGCCCCCAGCAGGGACAGGGCGGCCGAGGATCCGAGAGTGCCCAGAACCAGCGCTGCGCCGCCGACGGCAGCGAGGACCGCGGGTGCGGCTCTGCTCGATCGCCCCGTGAGCAGCGCGGCCACGGCCACGGCTGCCACCACCGCTGCGGGGCCGTTGCCGGTGTCGGCGACGAGATCGGGCGACGTCACGGCATGCACGGCGGTGCCCGCACCGACGACGAGGGCGATCGGCGTCGACACGGCGTCGAGACGTCCACCGGATGCGCTCACGCGGCGAACCTATCGGTCTTCATCCGGTTTCGGGAATCGACAGCGGCCCCCCTCGGTTGCCCCGAGCATGACACTCGCAACGAAGGCCACGACCCTCCTCGAACTGCACGTCCTCGGAAACCCGGTGATCCTTCCGACCGTCTGGGACGCCTGGTCGGCGAACCTCGCGGTGAGCGCGGGTTTCACTGCCCTGACCGTCGGCTCGCACCCGGTGTCCGACTCGATCGGCAAGCCGGACAACGAGGGCATCACCTTCGACGAGTTGCTCACTCGCATCCGCCAGATCACTGCCGCCGTCGACGTGCCGATCTCCGTCGACATCGAGTCGGGCTACGGCGAGGACCCGAAGCGTCTCATCGAGGGACTGATCGACGCGGGTGCGGTGGGCCTGAACATCGAGGACACCGTGCACAGCGAGGGCGGCCGTCTGCGTGAGGCGCAGGAGCACGCCGACTTCGTCGGTGCACTGCGCGCAGCCTCGGATGCCACCGACGTCCACGTGGTGATCAATGCCCGTACCGACCTCTTCGTCAAGCAGATCGGTGACGAGAACGATCGCGTGGATCGCGCCATCGCCCGCCTGAAGCTGGCGGCCGCTGCCGGTGCCGACGTGCTCTACCCGGTCGGCTTCCACAGCGACGACGATCAGAAGCGACTCACCGCGGAGCTCCCGTTGCCGGTCAACGCCATCGGCCACCCGGTGAAGAACTCGAAGTCCGCCCTCGCGCAGCTGGGTGTCGGTCGTGTCAGCTTCGGCCCCATCTTCCAGATGGTGCTCGCCGAGCGCGCGAACGAGGTGCTCGCCGACTGGGCGTGACCTAGTCCCTCGTGCTGTAGGCCTCGAGAGCGGCCACCTGCACCGGATCGAGTGACGGCCGGACGGCGTCGCGCGCGGTCGCGACGTTGTCCGCTGTCACGACGGCGGTGTCGACGTCGCGGCGCATCGCGGCGAGAGCCGCCTCGCGCAGCAGTGCCGCACAGTCCGCTGCGGAGTACCCGTCGAGATCCTCGGCCAGGGAGTCGAGATCGACGTCGTCCGCCAGCGGCACCGAGGCTCCGGCCGTCGCGAGGATCGCGCGACGCGCCTCGGCGTCGGGCGGCGGTACGAACACCAACTTCTCCAGTCGTCCGGGCCTCAGCAGTGCCGGGTCGATGAGCTCGGGCCTGTTGGTCGCGCCGAGGATCACGACGTCCTGCAGCGGCTCGACACCGTCCATCTCCGTGAGCAACGCGGCCACCACGCGATCTCCGACGCCGGAATCGCTGCTCTGCCCGCGGCGCGGTGCCAGGGCGTCGACCTCGTCGAGAAAGATGAGCGACGGTGCCGAGTCTCGTGCTCGCCGGAACAGTTCGCGGACGGCCTTCTCCGACGAGCCGACCCACTTGTCCATCAACTCCGCGCCTTTGACGGCGTGCACGCTGAGTTGCCCCGAGCTGGCGAGTGCCCGGACGACGAACGTCTTGCCGCACCCCGGCGGGCCGTAGAGCAACACGCCCCGCGGCGGCTCGACACCGAGCCGCGCGAAGGAGTCGGGATGGCGTAGCGGCCACAACACCGCTTCGGTCAGCGCCCGCTTCGTCTCCACCATGTCGCCGACGTCGTCGAGGGTCAGGCTGCCGACCGCGAGTTCCTCGGTGCCCGACCGGGAGAGTGGCCGGATGACCGACAAGGCCCCGACCAGATCGTCCTGTGTGAGAACGGGCTCGGCCGAGTCCCGGTGGGCACGCACCGCGGCCCGGACGGCTGCCTCCCGGCACAGGGCTGCGAGGTCCGCGACGACGAATCCGGGTGTGCGCAGGGCGATCTCGGCTGGGATGATCTTCCGGGTCGGAACATCACGTAGCAGCGCTTCGAGCAACGCGGCGCGCTCGACCGACCCCGGAAGCGGGAGTGCGAGCTCGCGATCGCACAGATCAGGTCCGCGCAGACGCGGATCAGCGGCGTCCGGCCGTGACGTCGTGCAGATCAGGACGGTCCCCGGTGTCTGCACCACCTGTCGCAGGCGATCGAGGACGAGAGTCGACACCGGATCCGCCGCAGAGCCCCGTCCGTCGGCGGACAGGGGGAGCAGCGCATCCACGTTACCGACGAGAAGCACTGCACCGGTGGGGCAGTCGGTCAGTCGATCGGCCGCGGCGACCACCGCGGCCAACCGGTCCTCGGGGGCGAGCGACCCGACCGACGGACCGTCGATCTCCACCAGCCTGCGACCGGCGGCGACGGCGCGGACGAAGGTGGACTTGCCCACGCCGCCCGGCCCGGTGACCAGGACGCCGAGCTGGGCCGACGCGCCGAGAGTGCGGAGCAGCTCGGGGCGATCGAGCGAGAGTTCGAGCCACTCCGTCAGTTTCGCCGCCTGGTCGCGTACGCCGACCAGGTCGTCCACCGGAATCACGGGCTGGGGCGGAGCCTCGACAGGTTGGGGTGTCGCGCGGTCGTTCGACTGTCCGCGGGCAGCGGCGCCGCGCGTCACGGCCGTCGTGGGCTGGATGCTGACGATGCCGGCCGGGTCGGTCGACGTGACGGTGAGCAGTTCGGTGGTCCACGCGACACCGACCGTGCGCGAGAGCGTCTGCGAGACCGACGCGGTGGAGGTGCCCGGCCCCAGGTCGCGGGGCAGGAGCGACACGGCGTCGCCCGCGACGACCACCTTTCCCAGCAATGCTCGGCGCAGCGTCGCGTCGTCGAGCGCGGTGGTCGTCGCGGATCCGTGCACCAGGACGGTGCGTGCCGCCTGCACCGAGACGGGAGCGACGACGACCGACGCGTTCTCCGTCAGTCCCGCGTTCGACATCGTCACGTCGTCGAGCAGCACGGTCCCCGTGGGCGTTCCGGCCGGTGCCTGTGCCACCACGGTGGCGGTACGCCTCGCGCCGATCAACTCGACGGCGTCCCACTCGCGCAGTCCGAGCGCGGTGAGCACCTCCGCGTGCACACGGACCACCCCGCGGCGGGCATCGGCGGCGGAGGTGGTGAGGCGAACGGTCAGGGCGAGATCGGGGGTGCTCACTCCCCGAGCCTATCGAGCCGACCGGCCCGGGCTCTCGCTCCAGCGTGTGCAGCCTGGCCCGTTTATGCTGCGCGCATGACCCGTGCCGCCCTCGTCTTCCACGAACGTGATCACGCCCTCGGCGTCCGGAACGTCGGCTCGATCGGCCCGGCTCTCCGCGATCGTGGGTTCGAGACGACGACCTTCTCGTTCGAGGGTGACAGCCGCGACGCGGACCGGCCCACGGCCTCGTCGTTCGACCTGATCGTGCTGATGGGCTCACCCGACGCCGCCTACGACGATGCGCTCCCGTGGCTGGCGGAGGAGATCACCTGGCTCGGTGACGCTGTCGCGCAGCGCGTTCCGGTTCTCGGTGTGTGCTTCGGTGGTCAGCTGCTCGCGCGGGTGCTCGGCGGGACCGTCACGCGTGCGGCCGAGTCGGAGCACGGATTCGTGACCGTGCGGACGGAGTCCGACGAGCTGATCCCCCAGGGTCCGTGGATGCAGTTCCACGACGACACGTTCACGCTCCCGCCGGGCGCCGAGCCGCTCGCGACCACGGCGGCCGCACTGCAGGCCTTCGTCTCGGGACCGCACATCGGTCTGCAGTTCCACCCGGAGATCACGGTCGATGTGTTCGAGTCGTGGATCGAGGGGTGGGACGCACGGGGAGTGCGGGCGGAGGTGGAGGCGAGTGTGGACGTCCCCGCGATCCGCGCGGAGGTCGCGCGCCGGGAGCAGGCCTCCATCGAGGCCTGCTCCCGGTTGATCGACGCGGTCCTCGCTCGTGCGGGAGTGGCCCGCTAGATCTCGTCGCGGGGCGGGACGTCGGCTGCTCGGGCGCTCGGTGACCGGAGTCGGAGCCGAGCCGAACTCGCCGTGGCGCGGGCGGGACGACGCCGCCGGGCGATACCGGTGCGTGCCGGGCGGTCCTTGCGCATCGCTCGTCGTACGGCCCGTCGCTCGGCGGGCTTGGCCTCCCACGTCTCGGGCCGCGCGGCCACCCATCGCTGCGACCGCACCGCGAACGGGATGTGGAGCAGATACAACACGATCAGGACCATGAGCAGCACGAACGGGAACGTGATCAGTGCCGCGCCCGCCAGGCCGACGAGGATCAGCAGCAACGTCGCCATTCTCGGCGGAACCGAGACGGTCTTGAACGCCATCGTCGGGATACGGCTGACGATGAGTAGGGCCGACAGCACCACCCAGGTGGCGACGACGTAGTACGAGGACCACCAGCCGTTGCCCCACTGCTCCTCCGCAGCGAGCGGGAGGAGTGTGACCAGGGCCCCCGCCGGAGCGGGGACACCCACGAAGTACTCGCCGGCGAACGCGGGCCGGGAGTCGTCGTCGAGAAGTGTGTTGAACCGGGCGAGGCGCAGCACGATGCTCACCGCGTAGATGAGGGCGATGACCCACCCGCCGCTGCTGCCCTCGAGGAGCGTCACGTACAGCACCAGGGCCGGCGCGACGCCGAAGGAGATGGCGTCGGCGAGCGAGTCGAGCTCGGCTCCCATCCGGCTGGTCGCGTCGAGCATGCGTGCGATGCGACCGTCGAGGGCGTCGAAGACGGCGGCTGCGCCGATCATGGCCAGCGACAACCCGAGTCGACCGTCGAGCGCGAACTTCACGGCGGACAGTCCTGCGCACATCGCCAGCACCGTGACGGCGCTGGGCAACAGGCGGACCGCGCCCTGGCGGCCGGTGGACTCGTCGGCCTGCTCGCGTGCCGCGCTCACGGAAGCTCGGCCAGAACCGTCTCGGCTCCGATGGCGCGCTGCCCGACGATCACCGCCGTCCGCGACCCCTCCGGGAAGTAGGTGTCGACGCGCGAACCGAAGCGGATCAGTCCGTAGGTGTCGCCGATGGTGAGCGAGTCGCCCACGGACGTGGTGTTGACGATGCGTCGCGCGAGCAGTCCGGCGATCTGTACGACCGCCAGGTCGTGACCCGACGGTGTGCGCAGATGCATGCTGGTGCGTTCGTTGACCTCGCTGGCGTCCGCGAGGTCGGCCGACAGGAACTGTCCGGCCTTGTGCACCACGGCCTCGACCGTGCCGGACACCGGGACGCGCTGGACGTGGACGTCGAGCACGGACAGGAAGATGCTGACCCGCGGCAGCGGAGCGGTGCCGAGGTTCAACTCGGCGGGCGGCACCGCGTGGTCGACGAGTGCGACCTCACCGTCGGCGGGGGCCACGACAACCCCGGCCCGATTCGGCGGGACGCGCGGAGGGTGGCGGAAGAAGCCCGCCATGGCTCCCGCGGTGAGCAGCGAGGCGGTGCGGACGACCCGGTGGCGGCGGCCGAGTCCGGCGAGCGCCAACGGCACCGCGACGAACGGGGCACCGGCGGGATGCAGCGGCGGAATACTGCGCCGCACCAGGTCCACGATGTGTCCTGCTCCGGTCGGTTCAGGCGTACCAGGGGGGACAGGTCTGCGGGCCACGGGCTCCTCTTACGTCGATTCGGGCGGACTCTCACGGCCCGAGGGGAGTGCGGACACGACTCGGGGCCCCTCACAGATTACGTGAGGGGCCCCGAGAGGTGGGGTCTGCGTCAGACGCGCGAACCGCGTCCCGTGACTGCCTTGACGATGAACAGCAGGATGCACGCGCCGATGAGGCACGTGACGAAGCTGAAGATGATGCCGCCGCCCTGGACGTCGACGCCGAACGCGCGGAGCAGGAATCCACCCAGCAGGCCGCCGATGATGCCGACGACGATGTTGAGGATGATGCCCTGCTGCGCATCCGTCTTCATGATCTTGCTGCCGATCCATCCGGCGAGTCCGCCGATGATGATCCAACCGATGATGCCCAGACCCAACATGATGGAACCTCTTTCAGATCAGCTTTGCTGCCCGTGGACCGGGCATGACTACTGACCTTCTGTACCCGGCCCCGATACTCAGCAAACGTTAAGCCGACCGTCGGCACATCACGATCCGGCCTCGACTGTGTGACGGCGGAACTACTGCGGTGTGACCAGCAGGATCTGGTCGGTGTCGCCGTTGTCGGTCGTCACGAGCAGCGTCCCGTCCGGTTGTGCCGACACCGTGCGGATGCGGCCGTACTCGCTGAGAGCGGGAATCGTCGACTGCGCGTCCACCGTGGTGCCGTCGTCGGAGAGATCGAGGAGCAGGACCTCCTGGCCCTTCTGCACGCCGACGGCGAGCATGCCGTTCCACGCGCCCCAGGCGTCACCGTCGAGGAACGTGGCCGACGCGGTGGCGATAGTGCTCGGGCCCGAGCTCCACACCGCGTTCCGGGCGCCGGGTACACGCTCCGGATCGGTCATCGCGACGGACTCGTCGTAGCCGCCGCCGCGGTCCGGGCGGTACCCGTAGTTGCCGCCCGCCGCGAGGAGGTTCACCTCGTCGTCCCGCGACGTGCCCTGTTCGACGGAGAAGATCTGATCGGTGCCGGGCCGGGCGGCCAGTCCCTGGACGTTGCGGTGGCCGAGTGTGAAGACCGGGCTCGCGGGGTCGGGATTGCCTGCGGCCGATGCGCCCGTGGCGGCGTCGACCCGGAGGACCTTGCCGCCGAGCGACGTCGGGTCCTGCGGAACGGTGCCCTGAGCCGAGTCGCCGGTGCCGATGAACAGGGTGCCGTCGGCGTTCGCCAGCACCCGGCATCCGCCGTGGCGACCGGAGGTGACCGGGAACCCGGAGACGACGGTGCGCTCACGCGTGAGGCTCGCGTAGTCGTCGGCCACGGTCCATGCGACCACGCCGATGGTGGGGTCGTCGCCTCGAATGCCCTGGCAGGAGTACAGGGTCCGATCGGTCTCGAAGGTCGGTGACAGTGCGAGGCCCATCAGACCGGTCTCCGATCCGACGAACAGATCGCCGAGATCGGCGCTGATCGGTGTCGGCTCACCACCGGGCCGGATCGCGGTGAAGCGGCCGGGGCGCTCGTCGAAGATCACGGTGCCGTCCGGCGCCCGGACCACGTCCCACGGGTGATCGAGCCCGGTGGCCAGTGAGGAGACGACGACGTTCGGGACGGCGTCCGCGGCGTCCGCGGACATCGGTCCCGGTGTCGTTGCCTGCGATGTCGGCGATTCGGGGGTGCCGGCCGCGGGGGAGGCGTCGGACTCGGTCGTGGTCGAGCACGCCGTCGTCGCCAGAGCAGCGGACAGGGCGAGGCCGGCGAGGGCGCGGGTAGTGCGGGCGCGAGGGGTCATCACTTCACGGTACGAGCAGAACTCTCGGCCGCGTCCTTGATCTTCGCCAGGGTGGACGCCATGCCCCGCTCGAGTTCGGCCTCGAAGTTGCGTGTGCCGCCCAGCACCAGTCGCACCGCGGTGTCGGAGACCTTGGTGGTGCCGCCGGGTGCCTCGCGACGCTCGGTCACGCGTGTGCCCGTCTCGGTCGGTTCCAGGAAGTAGGACCACACCGTGTGGTTCTCGGTGATGCGGAACGCGAGCAGTCGCTCGGGCTCGAGGTGCACGACCCGCGACGTCGTGGGCCACACGAGGGGTCCGCGCCGATTGACGTTGAGCGTGCGGGTGCCCACGCGCAGCGGGCCGAACACCTTCATCACCGCGCACTGGGGGCTCCACTCACCCATGCGCTTCAGGTCGGACACCACGGACCAGACCGCGCTCGGCGGTGCATCGATGTCGACGCTGACGGACAGGGGTGTGGCCATGGAGTTCTCCCGGTGTGTTCAGGCAGGCTGGGTGGTGACGCCGTCAGGGTAGTAGGACGTCCACGACGTGCACCGCGACGTCCTCCGCCGTGAGAGCGGTGCCGAGCGTGGTGTTCACCGCGTCGGCCGTCCTCCCGGTCAGTGTCACCGCCAGCGCGGCCATGTCCTGGCCGTACGTCACGGCGATGTCCAGGGACACCCCGGTACACCGGCGTCCGTCGACGTCGAGCTCGATGCCCTTGACCCCGCAGGGCAGTTCCGACAGGGCGTGGGCGATGGACAGGAGCACCAGGTGGTCGCCCACCCGCAGCGAGTCGCCGTCGACGAAACCCGGGTGCGAGGCGTCCAGCGCGCGTGTCCGCCGAGCCGTCGCGCGGAGTGCGGCGAGGATCGCCGTGCTGGCCTCGACCCAGGACGGCACCTCCTCGTCGCGCAGTTCCTGTGCGGCGCGGCTGAGCACGGGATCGTCCGGCTCGTCCGCCGTGTCTAACGCCATGACGCCATCCTCTCGCTCAGAGTGGTTCGTGCGCGGGTGACCTGACCGCGCACCGCGGACGGCGACATGGACAGGATCTCCCCGATCTCGACATGAGTCATTCCCTCGACCTCGCGGAGCAACCAGCACGAGCGCTGCAGCTGTGGCAGTGCCCCGAGGGCCACGCGCAGCTCGGCGAGGAACCCCGATTCCGTCGCCCGTACCTCCGGATCGTCCGACACGTCGCTGACGGCGTCGTCGAACAGCCACTCCTCGTGCGGACGGGGGATGCGGCGCCGCGTGGCGTCGATGGCCTTGTGTGCGGTGATACCGAACAGCCATGTGCGCAGCGCCGAGTCGGACCGGTAGTTGCCGAGGCTCTTCCAGGCCGCGACGAACGCGTCCTGGACCACCTCCTCCGCGACGCCGTCGTCACGCAACATGTTGCGGGCGTACCGGAACATCGCGGGACCGTGCGTGCGGACGATCTCCTCGAACGCGTTGCGGTCACCGATGACCGCAGCGTCGACGAGAGCCGCGTCGCTGTCCACGGAGCAGATTCGAACCAGCGGGTGTGAAACGACAGTGGTGTGGCATACATCACATCCGCATACGTTTTCCTCGGTCCGCCTCGACCTACTCCCGACACAACGAACCCGAAAGGATGACGTAGATGACGACAGCACAGGGATCCACCACGTCCACCACCGCCACCGCCACCGGCTCGAACGGTGCGCTGGACAAGAAGACCGACTCCACCGGTGCACTGGTCGCGTCCGACGGCCGCACCACCATCGCGGACGTCGTCGTGTCCAAGATCGCCGGCATCGCCACCCGTGAGGTCCAGGGCGTGCACGACGTGGGCGGCGGCGCGACCCGCGCCATCGGTGCACTGCGCGAGCGCATCCCCGGCGCCCGGGTCAACCACTCGCAGGGCGTGTCCGTGGAGGTCGGCGAGAGTCAGGCAGCCGTCGACATCGACATCCTGGCCGACTACGGCGTGTCCATCGCGGATCTCGCGGCGGGCATCCGTCGCAACGTGATCGACGCGGTCGAGCGGATGACCGGCCTGCAGGTCACCGAGGTCAACATCACCGTGCACGACGTCTTCCTGTTCGAGGAAGAAGACGAGCGCGACGACGCAGCACCCGCACGCGTTCGATGAGCCCCGCGGCACCGTCGGGCAGCGATCGCGCCGATCTCGTCGCGGACGCGGTCGTCGCGGTGGACGGAGTCGCCTCGTTGCACGGCGGGATGTTCGGCGAGATCGGCACCTACCTTCCCGGCAGGCGCGTCGCCGGGGTCGCGATCCGGGACGACGGGACCGAGATCCACATCGCCGTGACCCCGGACGCCGTCGTACGCGAGACGGCCGACGCGGTTCGCCGCGCCGTCCGTGCGGTGGTCGATGCCCCGGTGCACGTCGTGGTCGAGGACGTGGCGTCGCCGTCGGACGGCGGCGCCGACACAGGGTCCTCCGGACCGGAACCGACCGAGTCCTCCGAGCCGGGGTCGACCTCGGCTCCCGGGGGTACTCTCCGCCCGTGACCCAGCCTCGTCCGCCGCACGCCGACCCCGCCTATCGCGAGGCTCGGCGTGCGGCGGCGAGAGCGCACCATCCCGACGCCGGGGGCGACGCCGAGTCGCTCATCCGTGCGTTGCGCGACATCGACGCGAAGTTCTCCCGTGGGACCGTCGCGACGCAGGTGGTCGTCGGCGTCTCCCGACGACGGCTCGCCGTTCGACGCCTGTCCCGGGTCCGTCGACTGCTGCCCACGCGGCGCACCTACGTCGACCTGCCCACGAGCTCGGCCGACCGGCCACCCAGACCCACGGACCCACGTTCTCCCTCCCGGGAGAACTGACCGCTCTCCACGATCGGAGCACCATGACTTCCTCGACCATCGGCCTTCTCGCCGGCCTCCTTCTGGCAGTCGCTGCCGCAGCCGGCGGATTCACCGGATTCCTCGTCGCTCTCGTCCTGGGTGCGATCGGGTTCGCCGTCGGCGCGTACCGCGACGGAAACTTCGACCCCGAGGCACTCCTGCGAGGTCGCGGCCGTGGCTGACACCGCCCCGAGCGACACGGCGGACGGAGCGGACACCGTCTCGAAAGACCTGTCCGACAGGCCCGACCCCGGGACGATCGACCCCGCGCAGCGTGGGTCGCTCACAGTCCTCGATCGCGCGGTCGAGTCCATCGCCGACGCCTCCCTCGGTCGCACCGACGGTGTCGTCACCTCCGGCGGGAGCTTCGGCCGCAAACCGTCCCGTGTGAAGGTGACGAAGCAGGACGACCGCGTACGCGCCGCCGTCGACGTGACCGTGGCGTGGCCGCGCTCGGCGGCGTCCGTCGCCGACGATCTCCGCCGCGACATCGCGCGCGGCATGACCGACTCGGGCCTGCGCACGGATTCCGTCGACGTACACGTCGGCGACTTCGGTTCCGTGTCCTCGTCCGCCGCGCCGGCGTCGGGCGCGACTCCGGCGCCGACCACCCGGCCGCTCGCGGCTCCGGCCGCGACCCCGATCGCGATCGTGGTGTCGCTGCTGCTCCTCGCCGGGGCCGGTGTGCTGATCCGCGACGCGCTGGTCGGATTCTCCGTCATCAGCGGTCGAGAGTGGACGGCGAGCGCACTCGACTGGATCGACGGACTCACACCCCTGTCCTGGATGTTCCCCGCGGGCATCGCCGTGGCGGTCGTCGGAGTTCTGGTCGTCCTGGCCTCGCTCAAGTGGCGCGCCCGTCGGTACCGGTCCAGCGGGATCGCGGACGACGTGTGGGTGCACAAGGCCGACCTGGCGAAGGTGACCGAGCCGGAACCCACGGTGGCGGCCGCACCCGAGACCACGGCCACCCCGACTGTCGCAGGAGGCGAGAAATGAAGCGGACCACGGTGTTCTTCGACCGCCTCGGTGTCCTGATCATCGGACTCGCGCTCGTGGCCGTCGGCGGTGGCGCCGCACTGTGGCAGCGCGATCGACTCCCGTTCGAACTCACCGAGGTCGACGCGTCGGTGGTGACCGACGCGCAGGACCAGCAGTGGTGGCCGTGGGCTCTCCTCGGCGCCGGAGTGCTGATCGCGCTGCTCGTGGTGTTCTCACTGGTACGAAGGCTGCCGTCCTCAGCGGGGCGCACCCTGTCGCTGCCGGTCACCGGCGATCCCGACGGCCGCGTGACCGTCGATCTGCGATCGGTCGCTCACAGGGCGGCCGACACCGCCCGCGAGGTCGACGGGGTGAAGTCCGCGCGTGCGCGTCTGCGTCACGAGCGGTCCGACGGTCGCCGTGTCCCGGTGATCACCGTGGTGGTGCGGGCCGAGGAGTCCGCATCGCTGCGCACCGTGGCGGAGAAGTTGACGAACGTGCGCAGCGCGGTCGCGTCGGTCGTCGGCGACGGTGCCGTCGGCGTTCGGGTACTGCTCTCGGCCTGACCCTCGCGGCTCAGAGCGCGAGTGCGGTGGCCACGACGGCCAGTCCTGCCGGGACGATCTGCACGAGCGCGCCCTTCATCATCCGACGGTCGGTGCCGAGCAGAACACTGCCGGCGCCGACCATCGATCCCGCGGACACGAACACCAGGACGGCGCCGACGGTGTGATTCCCCGCCGCCAGGTTCACCGCGCCGACCGCGGCACCCACCGCGAGGAACAGGTTGTAGAAGCCCTGGTTGAAGGCCCACCGCTCGACGACGTCGACGTGGGAGTCCTCCCGCACGCCGAAGACGTGACGGCCCTTGGTGCGGAAGACCAAGGACTCCAGAACGAAGATGTACACGTGGAGCGCGGCGGCGAGAGCGGCCAGAACAGCAGCGACGGCGGTCATGCCGGTCAGTATGCGCCGCACCTGCCACACGGCACGGGACCAGCACCAGTTGTGTTTTCTCACGAAGTTGTCACAGGAGCCCCGGGACCCTCGTCCGGCGCGTACGCTTCGGCCCACGGACGAGATGGTGTATCGCTCCACGATCCCGCTTCGTTACACACAGATTCGGCGTCGTGTCGACGCCCCTCGTGTCGGGGAGAACCACATGCACGACCTTCTGGCGCACCGCTCACACGCGGTCAACACCGGCCACACCGAGATGATCCGCGCGGTCTTCTGCGACGAGTTCGAGATCGGCGTGGACCAGGACGTCCTGACCACCATCTCGTGCGGCGACATCGGGCAGTGGGTGTCCGATCTGCGGTTCACCGGCCTGTTCCTGCCGGGTGAGATCGAGGCCATCGAGCGCCAGTGGAACACCGACCCCGCAGGTCTGGTCGCCGCGCTCATGGGCGGCATCGACGAGGTCGGGCGGCGCCGCTCGGCGCATCAGGCTCCGCAGGTCGACGTGGTCGCCCAGCGCTTCGTCGGCTGACCCGGCTCGCCGGGCCGCGCGTCCGTCAGCGGTTCTTCGGGGGCCTGTTGGTCTGCGCCCGGCGCGCCTCTTCCTTCTCCTTCACGCGGACGGCCTCGCGCTGCACCTCCGCGTAGTTCTCGCGTTCGGCCTTCAGCCAGTCCGGTTCCTCGGCGGACAGCGCGTCGATCTCGGCCTGCGTCATCGAGTCGGACACGTCGTTGCGCGCCAGTGCGGTGTTGGTGACGCCGAGTTTGCGCGCCACGACGTCGCGGGGGAACGGCCCCGCCGTCCACAGATCGCTCAACCACTGCGGCGGGTTCTGGCGCAGAGCCTCGAGGTCGCCTCGCGTGATGGGCTGGGAGCGGAACTCCTCCGGCGCCGCCGGCAGGAAGATCCCGAGCTTGGCAGCAGCCGTCAGAGGCTTCATCGTCTGGGCGTTCAGGTCCTGGCTCACCGCGCCAGCGTAGCGCCCGCACGGCCGACCACGGCCGAGCGCAGCGGGAAGTCGGCCGAGCGCAGCGGGAAGTCGGCCGAGCGCAGCGGGAAGTCGGCCGAGCGCAGCGGGAAGTCGGCCGAGCGCAGCGGGAAGTCGGCCGAGCGCAGCGGGAAGTCGGCCGAGCGCAGCGGGAAGTCGGCCGAGCGCAGCGGGGACTACGCTGGCCCGGTGAACGATGCGACCGTCCTGCGCTGGTACATCGAGGTCGCCGAGACGCTCGCGTTCGGGCGCGCGGCGAAGGCGCTGAACATCTCCCGGCTCCGACTGAGTGCCGCGGTCAAGGAACTCCAGGACGAGGTCGGCGAACCCCTGTTCGTTCCGGGCGACGGGCCCACCGAACTCACCGAGGCCGGACGGGCTCTGCTCGACCGGGCCCGCGACATCGTGGCGGAGGACGATCGCCGCCGCGCCGAGGAGGCTGCGGCAGCGCCGGCGCGGCCGACGCTGCGGGTCGGTTTCGTTCCGGGAGTGACGGTCACGAAATGGACCCGGATCTGGGCGGATCGCCACCCCGGCACCGACCTGCAGACGGTCGTCGTCGAGGAGTCGGACCAGCTCGACGCGCTGCGGACGGGTGTGGTCGACATGTGCTTCGTGCGGGAGCCCGCCGAGCGGGAGGGGCTGCACTGCGTCCCGCTGTACTCCGAGGTCGCCGTCGTGGTGGTGCCCAAGGACCATCCGGCCGCGGCCTACGACGCCGTCACGCTCGGTGATCTCGAGGGCGAGTCGCTGCAGGACGGCTCCGACCGATCCGAGGCGACGCTGCCGACGACGCTCGAGATGGTGGCCGCAGGTGTCGGCCCGGTGCTCGTGCCGCACTCGTTGGCCCGACTGCACAGTCGCAAGGACCTGCTCTACCGGCCCGTCACCGACGCGGACCCCACCCGGATCTTCCTGGCCTGGCCCCCATCGGTCGCCGCACCCGAGGAGGGAACACTCGACCTGCCGCAGGAGTTCCTGGGGGTGGTGCGCGGACGGGCCGCGCACAGTTCGCGTACCGAGTCCGAACGCGGGACACCGCCGAGGAAGAAGAAGAAGGCAGCTGCTCCGGGGCCGGCCGCCAAGCGAAGTCAGGCGCCCCGCCGACGACGCTGACATACTGTCGCCGTCGTGACGAGTGGAAAGGCGGGTTCGTGAGCGACCCAGCTCCCCGAAGTTCGGCCGGCGCGAGCAAGCCGGCCATCCTCACAGTGGACGACGATCCCGGGGTGTCCCGCGCCGTCGCCCGCGATCTGCGGCGCAAGTACGGCGAGAAGTACCGCATCATCCGGGCGGAGTCCGGCGAGTCCGCCCTGGAGGCGTTGCGAGAGATCGCGTTGCGCGGTGACCAGGTCGCGGTATTGCTCGCGGACTACCGCATGCCGTCGATGAGCGGTCTCGAGTTCCTCGAGCAGGCCATGGACATCTTCCCGTTCGCGCGCCGCGTGCTCCTCACGGCGTACGCGGACACCGACGCCGCCATCGAGGCGATCAATGTCGTAGACCTCGACTACTACCTGCTCAAGCCGTGGGATCCGCCGGAGGAGAAGCTGTACCCGGTGGTGGACACGCTGCTCGACGCGTGGCACGCCGCCGACATCCGGCCCATCCTGGAGACCAAGATCATCGCGGGTCGGTGGGCGTCTCGATCGTCGGAGATGCGCGAGTTCCTCGCCCGCAACAGGCTGCCGTACCGGTGGTACCTCGCGGACGAGCCCGAGGGAGCGCGTCTGTTGGCGGCGGCGGGTCACGACGATCGCACGCTGCCGGTGGTGGTGTGCGCGGACGGGTCGTGTCTGCTCGACCCCACCGACACCGAGTTGGCCGAGTACTTCGGTCTGGGCACCACGCCGACGGAGGACTTCTACGACCTCGTCGTCGTGGGCGGCGGGCCCGCCGGCCTGGGCGCGGCCGTCTACGGCGCGTCCGAGGGTCTCCGGACGGTCCTCGTCGAGCGCACCGCGACGGGTGGGCAGGCGGGCCAGAGCTCGCGCATCGAGAACTACCTCGGTTTCCCGGACGGGGTGTCCGGCGCACAGCTGGCCGAGCGTGCACGTCGGCAGGCCGAGAAGTTCGGCGCCGAACTCGTCACCACCCGCGAGGTCGCGGGTGTCGAGGTCGACGGGCCGGCGCGCGTGGTGCGTCTGACCGACGGCAGTGCGATCGCCGCGCACTCGATCATCCTCGCCACGGGTGTCTCCTACCGCCGGCATCCGGCGCCGGGGGTCGACGAGTTCGCCGGTCGCGGCGTCTTCTACGGCTCCGCGGTCACCGAGGCGGTCGGCTGTACCGATCAGGACGTGTACATCGTGGGCGGTGCGAACTCCGCCGGTCAGGCAGCGATGTACCTGTCGAAGTGGGCGCGGTCGGTGACCATCGTGGTGCGCGCCGAGTCGCTGGAAGCCTCCATGTCGTACTACCTCGTGCAGCAGATCGAGAAGAACCCTGTCATCTCCGTCCGCCCCTGCACCGAGGTGACCGCCGCGCACGGCGACGGCCACCTCGAACAGATCACCCTGCGCGACAAGGTCTCCGGCGACGAGGAGACCGTCGACACGGGCTACCTGTTCCTCTTCATCGGGGCGGCGCCGCGGACCGAGTGGCTGGACGGCGTGGTGGTGCGCGACCGCCACGGCTTCGTCGTCTCGGGTCAGGACCTCACGGTCGACGGGGCCCGCCCGCCGGGCTGGTCGGTCGACCGTGCACCGCACCATCTCGAGACCAGCGTGCCCGGCATCTTCGCGGCGGGCGACGTGCGCGCGGACTCCGCCAAGCGCGTCGCGTCGGCCGTCGGTGAGGGTGCGATGGCCGTCATGCTCGTCCACCGCTATCTCGCCCAACCCTGACCACCGCACGCGTCCCGGAAGCTGGATCATCATGACCGAACTCGACTGCAGCACCGAGGAACTGAAGACGCTGTTCCTCTTCGAGTCGCTCGACGACGAGCAGCTCGAGCAACTGTGTGCCAACGGGCACGTGGAGATGATCGAGGCCGGTCCCGTGTTCGCGGAGGGCGACGACGCCACGTGCTTCTACGTGCTCCTCGACGGGGAACTGGTGCTGACCAAGATGTCCGGCGGCGAGAAGATCGAGGTGAACCGCACGTCGTCGCGGGGCGTCTACGCGGGTGCGTGGCAGGCGTACCTCGGGGACCGCGCCCCGCAGAAGTACATGTCGGGCATGGACGTGACGCGTCCGTCCCGGTTCTTCGTGCTCGACGCCGAGCGGTTCGGAGACCTGGTTCGAGAGTGGTTCCCCATGGCGGTCCACATGCTCGAGGGACTGTTCTTCGGTCAGCAGAGCAGCAAGCAGGTCATCGACCAGCGGGAGCGGTTGCTGGCGCTGGGGTCGCTGTCGGCCGGTCTGACACACGAGCTGAACAACCCGGCCGCCGCGGCGGTCCGTGCGACGGCGGCGCTGCGGGACCGGGTGTCGCACATGCGCCGCAAACTCGGCGTCATCGCGTCGGGCGTCTACGACACCGACTCCCTGACGGGTCTGATCCGCCTGCAGGACGAGGCCGCCGAACTGGTGGGCAAGGCGCCGGAGCTCACTCCCATGGAGGCCTCCGACCGGGAGGACGCGCTGGGGGAGTGGTTCGAGGACCACGGCATCTCCGACGGGTGGGACCTCGCCCCGACCTTCGTGCAGGCCGGCATCGAGGCCGACTGGCTCGAGCGCGTCGCCGCGGACACGGGGGCGGAGCTTCTCGAGAGCACGATCCGCTGGCTGAACTACACCATCGAGACCGAACTGCTCATGAACGAGATCTCCGACTCCACCACACGGGTGTCGACGCTGGTCAACGCCGCGAAGCAGTACTCGCAGATGGACCGTGCGCCGTTCCAGAAGGTGGATCTGCGGGTCCTCCTCAAGAGCACCCTGGTGATGCTCGGCCGCAAGATCGGCGACGACATCACGGTGGTCAAGGACTTCGACCCGGCGCTGCCTCCCGTCGCGGCGTACGCCGCGGAGCTCAACCAGGTGTGGACCAACCTCATCGACAACGCCGTACAGGCCATGGACGGCCGAGGAACGCTCACTCTGCGCACCGCGCGGGAGAACGACACGGCCCTCATCGAGATCGGGGACACCGGCCCGGGCGTTCCCGAGGCGATCCGGTCCCGCATCTTCGAACCGTTCTTCACCACCAAGCCCGTGGGCGAGGGCACCGGTCTGGGCCTCGACATCTCGTGGCGGATCGTGGTGAAGAAGCACGGCGGCGACCTACGGTTGCTGTCGGAGCCGGGAGACACCCGGTTCCAGGTACGGATACCGATCGACGGCCCGGCCGGGGCGCCCATGCCGATCGCAGAGGAGGAAGTCGGATGAGCACGAACGGAATCGACACCGCGGTACCGCCCAGCGGCACGGGCTGCGTGGAGTGCGACGCCACCGACGGGTGGTGGGTGCACCTGCGTCGGTGCGCTCAGTGCGGCCACGTCGGATGCTGTGACTCCTCACCGTCGCAGCACGCGAGTGCCCATGCCGCGACCAGCGGTCATCCCGTCGTGCAGTCGTTCGAACCCGGGGAGACGTGGTTCTGGAACTACGTCACCGAGGAGGGCTTCGACGGGCCCGAACTCGCTGCGCCACAGCATCATCCGATGGACCAGACGGTGCCCGGACCGTCGTCTCGGGTCCCCTGGGACTGGCAGCGCCACGTCCGCTGAACCCAACATCGAATCGTTATGGAGTTACCCGCCGGTAGGGACGAGCGGGCGGTAAGGTCTGCGGTGCATTGCACGATGCATTCTCTCGCACAGCCTCAGGAGCCGTCCGTGTCGTTCATCCCCACCTCGTCCTTCTTCTCCAACGCCACGCGCTCGGATCGAAGTTCCTCTCGTGCAACGCGATTCGGCGCAGCCGTCGCGGTCGGCGCCACCATCGCCGCAGGGGCGATCCTCGGTACCGGGGTGGCGTCCGCGGCTCCGGTCACCTGCGTGTCCCCGCCCGCGGCCAACGACATCCAGGTGAGCGCCACGGCCAGCTGCGGAGCCAAGGCCACCGGCGCCGGCGTCGCCACGTCGTCGGCGTCCGAGAGCGGTACCGCGGTCAGCGTCGCCGACGGCGGGCGCTCGACGTCGAACGCCACCGGCTTCGGCACCGCGCTGAGTGCCGTTCTGGGAGCGGGTACCTCGTACTCGTACTCCCTCGGTGGCGGCATCTCGCAGTCCTTCGCCACGAACGGAGCCACCTCCGTCGCCATCGCCGGGTACGGCGGCGGCGCGACGGCCAGCACGGTCACGGGCGTGAACTGCGCCGGTCTCAACTCCTTCGCTCTCGACCTCTCCACCGGGCGGTCCTGCATCGCCGGTCTGTAACCGTCGTGAACGCCACCGTCCTGGCGGTGCTCTGCGCCGTCGGGGCGGCGGTGTGCATCGCTGTCGGTACCGTCGTCCGCCAGCGGTCGGCGGCGTCGATTCCCGACGAGTCCGTCGGTCGGCTGGGACCCATCACCACGCTGATCCGCGAGCCGCTGTGGTGGATCGGCACGGTCGTCGGCATCGGCGGCTACGGCCTGCAGGCGGCGGCGTTGGGGCTCGGATCCCTTCTCCTGGTGCAGCCGCTCCTCGTGTTGTCCCTGCTGTTCGCGCTGCCGCTGGGTGCTCGGTTCTCCGGCCGCACCGTGTCGGCGAAGGACTGGCTGTGGGCTGCCGCGCTGACGGCGGCCATCGCGGTCCTCGTCGTCGTGGGCGATCCGCGGCCCGGCGTGGAACGCGCCGAGACGCGGCACTGGGTCGTCGTTCTCTGCGTCGGAATCCCGTTCGTTCTCGCCTGTGTTCTCGGCGCGCGCAGCGGCTCCCGGTCCCGGCGCGCCCTGCTGCTGGGACTGGCCGGCGGTGCGCTGTTCGGCGTCGCGGCCGTGCTGACGAAGAGTGTCGTCCACCTCGCCGGACGCGGACCGCAGCCGCTGCTGACCTCGTTCGAGCCGTACGCGCTCGTGGCCGTGGCCGTGGTCGCGATCTCGCTGCAGCAGTCGGCCTTCCAGGTGGGTGCGTTGCAGGCCTCGCTGCCCGCGACGACCGTGATGGAACCGATGGTCGCGTCGCTGCTGGGATTCGTCGTGCTGGGCGAGTACCTCGACGCCGATCGTGAGGTCACGGTGGTGCTGGTCGTCGCCCTGATTCTCGTGGTGGTCTCGGCGGTGGCCCTGGCCCGGTCCGCGGGCGCGGCCGAGAACGTCGAACCCGCCCATCCTGCCCCGAACCCGTAGCGGCACTAGGCTCGTCGCATGAGTCCGATCGGTGGGGTGCTGTTCGACATCGACGGTGTGCTCATGACCAGTTGGCGTCCCGTGCCCGGGGCCGCGGAGACGGTGAGCACGCTGCGCAGCAACGACGTGGCGTGCGCGTTCCTGACCAACACCACGTCGAAGACGCGGGAGCAGATCTCCGAGGCGCTCACCGATGCGGGCATCGAGGTGCACGCCGACGAGATCGTCACCGCGGCCACTCTCACCGCCGACCACCTGAGGACGCGGTACCCCGGTGCGCGGTGCGTCCTCCTCAACAGCGGCCGGATCGCCGACGATCTGCCCGGCGTGGAGTGGGTCGACAGCGATCCGGACGTGGTGGTGCTCGGCGGCGCCGGCGAGCAGTTCACTCACGAGGCGCTCAGCCGGGTCTACGACTGGATGTGTCAGGGCGTGCCCGTCGTCGCGATGCACCGCAGCCTCATGTGGACCACGGCCGAGGGGCTGCGCATCGACACGGGCATGTATTTGACGGGCATGGAATCGGCGTCCGGCCGCACGGCGACGGCCGTCGGCAAGCCGGCGCCGCTCGGTTTCCAGACGTCGGCGGAACGCATGGGCGTCGATCCGGACCTGGTGGTGATGGTCGGGGACGATCTCGACAACGACGTGCTCGCCGCCCAGGTCGTCGGCATGCGCGGCATGTTGGTCCGCACGGGCAAGTTCCGTCAGGAACGCCTCGACCGGCACGCACGCGACCAGTACGCGATGCAACCGGCGTTCGTCGTCGACTCCGTCGCGGACCTGCCGGCGGTGCTGGAGATCGGTCGGTAGTGGTCCTGCGGCCGGGATCCGAGTTCGCGGGGTTCCGCGTCGAGAGACTGCTCGGTCACGGCGGCACCGCCGAGGTGTATCTCGCCCGACGTGGATCGGCACCGCCGGAGACCCTGAAGATCCTGCGTGCGGACGCCCCGCGGGACGCGTTCGCGGCCGAGGTGCGGATCGGGGCCCTGCTGCAGCACCCGAACATCGTCGCGGCGCACGATCACGGCGAGTTCCGCGGGCGGCCGTGGATGTCGATGTCGCACGTCGACGGGTACAGCGCCGCCCGCCTCGTCGCGCGCGGACAGATCCCACTCGACGTCCACCGAGCCGCCCGCATCGTCGACGGCGTGGCGAGAGCCCTCGATCACGCGCACGGGCTCGGGATCGTCCACCGGGACGTCAAGCCGGCCAACATCCTGCTCGCGAGTGTCGCCGATGCGGACACCCGGGAGCAGATTCTGCTGTCCGACTGGGGAATCGCGCGGCTGACGACCTCGCCGACACCGCTGGTGTCGGACGACGGGACGGTGCTGACATCGATCGGCTACGCGGCACCCGAACTGCTGCGGGGCGGCACGCTCACCGCCCGCACCGACATTTACGCGCTCGGTGCCACCCTCGTCGAACTGCTCACGGGACGGCCGCCGTTCCCGCTGGCCACTCCGTTCGCCGTCATGGACGCCCAGCTGAGGCGGACCCCGCCGTCCGTCAGCTCGCGTCGGGCCGACCTGCCGACCCGCCTCGACGCCGTCGTGCAGCGCGCGCTGGCCAAGGAGCCGCCGGACCGGTTCGCGTCGTGCCACGACCTGAGCGTGGCGGTGGCGCGGGCCCTGAGGGACCACACGCCACCTGAGCCCGGCCGGCCTCCGGCCTCCCCGCCACCTGAGCCCGGCCGGCCTCCGGCCTCCCCGCCACCTGTGCCCGGTCGGCCCTGGTACCGACGTCGCTAGTCGCTCGGCGTCTCGGGATCCGTCGGCCGGTTCGCGACGACGGGGTACTTGCCCGTGTAGCCCATCCGCTCCTCGGCGACGCTGAGGACGCGGGCCCGGACGAGGAACCAGCCGCCGATGAGCATCGGCACGATGACGACGAGTGTGGCGACGGTCCACGTCCCGATCGGCGCGTCGAGCGCCATGAGAACCAGCACCGCGGCGAGGAACGCGAGCGTCGCGTAGCTCGTGTACGGCGCCCCGAAGAGCCGGAACGACGGCCGTTCGAGGATGCCCTTGCGGCTCCACCGGTAGAGCTGCAGCTGGCAGAGCACGATGGTCGCCCACGAGGCGATGATGCCGAGGGCCGACATGTTGAGCACGATCTCGAACGCCTCGCCGGGCTTGAACGCGTTGAGCGCCACGCCGAGGAGTGTCAGGGCGCCGGTGAGCAGGATGCCGCCGTAGGGGACACCGTTTCGGCTCATCCGCGCCGTGAACGACGGCGCGCTGCCGTTCATCGCCATCGACCGCAGGATGCGGCCCGTGGAGTACAGCCCGGCGTTGAGGCTGGACAGCGCCGCGGTGACCACGACGATGTTCATGATCGTGCCGGCGCCGTCGACGCCGATGCGGGAGAAGAACGTGACGAAGGGGCTCTCCCCGGCCCGGTAAGTCGTGTACGGCAACAGCAGCGCCAGCAGGATCAGCGATCCCACGTAGAACACCGCGATGCGGAAGATGACGGAGTTGATGGCCCGCGGCATCACCTTCGCCGGGTTCTCGGTCTCTCCGGCCGCGGTCCCGACCAGCTCGACGGCCGCGTAGGCGAAGACGACACCCGACGTGACGATGACCAGCGGCCACGCCCCGGTGGGGAAGAGGCCGCCGTTGCCCGAGATGACGCCGAAGCCGGTCGACTGGCCGTCGACGTCGAACCGACCGGCGAGGAAGACGGTGCCCACGACCAGGAAGGTCACCAGCGCCGCGACCTTGATCATGGCCGCCCAGAACTCCATCTCGCCGAACCACTTCACCGACACCAGGTTCACGGCGAGCACGATGGCCAGTGCGATCAGGGCGATGGTCCATTGCGGGATGCCCTTGAAGGCACCCCAGTAGTGCATGTACGTCGCGACGGCCGTGACGTCGACGATCGCCGTCATCGCCCAGTTGAGGAAGTACATCCACCCGGCCGCGTAGGCGGCCTTCTCGCCGTAGAACTCGCGGGCGTAGGAGACGAACGATCCGGAGGACGGGCGGTGGAGCACCAGCTCGCCGAGCGCTCGGAGGATGAAGAAGACGAAGACGCCGCAGACGGCGTAGATGATGAACAGGCCCGGGCCCGCGGACTCGAGGCGGCCGCCCGCGCCGAGGAACAGGCCGGTGCCGATCGCGCCGCCGATGGCGATCATCTGCAGTTGCCGAGGCTTCAGGCCCTTGTCGTAGCCCTCCTCCTCGTGTGCCATCGCCGAGTTGTCGTAACCAGTGTCGACTGCATCGGACACGATGTGGTCCTTTCGTCCGCAGGGGTGGGCGGGTGTATATGTCCGATTCGCGTGGATTCTGTTGTGGCGCGCGACAACTGGTCGCGTCACACATTCTTCTCACGCGTGAGTCGGTCGTCGTTCCGGCACGTGAACACCGTGTGAATCGCGACCGCTCGACGACGACCTTGCACTCGACCACCTCGACTGCTAGAAATCTGGTTGGCACTCGCGTACTGTGAGTGCCAGGTCGAAGAGGTGAGATCGGGAATCATCGACACCCCTGGTCGTCCGTCGCGGGCACCGACTCGGCCGGATGTGGAAAGGGAGCGACCCACCCGCGGTCGCTTCGTGTGTCACCCCCAATCCGGAGGATCACTTCGCAATGGCCAAGATCATCGCGTTCGACGAAGAGGCACGCCGTGGCCTCGAACGGGGCTTGAACAGCCTCGCCGACGCAGTCAAGGTGACGTTGGGCCCCAAGGGTCGCAACGTCGTACTCGAGAAGAAGTGGGGCGCCCCCACGATCACCAACGATGGTGTGTCCATCGCCAAGGAGATCGAGCTGGAGGACCCGTACGAGAAGATCGGCGCAGAGCTGGTCAAAGAGGTCGCCAAGAAGACCGACGACGTCGCAGGTGACGGCACCACCACCGCGACCGTTCTCGCTCAGGCACTCGTCCGCGAAGGCCTGCGCAACGTCGCAGCCGGCGCGAACCCGCTCGGCCTCAAGCGCGGCATCGAGGCAGCCGTCGCCGCTGTCACCGAGTCCCTGCTGAAGTCCGCCAAGGAGATCGACACCAAGGAGCAGATCGCTGCGACCGCTGGTATCTCCGCAGGCGACGCGTCCATCGGCGAGCTCATCGCCGAGGCCATGGACAAGGTCGGCAAGGAAGGCGTCATCACGGTCGAGGAGTCCAACACCTTCGGCCTGCAGCTCGAGCTCACCGAGGGCATGCGCTTCGACAAGGGCTACATCTCGGGATACTTCGTCACCGACGCCGAGCGTCAGGAAGCCGTCCTCGAGGACGCGTACATCCTGCTCGTCAGCTCGAAGGTCTCCACCGTCAAGGACCTGCTGCCCCTGCTGGAGAAGGTCATCCAGTCCGGCAAGCCGCTCCTGATCATCG
Source organism: Rhodococcus sp. NBC_00294 (assembly GCF_036163995.1). NCBI lineage: Bacteria > Bacillati > Actinomycetota > Actinomycetes > Mycobacteriales > Nocardiaceae > Rhodococcus > Rhodococcus sp. NBC_00294. The sequence goes on from NZ_CP108043.1 coordinate 1,382,583, forward strand.
CCGAGGACGTCGAGGGCGAAGCGCTCTCCACCCTCGTCGTGAACAAGATCCGTGGCACCTTCAAGTCCGTCGCCGTCAAGGCACCGGGCTTCGGTGACCGTCGCAAGGCGCAGCTCGCCGACATCGCCATCCTCACCGGTGGCGAGGTCATCAGCGAAGAGGTCGGCCTCTCCCTCGAGGGTGCCGGACTCGAGCTGCTCGGCCAGGCTCGCAAGGTCGTCGTGACCAAGGACGAGACCACCATCATCGAGGGCTCCGGCGACGCCGACGCCATCGCGGGTCGTGTCTCGCAGATCCGTTCCGAGATCGAGAACTCCGACTCGGACTACGACCGTGAGAAGCTGCAGGAGCGCCTGGCCAAGCTGGCCGGTGGCGTTGCAGTCATCAAGGCCGGTGCCGCCACCGAGGTCGAGCTCAAGGAGCGCAAGCACCGCATCGAAGATGCCGTGCGCAACGCCAAGGCAGCTGTCGAGGAGGGCATCGTCGCCGGTGGTGGCGTCGCGCTGCTGCAGTCGGCTCCCGCACTCGAGAACCTCAACCTCACGGGCGACGAGGCCACCGGCGCGAACATCGTTCGCGTCGCCCTCGAGGCACCGCTGAAGCAGATCGCGTTCAACGCCGGCCTCGAGCCCGGCGTCGTCGCGGAGAAGGTGCGCAACCTCCCCCTCGGCCACGGCCTCAACGCCGCGACCAACGAGTACGAGGACCTGCTCGCCGCCGGCATCAACGACCCGGTCAAGGTCACCCGCTCGGCACTGCAGAACGCAGCGTCGATCGCGGCTCTGTTCCTCACCACCGAGGCCGTCGTCGCCGACAAGCCGGAGAAGGCCGGAGCGCCCGCGGGCGATCCGACCGGCGGCATGGGCGGCATGGACTTCTGAGTCCCGCTCCCTGATCGCACGAGAGCCGGTCACCCTCACGGGTGGCCGGCTCTCGGCGTTCCGCGGTGAGTTCCGGCGCCCCGTCGAGTCGGTATCGGTATGACGAGACTGCTGTTCGTCCACGGCGCCGGCGGCGAGGACGACGACGAGCCGATGGCGGAGGAGTTCGGCGCGCTGCTCGGCGCGACGGTCGACATGCCCCGCATCCCGAGCGACGACATGAGCGTCGAGGCGTGGGCAGGACCGATACGCCGCAGCCTCGAGGCGAGTCCCGACGTCGTGATCGCGCACTCCTTCGGCGCCACCGTCCTGCTGCACGTGCTCGCTTCGGTCCCGGTTCCCGCCGCCACGTTGCTCGCGATGCCCGACTGGAGTGCCGCGGGCTGGGACGTCCACCAGTACGAGTGGCCGACCGTCCCGCCGGACGTCTCCCTGACGCTGCACCACTGCCGCGACGACGACGTGGTCCCCTTCTCGCACCTGGCACTGGCCTCCGCGCGGCTCCCGGGCGCTCGGGTGGTCGAGCACCAGCGGGGTGGGCACCAGTTCGAGAGTGCTGTCGGGGAGGTGGTGGCGTCGATGCGGCTGTAGCCACACGATCGTCGACGATTCCGCGCATCCGCAGAATCACCGGTGATCGTGTGCGCTCACCCTCGCGCGAGCGATCGTCGCCGGCGCACCGTCTCGATGATCTCGTCCGCGACTGCAGCCACGCTCGCCTTCACCGTGACAGCGGAGTATCTCAGAACCAGCCAGCCGTCCAACACCAGTGCGTTCTGTCTGCGACGATCGCTGGTGAAGACGTCTGCAGCCGTGTGGAACTCACGCCCATCGATCTCCACCACCACGCGCCCGCGCCGGTCCACCAGATCTCCGTAGTACGGGCCGACCTTGCCATTGATCTCCAGGTGCATGTTGCGGGCGGTGAGAGCTCGCGCCACCATGCGCTCGGGTTCGGACAGTGTGTGCGGGCAGGCTCGACGCAACTGTTCGCGCAGCATCCGCATGCCTGTCTTCCCGGCCGCCTCGTCGCAGAGCTGCGCAAGGGAACGCCAGCTCACGGCCCGTGACAGCGCACTGTCGATCACCTTCTCGAACTGCGGCCGGGTCAACGTGCCGGCGACGTCGAGGATCGCGTGTTCGAGGGACACGACAGGTGTGTCCCCCAACCATCTGACGTTCGTCAGAGCCCGGCGATGAACACGCACCCAATTCGGGCCACCCGCGTACCCCGTCGGCGGCACCGTCACGTGGACCATGGAGGGTTCCGCGGGCAGCAGCCCCCAGATCCAGGCTGCGGTGTCGTGACTCGCGACGGCGTGCGGTTTCCACAGTCGGACCGCCGCACACCTGTCCTCGTACGTGGGTGGTTCGGTGGAGTACACGCCGGGCAGCAGTCGGTGCAGTTCGCCGCGCGCTGCTCTGCGATCGACGGTCGCGCCGCTGATGCCCCCGGCGATCAGCTGTCGTCTGGTGTGGACTCCCATCGGCCGAGTGTGAGTTGCTCGCGTGCTGTCGAGGTCTGGCGGTGGTCCGCGCCTGTTGACGAAGCGCTCGTTCGTGCACAACGAGATCCACCAGCTTGCGTGTGGAGCCACACGATGTTGATCGATGTCGCGGTTCTGCACAATCGAGGGCGATTCCGACGACTCAGCCTCAGCGCCCGGGAACGTAGTGCCGCGGGTTCTGCCGACGACCCGCGGGCGGGAGGTTGCGGTCCGGGGTCTCCACCAGCGGGGCGGTGGCGAGGATCCGGCCGGCGGCGCGGTCCAGTCCGGCGCGCGCACGCGGATGCTTGCGCCGCCGCGCCGGCACGGCCCGGAACGCCACGTTCACCAGGAAACCCAGCCGCCGCAGCCAGCGCTCGTCCCGATCGGTCCAGGTGTAGCCCAGCAGGTCTCGGACCGCCGGGTCGTAGAGCCCGACGGTGATGCGCCGGAAGGTGCGGTCGACGACCGGGCGCATACGGGCCCACAGCCACTCGGGTAGTGGCAGGAACGGTGGCACCGGCACGGACGACATGTCGAGGACCAGGCGCGCGGCCGGGGTGTCCTCCAGAACGGTGCGGCACATCCGGTCCCAGTACGCCTGGAAGTCGGACCACGTCTCGGGCACGGGGCGCATGCTCATGCCGTACAGGCCGTACCACCGTCGGTGCTCGTCGAACAGTTGCTCTCGCTCGGCCTCGGTGATGCCGCCCATGAAGTACTCGGCGGTGCGCATGGTGCCCACGAAGAACGTGGCGTGCGCCCAGTAGAAGATGTCGGGATCGAGGGCGTGGTAGGGCCGACCGTGAGCATCGAGACCGCTGATGTCGTTGTGGTAGCGCCTGATTCGATCCGCGGTCTCGGGTGCGCGGTCACCGTCGAACACGACGCCGCCGATGGGATAGAGCGAGCGCATGACGCGCTCCCAGCGCTCGACCTCGAACGTCGAGTGCTCGCTGACGGCCGCGCCGAGACCCGGGTGCATGTTCTGCATCGAGCCGGCCCACGGTCCCTGCAGGATCCCGCGCCAGTCCCCGAACCATCGCCAGGTGAGGGAGTCGGGGCCGAGCGTTTGACTACGCATGTTGTCACCGTAGAGTCGAGCGAGCACGGCAGTCAACAGTGAGGTGTCATCGACGTGACCACGCTCGAGGCGCGACGCGAGCAGCGGCGCGCGGCACTGCTCACGGCCGGGATCGATCTGCTGGGAGCGGTCGGTGGTCCCGCTGTGAGTGTGCGGGCGGTGTGCTCGCGGGCGTCGTTGACCGAGCGCTACTTCTACGAGAACTTCGGCGACCGTGACTCGTTCGTCCGCACGGTGTACACCGCGGTGGCCGAGGAGGGGCGCGATGCACTGGTCCGCGCGGTGGGTCAGGCCCGCCGCCCGGAGGAGCGCGCACGCCGCGCCGTCACCGCGTTCGTCGAGCTCATGATCGACCGTCCCGAACACGGCCGAGTGCTGTTGTCGGCGCCGTTCGCCGATCCGGCGCTGAGCACCTGGGGGCGGCGCACCATGCCGATCTTCGTCGCGCTCATCGGCGACAACCTGCCCGCCGAGTCGAACGACGTCGACCGCCTGCTGACTGCGACCGGTGTCGTCGGGTCGCTGACCGCCCTGTTCACGGCGTACCTCGACGGCGAGATCGTGGTGGAACGGCAGCACTTCGTCGACCACTGCACGGCCCTGGTGCTGTCTGCGAGCAACCGACGCACGGCATGATGGCGGGCATGGAGCTGGTGCGCGCAGGAGTGCTCGACGCGGGCGTCGAGCGGTACGGAGACCCGAGCGGCCCGTCGGTCGTGTTGCTGCACGGGTTTCCGTACGACACCCGGTCCTACGACGACGTCGCCCGACTGCTGGCCGACACGGGTGCCGACGTGGTGGTGCCGTACCTGCGCGGCTTCGGGCCCACGCGGTTCGTCGAGGACTCCACGATGCGGTCGGGAGAGCAGGCCGCGTTGGCGCACGATCTGCACGACCTCATCGGGGCGATGGCACTCGACCGTCCGATCGTCGCCGGCTACGACTGGGGTGGCCGCGCGGCGTGCGCGGTGGCGGCGCTGTGGCCCGAGTCGGTGTCGGGTCTGGTCAGCGTGTCCGGCTACCTGGTGCAGGACATCGAGGCTGCCGTGACGACGCCGGCACCGCCGCACCTCGAGAAGCGGTACTGGTACCAGTACTACCTGCACTCGGAGCGCGGCCGCGCCGGCCTCGCTGCCTACCGCGCGGAGATCGCGCAGACGTTGTGGACCGACTGGTCGCCGACGTGGCGGTTCGGAGACTCCGAATTCGCCGCCACCGCAGCATCGTTCGACAACCCGGACTTCGTCGACGTCGCGGTGCACTCGTATCGACACCGGTACGGACTCGCGGCGGGGGACCCGCGGTACGCGGCCACGCAGGACGCGCTCGCCGGGCAGCCGTCGATCACGGTGCCGACCGTCGTCCTCGATCCGACGGAGGACACGGTCGCCGCCCTGTACGGATCGCCCGACCACGGCGCGCACTTCACGGATCTCGTCGACGTGCGTGCGGTCGACGCCGGCCACAACCCGCCGCAGGAACTGCCGGGGGTGTTCGCCGACGCCGTCCGCACGCTCGCCGAGATCGTGGACGCGCGGAACTAGACCGCGAGTTCGCCGAGCTCCGACCAGTCGGTGCCCTCCACCTCGGTGCTGACGATCTTCGGAGTCTCCTGCAGGTACGGCGGGAGATCCTTCTGCGCCTGCTTGAAGTGGTCCGACTGCACGTGTGTCGCACCGGCATCCGGGTCGCGGAAGGCCTCGACGAGGACGTACTCGGTGGGATCGTCGAGTGTGCGCGACCAGAAGTACCAGAGGCATCCCTCCTCCGCCTGGCAGGCCTCGGTGAAGGCTCGCGAGATCTCGGGCCAGTCGTCCGCGTGCTCTGCCTTCACTCGGAACTTGGCGGTGATGAAGATCAAGGGGTGCTCCTTCGCTCGTACGAACTCCGACGTGTTCCTGTGTACCCCCTCGGGCCGCACTAGTATCGCGTCATGGCAGCCACGTCACCGGCGATCGAACTCGAGGTCAGCGGACGCACGGTGCGGGTGTCCAACCCCGACCGCGTGTACTTCCCGGCGAGCGGAGCCACCAAGCGTGATCTCGTCGAGTACTACCTGTCTGTCGGCGACGGCATCGTGCGCGCGCTGCGGGAGCGGCCCTGCATGATGCACCGGTTCCCCGACGGTCTCGCCGGGGAGAAGGTGCACCAGAAGCGGTTGCCGAAAGGCGCTCCGGACTGGATGGAGACGGTGCGGGTCACCTTCCCGCGCTACAACCGCACCGCGGACGAACTCTGCGTCACCGAACTGGCGCACGTGATCTGGGCCGTGCAGATGTCGACGGTGGAGTTCCATCCGTGGAACAGCCGGCGCGCCGACGTGGAGAGTCCGGACGAGTGGCGCATCGATCTGGATCCGATGCCGGACTGCTCCTTCGACCGGGTGCGCCGGGTGGCGGCGGTGACGCGCGAGGTGCTCGACGAACTCGGTGCCGTCGGGTGGCCGAAGACGTCGGGCGGCAACGGGTTGCACGTGTACGTGCGTATCGCGCCGGAGCAGGGCTTCGCCGATGTCCGCAGGGCCGCACTGGCGTTCGCTCGGGAAGTGGAGCGGCGCGCGCCGGACGACGTGACCACGACGTGGTGGCGCAAGGACCGCGACCCGACGAAGTTGTTCGTCGACTACAACCAGAACGCCCGCGACCACACCATCGCGAGCGCGTACTCCGTGCGCGGCAATCAGGACGCGACGGTGTCGACGCCGATCACGTGGGACGAGAGCGCCGACGTGGAGCCGCGGGACCTCACCATGTACACGGTGCCGTCCCGATTCGCGGATCTCGGTGATCTGCACGCAGGAATCGACGATGCCGTGTACTCGATCGCCCCGCTGATCGAGTGGGCCGAGCGCGACGAGAGGGCGGGGCTCACCGAACCCGAGGAGTGACCGGATCGTTCCCTGTGGCCCGTGTGTTCTCACAACACGCAGCGGAGGTGAGATGTAGTTTGAGCGAATGATTTGGAGCCGGAAACCGGCACAGAGTATTTTTCTGTGGCAGAATACGTGCAAATCGTACAAAGCAGCGCGTTCGGTCCACCCCGTCGGCGGGGCCCGACACGGACGCGCGGCCTGCCAGTGAGGAATGCTCATGCACTGCCGTCTCTGCGGATCCGCCGACCTCGAGAGTGTCCTCGACCTGGGCGCGACACCGCCGTGCGAATCGTTCCTCACCGCAGCGCAGCTCGACGATCCGGAGCCCACCTTCCCCCTGCACCTGCGTCTCTGCCGAGAGTGCCTGCTGTTGCAGATTCCGGCTCTCGTGTCGCCGGCCGAGACGTTCACCGAGTACGCGTACTTCTCGTCGTTCTCGAGCAGCTGGGTCGACCATGCCCGGACGTTCGTGCAGGAGTCCGTGCGCCGCCTGGATCTGTCCGACGAGTCGTTCGTGGTCGAGGTGGCGAGCAACGACGGCTATCTCCTGCAGCACGTCGTGGACGCCGGAATCCGCTGCCTCGGTATCGAGCCGAGCGTGAACGTCGGTGCGGCAGCGCGTGAGTCCGGTGTTCCGACGGAGACAGCGTTCCTCGATCCGACGACCGCGGCGCAGGTGCGTGCCGCGCACGGGCCGGCGGACCTCGTCGTCGCGAACAACGTGTACGCCCACATCCCGGACGTCGCGGGATTCACCGAGGGGCTGCGCACGCTGGTGTCGGACCACGGCATGGTCAGCATCGAGGTGCACCACGCCCTCCACCTGGTGGCCGACGCACAGTTCGACACGGTCTACCACGAGCACTTCCAGTACTGGACGGTCCTGACGGCGACGAGGGCGCTCGCCCGAGGCGACCTGACCGTCGTGGACGTCGAGGAACTGTCCACCCACGGTGGTTCCATCCGGATCTGGGCGACACCGTCCGCGAACGCCGGCCCGCCCAGCGAGCGCACCCTCGACCTGCTCGCGGCCGAGCAGCGCGCGGGGCTGCATCACGTGGTCGGCTATCGCGGGCTCGAGAAGGCGGCGCGCGGGGTCCGAGCGACGTTGCTCGAGTTCCTCCTCGACTGTCGCCGGCGGGGTGAACGCGTGGTCGGATACGGCGCGCCGGGCAAGGGCAACACCCTGCTCAACTACTGCGGCATCCGAACGGACCTGGTGGAGTACACCGTCGATCGCAATCCCTACAAGCACGGTCGGTTCACACCGGGGACGCGAATCCCGGTGCACCATCCCGATCGCATCGCGGCGGATCGTCCGGACGTGGTCCTGGTCCTGCCGTGGAATCTCGAGAGCGAGCTCACCGAGCAGCTGAGCTACGTCGCCGAGTGGGGTGGGCGCGTCGTGTTCCCACTCCCCGTTCTCCACACCGCCGACATCGGGCGGCTCGACACATCGGAGGCTCTGGCATGAAGGTCGTACTGTTCTGTGGCGGTTACGGAATGCGCATGCGCAACGACCGCAACGACGACATCCCGAAGCCCTTGCAGATGGTCGGGCCCCGTCCGCTCCTCTGGCACATCATGAAGTACTACGCACACTACGGCCACAAGGACTTCGTGCTGTGCCTCGGCTACGGCGCGGCAGCGATCAAGCAGTTCTTCCTGGACTATCACGAGGAGCAGTCCAACGACTTCGTCATGCGCGACGGCAAGGTCGAGTTGCTGAGCACGGACATGAGCGACTGGTCGATCACGTTCGTGGACACCGGCGTCGAGTCGCCCATCGGCGAGAGGTTGCGGCGCGTCCGTGACCACCTTGACGGCGATCCGTACTTCCTCGCCAACTACTCGGACGTGTTGACCGACGCCCCGCTGGACACGATGATCGAGCGCTATCACGAGTCGGGCGCCGTGGCGTCCATGCTGGTGGTGCCGCCGCAGTCGAGCTTCCACTGCGTGGACGTGTCGGAGGCCGGCGAGATCAAGGACATCGTTCCGGTGAGCCGCTTTCCCATCTGGGAGAACGGCGGGTACTTCGTGCTCAGTCAGGAGGTCTTCGACCACATTCCGGAGGGGGGCGATCTGGTCGGCGATGCGTGTATGACACTGGCGGGCCGCGGGGAACTGTTCGGATACCGGCACGAGGGATTCTGGAAGCCGGCCGACACCTTCAAGGAGCGTGCGGAACTCGACAACGACTACGGGCGCGGCATTCGCCCGTGGGCGGTGTGGGAGGGCGATCGGAATCGACCGCCACTGTCGAGCGTCGTCGCGTGATTGGCCTGTCCCCCAGCCGTATCCGCTCGGTGGCGGTGCTCGGGGCGCATCCGGACGACATCGCCATCGGCGCCGGAGGAACGCTCCTCGACCTCACCCGTGGGGGAGATGTCGAGGTGCACGCTCTGGTGTCGTCGGGCGGCGGCACCGAGCGGGAAGCCGAGGAGCGAAAGGCACTGTCGGACTTCTGTTCGGACGGACCGGTGTCGCTCACCGTGCTCGACGTGCCGGACGGCCGCTCCCCTGATCACTGGAGCGCGGTGAAGAACGGACTCGAACAGTTCCGGCGTACGTGCGAGCCTGACGTCGTACTCGCACCGCAGCGGCGCGACGCGCACCAGGATCACCGCCTGCTGGCGGAGCTGGTTCCCACCGTCTTTCGCGACCATCTGGTGCTGGGCTACGAGATCGTCAAGTGGGAGTCCGATCTTCCGACACCCGGTCTCTATTATCCGCTCGCCGACGACGTGGCGGTGCGCAAGGCGGAGCTGCTGTCGCGGCACTACCCCTCGCAGCATCACCACGACTGGTACGACTCCGAGACCTTTCTCGGGCTGGCGCGCGTGCGAGGAGTGCAGTGCCGCAGCAGATATGCCGAGGCGTTCGTCGTGGAGAAGATACTCCTGCACACGGAGAACCTGCGGTCGGACCGTCCGGCACCGCAGACGAAAGGGTCGTGAACAGCATGCGTGTACTCGTCACCGGACACCAGGGATACCTCGGTACCGTCATGGTTCCGCTCCTGCAGGAGCGTGGTCACACCGTGGTGGGGCTCGACAGCGGCCTGTTCGCGGACTGCGTTCTCGGTGACGCACCCGCGAATCCGGTCACCCTGGCCACGGATCTGCGCGACGTCGTAGCCGCCGATCTCACGGGTGTCGACGCGGTGGTGCACCTCGCCGCACTGTCGAACGATCCGCTCGGCACGCTGGCGCCGGAGATCACGCACGACATCAATCACCATGCCTCCGTGCGTCTCGCACGTGCCGCGAAGGATGCGGGGGTGGGCCGGTTCCTGTACGCGTCCACCTGTTCGGTCTACGGCGCCGCCGGTCAGGACGCGGTCACGGAGGACGCGGTGCTGAGGCCCCTCACCCCCTACGCCGTGAGCAAGGTGCGCGTCGAGGACGACGTCGCGGCCATGGCGGACGACAGCTTCGCGCCGGTGTTCCTCCGCAACGCGACGGCCTTCGGCTACTCACCGCGGCTGCGGGCGGACATCGTGGTCAACGATCTCACGGCGTCGGCGTTCCTCACCGGACGCATCGTCGTCAAGTCCGACGGCACGCCGTGGCGACCCCTCGTGCACGCGCGGGACATCGCGTACGCCTTCGCGGCCGCACTCGAGGCGCCGGTCGACCGAATTCGGAACCGGGCGTTGAACATCGGCACCGAGGCGAACAACGTGACGGTGCGCGACATCGCCGAGACGGTCGCCGACGTGACGGGTGCCGAGGTGGTGGTCACCGGAGAATACGGCGCCGACCCGCGGTCCTACCGCGTCGACTTCTCCGCGGCGCGAGAGGTGTTGCCCGCCTTCGTCCCCGAGTGGAGTGTCCGAGCCGGCGCTGAAGAACTGGTCGCCGCATACGCCCGCCACGGTCTCACCGCGGACGCACTGGCGCAGCGCTTCACGCGTCTGGCCCGCGTCACCGAGCTCCAGCGGACCGGCGCGATCGACGAGAACCTCCGCAGGACGCGGGTGGGTGTCGGCAGTGCGTGAGAGATCACCCGCCGGCGACGAGGTCGCGCCAGGACCGCGCCCCCGCGTCCCGGTCGCTCACGATGCTCGGCGTCCCGCGCCAGCGGATCGCCAGATCCGCGTCGTCCCAGCGGACGCCCACGTCCTCGGAGGGTTCGTGCGGACGGTCGATCCGGTAGCACACGTCTGCGGTCTCGCCCAGGGTGAGGAAGCCGTGCAGGAAGCCGGGGGGCACGAACAGGTGCGCGCACTCCACGTCGTCGAGCACGACGTCGAACCACTGACCGAAGGTGGGCGACTCCGTTCTGGTGTCCACCAGGACGTCCTGGACGGCGCCGCGGGCGCACCGCACCAACTTGGCCTCGCCTCGGCCTCCTCGCCCGTGCAGGCCACGCAGAACGCCGCCGGCGGAACGGGACTGGGAGTCCTGACGGAAATCAGCGGCTCTCGTGGACAGGGTCGTGTGCTCGGCGATCGCCGCGTCGAAGATCTCGGTGTCGAAGGTCCTCGTGAAGAAACCCCGATCGTCGCGATGCGGGGTGGGCAGGAAGAGCAGGACGTCTCGCAGAGGTGTGGTCTCGACGCGCATGAGTCCAGTGTCGCCGACGGGTGCTCCCCGCGTACGACGAGCCGGAGAATCTCATGAGTTCGTGCAGAGCCTGCGCCTCGGCGACGGTGTCCACGGTGCTCGATCTCGGCCTCGTGCCGGCCGCGGACAGTTTCCCGACGGCCGAGTCCTCTCCCGAGGGCGACGAGATGCATGCTCTCGCGATGGGCCTGTGCACGACGTGCGGCCTGGCACAGCTCCTGGACGACGACACCCGCGCGGACGAACCGCGTGGAGTGGAGCCGGAGGCGTTGACGCGAGCCGCTTCTCGGGCGATGGACGAGATCGTGCGACGCGGGTGGCTCCCCGACGGCGCCGTGGTCCGCGAGTACGGAAGCCCCCACGGTGGGTCCTGGATCCCCGACGTGAGATCCCGTGGCGTCGCGGATGCCGGTCCGGCCGTGGCGGGTTCGCGCTCCGCCGACCTCGTCGTCGACGGTTTCGGGCTGATGCACGAGCCGGACCAGGCGGCCGCTCTGCGTGAACGTCGGGCGCTGCTCGGCGACGGCGGCGTACTGGTGCTGCAGGTCCACTCCTTCATGACCATCGTGCGGGATCGCCAGTGGACGGCGCTCCGCCACGGACACTTCGCCTACTGGTCGTCGACCGCGCTCGAGACCGCTCTGTGGGCAGCGGGTCTGATGCCCACCGGGTGTTGGGAGTCGGACCTCTACGGCGGGACTCTCCTGGTCTCGGCGATGCGCGACGACTCGGTGCGCCTCCCGGTGTGGGAGGACGACCTCGTGACGGCACGGCGCGTGCGGGAAGCCGAGGCTGCCGCCGCCGTCACCGATCCCACCGTCGTGTCGTCCCTCGGAGCAGCCGCCGTCGCCGAGGTCGAGGCGGTGCGGGCGAGACTCGGCGCGTCGTCTCGCGCGGGTGTGACGCTCGCCGCGTACGGAGCGGCGTCGCGCGCGGTCGCTCTGTTCGCGATGGCGGGGGTGACCACGGAGACGTTCGGCGCGGTCGTCGATGCGTCCCCGGCGAAATGGGGCCGCCGCATGCCGGGTACGGACGTTCCCATCGTCGGCCCGGAATGGCTGTACACCCATCGTCCCGACCGTGTGGTGGTGACCGTCCCGGATCTCCTCCCGGAGGTCGCTGCGGCGCATCCGGAGATGTCGTTCGTCGATCTCGACTCGGCCACGGAAGGACTCCGCTCATGACCGCTCCGCTCTCGGTGTGCATCCCGGCCTACGAGGCCGCGCGCACCCTGGAGACCACACTGGCCTCCGTCCTGGACCAGGACGAGGACATGGAGGTCCTGGTGCTCGACAACGCGAGCACCGACGCGACCGGCGACATCGCCCGCTCCTTCCGCGACGAGCGCGTCCGGATCGTGCGGAACGACCGGGTGCTCGCCATCGGGGACAACTGGAACGCGGCCGTGCGGGCCTCGACGGGCCGGCTCGTCAAGGTGGTGTGCGCCGACGACGTGCTCCGTCCCGGTGCGCTGGCGGGACAGCAGGCCGTACTGGACGATCCCGGGATCGCGGTGGTCTCGTCCAAGTTCGAGGTGATCGACGAGCAGGGGTCGGTGAAGGAGACCGGGCTCGGCCTCCCCGGCCTGCTCGGTCGACGCCCGGGCAAGGACCTCGCGGGCATCATCGTGCGCCGCGGTCCCGCCGAGTTCGGGCCGACCGCGGCCACCACCTTCCGCAGGGATCTGTTCGACCGGGTCGGCGGTTTCCGCGGCGACCTGGTGTTCCCGATGGACGTCGATCTGTTCGCTCGCATGGGCGCTCACGGGGACTTCCACGGCGTCTCCACCATCGACGCAGCGTGGCGCGACTCGACCTTCAACCTGTGCAGCCGGACGTCGAGCTACAGCAAGCTCAGCGAGTCGGTCCGGCTGCATCACCGTCTCGCACGCGAACTCCCGGCTCTGGTCTCCACCGGCGACGTCCTCGCCGGAGACGGACGCATTCTCGGCGCCGTGCTCACCCGGTTACGTGCGCGAGCCGGCGACGTGGCCGACCGCCTCCTGCGGCGCTGATGCTGCGGCTCGCCCGAGACGTCCTGCTCGTGGGCTTCGGCACCTACGGTCAGTTCCTCGTCACGCTCGTCACCCTGCCGCTGACAGCCCGGCTGCTCGGAACCGAAGGAGCCGGGCTCGTCGCGGTGGGGATGTCGGCGTACTTCCTCGGCTCGGTTCTCGTCGATCTCGGTGCCACGCAGTACTTCGCTGCGCGCGTCGACGACCCCGACATCACGCAGGTGCGTGGCGCGTACGCGGTGGTGCGGTGCGGACTCTTCGCCGTGCTCGTCGTCGCGGCGCTGGTCGGGTGGGCCGCCGGTGTGGACGGTGCCGCCCGGATGATCCTGCTCGGGGCGGTCGCCGGGGGTGTCTGGTCACTGTCGGAGGACTGGCTGCTGATCGGTCGTGGCCGCTTCGGTGCCTCCACCGCCTACCAGGCCGCCGGACGTGTGGCATACCTGCTGGCGCTGGTAGTTCTGCTGCCGCAGTTCCCGTCGCCCGAGGTCGCGCTGGCTTGTCTGGGCGGCTCGTCCATCGTCACCGTGATCGCCACCGGCGTGGACGCCGACCGGCACTTCGGACGCCTCGTTCCCTCGTGGCGGGTCGGTGACACTCTGAGAACGGCGGCACCGGTGCTCGCGTCGCGGCTCCTGCTGACCGGCTACGGACAGGGCGGCGCGGCGGCGTACTCCACGGTGCTCGACGCGGTCTCCCTGGGCCTGTTCTCGGCCGCGGACCGGCTGGTCCGAGCGGGACAGTCGGTTCTCGATCCGATCGGGTTCGCGCTGCTCCCGCGGATGACCCGAATTCGGGACGGCCAGGCCTTCCGGGCGCGGACGATGCAGGGTGCGGCGGGGTGTCTCGCACTCGCGGTCGTCGCCGCGGCAGGGCTGACGCTCGTGGCCCCCCTGGTGATCCGCATCGTCTACGGCACCGAGTTCGCCCAGGCGACCGACCTGTTGCGCATCCTCGCCTGGATCCTCCCAGCCACCACGCTCACGTCCTACGTCGCCACCGCCGTGCTGCCGGCGCAGGGTCGGACGTCCACGGTCCTCGGCGGCGCCGTCCTCGGCGTCACCCTCGCGGCGTCGGCTCTGCTGATCACCTCGGTCACCGGATCGGTCGTGACCATGGTCGTCGGGGTGCTCGTCTCCGAGTGGGCGGTGGCGCTGTGGTTCGTCGCCACGACCGCGCGGACCGTCCTGCGGCGCGAGGCGGACCACCCTGACGTCACCCGTCTCTCCCACGACGACCGCCGAGAGGCCACGCGATGACACACGAGAGATCCTCGGAACTCCAGGAACGTCTGCACCGCCTCGTCCCCGGTGGAAGTCACACGTACGCAAGGGGTTCGGATCAGTACCCGGAGCACCTCACCCCGATCCTCACGCACGGGGTCGGCGCCCGTGTGTGGGACGTCGACGACAACGAGTACGTCGAGTACGGGAGTGGTCTGCGCTCGGTCACACTGGGACACGGGTACCGTCCCGTGGTCGACGCCGTGGCGGACGCGGTCGCCAGGGGAACCAACTTCTCGAGGCCGACCGAGCTCGAAGTGCTCGCGGCGGAGGACTTCCTGAGGACCGTTCCCACCGCGGAGATGGTGAAGTTCGCGAAGAACGGCTCCGATGCGACCACCGCGGCCGTCCGCCTGTCGCGTGCGGTCACCGGGCGTACCGAGATCGCGGTCTGTGCGCAGCCGTTCTTCTCGGTCGACGACTGGTTCATCGGGACGACGGAGATGAACGCGGGAATCCCGCACGGCGCGGTGCATCGGTTCCCGTTCGACGACACCCCTGCGCTGGAACGGATCCTGGCCGATCACGACATCGCGTGCGTCGTCATGGAGGCAGCCGGTGCGCTGGCCGAACCGTCACCGGGGTATCTCGAGGCCGTCCGCGCAGCCTGTGATCGACACGGGACCGTTCTCGTGTTCGACGAGATGATCACCGGGTTCCGATGGTCGTCCGCGGGTGCGCAGGGTGTGTACGGCGTGACTCCCGATCTGTCGTGTTGGGGCAAGGCCATGGGCAACGGACTCCCGGTGTCCGCGCTCGCCGGCCGCCGCGATCTGATGGAACTAGGCGGTCTGCGCACGGACTCCGACCGAGTCTTCCTGCTGTCGACGACGCACGGACCGGAGACGACGGGGCTCGCCGCGTTTCGTGCCGTCGTCCGGGCGTACGAGACGGAGGACCCCGTGGGCGCCATGGAGCGCGCCGGCGCCCGGTTGCGTGACGCCGTGACCGAGGTGGCGTTCGATGCCGGTGTCGGGGAGCACCTTCGGGTCCTCGGACGCCCCAGCTGCCTGGTGTTCGCCACCGCGGATGCCGACGGGGTTCCCTCGCAGGCCTACCGGACTCTCTTCCTGCAGGAGATGCTGTCCCGCGGTGTCCTCGGTCAGTCGTTCGTCGTGTCCGCGGCGCACACGGACTCGGACATCGACCACACGGTCGATGCTGTGCGGGAGACGGTCCTCGTCTACCGGAAGGCCCTCGAGGCGGGCACCACCGAGGGGCTTCTCCGAGGCCGACCGGTGGCACCGGCTCTGCGTCGGCTCGCGGCACCGCGGAGACTGCCCGATCTCAGACGGTCCCACCTCGAGACGTAGTCAGGATCTCACGTGCCGCTCGCCGACCGGAACGCACGGCCCCGTCGAGGTAGCCGGGCCAGCGATCGGCCAGATCCGTTCCTGCCCAGTGCACGCGGTCCGTGGTCAGGTCCTGATGGTGGAAGACGCCTCCGTACGGCGGGATCGCGGTGGGCGCCCCACCCAGCCAGGGTTGCGCCGACCAGGTGATGTCGTCGACACGACGAGGTGACCGCGCCCGAGGGCCGAACAGCCGCACCAGCTCGGCGACGACGATGTCACGGCGATCTGTGCGGGAGAACAGGTCTGCCGCGGCTCGACCGCCACTGAAGGCGACCAGGATGCCGGGCGAGTCCCGTCCGGCGTTGCCGTCGACGATCATCTGGACCGGGCCGTCGACGTCGAGTGCCGTTCCGGTGAGTCCGTTCTCGCGCCACCACGGACTGTCGTACACGACGATGGTCTTCGCGTACTCGCCCATGCGGGAGGTGCGCATCCGGTCCCCGAGTCCGGCGGGGAGCGCGCCGTCGATGTCGGCGGCGCGGGGGAGGGGAACCGCGAGAACCACCGAGGATGCGCGGACTGTGCCGTCCGCGGTGACCACGTCGACTCCGGAGGTGTCCGGCCGGATCGCGATGACGGGTCGAGACGTTTCCGGCGGGGCGGAGAGGTGCTGTGCCACAGCTGAGATCAGCGATGCGGTGCCGTCCACGAAGTAGCGTTCCTGCGCTCCGTCACGCACCTCGGCGATCGCCCGCAGGCTGCCGGCCGCGCGCAGGTACTCGAGTGCGGCTCGGGCGGGGACCTCGTCCGGGTCGGCGCCGAAGATCAGCCGGAAGAAACACGTGAGGATGTCGCGGCCGTAGGCGGAGGGAAACATCCGACGCGCGAGAACGTCGGACATCTCGTGATCTCCGGGCCGCCAGGTCGACAGCAGCGGCACCGCGCGGTCGACGGTGCGGACCGCCAGGTCGAGGCGCGCGATACCCGAACCGACGGGGAGCCACTCGCGAACGGGGATGCGCGGCACCTGACCGTGATAGCGGTGGACGCGGCCGGCGGCCGCGAACACTTCGTCCGCACCGCGTCGCCGTCGCGGTTCGGGAGCCGTGTCGACACCGAACTCGGCGGCGAGTGCGCGCACCGCGGTCTGGTCTCCACCGATCCAGTGGGCGCCGTGATCGACGTGGTGACCTTCGGTGTCGACGGTGAGAACCTTGCCGCCGATCCGGTCGGCGGCCTCGAGGACGATGACCGAGCGCCCCGCCCTGGTCAGGTCGAGTGCTGCCACCAACCCGCTGAGCCCCGCCCCGATCACGACCACGTCCCCCGACATATGCCCACCCTACGGGTGGGCATATATCCTCAGGTCACATCGTGCGTGTCAGCCTCTCCGCCAACAACTTCGCGAACGACGCCGGGTCGTCCAGCTCGCCACCCTCGGCGAGCAGGGCTGTGCCGTAGAGCAGCTTGGCGGTCTCGGCCAGCGCCATCTCGTCCTTCTTCTCCGCATGGGCCTTCTCCAGCGCGGTGACCAGCGCGTGGTCCGGGTTGAGCTCGAGGATGCGCTTGGTCTTGGGGACCGGCTGGCCGGAGGCGCGGTACATCTTCTCGAGCTGCGGGCTCAGGGAGAAGTCGTCGCCCACGATGCACGCGGGTGAGGTGGTCAGGCGTGAGGACAGGCGGACCTCCTTCACGTCGTCGGACAGCGTCTCGGCCATCCACGAGGTGAGGTCGGCGAACTGCGCCTTTCGTGCGTCCTTCTCCTCGGTCTCCGCCTCGTCGTCACCCAGGTCCACGGCACCCTTCGCGATGGAGCGGAACGGCTTCCCGTCGAACTCGGGGACGGACCCGGTCCACATCTCGTCGACGGCGTCGGTGAGGATCAGCACCTCGAGCCCCTTGGCGGTGAACGCCTCCATGTGCGGAGAGTTCTCCACCTGCTGACGCGATTCACCGGTCATGTAGTAGATCGCGTCCTGGCCGTCCTTCATGCGAGAGACATACTCCGCCAACGTGGTCGGCTTCTCGTCGCTCTGCGTCGTTGCGAAGGACGACAGCCCGAGGATGGTCTCCTGGTTGTCGTGGTCGGACAGCAGCCCTTCTTTGAGGGCACGGCCGAACTCGGTCCAGAACGTGCTGTACTTCTCCGGCTCGTTCGCCTGGAGATCCTTGACTGTGCTCAGCACCTTCTTCGTCAGGCGGCGCCGGATGGCGCGGATCTGGCGATCCTGCTGCAGGATCTCGCGAGAGACGTTGAGGGACAGGTCCGCCGCGTCGACGACACCCTTGACGAAGCGCAGGTACTCGGGCACCAGCTCCTCGCAGTCGTCCATGATGAACACGCGCTTCACGTACAGCTGGATGCCGATCTTCGACTCCCGCATGAAGAGGTCGAACGGTGCGCGCGACGGAATGAACAGCAGCGCTTGGTATTCGAAGGTGCCCTCGGCCTTCATGGGGATGACCTCGAGCGGCTCGTCCCATGCATGGCTGACGTGGCGGTAGAACTCGGTGTACTCCTCGTCCGAGACCTCGTCCTTCGAGCGCGTCCACAGCGCCTTCATCGAGTTGACCGTCTCGTCCTCGAGCACCGTCGTGGCGTCGTCGCCCTCGCCGGTGGTCTTCTCGACCTGCATGCGGATGGGCCACGCGATGAAGTCCGAGTACCGCTTCACCAGTTCGCGGATCTTGTGCTCGGAGGTGTAGTCGTAGAGGTGATCCTCGTCGTCGGCCGGCTTCAGGTGCAGGGTCACGGCGCTACCCTGAGGCGCGTCGGACACCTCCTCGATGGTGTACGTGCCCTCACCGCTGGACTCCCAGCGCGTCGCGGTGTCCTCACCCGCGCGCCGGGTCACGAGGGTGACCTTGTCGGCCACCATGAACGTGGAGTAGAAGCCGATGCCGAACTGGCCGATGAGCTCCTCGGACGCGGCCGCGTCCTTCGCTTCCTTCAGCTTCGCGCGGACCTCGGCGGTGCCCGACTTCGCGAGCGTGCCGATGAGATCGACGACCTCGTCGCGCGACATGCCGATGCCGTTGTCCCGCACGGTGAGGGTGCGGTTCTCCTTGTCGATCTCCAGGTCGATGTGGAGATCGGAGGTGTCGGCGCCGAGATCCTTGTTCTGGAACGACTCGAGTCGCAGCTTGTCCAGCGCGTCCGACGAGTTGGACACCAACTCGCGGAGGAACGAGTCCTTGTTGGAGTAGACCGAGTGGATCATCAGATCCAACAGCTGCCGGGTCTCGGCCTGGAACTGCATTTCTTCGACGTGCGCGGTCACGTGACTCCCCTGATCGAAACAAGTGCCTGGTGGACCCTCGTATTTTACGGCAACCGTGCCTGCGTTCCCGCATGCCTCTTCCCCCGTAACAGTCCGCACGGTACGGTTTTCGAAGGCCGGGGCTCTCCCATCGGAAGGTGTGTGTCATGGTGCGAATCGGACTACGGCGAGTGGTCGGTGGAGTGCTCGCCGCCGGAGCCGTCACGGCGGGATCGGTGCTGGCAGGGGCGGGAACCGCCTCTGCGGAGCCGACCTACGTCGGGCCGCTGTACTACGAGGTGGTGCCGGGGATCTTCCCCACGTGTCCGGACGTCGCTGCTGCGGAGCGCGCCAAGGGCACCACGATCCTGGTCGACTGCATTCGCTGGTTCGGACCTCAGCGTGGTTTCTCGCTGACTCCGTACCAACTCATCGCCGGCATCGCACCCCTCGACGGCAGTTAGCCGGCTCGTGTCCTGATCGTGACGTGAGTACAGGTAACGACGCCACGAAAGAGACCGATGGGTATGTCAGAGGGGGCGGCGATCGGCCGGCTCCGGACAGGAGTCGACATGTCGTTCTCGATGAGCACACGGGCTGCCGTCGCGGCCACCCTGGTCGCCGGCGCCGCGGTGCTGGGGGCATGTTCGGCTCCGGACCAGGTGACGTCGGCGACGGCGGTTCCGGCGCCCGCTGACACCTCGGTCGTGACGCCGACGGGGACATCGGTCGTGGCGCCGATCGAGCCGCCCACCGGTGCAGCGTCGGATCAGCCGGGCGCAGAGGAACAGCCGGTCGAGCAGTCGCCGTCGGCAGAGTCGGCAGACCCGGCGGACGCACTCCCGCGTCCGGGGTCGCAGGAGGTGTCGGTGGATCCCGAGCTCTTCCGCGACAATGGCGGGGCGGGTGAGGGGTACTACTTCCGGACGCCGTCGGGGAATGTGTCGTGTGGGCTCTTCCCGAACGGAACCTCGGTCGGATTCCTGGGATGCCAGGCCGTGTCCAGTGTCGCTCCCGACGAGGGCGAGGTCTGCTCGAACGGTGCCACCAGCAAGTACGCCGTCCGCGTGGAGAGCGCCGGGCCGATCCACTACTGCACGAATCAGGGCTATTTCACCGGCTCTGAGAACATCCGCACACTGCAGTACGGCGAGGTGATCAACACGGGGCAGAGCTTCTGCGTCTCTCGGGAGGACGGAGTCGCGTGCGCCCGCGTCGGCTCGAACGCGTTCTTCCTCTCCCGTGACGAGAACACCACCCTGCGGTGACCTCGGTCAGCGGTGGTCGATCGTCGTGCGTATCCGCGTCGACGACGGGGCCGCGGGTGTGGACCCGAATCCGAATCGCACCGGCGGCTCCACCGGCGACAGGTGTCCCAGATCGTCGCCCTTCCACGATGCCGTCGCGCCGACGATGCTGCGCTGCCCTCGCGCTCCGTAGTATTCGCGCCGCCCACCGCCGGCGGTGCCCCTGGTCCGCACGCCGCGCATCACGACCCGCGCGATTGGGTCGCTCACCGTACAGAACCAGGGTGCGGTTACCACCGACGTTGGTGCGAGGGTGAGCAGTCGACCCAGCAGTGTCGGGCCGCCGATCTGGAAGGACACCTCGAGATCACCCGCGGAGACGCCGACTCGGTCACCTCGGCGGTGATACGAGACGTCGGTGATGGTCGTCGTGTCGAAGTGGTAGGTCGCGGTGACGAACTCGCGGACCGCGTCGGACGGTGCCAGCAGAAGGCGCTCGCCGTCCGCGAACTCGACCATGACATCGGTGAAGTCGCCCAGCGGCGACGACGTCCAGTGGCCGACGACGATCCTGGTTCCGCTGGAGGTCCCGAGACCGGCGATGTCGCCGTCGAAGATCGATCGTGTCACCGGCTCGACAGTAGCGTCGACGCGGCACTGTGAGGCGATCGAGGTTCGGGGGAGCCCCCGACTGGGCATCATGGAGGCATGGCTGACACTGCGACATCCGAATCCGGCGGGGCTCCGACCATCTTCGTGCTCTTCGGGGCGACGGGAGACCTTGCCAAGCGCATGGTGCTGCCGGCGTTCTACGAACTTGCGCAGGAAGGACTGCTGCCCGAGCAGTGGGCGTTGGTGGGCAACGGTCGAGGTGAGAAGACCGACGACGAGTTCCGCGAGCACATCCGCGCGGCGCTCGAGGAGTTCGGTCCCGGGGAGGGTGTCGACAGCATCGACGAGAAGGTGTGGTCGTCGTTCGCGGACCGTGTTCGCTTCGCGGGCAACGGATTCACCGCCGACGATCCGGGTGACCTGCCGTCGGTCATCGGAGACGTGAAGGACGAGCTGGGCGGCGACGTGCAGCTCGTGCACTACATCGCGCTGCCGCCCTCGACCTTCATCGACTACACCGAGGCGCTCGGCGCACACGATCTCGCCGAGGGCGCGCGGGTGGTCTACGAGAAGCCGTTCGGCACGTCGCAGGAGAACTTCGAGAAGCTCGACGAGGCGGTCCATGCCATCGTCGACGAGAAGCAGGTCTATCGGATCGACCACTTCCTCGGCAAGGAGAACACCCAGAACCTGCACATCCTGCGCTTCGCGAACGGGATGATCGAGGGGATCTGGAACCGGGAACACGTGGAGCAGGTGCAGATCGACGTGCCGGAGACGCTGGACATCGACGACCGTGCCGAGTTCTACGACGCCACGGGTGCCGTGCTCGACATGTTGGTGACGCACCTGTTCCAGGTCGCGGCGGAGGTGGCCATGGAGCCCCCACTCAGCCTCGGTGCGGACGACCTGCAGACTGCCCGCGAGTCGGTCATCGCGGCGTTCCGCCCGCTCGACACGTCCGAGGTGGTCCTCGGTCAGTACCGCGGCTACCAGGACGTCGAGGGGATCGCGGACGATTCGTCGACCGACACGTTCGTCGCCGCACGCATGTGGGTCGACACCGACCGGTGGCGCGACGTTCCCTTCGTCCTGCGCACCGGCAAGATGCTGGGAACCAGCACGCAGCGGGTGTCGCTGGTGTTCCGTCGCCCCGAGGGACCGGTGAAGCACCTGCCGGCCGACGGCGCCGTGCTGACGTTCGACCTGTCGGGCGACGGCCGAGTGGACATCGCCATGACGGTCAAGGAGCCCGGCCCCGGCGAGGACCTCGGGATCGGTCGGATGTCGCTCGACCTGTCGACGGTGTCGGACGCCGAGCCGCTGTCGCCCTATTCACGACTCATTCTCGACGTACTCGACGGTGACCGGTCGTTGTTCACCCGTCCCGACGGACTGGCTCACGTGTGGGAGGTCGCCGCACCGTTGTTGACCTCTCCGCCGGCCGTGCTCCCGTACGAGCCCGGCTCGATGGGACCCGAGGCAGCGAACGACTTGGCCTCTCCCTGTGGTTGGTTGGTGACCGGAGGCAAGTGACCGAACTCGCGATGGTCATGCTCGGGGAACGAGCATGACCATCGCGAGGTAGAGCAGGGCGACGGTGCCGAACGAGACGAGGGCGCCGACCACGGTGAGGGCGCGCACCAGGCTGGGATCCCATCCGGTGTACGCGGCGACACCGCCGCAGACCCCGGCGATCCAGGCGTCGTCTCGGCTTCGCGTCAGCTGCGTGGTGTGGTTCGGGTTCGGGTGGACGGTGGAGTTGCTCTCGTGGAATGTCATGTCTCCATCCTGAGTTCCGCCCGCGCGCTGCACCATCGGTGACCACCCCGAGACGTACCCTGAAACTCCGCCTGTCACGGCATCTGCTGTTCACCCCGTGATCACCGTCCCGTCTCCGGCGGCTCGTAGGTTCCTGGCGTGACCGCTCTCGATGACTTCGCCCTGTCCCGGATCGTGGACCTCTCGGACACCTCGTCGTTCAGCGTGCGGGACGACGACGACGACGACCCCGTGTTGCTGACCGGTGACGGAGTCCCGGTGGACACCTGGCGCCAGGCGTACCCGTACGACGAACGGATGCCGCGCGCGGAATACGAAGGTACGAAACGTCTTCTGCAGATCGAGTTGCTGAAGCTGCAGATGTGGATCAAGGAGACCGGTGGCCGCCACGTCATCGTCTTCGAAGGTCGCGACGCCGCAGGCAAGGGCGGCACGATCAAGCGCTTCATGGAGCATCTCAACCCTCGCGGCGCGCGGGTGGTGGCACTCGAGAAGCCGTCGCCACGCGAGTCGACGGAGTGGTACTTCCAGAGGTACGTCACCCACCTACCGGCTGCCGGAGAGCTGGTCCTGTTCGACCGCTCCTG
Source organism: Rhodococcus sp. NBC_00294 (assembly GCF_036163995.1). NCBI lineage: Bacteria > Bacillati > Actinomycetota > Actinomycetes > Mycobacteriales > Nocardiaceae > Rhodococcus > Rhodococcus sp. NBC_00294. The sequence continues at coordinate 1,405,555 of NZ_CP108043.1, forward strand.
GTACAACCGGGCCGGCGTGGAACGTGTGATGGGATTCTGCAGCGACGAGCAGTATCACCGATTCCTCCACCAGGCACCGTTGTTCGAGCAGATGCTCGTCGACGACGGAGTGCAGCTGACCAAGTTCTGGTTCTCGGTGTCCCAGCTCGAACAGCGGACGCGCTTCGCCATCCGCCAGGTCGATCCGGTACGGCAGTGGAAGCTCTCGCCCATGGACCTCGCCTCCCTGGACAAGTGGGACGCGTACACGAGGGCCAAGGAGGACATGATCCGGTTCACCCACACCGATCACGCCCCCTGGACGACGGTGAAGAGCAACGACAAGAAACGCGCCCGCCTCGAGGCGATGCGCTTCGTGCTGAACAGCTTCGACTACTCGAACAAGGACCACGAGGTGGTGGGGCGCCCGGATCCGTCCATCGTCGGACTTGCGGAACCGGACACCGACTGACCTAGCGGGTACCGCCCCCGAGCGTCCGCCACAGGAACGTGTACGCCAGCGCGGACTTGAATGCGGCCTGCGCGTTGTCGGCCGCACCGCCGTGGCCGCCCTCGATGTTCTCGTAGTAGGAGACGTCGTACCCGTACTCCTCGAGGAGGGCGTCCATCTTGCGCGCGTGCCCGGGGTGCACACGGTCGTCCCTCGTCGACGTCGTGATGAGGATCGGCGGATACACACCGATCGAGTTCCCCGGCGGTGAGACGTTCTGGTACGGGCTGTACTCGGAGATGAAGGCCCACTCGTCGGGATCGTCGGGATCTCCGTACTCGGCCATCCACGACGCCCCGGCCAGCAGGCGGTGATACCGCTTCATGTCCAGGAGCGGCACCTGACACACGATGGCGCCGAACGACTCCGGGTACTTGGTGAGCATGATGCCCATGAGCAGGCCGCCGTTGCTGCCGCCCTGCGCGCCCAACTGGTCCGGGGTGGTGATGCCGCGCTCCACCAGATCGCTCGCGACCGCCGCGAAGTCCTCGTGCACCTTGTGTCGACCGGACTTCAGCACCTCGGTGTGCCACGACGGCCCGTACTCGCCGCCGCCGCGGATGTTCGCCACCACGTAGGTACCGCCCCGAGCCAGCCAGGCCGCGCCGACCACGCCGCTGTAGGAGGGGGTGAGTGAGACCTCGAAACCGCCGTATCCGTAGAGGAGGGTGGGGCCTGCGGCCGTCGGACGGTCCTGCGTTCCGGGGTTCCGTACGACGAAGTAGGGCACGCGTGTGCCGTCGAGTGAGGTGGCGAAGTACTGCTCGACCGCGAGGCCCGTGGTGTCGAAGAACGCGGGAGCGGACTTCAGGACCTCGGGTTCGGTCCCGACGGTGCCCACCAGAAGAGTGGACGGAGTGAGGTGGCCGCTCGCGTCGAGGAAGTATTCGTCACCGCCGAACTCGGGGTCGGTGCCGATGACGGTGACGTCGACGGCGTCCGGGAGCCCCTGCAGGCGTTCGGAGGTGACCGTGTCGCCCAGCGTCACCACGTGCACGCTGGAGCGGACGTCCTCGAGCAGCACCATCAGCAGATGGTTCTCGGTCCACGCGTACTGGTGCAGCGACGTGCGGGCGTCGGGAGCGAAGACGACGACCAGATCCCTTGCACCGGAGAGGAACTCGTCGATCTTCGCGGCCACCAGCGACCCTGCGGCGTACTCGGTGCCGTCGACGGTCCATGCGGTCGTCAGGCGAACGGTCAACCAGTTCTCGTGCAGGGACACCGAGGCATCGGTGGGCACGTCGAGGACCGTGGTCGATCCGTCGTCGTGAAGAATGGAGGTGACGGCATTGAAGAAGTCGGTGGCGCGCTGGACCAGGCTGCGCTCGAAGCCGGGCGTCGCATCGTGCGAGGCGGACACCGCGACGTCGGTCTGCTCACCCTCGTACACGACGGGAGCCTCCGCGAGAGGAGTTCCACGGAGCCACCGGTGTGCGCGCCGGGGGTACCCGGAATCGGTGAGCGACCCGGGTCCGAGATCCGTGCCGACGAAGACCGTGTCCGCGTCGATCCAGTCGATGTCCGTCTTGGCCTCGGGGACGACGAAGCCACCCTCGTCGGGTGCGACGAAGGAGCGGGACGTGAGCGAGTACTCGCGGATCACCGATGCGTCCGCGCCGCCGCGCGACAGGGAGATCAGCGCGCGGTCGAACGACGGACGGAGCACCTGCGCGCTCTTCCACACCCAGTTCTCGCCCTCGGCCTCGGCGAGAGCATCGAGATCGATGATGACGTCCCAGGCGGGACTGTCCTTCCGGTACTCCTCCATGGTGGTGCGCCGCCACAGCCCGCGGGGGTGCGACGCGTCCTTCCAGAAGTTGTAGAGGTGGTCGCCGCGCCTGCGCGCGTACGGGATGCGCGCGTCGGTGTCGAGAATGCTCCGGATGTCGGTCTCGAGCGTCCGGAACTCGTCGTTCGCGGTGAACTCGTCGACCGTGCGCTCGTTACGGGCACGCACCCACTCGAGGGCGGCGTCGCCGGTCACGTCTTCGAGCCACTCGTACTTGTCGGTCACACGCACCATTCTGCCCGTGGGGCGACACCGCCGCCGCGTGCGGAAACAGCGCGTGGAGGAATCGTAGTGGCATCAAAACAAGATCGCGGTATGTTTATAGGGTAGTATCACGCCACAAAGGACGGAAAGAGTCCGTATTCGGTCGGGGAGACCATCACAGGGAGTGGATGATGACCGTGTCGATCCAGAGCGACGGCGTCGGAGCCGTGACGAACCACGATGTGGCGGGCCACGGTGTGACGGGTTCCAGGAGCCGTGTCCACGGCACCTCGGCTCGGGGAACCGACTACGCCGGCGTGCACGTCGTGTACCTCGGTCACCGATCGGCGGTGGTCACGGCAGCGATGCGCCTGATCCTGCCCGGCGCCGAGGTGACCTTCGTCGAGGCGGATCGTCTGCACGAGCTGTCCGTCGACGGTGAGGCGATCGTCCTGATGGACGGGTCGCACGACCCGGCCGACGTCCCCGCTCTCCTCGAGGCCGCGGCGCGCCGCAGTGTCGGCATGGTGGTGGGATCGCGCAGCACGACGGGTGGTCGAGACGGATCGTCCGCGCTGCGTCGCGTGGGCACGAGAGTGGCGAACGCGCTGATCCGGCACACCGCAGACCTGCCGCTGCGCGACGTCACCTCCAGCTTCCGCGTGTACACGGGCGACGCCTGGCGATCCATCGGCGGCGCCGCGGCACTTCGCGGAGGTCTCCTCCCGTCCCTCGTCACCTCCGCCCACGCCGTGCACCATCAGCGCTGGATCATCGCCGAGGTGCCGGTGAGCACGCGGCCGCTGTCGGGCACTGCGCGACCGAACGTCGGATCACTCGTGCGCACGGTCGTCGTTCTCGCGAGGCGCCGCCGGGCCTAGAGTCGTCCGGGTGACCGAACCCGACACCGAGGTGCGCTCTCAGCAGGGGCTGGACCGCATCGTGTTCTTCTCCGACGCGGTGGTGGCGATCGCCATCACGCTCGTCGTGCTCCCCCTCGTGGACAGTGCCCGCGACACCCCGGAGGGTGCGGGAGCGTTCCTGCGGGAGAACGGCTACGCACTCGTGGCCGCGGGCATCAGTTTCGCGGTCATCGCGGGGTTCTGGCGCGATCATCACGCGCTCTTCACTCGTGTCACGGGGTACGACGAGGTCGTCGTGCGGCTCAACCTCCTGTGGCTCGCCGGCATCGTGCTGATGCCCGTGGCGACCGTGCTGGAGGTCGCGGCTCCCCACGGGGACCCGTTGTCGGTGGGGCTGTACCTCGGGGTCATCGCCGTGACCATGATCGTGTCCCGTCTCCTCGCAGCACGCGTGCGCGCTGCGGGCTTCCTTCGTGGAGATCTGCGTCCCGGTGTGCGCGGCGCGGCGGTGCCCTGGGTTCCGGTCGCTCTGTTCCTGGTGGTCTCCGCGGTGGCGCTGCTCGTCCCGTCGGTGGGCCTCTACGCACTGCTCGCGATGCTGTTCGCCCCGTTGCTCTCTCGCGCGCTGGCCGGGGGTGCGCGGTGACTGCGCTGTGGGAGCAGCACACCTGCCTGCCGCTGTACGCGGACACCGACATCACCGAACTGGCGCGGTACGAGGCGGGGAGTTACCTCTCCGTCAACGTCGGCTACTCGCCCCACACGAAGGCGTCGGCGACGGAGTTGGCCACGACGTGGAGTGCGCGGGCACTCGCGGACGGTCGCTTCCTTCCGGCGCGGAGCGTGGCCGACATCGACGAGGCCCGACGACGGGGACTGCGTGCCCTCGCCTTCGACCTCGAAGACTCCGCTCCTCTCGACGGCGACCTCGACAACGTGCGCTACTTCGTCGAACTGGGCGTGCGCTCGATGCTGCCCACCTACAACCATGCGAACGCCGCGGGATGCGGATGCCTCGACGCCGTCGACACGGGTCTCACCGCCCACGGACGCGACCTGATCCGGGCGATGAACGAGGCGGGCATGGCAGCGGACGGGTCGCACTGTTCCCGGCGGACGGGGCTCGACATCGCCGCGACGACGTCCCGGCCGATGATCTACAGTCATTCCAATTTCGCTGCGCTGTGGGAACATCCGCGGAACATCACCGACGAGCAGGCGCGTGCGTGCGCCGACACCGGCGGCGTGGTCGGCATCAACGGGGTGGGCATCTTCCTCGGCGTCAACGAACCCGAACGTCGCGCGGATCGGGTGCGCGCCATGGCCGACCACGTCGAGTACGGAGTCGACCTTGTCGGGATCGATCACATCGGTGTCGGCAGCGACTACTCCTTCGACCACGAGGACTTCAACACCGAGTTGGCACTCCACCCCGAGGCGTTCTCCGAGGAGTACACGAGATACGGGGCACTGCAGTGGGTTCCGCCCGAGGACACCCACACGCTCCCGGCCGTGCTCGCCGAGCGCGGCTGGGACGAGAGTGCGGTGGCGGCTGTGTTCGGCGGCAACTTCCGCCGCGTGGCCGACGCCGTGTGGACCTGACGCCGGCTGGACCCGACCCTGTCAGGCGGGCGTCAGGCGGAAGATCGGGAACTGTCGCCCCTCCGCCGTCGTCGTGTACTCGAGGAAGCCGGGGGACGCCGAGGTGAACTTCGCCCAGTGAGTCTCCCATTCGTCGTCGGGCACCTCGGTGACGTCGACGGCGATGGTGCGTACGGTCGCGTCGTCGCCGGGGACCTCCATGTCGATGCGTGGGTGAGCCCGGAGGTTGTGCACCCATGCGGGATCCTTCACCGCCCCGGCCGCGGAGCCCACCACCAACCAGGTGCCGTTCTCGGAGATCGCGAAGAGCGGGTTGAGCCGCACCTCGCCGCTGCGTGCACCGATCGAGTGCAGCACCACGAGGTTGTCGCCGAACCCGGCTGTCGCCACGTGTCCACCGTTGTCGCGGAACTCCGCGATGACCATCGAGTTGAAGTCGCTCATGGTGGTCATTCTGGTGTCCTCGTCGTCGCGACGACCATCGATCCGGAATAACGATTCGACACACCCGTTGCACCAGAGGAGCGGGGCGCCCGCGGGTGGCTTCACCGCCCCCGTCGCGGGGTACTCCGCGCACACGAGCACGAACTCGGATCACGAACAACGAACAGGAGTTCACGCACATGAGCCACGTTCCTTCCCTCTCCCTCAACGACGGCCGGTCCATCCCCCAGCTGGGTTTCGGCGTCTTCCAGATCGAGCCGGAGAAGACCGCCGATGCCGTCCGCACCGCGATCGAGGTGGGCTACCGCCACTTGGACACCGCGCAGATGTACGGCAACGAGAAGGAGACCGGCCAGGGAGTGAAGGACTCGGGCGTCTCCCGTGACGACGTCTGGATCACCAGCAAGCTGAACAACGGCTTCCACCGCCCCGACGACGCCCGTCGCTCGTTCGACGAGACACTCGAGAAGTTGGGCACCGACTACATCGACCTGTTCCTCATCCACTGGCCGCTGCCGACGCAGTACGACGGTGACTACGTCTCCACCTGGAAGGTGCTCGAGGAGTTCACGAAAGACGGACGGGCGCGCAGCATCGGTGTCTCGAACTTCCAGGTGCCGCACCTCGAGAAGCTGGCGCAGGAGACCGAGACCGTCCCGTCGGTCAACCAGATCGAGGTCCACCCGTACTTCTCGAACTACCAGGTGCGCGCGTACGGCGCGGAGCACGGCATCGCCACCGAGGCGTGGTCACCCATCGCGCAGGGCAAGGTTCTCGGTGACCCCGAGCTCGAGCGCATCGCGAAGGACGTCGGCAAGACCACCGCGCAGGTCACCCTCCGCTGGCACATCCAGCGCGGCGACATCATCTTCCCGAAGTCGGTCACGCGGGAGCGCGTCGAGGCGAACTTCGACATCTTCGACTTCGAACTCGACGACCGTCAGATCGCCGACATCTCGGCGCTGGACAAGGGCGAGGACGGCCGCACCGGCCCGAACCCCGACACCTTCGACATGATCCCCGACTGAGTAGAGCCGCTGAAATAAAGACACGAAAGGTCCGGTTACCAGCCAGTAGCCGGACCTTTCGATATGTGTCCGGATCGACGGGACTAAGGTGGACAACCGTGACCTCACACTATGACGTCGTCGTTCTCGGAGCCGGACCCGGTGGGTACGTCGCAGCCATCCGCGCGGCGCAACTGGGCCTGAAAACCGCCATCATCGAGCAGAAGTACTGGGGCGGTGTCTGCCTCAACGTGGGCTGCATCCCGTCCAAGGCTCTGCTGCGCAACGCTGAACTGGCGCACCTGTTCACCAAGGAAGCCAAGCAGTTCGGCATCTCCGGTGACGTGTCGTTCGACTTCGGCGCTGCCTACGATCGCAGCCGCAAGGTCGCGGACGGCCGCGTCAAGGGCATCCACTTCCTGATGAAGAAGAACAAGATCGACCAGCTCGACGGCAAGGGGTCGTTCACCGACGCCAACACCATCGAGGTGGAGCTGACGAAGGGTGGCAGCGAGACCGTCACCTTCGACAACGCGATCATCTCCACCGGCAGCACCACGAAGCTGCTGCCCGGAACGTCGCTGAGCGAGAACGTCGTGACCTACGAAGAGCAGATCATGACGAAGGAGCTCCCGGGCTCCATCCTCATCGTCGGCGCGGGCGCCATCGGCATGGAGTTCGGGTACGTCCTGAAGAATTACGGCGTCGACGTCACCATCGTCGAGTTCCTCGATCGCGCGCTCCCGAACGAGGACGAGGACGTCTCCAAGGAGATCGCCAAGCAGTACAAGAAGCTCGGCGTGAAGATCATGACCGGCGCCGCGGTGCAGAGCATCGACGACGACGGCAGCAAGGTCACCGTCGCGATCAAGAACAACAAGAGCGGCGAGACCGAGACGGTCACCGTCGACAAGGTCATGCAGTCCGTCGGATTCGCTCCTCGTGTCGAGGGATTCGGGCTCGACAAGACGGGCGTCGAGGTCACCGATCGCGGGGCCATCGCCATCGACTCGGTCATGCGCACCAACGTGCCGCACATCTACGCGATCGGTGACGTGACGGCGAAGCTGCAGCTCGCCCACGTCGCCGAGGCACAGGGTGTCGTGGCGGCCGAGACCATCGGCGGCGCCGAGACACTTCCCATCGACGATTACCGCTTCATGCCGCGCGCGACCTTCTGCCAGCCCCAGGTGGCCAGCTTCGGTCTCACCGAGCAGCAGGCCAAGGACGCCGGCCACGACATCAAGGTCGCGACGTTCCCCATGACGGCGAACGGCAAGGCACACGGACTCGGCGATCCCACCGGCTTCGTCAAGCTCATCGCCGACACGAAGCACGGCGAGCTGCTCGGCGGGCACCTCATCGGACCCGACGTCTCGGAGCTCCTCCCGGAGCTGACGCTCGCGCAGAAGTGGGACCTGACGGCCACCGAACTCGCGCGCAACGTACACACGCACCCGACGCTGTCCGAGGCACTGCAGGAGGCCATCCACGGCCTCGCAGGGCACATGATCAACTTCTGATCTTCCGACGAGAACACCCCGGCCGCTCACGAGCGACCGGGGTGTTCTCGTCTGTGCAGCTACTGGTAGTCGCGGGGGATGCGCAGTGTCGTGATCGTGGTGGCGAGTCCGTCGTACTGGGTCACCAGCAGCACGAACTCGATGAGCGATCGGGACGACCAGACGGTCGTCAGCTCGGTCCACGTGGCGTCGGACAGATCGCGGGTCGACACCAGCTCGTCCACCGCCCGCAGGATCAGGGCGGTCCGACTGTCGAGTCCTGGAGCGTCGGGACCGGCGGCGATGGCGTCGGCGAGGGCGTCGTCGATGCCGGCGCGCGCGCCCAGACGGAGGTGATGGTCCTGTTCGTACCGGCAGTCGCGGAGTGCGGCGACCCGCAGGATCACCGTCTCGGTGTCCTTGCGGGGCAACCCACCGAACGGCATCAGGCGGCCGCTGTAGAACAGCCAGGCGCGGAACAGGCCGCCCGTCTGTCCCAGAGTGGAGAACAGGTGCATGTCGCCGGTGCGGGTGACCGCGCCGGCCAGTCGGGCGATGCCCCAGTTGACGGGACGCAGTGAGCGGAGGGTGGCCGGAGGGGTGCGGTGTCCTGTCACGTCGCTGAGGCTAACACCCGAGTCGTCCGCCTCTTGGTGATCTGATGTCAAGAAATCTTGACACGTAATGACAAGTGGAGTTGACTCGGATCATGGTCGTGACGAACCGGGTGCGGGAGTTCCGTAAGTCGTCGCGCCTGACCCAGGCGGAACTGGGGCGGGCGTGCGGAGTGAGCCGGCAGTCGATCGTCTCGGTCGAGGGTGGCGACTATTCGCCCAGCGTGTACCTGGCCCTGAAGCTGGCGGGAGCGCTCGACTCGACGGTCGAGGATCTCTTCCCGCTCACCCCCGATGATCGGCTCGAACCTGAGGAGGAATCGACATGAGCATCTTCACCTCGTCAATGCGAATGGTCGGCGATCTGGACAGCGAGTTCTATGACGACGAGCGTCAGAGAGACGTGTGGAACGAGGCAGCCGCCGTGGGTCTGCAATTGCACATCTTCGGCGGGCTGATCGCCGCCGCCGTCCTCCCATGGGTTGCCGGTCCGACAGGTGCGTGGATCGCGTTGGGCATCATCGTCTTCGGTGCGGTCGTGAACTACGCGACCATCGGGTACGCCAAGTCCAAAAACGTCGACCTGTTCGCAGAGTCGCGGTGGTTCACGGCGCGCGCCAACGTGACTGCCGCGTTGATGCTCGTCGCATTCGTCGGCATCGGCGTGACGCTCGCTCCCGACAAGTACCTGCCGAGCCGCGCGGGAGCCGACACGTGGGCGGGCCTGGTGGTCGGGGGGATCGTCGGCGGCGGAGCGGTGGCGCTGATGATCCGGCGCAGCCGCCGTCGCAAGCAGCAGTTCGAAACCGAAGAGGACTGAGTCAGCGAATAGTGTACGGCGACACCGAGCTTCGATGTTCGTCGATGTCGAGTTCCTTGCCCAGCGGCGGGAACGCACGCTGCGGGCAGTGGGCACGCTCGCACACGCGGCATCCGGCGCCGATCGGCGTCGCCACGGAGGATCCGTCCAACTCCAGGCCGTCGGCGTAGACCAACCTATTCCCGTGACGCACTTCGCATCCCAGACCGATGGCGAAGGTCTTGCCGGGTTCGCCGTAGCGCGCCGCTCGCCGCTCCACCGTGCGCGCGATCCACAGGTAGCGCCGACCGTCGGGCATCTCGGCGATCTGGGTCATGATCTTGCCCGGGTAGGCGAACGTCTCGTACACGTTCCACAGCGGGCACGTGCCGCCGCTCGACGAGAAGTGGAACCCGGTGGCCGACTGGCGTTTGGACATGTTGCCGGCACGGTCGACCCGGACGAACGAGAACGGGACCCCGCGGAGCGACGGCCGCTGCAGCGTCGAGAGCCGGTGACAGATGGTCTCGTAACTCACCGCGTAGTAGGCGGAGAGTCGTTCGATGTCGTACCGGAAATCCTCCGCCACCTCGTGGAAGCGCGCGTACGGAAGCACGGTCGCCGCGGCGAAGTAGTTGGCGAAGCCGAGTCGTGCGAGTGCCCGCGACTCCGCGCCGGTGAAGCCCCCGTCCTCGACCATGCTGCGGATCAGGTCGCCGTTCTCCAGGTACGCGAGTTCGGCCGCGAAGCGGAACACCTTCTGGCCGGCCGACAGTCGCGGGGAGATCTCGAGAACACGGGTCCGCGCGTCGAAGCGGTGCAGGACGTTCTCGCCCAGGTCGATGCGCTCGATGACCTGGACGTCGTACAGATTGCGGAGCCGTTTGGCTATCTCGGCCGCGACGTCCGCCCGGTGGAAACGCAATCGGTTCGCCAGGTCCTCGGCCGCACGATCGAGTGCGTCGAGGTAGTTCTGGCGTTGGTAGAAGTAGTCGCGGACCTCCTCGTGCGGTTTCGAGATGGATCCGCTGCCGCTGCCGTCGGCGAAGCGGTCCTCGGTCGCCGCCGCGAGTTGGGCGGTGGTGTTGCGGTACCGGCGATGCATGGTGACCATCGCTCGCGCCATCGCCGGGTGGTCGGCCACGAGTTCGGCCAGCTCGTCGATGTCCGCGTCGACTCCGACGTCCTGGTCCAGGGTCACCTCGCGGAGTTCGGCGACGAGCCTCGTGTCGTCCTGGGTGGAGAAGAACGTGGTGTCGACTCCGAACACTGCGGTGATGCGCGTCAACACCGCTGACGACAGCGGTCGGACGTCGTGCTCGATCTGGTTGAGGTAGCTGGCCGAGATCGCGAGCTGCTTGGCGAGCGCCGCTTGGCTCAACCCTCGCTCGACCCTCAGTTGGCGAAGCCGGCCGCCGACGTAGGTCCGTGCCATGCGGACAGTCTAGGACGCCCCCGGCATTACCCTGTCCTTGCCAGGTCCTTGCAGGTGAGACGGGTTTCAGGTCTGGTCTGTCACACACGGGCGCGCCGGGGAAGACGGGCGCACACTGGGCGTTGCAGGGGGCGGATGTGCAGTGCACGTGAGAGACGACTGTGAGGAGAAGCGAGATGGCCCACTCGGTACGACAGGAAATTGCCCGCGACGCGGTGGTGCTGGTGGCAGGCACCGTTCTGGTGTTGTCGACGCTCTGGCTCCCGGTGCCCCACCGCAGCGAGGTGGCCGGCGCCATCCTCGTGCTGGGTCTGCTGGCGGCATTCTCGGCGCTGTGGGCCATGGGCAGTGCATCGCGCTCGAGCCATTGGGCCCACGTCGTACTCGGTGTCGTGCTGGCGACGTCACCCGTCGTCCTCGCATTCCCCGCCGGTGCGAGCACGGCGGACTACTACGCGCTCGTCGGCGGCGTCGTGATCGCGGCGATGGGTGTCCTGGGAGTGCTGACCGAGCGTCGTCGGGTCGCTGCGACGGCCTGACGCACCAGAAAACAGTACGAACGTACGGTGACGGTGGTCACAGCCGGCCGCGGGCGGACGCCGGGAGTGAGCGTGTCGCACGGCGATCTCGTCGGTGTTCGGCATTGCGTGCATTTCGTTCCCGAACTGCGGTTATCAGGTTACTGACGGGTACGGAGTCGCCACGACACTCGCGACGTTCTTCGCAAGATTCGCAGAACGCGCGTACTGCTTAGCGTAGATTTACAGTCTCAGCAGGTAGACACCACTTTTTCTCTGTGCCATCGTGGGGTCGTACATCCGATATGCCTGGCAAGCCTGCGAAGCACGAGCACGCTGCCGACGCAGACGCAACAGAGACGGAGCTTTTCGATGTCGACCACCGGCACACCGAAGACCACGGAAGAGATCCAGAAGGACTGGGACACCAATCCCCGCTGGAAGGGCGTCACCCGCAACTTCACCGCACAGCAGGTGTCCGACCTGCAGGGCAGCGTCGTGGAGGAAGCCACGCTCGCGCGTCGCGGCTCGGAGATCCTCTGGGATCTCGTGAACAACGAGGACTACATCAACTCGCTGGGCGCCCTCACCGGCAACCAGGCCGTGCAGCAGGTGCGCGCCGGCCTCCAGGCCATCTACCTCTCCGGCTGGCAGGTCGCCGGTGATGCCAACCTCTCCGGCCACACCTACCCGGACCAGAGCCTCTACCCGGCCAACTCGGTTCCGAGCGTCGTGCGTCGCATCAACAACGCTCTTCTGCGCGCCGACGAGATCGCCAAGGTCGAGGGTGACTCGTCCGTGAAGAACTGGCTCGCGCCCGTCGTCGCGGACGCCGAGGCCGGCTTCGGTGGCGCGCTCAACGCCTACGAGCTGCAGAAGGCCATGATCGCGGCCGGCGCCGCAGGCGTGCACTGGGAGGACCAGCTCGCCTCGGAGAAGAAGTGCGGCCACCTCGGTGGCAAGGTGCTCATCCCCACCCAGCAGCACATCCGCACCCTGACCTCCGCGCGTCTCGCGTCGGACGTGGCCGACGTGCCGTCCGTCATCATCGCCCGCACCGACGCCGAGGCAGCCACGCTGATCACCTCGGACGTCGACGAGCGCGACCAGGAGTTCCTGGACGGAACCCGCACCGCCGAGGGCTTCTTCGGCGTGAAGAACGGCATCGAGCCCTGCATCGCCCGTGCGAAGGCCTACGCCCCGTACGCCGACCTCATCTGGATGGAGACCGGCGTGCCGGATCTCGAGGTCGCCAAGAAGTTCTCCGAGTCGGTCCGCAGCGAGTTCCCCGACCAGCTGCTCGCCTACAACTGCTCGCCCTCCTTCAACTGGAAGGCGCACCTGGACGACGCGACCATCGCGAAGTTCCAGAAGGAGCTCGGCGCGATGGGCTTCAAGTTCCAGTTCATCACCCTCGCCGGCTTCCACTCGCTCAACTACGGCATGTTCGATCTGGCGCACGGCTACGCCCGCGAGGGCATGACGGCGTTCGTCGACCTGCAGGAGCGCGAGTTCAAGGCGGCCGAGGAGCGTGGCTTCACCGCCATCAAGCACCAGCGTGAGGTCGGCGCCGGCTACTTCGACCGCATCGCCACCACCGTCGACCCCAACACGTCGACCGCAGCCCTGAAGGGCTCGACCGAAGAGGGCCAGTTTCATTAACCCCCACTCGGCGCTTTCTGCGCACTAGTCAGGCGGCTCGCAGCTTTCGTTGCGGGCCGCCTGTCTCGTACTCGGTGGGTTCGCCCGTCCCCCAGCAGAGTTACCCCCGCCTCGCCTTCGCGCGGGGAATCGTGAATCGTGAAGGAGAAACGTGAGCAGCGAGAAGATCGAGCGCGTCGGGATCGTCGGCGCCGGACAGATGGGGGCCGGAATCGCCGAGGTGTGCGCACGCGCCCACGTCGACGTGATCGTGTTCGAGCAGACACGCGAACTGGCTGCCGCGGGCAAGGCGCGCATCCTGAAGTCGCTCGACCGCGGCGTCAGCAGCGGCAAGATCACCGAGCGCGAACGTGAGCAGGCCGCCGCACGGTTGACCTTCACGTCCGAGCTGTCCGACTTCGCCGATCGCGAGATCGTCGTCGAGGCCGTGCTCGAGGACGAGGGGATCAAGACGGCTCTCTTCGTCGAGCTCGACAGAGTGGTCACGGATCCCGACGCGGTGCTCGCCTCCAACACCTCGTCGATCCCGATCATGAAGCTCGGCGTGGCCACGACCCGCCCCGAGCGGGTCATCGGCATGCACTTCTTCAACCCGGTGCCGGTTCTTCCTCTCGTGGAACTCATCTCGTCGCTGAAGACGTCCGATGCCGTCCTGGCACGCGCGGAACGTTTCGCGGCCGACGTCCTCGGCAAGCAGGTCGTCCGCGCGGCGGACAGGTCCGGCTTCGTCGTCAACGCTCTGCTGGTGCCGTACCTCCTCTCGGCGATCCGCATGGTCGAGTCGGGCTTCGCCACGCGCGACGACATCGACAAGGCCACGGTGCTGGGCCTCGCGCATCCCATGGGCCCGCTCGCACTGTCGGACCTCATCGGGCTCGACACCGTGAAGTCGATCGCCGACTCGATGTACGCCGAGTACAAGGAACCGCTGTACGCGCCGCCGCCTCTCCTGCTCCGCATGGTCGAGGCCGGCCTGCTGGGCAAGAAGACCAGTGCCGGGTTCTACGAGTACGTCAACGGTCGCATCGCGACCTAGTCCGGGGCCCGATGTTTGTCAGGCGTCACTGAACTCCCGAGAAACCGACTCGATCCCCGTTCTGCCGCGCTAGTTTTCAGCGCGGCGCACCACCTGCGTCCGACTGACTCGAGACGTACGGGGGGATCGACATGGCGCGCAGCATGCCGCTCGTCTCCCGCGTCACCACGGGCACCCGCACGCTGGGTCGTTTCGCCGACCTCGTGGTCGCTGCGTTCGGTCACCTGGTGCGGGACCTGGTCGGCTTGCGCTTCGCCTGGCGCGAGTTCCTCGACCAGGCGTGGTTCATGGTCACGGTCACCGTGCTTCCCGCCGTGCTCGTCTCGGTGCCGTTCGGTGTCATCGTCTCGGTCCAGGTGGGCAGCCTGACCAACCAGATCGGTGCCACGTCCATCGCGGGCGCCGCGGGCGGCCTCGGAGTCATCCGCCAGGGAGCGCCCATCGTGACCGCGCTGTTGCTGGGCGGCGCAGCAGGATCCGCGATCGCGGCCGATCTCGGTGCCCGCACGGTGCGCGAGGAGATCGACGCGATGCGCGTCATGGGCATCGACCCGGTGCGTCGGCTCGCGACCCCCCGGCTCGCCGCCATGCTCGTCGTCGCACCGCTGCTGTGCTCGCTGGTCATCTTCATGGGTCTGGTGTCCGGGTACGTCGTCAACGTCGGGTTCCAGGGCGGTACGCCGGGCAGCTACCTGTCCTCCTTCGCGTCCTTCGCCTCGACCACCGATCTGGTCGTCGCGATGGTGAAGGCCGAGATCTTCGGCATCATCGTGGTTCTCGTCGCGTGCCAGCGCGGATTCGAGGCCACGTCGGGCCCTCGCGGTGTCGCGAACGCGGTGAACGCCTCGGTCGTCGTCGGTGTGCTGTCGGCCTTCATCGTCAACGTCCTCGCCACCCAGTTGGTGTCGATGTTCCTTCCGCAGCGGCTCGGGTGACGCCATGACCGTCGCCCGCTACACCCCGCCCGGCACCGCGCCGCTCGTCCGCGGCGGCAAGCGCATCGCTCGCGTACCGCTCGGGCTGGTCGAGCACCTCGGGCATCAGCTCACCTTCGTGTGGCAGGTGCTCGTCGCGATCCCGCACACCCTGCGTGCCTACCGGCGCCAGACCATGATCGTGCTCACCGACATCACCTGGGGCAGCGGTAATCTCGTGGTCGGCGGCGGTACCGTCTCGGTGCTGGTCATCCTCGGCGTGGCCGTGGGGTCGTCCATCGGGATCGAGGGTTACAACGCCCTGAATCTCGTCGGCATGGGTCCTCTCACGGGCTTCATCTCGGCCTACGCCAGCACGCGGGAACTCGCCCCGATGATCGCCGCGATCGGGTTCGCCTCCCAGGCGGGATGCCGCATGACGGCGGAGATCGGTGCGATGCGCATCTCCGAGGAGATCGACGCGCTCGAGGTGGTGGGGATCCGCTCGATCCCGTTCGTCGTCACCACGCGCGTCATCGCCGGCGTGGTCACGATCATCCCGCTGTACCTGCTCACGCTGATCCTGAGCTACGTCTCGTGTGCGTTCATCGTCGCCGCGTTCGGCGATCAGTCGTCGGGGACGTACGACCACTACTTCTCGGCGTTCCTGCAGCCGTCGGATCTGCTGTACTCGCTGCTCAAGGCCACCATCTTCGTCGGCGCCGTCATCATGATCCACGGCTACCAGGGCTACTACGCGACGGGCGGACCCGAGGGTGTCGGCCGTGCGTCGGGCCGCGCGATCCGCGCGTCGCTCATCGTCATCGTCGTCCTCGACATGATCCTCACCGTGGTCATCTGGGGAGTCGACGTCGGCATCAGGATCTCGGGGTAGGGGATCATGGCAGTCTTCGACGATCTGTCCCGCAGATCCGCGGGCCCTCGCTCGCTCCGGGTACGTGGCCTCGTGGTGGCCGTCGTGCTCGTGGTCCTCGGCGTGGTGCTCGGCAAGTACGCCACCGGTGACTTCGAGTCCCGTTTCGATCTCACGATCGACAGCACCGCCGTCGGTGACGGCCTCGCGGTCGGGTCGGACATCAAGTACCGCGGACTCCCCATAGGCCGTGTCGACGAGATCGAGCCGCTCGGGTTCGGATCGCAGCGAGTGCACGCCCACATCGAGCCGGCCGTCGCCTCGGTCCTGACCGACGACGTCACCGCGCGGTTCTCCTCCGCGACGGTCTTCGGAGCGACGGTCATCGAATTGTACTCGGAGGGAGAGGGATCCCCGCTGCGCGAGGACACCGTCCTGGCGCTGGGCGACGACACCGAGACGGCGACGGTCACCGGCGTCTTCCGCCGACTCGCCGATCTGACCGACGTGCTGGACGCGGACAACACCGAGCGGGTGCTCGACCTGGCGTCCCGCGTGTCGTCGGAGTTCGGCGACAGCCTGAAGCCCTTCTTCGACACCGCGCAGATGATGGCCGAGACCCAGCGTGCGCCGCTCGCCTGGAAGCTGCACCGCGGTGGTGAGTTGGCGGACGGGCTGGGCGCCTCCATCGGACCGGTCACCGACGTGATCGACCAGGTCGTCACCAGCAGTGAGTACTTCGAGAATCCGGAGAACAGTGCGCGGGCGATCAAGGCCATGTCCGGACTCGGATCCGGCCTCTCGATCCCACTGGGAGATCTGTTGCGCGACAACGGTCCGTACCTCCGCCCGCTGCTCGACACCCTGCTGGACGTGTTGCTGCCGGTGGCGCTCTCGGCGGGAACGCTCGCGCCGGCATACCAGCGTGTGCCCGACGTGATCTCCGGCGTCGAGGACGCTTTCCCGAACGTCGACGGCCGGACCCAGCTGCAACTTCAGGTGATCGTGAAGAACATGCCCGCCATGGCCGGTCCGGCGGAAGCCTTCGCGGCGCGACTGGGCGGTGTGCTGTGACGCGCTCGTCGGTGGTGGGGACGCCGGTGGCGACCCTGGTGAAGCTCGGTGCGTTCGCGCTCGTGGCCGTGTTGTGTCTCGTCCTCGTGGGCGGCGCGCTGCGCAACGGCGGCGGCGACGACCGGTCGACGTTCGACGCGCGTTTCGACGATGTCTCCGGTCTCTACGCCGGTGACGACGTCCGCCTCTCGGGCGTGCTCGTGGGGTCGGTGAACGACATCGAACTCGACGGGAACCGGGCCAGGGTGTCCTTCGAGGTCGACTCCGACCGGCCGGTGCTCACGACCACGAAAGCTGCTGTGCGCTACCAGAACCTGTTGGGTCAGCGGTATCTCGAGCTCATCAGCACCGACGACTCGGGATCCGAGTTGGCACCGGGGTCCTCGCTGGCGGACGACATGACCGTGCCGTCGTTCGACATCACGACGCTCTTCGACGGGTTCCAGCCCATCTTCGAGACCATCGACACCGACCAGGTGAACCGGTTCGCGCAGAACGTGCTCGATCTCGTGCAGGGCGACGGGTCGGGCCTCGGGCCGGTCCTGCGTGACCTGGACGGGCTGACCACCTATGCCTCGCAGCGCGAGGACCTCATCGTGCTCCTCATCCGCAACCTGGGCGCCATCTCCGGTGTGGTGGCCGAGCGCTCGGAGCAACTGGGTCGACTGTTCGCCGAACTCGACCGCGTGGTGTCGACGTTCGCCGACAGGGCCGACACCCTGCTCTCGTCCGTCGACGACATCAATTCCGGTCAGGGACCGTTCATCTCGATCGGGGAGCAGTTGCGCGACACCTACGACTCCGAGTACGGCCCGGTGGATTCGGCGTTCAAGCGGCTCGTGCCGGGAGCTCAGCAACTGGTGGACCTGCTCGCGATGGTGCCCAGTCTGCTGCGCGGTGTCGACCAGACGGTGCGCAACGCCCCCGAGGGGCAGGTCTCCGCGTGCTCGGCCGGCGACACAGAGATTCCCGGCATCGGCTCGGTCGTGCTCGGAACCCAGCGCCTGGTGGTCTGCCGATGAGCTCCGTGCGTCAGGGAAGCCAGACCGTCTGGGGAATCGTGGGTGTGCTCGCGCTCGTCGTCGCCGTGGTGGCCGCCGTCGTCGTGTACTCGCTTCCCATCGGGCATCGCACGTACACAGCTGCATTCGAGACGACCGGCGGAGCGCACGCCGGGGACGACGTCCGCATCGCCGGTATCTCGGTGGGATCGGTGACGTCGATGAAGCTGGACGGCGACCACGTCCAGGTGGCCTTCGAGGTGGACGAGAACGTCGAACTGGGCGACGCGACGTCGCTCGGGGTGCGCCTGCTGACGCCGGTGGGGGGCCACTACTTCTCGCTGACTCCCGGCGGTACCGGAGAGCTGCAGGACGGGGAGATCCCGCTCGAGCACACCCGCGTGCCGTTTTCGCTGTCCGACACGGTCGAGGCGGCGACGCCGATCCTCCGCGATCTGGACGGAACGTCGTTGCGGCAGAACATCGCCGAGATCGATCGGGCCGTGCAGGCTCAGCCGGAGTCGATCCGTGACATCACCACGACCCTGACGTCCATGACCGGTGCGATCGCCGATCGCCAGGACGATCTCGACCGGAGCCTCGACGTGGCCGACGAGTACATCGGCGAACTGGCGACCGATCGCGAGATCCTGCTGGGGCTGCTGAAGCAGATCGGCATCATCACCTCCAAGCTGGGCGCGAAGCGCGCCGACGTCGCCGCGGCCGCCGACAAGCTCTACCGGCTGTTCTCGCTCCTGCACCGACCGATCATGGCGCTCGACGAGGGGCTCGGCCCCACGATCGACGAGGTCGAGAATCTCGTGGCGTCGCTGAAGGAGCGCACGGGGTCCATCGACGACGCGATCTCCGCGGGCCGCGAGTTCTCCGAGTCCATGGCCGGCCTTCTCGACACCGGCGCCGGGCCCGTCATCGACCGCAGTGCCGCCGTCGTCACCGGATCGACGCTGTGTGTCCCGGTTCCCGGAAAGGTGTGCTGACGTGGCCGCTCGCAGCAAGGTGGTGGCAGTGGCCGTCGCCGCCGTCGTCCTGGTCGGCGCCGGGACCGCGGCGTCGTCCGCAGCCCAGCTCGTCGGGACCCCGCGCTCGGATCTGTGCGCCGAGATGACCGATTCGGTCGGTCTCTACGAGGGGAACGACGTCACGCTCCTCGGCATCCCCGTGGGCGAGGTGACCGGCATCGAGCCTCGCGGCGACCACGTCCGGGTCACGATGTCCGTCGAGGACTCGCTCACGTTGCCGGCCGACGTGGGTGCGGTGACGATGTCGGACTCCATCGTCACCGATCGCCGGCTCGAACTGACCACGCCGTATCGCGACGGCGTGCCCCTCGATCGCGACGAGTGCATCCCGCTCGAGCGCACCCGCACCCCCATCGGGATCAGCGACACCCTCGAGGCGGTGAACAAGCTCGGCGCGGAGCTTCTCGGAACGACGTCGACGACCGATCCGGACAACCCGCGGCCGCCGGACGAGGAGATTCTCGGCGACACCCTGCGCTCGCTCGACACCGCACTCGACGGCAGCGGGGAGCAACTCGGGACCGCGCTGTCCCAGGTCTCCGATCTGGTCGGCAATCCGGCGAACAAGGACACCCAGGTGCGCCGCATGGTCGACAACGTCGACACGCTGACGGCGACCCTGGTGGACCGGTGGCCGGACATCACCCTGCTGATCGAGAACCTGAAGCAGGGGCTCGGGGCCGCGGGCGACTTCTCGGAGCGGTTCGCCCAGGCGATCGACCTGACGGTCGAGTTTCTCCCCGTCCTCGAGAAGACGCTGCCGAAGTTCGCACCCACGCTCTACCGCGTGCTCGACGTCGTCGTCCCGATCGTGGCGATCATCGTCAGCAGAGTCGGCGACATCGCGAGCATCCTGTCGCGGGTGCCGAAGCAGACGGAACAGCTCGCCTCCCTCCAGGATCCGGACACGCAGGCCGCCCGGCTGACGTTCGCACCTCCGCAGTTCGCGGTGCCCGTCGCGGGTGGGTCCACCGTGAACGTCGATCTGGTCCCGCTCGTGCTCGGATCGGCAGGGTCCCGGTGAAGCGGCTCCTGGCGGCGCTGACCGTGGCGGCAGCGGCCGTGACGGCGTCGGGCTGCGGTGCCTCGATCGCCGACCTGCCCGTGCCGGGCAGTTACGTTCCGGGCCCGACCTACCGGGTCGACATCGAGTTCTCGAGTGTGCTGAATCTGCCGGCGAGGGCCAAGGTGGTCCTCGACGGTGTGGACGTCGGGCTCCTGGAGTCGGTCACCCTCACCGGCTCGACCGCCGTCGCCGCCGTGAACGTCGATCGCACCGTCGCACTGCCGGCGCTCACGCGAGCGGAACTGCGCCAGGGCACGATCCTGGGCGAGATCTACGTCGCGTTGCAGCGTCCGGAGGACGGATCCGACACCTCGGGTGCCACCCTGCAGGACGGCGACGTCATCCCGCTCGAGCGGACGACGCCGGCGGACAACGTCGAAGACGTGCTGCGCGGGCTCTCCGAGGTGGTGGCCGGCGGGCACATCGTCGACTTCCAGCGGTCCATCGATCGGTTCAACCGGGCGATCCCGCCGGATCCGGCGACGGTCGACCTCATCAACGACAAGGCCCGAGAGGCGTTGCGGGACCTGGCGACCAACACGACGGAGCTCGACCGCATCCTGGGCGGCGCCGAGGCGGTGACCCGGTCGTTCGCCGAGAAGACGGACACGCTCGACACCATCCTGACGAGTGGTCCGGAACGTGTCGCGGGACTCGCGGACGCCCTGTTGGTCGTGGTCGACGCCCTGATCGATCTGGGGTACATGTCGCGGAACATCGGTGCCGTGATCAACCCGGTGGCGGGAGATCTGCACGACGTGATCGCCACTCTGCAACCCATGATCCGCACTCTCGCCACGGCCGATCTGACGGCGCCGATGCTGGCGTCCCGCATGGACGCCCTGCTGCGCGAGAAGCTGGTGCCGTTCTTCACGTCGTCGCCGAACGTCCGCATCGCCTCCGTCTCGGGCGACACGCCCGCGGGAGAAGCACCCGTCGATCGAGCCGACGAGATGATTCAGGTTCTGCGATCGATCGGATTCGTGCGATGAGGGGTTCGATCCTGTCCGCCACGGCGCTCGCGGCGGTCGCCGTGCTGGGTGTCGGATACCTGTCGTTGAACGTCCTGGACATCGATCCGCGACGCGACCACGCCGAGATCACCGTGCCGCTCACGACGTCCGGCGGCCTGATCGACACCTCTCAGGTGACGTTGCGAGGATTCGCCATCGGCAGGGTCGAGCGGATCGACGTCGAGGGCGGTGGACTCCGTGCCGTCGTCAGAGTGGATGCCGCGCAGAAGATTCCGGTCGACACCGAGGTGCGGGTCTCGAATCTCTCCGCGGCGGGCGAACAGTTCCTCGACTTCCGTCCGCACTCGGACTCCGGGCCGTACCTGGCGGACGGGGACGTGGTGGACGCGGCGGACGTCTCGGTCGCTCCCAGCGTCAGCGACACCCTCGCGGTCGCCGAGGCACTCACGCGCGAGATCGACACCGATGCGCTGGGCGGCATCGTCGACACGGTCGACACCGCCACGCGGGGCCGGGAGTCGGACATCGACAACGTCGTCGAGGTGTTGCGGCTGCTGTCCCTCACGTTGGCCGACAAGAAGGACGAGATCCGGCGGCTGTATCGCAACCTGCAGGTGCTCGGCGAGAACGCGTACGCCGATGCGCTGGGCCCGCGGCTCGCGGACGCGGTTCCCGAACTGAACGCCTCCGGAGCAGGTCTCGACCACCTGATCGGTTCGTACCAGGACTACTCGTACGTCGGCGAGACCGTGTGGGACGGCGAACTGGCCCGGTTGGTGCCCAAGATCGACGAGTACCTCAGTCAGTTGTCGCCGGACCTCGGCTTCATCGCCACCGTGCTGCGCCCGGTCACACAGCCGATCCGCCCGCTCCGGGTCGATGCCGGCGCCCTGGTGACGATGCTCGAGCAGGTCTTCCCGCGCGGCGGACCGGCTCGGGTGGCCGTGACCCTGCCCGGCAACTGACGTACCCCTCCTGCATCAGACGGACGACGAAAAGGCCATCATGACAACAGAACTCGACACCACCTCGACCGAGGACGACGCGGCGCCGGACACGGCGGTGCCCGCGGTGTCGTCCCGGACGCGCCTCGTGGCGATCGTCGCCACCGTGGTCGCCGTGCTCGCGACCGTCGCTGCCGTGGTGGCAGGAGTGCAGTGGCAGTCCGCCCACTCGGCCCTGGCCGCGGAACGCGGAGCCGATGCCGACCGCGCCACCGCCGAGAACACGGCGCGGGCGTACACGGAGCGGTCGTTGACCTACGACCACACGGACATCGACGGCTTCTTCGGGGGCGTCGAGGAGGGCACCACCGACGCTCTGCGTGAGCGCTTCGACGGTGTGCGCGAGGTGCTCACGCAGATCATGACCGACTCGCAGGTGGTGGCGTCGGGTCGGGTGAACGCAGCGACGGTCACGGCGCAGGAGGGCGACACCTACACGGTGTCGGTCTTCGCGACCCAGACCACGCAGAACCTGCAGCAGCCCGAACCCGGTGCCGTGCCGACGCTTCTGACGGTGACCGTCGAGCACACCGGCGACGAGTGGTTGGTCTCGGACTACGGAGCCGACACCGGCACGTCCTGATCGCTGCGGCTCAGCCGCCCGGTGACGAACTGGGCTGCGCCGTGGATGCGCTGCTCCACATGCTCGACCCCGCGTTCCCGCAGGACGTCGGTGATGTCGTCGCGTCGGAACATCTCCAGTCCCACGGTGCTCGCTGCCGCGGCGGTGACCGCCCCGACCGGCTGTGGGCCGCGCCGCACCGTCGTCATGAGCGCGATGCGGCCGCCCGGTCGCAGCACCCGGATCATCTCGTCGAGGACCCGGTACGGCTCCGGCACCAGGTACAGCGCGGCGTAGCAGCACACCGCGTCCACGGCGTCGTCCTCGAACGGGATCTCTCGCGCGTCCCCGAGCAGGTAGGCGACGTGCTCGTCGTCGTCGGTGTCCGCCGACGCGCGGGCGATCATCGGCTCCGACGCGTCCAGGCCGATGACGAGAGGCCGACCGTGCGCTCCGGTGAGCATGGCCTCGGCCAGCGATCGCGAGAAGTTGCCGGGTCCGCACGCGACGTCCAGGACGACCGACACGTCGGGGGACACGAGACCGAGGTCACGCACCGCGTAGGCCCGCTGTTCCTCCACGGAGGGCCCGCCGGCGCCCATCCACAGGCGGAACAGAGGCCGCCACGCGCGTTCGTAGACGGCCGCGAGGGGGGAGAAGGTCATCAGGCGCCCGGCGACGGACGATGCGGAGGCGGGGGACGCCTCTCGCGCTGTGGAGTCCGTCACCCGGACGTCGAGCACTCCGCGCATCGGCGACGACGCGTCGACACCCGTTCGGAGCAGTTCTCGGGTCCGCCCTACCGCGGGTGTCTCGGCCATACCGACCACGCTAGCGCGACCACGCCCACGGCGGTGCGGACGTTGCTACTGTGACCGACGGGGTCCGGTCGGACCCGTTCGCGTACAGGGGAGGACGTCACGTCATGGCTTCGATCACGGTGCCCACCATCGCTGGAATCGGTCTCGCTGCAACAGGTGCCGCGCACTTCGTGGCGCCCGACGCCTTCCGCTCGATCACCGAGCCGGCGTTCCCGAAGGACACTCGTACGTGGACCTACCGCAACGGTGCGTCAGAGTTCGTGATCGGCACCGCCATCGCCGTCCCGGCCACGCGCAAGGTCGGTCTCGTCGCGCTCGCGGGGTACCTCGGCTTCCTCGGGTACCGGATGGCCACCGCTCGCTGATCCGTCGCCGGGGACGAACCGGACATGGTTTACGAGTCAACGATGCACGGGTAGACATGTGTACATGTCCACAGCAACCGCATACGCCGCCACCGCACCCGACGCACCGCTCGAGAAGACCACCATCGAGCGACGAGAGCTCGGTCCGAACGACATCCTGATCGACGTCAGGTTCGCCGGTATCTGCCACTCGGACATCCACACCGCCCGCAACGAGTGGGGCGGCACCACGTACCCCGTCGTCCCCGGCCACGAGATCGCCGGCATCGTCGCCGAGGTCGGTTCCGACGTCACCAGCCGCAAGGTCGGCGATCGCGTCGGCGTCGGCTGCTTCGTCGACTCCTGCGGCACCTGTGAGGCCTGCAAGGACGGCGACGAGCAGTACTGCACCAAGGGCGTCGTCCAGACGTACAACTCGAAGACCTACGAGGGTGAGTTCACCCACGGTGGCTACTCGACGCAGATCGTCGTCACCGAGAAGTTCGTGCTGGGCATCCCCGAGGGCGTCGAGCTCGACGTCGCCGCGCCGCTGCTGTGCGCCGGCATCACCCTCTACTCGCCGCTGAAGCACTGGGGCGCGGGCCCCGACAAGAAGGTCGCCATCATCGGCATGGGCGGACTGGGCCACGTCGGCGTCAAGATCGCCCACGCGCTCGGCGCTCACGTCACCGTGCTCAGCCAGACGCTGAGCAAGGAGGAGGACGGCAAGCGACTCGGAGCCGACGAGTACTACGCCACGAAGGACACCACCGCGCTGAAGGACCTGCGCGGCAAGTTCGACCTCATCCTCAACACCGTCTCCGCGAACCTGCCGATGGGCGACTACCTCGGCCTGCTCGCCCGCAACGGCACGCTCGTCGAGTTGGGCGTTCCCGAGAAGCCCCTCGAGGTCCCGGCCTTCAACCTGCTGGCGAACCGTCGTTCGTTCGCGGGCTCCATGGTCGGCGGCATCGCCGAGACCCAGGAGATGCTGGACTTCTGCGCCGAGCACCACATCGGCGCCGAGATCGAGGTCATCTCCGGCGACCAGATCAACGAGGCGTACGACCGCGTCGTCAAGTCGGACGTGCGCTACCGCTTCGTGATCGACACCGCCACCCTCTGATCCACAGGCGCAGCGCCACAGCTGCGAACACCACCTTCGGGCGCCGACCTCGCGGTCGGCGCCCGTCGGCGTTCACGGCCGCGGCAGGGACGCCAGACGCTGCTTCTCGTGCTCCACGTCGAAGTCCGCGGGCGGCCACTGCAGGTCCAACGACGTCAGTGCTCCCGTCAGCAGCTCCGTGACGGCGAGGCGGCTGTACCACTTGTGATCGGACGGCACCACGTACCAGGGCGCCCACTCCGTGTCGGTGCGATCCAGGACCGCCTGGTACGCCTCCTGGTAGGCGACCCACTTCTCGCGCGCCTCGATGTCGCTCGGGTCGTACTTCCAGTACTTGTCCGGCCGGCGCAGTCGACGAGCGAGACGCTTGCCCTGCTGCTCCCACGACAGCGCCATGGCCACCTTGACGATGGTGGTGCCGCTCTCGACCACGCGGCGCTCGAAGTCGTTGATCTCGTCGTAGCGCGTGCGCCACACGCTGGGAGGAGCGAGTTCGTTCACACGGACGATGAGGACGTCCTCGTAGTGGGACCGATCGAAGACCCCGATCTGGCCCGGTCGCGGCAGCTTCTTCTCCACGCGCCACAGGAACGGGTGCGCCCGCTCCTCCTCCGTCGGGGTGCCGAAGGTCGCGTGATCGACACCCTGGGGCTCGACCATGCCGAGCACGTGCCGGACCATGCCGCCCTTGCCCGAGGTGTCCATCCCCTGCAGCACGAGCAGGACCGACCGGTGGTCGCCGCTCTTGCCGCAGGCGTACAGACGCTCCTGAAGTTCCGACAGGATCTTGCCGCGCGCCGACATCAACTCCTTGCCGGCGTCCTTGTCGCGATCGAAACCGGGCGTCGACGCGGCGTCCACCGTCGACCACGACGTGCCCGACGCGGCCAGGGCCGCGGGCAGATTCGTGGTGAAGCCGGGCGACGGTGAGCTGCTCATCCCGCGAGCGTAGGCGTACGCCCCGCTTCTCTAGTGCAGTTCCTCGCGGAGTTGGGCGAGTGTCCGGGCGAGGAGACGCGAGACGTGCATCTGCGAGATCCCCATCTTCTCGGCGATCTGCGTCTGCGTCATGTTGCCGAAGAAGCGCAGCAGCAGCACGTTGCGCTCACGCTCGGGGAGCTTCTCGAGCAGGGGACGGAGAGCCTCGTGGTTCTCGACGTTCTCCATCTCCTTGTCGTAGTCGCCGAGGGTGTCCGCCAACGACAGGCCCTCGGAATCGCTTCCGCTGGAAGCACTGTCGACCGAGAGTGTCTGGTAGGCGTTGCCGGCGGTGAGCCCCATCGCGACCTCGTCGCGGTCCAGGTCGAGATACTCGGCCAACTCGGAGACGGTCGGTGACCGCCCCTGCGTCTGCGACAGATCCGCGATGGCACGGGAGAGCTGCAGGTGCAGTTCCTTCATGCGCCGAGGGACGCGGACGGCCCATCCCGCGTCACGGAAGTGCCGGCGTACCTCGCCCATGATCGTGGGTACCGCGAAGGACACGAAATCGGATCCGCGTTCGACGTCGAAGCGATCGACCGCGTTGACCAGCCCGACGCGGGCGACCTGCACCAGATCGTCGTGCGCCTCACCGCGGCCGTCGAATCGGCGGGCGATGTGTTCGGCGAGTGGCAGGCACCGCGTCACCAGCTCGTCGCGCA
This sequence comes from Rhodococcus sp. NBC_00294, assembly GCF_036163995.1. NCBI lineage: Bacteria > Bacillati > Actinomycetota > Actinomycetes > Mycobacteriales > Nocardiaceae > Rhodococcus > Rhodococcus sp. NBC_00294. The sequence goes on from NZ_CP108043.1 coordinate 1,431,966, forward strand.
GCTTGCCTCGCAGGGGATCGCCCTCGGGCAGCGTGCGGATGCGGGTGAAGCGCTCGGCGACGTCGGCGTACTCGTCCGCCGAGCGCCGTGACTTCGGCTTGCGTTCGCTTGTCGTCACTCGTCCCAGCCGTGCTTGCTCTTGGTGAACTCGATGGTGGTCGAGACGACACCGCGCTCGTCCTCGGACTGCGACGTCGACACGGAGTCGGTCAGGGCGTTGAGAACGTGCCAGCCGAAACCGCTGGCGTCCAGATCGGCGCCGGCCTCGGTCGTCGTCGTCACCGACACGTGGAGAGCGTCGTCCGCGGTGAGGAAACGGCACACCATGCGGGCACCCGGGGTGGCACGCACGATGAGGCGGCTGCAGGACTCGTCGATGGCGAGCCGGATGTCGGCGATGCTGTCCAGATCGAAGTCGTCCTGGGCGGCGAGTGTCGCGGCCACGGCGCGAGTGACCGACAGCTGGCTCGCGTCGGCGTGGACACCGAGCTCGATGGTGGCGTCGGCCCCCTCCGTGTTCGGCTCCGTCGTGATGGCCCGTGTCATGAGGTCTCCCACTTCTTCGTGTCGCGTGTCGGTTCAGACGAACCTCGTACGTGTTCGACCGGTCGAGATTACCCGGGGGCCGTCGTCGCAAAACGTGCACCGTACCGGCGGCGTCTCCCGCGGCGTCGCTCGATGTTCACCAGGATCCTCACCGAAGTGGTTGGCAGACCGCTCCGGGTAGCGTAGGTTCAGAGACAGGTTGAGTCAGCAGCCGACGTACGAAGCACCGTCGATGGTCGCTCGGACTCCTTTCCACCAACCGCCACTCATTCTGCAGTCGCGGACGGGTTCTTTCACCTGCAGCACCATTGCTCTGCTTCTCCAGCTAGATCGGCATTTGGAGAATCATGACTGTTTCGACTTCACACGCATCCACCACCACCACTCTCGGCGACGACGTCGTCATGCTCGGCGGACTCATCTCCGTCGTGCGTACCGACTCGGAGACCACGTACCGCGTCACCGGCAGTGTGGACCTGTCCAACTCGTCCACCTTCTCGGACGTCGTGAGCAACGACGTCGAGGCGGGACGAAGCATCGTGCTCGATTTGTCCGGAGTCGACTTCTTCGGCACCGCAGCACTTTCCGTCGTGGCGGGTCTCGACGACCGCAGCGCGGCGAACGGTTCCCACCTGACCCTCGTGGTCGGCGACGCGGTCACCCGCGTCATGGGTGCCGCTCGGTGGGAGCCCACCGCACGCGTGGTCCGCTGACCACGCTGCACCGAAACTCGGCGTGATCCGGTTCGTCCGGGTCGTCGCTCCCCCCTGCCCCTGTCGCCGGTTCCCGGTGGCAGGGGCAGTGTCATGTCCGGGGCCGTAGGCTCTGACGGCATGGAACCTGTTGCCGCACTGCGAGAGGTGGCGTTCTGGCTTGAGCGGTCGCGGGCCGAGACGCGCCGGGTCAAGGCCTACCGCACCGCCGCCGACGTCCTGGCCGCACTGGACGCCGACAGGGTGGCCGAGCTCGCTCGCACCGACGGCTGGACCACCCTGCGCGGCATCGGTCCGAAGACCTCCGCGGTCGCCGCGGCGGCCGCGGCCGGCGAGGTTCCCGAGTACCTCCTGCAACTGCGCGCCGAGGCACAGCCCATCGGTGTCGGCGGCGAGGAACTGCGAACAGCTCTGCGCGGGGATCTGCACACGCACTCCGACTGGTCGGACGGGGGAAGTCCGATCGAGGAGATGGCGGAGACCGCGCGCAGGATCGGGCACGAGTACTGGGTGCTCACCGACCATTCACCGCGTCTGACCGTCGCCCACGGGCTCTCCGCCGACCGACTTCGCGCCCAGCTCGAGGTCATCGACGAGGTGCAGCGACGGTTCGAGACCGACGGCGGGCGGCCGATGCGGGTGCTGACCGGCATCGAGGTCGACATCCTCGACGACGGGTCGCTGGACCAGGAGCCGGAGCTGCTCGACGACCTCGACATCGTCGTCGCGAGCGTCCACTCCCACCTGCGCGCGGACAGCGCCACGATGACGGCGCGCATGATCGCCGCGGTGACGAACCCGCAGGTCGACGTTCTCGGCCACTGCACCGGCCGTCTCGTCGAGGGCGGACGCGGCACCCGCCCCGAGTCGACGTTCGACGCCCGTGCCGTGTTCGAGGCGTGCCGTGACCACGGGACCGCGGTGGAGATCAACGCGCGTCCCGAGCGCCGGGACCCGCCGGAGCGGTTGATGGAGCTCGCTCTGGAGATCGGCTGCCTGTTCAGCATCGACACCGACGCGCACGCCCCCGGCCAACTGGACTGGCTCGGCCACGGTTGTGCACGTGCCACCGCGGTGGGCGTTCCGCCGGACCGTATCGTCACCACCTGGCCGGTCGACCGGTTGCTGGACTGGGCGTCGTCGGACGGAGCGTGACGCGGGCAGGTACCGGTCCCCGAGAGGAAAAGCGGGCAAAGAACGGGCAGAGTGCGTCGAAGGTGGAACAATCGCGAGGTGTTGCTGGGGGCGGAAACGGGTCTGGGGGCGGAGACGTGGTGACGGGAAGCCTGAACTCGGGTGGCCTGAACTCTGGTGGTTCGGACTCGGGCGACGCCGGCGACAGGCGCACCGTTCTGGCAGCGCTGACGGCGATCTCCGAGTCGTCCCAGGACGGCGTCGTGGTCTTCGATCGCAACACCTCCGTGCGGTACGCCAATGCCGCCGCCCGCACCATCCTCGAGTTCCCGGCCCACGAGAACCCGTCCGCGCGAGACCTCGTCGCGGACACGGCCGCCTCGACACTCGACCTCATTCTCGCCGAGCTGAACGCCACGGGAGCCTGGACCGGTCGGATCGCGGTGGGAACTCCGGCCCGACCGATCCTGGTGTCCGCCTGGGTACTCGGGCCCACCGACGGCCACGAGGTCGTGGTCGCGACACTCGTGGACGGCTCCGAGCGGCAGGAGCGCGAGGAGGAGCTCGTCGACGCCCTCACCGCCGTCCGCCGCCGAGCGCGCGAGCAGCGCATCGTCGCCGGGCTCAACCGTGCGGCGCTCACCGGATCCTTCGACGACCTCGTGGCCACCGCTCTGCAGTCCATCGTGGACCTTGTCGGTGCCACGCACGCCGTGGTGTTCCGCCGACGCGGTGCGGACCGCCTGGCCGTCCACGCGGCCACCTTCGAGCCGCCGGACGAGGAGACCCTGCCCTCGGGCACCGCGACGCTGGCCGGCTACGCGCTCGAGCGCGAGGAGGTGATCGTGTGCGCGGACACCCGCGACGAGACCCGCTTCGACGTCACCCTGCTGGAGGACCACGACCTCCGCAGCGGTATCGCGGCTCCCGTCCGCGGGGGCGATGGCACGTGGGGTGTCCTCGTCGTCTATCGCACCGAGCCGCACACGCCGTCGGCCGACACGCTGTCCTTCGTCGTCACGGTGGCCGCGGTGCTGGCGTCCGCCGTGCGCCGGTCCGACCTCGAACGCGAGCTGCGATACCGCAGCCTGCACGACCCGCTGACGCAGTTGGCGAATCGCACGCTCGCGTACCAACGCATCGATTCCGCGCTCGGAGTCTCGCGCGAGGACGGCACGCTCACCGCGGTGATCCTGGTGGACCTCCACGACTTCCGCACCATCAACGACAGCTTCGGCCACGGGGCGGGGGACGCGGTGCTCACGGCGGTGGCGCCGATGCTCACCCGCACCGTCAGGCCCTCCGACACCGTCGCCCGCTTCGGCGGCGACGAGTTCCTGCTCGTGTGCCCGGGCCTGCGCAGCACCTTCGACGCCATCGGCGTCGCCCAGGGTGTGCTGGCTATGTTCCGCCGTCCGCTCACCATCGGGAACCGGACGACGACCGTCACCGCCTGCATGGGCATCTCGGTCGGGTACGGCGAGCACACCGCCGCGGAGATGGTCCGCCAGGCGGACGTCGCCATGGGCGGCGCGAAGAAGGAGGGGCCGGGGAGCTACGAGCTGTACGACAAGGTGCAGGGCGGAGAAGCGTTGCGGCGCTTGACCATCGCCTCGGAGCTCCGGTCTGCGATCGAGAACGACGACCTCGACGTGGCGTACCAACCCGTGTTCGACATCCGATCCGGACGCATGACCGGGGTCGAGGCGCTCGCGCGGTGGACCACGTCGAGTCTCGGCGTCGTCGGGCCCGACGAGTTCGTTCCCGCCGCCGAACGCGCGGGCCTGATCGGGCCGCTCGGCAGCTGGGTGCTGCGCCGGGCGTGCACCGAGGCCGCGCGCTGGCAGACTGGTGATCCGGTGGAACTTCGCGTCAACGTCAGTCCGCTGCAGCTTCGTCAGCGCACGTTCGCGTCGTCCCTCGCCGACACGCTCGAGCGGACCGGTCTCGCCCCGGATCTGCTGGGCATCGAGATCACCGAGACCCTGTGGCTCGAGGACACGTCCGCCGTGAAGAACAACCTCGACGAGCTGCACCGGATGGGCATCAAGATCCTGCTGGACGACTTCGGTGTCGGCCACAGCTCGCTGGACTACCTGACGCGCTTCCCGATTCTCGACGCCATCAAGATCGATCGATCGTTCGTCGCCGACCTGCCGACCGAGCAGTCGGAGGCGGTCATCCGCGCCGTCGTGTCGGTGGCCGACGCGTTCGGTCTCGACGTGGTGGGCGAGGGTGTGGAGACCACGGCCCAACTCGACAGCCTCGTCCGGTGCGGATGCGGCTACGCCCAGGGCTACCTGATGGCGCGACCACTACCGCCGGGCGACGTGACCGCCCTGGTGGCGTCCGGGGGTCGGATGAATGTCGATGCCGGACCTGCTCGGTGACCGACGCTTCGACACGTACATGTTCTCGTCCGCGAGCGACCACGACGCGGTGATGCTGCCGGCCTCGGTGACCGTGCTCCAGCCGACCGACATCGGCACGTCCGCCGCGTGGGCGGAGGACTCCAGGGCCGTGAGCATGCCGTCGACGTCGGTGGCGTCGCGGTCGAACACCAGGACTCCGAACTCGTCGCCGCCGAGACGGGCCACGACGTCCGACTCGTGAGCCCACGCCCGCAGCAGTTCGGCGGCGCGTCGGATCACCCGATCTCCCGCGGCATGGCCGTGCCGGTCGTTCACCTGCTTCATCCCGTCGAGGTCGACGACCACCACGGCGCCGGGGTCGGCGAAGCGAGTCCAGCGCGCGTCCTCGGGCTCGAGCACCCGGTTCCATCCCCGCCTGTTGAAGAGTCCGGTGAGAGGGTCGGTCTCCGCCTCGCGCCGAGCCAGTTCGGCGGACCGCTCCGCGACCGCGCGGGCGTGGTCGGTCTCGAACACCGTGGTGAGCAGCCCGGACAGAAGATCGAGCAGCGCGGTCATGCCGGCGGGCAGCGGCCCGCTGATCGGCCGCGAGCCGAAACCGCACATCGTGCCGAACAGCGAGCCGTCCGCCCGCCGGATGGGCACACCGATGTACGACCGGACCGGGTCGTGCCCGGGAACGCCGATGCGCGGAATGCCCGCGTCGTCGAGGTCCTCCACGACGGACGGGACCTCGCCCTCGGTCATCGAATGGCACAGCGACTCGTTCCACCCCACGACGAGGCCGGTGTCGATCCCCAGGCCGTTGGTGTTGGTGCGCAGGAAGATCTGCTTGTCGTCGACGACGCGCGAGACGGCCCAGGCCGTCGCGGGAAGGATGCTGTCGAGATACGCGACGACGGCCGCGCCCGCGGCGTCGAAGGTGGAGAGCGCGGAGGGCGGCGGTGCGATCGAGGGGGGACGAGGTGGAACGGTCACGGTCTGTCCTGAGGGCGGAAGGTCGACCGCGGCACCCCCGGAACCGCGTGGCCGGTGAGTCCGGACCGAGTGTCGTCTGTCGGCACCGATTCTAGCCCCCGGCGGGCGAGCACCTACCCTCGAATCATGGCACCGACGTACGCAACAGCCGACCGAGTCGATCTCGATGCCCTGCATCGCTTCGTCGCCGAGCGGCATCACGCCACCCTGGTCACCACGAAGCAGTCCGGTGGACTGCAGATCTCACCCGTGACCTGCGGGCTCGACGCGCAGGGGCGCATCGTCGTCTCGACGTACCCGCAGCGCGCGAAGACCGTGAACATCCGTCGGTCCTCGGCCGTCACGCTCTGCATCCACTCCGACGACTGGAACGGCCCCTACGTGCAGATCGACGGCACCGCGGAGGTCATCGACCTGCCCGACTCCGTCGAGCCGCTCGTGGACTACTACCGGGCGATCGCGGGCGAGCACCCCGACTGGGACGAGTACCGGCAGGCGATGGTGTCGCAGGGCAAGTCGATCATCCGGATCGCCATCGACACGTGGGGACCGATCGCGACCGGCGGATTCCCGCCGCCCGCGCAGGATCAGCCGGCCGACGAGTCGAACGGCTGACCCCGGCTCACTCGGCCGCGTCGAGAGCGGTGACGGCCTGGACCACGGCCTCGCAGAACGCGGGGATGTCGTCCGGGTTGCGGCTGGAGATCAGGTTGCCGTCCACGACGACCTCCTCGTCCACCACCGTGCCGCCGGCGTTCCTGATGTCGGTACGCACGCTCGGGTACGAGGTCAGCGTGCGACCGCGTACGACATCGGCCTCGACGAGCGTCCACGGGCCGTGGCAGATCACCCCCACCGGCTTGCCGGAGTTCACGAAGTCGCGGACGAACGACACCGCGTCGGTGTCGAGGCGCAGCGTGTCGGGGTTGGTCGTTCCACCCGGCAGGACCAGCGCGTCGAAGTCGTCGACGGAGGCCTCGGCGACCAACTGGTCGACGGCGAAGGTGTCGGCAGGTTCGGTGTCGTTCTCGAAGGCCTGGATCTCACCGTGGGTCAGCGAGAGCAGCACCGTGGTCGCTCCGGCCTGATCGAGTGCCTCGCGGGGAGCGGTGAGCTCGATCTGCTCGACACCGTCCGTCGCGAGGAACGCCACGGTGCGGCGGGCCGACCCGGAGTCGGTGTTCGGGGTGTCAGTCATCGTGAACCTCTCTCGTTCTCGCCGTGTCGCGGGACGCGATGCGGCTGTCCCGATCTACCCGGCACCCGGTGGTGGGAAACGGCACACCCTCGGCGGGTTGGATCGGCCCGGGCGCGGGTATCTGCCCTTCGACCGGATGGTGAGCACGTCCGATCGAGGCACCGCTGCGTTCACCGAGAGGTGACGCGGGAGAGGGGAACACCAGTGAGCACACCGACAGTGGACGCGGCCGGAGCGGTCGTGCCCGACACCGCCGGCGATGCCGCCGAGGCACCCGTGATGACCTGCCTCTTCGAGCACACCACGGCGGGAATCGTCCTGATGGTCGCTCTGTGCGCCGGGATGGCGGCCTTCGTGGCGGCCGCGGTGAACTCCTTCGCCCTGGGAGCCCTGGTCGGTGTCCTCATGATCGGTATGGCCGGTATGGCCGTGGTGTTGGTTCCGGTCGAGCGCCGGTAACCTCGGAACGGCCCACGCAGACTCACCGAGGGAGGGAACGACAGATGCCCGATTTCACGAGCCCGGAACTTCCCGTCGAGGACGCTCTCGAGCAGGAGCGGGACACGGTGCGGGACGACGACACCGACGCGGTCACGCCCACGGTCGCCGTGACGTACGACGCCTCCGACGCGGACCTGCTCGAGCAGGGTCGCGACGTCCCGCTCGACGACGAGCACGACCGCTAGGCGCCTCTATTCGTCGACGAGTGGGTGGTCGACCGCGTTGAAGCGTGAGGGCGAACCGCCCGCTTCCGCGACACCGTGGATGCCGCCCCACACCATCATGGTGAGGTAGTCGATGAGGTCCGCTGCCGACATCGACCGGTTCGAGATCCACCAGTGCGTGGCCAACTGGACGCCGCCCACGATCCCGTACGACCAGGGCAGCGAGCCGCCCGAGTCCATCTCCATCCGGCGCAGGCGCTCACCGAGCACCGTCGCCAGCAGTTCGGCGATCATGCGCTCCGACTCGGCGACCACGTCGCGGTTCGGCCCCGAGCTGTTCGACATCGCGTACAGGTAGACCTCGGGGTCGTCCGCGACGGTCTCCACGTACGCGGCGACCACCTGGCGGGTGAGGTTGTACTCGTCGAGCTCGACGCTGATCGCGTCATAGATCCGCGGTGCGAGAGTCGTCTCCACATATCGCTCGAGCGTCGCGTTGGTCAGATCGTTCTTGTCGTGGAAGTAGCGGTACAGGACGGTCTTCGAGATACCGATCTCGGTGGCGATCTCGTCCATGCCGATGTTGCGGCCGCGCAGCCGGATGGCGGCGAGAGTGCCGTCCACCAGTTCCTCGCGACGGGCGATCTTGTGCTCGCGCCAGCGTCTCTTGCGGCCGTCCGGCTTGTCCGTGCGGGCGTCGGTCGCGGTGTCGTCGGAATCCGGCTTCACCGTCTCGGCCTTGGCGGAACGGGTTCGCCCGGCCTTCCGGGCCCCGGTCTCGTCGGCGTCCTGGTCGGCGGTGTCCCCGTCGCTCTTCCTCGCTGCCGATCTGCTCGCCACGCGCGTGTACTCCGTCCCGATGTCCGACTGCGCTTCTGGCGCACTCGTGTGCGGCGGCGCATGTCACGTCGCCCACTCCAACAGTAGTGCCCGGCGCCGTCGGACCCGCGTCCGGGCGAGACGTCGTCGCCGGTCGGGGCACGAGTCGCACGCCGACCCTGCACAATGGAGTCGGTGCAGCTCATGACATTCGACGAGGACGTCAAACGACGCGACCTCCGCAAGATGAAGATCGTCGCCACCGGCTTCCTGGTGTTCGCCTCCATCGTCTATCTCTTCTGCCGGTGGCAGGAGTCCCGCGGCGCCGGCGGCTGGGTCGGTTTCGTCCGGGCGGCGTCGGAGGCGGGCATGGTCGGCGCGCTCGCCGACTGGTTCGCCGTCACCGCTCTCTTCAAGCACCCCATGGGTCTGAAGATCCCGCACACCGCGATCATCAAGCGGAAGAAGGACCAGCTCGGCACCAGCCTCGGATCGTTCGTCGGGCAGAACTTCCTCGCCGTCGACGTCGTGTCGCAGAAGGTCGAGTCCGCGCGCATCCCGCTGCGCCTCGGCACCTGGCTCGCCGACCCGGCCCACGCCGACCGTGTCGCGGAGGAGACGGCGACCGTGCTGCGCGGCTTCCTCGACGTGCTCGACGACGAGGACATCCAGCAGGTCATCGACAACACCATCGTCAAGCGCCTCGGTGATCCGCAGTGGGGGCCGCCGATCGGACGCGTCCTGGGCTCGCTGCTCGAGGACAACCGGCAGAAGCCACTGATCGACCTGCTCGCCGAGCGCGCACACGAATGGGCCCAGAACAGCCTGCCGACCATCGACCGGATCGTGTCGAGGGACTCTCCGTCCTGGTCGCCGAAGTTCGTCGATGTGCTTCTCGGAGAACGCATCCACCGCGAACTCGTGGAGTTCACGTGGAAGGTCCGGTCGAACCCGCAGCACGAGTTGCGGCTCGCGGCCGACAAGTTCCTCACCGACTTCGCCGACGACCTGCAGAACGACCCCGACACCATCGCCAAGGCCGAGTCGATCAAGTCGGAGATCATGGGCCGCGACGAGGTCACCGGCCTCGCGGCGGCATCGTGGAAGGTGGCCAAGCGGCTCATCGTCGACTCGGTGGACGACCCGAAGAGCACCCTGCGCGCCAAGATCAGCGAGAACGTGCAGAAGTTCGGGCTCCGCCTGCGCGACGACGACGCGATGCGCGGCAAGGCGGACGGCTGGCTGATGGCCGGCGTGCGCTACATCGTCGAGAACTACACCGACGAGATCACCACCGTCATCACCGACACCGTCGCCCGATGGGACGCCGACGAGGCCAGCCGCAAGATCGAGCTGCAGGTGGGACGGGACCTGCAGTTCATCCGCATCAACGGCACGGTGGTCGGCTCGCTCGCGGGTCTGGCGATCTACTCGATCTCGCACCTGTTGTTCGGGTAGCCGCCGCGGCCGTGCACGGGGTGCGTGAGGTGCCCACCCCTTTCCGCCGACTGGTCGGGGTGCGCAGCGCCGAGCAGGGTGTGTGGCTGGTCGACACCACCACCGCGTGCCCTCGGGTGTGGGTGCTAGCACAGTGCTTGCAATTGCTAGCACCCTTGGTTATCGTCGTTGGCGAGGCGCATTCGACATGAGTCAGGAGTGTTCGAGATGGCATCCGAGGAGAAGGAAGGCGACGACACCACAGTGGTGTCGGCAGCCGGAGATCTCGCCGCCCGCGTCGTCAGCACGGCGACACAGGACATCGGGAGTTTCATTCGGGCACAGCGAGAGTCGGCCCAGGTGTCCCTGCGGCAACTCGCACTCTCCGCCGGCGTCAGCAATCCCTACCTCAGCCAGATCGAGCGGGGCCTGCGCAAGCCGTCGGCAGAGGTTCTGAGTCAGATCGCCAAGGGTCTTCGTGTGTCCTCGGAGGTCCTGTACGTGCAAGCCGGTCTGCTCGAGGAACGGCCGCACAGTCCCATCATCGACGCGGTGCACGGTGACGACTCCATCACGGAGCGTCAGAAGCAGGTGCTCCTCGAGATCTACTACTCGTTCCGCCGCGAGAACGAGACCGGCACCCCCACGCTGCGATCAGAGATCAACCACGAAACGACATCAGGAGATCACACATGACCGACCCGAAGTTCGACACCGTCAAGACCCCGCTGTTCGCCGCCGTCGGCGCCGGTGACGCCGTGGTCCAGGCCGTGGCCGACGTCGTCGCCCAGGTCCGCCACCGCGCCGAGAGCACGCAGGCCGACGTCAACGACCGCGTCGACACCGCCCGCGCCCGCCTCGCCGACCTGCAGGAAGACGTCACCGAGAGCGTCGAGACGCTCCGCGGACGCCTGAACGCGCTGCCGCAGGAGCTGCCGGACGAGATCGCCGATCTCCGCGAGCGTTTCACCCCCGAGGAGCTCCGCAAGGTCGCCGAGGCCTACCTCAAGGTGGCGTCGGACCTCTACACCGCACTCGCCGAGCGCGGCGAGGAGACGGTCGAGCGCATCCGCAAGAACCCGGCGGTCGAGGACGGTCTCGAGCGCGCCAACGCCGTCGCCAACGACGCTGTCGACCTCACCGAGCAGACCCTCGGCACCGTCGCCTCGCAGACCCGCGCCGTCGGTGAGCGCGCCGCAGCCCTCGCGGGCCGCGCGTCCGATCGTGTGCAGGAAGGTGCCGACGAGGCCACCGACGCGATCAAGGAAGGCGCCGAGGACGCCGTCGACAATGTCGACGAGGCTGCCGACGAGCTGAGCGAGAAGATCGACGAGCTCGGCCAGAAGGCGAAGACCGCAGGCCAGAAGGCGTCGGATCGCGCCTCGGGTGCAGCAGGCACGGTCGAGGGCAAGACGCGCAACAACGCGGGCTCGCCCATCAAGAAGACCCCGGCCACGAAGTCGGCTCCCGCCAAGGCCGCCCCGGCCAAGGCCTCGACTCCCGCCCCCGCCAAGAAGGCCACCCCGGCCAAGAAGGCTCCGGCCAAGAAGTCGACCAGCTAGTCGATCGCGACAATTCCGACCCCCGCGCTGACGAAGCGCGGGGGTCGGTGTCGTTTAGGATGACCGCATGCCCATGGCGTACAGCGCGACCAGCGCGATCATGAACATCCTGCAACTCATCGCTCTGGTGGGTGTGGCGTTCGCGCTCTTCCACGCCATCCGCCAGCGCCCCGACGCCTTCACCGCCGCGGACAAGCTGAACAAGCCGGGGTGGGTGGCCATTCTCGCGGTCGCGCTGCTGATCCTGCTCGTCTTCCCGGTGGTGGGCTTCGTCGGCATCATCGCCGTCGTCGCCATCGGTGTGTACCTCGTGGACGTGCGGCCCAAGGTCGACGACATCCAGCGCGGACCGCGCTGGTAGCTACCCCTGGCCGGTGACCGTGAGCCAGAGCAGTGCCGCGTTGAGCGCCACGATCAGGCCGGTGGTGACGACGGCGAGGACCACGGTGGTCCGTGAGTTGATGCGGGCGCCCATCACCGCGCTGCTGGAGGTCATGCGCACCAGCGGGATCAGCGCGAACGGAATGCACAGGCTCAGCACCACCTGACTCAGCACCAGCGCCAGCGTCGGATCGACGCCGATACCCAGGACCACCAGCGCGGGAATCAACGTGACGACGCGGCGCACCTGGATCGGGATCCGCTTCTGCAGCAGTCCCTTCATGATCTCGGCACCGGCGGCGCAGCCCACCGAGGTCGACGCGAGACCCGAGGCGAGCAGGCCGACGGCGAAGATCGCGGCGACCGCGGGCCCGAGATTGTTCTCGATGGCCGCGTGCGCGCCGTCGATGGTGTCGGTGCCCTCCTCGCCGCGGAACGCCGATGCGGCGAGCAGCAGCATGCCGATGTTGACGCTGCCGGCGATGATGAGCGCGAACGTGACGTCCCACTTGGTCGCGCGCAGCAGGCGGTCGAGCTTGCCGGAGTCCTTCTCGACGCCGTGGCGGTCGCGGGCGAGCGCGGAGTGCAGGTAGATGGCGTGCGGCATGACCGTCGCGCCCAGCATGCTGGCCGCGAGCAGGACCGATCCGGAGCCGTCGAACCCCGGTACGAGACCGCCGGCGACACCGCCCGCGTCGATGTCGGTGAACAGCAGGCCGGTGAGGAAGCCGATCGTGATGATGGCGAGCATGCCGATGACGACGAACTCGAAGGTGCGCTGACCCCGCCGTGACTGGACGGCCAGGATCACCATCGACACGACGCCGGTGATGAGACCGCCGACGAAGAGCGGAACGCCGAACAGGAGGTTGAGCGCGATGGCGCCGCCGATCACCTCGGCGAGGTCCGTCGCGATCGCCACGGCCTCGGCCTGCACCCAGAACGCCCGGCGGGGCCAGGGACGCATGCGGTCGCCGAGCATCTCCGGCAGTGATCGTCCGGAGACCAGGCCCAGCTTGGCCGAGAGGTACTGGATCAGTACCGCCATCGCATTGGCGGCCACGAGTACCCACACGAGGAGGTAGCCGTAGCGCGCGCCCGCGGTGAGATTCGCGGCGACGTTGCCCGGGTCGACGTAGGCGATGGCGGCGACGAACGCGGGGCCGAGCAGCGTGAACAGCCGGACGGGAGTGATGCCTCCGGATGTGGGTGGACGAGTTCCGATGCGGTCGACCATGACGGAAGTGTAGGGCACCCGGCGCGATCGTGTTCGCCGGGCCGTACCAATAAGTTAGGGCACCCGCATCATGTCTCGTCGTCCACCCATTCGAGCAGGTCACCCGGCTGGCACTCCAGCACCCGGCACATGGTCTCCAGGGTGCTGAACCGCACCGCGCGGGCCCGCCCGTTCTTGAGTACGGCGACGTTGGCGGGGGTCAGTCCGACGCGCTCGGCGAACTCGCCGACGCTCATCTTGCGCTTGGCCAGCTCCACGTCGATGCGGACGACGATGGGCATCAGATGACGCCCTCGAGGTCGGCGCGCAGGTCGCTCGCCTTCCGCAGCAGGGCACGCATGACCATCATCAGCAGTGCGGCGACGCCGACGATCATGCAGAGCAGGAACAGCAGGAGCACGGGCCCCGGATCGTCCGCGCGGAACCCGACGACGAGGAACACGACACCGAGCGACACACCGGCGGCCACGATCGCGCGGACGATCGCGTCGACCCACACGAACGCGGCACCGGAGAAGATGCGATCCCGGCGGACGAGAGTGAGCAGCTTCCAGGTGGCGATGACGACGATCTGCACGCACACCACCCAGAAGATGGTGAGCGCGGTGAGGGGCCATCGGAGGTACGCGGATTCCGGGTTCTCGCGGGCCATGTGCGCGAACTGTCCCGGCAGCGACATGACCTGGAACAGGACGAGCAGGGCGAACAGGCCGGCGAGGAACACCCTGAGTGTTGCGACGACGCGTCTTTCCGTGATCATGCATCGAGTATCGGTCAGGATCTATCGAAAATCAATAGGTACTGGTGCGGGAGGGCGGCAGGGTTAAGGTCTGAGGGTGCCGGACTCCCCACTCGACGATGCTCGCTCGCGTGATCCCCGGGATCTCCGCCGAGTCGGCCTGACCGAGTACCGGATCGACGACCTCGCCAGGGAAGCCGGCGTGAGCGTCCGCAACGTGCGCGTCTATCAGGACCGCGGTCTGCTCCCGCCCCCGCGCAAGGTGGGTCGGACGGGCTGGTACGACGAGTCGCACCTCGCTCGGCTGCAGATGATCTCGCGCATGCTCGACCGTGGCTACACCTTCGTCACCATCAGCGAACTCCTCACCGCGGCGCAGTACGGACTCCGCGTCGAGGACGTCCTGGGCACCGAGGATCCCGACGGCGCCGCCAACGTCGACCACCCGGCGCGGCTGACCCGCGACGAGATCGACACCATGTTCGACGGACGGATCAGCGACGACGATCTGACGCGTGCCGAAGCGCTCGACGTCTTCTCCCGCGACGGGGACGGCTACCGCATCGAGAACCCCGCCCTGGTCCGCGCGGCCAAGGTGCTGTTCGACGCGGGTCTCGCGCTGCCGGACATCCTGTCCCGCACCGAGCGCGTCCACCAGGACCTGACGAGCGTGTCCCAGCAGTTCGTGCGTCTGGTGGTCGACAGGTTCGTTCCGGGCGGCGCCGATCCGTTCACGCTCGACCCCAGCGAGCTCTCGGCCATGGCGGACCTCATCACCACCCTGCGTCCGCTGGCAAGCCGTGCCGTGCAGGCGCTCTTCTCCGAGACCATGGACGCCGAGATCGTGCACGCGATGGAGAAGGCGCTCAGCGGCGACGCCGCCACAGCGTTCAGCGGCGACGCCGCCACGGCGGACACCGACGACAGTGACGGCAACGGCGCGAGCACCAGCTCGAGCAGCAGGACAGGAGACCGATGAACACTCGTGGTGCAGTGGTGACCGCTGCCGTGGCCGCGGTCGCGGTGGCCGGTGCAGCCTGGATCCGGGCGACTCGACGGGCGTCACCGCCCTCGGCGCGGATGGCGGACACCGATGTACTGCTGGCGCGTCCGGAGCTCACCCCACGGGTGCGCACGGTCGTCGCCGAGGACGGTGCCGCGCTGCACGTGCGCGAGTACGGCGACCCGGACGCCGCCCCGATCGTCCTCAGTCACGGATGGACCTGCTCCGCCGACTTCTGGGCGCCGCAGATCAACGACCTCGCCGGACGGTACCGCGTCGTCGTGTACGACCAGCGCGGGCACGGAGCCAGTGAGGTGGGGACCCGGCCACTCGGTGCCGACGTCCTGGGGGACGACCTCGCCGCGGTGCTCGACGCGACGGTCGACTCGGACACCAAGGCCGTCGTCGCCGGACACAGCATGGGCGGCATGTCCGTGATGAGTTGGGCGGCACAGTATCCCGCGCAGGTGCGCCACTACGTGAAGGCGATATTGCTGGCCAACACGGCCACCGACAGTCTGGTCCGCGAGACCACTGTCATCCCGTTGCCACCCGGTGTCGCTCAGGTGCCGGCGCGGGTGGCGTCGAGCGTGCTCGGATCGGCACTGCCCATCCCGTCGAGTCCGTTCTCCGCTCGTGCTCTGAAGTACGTGACGATGGGCGCCGAGTCCACTCCGGCGCAGGTGGCGTTCTGCGAACGCATCGTGCGCGAGTGCTCCCCTCGAACGCGGGGCATGTGGGGATCGGCGCTGTCCGCGTTGGACATTCACGACGCGCTGGAGAACATCGACGTCCCGACGTCGGTGATCGTCGGTACTCGCGACCGCCTGACGCCGCCGGTGCACGCCCGCAAGCTCGCCGATCGACTCTCCCGCGCCGGAGTGCTAGGCCGGTTCCTCGAACTCGACGGTGTCGGACACATGAGCTCGGTGGAATCGATCGCGGAGTTCGACGCCGAGCTGGTCCGGCTGGCGGAGCTGCCGGCATGAGCGACGACACCAGAGGGGACGCCTACACCGAGCGGCTGCGCGAGCTGCAGGGTGCGCGGTGGAA
The DNA here is from genome assembly GCF_036163995.1 of Rhodococcus sp. NBC_00294. Lineage (NCBI taxonomy): Bacteria > Bacillati > Actinomycetota > Actinomycetes > Mycobacteriales > Nocardiaceae > Rhodococcus > Rhodococcus sp. NBC_00294. Next base: position 1,447,800 of record NZ_CP108043.1, read on the forward strand.
ACGCGTTCTGCGCGTGCAGGCTCCGTACCAGTGGAACATCCGACGCCATCTCGCTGGGCGGCGCGTTCTCGACGTCGGCTGCGGGATCGGCCGGAATCTGCGCAACCTTCCCGCGGGTAGCGTCGGTGTCGATCACAACGTCGCGTCCGTCGAGTTCTGCCGCTCGCAGGGCATGACCGCGTACACACCCGAGGAGTTCCACGCCCTCGGCGACACGGGCTTCGACGGCATGCTCATGGCCCACCTGCTCGAGCACCTGCCGCCGGGCGCGGAGGGTGAGGTGCTGACGGAGTACCTGCCGTGTCTGCAGCCGGACTCCGTCGTCATGATCGTGTGCCCACAGGAAGTCGGGTTCGCCAGCGACCCGACGCACACGAGCTGGTTGGACGCCGCCGACCTGCTCGCCCTCTGCGCTGCCGCCGGCATCGAGCGCACGACGTCCGCCTCGTTCCCGTTCCCGCGTCCGGTGGGAAAGCTGTTCGTCTACAACGAGACCGTCGTGGTGGGTCGAACCCCAGCTGCCTGATACGACCAGCCGTCTAGTCGAACACCACGGTCTTGCGGCCGTGCACCAGCACACGGTCCTCGAGGTGCCAGCGCAGTCCGCGCGCGAGCACCATCTTCTCGATGTCCCGGCCCTGACGGACCATGTCGGCGACCGCGTCCGCATGGTCGATGCGGATGACGTCCTGCTCGATGATGGGTCCGGCATCGAGCTCGGCGGTGACGAAGTGGCACGTCGCGCCGATGAGCTTGACCCCTCGTGCGAACGCCTGGTGATACGGCCGGGCGCCGACGAACGACGGCAGGAAGCTGTGGTGGATGTTGATCGCGCGCCCGGACCAGTGCTCGCACAACGACTCCGGCAGCACCTGCATGAAGCGCGCCAGCACCACCGCGTCGGGGGAGTAGCCGTCGACGAGGTCGCGGAGCGCGTCGAAGGAGGGCCCGCGCTCGCTGGGGTCCTCGGGGAACGGAACATGGTGGAACTGCACACCGTGTGCGCGCGTGACGGATTCGAGATCGGGGTGGTTGCCGATGACCGCTTCGATGGTCGCCGGCAGTTCTCCGCCGGCGGCGCGCCCGAGCAGATCGTGGAGGCAGTGTCCCTCCTTGCTCACCAGGAGCACGACCTTCTTGCGCTCTCCGGAATCGTGCAGCGACCACTCGGATTCCGGGCCGATCTCCGCGGCGACCGCCGCGAACCGTGCGCGCAGCTCGTCGACTCCGATGTCGATCGACGAGGCCGCGACGGCCTGACGGGTGAAGAACCAGCCACTGTCCGCGTCGGCGTGATAGGCGGCCTCGACGATCGAGCCCCCGAGATCGGCCAGGAAGGTCGAGATGCGCGCGACGATGCCCGTGCGGTCGGGGCAGCCCAGGGTGAGGACGTAGCGGCGAGAGTCGGAGCGTGGAGATTCGGGCGGCATGGGCGCCATTGTCTCACTGACACCCGTCCCTTCCTGACCGATCCCGACCGGCCTCCGTCTGGAAAGGTGGAGCGCATGACAACCCTCACGCGCACCGACGTCGCCCGCATGGTCGATCACACTCTGCTCAAGCCCGAGGCGACGGTCGCCGACGTCCGGGCGCTCGTCGCGGAGGCGAAGGATCTGGGCGTCCTCGCGGTCTGCGTGTCGCCGTCGATGCTCCCGGTTCGTGACACGGGTGACCTGGTGGTCGCCGCGGTGGCGGGGTTCCCGTCCGGAAAGCACCACTCGTTGATCAAGGGTTCGGAGGCGCGTCTGGCGGTGCAGCACGGGGCGCGCGAGGTCGACATGGTGATCGACGTCGGCGCCGCGGTGGAGGGTGACTTCAACGCCGTCCTGGCGGACATCATCACCGTCCGGGAGGCGATGGGCGAGAACGCCGTCCTGAAGGTGATCATCGAGTCGGCGGCGCTGCTCGCGTCGGCGGACGGGGAGCGCGCGGTGATCGAGTGCTGCCGGGCGGCGGAGCGGGCCGGCGCGAACTACGTCAAGACGTCCACGGGGTTCCATCCCGCGGGTGGAGCGTCGACGGAGGCAGTGAGTCTGATGGCCCGCACCGTCGGTGGCCGCCTGGGTGTCAAGGCGTCGGGCGGCATCCGCGATGCGGACACCGCCCGAGCGATGATCGAGGCCGGCGCCACCCGACTGGGCCTGTCCGGGACCCGCAGCGTGTTGGACGGCTTCGCCGACTAGCAGGTGACCTGCTGCTGACCGCCCTGCGCGGCGGGGATCGTGTACTGGCCGCCGCTGAGGGTCATGTGGATCCCGGTGTCGGTCACCTCGAGGGCGTCCGGCGTCATGCCGAGCGGGTACGCCTGCAGGCTGTCCGTGAGCACCGAGACGACGCTGTCCGCGAGGTCGGTGGGAATGCCGATGCCGAGGATCGACGCGTCCGTGGTCTGGACCTCGATCGTGTCGCCCTGCACCACGGGCTTCACGGTGAGTTCCGCGAGTCCACCGACGATGGCGAACTTCAGCGTTCCGGCGGCGGGATCGCTGGTCACACCGGACACGACGCTGCCGACGCCCTGCTCCTGCAGGGTCGCGAGGATGCCGCCGGTCGACCACGTGACGTCGGCCGAACTGCTGCCGATCTGACCGGACGTGGTGTCCGTGGAGGTGAGGTCGACGTCGTTCACGGTCGCCTGGACCTGCATGTCCTGTGCGGGCCCGAACTTCGTGTCGTCGCTCGAGATGTCGACGGACGAGAACTTCTCGGTCGCGAGGGAGAACAGGACGGGCTGCAGGCCGAGGCCGACGTCGATCTGTGAGCCGAGTTCGCTCTCGAACTGGGTCGTGAGGCAGTTCTCGACGCGGTTGCGGGCATAGAACTCGCCGCCGACGAGTGCCGCGATGACGACGATGACCAGCACTCCGGCGATGAGAGGCACCCGGGAGCGTCGTCTGGGTGCGGTGTCGTGAGTCATGAGAGACAGTGTGGACGACATCTCTGAGGTTCCTCTGTGGACCGGCCGATCGGGTGCACGGCGACAGCGCCATTTCTCTGTGACGCGTGACACAAACACGTAGGCTCTTCGAGCATGGCGGGCGACGATGTGGCGGAACGTCTGGACGGCGTGGTCGCCGAACAGGACGGGTACTTCACCGCAGCTCACGCGCTCGATGCCGGGTATCTGCCGTCCGAGATCGAGGCGCACGTCGCCGACGGATCCTGGACGCGGGTCGAGACCGATCTGCTGCGGTTGTCGGACTGGCCGAGCCACGATCTCGAGGAGTACTCGAAGTGGTGCGTGTGGCTGGGCGCCACCGCGGTGATCTCCCACCAGAGTGCGGCCGAGTTGCACGGCATGGGCAGCCTGCACCCGCAGTTCGTCCACGTCCGGGTCAGCGGGACGGCGCGAGCGCACGACCAGCGCCTCGCGATCCATCGGGGACGCCTGACGGGCGCGGATATCGAGCTCTCCGGTGCCTTCCGCATGACCACGCCGGTCCGCACCGTGCTGGATCTCGCGGCGGGCGGCATCTCGCAGTTCACCCTCGACGAAGTGGTCGCCGACGGTCTGGTGCTCGGACGACTGGTCGTCGACGATCTCTTCGAGCAGGCTGTGGAGTGCGGTGACCGGGTGGCCGAGCGGGTGGAGACGGCGCTGCGCTGAGAGGATGTTCCCCTCATGCGCACGCTGCTGATCGACAACTACGACTCGTTCACCCACAACCTGGCCCAGTACCTGGAGCAGGTGTCCGGCACCGCCCCCATCGTCGTGCACAACGACGTCCCGTGGTCCTCCCTCCCGCTGGACCGGGTGGACGCCGTCGTCGTCTCGCCAGGCCCGGGCCGCCCGAGTCGCCCGGCCGACATGGGCGTCAGCAGCAGGGTGATCCGGGACGGTGGTCTGCCGCTTCTCGGGGTGTGTCTGGGGCATCAGGGCATCGCGGACAGCTGTGGTGGCGTCGTCGATCTGGCACCCGAGCCCATGCACGGCCGGATGTCCGACGTGCGGCACGACGGCACCGATCTCTTCGCCGGCCTGCCGTCGCCCCTGCGCGTGGTGCGGTATCACTCCCTCACCGTCACGGCCCTGCCCGACGAGCTCGAGGCGACGGCGTGGACCGACGACGGGGTGATGATGGCGCTGCGTCATCGGTCACGGCCGCTGTGGGGAGTGCAGTTCCATCCCGAGTCGATCGGCACGGAACGTGGACTGCAGGTGATCGCCAACTTTCTCGACCTCGCGCGGGACGCCCGCCCGAGCACCCACACCTCCGCGCCGACCGTGGCGCCGCGTGACCCGGTCGTGCGCGACCCCCGCTACCGGGTGCTCGTGCGCCGTCTCGACGTTCTGCCGGACCCCGAGGAGGTGGCGCGCCCACTCCGCGGACGGTCCACGTTCTGGCTCGACTCGAGCGCCGAGCTCGACGGAAGTGCTCGGTTCTCCTACCTCGGACCCGGTGACGGCCCACTGGCGGAGGACGTGTCGTACGACGTCGCCACCTCGTGCGTGACGACGACGACCGCCGACGGCACGACCGAGGAGACGGTCACGTCGTTCCTCGACCACCTCGGGGAACAGATCGCGGCGCGGGCCGTCGACCGGGTGCCCGCGGTGCCGTTCGACTTCGCCCTCGGCTACGTCGGTCACCTCGGCTACGAACTCAAGGCCGAGACGGGCGGAGCGGCGGCGCATGCGTCGCCGACGGCCGATGCGCGAATGATGTTCGCGGACAGGCTCATCGCGCTCGACCACCGCGATCGGTGCACCTATCTGCTCACCCTCACACTCGTCGGTGGCGACGACACCGCGGCGCTCGGATGGTTGAACGAGACCGCTGCGGCCGTGACCGCGATGCCCCGCTCGGAGCGCGGTCGCCCGGCCGTGTCCGACACCCCCCTCGGCGCGCTGCCGTCGGTGATCGACACCCGGCACGACGACGGGGCGTATCGCGCGGCGATCGCGGACTGCCTGGAGCAGATCACGATGGGGGAGAGCTACGAGATCTGTCTGACCAACGAGATGAGCGTGCCGTTCGACGGCGACGCCGCCGACCTCTACCTCGCGGTGCGGCGCGCCAGTCCCGCCCCGTACGCGGCGTTCCTGCGTTTCCCCGGGCTGGCGATACTCAGCGCGTCACCGGAGCGCTTCCTGCGGATCACGGCGTCGGGCGTCGTGGACTCCAAGCCCATCAAGGGAACTCGGGCTCGCGGGCGCTCGCCGGCGGAGGACGCGGCCGCGCGCCTCGACCTGGCGACGAGCGAGAAGGACCGCGCCGAGAACATCATGATCGTCGATCTGGTCCGCAACGACCTGAATCAGGTGTGCGTGCCCGGGTCGGTGCACGTGCCGGTGCTCTTCGACGTGGAGAGCCACACCCATGTGCACCAACTGGTCTCGACGGTCGAGGGTCGGGTGCGCCCGGGGCTCTCGGCCGTCGACTGTGTGCGCGCGGCGTTCCCGGGCGGATCGATGACCGGCGCCCCGAAGCGCCGCACGATGGAGATCATCGACCGCCTCGAGGGCGGGCCGCGCGGCGTGTACTCCGGTGCGCTGGGCTGGTTCTCGCTCACCGGCGCGGCGGACCTGTCCATCGTCATCCGGACCGTGGTGCTCGCGGACGGCCGGGCGTCGGTGGGAGCGGGCGGCGCCGTCGTCTCGCTGTCCGACCCGCAGGACGAGGTGGACGAGATGCACCTCAAGGCCGACGCGCTACTGCGTGTCCTCGGCGGGAGCGACGGCCGACCACGGTAACGCGAGCACGTTGTCCCGCAGTCGTCGGCGCGGCACGGTGACCGGAAGTCCCTGCGCCGCCAGGGCTGTCAGCGCCGCACGCCACCGCACGCGGGGTCCGAACGGTGCCAGCGGCGCCGCCACGTCCCACGCCCGATCGGCCGCCCGCAGCACCTCGTGCACGCGCTCGCCCGCGACGTTGCGGTGGATCAGGACCTTCGGCAGCCGCTCCGCGATGTCCGACGGCCGCTCCACCGTGAACGGATCCCACGCGATGGTCAGACTGCGCGGTCCCGACGCGTCCACGGTGACCCACGTGGCCCGACGCCCCAGTTCGTCGCACGTGCCGTCGACGAGGAGGCCGCCGTCCGCGAGAGCGGAGGTGATGCGTGCCCACGCACCCGGTACCGCGTCCTCGGGATACTGACGCAGCACGTTGAACGCGCGCACCAGGTGTGGCCGCAGTCCTGCGAGTTCGAAGCCGCCGCGGCGGAAGGAGACACCGTCCCGATCGGGGACGACGCGGGACGGCTCGATCTCCAGCCCGACGACGGCGACGTCCGCACGGACGGTGCGCAGTCGCGCGGCCAACTCCAGAGTGGTGACCGGACTGGCGCCGTAGCCCAGGTCGACGACCAGGGGACGCGCCGCGCCGCAGAGCAACGCTCGGACGTCGGGATCGTGCACCAGTCGGCGATCACTGCGCCGCAGCCGGTTGATGTTGGTCGTCCCGCGAGTGACCACACCCTCCGGACCGATCCGGGAGATCACAGTGCCCAGCAGTTCGTTCCGCTCATCCCGACCGGCCTCCGGCCCACCCGCCGGTCAGGCGTTCTTCGTGAGCCAGTCGTGCGTGACCTCGCCCTCGCCCCGCCACAGATCGACGAGGTTGACGAGCATCAACTGTTCGAGCTTGCCGCCGATGAAGGGGATGTACACCTTGGCCTCGGACGTGGTGCGCAACGTGGAGCCGGCCTCGGTGGCGAAGAGGGACGTCGTGCCGGTGAGGCTGCCCGGGCCGGCGGGAATCGACGCGTCGTACTTCCCGGCGGTGGTCTCCGAGTACGCGTCGTGATGGATGTTGCGAGTGATGACCATGTCCTTCTTCATCACCGCCTGCGCGACGTCGGGCAGCGTGTCGCGCGGAATGATGTGCCGCATGACCACGTCGACACCGTCTGCCGTGACCTCGAAGCGCGTGAGCTCGTTCTCCGAGTACTTGCGCAGCTCCTCGATCACCGCGTCCCAGTAGTCACGCGTCGTCAGCGCCCCGTACACCTGCTCTGTGGTGAACGGGAGACGAGCCGAGTAGTTCATGCGACGTGCCATGGTCGATGAGGTTACCGGTGAGTCAGAGGTGCTCCGGCGCCCAGGTGTCGGTGAACTCCTGCTCGGCGTCGATCAGCGCGAGAACCTGCTCGATGACGGCCTGCTCGATCTTGCCGCCGAAGATCGGCACCTTGACCTCGGCCTGACCCGTCGCCGTCAGGCTCGAGGCGGAGCCCTTCGAGCGCAGTGCCAGGGTGCCCGTGATGGACGCCGGGGCGCCCTCGACCTTGGCCTCGAATGTGCCCGAGGCACCCTGCGCGTCGAGGGAACCCCACGACTCGGTCCGGTGGATGATCAGATCGCCCGGGCGGATGCTGGTGATGGCGCCGGGCAGGAACTCCTCCGCGATGGCCTGGGTCATCGACACCGACACCGTGCGGCTGTCCGCGTCGTCGCCTGCGACGGTCACGTCGTTCAGCTGTGCCTTGGGGCCGCCGACGGCCTCGAGCCGATCGGTCCAGTACTGCTCGGTGGTGAGGGCGGCGTGGACGTCGGACGCGGCGAGCGTGGACGGGACCGTGTGATCGAACCTGCGTGGCATGAGCTGAGATTAACTCTGTGCGGCGCGCTCGGACCGCAGCGGGTGGCCCTTCGACGTGAGGCACTTGCCCGTCTCGAGGTTCCAGTCCCAGCCGTGCAGATTGCACGTGAGCGTGTTCCCCTCGATCACTCCGAACTTCGACAGATCCGCCTTGAGGTGCGGGCACCGTCGCTGTATCTCCCAGCCGTCCTTGACGATGGTCGCCGTGTCGTCGTGCGCCTCGGCGAACCAGCCGTCCGCGTAAGCGATGCGCTCGTCGGTGAGGCACTTGAAGAACGTGTACAGGAACTCGTTGTAGCCACCGACCCGCTTCGCGCGGAACCGCGTCGACAGGAAGATCGAGTTGACCCAGTCGGACTCGCCGTCCCGCAGCACCGTGCGGACCAGCTCGGCCGGGATCTCGAACGTGTAGCGGAACTTCTCGTCCTGGATCGGTTCGCGGACGATCCGCTTCGGGAAGTCGAGCACGACCCTGTCGGCAGCCACCGGAGGTCGACCGGCCTCCGGCCTGCCCGTCAGATTCAGCTCCACCGGGTAGCCGATGCCGTCGGAGATCTGGTCGGTCTGCGCCATGATCGGCTCGAACAGTGCGCGCAACGGCCCTAGCAGCGGCTCGCCCGCCGCGGTCGCCCACGATGCCTTCTCGGCCGCGATGACGTCGGCCTGGCGCTGCGCGTACGCCTCGATGTAGTCGGCCTTGCCGGTGGTGAAGATGGCCTCCACCTCGTCGGTGGGCAGCGGGTGCGCCAGCTCGTTCAGTTCGGAACCCGAGAAGTCCGCCGTGGTTCCCGGCATCATCAGCAGGCCCTTGTCGTGGCCGTGGCGGCGCATCTGGTCGAGGAACACCATCTGGTCGGGGAAGATGTTCGCCGGATCGCCGTAGACGTCGTTGAGCGAGCGCAGCTCGTCGTCGAGGAAGCACGGGGGACCTGCGGACGGAATGACCCACGTGGCGCCGACCTGCTCGATGTACTGCCGACACCGGTCCATCTGACGCTGCCGCTTCTGCGTCCCGAACGCGTCCTTGGCGCGCTGCGGCATGTCGTAGACCATCGGGTACCAGATGGCGCCGGAGTACTGCAGCATATGGACGTCGATGTGGCCGAAGGCTTCGGTCATCATGTCCAGGTCGACCGGCCGGGCGTCGTTCATGTTGAACGCGGTGGTCTCACCGTCGCTCACCACCAGACCCGAGTCGCCGATGGGTCCGTCGGCAGGAGCGCGCAGCGCCACGATCATGACGTCGAGGTCGCCCTTGGGGCCGGACACCGTGTGCTTGACCGAGTCGGTCGTCTCGAAGAACGTGGTGAAACCGAGCTTCTCCAGCTCCGTGCGCAGGTCCGGCACCGGGTAGTCGGGGAGCAGCACGACCGCGTCCTTGTTGACGTGCTTCGCCAGGTGCTTCGGATCGAAGTGGTCTTTGTGCAGATGCGAGACGTACAGGTAGTCGCAGTTGCCGAGCTCGTCCCAGTCGAGCTGGGAGTTGTCGGGGAACGGGAACCACGACGTGAAGTACGCCGGGTTGACCCACGGATCGCACAGGATGGACCCCGCAGACGTCTGGATGTGAAATCCCGCGTGTCCGACACTGGTGACCTGCACGTGAATCCTCCCGAAATATGGAACCTGGTTCGGTGACCATGGTAGGCGTGCACACCCGGTGCTCACGACGAGGCGGGGGCAGCGCCGGGTAGCGTTCACCCCCGTGACGAGCAGTCCCCTCCAGTCCGCGACGGCTCCGGAGACCGGCGATCCCGGCTCCGTGACGGCCGCGCACCGCCCCGTGTCCTTCGCCGACCTCACCACGATCCACGTCGGTGGCCCCGTCGGACGTCTCGTCGAGGCGACCACCTCGCAGGAGCTCGTCGACGCCGTACGCAGCGCCGACGCGGCCGGAACTCCGGTGCTCGTCATCGGCGGCGGCTCGAACCTGCTGGTCGGAGACGACGGTTTCGACGGCACCGTCGTCCGCGTCGCGACGTCCGGGCTCCGGGTCGAGGGCACCAGGATGCACGTGGACGCCGGAGTCGAGTGGGATCTGGTCGTCCGCACCGCGCTCGATCACGGGCTCGCCGGCATCGAGGCACTCTCCGGCATCCCGGGCAGCACCGGCGGAACGCCCGTGCAGAACGTCGGCGCGTACGGCGCCTCCACCTCGGACTGGCTCGAGTCGGTGACGGTGCTCGACCGGGAGAGCGGGGAGGTCGAGGTGTGGGACAACGCACGCTGCGGCTTCGGCTCGCACCGGTCGTCGGCCTTCAAGTACACCGATCGCTACGTCGTGGTGGATGTCACGTTCGCGCTCCGACGCAGCGACGAGTCGGCGCCGGTGCGCTACGCGGCGCTCGCCGAGCGGCTCGGCGTGCGCATCGGAGAGAGCGTCTCGGCGCGCGAGGTGCGCGATGCCGTGATCGCTCTGCGGACCGATCGCGGCATGGTGTGGGACGAGGCGGAGCACGACTCGTGGAGTGTCGGGTCCTTCTTCCTGAACCCGATCGTGTCGTCCGTACCGCCCGAGGCGCTCGGATCGCCGCAGTTCACGGACCCGAAGGGCATCAAGCTCAGTGCTGCCTGGCTCATCGAGCACGCCGGGTTCTCCCGCGGGTACGGCGAGCGCGTCGGCACCGGACGGGCCACCCTCTCCACCCGCCACGTCCTGGCCGTCACCAACCGGGGCGGCGCGAGTGCAGCGGACGTCACCGCCCTCGCGTCGCACGTGCGCGCGGGTGTGCAGGAGAAGTACGGAATCACGCTGATCCCCGAGTGCCGCCTGGTGAACTGCACGCTCGACTGATCGGTCTGTTGCCACAGGTAACGTCGTCCCCGTGAAGATGCAGGGGAGAACACCGTACGCAGCCGTCCTGGCCGTGCTGGCACTCGTGATCGCGCTGGTCGCGGGGTGCTCCGGCACACCCGGGTCCTCGGAGAGCGCCGCGCCGACCACCGAGGCCGCGCCCGTGGCGGCGGTGACCTACGCACCGGCGGCCGGTGCGACCGACGTCTCACCCACCGCTCCGATCTCCGTCTCGGTCGCGAACGGCACCTTCGAGGCCGTGTCGCTCACCACCGCCGACGGCCGCGCCGTCGCGGGAACGCTGGACCCGGCGAAGACGACGTTCACCGTCACCGAGCCCCTCGGGTACGACGCGGTCTACACGTGGGCAGGGACGGCAGTCGGCAGCGACGGCAAGCCGGTGCCGGTCGAGGGCACTCTCGGCACGGTGGCACCGCAGTCGATCACGTCGGTCTCCACCAACATCGGTGACGGCCAGGAGGTCGGTGTCGCGGCGCCGATCATCCTGAAGTTCGACGACGCGATCGTCGACAAGAAGGCGGTCGAGAAGGCGCTGACGGTGACCACGAACCCGCCGACGGCCGGCTCGTGGGCCTGGCTGCCCGACGACGGCGGGTCCCGCGTGCACTGGCGTCCGCAGAACTACTGGGCCCCCGGCACCACCGTCGACGTGTCGGCGAAGCTCTACGGCGTGAACTACGGCGGCGGCGCCTACGGCGACTCGGACGTCACGGTGAACTTCACCATCGGTCGGAGCCAGGTCGTCGTCGCCGATGCGACCAGCCACCGCATGCAGGTGGTCCGCGACGGCCAGACCGTCATGGACATCCCGGTGAGTTACGGCGAGGGCAACGAGGACCGCAACGTCACGCGCAGCGGCATCCACGTCGTCACCGAGAAGTACGAGGACTTCCTGATGTCCAACCCGCCGTACTACGAGAACGTGCGGGAACGGTGGGCCACCCGCATCTCGAACAACGGCGAGTTCATCCACGCCAACCCGCTGACCACGGGAGTGCAGGGCTCGTCCAACGTGACCAACGGCTGTATCAACCTCTCCACCGAGGACGCGCAGACGTACTTCCAGATGGCCGTCTACGGTGACCCCGTCGAGGTCACCGGCACGCGCATCGATCTCTCGGCGGCGGACGGCGACATCTACGACTGGGCGATCGACTGGCCCACATGGCAGAGCATGAGCGCCCTGACTGCCGCGTGAGAGTCGGACTGCCGCGTGAGAATCAGGTCCGACGGCTGAAACGGCCGTTCGGGGCCTGATCGCGCGGGCGCACGACGATGGTGTCGAGGTTCACGTGCGAGGGGCGGGACGCCACGAAGCCGATGACCTCGGCGATGTCGGCGGCCACCAACGGGTCGATGCCCTCGTAGACCTTCGCGGCCTTGTCCTCGTCCCCGTCGAAGCGGACGAGAGAGAATTCCGTCTCCACCGCGCCCGGAGCGATCTCGGTCAGACGGACGGGCGTGCCCAGCAGTTCGCCGCGGAGCGTCCGGTGCAGCACGCCCTGTGCGTGCTTGGCCGTGGTGTATCCGGCGCCGTTGTCGTACGTCTCGAACGCGGCGATGGACGTGATGGTCACGACGAGACCGTTGCCGGACTCGATCAGTTTGGGTAGCAGCGCCTTGGTCATGCGCAGCGTGCCGACGACGTTGGTCTCCCACATCCACTGCCAGTCGTCGAGGTCCGCCTCGAGGATCGGGGCGAGGCCCTTCGCGCCGCCCGCGTTGTTCACCAGGACGTCCACACGCGGCAGCACCGAGGTGAAGGCCGCGACGGAGTCCTCGTCGGTCACGTCGAGGGCGAGGGCGGTGCCGTCGATCTCCTCGGCCAGTGCCTCGAGGCGGTCGACGCGGCGGGCGCCCACGACCACGTGATAGCCGCCGGCGGCGAGTGTCCGCGCGGTGGCGGCGCCGATCCCGGAGCTGGCTCCGGTGACGACGGCGGTGGGGCGGTCGGTCTGGGTCGACGGTGTCGTCGGAACGCTGGTCATGGGAACCAGGCTAGATCGCGTCAGCTCGCGATCGCGCTGTAGCCCGACGCGTCGCCGGCGACGACGCGCGAGTACTCGCCCTGCACGCTGACGGGAACGTCGCCCGCGAGGGTGATGCGCTCGAGGCGGCGGTACTGATCGTCGTAGTCGGAGACGGCGTAGTGCTGGGTCGACCGGTTGTCCCAGATGGCGATGTCGCCGAGCTCCCACGACCACCGGATGGTGTTCTCCAGGCGGGTCACCCGGTCCTGCAGCAGCTCGAAGAGTGCGCGGAACTCCTTGGAGGAGAGGCCCGGGAACGACTTGGCGAAGTGGCCCAGCAGGATCGCGCGCTTCCCCGTCTCGGGATGCACGCGCACCACGGGATGCTCGACCTCGAAGTACTCGCTGCGGAACTCCGCGCGGTAGCGCTCGGCCGTCGACGTGACGGACTTCTCGGCAGCGGTCGCCGCGTAGTCGTAGATGTTGGTGTGCACGGCCCACAGCGACTCCGCGAGGGCCTTCATCGCGGGCGGCAGCTGCTCGTAGCCGGCGGTCGCCGACGCCCAGGTGGTGGTGCCGCCGTACGGGGGCAGGTGCACGGCCCGCAGGATCGACGCCTTCGGCACGCGGTCGACGAACGTCACGTCCGTGTGCCAGCTGTCCGCCTTGTCGTACGTGGAATCGATGGCGAGAGTGCGGGTTCCGCGCGACCGGACCGTGGGGTGCGGGGTGGTGGGGATCCCGAGCCGCTCGGCGAACGCGTACTGCACCTTCTCGTCCACGTGATGCTGGCCGCGGAAGAACACGACCTCGTGCTCGAGCAGCGCCTCGTTGATCTCGTGCACGATCTCGTCCGGGAGATCGCCGCCGATCCGCACGTCGTCGATGCGTGCGCCGATGTTGGCGCCCAGTTTCACGGTCTTCATGGGCTCACTGTGATGCCGAAGTCGCAGGTTGTCCACCCTTCGAATCACCTCGAGCGAAAGAGGCGATTCTGCAGCGCGGCGACATCGGTGCTACTTTTCGGTCATGGCACCAGCGAGGAAGTCCGCACCGCGGGTCACGTATGTGACCGCCGCGCTCGGTTCCCGTCTGCCTCTCGCTCGCGAACTCTGTTGTCGACGCGGTCTCTCACGAGTCTGATCGCGCGTCGACGGACGACCTCCATGTGAGGTCTGACGATCGGGTGTGACCGGCCTCGTTCCCAGGCTCCCGGCCCATCCGTCTCGCTCTCGAGGGATTCCCATGTCTGCCCCCACCGTTCTCGCCCAGAGTTCTGCTCCTCGTCCGCCGGGTTCCGCCACGCGGTCCCCGTACGGACGTCCCCACCGGCCGAGGCCGGCGCGCGTCGTCGCGCCCGAACTGCGCGTCAGCGACACTCCGGCCGCCGTCGTCCTGCGCGCCGTGGTGCAGCGCGGCCCCGTGTCGCGCGACGTCATCGTCTCGGCCACCGGCATCAGCACCGCCACCGTCAACCGCCACGTCAGTGCGCTCATCGCCGCAGGGCTGCTGCGTGAGCGTGCCGATCTGTCCACGTCCGGCGCCGTCGGGCGTCCCCGCGTTCCGGTGGAGGTGGACCACGAGGGGCAGTGCACCCTCGGGGTGCACATCGGCGCGACCACCACGCGCGTCGTCGCCGTCGACCTGCGCGGCACCGTGCTCGGCGGCGTCGAGATCGCCACACCCTCCGGCCCGCACGCCGGCGCACTGCGCTCCATCGCGGAGAGTGCCGCGTCCTTCGCCGCACGGTGGCACCGGCGCCGCATCCTGTTCGTGGGTGTCGCCATCGGTGGCCGCGTGAACGTGCAGAAGGGCACCGTCGATCACCCTCGCCTCGCCTGGTCCGACGCCCCGGTGGGCGCGGTCCTGGGCGAGCGGCTCGGTGCCGTGGTGGCCGTGGCGCCCCACGTCGAGGCGATGGCAGCGTCGGAGTTGCTGCTCGCGACGGAGTCGGCCCCCGAGGATGCGGGAAGGCCGGAGGCCGGTGGGTCTGTCGGCGGCCGGCCGGGTACGTCGCTGTACTTCTATGCGCGGGAGATGACGGGGTTGGCGCTGACCATCGACGGTCGGGTGCACACCCCCGCGGGCGGCCCGGGGTCGATCGCTCATCTACCGACCGGCTCGGACGCCGTGTGCGACTGCGGGCGTACGGGATGCCTCGAGGCGACCGTGAGCGATCGGGCCGTCGTGGCCGCGGCGCAGCGCGCCGGACTGCTGGACGAGTCGGAGCGTTCCATCGCTGCGGTGTACCTGGCGGCGCGCACGGGTTCCACTGTGGCACAGGGACTTCTGAATGACCGCGCCGATGCGCTGGGTCGCGCACTGGCGTTGGTGCACGATGTCGTCAACCCCGACAGCGTGCAGGTGGGCGGTCAGGCGTTCACCGCGTATCCGGCGGCGATGGAGCGCGTCGAGGCCGCGTTCGAGTCCTCCAGTTCGGTCGCGACGTCGCGGCGAGTGCGGGTCACCAGCTTCGGCAAGCGCGTGCAGGACCACGCTGCGGCGGCGGTGTCCCTCGGCTCGCTCTACGCCGATCCCGTGGTGACGATGCGGAAGATCGACGCTCAGCGCTGATCGCACGGGGAATACTGCGGACATGACAGCACCCGATCTCCGGTTCTACTTCGACCCGGTGTGCCCGTTCGCCTGGATGACCAGCAGGTGGGTCCGCCTCGTCCAGGCGCAACGGGACTACACCGTCGACTGGAGTTTCATCTCCCTGCGACAACTCAACGCGCACATCGACTACGCGACGCACTTCCCGCCGGAGTACGAGGCGGGACACACTGCGGGACTCCGGCTGCTCCGGGCTGCCGCGAGCGTGCGGGCCGAGCACGGCCGGGAGGCGATGGGCCCGCTGTACGCCGCGCTCGGCGCGCGGATCTTCGATGCAAAACCGGTGCCCGACGAGGCCGGTGCTCACGCGCACCGCGGAACGGCCGAGTTCCTCGCACCGATCCTCGCCGGCCTCGGGCTGCCCGAGCATCACGTCCGGGCACTGGACGACACGTCGTTCGACGAGGAGATCCAGGCGTCGACCGACGAGGCGCTGTCGCTCACGGGCAAGGACGTCGGAACACCGATCATCCACGTCGAGCCGCCCGAGGGCGTGGCATTCTTCGGCCCGGTCATCAGCCGGCTCCCGTCGGACGACGACGCGGTCGAGTTGTGGGACCACGTCGTGGGACTGGCACGGTTCCCGGGCTTCGCGGAACTGAAGCGCAGTCTGCGGGAGCTACCCCAGCTGCGGGCTCTCGGTGTGAGCGAGGACGAGGCGGGCGTGCAGCAGGACTGGCACGGCGGTAGTCGGCGCCGGAAGAAGTAGCTACCGCGTCGGCGCGGGGTACTTCGCGAGGTACTTCTTCCGCTTCGCGGGCTGGATGTTGGAGCGCCGGAGGTCGCCGTCGTAGTGCGCGACCACGCGCTTGTCCATCAGCGCCCGCCACAGGAACGGGAAGTACGACACGAGGATCAGGGGCGCGTAACCCGCTGGGAGCTGCGGAGATTCGGGCATGCTCCGCAGCACCTGGTACCGGCGCGTGGGGTTGGCGTGATGGTCGCTGTGTCGCTGCAGGTGGTAGAGGAAGATGTCGGAGACGGCGTAGTCGCTGTTCCAGCTGTGTTCCGGAGTGCAGCGCTCGTAGCGTCCGTTCTCCTTGGTGCGCCGCAGCAGCCCGTAGTGCTCGAGGTAGTTGACGGCCTCGAGCAGCGAGATCCCGTACACCGCCTGCAGAACCAGGAACGGCAGCAGTTCGACACCGAACACGCCGACCAGCGCACCCCACAGGGCGAGGCTCATGAGCCAGGCGGTGAGATTCGCGTTCGAGAAGGAGAAGGTGCGCTTCCCGGTGCGGTGCAGACGATCACGCTCGAGTGCCCACCCGGAACGGAATCCGCCGAGAACGCTGCGGGGGTAGAACTGCCACAGGGTCTCACCGAGACGCGAGCTCGCCGGATCCTCCGGAGTGGCGACCCGGACGTGATGCCCGCGATTGTGTTCGACGTAGAAGTGCCCGTAGAAGCTCTGCGCGAGCACGATGCGCGAGAGCCACTGTTCGTACTCGACCCTCTTGTGACCGAGCTCGTGGGCCGTGTTGATGCCGATGCCGCCGACGAGTCCGATGGTCAGCGCCACGCCGATCTTCGAGGCGAGTGACAGGCCGTTCTCGAGCCCGAGCCACGAGAGGTCGTCGGCCGTCAGTAGATGGGACGACAGCCCGATGCCGAAGAACTGCATGGGGATGTAGGCGTAGACGCAGCCGCGATACCAGAAGTCGGCCTCGAGAGACTCGACCAGATCCTCGGGCGGATTCTCGTCGAACGGGACGACGATGCGATCCGCGATGGGGACCACGACGTAGAGGAACAGGGGACCCGACCACCACGCGACCTGTGACACTCCCGGTGCCCACCACTGCAGTCCGAAGACGATGCCCACGGAGATGAGCGGAAGCATCGGAGCGATGAGAGCCCACGGCCAGTAGTACCGGTTGAGGTCACGCCATTCGCCCGTCTTCGGCGAGATGGAGCGCTGGTGTGTTTCGGTCACGACGGAACTTTACCGACGAGTCGACGCTGCTCAGGCCGCTGCACGAGCCCTTCTGACATCCCACAACGTGCGCCCAATATGTTGGTGGCATGGCAATACGAGAGGCGCTCGGGCGCGACGGAACATCCCTGGTCTACCGCGTCACGGGAGACGTCTCGGCTCGACCGTTGGTGCTGCTGCACGGCTGGGCCCAGACCGGAGCCTGCTGGGGCGACGACCTCCTCGCCGACCTGTCCGAGCGGTACCGCGTCATCGCGGTGGACCTGCGCGGGCACGGCATGTCCGGTGCCCCCGACGTCGGTTACGACCGGTCCGCGCTGTGGGCCGGGGACGTGCACGCCGTTCTCGAGCAGGAGGGCATCCGCTCGGGTGCGGTCCTGCTGGGCTGGTCCTACGGCGGTCTGGTGCTGTGCGACTACCTGTCGGTGTACGGCACCGGTGCGGTGGCGGGTGTCGTGTTCGTCGCGGCGATCACCGCGATCGGTCCGGACCGACCCGGCGGCGCCGTCGGCACGGCGATGCGTGCGGCGATCCCCGGCGCGATGAGCGAGGACTCGCGCGTGGCCATCAGGGCGCTCGCGAGTTTCGGCAACGCCCTCACCGGACCCGGCGAAGGACACGGCGCCGCAGCTCAGGCACTGTTCGGCGCCAGCCTGGCGACGCGTCCACGCGTGCGGTCCGCGGTGTTCCGGCGCGACGTGGGACACGACGAGACGCTGGCGGCGCTGGACGTCCCCACCCTGGTGATGCACGGCACGGCGGACACGGTGGTGGACGTCGGCGCGGGTCGGCACACCGCCTCCGTCGTGCCCGGTGCGTCGACCTCGTGGTGGGAGGGCGTCGATCACGGTCCGTTCGTCGCGGACCCGGCCCGCTTCCTGTCCGAGCTGGCGGGTTTCGTCGACTCTCTGGGTTAGTCCACACACGTGATGCATGTCAGAACGGTGGGGGGTCGTCGGTGTCGGCGACTTCGCGGGCCCGTCGGTTGCGGTTGCGTTCGTTCCTCCGGCGGGCATGTTTGTCCGCCAGACGTGTGCGGCGTCTGCTGGGGGGAGTGCGGGGCGGACTCGGTGGTGGAGGATCGGGCGTCTCGAAGGTGACGTCGGCGAGTCCGGGGTGGATGTCGTATCCGTTGTGCGCCGGCCCCGGGACGACGAGGCCCTCGGGCGTGGTGACGGTGGAGACGACGCGTCCCGTGTCGTCCTCGGTGTACTGATCGTCGACGAAGTCGCCGAACGTCTTCAAGTTGTGGTGGAACCTGCATTTGCCGCCGAGGTTGACGTCGGTCGTCTGGCCGCCGCCGTCGGGATTCTCATGGTCGTGCTCCGCGATGTGGTCGAGATCGCCGGTCCACACCCCACGGTTGCAGCCGGGCCAGGTGCAGTACTGGTCGCGAATGCGCACGAACGTGTCGAGGGCGCTGGAGGGGCGGTACGGATCGGTGGGCTGTGATGCGGGGTTGGTGGTCGAGACGGGGCGGATAACGGCGTCGGCACGATCGGCGAGGTCGGCGACGTGGTCGGGCGAGATGACGCCGTGGCCGACGAGGAAACCTGGATTGCCGTCGGCGGCGGTGTCGCCGGCCATGGTGGTGGAGTCTGTGACGACGTGCACGATGAATGACGTGAGCAGGCCGTCCTCACCGGTCCACCCGGGCGCGGAGCAGTCCGGATCGTCGCACTGGCACTCGTACGCTGTGCGGGTGGCGAGGGCGAACAGGGCGTCGCTGGAACGGGCGCCCTTGCTGCGAGGATCCTTGCGACACACGCGTCCGGCCAACTCCTCCACCGCGGCAGCGACGACGACGGCATTGTCGGCTGTCATGGTTGCGCCCAGGTATGCCATGCCGTCGGGTCCCGCGTCGATCCAGAAGCTGCGGTTGTTCTCGGCGAGCACACGTCGTTCCCTGACGGCGTCGGGATCGTGGCGGTAGACGATGCGGTCGATCATGTCCCGCATGCGTTTGTCCGACCACGAGCCGCGTCGCTGTAGGGCCGCGGCGATCTCGGTGTCGACTTCCCGCACGTACGTGGTGCCGTCGACGAGGTCGGTTCGGCCGATGATGGTGTGGACGTGTTTGGGGGCGATGAGGCCGTCGCGGAGGCACTCGGCTACGCGGGGAAGCCGGTCTCGGAGTGCAATTGCGCGGGTCAGGATGCCTTCTCCGGCACCCTGGCTGACGGACAGGACGGCCGAGATGCGGGCGGCGCAGTGAGTCGTCGCATCCATCCGGCGGTGATCGGACATCTCGTGAGGAACGACGAGTTGAGTGTGCAGTTCCGCTGCGGCCCGGTATCGGGTCCATTCGAGATAGGACAGTCCGGCCGAGGCGTAGGACATCGTGGACAGGAGGGTGTTCACGGGTGCGTCGAGGAGCGTTCCGGGTAGGCCCATGGCCTCCGGATCCTGCGTCGCCCACCCCTGTTCGAACATGTGTGCGAAGTTAGCAGGGTCCTCCGACATGTTTCCATGACTCCCGCGGGGCAGTGGCGTACGTGTTCCCGGCGCTGTGAATGTCGGCGGGTTCCCGCGCATGTGTCGGCACGCTCGTAGGGGGATGGCCGGGTAGGCGGGGGCCTGCGGCGCAATCGGACAGGGCACACTGGGTGTGTGGTCCGCCGTCACAGCCCGCATCGGGTAGCCGTGTTGTCGCTGCACACGTCTCCGCTGGCGCAGCCCGGCACGGGGGACGCGGGCGGCATGAACGTGTACGTCCTGCAGACCGCCGTGCAGATGGCGGCGCGCGGAGTCGAGGTGGAGATCTTCACCCGGGCCACGTCCTCCCGTGACGAACCCGTGGTCGAGGCCGCGCCCGGCGTACTGGTGCGCAGCATCGCGGCCGGCCCGTTCGAGGGTCTCGACAAGCACGACCTGCCCACCCAGCTCTGCGCCTTCGCCGCGGGCGTCCTGCGCGAGGAGGCACGGCACGAGCCGGGCCACTACGACATGATCCACTCGCACTACTGGTTGTCGGGGCAGGTCGGCTGGCTCGCCCGCGACCGGTGGAAGGTCCCCCTGGTGCACACCGCGCACACGCTCGCCGCGGTGAAGAACCTGTCGGTGGCGGCGGGGGACAAGCCGGAACCGGCGGCCCGCCGCATCGGTGAGAAGCAGGTCGTCGAGGAAGCCGATCGGCTCACGGCCAACACCCTCGACGAGGCCCGGGCCCTCGTCGATCTGTACGACGCGGCCGAGGACAAGATCGACGTCGTCGCGCCGGGAGCGGACCTGAGCATGTTCCGGCCGGGCGATCGCGCCGCCGCTCGACGCTCCCTGGGGCTGGACGCCGACGACCCTCTCGTGACGTTCGTGGGACGGATCCAACCTCTCAAGGCGCCGGACGTCCTCGTCGCGGCCGTCGCCGAGATCCACCGGCGGGACCCGTCGTCGCGCGTGCGCGTGCTGGTGGTCGGTGGCCCGTCGGGCACCGGTCTGGAACGGCCCGACTCCCTCATCGAGCTGAGTCGCCGGCTGGGCATCGAGGATCGGGTGACGTTCCTCCCGCCGCAACCTCCGGACAGGCTGGCGGACGTCTACCGCGCGTCGGATCTCGTTGCGGTGCCCAGTTATTCGGAGTCCTTCGGTCTCGTGGCCATCGAGGCCCAGGCGTGCGGTGTCCCGGTGGTCGCCGCGGACGTCGGGGGCCTCGGTGTGGCCGTGCGGGACGGGGAGACCGGCGTGCTGGTGCAGGGCCACGATCCGGCCGACTGGGCCACCGCGGTGCAGTCGTTGCTCGCCGACGACCGTCTGCGCACCGTGATGGCGTCGAATGCCTCACGACATGCGGAGAACTTCTCGTGGGAACACACCTCGGACGCGTTGCTGGACACCTACGCCCGCGCGGCGTGGAGATTCGGCCGTACCGCGGGTGTCGAGAGACCGACGGGTGAGTTCTCGCCTCGCAGACCCCGTGGTCTGTGGCGACTACGACGGACAGGACCGGTGAGAGCGCTGTGACGACGACCGACCAGGTGACGGAACTGATCGACTCGGTGTTGGCCGACCGGGAGTTGGACTACTCCCGGGCCACCGACACGCAGTTCGTCGTGGACCTTCCCGGTGAGAAGAAGCTCAAGACCTCGACGATGCTGACGGTCGGCAACCACGGCGTGCGCATCGAGGCCTTCGTGTGCCGCAAGCCCGACGAGAACTTCGAGGGCGTGTACCGATACCTGTTGCGGCGCAACCGCCGTCTGTACGGAGTGCACTACACGATCGACAAGATCGGTGACATCTACCTCGTCGGCAAGATGTCGACGCACGCGGTCACGGGAGACGAGATCGACCGCATCCTCGGGCAGGTGCTCGAGGCGGCCGACGGCGATTTCAACGTGCTGCTCGAACTGGGCTTCGCCGAGTCCATCCGCCGCGAGTGGGCGTGGCGCGTCTCGCGCGGCGAGTCGCTGAACAACCTGAAGGCGTTCGAGCATCTGGTGAACGGCAGGCCGGACGACGGGCCCACGTCCTGGGTGCAGCCGGCGGACCGAGCGGACGACGACGACCGGGACTGATTCGGACACCGTGCAGGTAGGCTCCTTCGTGTGATGGCTGTCACCCGGAATGTCCGAAGGATGTTTATGTGACCACCCGACACATTAAGGTTGCCTTTCTGTCGTCCCTGCTGTGCCGATGAGGAGTTCCATGAGTTTCCGCAGCCCGTACCCCGACGTCGAGATTCCCGAGCAGAGCGTCTACGAGTTCCTCTTCGGTGACCTCACCGAGGACGACCTCGCGCGCCCCGCCCTGATCGACGGCCCCAGCGGCGCCGTCACCGACTACCGCACTCTCGTCGGTCAGATCAACGGTGTCGCAGGCGCACTCGCCTCGCGCGGAGTGAAGGTCGGCGACGTGGTCGCGGTGCACTCGCCCAACGTGCCGGCGTTCGCGTCGGTGTTCCACGGCATCCTGCGCGCCGGTGCGATCGCCACGACGATCAATGCTCTGTACAACGCCGAGGACATCGCGAAGCAGCTCACGGACTCGTCCGCGACCATGATCTTCACGGTCTCGCCGCTGCTCCCGCAGGCGAAGGCCGCTGCGGAGCAGGTCGGCCTGTCGGCCGATCGCATCGTCGTGCTCGACGGCGCGGAGGGCCACGAGTCGCTGCGTGACCTCCTCACCGAGGGTGCACAGGCGCCCGACGTCAGCTTCGACCCGTCGACCCACCTCGCGGTGCTGCCCTACTCCTCGGGCACCACGGGACGGCCGAAGGGCGTCATGCTCACGCACCGCAACCTGGTGGCCAACGTGTCGCAGATCGAGCCGCGCATGGGCGCGAACCGGGACGACGTCCTGCTCGCCGTGCTGCCGTTCTTCCACATCTACGGCATGACCGTGCTGCTCAACCTCGGCCTCAAGGTGCGCGCGTCGCTGGTCACGATGCCGCGCTTCGATCTCGAACAGTTCCTGAGCCTCACCACCGAGAAGAAGATCACCTACCTCTTCATCGCGCCGCCCGTCGCCGTCGCACTGGCCAAGCACCCGATGGTGGACCAGTACGACATCTCCAGCGTGCGAATGGTGTTCTCCGGTGCCGCCGCCCTCGACGAGAACCTGGGCAACGCCGTCGCGAAGCGACTGAAGACCAAGGTGCGTCAGGGTTACGGCATGAGCGAGCTGAGCCCCGTCTCGCACGCCATCCCGTTCGACGGTGACGACATGCCGCTGAGCAGCTGCGGCACCGCCGTCGCCAACTCGGAGAACAAGCTCGTCGATCCGGCCACCGGCGAGGAGGTGGCCTACCCGGGGCCCGGCTCGGACAAGGTCAGCGAGCCCGGTGAGCTGTGGATCAAGGGCCCGAACGTCATGGCCGGATACCTGAACAACGACGCTGCGACGGCCGAGACGCTCGACGCCGACGGGTATCTGCACACCGGCGACATCGCCGTCGTCGACGGTCGTGGGTGCGTCAGCATCGTGGACCGGCTCAAGGAGCTGATCAAGTACAAGGGCTACCAGGTGCCGCCCGCCGAGCTCGAGTCGCTGCTGCTCACGCACCCGCAGATCGCCGACGCGGCCGTCATCGGCGTGCTCGACGACGAGGGCGAAGAGGTACCGAAGGCGTTCGTCGTGCTGCAGCAGGGCGCCGAGCTCACCGAGGACGACGTCATGACGTTCGTGTCCGAGAAGGTGTCGCCGCACAAGAAGGTTCGCCGCGTGCAGTTCATCGACACGGTGCCGAAGTCGGCGTCCGGCAAGATCCTGCGCAAGGATCTGCGGGCGGCCGAGCCTGCCGCCGGCTGACACTCCCTGTACCACCCGAACACCCTCTCCAGCGTGCTGGAGAGGGTGTTCGCGTCATGTGAGGGGTGTGGGGGCACTCGGGGTGGTACTCATGAGCCCACGGTAGTAATAGAGGATGGACACGATCACCGTCGATACACCCCAGGGCCAGGTGCGCGGTCGCACCGACAACGGCATCGCCTCGTTCCTCGGAGTTCCCTATGCCGAGGCGCCGTTCGGACCGCACCGATTCCAGGCGCCGACCGCGCCGCCGCGGTGGTCCGGCACGCGCGACGCCCTCGAGCACGGCGCCACCGTCCCGAAGGTCGGGTACCGGCCGCCCACCAGCGAGATTCTCAGCGAGCCCGTGGTGCCCGGCGAGGAGTGCCTGAACGTCGCCGTGTACTCGCCGGACGTCGCCGGCTCCGCGCCCGTGTTCGTGTGGATCCACGGCGGCGCCTTCGTGAACGGCAGCAACGCAGTACCCGCCTACGACGGCACCGCCTTCGCGCGGGACGGCGTCGTCGCCGTGGTGATCAACTACCGGCTCGGCGTGGACGGCTTCGCGCAGATCGAGGGTGCTCCCGCCAA
Organism: Rhodococcus sp. NBC_00294; assembly: GCF_036163995.1. Taxonomy (NCBI): domain Bacteria; kingdom Bacillati; phylum Actinomycetota; class Actinomycetes; order Mycobacteriales; family Nocardiaceae; genus Rhodococcus; species Rhodococcus sp. NBC_00294. Next base: position 1,471,491 of record NZ_CP108043.1, read on the forward strand.
TCGTGGTCTGCTGGACCAGGTCGCGGCGCTCGAATGGGTCCGGGACCACATCGCGTCGTACGGCGGCGATCCGGCGCGGGTGACCGTCGCGGGAGAGTCCGCGGGTGCCATGAGCGTCGGCACGCTGCTGTCGATGCCCCGCGCCGAGGGGCTGTTCCACCGCGCGGTCCTGCAGAGCGGCGCCGGCCATCACGTCATCTCGGCGGAGACCGCGGGCACCGTCTCGGCCGCGCTGGCGTCGGCCCTCGGCGTTCCGGCGACGGTGGAGGGGCTCGGCTCGGTACCCGTCGACGCCCTCGTCGACGCCCAGCGCACCCTGTCCGATCGCATCGCCGCGGAGGCGTCGAGCGGCGCGTGGGGTGAGGTGGCACTGAACATGATGGCGTTCGAGCCGTGCATCGACGGTGATGTCGTTCCTGCGCTGCCGTATTCGCGCATCGCCGACGGTGCGGGCGCCGACGTCGAACTCCTGCTCGGCACCACCAGTGAGGAGCACGCGTTCTTCCTCGTGCCCGCCGGCATCGTTCCGCACATCACCGAGGACTACCTGCGGACGGTGCTCGCCGGGTATCGACTGGACCCGTCGGTGCTGGACACGTACCGCGATCGGTATCCGGACGCCTCGCCTGGTGAACTCATGATCGCGGTCATGACCGACTGGTTCTTCCGCATCCCCGCCGTGCGCGTCGCCGAGGCGCACCCGGCCCACGTCTACGAGTTCACCTGGCGCTCGCCGCTGTTCGAGGGGAACCTCGGCGCGTGCCACGCGCTCGAGATCCCGTTCGTCTTCGACGTGCTGGGCAAGCCCGAGACCGCTCGCATCACGGGGCCGAACCCGCCGCAGGCGGTCGCCGACGAGATGCACCGTGCCTGGGTCGACTTCGTGCGCGACGGCGATCCCGGCTGGGCGCAGTACGGGTCCGAGCGCACGGTGAAGATGTTCGGGACGGAGTCGGCCGTGGTGAACGACCCGCGGCCCGACACCCGCACGGTGTGGGACGGTACGCGCTAGCCGGTGAAGGGCGGGACGAACTCGCAGGGCACGGGTCGCGGGTGCGCGGGGTCGAGAGCGTTCAGCACGAACGCCGCGGCCCTCGGCGACCCGACGATGCCGGCATGCTCGGAGAAGTCGACGTCGCACGTGTCCTGTACGACGATGTTGGTCGCGTTCGGAGCCTCGACGTAGCCGTCCGTGTACGGGACCACCACCTCGTCGTACCGGGTCATGATGTTCGTGTACGTGATGCCCGGCGCGTAGCGATACGACGCGTCGGGCCACGCGAACTGCGACGGGCCCGACCCCTTCCACAGCGGGGCCAGCGAGACGTACCTGTCGATGTCGTCCGCTCCGCCGAGCACCTGCGCGTAGTAGTTGGGCAGCACCGTGCCCTGCGAGTGTCCGACGATGTCGACCTTCTCGGCGCCCGTCTCGGACAGCACCTCGTCGACGAATGCCGCGAACTGCGCTCCCTTCTCGGGAACCGGCCCGAGGCCACCGATCGCGCTGATCGGCCACGCACCCGGCAGCGCACCGTACGTCGGAGCGAAGACGCAGTACCCCTCGTTCTTCAGCAGCGGCGCGTACACGCCCCACCCTGTCTGCTGCCCGGTCCCCGTGCCGTGCACCAGGATCACCGGATTCGGGTGCTCCGCCGTCGGCGCGCACGAGAAGTCGTTGGTTCCGGGCAGCGATCCGCCCGGGTTCGCGATCTCCGCCGGGAAGCCACTGAAGAAGTTGTAGTCGACGGGCAGCGGATCGGCCGTGGCGGTCGGCGCGCACGCGAGCCACGCGCACGCCGCCAGCGCCACTGTCCAGCGGGTTCTCATCAGCAGAGGCTAGCGGTCACGCCGGTTCGGCTCGGCGGAAGCGCAGTTCCCGCTGCGCACCCCGCACGACCTGCGGCGCGCCCGACCGGTCGTCCCGCCGACGGCATCGTGAGAAACTGGGCGGCATGAGCATCGGAACCCTGATCCTTCTCCGCCACGGCGAGAGCGAGTGGAACGCGTCCAACCAGTTCACCGGATGGCAGGACGTGCGCCTGACCGCCAAGGGTGAGGCGGAGGGGAAGCGTGCCGGCGAGCTGCTCAAGGAGGCCGGTGTGCTTCCCGACGTGCTGTACACCTCGCTTCTGCGTCGCGCCATCAGCACCGCGAACCTCGCGCTCGACGCGGCCGATCGGCACTGGATCCCGGTCGTCCGCGACTGGCGTCTGAACGAGCGGCACTACGGCGCACTGCAGGGTCTCGACAAGGCGGCGACCAAGGAGAAGTACGGCGACGAGCAGTTCATGCTGTGGCGTCGTAGCTACGACACCCCGCCGCCCCCCATCGAGGTCGGCTCCGAGTACAGCCAGGACGCCGATCCGCGCTACGCCGATCTCGACAGCGTGCCGCTGACCGAGTGCCTGAAGGACGTCGTCGAACGCTTCGTTCCGTACTACGAGGACGTCATCGTCCCCGAGCTGCGGGCAGGGAAGACGGTCATGATCGCCGCCCACGGCAACTCGCTGCGCGCCCTGGTCAAGTACCTCGACGGCATCTCCGACGCGGACATCGCGGGGCTCAACATCCCCACCGGCATCCCGCTGCAGTACGACCTCACGGAGTCGGGCGACAAGCTCGTTCCCACCGTGCCGGGCGGCACCTACCTCGACCCGGAGGCCGCTGCGGCCGGAGCCGCGGCAGTGGCGAACCAGGGCAAGAAGTAACGACTCGATGAACGCGGTGCGAACGTGCGCCGGACGTGCGGTGACGGCCGGAAAACCCGGCCCACCGTGCGTCGGTGCACGGTCGTGTGACCGTACGATCGGCCCGTGACCACTCCGACCGTCGTACTGATCGCCGCCGTCGCGGCGTTCGGTGGGTACCTCGTCGGTGGAGTGCTGATCCCGTATCTGAACTCCCGCCACGTCCTGCGTCAGACCCGCGACAACGGGCTGACGATGTCCCAGGTCCTCGACCTCATCGTGCTGGCCGCGCACAGCGGTATCGCCGTCGTCGACCAGTTCCACGACGTCGTGCTGTTCAATCCGCGCGCCGAGGAGCTCGGTCTCGTCCGCGGTCGGTCGCTCGACGATCGGGCCTGGAAGGCCGCCACCAGGGTCCTCGAGACCGGTGACCACGTCGAGGTCGACCTCACGGTTCTCGACGCCCGCGGGCGCGCCGGCATCGCCGTGAAGGGGCACGCGCAGCTGCTCTCCCAGGAGGATCGCCGGTTCGTCGTCCTGTTCGCCGACGACGACTCCGAGCAGGTCCGCATGGAGGCCACGCGGCGGGACTTCGTCGCGAACGTCAGCCACGAACTCAAGACCCCCGTCGGCGCCATCAGCCTGCTGGCCGAGGCGCTGCTGCAGTCGCGCGACGATCCCGAGTCGGTCCAGCGATTCGGTGAGCGGATGCTCGACGAGTCCACGCGCCTGGGCAACATGGTCAGCGAACTCATCTCGCTGTCCCGTCTGCAGGGTGCCGAGAAGCTCCCCGATCTCGACGTCGTCGACGTCGACACCGTGGTCAAGAGCGCGCTCTCGCGTTCGGCTCTCAAGGCCGAGGCCACGGGCATCGTCGTCACGACGGACCGACCGAGCGGACTCGAGGTGCTCGGTGATCAGACCCTGCTGGTCACCGCACTGTCCAACCTCGTCGAGAACGCCATCGCGTACTCCCCGAAGGGGTCTCCCGTGTCGGTGACGCGGTCCCTGCGTGACGACGATGCGACGGGCCCACAGAGCATGGTGGCCTTCTCGGTCACCGACCGCGGCATCGGCATCGCCAAGGAGGACCAGGAGCGCGTGTTCGAGCGCTTCTTCCGCGTCGACAAGGCGCGGTCGCGGGCCACCGGCGGTACCGGTCTGGGACTGGCCATCGCCAAGCACGTCGCCGCCAACCACAACGGCCGCATCGAGCTGTGGAGCAAGCCCGGGACGGGCTCGACCTTCACGCTCCTCATTCCTGCTCACATCGAAGACGACGGCGAGCCGTCATGACCGAGAAGGACACCCCATGACGAGCGTGCTCATCGTCGAAGACGAAGAATCGTTGGCCGACCCGCTGGCGTTCCTGCTCCGCAAGGAAGGGTTCGACGCGACCGTCGTCGGCGACGGCCCCTCCGCCCTCGCCGAGTTCGATCGCGTGGGAGCGGACATCGTCCTGCTCGACCTCATGCTGCCGGGCATGAGCGGCACCGACGTGTGCAAGCACCTGCGCAGCCGCTCCGGTGTGCCGGTCATCATGGTCACCGCGCGCGACAGCGAGATCGACAAGGTGGTCGGACTCGAACTGGGTGCCGACGACTACGTCACCAAGCCGTACTCGTCCCGTGAACTCATCGCGCGCATCCGTGCGGTCCTGCGCCGTGGATCCGACACCGAGGAGATCGACGACAACAGCATCCTCGAGGCCGGACCGGTACGCATGGACGTGGAGCGCCACGTCGTCATGGTCGGCGGGCAGCAGATCACGTTGCCGCTCAAGGAGTTCGACCTGCTCGAGTACCTCCTGCGCAACTCTGGCCGAGTCCTTACCCGCGGGCAGCTGATCGACCGGGTCTGGGGCGCCGACTACGTGGGCGACACCAAGACTCTCGACGTGCACGTCAAGCGTCTGCGTTCGAAGATCGAGGCCGACCCGGCCAAGCCGGTGCACCTCGTGACCGTCCGCGGGCTGGGGTACAAGCTCGAGGAGTGAGGCCGTTCGGTTTCGGCGAGTACGTCGAAAGTGTCGCTGCGGATCCGTTGATCACGACACTTTCGGCGTATTCGCGGACATCAGGCGGCAAGTAGCCGGCGGACACGACCGACCAGGACATCAGGTTCGCGCCGCACATCGTCCGACGTGATCTGCAGGACGCGCCAGCCTTCATCAGCGAGCAGCGCAAGACGGGCCTTGTCGCGTCGCACACTCTCGGGTGTTCCGTGGAATTCGTCGCCGTCGTATTCCACCGCGAATCGTCGTGCTGGCCAAGCGAGGTCGAGATAGAAGATGCCGAGTCCGTGCATCACGGGCCACTGCAACTCGGGTGCCGGAAGGTGGCCGTCGTGCAGCACCAGGCGAGTCTCCGACTCCATCGGTGAGCCGGATCTTCGGTCGACGAGCGGTGCGAGGCGGCGGACCTCGACGATGCCCCGCCGCCCCCGTTGCGCATCGACTGCTCGTTCCAGCGATCCGGGTCCGCAGCCCACCCGGGCCGCGGCGTCGAGAACGGCGAGCGCGCGACCAGGGGCACGTTGCCGTGCGACCTCGACAGCAGTCCAGGCCGGCTCCACGACCAATCGGGTGCCGATCTCCACCAGTGGTGCACCCCGTCGCTGGTGCACCACCACCCCTGGTCTGCTCTCGATGCGCCGATCGTCCGGCTCCACCACATGTAATTGCTGCGTCTGGTCGAGGTCGAAACCGTGTATCGCCGCCGCCGTGTCCATGGATGCGGCGACCCGCGTTCCGAGCTCGATGCTCAGAGCGTCGAGTCGCGCCGAGACAGGGAGCGTTCCGACCGCGTACAGCCCGTGCCGTACGCGGGTCAGCTGACGAGTGTGCACCAGCCACCGCACGCGGCTCGGGGACATGCGTCGGAGGAGATCGGTCGTGTGCAGGAAGCCGCCGTTGGCTCTCATTGCGTCGACGAGTGTGGGGTCCATGGCGCAGACCGTCACGAGCTGCACCGACAGGCGCCGCGTCGATCGAGCAACTCGCCAGTGCCGTGGGGATGACGGGGTGCCTGTGGATGAAGCTTGACCAAGCCCCGGCGAGTACGTCGAAAGTGCTGCGGCGAGCGCCGAGATCACGGCACTTTCGACGTACCCGCGGGGCATCGATGGGACTACGTGCGCTGAGCCTCGCGGGTCGCGGGGTGCACGGCGATCAACCCCAAGCCTTGTCGACGACGGCACAGGGCGGCGAGTTCGGTGTAGACGTCCTTGCCGAGCAGCTCCGTCAGCTCTGGCGCGTACGACTGCCAGACCGCCTTCGAGCCGACGTGTGCGTCGGGGGAGGCGGTGCAGTACCAACTGAGGTCGGCGCCGCCCTCACCCCAGCCGCGTCGGTCGTACTCGCCGACGACGGTCTGCAGGATCTCGACACCGTCGGGGCGCGTCACCCAGTCCTGGGTGCGGCGGATGGGCAGCTGCCAGCAGACGTCGGGCTTCACCTCGAGGGGTTCGACGCCGGTGCGCAGCGCCATCCGGTGCAGTGCGCACCCGATGCCGCCCTCGAAGCCCGGTCGGTTGAGGAAGATGCACGCACCCTTGTACTTGCGGGTGCGTAGCGCCTGCTCGCCCTCGAGGTCGTCGACCTCCACGAAGCCCTTCTTGCCGTGCCCCTTGTCGAAGAACTGCCAGTCGTCCGGCGTGAGCATCTCGACGGAGGCGACGAGCTTGGCGTGGTCGTCGTCGTCCGACAGGAACGCCCCGTGCGAGCAGCACCCGTCGTCGGGCCGATCGGGGACCGTTCCCTGGCACGCGGGGGTTCCGAAGACGCACGTCCAACTCGACAGCAACCACGTCAGATCCGCGCGGACGACGTGCTCGGGGTTGGTCGGATCGACGAACTCGACCCACTCGCGCGGGAAGTCCGGCGCCACCTCGGGTGCGGGATCGAGTTTGTGGGTCGCCGCGGGTTCCAGCACGTCCGCGGGCCGTCCGGTGGCCTCGCCCGACCGCCGTCCGGCCTCGTCGCCCACGCTCGTCGTCTGCTTTGCGGCCCGGCCGGCCTCCGGCCTACCCGCCTTCTCAGCACGTGTCACAAGCCACGACGCTAGACCCAGTACGGTGTTCCCTGTGCGGTTAGGGGTGCTCGACGTCGGAAGCAACACGGTTCATCTGCTCGTGGTCGACGCTCACCGCGGCGGTCACCCGACACCGATGAGCTCCACCAAGGCTGCCCTGCGCCTGGCGGAGAACACCGACGACGCCGGTGACATCACCCAGTCCGGCTCCGATCGACTGGTGCGGACGGTCGCCGACTTCTCGTCGATCGCCACATCGTCGGGCTGCGGCGAGCTCATGGCGTTCGCCACGTCGGCCGTCCGCGACGCCCGCAACTCGACCGCCGTGCTGAACCGAGTGCGTGACGAGACCGGCGTGAGCCTGCAGGTTCTCTCCGGCGAGGACGAGTCGCGACTGACGTTCCTGGCCGTGCGTCGGTGGTACGGCTGGAGTGCCGGGCGCATTCTCGACCTCGACATCGGCGGCGGATCCCTCGAGCTCAGCACCGGGATCGACGAGAACCCGGACGTGGCGATGTCGCTTCCCCTCGGGGCCGGCCGACTGACGCGCGACTGGCTGGCCGAGGATCCTCCCGGCAAGCGGCGAGTCGCCGTGCTGCGTGACTGGCTCGACGCGGAACTCGTCGAACCGGCGAAGAAGCTGCTCGAGCCGGGGCTGCCCGACCGGGCGGTGGGAACGTCGAAGACCTTCCGCTCGTTGGCTCGATTGACCGGTGCCGCTCCGTCGGCTGCCGGCCCCCGTGTCGTCAGGACCCTGACGGCCGACGGCCTGCGTCAGGTCATCTCGTTCATCTCGAGGATGACCTCGGCGGACCGTGCAGAATTGGAAGGCGTGAGCGCGGATCGATCACGACAGATGGTGGCCGGAGCATTGGTCGCCGAGGCGAGCATGCGCGCGCTGTCGATCGATTCGTTGGAGATCTGTCCGTGGGCGCTGCGTGAGGGATTGATCCTGCGCAAGCTGGACACGGAGACGTTCGGCGATGTGGTGGAGACTCGAGAGACATGAGTGACGACAACAACGGAAGTGGCGCGGCCGACACCGGACAGGTGTCGGTGGCGGAACTGCTCGCGCGCAACGGCGCCAAGGTGGACACGCAGTCCGGTGGCGGTCGACGTCGACGCGGCATGGCCGGCGGTATCTCCGTCGCCGAGCTGACCGGCGAGATCCCGATCGTCCGCGACGAGACCCCGGCCGAGGCGCCCGACGACGAGACCGACGCGTCGCCCGAGACCGAGTCGCCACAGGACCAGCCGCAGCAGGCCGAGGCCGACGAGTCGACCCGCGACGCCGAGCCCGAGCGGCCCGCCCCGGCACCCGAGCCCACACGGACCACGCCCCGGATCGACGACCGCCGCCGTGAGCAGCAGGCCCGCCCGACCCCCGCGTTCGGTGCCGCCCGATCCGCTCGGCCCGAACCCGCGCTGTTCTCCGGCGCTCCGTCCGTGGCGGTCGACCGCCTGCGTTCCTCCACCGAGGAGCGCGCGCTCGCACCCGAGCGGCCGGCGCAGGAGCGTCCCGCCTCCGATCGACCCGGCACTCCTGAGCAGCAGCGGTCGACGCCGGCCGAGCCGGAGGTCGACGCCGACGAGGTCACGGCCGAGAACGACGCGGTGACCACGATCGTCCCGGCAGTGACCGAGGATTCCGAGACCCCGGACACGATCGCCACCGACACGGCCGACGACGCCGATCTCGCGACCCCCACCGATGCGGAACCCGTCGAGGACGCACCGGTGGCGCCGTCGAAGTCCCGCAGCCCGGTCAAGCAGTGGTTGTCGCTGATCGGCCAGGGCATCGTGGCTATCGTGCTCGGCGCGCTCCTGTTCAAGGGGTTCGAGCGACTGTGGGAGATGCTGCCCTGGGTCGCCCTGGTCCTCGCGTTCTTCGTTATCGTCGGACTCGTGGCCGTGGTGCGTGTGCTGCGCCGCACCGACGACATCGTGTCGATCCTGCTGGCGGTGGTCGTGGGCGGATTCGTCACTCTGGGCCCGCTGGCCTTCATGCTCAGCACCACGTGACGACGCCCGGTCGCCGGCACGTTCCGGTGGGGTTGTCCACGGCCTCGGTCTATCCGCAGAACACCGAGTCCGCGTTCCGCTTCGCCGCAGAGCTCGGCTTCGACGGGATCGAGCTCATGGTGTGGGCCGAGCCGATCAGCCAGGACGTCGGTGCGATCAAGCAGCTCAGCCGCGCGTACGGCGTTCCGGTTCTGGCGCTGCACGCACCGTGCCTGCTGATCACCCAGCGGGTGTGGGGTTCGGATCCGGTCTCGAAGCTGGTGCGCTCGGTCCACGCTGCCGAGGCGCTCGGCGCGTCCACCGTGGTGGTGCACCCGCCGTTCCGGTGGCAACGCATCTACGCCGACGGTTTTCCCGACCAGGTCGCCGAGCTCGAGTCCGACAACGAGGGCATGGTCGTCGCCGTCGAGAACATGTTCCCGATGCGCGCGGACCGGCTCTTCGGTGCAGGCACCGGCTCGGTGAAACGGCTCGAGAAGCGCGGCGGGAAGCCGGGCATCGGGTTCACCGCGTTCGCGCCGTCCTACGACCCGACCGACGTGGGCCACCAGCACTACACGCTGGACTTCTCGCACACCGCGACGTCCGGGCTCGATGCCGTGGCGCTGTCCGAGCGCATGGGCGCCGGGCTCAAGCATCTGCATCTCGCGGACGGCCGCGGCGCCTCCGTCGACGAACACCTCGTGCCCGGCGACGGCACGCAGCCGGTCGCGGAGGTCTGCCAGGCGCTGGTCGCGCGAGGCTTCGACGGTCAGGCCGTGCTCGAGATCAACACCCAGAACGCGCGGACCGCCACCGAGCGGTCGGCCGCACTCGAACGATCGTTGGCGTTCGCCCGGCAGCACCTCTGACGTCCCTCACCTCTGAAGTCCGCACCTCTGAAGCCCGCACCCTCGGAAGTTCGCACCTGGGATAGTCGCACTATCCACTGTGGTCTAGAGTTCGACCGGTGCGCATGTCCGAGCTGGTCGAACGGTCCGGGGTCCCGCGACCCACGATCAAGTTCTACCTCCGCGAAGGGCTCCTCATGCCCGGGGTCGGCGCGGCGACGGTCTCCGAGTACACCGACGAGCACCTCGACCGCCTCCGGTTGATCAAGGCCCTGACCGGCGCCTCCCTTCCTCTCGGACGGATCAGGACGGTGCTCGCGGCCCTCGACGAGGCGACCGGCGACGTCCATCCCGCGATGAGCCGGGCACTCGGTGCGCTCCCGCCCTACCTCGACGACGCGGGGCAGGACGGAGTCGACCCGGGTCCGGCGCCGCGTACCTCGCGGATCCTGGAACGGCTCGGCCACGCCGCCGCCGATCTCCCGACCGACAGTTCGGCAGCTCGTCAGCTCGACCACTCCCTCGCCGCCGCCGACGCTGCGGGCGTCCCCCTCTCCGACGACGACGTCGTCGCGTACGCCCGTGCCGTGCGCGTGATCGCGGAGGGGGAGTGGGCGCGGGTGCTCGACCACACCGAGCCACGCGACGCCGTGCGCTTCGCCGTCCTCGGGACGGTGCTCTACGAACCGGTGGTCACCGCCCTGCGCCGCCTCGCGCACCACGATCTCGCCCAGCAGCACTTCGCCCCGACCGGCCTTCCCGACCGACTCACCCGGCCGGCCTCCGGCCTTCCCGACCACTTCACCCGGCCGACCTCCGGCCTTCCCGACCGGCCCCACCCGACGACAGATTCGAGCGACCAGTGACCGACGCCCCGTTCCGCACCCTCACCACACTCGATCGCACCGACACGGATCTGTTCGAGGGCAGCATCGACCCGACGTGGACCATCGGCCCCAAGGTGCACGGCGGCGCCATGATGAGTGTCTGTGCCGCGGCCGCCACTCAGCGTCTCGCTCTGGACGACGACCCGATCGAGCTCACTCCGCTCGCAGTCAGCGCCAGCTACCTCGCGGCGCCCGACCCCGGCCCGGTGACGGTCGAGACGACGGTGCTCAAGCGTGGTCGGCGCGTGGTGCACGTCGACGCGGTGTTGCTGCAGAACGGTCGTCCCGCGGTGCGGAGCGTGGTCACGCTCGGCACGCCGGACAGCGGAGCGCCCGTCCACCAGGAGCACGAGTCGTCCCTGGCGTCGGTCCTCGACATGGCCGTCGAGCCGCCGGACTCGGCTGCTCGAGTGGCGCCCGGTCACCCGATGGCGGACGTCGTCCACGTCGCCACGGGCTGCGACATGCGTCTCGATCCCACCGCCGCGCACTTCCTGACCGGCGCGCAGGGGTCGGCGGAGATCCGCATGTGGGTCCGGCCGCGGCCCGACGACGAGAACGATCCCGTCACCGCGGCGCTGTTCGCCATCATGGCCGGCGACATCTGCCCGCCCGTGACGATGAATCGCGGCCTCTTCGGCTGGGCTCCGACGGTCCAGCTCACGACGTACCTGCGTCACACCCCGGCACCCGGCTGGCTGCGCGTGAAGTCGTCGAGCACCGTGCTCGGCGGTTCCTGGTTCGAGGAGGACCACACCATCGTCGACTCCACCGGTGCCGTGGTGGTGCAGAGCCGACAGCTGGCCATGGTGCCGCTCGCGACCTGAGCCCGACCGAGGGACCGCGACACCCTGCCGATCGCCACCCGCGGCATGGCACGCTGAGCGCATGACGAGAATTGCGGTGATCGGCGGCGGCCGGATCGGTGAGGCGTTGATCGCAGGACTGATCGAGGGCGGGTTGCCCACCGGCAACGTGGTGCTGGCGGAGAAGTACCCGGCACGCGCGGACGCGGTGGCCACCCAGTTCGGCATTCGGACCACCAGCGTGATCGACGCGATCGAGGGCGCCGACGTCATCGTCGTCGCGGTGAAGCCCGACGACGTGGACTCGGTGATCACCCAGATGTCCAAGGCCGAGCTCAACGGGGAGCGCGAGCAGATCATCGTCACGATGGCCGCCGGCGTCACCGCGTCGCGCTACGAGCCGAAGCTGCCCGCGGGCATCCCGATCGTCCGTGTCATGCCCAACACCCCGATGTTGGTGGGCGAGGCGATGAGCGTGCTGGCCCCCGGCCGCCATGCCCGCTCGGAGCACATCGAGACGGTGCGCAAGCTCCTCGGCACCGTCGGGAAGACGGCCGTCGTGTCCGAGGACAAGATCGACGCGGTCACCGCCGTCTCCGGATCCGGACCCGCCTACTTCTTCCTCATGGCCGAGGCCATGATCGACGCCGCCGTGGGTCTAGGACTGCCTCGAGACACCGCCACGACACTGGTCGTCCAGACGATGGTGGGCTCCGCGGCGATGCTCGATCGCTCGGACGAGTCACCGCAGGAGCTCCGCGCCGGTGTGACGTCTCCCGGCGGCACCACGGCCGCGGCCATCGCCCAGTTGGAGCGAAAGGGCTTCCGAGCTGCGCTTCTCGACGCGATCGACGCCGCCAAGGCGCGGGGAACGGCTCTCGGTTCACCGGTCGAATAAATATTGGTCCCCCCACCCGTCGCTTTTGTCACTCGAGTCCCGCTAAGCTCGCTGCAGCACGTGCGTGTCTGTTCTGCCGGAGGGGAAGCCGGCAGCGCGGGCGTGCCGGAGGTATGTGGATTTATGGAATCCGTCAACAAGCCGTCCGGGTCGAGCAAGAGCTCGTCCCACGACGGCCAACCGGCTGTGGCCGGAACCCAGTTCCTCACGGTGGCAGAAGTTGCCTCACTGATGAGGGTGTCCAAGATGACCGTGTACCGCCTGGTGCACGGTGGCGAACTGCCCGCCGTTCGTGTGGGCCGTTCGTTCCGAGTGCATGCGAAGGCGGTGCACGACTACCTGGAGACGTCCTACTTCGACGCAGGCTGACGCACGCCTCGTCCCGTCTGTTCCACGTGGAACGGTGCATGCCCGGGGAAGGGCATCGGCACGGTTCACCGGAATCGGACGGTTCGGGTGTGCGCCGCTGCTGCGGAGGCCGGTCGAGGGTGGTCGTGTGAGCTGGGTATGATGGGGCTGAGTCGCGTGAGCGCGCAGTCCCGTCACTGCCGTGTCCGCCGACGACCGAACAGCACCAGCAGCGGTATCAGCAGTGCAGCTGTACAGAGACGAAAGAACGCGAGGACACCCGCATGGGTTCAGTGATCAAGAAGCGTCGCAAGCGCATGTCGAAGAAGAAGCACCGCAAGCTGCTTCGCCGCACCCGCGTTCAGCGCAGGAAATTGGGTAAGTGATCCGCTAGGGATCGCGACGACTTCCGCCCGTGAGGATCGAGTTTCGACCGTCCTCGCGGGCGTTGTCGTATCCGGTCCCGCGGGTGTCGCGTGCCGGTTCTTCTCGTGCCGGAGCGCGCACGCGGGGTTCGTGACACCATGGCGTGTGCGGCGCCGCGCGAGCGGTGGCCACGGGAGAAACCGAGGGGGTCTGGTGAGCTCTGACGACACCGGGCGCGACGCTCCACGCGTCGTGCTCGTCACGGGAGCGAGCCGATTCCTGGGCGGATACCTCACCATGCGACTGGCGCAGAACCCGTCGATCGAGCGGGTCGTCGCCGTCGATGCCGTGGCACCCACCAAGGACATGATCCGGCGGATGGGTCGCGCCGAATTCGTGCGGGCGGACATCCGTAACCCGTTGATCGGCAAGGTCATCCGCAGCGCGGGCGTCGACACCGTCGTGCACGCGTCGCTGCTGTCCCGGCCGCCCAGCGGCGGTGGCCGCACGGTGATGAAGGACCTCAACGTGCTCGGGGCGATGCAGCTGTTCGCCGTCTGCCAGAAGTCGCCGACGGTGCGGCACGTGGTGCTGCGCTCGTCGACGGCGGTGTACGGCTGCAGTGCGAAGGATCCGGCGCAGTTCACCGAGGAGATGGGTGCGCGGTCACGTCCGCAGGGCGGCTTCGCCCGCGACGCCATCGAGACCGAGGGCTACGCCCGTGGGCTGGGCCGTCGTCGTCCGGACATCGACGTCAGCATCCTGCGCAACGCCCCCATGATCGGACCCCGGTTGAACGGATCCGTCTCGCGCTACCTCACCTCGCCGGTCACACCGTCGATCCTCGGTCGCGATGCGCGCATGCAGTTGCTGCACGAGGAGGACGCGCTCTCCGCACTCGAACGCGCCACGTTGGCCGGCCCCGCGGGCACCTTCAACATCGCGGCCGACGGCATCATCATGCTGTCGCAGGCCATCCGCCGAGCCGGCCGCGTGGAGCTGCCGGTGCCCATGGCCCTGTTCCGCACCACCGGCAAGGCGGTGATGGGATCGCTGATGCGCGACTTCTCGGCGGAGCAGCTCGACTACTTCAACTTCGGATGCGGGGTGGACACCACCCGGATGAAGAACGTCCTCGGATTCACCCCACGGTGGACCACCGTGCAGGCGTTCGACGACTTCGTGCGCGGGGTCGCGCTGACGCCGGTGATCCGGCGTGAATGGGTCGACGCGATCGAGAATCGTGTCATCGGACTGTTGGGCGGTGCGACCTCCGGGGCGCACCCGTCGCCCGTGTCGTTGCCGGCCGGAGCGGGAAGGTGACCGACGTGGCCAAAGTGATTCCGCTGCACGGTAAGTCGTTCGATCGCCTCCGGCAGTCCACGCCCGACGGTGGGCCCCGCGCCGGCAGCGACCCGGCGGACGTCCGCGGTCGGCACCCCTCGTCCTATGCGTCCCCGTCGCCCTCGCCCTCGATGATGCCGAGTGTCGAGGTGCCGACGCCTCTGGTCGTGCCCGAGACGGCAGCACCGCATGCGACGCCGGACGTCGGCGAGTTCCCGTCGGCCGTCGAGTCGGTACGGCGTGCTCTCGTCGACCGTGTCGCCGGGGGAGCGGACTTCCTGCGGACGCGCCTGTCGGGCGACTACGAGGTCGACGAGTTCGGTTACGACCCCCACTTCGCCGATTCCGTCTGGCTTCCGGCGTTGCGACCGCTGTTCGAGAAGTGGTTCCGCGTCGAGGTGCGCGGGATCGAGAACGTGCCCGCCGAGGGCGGCGCCCTGGTGGTCTCGAACCACGCGGGTGTCATCCCGATCGACGGACTCATGGCCTCGGTCGCGATGCGGGATCACCACCCGCAGCACCGCGCGCTGCGCATGCTCGCCGCGGACCTCGCGTTCGAGACCCCGCTGGTCGGCAGCATCGCGCGCCGCGCCGGCCACACCCTGGCCTGCCAACCCGACGCCGAGCGACTACTGCGTGGCGGCGAGGTCGTGGCGGTGTTCCCGGAAGGGTTCAAGGGCATCGGCAAGCCGTTCAGTGAGCGCTACAAGCTGCAGCGCTTCGGCCGCGGTGGCTTCGTCTCCGCCGCGCTGCGCACCCAGACGCCCATCATCCCGTGCTCGATCGTCGGGTCCGAGGAGATCTACCCGAAGATCGGTGACCTGACGACGCTCGCACGCGTCCTCGGCATGCCGTACTTCCCGGTCACGCCGCTGTTCCCGCACTTCGGTCCGCTGGGTCTCGTCCCGCTGCCGTCGAAGTGGTACATCGAGTTCGGCGAGCCCATCGAGACCACGTCTTACGAGCCGTCCGCCGCCGACGACCCGATGGAACTGTTCGAGGTCACCGACCGCGTGCGCGAGACGATCCAGCAGACGCTCTACCGGCTGCTGACCCGTCGCCGGAACGTCTTCCTCGGCTAGAGGGCGTCGGCGATCAGCTCGTCGACGATCTGTGCGGAGAGCGTCACCAGCGGGAGTCCGCCGCCGGGGTGCGACGATCCACCGACCAGGAACAGGCCGGGGATCGGCGAGCGATTGGCCGGGCGCAGGAACGCGGCCGTCGCCCCGTTGGACGACGTTCCGTAGATGGACCCGCCCGGAGTCATGGTGCGGCGCATCAGATCTGCCGGCGAGATGATCTCCCGCCACAGCACCCGCTCGCGCACGTCCACTCCGCGCTCCGCCATGACGTCGAGGATGCGGTCGGCGTAGCCCTCCGACAGTTCGGGAGCGTCCCAGTCGACCAGTGCCGAGGAACCGGTGCCGTGTCGCGCGGCGTTCACCAGGACGAACCAGGCCTCGGTGTCGTCGTCCGGGCGCAGAGCCGGATCGTCGGGGGCGCTGACGTAGACGGTCGGGGCGTGGGCGGGGTGCGCCGGCCGCGTGCGGGTGCCGAAGACGGCGTCGAACTCGGCGTCGTAGTCGTCCGGGAACAGCACCCGGTGGTGCGGGGTGTCGGCGTCGCGGCCCCGCAGAGCCAGCAGGATCACGAAGCCGGACAGGCTCGCGGTGGTCGCGTCGAGGCGCCGCCGGGCGAGCGCGGTGCGCCGCGTGGCGGGGACCAGAGACCGGTAGACCTGCTCGGCATCGGCGTTCGCGACGACGATGTCGGCCGCGACGGGTCCGTGTGTGGTGTCGACGCCGGTGGTGCGTCCGTTCTCGACGCGCACGCCGGTCACCGTGACACCCGTGCGGATCTCCGCTCCGAGCGATGTCGCGCGGTCGGCGATGGCCTCGGCGATGCGGTGCAGCCCACCGGGAACGTGCCACGATCCCCAGCGCTGCTCGACGTGCGGCACCGTGGCGAGGGCCGCCGGGGCGCGCCGCGGATCCGAGCCGGTGTAGGTGGCGTAGCGGTCGAGCATCATCGCGAGTCGCGGATCGGTGAGGTACTGCCGACCCAGATCACGCAACGATGACCACGGGCTGATGGTGCGGAGGTCGCCCACCCGTCGCGACAACGACACCAGTTCGCGGGGGCCGATGGGCGATTCGAGGAACGCCTCGTGGGTGGCGTCCCAGATCTGCTCGGCACGCTCGGAGAACCGGGACCACTGCGCACCGACACCGGCTCCGAGCGCCGAGTCCAGAGCGGCGGGGATCTCCTCCGCGCGACCGGGCATGTCCAGCTCGGTGCCGTCGGGAAAGCGGTAGCGACACGCGACCGGGAGCCGGTCGAACGTGAGGTCCGACGGCCCACCGGTCTGCGCGAAGAGATCGTCGAACACGTGCGGCATGGTGACCAGTGACGGCCCGGTGTCGAACGAGAAGCCGTCCCGCCGGACGATGCCGAGCTTCCCGCCCAGATCGTGCGACTGCTCGAGCACGACGGTCTCGACACCGCGGTGGGCCAGGCGGGCGGCCGTGGCGAGTCCGCCGACACCCGCACCGATGACGACTGCTCTCACAGGTAGGCCGGAGGCCGGTCGCGTGGCGGGTAGGCCGGAGGCCGGTCGGTTCATACGTTGCGTCGGCCGAGCACCGCGGCGACGCCGCCGCCGACGGCACCGAGTGCGAGAGCGGTGGGGACGCCGATCTTGGCGGCCTTGCGGCCGGTGCGGAAGTCGCGGATCTCCCACCCGCGGTTCTTCGCGAGCTCGCGCAGGTCCGCGTCGGGATTGACCGCGACGGCCGTCCCGACGAGGGACAGCATCGGCACGTCGTTGTGGCTGTCGGAGTAGGCGGTGCAGCGTCGCAGGTCGAGGCCCTCGCGCACGGCGAGGGTCCGCACGGCGTGGGCCTTGCCGCGACCGTGCAGGATGTCGCCGACGAGGCGCCCGGTGAAGACACCGTCCTTGCTCTCGGCGACGGTGCCCAACGCGCCGGTCAGGCCGAGGCGTTTGGCGATGATGGACGCCAGCTCCACCGGGGTGGCGGTGACGAGCCACACCTGCTGGCCGGCGTCGAGGTGCATCTGCGCGAGAGCACGGGTGCCGGCCCAGATGCGGTCGGCGATGATCTCGTCGAAGATCTCCTCGCCGAGCCGCACGATCTCCGCGGTCGAGCGGCCCTCGACGAAGGACAGTGCCTTCTCGCGGCCGGTGCTGACGTCGCCCAGGTTCTCCTTGCCGGACACGCGGAACTTGATCTGCTGCCAGGCGAACTCGGAGACGTCCTTGGACGTGAAGTACTTGCGGGCCGCGAGCCCGCGGGCGAAGTGGATGATCGACGCGCCCTGCACCATCGTGTTGTCGACGTCGAAGAACGCGGCGGCAGTGAGATCACGCGGAACCGTACTGACGTGGTCGTCGGCGGCCTCGGCGCTCTCGGCCTGCAGCGCGATGGCGGCATCGGCGCTCGCCTCGCCGGCGAGCTTGGCGCGGATCTGGGCGGCGGTGGGGCCGAGGGGATTGCGGATCCGTCGACGGACCTGCTTCTCGGCCGCCTCCGGGTCGACGAGTCGACGTTCCCGCGACTCGTCCATCACCTCGGGCGACTCGGTGAGTTCCGAATCGGGCGTGACAGCAGCATGTGCGTCGTCCGGATCATGCTGATCGGGCACGGTGCACCTCCCCACCTCGACCGGTCGTCCCACGGGCGCGGGCCGTCCCGGTCCTGCCGATCCACCCTAACCGCGTGCGCGAGGCGGTGAGACACTCGACTCATGACCAGCCCGGTACGCACCGTGACGTTGCTGACACGCGCCGGATGCGGGGCGTGCGACGCCGCCCTGCGCGTGCTCGTTCCCCTGTGTGCGGAGTACGGCGTGGCCTGCGAGTCGGTCGACGTCGACGCGGTGGCCGCGCAGGACCCTGACCTGCGGGCGGAGTACGGGGACCGGCTGCCGGTGGTGCTGCTGGACGGCCGCGAACACAGCTACTGGGACGTCGACGTGCCCCGGCTGCGGCGCGATCTGGAGAACTGACCCGGGCCGCTCGTCACCGTCGGTGCGCGCGGCCGTCGGATCGCCGGGCGCGGGATCGTACTACACGGGTCGGCGACTTTGTTCATCCCTCCACGAGAGGTTACCGTGGAGAGAAGAAAGGGGTCGGCGACGAACCCTGCGTCACAGGTACCACGGTCCTGTGCGTGGCCCGCCGATCCTCGGATGACCGTGGAGACCGCATGCTTGTCATCAGGCGTGCCGTCGGACGAGGAGCCTTCGACGTGACCTCACAACGCCGCCTGCCCGGCGTCGGTATCGCGCGCTCCGGCGCCGTGTCCGACTCCGGCCGCGACGGTGGTGCTGTGTCTCGTGACGGTGGTGCGGTCTCTCGCGCTGTGCCCCAGGCTACGGTCACCCGATTCGCGGGGTATCTCCGGGTACTGAGTTCGCTGACCGACACCCGAGTGATGATCGTCTCGAGCGAGGACCTCGCGACGGCCGCCGGGGTCGGTTCGGCCACGCTGCGCAAGGACCTCTCGTTCCTCGGCCCGATGGGTGTTCGCGGAGTGGGATACGACGTCGCTCGCCTGCGGGCGCGCATCGAGCTGGCGCTCGGTCTGGATCGCGGTCACCGCGTCGTGCTGGTGGGCACCGGCAACCTCGGCACCGCACTGGTCGGGTACGACGGGTTCAGTCGTCGCGGTTTCACGATGGTCGCCCTGTTCGACAGCGATCCGGCCGTCGTGGGCCGCGAGATCACCGTCGGCAACGCCGACGACGGTTACTCGCAGCTCACCGTTCTGCACGTCGATCGGCTGGTCGAGGTCGCCGCCGAGCTCGGCGCCACCGTCGGCGTCGTAGCCACGCCGGACGCTGCCGCCCAGTCCGCCGTCGACGCCCTCGTCGAGGCCGACATCGACTGCATCCTCAGTTTCGCGTCCACCGATCCGGTGACCCCCCCGCACGTCGATCTCCGCCGCGTCGATCTCGCCGTGGAGCTGCAGGTCCTCTCGTTCGCGAACGCCCACAAGGCACCGCGCATCCGTCCCGCCCGCCCGGTCTGTCGTGATCCCCGGACGGTCACCCCCGCTAGTAGAAACGGATCGGTGATAGCACCGTGAGTGTCCTTCTCCTCGGGATTTCGCATCGAAGCGCTCCCGTCTCGGTGCTCGAACGTATCGCTGTCAGCGACACGGAACGCCCGAAACTGACCGACGAGATCATGATGTCGCCGCATGTCTCCGAGGTCATGATCGTCTCGACGTGCAACCGCGTCGAGGTGTACGCGGTGGTCGACGCCTTCCACGGCGCTCTGACCGATCTCGGTGCACTGTTGTCCGAGCACTCCGGTCTCGAGCTCGCCGAGCTCACGAAGTACGCCTACGTGCGCTACAGCGAGGCCGCGGCCGAGCACCTGTTCGCCGTCGCCGGCGGACTCGACTCGATGGTGATCGGTGAGCAGCAGATCCTCGGGCAGATCCGTGCCGCCTACGCGGCGTCGGACGCTCAGCAGGCATCGGGCCGCGCGCTCCACGAGCTGGCGCAGCAGGCGCTGCGCGTGGGCAAGAAGGTCCACTCCGAGACGGGCATCGACAAGGCGGGAGCCTCCGTGGTCTCCGTCGCGCTCGATCGCGCCTCCGACGTGCTCGGTGGTCTCGCGGGTAAGAAGGCCGTCGTGCTCGGCGCCGGCGCGATGGGCGGTCTCTCCGTCGCTCATCTGACGCGCACCGGCATCGGCAGCATCGCGGTCGCCAACCGCACCCAGAGCCGCGCGCAGCACCTTTCCGAGACCGCGGCCGCGGGCGGCGTGACGTCGTGCGCGATCACACTCGACCAGCTCTCCGCGACGGTGGCGGACGCCGACATCCTCGTCACCTGTACCGGTGCGGTGGGTGCCGTCGTGACCATCGCCGACGCCCACCGTGCGCTCGCCCAGCGCGACACGCAGGCTCGCCCGCTGGTGATATGCGATCTGGGCCTGCCTCGCGACGTCGAGCACGCCGTCGCCGGCCTGCCCGGCGTGACCGTCCTGGACATGGAGTCGCTTCAGCACGATCCCGCGGCCGGCGCCGCGGCGTCCGACGAGCGTGCGGCCCGCGACATCGTGGCCGCCGAGCTCGCCTCCTACCTGTCCGGACAGCGCCTCGCCGAGGTCACCCCGACCGTCACGGCGCTGCGTCAGAGGGCCGCCGAGGTCGTCGAGTCGGAGCTCATGCGGCTCGACTCACGACTGCCCGATCTGGCCGACCCGCAGCGCGACGAGGTGGCCCGCACCGTGCGCCGCGTCGTCGACAAGCTGCTGCACGCGCCCACCGTGCGCGTGAAGCAGCTGGCCACCACGCCGGGCGGCGACTCCTACGCCGAGGCGCTCCGGGAGCTCTTCGAGCTCTCGCCGAGCACGGTTCAGGCCGTCGCGTCGCCGATGGAGGTCGCCACCGCCGTCGACACGGACAATCCCACCGCCGCCCTCGCGGACGACTTCACCCTCTCCCACGAGCGGGGTACGGAATGATCGCGAACGCCGCTGCGCTGGGTGATCGCGTGGTGCGTATCGGTACCCGCGGCAGCCTGCTCGCCACGACGCAGGCCGAGACCGTCCGCGCTGCCATCACGGCCGCCGGTGTCCGCACCGAGCTGGTCGTCGTGACCACCGCGGGCGACAAGTCGGCCGCACCGGTGCAGGAGATCGGCGTGGGCGTATTCACCGCCGCCCTCCGGGAAGCATTGGCGGACAAGACCATCGACGTCGCCGTGCACTCCTACAAGGATCTTCCGACGGCGGAGGACGAGCGTTTCACCATCGGCGCGATCCCGCAGCGCGAGGACGCGCGTGACGCCCTGGTGGCGCGCGACGGACTGGTGCTCGGCGAACTGCCCGCCGGTTCCACCGTCGGCACGTCCGCACCGCGGCGTATCGCCCAGCTGCGCGCACTCGGCCTCGGCCTGGACGTGCAGCCTCTGCGTGGCAACCTCGACACCCGCATCGGCAAGGTCACCAGGGGTGAGCTCGACGCCGTCGTCGTGGCCCGTGCCGGACTGGCGCGGATCGACCGTCTGGACGTCGTCACCGAGGCTCTCGAGCCGGTGCAGTTCCTGCCGGCTCCCGCTCAGGGGGCACTCGCAGTGGAGTGCCGCTCCGACGACCACGATCTGGCCTCCGTGCTCGCGACCCTCGACGATCCCGCGGCCCGCGCCTCGGTGACGGCGGAGCGGGCCCTGCTCGCCGAGCTCGAGGCCGGCTGCACCGCTCCGGTCGGGGCCATCGCCGAGGTCGTCGAGTCCATCGACGAGGACGGCCGAGTCTTCGAGGAACTGTCCCTGCGCGGCTGCGCCGCGGCGGTGGACGGCTCCGACGTGATCCGAGCCTCCGCAGTGGGGCCCGTCGACGACGCCGACGGCATCGGCCGCCGTGTCGCCCGTGAACTTCTCGAACTCGGCGCCCGAGACCTGGTCGCCGTCACCGAGCCCTCCAGTTCGTCCACCGCCGCCTCGACCCAGAGACCGGGCGGTACCGAGAAAGGCGAGTCGATCGATGCGTGAGCAGAGGGCGCTGAGCGTCGTCGGGACCGCGAGCCGACACAGACGTGGCGGCCTGCCCGGGCGACGCGTGACACCCCGTCCGGGACGGTACGAGCGCATCGCCACATCGCGGTTGATCCCCAAGCGGGGTCCCGCCACCGAGATCGAGATCCGCTTCCGCGACAAGTACGCGGAACAGACTGCACTGGAGAACGAATCATGAGCCGAGTCCGCAAGAACACCCCGGGACGGATCCTGTTCGTGGGCTCCGGACCGGGCGACCCGGCCCTGCTCACCGTCCGGGCGAGGGACGCGCTGGCGATCGCCGAGATGGCCTTCACCGATCCCGACGTCGACAAGGGTGTCATCGCCCTGGTGGGCACCGCAGTCCCGGCCGACGCCGAGACGGGCGAGAACGGCGTGGACGTGCGTCCGGCGCTCGGCGAGCCCGCCGAGGTGGCCAAGACGCTGGTCGCCGAGGCGAAGAACGGCCACGACGTGGTGCGGCTCGTCTCGGGTGACCCGCTGACCACAGACTCCGTCATCGCCGAGGTCACCGCCGTGGCGCGGACCCAGGTGCAGTTCGAGGTCGTTCCCGGCCTTCCCGCGGGGTCCGCGGTGCCGAGCTATGCCGGCATGGCACTGGGCTCCGAGCACACCGAGGCGGACGTCCGGGGCGACGTCGACTGGGCGTCGCTCGCCGCGGCACCCGGACCGCTCGTCCTGCACGCGACGTCCGGCCACCTCGCCGAGACCGCCAGCGCGCTCGTCGAGCACGGCCTGGCCCCGCAGACGCCTGTCGCCATCACCGTCCGCGGTACGACGCGTCAGCAGCGCACCGTCGAGGCGACACTCGCGACGCTGAACGACGCGGGATCCGAGCTCGTGGGATCACTCATCGTCACGGTCGGCAAGGTCGTCTCGCAGCGCAGCCGGATGTCCTGGTGGGAGAGCCGCGCGCTGTACGGCTGGACCGTCCTCGTGCCCCGCACCAAGGACCAGGCCGGCGAGATGAGCGAGCGCCTGGTGACGCACGGCGCCATCCCCATCGAGGTGCCGACCATCGCCGTCGAGCCGCCGCGCAGCCCCGCTCAGATGGAGCGCTCGGTCAAGGGCCTCGTGGACGGCCGCTACCAGTGGGTCGTCTTCACCTCCACCAACGCGGTGCGCGCGGTGTGGGAGAAGTTCGAGGAGTTCGGACTCGACGCTCGCGCGTTCTCCGGCGTCAAGATCGCCTGCGTCGGCGAAGCGACGGCCGAGAAGGTCCGCTCGTTCGGCATCAACCCCGAGCTCGTCCCGTCCGGCGAGCAGAGTTCCACCGGGCTGCTCGAGGACTTCCCGCCGTACGACGAGGTCTTCGACCCCGTCAACCGGGTCCTGCTGCCGCGCGCCGACATCGCGACCGAGACTCTCGCCGAGGGCCTCCGCGAGCGCGGCTGGGAGATCGACGACGTCACCGCGTACCGCACGGTGCGCGCTGCGCCGCCGGCCGCCGAGACCCGCGAGATGATCAAGACCGGCGGCTTCGACGCCGTGTGCTTCACGTCGAGCTCCACCGTGCGCAACCTCGTCGGCATCGCCGGCAAGCCGCACGCGCGCACCCTCGTGGCGTGCATCGGACCGAAGACCGCCGAGACGGCCGTCGAGTTCGGCCTGCGTGTCGACGTGCAGCCCGAGACGGCTCAGGTCGGACCGCTGGTCGAGGCACTGGCCGAGCACGCTGCACGACTGCGCGCCGAGGGTGCACTGCCGCCTCCGCGCAAGAAGTCTCGTAGGCGCTGACCCGCCCGTGCGCCCTTTGCGCATCCAGGGATACGCAAAGGGCGCACGGCCGAACGAAGTGAGGGTTCCGTGTTCCCCGTAGACCGTCCCCGGCGACTGCGTCGTACCCCAGCCATCCGCCGGTTGGTGGCGGAGACGTCGCTCGAACCGCGGCACCTGGTGCTGCCGATGTTCGTGGCCGACGGCCTCGATGCCCCGCGCGAGATCAGCTCCATGCCGGGCGTCGTCCAGCACACCCTGGACTCGCTGTCCGCCGCTGCCGACGAGGCCGTGCGGGCCGGAGTCGGCGGTCTGATGCTCTTCGGGGTTCCGCGTCCGGAGGACAAGGACGGACAGGGGTCGATGGCCTCGGATCCCGACGGCATCCTGAACACAGGTCTGCGTCGGCTCCGAGACGACCTCGGCGACAGCACCGTCCTGATGGCGGACACGTGCCTCGACGAGTTCACCGACCACGGTCACTGCGGTGTCCTCGCCGCGGACGGCAGCGTCGACAACGACGCGACGCTGGTGCGCTACGTGGACATGGCTGTGGCGCAGGCGGAATCGGGCGCTCACCTGCTCGGTCCGAGCGGCATGATGGACGGGCAGATCGGCGCGATCCGCGAGGGCCTCGACACCGCCGGATTCGCCGACGTGGGCCAGCTGGCCTACACGGCGAAGTACGCGTCGGCTTTCTACGGCCCGTTCCGCGAGGCCGTCGGGTCGACGTTGCGCGGCGATCGCCGGACCTATCAGCAGGATTCGGCCAATCGGCGCGAGTCGATGCGCGAACTCGACCTCGACATCGCCGAGGGTGCCGACATGGTGATGGTGAAGCCCGCGATGAGCTACCTCGACATCCTGCGCGACGTGGCCGACGCGTCGCCCGTGCCCGTCGCCGCCTATCAGATTTCGGGGGAGTACGCGATGATCACCGCCGCCGCGCAGAACGGGTGGATCGACCGCGACGCGGCGATCATGGAGTCCGTCACCAGTATTCGCCGAGCCGGCGCCGACATCGTCCTCACCTACTGGGCCACCGAGATCGCGACGCGGCTGTGAACGACCAGCGCCCGGGCGGCAACCCGGAGGACCCTCGCCACGACCCCCACGATCCGCAGGGTCAGCCGCAGTGGGGTCAGCAGCCGCAGTGGGGTCAGCAGCCGCAGTGGGGTCAGCAGCCGCAGGGCAGCTGGCACCCCGAGGGTCTGCCCCCGAGCGCGATGCAGCCGATGCGGTCACCGGAGAACAGCGAGGCGCCGGTCGACATCGAGACGGCGCGCCACCTGTGGTTCGGCGTGATCGGCATCGGTCTGCTCTCGATGCTCATCGGGCTCTACTCCCTGTTCACCGATCGTGACGCCTTTCTCGACGCGTTCCTGACGGACCTCGAGGCGCAGGACCCGTCGTTGGCACTGCCGCCCGAGACCGCGGACACCGTGCTCGTCGTGGCCATGGTGTTGTCGTTGATCGTCGGGGTGCTGATCGCTGGGCTCGTCCTCCTGGTGGTGCGGAAGATGCGGGCCGGGAAACTCTGGGCGCGCGCGGTTCTCACGGCGATCGGCGTGGTCATCGTCGTCACCACGATTCCCACGCTGTTCGGCCTCGGTTCCGGAGGCGCGATCGCCCTGGTCACCGCGGTGCTCGGGATCCTGCAGGCCGTCGCGGCCGCGGGTGCGGTGTATCTGATGCATCGACGCGAGTCGTCGGAGTACTTCCTCTCCCGGAGATCACCGCGCTGACCTGCGACACGCCGTGACAGATGTGACCTGAGTTACAGAAGTGGCGTTATGGTTCTGACGATCGGACACACCCTGATCGGAGGATCTTCATGACCCCACGACAGACGGTCGGGCACGACGCCAACGACCGCCGCAACCCTCTCGCCGAGGTGTTCGCCCTGCTGCTCCTGACGTCTGCCGTGGTGGTGGTCGTCCTCGTCGTCGCCAGCGGCTTCTCGGGCGCCTGAGACGCCCGTCCTGCCTGGTCAGGCTGTCTTTTTGCGTCAAACATCGATCGGTGTATCGTGACCACTGTCACAAGCATTCTGATCAGTACGGAGACAGTGTTGCCCGCCGATTTCTCCTCCACCTCCGCCGGTTCCACGGCGCCTCGCACTCGTATGCAGACCGTCGAGTGCAGCAGTGGCCGACGTGAGTTGTGGTTGCTCGCCATCGTGCTGATCACGGGCATCCTCATGGCTGCCGCAGTGCTTCTGCCGGCCGTCCTCACCTGATCGAGAGACGCCTGGACTCCACCGTGTGGAGGCGTCTTGGCAGGATGGTCGAGTGAACGTCGAGAAGCCCGAGCCCGCGTCGCCCCCCCGTCCCCGGATCGTCACCGTCGCGTTCGCGGTGTGGGTTCTCGGGGCCGTCCTCGTCGTGCTGCTCGGCCTCATCTCGCTGACGTTCCCGGCCGACTCGCTGCGGACCCAGCTGACCGAGACCGGGGGCGAGCCGGATGCCGTGGAGAGCGTCATCACGGTGCTGCGCACGGTCGGTGTCCTCGAGATCATCGTCGGACTGGCCATCGGATTCCTCGCGGGGCCCGCGTGTCGACGCGGCGATCCGCGGTTCCGCCGGGCACTGACGGTCCTGTCGATCGTCTTCGGGCTGGTGCTCCTGGGCTCGGTGACCGTCGGCTTCGCCATCGTGCCCCTGTTGGCGACGCTCGGGGCGATCCTCTTCTTCGTGGCCTGCGTGCTCGTGTACCGACCGTCCGCGGCGCCGTGGTTCGCGGCACCGGAGGCCCCGTGAGCGACGAGACGGAACCGGTGATCTTCGCCGAGTACGGCGCGAAGTGGCGCGCCCTGGCCTGGGGGCCGATCTTCTGTCTCATCGCTCTCGGCGTCGAGATCTACACGGGACCCGTCGTGCACTACGTGGCGCTCGTCGTGATCGCGCTGGTTCTCATGGCCTTCACCTACGTGCAGATCGTGGCCGCCCGTCGGCACGCCACGGTGATCCTGACGCCGACGACGCTGAGCCAGGGCACGGAGAACGTAGCCATCGCGGACATCCTCGAGGTGTACCCGGAGCCCGACTACGACGCCAACGGGAACACCCTGGAGAAGTGGCAGGCCGCGCGAGTGCTGGGGGAGCTGTCCGGGGTGCCGCGAAAGCGGACCGGCGTCGGCCTGAAGCTGCGGGGCAACGGCCTGGTCCAGGCGTGGGCGAAGGACGACGAGACGCTCCGCGAGGAACTGCTCGCACTCGTGGCGCCCGCCACCGACGCGGAGCCCGACGCGTGATGCGCCGGTTCGCTCCGGTGGTGGTCGCGGTCGTCCTCGCCGTCGTGGCCGTGGTTCTGTGGGTGCAGTCGAGGACCACGACCACCGTGACCGAGCAGTTCCCCACCACGTCGTCGTTCGAGGGGTTCTCGGTCACGTACGACTCGACCCGTGTCGCGGGGCCGTGGGCGGCTCTCTCCGTGGTCGCGGCGGCCGTCGCGGTGTACCTGGTGATGCGCGTCGTACGGCGGCGCTGACCTCTACCCGTTACCCCCTGGGGGTACTCTGGACGCATGAGCAGTTTCGATCAGGACGACCTCCTCAAGCGCCTGCGCCGCATCGAGGGACAGGTGGCCGGCATCTCTCGCATGGTGGCCGACGACCGGTACTGCATCGACGTGTTGACGCAGGTCTCGGCCGTCACCAAGGCGCTGCAGTCCGTGTCGCTGAAGTTGCTGGACGCTCACCTCGCGGGCTGCGTCGTGGACGCGGCCCGCGAGGGCGGACCCGAAGCGGACGCGAAGGTCAGGGAGGCGTCCGAGGCGATCGCTCGCCTCGTCCGTTCCTGAGCCCCGCCCCCGGCGAGTACGCCCACACTGTCGTTGTGGAGCACTGAATCACGACAGAATGGGCGTACTCGCGAGGGGGCCGAAGGGGTGCCGGCCTAGTCGGCGGTGACGGATTCCTTCACTTCACCCGGCTCGTCGTCGGCGAGCATCGCCGCACCGAGCAGCGCCTCGGGAACGCCGAACGCATCGATCAGCGTGTGGGCGTGCGGGCGCAGCGTGCGGCAGCGCTCGTTGATCCCGCGCGTGACGGCCTTCGAGCGCTCCGTGGAGATGTAGCGGTGCTCGATGAACCAGGCCTTGTCGGCGTCGATCGTGGTGAGCGCGTAGAGGTCGCACACCTCGCCGAGCAGTTCCTTGGCGTCGTCGTCCTCGCAGTTGTCGATGCCGGCGACGAACGCCTCGAGCACCACGCGATCGACGTGCGCCGTGGCCGCGTGCAGGATGTGGTCCTGCACCGCGTTGAACGCGTCGAACTGGCTCATCTTCTTGGACAACCCGTTCAGACGCTTCGCGGCCGTGGAGATGAGGTACTCCTCGCGCTCCTCGAACATCGAGATCTGGGTGCCGCGGTTGAAGAGGCTGCCCTCCTCCTCGTTGTCCTGACGGGAGTCGACGAGGGTCTGGATGATGGGCGCCGCCGCCGTGCGCTTCTTCACCACGTCGCCGACCGTGCCGGCGGCGAACTTCACCCAGTCGGCCGCACCGAACGAGCGGACCTCGTGGGCGTACGCGGTGAGCAGCTCCTTCGCGACGAGCTGCGTGAGCACCACGTTGTCGCCCTCGAAGGTGGTGAAGACGTCCGAGTCCGCCTTGAGCGCGATGAGTCGGTTCTCCGCGAGGTAGCCCGCGCCGCCGCAGGCCTCGCGGGACTCCTGGATCGCCTTCGTCGCGTGCCAGGTGTTCGCTGCCTTCAGGCCGGCCGCGCGCGACTCGAGTTCCCGCTGCTCGGTGGCGTCGGGGTCCTCGGCGCTCTGGATGTCGTGCATCTTCGAGACGAGCTCGTTCTGCGCGAACTGCAGCGCGTACGACTTGGCGATGAGCGGGAACAGCCGACGCTGGTGGACGAGGTAGTCCATGATCGTGACCTCGTCGTCGGTCCCGGGCGCGCTGAACTGCTTGCGCTGCAGCGCGTACTTCGTCGCGATGGTCAGCGCGACGCGCGCCGCGGCGCCCGCCGAACCGCCCACGGTGATGCGGCCGCGGATGAGGGTGCCCAGCATGGTGAAGAAGCGCCGGTTCGGGTTGTCGATGTCCGAGGAGTAGCTGCCGTCGGCCGCGACGTCCGCGATCTTGTTGAGCATGTTCTCGCGCGGGATGCGGACGTGGTCGAACATGATGCGGCCGTTGTCCACGCCGGGCAGGCCGCCCTTGTAGCCGATGTCGAACGTGGTGACGCCGGGGAGGTCGCTGCCGAAGTTCTCGTCGCGGATCTGGACGACGAAGCAGTGCACGCCCTTGCTCTCGGGCTCCTCACCCGGTCCGGCGGTGATCAGCTGCGCGAACACGGCGGCGTACTTCGCCGACTCGGCGGCGCCGCCGATGTAGTCCTTGCGCGAGGACTTGTCCGGCGTGTGGATCACGAATTCCTGCGTCTCGCGGTCGTACGTCGCGGTGGTGCCGATCGACTGCACGTCGCTGCCGTGGCCGGTCTCCGACATCGCGAAACAGCCGAGCGTCTCGAGATCGATCAGGGGCTTGATGAACTCCTTGTGGTGCTTCTCGGTGCCGAGGTTCTCGATCGCGCCACCGAAGAGGCCCCACTGCACGCCGGCTTTCACCATGAGTGACAGATCCGACATGGCGAGCATCTCGATCATCGTGACGGCGGCGCCGATGTCGCCCGTGCCGCCGACTTCCTTGGCGAAGCCGGACTCGGCGGCGCCGGCCGCGGCGAGCACACGCAACTGCTCGAAGGCCTTGGTCCGCGCGATCGCGGTGTTGGGTGTGTAGTGCGGTGCGAACTCGTGACGCGCGAGCTGCTCGCGCGTCTGGTTCCGTACGTCGCGCCACCGTCCGTCGAGAGTCCTGCGCAGGTGATTCGCCAGCTGAGCAGCGTTGTCGGAGGACGTGCCGGTGTCAGTGGTGCCGGTCTCGGTAGTGGTCATACTCGACGGTAACCAAAACTCGAGGTGCCCGGGAGGGACTTGTCAGCGCGGCCACAGAAATTCACGCCACACCGCGCGAATCTTGCGAAACATCACACTCGTGGCGTCCATCGACGCAGCCTGCGGGGTCGACGGGGCGTAGGGGCCGTCGCGGAAGAGCGA
Organism: Rhodococcus sp. NBC_00294; assembly: GCF_036163995.1. Lineage (NCBI taxonomy): Bacteria > Bacillati > Actinomycetota > Actinomycetes > Mycobacteriales > Nocardiaceae > Rhodococcus > Rhodococcus sp. NBC_00294. The sequence goes on from NZ_CP108043.1 coordinate 1,501,045, forward strand.
GGCGCCGTTGTCCGCAATGGCGCGCGACATGATCGAGCTGAAGCCGTCGCACTGCTCGACGAGGTGCTCGCGGAACCCCTCCGGCCAGGCCAGTCGGGATCCCGGGTGCCGGTCGGGCTCGTGTGGTGCCGTCATGGCAGAAGGATATGCCCGGTGTAACACAGATTTAACACTTTCGACCAAGTCGATTCTCGTCGATCGTGCCCTCCCTGCAGCCGACTACCGTGTCGCTGTGCTGATTCGCGACGCCGTGCCCGCCGACCTGCCCGAGATCCTCACCGTGCACAACGCCGCCATCGCGGACACGACCGCGATCTGGGACGAGGAGCAGGTGGGACTCGCGGACCGGCAGGCCTGGTTCGACCAGCGCACCGGCGCCGGCCTGCCGATCCTCGCCGCCGAGATCGACGGGCGGGTCGCGGGCTACGCGTCCTACGGGCCGTTCCGTCCGAAGTCCGGCTACCGGCACACCGTCGAGAACTCCGTGTACGTCGCCGACGGCTTCCATCGGCGCGGCGTCGCGACCGCGTTGATGGCGGAACTGATCGAGCGCGCCCGCCGTGGGGACGTCCACGCGATCGTCGCGGGAATCGAGTCCTCGAACACCACCTCGATCGCCCTGCACGCGAAGTTCGGCTTCACGGTGGTGGGTGTCATGCCGCAGGTCGGCGTCAAGTTCGGGCGGTGGCTCGACCTGACCTGGATGCAGCTCCTGATCGAGGCGTGAGACAGCCGGTGTGAGACTGCTCCTTATCAGAAAGAGCACTCCGCGTCCTGTGAAACACTGGAGGGCGTGACTCCTTCGAGCGGAACCGACACCGGCGTCCCCACCGCCCGATCCGCAGAACTCTTCGCACGCGCGTCCGCCGTCATCCCCGGTGGCGTGAACTCGCCCGTGCGGGCCTTCCACTCCGTGGGCGGAACCCCGCGGTTCATGGCCGAGGCCAGCGGATACACCCTGCGTGACGCCGACGGCAACAACTACGTCGACCTCATCTCCTCGTGGGGACCGATGATTCTCGGTCACGCCCACCCGGCCGTGGTCGAGGCGGTGCAGAAGGCGGCCTCCACGGGACTGTCCTTCGGCGCACCCACGCTCGGCGAGATCGAGTTGGCGGAGGAGATCGTGCGCCGCGTCGATCCCGTCGACGAGGTACGCCTGGTGAATTCGGGCACAGAGGCGACCATGAGTGCGGTGCGTCTGGCCCGCGGGTTCACCGGTCGCAGCAAGATCGTCAAGTTCTCCGGCTGCTACCACGGCCATGTCGACGCCCTGCTCGCCGACGCCGGCTCGGGCGTCGCCACCCTCGGGCTGCCGACCTCGCCCGGCGTGACGGGTGCGCAGGCGGCCGACACCATCGTCGTTCCCTACAACGACCTCGATGCGGTCGCGAAGGCGTTCGCCGACCACCCGGGTCAGATCGCGTGCGTCATCACCGAGGCCGCGGCGGGCAACATGGGTGCGGTGGCGCCGCAGCCCGGCTTCAACGAGGGTCTGCAGCGTCTGACCCGTGCGCACGACGCACTGCTGATCATGGACGAGGTCATGACAGGCTTCCGCGTCAGCGCGTCGGGGTGGTACGGCGTCGACGGCATCGCCGGTGACCTCTACACCTTCGGCAAGGTCATGAGCGGCGGCCTGCCCGCGGCCGCGTTCGGTGGCCGGTCCGACATCATGAGCTACCTCGCCCCCGCGGGCCCCGTCTACCAGGCCGGCACCCTGTCGGGTAACCCCGTCGCGGTCGCCGCCGGTCTGGCGACGCTGCGCGCGGCGGACGCCGACGTCTACGCGGCACTCGACGCGAACTCCACCCGTCTGGGCGGCATCCTCGGTGACGCGCTCACCGCGGCGGGCGTCCCGCACCGCGTGCAGTACGCCGCCAACATGGTCAGCGTCTTCTTCTCCGAGGAACCGGTGATCGACTACGCGGGCGCCAAGGCGGCCGCCACCTGGCGCTTCCCCGCGTTCTTCCACGCGCTCCTGAGCCGCGGCGTGTACCCGCCGCCGAGCGCGTTCGAGGCCTGGTTCGTCTCCGCGGCGCTCGACGACCGCGCGTTCGAGATCATCGAGGCGGCCGCTCCCCACGCCGCCGCCGCAGCAGCCGAGCAGAAAGCACCGTCATGACCGAGTCGTCCCCGACCGACCCGACAAACAGCGACGCGTCCGGTATCGACACTTCCGGGCACCCGCACGCCGACACCCGCACGATCGTGCACGTGATGCGGCACGGCGAGGTGCACAACCCCAAGGGAATCCTCTACGGGCGCCTCCCGAACTTCCGGTTGTCGGTGAACGGTCAGGCCCAGGCGCGCACGGTGGCGAACGTGCTCGCCGGGCACGACGTCACGCACGTCGTCGCCTCCCCGTTGCAGCGCGCCCAGGAGACGGCGGCGCCCATCGCGTCGGCGTTCGGGCTCACCATCGAGACGGACGAGAACCTCATCGAGGCCGGGAACGACTTCGAGGGTCTGAAGGTCGCCGTCGGAGACGGTGCGCTGCGCCGGCCCCGCCACTGGCTCAAGCTGCGTGACCCGTTCACCCCCTCGTGGGGCGAGCCCTACCTGCAGATCGCCCACCGGATGTTGGCTGCCGTCAACGCGGCTCGCGTCGCGGCCGTGGGCCACGAGGCCGTGTGCGTGAGTCATCAGCTGCCCGTGTGGACCCTGCGTCGCTTCCTGCAGGGCGACCGGTTGTGGCACGACCCCCGCAACCGCCAGTGCGGCCTCGCGTCGCTCACCTCGCTGATCTACGAGGGCGACACCCTCGTCGACATCGTCTACTCCGAGCCCGCAGGGGCGTCGGACCCCCTCCAGACCGGCGCATGAGACCCGCCCGCCTGCTCGCGCCGCTGCTCGTGGCCGCCACCGTTCTCACCGGGTGCGCCACGGGTACCGACGCCGTGGCACAGGGTGGGACCTTCGAGTTCGTCTCACCCGGCGGCAAGACGTCGATCTTCTACGACCCGCCCGCCGACCGCGGCACCGTGGGGAACCTCTCCGGACCCGACCTCATGACCGAGGGCACGACGACGTCGCTGTCCGACTACGAGGGCCAGGTCGTCGTCCTCAACATCTGGGGTCAGTGGTGTGGCCCCTGCCGCGGTGAGGCCGACGATCTCGAGCAGGTCTTCGAGGCGACGAAGGACCAGGGTGTGCAGTTCCTGGGCATCAACGTGCGCGACAACCAGCAGGACAAGGCGCAGGACTTCGTCATAGACAACAACGTGACGTACCCGTCCATCTACGACCCGCCGCTGCGCACCCTCCTCGCTCTCGGATCGAACTACCCGACCACCGTCATCCCGACCACGATCGTGCTCGACCGTGAGCACCGCGTCGCCGCGGTGTTCCTGACGGAGCTTCTCGCGAGCGACCTGCAGCCCGTGGTCGAGCGCATCGCAGCCGAGCCACTCGACGTGTCCGATGGGTGAGGCGTTCCAGTCGGCTGCCGCGTCGGGGCCGCTGTTCCTGGCTCTCGGTGCCTGCCTGCTCGCCGGTCTGGTGTCCTTCGCATCGCCCTGCGTCGTCCCCCTGGTTCCGGGTTACCTGTCCTACCTGGCCGGAGTCGTCGGAGCGGACTCCCCGTCCGTCACCGCCGACGAGGCGGCCACCAAGACTCTGGTGCGGGGTCGCAGCCGCGTCGCCGGTGCCGCGGCCCTCTTCGTTCTCGGATTCACCGTGGTGTTCGTCCTGGCCACGGCCTCGGTCTTCGGCGCCATCTCCGTGCTGTCGGTGAACCGCGAGATCCTGCAGCGTGTGGGCGGCGTCGTCACCATCGCGATGGGTCTCGTCTTCCTCGGTCTGATCCCCGCCCTGCAGCGCGACACGCGCTTCGAACCGCGCCGCGTCGGCAGCATCCTCGGGGCACCGCTGCTCGGTGGCGTGTTCGCGCTCGGATGGACCCCGTGTCTCGGACCCACGCTGGCGGGCGTCATCTCGCTGACGGCCGGCACCGAGGGCACCACCGCGGCGCGCGGTGTGGTGCTGATCGTCGCCTACTGCCTGGGACTGGGACTGCCCTTCGTCGTTCTGGCGTTCGGCTCCGTCAGCGCGTTGCGCGGCGTCGGATGGCTGCGCCGCAACGCCCGTGCCATCCAGGTGTTCGGCGGTCTGATGCTGGTGGCTGTCGGCATCGCCCTGGTGACCGGCGCCTGGGACCTGTTCGTCAGCTGGATCCGCGACGGAGCGGTGACCAGCGTGACCCTGCCGATCTAGTGGACGAGAAAGAGATATGAGCACTGACCTGTCGGCCCGCCCGGACGCCGAGGCGCGCCCGCCGCGGCAGTCTCCGGCGGGGCGCGTCGTCGCCGCAGTCCGGAACACCTGGCGCGGCCTGACCTCGATGCGCACGGCACTCGTGCTCCTTTTCCTCCTCGCCCTGGCCGCGATCCCGGGTGCGCTGCTGCCGCAGCGCAGCCTCAACTCGGGGAAGGTGGACCAGTACATCGCGGACCGCCCGTCCCTCGGGCCCGTCATGGACCGGCTGGAGTTGTTCGACGTCTTCGGCAGCTTCTGGTTCACGGCGATCTACGTCCTGCTGTTCGTCTCGCTCGTCGGCTGCATCCTGCCGCGCTGCGTCGACCACGCCCGCGCGTTGCGCACCCCGCCGGTCGCCACCCCGCGCAACCTGGGGCGGCTGCCCCACCACCTGCGCACCGAGGTCGACACGGCACCCGACGTTCTCCTCGACGAGATCGACGGCCGGATGCGCGGCTGGCGGAAGATGCGGCGCACCGAGGAGAGCGGCGCCTTGACGCTGTCCGCGGAGAAGGGGTACCTGCGCGAGGCGGGCAACCTGGTGTTCCACCTGTCGCTCGTCGGTCTGCTCGTGGCCATCGCCGTCGGGAAGCTCTTCAGCTACGAGGGCAACGTCGTCGTCATCGCCAACGACGGCCCGGGCATCTGCACCACCTCGCCCGCCCAGTTCGACTCGTTCCGCGCCGGCAACAGCGAGGACGGCACGGGCATGACCCCGCTCTGCGTGCGGGTGAAGAACTTCACGGCCGACTACCTCGAGAACGGGCAGGCAGAGCAGTTCACGTCCGACATCGAGTACCAGGCCGGCGACGACCTGGTCACGAACACCTGGCGCCCGGACACCCTGCAGGTCAACCATCCGCTGCGAGTCGCCGGTGACCGCGTCTACCTGCAGGGACACGGATACGCGCCGACGTTCACGGTGACGTTCCCCAACGGAGAGACCCGTACCGAGACGGTCCAGTGGGAGCCGACGGACGGCACCACGTTCCTCTCCAGCGGAGTGCACCGCTTCGATCCGCCCGGCGGTCTGTACCCGGATCCCGATGTCCGCCGCCAGAACCAGATCGCCATCGAGGGGCTGTTCGCGCCCACCGCGTTCTTCCACGGCTCGCTGTTGTCGTCGAGCTTCCCCGCCCCGAACGATCCGGCGGTGGCCGTCAACATCTACAAGGGCGACACCGGCCTCGACACCGGTAATCCACAGTCGCTGTTCTCGCTGAGCCAGGTGCTGGTGGAGCAGGGCCGGCTGGTGAAGCAGGATCGCGTCAACCTGACACCGGGGGAGTCGACGACGCTGTCCGACGGCACGCAGGTGCGATTCGACGGTGCCGAGGAATTCGTCAACCTGCAGGTCTCGCACGACCCCGCGCAGACGTGGGTGCTGGTGTTCGCGCTGTCGATGATGGCCGGTCTGCTGGTGTCCCTGGTGATCAAGCGCCGTCGCATCTGGGTCCGCGTGAGCACGGACGACGACCGACGACGTACCGTAGTAGAAGTGGGCGGACTCGCCCGGACCGATCAGGCCGGCTGGGGTGACGAGTTCGACCGCCTCACCGCGCGGGTGCTCGACCGACCCGACGCCGATGACGTACCGACCTCGAACAACAGGGAGTGACCATGCCGATCGACGCCACACTCGCGCAGTTCAGCGACTGGTCCTTCCGGTCGGCGTTCGGTGTCTACCTGCTCGCGGCGGTGTTCCTCATCGCCCAGTACGCCACGCAGACCGTCACGGCTGCGGAGCAGAAGTCCGAGCGGCAGCTCGTCGCGGCGGGCAAGGCGCCCGTGCGGCCCACCGGTCCCGGTCGGATCGAGGAGGCGCCCCGGCGTCCCGCGTCCGAGCGCTACGGCGGCATGGGCTACGCGCTGGTGGTGCTCGGTCTGCTGCTCACGGTCACGTCGATCGTGCTGCGCGGATTCGCCACCGACCGGTTCCCGCTCGGCAACATGTACGAGTTCGTGACGATGGCCACGGCCGCCGCGACGGCGACCTCGATCATCGCGCTGCGGAAGATGCGCCCGACGCTGATCTTCGTGGTCGTCCCGGTCATGATCCTGATGTTCCTCGCGGCGACGGTCCTCTACGCCGACGCGGCCCCCGTGGTTCCGGCCCTGCGCTCGTACTGGTTGCCGATCCACGTGACCATCGTCAGCATCGGCAGCGGAATCTTCCTGGTGGCCGGCGTCGCGTCGCTGCTGTTCCTGCTGCGGATGCGCTTCCCCGCCACGGAGGACGGCGCGAACACGGGTGCACTCGCCCGGTTCGCCCAGCGTCTTCCGGACGCCCGCACGCTCGACCGCCTGGCCTACAAGACCACGATCATCGGCTTCCCGCTGTTCGGCGCCGGCGTCATCCTCGGTGCGATCTGGGCCGAGGCCGCGTGGGGACGCTTCTGGGGCTGGGATCCCAAGGAGACGGTGTCCTTCATCGCGTGGGTCGTCTACGCGGCGTACCTGCACGCACGGGCGACGTCGGGCTGGCGGAACACCCGCGCGGCGTGGATCAACGTCGCGGGCTTCGTCGCCATGCTGTTCAATCTCTTCATCATCAACATGGTCGTCTCCGGTCTGCACTCGTACGCGGGTCTGAACTGACCGTCGGCTCGACATGACCGCCGGGGGGAATCGGTGACGGACGATCGTTGGGACGGGTGGTCGCCCGGCCCGCAGGACGACGGGCGGATCCCGTCCGCGTCGACGCCGACGGATCCGGCGATCCAGCAGGTGCCTGCCTCGCCGATGCAACCGCCCACGGCGCACGACCTCTCGACGTCACGGCTGCTGCGGACCTCGCCGCCCCCACCGACGGGCGGCTGGCGCCGCACGCTCTTCGACGTCACCGGTGGCCGGGTGAACGTGGGCAACAGCGCCAAGGAGCAGCGGCGGCTCGCGTTGATCCGTCAGGTCGGCAACCCGTTGCACGGGTGTCATCGCATCGCGATCCTGAGCCTCAAGGGAGGCGTCGGGAAGACCACGGTGGCGGCGGCGCTGGGATCGACGTTCTCGTCGGTCCGGGGCGACCGTGTGATCGCCGTGGACGCGAACCCCGACCGCGGAACGCTGAGCTCCCGGGTTCCGCTGGAGACCGAGAAGACGGTGCGCGACCTGCTGAAGGATGCCCGCGACATCGACAAGTACAGCGCGGTCCGCGACTTCACGTCCCAGAATCACCACCGGCTCGAAGTGCTGGCGTCGGAGTCCGATCCGGCCATGTCGGAGGCGTTCGACGCGTACGACTACGAGACCACGGTGGCCGTGCTGGAGCGGTTCTACAACATCGTGCTGACCGACTGCGGAACGGGACTTCTGCACTCGGCGATGCGGGCGATCCTGCGCAGCGCCGACGGGCTGGTGATCGTGAGCAGCGGATCGGTGGACGGTGCGCGGAGTGCATCGGCGACGATGGACTGGCTCGACGCGCACGGTTACCGGCATCTGGTGGAGCAGTCGTTGACAGTGGTCAACATGGTGCGGCCCGGGTCGAAGGTCATCGACGTCTCGAAGATCGTCGACCACTTCGGTCAGCGATGTCGCGCCGTGCGGGTGATCCCGTACGACGACCATCTCGCTCAGGGGGCGGAGGTCGACCTCGACGCTCTCGCGCCGGCGACGCGCACGGCGCTTCTCGAGACGGCAGCAGCGATGACCGCCGAGTTCCCGCCCCACGTCACGCGGTGACGGTCGTCCGCTGCACCGCACCGCACCGCGTGACGCGACTCAGTCGACGGAACCGGGGGTTCCCGCATCGGGACGCTCGGGACCGTTGCCACGATCACGTGCAGGGTTGTTCCTGATCTTCCACAGGAACTCCGGGTCGTCGTCCGGTCCGGTGACGCGTCCTCTGGGTGCCCCGGTCTCGGGGCCGAAAGACTTCCAGAGGAGCACGATCACGACCACGAGCCCGATCAGAGCCAGAACATAGATCATCACGCACCTCCACTACCGAGCGTAGTCGTGGCGGAGCGCCGGGGCACTCGAGTCGAGCTCGCAAGATCCTGAGAATCTGCTCGCACGCACTGGTGTCCGACACGAACACCGCGAGTGGCGACCGATGGTCGACTCGGTGACGAGTGGGTGGCGCTCAAGGGGTGACGCGTGATCAGCGGTGCGCCTCGGTGGTGAGCGAGGTCAGGAGCTGCATGACCTCGGACTCGCGGAAGCGACGGTGGCCGCCGGGAGTGCGGAGCGATCCGAGCCGGCCGGCGTGGGCCCAGCGCGTGACGGTCTTCGGATCGACATGGAAGAGTGCGGCCACCTGGCCGGGGGTGAGCAGGTTCTCCTGCGTGGGGGTGTAAGCCGGTGCACTCATCGCGATCCTCCAGGGACACAGTCTTCATCTCGGTCGAATGCGGCTGTATGTCCGCATCCGTTGCCCATGGTGGCACCGAGACCCCCGGGTACTCGACTCTTCTAATGTTGGTAAAGGGGAGGTAATGGACAAATCGGATACGTCGAACGGCTCCGGTAATCTGTGTCCATGACCGATCCCATCCCCACCGGCAGCACCCCGAGCGGGTCGGCGAAGGGCCGACTGGTCCGCGATCTCGGCCTCTACACCGCCGCCCGGCTCGGTCTCATCGCTGTGGTCGCGGCCGTCATCTACTTCGGTGCCGCGCTGGTCGGGGTGACCGTGCCGCTGCTGATCGCCATGGTGTTCGCCCTGGTCGTCGCGTTCCCCCTGTCGCTCGTGCTCTTCAAGGGACTGCGCCGACGCGTCAACGAGGACATCGCCGCCGTCGACGAGAAGCGTCGCCGCGACCGCGAGGATCTGCACTCACGCCTGCGCGGAGAGTGACCGTGCGGCGAGTGCGCGGGCCAGGTGGTCGCGCTGCTCGATCACGCACCGTCGCAGAGCCGCGGGTACGTCCGGGTGACCCGAGAGCCAGCGATCGGCGTCCTCGCTGTGGGCCGCCGACGGGAAGAGCCCGATGACGAGTCGTCGAGCGATCTCGATGCTCCGCTCCCGCCAGAAGGTCTCCAGCAGGGCGTAGTACTGCTCGTCGAAGCGCTCGATCAGCGTGCGTGACGGTCCGGCGGTGAAGCCGCGGATCAGCGCCCCCACCCGCTCGTTGCTCAGGGCGTCCGAACCGGTCAGGGCGGCCCAGGTCGCCTCCTTCACCGACGCGACGGGCTGCGCCGCCACCGCGGCGGCGTACTGCACCTCACCGGCCCCCGTGCGGTCGGACTCGAGCACCGTCGCCAGCTCGGCCTCGTCGGTGTGACCGGTCGCCGACAGGGCGAACCACAGGCCCCAGCGCTGCTCGGCGTCCAGTTCGAGACCGTCGACGGAGTCCTCGCCGGAGAGCAACGCGCGCACCCTTCCGGCGTGCGACGGGTCGTGTGACGCCGCGGCCGAGAACGCCCGGAACCACTCGAGCTGCGCGTCCGACCCGGCCGGCGCCCCGGCGAGCTGCTCGGCCGTCGTCGCGGTCCACCGCTGCCGGACACCGTCCCGGTCCGCGGCGTAGTGCTCCACCGCGACCGCGGTGTCCGCGAGAATCGATCCGAGCACGGCCGGATGCGACTCGGTGGGTGCGAAGCGGACGGCGAGATCGACGTACGTCTGCGCAGGCAGTTCGGCATCGCGCGTCGCGTTCCACCAGGACGACCACACCAGCGCGCGGCGCAGGTCGTCGGGGATGCGGTCCAGCGACTGCATCGTCGATTCCATCGACCGCGCGTCCAGGCGCACCTTCGCGTACGTGAGATCGCCGTCGTTCGGCAGGATCACCGCGGCATCGGGCAGCGCGAGCGGTGTCTCCGCGTCGGTGATGTGCACCGAGATCGGTTCCGCATCGACGAGGTGGCCGTTCTCGTCCGGCGACAGGCACGCGATGTCCAACCGCTGAGGACGCGGATCCGTCTGCGTGAGAACACCTCTGGTGCGGTCGTACAGCACGGTCGACACGCCGGTGGTCTCGAGCCAGGCGGCCGACCAGTCGTCGAGCGACCGACCGGCCGGTGCTGCCAGGGCGTCGAGCAGGTCGCGCAGGGTGGCCGTCCCGAAGGCCCGAGCGCGGAAGTACGCGCGGGCGCCCTCGAAGAAGGCCTCGTCACCGACGAAGGCCCCGAGTTGTTTGATCACGCTGGCGCCCTTGGCGTAGGTGATGCCGTCGAAGTTGAGCTTGGCCGCCTCGAGGTCGACGATGTCGGCGACGACGGGGTGGGTGGTCGGGAGCTGGTCCTGCGAGTAGGCCCAGGCCTTGCGGCGCAGGGCGAACGACACCCACGCGTCGGTGAACCGGGTGGCCGCGACCGAGGCGTACGCGCCCAGGTAGTCGGCGAGGGACTCCTTGAGCCACAGGTCGTCCCACCACTGCATGGTCACCAGATCGCCGAACCACATGTGCGCCATCTCGTGCAGGATCGTGTTCGCGCGCCGGGCGTACTGCGCTCGGGTGGCCGCGCTGCGGAACACGTACGACTCCGTGAACGTGACGCAGCCTGGGTTCTCCATGGCGCCGAGGTTGTACTCGGGCACGAACACCTGGTCGTACTTCCCGAAGGGGTAGGGGAACTCGAACGCATCGTGGAAGAAGTCGAGCCCGGCGCGCGTGACGTCGAAGATGTCGTCGTGGTCGAGGTGCTCGCCGAGCGACGCACGGCACCACGCGCCGAGTTCGATGGTGAGGTCGCCGCGGCGGTACTCCGACGTGGCGCGGTGGTACGGGCCCGCGACGACGGCCGTGATGTACGTGGAGATCGGCTGCGTGGCGGCGAAGACACGGGTGGACGACCCTGCGTCGTCGGTGGTGGTCTCCTCCACCCGCTCGTTCGACAGCACCGTCCACTCGTCCGGTGCGCTCACCCGGAAGACGAACGGTCCCTTGAGGTCCGGCTGCTCGAAGTTCACGAAGACGCGCCGCGCGTCGGCGGGCTCGTACTGCGTGTAGAGGTAGGTCTCGCCGTCCGCCGGATCGACGAATCGGTGCAGGCCCTCACCGGTGCGGCTGTACCAGCCGCGGGCGTGGATGCGCACGGTGTTGTGGCTCCCGAGATCACGCAGCAGCACCCGCGCACCGTCGTACTGCACCTCCTGTTCGTGGTCGTTGACGATCACGCGGTCCACGCCGGCACCGAGGAAGTCCATCCACGTCGACGACGCGGTGGCCGCGAAGCTCACGGTGGTGACGGTGCCGAACTCGGCTCGGGTCCGTGCCTCGGTCAGGTCCAGCGCCACGTCGTATCGCACGTCGGACACCACCCGGGCGCGGTCGGCGGTCTCGGCGCGGGTCAGGTTCGCGGTACTCACACCTTCATGCAACACCACCGGAGGCGCGGCTCGCGACACACCACCGTCGCGGCGACCCGTGCCATCATGGGGCGCATGATTCTGGTGCTCAGATTGATCGTCACGGCGTTCGCGATCTGGCTGGCGGCGTCCTGGGTGGACGGCATCTCGATCGCGAGTTCGGGGCGCGGGCAGGGCTGGGACCTGGTGGTGCTGATCGGGATCGCCGCCGTGTTCACCGTGATCAACGCCTTGGTCAAGCCGATCGTGCAGTTGTTGTCGCTGCCCCTCATCGTGCTGACCCTCGGGCTGTTCCTGTTGGTGATCAACGCGTTGATGCTGCTGCTCACCGCCGCCATCACCGAGAGCACCGGGTACGGGCTCACCGTCGACGGTTTCGGGTCCGCCTTCTGGGGCGCGGTGATAGTGTCCATCGTCAACTGGGTTCTCGGTGGACTGGTGCCGGACCGGCGATCGGCGCGCCGCTGAGGCTGCCGCCGACCGCGGTCAGTCCAGCCGCGCCACGAATGCCGTGATGGTCTCGCGAAGCTTGCCGACGCGCTCCTCGACCGGGGTGTCGTCGCGGTACTGCCGTCCCAGCGTCGGGGTCTTGATCCGCCGCGCGTACAGGGAGCAGGCCAGATCCGAGCACAGGTAGGTGCCGACGGTGTTGCCGCGGCGGCCGGACTCACCGGTCTTGCGGGCCACCATCAGCGTGACGCCGCCGTTCTGATGCCCGGTGGTGCAGATGCTGCACATCTGAGATCGGCGAGAACTGCTCTCCGAACGCAGGGCGACTCCGACGAGCCGATCCGCGGTCGGCACGACGAGGAAGCTGCGGCCCGGATACGCGGGGTCGCTCCAGCCGAGGAAGTCCAGGTCGTCCCACGGGCGACGGTCCAGATCGGTGGGGACCGGGATGCGCTTCGCCTCGCCCTTCGAGCAGTTGACGAACGATGCCCGGATCTCGGGTTCGGTCACGGGGTCCATGGGACGACCGTAGAGGGAGATCATGACCGTCGGCAACGGAATTATCCGTCGCGCGGCGACTATCCGAGCAGCAGGCCGACGGTGGTCGCCACCGCCCAGACGAGCATCGCGAGACCCGAGTCGCGCAGCGCCGGAATGAGCGCGAGGCCCTGCTGCCGGGTGCGGACGGGGGCGTTGGCACGCCAGGCCAACGGGAAGGCGACGACGCCCAGCACGGCCCACGGCGAGTGCAGGAGCAGCAGCAGGCTGACGAGGAACGGCACGCCGAGCAGCGCGGCGTGCAGACCGCGGCTCCGGGCGTCACCCAGCCGGACCGCGAGGGTGAGCTTGCCCGCCTCGGTGTCGGTGGGAATGTCGCGGATGTTGTTGGCCACCAGGACGGCGCTCGAGAAGCAGCCCATCGCGACGGCGCTCGCGAGTCCCACGAGGTCGACGCGATCGGTGAGCACGAACTGGGTGCCGAGCACGGCGACGAGGCCGAAGAAGACGAAGACGGCGATCTCTCCGAGGCCGCTGTAGCCGTAGGGCTTCGATCCGCCCGTGTAGTACCAGGCTCCCGCGATGCACACGACACCGACGAGAACCAGCCACCAGGCCGTCGTCAGGGCGAGGACGAGACCCGCGACGGCAGCGAGTGCGAAGCACGCCACGGCCGCGCCGCGGACGGCCGACGGCGTCGCCAGCCGGGAGCCGACGAGGCGGATCGGTCCGACGCGGTCGTCGTCGGTTCCGCGGATGCCGTCGGAGTAGTCGTTGGAGAAGTTCACGCCGACGATGAGGGCGACCGACACGAGCAGTGCCACCGGGGCCTTCCACCACGTCACGTCGCCGGCCGCCGCTGCCGCACCCGCCGCGGCCACGACCGGTGCGATCGCGTTCGGAAGTGTGCGCGGCCGTGCGCCTTCGAGCCACTGGGATGCTGTCGCCATGTGTGGATCATTGCCTACGCATGCCGATGCGGCCCCGCGCGGTCGTGTTGTGAGGCCCACCGCTCCCGGCGTACACTCCGGATGCGCCCTCGACCTCGGGGGTTTCTCACAGGCTTGTCGCCGTCGGCCGTGAACGTGGCACACGAATGCGGAACCGGTCCTTCGATCGGTTCACCTGTCGCACCCCGGGGATGAACGATGGACGACATCACCAGTTCCACGATCGACGACGCCGTCGCGGCCATGACGGACGTCGAACTCGACCGCGCCATCCGCGCGCTCACACTGCGTCAGCGGTCCCTGCTGCTCGGCGGTGACCTCGACACGGCCTGGGCGGTCACCGAGGATCTCGAGCGCTGCCTCGCGGCCCGGTGCGGTATGCCGCGAACCTGACACGCTCGAGCCCGAGAAGAGGCTCAGCTGGACCGTCTGCGCGGCCCACGACCCGGGTATCCGGTGTCGGTGGGCGGGACGGGATCGTCCTCGTCGGAGAATCCGACCGGTTGGAATTCCACCATCAGGAAGCGTTGTCCCGGAACACGTGTCGCCCGTAGGTCGACGACTGTCCACCCGCCGTCGACACGGCGCAGTCGCACGCCGGGGATCTCGGTGCGATGGTCCGCCCACTCGTGCATCCGGCGATAGGCCGACACGATGCGCGCGATGTCCGAGGGGTGCGGGGTGTCGCGCTGATCGACCTGCCCCTTCCACAGGATGTTCTCCACCGGATCTGTCAGCCACCGCACTACGCGCACGCGCTCGGTGTCGATGAGTGCGATCGCGGTGGGGGAGTTGCGCGTCAGCGACCGCAGCGCGAACGCCTCGACCGACGGTCCGGCCACCACGAGTTCGTCCGCGCGGAGCGAGATCGCCAACGCGTGCGACACGGTGTCGACGTACCGGCTGGCGTCGTCGGCGGACGAGGTGTCGAGCACCGTCCGCACCGCATTGCGCAGGGGCCGGGCACCGCGCGGGGTACGCAGCGCCACGGTGCCGTCCCAGCGGGTTCCGGGTTCCGCGTCGAGCAGTGCGACGAGGAGATACATCGCGCTGTCGGCGTCGTCCGCGTGGTCGAACAGCTCGAATGCCGGTGCGGCGAGCTTCGATGCCGGCTCCCGGCCCGTGACGCCGGCGATGCCGGGCGTGAACGCGAACTGTCGACGTGACGAGGACCAGTCGTAGCCGACGACGAGGGGCGGCGGTGCGTCGGAATCGTCACCGGCGTACAGCATCACACCGTGGACGGCCTTCCGGGGACCCGGTACCGCGACGGCCCGCAGCGGACCGTTCAGTCCCGGCACGGTCTCGGCCGCGTCCTCGCCGCTGGTCGCGACGAACGCGGTCATCGCACGCGCCGCGTCCGCGATGCGCTTGCTGCCGACCGCGCGGGAGAGCGCCGTCCAGTCCTTCGCCCGACCGTCCTTGGCGACGACGGTCCCCACGGGACCGGCATCGCCGTCGGGCGGTTCGGCGAGTGTCTCCACGACGATCCAGCCGTCGTGCGCGTCGGGAGCTGCTCCCGTCGCCTGCCTCGCCATCGTCACTGTCCTCCGAACCCACGAACAACCAAGCCCCCGACCCGGATGTACCGGGAGGACCTTACTCACCGTCACGGTCTCGGGCGGCTCGCCCCTCGGCGTGCGGGGGAAGATGTCATTCGGTCGGACTACACGCGACCAGCGTCGTTCGCGCGGCCGCGCGGTCCACCTTGCCCGGGCCGCGGGCCGGGAGCGCGTCCACGAACAGCACCTGCCGGGGTGCCGCGGCAGGGCCGAGCGCGTCGGCGACGGCCGCCCGGAGAGACTCCGGCGACAGCTCGACACCGGGCCGCAGCACCACCAGTGCGCCCACCCGTTCGCCCAGGCGCGGATCGGGAACGCCGACCACGACGCACTCGGCGACCCCGTCGATCCCCGCGACGGCGTCTTCCACCACTCGCGGTACGACGGTGAGTCCGCCCGTGGTGATGGCGTCGTCGGCCCTCCCGAGAATCTGCAGACGGTCGCCCTGCAGGCGTCCGAGATCATCGGTGCGGAACCACCCCGCCTCGGCGAACGCCGGGTGATCAGGCATTCCGCGGTAACCGTTCGCCAGTGTGGGTCCGCCGAGGCGCACCCGGCCGTCCGCCTCGAGGCCGACGGTCACGCCGTCCAGGGGAACGCCGTCGTAGACGCACCCGCCGCAGGTCTCGCTCATCCCGTAGGTGCGGACCACGGTGATCCCCGCAGCGAGTGCGCGGTCGAGCACGGGAGCCGGGGTCGCGGCCCCGCCGAGCAGAACGGCGTCGAGGGACGCGAGCGCCGCGACGGCGTCCGGACGATCGAGCGCCTTCACCATCTGGGTGGGGACGAGGGAGGTGTAGCGCCGGGGCCCGCTCATCGACGCGACCGCGCGGACGAGGTGCGCGGGGTCGAATCCCGTCGACACGTCCACCACCGCGGGTTCGTGGCCGGCGGCGAGGGAGCGCAGCACCACCTGCATCCCGGCGATGTGATGGGCCGGCAGCGCGAGCAACCACTGTCCCGGCCCACCCAGCCGGGCATGGGTGGCGGCGGCGCTGGCCCGGAGTGCGGCCGCCCCGAGCAGGGCCCCCTTCGGGATTCCCGTCGACCCGGACGTCGCGAGCACCATCGCGGTACCCGGCTCCGCGGGAGTGCCCGGTGACAGCGCGTCGGCGAGGCGTCGACGCTCACGATCGTCGTCGGCGGGGACCGGCAGGACCGGCACGGCGGTACCGTCGAGCACGGCGCGCAGTCGCGGCAGCAGACCCAGCACCGCGTCTCCGCTGGGCACCGGGAGGACGGTCAGATCAGCCACGGCGTTGCGGATGGTCGGGCGGAACCTCGACCACGACGATGCGTGTGCCGTCGGGGTCGGCGATCCACATCTCCGTCAGTCCCCAGGGCTCGGTCTGCGGAGCCCGCACGACTTCGACGCCCGCCGCCTCGAGCTCGGCGCGTGCCGCCTCGACGTCACGCACCTGCAGCAGGATCGTCGCCATCGCACCCGCCGTCGGCTCGCCGTCAGCTGTCGACCGGCCTCCGGCCTGCCCGTGTCCGGCCACCTCGATTAGCGACTGCCCCGCGAAGAACACCACGCCACCGGGATACTCGCGGAAGATGCCGAGCCGCAACCGGTCCCGATAGAAGCTCAGGGTCTCGTCGACGTTTCTCGGCCGCAGGATGATCCGGCTCGCCAGCACCTCCATCGTCGGTCGCCTCTCAGAAGTACCAGGGGTAGGGAGACCAGTCCGGCTCACGCTTCTCGAGGAACGAGTCGCGACCCTCCACGGCCTCGTCGGTCATGTAGGCCAACCGCGTCGCCTCGCCCGCGAACAGCTGCTGCCCCACCAGCCCGTCGTCCTGAAGATTGAACGCGTACTTGAGCATTCGCTGCGCCTGCGGGGACTTGCCGTTGATCGTGCGCCCCCACTCGATGGCGACGGTCTCGAGGTCGGCGTGATCGACCACCTTGTTCACAGCACCCATCCGGTGCATGTCCTCGGCGGTGTAGGTGTCACCGAGGAAGAAGATCTCGCGAGCGAACTTCTGCCCCACCATCTTCGCCAGGTACGCGCTGCCGTATCCGCCGTCGAAGCTGCCCACGTCGGCGTCGGTCTGCTTGAAGCGGGCGTGTTCCCGGCTCGCCAGAGTCAGGTCGCAGACCACGTGCAGGCTGTGTCCGCCGCCCGCGGCCCACCCGTTGACGAGGCAGATCACGACCTTGGGCATCGTGCGGATCAGGCGCTGCACCTCGAGGATGTGGAGGCGTCCCGCGCGCGCCCGGTCCACGGTCTCGGCCGTGTCGCCGCTGGCGTACTGGTAGCCGGACCGCCCCCGGATGCGCTGGTCGCCGCCGGAACAGAAGGCCCACCCGCCGTCCTTCTCGCTGGGCCCGTTGCCCGTGAGGAGGACGGCGCCGACGTCGGAGGTCATCCGGGCGTGGTCGAGCGTGCGGTACAGCTCGTCGACGGTGCCGGGGCGGAAGGCGTTGCGCACCTCGGGGCGATCGAACGCGATGCGCACGGTGCCGTCGGTGACGTGGCGGTGGTAGGTGATGTCCACCAGGTCCTCGAAGCCGGGGACCGCGGTCCACTGCTCGGGCTGGAACGGCGAGGTCTGATCGGTCACCCTCGACAGCCTAACGACGGACCGAATCGGACTCCGCGTTACCGTCGTCCGATGACCGACGATTCCCCCCACGGCGGATTCCCGAAGTTCACCAGGGCCACGCCGCCGCCGGACTACGGCCGGTTGATCGAGGCGTTGCGCACCGTCCAGGACCTCGCGGTGTCCACGGACCTGCCGGACGACCAGCTCGCCCTGGCCGCCGACCAGGCGGAGAAACTCGCTGCGACCATGGCGCCGTACGTGGTGCCGGAGGGTCTGTCACCGGCGGGCCGCGCGCTGGAGCTCCCGGGCCGCGGCAGTCTGCTGATGCTGCCGTGGACCATCGAGAAGTACGGCGCCGAGGGCGTTCGGTCCACCGGTGTGTTCCGCCGGTTCCATCTCGGCGGCAACGGCGCAGCCCACGGCGGCACGCTGCCGTTGCTGTTCGACGACCTCTTCGGGCTGATCCAGCACGCGTACGGCCGCCCGATCAGCCGCACCGCCTTCCTGCACATCGACTACCGCGCCGTGACCCCGTTGAACGAGCAGCTCGTCGCCGAGGGGCACGTGACGAAGGTCGAGGGCCGCAAGACGTTCATCGAGGCCCGGTTGACCAAGCAGGACGGCACGCTCGTCGCCGAGAGCAACGCCCTCATGGTGCAGTTGCTCCCCGGCCAGCAGTGACGGCGGCACCCGCTCCCGGGCTCGACGAGATCGTCGCGTCGGCCCACGTGCTGTCGCTGCCCATGCGCACCCGGTTCCGCGGCATCACGACGCGGGAGGTACTGGTGTTCTCCGGACCCGCCGGATGGGGCGAGTTCGGCGCCTTCCCCGAGTACGACGACGCCGAGGCGTCGGCATGGCTGCGTGCCGGCATCGAGATGGCCTGGCAGGGCGCGCCCGATCCGGTGCGGGACCACGTCGAGGTCAACGCCACCGTGCCCGCGGTGCCCGCCGCCGAGGTGCCCGCCGTGCTCGCGCGCTATCCCGGCACGCGCACGGCGAAGGTCAAGGTCGCCGAGAAGGGCCAGACCCTCGACGACGACGTCGCACGAGTCGAGGCGGTCCGGGCGCTCGTCCCCACCGTGCGTGTCGACGCCAACGGGGGCTGGACGGTCGACGAGGCCGAGACGGCCCTGCGCGCCCTCACCGAGAACGGTGACCTCGAGTACGCGGAGCAGCCCTGCGCGACGGTCGAGGAACTCGCCGAGGTGCGCAGACGCGTGCGCGGAGTGTCGATCGCCGCCGACGAGAGCATCCGGCGAGCCGAGGACCCGCTGCGCGTGGTGCGGGCCGGGGCCGCCGACGTGGCCGTCGTCAAGGTGCCGCCGCTGGGCGGGGTGCGGGCGGTGCTGCGGCTCGCCGAGGAATTGGCGCAGTACGGCGTCCCCGTGGTCGTGTCGAGCGCCCTCGACTCGGCGATCGGCATGTCGGCGGGACTCGCTGCGGCGGCGGCCCTGCCGTCGAGTGCCGCGTGCGGCCTGGGCACCGGCGCACTGTTCGTCACCGACGTGGCCGAGCCGCGAGCACTCGTCGACGGTCGGCTGCGGGTCGACACCGTCGTCCCCGATGCGGATCGACTCCGCGAGCTCGCCGCCCCGGACGATCGGCGGACGTGGTGGCTGGAGCGTCTCGCCCGGTGCCATCCCCTCGCTCTGTTGTAGGGTCGCGCCGACCAGAAACCTTCTCCGAGAACGGCGTTTGCGCCCGACTCCAAACGACAGGATTGTTTTCCGTGGCATCACTGCAGACCACCCTCCTCGACGAGAACACCGCACCGGCCGTGCGCGCGGACGTCCGCGCGCTGATCGACGCCGAGGTCTCCGACAAGAAGGGCGCCTCCGGCCTGGCGGTCAAGGGCGGATACGGCGCCGTGAAGAAGGTGAGCCCCAGCGTCGTCGACGATGCGGTCGCCAAGCTGTGGCCGAGCTTCGTCGAGAAGCTCGACCCGTTCTGGCAGCGGTACGAGGCCGCGCCGACCGGCACGTTCGGTGAGTTCCTCGCCGCGAACGGTGACGAGGCGTCCGACGCGCTCCTGTCCGTCACCGACGAGCGCATCGACGAGACCAGCAAGTCGACCATCAAGAAGGCGTACTCCTCGCTCCGCCCGTCGGCGAAGAAGAACGTCACCGAGGCTCTCCCGCGCGTCGGCGCCCTGGTGCAGAAGTACGCAGCCTGACCCCTGTGCGCCTTTCGCGTATCCCCGGATGCGCGAAAGGCGCACGGAGGGCCGGATCGTCGATGATGGAGCCATGACTCCACGCAACGATCTCGCAGCCCTCACCAGTGGACGCAACTTCTGGAGCACCGAGCAGCAGGACGGGCTCCCGGCGATCACACTGACCGACGGCCCGCACGGCGTGCGGATGCAGGCGAGCGACAGCGACATGTTCTCCGGACGACCCGCGACGTGCTTCCCGCCGGCCACCGCCACCGCGAGTACCTGGGATCCCGACCTGCTGCGGCGGATGGGAGAGGCGCTGGCCACCGAGGCCCGGTCGATGGACGTGTCCGTCCTGCTGGGCCCCGGCATCAACATCAAGCGCAGCCCGCTCGGCGGCCGCAACTTCGAGTACTTCTCGGAGGACCCGTTGCTCACGGGCACGCTCGCCGCCGCCTACGTGCAGGGCGTGCAGAGCCGGGGCGTCGGCACCTCGCTCAAGCACTTCGCGGTCAACAGCCAGGAGACCGACCGCATGCGCGTGAGCGCCGAGGTGGACGAACGCACCCTGCGCGAGATCTACCTCCGGGCGTTCCAGCGTGTGGTGGAGCAGGCGCAGCCGTGGACCGTCATGTGCTCCTACAACCGCATCAACGGCGTCCACGCCTCGCGGAACCGGTGGCTCCTGACGGACGTGCTGCGCGGCGAGTGGGGTTTCGAGGGCGCCGTCGTGTCCGACTGGGGCGCCGTCGTGGACCGGGTCGACTCGATCGCCGCGGGCCTCGACCTGACGATGCCCGGACCCGACGCTGCCGGTGACCAGCGGGTCGCCGACGCGGCGGAGTCCGGTGCGCTCGATCCGGGCACTCTCGAGACTGCGGCGGCGCGCGTGCGCGCACTGATCGAGCGCGCGCAGGACGCGAGCGGTTCCGTGGACGTCGATCACGATGCCCACCATGCGCTGGCCCGAGAGATCGCGAGTCGGGCGATCGTCCTGCTGAAGAACGACGGTCTGCTGCCGCTCGAGCCGGGTTCCGGATCGATCGCCGTGCTCGGCGAGATCGCCCGCACCCCGCGTTACCAGGGCGGCGGTAGTTCGCAGATCACCCCGACCCGGTTGGACGACGCGCTGTCGGCGATCACCGCTGCCGCGCAGGGTGAGGTGGCGTTCGCGCCCGGGTACGACGCCGACCACGCGTCGACCGAGCAGACCGGCGCCGACGACGGACTGCTGAACGAGGCCGTCGAGCTCGCTCGCACGCACGACATCGCCCTCGTCTTCGTCGGCAACGATCCCGAGACCGAGGGCATGGACCGCACCACGCTGGCGCTGCCGGAAGGCCACCTGGCCCTGGTCGAGCGAGTGCGCGCGGTGAACGAGAACACCGTGGTGGTGCTGTCGAACGGCGGCGTGGTCCTGACGTCTCCGTGGGACACCGACGTCCCCGCGATCCTCGAGACGTGGCTGCTGGGACAGGCCGGCGGCGGAGCGATCGCCGACGTGCTGTTCGGCGTCGTGAACCCGTCGGGACGGCTCGCCGAGACCGTTCCGCTCCGGCTCGAGGACCACCCGTCCTACCTGGACTTCCCCGGTGAGCACGGGGTCGTCCGCTACGGCGAGGGCATCCACGTGGGCTACCGCGGCTTCGATGCGCGCGAGACCGACGTGTCGTACCCCTTCGGGTGGGGCCTGTCGTACACGACGTTCGAGTACGGCGACGTGACCGCGACGGTGGGGGAGCACGGCATCGACGTCACGGTGCCGGTGACCAACACCGGGGACCGGGACGGCCGGGAGGTCGTGCAGATCTACGTGTCCGCGCCCGACGAGGACGCGCACCGTGTTCCGCGTGAGCTCGCGGCGTTCGAGTCGGTCGAGATCGCCGCGGGTGCGACCGAGACCGTGACTCTCACCGTCCGGCGTGCCGACCTGGCGTACTGGGACACCCGGGTGTCGTCCTGGATCGTGGCGCCGGGCGAGTACGTCGTGGCCGCGGCGGCATCGTCGCGCGATCTCCGGAGCGTCGCGATCGTCTCCGTGACGGGCGACGACGTCCGCCTGCCGTTGACGGCCGAGTCGACCGTCACCGAGTGGCTGGACGATCCGCGCGGCGGTGACCTGCTGCGGGCGGCCATCCAGGACGGCGACGGACCGTCGGTGGCACAGGCGATGATGGGCAATCCGGAGACGGCAGTCTTCCTGTCGAGCGTCCCGCTCGCCCGCATGGTGGCCTTCGGCGACGGAACCCTGACACCCGATGTCGTCGCGCGGCTCGTGCAGGACGCGAACGGCTAGCCGCGCCCGCGTGCCCGGGTGAACAGCGGGACCACCAGCAGCATCATGAACACCCGGAGCACCTGGGCCGCCACGACGAAGGTCACGTTCACGCTGCTCGCCGCCGCCAGCGCGAGCACCGCGTAGATACCGCCCGGCGTCGTGGCGAGGTAGGCCTCGTACGGGGTGATACCGGTGGTGCCCACCAGGATCAGGCCGAGCAGCGCGCAGCCCACCGCGATGGCGATGATCAGCAGTACTGCCCACGGGATGATGCGGCCGATGGACTTCAGGCTGTCGAGGGTGAACTGCAGGCCTGCCTGCCACCCGATGACGATGTAGACGAGCTGGAGCGCCAGGATCGGCACGCCGGCGTCGCCCGTCCACCCCAGCAGGTCCGCGGCACCGGAGATCAGCAGCGGTCCGAGCAGGGCGGGTGCTGGCAGGCGGATCAGTCGGCCCAGCGGGATGCCCACCAGCAGGCACACCGCGATGAAGAGCGCGTCCGTCCAGAGCGGGGCGGAGGCGGTGTCGAGTGATCCGCCCTGTCCGGTGTCCGCCGAGAAGACCACCGTGGCGACGAACGGTAGCGACGCGGTGACCAGCAGCACCCGGACGTACTGCACCACGGCGACCACCCGCTCGTCGCCGCCCAGATCACGGGCGATCGCGACCATGCCGGACGCACCCCCGGCCACGAGTGCGAGGGCGCCGGTGGTGGCGTCGAGGTCACGATGCAGTCCGAGGAGAGCGCCGGCCGCGATGGACAGCACCAGGGTGCCGAGCGAGACGACCACCACCCAGATCCAGTCGGACCCCAGCGAGGACATCGTGTCCCGATCGAGCAGGGTGCCGATCTCGACGCCGAGCACGGCCTGCGCGCCCATCGACGCGGTGCGCGGAACCTTCCCCGGGCCCCACCCGCACAACGCGAACACCGTCGCCACGGCGAGCGCGACGAACAGAGCAGCCGACGGCACCCCGACGCGATCCGCCAGCACGGCCACGACGGCCGTGACCAGCGCCAGTGCCACCCAGCGGGCAGCGCGGGACCGGTCGACGGCCGGACTCAAGGCCTGTCGGGGCGCTGGATTCGTCGCACGGCCGGGGGCATGCCCCACTCGTCGCGGCCGAGCCGGCTCAGCGGTGCGAGGGCGCCGAAGTCGGGCAACCCGTCCTCCGCGAGGAACTCCGGACGCACCGTGATCATCGTGACCGCGCCCATGACGACGAACGAGTTGCCCACCTCGACCACCTGATGGAGCGTCGCCTCGATCGAGAGCGGGGACGCGACGACGCGCGGCGGGCGGACGGTCTCACTGGGCTCGCTCTCGAGGTCGACCGCGGTGTACTCGCTCACCGAGGCGTCGTAGTTCGCGGACGTCTGATTGATCTGCTCGAACAACGACTCGGTGGCGAGGTTGACGACGAACTCGCCCGTCTCCTCGATGTTCCGCAGGCTGTCCTTGCGGCCGACCGACGTGAACTGCACCACGGCGGGTGCGCTGGAGGAGACGGAGAAGAAGCTGTACGGCGCCAGGTTCGGCACGCCGTCCGTGGAGACCGTCGACACCCACGCGATGGGTCTGGGCACCACTGACGTGGTGAGAAGCTTGTAGTAGTCGCCGGCGTCCATGGTCTGCGGATCGAAGTGTGTGCGCACCGGTTCATCGTGCCAGGGCCACGCGCGCCCTGGAGGCCGGCCGATCATTCAGGCAGGTCCGGCATCTGTGACACTCTGAAATGGTGAACCCGTCCACGTCTCAAGCCGCCGTCGTCGTCGACGAGATGATTCGCGGCGGCGTCCAGGACGTCGTGCTGTGCCCCGGATCGCGTAACGCGCCGCTCGCGTTTGCGCTCGAGGCCGCCGACCGCGCCGGTCGCGTCCGCTTGCACATGCGCATCGACGAGCGCACCGCCGGCTTCCTCGCCATCGGACTGGCCGTGTCCGGCCGCCGACCCGTTCCTGTCGTGATGACGTCCGGCACCGCCGTCGCCAATCTCGGACCCGCCGTGCTCGAGGCCAACTACGCCCGCATTCCGCTGGTCGTGCTCAGCGCCAACCGCCCCTACGAGATGCTCGGCACCGGCGCCAACCAGACGGTCGAGCAACTCGGCCTGTTCGCGGGTCAGGTGCGCGCGACCATCAGCCTCGGTCTCGCCGAGGAGTCCGACCAGGTCAACAGCCAGTGGCGGTCGGCAGTGTGCCGCGTCCTGGCTGCCGCACGCGGTACGCGCTCGGGCAACGCCGGCCCGGTCCACTTCGACATGCCGCTGCGCGAGCCCCTCACGCCCGACCTGGCCGACTCCCGCCCCGCCCCGGAGGGACGTCCCGACGGCTCCCCGTGGACCACCACGCAGTACGCGACGCTCGACGTTCCGGTGGACCTGGACCTCTCGGTGGACACAGTCGTCATCTCCGGACACGGCGCCGCCTATCGGCCGGAACTCGCCGGGCTGCCGACGGTCGCCGAGCCGACCGCGCCCCTGCACGGCCACCCGCTCAACCCGCTCGCGCTCGGTGCGCTGTCGCCGCGCCAGGCCATCATCACCGGGCGTCCCACGCTGCATCGTCAGGTCTCGAAGGTGCTGGCCGATCCGGCCGTCTCCGTCATCGCTCTCACCACCGGACCCCGCTGGCCCGACGTCTCGGGCAACGTCGTGGCGACCGGAACGCGCGCGCTGGTCACCGGGACACCGTCACCCGAGTGGCTGCGTCGCTGTGCCGACGCCTCGGAGTCGGCCGATGCCGCGGTCCGCGGGCAGCTCGACTCGCTCTCGATTCCAACGGGTCTGCACGTCGCCGCCGCCGTGTCGTCGGCACGTCGGCCGGGTGACCTGCTCGTGCTCGGCGCCTCCAACCCGGTGCGCGACATGGCACTGGTCGGCTACCCGGCGGAGGACGTCCGGGTGCTGTCCAATCGCGGTGTGGCGGGCATCGACGGCACCGTCTCCACCGCGGTGGGCGCTGCGCTGGCACACGACGGCCGCACCATCGCGTTGATGGGGGACCTGACGTTCGTGCACGACGCGTCCGGACTGCTCATCGGCACCGGGGAGCCCCGACCGCGGGACCTCACCATCGTCGTCGCGAACGACGACGGTGGCGGCATCTTCGAACTGCTCGAGCAGGGTGATCCCCAGTACGCGGGCGTCTTCGAGCGCGTGTTCGGCACTCCGCACGGCATGGACCTCGCGGCGCTGTGTGCCGCCTACCGGATCCCGCACCGGCGGGTCGATCCCGACGAGCTCGCGAAGCTGCTCACGGGTCACGCCGAGGGCACCCGGGTGCTCGAGGTGACCACCGATCGGTCCGGTCTACGCGATCTGCACGCCTCGATCCGCGCTGCCCTCTAGGCCCTGTCGGCGAGGTACTCCCGGGCCTGCTTGCTCTCGGAGTGCACCATCTTGCCGATCATCTCGGTGACCATGCCCTCGATCTTGCCGCCGACGAACGGGACCTTCACCTCGGCCGTCCCCTTCAGGGTCAGGCGCGATCCGGCGCCGTGAGGCACCAGTTCGAACGTTCCGCGCACCTTCGAGGTCAAGCCCGTCGATCCGCCTTCGAGCGTGCCGTTCGCACGGTCGCCTTCGAGCGGTCCCCAGCTGTCCTTGCGCGTGATCACCAGGTCGCCGCGAATCACCTTCCGGACGAACCCCGGCAGCACGGACGCGCCGACCCCCTCGGAGATCACCACGTCGAAGCCGCCGTCGGGCCGGTGCGAGTACTCCACGCTGGCCCGGTCGGAGACCTCCTTGGTTCGCTTGTCCCACAACGCTTCGTCCGTCAAGGCGGAGTGCGCCTGCGCCGGTGTCACGTCGAAGTCCTCGGTGTAACTGAATTTCCGCCCCATGGCGGGAGACGTTACTCGGCGTACCGCTGCCGACGTCCTGCGTGGTGCGGTCGCTAGCCTGTCCTGGTGAACCCCGTCGTCCCGAGTCCGGCCGGTGCCGAGATGTCCGGTGGCGACATGCCTGCTGTCGAGAACTCCGAGGCGGACGAGGCCCCCGTGCGGCGCCGCTCGCGCGTTCCCACCGTTCTCCTGGTGATCGCCACCGTCGTTTCGGTGCTCGCGGTCCTGTTGGTGCTCGCGGCGTGGCGCAACGACCACACCATCTCCTCGGACGAGGGCGTCGCCACGGCCGAGGTGCTGTCGGCCGGACGTCTGCGCTCGGCGGTGAGCTTCGTGACTCCCGACGGCGAGATGCACAATCCCAAGCTCGGAGTGCTGTACCCGACCAACCTCGTCGCCGGTCAGCGCATCGACGTCGAGTACTCCCGCAGCGATCCCGACCTGGTGCGGGTCGCCGGCCGCGACGCCTCGGTGGCCGTCGTGCCCGCGCTCTCCGTCATCGTCGTCACGTGGCTGATCGCCGGCCCGTCGATCCTCTACCTGCGGCGCCGCGACGCGCGCGTCTGACCCGGTACCGGAGGGTTCGCCCGGGGTTCGCCCGCTGGTCACGTCGCCCTCGCATCGCGGTCGTCGCGGCGCGGAACAGTCCACGGTGTGCGCATAGCCGTGGTCGCCGAATCGTTCCTGCCTCACGTCAACGGTGTCACCAACTCGATTCTCCGTGTGCTCGAGCATGCGGAGTCCGCAGGTCACGACGCCATGATCGTCGCGCCGGACACGCCGGCCGGGGTGCCCGCGGCACCGACCTCACACGGCTCGTTCCCGGTTCTGCGAGTGCCGTCGGTGATGGTCCCCAAGGTGAGTTCGCTGCCCGTCGGCGTGCCGAGCCCCGGTATGACCGCCGCGCTGCGCTCGTTCGCGCCCGACGTGGTGCACCTGGCATCGCCGTTCTCGCTCGGTGCCGGTGGCCTCGCGGCCGCGCGGAGGCTGGACGTCCCGGCCGTCGCCGTCTATCAGACCGATGTCGCCGGGTTCGCCGAGAGTTACGGTCTCGGGTTGACCTCGCGTGCCTGCTGGGCGTGGACCCGCCGGATCCACAAGGGCAGTGCCCGCACCCTCGCACCGTCGACGTCGGCGATGGACGCACTCGCCGCGCACGGCATCCCCCGCGTGCATCGCTGGGGTCGGGGAGTGGACACCGTGCGCTTCGCGCCGTCGTCGCGGAACGCGGAGCGTCGTGCGCAGTGGGACGCGGGCGACGCGCTGGTGGTGGGCTTCGTCGGCCGGTTGGCACCGGAGAAGCACGTGGAACGCCTCGCGGTACTCGAGCGGACACCGGGCGTGCGTGTGGTGATCGTCGGTGACGGTCCGGAGCGCGCGCGGCTCGAGGCGCTCATGCCGTCCGCGGTGTTCACCGGTCAGCTGGGCGGGCAGGCCCTGTCGGAGGCCTACGCGTCCTTCGACGTGTTCGCGCACCCCGGTGAGCACGAGACGTTCTGCCAGACCGTCCAGGAGGCGCTCGCGAGCGGTGTCCCCGTGATCGGACCCGACGCCGGCGGTCCCCGCGATCTGGTGAGCCACTGCCGCAACGGGTACCTGCTGCCCGTGGATCGGTACGAGGAGTTGCTGCCGAGCGCCGTGCAGGCCCTCGCCGACCCCACCACGCGTGCGAGGTTCGCCACGTCCGCGCGCAAGTCCGTCCTGCATCGCACCTGGCCCGCGCTGTGCAGCCAGTTGATCGGCCACTACGAGGCGGTCATCGGCACCTCGGACGTCGGACGGCGGACGACGGCGGCCTAGGTGAGTGCGCGGCCCACGTACTGTTCAGGTGTGGCAGCACACGGCTCCAGAGCGCAACTGGACAAGCAACCGCACGACGTCGCGTCCATGTTCGACGGAGTCGCGAAGCGGTACGACCTGACCAACACCGTCCTGTCCTTCGGGCAGGACCGCGGCTGGCGGCGCGCGACGCGCGACGCGCTCGCGCTGAAGCCCGGGGAAGCGGTGCTCGATCTCGCGGCCGGGACCGGAGTGTCCACGGAGGAACTCGGCCGGTCCGGCGCCTGGTGCGTCGCCACCGACTTCTCCAAGGGCATGCTCCGCGCGGGCCTCTCGCGCGGCGTCCCGATGATCGCGGGCGACGCGATGCACCTGCCGTACGGCGACGACGTGTTCGACGCCGCCACCATCTCGTTCGGTCTCCGCAATGTGGCCGATCACAACGCCGGCCTCGCCGAGATCCTGCGGGTGGTCCGGCCCGGCGGACGGTTGGTGGTGTGCGAGTTCTCCACACCGGTCTTCCCGGCGTTCCGCACCGTCTACATGGAGTACCTGATGAAGGCGCTCCCGGCCGTGGCCCGCACCGTCAGCAGCAATCCCGACGCCTACGTCTACCTGGCGGAATCCATTCGCGCCTGGCCGGACCAGGCGGAGCTCGCGCGGCGCATGCAGTCCGCGGGATGGGGCCGCGTGCAGTGGCGCAATCTCACGGGCGGCATCGTCACCTTGCACAGCGCCGTGAAACCGGTGTACTGAAAGATACGGAGAACGCACCTATCGGTGTTCGTACCGTGTCCGGATACGGCATGATCTGCGCATGCCCGTACCGGATTGGCTGCCCTATGCCACCCTCGCTGCCTCGGCCGTCGCCGCCGGCGGGGCCGGTTGGGCCGTCAGCACCACGCGCATGCACCTCACCAGGGAGACGCGCCGCGCACGCGAGCTGCGTACCATCCGCGCCGAGCTGACCCACGATTCCGGTCGCCAGGCCGTCGAGACGTCGCTGATACGCGACCAGGTCACCGAGCGCTACCAGGAGTTGTCGGTCGCGCTGACCACCTTCCAGCGGGTCTGGATCGACGCCGTTCGCCGCCGGACCGCCCCCGACGCGACCGCACTGCCGCCGAGTGCCGACGACCTGCAGGCCGACGTCGACGCCGCCTATCAGGAACTGCTGCGCATCTCGACGATCACCGTCGTCGTGGCCCGCCAGCGCGTCGCGCCGCTGCTCGAGATGCTCATGTCGCTCGATCTCCGGGTGCTGGTGCCCTACTCCACGACGGGCGCGATGCCGGGTCCGGCCGTCGAGCGGCTGAACCGTGAGCACGGGTTCCTGATCGAGATCCAGCGTCTGCTGCGCGACGCCATGCGCGCCGACCTCGGTCTGCTCGACGCCAACGACCTGGGCCTGTTGATCATGGACACCAAGCGCGTCGTCGACACCCTCTCGCCGGACCGCCGGTCGATCGGCTTCGGCGCCACCGAGCGCCGCATGGTGGAGTACCTGGCCGAGTTCGGGGTGCGGGTACTGGCGGGCGGCAACGAGCGCGACTACACGATGGAAGCGGACCGTTTCGCGTTCTACCAGGCCAAGGACCCGGCGCTCGCCGGCGCCGTCGAGGCCATCCTGGCGCTGTACGGAGCCGAACTGTCCCTCGCCGTCCACGCCGGACTCGACGAGCAGGCACGGCTCCCCGTGCTGCAACGCGTCGTGGCGTCTCTCGAGTGCGGCTTCCGCGATCGTGACGGGATACTCCTGCCGGACGGCACCACCGTGTACGCCTTCCGACCGGGACGCTGACCGGGCCCGGCTCCCGAGGCAGCCGGGCACTCTCAGGAGAACGGTGGCCGGTCGTCCACCTTCAGCGACGTCGATCCCGCGGCCCGCCAGGCGCGCGCGACCACGTCGCGATCCTCGTCGGTGATGAGGTTGCCCATCACCCGCACGGCGACGGTCATGATCGCGCGCGACCGCATGCCGATCGGCCCCGTGGCGGGCAGGAACCGCGGCACCGTCAGCAGTCCCGCGAGGCGACGAGCGACCGAGAAGCTCTGCCCGTAGTGCTCGCGGAGCACCGCCGGCCACACCTGCGTCAGGTCTGCGCCGTCCAGGTGTTCGGCTATCAGTCGACCACCCTCGAGTCCGTAGTCGATGCCCTCACCGTTGAGCGGATTCACGCAGGCCGCCGCATCGCCGACGAGCGCCCAGTTGGGGCCCGCCACGTCCGACACCGCGCCGCCCATCGGCAGCAGGGCGGACTGCACGCGCCGCACGCCGCCGCTCAGGCCCCACTCGGACTCCCGTTGTGACGCATAGAGATTCAGGAGAGGTCGCAGCGCGCCGGCAGCCGGGCGCTTCGAGGTGGCGAGCGTCCCCACCCCCACGTTCACCTCGCCGGTGCCCTCGTCGTTCACGCCCAGCGGGAACACCCACCCGTAGCCGGCCTGCAGGGTGCCCTCCTCGTCGCGGAGCTCGAGGTGCGAGGTGATCCACTCGTCCTCACTGCGGTCACTCGTGACGTACGCCCGTGCCGCGACCCCGAAGGCGGTGTCGCGGTGCCACGTACGGCCGAGGATCTTGCCGAGCGGCGAGCGCACCCCGTCCGCCACGATCAGCGTGCGACAGGCCACGGCGACAGGGCCGTCGGCGGTGTCGAACATCACCTCGGTGACCCGCCCGCTCACCAGCACCGCATCGACGGCCTTGGCGTTCTCCATCATCACCGCGCCGTCGTCGACGGCCACCCGGCGGATCCGGTCGTCCAACTCGGTACGCGGTACCGCGGAACCGATGTCGGGGAGGGAGCCACCCGGCCACGGCAGCGTGAGTTCCTGACCGAATCCGGTGAGGCGTAGGCCACGATTGATCGCCCGCGAGCGCACCCAGTCACCGAGTCCCAGCTCGTCGAGCTCGGCCACGGCACGCGGCGTGAGTCCGTCACCGCAGGTCTTGTCGCGCGGGAACGTGGCGGCGTCCGCGAGAATCGTGTCGTGACCAGCTCGTACGGACCAGGCCGCGGCGGCGCTGCCCGCGGGTCCCGCTCCGACGACGAGAACGTCGGTCACGCGTCGAGTTCCCGGTGTCACACCCTGTGCGCGTCCATCCGTCATCGTTCCATCTTGCAGGCACGATAGGTTGGAGGCAGACGCGGCGCCGAGGCCCGGAGCCGCGCGAGGTGTTCGACGACGAGAAATGGGTGCGAGCGCGGTGACCGAGACGAGTGCGAGTGGGGCCACCGTGGTGGCGGGCGTGGATCTCGGGAACGCGGAGTTCGCGGAGATCGTGCGCGCGGCGATGGCCGAGGTCGAGAGCCTGCTCGTGACCGAGCTGTCCGACGGTGAGGACTTCCTCACCGAGGCGGCGCTGCACCTCGCCAAGGCCGGCGGCAAGCGGTTCCGCCCGCTGTTCACCATTCTCACCGGTCAGCTCGGCCCCAAGGCGTCCAGTCCGGACATCGTCACCGCGGCCACCGTGCTCGAGATGGTGCACCTCGCGACGCTGTATCACGACGACGTCATGGACGAGGCCGCCATGCGCCGCGGCGTGGAGTCCGCCAATGCGCGCTGGGGCAACAGCGTCGCCATCCTCGCGGGCGACTACCTCTTCGCACACGCGTCGCGCCTGGTCTCGACGCTGGGCCCCTCCGCCGTGCGTACGATCGCCGAGACGTTCGCCGCGCTGGTCACGGGCCAGATGCGCGAGACGATCGGCAGCAAGCCCGATCAGGATCCGGTCGATCACTACCTCACCACGGTGTGGGAGAAGACGGGTTCGCTGATCGCGACGAGCGGTCGCTTCGGCGGCACGTTCTCCGGGGGCGACGACGAGCACATCGAGCGGCTCGAGCGTCTCGGCGACGCGGTGGGCACCGCGTTCCAGATCTCCGACGACATCATCGACATCTCGTCCGCCGCGTCGGACTCCGGCAAGACGCCGGGTACCGACCTGCGCGAGGGCGTCCACACGCTGCCCGTGCTGTTCGCGCTGCGCGACGAGGGTGCGGACGGCGACCGGCTCCGCCACCTGCTGCGCGGCCCCATCACCGACGACGCGGACGTGGCCGAGGCGTTGACTCTGCTGGGTCGTTCGCCGGGCATGGCCAAGGCACGCGAGACGCTCGACACCTACGCCCAGCGGGCGCGCACCGAGCTGGACGCTCTGCCACAGGGCCCGGCCAACGACGCGCTGCG
Source organism: Rhodococcus sp. NBC_00294 (assembly GCF_036163995.1). NCBI lineage: Bacteria > Bacillati > Actinomycetota > Actinomycetes > Mycobacteriales > Nocardiaceae > Rhodococcus > Rhodococcus sp. NBC_00294. The sequence goes on from NZ_CP108043.1 coordinate 1,532,824, forward strand.
CAAGCTGGTCGAGTACACGGTCGCCCGCATCAGCTGACGGGAACTACCCGCGTCACCTCGGTCGTTGTTCGTGCAGGAAGCACTGCGGCGAGAGGATCGGCGACACACGATGAAGTTCGCGAACGGCATGAAGACGTTCGGCCTGATGGTCGGGATGTCGGCTCTGATCGTCTTCATCGGCGCTCTGTTCCAGAACTCGACCATCCTGGTGGTCGCGGTCGTCCTGGCCGTCGGCATGAACGGGTACGCCTACTTCAACAGCGACAAGCTGGCGCTGAAGTCGATGCACGCCCAGCCGATCACCGAGGTCGAGTACCCGCGCATCTTCGCGATCGTCCGCGAGCTGGCCACCGCGGCGCATCAGCCCATGCCGCGGCTCTACATCAGCCCCACCAACGCCCCCAACGCGTTCGCCACGGGACGCAACCCGCGCAACGCCGCGGTGTGTTGCACCAGCGGCATCCTGGCGCTGCTGAACGAGCGTGAGCTGCGCGCGGTCCTCGGCCACGAGCTCTCGCACGTCTACAACCGCGACATCCTCATCTCGTCCGTGGCGGGCGCCATGGCGGCCGTGGTGTCCGGACTCGCGAACTTCGCGTTCTTCGCGAACGTCTTCGGCGGGCGCGGGAACGGGCAGGGCGCCAACCCGCTGGCCCTGCTGCTGGTGTCGATGCTCGGACCGATCGCGGCGTCCCTGGTGAAGCTGGCCGTGTCGCGCTCGCGGGAGTACCAGGCGGACCAGTCGGGTGCCGAGCTCACCGGCGACCCCCTGGCGCTGGCCTCCGCGCTCCGCAAGCTGCAGAGCGGCACCCAGGCCGCCCCGCTGCCCCCCGAGCCGCGCCTCACGGCCCAGTCGCACCTGATGATCGCCAACCCGTTCCGGGCGGGTGACCGGGCGAGCAAGCTGTTCTCCACGCACCCGCCGATGGAGGAGCGCATCGCCCGCCTCGAGCGCATGGCGGGGCCCTACCGCTGAGTCAGCGGTAGTTGACGAACTGCAGGGCGATGCCGAAGTCCTCGCCCTTGAGCAGCTGCTGAACGGCCTGGAGGTCGTCACGCTTCTTGCTGCTCACCCGCAGTTCCTCGCCCTGGATCTGCGCCTTGACGCCCTTGGGGCCCTCGTCGCGGATCTTCTTCGAGATCTTCTTGGCGTTCTCGGTGGTGATGCCCTGCACCAGCGTGCCGGTGATCTTGTAGGTCTTGCCCGACTGCACGGGATCGCCGGCGTCGAAGGCCTTGAGCGAGATGTCGCGTCGGATGAGCTTCTCCTTGAAGACGTCCAAGGCGGCCTTCGCGCGTTCCTCGGCCTCGGCGGTGATGACGATGGCCTCGTCTCCGGACCACTCGATGCTCGCGCCGGTGCCGCGGAAGTCGAAGCGGGTCGACAGCTCCTTGCCGGCCTGGTTCAGAGCGTTGTCGACCTCCTGGCGGTCCACCTTGCTCACGACGTCGAACGACGAATCAGCCACTGACAACACTCCTTCGTGCGTGATCGGTACGGTGCCGACGGTAGCGTGTCCAGCCGGTTTGCCATCGAGGGGTGCGGTCGTTGTATTCTGCGTATCGCACCTGGAGCGGTCACTCGACGAGTGTCCGGCGCCATGGAGCATCCCGGCAGATTGCCCGAGCGGCCAATGGGAGCGGACTGTAAATCCGTCGGCTTATGCCTACGTAGGTTCGAATCCTACATCTGCCACACCCGACGAGACCCCGGCGAGAATCCTCGCCGGGGTCTCGTCGTCGGGGTGGGGGCAGGCGGCATGCGAAACGCCGCGTGCAACTCGTTCACCAGGCAATTTGGCGAGCGGTCTGACCCCTGTGTAATGTCTTCGAAGGCTTCGACGTGCACCTCGTGTGCGCCGATCCTGCCCCCTTAGCTCAGTCGGTAGAGCGTTTCCATGGTAAGGAAAAGGTCAACGGTTCGATTCCGTTAGGGGGCTCGCGGGACCGAGCGCCGGCCGGCGTCCGGCACCGAGGCGGTGTAGCTCAGTCGGTAGAGCAAACGACTCATAATCGTTGTGTCGCCGGTTCAAGTCCGGCCATCGCTACTCGACAGAGGACTCCGCCGCTGCTGCGCGCAGTGGGGTCCGGTATTCATGACCGACGCAGCACCCGTATCGCGCTCTACCCGAAAGCAGGCATCGACGTGGCCTCCTCCACTGACGTTCGGCCCAAGATCACCTTGGCGTGCGAGGTGTGCAAGCACCGTAACTACATCACCAAGAAGAATCGCCGCAACGATCCCGATCGCCTCGAGATCAAGAAGTTCTGCCCGAACTGCGGAACTCATCGCGCGCACCGCGAATCTCGCTGATCATTCGCACAGCAGCGCTGCCCCGGCACAGTCGCCGTGGCAGCGCTGACGTGTGTCCAGGTGCCGGTGACCCAGTCGGCTCGGCGCCGTCCGTCTCGAACTCGCCCGACAGAGCCGTCCGGACTGTCTCTCGTCCCACGCTCGGGTGTCCCGTGGTGAGTTCCACATCATTCTCGGGGGAGTCGACGACGTGACAGTCACCGCAACCGCAACCGACCGGGGCGACACGCCTGCCGTCGACCCGGCGGTGCACACCGCCAGCATGGTCGGGCATCACTACCGCATGCCCGACTTCTACGAGATCGGGCGCGAGAAGGTGCGCGAGTACTCACGGGCCGTGCAGAACGATCATCCCGCGCACTCCTCGGAGGACGCCGCGGCCGAGCTCGGGTACGAGCATCTCGTCGCACCGGCCACTTTCATCTCGGTCGTCGGCATCATCGCGCAGAAGGCCATGTTCGACGAGGTCATCACCGGGTACGACCTGTCGCAGATCATGCAGGCGGATCAGCGTCTCGAGTTCCACCGTCCGATCGTGGCGGGGGACCGCCTGACCGTCGACGTGAGCCTGGAGTCCTTCCGCCAGATGGGTGGAAGCGACATCATCATCACGAAGAACATGGTCACGGACGAGGCCGGCGAGGACGTCATGACGTCCTGGACGACACTCGTGGCGAAGACCGGCGGCGGTTCCGATCAGGACGCGCTGGAGATGGCGAAAGGTGTCATGAAACATGACTCGTAAGCAGTTCGACCAGGTCACCGTCGGCGACGACCTTCCCGAGCGCACCTACGAGCTCACCCGCGGTGACCTCGTGAACTACTCGGGCGTCTCCGGCGACCCGAACCCGATCCACTGGAGTGATCCGGTCGCGCGCACGCTCGCCGGACTCTCGGACGTCGTCGCCCACGGCATGCTCACCATGGGACTCGGCGCCGGTTTCGTCACCGACTGGTCGGGTGATCCGGGCGCCATCACCGAGTACAACGTGCGCTTCACCAGCCCCGTGCTGGTCAAGGAGACCGAGCCGGCCAAGGTCGACTTCACGGGTCGCATCAAGTCGGTCGATGCGGACACCCGCAAGGCCGTCGTCGCCATCACCGCGAAGTACGAGGGCAAGAAGATCTTCGGTCGCGCCGTCGCGACCGTCCAGCTCGCGTGATCCGGCTCTCCGATCGCCGACTCGAGTCAGCGATTTCGGGGGCGTCCGTGAGTGCAGTACACTGAGATCTCCGGGGTCGTACAGCGCTGTGCGCTGTCCGTCGCCGGTACGACCGGATTTCGATCCGGCCGAAGGGGCGTAGCTCAATTGGTAGAGCAACGGTCTCCAAAACCGTAGGTTGCAGGTTCAAGTCCTGTCGCCCCTGCCACGTTCGAAAGCGGTGCTTCGGACAGTGGTCATGCAGAGCATTCGAGTGCAGACACCCTGCCGACGACCGAGAGGAACGACGTGAGCGATCAGCGCGGCGCGCGCGACAGCAGCTCCGACGGTTCCGAGGATCTCGGTGCGGACGATGCTGTCGTCGCCGACGATGCTGCTGCCGCCCACGATGCCGCCGGGTCGAGCCGGCCCTCCGGCAAGCGCGCAGCCCGCCGGACCCGGTCCGCTGACGATGGTCCATCGCTGATCAAGGACGGTGCCAGGACCACCGCGGGCAAGTCCGTCGCCACCGCCTCTCGCGTCGAGGGCCGCACCCGCGCCGAAGCGACGCCGAAGATGAACATCTTCAAGCGGCTCCGCAAGTTTCTGCGCGAGGTCGTCGCCGAGCTGCGCAAGGTCATCTGGCCCAACCGCAAGCAGATGGTCACCTACACCGCTGTGGTGTTGGTGTTCGTGACGTTCATGGTGGCCTACATCAGTGGGCTGGACCTGGCGTTCATCAGGGGAGTGCAGTGGCTGTTCGGCTGACGCCGGACACACAGGTCCGCACGACCACCCCGAGTACGACCGGAACGATTACAGGAAGCGAGTGCCTTTCGTGAGCACGCCCCATAACGACGCCACCGAAGTGGCCGCCTACGACGCTCAGGTCGAGGCGACCAAGCAGGGCCTCGAAGCGGAGCAGGCCGCACAGGACCGCGAGACCGACGAGGCCATCGCGGCCGACGTCGCTGCCGCCACCGGTGACACCGACGAGTCGGAGACCGTCGACGCCGATGCGGACGCCGTCGTCGCCGACGACGCTCCCATCGACGCGGAGCCGGTCGACCCCGTCGCCGAGATGAAGGCTGCGCTGCGGCGCGCCCCCGGCGACTGGTACGTCATCCACTCGTACGCCGGATACGAGAACAAGGTGAAGACCAACCTCGAGACCCGCGTCCAGAACCTCGACGTCGGTGACTACATCTTCCAGGTGGAAGTTCCCACCGAGGAGGTCACCGAGATCAAGAACGGCCAGCGCAAGCAGGTCAACCGCAAGGTGCTGCCGGGCTACATCCTGGTGCGCATGGAACTGAACGACGAGTCCTGGGGTGCTGTCCGCAACACTCCCGGTGTCACCGGCTTCGTCGGCGCCACGTCGCGCCCGTCCCCGTTGACCATCAACGAGGTCGTCAAGTTCCTCATGCCGCAGGAGGACAAGAAGAAGGCCACCGCGGGCGCCACCACCGGTGCCGAGGGTGCGGGCGAGACGTCGTCGAAGCCGACCATCGAGGTCGACTTCGAGGTCGGCGAGTCCGTCACCGTCATGGACGGCCCCTTCGCCACGCTTCCCGCCAGCATCAGCGAGGTCAACGCCGAGCAGCAGAAGCTCAAGGTGCTGGTGTCCATCTTCGGCCGCGAGACTCCGGTCGAGCTGGGCTTCACCCAGGTCGCGAAGATCTAGGGCGCTCAGAACCCCCCACAACTTGCAGGCAGTACCGCAAGACATCCGAGAACCACGCAACAACCTAGGAATCACAGATGCCCCCCAAGAAGAAGAAGCTAGCCGGGATCATCAAGCTTCAGATCCAGGCCGGTCAGGCCAACCCGGCACCGCCCGTGGGCCCCGCCCTCGGTCAGCACGGCGTCAACATCATGGAGTTCTGCAAGGCGTACAACGCCGCGACCGAGTCGCAGCGTGGCAACGTCGTGCCGGTGGAGATCTCGGTCTACGAGGACCGGACCTTCGACTTCAAGCTGAAGACCCCGCCTGCCGCCAAGCTGCTGCTCAAGGCAGCCGGCGTCGCCAAGGGTTCGGGCGAGCCGCACAAGACCAAGGTCGCCACGGTGACCATGGACCAGGTGCGCGAGATCGCCAAGACCAAGGCCGAGGATCTGAACGCCAACGACATCGACCAGGCCGCGAAGATCATCGCCGGCACTGCTCGCTCGATGGGTATCACGGTCGAAGGCTGAGCCACCGGCTCACCAGCTCCACAGCATCACGTGGGAGAGCCGGCCAGGCTCGTCAACCACGCTCCGAACAACGAACGGACATCATCATGGCAAAGCGCAGCAAGGCCTACGAGGCCGCAGCAGCGAAGATCGATCAGGACCAGCTCTACTCGCCGCTCTCGGCGGCGAAGCTGGCCAAGGACACCGCGTCGAGCAAGTTCGATCCGACCGTCGAGGTCGCGATGCGCCTCGGCGTCGATCCCCGCAAGGCGGACCAGATGGTGCGCGGCACCGTCAACCTGCCCCACGGCACCGGTAAGACCGCCCGCGTCATCGTCTTCGCCGCAGGCGCGAAGGCCGACGAGGCCGTCGCCGCCGGTGCGGACGAGGTCGGCGCAGAGGACCTGATCGAGCGGATCCAGGGCGGATGGCTGGAGTTCGACGCAGCGATCGCCACCCCTGACCAGATGGCCAAGGTCGGCCGCATCGCCCGCGTTCTCGGACCGCGTGGCCTGATGCCGAACCCGAAGACGGGCACGGTCACCAACGACGTGACCAAGGCCGTCGGCGACATCAAGGGCGGCAAGATCAACTTCCGCGTCGACAAGCAGGCCAACCTGCACTTCGTCATCGGCAAGGCGTCGTTCGACGACGCCAAGCTGGTGGAGAACTACGGCGCAGCCCTGGACGAGATCCTGCGTGCGAAGCCGTCGTCGGCCAAGGGCCGTTACGTCAAGAAGATCACGGTCTCGACCACCACCGGACCGGGCATCCCGGTGGACCCGAACCGTACTCGGAACCTCCTCGAGGACGACGCGACCGCCTGAGTCACTCGCAGCACCGAAGAAGGCCGGCACCACGTGAGGGTGCCGGCCTTCGTCGCGTTCTCAGGCCTTGGCGACGTTCGTGAGAATCGTGTCGACCACGCGGTCCACCAGGGCGTTCGGGATGTCGTGCGCCATGCCGTCGACGAGCACCAGCTCGGATCCGACCACGTGGCGCGCGATGGCCTTCCCGCCGGCGGGACGCACGAGGGGATCCGCCGTGCCGTGGATGACGACCGTCGGCGCCGTGATCCGCTTCGTGTACTTCGCGAGGCTCCCGGTTCCGGTGATCGCCGCGAGCTGACGGACGATGCCGGCCGGGTAGTAGCCGCGGTCGTACGCCTCGGTCGCGTCGGCGACACGTTCGTCCCGCGTGGTGGGGAACTGCTTGCTGCCGATCGTTTGGAACGTCGTCGCCTGGTGTTCGATGATCTGCTCGCGCGTCGCGTTCTTGGGCGGCGGCTTGAGCAGCGGCGCGAGCGCGCGGACGTCCGGCGGCGGCAGGAACGCCTCGTTGGTGCTGGAGAAGAGGATGGAGACCGAGCGGATGCGCTCCGGGTGCGACCCCGCGACCACCTGCGTGATCATGCCGCCCATCGAGGCGCCGACGATGTGGGCCGACTCGATGCCCAGGTGGTCGAGCAGGCCGACGGTGTCCTCGGCCATGTCCACCACCGTGTACGGAACCGAGCTCGACTGCCCGAGTTCGTGGCGGACCAGTCGCAGCAGGATGTTCCCCGTGACGCGCTGCCCGTCGAGCTTGCCCGAGAGTCCGATGTCTCGGTTGTCGAAGCGGATCACGCGATAGCCGGCGTTGATCAGCTTGCGGCAGAACGGCATCGACCACGTGAGCAGCTGGCAGCCGAGTCCCATGACGAGCAGGATCGGCGGGTTCTCGATGTCGCCCATGTCCTCGTAGGCGATGTCGACCGCGCCGACCGAGGCGGTGCCGGTACGGACCTCGACCTCGACCTCGGTCTCGGAACGGCCGGTCTCGGGTGTGCCTGTCATACGTGGATCTCCTTACCAGCCGGGCTCACCGAGCAGCGGCAACGTGATGAAACTGGGGTCCGTCGGGTCGAGGTCGACGTCCTGCGCTCGCCATCGGGTGCGGAGGCGATCGGGCAGGATCGGCACGAATCGAGGCGCGTCGGCCGCGAAGATGTCGAGTCGCAGGCGGTGTCCGGGGTGCAGGACCGCCTCGGTCGAGAGTAGTTCGATGTCGAGGACGATCGGTTCGCCGGGGACCACGGGGAGCAGTGACTCGCGCGTGAGCGGGTGGTGGGCCACCAGGTAGTCACCCGACTCGGTGCGGATGCTCTCCTCGTCGTCGATCGCGCGGCGCGACGCCAGCAGCGCACCGTTGGTGAGCACGGTGGGAGTGCCGTCTGGAGCGACGTCGCACAGCATCACGGCCCACATCGACTCGCGGGCGCGCGCGACGGTGCGGACGTGGACGTTGGCGGGGCCCGAGTAGACGACGGTGGTCATGACGGGAGGCGTCGTGAACGTGAGCGCGTCACCCTCCGCGAAGCGGTTGTCGTAGGTGAAGCCGCCGCCGAGAACGGCCGGAACACCGGCCAGCACCTGCGTGGTGTCGCGGGAGACGACGGTGCGGAACCCGGGCTTCACCGTCAGACGGGCCGTGTCGGTCGGCGCCTCGAAGTGCAGGGACCCGTCGTGCCGACTGTGCGACGCGGTACCGGACGAGTCGGCGCTCAGGTAGAGGCGCCGAGCCACGGCGGCGGGCGCGGGGAATCGGCCGTGCGCTTCCCACCCGCCGCCCTGCTGACGCAGCGTGACCGGTCCGTAGCGGTCGATACCGTTGTCGATGCCGCGCAGCCACTTGTCGAACCAGGCGCGTTCGAGCACGTCGAGTCGCGGCGGGAACCCGGGTTCACCGAAGCCGATCCCGGGGTTGCCGTGGTACCCGTCGCCCACCAGAAGTTGCTTGCGCCCGCGTTCGACGGTGAGTCGGTTGTACATGTCGGGTGCCGCGCCGCCGAAGATGTCGTGCCAGCAGCCGTAGAGGAACGTGGGGACCGCGATGTCCTCGATGGTGGGATCGATGGTGTCGAAGGACGGGTCGTCGTAGATGCGCGGGTCCGAACCGGTGAGGAACCCGTTCACCAGATTGCTGATGTTCGTGGCGGGGGACCGTACGCGATCCGCGAGCCAGCCGACTCCGCCGCGTCGCAGGATCTGTACTGCCGGAACCCATTTGAGGGTGTTCACGGCGGTGAGCCACAGGGGGATGAAGAGCGACGGTGCGCCGCCGGTGGCGAAGATCTCGCGGACGATGTCCTCGGATCCCTCGACGGCGAACACGGCGTCCGGTCCCGCGCTGCCCGCGGCGGCGGCCTGCAGGGAGTTGATGGCGGAGTAGGAGATGCCGGCCATGCCGACGCGCCCGTCGCACCACGCCGACGCCCGGATCCACTCGAGGATCTCCAGGGTGTCGAGTTGTTCACGCGGGCCGAGGGTGTCCCACACGCCGGACGAGGAACCGGTGCCGCGCGCGTCGATGATGACCTGCACGTAGCCGCTACGGACGAGATGGCGGTTCACGGTGAGCAGATCCGCCGCACCGCCCGCGACGACGCGGGTGATCTCGGAGATGCCGTCGAACGGGGTTCCCGAGAGGTCGACGGAGCGGGACACGCGACGCAGCGCCGGCCCGAGCACGGGTGCTGCGAGGAGTGCGTCGATCGAGTCGAGCAGGACCGAGTTGTACGGGGTGATGTTCAGGACGACGGGGAAGCGAGAGGAGACGGATCGTCCACTCGCGTGAGCAGGGGACACGACGATGGCGCGGAGAACGGCTCCGTCCGTCATCGTGACGGCGGCGCCGCGGTCGATGTGCACACGGGGGAACTCGGGAGCGGACTCCACGAGTTCTGCCCATGCTCGGCCGTCGGCGCCGCCGGTGGGATCACGGTGGAAGGGCGAGACGACGTGCTCGGGTTGCACCAGTGCATGGGCCGATGTCGTCGTCATGAACGTCGAGTCAACCTCATTGCTGTGACACGCGGTACACAACACGCCATTCCCGGCCCTTCGACAACGACGAGGGCACGTCGTCGTTCGATGTCACCAGGTGAGTGCGCTGCTACTTGCCGCCCTCGGGGGTTCCCTCGCTGTCGCTGAAGAAGGCCCACTCGCCGTCGTGCTCCACTTCGAGACGCCAGCCGAGCTCGGCGTCGTCGGACTTGCTCTCCTTGAACCAGGTGTGGGCGTCGGTGGAGTTGGGGATCTCCTTGGTGGCGACGACGGATCCGGTGGGGTCGAGTACGCGATAATTGGCCATGAGCACCGTGTTCCCTCGGGAGAGCACCTCTCAAACCGAGGGGGCTCCGCCCCCGTGCGCCCTTTGCGTACCCGGGGATGCGCACAAGGCGCACAGGGGCGTAGCCCTTTTGGTGTCTCCGGCGGCCCCGGGGTACTCTTCTCTTCGGACACCGTGCGGTCGCGTCTGCGATCGTGCGATGTTCACCTGATCTGTTCCACCCAAGACCGTTGGTCATCGTGGTCTCCGAAGAGGTTCGCCTCGTCGGAGATGGCGATTGAAGGTCCGGCCGAGCCGGCGACCCACGCAGGAGGACGAGGACCAGGGATACGTGTTGCTGACTCTCTCCGAGTCGCGCCGCCCGCATTCCGACGCCCCGTGTGCCCTGCACCGGGGCGTTTCTGCTTGTTCGGGCCGGGCCGACTCGACGCAACGAGAGGAGGCGAAGTATGGCAAAGGCTGAGAAGGTATCCGCGGTCGCGGAGATCTCCGAGCAGTTCAAGGGCGCCACGGCGGCCGTCGTCACGGAATACCGTGGCTTGTCGGTCACCCGTCTGACGGAGCTCCGTCGGGCCCTCGGTACCGGAGCTACGTACTCCGTCGCCAAGAACACCCTGGTCAAGCGTGCCGCAGCTGATGCGGGCATCGAAGGCCTCGACGACTTGTTCGTCGGTCCGACCGCCATCGCATTCATCGATGGTGAGCCGGTCGACGCTGCCAAGGCGATCAAGCAGTTCGCCAAGGACAACAAGGCGCTCGTCATCAAGGGCGGCTACATGGACGGCCGCGCGCTGTCCGTGGACGAGGTCAACAGGATCGCGGATCTCGAATCCCGCGAGGTCCTGCTGGCCAAGCTCGCCGGCGCGATGAAGGGCAACCTGGCAAAGGCCGCAGGCCTGTTCAACGCTCCCGCCTCGCAGGTCGCGCGTCTCGCGGCTGCGCTGCAGGAGAAGAAGGCTGCAGAAGAGGGCGCCTCTGCGCCGGAAGCCGCAGCTGCCGACTAGCTGATCCGCAAGGACTGCACACCACCCCGTGCGGCCGGCCTCCGGCCTGCACGCAATCTCCTGTCCCCGGATCGGCGACAAGGACTTACAGAGAGGACCGCCACCATGGCGAAGCTCAGCACCGAAGAATTGCTCGACCAGTTCAAGGAGCTCACCCTCCTCGAGCTCTCCGAGTTCGTGAAGGCATTCGAGGAGACCTTCGAGGTCACCGCAGCTGCCCCCGTCGCCGTTGCTGCCGCAGGCGGAGCAGCTGCTCCCGCCGAGGCCGCTGAGGAGCAGGACGAGTTCGACGTCGTCCTCGAGGGCGCCGGCGACAAGAAGATCCAGGTCATCAAGGTCGTCCGTGAGGTCGTCTCCGGCCTGGGCCTGAAGGAAGCCAAGGACCTCGTCGAGAGCGCTCCGAAGGCCATCCTGGAGAAGGTGGACAAGGCTTCGGCCGACGCCGCCAAGGAGAAGCTCGAAGCTGCCGGCGCGAAGATCTCCATCAAGTGATCTAGCCCCACAGCGCAGAAGCGGCCGTACCCCTCGGGGTGCGGCCGCTTTTCTCGTGTCTGGCGACGGTGCGCGGAGTCAGCCCACGGTGGGCAGTGCGGCGCGGGCGAGAAGGTCTCCACCCACAGCCCGGATCTCGATCTCCGCGACGTCGGGACGAAGCACCGCGGCGTTCATGCGGCAGTCGATGGTCACGGAGCTGCCGAGGAAGCTGCCCGAGGAACGATCCGCGCCGGTGCGGTCCACCAGAACCACCTCGAACGCTTCGTCGACCGGGACACCCTGCATGTCCAGGACCGTCTCGGTGCCCCACGTGTGAGCAACCAGGCCGCCGTCGACAGTGACGCCGGGACTCGACGCGGTGAAGTCGATCGCCTCGAACGCGCCCAGCTCGCCCGGTGGTCCCTCGACCTCGGGGGCCGCGATCGTGCTGTCGGCGGGCGTCTCGCCACCCCCGGTGCCGACCGTCTGCACACCGAGCACCGCCGCGACGCCCACCGCGATTCCGGCGACAGCTGCAGCGGCCGGGACGAGGCGACCGGGCGCAGACGGTCTGACGATGCGTCGTCGGAGCAGGTCACCGGGTTGCGCATCGACCCAGGTCAGTCCCGCTGCCGACCCCAGCGACGCGACCGTCTCGCGCATCTCACGGATCTCGTCGGCGACCGAGGTGTCCTCGGCCTCCAGAATGCGAAGCTCGCGCCGCTCGGCGTCGGTCAGGTCGCCGGCCACCGCAGCCGCGATCAACTCCTCTCGTCGCGGATGTCCCGGAGTCATCAGGTCTCCTGACCGTCGAAGTGAACGCGCAGGGCGCGCAGTGCGTAGTACGCGCGGGTGCGCAGGGTGCCGATCGCGACGCCGGTGCCGGCCGACAGCTCCGTGTAGGACAGGCCGGTCAGGTGGATGGCCACCACCACCTGTCGATGTTCGGGGGACAGGGTGGCCAGACCCTCCACCACCCGCATCCGGGTCAGGACGTGATCGCTTCGATCGGGTTCCACGGCGTCGCCTTCCGCGACGGGGGAGGACGCGACCAGCGGAGTACGGCCTCGCGACCGCTGAGCATCCGCGACGACGTTGCGTGCGATGGCGAAGAGCCAGGTCCGAGTTCCACCCCGGGACTCGTCGAACCTGTCCCGCGCTCGCCACGCACGTACGAAGGTCTCCTGCACGCAGTCCTCGGCGGCGACACGATCGTGCAACACATTCACGGCGAAACCCAGCAGCGACGACGCGTGGGCGTCGTAGGCGGCCGTGAGATCGAACGTCCCGCTCTCGCGCGACCGGAAGATCGCCAGCGTCTGCCCCCTCGATGTCGGGGGAGGGGTGTACCCCGCCGGTGCCCGTGCAGGACGAACCCTACTCACCGTCGACGCCGCTCCGACCTCCATGGTGGGTGTACGTCGAGAAGTGCGACGACGTTCGACCGTGGTGAACGTTTCGGTCATTCCGGACGTATCCCCTCTCGAAGGACGTCCGCGCATCCCGATCGGAAGGTACGACCACCATGACGACACGCACTGCACGAGGAACGATCATCGTTGCGGGAGGCGCCGCGGCGTTCCTCGCGCTCACCGCTGCTCCCGCGGCAGCAGAGACGCCGGTCGGCGAACCGTCGTCGTTCACCAGTGCCTTCACGGCCATGGCGACTCCGGACCAGGTCCTGAACGCGGACGGCGTCGCGACGCCGGGTGAGCCCGGCGCGACCGGAACGTTCACGTTCCGCATCAACTCGGACGAGAACATCATCTGCTACGACATCACCCTCGAGGGCGTCACCGGCGACTACATGTCGCCGGCGAAGACGGCGACGCACATCCATCAGGCAGCAGTGGGTGCCGCCGGCCCGCCGCGCATCGCGTTCCCGAACCCGTCCCCGGTCGGCGACGGACCTCGCACCAGCAGCGGCTGCCTGCAGGGGCCGTTCACGACCGGCGTGATGGCGAACGGTGCCGACACCGGAACGAACTTCGACCTCGCGGCCATCGAGGCGAACGCCGCCGGGTTCGCCGCGGACAGTCACACCACCGCCTTCGCCGCCGGCGCGGTGCGCGGACAGCTGACCCCGATTCCCGTCGGCGGTGTGGAGACGGGCGCCGGTGGATCCGTCACCGACAGTTCGACCGCGACCGTCGCGGGTGCCGGTGCCGCCGTTCTGGGCGTGGCGGCCCTCGTCGGGCTGGGCGTCGCCCGTCGGCGGAACTCCTGATCGACCGACGCGGATGAGATGGTCGACGCGCGCGAGTGCGTTCCTCCTGGTGGGGCTGGTGGTCGCCTGCGCGCGACCACCGGCCGTACCGCCCACCGAGACAGCGGTGTCCGTCACGTCTCCCGCTGCCGCGACCGTGTCCGAGACGGGACCTCTCGTCCCGGCGCGGGTGTCGGCACCCGAGATGGGTCTGGACGAACCGTTGATCGAGCTGGGTCTGAACCCGGACAACACCATGGCGGTTCCCGAGGACCACGACGACGTCGGCTGGTTCACCGGCGGCGGGCGGCCCGGGCGTCCCGGTGCGGCCGATCAGGTCGGACCCACGGTGCTGGCCGGTCACGTCGACTCGACCACGGGTCCCTCCGTGTTCTTCCGACTCCGCGACCTCGTGGTGGGAGACGACGTCACGGTCACCACGACAGAGGGCATCGAGGCCAGGTACCGGGTGACGGACATCGGCGACTACGCGAAATCCGAGTTCCCGACGGCGCGCGTGTTCGGCGCCGTCCCGCGCGACGAGATCCGACTGATCACGTGTGCCGGAGTGTTCGACGACGACGCCGGGTCCTACGAGAACAACCTCGTCGTCTTCGGCACCCGCGTGGGGTGATGCGACACCTCAGGCGAGGGAGAAGTTCTCGCCGCGGTGATAGGCCGCGAGGGACGACTCGGTCTCGCGGATCGACGGCGGGTGGAACGCGAACGCCGACACGACGGACTGCAGGTACGCGATGTCCGGGTCGGTGATGAACGCGATGCCGCCCAGTGCTGTCACGGCGGCATCGACCGCGCGCCGTAGTGCGCCTCGAAGCGCAATGCGGCAGAACAACAGTCGAGCCGAGATGTCGGCGCCGCGCTCACCCGAGTCCATCGCTGCGGCGACGGCCTCGAGGCCCGCGATCGCCGCTTCGAGTTCGGCGGCCGCCGAGGTGTAGACGCTGTCGCTGACCTTCGGGTGTCCCACGAGACGCTCCACGAGCGCGGTGGCCGCGCCGATGTACCCGGCGGAGGCGAGGATGCCGAACCACAGGAACCCGGTGAGCTCGTGCATGCCCTCCGGATCGTCCAGCGCGCCGACCATGGTCAGCGACACCGGCACGCGCACGTCCTCGAGGACGACCTCCTCGCTCTCCGCACCCGCGAGAACGGGCGTCGTCCAGAACGGACGCACCGAGACACCGGGCATCGACGCGGGGATGAGGGCGACCGCCTTGCGTGTCTTGCCGCCCTTCTTCTCGCGTGTCGCGACGCTGGCGGCGAGGAAGTCCATCGAGGCCGACAGACTGCACGGCTTCTTGCTGCCGTTGACGACGTAGTCGCCGTCGTCGTAGTAGGCGTCCACGGACGGCACCAGCGTGCTGCCCACGCCCTCCGCGAAGCCGGACGCGATGATCGACTTCTGTTCGATGAGGCCGGCGACGAGCGGCAGCTCCTCCTCGGGACCCGCCATGGCGATCTCGATGATCGTGGCGATCGACAGGTGGTGCATCGTGACGGCGGCGGCGAGCGACGGGGAGGCCGCGCCGATGGCCCGGTGGACGCGCAGTGCCTCGACGGCGGTCGCGCCGAGTCCGCCGAGCGAGGTGGGTGCGATGAGTCCGCACCCGCCCGCGTCGCGGAACGTCGCGATGGCGTCGCTGCCGGGCGCCTCGAGCACGGACAGCGGCGTGGCCTCGAGGTAGGTGGCGAGGGCGGGCAGCAAGCGACGGAGCGTGGCGCGTTCGGTGGACATGAGCCGCGACGGCTGCGCGGTCCCGTCGGACGCGAGAGCTGCTCTGTCAGCGAGAACGGACACGTACCGGCCTTTCGTCGAAGAAGGGTGACCGTGGCTGGGACGGGTGTGGGACACGTGCCAGCACGTCACTCGATACCGCAGTATTCGGGGTCGGCGACGGCCTCGATGGCGCCCGTCTCAACTGCTGTTGCATGACACAAGTGCAGTCGTGTTCGTTGGCAACTACTCACAGGTCGCGGCACCCTCGGGCCGCCTGTGCTGACCGTAGGCTCGAATCACAGACGTCTCCCGTCGCACGGGTCTCCCGGACCGGCGAGCGCACTCGCGTCACGTACCGATCCCCCAATCTTGGAGCGAACATGAGCTCGCAGAGAATGCTCGACCGAATCCGCCACGACAAGAGGATCTGGGCCCATCGTGTGCTGACGAAGCACGACCAGAACCCGTTCTTCCGCGTCATGAAATCGGTCAACGCGCCGGTCGTCGACGTGGAGGACCGCAGCGTCATCATGCTCGGTTCCAACAATTACCTCGGCCTCGCCGACCACCCGCTGGTGCGCGCGGGAGCCGCTGCGGCACTGGACAAATACGGCGCAACGGTCACGGGCAGCCGGTTGCTCAACGGCACCATCTCGCTACACACGGAACTCGAGGAAGCACTCGCCGACTGGCACGGGACCGAGCAGGCGCTGGTCTTCACGACCGGCTACCAGGCGAACCTGGGCGGTATCAGCGCGCTGTGCGGTGTCGGTGACACCATCATCGTCGACTCGGCAGCGCACGCGTCCATCTACGATGCCTGCCGCCTCTCACGTGCGACCATCCGCGCCTTCCGTCACAACCGGGTGGACCTGTTGGAGGAGAAGCTCTCCCGCTCCACCGGCGTCGTCATGGTGGTGGTGGACGGCCTCTACTCGATGCACGGCGACCTGGCCCCGCTCGACGAGATCGCCGCGGTCTGCGAGAAGTACGACGCGGCACTGTTCGTCGACGAGGCGCACAGCGTCGCGGTCATGGGCGCGAAGCGCACCGGTGCCGCCGAGCTGTTCGGTATCGAGGACGACATCGACGCCCGGATGGGCTGCCTCTCCAAGGGACTCGGGTCCTCGGGCGGTTTCGTGGCCGGCTCGAAGGACATCGTGGACGCCATGCGCGTGCATGCGCGCACGTTCCTGTTCACCACCGCGGGCGTGCCTGCTGCCCTCGGCGCGGCGCTCGCCTCCGTGCAGCTCATGCAGACCGAGGAGGGCGCCGAGCGCGCCACCCGCACACTCGCGAACGCGCGCTACCTGCACGACGGGCTCGTGGCGGCCGGTGTCGACGTGCACGCGCCGAGTCCTCTCCCGGACGGTACGGACATGGTCTCGCCCATCGTCCCCGTGAACGTCCGTGACGACCTGCGCACCGTCAACACGTGGCGGAAGCTGTGGGACGCGGGCATCTTCGCATCCGCCGCCATGTTCCCGGCTGTGGCCCGCGACGGTGCACTCCTGCGTCTGTGCGTCCAGCCCGATCACACCACCACCCAGCTCGACTACGTGGTGGAGCAGATGGGCCTGTTCCTCGGCGAGAACTCGTCCACGTCCGAGGTGGCGTCGGCCGAGGTGGGGGCAGCGCTCGCCGCGCCGGCGCCGGCATCGGTCTGACCCGGTGGTGACACAGGTCGACCAGCGCACGACGTACGACTGTGCCGCCGCGGTGCTGCACGCGACCCTCACCGACGAGAGATACTGGCAGGACCGGATCGCCGAGATCGGTGGCGGCAGTCGAGTGGTGGAGCATCGCGTCGAGGAGGGCCTGACCACCTCGGTGGTCGACCAGGACCTCGAGGCCGCGGCACTACCGAAGGCGTTGCAGCGCTTCGCCGGAGCGTCGATGTCGGCACGGTGCACCGAGTCGTGGCAGTCGGTGCGCGAGGACGGGTCCGCGCAGGGCCACTACACCCTGCGGGTCGCCCGGATGCCCGTGGTGATCGACGGGGAACTCGAACTTCTCGCGACCGGAGCGC
Source organism: Rhodococcus sp. NBC_00294 (assembly GCF_036163995.1). Taxonomy (NCBI): domain Bacteria; kingdom Bacillati; phylum Actinomycetota; class Actinomycetes; order Mycobacteriales; family Nocardiaceae; genus Rhodococcus; species Rhodococcus sp. NBC_00294. Next base: position 1,550,016 of record NZ_CP108043.1, read on the forward strand.
AGCAGTGTGTGCTCCAGTTCGTCGGTACGGTCGACGCGTCGATCCCGGTGATGGGTCCGGTGGTCGAGAAGATCATGGTCGGCGAGATCGACAAGAGTTTCTCCGCCGAGCGCGAGTTCACCCAGTCGTGGCTCGCCCTCCGGACCTGAGCCCTCTCATCTGCGGCGCGGGAGTGCGCGCAGGATCGCCTCCAGCACCTGGCGCTGACCACGGCCGGACGTGACGGTCGTTCCGCGCGGCACCGACACGGTCCGGTAGGAACCCGAGACCGGCTGTGGTGCCTGATGTTCGACTGCTCGTAGACGTCGGGGCAGGCGCGGTCCGTTCCGTGCGGCGAGCAGACCGTCCGTGCCCGGTACCGCCGTCAGCGTGTCGTCTCCCCGGCGGAGGGCCGCGGCCGTCCGTCGGGTCCTGGTGCGCGGAACCCGCACGAGGAGAACGTCGGTCCCCGCGAACTCACCGGCGGCAGCGTCGATCGCCTCGGCTCGTGCCCGGCGTCCGGCGCGCCCGCGGATGCCGGTACCGAGACCGTGGCCGGGGGCGTCGAGCAGCACCACCCGCGGGCCGTGATCGGCCAGTGTCCGTGCCAGACCGGTGGCGTATCGCGCATGGGAGCCGCGGGGCAGCGCGAGAACGACCGTCGGGGCCGAGGTGTCGGTCCCCTCGTGGATCTCGGCGTGCACCGAGCCCGTCGACGTGCGGATCTGGCGGTGCTCGCACGAGGAGACCGCGCGATCGAGCTCGGCGCTGAAGGGCTTCATGTCCGGGTCAACGTCGCCCCACGTCCGTACGCGGCGAGTGGCGCCGTCCAGGGCCGCCTCGCACACGTGATGACGGACCGGCGCGTGGCGGGTCGACAGGATGGGGCGCCCGTTGAGCAACACCATGACGGCCGCGGCCTCGGCGGACGACATCGTCGGGGTCCACCCGGTGGCGCGTTCGAAGGCCGTCGAGTCGACGGCCGCCTCGCCCGAGGAGATCCAGTGGCTGGAGAACGGCAGGATGCGGAGCGCGTACGCGAGATCGACCACGGTGCGCAGGACTCGACGCGGGATCGGCAGCACCAACTGGCCCTGCATCGCACCGAGTTCGCGCACCCCGAGCCAGTCGCGCGGACCCAGGTTGAAGGGGCCGTTCACGGGTGTCCGGACGGCCCGGTGGAAGGCGTCGGCCAGGTCGTCCTCGTGCAGGAACTGGTAGCGGGACTGCGCCGGATCGGGGAAGGCCACCACGGACTGCGTGAGGGTGTCGATGCCGTCGTTCGAGAAGTGGGTGCCCACGATGTAGGTGGGGCGCAGCATCGAGATGGTCATGCCGCCCTCGTGCCGGCGCAGCCACCACTCGACGAAGTGTTCCACCTCTGCCTTGTCGAAGAAGTAGTAGCGCAACGGATCCGACGTCGGGAACTCCTCCTCGGTGACGGGCACCGGAAGGTCCTCGCGTCCGTAAGCGCTGACACTCGAGGCGATGACCATCGACCGCACACCGGCCCGGTGCGCGCACTCGACGGCGTTGCGCGAGCCCTCCAGATTGGTCTCGTGGATCGCGGCCTTGTCGCGCTGCTCCTCCACGACGAAAGCCAGGTGGATCACCACGTCACAGCCTGCGAAGGCAGTCTCGAGTTCGGGGGAGCGGATGTCCATCGCGATCGAGCGGAGTTTCGGGTGCCGCACGCGCGGTGCCCGGCGACCCAGCCCGATGACCCGGTCGATCTCCGGATCATCCAGCAGCACAGGGAGAATGACAGCACCGAAATCGCTCGTCGCACCGGTGACGGCGACGGTCAGGCCGCTCACCGTTCGTCCGAGCTGAACTGTCGGGTGGTGTCCTGTGGGTCCGTCATGACGACTCCTGTGGTGCGGTGGTGGCGGGGAAGCAGGACCGCGACGACGACGGCGCAGGCGAAGACGGCCGCGGCGGCGAGGTAGGACGCCACCTCGGACCCGGCCATCGCGGCTTCCTTCATGGACAGGACGAGGTTGTCGCGCACCGCGGAGAACATCTCGGGGAGCGGGTACTGCTGGATCTGCTGCACGCTGAGGAAGCTGCCGTTCACGTACTCCCGGTCGCGGTCCGAGAGGATTTCCGACGGAATGGTCGCGACGAGTGGGCCGACGGTGGTGTTGTAGTACGACGCGGTCACGGATCCGAGCACCGCGACACCGAGAGTGCCGCCGAGTTCCCGCGTCGTGTCGTTCACGGCCGAGCCGGCGCCGGCCTCGTCGATGGGCACGGAGGACATGATGGACTCGGTCGCGGGACCCTGGATCACGGCGATGCCGACTGCGAGCACGATCATCGTGGGCAGCAACAGCCCGACGTACGAGCTGTCGATGCCGACCTGACCCGCCATGATCATGCCGATGCCCACCAACAGCAGGCCCGCGACGATCACCGGCATGGTGCCGATCCGCTGTGCCAGCGAGGTCGCGGTCGGTGCGCTCACCGCGAGGGCCACCGCGAACGGCAGTGTGGCGACACCGAACTCGAGCGGCGAGTAGCCGCGGACGCCCTGGAAGTACTGGGTGATGAGGAAGACGTACCCGAAGAGCGAGAAGTAGGCGACCGAGATCGCGAGCGCCGGCATCGCGAAGGGTCGCAACCGGAACAGGCGCACGTCGAGGATCGGGCTGGACACGCGCGACTGGCGTACGACGAAGGCGGACAACAGAACCAGGGACACCGCGATCCCGCCGAGCGTGGGCACGGTCACCCAACCGTGACCCGGCGCTTCGATGAGTGCGTACACCAGGAGCGAGACCCCCGAGAAGGACAGGGCGACACCGGGCAGATCGAGCGGACCGGTGGCCGCAGCACGTGATTCGGGCACCACGGCGACGATGCCGATCACCGCGACGACGGCGACCGGCACGTTCAGCCAGAACACGGAGTGCCAGGTGAAGTGTTCGATGAGCCACCCACCCGAGACCGGCCCGATCGCGATGGCGACACCGGCGATCGAGGCCCACACCCCGATGGCCACGGCGCGGTCCGCGGGAGTGCGGAACAGGTCGATGATCACCGCCAGGGTCGCGGGCAGCGCGGCGGCGGCGAAGACCCCCATCAGTGCGCGCGAGGCGATCAGTTGCGGCAGGTCGTCGGCCACCGCGCCCACCACCGACATCGCGGCGAGACCCACGACGCCGATCAGCAGCATGCGGCGCCGCCCGATGCGGTCGGTGATGTTGCCGAACGCCAGCAGCAGACCGCAGAACGTGAGGATGTACGCGTCGACGATCCACTGCAGCCCCGTGAAGCCGGCGCGGAGGTCGGTGGAGATGTCGGGCAGAGCGACGTTGACGACGGTGTTGTCGAGCACGACCAGCAGCTCGACGAGACAGATGACGAGGAAGGCGATCATCCGCCGCGGTGACGAGAGGAGGTGGGACGACGACCGCGGCGGCGGCGCGGCGTGTCGGCCGGTCATGACGGCGAGTCCGGGCCGCCGCCCGGTGCGGAGCCGACGTCCTTCGTTGCGGCGAGACGGTCCACCGCGCGCTCGTCCGAGGTCTGCGGTGCCAGCATGCCCGTGGTGCGGTACGAGGCGGGGAAGAAGAAGAAGACCAGTGCGGCACAGACGAACACGGCTCCGGCCGCCACGTACGCGGCGATGGACGATCCGCGCAGAGCGGCTTCCTTCATCTCCAGGATCAACTGTGCGCGTTGCGGTTCGAACATCGCGGGCAGGTCTCGCTTCTGGATCTCGATGACACTGAGCACGCTGGACTGCGCGTAGCCCTTCTCGGTCTCGCTCATGATGGCGGTGGGGATCCGTTCGACGAGCGGCCGCACCGTCGACACGTAGTAGGAGGCGACGATCGACCCGAGCACCGCGACACCGAGAGTGCCGCCGATCTCGCGGGTGGTGTCGTTCACCGCGGCACCGGCTCCGGCCTCGTCGAGGGGGAGCGAGGACATGATGGATTCCGTCGCGGGGCCCTGGATGATCGCGATGCCCACCGCGAGCAACAGCATCGCGGGCAGGACGAGCGTCAGGTAGGAGCTGTCGATCTCGACGCGGCCCGCGACGAGCAGTCCCGCGCCGATGAGGACGAGCCCGGTCACGAGAACCGGCATCGTGCCGATCTTCTGCGCGACGATCGTCGACACCGGGGAGCTGACGGCCAGCGCCGCGGCGAAGGGCAGTGTCGCGATGCCGAATGCGAGAGGTGAGTACTCGCGCACTCCCTGGAAGTACTGGGTGATGAGGAACAGGAAGCCGAAGAGACTGAAGAATCCCACCGCGATCGACACGGCCGGCCACGCGAACGGACGGATGCGGAAGAGCGACACGTCGAGCACGGGGGACGAGATGCGTCGCTCCCGCTGGACGAACAGCACGAGGAACACCGCGGCGAGCACGAGACCGCCGATCGTCCGCCACGACGTCCAGCCGAAGTTCGGTGCCTCGATGACCACGAACACCAGCAGGGTGACGCCGGCGATCGACAGGATCACGCCGGGCACGTCGAGCGGGCCCACCGCCGAGGCCTTCGACTCGGGGACGATCAGCACCACGAGCACGACGGCGACGAGGGCGACGGGGACGTTCATCCAGAACACCGAGTGCCAGGAGAAGTGTTCGAGCAGCCAGCCGCCCGACACCGGCCCGATCGCGACGGCCACGCCGGCGATGGACGACCACACGCCGATGGCGAGGGCACGCTCCTGCGGCTTCGGGAACAGGTTGGTGATGACGGCCAGGGTCGCGGGCAGGACCATCGCGGCGAAGACGCCCATGACCGAGCGTGAGGTCAGGACGTGGGCGAGGGAGTCGCCGAGCGCACCGATCACCGACGCGGTGCCCAGGCCCGTGAGGCCGACGACGAGGAACAGCTTGCGCCCGTACCGGTCACCGAGGTTGCCGAACGCCAGGAGCAGGCCGGAGAAGGTGAGGGTGTACGCGTCGACGACCCACTGCAGGCCCGAGATGCCCGTCGCCAACTCGATGCCGATGGACGGCAGCGCCACGTTGATGATGGTCATGTCGAGCACGATGAGGAGTTCGGCTATGCAGATGACGCCGAAGGCCGCGAGTTGGCGACGCCGACCGATCTCGGTGCGGACCCCGAACGTCGAGTGCCCCCTCGACCCGGGCGTGCCCGTGTCGTCCCTCGAGCTGCTGCCCATGGCGTGATCCCCCGTATTCCCCCCGGACCCCGCCCGCGGATGCAGCGCGGCGAGTGTCGTGCGCGAGCGCAACGCTAGGTGTCACGACGGCACTGTCGACGCTAACGGCGGGAGCGCGGGAGAAGTCGGTGTGACGTCACAGAGTTGCGTCAACGAGCCGGTGACGCCGTACGACGCTGCAGGTGGGAGCGCCCGTCCCGCGCCACGCGGCGTGAGCCCGGGCCACCCGCGCGTGCACCGCCGCCACCAATTTCGGCCTTGTCGGCTCCGTTCCCTCGTGAATCGGGCGTTCATGGGTCACACTTCTATCCGGAGACTGCGGCCAGGTCGGGGGACGTGTTACTGGGCGGTAAGGTCCGTGGTCGTTGCGACCACTCGGCTGGGTTAGAGTGACGCGACGCACACAGGTGTCGACGCGTTCGCGTCGTGTGCGACGAGCAGTGGGAGGGATCCACATGGGTGTCGAGGTTTCGGTCGAGGGATTGACCAAGTCGTTCGGTGTGCAGAAGATCTGGCAGGACGTCACGTTGACGCTCCCGAAGGGTGAGGTCAGTGCTCTTCTGGGGCCGTCCGGTACCGGTAAGTCCGTCTTCCTCAAGTCGCTCATCGGCCTTCTCCGACCGGAGGAGGGTTCGATCGTCGTCGACGGCACGGACATCATGGAGTGCTCGTCCAAGGAGCTCTACGAGATCCGCAAGTTGTTCGGCGTGCTCTTCCAGGACGGCGCCCTCTTCGGCTCCATGAACCTGTACGACAACACCGCCTTCCCGCTTCGTGAGCACACGAAGAAGAAGGAGGACGAGATCCGCAGCATCGTCATGGAGAAGCTCGAGCTGGTCGGTCTGACCGGTGCCGAGAACAAGCTCCCCGGCGAGATCTCGGGCGGTATGCGCAAGCGTGCCGGTCTGGCGCGTGCGCTCGTCCTCGACCCCGAGATCATCCTGGTGGACGAGCCCGACTCGGGCCTCGACCCGGTGCGCACCACCTACATCAGCCAGCTGCTGCTCAACATCAACGCCCAGATCGACGCGACGATGCTGATCGTCACGCACAACATCAATCTCGCGCGCACGGTGCCGGACAACATCGGCATGCTGTTCCGCAAGAACCTCGTCATGTTCGGTCCGCGCGAGGTGCTGCTCACCTCCGACGAGCCCGCCGTGAAGCAGTTCCTGAACGGCACGATGATCGGGCCGATCGGCATGAGCGAGGAGAAGGACGAGGCGCAGATGCGCCAGGAGCAGGCCCTCTCCGATGCCGGCCACAACCTCGGCGGTGTCGAGGACGTGGAGGGCATCATGCCGCAGATGGATCCCACGCCCGGCATGCCGCGTCGTCAGGCCGTGGATCGTCGTCGCGACCGGGTGCGCAGCATCATGCACACGCTGCCCGAGCACGCACAGCACGCCATCCAGCAGAGCCTCGACGAGGCGGACGGCCAGGACGGCCGTCAGGCGGAGCCGGCGTACGCGGGTGCTCAGCAGGGCTACCAGGAGTCGTACGGTCAGCAGTCGGGCCACGACCAGCAGCCGGCCTACGGCAACCAGAGCTACGACCAGGGCCAGAGCTACGACCAGGGTCAGACGTACGACCAGAATCAGGGCTACAGCAACCAGGGGTGGAGTGAGCCCGGCCAGGACCGGAACGACGGTTTTCCTTCCAGTGGCTCGCGGGGCTGACCGAAAACAATGGCTAAAACGAAGAACCCGATTCTCAAGTCGGGCACTGCAGCGCTGGCCCAGGCAGGAAACATCGTCGAACTTCTCGTCGATGTCGCGCGCAACACCTTCCGGCGCCCCTTCCAATTCCGCGAATTCATCGAACAGGCCTGGTTCATCGCCAGCGTCACCATTCTTCCGACCGCGCTGGTCGCCATTCCGTTCGGCGCGGTGGTCTCCCTGCAGACCGGGTCGCTGATCAAGCAGCTCGGCGCCGAGTCCTTCACCGGTGCCGCCAGCGTGCTGGCGGTGGTCCAGCAGGGCAGTCCCATCGTGGTGGCGTTGCTCATCGCGGGTGCGGCGGGATCGGCCGTGACGGCCGACCTCGGTTCACGCACCATCCGCGAGGAGATCGACGCCATGCGGGTGCTCGGCATCGATCCGGTGCAGCGCCTGGTCGTTCCCCGCGTGCTCGCGATGATTCTCGTCGCGCTGCTGCTCAACGGCCTGGTGTCGGTCATCGGCATCGCCGGTGGTTACTTCTTCAACGTGATCCTGCAGGACGGAACGCCCGGCGCGTACCTGGCGTCGTTCTCCACGTTGGCGCAGCTGCCCGACCTGTGGGTCGGTGAGCTCAAGGCCGTCGTGTTCGGTCTCATCGCCGGCGTCATCGCGTCCTACAAGGGGCTGCATCCCAATCCCGGTCCGAAGGGCGTGGGTGAAGCGGTGAACCAGACCGTCGTCATCACGTTCCTGATCCTGTTCTTCGCCAACCTGATCATGACGTTGGTCTACCTGCAGGTCGTCCCTGCGAAGGGAGGGTGAGCGATGACCATCGCTCGTGGTCGTGGAGACCGCACCCTGCTCCGGCTCCGTAGCGCGGCCTCGGCTCCGCTCGGTGTGCTGGACCGTGCCGGTGAACAGATGTCGTTCTACGGACGCGCGATCGGGTGGATCCCGAAGACGGCCGTGCACTACAAGAAGGAGACCCTCCGCCTGCTCGCGGAGGTGACGTTCGGTTCCGGCGCTCTCGCCGTCATCGGCGGCACCATCGGCGTCATCCTGATGATGTCCGGGTTCACCGGTGTCGTCGTCGGTCTGCAGGGCTTCGCGGCGCTCGAACAGCTCGGCAGCCAGGTGCTGACGGGCTTCCTGTCGGCGTACGTGAACACCCGTGAGATCGCGCCCATCGTGGCGTCCCTCGCGCTGTCCGCGACCGTCGGCTGCGGCTTCACCGCCCAGCTCGGCGCCATGCGCATCTCCGAGGAGATCGACGCACTCGAGGTCATGGCCGTTCCGTCCGTGCCGTTCCTGGTGTCGACGCGCATGATCGCCGGATTCATCGCCGTCATTCCGCTGTACATCGTCGGCCTGCTGTCCGCCTATCTCGCGTCCCGCTTGGTGAGCACCGTCTTCAACGGTCAGTCACCGGGCTCGTACGACCATTACTTCACGCTCTTCCTGCCCCCGGAGGACGTGCTCTACTCCTTCGCCAAGGTGCTGGTCTTCGCCTTCGTGCTCATCATGATCCATTGCTACTACGGCTACACCGCGTCGGGCGGACCCGCCGGCGTCGGGGTGGCCGTCGGTCGTGCCGTGCGTGCCGCACTGGTCACGGTCGCGGTGCTGAACTTCTTCCTGAGCCTCGCCATCTGGGGCACCACGACGACGGTGAGGGTCGCCGGATGAACCACGCTCCGTCGGCGACACGTCGTCGCCTCCTCGGAATCGGATTCCTGCTCGTCGTCGTTCTCTTCGTCGCCTGGAGCATCACGACCTTCAACAAGACGTTCAAGGACGTCGTCATGGTCGACCTGATCACCGACACCGTCGGCAACGCGCTGCCCGCCAACGCGGACGTGAAGGCGCGCGGGATGATCGTCGGCGAGGTGCGGTCCGCCACCACCGAGAACGGTGAGGTCACGTCCGAGCTGGCACTCGATCCCGGTCTCGTGGGCACCATCCCCTCCAACGTCACCGCCCGGTTGCTGCCGAAGACGCTCTTCGGCGAGCGCTACGTCGCGCTCCAGATCCCCGAGAACTCCGCCGGCGCCAGCCCTCTCGCCGAGGGCGCGGTGATCCGTCAGGACACCAGCGGCAACGCGGTCGAGGTCGGGCAGCTGCTCGACTCGCTGCTCCCGCTCCTCGACGCCATCCCGCCGCAGGATCTCGCCAACACGCTCGGTGCGCTGTCGCAGGCTCTCGAGGGCAACGGCGAGCGGCTCGGTCTGACTCTCGACCGGCTCGAGGAGATCTTCTCGGGTCTGAACGACGAGCTGCCGAACATCCAGCAGGATCTCGTCGGCATCGCCGACCTGTCGGAGACGTACTCGACCGCCGCTCCGGATCTGATCGACGCGCTCGACAACCTGCGCGTCACCGGGAACACGGTGGTGGAGAAGCAGAACGACGTCACCACGCTCCTGGCGAGCGCCACCGCGTCGTCGGGCTCGCTGGCCGACCTGGTGCAGACCAACGCCGAGTCCATCGTGTCCATCGCGGCGGACTCCCGCGAGGCGCTCGAACTGCTCGCCGAGTTCTCCCCGTCGTTCGGCTGCACGTTCACCGAGTTCGTCCGTGTCGCCGACGAGGCGAAGAAGATCCTCTCGGTCGACGACGCGTACCCCGGCGTCCGCGCATCGATCAACTTCGTCAACCCCAAGGGGCGCTACATCCCCAACCAGGACGAGCCGCGACTGTTCGACACCCGTGGCCCGTCGTGCTTCGAGAACGTGACCACACCCGGCAAGTTCTTCCCGCAGTACCCGGGCAGCGGCGTCAACGACGGCTCCTACCAGGTGCCGTCGCGCAACCCGGGCCCCGCGGTCGACCCCGGCGCACTGCCCAACCCGCTGCAGTCGCCCGTTCCGGCGGCCTACGCCGGATCGGACATCGAACGGGACACGCTGGCGGTGGTCTACGGCGGAGGCTCCGGCATCTCCCCGGACCAGGTCCCCGCGTGGACCACCCTGGTGGGCGCTCCGGCGCTCCGCGGCACGGAAGTGAGTGTGCGATGAGAGGCCTAGCGGCACCGCTGATCAAGCTGATCATCTTCGCGGTGGTGACCATTCTGGCGACGGCCGCCCTGGCGTTGACCATCGCCAACGGAGCCGGGTCCGGCAAGACCAAGTTCTCGGCCATCTTCACCGACGTCTCCTCGCTCAACGAGGGCGACGAGGTGCGCATCGCCGGCGTGCGCGTCGGCCAGGTGGAGAAGATCGAGATCCACGAGCGTGACCTGGCTCAGGTGGACTTCGCGCTGACCGAGCGTGAATGGCTGCCGGCCTCCACCACCGCGACCATCCGCTACCGAAACCTGATCGGGCAGCGCTACATCGCGCTCGAGCAGGGCACGGGCGACCAGGGCGAGAAGATCACTAGCGGAGCCACCATCCCGCTCGATCGGACGTCCCCCGCGGTGAACCTGACGACACTGTTCAACGGCTTCCGTCCGCTGTTCCAGACGCTGACGGCCGACGACGTGAACAAGCTGTCCTACGAGATCATCCAGGTCTTCCAGGGTGAGTCCGGCACCATCGGCGATCTGGTGCGGGACACCGCGAGCCTGACCAACACGGTCGCGGACAAGGATCAGGTCATCGGGGCGGTCATCGACAACCTCAACGGGGTCCTCGACACGGTGAACCAGCACGACAAGGAACTCGACCAGTTGATCGTGAACACCCAGGCGCTGGTGTCGGGGCTGTCGGCGGATCGTGACACCGTCGGCTCGGCGGTCACCTCGCTGGCCGGTCTGACCGACGCGACAGCGGATCTGCTCGAGCCGACCCGCCCGTCCATCCAGTCGGCCATCTCGTCGATCGACGGACTGTCGACCAAGATCAACAACCGGCAGCAGGACTTCGACAACATCCTGTCGAACTTCCCGGTCAAGCTCGAGAAGCTGATCCGCGTCGCCAGCTACGGCTCGTGGTTCCAGTTCTACCTGTGCGGCATCGACATCGTCGCCGGGCCGGGCTACGCGCCGCAGCTCAACCTCCCGACAGGACTGCCCACCATCAATCAGCCGCTGTACACCAACTCCGCGAAGCGTTGCGCCGCAGGAGGTATCTCGTGACGAAACGCAAGCCCGCGGTGCTGGGTGCCCTCGGCATCTTCATCATCCTGATGGCGACGCTGTCCGCGTTCTTCCTCGACTCGCTGCCGATCATCGGTGCCGGATCGAAGTACACCGCGAACTTCTCCGAAGCGGCCGGTCTGCGCGCCAGCAACGAGGTGCGGATCGCCGGCGTGAAGGTCGGCAAGGTCACCGACGTCGCCCTCGACGGCGACAAGGTGAAGGTCGAGTTCACGGTCAGTGACGCGTGGGTCGGCGACAAGACGTCGGCGTCCATCCAGATCAAGACGCTGCTCGGCCAGAAGTTCCTCTCGCTCGAGCCCAAGGGCGAGGAGCGGCTGAACCCGCGCGACGCGATCCCGATCGACCGCACGACGGCCCCCTACGACGTCATCGACGCGTTCTCCGACGCCGCCCGCACCACCGGCGACATCGACACGACGCAGCTCGCGACGAGCATGGAGACGCTGTCGCAGGCGTTCTCCGAGACGCCGGAGAACATCCGCGCGTCGCTCGACGGTGTCACGCGGTTGTCCGAGACCATCTCCTCCCGTGACGACGAGCTGAGCAAGCTCTTCGCCGCGACCGACAAGACGACGCAGGTCCTCGCCGACCGCAACCAGGAGTTCACCAAGCTGATCGGTGACGCCTCGGTCCTGTTGCAGGAGTTGAACAATCGGCAGCAGTCCATCTCGCAGCTGCTCATCGGCACGCAGCGGGTGTCCACTCAGCTGACCGGTCTGATCCGCGACAACGAGGCACAGATCGGGCCCGCACTCCAGTCGCTGGGTCAGGTCATCGACACCCTGAAGACCAACAACCAGAACATCGCCGAGGCGATCAAGCTGTACTCGCCGTTCGTCCGGCTGTACACCAACATCGTCGGTAACGGCCGCTGGTTCGATCAGGTCATCGTCAACACCTTCCCGCCCGGTCTCCCGGACATTCCGGGATACCGTGAGCCGATTCGCACCCTCGGTGTGGATCCCGTCCGTAGTCCGGGAGCAGGCCAGTGACCGCATCCACCGACCAGGAAGCCCCGTCGAACGGCGGCTTCTTCAGCCAGCGCAACCTGGGAATCATCGCTGCCGTCGTCGCTGTCGTGGTGCTGGTCGTGTTCGCGCTGTGGTGGGCCTTCACCCGCCTCGGTACCACCACCATCACGTCGTACTTCGACAAGACCGTCGGCGTGTACGAGGGCACCGAGGTTCGCGTCCTCGGCGTCAAGGTCGGCACCGTCACCAAGGTCGAGGGCCTGGGCGATCAGGTGCAGGTCGACATGCGCGTCGATCGCGGCGTCGACATCCCCGCCGATGCCCGCGCCGTCCAGCTCGCGCCGTCCGTCGTCGCCGACCGCTACGTCCAGCTCGCGCCGGCGTACACCGGCGGCGAGAAGATGGAGTCCGGTGCCGTGATCCCACGCGAGCGCACGGCCACTCCCGTCGAGGTCGACGAGCTGTACAAGAGCATCGACGAGCTGTCGGCCGCGCTCGGACCGAACGGTGCCAACCAGAACGGCGCCGTCTCCGACCTCGTGACCACCGGCGCGCAGAACCTGGCCGGAAACGGTGAGGCGCTGAACGATTCGCTGACCCAGCTCTCCGGTGCAGTCGAGACGCTCGACTCGTACCGCGGCGATCTGTTCGGCACGATCCAGAATCTGCAGACGTTCGTCAGTGCACTGTCGGCGAACGACCAGCAGGTGCGTGCCTTCAACAATCAGCTGTCCTCGCTGACGAGCTTCCTGGCGGGGGAGCGGGAGAACCTCGGCCTCGCGCTGAACCAGCTCTCGGTCACGCTCGGTGACGTCGCCACCTTCGTGCGGGACAACCGGGATCAGCTGTCCAACGATCTCGACGACCTCGCTCCGACCACGCAGTTGCTCGCCGACAACCGCCAGAACTTGGCGGACACGTTGACGCTGCTGCCGCTGGCCGTCGCGAACGTCGCGAACTCCTACAACGCCGAGTCCGGATCCTTGGACGCGCGCCTGATCTTCCAGGAGTTCCAGGATCCGATGACGTTCTTCTGCAATCTCATCGATCTGCAGAAGCTGCGCCCGGGCGATCCGCAGTTCGAGGCGCTCGGCCGTCAGATGCAGCCGATCGTCGACAACTGCGGCGCGATCATCGACCAGGCCGTCGCCGGTGTGAAGACGCCGACGCTGGTTCTGCCGTTCGGGTTGCTCAGTGCGGACAACATCCAGCGCAACGTCGAGCCCGGCACCGTGCCCGGTGTCGAATCGCCGCGGGTCGACGACCTGCAGCTTCCGGGCCTGAACATTCCTGCGGAAGGGGAGTGACGATGAGAGTGCGCTCGCGTGGCCTGATGGCCGCCTCCGGTGCCTGCGTCGTCGCCGTGACGCTCAGTGCCTGCGGATCCAGCGGTATCTACGGGATCCCGCTGCCCGGCGGTGCCGACGTCGGATCGGATCCGATCCGGTTGACGTTGCAGTTCGACGACGTGCTGGACCTGGTTCCGCAGTCGACCGTCAAAGTCGACGGTGTCCAGGTCGGCCGAGTCACCTCGGTCTCCGTGCCGAACGACTCGTGGATCGCCGACGTCGAGGTCGAGGTCGACTCGTCCGTGGACCTGCCGGCCAACGCCATGGCGTCCGTCCAGCAGACCAACCTGCTCGGCGAGAAGTTCGTCCAGCTCAGCGTTCCGGCCGACGACGCGGCGTCCGCGCGCCTCGCCTCGGGCGACACCATCCCCGTCGAGCGGACCCGCCACGCCACCGACATCGAGCAGGTGCTCGGCGCGCTGTCGATGTTGCTCAACGGCGGCGGCGTCGCGCAGCTCGCTCCGATCGTCAAGGAGCTGAACACCGCGCTCGGCGGCCGCGAGGACCGGGTGCGGAACCTGCTCAAGGAGGCCAACTCGCTCATCGGCGGCCTCGAGGATCAGAAGGCCGACATCACGCGCGCGATCGACGGTCTCGACGTCCTCACCGGCACGCTCGACCAGCAGACCGAGAAGATCGACCGGATCCTCGTCGATCTGCCGGTCGCCACCGAGGTGCTCGAACAGCAGCGTCCGCAGCTGACACAGCTTCTCGGTCAGCTCGATCGCCTCGGGCAGGTCGGGACCGACGTCATCGAGCGTTCGAAGGACGATCTGATCGCCGACCTGCGCGCACTGCGCCCGACCCTGCAGGAGCTCTCGACCTACGGCGACGAGCTGATCACGGACCTCGCGTTCGTGCCCACGTTCCCGTTCCCCGACGGCGTCGAGAAGATCACCCAGGGCAACGCGGTCAATCTGTTCCTCAGTGTGGATCTGCAGATCGGCAACCAGCTCACCGCGCTGGGCGTCGGCCAGGGCAACCCGATCTACAGCGCGCCCCGCAACGGCGATCCCAAGCCGCGGGTCGATCCGTCGAACCCGTACTACAACGGCAACGGCCCGCGTAACTCCTTCCCGACCATCTCGCTGCTGCCTCTGCCGCCCATCATCCCGTCGCCGACCCCGGCGCCGGGTGTACCCGCCGCCGCACCGTCGGCGAACCCGTTGGACGGCATCCTGCAGCAGTTCGGGATCGTTCCTCAGAACGAAGGTGGACAGTGAGATCCAAGCTGGTCAGCACACAGCTGATCCTCTTCGTCGTCATCGCCGTGCTCGGCCTGGTGTACGTCGGTGCCAAGTACGTGCGCGTCGACCAGCTGTTCGGTTTCGGCCAGTACACGGTCACCGGTCAGTTCGCCGATTCCGGCGGCATCTTCAGCAACGCCGAGGTGACGTACCGCGGCATTCCCGTGGGGCGCGTCGGTGAGCTGAAGCTGACCGAGCAGGGCGTCGACGTCGAACTGAAGCTCGAGAAGAGCGCTCCCGACGTCCCGGCCGACACCATCGCCGTGGTGGCCAACCGCTCCGCCATCGGTGAGCAGTACGTCGATCTGCAGCCGCGCACCGATCAGGGCCCATTCCTGCAGGACGGCGACGTCATCCTGCAGGACGACACGTCCATCCCGACGCCGGTGGAGAGCCTGCTCAAGAACGTCAAGACGCTCGCGGACTCCGTGCCGGTCGACGATCTGCACACCGTGGTGACCGAGCTCGGTACCGGCTTCGCCGGCACGGGTGACTCACTGCAGCAGCTCGTCACCTCGCTGGACAGCTTCTCCGAGGACGGTCTCGCCAACCTGCCGCAGACCCTCACGCTGATCCGCGACAGCCGCGTCGTGCTGGACACCCAGTCCGAGCAGTCGTCGTCCATTCAGCAGTTCAGCTCCGATCTGGATCTGGTCACCGCGCAGTTGCGGTCGAGCGATCCGGACATCCGGCGACTGATCGACAACGGTCTTCCCGCCAGCGACCAGGTCGGCGCGCTCGTCGACCAGGCCGGCCCGGGTCTGACGACCAACCTGACGAACCTCGCGGGTGTGACCAGTGCACTGAGCCCGCGCACGTTCGCACTGCGTCCGCTGCTCCAGTTCCTCCCGGCCCTGGCGCAGGGAGCGAACTCGGCGAGTCCGGGTGACGGCACCATTCACTTCGGCATCGCGCTCGAGGTGAACAACCCGCCGTCGTGCACCCAGGGTTACGAGGGCACGCAGGCGATCCTCGACGCGGAGTACGCCAAGAATCCCGACTTCGATCCGACGCAGCAGGACTTCCCGTTGAACCTCGACGCGAACTGCACTGTGCCGCAGGGATCCCTGACGGGAGTGCGCGGCGCCAACAGCGTGCGCTTCGCCGATCCGCAGACGGTGCAGCCGTGGGACGACAAGCCCAAGGTCGCGCCGGACCCCCTGGATCTGAACCCGATCGCGACGCAGCTGGCCGCACTGCTCGGTGTGACGGTCCGCCCCTGACCATCGAGTCGGGTGAGGAGAGGTGCGCGGTGATGGCAGCGAGAAGTTACCCTCAAGTAGGGTGTCTGCTGTGACGCCAACCACCTCTCCTTCCGACCCGGACCTCGACGGCACCGACACCGGTGACGGCACGTCCGAGTCCACGCCCGCACCGGCGCCGCGCACGTCTCCGGTCGCCACGGCGGTGACTGCCGCGGCCGCCGCGATCACGTTGATCGCGGCCGTCGTGCTGAGCATCTTCTGGTTCCTCGCGTACCAGGAGTCCTCGGACGCCTCCCTGCGGGACGACGCCCTCGCCGGCGCCCGGCAGGCGGCGATCAATCTGAACTCCGTCGACTCGAACGATCTGGACAAGACGTTCGCCGACATCGAGTCCTCCATCACCGGTGACGAGCTCACCAACGGTCTGAACGACACCAAGGATCAGTTCCGCCAGCAGTTCGCGGAGACCGGTGTGGTCACCACCGCGGCGGTGCAGCACGCGTCGCTCGTCGGGTTCAGTTCCGACGACGGCACCGCGCAGTCGCTCGTGGTCCTCACCACCGACACCACCAAGCCGGACGGCAACGAGCGGTACCAGAGCACCCTGCGTCTCGAACTGCAGGACGTGGACGGCACGTGGAAGGCCACGCGTATCCAGCCCATCGGGCAGCGCATCCCCCTCGAGGTCCCGGGCGCACCCGCTGCGACGGGCGATCCCGCCGCACCCACCGATCCCGCCGCCACCGATCCCGCAGCCCCGGTCGACCCCGCAGCCCCGGTCGACCCCGCCGCGCCCGTCGATCCCGCTCCCGCACCGACCGACGGCGGTCAGTGACACCTCGCTGTCACGACGCCGTCCGTCCCGCTCGCCTCGCACCAGCCAGGAGTTCTCTCTATGCCCCCCGCACGCCGTAGACCCCCCACAGGCGCTCCCCGTGTCCCCGCCGGCAGCGTTCGTCGACCCAAGGTCGCCGGACGCTCCACGGCGCCCCCCGCGGGCGGCGACGCGATCGAGGACGAGACCACGAGCACGTCCACCGGTGCGGCCTCGACCGTCGACCTGTCGAAGTCGCCGGCCGACACCGCCGCGGTCGACAGCGTTGCCACGGACTCGGTCGTGGACGAGACGACCGAGGCGGACGACGGCGCCCCCGCCGGCCGCACGGCCTGGTGGACTCCCCGCACGATGCTGCTCGCCGCACTCGCGGTGGTGTTCGCCGTGATCGCGCTCCTCGCCGTGGTGCGCCCCGGTACGTCCGAGGTGAGCAACCAGGCGTGGGTCGACACTCCGGCCACACTCGAGGTCACGTCGGCCGGGCGCGACGCCCTGCAGACGGTGTTCAGCTACAAGTTCGACACGATCGACCAGGATCAGGCGGCCGCCCGTGCGGTGCTGAACGACGAGCGCCGCGGGGAGTACGACTCCACCGCGGAGCAGACCAAGCAGGGCGTCATCCAGACGCAGACCACCACGACGGCCACGGTCACCGACATCGGGGTGTCACTGCTCGACGGTGACCGGGCCGAGCTGCTGGCCAGCATGGACATCGCCGCGACGCAGGACACGGTCGACCAGGGAACGGTGCAGACGCCGGTCTCGGTGACCATGGAACGTGTCGACGGAAAGTGGCTGCTCGCGACCATCGACAACCGCTGATCGCCCGCTTCGAGCGGATTCGGGGGACGAAACGCCGCTCTCGCTCTTGACGCGAGGGCTTCGGGAGTCCACTCTGATTACCGGATTCATCGAACGCGGGTGCGACCCCGCTGCCATGATCGAGAACGACGCCGGAGCAAATGGAGGCACCGGGCGCCGGGATCGACGGGCAGGGGCGTACGGCAGTTCGTGGATCACGGCCCGTGCAGTCTCCGGGCCGAGCGCGCTCCCCGCGCGGACGCGGTTGCCATATCCGCCGCATTGGGGTACTTTTGGACGTTGCGCTGGGTGCCTCCTGTCCACTTCCAGACTTTGCCTGAATCGACACGTGTGTCGATCTCTGCTGAGCGAGGACTTCGTACGGGTAGTGACCAGCGAAGTTCCCACACAAAGAAGCAGATTAGCGACGGTCGCGCAGTGCACGAAGCGGCCCGCGTGAGGTGCTGGAAGGACGCATCTTGGCAGTCTCCACCCAGTCCAAGGAAAACGCCGGAACTCCCGGAGCCCCGAAGAGGGTGTCGTTCGCGAAGATTCGCGAACCCCTCGAAGTACCGGGGTTGCTCGATCTTCAGACCGATTCGTTCGAGTGGCTCGTCGGCACGCCGGAGTGGCGCGCACGTGCGGAAGCACGTGGCGACAGCTCTCGCAGCGGCGGTCTCGAGGACATCCTGACGGAGCTCTCTCCGATCGAGGACTTCTCCGGCTCGATGTCCCTCTCCTTCTCCGATCCGCGCTTCGACGAGGTCAAGGCCTCGATCGACGAGTGCAAGGACAAGGACATGACCTACGCGGCGCCGTTGTTCGTCACCGCGGAGTTCATCAACAACAACACCGGTGAGATCAAGAGCCAGACGGTCTTCATGGGTGACTTCCCGATGATGACCGACAAGGGCACGTTCATCATCAACGGCACCGAGCGCGTCGTCGTCTCGCAGCTCGTGCGTTCCCCGGGTGTCTACTTCGACCACGCCGTCGACAAGACCACCGAGAAGGATCTGCACAGCGTCAAGGTCATCCCCGGCCGCGGCGCCTGGCTCGAGTTCGACGTCGACAAGCGCGACACCGTCGGTGTCCGCATCGACCGCAAGCGTCGTCAGCCCGTCACCGTGCTCCTCAAGGCACTCGGCTGGACCACCGAGCAGATCACCGAGCGCTTCGGCTTCTCGGAGATCCTCATGGCCACGCTGGAGAAGGACAACACGGCCGGCACCGACGAGGCGCTGCTCGACATCTACCGCAAGCTCCGCCCGGGCGAGCCGCCCACGAAGGAGAGCGCGCAGACCCTGCTGGAGAACCTGTTCTTCAAGGAGAAGCGCTACGACCTCGCACGCGTGGGTCGCTACAAGATCAACAAGAAGCTGGGCCTGAACTCGGGTCTGCCCATCGAGGCGTCGACGCTGACCGAAGAGGACATCGTCGCCACCATCGAGTACCTCGTGCGTCTGCACGCGGGCGAGAAGTCGATGACGGCACCCGACGGCGTCGAGGTTCCCGTGGAGGTCGACGACATCGACCACTTCGGCAACCGTCGTCTCCGCACGGTCGGCGAGCTGATCCAGAACCAGATCCGCGTGGGCCTGTCCCGCATGGAGCGTGTGGTCCGCGAGCGGATGACCACCCAGGACGTCGAGGCCATCACGCCGCAGACCCTGATCAACATCCGTCCCGTGGTCGCTGCCATCAAGGAGTTCTTCGGAACCTCGCAGCTGTCGCAGTTCATGGACCAGAACAACCCGCTGTCGGGTCTGACGCACAAGCGTCGCCTGTCGGCGCTGGGCCCCGGCGGTCTGTCGCGTGAGCGCGCCGGCCTCGAGGTCCGCGACGTCCACCCGTCGCACTACGGCCGCATGTGCCCCATCGAGACCCCGGAAGGCCCGAACATCGGCCTGATCGGATCGCTCTCGGTGTACGCCCGTGTGAACCCGTTCGGTTTCATCGAGACGCCGTACCGCAAGGTCGTCGAGGGACAGGTCACCGACGACGTCGACTACCTGACCGCCGACGAGGAGGACCGCCACGTCGTGGCGCAGGCCAACTCGTCCATCGACACCTCGGGTCGCTTCGTCGACGAGAAGATCCTCGTCCGTCGTAAGGGTGGAGAGGTCGAATTCGTCTCGTCGATGGACGTCGACTACATGGACGTCTCGCCTCGGCAGATGGTCTCGGTCGCCACGGCGATGATCCCGTTCCTCGAGCACGACGACGCCAACCGCGCACTGATGGGCGCGAACATGCAGCGTCAGGCCGTGCCGCTGGTGCGCAGCGAGGCTCCGCTCGTCGGAACCGGCATGGAGCTGCGTGCCGCTGTCGATGCCGGCGACGTCATCGTCAACGAGAAGTCCGGTGTCATCGAGGAGGTGTCCGCCGACTACGTCACCGTGATGGCGGACGACGGCACTCGCAACACCTACCGGATGCGCAAGTTCGCGCGCTCGAACCAGGGCACCTGTGCCAACCAGCGTCCGATCGTGGACGAGGGCGCACGGGTCGAGGCCGGCCAGGTCCTGGCCGACGGTCCCTGCACCGAGAACGGTGAGATGGCGCTGGGCAAGAACCTGCTCGTCGCGATCATGCCGTGGGAGGGCCACAACTACGAGGACGCGATCATCCTGTCGCAGCGCCTCGTGGAAGAGGACGTCCTGACCTCGATCCACATCGAGGAGCACGAGATCGATGCCCGCGACACCAAGCTCGGTGCCGAGGAGATCACCCGTGACATCCCGAACGTCTCGGACGAGGTCCTCGCCGATCTCGACGAGCGCGGCATCATCCGTATCGGTGCCGAGGTTCGTGACGGCGACGTCCTGGTCGGAAAGGTCACGCCGAAGGGCGAGACCGAGCTGACCCCGGAGGAGCGCCTGCTGCGCGCCATCTTCGGCGAGAAGGCCCGCGAGGTCCGCGACACGTCTCTGAAGGTTCCGCACGGCGAGAACGGAAAGGTCATCGGCATTCGCGTGTTCTCGCGCGAGGACGACGACGATCTGCCTCCCGGCGTGAACGAGCTGGTCCGCGTCTACGTGGCCCAGAAGCGCAAGATCCAGGACGGCGACAAGCTCGCCGGCCGCCACGGCAACAAGGGCGTCATCGGCAAGATCCTCCCCCAGGAGGACATGCCGTTCCTGTCCGACGGCACCCCGGTCGACATCATCCTGAACACGCACGGCGTGCCGCGTCGTATGAACATCGGTCAGATCCTCGAGACTCACCTCGGCTGGATCGGCAAGACCGGATGGAACATTCAGGTGGCCGCGGACGGAGTCCGACCCGACTGGGCCGCGACGCTGCCCGAGGAGATGCTGGCCGCCGAGGCGGACACCAACATCGCCACCCCGGTGTTCGACGGTGCGAAGGAGGACGAGCTCACCGGCCTGCTGGCGAGCACGATCCCGAACCGCGACGGCGAGCGCATGGTCGGCGCGGACGGAAAGGCCACCCTGTTCGACGGCCGTTCCGGCGAGCCGTTCCCGTACCCGGTCTCCGTGGGCTACATGTACATCATCAAGCTGCACCACCTCGTCGACGACAAGATCCACGCTCGTTCGACCGGTCCGTACTCGATGATCACGCAGCAGCCCCTCGGCGGTAAGGCGCAGTTCGGTGGACAGCGCTTCGGCGAGATGGAGTGCTGGGCCATGCAGGCCTACGGCGCTGCGTACACGCTGCAGGAGCTCCTCACCATCAAGTCCGACGACGTGGTCGGCCGCGTGAAGGTCTACGAGGCCATCGTCAAGGGCGAGAACATCCCGGAGCCCGGTATCCCCGAGTCCTTCAAGGTGCTCCTCAAGGAGCTCCAGTCGCTGTGCCTCAACGTGGAGGTGCTGTCCTCGGACGGCGCGGCCATCACGATGGCGGACGGCGACGACGAGGATCTCGAGCGTGCCGCGGCCAACCTGGGAATCAATCTCTCCCGCAACGAGTCCGCGACCGTCGACGATCTCGCGCAGTAATCGGTGACAGGCCGGCGCGAGGCGACTCGCGCCGGCCGACTCGCGATCACTCGTAGCAGCAGAAAACTATCCCTGAGAAGGGGAAAGGAAGTACGACGTGCTGGACGTCAACTTCTTCGATGAACTCCGCATCGGTCTCGCGACCGCGGACGACATCCGCAATTGGTCCTACGGCGAGGTCAAGAAGCCGGAGACCATCAACTACCGCACGCTCAAGCCCGAGAAGGACGGCCTGTTCTGCGAGAAGATCTTCGGACCTACTCGCGACTGGGAGTGCTACTGCGGCAAGTACAAGCGCGTGCGCTTCAAGGGCATCATCTGTGAGCGCTGCGGCGTCGAGGTGACTCGCGCCAAGGTGCGCCGTGAGCGCATGGGCCACATCGAGCTGGCCGCACCGGTCACCCACATCTGGTACTTCAAGGGTGTTCCGTCGCGCCTCGGCTACCTGCTGGACCTGGCGCCGAAGGATCTCGAGAAGATCATCTACTTCGCCGCCTACGTCATCACGTCGGTCGACGACGAGCTGCGCCACAACGAGCTCTCCACTCTCGAGGCCGAGATGGAGGTCGAGAAGAAGGCCGTCGCCGATCAGCGTGACGCCGACCTCGAGGCCCGTGCGCAGAAGCTCGAGGCAGACATCGCCGAGCTCGAGGCGGAGGGCGCCAAGTCCGACGTCCGTCGCAAGGTCAAGGACGGTGGCGAGCGCGAGATGCGTCAGCTCCGTGACCGCGCGCAGCGTGAGCTGGATCGTCTCGAGGAGATCTGGACCACCTTCACCAAGCTGGCCAAGAAGCAGCTCATCGTCGACGAGCTCATCTACCGCGAGCTGATCGACCGCTACGGCGAGTACTTCACGGGTGCGATGGGCGCGGAGTCCATCCAGAAGCTCATGGAGACCTTCGACATCGAGGCCGAGGCCGAGAGCCTGCGCGAGACCATCCGCAGTGGCAAAGGCCAGAAGAAGCTCCGTGCGCTGAAGCGTCTCAAGGTCGTCGCCGCGTTCCAGTCCACGGGCAACTCGCCCATGGGCATGGTGCTCGACGCCGTGCCGGTGATCCCGCCGGAGCTGCGTCCGATGGTGCAGCTCGACGGTGGACGTTTCGCGACGTCCGACCTCAACGATCTGTACCGCCGCGTCATCAACCGCAACAACCGCCTCAAGCGACTGATCGATCTCGGTGCTCCCGAGATCATCGTCAACAACGAGAAGCGGATGCTGCAGGAGTCGGTCGACGCCCTGTTCGACAACGGTCGTCGTGGTCGTCCGGTCACCGGACCGGGCAACCGCCCGCTCAAGTCGCTGTCCGATCTGCTCAAGGGCAAGCAGGGTCGTTTCCGTCAGAACCTGCTCGGCAAGCGCGTCGACTACTCGGGCCGTTCGGTCATCGTCGTCGGACCGCAGCTCAAGCTGCACCAGTGCGGTCTGCCGAAGCTCATGGCACTCGAGCTGTTCAAGCCGTTCGTGATGAAGCGTCTGGTGGATCTCAACCACGCGCAGAACATCAAGTCGGCCAAGCGCATGGTCGAGCGTCAGCGCGCACAGGTGTGGGACGTCCTCGAAGAGGTCATCGCCGAGCACCCCGTGCTGCTGAACCGCGCACCGACGCTGCACCGTCTGGGCATCCAGGCATTCGAGCCGCAGCTGGTCGAGGGCAAGGCCATCCAGCTGCACCCCCTCGTGTGCGAGGCGTTCAACGCCGACTTCGACGGTGACCAGATGGCAGTCCACCTGCCGCTGTCCGCCGAGGCGCAGGCCGAGGCGCGCATCCTGATGCTGTCGTCGAACAACATCCTGTCGCCGGCATCGGGCCGACCGCTCGCCATGCCGCGTCTGGACATGGTGACGGGTCTGTTCCACCTGACGCGTCTCGACGACAAGGCTCTGGGCGAGTTCCAGGCCTCGACGTCCGACTCGGCGGAGCTGGGCATCTACGCCAGCCCGGCCGAGGCACAGATGGCCGTCGATCGCGGCGTCCTGACCGTGCAGTCGCAGATCAAGGTGCGTCTGACGCAGCAGCGTCCGTCGCGCGAGATCGAGGCGGAGCTGTTCCCCGACGGCTGGACCCCGGGCGATGCCTGGACCGCCGAGACGACGCTGGGCCGCGTGCTCTTCAACGAGCTGCTCCCGACGAACTACCCGTTCGTCAACGAGCAGATGCCGAAGAAGCGCCAGGCGACGATCATCAACGATCTCGCCGAGCGGTACCCGATGATCGTGGTCGCGCAGACCGTCGACAAGCTCAAGGACGCCGGCTTCTACTGGGCCACGCGTTCGGGTGTCACGATCTCCATCTCCGACGTCCTCGTGCCGCCGGAGAAGCCGCAGATCCTCGAGGAGTTCGAGGCTCAGGCCGACCGCCTGGAGAAGCAGTACCAGCGTGGCGCTCTCGACCGGACCGAGCGCAACTCGGCCCTGGTCAAGATCTGGCAGGAAGCCACCGAGCAGGTCGGTAAGGCCATGGAGGCCCACTTCCCCGACGAGAACCCGATCCCGATGATCGTGAAGTCCGGCGCAGCCGGAAACATGACGCAGGTGCGGTCGCTCGCCGGCATGAAGGGTCTGGTGACCAACCCGAAGGGTGAGTTCATCCCGCGCCCGATCAAGTCCTCCTTCAAGGAGGGCCTGACGGTCCTGGAGTACTTCATCAACACGCACGGTGCTCGTAAGGGTCTGGCCGACACGGCGCTTCGTACCGCCGACTCGGGCTACCTGACGCGTCGTCTGGTCGACGTCTCGCAGGACGTCATCGTTCGGGAGACCGACTGTGGCACCGAGCGCGGCATCACCACGGTGATCGCGGAGAAGCTGGCCGACGGCTCGATGATCCGCGACGCGCACGTCGAGACCTCGACGTACGCCCGCACCCTGGCCGCCGACGCGGTCGACGCCGACGGCAACGTCATCGTCGAGCGTGGACACGACCTGGGCGACCCGGCCATCGACGCGCTGCTCGCAGCGGGCATCACGTCGGTCAAGGTCCGTTCGGTGCTCACCTGCACCACCGGAACCGGCGTCTGCGCCACCTGCTACGGCCGTTCCATGGCCACCGGCAAGCTCGTCGACATCGGCGAGGCCGTCGGTATCGTCGCGGCACAGTCGATCGGTGAGCCCGGCACGCAGCTCACGATGCGTACCTTCCACCAGGGTGGTGTGGCCGGCGACGACATCACCGGTGGTCTGCCCCGAGTGCAGGAGCTCTTCGAGGCTCGTGTGCCCAAGGGCAAGGCGCCCATCGCGGACGTCTCGGGTCGCATCCAGCTCGAGGACGGTGACCGTTTCTACAAGATCACCATCGTCCCGGACGACGGCGGCGAAGAGGTCGTCTACGACAAGCTCTCCAAGCGTCAGCGTCTGCGTGTCTTCAAGCACGACGACGGCACGGAGCGTCTGTTGTCGGACGGTGACCACGTCGAGGTCGGTCAGCAGCTCATGGAAGGTGCTGCCGATCCGCACGAGGTCCTGCGAGTCATGGGCCCGCGTCAGGTGCAGATCCACCTCGTCAACGAGGTCCAGGAGGTGTACCGCAGCCAGGGTGTGTCCATCCACGACAAGCACATCGAGACGATCGTTCGTCAGATGCTCCGCCGCGTGACCATCATCGATTCGGGCTCCACGGAGTTTCTGCCCGGATCGCTGACCGAGCGCAGTGAGTTCGAGTCGAGCAACCGTCGCGTCGTGTCCGAGGGTGGCGAGCCCGCCGCCGGACGTCCGGTGCTGATGGGTATCACCAAGGCATCGCTGGCGACCGACTCGTGGCTGTCCGCGGCGTCGTTCCAGGAGACCACCCGAGTGCTGACCGACGCGGCGATCAACTGCCGCTCGGACAAGCTCATCGGTCTCAAGGAGAACGTGATCATCGGAAAGCTGATCCCCGCCGGCACCGGCATCAACCGGTATCGGAACATCACGGTTCAGCCCACCGAGGAAGCACGTGCCGCGGCCTACGCGGTGCCGTCGTACGACGATCAGTACTACAGCGCGGACGGCTTCGGCCAGAACACCGGTGCTGCAGTGCCGCTCGACGACTACGGTTTCTCCGGCGACTACCGCTAGCCGGTAGCGCGTCAGACAAGTCCAGCCCCGCACTCCACTTCGGTGGGGTGCGGGGCTGTTCTGTGTTCGGGGGTGCCGGGTGCCGGGTGCTGATCGTGCCGGGCGCACCGTGCCGGCCGGTTGGGGCTGCCGGGCGCACCGCGCCGGCCGGTTGGGGCTGCCGGGCGCACCGCGCGGGGTTCTGCGCAGGCTACGGGGTGCGCGCAGCACCGGGCGCTGCGCGCGGAAGGTCCGGCGGGCTGCCGACGGTCCGGCGCCCCGGATCTCTGGTGCGCGTCGTGCCGGGCGCACCGCGCGGGGTTCTGCGCAGGCTACGGGGTGCGCGCAGCACCGGGCGCTGCGCGCGGAAGGTCCGGCGGGCTGCCGACGGTCCGGCGCCCCGGATCTCTGGTGCGCGTCCTGCCGGGCGCACCGCGCGGGGTTCTGCGCAGGCTGTGGGGTGCGCGCAGCACCGGGCGCTGCGCGCGGAAGGTCCGGCGGGCTGCCGACGGTCCGGCGCCCCGGATCTCTGGTGCGCGTCGTGCCGGGCGCACCGCGCGGGGTTCTGCGCAGGTTATGGGGTGCGCGCAGCACCGGGCGCTGCGCGCGGCGCCGGGCCGGGCGCACCGCACCGCGATGAGTTCCGGGCCACCGCGGAGTCGGCACCTGTATGACCGAGACTCCCAGCACCATCACGAACATCGGCGTGGCCATGTTCACCGTTGCCGATCAGGACAAGGCCCTCGACTTCTACACCCGCGTGCTCGGGTTCGAGGTGCGCGGTGACACCCGCTTCGGGCCGAACGAGGAGTACCGCTGGCTCGAGGTGGCGCCGCCGGGGTCCACGGCGCGCCTCGCGCTGAACCCGCCGATGTACGACACGCCGGGCGGCTCGTCCATCGGGGTGGAGACGTCGGACGTCCGCGCGGAGCACGCTCGCCTGAGTGCCTTCGACGGGTTCGAGATGGAACCGCTCGGTGAGGACGACGATCCGAACGTGCCGCCGATGTTCATGCTGAAGGATCCCGACGGCAACGTCATCACCGTCGTGCAGGCGTGATCCGTTCCCTCCCGGCTCAGCGCAGAGCGAGGGTCGGGAGGGACAAGCTCACCAGCATCAGCGCGAACAGCAGCCAGGCGGCGCCCTGCCAGACGGGCCACGTCCCGCCGTGGCGGTAGGAGCGGTAGCCGATCCACAGTGCGCCGATCCCACCGAGCAGACAGACACCGGGTACGAGCGCAGCGATCGCGACGCTGGACGCGCCCGCTGCGAGGAACACGGCCACCGCGACGGCAGCGATGCCGATCACTGCCCCGTCGTACGTGGCCGCGTGCCGGATCGCGCGCGGATCGCGCCACCGCTTCTCGACGTCGCGTCTGCCCATCTCTCGCTTGTCGTCCATGTCGACTGCGTACCCGATTCGGGTGGCTTCAGCGCGAGTCCTCGCGCGCGTCGTCTCCGATCCACACGGAGTTTCCTTTCGAGGGGCACCGTTCGGTCCATGAGTCGTCGTGATCTCGTCATCGGTGCCGATCGTTCTCTGTGTGCCGGCACCACGCGTCGTTCGTTCCTCACGTGGACCGCACTGGTCGGTGCGCTCGCGATGACACCGGAACTGTCGAGCGCGACGGCGCACGCGCAGCCGCAACGCGGCACCCCGGCCGACTATCCGTTCCGCCTCGGCGTCGCGTCGGGCGATCCGCTTCCGGACTCGGTGGTGCTGTGGACTCGTCTCGCGGTCGACCCACTCGCTCCGGTCGGCGGTATGCGGCCGGGTGTGGTGCCGGTGCGGTGGGAGATCGCCGAGGACGAACGGTTCGGGCGGGCGGTGAGCCAGGGCATCGAACTGGCATCCGATGCGGACGGCTGGTCGGTGCACGTGGACGTACGGGGTCTGGCTCCGGCGCGGGGGTACTTCTACCGCTTCATGGTCGGTCCGCACGTGAGCACCGTCGGGCGAACGAGGACGGCGCCCGCACCGGGATCACCCCTCGCGTCACTGTCGTTCGCATGGGCGTCGTGCCAGAAGTGGGAGGACGGGTTCTACGGCGCCTATGCCGATCTCGCGGCGAGTGACCCGGACGTCGTGTTCTTCCTCGGCGACTACATCTACGAGTACGCGATCGAAGGTACAGGCGCCCGCGCGTCGCAGCCACGGCCCGAGTCCGCGGGACGAGAGACGCTGGCACTGAACGACTATCGCGATCGGTACGCGCTGTACAAGTCGGATCCCGACCTGGCGTCGGCGCACGCAGCGGCGCCGTGGATCACCACCTTCGACGATCACGAGGTGGACAACAACTGGGCCGGGGCGATCAGCCAGGATGCCGGCACCGCCGCTCCCGGCGATCCTGCGGGTGATCCGCGGTTGTTCCTCCTGCGCCGCGCCGATGCGTTCAAGGCGTGGTGGGAGAACACTCCCGTGCGGATGGCCCAGCGACCGACGGGACCGGATCTGACGGCGTACCGCCGCTTCAGTTTCGGTGACCTGGTGGACTTCTCGGTGCTCGACACCCGGCAGTACCGCAGCGATCAGGCCAACGGGGACGGCGAACACGCGCAGAACGCGGAGACCGCGGACCCGAGTCGCACCATCACCGGAGCGGCACAGGAGAAGTGGATCCTCGACGGTTTCGGGTCCGGTGCCACGTGGAAGTTCCTCGCACACCAGACGGTGATCTCCGACCTGGCCCGCATCAGCGACGGCGAGCGGAAGGTCGGGATGGACCCGTGGAGTGGGTACGAGGCGTCACGGCACCGCATCCTCGACGGCGCCCGCGACCGGGGAATCACCCTCGCGTCCATCGTGGGCGACATCCACCGCACCATCGTGTCGGAACTGCGCCGCGACTATCAGGACGACTCCGCCCCGGTGGTCGGAGTCGAGATCGCGTCGACATCCATCGCGTCGGGCAAGGACGGTGCGGACGTCGACACGGCCGGTGCGGACATCGCGGCCGCGTCACCGCACGTCAAATTCGGCAATGTCCGACGCGGTTACCTGCGTGCGACGCTGACGCCGACGGAGTGGCGCTCCGAGGTCCGGGTCCTGGACGCGATCTCGATTCCCGGCGCGCCGGTCCGCACGGCAGCGACCGTGACGGTGCCGGAGGGTCGGCCGGAGATCGGCCTGGCCTAGCCTCCGGCGGCGATGACGGCTGCGATGTTGCGCTCGGCGAGCGCGGTGATGGTGAGAGACGGGTTGGCGGCGCCCGTGCTGCCGGGAACGAGAGCTCCGTCCATGACGTACAGGCCGGGGTGCCCCTTCACTCGTCCGTGCGCATCGGTGACGTCGCCCAGGACCGCACCGCCGAGGGGGTGCGCGGTGAAGGTGTCGTCGACGTCGCGAGTGAACGGCTCGGCGGAGACGACGGTGCGGCCGGCCTGTGCCATCCGGTTCTGCACCGCGCGCAGTGCCTCGACGGTGTCGCGGCTGCCGCCCTTGGGCCAGGTCAAGCTCATCCCGTCCGTCGCACGGTCGTAGCGGAAATCGGCCCGCAGCGGGTCGATGGTCATACCGAGCGATCCGAGGAACCCCATCTCGGTGGGAACGCCCGGGACGTACCAGTTCTCGACGCTGAGAGGCAGGACCGTGTCGTCGACGATGCGCGAGGCGCACGGCGCCCCCTGCGGTCCGCCGCCGATGGGGCCGAGCGAGCGGGTCATGAAGGCGTCGCCGTTGGTGCCCCATCCGCGTCCGACGAACTCGTTGAGCTCCGGAAGCGCGCCGGTGGCCTGTGCGCGGACCAGCAGTTCGGTGGTGCCGATGGATCCTGCGCCGAGGATCAGCGAGTCGCAGGTCAGCGTGCGCGTCTCGAGTACGTTGCCCTCGGGATCGAGGCGCCGCACCTCCACGCGGTAGCGGCCACCGCTCTCGGTGCCGATGGCGACGACCTCGTGGCTGTGACACACCACGGCGTTGCCCGTGGCCTCGGCCTGCGGGATGTAGTTCTGCGTCAGGTCGTGCTTCGCGCCGTTGGAGTTGCCGAACGTGCTGCAACCGACGGTGGCGGACGGCCGGGACCGACCCGACATCTCGTCACGCAGCACGTTCCAGTTCCAGCCTCCGTCGACGCGCTGCGGGTCGAAACCGGCGCGGCGGGCGTGGTCGTCCCACGTCCTCGAGTGGGCGAACCCGGGGGAGGCGTAGATGTCGTCGGGCATGGTCGACGGCCGGAGCACCGAGCGAGCCTTGGGGTACCACTGCGACGCCATCTCGTCGTAGTCCACGCGGCCACCGAACGAGAGATCGAAGAAGCGCTTGTCCGGGGCGATGCTGACGCCCGTGTAGACGACCGAGCCGCCGCCCACCGCGGCTGCACGCCACACCGACAGGTTCTCGTATCGCGTGGTGTCGAGGACGCCGTTGAACCAGTCGACGGGCCCGACAGGCATGCCGGTGAGGTTGGTGAACGAGCGCTGATGCCACAGGCCGCGCCCGTCGGCCGTCATGTCGGCGGTGAAGATGTCGCGGAACGGATCGCGCGGCCAGCGGAGTCCTCGTTCGAGCACGGTGACCGACGTACCGGCCTGCGCGAGCCGCAACGCCGCGGCGCTGGCTCCGAAGCCCGATCCGATGACGAGGGCGGGTGAGTGGTCCGGTGGACGCGGAGGGTCGGCGAACAGTTCGGGCAAGAGGTTCCGGATCGAGGGGACGCCGAGCGGGAGTGCGGACGCCGTCGACCGGGTGATCGCGGGCGGGACCGCGAGGCCCACCATTCCTGCTGCGGCCAGTTGCAGCAGTTGCCTGCGCTTCACGTGCACACCCACCATCGATCGAGAACAGTCGAATGGTCAGTCTCCCGTGAATGGTGCAGGTGATGGAACCACTCGACCGGATTGTATGACTGTTACCAATCTTCGTGCTGGTTTCTCGGGCGGGTCGGGGCGGAACAGGGCGGTTCCCGCGAGGGTTGTGCAGAGTATGCGTCTGTCCCTTCTCGATCGCTCCCGTACCCGCACCGATCGGTCCGCCGCCGCCGCGGTGTCGGACACGATCGAGCGTGCGCGGTGGGCCGAGGCGGCGGGTTACGAGCGGTTCTGGGTGGCCGAGCATCACGCCGTCCCCGGCATCGCGAGCGGCTCACCCGCGGTGCTGCTCGCCGCGATCGGCGCGGCGACGTCGCGGATTCGGCTGGGGTCGGGCGGCGTCATGCTGCCGAACCACTCGCCCATCGTCGTCGCCGAGCAGTTCGCGATGCTCGACGCACTGTGTCCCGGCCGGGTCGACCTCGGTGTCGGCCGGTCGCTGGGGTTCACTCCGCCGATACGCAAGGTGCTGCGGGCGGACACCGAGGACGCCGAGCGCTTCGCCGACGACCTCGCGGATCTGCAGGACTTCCTGCTCGGCACCGGTCCGGTGACCGTGCAGCCCGCGCCCGAGCGACTGATCCCGATCCACGTTCTCGCGACGGGTCACGGGCTCGCGATCGCCGCGCAGCGCGGGCTTCCCGTCGTGGTGGGCGGTCCGATGCTGTCGGGTGACCTGGCTCCGCTGGCGGCGTATCGACGCGAGTTCGTTCCCTCGGCCTTCGCGGCGCAGCCGTCCGTAACGGTGTCGCTCGACGTCCTGGTCGCCGACACCGACGCAGAGGCTCGCCGACTCGCCATGGCGGAGGCGGTGGCCATGGCGGACTCCCGCCGTACCGGGGAATTCCCACCGTTGCGGGCGGTCACCGAGATGCCCGACGGACTCACCCCGCGGGCTCGGGAGTCGGCTCAGCGCTCCCTCGACGGCAGCGTGCACGGCAGTCCGGCGACGGTGCGCCGCCGGCTCGAGGAGCTCGTCGACCGCACCGGTGCCGACGAGATCCTGTCCTCGGCATCGACGTTCGACCGCGACGCTCTGCGCGCGTCCGACGAGGCGTTGGCCGCACTGCTGCGCTGACGGGTCAGACCTGCAGGTCCACCCACACCAGTCTGTGATCGCTCGCCGACAGCAGCTCGGCGCCCGGCTCGCCCGGCGCGGGCCAGAAGACCCCCGATCCGGTGACCGTCAGATCGGTGCTCGGCAGGACGTAGTCCACCCGCAGGTCACCCGGCACGGGATCGGCGAAATCCGCCGTGTCGGTGCCGGCGGTCGGCGAGGTGGGCGCCGGGTCCTGCAGCGCCGGGCTGTCGAGCAGTTGCGCGATGGCCCCCCGGTAGGAGTCCCCGTCGACCGGATCGCTGTTCTGGTCCCCCAACACCACGAACGAGGAACCGTTCGGCAGGCCGCCGGCGAGTCCGGTGTCGTCGACGAGGTAGTCGGCGCCGGCGATGTAGTCCGCGGTGAGCCGGATCTCGTCGTGGTTGCGTCGGCCGTTGCGGTCCTCGGGCCCGTCGAAGGAGGGCGGCGTGGGGTGCGAGACGAGCAGGTGGATCACCCGCCCGTCGATGTCCACGGGCACGTCCCAGTGCGATTTGCTCGACAGGCGCAGGGCGTCCGAGTTCGCGCCGTAGTACTCGCGCGGCAGCAGGTTGTCGGGCATGTCGGCCCAGCGGAAGGTCTGGAACGTGCGGACCGCGGCGGCGTCGAGGGGGAACTTCGAGAGGACGACCATGCCGTACTGGCCGGGGAACTGCCCGAAGCCCCAGGCATCGTTCGGTCCGTCGGACCGCCCGTCCCCGTCGAGGTCGAGCCCGGACGGCTCGCCGGTGTTGACGGGCGCCGTGTACGCGAACGGGTAGTCGATCGGTGCGTCGCCGACGGCGAGGTAGTTGTCGCGGAAGAGGTCGACGGCGCCGTCGGAGTAGTCGAATTCGTTGAGTAGCAGCATGTCCGGGGCGTTGCGCTGAACGACGTCGGCCACCGACCGGATCTGCGGATCCGTTCCGGACCGCAGTGCGGCGACCAGATCGCCGGCGGCGGGGCGGTTCATGCTGGCGTTGTACGTCGCGACGCGGACGGTACGCGGGTCACCGGGCGGCTCGTCGGCGGCAGGCGCGCTGCAGGCGGTCAGGGTGTGGACGGACGCGGCGAGGACGGACGCGGCGAGAAGCACGCGGGTGAGTCGCATGGTGCGGGACGCTATCGCGCCGCCCTGACACATGGGCGAACACGAGAGGGCGGGCAGGGGCGCGTCAGGCCACGCCGTCCAGCACCCGCTGCGCGTCCGGCGACACGTACGGGTAGGCGCAGAGGGCGAGCACGCCCCCGATCAGCAGCAGGGGCAGCAGCGGAACCATGCCGGTGGTGAGGGAGCCGTACGCGTCGGACACCGCGCCGACGAGGAGCGGTCCGACGGCGCCGCCCACGGTCGCGGCGATCTGCAGCAGTCCGTAACCCAGTCCGCGGTCGCGCGGGGCGAGCACGTCGGCGACGCACGAGGTTAGGGTGGGGATCGCCCAGGCGGTGAAGAAGCCGAACACGGTGAGCAGCACCGTGAAGGGCAGCCAGCTCTCGGAGGCCAACGCCCCGGCCATGGCCGCGGTGCCCAGCAGGATTCCGGTGCCGCCCACCAGGACGCGCCACTGCGACGGCGTCGAGAACAGGGTTCGCCGGGTGAGCAGGGATCCGACGAGCGTGCCGCCGACGATGCCGATCAGTGTCAGACCACCGCCCGCGGACGCGGCGGCCGCTTCGCCGAGGCCGAATCGGCGTTGCAACAGGCTGGGCACCCAGAACGTCAGGCCACCGACCGCGAGGCTCATGACGGTGAGCGCGCCGCCGGTGAACCACAGCGTCCGGATCGGTGCGACGCGGCGGAGTTGGACCGGCATCGGGTCGGTGGTGGCCTCCGGCGCAGGCGTGTCCGCGCTGCCCGCGGCCAGTCTGTCGGCGTACCCCCGTTCGGGCTCGCGCACGCGTGACATCAGGACGGCGACCACCACACCGGGAATCGCCATGACGAGGAAGGCGCCGCGCCACCCGAGCCACTCGGCGAGCACTCCGCCCAGCACGATGCCGGCGCCGCCGAGGTAGGCCGCGGTCCGCCACCACCCGAAGGCCGTCGGGCGGGTCGCGGGTGGGTGGAAGTCGGCGAGCATGCTGGCGCTGGCCGGGTTGTCGATGGCCTCGGCGGCGGCGAGGCCCATGCGCACCAGGTAGAAGACGGCGAAGGTGGGAGCGAGCGCGGAACCGACCGTCGCCAGGGCCCACAAGAACACGACGACGGTGATGATGCGGCCGCGGTCGTGGCGATCGGCGAGGTAGGCGGCGGGCATCGCGAGGAGGCCCGCGGCGACGGCGGCCGCGGTGGGGATGGAGCCGGCGGCGGTGTCGCCGAACCCGAACTCCGCCTGCAGCTGCGGCAGCACGGCGGCGACCAGACTGAACTCGATGCGGTCGACGAGGGAGACCAGCACCAGCACGATCGCGGGTCCCCACCCGTACGGGAGGGTGAGGGAGTCGCGCCGCGCCCCGATCGTGCGCCACCGCGGTGCCCGCGTCGCCGCCGCACCCCGCTCGGTCCGATTCTCGGTCTCCGTCACTGCCGCCCCCGTCCGACCGGCGCGCCTGCCGATTCGGGCGCAGCCTATTCCGGCGAAACGCCCGGGTACCGTCGTCGGGAGAAGCTTGGGCGGACCCACCATCGGGCCCGCCCGGACCCTTGCTCCGTCACCCCCGTGCGCCTTGTGCGTATCCCTGGATGCGCGAAAGGCGCACGGGGGCGTCAGCCCACCGGCAGTTGCTGCACCGCCCACCTGTTGCCGTCCGGGTCGGCGAAGTACGTGAACAACCCCCAGCCCTCGTCCTTCACCGGGGTGGCCTCGACGCCGGCGGACAGCAGCATCTCGTACGCGGTCTGCGCGTCCTGCACGACGACGAGCATGCCCTCGACGGATCCGGGTGCGGCGGATGTGATGTTCTTCCCGATCGCGATCGAGCACGCGGAACCGGGTGGGGTGAGTTGGACGTAGCGCACGTCCGGGAAGGGAGTGGCGTCGTGATCGGCGTGGAAGCCGATGCGCGTGTAGAACTCCTTCGCACGGTCGACGTCGGTGACGGGCAGCATGACGAGCTGGATCTCCATGGTGAGCGGGTGCGTGGCGGTCATGGTCGGCCTCTCCTCGTGTCGGATGATGACCGAGATTCTGCTTCCGATCGAGGACGATCACGGTCCGCAATGCGCCGCCGATTCCGAGGAACAGTAGGTGTCATCTCCGGTCACAGGTACTGTGACCGGACATTCGTCGTCAGGAGGACTCACATGGTCAGCGTGCGCAACAAGGTCGTGCTCATCACCGGCGCGGGCCGCGGTATCGGCGAGGCGACGGCGCGGGCTCTCGCGGCCAAGGGCGCGAAGCTGGTGCTGACCGACGTGGACGAGGCGCCGCTGACGGCACTCGTGGCCGATCTGGGCGACGTCGCCGTGGGGGTGCGCGCCGACGTACGGGATCTGGCGGACATGCAGGCCGCTGTGGACGCGGGAATCGCGCGATTCGGAGGCATCGACGTGGTCCTCGCGAACGCCGGCATCTCGAGCTACGGGTCGGTGCTCAACGTCGATCCGGAGACGTTCAAGCGCGTGATCGACATCAACACCACGGGCGTCTTCCACACCGTCCGCGCGGCGCTGCCCTCGCTCATCGAGCGCAAGGGCTACGTGCTCGTCGTGTCCTCGCTCGCCGCCTTCACCGCCTGCCCCGGACTCGCGTCGTACAACGCGAGCAAGGCGGGAGCCGAACACTTCGCCAACGCCCTGCGCCTCGAGGTGAAGTACCAGGGTGTGGACGTCGGCTCCGCCCACATGGCGTGGATCGACACTCCACTGGTGCAGGACGCCAAGTCCGACCTCACCGCGTTCCAGGATCTGCTGTCCGTGCTGCCCTGGCCGCTCGGTCGCACCCTGCCTGTCGAGGCGTGTGTCGACGCCTTCGTCCGCGCGGTGGAGCGGCGGTCACGCCGGGTCTACGTTCCCGGCATCGTGGGCGGCATCGGCTGGGTGCGCTCCGTGCTCACCACTCGGCTCGGTGAGGCCACGACGTTGCGCCACGTGCCGCGCATCCTGCCGAAGATGGACGCCGAGGTGAAGGCGCTGGGTCGCTCGGAGAGCGCGCGCAATCGCGCTGTGGTGGAGGGTCAGTCGACGCGGAGCGCGTGAGTCAGGCGGGCGCGCCCCGGCCCGAGATCCGACCAGTCGCCGGTGAACTCCAGCACCGCCAGCGCGGAGGTGGGGTAGCCCTGTCGGATCCACACCGCCGCGCCCGACTCCTGATCGTCCGCGAGTTCCAGTGCCGTGAAGGGGATTCCGGGTGCGTGGCCCACCACCAACACGGTGGCCGCCGAGTCGTCGGTCGCGATGATCTCGCGGACGATGTCGTCGGGGGAGCCCCCGTAGACGGTGCTTTCGAAGCGCACCGGCGCGTCGACGGCCGTGCGCTCGAGAGTCTGGCGAGTACGCGTCGCCGTCGAGCAGATCACCGCGTCCACGGCGCCGACGTTCGCCCGGATCCAGTCGCCGGCTGCGGCGGCCTGGCGACGGCCCCGCTCGTCGAGCGGCCGGTCGTGGTCGTCCACCCCGTCCGGGTACGAGGACTTGCCGTGGCGCATCAGGATCAGGGTGCGGGTGTCGGACATCGCTCGATGCTAGTGCCCGACCGGGCGGCGAGCGATGCTGCTGCCCTCGGGCGTCCAGTCGATGTCGCCGCGCTCGCGAAAAGCGTTCAGCCACCCGATCATCGGCCAGTGTCCCCATCTATCGTGGAAGATGGCGGCGTTGGTCACGATGTCGTCGAGATGCTCGATCGGCGGCGAGGACACGGGGTGCCACTGATGGTGCGCGTGCGCTCCGCCGACCCACAGTAGATCCAGACCCGATCGTTCCGCGACGCGGCCGACGTCGGTGTCCTCGCCGCCGTAGCCCGTGTAGTCCTCGCAGAACCCCCCGAGCGTGTGCCACGTCGCCGACGTGACCGCGAACGACAGCGACCAGAACAGATCCCAGTTCGTTCCGATCTCGACGTGCCCGGGCGCCGGATTCGGGCGCGCCGCATGGGGATTCGTCCATCCGTCGAGGTCGTCCGGGTACCCACCGGAGACCTCGGGCAGGTAGGTGACCGGCCCGCACAGCACGGCTCCGTCGCGCGCACGACGGACGTACCGGTCGATCATCCCGCGGCTCGGGATGCAGTCGACGTCCAAGAAGATCAGCAGATCGGCACCGGCCTCGAGGGCGAGGCGGGCACCCTCGTTGCGCGCCCGAGCCAGGGGGAGCGCGTCGCCGACGCGGGGAACGACGGCGGTGGCGTCCACGACCGTCGGGTCACCCATCGACACCACGACGTGCAGATCGGCTCGCCGCGTCGAGCGAGCGAGACCGCGGCGTTGCGCAGCGAGGTGCTCCGCGCGACCCGACACGATCGTCACCACGGCCACCGAAGTCATGTAAGCACCGACGTCATGTAAGCACCGACGTCACGCCCACACGTCCTCGATCGCCGCTGCCGCACGACGCGCTGCGCCGTCCACCTCGGTCCGTGCCCGGATGTCGCCGGTCAGCGCACCGGCACGGTTCAGGATCTCGGGCCACCGGTCCGGATCGGGCCACGACTCGAGCGAGATCGCCAGCCCCGCGGCCCCCAGCGCGCGAGTGGTCGCGAGTTGCTCCCCGTGCGGGCGACTCTCGGCCACGACCACCGCGGGGGCACCCGATGCGGCCACGTCGGCCACCGCGTTCTGCCCGCCGTGCGTGACCACCACGCCGGCACCGGTCAGCAGCGGCCACACGTCGTCCACCCAGGGGGTGCCGGGCGCGCCGACACCGCGCCAGGTGCGGGTCGGCGTGGCAGCACCCGCTCGGGCGAGGTGGTCCGGGGTGAGAGCTGAGCCCCCTGCGCCCGCGAGCACGACGACGGACGTCGGGTCGCGGTCGGTTCCGGCGCGGGCACGATCGGCGTGGGCACTGATCGAGCCGGCGTACACGGTCCTGTCCTCGAACTCGCGCAACCACTCCGGCCGGTACACCGAGGCCGACCACGGAGCGACGATGCGGTCGGCGATGCGATAGGCCAGCTGATGGGGCGCATCGGTGCGCTCGCCCGGCATCGCGAACACGACCACCCGAACACCCATGAGTCGCACGAACATCGCAACCTCGACGGACACGTCCACGACGACGCATCGGGGGCGAAGCTCGTCCACGAACCGCGCGAGGGCGGCCATGCGGTCGGTCATCCCGGGGACCGAGATGGGCGCCCAGTGGACGACCCCGTGAGCGGTGGGGTCGTCCGGATCGTCACCGCCGTCGGGTGTGTCTGTGGGAAGTGTGATCCAGCCCGCGAACGGGTCGATGTCCGACGGCCGGGGCCGCGAGGACAGCACCGTCACCGGCTCGGCGAGCGCCCGTGCGACGGACCGGGCGCGGGTCAGATGCCCCACGCCGTGGTGGTGGACGTAGTACCCGATCATGCAGGGACGGCGGCGGTTCGGCCCGACGTCGTCAGCAACTCGCGGTAGAGGTCGAGATAGCTGTCCACCATCGTCGCGTCCGAACAGATGCGCTCCGCGCGAGCGCGGGCGTGCGCACGGGGGAGGCGCGCAGCATCTCCGATGGCCCCGGCGAGAGCGTCGATGTCGTCGGCGGGCACCATCCGGCCACACGTGTCGTCGAGGATCTCCGGGATGCCGCCGCGACGGAAGGCCGCCACCGGTGTGCCGCACGCGAGTGCTTCGGCGACCACGAGCCCGTACGGCTCGTCCCACTGCGGCGTCACCAGTGCGACGGCGGCTCCGCCGACCAGATCGGCGAGTTCCTTCTGCATCAGGTGACCCTCGTAGGTGACGCCGTCGCCGAGGCGGGGCTCCACCGCCGTCCGGAAGTAGTCGTCGTCGGCTGCCGGTCCGGCGATGCGCAGGTGGTAGCCGGCGCGCCGGGCGGCGTCGATGGCGAGATCGACCCCCTTCTCGGGAACCAACCGGCCCGTCCACACCGCGTACTCGCCCGCCCCGCCGCGATCGCCGGTGCCCTGGCCGAACGGCCACCGGTCGAGCGGGATCCCGTTGGGAACCACGGGGATCGGACCCGCGACGGGTAGCCACTGCTGCGCCGTGTACTCGCTCACCGCGGCGTACCCGGTGTTCGGATTGAGCGGCACCGCGGCCGCCGACTCCAGCCAGGCGAGCGGTGGCGTGTGCAGCGTCGTGAGCATGGGGACCGGCACCATCGAGGACATCGCGATGGGCAGGTAGTGGAGGCTGTGATTGTGGATCACGTCGAACGACTGTGCCAGGGGCCCGGCCAGTTCGAGCATGACCGACAGATAGGCGTGATGCTCGTGCACCACCCACGACGGTCCCATGTGTTCGGTCCGCGCGTGCGGACTCATCTGGAACGTGTGGACGTCGATGACGTCGTGCGCGACGTCGGTCGACGTGCCTTCGGCACCGAAGAGCGTGACGCGATGGCCGCGCTCGGTGAGGGCATGGGCGAGATGCCACACGTGTGCCTCGAGGCCACCCGCGAACGGTTGCGCGATGGGGAAGCGCGACGATCCGAGAAGGGCGATGCGCAGTGGACGTGCGGTGGCGGCGACCGTCATACGAGCACGGCTCCGTCCGCGCGGCCCGAGGCGACGGGAGCGGACAGGGCACGGTAGAGCGCGGCGTGCTCGGCGGCGATCGCGCTCTGCTGATGGCGTCGGTAGTCGGCGAAGTCCGGGCCGGTCGGCTCGGTGCGCAGCGCCTCGCCCACCGCGGCATCGAGCGACGCGGGATCGAAGAGGCCGGGTCCGAACACGAAGGTGGGGCACGGGAACTGATCGGCGAAGTGGCCGATGTCCGGGACGACGGGGACGACGCCGAGGTCGCGGCACGCCTCCATCCAGCCAGAGTGCGTACCGAAGCGGTACGGAAGCACGGACACGTCGATCTCGGACAGGTACTGCCACAGCTCCGCGTCGGTGAACCGACGATGCACCCGCACGTCGACGTCCGGGTGATCACGGAAGGCCAGCAATCGCTCGCCGCGCTCCGGTGCGTACCAGTGGCTCGTGTGGTCGAACACGTCGTCGTCGATGTCGAGACGCACCACGGCGTCGCGTGCCGACGCGGCCGCCACGACGGTCGCCATGACCGCCTCGGGATCGAGGTTCGCGCGCAACGACTTGGCGTGCACGGCGACGACTGCGCGCTCGTGCGCCGTGGTGTCGCGTGCGGTGATGACGTCGAGCGGTGCGACGTGCGGATGCGGGATCACCATTGCCGAGCGGCCCCACAGACGTTCGATCTCCCGAGCGGCGCGGTCGGTCAGCGTGATGACGGCGGCCGCGGCGGGGACGAGGACGTCGAGCTGGGACCGGTGCATGTCGAGCTCGGCGAAGTGTGGATTGTGCAGGTCGTGCACCGTGAGAACCAGGGGGGTCGACGACTCGCGCAGCACGGAGACGACGTCGGCGAGACGGTCCGGTGTGGCGGCGTCGAAGCCGAAGTGCAGGTGCACCACGTCGATGTCGTCGATGTGCGCGCGGAGATAGTCGGGCTCGAGCAGGCGCGGCGGCCACCACTGCCCGGGCGTGGTCGCCTCGAGGGGCCGGGGATCGTCGAGCAGAAGAATGTCGTCGCCCGTGGCGACGACAGCGGCGACGTACGGGTGCGCAGCAGGGATGGATGCGACGGCGATCACGGCTCGGGTCATCCTCTCGGGGGCAGACGCGCGCGCCCGAGGGGTGGGCAGGGCGGCACGGGTGTACGAACAGGGATCGGGCCGCCTTCTGGACCACGACAAAAGAGGAATGCCCCGGGGGGCTCGTCCACAAACGCGGTGTCGTGCAGGTCTCTCACCGCTTCGCCTGCGCGCTGTGCGGGTAACCCGACGCCATGCCTCACTCTGCGTCGACCGAGCCGGACGGCCGGACGCGTCACTACGGCGAGTTCTACGGTCTCGACCCGGTGCCCGACGATCCACCGCTGTGGATCGTGCTCGGGAACTGCCAGGCCGAGGCCGTGCGAGTGATGCTCGACGAGGTGCCGGACGCGCCGTTCCGGACCGTGCGCATGCCGCCGGTGCACGAACTCGACTCGGCCGACGTGCGGCACCTCGCCGAGCTGGCCGGCCGGGCCTCGGTGTTGCTGGCGCAGCCGGTTCGCGACGACTACCGCGACCTGCCGATCGGGACGAACCAGGTGGCGTCGATGCTGCCGGAGCACGCCCGGGTCGTGCGGTGGCCGGTCTTCCGGTACAGCGGGCTGTACCCGTTCCAGGTGATCGTGCGGCACCCGAGCGACCCGTCGGCGTCTCCCGCCGGCGCTCCGTACCACGATCTGCGCACGGTGCTCGTGGCCGCAGGCAGGGTGGCATCCGAGGAGTGGCGCGCCGCTCCCGTCGCCCCTGACGCGCTGCGCGCGAACGCCGAGGCGAGCATCGCCGAACTCGCACGACGCGAGCGCCGGGACTGCGACGTCGCGATCTCGGACGTCCTGACCGCCCTCGGAGCGGACGCCGCACACACGATCAACCACCCCGGCAATCCGGTGCTGCTCGAGCTGGCCACGCGCATCCTGTCGGCAGCCGGTGTCGACGCTGCGGCGGCGGATCCGGGCCGCGTACTGCTCGATTCGGTGCACACGCCGCTGGAGTCCGCTGTCGTCGACGCGCTCGACCTCGGCGCCGCGCCCCGGCCGGACTGGGTGATCGGCGGCTCCGTCGTCGATGCCGAGGACATTCACCGTCGCCAACTGCAGTGGTACGCCGAGCATCCCGCGTTCGTGGACGCCGCGCTCACCCGACACGCGGACACACTCTCGCTGCTGCTACCGGAGGTCGCCTCGTGACGTCGGTCGCGCATCTCGTCATCGGTCCCGAGCGACACGGGGTGGTGCAGTTCGCGCTCCGCATCCGCGACGGCATCACCGACGCCGGTCTCGAGTCGACGCTCCTGCGTCACGAGTCCGCGAGTGACGTCACGTCGATTCCGGACGTCGACGTCGTGCACCTGCACGTGACGGACCGGTTGTTCGGGTCACCGGCGACGGCTGCGGCCGGGGTGGTCGAGGACCTGGCGCGGCGCATCCACGCATCGGGTTCCGCGTT
The DNA here is from genome assembly GCF_036163995.1 of Rhodococcus sp. NBC_00294. Taxonomy (NCBI): domain Bacteria; kingdom Bacillati; phylum Actinomycetota; class Actinomycetes; order Mycobacteriales; family Nocardiaceae; genus Rhodococcus; species Rhodococcus sp. NBC_00294. The sequence goes on from NZ_CP108043.1 coordinate 1,591,266, forward strand.
CGTGGTGACGCTGCACGATCTGCCGCAGCCGTCCGACGGCCGATCCGCGTCCGCGCGCGTCGAGTGCTACCGACGGGTGGTCGCGTGCGCGGACACGGTGATCGTCAGCAGCGAGCACGAACGAGACCTGGTGCGCGAGGCCGGTATCGGTACCCCGTCCGTCGTGATCCCGCTTCCCGTGGCGACGGGGGTCGGCATCCGCACGGACAGCGGCGAGGTGACCGTCGGCGTCCTCGGGTTCCTGTACCCGGGCAAGGGACACGCCGAGGTGCTGGACGCGCTGCCCCCGGGCGCGCACCTGCTGGCACTGGGAACGCCGTCGCCGGGACACGATCATCTGCTCGACGAGCTGACCGAGTCCGCAGCGGCACACGGCACCACCGTGCGTGTCACCGGCTACATCGACGACGCCGACCTTCCGGTCGAACTCGGCCGCGTCACCGTTCCCGTGGCGCATCATCGGCACATGTCCGCGTCCGGGTCGATCAACACCTGGATCGAGCACGGCCGCCGACCGCTGGTGGTGGCCGGCGCGTACACCCGTGAGTTCGCCCGGCGCTCGCCCGGCACCGTGACCCTGTACGAGGAAGACCGTCTCGCCGAGGCGCTGGCCGACGCGGCGGGTGACCCCGAGTCGACGTGGCTGGAGGACGGGGTCGTCGCGCACCCCACGCGCGCGGAGGTCGGCGCCGCGCACGTGCGGGTGTACGCGGAGTCGGCCGTGGTGCACGCGTGATCACCACCGCCGTCCCCACCCCGCTCGGCCACGCGGTGCCCGGAAACAGGTGGGACCTGCTGCGCGACATCGATGCTCCGCGCCCGTCGGTCAGCGTCGTCGTGCCCTATTTCGAACAGCAACGGTCGCTGGATCTGGTTCTCGCGGCGCTCGAGCAGCAGACGTACCGCGCGTTCGAGGTGATCGTCGCGGACGACGGCTCGGCCACGGCGCCGCTCGTCCGCAGTGCGCTCGACGTCACGGTGGTCTCGCAGGAGGACCGTGGCTTCCGTGCCGCCGCGGCGCGCAATCTCGGGGCCCGTGCCGCGTCCGGTGACGTGCTCTGTTTCCTCGACGCCGACACGGTTCCCGAGCCCGGGTACCTCCAGGCGCTCGTGCGTCTGCCGTCGCTGGTTCCCGATGCACTCACCGTCGGTCGACGGCGACACGCGGACCTGTCCGCGCTGGGCCGACTTCCGGGGCCGGACGACGAGATCCTCGGCGAGCCGCGCTGGTTGATCGACGCGTACCGCGGTTCGCGAGATCTGCTCGATGCCGATCATCGCTCCTATCGCCACGTCATCAGCGCGGTGATGTGTTGCACCGCAGCATTCTTCGAGGAGATCGGCGGCTTCGACGAGTCGTTCGGCGGATACGGCGGAGAGGACTGGGAGCTGGCCAATCGCGCCTACCTCGCCGGCGCCCTGATCGCGCATGTGCCGGACGCCGTCGCCTGGCACGACGGTCCCGACTGGGCCGGCCGACCCGGTGAGCAACGCACCGAGCAGAAGAACACGGAGGCCCTGTCCCTGCTTCCACTCGTCACCGACCCCGCTGCGCGCACCCACGGCGTCCGGTACGCCGTTCCCGACCTCACGGCCGTCGTGCACGCCGACGGACACAGTGCCGCATCGCTGTTGGTGACGGTGGGATCGGTGCTCGCGCAGGGGGACGTCACCGTGTGGGTGGACGGGACGGACGCCGCGGATCTCGTCGCGTCGTGGCGGACCGACGACCCGCGAATCCGCCTCGGTGTCCCCGGCGGCGACGACGTACGGCGCAGCCGCTTCGGGCTCGACCTCGTCGGTCCGGTCGTCCTGGCCCCGGATGCAGCGCGGACGCTGGCGGCGTCGACGCCTCCGCAAGGCCCCGGTCTGGTGCGGTCGACCGTGCCCGGCGGCAGTGTGGAGTGGTGGTCGTGGCGCGCCGTGCGCCGGGCCCGCCGGTGGGCCGACGCACTGGATCGCACCCCGCAGCAGGCCCTCGCCGACCTGTTCGGCATCACGGACGTACCGGCCGACGAGGTCGGCATCGCCGCGGGTCCGCATCAGCCGGACCTGTCGTGGTGAGACCCCCGAACCATTCGAGTCACAGGACACCGGAGGCATCATGACCACCGAGCACGACATCGTCATCATCGGCGGGGGCAACGCGGGCATCAGCGCCGCCGCCCGTTTCCTGAACAAGGGCGTCTCCGACGTGGTGGTCATCGAACCGCAGGAGGTGCACACCTATCGGCCGCTGCTGTCCTACGTCGGCGGCGGGCAGGCGTCCCTCGCGTCCGCGCAGCGCCCCCAGCGCTCGGTGACACCGAAGGGCTGTACCTGGATCCAGGAGCGTGTCGTCTCGGTGGACACCGTGACGCGGACGGTGCGCACCGAGTCGGGCACGGAGGTGCGCTACCGCGACCTCGTCGTGGGATCCGGTCTCGTGCCCGATCACGACGCACTGCCCGGAATCGACGCGGCGCTCGCGTCGTCGTCGGTGGCGAGCAACTACCTCGACGAGGCGACGCGCACCTGGCACCTCGTGCAGACGATGCGTCCCGACGGGCACGCCGTCTTCACGGTTCCTCGTGCGCCGGTGAGCTGCACCGGGACCACCATCAAGCCGCTGTTCCTCGCCGCCGCGCACTGGCGGAAGGTGGGTGCCGCGCCGTCGATGACGCTGGTGGTCGACCGCCCGGATCTCGTGGGAGTGCCGGCGCTCGACGCCCGGCTGCGGAAGTACCTGCGGGAGCTGGATGTCCGAGTGCTTCACCGCACCGCCGTGACGGCGCTCGCGCCGGGCGAGCGATCGATCACGGTGACCGGCGCGGACGGTCGCACCGAGCGGATCGGCTACGACATGCTGCATCTGGTGCCGCCCTACCGCGGACCGCGGTGGGTCGAGGAGACCGGCCTGGCGAGCGCTGATCCCGGCACGCACGCAGTGGTGGACGTGGATCCGCGGACCTTCCGGCACCGCACACACGAGGGCGTGTGGGCCGTGGGCGACGGCGCGTCCATCGACACCGATCCCTCGGGCGGCGGACTACGGCGCCAGGTGTCGATCCTCGTCGACAACGTGCTGGCGCAACGATCGAACGAGGCGCTGGGGGAGTACGACGGCTACACGGTGGCGCCGATCCCGGTGGACGCGCGGCGTCTCATCGCGGCCGAGTTCGATCGCACCGGCGAGATCACGTCGTCGTTGCCGTCGTTCCTGGACCCGCTGAAGCCCCGTCGGCTCTCGTGGGCGGGCGACCGGTTCGGCCTGCCGTTCACGTACTGGCACCTGTTGTTGAAGGGCCATCTCTGAGTCAGCTCGTCGGGCGCAGCATTCCGGTGAGGAACAGTTGCGTCGCAGCATCGACGATCTCGTCGGGGGTCGCATCGATGTGGTCCTGCAACCGGGCGGAGACGAGTTCGGAGCAGGCGCCGATGAACATCAACGCCATGAGCCGGTCCTGCGGCGGCGGGAGTGCGCGGTCGGCCCAGAGTTCGTGCGAGCGTTCGACGACCACGTCCGCGACGGCGTCGATGGTCGCCTGACGTCGAGCTCGCAGGGTCGGTGACGCCATCGACTCGACGAACGCGATCCGGCCCTTGCGGGGGTCGGACAGCATGATCGACACCACGGCGCTCAGAGCGGCCCGCACGCGGTCGGCGACGTCTCCGTCCGTGGACGAGACGGCATGGATCGCAGCGCTTCTCACCTCGTCGGCAACGCTGTCGAGCACGGCGAGCAGCAGGTCCGACTTGGTGCGGAAGCTCTCGTAGAAATACCGCTCGGTGAGCCCGGCGGCCGCGCAGACCGCGGTCATCGTGGTCTTGTCGGTGCCCACCGAGGACATGAGGTCCAGACCCGCCTCGATCAGTGCGGCCCGGCGGCGGACGGCGCGGTCCGCCGCGTCCACTCCGCCGTAGGTCCTGCTCGCGGGTTCCGCCATGCCGTCAGTCTCGCAGGTCTTGACGAGCGCCTCTCCTGTGACGCACACTACATCTGACAGGACGCCCTGTCAGATACTCAGGAGGCCCCATGGCTCACGCGCTCGCCGCCCCACCGCTCGGCTCCGATCTCCGTCCCGTCATGGGCAGCGCGGGCATCCCCTACGTCGGCCGTTCGATGCAGTACATCCGGGACCCCCTCGCCCTGTGGCGGCAGCAGGAGCGGCGCTACGGGCAGGTCTCGTGGCACACGATGGCGGGCCGGCGCGTGGTGCTGGTGCTCGGCGCCGACGGGTGCGAGGAGATCCTGACCAACCGGGACAAGGCGTTCAGCAACGCACTCGGCTGGCGGCCGCTCATCGGGCCGTTCTTCGACAACGGGCTCATGCTCATGGACCTCGGCGAGCACCGCCACCACCGGCGGCTGCTGCAGCAGGCGTTCACCAAGGACCGTCTCGCGTCCTACGCCGCGGCGATGGAACCGCTGATCGCCCGCACCGTGCAGGAGTGGGACTCGTCGGAGCACTTCGAGATCTATCCCGCCGTGAAGTCGTTGACGCTCGGCCTCGCGACCGAGGTGTTCATGGGCGGGGTGCGGGACGGTGACACCCGGCTGGACGCCGTCAACAAGGCCTTCGTCGACTGTGTTCAGGCGGCGACGTCCATCGTCCGGCTCGACGTGCCCGGTGGTCGGTGGCGCCGGGGTCTGAAGGGTCGACGCTTCCTCGAAGACTTTCTGCGGGACTATCTTCCGGATCGGCGGCGCGGCGACGGCCGAGATCTGTTCTCGGTGCTCGCCCACCTCGAGGACGACGACGGCGAGCGCTTCTCCGACGACGCGATCATCGACCACATGATCTTCCTGCTGATGGCAGCGCACGACACGTCGACCATCACCATCTCCACGATGGTCGATCAGCTCGGCCGACACCCGCAGTGGCAGGAGGAATGTCGCCAGCAGTCGCTGGCTGCGGGCCCCGATGTCTCCGCACCCGAGGCGCGGGCGGGTCTGACGGCACTCGACGCGGTGATGAAGGAATCGCTGCGCATGCTCGCTCCGCTGCCCACCATGGCGCGATGGACGGTGCGGGACACGGTGATCCGCGGCCATCACGTGCCTGCCGACGTGATGGTGGTGGCCACGCCGCACTACACGCATCACGATCCCACCTACTGGTCGGACCCTGAGGTCTTCGACCCCACCCGCTTCGACGGTCGCGCGCTGCCCCACAAGTTCGCGTGGCAACCGTTCGGCGGCGGGGTCCACACGTGCCTGGGTCAGTTCTTCTCGGCCATCGAGATCACGATGGTGCTGCACCACCTCCTGCGCCACCACACGTGGTCGGTGCCGGCCGATCGTGCGACACCGATCGACTTCACCTCCCTGCCGTATCCCAAGGACGGGCAGCCCGTGCGGCTGCAGCGCCGCAGCTGACGGTGCCGAGGCCCTGTGTCGCCGCGGCGATGCTGTGTACGAGCAGCACCATGCCCCACGGCCCGGCCACCCAGACGGGCCAGGGGTACAGCATCGATCCCGAGGCGACGCAGGTGATCACGTAGATCGCGCTGCACAGCGCGACCACCGACGCCCACCGCAGCCACGCGGCCGCGGGCACGGTCGTCGGATGTCCGGGTGTGGACGGCGCTGGATGCAGATCGGCGGTGACGGCGGCCAGGTCTGCATCGGAGCGGGCCGAGACCACGGCCGCGGAGCGGGTGTCGAACTCGTCCAGGGTCAGGCGCCCGTCTCCCACCGCGGCGGTGAGGAGTGCGAGTGCCTGCTCGTGTGTCTGCGGTGCGGTCATCGAACGCTCGATTCGTCGGGGTGGTCGAGATCGGGGGTCGACAGTCCACTGTGGAATGTCCGATCTCAGACTGCACCGTCCACTGTGGACTGTCAAGGTGTGGGACGATGACGCCATGGCCGACACTCGTGGCACCACCGTCAACGCGACGGCGGCCTCTCTGCTGGGATTCCTGCACAGCGGGCCCATGTCCGGATGGGACCTCGTCGCCACGGCGCAGGTCTGCATCGGCGGCTTCTGGACGGTCACGCGCTCCCAGGTCTACCGCGAACTCTCCGGCCTCGCCCGCGCCGGACTGGTGGAGGAACTCGAGACGCAGGCGCGTGATCGCAAGCCGTACCGCATCACCGACGCGGGGCGAACCGAGTTCGCCGCCTGGATCTCGGTGCTCCCCGAGCCGGAGGTCATTCGTCATCCGCTGCTGCTGATGATCTCCTTCGGCGAGCACGTGCCGGCGTCCGTGCTGAGCGAGGCAGTGGCGGCGCACCGGAGCACGCACGAGGAGAACCTGCGCCGGTATCGCGAGCAGAAGGACGCCGCGCTCGACGATCCGTACGCCGCGGCCACCCTCGATTTCGGCATCGCCTACGAGACGATGGTGCTGAGCTGGCTCGACGGCCTGCCCTGGCAGTAGGCGACCGGCCTCCGGGGTTTCTGCTCTCCTCGCGCCGCCTGCGAGCGGGATCCCGCCGATTCAGTCGGTGAGAGGAGCAGAAGCGCCGCTCGCGCCGGCGCGCGCCACCACGCACGCGATCGTGCGCACCGTGTCGTCCATCATGAACCACACCGTCACCGCCGGTGCACCGTCCACGTCGTGCCGACGCCAGCGGAGCGTGACGTGATCCGGCGCCATGATCGGCGAGAGATACTCGATGACCGCGCGGTGCGGTCCGCCGGTGATCTCGCCGGACTCCGCGCGGGCGAGCACCTCCTCGACGGCCTGCCAGTAGGCGGCGTTGTTCACGTGGTTGAACGCGTCGACGTCGGTGATGCGCAGCGGGAACGCGAGATCTGTCAGTGAGGGCTCCGGGGCCGGATCGCGGAGCCACTGCTTCCACTTGAGTCTGGTCTCGCCCGCCGTGCGGGTGAGCAGCGCGAGGCCCTCGTCGGAGATGCGCGTCGGCATGCCCGTCGTCGACGAGATGCTGATCCAGAATCCCTCGGTGCGGATGTGCGCGCCCTTGTCGCCGGTGATGTCGACGCGCATGTTCGACCATCGCGTCGACAGACCGGAACACCAGCGCCGCAACGTGATCCGCTCGGGCCACACCGACGGTCGGTCGATGTCCATGACGGTGCGGCGCACGATCCAGAACGGATCCGTCTCCCCGAGTCCGGAGGCGTCGAGGTTGTCCGACCCGATGTCCTGCAGGTACCGGGCGACGGAGTCGTAGCGCAGCCGGTTCGCGGTGTCGACGTCGCCGGCGCGGATGGGCCACGCGGTCTCGAACCCCTCGCCCGTCGGCGGCTGTGGTGCGAGTTCGTGGCTGGTGACGGGGGAGAGGTCCATGGTGCTCATTTCCGACGTGATGGTCAGGACGTGCGGGCGCAGATCTCGTCGACGGCGTAGCGGTACCCGCGGACGCCGCACCCGGCGATCACCGACACGGCGATCCCCGAGACGAAGCTGTGGTGTCGGAACTCCTCGCGGGCGTGCACGTTCGAGATGTGGATCTCGACGACGGGGATCTCGGGCACGACCAGAGCATCGCGCAGAACGACGGACGTGTGGGTCAGACCGCCCGGGTTGATGACGATTCCCGACGCCGTCCCGCGCGCCTCGTGAATCCAGTCGATCAACGCGCCCTCGTGGTTGGACTGCTCGGCGCGGACAGTGCGTCCGTGGCGTTCCGCGGTCTCGCGGCACAGCGCGACCACGTCGTCGAGCGTCTCGGTGCCGTAGACCTCGGGTTGGCGGGTTCCGAGCATGTTCAGGTTCGGACCGTTGAGCACCAGGATGGGCAGCGGGGAGGCCGGAGGCCGGCCGTCGTCAGGCAGCGTGTCGTGGTGGGCGTGACCGTGGGTCATGGGTGCGGACTCTACCCGGGAGACTGAGCAGCATGCGCGCGTGGATCGTCTGGGGAACAGGTGTCCTCGCCTACATCGTCGGGGTCCTGCATCGCACGTCGTTCGGTGTGTCGGGGCTCGACGCGGCGGATCGGTACGCCGCGAGTCCGTCGGTGCTGTCGTCGTTCGTCGTCCTGCAGGTCGTCGTCTACGCGGCGATGCAGATTCCTGCGGGAGTGCTGCTCGACAGGGTGGGTCCGCGCGCCATGATCGTCACGGGAGCGCTGGTCATGGCGTCGGGGCAGATGATCCTGGCATTCACCGACTCGCTGCCGGTGGCGGTGGCGGCCCGTGCCGTCGTGGGTGTCGGTGATGCGCTGACGTTCATCTCGGTGCTGCGGCTGGTGCCGAAGTGGTTCGCGCCCCGCCGGGTTCCGCTGGTCTCGCAGCTGACGGGCATCTTCGGGCAGGTCGGGCAGGTGCTGTCCGCGGTGCCGTTCCTGACGCTGCTGCACGGCGGGGGGTGGTCCGTCGCTTACGGCGCGGCCGCGGGCAGCGGGGTGGTGGTCGCGCTGGCCGCGTTCCTCGCCGTCTCGAACTCGCCCGATCCCGGACCCGGCAGCGCGCCGCGGGTGACGTTCCGCGAGACGGTGCGCAACATCTCCGTCGTCTGGTCACGGCCCGGTACCCGGCTCGGCTTCTTCTCCCACATGGGGACGCAGTTCTCCATCACCGTGTTCGCGCTGATGTGGGGAGTGCCCTACCTCAGTTCGGCGCAGGGGGTGTCGTCCGCAGTGGTGGGCGCGCTGCTCACCACGTCGGTGGTGTCGGCCATCGTGTCGGGCATCGTCGTCGGCATCCTGACGGGGCGTTATCCCATGCGTCGGTCGTGGATGGTGCTGGCGATCATGGCCAGCAACGCCCTCATGTGGGCGTTGGTGCTCGCTCTTCCGGGACCCGCGCCGACGTGGTTGCTCTTCGTCCTGGTGATCGTCATCTCGGTCGGTGGCCCGGGGTCGGCCATCGGCTTCGACTACGCGCGCACGTTCAACCCGTCGGTCGCGCTCGGCACCGCCCAGGGCATGGTGAACATCGGCGGATTCCTCGCGTCGCTGCTGGTGATGCAGGCCATGGGCGCCATTCTGAACGCGATGGGCGGGTACACCTTCGAGGCGTTCCGCGTCGCGTGGCTCACGCAGTACGCGGTCTGGGCCGTGGCGGCGACGGGTGTGCTGGTGGCCCGCCGCAAGACCCGGCGCGACGCGGGGATCTCGCCCCGGACCTGGCGCGAGGTCAGGGAGCGGATGCGGTCGCAGCGACCGGCACGGGAGCCGTCGGAGCCGTGAAGGCCGACCGCCCGGCGAGGACGCCGAGCAGTGCCAGCAGCATGGTGACGGCCGCGAAGACCAGCACCGCCGTCACCGACAGGGTGTCGACGATGCCGCCGCCCACCAGGGCACCCGTCGCGATGGCCACCTGGAAGGTCACGACGTAGATCGCCGACGCGCGGTCCGCCGCGGCCCCGGCCGGTGCCGAGTGCAGGACGGCCGACTGGATGCACACCGGGATGGTGGTGAAGGCCATGCCCCACAGAGCGATGGCGACGATCGCCAGCACGCCGGATCCGGTGGACAGCGCCAGGACCAGCGCCGCGAGCGCGGTGGTGATGGCGGTGAGGACGACGATCGTCGAGCGCCACGGACCGCGGTCGTACGTGCGACCGATGAGCCAGATGCCGGCGACGCCGGCGAGTCCGTAGACGAACAGCATGGTCGAGAGCACGCTCCCCGATGTGCCGATGCCCTCGCCGACCACGAGCGCGAAGTACGTGTAGCCGGCGAAGTGGCCCAGCGCGGCGAGGAACGTGATGCCGCACAGCAGGACGAGCACCCGGCTGATGCCGGGGCGCGACGTGGCCGTGGTGGCGACCGGAGTCGCGACCGGGAGAGCGGGCAGCAACCGGGTCAGGGCGACGGTGATGGCCAGCGCGACGACGCCGAGCGTCGCGGCGGCGACGCGCCAGTGCGTCCACTGTCCGAGGGCGGCGGTCAGCGGATTGCCCGCGACGAGTGCCAACGACGTCCCGGCGTAGACGAGCGCGATCGCCTTCGCGCGCTTGCCCGGTGCGGCGAGTGACGCCGCGACCGGAGCCACCACGGCCCAGAACACACCGTGGGTGGCCGCGCAGATCAGTCGTGCTCCGACCAGCATCGGATAGCCGACGGACACCGCCGACACGAGTTGCGACACCGCGAGTGCGCCGGCGGTGATGACGACGACCTTGCGACGGTCCCACGACTTCACCGCCGCCATCAGCGGCAACGTGATCACGGCGACCGCGTACGCGTAGAAGGTCAGCAGCAGCCCGATGGCCGATTCGCCGACACCGAGGTCGGCGGACATCTCGGGGAGCAGTCCCACAGGCAGCGTCTCCGCCGTGACGTAGATGAACGCGGTCGCGCCGAGGACGAGCAGAGCGGGCGTGTTCGCGCGCGGAGGTGCCGTGGACATGCTGTGTAACGATACACACGGACGGGGGTGGGCGATAGAGTGGCGATGATGACCTCGCACACACGCGTCACCATGGCCGACGTCGCGGCGGCGGCCGGCGTCTCGGTCATGAGCGTGTCCTACGCGTACGGGCGGCCGGAGCGGGTCTCGGACGAGACGCGGGCGAAGGTGTTCGACGCCGCCGAGCGACTCGGCTACACCGGCCCGCACCGGGGCGCGCAGTCGCTCCGCAGCGGCCGCAGCAACAACCTCGCCGTGCTTCTGACGGAGAAGCTGACGTACGCGTTCGACGACCCGCAGGCTCGCCGGTTCCTGTCCGGAGTGGCCGACGCGTGCCTCGACACCGACACCGGCCTGGTGATCCTGCCGAACACGCGCGTCGCCCGCGACGTCGACCGGGTGCGCGACGCCGCCGTGGACGGGTACGTCTTCTGGACCACGGTCACCGGGGACCCACTGCTCGACGCGGCCGTCGCCACCGGGCGACCCGTGTGCGTGCAGGGCGGTCCGGAGCACGACGGCACGACGTTGGTCAGCATCGACGACGCCGCCGCGGCCGAGGCGGTCGCCCTGATCGCCCTCGCGGGTGCCGCGCGACCGCTGGTGCTCGCTTTTCCTGCCGACGAGCATCGGGAGCGGCGCCTCGTGCACGGACCGGATCCGGAGACGATCGACTTCCCGGTGACGAGGAACCGTCTGCGGGGCTACCGCGCGGCTGCCGAGGCGCTGGGGCTCGACTGGTCCGCGGTGCCCGTCGCGTTCGGCACCGGCAGCTTCCGCTCGGAGGGGACGCGCGCGATGCAGGATCACCTGGACGCGCTGCCGGACACGGTGCTGGCGATGAGTGACGAGATGGCGCTCGGGGCATTGTCGGTGGTGCGGGACCGCGGCCTGCAGGTGCCGGGCGACCTGGCGATGGTCGGGTGGGACGACACCGAGGAAGCGGCGGGCGCAGGGCTGACGACGGTGGCCCAGTCGCTGTACGAGCAGGGGCGCAGCGCTGCGCGGGCCGTGCTCGCGGGTGAGCCGGTCGCGACACCGGAGTGGCACGTCGTGCGGCGGACCTCGACGAGGTGAGGCGTGCGCAGGCTGCACACGAACCACCGCCCCGGGGCCGGATGTGCTGATTCGTCACGGCCTGTGTGCAACCGGGGTACGGCGCATCTGACCGTGCAGTAGGTTCGGCCTCATGAGTGGCGCCGATCACACAGACGTTTCCCCTGCCGACCATCGCGATCCCGAGCTGCAGGACCAGGCCGAGCGGGTCGCCGCCGCGGCCCGGCTGAAGATGAAGGACAAGCGCGAGAACGCGTCCGGTGGACTCAGTGGCCTGGTCGCCTCGCGCGCCGGCGACTGGGACCTCACGGACCAGGACGTCGACAGCATGCGGCGCCAGGAGAAGTTCTGGAACCCGCTCGTCGACAAGTACTTCCGCATGGAGATCGACGGGTGGGAGACCATCCCGCCGCCACCGGTGCTGCTGGTCGGCGTGCATTCGGGTGCACCGTTCGTGTGGGACGCCTGGACGGTGGGGGCGCAGTGGTGGCGACGGTTCGGCCCGTCACGCACGCTGCACGGCACCGCGCACGATGCGCTGATGGCCTTCCCTCTCATCGGCACGGTGTTCCGTTCGATGGGTGTCCTGCCCGCTGCTCCCGACTCGATGTCCACGGCACTGGCCGAGGGGCGCGACGTCATCGTGTGGCCCGGAGGTGAGGTCGACTCGCTGCGACCGTGGAGCGAACGTGACGTCGCCACCCTCGGCGGGCGCACCGGCTTCATCAAGCTCGCCATCCGCTGCGGGGTGCCGATCGTGCCGATCGCCACCGTCGGCGGCGCCGACGCCATGCCCGTGCTGGTCCGCGGTGACAAGCTCTCGAAGATGCTGGGACTGGACAAGATCGCGCGACTCAAGGTGTTCCCCATTGCCGTGTCGCTGCCGTGGATCATCGCGCCGGCCGCACTTCCGCAGATCCCGCTGCCCGCCAAGATCCGGACCCGCTTCATGCCGCCCGTCGAGGTGGATCACGATCTCGCCCGCGTGGACGACGAGGAGTACGTGGAGGCCAAGTACGAGGAGGTGCGGCGCTCCATCCAGTCCGGCATGGACGCGCTCGCCACCAAGAGGAAGTTCCCGCTCTTCCGCTGATGCCTAAGCTGACGGGGTGAGTCACAGCATCGCGGAGGCGTCCGAGCAGACCGGGCTGACCATCGACACGCTGCGGTACTACGAGCGCGACGGGTTGCTCCTGCGCGCGGTGCCGCGGTCGTCCACCGGACAGCGCCGCTACAGCGACGACGACATCACGTGGATCGTCCTCATCACCCGACTGCGTGCGACCGGGATGTCGATCGCGGAGGTGCGGCACTACGCCGACCTGGTGCGTCAGGGCGAGGGGACGGAGCAGCAGCGGCTCGACGCCCTCCGCGCGCATCGGGAACGGGTGCTGGCGCAGCTCGCCGAGGTGACCGGTCATCTGCGCGCGATCGACCACAAGATCGAGCTCTACGTCGGCAGGCTTGACCTGGAGCGCACTCCAGCACGTTGAGTGGGGGCATGACGCTCACCTCACGCACCCTCGGTACGCAGTCCCCTCTCACCGTCTCCGCCCTCGGCCTCGGCTGCATGGGCATGTCCGAGTTCTACGGCGACACCGACCGCGCCTCCGGCATCGCCACCATCCACCGCGCTCTCGAACTCGGTGTGACCTTCCTCGACACGGCCGACATGTACGGCCCGTTCGTCAACGAGGAGCTGGTCGGCGAGGCCATCGCCGGCCGTCGGGACCAGGTGGTGCTCGCCACCAAGTTCGGCAACGAGCGACTCGCCGACGGCACCCGTCTCGGCATCAACGGCACCCCCGAGTACGTCCGCGCGGCCTGCGACGCGTCGTTGTCGCGGCTCGGTGTCGACCACATCGACCTGTACTACCAGCACCGCGTCGACAAGTCGGTCCCCATCGAGGACACGGTCGGCGCGATGGCGGAACTGGTGCAGGCGGGCAAGGTGCGCCATCTCGGGATGTCCGAGGCGTCGGCCGCGACCATCCGTCGGGCGCACGCAGTGCACCCGATCACGGCTGTGCAGACCGAGTACTCCCTGTTCACGCGGGGTCTCGAGGAGACTGTGCTCCCGACGCTCCGTGAGCTCGGCATCGGGTTGGTCCCGTACTCGCCGCTCGGTCGCGGGCTGTTGACCGGCGCCATCGCGCACGAGTCGGAGTTGGCAGAGAAGGACTCGCGCCGCACCGCGTACTTCCCGCGGTTCCAGGGCGAGGCGCTCGAGGCGAACCTGACGCTCGTGGCGCGCATCCGTGAGATCGCGGACCGGCTGGGATGCACGCCCGGTCAGCTGGCTCTGGCGTGGGTGCTGGCGCAGGGCGAGGACGTCGCGCCGATCCCCGGAACCAAGCGCGTGCGCTACCTCGAGGAGAACGTGGCAGCGGCGGACGTCGCGGTGACGCAGGAAATCCTCGACGAACTCGAGGCAGCGGTGCCCGCGTCGGCCGTGGCCGGAGCACGCTACGGAGACATGTCCAGCATCGACGAGTGAGCCCCGAGGCCACCCCCCCACCGCGAGTACGTCGACAGTGTCGTGATTTCACTCGCGATCACGACAGCACGGACGTACTCGCGGAGAGTGGCTCAGGACTGGTCGAGCCGCACTGCTCGCACGAACGTATAGAGCAACGCGGGAACGGCGATGACCAGTGACATGACCGGTGCCCACACGACCAGCGCGCCCAGCGGGGGGACGTCCTCGAACAGCATGTTGTAGCCGATGATGGACGTGACGGCGACACCGGCGATCGCGATGTGAGTGGCCAGCATCCAGCGGTCGAGGAAGACACCGGCGAACAGGCCGAGCACCACGAAGAAGGTGGTCTTCCCGACGGCGTAGGCGGGCGGCATGTCGGCGCTCAGGTTCGCGGCGAGGATGCCCAGGTTGGACAGGACGACGAAGGCGAAGGCGGTGTGCAGCCGCGGCCACGAGGTCACCGTCCACCAGAGAGCGGCGGCGAACGCGAAGGCCGCGCAGCCGATCTGCACGCCCACCGTGAACGTGGTGGTGCCGCCGAAGCCGTACAGGATCTCGAGGGTGGCGCACACGCCCATCGACGCGGTGAAGAAGGCGATGATCCACCGCACGACGCGCTGATCGGTGAACGACGACATGAGGCCGACGATCCACTCGTAGCGAGCCTCGAGTTCGCCGATCGGCTCGTCGTCGTCGTACCGGGGTTCGTCGTACCCGGTCTCGTCGTGCCGCACCGGTTCCGGCACCGGGTACTCGGCTCGGGGTCCGACGCCCGGACTGAAGGCCGTGGTGAAGGCGCCCGGCGCGCTGTAGGCCTGCCCCGGTCGTCCGTCTCGTGCACTGACCATGTCGGGTCCCGTTCCCTTCGGTGCCCGCATTCGCGGGCGGCCTCGTCCCGCCCGGCGTGTCGCGAGCGTCGTGATGGGTGTCGTGCGGTAAAGCGTCCAACCGCCTGTGGGATTCACCGTAAACCAGGCTTTCGGACCTGCGCTGCGGATGGATGGTGCCACGGATTGTTTTGGAGTTCGTCACAACGTCCAAGAACAAGCAAGCATGCTTGCTTTTTTGGCCCGTGGGTGCGACCGTTCCAGGCATGGCTGCTCTCGAGGTGTTGCTGCAGGACCTGCGTGCGGAGGGCGACGCGCTGGACGCGCTGGTCGCCGATGCCGACGACGCCGCGTGGCGCACGGACACCCCGGCGGCCGGCTGGACGGTGGCGCATCAGATCGCTCACCTGCACTGGACCGACCACGTCGCCGCGCTGACGACGGCCGGCGCCTCCGGTGACGAGGACGCCGAAGCGGCCTTCGACGCGGTGATCGCCGACGCGATGGGCAGTCCGGACTCGTTCGTGGACTCCGCTGCCGACGCACTCGCCGGAGAGCAGGTCAGCACCCTGTTGTCGCGATGGCGGCTCGGCCGAGTGCAACTGCTCGACGTCCTGACACACGTGCCCGACGGCGTGAAGATCCGCTGGTTCGGCCCGCCGATGAGCGCGATGTCGATGGCCACCGCGCGCATCATGGAGACCTGGGCACACGGTCAGGACGTCGCGGACGCCCTCGGCGTGGTTCGCGAACCCACGGCTCGGCTGCGTCACGTCGCGCACATCGGCGTACGCACCCGCGACTTCGCCTACGCGATCCGCGGCCTGACGCCGCCGTCGGCACCGTTCCGCGTCGTGCTCACCGCTCCCGACGGGAGTGAGTGGTCGTGGGGGCCGGAGGACGCGGAGCAGACTGTCACGGGTTCCGCTCCGGACTTCTGCCTGCTCGTCACGCAGCGCGTGCACCGTGACGACACCGACCTCGTGGCCGTCGGCGACGACGCGGCGACGTGGCTGGGTCTCGCGCAGGCGTTCGCGGGGGCTCCCGGCGGTGGCCGGGACGTGCGGGTGGCGTCGTGACGGAGATGATCAGGGTCGGGAACTGCTCCGGCTTCTACGGTGACCGGGCGTCGGCCATGCGCGAGATGCTCGACGGCGGTGATCTCGACGTCCTCACGGGCGACTACCTGGCCGAGCTGACGATGCTCATTCTCGGACGCGACCGGATGAAGGATCCGACGCGCGGCTACGCCAGGACGTATCTGCGGCAGCTCGAGGAGTGCCTGGGCACTGCGCTCGACAAGGGCGTCACCCTGGTCAGCAATGCCGGTGGGTTGGCGCCCGCACGACTGGCGCACGAGATCCGGTCCCTCGCCGACCGTCTCGGTCTGACCGTCTCGGTCGCCCACGTGGAGGGAGACGATCTGCACGACCGCGCCGAGGAACTGGGCCTCGGCTCCCCGCTGACCGCCAATGCCTATCTCGGCGCCTTCGGTGTCGCGGCGTGCCTGGACGCCGGGGCGCAGGTCGTGGTCACCGGACGCGTCACGGATGCGTCGGTGGTGGTGGCCCCGGCGATCTCCCGGTTCGGGTGGACCCGCGATCACCTCGACGAACTCGCGGGCGCCGTCGTCGCCGGCCACATCATCGAATGCGGAACCCAGGCGACCGGCGGGAACTACTCCTTCTTCGGTGAGATCGAGGATCTGCGTCGACCGGGGTTCCCCCTCGCGGAGATCCGGTCGGACGGGTCGTCGGTGATCACCAAGCACGAGAACACCGGCGGCGCCGTGACGGTCGGAACGGTGACGGCGCAGTTGATGTACGAGATCACCGGCCCGCGCTACCTCGGCCCGGACGTGACCGCGCGGCTCGACACGGTGCGGGTCTCGCAGGACGGACCCGACCGCGTGCTGGTCACGGGGGCTCGCGGCGAGGCGCCGCCGCCCACCCTCAAGGTCTCCCGGAACACGCTCGGCGGGTTCCGCAACGAGATGACCTTCGTGCTCACCGGGCTCGACATCGAAGCCAAGGCCGACCTGGTGCGCACCCAGATGACCGAGGCGCTGACGCCGCCGCCGCGCGACGTCGACTGGACTCTGGCGCGCACCGACCACCCTGACGCCGGCACCGAGGAGGCCGCCAGTGCGGTGCTCCGTGTCGTCGTCCGCGACGCTGATCCGCAGCGTGTGGGTCGCGTGTTCAGCGCAGCCGCAGTGGAACTCGCGCTGGCGAGCTACCCCGGTTTCTGTGTGACGACGCCTCCGGGTCAGGGATCGCCCTACGGCGTCTTCGAGGCCGGGTTCGTCGATCAGGCGGTGCCGCGGCACGTGGCGGTTCTCGCGGACGGCACGCGCGTCGACGTCGCACCGCCCACCGTCACCACGGCTGTCGAGGCGGACCCGTCCGACGCGCCCGCAGGCCGCCCGCCGGCCGAACCCACACGCACGCTGCCGCTCGGCACGGTGGCGGCGGCGCGCAGCGGTGACAAGGGCGGCAGCGCCAACGTCGGGGTCTGGGTGCGCGGCGACGCCGCGTGGGCCTGGCTCCGGTCGACTCTCACCACCGAGCTGGTCACGACGCTGCTCCCGGAGACGGCGGGCCTGCGCGTGCACCGGTACGAGTTCCCGCACCTGCGGGCCGTGAACATCGTCGTCGACGGGATTCTCGGAGAGGGCGTCGCATCCGGCGCCCGCTTCGATCCCCAGGCCAAGGGCCTGGGGGAGTGGCTGCGATCGCGGCACGTCCCGATACCCGAATCAGTACTCGCAGAAAGTGGACTCGCATGAGCACCTGGGGTGGCCCCGACCGAGCGCAACTCCGTAAGACGGTCCGGGGGTTCGTGGACCGGGAGGTGCTGCCGCACCTCACCGAGTGGGAGCGTGACGGCGAGATTCCCCGCAGCCTGCACCGCGCGGCAGCCGAGATCGGTCTGCTCGGGGCGCCGTTCCCCGAGGCGGTCGGCGGTGGCGGCGGCTCGCTGGTCGACGCCACGGTCATCTGCGAGGAGATGCACGAGGCGGGTGCGTCCGGCGGCCTGTTCGCGTCCTTGTTCACCTGTGGGATCGCGTTGCCGCACATGGTCGCTGCGGGCAACCCCGACCACCTCGAGAAGTGGGTCCGGCCCACGCTCGACGGCGAGCTGATCGGGTCGCTGGCCATCACCGAGCCCGGCGGCGGATCCGACGTGGGACACCTGCGCACCCGAGCGGTGCGCGACGGGGACCACTTCGTCGTCAACGGCGCGAAGACCTACATCACCTCGGGGTGCCGGGCCGACTTCGTGCTCACCGCCGTCCGCACCGGGGGAGACGGCGCGGCCGGCGTCTCGCTGCTCGTCGTCGAGCGCGGCACACCGGGATTCGAGGTGTCCCGCAAGCTCGACAAGATGGGATGGCGGGCCTCCGACACCGCCGAACTGTCGTACACCGACGTGCGCGTGCCCGTGGAGAACCTGGTGGGCCCGGAGAACTCCGGGTTCGCCCAGATCGCGCAGGCCTTCGTCTCCGAACGCGCTGCGCTGGCCGCGCAGGCCTACTCCTCGGCGCAGCGGTGCCTCGATCTGACGGTGGCGTGGACGCGGGACCGCTCGACGTTCGGCAAGCCGCTCATCGCCCGTCAGGCGGTGCAGAACACGCTCAGCGAGATGCACCGCAAGATCGACGTGGCCCGCACGTACACGCACGCACTGATCGATCGCCACGTCGAGGACGGCGACGACTGCATCGCCGAGGTGTGCTTCGCGAAGAACACCGCGGTCGAGGCCGGTGAATGGGTCGCCTCGCAGGCGGTACAGCTGTTCGGTGGACTCGGCTACATGGCCGAGAGCGAGGTCGAGCGTCAGTACCGCGACATGCGCATCATCGGCATCGGCGGCGGCACCACCGAGATCCTCACCTCGCTGGCCGCGAAGCGACTGGGGTACACCGCATGACGACTCTGACCTCCCGACTCGACAGCTCCGGTGACGCGTACGTCTCGGCCGCCGACACCATGATCGCGAAGCTCTCCGAGGTGGAGACCGAACACGCCAAGGCACTGGGCGGCGGGGGCGAGAAGTACGTCGCACGGCACCGCGGCCGCGGCAAGATGACCCCGCGCGAGCGCATCGAGATGCTCGTCGACCCGGACTCGCCGTTCCTCGAGCTGTGCCCGCTCGCGGCCTGGGGCACGGACTTCCCGGTCGGCGCCAGCGTGGTCGTCGGCATCGGTGTCGTCAGCGGCGTCGAGTGCCTGATCGTCGCCAACGACCCCACCGTGCGGGGCGGCACGAGCAATCCGTGGACCCTGCGGAAGACGCTGCGAGCGAACGACATCGCGATGCAGAACCGGCTGCCGGTCATCTCACTGGTCGAGTCCGGCGGTGCCGACCTCCCCACGCAGAAGGAGGTGTTCATCCCGGGTGGCCGCATCTTCCGTGATCTGACGCGCCTCTCCGCGGCCGGCATCCCCACCATCGCCCTCGTGTTCGGCAACTCCACCGCCGGCGGCGCCTACATCCCCGGCATGTCCGATCACGTCGTCATGATCGAGGAGCGGTCCAAGGTGTTCCTCGCCGGACCGCCGCTGGTGAAGATGGCCACCGGCGAGGAGACCGACGACGAATCGCTCGGCGGCGCCCGCATGCACGCCCGGACCTCCGGTCTCGCAGACCATCTCGCCGTGGACGAGAAGGACGCCATCCGCATCGGCCGCGGCATCGTGAAGCGGCTCAACTGGCACAAGAAGGGTCCGGCGCCGCGCACCGAGGTGCTCCCGCCCCGGTACGACGAGGAGGAACTGCTCGGTATCGTGCCGGCCGACCTCAAGATCCCGTTCGACCCCCGCGACGTCATCGCGCGCATCGTCGACGACAGCGACTTCGACGAGTTCAAGCCGCTCTACGGCTCGTCTCTGGTCACCGGATGGGCGGAACTGCACGGGTATCCGGTCGGCATCCTCGCCAACGCCCGCGGCGTCCTCTTCAGCGAGGAGTCCCAGAAGGCGACGCAGTTCATCCAACTGGCGAACCGTTCGAACACGCCACTGCTGTTCCTGCACAACACCACCGGCTACATGGTGGGCAAGGAGTACGAGGAGGGCGGGATGATCAAGCACGGGTCGATGATGATCAACGCCGTCTCCAACTCCACCGTCCCGCACATCTCGGTACTGCTCGGTGCGTCGTACGGCGCCGGGCACTACGGCATGTGCGGTCGTGCCTTCGACCCGCGCTTCCTCTTCGCCTGGCCCAGCGCGAAGTCCGCGGTCATGGGCGGTGCCCAACTCGCGGGCGTCATCTCGATCGTCTCCCGCGCCTCCGCCGAGGCCCGCGGACAGGCGTTCGACGAGGAGGCCGACGCGGGTCTGCGCGCGATGATCGAGCAGCAGATCGAGGCCGAGTCGGTTCCCATGTTCCTGTCCGGACGCCTGTACGACGACGGCGTGATCGACCCCCGAGACACCCGCACGGTGGTGGGGATGTGCCTGTCGGCCATCGCCTCCGCCCCGATCGAGGGCACCGCCAACTTCGGTGTCTTCCGGATGTGACCGTCATGACCATTTCGTCAGTACTCGTTGCCAACCGCGGCGAGATCGCCCTCCGCGTGTTCACGACCTGCCGCGCAGAGGGCATCGACACGGTCGCCGTGTTCTCCGATCCGGACTCCGCGTCACCGCACGTCGCCGACGCCGACGTCGCCGTCCGGTTGCCCGGTTCCGCGTCGTCGGAGACGTACCTCCGCGGAGACCTGATCATCGAGGCGGCGCAGCGCGCCGGCGCCGACGCGATCCACCCCGGTTACGGGTTCCTGTCCGAGAACGCGGAGTTCGCGCGCGCCGTGCAGGATGCGGGCCTCACCTGGATCGGTCCGCCGGTGAAGGCGATCGAGTCGATGGGGTCGAAGGTCGAGTCCAAGGCCATGATGCAGAGCGCCGGTGTGCCGGTGCTCGATCGGCTCGACCCCGCGTCCGTCACGCAGGACGATCTGCCGGTGCTCGTGAAGGCGTCCGCCGGTGGTGGTGGTCGCGGTATGCGCGTGGTGCGTGAACTCGACGCACTGCAGGACGAGATCGACGCGGCGTCGCGGGAGGCGCTGTCCGCCTTCGGTGACGCGACGGTCTTCTGCGAGCGCTATCTCGAGACGGGCCGCCACATCGAGGTCCAGGTCATGGCGGACCGCCACGGCACGGTGTGGGCGGTGGGCGAGCGAGAGTGCTCCATCCAACGACGCCACCAGAAGGTGGTCGAGGAGGCGCCGTCTCCGCTCGTCGAGCGCGTTCCGGGTATGCGGGAGAAGCTGTTCGAGGCGGCGCGCATCGCCACCGAGGCGCTCGACTACGAGGGGGCCGGCACCGTCGAGTTCCTCAGCGACGAGCGCGGCAACTTCTACTTCCTCGAGATGAACACGCGCCTGCAGGTCGAGCACCCGGTGACCGAGTGCACCACCGGTCTCGATCTGGTGGCACTGCAGATCCACGTCGCCGCGGGCGGAGCGCTCCCGGCCGAGCAGCCCACCACGCGCGGACACTCGATCGAAGTGCGTCTGTACGCGGAGGATCCGGCGCGCGACTGGCAGCCGCAGAGCGGCGTCGTGCACCACGTCGAGTTCGACGGAGCGCGAGAGTTCGAGGTGCTCACGCGGACAGGCCTGCGGGTGGACTCGGGCATCGTCGACGGCAGCGTGGTGGGGACCCACTACGACCCGATGCTCGCCAAGGTGATCTCGTACGCGCCCACCCGGGAGCAGGCGGCCGGAATCCTGGCGAAAGCGCTGCTGCGCGCGCGCATTCACGGGGTGCGCACCAACCGCGACCTGCTCGTCACGGTGCTTAGACACCCCGCGTTCCTCGCGGGCGACACCGACACCGCGTTCTTCGCGACGCACGATCTCGCGGTCCTCGCTCGGCCGCTCGTCGACGACCGGGGTGTGCGGCTGTCCGCACTCGCCGCAGCGCTCGCGGACGCCACCCGATCGAGAGAATCGGCGACGGTGGGCCGATCCCTCCCCAGCGGCTGGCGCAACCTCGCCTCCGTGCCGCAACGCAAGACGTACGCGGTGAACGGCACCGAGATCGTCGCCGAGTACCGGCTGTCGCGCGGAACGCTCGTCACCGACGTCGACGACTGCGCGCTGGTCCGGGCCGAGTCCGACCGGGTGGTGCTGCTGGCCGACGGTGTGCGACGCGAGTTCCACGTCGC
Source organism: Rhodococcus sp. NBC_00294 (assembly GCF_036163995.1). NCBI lineage: Bacteria > Bacillati > Actinomycetota > Actinomycetes > Mycobacteriales > Nocardiaceae > Rhodococcus > Rhodococcus sp. NBC_00294. The sequence continues at coordinate 1,613,057 of NZ_CP108043.1, forward strand.
GGTCCACGGCGACGCCGTGTTCGTCGACTCGTCGCTCGGACCGGTACGGCTCGAACGGGTTCCGGTGTTCGTCGATCCGAGCGAGATCGTCGCCGCCGGATCGCTGCTGGCACCGATGCCCGGCAGCGTCGTGCGGATCGGTGCTGCCGTCGGCGACACCGTCACCGCCGGCCAACCGATCCTGTGGCTCGAGGCCATGAAGATGGAACACACGATCACCGCACCCGCGGCGGGCGTGCTGACCGAGCTCACGGTCACCGTGGGACACCAGGTGGACGTCGACGCCGTACTGGCGGTCGTCGCAGCAGAAGGAGATCAGGCATGAGCTTCATCGAGACGGACGAGCAGAAGAGCCTCCGCGCCGCGGTGGCCGGACTGGGCAAGCGCCACAACTACATCGACTACGTGCTGCCCAAGGCACGCAAGGGTGAGGCACTCACCGAACTGTGGCACGAGGCCGGGCAGTTGGGCTTCCTCGGGGTGAACCTCCCCGAGGAGTACGGCGGCGGCGGTGCCGGCATCTACGAGCTCGCACTGGTCCAGGAGGAGATGTCCTCGTTCGGTGCGGGCCTGCTGCTCGTGGTCGTCAGCCCGGCGATCTGCGGCACCATCATCGCGAAGTACGGCACCCCCGAGCAGAAGCAGTCCTGGCTGCCCCGCCTCTCGGACGGCTCCGCGATCATGGCGTTCGGCATCACCGAGCCCGACGCCGGCTCCAACTCCCACCAGATCACCACCACCGCGCGACGCGACGGTGACGAGTGGGTGCTGCGCGGCAGCAAGATCTACATCTCCGGCGTCGACCAGGCCGACGCGGTGCTCATCGTCTCCCGTACGGAGGACGCGAAGACCGGGAAGCTGAAGCCGGCGCTGTTCATCGTGCCGACCGATGCACCTGGCCTGAACAAGACGCAGATGCGCATGGACATCATCGAGCCCGATCATCAGTTCACGCTGTTCCTCGACGACGTCCGGCTGCCGGCCGAGGCGCTGGTCGGTGAGCCCGACGCGGCGTTGATGCAGTTGTTCGCGGGTCTCAACCCCGAGCGCATCCTCGGTGCGGCGATGGCCGTCGGCATGGGCCGCTACGCCCTCGACGCCGCCGTGAAGTACGCGAACGAGCGCACCGTGTGGAAGAGCCCCATCGGGGCGCACCAGGGAATCGCGCATCCGTTGGCGCAGTGCAAGATCGAGCTCGAACTGGCGAAGCTGATGATGCAGAAGGCCGCGGTGCTCTACGACAGCGGTGACGATTTCGGTGCGGCGGAAGCGGCCAACATGGCGAAGTACGCGGCCGCCGAGGCCAGCATCAAGGCCATCGACCAGGCCATCCAGACGCACGGCGGCGCAGGCCTGACCGAGGAGTACGGCCTCGCGTCCATGCTCGGTGCGGCGCGCATCGCCCGCGTGGCTCCCGTCAGTCGGGAGATGATCCTGAACTTCGTGTCCCAGCACTCGCTGGGCCTGCCGAAGAGCTACTGATGGCGGGCAGGCCGGAGGCCGGTCGGGGCCAGGGCAGGCCGGAGGCCGGGCGGGGCGACGGAATATCTGTGCGGGTCGATCGGTCGGAGGGCGTGGTGACTCTGACACTCGACACCCCGCACAACCGCAATGCCCTCTCCACCGCCCTGGTCGACGACCTGACGGCGGGGCTCCGCGACGCGGGCGCGGATCGGGACGTCCGCGCCGTGGTCCTCACTCACACCGGCGGAACGTTCTGTGCTGGTGCCGATCTCACGGAGGCGGGCAGTTCGGTCTCCTCGCGCACCGAGCAGATGCTGACGCTGCTGCGGGCGATCCTCGAGACGCCGAAGCCGGTGATCGGCAGGATCGACGGGCATGTGCGTGCCGGCGGTATGGGCCTCGTGGGCGCGTGCGATCTGGTGGTGGCCGGGCCGAAGAGTTCGTTCGCGCTGACGGAGGCGCGGCTGGGGTTGGCCGCGTCCATCGTCTCCTTGACGGTGGTGCCGAGGATGACCTCGCGTGCGGCGAGCCGGTACTTCCTGACGACGGAGACGTTCGGCGCGCACGAGGCGGAGGCCATCGGGCTCGTCACCGAGGCTGCGGCCGACACCGGGGCCACGGTGGCCGAACTCGTCGCGGCGATCCGTCCGTCGTCACCGCAGGGTCTCGCGGCGTCGAAACGCCTCACCACCGCCGCGATGCTCGAGGAGTTCGACCGCCGGGGCGCGGACCTGGCGGAGGAGTCCGCGAGGCTGTTCGCATCGGACGAGGCGCGGGAGGGGATGATGGCCTTTCTGCAGAAGCGCAGCCCGTCGTGGGCCGCACCGGCGGAGTCGTCCGGTGCCGCTGTGGGGAAGGAGACGTGACGGCCATGACCGTGCCCACTCGTCACCGGGTCGGTGACACCCGCAGCCCGAAGCAGGATCGCAGCCGCGCCACGCGACTGCGTCTGCTCGAGTCCACGATCGACGCGCTCGCCACCGAGGGATGGGCGGCGACGACGGTCGCTGTCGTGGCCGAGCGGGCCGGCGTCTCTCGCGGTGCCGCCCAGCATCACTTCCCGACGCGGGAGGACCTCATCACCGCGGCGCTCGAGTACATGTTCGACACGCGCATGGGGGAGGCGCGAGCCGAGAGCAGTGCGCTCCCGCAGGGCGCCGGGCGGACCGAGGCCGTGGTCACCCGGCTGGTCGACTACTACACGAGCCCCATCTTCCGTGCCGCGCTGCAGGTCTGGACCGCCGCGGCCGCGGATCCGGAGATGCGAGCCCGGGTCCTGCCCCTCGAGGAGAAGTTCGGTCGCGTGGCGCACCGCACGGCGGTCGATCACCTCGGCGCCGACGACAGTGATCCGCGCACCCACCGACTCGTACAGGCCACCCTCGACCTGGCCCGCGGGCTCGGTCTCGCCGACGTGCTCAGCGACGACTCGCGCCGCCGCGCCGAGATCGTGAAGGTGTGGGCCTGGGTGCTCGACGCGTCCCTCGCCCTCGATACCCCCACCACCAGCACCAGCACCCCCGCGAGTACGTCCGAACTGTCGTGATCGGCGCTCGCATCACGGCACTTTCGGCGTACTCGCGACAGTCCGCACTCCGATAGGCTGCCGCCATGAACTCCGTGCGGTGGGCCGGCGTGGCAGCAGTGGTGCTGCTCGGGCTCACCGGTTGCGGATCCGACTCCGACGCCGCCACCGACGACGCGCCGTCCACGTCCGCGTCGCAGGGACCCGGCCCGTTCTTCGGCGTCTGCGGCGGTCTGTCCGACGAGGAGGTCCGCACTGCGTTCGCCGTGCCGTCGTTCGCGATCGTGACCCGCAACTCGGTGGGCTGCGAGTGGGAGGTGTCGGGTCCGACCGGCCCGTCGGTCAGCTTCTCCTGGTACCGCGGGAGCCCGATCGGGCGTGAGCGCATGGGGTCGGAACTGATCGGCCGACCGGCAGCGGACATCGAGATCGAGGGTCGGCCGGGGTTCGAGGCGCGATCCGAGAACGCGACGGGTGTGACGTACCTCTGCGAGAACGGTCTGCAGTACGGCGACGACTTCGTCCACTTCTCCGTCATGTACGCCGACAGCGCTCCCACCGCGGATCCGTGCGCCGTCGCCGAGAGGCTGATGACGCTCGTCGCGGAGCGCGCGCAGTGAGGGCCGGACGCGTGCTGGCGGCGCTGTCGGTCACCGCGGTGCTCGCCGGATGCGGGTCGACCATCGAGGGCACGCCCGTGGCAGCGGGCGTGAGTGGCGCGGACGGCGAGTTCCGCTCGCTCCTCGAGGAGTGCGACACGGTGACGCCGGAGCAGATCGCCGATGTCGTGGGCGGCGACGCCATCGACCAGGGCTTCATCGGCGCCATCTGCCGGTGGGACCTGACCGGCCCGGGCGGCGCGGTCAAGGTGACGTTCGACTGGTTCGAGACGGGGTCGCTCGCGGCCGAGCGCGAGGCGAACGAACGTATGGGGTGGACGGTGAGCGACGTCGAGGTGTCCTCGCGGAAGGCCCTCGAGATCCGTCAACCGGACGATCCGGCATCGTGCGGCGTGGCGGCGCAGTCGCCCGATTCCGGGGTCATCGGCTGGTGGGTGCAGTATCGGCCGGGGAACCCGACCGACCCCTGTGAGTCGGCCACGCGGTTGATGCAGCTCTCGCTCAATCTGTCGGCGTGACGACGGAAGGGTGAACTCCTGTACCCGATGCAGGGGCGTTTTGACCATCAGGCGCGCCGCCGGGTACCGTTACAGGTCGTGCCCGGCCCAGCCGGTACGTCTGTGTGCCTATGCGAGGTACAGCCGTGTTCGAGTTCACCATCGAGCAAGAACCGCGGCTGCCGTGTGGGGGTATGCGACACACCCGACCGCGGGGTGCACGAAGCCCGCGGAAGCACTACTGGGTGAGGGGCAGCGTTCTCTTGCCCCAACTGCTAGATCCCTGTTTCTCGACACGAAGAAAGCCGGTTCATGCCAACAATCAACCAGCTGGTCCGCAAGGGTCGCACCGACAAGGTCGCGAAGCTGAAGACCGCTGCCCTGAAGGGCAGCCCGCAGCGCCGTGGCGTGTGCACTCGCGTGTACACCACCACCCCGAAGAAGCCGAACTCCGCGCTTCGTAAGGTCGCTCGCGTCCGCCTGACCACGTCCGTCGAGGTCACCGCCTACATCCCCGGTGAGGGCCACAACCTGCAGGAGCACTCCATGGTGCTCGTGCGCGGTGGTCGCGTGAAGGACCTCCCGGGTGTCCGTTACAAGATCATCCGTGGCTCGCTCGACACGCAGGGCGTGAAGAACCGCAAGCAGGCTCGCAGCAAGTACGGCGCCAAGAAGGAGAAGAGCTGACATGCCACGTAAAGGCCCAGCACCCAAGCGCCCGCTGATCAACGATCCCGTCTACGGTTCGCCGCTGGTCACCCAGCTGGTCAACAAGATCCTGCTGGACGGCAAGAAGTCGACCGCGGAGCGCATCGTGTACCAGGCTCTCGAGCAGGCACGCGAGAAGACGGGCACCGATCCCGTCGTGACGCTCAAGCGCGCACTGGACAACGTCAAGCCGGCCCTCGAGGTCCGCAGCCGTCGTGTCGGTGGCGCCACCTACCAGGTTCCGGTCGAGGTTCGTCCGGGCCGCTCCACCACGCTGGCTCTGCGCTGGCTCGTCTCGTTCTCCCGCGCTCGTCGCGAGAAGACGATGGTCGAGCGTCTGGCCAACGAACTCCTCGATGCCAGCAACGGTCTCGGCGCAGCAGTCAAGCGTCGCGAGGACACGCACAAGATGGCGGAAGCCAACAAGGCATTCGCGCACTACCGCTGGTGATCGCGTCTCGGGGGCGCCGGGAAACATCCGGCGCCACCCGAGCGTTGAACCTTCGACTCACTTCTTCCAACACCAAGGCGGGATGAATTCGTGGCACAGGACGTGCTGACCGACCTGAACAAGGTCCGCAACATCGGCATCATGGCCCACATCGATGCCGGTAAGACCACCACTACCGAGCGCATCCTCTTCTACACCGGTATCTCGTACAAGATCGGTGAGGTCCATGACGGCGCAGCCACCATGGACTGGATGGAGCAGGAGCAGGAGCGTGGCATCACCATCACGTCTGCTGCCACGACGTGCTTCTGGAACGACAACCAGATCAACATCATCGACACCCCCGGGCACGTCGACTTCACGGTCGAGGTGGAGCGTTCGCTCCGCGTCCTCGACGGTGCCGTCGCCGTGTTCGACGGCAAGGAGGGCGTCGAGCCCCAGTCCGAGCAGGTGTGGCGTCAGGCCGACAAGTACGACGTGCCGCGCATCTGTTTCGTCAACAAGATGGACAAGCTCGGTGCGGACTTCTACTTCACCGTGCAGACCATCAAGGATCGCCTCGGCGCCAAGCCGTTGGTCATCCAGTTGCCGATCGGCGCAGAGGACAGCTTCGAGGGCATCGTCGACCTGATCGAGATGAACGCGAAGGTCTGGCGCGGAGAGACGAAGCTCGGCGAGACCTACGAGACCGTCGAGATCCCCGAGGAGCTGAAGGAGCGGGCCGAGCAGTACCGCACCGAGCTGCTCGAGACCGTCGCCGAGTCCGACGAGGCACTGCTGGAAAAGCACTTCAGCGGTGACGAGCTGACCATCGACGAGGTCAAGACCGCGATTCGCAAGATGACGGTCAACTCCGAGCTGTACCCGATCCTGTGCGGTTCCGCGTTCAAGAACAAGGGCGTCCAGCCGATGCTCGACGCGGTCATCGACTACCTCCCGTCCCCGCTCGACGTCGCCGAGACCATCGGTCACGCCGTGGGCGACGAGGAGAAGGAACTCACCCGCAAGCCGTCCGCCGACGAGCCGTTCGCGGCGCTCGCGTTCAAGATCGCGACGCACCCGTTCTTCGGCAAGCTGACGTACGTGCGCGTGTACTCGGGCAAGGTCGACTCCGGCTCGCAGGTCATCAACTCGACCAAGGGCAAGAAGGAGCGTCTGGGCAAGCTCTTCCAGATGCACTCCAACAAGGAGAACCCGGTCGCGACCGCCAGCGCCGGCCACATCTACGCCGTGATCGGTCTGAAGGACACGACGACGGGTGACACGCTCTGCGATCCGCAGAACCAGATCATCCTCGAGTCGATGACGTTCCCGGACCCGGTCATCCAGGTGTCGATCGAGCCGAAGACGAAGTCCGACCAGGAGAAGCTCGGCACGGCCATCCAGAAGCTGGCCGAAGAGGACCCGACCTTCTCGGTCAAGCTCGACGAGGAGACCGGCCAGACCGTCATCGGCGGCATGGGCGAGCTCCACCTCGACATCCTCGTCGACCGCATGCGTCGCGAGTTCAAGGTCGAGGCCAACGTCGGCAAGCCGCAGGTGGCCTACCGCGAGACGATCACCAAGATCGTCGAGAAGCAGGAGTTCACCCACAAGAAGCAGACGGGTGGCTCCGGCCAGTTCGCGAAGGTCATCATCGGCCTCGAGCCCTTCATCGGCGAGGACGGCGCGACCTACGAGTTCGAGAACAAGGTCTCCGGCGGTCGTATCCCGCGCGAGTACATCCCGTCCGTGGATGCCGGCGCGCAGGACGCGATGCAGTACGGCGTTCTCGCCGGCTACCCGCTGGTGAACGTCAAGCTGATCCTGCTCGACGGCGCGTACCACGACGTCGACTCGTCCGAGATGGCGTTCAAGATCGCGGGTTCGCAGGCCTTCAAGGAAGCTGCCCGCAAGGCCGGTCCGGTCATCCTCGAACCGCTCATGGCGGTCGAGGTGATCACGCCCGAGGAGTACATGGGCGACGTGATCGGCGATGTGAACTCCCGCCGTGGCCAGATCCAGGCCATGGAGGAACGCAGTGGTGCCCGTGTCGTCAAGGCGCTGGTTCCGCTGTCGGAGATGTTCGGTTACATCGGTGACCTGCGGTCTCGCACCCAGGGCCGAGCGAACTACTCCATGGTCTTCGACTCCTACGCAGAGGTTCCCTCGAACGTCTCGAAGGAGATCATCGCGAAGGCCACCGGAGAATAGTCTCCGAAGCTGGACCCGGTACCACCGTCACACCGCACCACCCGTAAGTACATCCGTAATGCTGCATAACGCAGGCAATAACAGTCCAGGAGGACACAGTGGCCAAGGCGAAGTTCGATCGGACCAAGCCGCACGTCAACATCGGCACCATCGGTCACGTTGACCACGGTAAGACGACGCTGACGGCTGCAATCACCAAGGTTCTGCACGACAAGTTCCCGGACCTGAACGAGGCGTCGGCCTTCGACCAGATCGACAAGGCTCCGGAGGAGAAGGCTCGTGGTATCACGATCAACATCTCCCACGTCGAGTACCAGACCGAGAAGCGTCACTACGCACACGTCGACGCTCCCGGCCACGCCGACTACATCAAGAACATGATCACCGGCGCGGCACAGATGGACGGCGCGATCCTCGTCGTCGCAGCGACCGACGGCCCCATGCCCCAGACGCGCGAGCATGTCCTGCTCGCTCGCCAGGTCGGCGTGCCGTACATCCTCGTCGCGCTGAACAAGGCCGACATGGTGGACGACGACGAGATCATCGAGCTCGTCGAGATGGAGGTGCGCGAGCTCCTCGCCGCACAGGAGTTCGACGAGGACGCTCCCGTCGTCAAGGTCTCCGCTCTCAAGGCACTCGAGGGCGACGAGAAGTGGGCCGAGTCGGTTCTCGAGCTCATGCAGGCAGTGGACGACTCGGTTCCGGACCCCGTCCGTGAGACCGAGAAGCCCTTCCTCATGCCCGTCGAGGACGTCTTCACCATCACCGGTCGCGGCACCGTCGTCACCGGCCGTATCGAGCGTGGCTCGGTCAACGTCAACGAGGATGTCGAGATCGTCGGCATCAAGGAGAAGTCGACCAAGACCACGGTCACCGGCATCGAGATGTTCCGCAAGCTGCTCGACTCGGGCCAGGCGGGCGACAACGTCGGCCTCCTCGTCCGCGGCATCAAGCGCGAAGATGTCGAGCGTGGACAGGTCGTCGTCAAGCCCGGCACCACCACTCCCCACACGGAGTTCGAGGGCCAGGCATACATCCTGTCGAAGGACGAGGGCGGTCGCCACACCCCGTTCTTCAACAACTACCGCCCGCAGTTCTACTTCCGTACCACGGACGTGACGGGCGTCGTGACCCTCCCCGAGGGCACCGAGATGGTCATGCCCGGTGACAACACCGAGATGTCCGTCGTGCTGATCCAGCCGGTCGCCATGGACGAGGGCCTGCGCTTCGCGATCCGCGAGGGTGGCCGCACCGTCGGCGCCGGTCGCGTCACGAAGATCAACAAGTAAGACCGCCTCACACCGAACGGCGCTCACCCTGCGGGGTGGGCGCCGTTCGGCGTGTGTGGAATCAGGGCAGCACGACGACGTCGGCGGGAGAGCGCGGATCGATCTCGTAGTGGTCCTCGTACTGGCTGCTCATGCCGGTGACGCGCAGTGTCTGCCCCGCGCGGATCGCGCTCACGTCGATGCCCGTCTGCGTGTTGACGAAGACGATGGTCTCCCCGGTCCGGTCCGCGATCGTGAACTTGTACCCGTACGGCAGATCGTCCACCACGGCGCTCGTGACGCGTCCGACGACCGTCACCAGCGACGCCTCGGTGGACTCGCCGACCACGCGGACCACCACCGGTCTGGGTGCCACCGCATCGACCGGTCCCAGCGACACGATGCTCGTCGGTCGCACCACCAGAAGTCCGGACTGGTCCGCGAGCGACCCCGTGACACGCACCGATGTACCCGGCACGACGTCGGTGGGAGCCGAGGCGCTGATATAGATGCCGGCGGTGCGGTCCTGGATCCCGAACCCGACGTCGAGGAAGCTCGATGCGAAGGCGCCGGGCGGTGTGGTGACCGTGCCGACCACGGTGACCGTGTCGCCGGCGGAGAGAGTGCGCACCTGAGCGATGGGCGGAGCACCGCCCGGAGCGGCCGATGCAGGGGATGCTCCGAGCGTGAGTGCCACGAGGGCGGTGAGGGTCGTGCCGACAGTGCGGCGAAGGATCGTGCGCATCATGTGAGTTCCGTTTCCGCGCCGATCCCGCGTCGGCGCGCGCGCAACCCTCGTCCTCTCGGGTCGCGACGGCAACCGTGCCGAAAAGCGTTGTGACGCCGACTCACTCGACGGCGAAATCCTCCACCGTGACCACAACGGGAATCCGGACGACACGCGCGAGCGTCTCCTGGACGGCGTGGACGACGGAGTCGGGATCTCCCGGACAGCGGACCGTGATGTGCACGGCGCAGGACTCGTGCCCCACCACCACGCCCTCGATGCGTCGACCCGGCAGCAGCGTCACGGCCTCACCGAAGAGGCCGGAGTGCAGGCCGGCCACACCGGGGACCGCGAGCACCGCCGCGGCGATGAGGTCGGCCTCATCGGGCTCGAGCGGAGCGGTCATCCGCTCAGTCTGCGCTCTGTCACATTCCGACCGGCCTCCGGCCTTCCCGCATCCATCGTGGCCGCGCGCCGACGTCCGGAGGTCGGCCGGTGCCGGGGCGGTAGATTGTCACCGTGAACGTCGCGCTGATCGACTCGGGCCTGGGGTCGTTGCCCACGGCAGCCCGCCTGCGTCGACTGCGCCCGTCGCTCGACCTTCATCTGTACCTCGACCCGGACAACGCGCCGTGGGGACCCAAGCCCACTGCGTGGACGGAGGCGCACGTCGTGGAGACGGCGCGGCGCGCCGTCGACGGTGGAGCCGAGGTGGTGGTGCTGCCGTGCAACACCGCCAGCGTCATCGCGCTCGACGCGACCCGCGCGGCCCTGGGGTCCACCCCCGTGGTCGGGACGGTTCCGGCCATCAAACCCGCTGCACTGCAGTGTGACTCGATCACGGTGTGGGCGACGGCGGCGACCACCGCGTCGTCGTATCAGGCGCGCTTGATCGCGGAGTTCGCGTCGGGTCGCACGGTGTCGGCCGTCGCGTGCCACGGGCTCGCCGATGCCATCGACCGCGGTGATCTCGCGGCCGTCAGCGCGGCCATCGCGTCGGCAGCGGCGCGGACGCCGGACGACGTGCAGGGCATCGTCCTGGGGTGCACCCATTATCCGCTGGTAGCGGACGAGATCATGGCGGCGCTGCCGCCGGGTGTGCGGATGTTCGACAGCGCCGAGGCCGTCGCGGCCCAGACTCTGCGCCGCCTCGACGAGGTGTCGTCGCCGCGTGAGGGACACGGGAGCGTGTCGGTGACCCTGTCGGGACGCGACGGTCCCCTCCCCGACAGTGCGTTGCGCTTCGCGGCCGGGCGATCGCTCGCGGTGCCCGCGACGCTCTGACGCCGTCACCGTCCCGGGAATGAGGAGTCGGTGGGGGGAGTTGGACCCACGGTGACGACGACCGAGGTGCGACCCCAGTCCTGGATGACCCCCGTTCGCTCGTTCTGGGTGGTGGCCCTCGTGTTCTTCACCGTCATGGGATCGTCGGCGGCGCCGTCCCCGCTGTACCCCGTGTACCAGTCCCGATGGGGATTTGGCGCGTCGACGCTGACCATCGTCTTCGCCGTGTACGTCTTCGCACTACTCGCCGCCCTGTTGACCGTCGGGTCGCTGTCCGACCACCTCGGCCGTAAGCCCGTGATCGTGACGTCGCTGCTCGTGCTGATCGCCAGCCAGGTCGTCTTCGTGTTCGCCGACGGGGTCGGCTGGCTCATCGCCGCGCGCGTCGTGCAGGGTCTGGCGGCCGGCGCGGCCATGGGTGCCCTGACCGCCGCGATCATCGATCTGCAGCCGACCGACCGTCTCGGCCCCCTGGTGAGCTCGGTCGCACCGGCCTTCGGGCTGGGAGCAGGCGGTATCGCGGCCGGACTGCTGGTGCAGTTCGCGCCGTTCCCCACCACGCTCGTGTACGTCGTGATGATCGTCGCGCTGGTCGTCCTCACGGCGCTCGTCGTGGCGGTGCCGGAATCCGCGGTCCGGGCAGGCTTCGACGACCGTCGACACGTCGTGCGGGTGCTGACGCCGACCCTCGGGCTGCCCGTGTCGATCCGCGCCCACTTCTGGCCGGTCGTCCCCGCGCTCGTCGCGACGTGGTCGCTGGGCGGGTTCCACCTGTCGCTGGGGCCGTCCATCATGGGCACGGTCTTCGATCTCCGCGGCGCCGTCGTGGGCGGGCTGGACATCTTCACGATGTTCACGGCCGGAGCGATCGGTGCCGCGTGCGCTCGTACTCTTCTCCCGCGCACGGCCATGACCGCCGGTGCACTCACTCTCGCTGCGGGCATCGTGGTGAATCTCGTCGGGCTGCACATCGCGTCGGCGCCGCTGTACTTCGTCGGGACCGCGGTGTCCGGGTTCGGCTGGGGCGCGACGTTCCTCGGCGCGATGAGCATCATCGGCGCTCTCGCACCGCCGGAGCATCGCGGCAGTGTCTTCGCCACGACGCTCGTGCTGAGTTACCTCGCCTTCAGCGTGCCGGCCATCGTCGCGGGTGTGGCGATCCACTCGGCCGGTCTCCTCGTCACCGCGACGGTCTACGGAGCGGTCGTCGTGGCGCTGGCGTCGGTTGCCGTCACGACGACGGTGCTCCGCTCACCCGTGCGCGTCTGACCCAGCACTGCGCGGACGGGTTCCATGAGGAATATTGGTGTCCCATGACGTCTGCCGACACCGTGACCGGACGTGCGCGTTTCACGCGCGACGAGATCCCCCGGCTCCTGGGCCTGGCAGCAGTGCTCGTGGCGCTGCACGTCGTCGGGTGGGGCCTGTTCCTGCACTACGACTCGATCCCGGCGATCCACGGCCTCACCGGCGCGGACGGCACTCTCGTCTACGCGGGCGCCGGGGTGTTGGCCTACACGTTGGGCATGCGGCACGCCTTCGACGCCGACCACATCGCGGCCATCGACGACACCACCCGACTGCTGCTGCAGAAGGGCAGGCGGCCCCTGGCGGTCGGACTGTTCTTCTCGCTCGGGCACTCGACGGTCGTGTTCGCGTTCGTCGCCGCGATCGCGTTCGCCGCATCGCGCGCGACGGACTTCCGGGACGCTTTCGCGGACACCGGCGGCATCATCGGCACCCTCGTCTCCGGCACGTTCCTCTACCTCATCGCGGCTCTGAACCTGGTCGTCCTCGTCGGCATCGTGCGCATGTGGCGTGCCGCGCGGCGCGGACAGTTCTCCGACGAGACGCTCGACGATCTCCTCGCACGTAGAGGACTGCTCAATCGGATCTTCCGCGGCCGCTACGACCGGATGATCAGCCACTCGTGGCAGATGTATCCGCTGGGGCTGCTCTTCGGCCTGGGGTTCGACACCGCCACGCAGGTCGGTCTGCTCGCCGTGGCGGGCACCAGCGCCATCGCCGGTGGCCTGCCGCCGATGGCCATCATCGCGCTGCCGGTGCTGTTCGCGGCCGGCATGTCGACGATGGACACGCTCGACGGCGTCTTCATGTCCAAGGCGTACGGCTGGGCCTTCGTCACGCCGGTCCGGAAGATCTACTACAACATCACGATGACGGGCCTGTCGATCTTCCTCGCCCTCGTGGTGGGCACCGTGCAGATCCTGTCGTTGCTCGGTGAGGAACTCGGACTGTCCGGCGGCATCTGGGACGCGGTGGCCGCAGTGGATCTCACCCTGGCGGGCCAGATCGTGGTGGTCGTGTTCGTGGTGGTCTGGATCGGCTCGATCGTCTACTACAAGGCGGCGCGCATCGACGACCGGTTCGAGCGGGAGACGCCGGCGAGCTGATCCGCGGGAGTCATCGGGCGACGATCGCGTCGTGCAGTTCGGCATGATCGTCGAAGTACACGGTTCGGCTGCCGAAGTGCTGCCAGGTGTCGCTGCCTCGCCCCGCCACGACGACGGTGTCCCCGGCCGCCGCGTCCGCCACGGCGTGGTGGAATGCTGCGCGCCGGTCCGCGATCTCCACCACGCGGACGCCCCGATCACCGGACCGGGCGCCGCGGACGACGTCGGCGCGAATCGAGTGCGGATCCTCGCCGTTGGCACTCTCGTCCGTGACGACGATGTCGTCCGCGTAGGCCGCGGCGACCGCGCCCAGCTCGACGCGCTTGCCCACGTCACGGTCACCGGTCGCCCCGATGACCAGGATCAGGCGCCCCGGGGTGATGCGCCGCAGGTACGGCAGGATCGCGCGCCGGCCGGACACGTTGTGCATGTAGTCGACGAGGGCGGTGAAGTCCTGGCCGGCCGACACGGTCTCGCACCGGCCCGGAATGCTGTGCAGCGCCGAGATGCCGGCGGCCGCACGCTCCGCGTCCACCCCGCCGGAGACGAGGGAGGCGAGTGCGACCAGAGCGTTCGCCACCTGGTGGGGGCCGAGAACCTGCAGTGAGAGCGGGATGTCGCCCACCGGGGTCCGGGCGAGGAATCGGGTGCGATGCGTCGTGCAGTCGATGCGATCGGCGCGGAAGTCCGCCGAAGGATCGGACACCGAGCACGTCACCGTCGGCACCGCGCACTCCGACGCGAGCCGCCGCCCGTACTCGTCGTCGATCATGACGACGGCCCGTCCGGTGCGGTCAGGGGTGAACAGTGAGGCCTTGGTCCGGTAGTACTCCTCCATCGAGCCGTGGAAGTCGAGGTGGTCCCGGCCGAGATTGGTGAAGGCGGTGACGGCGAACTCCACCCCGTCGACGCGGTGCTGGGCGATGGCGTGCGAGGACACCTCGAGGGCGGCGGCCGTGCATCCGTTGTGGACGAACGTCGACAGCGTGCGTTGGAGCACCGTCGCCTCGGGAGTGGTGCGCACCGGGGCCTCGTCGCTGCCGGCGCCGCTGACCGCCACCCCGGAGATCATCCCCGCACGATGACCCGCGGCGCGCAGGCCGGCGTGGTGGAAGTGCGTCGTGCTCGTCTTGCCGTTGGTGCCCGTCGCTCCGAACACGGCCATCGACGAGGACGGGCTCCCGTGGAACCATGCGGCCAGCGGACCGACGACGACCCGCGGATCCGCGACCACGATGCTCGGCAACCGGGTGCCGGGCCGATCGCTGAGCACGGCCACCGCGCCGGCGCGCTGGGCGTCCTCCTCGAAATCGAGACCGTGCCAGCGTGTTCCGGGGAGCGCGACATACAGATCGCCGGGCCGCACCGCACGCGAATCGTCACAGAGATCGTCCACCGTGACCGGCTCGGCGGGACCTGTGACCGATCCGCCCGCGCGGTCGGCGACGTCGAGGAGGGACCGCGCCGCTTGGCCACCGGCATGCCGGATCGGACGGCGGGACACGACACTCACCAGGATGCGGTACCCGAAAGTAGAACGCTCAACCACCTCGGTGCGGCACCCGGGACACTGGAGGGGTGAGCGCAGCCGACGGAGACTCCACGCAGGCCCGAGTGGTGCTGAGGACCATGCCCGACGATCGACTTCCCGAATGGGTCGAGCGCAGCCGCGGCGACTACCGCGCCGATCGCGTCCGGGCGGGTGACACCCTCGAACAGGCGACCGACAACGCCGAGCAGAGTTTCTCCGCTTACTTCCCCGACGGTCGTCCGGCTCCGCATCATCAGGTGTACGACGTGCTGGACGGCGAGACCGTGGTGGGGTCACTGTGGATCGGGCCCCAGTCGATCGCGACCACGACCGACTGGTGGGTCTGGGACGTCGCCATCGACGAGCGGTACCGGGGTCGCGGTCTCGGCCGGGCGGCGATGCTCCTGGCGGAGGACGCGGTACGGGAGAACGGCGGAACGGTGCTCGGGCTCAACGTGTTCGGCTTCAACACGGCGGCGCGTCGGCTGTACGAGTCGCTGGGGTACGACACCGCGTCCCTCCGGATGCAGAAGGTTCTCCGGGAGGACGCGCGATGAGCGTGGACGAGCCGGTGGTGTTCGACCTCACCGCGGCGCGCGACGAGTTCACCCGCTTCATGATGTCCTACCGCTTCGGCATGCAGGAGCTCACCACCAAGATCGACATCCTGAAGGACGAGTTCACGCACCTGCATTCCTACAGCCCCATCGAGCACGTGGTGTCGCGGCTGAAGACGCCGCGCAGCATCGCCGAGAAGGCCGTGCGCAAGGGGATTCCGTTGACGTTCCAGGCGATCCGCGCCGGTCTGTTCGACATCGCCGGCGTCCGGATCACCTGCAGTTTCATCGCCGACACCTATGCGGTGAAGGAGATGCTGGCGTCGCAGAGCGACATCCGAGTGCTCGAGTTCGAGGACTACATCGCGAATCCGAAGCCCAACGGGTACCGCAGTCTCCACCTCACCATCGAGATTCCGGTGTTCCTGTCCGACCGCACGGAGCACGTCTTCGTGGAGCTGCAGATCCGGACCATCGCGATGGACTTCTGGGCGAGTCTCGAACACAAGATCTTCTACAAGTACGACGGTGAGGTGCCGCAGCGCCTGCGGGACGAGTTGCGCGAGGCGGCGATGGCCGCGGGCACGCTCGACATCACGATGGAGCGACTGCACGCCGAGGTGGTCCGTCTCGGCGACGCCCGCACCGACGCCGGCCCCGACTACGAGGAGCTGTTCCTGCGCTCGCTCATGCCGGGACTGGCGCCGGATCCGCGGTCAGGCGGGGACGTTCCGCACCCGTAGCGAGGTCTTCGTCGCCAGCACCCAGTAGAGGGCGAAGCCGATGCCGCAGCCGATGAACCAGCTGTACTGCGCCGCGGTGTGCATTCCGGTGAGGGTGCCGCCCGTGAGCACGGGGAACATCGCGAAGACGGCACCGACGGCGGTGGCGATCAGCGCGGCCGGGTTGTAGCCCTTGGCGTAGTGGTACGTGCCGCTCTCGTCCATGGTGAACAGGTCGTCGACGATGACCTTCTGCTTGCGGATGAGGTAGTAGTCCGCGATGAGGATGCCGAACAGCGGTCCGATGAACGCTCCCAGGGTCTCGAGCGTGTAGTGGATGACGTCGGGATTGTTGTAGAGGTTCCACGGCGTGATGAGCACGGAGCCGACGGCGGCGATCATGCCGCCGGCGCGCCAGCTGATCTTCTGCGGGCTGACGTTGGAGAAGTCGAAGGCCGGCGAGATGAAGTTCGCGACGATGTTGATACCGATCGTGGCGATCGTGAAGGTCAACGCGCCCAACACGATCGCGAAGGTGCTGTCGATGCGCGCCACCGTCGTGACGGGGTCGGTGATGAGCTCGCCGAAGACGGGAACGGTGAGGGACGCGGTGACGACGACGAGGATCGAGAAGAGCAGGAAGTTGACGGGCAGGCCCAGGAAGTTGCCGCGCTTCACGGCGGCGTAGCTCTTTCCGTAGCGCGAGAAGTCGCCGAAGTTGAGCATCGGACCCGAGAAGTAGGAGACGACGAGCGCGATCGCGCCGAGCATGACGGGCACCGCGGCGAACCCCGTGTAGGTGACGTCGCCGAGGTTCAGGTCGATGGCGCTCCAGCCGGCTTCGTGAATCAAGTAGCCGCACAACAGGAACATGACGACGTAGACGGCCGGGCCGCAGAAGTCGATGAACTTGCGGATGGACTCCATGCCGCGCCAGAAGACCGCCGCCTGCAGGACCCACAGGAGCATGAAGCTGCCCCACCCCAGAGTGGACAGTCCCGCGAAGCCGTGGAGGTCTCGGTCCGCCCACGGACCGAGCGCCGGGAACAGCTTGATCAACACGATGTCGAGCGCGGCGGAGGCCAGGAAGGTCTGGATCCCGTACCACGCCACCGCGATCAGTCCTCGGATGATGGCGGGAACGTTGGCCCCGAGGACGCCGAAGACCGATCGACAGATCACCGGGTACGGGACACCTGCGACCTGACTGGGCTTGGCCACCAGGTTGCAGAAGACGTAGACGATCGAGATGCCGACGAGGAGACAGACGAGCACCTGCCAACTGGCCAGTCCCAGCGCGAAAAGGCTGCCCGCGGTGACGTATCCGCCCACGGAGTGCACGTCGGACATCCAGAACGCGAAGATGTTGTAGGACGACCAGGTCTGCTTCCGCAGCGGGGCGAGGTCCTCGTTGGTGAGCCTCGGGTCGTACCCCTCCTTGATCACTCCACCCCCCACCGGATGTCCCTCTGCTGTCGACCCGCCTCCGGCGTACCCGTGTGCCTCGATCAGATCGTTCACACCGGAGCGGGACCCGGGAGGCGGGTCGAACGGGCCGGTGTGCGGAATGGTGTCGGTCATCGTGTCTCCGTCGCTGGTGCGGACCGTGGTCGGTGCTGCGGAGAAGTCTGAGCCCGTTGTATTTCCGTGTCGTGACGAAACCGATATATCTCTTTACCGGCAGGTTTCCGGGTCCGGTCTGTCCGGTTCCGGCTCAGGAGAGCAGGCCGGAACCCGCCGGAAGCGTCGCGATGACGTCGTTCAGCCGCTCGTTGTGGTGCCCTGCCGCCGCCAGGAGTGCCGCCGAGTCGCGGTCGACGAACGCGCGGACCATGACGCTGTGATCGTCGTTCAACGCCGCGCGGTCCGCACCCTTCACGTGCACCATCGGTTGGACCGGCTCCGTGACGTTCCACGCGACGTCGAGCATGTGGAGCAGGCGGTACATCCGGGACGGCGCGGTGAGGGCGACGTGGAACTCGCGGCTCAACCGGTGGTAGCGCTGGGGATCGTCGTCCGCGATCGAGGATCGGAGGTCTCGCTCGATCTGTTCGGCACGACGCCGTTCCCCGTCGGTGGCGGCCTCGGCCGCCACCGCGAGGGCGGCGTTCTCGAGCACCTCCCGAACGATGTACATCTCGCGCAGTTCCTGAGACGTCAACTGCGCGACCGTGTATCCGAGGTTGGGTCGATGCGACACCAGATTCTCGCCGATGAGGGTCTTCAGCGATTCGCGCACCGGGATGCGGCTGACTCCGAACACGTCGGCGACGTCGCCCAGGGGAATGGGCGTTCCCGGCGGGGCGTCACCCGACAGGATGACCCGGCGGAGTTCGGTGAGGATCTCCTCCTGTGAACCACCCGCGACGTCGCGGGACAGTTTCGCGAGCAGGGCCGAGCGGCGACGCGGCGGCATCGTGACCCCTTCTGCGAACCGGGACGGGACATGGCGACTCTAACCGGGGGAGTCGTCGGACGCTCGCGTGTCGCCGCATCGGTGCGACGAGAGTTGGTGAACGTTCACGTCGGCGGACGCCGGTCGATCGATCCGCTGCCGGGCAGTCGGCTCGCCTGCCCGAGCTCGCGGCGCGGGCTCCCCGGTGCACGTCGATCTGCCGTGGACGATCCGGTCGCAGCCGCTCGATCCGAGCGAACCTCAAGTCTCGCTTGACAGTCGAGACCAGGCACGCCGACCGGTCGGGGTCACGGCGCGCCGAGCAGCGCCGATGCACGGTGCGCGCGGGGCGGGTGTCCCTCGAACGGACCACAGCGCGATTCCCGCGTCGGCGGGTGTTCGGGCCGATCCTGCCCGACTTATGACAAATACCGAGAGAGGCCCTTACGATGACCCGATGCGCGACGGTCGTCTTCCCGATGGATTCGGAGTGCGTATCGATCCTCGAGTGCGGACTCTCTCGAACGGTCGAGTTCTCCTCGGCGGATCGCCCACCAGGATGGTGATGCTGGCACCCGCCGCGGCCGCGATGATCGGCGACGGATTCCTGCGGGTGTCCGATCCCGACTCCGCCACGGTGGCGCGTCGACTGCTCGACTCCGGTGTCGCGAACCCCCGGCCGATGAGCACTCCGTCCGCCGCGGACGTGACGGTCGTGATCCCGGTCCGCGACAACCACGAGGGACTGCTGCGGCTGATGCGCGCGCTGCGTGGACTCCGCGTGATCGTCGTGGACGACGGGTCCCGCGTTCCCGTCCGGCACGCCGAGATCGCCGTGGACGAACTGTGTGCCTCGGTCGCGGTGGTGCGGCACGACGCCCCGCGGGGACCGTCCGCGGCGCGCAACGCCGGCCTCGCCGCGGCCACGACCGACTTCGTCGCGTTCCTCGACTCCGACGTGGTGCCGCGCAAGGGCTGGCTCGAAGTCGTCCTCAGTCATTTCTCCGACCCCTCCGTCGGGCTGGTCGCTCCGCGCATCGTGGCGCTCGAGCCGGAGGGCAGTGCGCTCGCCCGCTACGAGCGCGCACGGTCCTCCCTCGATCTCGGTCGCCGGGAGGCCCCGGTGTTCGCGGGTGGCCCGGTGTCGTACGTCCCCAGTGCGGCGGTCGTCGCCCGGCGACGGGCCGTGCTCGACTGCGGAGGCTTCGACGAGGCGATGCACGTGGCCGAGGACGTCGATCTGTGCTGGCGACTGCAGGACGCGGGATGGCGCCTGCGGTACGAGCCGGTGGCCCGCGTCGCCCACGATCACCGCGTCACTCTGCGAAAGTGGTTCGGCCGCAAGCTGTTCTACGGTACCGGTGCCACCGAGCTGGCCTCCCGCCACCACGGGAAGGTGCCGCCCGTGGCCATGGCGCGGTCGACCCTGCTCGCACTGCTGCTGGCCGCCTCGGGGACGCGTGCGGGCATGGTCGGTGCGCTGGTCACGCTGATCACCACGGTGGTCCGCCTACGGCGCCTGTTCGTCGATCTGGATCACCCCACTCGCCTCGCCGCGGTGTTCGCGGCACGCGGAACCGTCGGGGGCGCTTGGCAGTTGGCCTCCGCGGCGGTGCGGCACTACTGGCCGGTCACGCTGGTGGCCGTGCTGTTCTCCCGGCGCATCCGACGTCTGGCGCTGGCCATCGCGGTGGCGGAGGGTGTGCGGGACTGGGTCGAGCACCGGGAGCCGGGCGGCCTCGGTCCGGTGCGCTACGCGGCGTACAAGCGCATCGACGACGTCGCCTACGGCACCGGACTCTGGGTGGGTGCCGTGTCGCACCGCGACCCCCGTGCTCTGGTGCCGCGTCTCGGCAACCAGTAGTCCCTGCCACCCGCTCTGTGAGCTGGGTTACAGTGGAGGCCGGTCGAGTGTGCCGACCTGCCGGGCGAGGCTGTTGACGGAAGCGGGGTCTGTGGTGACGGTCAATCCGTGGGTCGCGATGAGGCCCGGGGACGACGCCGCCACGCTCGCGCGCTCCGTCTCCCGCGCTCACGAGACCTTCGTCGGGCCGGGCCTGTCGACCGTGGGACTCGCCCGTCCCGTCGATCCCCAGTCGCCCGTGCGGTCCGTCGTTCTCGACTCCTGGCTGCGCAGCCGCGACATGGGCGTCGACCCCGATCGTGGTGCGGACGATCTCCTCGACGACGTCACGCTCGCGCAGTACCGCGCCGATCACCCGATGTCCGTCATCCGACCCGTGGTGCGCAAGCTCCTCGTCGAGGACGCCGCCGACACCGGCCTTCTCGTGGCCATCACCGACGCGTCGGGCCGGCTGCTGTGGGTCGAGGGCGACACCGCGGCGAAGGATCGCGCGAACGCCATGAACTTCACCGAGGGCGCCGACTGGAGCGAGGGGCGGATGGGCACCAACGCCCCCGGCACCGCGTTGGCCATCGATCACTGCGTGCAGATCTTCGCGGCCGAGCACTTCTCGCGGCCCGTGCACGAGTGGAGTTGCAGTGCGGCTCCCGTCCATCACCCCGTCACCGGCCGCATCCTGGGGGCCATCGACATCACGGGCGGTCCGCGCGTCGCGGTTCCCGAGGTGCTCTCGTTGGTCCGCGCGACGGTGGCGGCGGCCGAGTCCGAACTGCGATTGCATCTGCTCGAGTCCCCGCGTCCCGATCTCGACACCGGAGTCCGGCTGGAGGTGCTCGGAGCCGGGCGCCCGTCGTTGGTCCGCGGCGGTGAACGCGTCGCCCTGTCCGGACGGCACGCCGAGATGCTGCTGCTGTTGCGGGCACATCCCGAGGGGCTGAGCTCCGACCATCTCGCCGCGCTGCTCGACGAGAACGAGCTGGACTCGGTCACCGTCCGAGCCGAGATGTCGCGCCTGCGCAAGGTTTTCGGTGCCGATGGCGTGGCCTCGCGGCCCTATCGACTGGTGGCGGAACTGTCGTCGGACGTCGAGGACGTGCGGGCGGCTCTCGACCGCGGGGACGTCGACGCGGCGCTGCGGCTCTACTCCGGCGTGGTGCTCCCGTCGTCGTACGCCCCGGGTATCGCGGAGATCCGCGAGGAGTTGCGAGTGCGCGTCCAGGCGGCGCTGCTGCGGTCCGGTGACCCGGTGCTGCTGGCGCGGTGGACGGCGTCGGTGCACGGCCGCGAGGACGCCGCCGCGTGGTCGGCCTACCTCGCCACGCTCAGCCCGTCCTCGGCGCTGTACGGGCAGGTCCAGGCTCGCCTCGCCCTGCTGGGCTGACCGAGTCGGCTCTGCAACGGTCATGCAACCGTCGTCATTCTAGTGTCCTGCATCACAGCCCCCGATGACCGTGGGGGTGGATCACCGATGAAGGAGCATGTTCGATGACTGTCTTCGCTCGCCCGGGTACGCCCGACGCCGCCATGTCTTTCGAGGCCCGCTACGACAACTGGATCGGCAACGAGTGGGTCGCTCCGGTCAAGGGTCAGTACTTCGAGAACCCGACGCCCGTCACGGGACAGAACTTCTGCGAGATCGCGCGCTCCACCGCCGAGGACATCGACCTCGCCCTGGACGCCGCACATAAGGCCGCGCCGGCGTGGGGCAAGACCTCGCCCGCCGAGCGCGCCGTCATCCTGAACAAGATCGCCGACCGCATCGCCGAGAACCTCGACTCCATCGCGCTCGCCGAGTCGTGGGACAACGGCAAGCCGATCCGCGAGACGCTGAACGCCGACATCCCGCTCGCGATCGATCATTTCCGCTACTTCGCCGGATGCATTCGTGCGCAGGAGGGTTCGCTGTCCGAGATCGACAGTGACACCGTCGCGTACCACTTCCACGAGCCGCTCGGCGTCGTCGGCCAGATCATCCCGTGGAACTTCCCGATCCTGATGGCCGTGTGGAAGCTCGCCCCCGCACTCGCCGCCGGTAACGCCGTCGTCCTCAAGCCGGCCGAGCAGACACCCGCGTCGATCATGTACCTGATCAGCGTCATCGGTGACCTGCTGCCTCCGGGCGTGCTCAACATCGTCAACGGCTTCGGCACCGAGGCAGGCAAGCCCCTCGCGTCGAGCCCGCGCATCAAGAAGATCGCCTTCACCGGTGAGACCACGACCGGGCGCCTGATCATGCAGTACGCCTCGCAGAACCTCATCCCGGTGACGCTCGAGCTCGGTGGCAAGAGCCCCAACATCTTCTTCTCCGACGTGCTGTCGCAGAACGACGACTACCAGGACAAGGCCCTCGAGGGCTTCACGATGTTCGCCCTCAACCAGGGCGAGGTCTGCACCTGCCCGTCGCGGTCGCTGATCCAGCAGGACATCTACGACGACTTCCTTGCACTCGCCGCGATCCGCACCAAGGCCGTCCGCCAGGGTGATCCGCTGGACACCGAGACGATGATCGGCGCCCAGGCCTCGAACGACCAGCTCGAGAAGATCCTGTCGTACATCGAGATCGGCAAGGGCGAGGGCGCCAAGATCGTCACGGGCGGCGAGCGCGCGCAGCTCGGCGGCGACCTCAACGGCGGCTACTACGTGCAGCCCACCATCTTCACCGGCAAGAACAACATGCGCATCTTCCAGGAGGAGATCTTCGGACCCGTCGTCTCGGTCACGTCGTTCACCGACTACGCCAACGCCATCGAGATCGCCAACGACACGCTGTACGGCCTCGGCGCCGGTGTCTGGTCGCGTGACGGCGGCGTCGCCTACCGCGCCGGCCGCGACATCCAGGCCGGTCGTGTGTGGACCAACACGTACCACCAGTACCCGGCCCACGCGGCCTTCGGTGGCTACAAGCAGTCGGGCATCGGCCGCGAGAACCACAAGATGATGCTCGACCACTACCAGCAGACCAAGAACCTGCTGGTGAGCTACGCCCCGAAGGCTCAGGGCTTCTTCTGATGCTCCCAAACCACGGGTCGGCACCGCCTCCGAGGCTCAAAGCAACCGCCGGGGCAATGGAGCTTCTCCGTCGCCTCGGCGGGCTCCACGGCGCGCTGATGATGCATCAGAGCGGCGGATGCTGCGACGGGTCGTCGCCGATGTGTTACCCCGCAGGCGAATTCATCGTCGGGGACCGCGACGTCCTGCTCGGGCTCCTCGACCTGCGCGCGGAGGTCGGCACCGTCGCGGACGACCTGCCGAGCGACGGCGACGCCGTTCCGGTGTGGATCTCGGGGTCGCAGTTCCAGGCGTGGAAGCACACCCAGATGGTGCTCGACGTGGTGCCGGGTCGGGGTAGCGGCTTCTCCCTCGAGACGCCGGAGGGGTTGCGGTTCCTCAGTCGTGGGCGCGCCTACACCCCCGAGGAGAACGCGGAACTCGAGTCGCAGGACCCCATCACCGGCGCGCAGTGGGAGGAGGGCGCTCGCCCGCCCGTCCCCACCGAGTCCATCGTCGTCGCCGAGGCCGTCGACGCCTGCCCGGTGCCGGGGATGGCGATACAGGGTTGAGTCGGGTGCGCTGAGCCGCGGTCACCGCGGTTCAGCGCACCGTCGGAGCGCCGCTCGGACTTCGGCGATCACCTCGTCGGGTCTCTGGGTGAGGTCGCGCCAGGTGTACCGCAGCACCGTCCACTCCTGAACGACGACGTTCTGCCGAGTTCGGTCTCGGTGAAAGGCGGTGGGGTCCGAATGGAAGGCCCAGCCGTCGATCTCGATGCAGACGCGTTCGTCGAGGAACACGAAGTCCAGCACGTACCCGCGCCACGGGAAGTTGACCATGAACCCCGTGATGCGTCCACTGCGCATCACGGTGACGAAGAGGCGCTCGGCTTCCGACCGAGTTCCTCCCTCCGCTGCCACGAGAAGCTTCTCGGCCGCGGGGGCGCCCCGTCGCCGGGGATTTCGATCGTGTGCGCGCCGGAGCACCGACGGCGACTTCCGCCCGCGCAGGGCGACGTCGATGATGCCCATCCCCAACTCCTCGGACGCTTCGAGAACCGTGAGACCCGAGGCCGTGACGCGGATTCCGCGGATCGCCACCACATCGGCAGGGTCGAGGTTCCGTCGCCGCACCCGAACGCCCGACGGTGCGCTGCTCCGTCCTCCGCGCGGGACCGTGACATCGACGATGCGTGGTGCAACCGAAACGAGTCCGTGCCAGTACGCGGCACTCACCGATGTCACGACGGCCCCGTCGCCGGCCCAGTACGCGGCGCACCGCACCCGAGCGGCGTCCGTCCACGGTCTGTCGCAGGCGACGTAGACACCGCGCGTGACCCGGCGCCAATGGCCCGCTCGGACGCGCCGATCGATCGCGTCCTGGCTCATCCCGGCGTCGTGAGCCTGCGTCGCGGTGATGACACCGTCGTGGAGCGCGAGAAGTCGATCGATCACAGGCGTTGGACGGCCGCGTCGGCTCTCCTGGTTCCGCCGGGTGCGCGGGGCCGCGGTTACCGCGGGTCAGCGCACCGTCCAGTGGAAAAACAATCGCAACGTCCCCGCAACACGGCAGTCCTAGCCTCACCCTCACACCCGCCCACACTCCGAAAGAGGCTCACCCATGGCCGTGAAGGAACCGCGCCCCGTGGCGTCCGATTCTCAGGCAGAATCGTCCGACTACCTGGCCAAGCGCACGCTCAAGACCGGCAGCGCGGGGTGGGTGCTGCTGGCAGGGTTGGGCGTCAGCTACGTCATCTCGGGTGACTACTCGGGGTGGAACTTCGGACTCGAGCAGGGTGGGTTCGGTGGTCTGCTGATCGCGGGCATCCTGATCGCCGGCATGTATCTGGCGATGGTGCTGGGCATGGCGGAGATGTCGTCGGCGCTCCCGGCCGCGGGCGGCGGATACACGTTCGCCCGGCGCGCGCTCGGGCCGTGGGGCGGATTCGCCACCGGCACAGCCATTCTCATCGAGTATGCCATCGCCCCCGCGGCCATCGCGACCTTCATCGGCGCCTACGTCGAGTCGCTCGGCCTGTTCGGGATCACCGACGGGTGGTGGGTGTACCTCGCCGTCTACGCCATCTTCATCGGCGTGCACCTCGCCGGTGTCGGTGAAGCGCTGAAGGTCATGTTCGTCATCACCGGCATCGCTCTCGTAGGCCTCGTCATCTTCGCTGTCGCCGCGATCTTCCAGTTCGACGCCTCCAACCTCACCGACATTGCCCCGACGGATGCCGCGGGCGCCTCGAGTTTCCTGCCGATGGGGTACCTGGGGATCTGGGCCGCGGTGCCGTTCGCGATCTGGTTCTTCCTCGCGATCGAGGGCGTGCCGCTCGCGGCCGAGGAAGCGAAGGATCCGGCGCGCAACGTGCCACGCGGCATCATCGCCGCCATGGCGGTGCTGCTGGTGACCGCCACCGCCATGCTGATCCTCGTGACGGGCGCCGGCGGAGCCGACGCGATGCAGGCGTCGGGCAACCCGTTGGTGGAGGCGCTCGGCGACAGCGGCGCCGCGACGGTGGTCAACTACATCGGCCTCGCCGGTCTGATCGCCAGCTTCTTCTCCATCATGTACGCCTACTCCCGGCAGCTGTTCGCGCTGAGCCGCGCCGGCTACCTGCCGAAGTCCATGTCGGTGGTCAACAGCCGGAAGGCGCCGACGCTGGCACTGATCGTGCCCGGCGTCATCGGCTTCGCCCTGACGTTCACCGGCAAGGGCTCGATGTTGTTGAACATGGCCGTCTTCGGGGCAGCGCTGAGCTACGTTCTGATGATGGTGAGCCACATCGTGCTGCGTCGCCGCGAGCCCGACATGCCGCGCCCGTACCGCACCCCGGGCGGCACGGTCACGACCGGATTCGCGCTCGTCATCGCGGCCTTCGCCGTGATCGCGACGTTCCTCGTGGACAGCCAGGCGGCGCTGTGGTGCCTGGTCGTCTTCGCGCTCTTCATGGTCTACTTCGGCGTCTACAGCCGCCATCACCTGGTGGCCAATTCTCCGGACGAGGAGTTCGCGGCGCTCGCCGCTGCCGAGGACGAACTCGGGTGAGCACCTACCACCAGCAGATCTCGGGATCGACCTACACCTTCGACGGTCTCGTCGAGGTCATGGCGAAGGCCACCCCGGCGCGATCGGGCGATCAACTCGCAGGCTGCGCGGCGGAGTCGGACGCCGAACGTGCCGCCGCCGCCTGGGTTCTGGCGGATCTCCCGCTGCAGACGTTCCTCGACGAGCAGGTGGTGCCGTACGAGAGCGACGAGGTCACCCGCCTCATCATCGACAGCCATGACGCGCAGGCATTCGACGCTGTCTCGCATCTGACGGTGGGCGGTCTGCGGGACTGGTTGCTCACGGTCGCAGCGGAACCCGACAGCGCCCGGACACTGCGGGAGGTCGCGCCGGGGCTCACCCCGGAGATGGTGGCCGCGACGAGCAAGATCATGCGCAACCAGGATCTCATCGCGGTGGCGCGGGCGGCGACGGTGATCTCGGCGTTCCGCACCACCATCGGTCTGCCCGGAACGATGGCAACCCGGCTGCAGCCCAATCATCCGACGGACGACCCGCACGGTATCGCCGCGGCGACGCTCGACGGTCTGCTGATGGGCTCGGGCGACGCCGTCATCGGCATCAACCCGGCCACCGATTCACCCGCCGCGACAGCGGATCTGCTGTACCTGCTGGACGAGATCCGGCAGCGTTTCGAGATCCCGGTGCAGTCGTGCGTGCTGTCCCACGTCACCACCACCGTGGATCTCATCGGCAAGGGTGTCCCGGTGGATCTCGTGTTCCAGTCCATCGCCGGAACGGAGGGGGCGAACTCCAGTTTCGGGGTGACGGTGCCGATGCTCCTCGAGGCGAACGAGGCGGGAAAGTCGTTGCACCGCGGCACCGTCGGGAACAACGTCATGTACCTGGAGAC
The DNA here is from genome assembly GCF_036163995.1 of Rhodococcus sp. NBC_00294. NCBI lineage: Bacteria > Bacillati > Actinomycetota > Actinomycetes > Mycobacteriales > Nocardiaceae > Rhodococcus > Rhodococcus sp. NBC_00294. The sequence goes on from NZ_CP108043.1 coordinate 1,640,193, forward strand.
GGGCCAGGGTTCGGCGCTGTCCGCGAACTCGCACGTCGGTACCGGGGGCAAGCCGGTCGATCAGCAGACGCTCGAGACCCGCGCGTACGGGTTGGCGCGGGCGCTCGATCCGCTGTTGGTTAACACCGTCGTGGGCTTCATCGGACCCGAGTACCTCTACGACGGCAAGCAGATCATCCGCGCCGGCCTCGAGGACCACTTCTGCGGCAAGATTCTCGGCCTGCCCATGGGTGTCGACGTCTGCTACACCAACCATGCCGAAGCGGACCAGGACGACATGGACATGTTGTTGACGCTGCTCGGTGCCGCGGGCGCTGCCTTCGTCATCGCCGTGCCGGGTGCCGACGACATCATGCTCGGCTACCAGAGCCTGTCCTTCCACGATGCCCTCTACGTCCGGCAGGTGTTGGGCCTCAAGCCCGCTCCCGAGTTCGAGGCGTGGATGCACCGGCTGGGGATGACCGACGACGCGGGGCGGGTCCTGCCCGTCGACGCCGCGTCGTCGCCGCTGCGAGCACTGACGACGCCGGCATGAGCACACCGGACTTCTGGACCGACCTGCGCGTGACGACGCAGGCGCGCATCGGGCTCGGCCGGGCGGGGGACGCCCTTCCGACGACGCGGGTGCTCGAGTTCCGGGCCGCCCACGCCGCGGCGCGGGACGCTGTCCACATGCCGCTCGACACCGACAGCTTCGCTCGGGAGATCGCGACTGTCGGACTCGGGGATCCGGTGGTCGTGTCCAGCAAGGCGTCCACCCGCAGCGAGTATCTGCGTCGTCCCGATCTGGGACGGCAACCCGACGACCTGTCCGGTGTCGACACGGTCGACGCGGACATCGGAATCGTGTTGTGCGACGGGCTCTCCCCGCGCGCACTGATGGATCACGGCGCAGGATTGCTCGCTGCGCTGAAGGAGTCGCTGGGTACGTTCACGATCGCGCCTCCGGTGATCGCGACCCAGGCCAGGGTGGCGCTGGGTGACCACGTGGGCGCTGCGCTCGGGGTGTCCACGCTGATCGTCGTCATCGGCGAGCGTCCCGGCCTGTCGGTGGCGGACAGCCTCGGCATCTACCTGACGCACGGTCCGAAGCCGGGCCGCAACGACTCCGAGCGCAACTGCATCTCGAACATTCACCCGCCCGGCGGCATGCACTACGACCATGCGGCGCGGGTGACGGCATCGTTGGTCGCGGGTGCGCGCACGCTCGGGCGGTCCGGCGTCGATCTCAAGGACTCCTCTCGCGAACTGACCTGACCCGCGCACCGTTAGGGTCTGACATCGTGCTGCTGCAACGTGTGCGCGTCGATCCCGCGCGGGACGACCTCTCGGACGTCCGCATCGTCGACGACCTGGTGAGCGAGATCTCGGCACCCGGGGAGCGCCTGACTCCCGCCTCCGCCGAGACCGTCGTCGACGGGCGCGGGGGAGTGGTGCTGCCCGGGTTCGTCGACGGGCACCTGCACATGGCGCAGTGGGCACTCGCGCGCCGCCGACTGGACGTCGGCGCGGCCACCAGTGCACGGCACCTCGTCGACCTGCTGGTGGCGTCGGGCCTCACCGGCGACGTTCGTGCACAGGGCTTCCGGGGTGCCCTCTGGCCGGACGCACCGCACAAGGACATGCTCGAGGCCGCGCTGCCGGGTGTGTCCGTCGCGGTGACGAGCATGGATCTGCACACCGTCTGGCTCTCCCCGGCGTTGCTGCGCGAGCTCGCGGTCGATCACCCCACCGGTGTCTTCCGCGATCACGACGCCATCGCGATCGCGAGTGCCGTCGACGCGCGTGTCGGTACGGGCGTGCTCGACGAGTACGTGTGCGAGGCGACCGAGGATCTCGCCGCGCGGGGCGTGACCGAGGTCCTCGACTTCGAGTTCGACGACAACCTCACCGCGTGGACGCGGCGCTTCGCCTCCGGTCGTCCGGCGGTGCGGGTGAGCGCGTCGACGTGGCCGACGTGGCTCGACGAGACTCTGGCGGCCGGACACCGGACCGGCGACGTCGCCGCGGACACGGGCCGCATGCTCCGCATGGGGCCGCTGAAGATCATGGCCGACGGGTCGCTCAACACGCGGACGGCCTGCTGCCACGACCCCTATCCCGACGCGGGGCACGCGGCGCCGGCGACGCACGACGCCGAGGCACACGGGCTGCTGCTCGTCGACCATCCGGAGCTGGTGCGATTGATCTCGCGCGCGGCGGGCGGTGGGATCGCCGCCGCGGTGCACGCCATCGGAGACCGCGCCAACACCGTCGTGCTCGACGCCTTCGAGACCGTGCGCGCGCTCATGGACTCGGGTGCTCTCCCCGTCGTCGGTGGACGCGTCGAGCACGCGCAGCAGGTCCGCCCGGAAGACCTGGACCGGTTCGCGGCGCTGGGCGTCGTCGCCTCTGTCCAGCCTCAGCACGCGGTGACCGACCGCGACGTCGCCGACGTGCTGTGGTCCGGCCGACGATCGATCGCGTACGGCTACCACTCGCTGCACCGCCACGGCGCGCTGCTGCAGTTCGGGTCCGACGCTCCCGTCTCCCCGCCCGATCCGCGGTCGGCCGTCGCCGACGCCGTGTTCCGCACCGACGACGAGCGACCGTCCTGGCATCCGGGCGAGGCGGTGCCGATGGACGTCGCACTGCGGGCGGCATCGGGTGGGCGCGCAGGTGTCGACGTCGGATCCGCCGCCGACCTCGTCGTGCTCGCCGAGTCCCCGTACGTCCTGTCGAACGCCGACCTGCGGTCCGTTCCGGTGATCGCCACGATCAGCGGTGGGCGCGCGACCCACGTGTCCTGAGCCTTCGCCACCGTGTCGGAGACACACGCGGTGGCCGAGCAACCCGACCCGTGTCGCTACCCGGCGGTAGTGTCGATGTGTGAGGTATGAGTACGCCGCGATGTCGTTCACGGCGGCGTGGACAGCAGAGCCCATCGCCGCGAGTGATTGGGTGGGACTCGTCACCGTCAACTAACATGAAAGGCTGCCCGACAACGAGAGGATCGTCATCGATCACGCATTTTCATCGCCGCTGTTCACAGCCGTGGCAGCTGGCGGGGTCGTGACGGCAGCTCTGATGTGTAACGAACGACCGGGTGAGAGCGACGGGCACGACGTCGAGTGCGGACGACGAAACGGGGGAATCGTCGTCTGGACGGCCATGAAGGCGGACTCGGTCTGCCGGGGTGCCGTGTGTCAACACGGGGCCACGAGAGATCACGGGGAGTAGACGAGTGGATGACGGTGCACGGTTCGATGGCGGACCGGCCGGCGAAGGTCCCCTGACGAGTGATGGAACGGTGCTTCCGGACGGTGCGTTCCCGCTGTCCGGAGCGCAGCGCGGTATCTGGTTCTCCCAGCAACTCGCCGGTGACGTCCCGATTTCCATCGCGCACTATGTCGAACTGAACGGAAGCCTCGACCTGGACGTTCTCGAGTACGCTCTCGACCGGGCCGGGCGCGAGTTCGGATCGGGCTACCTGCGTCTCACCGAGGTGGACGGCGAGCCGTACCAGTACGTCGATCTGAGCATGCGCGACCACATCTCCTATTTCGATCTGCGCTCCGAGTCCGATCCGGAAGCAGCGGCGATGGAGTGGATGACACGCGAGTACAGCGCACCCGTGGACATGCTGGTCGACCGACTGGTGGTCTCCCACGTCCTCCGGTTGAGCGATGAGCGCTGGTTCTGGTACTCCCGCATCCATCACGTCGCGCTGGACGGTTTCGGCGCGATGACGATGATCCAACGTACGGCTGCGCTGTACACGGCTGCGATGGACGGCGAGGAGCCCGAACCGTCCAAGGCCGTCGATCTTCACAACCTGTACGTCGACGACGCCAAGTACCGATCGTCGGACCGCTTCGAGAAGGACGCCGCGTATTGGGCCGAGAAGGTACGCAGCCTCCCGGACCCGCCGTCGCTGTCATCCGTCACAGCGCCGCCGACGTCGCCCGCGTTGATCGCCGGTGGTTTCGTGTCCACCGATCTGGCCGAACGGCTCGACGCGCGCGTGACCTCGCTCGGGACCGCCTCGGCTCCCTTCGTCGTCGCTGCCTTCGCAGCGTTCGTCTCCCGCATGACCGGAGCCGAGGACACGGTCCTGAGCCTCCCGGTGTCAGCGCGCACGACCGCGGTCATGCGCCGGTCGGGTGGCATGGTCTCCAACGTCGTGCCGCTGCGTCTGGCACTGCCGCCGAGCTGCACGGTCGCCGAGTCCGCATCCCAGGCGCAACTCGAACTCACCGGCGCCCTGCGTCGTCAGCGATACCGCCACGAGGACATCCGCCGAGACAGCGGTGAGTCGGCCACCCAGCGTGGACTGTTCGGTCCGTCGATCAACATCATGCTGTTCCACGACGAATTGCGGCTCGGCGCCGTCAACGGTTCGTACAACGTGCTGACCACCGGTCCGGTGGAGGATCTGGCGCTGAACATCTATCCCGGCGCGGACAGTCGGGAGCTGCGGATCGACTTCGAGGCGAACCCGCTGCGGTACACGCAGGACCAGCTGAACGCGCATCGTGCCCGCTTCGTGCGCTTCCTCGACGCCCTGATCGGTGCCGAACCCGATGCTCCGCTCGGATCACTCGAGGTGCTGACCGACGACGAGCGGCAGCGTTTCGTTCCCGCGCTGGGCGGCGAAAGCTTCCCGCAGGTCACCTTCGGCGCCATCATCGCCCGCGCCGTCGACGCCGCCCCCGACACGGTGGCCGTCACGTGCGGGTCGGAATCGGTCACGTACGCCGAACTCGACGCGCGCTCCAACCGCCTGGCCCGGTTGCTGATCTCGCGGGGCGTCGGACCGGAGAGCGTCGTCGCGGTCGCACTCGGTCGATCGGTCGAGATGATCCACGCGACGTGGTCGATCGTGGCATCCGGTGGCGCGTTCCTCCCGATCGACCCGGCCTATCCCGTCGAACGCATCGCGCACATGTTGGGTGATTCCGGCGCACGGATCGGGCTGACCACACGCAGACACGTGAAGGACCTCCCGGACACGATCGAGTGGCTCGTCGTGGACGATCCGGAGTTCGGCGACGATCTGGCCGTCTGCTCGCCCGCACGGCTGACCGACGCCGACCGCACGGCGCCGGTGCGATCGTTCACGGCAGCATGGATGATCTACACCTCGGGTTCCACCGGTCTGCCGAAGGGCGTGACGGTCGGTCACGACGGTCTGTCGAACATCATCGGCGAGATGACGGTGACGTACGGTGTGTCGACGAAGTCCGTCGTCCTCGGTGTCGCCTCCCCGAGCTTCGATGCGTCGATCTTCGAGCAGTTGATGGCTCTGTCCGCCGGCACGACGCTGGCGTTGGCTCCGTCGGGAGTGTTCGGCGGCGAGGACCTGGCGGACTACATCCGCGAGAAGAGAGTCACGCACGTCGTGATCACGCCTGCGGCACTGGGATCACTCGAGCCGGAGGGGCTGGAGCAGATCGAGTCCATCATCAGCGCCGGTGAGGCACTGCCGTCCGAGGTGGCGGCACGCTGGGCTTCCCGCACCGCGCTGCGGAACGCCTACGGCCCCACCGAGACCACCATGATCGGGTCGATCTCTGACCCACTGGAGCCCGGTGCGCCCGTGACCATCGGTTCCCCTATCCGTGGAACGCGACAGGTGGTGTTGGACAACCGACTTCGGCCAGTACCCGTGGGTGTGGTGGGCGAACTGTATCTCGCCGGCGTGGATCTCGCCCGCGGCTACGCCAACCGATTCGCCCTCACCGCCACGCGCTTCGTGGCCGGGCCGTGGGCCGAGTCGGGCGGGCGCATGTACCGCACGGGCGACCTGGTCCGGTGGACCGAGGATCGGGACCTGATCTACGTCGGTCGCGCCGACTCGCAGGTGAAGATTCGCGGCTTCCGCATCGAACTGGGCGAGATCGACGCGGTGCTCGCGGAGCATCCCAGTGTCCGTACCGCCGTCACCGTGGCGCACAAGCAGTCGTCCGGGGCCACGGTGCTCGCGGCGTACATCGTGCTGCGCCCGGACATCACGCTCGAGCACTCGGAACTGCTCCGCCACGCCGCGCAGCATCTACCGTCGCACATGATCCCCGCCGCGGTGGTGGTGCTCGATCATCTGCCGGTCACCGTCAACGGCAAGATCGATCACCGCCGTCTGCCCGAGCCGGTGCTGGCGACACGCGAATTTCGCGCGCCGACGACTGTCGTGGAGGAGATCGTCGCGACAGTGTTCACGCAGTTGATGGGCGTCGAGCGGGTCGGACTCGACGACGACTTCTTCGCTCTCGGCGGCAACTCGCTCATCGCGACGCGCGCCGTCTCCCGCCTCGGCGCAGCTCTGGGAACCCAGGTCTCGGTGCGCACCCTCTTCGAAGCGCCCACCGTCGAGTCGCTCGCGTCCCGGTTGCAGCAGGGTGCGCGCGGCGAGACCCGCATGCCGCTCGTGCGCCGTGAACGGACCGGTCCTGTGCCCTTGTCGCTCGCACAGCGGCGTATGTGGTTCCTCAATCAGTTCGACCCGTCGTCCGTCGCCTACAACATCCCGCTGGCCCTGCGTCTGGAGGGCGATCTCGACATCGCCGCGCTGCAGGTCGCGATCATGGACGTGGTCGACCGTCACGAAGCGCTCCGGACGTCCTACCCGGACACCGAGAACGGACCGGTCCAGGTCACCCACGAGCCCGAGGCCGTGGTACCGGATCTGACACCCGTACCGGTCGACGCGGACGACCTGCACGGCGTGCTGATCTCCTTCGCGATGACCACCTTCCAGGTCACGGAGCACGTCCCGCTGGTCGGTCGTTTGTTCCAGATCAGCGAGACCGATCACGTGCTCGCGATCGTGGTGCACCACATCTCCGCAGACGGTGCGTCTCTGACGCCCCTCGCGCGCGACCTGATGGCGGCCTACAGCGCCCGCATCGCGTTCTATGCGCCCACGTGGACCCCGCTGCCCGTGCAGTACGTCGACTACACGTTGTGGCAGCGGGAGGTGCTGGGGTCCGAGGACGATCCCACGTCGCTCATCGCGCAGCAGGAGCGCTACTGGGTCGAGACCCTGCGCGACGCACCGGATCTGCTGCCGCTCCCGATCGACCGGGCTCGTCCGTCCCGGTCGTCGCTCAGCGGAGGAGCGCACGCGTTCGAGATCGACGCCGAGCTCCACGCGAAGATGATCGACCTGGCCGGCCGCCATCGCACCACGCTCTTCATGGTGGTGCACGCGGCGCTGGCCGTGACGCTCGCCAAGATCAGCTCGACCGACGACATCGTCATCGGCACCCCGGTCGCGGGACGCGGCGACGCGGCGATCGACGACCTCGTCGGCATGTTCGTCAACACGTTGGCGCTGCGCACCACCGTGGGCAGCCGCCAGCCGTTCGACGCGCTGCTGGACCACGTCCGCGAGCGTGACCTGCAGGCGTTCGCCAACAGCGACGTGCCGTTCGAGCGCCTCGTGGAGGTGCTGTCCCCGGCGCGGTCGGAGTCGCGTCACCCGATCTTCCAGGTGATGCTGGCGTTCGAGAACATGGGTCACTCGACGGTGGAACTCACCGGACTGCGCCTGTCCACGGTCGATCTCGATCTGCAGGTGGTCAAATTCGATCTGCAGCTGACCATGACCGACCGCACCGACGACGCGGGCCGTCCTGCCGGTATGCCGGCCACGTTCTCGTACGCGTCGACACTGTTCGACGCCTCGACCATCGAGGCCGTCACACGCCGGTTCGTGCAGGTGCTGACCACGATCGTCGACGATCCCAGTGTGTCTGTCGCCGACATCGACGTGCTCGACGCCAGTGACCGCGTGGTCGCCGAGAGGTCGATCCAGCGAGTGTCCGAGGGCCGTCCCGTGGGCGACGACACCATCGTCTCGCGGGTGCTCGATCACGCGGCGAGCCACCCCGAAGCGAGTGCAGTGCGGTTCGGCGAGGTGTCGATCACGTACGGCGAGTTGGACTCTCGTTCGCGCGCCGCTGCAGCGAGGCTGTACGCGCTGGGGGTGCGGTCCGGCGATCGGGTCGCGGTGGTGTGCGACCGGTCGGTGGATCTGGTCGCCGTGCTGTTCTCCGTCATGAGGGCAGGCGCGACCTACGTGCCGATCGACCCCGAGTATCCGGGCGACCGGGTCGACTACGTCGTGGCCGACTCCGGTGCGCGCTTCGCCGTGGTCTCCGCTCGGCTCGAGGACCAGGTGCGGCGCGACGGCCTGACCGTCGTCGTGGACACCGATGTCGTAGCGGCGGAATCGGATTCGGAGTCGGGGTCCACCGCGCTGCTGCCCGTGGCGCGGCCGGACGACGTCGCGTACATCATCTACACCTCCGGATCCACCGGTAACCCCAAGGGTGTGGCGATCCCGCACACCAACGTGGTGACGTTGCTGACGAACACCGAGCAGTACTTCGGCTTCGGACCCGACGACGTCTGGACGATGTTCCACTCCTACGCCTTCGACTTCTCGGTGTGGGAGTTGTGGGGCGCGCTCACCACGGGCGGCAGCGTCGTCGTGGTGGACCACTGGACCGCTCGCTCGCCGGGCGACTTCCTCGACATGCTCGCCGACCGGGGCGTGACGGTGCTCAACCAGACACCGTCGGCGTTCTATCAACTCGCCGAGGCCGAGCGCGACCGTGCGGGCACCGAGCTGTCCCTGCGCCACGTCGTCTTCGGCGGTGAGGCGCTGGATCTGTCGCAGCTGCAGCGCTGGTACGCGCGGCACGCGGACGACAGTCCCCGGCTCGTGAACATGTACGGCATCACCGAGACGACGGTGCACGTCACCTACCAGGAGTTGACGGCGGCATTCGCGGCCGCGGCCCAGGGCAGCGTCATCGGCGTTCCCGTCCCGGGTCTCGGCGGCATTGTGCTCGACGACGCCCTGCGGCCCGTACCCGTCGGGGTTCCAGGTGAGCTCTACGTCCTGGGTGATCAGTTGGCGCAGGGCTACGTCGGTCGCCCCGACCTGAACGCGACGCGTTTCGTGGCCAACCCGTACCTGGCCGGTCAGCGGATGTACCGCTCCGGCGACGTCGTGCGGTGGAACCGCGACGGCGCGCTGGAGTACCTCGCACGTGCGGACGCCCAGGTGCAGATCCGCGGATTCCGCGTCGAACTGGGCGAGATCGAGACCGTCGTGGCGTCCACGCCCGGTGTCGCGGGCGCCGCCGCGTCGGTGGTGCGGCGCCCGGCCGGCGACGTCCTGGTCGCGTTCGTGGTGCCCGAATCGGGCTCCACGGTCGACGCGGCGGCAGTCACCGAACACGTCGCCTCGCTGTTGCCGGCGTACATGGTTCCCGCGCGCATCGTCGAGCTGGACCGTCTGCCGCTGACCGTGAACGGCAAGCTCGACCGCAAGGCACTGCCCGAGGTCACCGAGGACTCCGATCGCACGTACCGCGCACCCGAGACGCGGGTGGAGAAGGCGATCGCGGGTGTCTTCGAGGACATCCTCGACGTCACACCCGTCGGCCTGGACGACGATTTCTTCGGACTCGGCGGCAACTCGCTCGTCGCGACCCAGGTCGCGTCCCGCATCGGTACCGAACTGGGCGTGCACGTTCCGGTCCGCGCCGTGTTCGATGCGACCACCGTCTCGCGTCTCGCGGCGGTCGTCGCCGAGCTCGGTGCGTCCGATCGACCCGCGCTCGTCGCGGGTCCCCGTCCCGATGTGATTCCGCTGGCACTCGCACAGCAGCGCATGTGGCTGAGCAACCGGCTCGACCCGTCGTCGCCGATGTACAACCTGCCGTTGGGTATCCGGCTCGAAGGCCGTCTCGATCTCATGGCACTGCGTCGTGCTGTTCGTGACCTCGTCACGAGACACGAGATCCTCCGCACCGTGTACCCGCAGACGGACGGCGTACCGCGGCAGGAGATCCTGACGGTCGACGAGGCGGGCGTCGAGCTCGCCGTCCAGGATGTTCCGTCCGCGCGGTGGATCGACGAGTTCGTCGCCCTCGCGACGCGCGGCTTCGACGTCACCACGGCGGTCCCGCTGCGGCTCGCGGTGTTCCGAGATCCGGAAGTCTCCACCAAGGCCGTGCTCGCGATCGTCGTGCACCACATCGCCGCGGACGGCGTGAGCCGCGTGGCGCTGACCCGCGACCTCGTCACCGCCTACCTCGCACGCACCGAGGGCGCCGACCCCGCGTGGGCTCCGCTCCCCGTCCAGTACGCGGACTACGCGGTGTGGCAGCGCGACGTCATCGGCTCGCCCCGCGACGCCGAGTCGGTCGCGTCCGCACAGATCGCCTACTGGAAGCAGGCTCTCGACGGCCTGCCCCCGGAGCTGGATCTGCCGCGTGACCGGGAGCGGCCGGCGTCGCCCACCCGCGAGGGTGCGTCCGTCCACTTCGCCGTGGACGGGTTCGCGGCGGACCGGGTGGAGGCACTGGCGCGCGACCACAACGCGACGCGATTCATGGTGGTGCACGCGGCACTCGCCGTCGTCCTCTCCCGCCTGTCCGGATCGACGGACATCGCGATCGGCACCGCTCTGGCGGGCCGCGGAGATCCGGCGCTCGACAACCTGGTCGGCATGCTCGTCAACACGGTGGCCCTGCGTCTGCGGGTCGACGAGGATCTGAGTTTCGCCGAACTGGTGGCCGCAGCCCGTCGCGTGGACGTCGACGCGTTCGCGCACTCGGAGGTGCCGTTCGAGACCGTCGTCGACGCCGTCGCGCCGCAGCGCACGGGATCGGTGCCGCCGCTCTTCCAGACCGCACTGGCGTTCCGCAACATCACGCCGGCCCGGGTGGAGCTGCCCGAGATCACCGTGTCCGAGCTGGAGAATCCGTTCGAGCCCGCCAACTTCGATCTGTTGCTCACGGTCGACGACGACGGCTCGCGGAAGCCGGGCGGCGACATGACGATGATGTTCACGTACTCGACCGAGCTGTTCGACGAGGAGACGGTGGAGACCTTCGGCCGGCATCTGGCGTCGGTGCTGCGGGCCGGGGTCACCGAACCCACGCGCATCGTCGCCGATCTGCCGCTCGCCGAGGTGGTCACCGCGGCGGCCGAGGTGGAGACCACGGCTCCCGCGGTGTACTCCGGGCCGTCGGTGGTCGCGTCGTTCGCGTCGGCCGTGGAATCGGATCCGGACGCCCCCGCCGTCGTGATCGGCGAGAACGAGGTCAGCTACGCCGACCTCGACGCTCGTTCCAACCGCCTGGCGCGCTGGCTCGCGGGGGCAGGAGTCGGTGCCGGGTCGACGGTCGCGGTCCGGTCCGGCGACTCCGGCCTCGACACGGACACCCTGGCCCTGTGGTGGGGGATCCTCAAGGCAGGCGCGGCGTTGGACATCGGCCGAGTCGCACCCGACGTGATCGTGCTGTCCGGCGCATCCCGCAACGGGAGTCGGGCGCCGCTGATCCTGTCGGTGGACGACGCCGTCGACGACGTCGCGCAGTTCTCCGCGCGTCCCGTCACATACGCGGATCGGGCACGCCCGCAGAACGGAGCCGACCCGGCGCTGGTCCTGCCGACCGGGACGGGCTCGGTCGGCGTGCTCACGTTCGACCAGCTCTCCGGCATCGTGTCCGCCGAACTCGATCGACTCGCCGTGGACTACGAGTCCCGGTTGTTCGCGACGGCGGCGGTCTCGACCGTGTCGCAGGCGCTGCGGGCGCTGGTCGCCGGTGTCGCGGGCGCCGCTGTGCTGGTGCAGGACGGTGCGGCGGAGTCGCTGACGGACGTGCTGCTCGATCAGTGGGTGACGCACCTGTTCGCCACCCCGTCGGACCTGTCGGCGGTGGACGCCGGGGAGTTCGAGGATCTTGCCGTGGTGGTCACCGACGCGGGCCGGGGCGACAGCGAGTCGTGTGACGGCTTCGCCGACGGCACCGAGATCGACGTCGTGCCGTTGACCTCGACGGGTATCGGGCTCGCCATGCGGAGCTCATGACGGGATCCGTCCACACCACGGTGACGGGCGCCGTTCACACCACCCGGGTGAGCGACGCGCGCGCCGCCCTGCTCGATAGGGTGGATCAGATGGGGCGTTGCCCCATGAAGCACGCGTGCGCGCATCCGCGGGGAGTGTCGCGAGTACGCAGCGGGATCGTCGGTGGGCAACCACGGGCGAGGCTCGGTATCGATTCACGAGGAGCACGACGATGACGGATGGCACTCCCGACGAGACCTCGAACCAGGACCGGTCGCGGGCGGAACGTCCGGGACGCGCGGGGGCACCCCGCCGCGAGCGTCCGACCAGGGAACGCCCGCGTCGCCGACAGCGTCCCCGCGCGGCCACCCTGCCCCAGATCCTCGCGGCCGCCGTGGAGGCGAACGCCGACGGTGTGGCCCTCGTGTTCCGCGACGAGTCCGGCGCGACCACCGAGTGGACCTACCGCGAGCTCGACGCGGCGTCGTCGAAGCTGGCGCGTGAGCTGATCGCGCGCGGCATCGGTGCCGAGGACGTGGTGGCGCTGGCCGTCACGCGGTCCGCCGCGTCGATCCTGTCGATCTGGGCGGTCGCCAAGACCGGGGCGGCATACGTGCCGGTCGATCCGAAGTACCCCGCGGACCGCATCGAGTACATGCTCACCGATTCGGGGGCCACTCTCGGGATCACCACCTCGGAGCACCGCGAGACCCTGCCCGAGGGAGTGGGCCCCAGCTGGCTCGTCCTGGGCGACGCCGACCTGGACGCCGCCGTCGACACACGGTCCGCCGAGCCGGTCACCTACGCCGATCGCGTGCGGGTGCTCGGCCCCGCGAACACGGCCTACATGATCTACACGTCCGGATCGACGGGTCGACCCAAGGGCGTCGAGGTGACGCACGCCGGCCTCTCGAGCCTGGTCGCCGAGCAGCGTGAGCGCTTCGGTATCGACGCGTCCGCCCGCACCCTCGCCGTCGCGTCCCCGAGCTTCGACGCCTCGGTCTTCGAACTGCTCATGGCCGTGGGGTCCGGAGCGACGATGGTCGTCTCGCCGCCCGACGTCTTCGGCGGCGACGATCTGACGGCTCTGCTGCGCGAGCAGCGGGTGACCCATGCTGTCATCACCCCGTCCGTGCTGGCCTCGGTCACGCCGTCGGAGTTGCCCGATCTGCGGGTCGTGGTCACCGCCGGTGAGGCGTGCCCGCCGGAACTGGTGTCGCGCTTCGTGACCGACACCCGCCGCATGTTCAACGGCTTCGGTCCGACCGAAGCCACCATCATGACCAACTGCGCGGAGCTGTTCCCGGACGCGCCCGTCTCCATCGGCGGCGCGATCCGCGACTTCCGCACGCCCGTGCTCGACGGCCGCCTGCGCGACGTCCCGGCCGGTGTCGCCGGTGAGCTGTACGCGGCGGGTCCCGGTCTGGCCCGCGGGTATCACGGTCGGCCGTCGCTCACGGCGGAGCGTTTCGTCGCGGACCCCTTCGGTGAACCCGGCTCGCGCGTGTACCGCACGGGCGACCTCGCCCGCGTGCGCAGCGGCGGCGCGGTCGACTACCTGGGTCGCTCCGACTTCCAGGTGAAGGTCCGTGGGTTCCGCATCGAACTCGGCGAGATCGACGCCGCCCTGACCGCGCACCCGGACGTCCGCTTCGCCGCGGCGGCCGGACATCAGCTGCCCGACGGCTCGACGGTGCTCGTGGCCTACGTGCAGCCCGAGCCGGGCCACGAGATCGACGTCGACGACGTCACGGCCTTCGTCGGCCGCAGCCTCACCGCGTACATGGTGCCGTCCGAGATCATCGTCATCGACGCCGTGCCCCTCACACCCGTCGGCAAGCTCGATCGCGCGGCGCTGCCGCAGCCGACCATCGGCACGTCGACGAAGGAGTACCGGGCTCCCGAGACGCGGACCGAGATCACGGTGTCCGAGGTGCTGGCGGACCTGTTGTCGGCCGAGCGCGTGGGTCTGGACGACACCTTCTTCGAACTCGGTGGCAACTCGCTGCTCGCGACCCAGGTGGTCGCCCGGATCAACCAGGCGGCGCAGTCCCGCATCGCGGTGCGGGACGTGTTCGAGGCGACCTCCGTCGCGGATCTCGCTGCGCGGGTCGATCTCTCGCTCGGTGCCCCGGAGCGGCCGCCGCTCGTGCGTCGTGATCGCTCGGGTGACCTGCCGCTGTCCTACGCCCAGCAGCGGATGTGGCTCACCAACCAGTACGACGTGGCGTCGCCCGCGTACAACCAGCCTGTCGTGCTGCGGATGACGGGTGCGCTGGATGTCGAGGCGCTCGGCCACGCGTTCGAGGATCTCATCACGCGGCACGAGACGCTGCGCACCGTCTACCCGCAGACCGACAGTGGTCCGGTGCAGCGCATCGAGCCCGCGTCGTCGGTGTCGGTGGTGCTCGATCCGGAGCGGATCGACGAGAGCTCGGTGTACGAGCGACTGACCCCGGTGGTGCTCGACGGCTTCGACGTGTCGTCCTCGGTGCCCTTCCGTGCCAAGCTCTTCCAGATCGCGGACCAGGACTACGTCCTCGCCGTGGTCATGCACCACATCGCCAGTGACGGTGGATCGCTCGCCCCGCTGGTACGCGATCTCACCACGGCCTACGTGGCGCGCAGCGCCGGTGCGGCTCCCGAGCTGCCCGAGCTCGAGGTGCAGTACGCGGACTACGCGATGTGGCACCGCGAGCTCCTCGGCGACGAGAGCGACCCCGAGTCGTTGAGCGCCAAGCAGATCGACTTCTGGACGCGCGCCCTCGCCGGCACTCCCGAGGTCATCGAACTCCCCACCGACCGGCCGCGACCGGCGCAGCCGTCGTCCCGCGGTGCGACGGTGCCGTTCCGACTCGAGACGGACGTCGTCGAGGGTCTGAACGACCTCGCGCGACGCACCAACTCGACGCTGTTCATGGTGGTGCACGCCGCTCTGGCCGTGCTGCTCTCGCGCATGGCCGCCACCGACGACGTGTCCGTCGGCACGCAGATCGCGGGCCGCGGCGAGCAGGCGCTCGATCCGCTCGTCGGCATGTTCGGCAACACGCTGGTCCTGCGATCGCATCTGGAGCCGGGGGAGTCGTTCGAGGACTTCCTGCTCCGCACCCGCACCGCGGACCTCGATGCACTGGGCAACTCGGACCTGCCGCTGGACCGGCTGGTCGAGATCCTGCGACCCCAGCGCTCGCTCGCCTACGCGCCGCTGTTCCAGGTACTGCTCATGCTGCAGAACTTCGAACGCACCGAGATCGAGCTGCCCGACGTCACCATCGGTCTCCTCGACTCGGACGTGCCGGTCGCGAAGCTCGACCTGACGCTGACGCTCATGGAGCAGGTGAACCCCGACGGGTCGCCCGGTCCCATCGACGGATCGCTGCTGTACGCCACGGATCTGTTCGACGAACCCACCGCACGCACCATCGCGGAACGCTACGTCGGCATCCTCGCCGCCGTCGTGGCCGATTCCTCCACCGCCGTCGGCGATCTCCCGCTGACCACCTCCGGCGAGCAGACGCAGCTCGCCGCGCTGCGCGGCATCGACGCTCCGCTGCCCGCCGAGCCCCTCGTCGACGCGTTCCGCCGCGGCGCCGCACAGGATCCGAGTCGGACCGCGCTCGTGTACGAGGGGACCTCTCTCACGTATGCCGAGTTCTCCACGCGGGTGAACCGGTTGGCACGGCACCTCGTCGCACTGGGGGTCGGTCCCGACGCCCGCGTGGCCGTCGGCATGCGCCGCTCGCTCGAGATGATGATCGGGATCTACGCGGTGCTCGAGGCCGGTGGCGCCTACGTGCCGGTGGATCCGGACCACCCGCACGAGCGCACCGAGTACGTCCTGTCCAGCGCCGCACCCGTCGTCGTGCTGACCACCACGCGCGATCACCGCGACCTGCCCGAGCACCACAACGTGATCGACGTCGACGCGGTCGATCTCGCCGACGTGTCCGCGGAGCCGCTGACGGACGCGGAGCGGACGGGCACGCTCGTGCCGTCCAACATCGCCTACATCATTTACACATCGGGCTCGACCGGCCGCCCCAAGGGTGTGGCGGTCTCGCACCGCTCCGTCCTGAACCAGATGCTCTGGATGCACGAGACGTACGACCTCACGGTCGGCGACACGATGCTGCAGAAGACGCCGGTGACGTTCGACGCGTCGGTGTGGGAACTCTTCCTGCCCTTGCAGCTCGGAGCCACCCTCGTCGTCGCGCGTCCGGACGGTCACCTCGACGTGCAGTACCTGCTCGACCAGGCGCGCTCGCACGGCATCGCGATCCTCGAGTTCGTACCGTCCATGCTCGAGCTCTTCATGTCCGATGCCGGTCTGGCCCTGCCGGGATCGCTGCGCTACCTGTCGGTGGGCGGCGAGGCGTTGTCCGCCGATCTGGTGCGTCGGTTCGCGGCCTCGTCGGCCGCCGAGCTCGACAACACGTACGGCCCCACCGAGGCGACGGTCACGTCCACGCTGCACCGGACCACCGACGCCGACGTCCGTACCGTGCCCATCGGTCGCCCGATCCGTAACACCGGTGCGCGCGTGCTGGACTCGCGTCTGCACGACGTTCCGGTCGGTGTCCCGGGAGAGCTCTATCTCACGGGCGCGCAGCTGGCTCGTGGGTACTTCGGTCGGCCCGACCTCACCGCCGATCGCTTCGTCGCCGATCCCCGCACGACCGGTGAGCGAATGTACCGAACCGGCGACCTCGTCTCGGTCACCGCGTCCGGTGAGTTGGAGTTCCTCGGCCGCACCGACTTCCAGGTCAAGCTCCGTGGTCTGCGCATCGAGCTCGGCGAGATCGAGTCCGCTCTCACCGCGCACCCGGACGTGGCCCGCGCCGTGGCCATCGTGCACTCCGACGAGCGCACCGGCGAAGCTCTGGTGGCGTACATCGTGCCGGAGGCCGGGCGCGCACCGGAACTGGCGAATGTCCTCGACCTGGTCGCCGAGCGCGTCCCCGCGTACATGGTGCCGTCACACCTGACGGTGCTCGACGAGATCCCGCTCAGCCCCAGCGGCAAGCTCGACCGCCGCGCTCTGCCCGAGCCCGTGGACGTGTCCGGACCGCGGGAGTACCGGGCTCCGGAGACGGTGTCCGAGAAGGTCGTCGCGGACGTCTTCTCCGCACTGCTCGATGCCCCGCGCGTCGGCATCGACGACTCGTTCTTCGAGCTCGGCGGCAACTCGCTGGTCGGCATGCGCGCCGTCGCGCGGGTCAACGAGGCGCTGTCCAGCTCCATCGGCGTCCGCGATCTGTTCGAGAAGCCCACGGTGGCCGCGCTCGCCGCCCGGATCGACGCCGCGGCACACACCGGCCGTACCCGGCCCGTGCTGGCGCCGAGGGAGCGCCCGGAGCGAATTCCGCTGTCGCTCGCGCAGTCCCGCATGTGGTTCGTCAACCAGTTCGACACCGAGTCGGCGGCCTACAACATCCCGCTCGTCATCACGCTGCGCGGTGCGCTCGACGTGGACGTGCTGCGCGCGGCCGTCGGCGACGTGCTCGAGCGCCACGAGTCTCTGCGTACGCTCTACCCGCAGGTGGACGGCACGCCGTACCAGGTGATCCTGCCCGCCGACCGGGTCGCCGGACAATTCGCCGTGACCGAGGTCGCCGCGGACGACGTGCAGGCGCGCGTCCTCGACATGGTGACCTCCGGCTTCGACGTCACCGCGGAGGTGCCGCTGCGCGGCGCACTGCTGCGGACGTCGGACACCGAGGCCGTGCTGGCGTTCGTCGTGCACCACGTCAGTGCCGACGGATTCTCGATGGGCCCGCTCGCCCGCGACGTCATGACCGCCTACGCGGCACGTCAGGCCGGCACGCCGGCGTGGTCCGAGAACGGCCCGCTGCGTCCGCTGACCGTGCAGTACGCGGATTTCTCCCTGTGGCAGCGCGAGATGCTGGGCTCCGAGTCCGACCCGGAATCACTGGCGTCGCAGCAGGAGTCGTACTGGGTGACGCAGCTCGACGATCTGCCGGAGGTGCTCACGCTCCCGTCGGACCGCCCGCGTCCCGCGGTGTCCACCGGGGCCGGGTCCGCGGTCCACCACACGATCGATGCCGAGATCCACACTCGCGCGGCAGACTTCGCACGCGCCCACGACGCGAGCCTCTTCATGGTCGTGCACAGTGCGCTCGCCGTCGTACTCGCCCGACTGTCGAACACCACCGACATCGCCGTCGGTGCCCCCATCGCCGGTCGCGGCGAGGAAGCGCTCGACGACCTCGTCGGCATGTTCGTCAACACGCTCGTGCTGCGCACGCAGGTCTCGCCGCACGCCACGTTCACCGAGCTGCTGGCCGAGACGAAGACCGTGGACCTCGGCGCCTTCGGTAACGCGGACATCCCCTTCGAGCGGCTCGTCGAGGTCCTCGCTCCGGAGCGCTCGACATCGCACAACCCGCTCTTCCAGGTGGCGCTGGCGTTCCAGAACCTCGAGCGCACGACGTTCGAACTCGGCGGCCTCGAGGTCGCCCGGTACGACGCCGGCATCCACTCCGCGAAGTTCGACCTGTCCATCGAGATCACGGAAACGGTGGAGGACGGCGGGCAGGCCGGAGGCCGGTCGGGTGACGGGCAATCGGCGGGAATGACGATGGAGGTGACGTACTCCACCGACCTGTTCGATGCGGAGACCGTCACGCTGTTCTGCGAGCGCTTCGAGCGCGTGCTGGCCGCGGCGATCGAGACGCCCGACCGCGCCGTCGGCGACATCCCACTGCTCGACTCCGCAGAGGCGGCGGCGTTGGCGCCCGTCACCGGGGACGACGCGGTGGCGGAGCGGACGCTCGGCGACCTCCTCGTCGATGCCGTCGAGAGCAACCCCGACGGCCCGGCACTGGTCTTCGACTCCGCGGTCCTGTTCGACGGGACGTCGGTGTCCTACCGCGAACTCGGCAAGTTCTCGGCTCGACTCGCCCGCGTGCTCATCGACCGGGGCATCGGAGCCGGATCCGCCGTGGCGCTGTCCGTCCCGCGCTCCGCGGAGTCGGTCGCGTTGATGTGGGCGGTGACCCGTACGGGTGCGGCCTTCGTCCCGATCGACCCCAACTACCCGGCCGATCGCATCGAGCACATGGTGACCGACTCGGGCGTCCGTGTCGGCCTGACGCTCGGCGTGCATCGGGCGTCCCTGCCCGACGAGATCGACTGGCTCGTCGTCGATACCGACGAGATCCGGGCACAGGTCTCGGCCGCGTCGGCGGATCCGATCACCGACGCCGACCGCCGGACGGCCGTCACGCCGGCCGACCGCGCGTACATCATCTACACCTCCGGTTCCACCGGTCTGCCCAAGGGCGTCTCGGTGTCCCATCGTGGTCTGGCGAATCTCGCAGCCACCCAGGCGGAGACGTATCGGGTCGATCGGCACTCTCGGGTACTGCACTTCGCCTCTCCGAGCTTCGACGCCTCCCTGCTGGAAGTGCTGTTGTCGTTCTCGTCGTCCGCGGCGATGGTGGTCGCACCGACGTCGATCTACGGTGGAGAGGACTTCGCACAGTTCATCCGCCGACACGAGGTGACGCACGCGTTCATCACCCCGGCGGCGTTGACGTCGATGGATCACCAGGGCCTTCCGTCGCTGCAGACGGTGGCGGTGGGTGGAGAATCCTTCGATCGGAACCTCGTGGCTCGGTTCGCGCCGGGCCGTCGGATGTTGAACGCGTACGGCCCCACCGAGACCACGATCGTCTCGCACCTGGGCGGCCCGCTGAGTCCGGACGGCCCGGTGTCCATAGGTGGCCCGATCCGCGGCGGTCGTGCCATGGTGCTCGACAGTCGACTGGGCCCCGTTCCGGTCGGTGTTCCGGGTGAGCTCTACACCGCGGGACCCGGTGTGGCGCAGCACTACCACGAGCGCCGGGCACTCTCGTCCGAGCGCTTCGTCGCCGACCCGTACGGTCAGCCCGGAACCCGCATGTACCGGACCGGCGATGTCGTGCGCTGGTGGCGACGTCCGGGGACGGACGAGCTCGAACTCGAGTACGTCGGCCGAGGTGACTCGCAGATCAAAGTTCGCGGCTTCCGCATCGAGCCCGGCGAGATCGATGTCGTCGTCTCCTCCCATCCCGAGGTGCAGTTCGCGGTGACCACCCCGTTCACCACGGCAGCGGGCTCGACGGTGCTGGTCACGTACGTCACGCTCACTCCCGGATCTCGTCTGCGGGAATCGGACGTCACCGAGTGGGCTGCGGAATCGCTGCCGGCTCACATGGTTCCGTCGGCCGTGGTCCTCATGGACGAGGTGCCCCTGGGCGCCACCGGCAAGGTCGACCGACGGTCTCTGCCGACGCCCGAGTTCGGCACCGACACCGACACCTACCGCGAGCCCGGCACCGAGACCGAGCGTGCCCTCGCTGCTGTGTTCTCCGATGTTCTCGGGGTCGAGCGCGTGGGCGCCGACGACGACTTCTTCGCCCTGGGCGGCGACTCCATCGTCTCCATCCAGCTGGTGTCGCGTGCTCGCGCCGCCGGACTGTCCCTCAGCCCGCGTGACGTCTTCGAGCGTCGCACCGTCGCCGCGCTGGCGGCCGTCGTGTCGTCGGGGGAGAACGCCGTCCGCATGCTGCCCGAACTCAAGGGTGGCGGCGTCGGATCGCGTCCGCTGACCCCGGTGGAGCACTTCATGACCCGCCGCGGCGGCGCCTACGAGCGCTTTTCGCAGAGCGTCGTACTGGACCTGCCGGCGGGTATCGACGAGCCCGGCATGACCGCGACACTGCAGGCCGTGGTGGACCGTCACGACATGTTCCGCGCGCGCCTCACCGGGTCGCTCGACGACGGCTTCGAGATCGTCACCGCGGCACCGGGTTCGGTGGACGCCGCGTCGCTTCTCACCCGAGTCGACGTCGATGCCGACGTCACGGGCGACGACCTCGAGAAGGTGGCTCGCACGGCACTCGACTCGGCGCTGGATCGCCTGTCGACGGCCGAGGGTCGTCTCGTGCAGTTCGTCTGGCTGGACCGGGGGCCGTCGACCGGCGGCCACCTCGTCGTCGCCGGCCATCACCTCGCCGTCGACGGTGTCTCGTGGCGCATCATCGTGCCGGACCTGGTCACCGCGTGGTTCGGCGTGTCCTCCGGGACCGAGCCGACTCTGCAACCGGTGGGCACGTCGATGCGTACCTGGGCGCACGCGCTCGTGGACCAGGCGCCGTCCCGTCGCTCGGAACTGCCGTTCTGGAGTTCCGTCGTGCGGTCCGAGGACGTGCTGCTCGGCGACCGCGATCTCGACCCCGCCGTCGACGTGCAGGCCACGCTCGACAAGGTGCGCGTCACCGTCCCGGCGGACGTCACGACCGCCGTCGTCACCGCTCTGCCGCAGGTGTTCCGGGGCGGCGTGAACGACGGACTGTTGTCCGCACTGGCTCTGGCCGTGGCGAAGTGGCGCCGTGAGCGCGGCACCGAGACGTCGTCGTTGCTGCTGCGCCTCGAGGGCCACGGCCGCGAGGAGGACGTGCTCGGCGACGCCGGACTCGCGGATCTGTCGCGGACCGTCGGCTGGTTCACGTCGATCTTCCCCGTGCTGCTCGACCTCACCGACGTCGACCTCGACGACGCGTTCGCCGGTGGCGCCGCGGCCGGCCGAGCTGTCAAGGCCGTCAAGGAACAGCTGCTCGCGGTGCCCGATCGCGGTATGGGCTACGGCATGCTGCGCTACCTCGACGAGACGGGACGCTCGGTTCTCGCGCGATCCGTCGGCCAGATCAGCTTCAACTACCTGGGCCGCCTGTCCGCGGGCGAGCTGCCCGAGGGTGCGGAGGGTCTGGGCTTCCTCCCGTCGTCCGACATCACCACCCTCGCGGACGTGCCTCTCGATGCCGACATGCCGGCGATCGCCGTGCTCGACATCAACGCAGTCCTCGCGGACGAGCAGCTCGGTGCCACGTTCGCCTTCCCCCGCGGCATCCTGTCGTCGGAGGACGTGTCCGCGCTCGGCACCTACTGGGTCGAGGCGCTCACGGCGCTCGCTCAGCACGTCGGGAGCGGCGATGCCGGCGGCCTCACGCCGTCGGACGTACCGCTGGTGCCGGTGTCGCAGAAGGACATCGAGGTCTTCGAGAACGAGATGTCCGATGCCGGGTCTCATCTCGAGGACGTCTGGTCCCTTGCTCCGCTGCAGGCGGGTCTGCTGTTCCACTCGTCGATGCAGCCGGCCGGCGCTCCCGACGTCTACGTCATGCAGGTCGTGATGGACCTGACCGGCGACGTCGACCGGGACCGGTTCGTCGCCGCGGCCGGTGCGCTGCTCGCGCGCTACGACGGGCTGCGGACATCGTTCCGCACCACCGCGGACGGTCGTGCGGTGCAACTGGTTCCGAGTTCCGCCGAGGTTCCGTGGGTCGATGTCGACCTGCGCGGCCACGACGACATCGAGGGCGACCTGCGCGTCGAGCTCGAGACCGAGCGGGACCGCCGGTTCTCGATGGACAGCGCGCCGCTGGTGCGCTTCCGGATGATCCGCACCGCCGACGACGCGGTCACGCTGTCGTTCATGGCGCACCACATCGTCATCGACGGATGGTCGATGCCGCTGGTGCTCAAGGATCTCCTCACGCTGTACGCGCTGCGCGGAGATGCGTCGCTGCTTCCCGAGGTCCGGTCCTACCGTTCCTTCCTGGAGTGGCTGTCGGTCCGCGACCGCGCCGTCTCGGTCAAGGCGTGGACCACGGCTTTCGCCGGGGCGGAAGAGCCGACACTGTTGTCGGGCATCACCGACACGTCCGGGGTCTCGACCGACACGGGTCGGGTCGAGGTCGTCATGGACGAGAAGGTCACGTCCGAGCTGACCGATCTGGGGTCGCGTCTCGGTGTCACGCTCAGCACGATCGTGCAGGCGGCGTGGGGCCTCGTGCTCGCGCGCCAGCTGGGCCGCGACGACGTCGCGTTCGGTGGAACGGTCTCCGGTCGCCCCGCCGACCTCGAGGGCGTCGAGACCATGGTCGGCCTGTTCATCAACACGCTGCCCGTCCGCGTGCGCATCGACGAGTCCGACAGCATCGAGTCCTTCCTGCTCCGGTTGCAGGAGGAGCAGACGGCGTTGCTCGACCACCACTACCTGGGGCTGGCGGACATCACCACCGCTGTCGGCCCGGGCGCGGTGTTCGACTCGATCACCGTTCTCGAGTCCTACCCGGTGGACGAGGAGGGCCTGAAGGCCGCCGCGTCCATCGACGGCATGGCCGTCACCGGCGCTCAGGTGCTCGACGCGACGCACTACCCGATCAACGTGGTCACGTTCGCGGACACGCAGATCCGCATGACCCTGCGCTACCTGCGCGACCTGTTCTCCGACGAGTACGTGTCCGCACTGGGCAGTCGCCTGCAGGCCGTGTTCGCGGCGTTCGCCACGGCACCGGGTGCACCCGTCGGCCGCATCGAGACGCTGCTCGCCGACGAGCGCACCGACCTGCTGTCGCGCCGCGGATCCGCCGACGTCGACGAGCGCACGCTCGTCCGGATCCTCGAGGACGCCGCGGATCACGCTCCCAGCAGACTCGCCGTCCGCCAGGGATCGGTGCAGTGGACGTACGAGGAGCTCGACGCTCGTGCCACGCGCCTCGCGCGCGTCCTCGTCGACGCGGGTGTCGGACCGGACGTCGTGGTGGCCGTGGCGGTTCCGCGGTCGCCCGAGTTCGTGCTCTGCGTCTGGGCGGTCGCCAAGGCGGGCGGTTACGTGGTGCCCGTCGACCCGGCACACCCTGCCGAGCGCATCGACTACATGGTGCACGACTCGACGGCGGCGCTCGGCATCACGACGGTCGCCGACCGCCCCGCCGACGTCGACGGGCTGCGGTGGCTCGTCCTCGACGACGAGCAGTTCGCGGCCGACGTCGACTCCCGCTCGCCCGAGCGCCTCACCGACGGTGAGCGTCTCGGCACCGTACGCATGAGCAACGCGGCGTACATGATCTACACGTCCGGATCGACCGGTCGCCCCAAGGGTGTCGTCGTCCCGCACACCGGTCTCGCCAATCTGGTGGCCGCACAGACGGACTCGCTGGGGATCGATCACGCGTCGATCATTCTGGCCGTGGCGTCGACGAGCTTCGACGCGTCGATCTTCGAGATCCTGCTGGCCGCCGGCAACGCGGTTCCGCTCGCACCGGCGCCCGCCGGGTTCTACGGCGGACCCGATCTGGCGCGCTTCGTCACCGACGAGGGTGTCACCCACATGGTGATCACGCCGTCCGCGCTGGCGACCGTCGAGCCGGACGCGGTGCCGTCCGTGCGCGCCGTCATGCCCGTCGGCGAGGCTCTTCCGCCGGATCTGATGGCGGCGTGGGCGACGTCCGGCCGCACCGTCGTCAACGGGTACGGACCCGCCGAGACGACGATCATGATCAACGCGTCGGTGCCCCTCTCCGCAGGCGATCCGATCACGGTGGGCGGTCCCAGCAAGGGCACTCGCGAGTACGTGCTGGACGGCCGACTGCGGCCCGTGCCCGTCGGCGTTCCCGGTGAGCTCTACGCCGGAGGTCCGGGTGTCGCGCGCGGCTACTTCGGCCGCCCGACGCTCACCTCCGAGCGCTTCGTCGCCGATCCGTACGGTCCCGCGGGGAGCCGTCTGTACCGCACCGGCGACGTGGTCCGCTGGACCGAGGCCGGCACCGTCGAGTACATCGGCCGCAGCGACTTCCAGGTCAAGATCCGTGGCCAGCGCATCGAGCTCGGCGAGATCGATGCCGCGCTCACGTCCCATCCGGACGTCGACTTCGCCGTGACGGTCGGCCACCGATCCGTCGGTGGCGTCACCGATCTCGTGTCCTACGTCTTGCCGGCGGCGTCCCTGCTCGAGGCGGGCGCGACCCTGGACGTCGCGGCCGTGCACGCATCTGTCAAGGAGAGCCTGCCCGCGCACATGGTGCCCGCGGTGATCATGCCGCTCACCTCCGTGCCGCTGAACCCGGTCGGCAAGCTCGACCGTGCCGCGTTGCCGGAGCCCACCCTGGTGCGGCAGCAGGCCGAGTACCGCGCCCCGGAGACGCCCGAGGACCAGGCCGTCGCCGAGGTGTTCGCCGATCTTCTCGGCGTGGAGCGGGTCGGTGTCGACGACAGCTTCTTCGATCTCGGCGGCAACTCGCTCGTGGCCACCCAGGCCGTCGCGCGTATCAACGCGGCACTGGACACCCACATCGGCGTGCGCGACATCTTCGACGCGTCGACCGTGGGCGAACTCGCGGCGCGCGCACTCTCGGGTGGAGTCGGTCGTCGCCCCGCGCTCGTCGCGGGCGAGCGGCCCGATCCGGTGCCGCTGTCGCTCGCACAGCGCCGCATGTGGTTCCTCAACCAGTTCGACACCAGCTCGCCCGCGTACAACATCCCGCTGGCGGTGCGCCTCACCGGCACGCTCGACGTCGCCGCGCTGGAGGAGGCCGTCCGCGACGTCCTCGCCCGGCACGAGACGCTGCGCACGGTGTACCCGGGGTCGGAAGAGGGTCCCTACCAGGTGATCCTGGGTGTGGACGACGTTCCCCTCGACCTGGCGCCACGTCCGGTCGAGACCGCCGGTGTGCCCGGCGCGTTGTTCGAGTTCATCGCGTCCGGGTTCGACGTCACGGCGGCCGTGCCCGTGCGTGGTCTGCTGCTCGAGGTCGTCGACCCGGCAGGCGACGCGGCGGAGTACGTGCTGTCCATCGTCGTGCACCACATCTCCGCGGACGGATTCTCCCTCGGACCGCTGGCACGCGACGTCATGGTCGCCTACTCGGCGCGCGTCGCCGGAGCGATCCCGGAGTGGGCACCCCTGCCCGTGCAGTACGCCGACTACGCGCTGTGGCAGCGCGAGGTGCTGGGATCGGAGAGCGACCCGGAATCGTTGACCGCCCAGCAGATCGCGTACTGGAAGCAGCAGCTCGCCGGTCTGGACGATCCGATCGAGCTGCCGACCGACAGGCCGCGACCCGCGGTGCAGTCCATGCTCGGCCACTCGGTGCAGTTCGCGCTGACCCCCGAGCAGACGGCCGGCCTGCGCGCCGTCGCCGCCTCGCGTCAGGGCACGGTGTTCATGGCCGTGCACGCGGCGTGGTCCGTGCTGCTCGGCGCCTTGTCCGGCTCGCGCGACATCGCCGTCGGAACCCCGATCGCCGGACGTGGTGAGCGCGAACTGGACGACATGGTCGGCATGTTCGTCAACACGCTGGCACTGCGTCTCGACGTCGACCCGGATGCGTCGTTCGCCGATCTGGTCGCGGCCGCGCGCTCGGTCGATCTGGCCGCGTTCGGTCATGCGGACGTGCCCTTCGAGCAGCTCGTCGAGGCCGTCGATCCGCGTCGATCCACCGCGTACCACCCGATCTTCCAGGTGGGCTTCTCGTTCCAGAACCTCGCGCCGGTGACGTTCGAGCTCCCCGACCTCACCGTCGGGGACGTCGGACTCGAGGCCGCGGTCTCGCAGTTCGATCTGCACCTCATCGTCAGTGAGGGAGCCGAGGACGGCTCGCTGCAGTCGGTGCTCACCTTCGCCGAGGCGCTGTTCGACCGCGCGACGGCCGAGTCGTTCGCCGAGCGTTTCTCCCGCGTGGTCGATGCGCTGATCGCGCGTCCGGACGCGCCGGTGCACAACGCGGACGTCTTGAGCGCGGACGAGCGTCGGTCGATCCTGGTGGACACCAACGACACTCGTGTCGCGGGTGCGCCCACCTCCGTTGCGCGGATGTTCGCCGAGCGAGTCGCCGAGCGTCCCGACGTCGTCGCCCTGACGGAAGGTGACGACTCACTCACGTACGGCGAGTTCGGTTCTCGCGTCGCACGACTGGCGCGCAGGTTGCTCGCCGACGGCGTGCGCACCGGTGATCTCGTCGCCGTGGCGATGCCACGGTCGATCGACTCGATGGTCGCGATGTACGCGGTGGTCCAGGCCGGTGCGGCGTACCTGCCGATCGACCTCGACCACCCGGCCGAGCGCACGGAGTACGTGCTGGGTGATGCCCGGCCGTCGCTGATCCTGCTGGGCGGTCGAGCTCTGTCGGCGCCCTCGGACGTCCCGACGATCGACGTGCTCACGGCGGAGCTCTCGGACTTCTCCGACGCTCCCGTCACCGACGACGAGCGCAGCCGCCCGCTGTCGGCCGAGGACCCCGTGTACGTCATCTACACCTCGGGGTCGACCGGACGTCCCAAGGGCGTCGCGCTGCCGCATCGCGCTGTGGCGAACCAGCTCTGGTGGATCCAGAACGAGTTCGAACTCACGGCGGACGACGCGATGGTGCAGAAGACACCGTCCACGTTCGACCTGTCGGTGTGGGAGCTGTGGTGGCCGCTGACCGCGGGCGCCCGGTTGGTGATCGGTTCGCCCGAGGCGAACCGGGACCCCGCCGAACTCGCGCGACTGATGCGCGAGCAGAACGTCACCGTCGCCGACTTCGTGCCGTCGCTCCTCGGTGCGTTCGCCTCGGTGGCGACGGCCGAGGACGTCGCGTCACTGCGAGCGGTCCTGTGCATCGGCGAGGCGCTGCCGCGCGATGTGGTCACCGCGTTCGGCCGACTGTCCGACGCTCCGGTAATGAACCTCTACGGACCGACGGAGGCTGCGGTCTCGGTCACCGTGCACCACATCGCGTCCGACGAGACGGGTCCGGTGTCCATCGGTGGACCCGAGGCGAACGTGCAGGTCTACGTTCTCGATTCGCGACTGCGGCCGGTACCCGTCGGTGTCGCGGGTGAGCTCTACCTCGCGGGCGATCAGCTGGCGCTCGGCTACTTCGGCAACACCACCCTGACGGCGGAGCGCTTCGTCGCCGATCCGTTCGGGTCCGGCAGGCTCTACCGCACGGGTGACGCGGTCCGCTGGGTCACCCGCGGTGACGCACGGGTTCTCGAGTTCGTCGCCCGCACCGACGACCAGGTCAAGGTGCGCGGTTTCCGTATCGAACTCGGCGAGGTCGAGGCCGCGCTGACCACCGCCGACGGTGTCGCCGCATCGGCCGCCACCGTCGCCCGTACCGCCGGCGGCGAGCTGCTGGTGGGCTACGTGGTGCCCGAGAAGGACGTCACCCTCGACGTCGACGCGGTGCGATCTGCTGCGGCCGAAGCGGTTCCGGGTTACATGGTTCCCGCGCGCATCGTGGTGATCGAGGAGTTGCCGCTGAGCGTCAACGGCAAGCTCGACCGTCGCCGGTTGCCGTCGATCGATCTGGACGTGGCGCGGGAGTACCGCGCGCCGTCCACCCCGGTCGAGGAGATCGTCGCCGCCG
The DNA here is from genome assembly GCF_036163995.1 of Rhodococcus sp. NBC_00294. Classification (NCBI taxonomy): domain Bacteria; kingdom Bacillati; phylum Actinomycetota; class Actinomycetes; order Mycobacteriales; family Nocardiaceae; genus Rhodococcus; species Rhodococcus sp. NBC_00294. The sequence goes on from NZ_CP108043.1 coordinate 1,668,243, forward strand.
CGTACGCCGCGGTGCTCGGTGTCGAGCGAGTCGGCATGGACGACAACTTCTTCGAGCTCGGTGGCAACTCGCTGTCGGCGACGCAGGTGGTGGCGCGGGTCAACGCCCGGCTGAACACCCGCATCGGCATCCGCGAGATGTTCGAGTCGGCCGACGTCGCGACGTTCGCGGCGCGCGCCGAGTCGGCGTCGACGTCGGACACCCGTGCACCGCTGGTGCCCGTCGAACGTCCTGCCCACGTGCCACTCTCGCTCGCGCAGTCGCGCATGTGGTTCCTCAACCGTCTGGAGCCGGAGTCGTCCTCGTACAACATTCCGATCGCGGTGCGCTTCACAGGCGATCTGAACGTGGACGCGCTTCGCGATGCCATCGACGACGTCGTCGACCGACACGAGAGCCTCAGGACCGTGTATCCCGCCGACAGTGGGGCGCCCGAACAGGTCGTGCTGCCTGCAGGTCGAGGCGTCGACGTGACGGAGGTCGACCTGCGGACCGAGGACGACGCCGAGAGTGCGGTCGTTCGAATGGTCACGTCGATGGCCTCGACACCCTTCGACGTCACGACTGCTCCGCCGCTGCGGGTGGCGGTGCTCACCGTCGACTCGAGGTCGCACGTCCTGGTGGTCGTGGTGCACCACATCGCTGCGGACGGATTCAGTGCCGGTCCGCTCGCTCGTGACATCGCTGTCGCCTACGTCTCGAGAGCGCTGGGGAACAGTCCGACGTGGCAACCGCTCGATGTGCAGTACGTCGACTACACGCTGTGGCAGCGTGCTGTGTTGGGGGCGCCCGACGACCCGTCCTCGTTGTTGGCCTCGCAGGGTGTCTACTGGACATCTGTACTCGAGGGCCTCGTGGACGAGATCGGATTGCCCTTCGACCGTCCTCGCACTGCCACACCGTCGAACCGCGGCTCGACCGTGGACGTGCGAGTGGACGCCGGCACGGGATCGCGAGTGCGGGATCTGGCGCGGGCCGCCAATGCCACCCCGTTCATGGTCGTGCACGCAGCCCTCGCTGTGACTCTCCACCGTCTCACCGGGGAGAACGACGTGGCGATCGGCACTCCGTACGCGGGACGAGGCCTCGCCGAGCTGGATCAGATGATCGGCATGTTCGTGAACACACTCGTTCTGCGAACCGAGATGGCACCGTCGGCCACCTTCGCGGACGTTCTCGGTCACGCGAAGGAGCGTGCACTCGGTGCGTTCGCTCATGCCGACGTCCCGTTCGAGCAGGTGGTCGAGATGATGGACCTGCCCAGGGCCACGTCACGGCACCCTCTCTTCCAGGTCATGCTCGCGTTCCAGAACCTGAGGAACGAGCGCCTGACGCTCCCCGAGCTGTCGGTCGAGGGCCTCGAGATCGACCCTGGCATTGCCAAGTTCGACCTGCAATTGACCATGGCGGACGATCCCGACGGAATCGGTGGATATCTCGCACGGTTCATCTACGCCGTCGACCTGTTCGACGAGGAGACGGTCAGGCGTATCGCGGACGAGTTCACGAGCGTCCTCGACGCTGCGGTCGGCGATCCCACTGCCCGCATCGATTCCCTCATTGCTCCGTCCGAGGAGGACATCCGAACGGTCACCGCGTTCGGCGGGCTCGATCGTCGAGGATCGGGCGGTACAGAGACTCTGTTCGAACAGTTCCGTCGGACCGTGCTCGCCGCGCCTGACGACGTCGCAGTCTTCTGCGACGCCTCCGAGACCACACTGACCTACGGACAGCTCTCCGAGGAGATCGTCTCGGTGGCGTCCGAACTGATGGCTGCGGGAGTCGGCCCGGAATCGACGGTCGCGGTCGTCCTTCCACGATCGGCACGACAGCTCGTCGCGTTCCACGCCGTGGTGGCGGCCGGTGCTGCGTACGTTCCGGTGGACCCGAGTCACGCAGTGGACCGCAACGAGGTCCTGGTGCTGGACAGTGGCGCGCGCTACCTTCTCTCGGACCGAGAATCGATGAACGAGTCCGGACTGGATTCCGTCGCGGACGGGCGAACCCGTCTCGATCTCGATGCCATGTCCGGTACGGACGATGACACCGCGCTCGCTCAGGTTCTGCGGCGCCAGCGCGAGATCCACCCCTCGACGCCCGCCTACGTCATGTTCACCTCGGGATCGACCGGTCGTCCCAAAGGCGTCGTCGTGCCTCACGATGCTGTGTCGACCAGTATGGAATGGCGTCAGAACGAGTACTCGCTCGACGCGAGCGACGTCGTGTTCCACAAGACGCCGATGACCTTCGACGCATCGGTGAGGGAATTGTGGTGGCCGCTGCTGGTCGGCGCCCGGCTGGTGATCGCACGACCCGGTGGCCACCTCGACATGCGGTATCTCGCTGACGTCGTGGACGAACGACAGGTCACGGTGATGCACTTCGTTCCCTCGGTGCTGCGTCTCTTCGTCGACGCGATCGCGCCGGGGAGGTGCAGTTCACTTCGCCTGCTCGTCAGTGGAGGTGAGCGACTCCCGACCGATCTGGTGGCCTCGGTCGCGGCGCTCGGGATCGTGCGGCCGACCAACGAGTACGGTCCCACGGAGACGACACTGTCCGTTGCTCGGCACCGCTCGACGGGCTCCGAATCCGGTGCTGTCCCGATCGGTCCTCCCATGGGAACGACCGCGGCGACGGTGAGGAACACGACACTCCGACTGGTCGGACCCTCGGTGCACGGCGAGCTGTACCTCGCGGGACCTCAGCTCGCACGTGGATACGCCTCGCGGCCCGGCGACACCGCCACCAGATTCGTTGCCGATCCGAGCGGCACTCCGGGCTCGCGCATGTACCGCACGGGCGATGTCGTGCGGTGGGACGGTGAGGGTGAGCTGATCTACTCGGGCCGAACCGACGATCAGGTCAAGGTCAACGGTGTCAGAGTGGAACTGGGTGAGGTGGAGTCTGCTCTGCGCGGTCTCGACGGCATCACCGATGCCGCGGTCGTGGTGCGGAGAACCGGTGGGCGCAGTCGTCTACTGGGCTACGTCGTGTCCAGTGAGCCGAACCCGGACGAGACCGAGATGAGACGACGGTTGTCGGAGACGGTCCCGGACTTCCTTGTCCCTGCCCGGATAGTCGCGCTCGATGCATTGCCGCTGAACGCCAGTGGCAAGGTCGACAGGCGGGCACTCCCGGAGCCGACCACGCAGAGGTTCGCGTCGCGGGAGCCACGCGACGAGCTCGAGCGCCGGATCTGCGCTGCGATGGCCGATGTTCTCGAATCCGACGCCGTCGGTCCGGACGACAGCTTCTTCGGCTTGGGAGGAAACTCGCTGGGCGTCATGGAGCTCACCGCAGCACTCCGACGCGACCTCGGCGTGGAGGTTCCGCTGCGGCAGATCTTCCTGGGTCCGACTCCGGCCGACATCGCCGATCACATCCGCAGCGTCGGCGACGGCTCGACCACCGCGTCGACCACGGGGCTGCAGGACATGTTGGGAGTCGTGCTGCCACTTGCCGGCGGGGAAGGGCGACCGGTCTTCTGCGTGCACCCTGTGTCCGGTCTGTCCTGGAGCTTCGGGGCTCTCGCACCCCACCTCGACGAGGTTCCGCTGTACGGACTGCAGCCGCCCGGCCTACTCGACGTCGACGCTCAGGCAACTTCTGTCGCGGCCTTAGCCCGGACCTACGTCGACGCCATGCTCTCCGTGCAGACCGAGGGCCCGTACCGTCTGCTCGGGTGGTCACTCGGTGGCAGGATCGCCCACGAGATGGCTGTTCAGCTGCAACAGCGTGGCGCGGTCGTCGAGTCGTTGGTGATGCTGGACTCCTACGCCCACTCGCTGGACACGACGAACGACGCCGAGGACGCGGATCATCTGACCGATTTCCTGGCTGCATCCGGGCTCGTCGACGGGTCCCTGACAGCACCCGACGATGTCGCGTCCGCGTCCGAGTCGGCCGATGCCCTGGTCGACTATCTCTCGACGAGCACAGCTCTCGCGGGACAGGTGGATCCGCAGATCATTCGGAATGTGATCACGACGGCGACCGTCAACGGTGCGCTGGGTGCCGAGCATCATCCGGGTAGGTACCACGGTGAGATCGTGATGTTCTCAGCAGTGGAAGGGCGTGGGGACGAAGCGGGTCCGGCTGCATCGTGGGAGCCGTTCGCGGACGTGGTCACGGACATACCCGTCGATGTGAGCCACTGGCAGATGACGAGCGACCGAGCCCTGACGATCATCGGCCCCGCACTCAGGGACGTGTTCGTCCGCCGGTGACGGCGACGCCGTTCGTCGGTCCGCGTGCGGAGGCCGACGAACGGCGTGACCAGGTCGAGCCCGAGGTCAGCTGGCCAGCGAGTTCAGCGAGTGTTGCGCTTCCTCGATCAGCGCGCAGTAGCGGTCGGGGTCGGTCAGCATCGAGGCATCGGCCGTGATGGTCAGTGCCAACGTGTCACCGAGGGTGCCCGCGTGGTGGCACAAGCCGAATCCGTCCACGATCGGCATGGGTGTGAAAATTCCGAACGCCGGCCTGCCGAGCAGTTCGAGCCGGCTGTCGCCGTGCATCATGTTCGACAGAACGGTGTTCGACGCGACGTTGACGGGCGTGGCGCGGTTGCGAGATTGCAATGACATGAAAATTTTGACGACGATCGGCGGGATCACGTCGATGGAACGCCTCCGCGCAGACTGCGTCTTCTTCGCGATGCCGGCTTTCGCCATGGCCGTCGACCGCTGAATGGCAGCGAGGCGTTTTCGCACGTCGGACACGTCCGAATGCAGAGACACCGTGAGGAACGACGCGCGGTTGGCCGACTCGGTCCCGTCGAGCGCGATCGGCACAGTGGAGCCCAGCGAACCGTCAGGACGCTCCCCGATCTCCTCGAGATAGCGTTGCATCGCACCCGACACTATGCCCAGGAGAACGTCGTTGGTCGTGCTGCCGGGCACAGCGGCCCTGGACCGTTTGATGTCGTCGACGTCGAACCACATCACACGGCAGACGGTGCCGCGATCGGTGCGGCCGTCGAAGCGTGTCGCCGGATGTGTCGGGCGTCCTTCTTCCGACGCGTCACCGTCCTTGCGTTCGAGAAGGTAGCGGCGCACGTACTTGAGCAGTCCGTAAGGCAACGTGACCGCGTTCTTGAGAGAGGTCGGTACTCGCTCCGCGGCATGATGTCCCCACGTCTCGTCCTCACGACGGGGGAGCGAGACGTCGTCACCGAAGATCGTCTTCAGAGCGTCCGCCAGACCCAGGCCGTCCATGATCGAGTGGTGAACCTTGACCAGGGCGAAGCACGCGCCGTCCGGGACACCCTGGATGTGGGATGTGCCGGTCAGGAACCTGATCTCCCACGTGCGCTCCGAGAGGTTCATACGCTCGTTCATCATCGACGTGACCGCGTTCTCGACGGGCGCCCAACCGGGTTCGCTCACCTGCGTCACGGACAACCCTGCCGCGTGGTCGGGCCTCGGCGAGTCGATCCAGAACGAATCTCCCAGGTCCCACCGCGATCGACGCAGGACGCGTCGGAATTGGGGAACGGTCTCGATGCGAGGAACCAGCCACTCGGCGATCGTTCCGAGGTCGAGCGTGTCGGCCTCGGTGCCCGGATGGGGATGAAAGACCACGACCTCGACGAGATTGGCAACCATTCGTTCGCTCTCCGCGAGAATGTTCACAGCGTCTCGGGGATGCAGACGAACGCCACGAGGGCGAGAGATCAATGAGGTCATCGACGGGATCGACCGTCCTTTCAGGTGCCGCACGTTCGGTGACGCCGCAAGGGCGGGGCGACGTCGCGTGGCGTTCTGCACCATCGGGCACGGCGTCACCCGTTACTTGTCGACCCTACCGAGTGTCGATCATTCGCCGTTCAGGCAGAGATCGACCGGGTGCGGAGCGAGGCCGCGACACGATCGCGGGTCCGGTGCCGGTCACCGGAAAGAGGCCGTCCGGGTGTCCGACGAGTCGTGAACCCGCGCTTCACCGGTCGCAGACCACGAGAACCGGCTCGAAAAAAACGTCCAGCTCGTGAAAAAAGTGACACACATCACATCAGACGTGCCGAGTCAGGTGGGGCTCCCTGCGGCCTTTCGATAGCCGCGAATTGCAGGTCCGAGGAACAGCACGAGCAGCGCTACGGCGAATACCACACTCTGGATCGCGGGAGACTGCAGTGGGCCGCCGAGTGTCAGCGCCTTCATGGTGTCGACCGACGTCGATATCGGATTGTGCTCCACGACCGGCCGAAGGGACGGTGGATAAGCATTGGTGGGCACGAAGCCGGAATTGAAGAACATCAATATGGTGAACGTCATTCCGACCACTTCCACGAGGGGGAGCGTGCTCGACGAGATGGCCAGGAAGGTGACGAACACCGCGAACGCAGTTCCGAACATGAGCGGAACACCCATCGAGAGAATTCCGGCAGCAATTCCTTGATCGAACCGGAAGCCGAGAGCGAATCCCACTGCGTAGATGAGGCAGGTCGTCAGTACGACGCGAAGCGCCTCGGCCATCAGGCGTCCGACCAGGCCCGCGGCTCGATGTGTCGGCAAAGTGTAGAAACGTCCCAGGAGACCGGCCTTGCGCTCGCGTCGCAGTCCGATGGCGCTGGCGAGAGAACCGCTCATGGCGGCGACGAGAGCGATCAAGGGAACGGTGCCGAAAATGGCGTCGACTCCAGTGGCCTGTGTCACAGAATTTCCCAGCACCGTACGCAGCATGAGCAGGAAGAGCACCGGATAGATGACCGCCTGGATGATCGTGCCCGGATCACGCCGCCAGCGTGTCAGGAGGCGTCCGCAGTGAAGACCGCTCTGCAGCAGCAACGCCGCAATGCTGCGTTCGCTGGGGGCAGCGTCGGGTTCCGGAAGATGGCGGAGGGTCAGTGCCGAATCGGTCGTTCTCGCGTCCGTCATGACCGTCTCACGCTCGCCCACACTGCCAGAGGAATCAGTACGGCGATCAGACCAAGAGCCCAGATCACGGCGGGCAGCAAGGTCGCCCACACCACACCCGTGTCGGCGAGGTCGCGCATCGCGCCGGCGAAGATGGATATGGGTTGGTTGCGTACGAACGGCCTGATCCACTCCGGAAAGCCTGTTTCGGGAACGAACCCGGACGACAACATGCCCAGAATCAATTGCGGCAGCGTCAGGGCCTGGCTGGTGGCCTCTGGGCTGCGCGACAGCGATCCGATGGCGTCGCCACCCGTCGACAGTGCGAATCCGACGAGGAGCGCGAAGGCGAAGAACGCCGCCGCGGATGCGAGGCCGCCCGAGAAACGGAAGCCGATGAGCGTGCCGTAGAGGATTGCTGCCACCAGTGACACGAAAGCGTGGACGAAGTTCGCCGTGGACCGCGCGAGGAGCGGTACCCAGAGTTTGATGGGCATCGTCTGTAGACGCGAGGTCATTCCCGAGGTGCCCTCCATCGCGGCGCGCTGTGCGGCGGAGATCGCGGTGAAAGCCATTGTCTGCAAGCAGATGATCGGCATGAGGAATTGGGCGTAATCGATGCCCTGAAGCTGCATGACGAATTTGAGCGGCAGGTAGAACCCAGCGGTGTAGACCGCGGGAGCAATGATCGCGACCAGAAGATGTCCGGATTTGACCATGTGCCGCAGGTTGCGCTCGGAGAGACTCGCCCACTGGTTGAACGCCGTGGGCTCCACCGCGCGATGAGACGCGCGCGTCTCGTCGCGCGCAGACAGGACGCCGGTCACCGAGATCCCGCCTGATGTTCGACAGGAGGCTGTTGGGTGGTCTCGGACGCGCCGGTACCGGTGAGTGAGAGGAAGACGTCGTCGAGGGAGGGTTTACGGAATGCGATGTCCTCGACGGCGATCCCAGCGATCTCGAGTCGACGAAGCGCTTCGCTCAAGACGGTCGGCCCGTCGTCGGCGGGCAGGGACACGACCGGAGCGTCGGAAGAATTGGCCGCCGCGATCGTCGGATTGAGCCCCTGGAACGAGCGGACAGCGCTGTCGAGGTCGGCGACGCTGTCCAGTGTGATCTCGACCGTCTTCGCTCCGATGCGACTCTTGAGCTGATCGGCGCTTCCCTGGGCGATGACGCGGCCGGTGTCGATGACGATGATGTCATCGCTCAACAGGTCCGCCTCTTCGAGATACTGAGTGGTGAGCAACGTCGTGATTCCCTGGTCGCGCAGCGACGACACGAGAGACCACACAGCTTTGCGGCTGCGGGGATCCAGGCCGGTGGTGGGCTCGTCGAGGAACACGACCTTGGGCCTCACGACGAGTCCGCACGCGATGTCGATCCGTCGGCGCATGCCCCCCGAGTACTCGGAGACCCGACGGTCCGCGGCGTCCTCGAGGTCGAAGTCCACGAGCAGGTCCACGGCACGGCTACGCGCTGACCTGCGCGTGAGGCCCATGAGGCGGCCGAACAGGTGGAGGTTCTCGCGACCGGTCAGCGAATCGTCGAGCGCCGCGTACTGACCGGTCATGAGAATGGACCGACGGACTGCCGCCGGGTCGCGAGACACGTCGTGACCGGCCACCATCGCTCGCCCGCTGTCGATGCGGGTCAGAGTGGACAAGATCTTCACCATGGTGGTCTTACCGGCGCCGTTGGGGCCGAGTATGCCGAGGATCGAACCTTCGGGGACGGAGAAATTGATGCCTTGGAGGGCATTGACCGATCCGAAGGACTTGTGTACGTCCTCCACGGATACGGCGGTGTCCACTTGCGGCATTCGATCTCCATTGTCGGCGCTCGGGTGTCGATCACTGACTATGACATCTTCGTCAGCGGTTCGAACGTTACCCGGCGCACTCGCTGTCCCTTCAGGACATCGTGACTCCGCGTACCTCAGCCGGTAGCAGGGAGCATGGGTGTTCGCCGGAAACCCTGCGCCGCGTCGAGCAATGTGTCGAGGGCTGCGCGAAGGCATTCGACGTAGCGTTCCGGGTCCGGTAGCAACTGGACGTGGGAAGACACGGTGACGATCATCCGCGAGCCGTGACTGACGGCGACATGGGCCAGGTTGACGCCGTCGACGGTGGGCAGAGGCGCGAAGACTCCGGTGACCGGTGCACCACACACCTCCATCGGCGCTGCACCGTACGGGATATTGCTGACCATGGTGTTCATACTCACTCGAACAGGGTCAGGAGGCGCGGACGGTTGCAGACGCGCCGCGATGCGCTGGAACACCGCCGGCGCCACCGACGCCGCGTTCGGTGGCAGGGCTCCCACCCTCGTGGTGACTTCGGACTTCGCCCGTGACGTCGACGAGGCGACGGCACGGACACGGTCCAATGGGTCCGGTATGTGGGTGTGCATGGACACCACGGCGAACGCCAGCTGATTCGCCGTGGTGGACCCGCTTCCGGAGCGCACGTTGACCGGGAAGGAGACGCCGAGTGTCTCGTCAGGTGTTTCGTCGACAGTGGCTAGGTAGGACGACAGACCGAGACCGACGACCGACAGCAGCACGTCGTTCACGGTGGCACCGGGGACAGCGGAGCGCACTGTCCGCAGATCGTCGACATCGGCGACGAAGTAGCCGAAGGTCATGTCCGGCGTGACCCGTCGATTGAATCTGGTGGCCGGGAACGTCGTGGTGGAGCGCGACGGGATCAAGCCCTCGAGCTCAGCTCTCCGCTGTGCTCTGTGGCGCACCACCACCGCCTTCGCGAAGACAGCCAGCTCCCGCGGTAGTCGCGCCACTGCCGCCGTTGTCGTGGGTATCGGTCGTATCCGTCGCACGAAGTCGTCGTCGTGGAATCTGCTGACATCCGCGTCCGACGGCGCCAGCATGCGGTGGGCGAGCGCCGAGGTTCCCATACCGTCGATCGCGCAGTGGTGGACCTTGAACAGCATGACGGTGCCATTGTCGGGAACACCCTCGGCACCGTTCAGTCCAGTGACGAAATGGATCTCCCACGTGGGTCGTGAGTAGTCGAAAGGCTGGGACGAGACCCTCGCGACACACTCCGCGAGGTAACTGCCGCCGGAGTCCGTGGGGGCCCGATGCAGGAACACGTGGCGCTCGATGTCGACGTCGCACGAAACCCAGTGCGGCATGGTCAGGTCGAGGGGAGTGGGCACCAGTCGACGGGTGAACAACGGGTGGAAGCTCGTCACCGACTCGGCAAAGGACACTGCCTCCCCGATCGAGACTTCGTGACCGCGGTGCGGTCTTTCTCCGAGCACGTAGCCGTGGACGATGCTGCCCGGCGTACGAGCCGATTCGAAGTAATAGTTCAAGGCGTCCCGCGAGGTGAGCGGTTCACCGATCGATCCACCTGCACCGTTCGACACGACGGCTCCTAGCTTGTCGACTTTTTCCCGAACCGAAACAAACCATACACCTTTTACGGCGGGCTCGAACGAGGACAGATACGGGTACTCGGAGGATGAGAGGACGGGTGGCCGTCGTGCGCCTTACACTCCGATGAACGCACGCGCTCACGACCACAGGGAAATGATGTCGAAACTGACCAGAACGACGCGGTTGTCCATCGCGGGGGTTCTCATCGCGTCTCTCGTGACCATCGGCAACGCCGGGGTCGCGGGCGCGCAGAACGGACCGTCGAGTTCCCCGGCGGTGGTCGCCGGGACGCCTGGCGGAGCACGCGTCGTCGATGTCGAGCACGTGGGCGGGCTGCGATACCTCGTCGACGTCTACTCACCGTCGATGGACACGGTGGTCCCGCTGCAGATCTTTCGTCCAGCCGACACATCCGCGCCCCGACCGACGTACTACCTCCTGAACGGTGCGAGTGGCGGAGAGGATCCCTCCAGCAACTGGCCCGATCAGACCGACGTCGAATCCTTCTTCGCCGACAAGAACGTCAATGTCGTCATTCCGAGGGACGGAGCATTCAGTTACTACACCGACTGGATCGCAGATGACCCGGAACTGGGACGCAACAAGTGGAAGACGTTCCTGACGGAAGAGTTGCTGCCGGTGATCAATTCGTCTCTCGGGACCACCGGTACCCAAGCGATCGGGGGCATCTCGATGGCAGCCAGTGCCGTTCTCATGCTCGCGGCCGACGCCCCCGGTCTGTACGCCTCGGTGGCGTCGTTCAGTGGTTGCGCGAGCACGTCCGACGACCTCGGCCGTGCGTGGGTGAAACTGGTGGTGGAGGCCCGCGGTGGCGGCGACACCACCAACATGTGGGGCCCTGACGGCGGACCCGAGTGGATCGCCAACGACGCGCTTCTCAATGCCGAGAAGCTGCGGGGTACCCCCCTGTACTTGTCGACGGGCAACGGTCTGCCCGGCTTCGACGACACCTTGGCGAGTGCGCGCATAGCCGGCGACGTCCCGGCGTTGGTCAACAGGGTTCTCGTCGGCGGCGGTATCGAGTCCATCACGGACTCCTGCACGCGTGCGTTCGCCGGAAAGCTCTTCGATCTGGGTATTCCGGCAACTGTCAACTTCCGCAACGGTGGCACGCACTCGTGGGCCTACTGGCAGGACGATCTGCACGAGTCCTGGCCGATGGTGGCCGGATCCCTGGGCCTCGACAAGTGAGCAGACAGTCGGAGAACGGGAGTGATGACAGCGTGAACACCGACAGACGACCCACCGTCTCGATCGTCGTGCCCGTGCTGAACGAGGAGCTTTTCATCGCTCCGTGTCTGGACCATGTGCTGCCCCAGATCGACGAGGTGACGGAAGTGATCGTCGTCGACAACGGGTCGAGCGATCGCACTGTCGAGATCGTCGAGGCATACATTGCGCGAGACCCTCGAATCCGCTTGGTGCACGAGCCCCGTAAGGGACTCTTCCACTCGCGCGCAGCAGGTTTCCGGGCCGCCACGACGGACATCGTCGGTCGGATCGACGCGGACACGCGTATCGCGCCCGACTGGGTCGCCGCCGTTCGACGCGCGTTCGAGACCACCGATCCGGCTCGGAGGTTGGGTGGCGTGACGGGGCTCAGCGCTCCTTACGATTCTCCGTTCAGCAGATCGAAGAAGCTGCTGGTCGAGGTACTCGTGCGCACGAAAGCCATCGGAACCGGCAAGACGATCGCCAACATGCACGGTGCCAACATGGCAGTCAGTCGCGAGGCGTGGGACGCGGTCGAGGACCAACTCACCCCGCGTGCGGATGTACACGAGGACATCGACTTCGCCTTGTGCCTCAGGGAGGCAGGTTTCGCGATCATTCAGCCGGCCGACATGTGGGCCGACGTGTCTCCTCGGCGAGCGTTGACTCCCCCCTTGCAGTACACCTCGTTCGTTCGGGCCGGCATCACCAGCTTCGAGATCCATGGTCGAGGACACTGGACGTTGCGTTGGTTGGTCGCGCCTGTGACGTGGCTCTCGCACGCGGTCTTCTGGTTCCCCTACCGCGCATACGATCCGACCACGCGGCGCTTCTCGGTGCGCCGGCTCGTCAGTCGCCAGGAGTTCCGGCCGGCAGCGCTGTCGGAAGCACCTCCCGGGAGCTGACCGACAGCAGAGCACCGGATGTCACCGCGGGCAGGCCGGAGGCCGGTCGGATGTCACCGCGAGCAGGCTGGAGGCCGGTCGGACGTCACCGCGGGCAGGCCGGAGGCCGGTCGGACGTCACCGCGGGCTGACCCACACGGTGATGTCGGCGTGGACGACCTCGGTGCCGCCGGCGTCGCGCAGGCTGACCGGGATGACGAGTTCCACGCCGCTGGTCACCGATTCCCAGTCCGGCCGATCGTCGAGCAGCGCGGTGGCGGTGAGCCCGGATCTGCCGGGGGCCAGGTACTGGACGTTCATGCCCTTGGGGATCCACCGGTGGGTCGTGGGGATCGTCGCCTCGGCGAGCATCCCCATCGCCACCTCGGCCAGATTGCAGGCCGCGATGGCGTGGAAGGTGCCCAGGTGGTTGTGCACTCCGAACCACGTGGGCCCGGAGACCACGCACCGCCCGGGGGCGAGCTCCCGTACGCGGGGGAGGACCGTGGCGAAGAAGGGCACGCGGACACACATTCCCGCGGAGAACGCCAGGGAGCGGGTGATCCCGCCGGGGAGTCGCTGCCAGAGCGCGTACGTGCTGGTGACCGTTGCCATGGCTGCACATTACTCGGCGGTAAGTTGGTCGGGTGCGGTAAATCCGCGCGCTCACCGGTCGTCCGCGCTGGTTGCATCACGTGCGGATGGGTACAACCTGCACGGATCGCTGCGATCGACCGTGCGCTCCGGCCGCGGTACCGCCTCGATTTGAACTCGACCCCCGGCGTGGGTCATACTGTTCGGGTTGCCTTGACCGAGGTGATCTCTGTCGTGCGTGTTGCGACGTGATCTCGCGGTCGAGGTATGCGACGAGAACGATATGCAGTGATTGCGCCGGCACGATGGGCGCATCCGGTCCGCGTTCTCCCGCCGGTCGAGTTCGGGCCGAGGGAGAATCATGTGCGGGAATGGGACACGCCCGACCGCGTGGACCGGAGAACCATGACAGATGAACAGCAGCAACGGATTCCTCCTGGCCACGCGTGTGCGTGGATGCGAGAGTCCGCCACGTTCGTCCTCATGGATGCGCCTCGCGCTCGGCTTCATGCCGGCGTCGGGTCAGCACACTGCCGGGTTCTCCGGATCGACATCCGGAGACGAGAGACCTGACCAACGGTTAACCAGGGCAAGGAAGAGGACATAAGCGTGGCGGGACAAAAGATCCGCATCAGGCTCAAGGCCTACGACCACGAGGCGATCGACGCGTCCGCGCGCAAGATCGTCGAGACCGTGACCCGCACCGGGGCACGCGTGGTCGGACCTGTGCCGTTGCCCACCGAGAAGAACGTGTACTGCGTCATCCGTTCGCCGCACAAGTACAAGGACTCTCGCGAGCACTTCGAGATGCGCACGCACAAGCGACTCATCGACATTCTCGACCCGACGCCGAAGACGGTCGACGCGCTCATGCGCATCGACCTGCCGGCAAGCGTCGACGTCAACATTCAGTGAGCGCGGAGACAACCATGACTGACAACATCAAGCGTCCGGCCAAGGGCATTCTGGGCACCAAGCTCGGCATGACCCAGGTCTTCGACGAGAACAACCGCGTCGTCCCGGTCACCGTCGTGAAGGCTGACCCGAACGTCGTGACCGCGATCCGTACCGAGGAGCGCGACGGCTACAGCGCCGTCCAGGTCGCCTTCGGTGCCATCGATCCCCGCAAGGTGAACAAGCCGGTCACCGGCCAGTTCGCCAAGGCAGGCGTCACGCCTCGCCGCCATCTCGCGGAGCTGCGCGTCGCCGACGCCGCAGGCTACGAGATTGGCCAGGAGCTCACCGCAGCCGAGTTCGAGGACGGCGCTTTCGTCGACGTCACCGGAGTCAGCAAGGGCAAGGGCTTCGCGGGAACGATGAAGCGCCACGGCTTCAAGGGCCAGGGCGCGAGCCACGGTGCGCAGGCTGTCCACCGCCGCCCCGGTTCCATCGGTGGCTGCGCGACCCCCGGCCGTGTCTTCAAGGGCATGCGCATGTCGGGCCGCATGGGTAGCGACCGCATCACCACGCAGAACCTCTCGGTGCACAAGGTCGATGCCGAGAACGGTCTGCTGCTGATCAAGGGTGCGATCCCGGGCCGCAAGGGCGGCGTCGTGATCGTCAAGAGCGCAGTGAAGGGTGGTGCGCGAGCATGACCAGTCTCGAGAAGAAGACCGAAGCCAACCTGACGCTCGACGTCAAGGAGCTCGGTGGCAAGACCAACGGCACCGTCGATCTCCCCGCCGAGATCTTCGATCGCACCGCGAACATCGCGCTGATGCACCAGGTCGTCGTCGCGCAGCTCGCTGCGGCACGTCAGGGAACGCACTCGACGAAGACGCGTGGCGAGGTCCGCGGTGGCGGCAAGAAGCCGTACCGCCAGAAGGGCACCGGCCGCGCACGTCAGGGCTCGACCCGCGCACCGCAGTTCGTCGGCGGTGGCACCGTCCACGGCCCGCAGCCGCGCGATTACAGCCAGCGCACCCCCAAGAAGATGATCGCCGCAGCTCTCCGCGGTGCTCTCTCCGACCGGGCGCGCAGCGAGCGCATCCACGTGATCACCGAGCTCGTCGCGGGACAGGTGCCCTCCACCAAGGGTGCTCGCACGTTCCTCGCGGAGCTCACCGATCGCAAGAAGGTCCTGCTGGTCATCGGCCGCGCAGACCTGGCCGCATGGAAGTCCGTCCAGAACCTCGACGGCGTTCACCCCATCGCGCCCGATCAGCTCAACACCTACGACGTCCTCGAGGCAGACGACGTGATCTTCAGTGTCGAGGCACTGAACACGTTCATCGCAGGACCGGCCAAGGCAGCAACGGATTCACAGGAGGAGGACAAGTGAGCACCATTGCCGATCCCCGCGACATCCTGCTGGCCCCGGTCATCTCGGAGAAGTCGTACGGGCTCATCGAGCAGGGGACCTACACGTTCATCGTGCACCCCGACTCGAACAAGACGCAGATCAAGATCGCTGTCGAGAAGGTCTTCGGCGTGACTGTGACCAGCGTGAACACCGCCAACCGGCAGGGCAAGCGCAAGCGGACCCGATTCGGCTACGGCACGCGTAAGAGCACCAAGCGCGCGCTCGTGACCCTCTCGGCCGACAGCAAGCCCATCGAGATCTTCGGAGGCCCGGTCGCGTAAGCGGCCGGAGCTCAGAGGGTCCTCGAGGATCAAGGGACGAGACAAACATGGCAATTCGTAAGTACAAGCCGACCACTCCCGGTCGTCGTGGCGCGAGTGTCTCCGATTTCGCGGAGATCACGCGCTCGACACCGGAGAAGTCGCTCATCCGCCCGCTGCACGGCCGCGGTGGCCGCAACGCACACGGCCGCATCACCACCCGTCACAAGGGTGGCGGTCACAAGCGCGCCTACCGGCTCATCGACTTCCGCCGCAACGACAAGGACGGCGTGCCGGCCAAGGTCGCTCACATCGAGTACGACCCCAACCGCACCGCCAACATCGCGCTGCTGCACTTCGCAGACGGTGAGAAGCGCTACATCATCGCGCCGAAGGGCATCTCGCAGGGTTCGCCCATCGAGTCGGGTGCCACGGCCGACATCAAGCCCGGCAACAACCTCCCGCTCCGCAACATCCCGACGGGTACCACCATCCACGCGGTGGAGCTTCGTCCGGGTGGCGGCGCCAAGATGGTTCGCTCCGCCGGTGCCGGTGCTCAGCTCCTCGGTAAGGAAGGCGCCTACGCCACGCTGCGTATGCCGTCCGGTGAGATCCGTCGAGTCGACGTGCGCTGCCGCGCCACCGTCGGCGAGGTGGGCAACGCCGAACAGTCCAACATCAACTGGGGCAAGGCCGGCCGTATGCGCTGGAAGGGCAAGCGCCCGACCGTCCGTGGTGTCGTCATGAACCCGGTCGACCACCCGCACGGTGGTGGCGAGGGCAAGACCTCCGGTGGTCGCCACCCGGTCAGCCCGTGGGGACAGCCGGAAGGCCGTACCCGCAAGAACAAGCCGAGCGATCAGCTCATCGTCCGCCGCCGCCGCACCGGCAAGAACAAGCGATAATCAGGAGGGAGTAGCAGATGCCACGCAGTCTGAAGAAAGGCCCGTTCGTCGACGACCACCTCCTGAAAAAGGTGGACGTTCAGAACGACAAGGGCACGAAGCAGGTCATCAAGACCTGGTCACGCCGCTCGACCATCACCCCCGACTTCATCGGTCACACCTTCGCCGTCCACGACGGTCGCAAGCACGTCCCGGTGTTCGTCTCGGATGCGATGGTCGGACACAAGCTCGGTGAATTCGCGCCGACGAGGACCTTCAAGGGTCACATCAAGGACGACCGGAAGGCGAAGCGGCGATGACCAACTTCACCCCCACCGACAACCCGATCGCCCGGGCCACGGCCAAGCACGTTCGCGTGACGCCGATGAAGGCCCGTCGCGTCGTGGACCTGGTCCGCGGAAAGAGCGTCGAGGATGCCCTGAACATCCTCAAGTTCGCACCGCAGGCTGCCAGCGAGCCCGTCGCCAAGGTCGTTGCCTCGGCAGCGGCCAACGCGGAGAACAACCTGGATCTCGATCCGAGCACGTTGATCGTCTCGGCTGCATTCGTCGACGAGGGCGCGACCCTCAAGCGTTTCCAGCCTCGTGCCCAGGGTCGTGCGTTCCGCATTCGTAAGCGCACATCTCACATCACGGTCATCGTGGAGAGCCTGCCCAAGACCGGCGGCTCGACACGTGGTCGCCGGAAGGGAGCTCAGTAGTGGGCCAGAAGATCAACCCGCACGGCTTCCGCCTCGGCATCACGACCGACTGGAAGTCCCGCTGGTACGCAGACAAGCAGTACGCGGAGTACGTCAAGGAAGACGTGCAGATCCGCAAGCTCCTCGCCACGGGCATGGAGCGCGCCGGCATCGCCAAGGTGGAGATCGAGCGCACCCGTGATCGGGTTCGCGTCGACATCCACACCGCGCGTCCGGGCATCGTCATCGGTCGCCGCGGCGCCGAGGCGGATCGCATCCGTTCCGAGCTCGAGAAGCTGACCGGCAAGCAGGTCCAGCTGAACATCCTCGAGGTCAAGAACGCCGAGTCCGAGGCACAGCTCGTCGCACAGGGTGTGGCCGAGCAGCTCTCGAACCGTGTCGCTTTCCGTCGTGCGATGCGCAAGGCCATCCAGTCGGCCATGCGTCAGCCGAACGTCAAGGGCATCCGCGTTCAGTGCTCCGGTCGCCTCGGCGGCGCGGAGATGAGCCGTTCCGAGTTCTACCGCGAAGGTCGCGTTCCGCTGCACACGCTGCGTGCGGACATCGACTACGGCCTCTACGAGGCGAAGACCACCTTCGGTCGCATCGGCGTGAAGGTCTGGATCTACAAGGGCGACATCGTCGGTGGCAAGCGTGAAGCTGTCGCCGCCGCTGCTCCGGCAGGCGATCGTCCCCGTCGTGAGCGTCCGTCTCGTCCGCGTCGCAGCGGTGCCTCGGGCACCACGGCGACCAGCACCGAGGCCGGCCGCGCAGCGACAGCAACCGCTGATGCACCCGCTACGACCGAGCAGAAGGAGGGCTGACGCATGTTGATCCCCCGTCGGGTCAAGCACCGCAAGCAGCACCACCCCAAGCGTTCGGGTGCCGCCAAGGGCGGAACTCAGGTGACCTTCGGTGAATACGGCATCCAGGCTCTCGAGCCCGCCTACATCACCAACCGTCAGATCGAGGCAGCCCGTATCGCCGTCACCCGCCACATCAAGCGTGGTGGCAAGGTCTGGATCAACATCTACCCGGACCGTCCGCTCACGAAGAAGCCTGCCGAGACCCGCATGGGTTCCGGTAAGGGTTCGCCGGAGTGGTGGGTCGCCAACGTCAAGCCCGGCCGCGTGCTCTTCGAGCTCAGCTACCCGGACGAGCAGATCGCTCGTGAAGCACTGACGCGCGCGATTCACAAGCTGCCGATCAAGGCACGCATCATCACGAGGGAGGTTCAGTTCTGATGGCTACCGGTACCCCGGCTGCCGAGCTCCGCGAGCTCGGCGACGAAGAACTGATCACCCGCCTTCGTGAGTCGAAGGAGGAGCTGTTCAACCTCCGCTTCCAGATGGCCACCGGCCAGCTGGACAACAACCGTCGGCTGCGAGTCGTCCGCCACGAGATCGCGCGCATCTACACCGTGATGCGCGAGCGCGAGCTCGGGCTTGCCGCCGGACCTTCCGAGGACACGGCAGGTGACGCAGCATGAGCGAGGAAACAGTGACTGAAGAGACCACCCGCAACAGCCGGAAGACGCGTATCGGATACGTCGTCTCCGACAAGATGCAGAAGACGATCGTCGTCGAGCTGGAGGACCGTGTGAAGCACGCCCTCTACGGCAAGATCATCCGACGCACCACCAAGGTCAAGGCCCATGACGAGAACGGAGTCGCCGGCGTCGGCGACCGCGTTCAGCTCATGGAGACTCGTCCCCTGTCCGCCACGAAGCACTGGCGACTGGTCGAGGTCCTCGAGAAGGCCAAGTAAGACCTGCAGCACCCATGGACGACCCCGCACTCCTCGTGAGTGCGGGGTCGTTCTGCGTTCTCCGGTCCTCGCTACGATGGCCGGACGAGAGGGGATCGGCATGGACAGTGTGATGCAGTTCGCCGGGCAGTACTGGTGGCTGGTGTTCGTCTTCGGCGGATCCATCGCCGGTGCGGTGAAGGGGATCGGTGCTGCCAACGAGCGGCGGGCCGATCGTCGCCTCGAGCGGTACCGCATCAAGCAGCAGGCCAAGGTCGCAGCGCTCGAACTCTCGAAGTCCACGAAGCAGGACGCGGAGACACAACGTCGATCCGTCGAGAAGGCGCTCGCCGAGCACGACGACGTGAACGCTCGGTGGTTCGCCTACGAGACCGACGTCATCAACCTGCTCGAGTTCCCCATGATGACGAACATGCGCGACCCGATGACGGTGGCCTTCCACCGCGCCAAGCTCGGAGCCGACTCGCTCCGGCCGTCGGCGGCGGACGAACTGGTCGGCGATCCGGAGGCGCAGCGGCTCTACCGCTCGGCCGTGCACGACTACGCCGTGGCGTTCACCGCTGCCGAGTCCGAGGCGAAGCGTCGTCGCCGCGGAAACTTCAGCGAGGCGGAGCAGAACCGACTCACTCGCGCGCAGTCGCTGCTGCGCATGGCCTTGGACGGCGCCTCGACCCCCGCCGAGCGGCAGGCGGCGTACCGCAAGGCGCGCACCGAGCTCGAGGGCCTGGTGACGCTGCCGACGACTGCGTACGCACAGATCGAACAGCGGATCGCGGGGGCATTGGAGGCGTAGGCGCGGTCAGCCCGTGACGTCCACGTCGTCGACCGCCACCGTCTCGCCCCGGCGATGCGCCATGTAGTCGCGCAGCTCCCGCTTCACGACGGGAAGCAGCAGGTAGAGGCCGATGATGTTGACGAAGGCCAGGGCGAACAGCGCCGCATCCGCGAAGTCCAGTACGGATCCGAGCGACAGCACTGTGCCGACGACGGTGAAGAGGCAGAAGATGACGTTGAAGCTGTGCTTGGCGAGGGCGCTGCGGCCGAAGAGGGACGTCCACGCCTGCGACCCGTAGTAGGCCCACGTGATGGCGGTGGACAGCGCGAAGAGCGCCACCGCGACCGTCAGAATGTACGGGAACCAGGGGAGCACCGTCTCGAACGCGTCCGAGGTGAGTGTGACGCCGCCGGCAGGAAGAGCGCCGGTCTCCGCGACGATGGCGCGCTGGTCCTGCCAGGACTGCGTGTTCGCGATGACGATCGTCAGAGCGGTGGCCGTGCAGATCACGACCGTGTCGATGAACGGTTCGAGCATGGCCACGAATCCCTCGGTGACCGGATGACGCGTCTTGACTGCCGAGTGCGCGATGGAGGCCGAACCCAGTCCCGCCTCGTTCGAGAACGCGGCGCGCTGGATGCCGATGATCATGACGCCCAGTACGCCACCCGCCACGCCCGTGGGGGAGAAGGCGCCCGTCACGATCGCACTCATGGCCCCGGGGACCTGCTCGATGTTGACGGCGATCACCACGGCGCATCCCAGCACGTAGACGATGGCCATGGCGGGAACCAGCTTGGCCGTCACGGCGGAGATGGACTTCATCCCGCCGATGATGACCAGCCCGATCACCACGGCGACGACGAGCCCGAAACCGAACTTCGCGCCGTCCGAGCCGAGGAAACCCTCGTCGCCACCGGTGACACTGCGCACCTGAGCGTAGGTCTGGTTCGCCTGGAACATGTTTCCGCCGGAGATGCCGAAGAAGATGATGATCACGGCGTAGACGGTGGCCATGATCTTCCCGACTCGGCTCATCCCGCGCTCCGCGAGCCCCTTGGTGAGGTACTTCATGGGACCACCGGAGACGGTGCCGTCCTCGTGGACGTCGCGGTACTTCACACCCAGCGTGCACTCGACGAACTTGGTGGCCATACCGAGGAAGCCGGCGAGGATCATCCACAGCGTGGCACCGGGTCCGCCCAGGGTGACCGCGACCGCGACACCGGCGATGTTGCCGAGCCCGACGGTGCCGGACACGGCGGCGGTCAGGGCGCGGAAGTGGCTCACCTCGCCGGGTGCTGTGGGGTCGTCGTGTTTCCCGCGGACCAGTTCCACCGCGTGTTTGGCGCCGCGTACCTGCAGGAACTTGAAGGTGACCGTGAAGATGATCGCGGCGGCCAGGAGCCAGATCACGACCAGTGGCACCGACGCGCCGCCGATGTCGACGGAGAAGAAGACGACGGTGGTGACCGCCTCGGTGACGGGTTCGAAGGTGGAATTGATGGCATTCTCGATGGTGGTGAGGGTGCCACCGTCGGCCGCAAGGATCCGGGGTACGGAAGTCATGTCTCATTCGACCCCGGCATCCCGGATCCTGCACGCCTTCAGTCGTATCTGACCGATCCTTTACCTGATCTTGACCTCAGACCAGACGCTTCTCGGGACTCACCGTCTTCGACGGATCCTTCTCGACGATGTCGCCCAGCGCCTCGTCGATCTTGGCCAGCACGTCGGCGTCGAGGGTGACGTCCTGCGCCTTGACGTTGTCGGCGATCTGCTCGGGACGAGACGCGCCGACGAGAGCGGCCGCGATGTTGTCGTTGGCCAGCACCCAGGCGATGGCGAGCTGGGACATCGTGATGCCCAGGTCGTCGGCGATCGGCTTCAGCTTCTGCACGCGCGTCAGCGTCTCGTCGTTCATGTAGCGCGAGATCATGTCCGCGCCGCCCTTGTCGTCGGTCGCGCGCGAGCCCTCGGGAAGCGGCTGTCCGGGAACGTACTTGCCCGTGAGGACGCCCTGAGCCAGCGGTGACCAGACGACCTGCGAGATACCGAGTTCCTTGGACGCCGGGACCACGTCGGACTCGATGACGCGCCAGAGTGCGGAGTACTGAGGCTGATTGGAGACGATGGAGAAACCGCGCTGCCGGGCCAGTGTCTGCGCTTCGCGGAGCTGGTCCGCGGTCCACTCGGACACACCGATGTACAACGCCTTGCCCTGCTGGACGACGTCACCGAAGGCGGCGATGGTCTCCTCGAGCGGCGTCTCGTGGTCGTATCGGTGCGCCTGGTAGAGGTCGACGTAGTCGGTGCCCAGGCGTCGCAGCGAGTTCTCGATGCCCTCGAAGATGTGTTTGCGCGAGAGCCCCGTGTCGTTCGGGCCCTTCTCGCCGACCGGGAAATACACCTTGGTGAAGATCTCGAGACCTTCACGACGCTCGCCCGCCACCGCCTTGCCCAGCACGGTCTCGGCCGCGCCGTTGGCGTAGACGTCCGCGGTGTCGAACGTCGTGATGCCGGCGTCGAGAGCCGCCTTCACGCAGGCGGTCGCGACGTCGTTCTCCACCTGCGACCCGTGGGTGAGCCAGTTGCCGTAGGTGATCTCGGAAACCTTGAGTCCGCTGTTGCCCAGAAATCTGTAAGCCATGCGAACAACGCTACTCGCGCGCCGGCGCCAGGACTTCTCCTCTCACTCGCGCGCCAGCGCGAGGACCTCCTCTTCGGTGGGGGGACTCTTCGGGTGGAAGGTGAGGCACAGGGGAGTGGCCGTACGCCGGAACTCCGAACCCTCGACGGCCGCGTAGAACTGACCTGCGGGGAGACGTCCGACGTCGGGCACGGAGCCGCCCTTGGCGCGCGCCATCTCCTGCGCCGCCTGGATCTGGGCGGGGCTGTTCAGCAGGCCGTAGAACTGGGTGGCCGCGTTCCCGGCGATGCGATTGTGCAGCCCCTTGGGGGCCTGGGTCGCAAAGACGAGGCCCAGGCCGTACTTCCGGGCCTGCGACGCGAGTGCGAGCGTGCTGTGCGTGGCCGGTGTCGCTTTGTCCGAGGGCGCGTAGTTCTGCGCCTCGTCCATGACGAAGAGTCCGCCGAGCGGTCGATCACCCGCCGGGTTCTTCTTGATCCAGGCGAAGAGACCCATCTGCAGCTGATTGACGAAGCTCTGCTTCTGCTCCTCGGTGGTGAGCCCCGAGAGGTTGATGACGGACACGCGCGCCTTCTTCCCCTCGGCCGGGGTGAGCAGCACACCCGGATCGACGGGAGTGCCGGACCCGGCGAACATCGGGTCGTTCGTCATCGCGGCCTTGAGGTTCTCGGCGAGATCGGCCGCGATGCGCACGGCGTCGCGCAGATCGCTGGCGTCGGCGGGGAGATTCTCCAGCAGTTCGATGAAGTCGGACATGTCGCCGGCCGAGCGCCGGCCGAACCCGTCGAGTGCCGCGCGAAGCACCGCCTGGCGGTGCTTCGCCTTCTCCGTGGTGCCCGTCGCCAGTGCGGCGGGAGCCAGCGCCGCGAGGCCCGACTCGACGGACGCGTCGAACTCGTCCTTGTCGTTCACGACGCTGGCGAAGTCGGGGAGCGGCTGGAAACTGAGCGGCCGCCCCGACGACTTGCGCGGAGTCCAGATGACGACGTCCGTGTCCCGCAGGTACGCAGCAGCTTTCGCCTCGTCGCCCGGCGGCCACGTGCGCTCGTCCTCCGGCCACGGTGTCCCGAGGCGGGCGAGATCGTTGTTGATGTCGAGCACGATCGACGAGACACCGTGCAGGGCACACTCCTCGACCAGCCGGCGGATGAGCACGGTCTTACCGCTGCCCGATCCGGCGAAGATCGCCGTGTGCTTGCGCAGCGCCTCGAGCGGAATGCGGACCTCGGCGTTGGTGCTGAGCTCCGTCCCCATCTCGATCTGCTCCCGGCGCGGAGTTGCCGCTGGAGCCTGCGACACCTCGGGTTCGATGAGTGCCTGATCGTCGTCGACGACGCTCGCGTCGGGCAGCACCTCGCGGAACAACGCGATCTCGTGCGCCGGCTTGCGAGCGAGCAGCCACGACGTGAGGGCCGGCGAGTTCTCCGACCGGAGAGCGCCCAGGGCGTGCAGCGAGCGGCGATCGTCCTCGCTCAGCGGCACCTCGACACCACCGGCGCGGTGCAGCGCCGCCACGGTCTGTTCCGTCTTCGCGCCCTTGGGCCACGGTGCGTTGCGGATGAGGATCAACCGACGGCGCGGCATGTCGATGTGGAGACCCGCCGCAGTGACGGCCCGCTCGATACGGGCCAGTGCCGCACGGGCATTGGTGGAGGAGACGGCGCGGAAGCACCAGTGTTCCTCGTCGTCGGTGTCGCTGTCGACGGTGTGGCGGAGCCGTGCGTGCAGTGCCGGGCGGCCGCTCGGCGGAGGATCCTGCGCGAGGCTGTCGTCGGACGACTGGTGTTCGTGGATCCACGCGTCGAGACCGGCGGAGAGCAGTGCCGGGACGAGGCTGTCCTCGGTGCCGGGCTCGAGCGGTGTCGACACGTCCGCGGCGCTGCGCAACTGCGCGTACCGCTCGTCGAGCGCCTCGAGTTCGGATCGCTTGGCCGTGGGGAGCGATGGTGTGTCGGATCCCCCTCCGCTGGAGGCGAAGTCGGTCAGTTCCATCGCGACCCCCGTCTCGAGGCAGTGGCGGATGTGCTTGTCGACGGCGATGAGCAGCTGGCGGGGAGTGAAGTCCGGCGCCTTGTCGAACGCGTCGACGGCCACCGGCCATGTCGGGTGCGGGGTGGCGAAGCCGACCTCGCGGAAGCACGCCTCGAGGCGACGCTCGAGCAGCAGGCGGCCGACGTCCGACGACGGAATCGGCTTGAGCCGCTGCGTCACCCGGAACCGGTCACGCATCGGTGCGACCCCGCGAGCGGCGATCAGATCCCACGCGCTCGACAGCGCCGACAACACGGAGGCGGTGCGCGGCAACGTCTCACGGAGAGTCATCAGACCGTGGGCGAGCTGCTCGACCACCTTGTCCTCCTGCTCGTCCGCGTAGTCCTTGTCGGCGCCGGTGCGCGCCTGCGCGACGAGGGTGTCGATCTGATCGATGGCGAGGATGGTGGGACCCGTGATCGCGAGCAGTCGGGAGATGTTCTCCGCGATGCCCTGGTGACCGAGCTCCGCGCGGCGGATGCCCCACGACTCGAACTCGTCGGCGTCCACGTCGTCGATCGACTGCAGGTAGGCGTCGCCGATGTCCTGCACGGCCGCGTCGGGTGCGATCGAGAGGACCAGGGCACGCAGGGTGTGCTGGGAGGTCCGACGATGGCGGGGATGGGCCTTGTAGACGCCGGTGACGAACTCGTTCAGCGTGTCGGCGTCGATCATGGTCTCGCCCATGACCTGTCGCCGCTGGTCCTCGCTCACGCCGGCGATGTCGCAGAGCCGCCGCAGGACCAGGCGGAGCTGACTGTCGTCACCGCGACCCGATGGGCGGTTGAGATCGTCGAGCATGCCCATCAGCGTCGAGCGCCAGAAACCCGCGGCGTCGAGGAGCCGGATGAGGAAGAAGTAACCGCCGCGCGACTGCACCTCCTCGCGGACCTGCCCGAGAAGGTGCGTCTTGCCGGAACCCGCGGGGCCCTGCACGACGACGCCGAGCGGACTGGCGTCGTCCGAGTTCTCGGCGTCGGTGTACGCACTCATGACCTCGGTGAACACCCGCTCGTGCATCCCGGGCACGTGGACGTCCGACTGGGACCGCCACACGTCGTCGGGTGTGGGGGCCCAACTCAGCCGCACCGACTCGAGAGCGCGGATCTGTTCGGACTTCGTGGTCGTCATCGTGGAGCCGCCCATCACTGTTCGATCGCCAAGAGGTGGTTCTGCTGGTTGCCGACATCGACGGCCGCGGCGCGGTCCTCGTCGGTCAGCGTCTTCTGGTTCTCCTCGGGGATGAGGGAGACGTCGGGGGCGCGTCGCAGCCGGGCGAGCGCCTCGTCGAGATCCGTGCGCGAGATGTCGGACAGGGCGGGCCGCAGCCGCGACAGCCGCACCCAGGCCCCGGGCTCACGAGCGAGGTCCGCGTACGTCGACCGGATCCGCTGTTCGACGTCCGCGGCGGACAGTTCACTGCGGACCGCGGGGGCGACGATGGCGTTGGGTGGCGTCGGCGGCGCCGTGATCGACGTCGGAGTGTCGCGCGGGAAGAAGACCTCGGCGGGACGTACGTCGTCGCGGTGGAACCACCGGCCGAGGCCTGCCATGACGGTGAACAGGGCCTTGCCGGGGCCGGCCGCACCCTTCGGCGCCTGCGTGCCCATCAGGTCGGAGCAGTGCTTCCAGCCCTTGTCGGTGAGTTCGACGGTCATCGTCCGACCCTGCTTGCCCACCTCGATCAGGCCGAGCGACGCGAGGTGGTCCCGGTGGGGCTTCTTCAACTCGGGCCCGAGTGTCGACAGTTCGGGGTTGCGCACCGCGCGTGCCTCGGCCATCAGCACCATCAGCACGGACACCTCGGTGCCGGTCAACTCGTTCGCGCTCACGTGGGAGTCCCCTTCGATCGTCGTCGGTGCAGTGCCTGTTCGATCATCGTCATCACGCTCTCGTGGTCCGCGAGCACTTCCTCGTTGGTGAAGCGCAGCACGATCCAGCCGTGCGTCTGCAGCAGGTTGTCGCGGGACCGGTCGTCGGCGAACTGAGCACGCGCACGGTGCTCGTGGCCGTCGATCTCGATGGCAACCCTCTCATCGACCCACGACACGTCCAGCGTGAACGGTCTGCTCAACGTCGTCGGCCGGACGGACCGGTTGTGGCGTCGGCCCGCCGCCCACTCGCGGGTGGAGAGGACGCGATCCAGCAGGATCTCCGCCGCGCTGGCCGCGTGCGGACGCCCCTCGACGGGCGGGTAGCTCAGCGGCCGGAAGCGGTCGACGATGGTGTCGACGTCGTCCGGGGTCGACGGAGTGCGCACGGTCAGCACCGGGAACCTGTCCACGGCGGGTGCACCGGCCCCGGTCAACCACACGCCCGTCCCGGTGCTGCACCACCATTCCGCGGCGGTCGCCACCGCTGCCGGGTCGGCGTCGGCGGGGACGTCCACGACGAGGACGGCGCGCTCTCGCCCGTGGACGTCGGCGATCACGCGGGCGGCACCGGCGGCTCGGGTCTCGCGAGCGAAGGCGTCGACACGCAGGGGGCGTCCGGACGTCGACGCGCCCGCGAGATGGGCCAGGTACGGGCCGAAGTGTTCGCTCGAAGACGCGTGCTCGTGAGCTCGTGCCCGAGCGGCGTCGCGGGCCAGCGACGAGCGGTCGCCGACGTCGCCGGGCAGCAGGAAGGGGACGAGGTCGAGCGCGGCCTGCTCGATCGCGGCGACGACGGCGTCCACCATCTCCGACGCGGAGCCGTTCGTCAGGGTGAAGAAGAGTGCGGCCGGAGCATCGGACGGCAGCGGGTCCACCGACTCGGCGAGATCCCTCATCGCGGCGCCGGACAGTCGTACGACCCGGTCGAGCGGGGCGTCGTGCCACCAGGGCGTCGCGGTGTCGACGCGTGTCGTCACGTCATCACCCCCGCCCTGGTGTCGAGGCCGACCGGACCGGCCACCGCCCCGCGGCCGATTTCGGCCGACTTCAGGCCTGCCCTGTCGGTTACCATCCCCGAAACCGTACCCGGGGACGGGAACCCGTGTCGCGCGGGTCACCGTCCGAGCAGGCCACCCAGCGCGCCGCCGACACCGGCCTGCTGCCCGCCGCCCGTGCCGCCGACGAACCCGCCGGGCGGCTGCTCCGACGGCTGCACGACGACGAACCCCTGCCCGGAGAACTGCAGGGTGAAGCGCTCGCCGGTGCTGCGGCCGATGAGGGTGCCGAAGTTGAGTTGATCGTTGCTCTTCACCGAGGTCTGCAGGCTCGACGACCACGCGACCGCAGCCTGCGGATCCGCGAAGGTGGGCTGGTCGACGTTCAGCACGACGGGTTGCCCGTCGGTGGTGATGGCGATGCGCCCCTGCCCGGTGAAGATGCAGTTGAACAGGCCCGCGTTGCTGCTGGCGGCCGCACCCTGGACCCGGCCGATGCGGTACGACAGCGACGAGTCGAACGCGAGCACGTTGGCGCCGTTGATGGTGAGACCGTCGCTGCCGTCGAGGTCGATGATGTGCACGTCCTGGGCGGCGTTCGCGAGGAAGAGGTCGCCTCTACCGGACACCTTCATCAGCGGCACGCCCTCGCCCGTCACCGTGCGACGGATCATGTTGCCGATGCCGCCGGATCCCTGCGCCTCGAACTTCAGG
The DNA here is from genome assembly GCF_036163995.1 of Rhodococcus sp. NBC_00294. Classification (NCBI taxonomy): domain Bacteria; kingdom Bacillati; phylum Actinomycetota; class Actinomycetes; order Mycobacteriales; family Nocardiaceae; genus Rhodococcus; species Rhodococcus sp. NBC_00294. The sequence goes on from NZ_CP108043.1 coordinate 1,696,160, forward strand.
TCGCCCTGGTAGGCCACCATCGATCCCGAGCGCGCCATGATCTCGCCGTTCATCGCGACGCGGGCCATCTTGCTGCCCTGCTTCTGGATGCCGACGCCCTGGACCTCGGCGTGGGTGGGGGCGAACAGTTCACTTCTCACGGCCAGTGCTCCCTGCGTCGGTACGGGTGGTGGTGCTGCTGTGGTGGGGACGACGGTCGGTGTCGGTGTCGGTGTCGGTGTCGGTGTCGGTGCCGGTGTCGTGGCCGGCGCGGGCTCGTCGTCGACGGTGATGCCGAAGTTCGTCGCGATGCCCGCGAGCCCGTCGTCGAAGCCCTGGCCCACGGCGCGGACCTTCCAGGCGTCGCCGCGTCGGTAGATCTCGACGCACACGACGGCGGTCTCGCTCGTGAGTCCGCTCATCCGGAACGACAGGTCCGGTCCGATGGAGATGGTCGGCTCCAGGCCGCCGAACGTGGTGGGGCCCGATCCGTCCAGGCTGGCGGTGACGGCCACGGTGTCGACGTCGCGGGGCACCGCACCGGTGTCCACGCGGATCCCGCCGCTGCCGTACGTCACGCCGGGGCCGACCGGGTTGTTGAAGAAGACCAGGTCCGCGTCCGATCGAACCCGGCCCGCGGAGTTCAGCAGGAGCGCCGAGACGTCCACGGCGGCGCCGGACACGGAGATGTCGAGGCTGTCCGAGGGTGCGGGGCGGTTCTCCCCCCGTGCGAGGCTGTCCACGGACATCAGTGTGCCACCGGCGCCTGACAGAGACCTGTGCCGTCGCGCGTGGTGGGGATTTGGATCCCGTCCGCGTGTTCCCTACACTAGAGCGGTTGCCCGTGGTAGACGCATGCGTCGGCCAGGGCCGCAGACCGCGCGCGTCGGGTCGGTATCCGCCGCGTACGTACATCCAGGTCACTAGGAGACCCATGATTCAGCAGGAGTCGCGGCTTCGCGTCGCCGACAACACGGGTGCCAAGGAAATCTTGTGCATTCGCGTTCTCGGTGGCTCGTCACGCCGTTACGCCGGGATCGGCGACGTCATCGTCGCCACCGTCAAGGACGCGATCCCCGGTGGAAACATCAAGAAGGGCGAGGTCGTCAAGGCCGTCATCGTCCGCACCACGAAGGAGCGTCGCCGCGCCGACGGTTCGTACATCAAGTTCGACGAGAACGCTGCCGTTCTCATCAAGCCTGACAACGATCCCCGCGGTACCCGCATCTTCGGCCCGGTCGGCCGCGAGCTGCGTGAGAAGAAGTTCATGCGCATCGTGTCGCTGGCTCCGGAGGTGTTGTGAGATGAAGGTGCACAAGGGCGACACGGTTCTCGTCATCTCCGGTAAGGACAAGGGAGCGAAGGGCAAGGTCATCACGGCCTACCCCGAGACCTCCAAGGTCCTCGTCGAGGGCGTCAACCGCATCAAGAAGCACACCGCTGTCTCGGCCAACGAGCGCGGCGCCTCCTCGGGCGGCATCGTCACGCAGGAAGCCCCCATTCACGTTTCCAACGTCGCGGTCATCGACTCGGACGGCAACCCCACCCGCGTGGGCTACCGCACCGACGACAACGGCAAGCGCGTTCGGATTTCCCGTAAGAACGGGAAGGACATCTGATGACGACCACCGAGAACAAGATCGTTCCGCGCCTGAAGACTCGCTACCGCGAGGAGATCAAGGACGCGCTGAACACCGAGTTCGAGTACGCCAACGTCATGCAGATCCCCGGCATCGTCAAGGTCGTCGTCAACATGGGTGTCGGCGACGCCGCCCGTGACGCGAAGCTGATCAACGGTGCGGTCGCAGACCTCGCCGCGATCACCGGCCAGAAGCCCGAGATCCGCAAGGCCCGCAAGTCGATCGCGCAGTTCAAGCTCCGCGAGGGCATGCCCATCGGCGCGCGCGTCACACTGCGCGGCGACCGTATGTGGGAGTTCCTGGACCGTCTCGTGTCCATCGCGCTTCCCCGCATCAGGGACTTCCGTGGCCTGTCGGGCACGCAGTTCGACGGCAACGGCAACTACACGTTCGGCCTGAACGAGCAGTCGATGTTCCACGAGATCGACGTCGACAAGATCGATCGCCCTCGCGGCATGGACATCACCGTCGTCACGACGGCCACCAACAACGACGAAGGCCGCGCGCTGCTCAAGCACCTCGGCTTCCCGTTCAAGGAGAACTGAGCGTATGGCTAAGAAGGCACTGGTCAACAAGGCCAACAAGAAGCCGAAGTTCGCGGTTCGCGCGTACACCCGCTGCCAGCGTTGCGGCCGTCCGCACTCCGTGTTCCGCAAGTTCGGCCTCTGCCGTATCTGCGTGCGCGAGATGGCGCACCGCGGCGAGCTCCCCGGAGTGCACAAGAGCTCCTGGTGATCTGATCACCTGACACACCCCGACAGGCCCGAGCCATCACGGCTCGGGCCTGTCGGCGTTCACGGGTGCAGTGCGTCGAGGAATGTCGCGCGGTCCGAACGGTCTGTTCCTCTCTGCGTGTCTCCCGCCGTATGCCTCGCGCCGGCGCCTCACCGGGCCTAGTGTTGCGCGACGGGGGAGCGAGCGGAGGAATCATGACTCAGACCGCGGAGACCGAGACCTCGGCCACGCCGGAACTCAAGCGGGTCCTCGGACCCGGACTGCTGTTGCTCTTCATCGTCGGCGACATCCTGGGCGCCGGCGTCTACGCCGTGACAGGCGACATGATCGCCAATGTCGGCGGAATGGCGTGGCTGCCGTTCATCCTCGCCTTCGTCGTGGCGACGCTGACCGCGTTCTCCTATCTCGAGCTGGTGTGCAAGTACCCGCAGGCCGCCGGCGCCGCGCTGTACACGCACAAGGCCTTCGGCATCCATTTCGCGACGTTCCTCGTCGCGTTCGCCGTCATCTGCTCCGGCATCACCAGCGCCTCGACGTCCTCGAACGTGGTGGCGGGCAATATGTTGGCCGGCCTGCACGAGACCTTCAGTACCGAGGACGGCATCGGGTGGTTCGACGTACCCACCGGCGACACAGCGCAATTGGTGGTCGCACTGGCCTTCATGCTGCTGCTGGCGGCGATCAATCTGCGCGGTGTCGGCGAGTCGGTCAAGTTCAACGTGATCCTGACGATCATCGAGATGGCAGCGCTCGCCATCGTCATCGCGATCGGCTTCGTCGCGGTGGGAAGTGGTAGCGCCGAGGGCGACATCGCCAATCTGGTCGTGTTCGACGACGCCAACGAGAAGGGCTGGTTCCTCGCCGTCACCGTCGCGACCACCATTGCTTTCTTCGCGATGGTCGGCTTCGAGGACTCGGTGAACATGGTCGAGGAGACCAAGGAGCCCGAGAAGATCTTCCCGAAGATGATGCTCTCCGGACTCGGCATCGCCTGCCTCATCTACGTTCTCGTCGTCGTGGCCGTGATCGCGGTCCTGCCGCTGGACTACGACTCCGGCAGCGAGGGCATCCTGCTCCACGTCGTGCGACTCGGCGCACCGGGACTGCCGATCGACGAGATCTTCCCGTACCTGACGGTGTTCGCCGTCGCCAACACCGCGCTCATCAACATGCTGATGGCGAGTCGGTTGATCTACGGCCTCGGGCGTCAGCGCATCCTGCCCAAGTCGCTGAGCGCTGTTCTGCCGACGCGTCGCTCGCCGTGGGCGGCCATCATGTTCTCCACCGTCATGGCACTGGTGCTGATCGTGGTGGTCAACCAGCTGCAGGGGAACTCGGTCGTCAGCGCTCTGTCCGGAACGACCGGGCTGCTGCTGCTCTGCGTGTTCGCGGTGGTCAACGTCGCCAACCTGGTGCTCAAGCGCAAGAAGGAGACGACGGGCTTCAGTGCGCCGCTGTGGGTTCCGGTGACGGGCGGCACGCTGTGCCTGTTCCTCGTCGGACCGTGGGCGCGGACCGATGCGCAGATGATCCAGTACCGCATCGCCGGCGCGATGCTGCTCCTCGGTGTGGCGCTGTGGGTGGTGACGTTCTTCGTCAACCGTGCCACGCAGGGCAAGTCGCGCTTCATCGACGTGGATGCGCTCGACCGCGACGAGAAGGCGAACCTCGGTGACCGGGTGCGTGATCGGGGAGACGGCAAGGACTGACCGGCGGGGTCGACCCGCGCACGAGACGAGCCCCGGACCTCCCTGAGGACCGGGGCTCGCGTCGTCGAGCGTCAGCTCTCGAAGATGTCCAACGGCAGAGAGCCACCGCCACCGACAGGTGGGACGACAGGCGGGAGGCTGCCCTCCGGAAGCACTGTGACGGGGAGGTCGACGAGCGTGTCGACCGATGTGCCGCCGTCGTCACACGTCACCGCGACGCTGTAGAGCCCGGCCTCGAGTCCGTCGATGACGATGGTGCCGACGGCGGGAGCGATCGGCAGGAATGGCGTGGCGGGGCCCGAGGCGCTCGCCGTGTTGGTCTCGTCACCCACTTCGGTCGCGGTGACGGTGCAGTCCACCGCGCCCGTGAAGGCGAGAGCGGGTGTCACGGTCACCAGCGTGCTGATCGATTCGACGCCGGGCGTGGGTACCGCGACGACGGCGAGCACCGCCGCCGACGCCGTTCCCGACCCTGCCAACAGCGCCGCAGCAGCTGCCGCTCCCACCATTCCGACCTTGCCGAATGTGCGTACACCGGTCTTCACATCGTCCTCCATCACTCGTCGTGCGCGATAAACGTTGTGAATGGACACTAAAAGGCTGAACGAGAATGGCGGGATGAAACGGACCAATCGGTCACCGAACTTGGTTCCCCGGCTGAACCCGACCGATGTCGCGGTGAACCGTTCGGGCCGGCACTGGGCACCGTGCACACCTCCCGTGAGGCTCACACCTGTCGCGGCAGGCCGGAGGGGGTGTTCGCTCACCGCAACCTGTGTGCACACCCCCTGCGGCACTGGCGAGTGCCACACCGGCACCCACGCCGCACCCGGCCGACACCGCCGCCGCGCACTCGTTCCGTGATGCGCACACCCCTCGCCGCAGGCTGCAGAGGGTGTCCGCCCACCGGAACCGGTGTGCACACCCCTCGCAGCACCCCACGCCGTCCACCCGAGCCCACCGGAACCGGTGCGCACACCCCTGCAGTACCGGCACCACCCGCCCTACCTGCACCGATTTGGTCCCCGCAGGTCACTCCCTTACACTTGACCGGTTGCCCGGGTACCGTCATGCCTGCATACGACCCGAGCTACTCAGGTTTCTTGCCATGATGCTCGAAACACCCGCCAGTGCTCACGTCTGCACTGGCAGGAGCGCAACCCCTGACCGGCAACAGTCGGTCAGGACAAAACACTTCGCTGTAGGCCCACGACGGGACGAGTCAGGCCCTGCTATCAGGGCACCAGCTCGCACGTGCTGTATGGGAACCGCTGCGAGAAAGGGCCATGAACTCTGTCATGACCATGACCGACCCGATCGCAGACTTCTTGACGCGTCTGCGCAACGCCAATTCGGCGTACCACGATCAGGTGAAGCTGCCTCACTCGAAGATCAAGGCGAACATCGCCGAGATCCTCAAGCGTGAGGGCTACATCTCCGAGTACCGCACCGAGGACGCCGAGGTGGGCAAGACCCTCATCGTCGACCTCAAGTACGGCCCCAGCCGCGAGCGCAGCCTCGCCGGTGTGCGTCGGGTGTCCAAGCCCGGACTGCGTGTGTACGCAAAATCCACCAATCTGCCCAAGGTGCTCGGCGGCCTCGGCGTGGCGATCATCTCCACGTCCACCGGCCTGCTGACCGATCGCCAGGCGGCCAATCAGGGCGTCGGCGGCGAAGTCCTCGCGTACGTCTGGTAAGGGAGGCCACCACTATGTCGCGTATCGGAAAGCTTCCTGTGACAGTTCCCGCCGGAGTCGATGTCACCATCGCCGGCCAGGATGTCACCGTCAAGGGACCCAAGGGCACCTTGAGTCTCACCATCGCCGAGCCGATCACCATCGCCAAGAACGATGACGGATCCATCTCGGTCAACCGGCCGGACGACGAGCGTCGTAGCCGCTCGCTCCACGGCCTCTCGCGCACTCTCGTCGCGAACCTCATCACGGGTGTGACCACCGGTTACACCACGAAGATGGAGATTCACGGCGTCGGTTACCGCGTGGCACTGAAGGGCAGCGACCTCGAGTTCGCTCTCGGCTACAGCCACCCGGTGCCGATCACGGCGCCCGACGGCATCACCTTCGCGGTCGAGACGCCCACCCGATTCTCGGTCTCGGGTATCGACAAGCAGAAGGTCGGCCAGATCTCTGCCAACATCCGTCGTCTCCGTCGTCCCGACCCGTACAAGGGTAAGGGCGTTCGGTACGAGGGTGAGCAGATCCGCCGCAAGGTCGGAAAGACAGGTAAGTGATGAGCAACTCCGCAGCAACGAAGGGTTCCGACGCGAACCCGAAGCGCATCCCGCTGGGCAAGGACGCCTCCACGCGTCGTCGCCTGTCCAAGACGCGCCGCCACTTCCGTCTTCGCAAGAAGGTCTCCGGAACCGCCGAGCGTCCCCGTCTGGTCGTCAACCGTTCCTCGCGTCACCTGCACGCACAGCTGATCGACGATCTGACCGGCCGCACTCTCGCGTCCGCGTCCAGCATCGAGGCCGATGTGCGCGCGACCGAGGGCGACAAGAAGGCCCGTGGCGCGAAGGTCGGCGCTCTCATCGCCGAGCGTGCCAAGGCGGCCGGCATCGAGGCAGTGGTCTTCGACCGCGGTGGCCACGGTTACGCCGGACGCATCGCGGCACTCGCCGATGCAGCTCGCGAAGGCGGGCTGACGTTCTGATGACCAACGCAGCGAAGATTCAGCTCACCAACGGAAGGACAGCCTGATGCCGGGACGTCAACGGCGTGACGGCGGCAGCGGACCCGCCGGAGCCAACGCAGGACCCAATGCAGGCGGAGGTGACAACCGCGGCGGAGACAACCGTGGAGGTCGCGACCGTCGCGACTCGCGGGGCGGCAACGCTCCCGAGAAGAACAACCTCGAGCGCGTCGTCGCGATCAACCGCGTCTCCAAGGTCGTGAAGGGTGGTCGTCGCTTCAGCTTCACCGCCCTCGTGATCGTCGGAGACGGCAACGGTCTGGTCGGCGTCGGCTACGGCAAGGCCAAGGAAGTTCCGGCCGCCATTCAGAAGGGTGTCGAGGAGGCTCGCAAGAGCTTCTTCCGCGTCCCGCTGATCGGTAGCACGATCACGCACCCCGTCCAGGGTGAGGCTGCGGCCGGTGTGGTCATGCTGCGCCCGGCAAGCCCCGGTACCGGTGTCATCGCCGGTGGCGCGGTGCGTGCCGTGCTCGAGTGTGCAGGTGTCCACGACATCCTCGCCAAGTCGCTGGGTAGCGACAACGCGATCAACGTCGTGCACGCCACCGTTGCGGCTCTCAAGAGCCTGCAGCGTCCGGAAGAGGTCGCGGCTCGTCGTGGTCTGCCGATCGAGGACGTCGCTCCCGCCGGCATGCTGCGCGCTCGCGCCCAGGCAGCAGCAGGAGCAGCTCATGGCTGACCTCAGAGTGACCCAGATCAAGAGCACCATCGGTCAGAAGAAGAACCAGCGTGACAGCATTCGCACGCTGGGCCTCAAGAAGATCCGCCAGTCGGTGATTCGCGAGGACACCCCGCAGACCCGCGGGCTGATCAACGTGGTGCGTCACCTCGTCGTCGTTGAGGAGGTCACCAAGTGACCATCAAATTGCATCATCTTCGCCCCGCACCGGGTTCGAAGAGCGCGAAGATCCGCGTCGGTCGCGGTGAAGGCGGAAAGCGCGGCAAGACCGCAGGTCGTGGCACCAAGGGCACGGGCGCTCGTAAGAACGTCCCGGCCGGCTTCGAGGGTGGCCAGATGCCGATCCACATGCGGCTGCCGAAGCTCAAGGGCTTCACCAACCGCAACCGGGTCGAGTACCAGGTCGTGAACCTGGTCGACATCGAGCGACTGTTCCCCGAGGGTGGCGAGATCTCCAAGGACGATCTGGTCGCCAAGGGTGCGGTGCGCAAGAACCGTCTCGTCAAGATCCTGGGCGACGGCGACCTGTCGGTGAAGGTGTCCATCACCGCCGACAAGTTCACCGGCAGTGCCAAGGAAAAGATCAACGCAGCCGGCGGATCCGTCACCGAGTTGTGAGTTCGGCGGCCCGCTCACTCGACGAGTGAGCGGGCCTCCGGCAGTACGGACCGATGGCCGTGGTACGACTCTCGTGCTGCGGCCATCGGCCGTTCGGTGCCACGGTGAGTGGGTTGTCCGGCTCGGCCCGGGCTGCGCACTCCGCGGCGCTGTTAGAGTTCGACGGGGTGCCAGTGCGCCCCGACCATCTCCCTCGTTAGTCACCCCGTCCAGGAGGATCGTTGCTTTCCGCCTTTGTGTCGGCCCTCAGGACACCTGACCTGAGACGGAAGATCCTCTTCACTCTCGGCCTCATCGCTCTGTACCGCTTCGGCGCGACGCTGCCGTCGCCCGGTGTCGACTACGGCAACGTCCGTCAGTGCATCGACCAGGTGTCGGGCGGCGACTCCGCCGGCATCTACTCGCTGATCAACCTGTTCTCGGGCGGCGCTCTGCTGCAGCTGTCCGTGTTCGCGATCGGCATCATGCCCTTCATCACCGCGAGCATCATCGTCCAGCTCCTCACCGTGGTCATCCCGCGGTTCGAGGAACTCCGCAAGGAGGGCCAGGCCGGCCAGGCGAAGATGACGCAGTACACGCGCTATCTCTCCATCGCGCTGGCGATCCTGCAGGCCACGGGTCTCGTTGCGCTCGCCTCGCGCGGGCAGCTGCTCCAGGGCTGCAACCTCGACATCATCGCGGACTCGTCCATCTTCGGACTGGTCACCATCGTGCTGGTGATGACCGCGGGTGCTGCCCTGGTCATGTGGTTCGGCGAGCTCATCACCGAGCGCGGCGTCGGCAACGGCATGTCGCTGCTCATCTTCGCCGGCATCGCCTCGCGCATCCCGTCCGAGGGCAAGTCGATTCTCGACAGCCGCGGCGGCATCGTCTTCGCGCTCGTCTGCCTCGCCGCTCTCGCCATCATCATCGGCGTCGTCTTCGTCGAGCAGGGCCAGCGCCGCATCCCGGTGCAGTACGCCAAGCGCATGGTCGGCCGCCGCATGTACGGCGGTTCGTCCACCTACCTGCCGCTGAAGGTCAACCAGGCCGGTGTCATCCCGGTGATCTTCGCGTCGTCGCTGCTGTACCTCCCCAATCTCATCGCCCAGCTGACCAATGCCAGCACGGCGGCGGATCCGAGTTGGTGGCAACGCGCCATCAACACGTATCTGGTGAACCCGGCGAACCCGGTGTACATCGCGATCTACTTCGGCCTCATCGTCTTCTTCACCTACTTCTACGTCGCCATCACGTTCAACCCCGAGGAACGTGCCGACGAGATGAAGAAGTACGGCGGATTCATCCCGGGCATCAGGCCGGGACGTCCGACGGCCGACTACCTCAATTTCGTTCTCAGTCGCATCACGCTGCCCGGTGCCATCTACCTCGGCACCATCGCTGTGCTTCCCAACCTGTTCCTCGACATCGGTAACTCCGGTGGCGCCCAGAACCTGCCCTTCGGCGGAACCGCGGTGCTCATCATGGTGAGCGTGGGACTCGACACGGTGAAGCAGATCGAAAGCCAGCTGATGCAGCGCAACTACGAAGGGTTCCTCAAGTGAGACTCGTCCTCCTCGGTCCTCCCGGAGCAGGCAAAGGTACGCAGGCGACGCTGCTGTCGGAGAAGCTGGGAATTCCCCACGTCTCGACGGGCGATCTCTTCCGCGCGAACATCGGCCAGAAGACGCCCCTGGGCATCGAGGCCAAGAAGTACCTCGACGCGGGCGACCTGGTCCCGAGTGCGCTGACCGTGGACATGGTGCGCGACCGTCTGGCCGAGCCCGACGCCACCAACGGCTTCATCCTCGACGGCTTCCCGCGATCGACCGATCAGGCCGACTCACTCGCCTCCATCCTCGAGGACGCGGGCACGACGCTCGACGCCGTCGTCTCCTTCGTCATCGACGAGGACGTCGTGGTCGAGCGCATGCTCGCCCGTGGGCGCGAGGACGACAAGGAGAGCGTCATCCGGAACCGGATGAAGGTCTACCGCGACGAGACGGCTCCGCTGCTCGAGTATTACAAGAGCCATGGTCGCAGCGGGCAGGCCGAAGGCCGGTCGGGACTACTCGTGACCGTCGACGCCGTCGGCGAGGTCGAGGATGTCAACAAGAAGGTCATCGACGCGATCCAGGGCGACGACTGACCCATGGCTTTCGGACGTAAGCGCAAGGTGGTCCCGTTCCGCAGCGCCGGTGAGCTCGATGCCATGGCTGCGGCCGGGGCCGTCGTGGGCGCCGCTCTCGTGGCGGTGCGCGACGCGGCGAAGCCCGGCGTGTCCACGCTCGAACTCGACGCCGTCGCCGAGTCGGTGATTCGCGCCGCCGGCGCGGTGCCGTCGTTCCTCGGGTACCACGGTTTCACGGGCAGCATCTGCAGCTCGATCAACGATCGCGTCGTGCACGGCATCCCGAACTCGTCCGACGTGCTCGCCGAGGGTGACCTCATCTCGATCGACTGCGGCGCCATTCTCGACGGCTGGCACGGCGACTCCGCCTGGACGTTCGGTGTCGGTGCCGTCATCGAGGCAGACGAGCAGCTGAGCGAGGCCACTCGGTTGTCGATGGAGGCCGGTATCGCCGCGATGCTCCCGGGCAACCGCCTGACCGACGTCTCGCACGCCATCGAGCAGGGCACGCTGGCCGCCTCGGCGGCGCACGGACGTACCTACGGCATCGTCGACGGCTACGGCGGCCACGGCATCGGCCGCGAGATGCACATGGAGCCGTTCCTCGCCAACGAGGGTGCGCCGGGCAAGGGCCCCGAGCTGGTGGTGGGGTCGACGCTCGCCATCGAGCCGATGCTGACACTGGGCACCCACGAGACCCGCGTGCTGGACGACGACTGGACCGTGGTCACCACGGACGGATCGCGATCCGCGCACTGGGAGCACACGGTCGCCGTCACCGAGGACGGGCCGAGGATTCTCACTCTGCGTCCCTGACGCAGATCCTTCCGACCCGTCCGGGTCGTCAGGCCCAGTGCTCGGCCGGAACCTGCTCCGACTCCTTCGGCGGCGGCGGGGGAGTGCCGTCTCCGAACGGCCTGCCGCCCAACGCTTCCCGGCCGTGTGGGCTCAACCAGCTCGACAGGTCCGGCCCCTTGGGCACGATGCCGGTCGGGTTGATGTCGGTGTGCACCTCGTAGTAGTGCGACTTGATGTGCACGAAGTCCGTGGTGTCGCCGAATCCCGGTGTCTGGAACAGGTCTCGGGCGTAGGCCCACAGCACCGGCATCTCGGAGAGCTTGCTCCGGTTGCACTTGAAGTGGCCGTGGTAGACGGGATCGAACCGCGCCAGCGTCGTGAACAGACGGACGTCGGCTTCGGTGATGGTGTCGCCCACCAGGAATCGCTGGTTCTCGAGACGGTCGCTCAGCCAGTCCAGTCGCGCGAAGAGAGCGTCGTACGCCTTCTCGTACGCGCTCTGGGAGCCGGCGAAACCGCACTTGTAGACGCCGTTGTTGACGTCGTGGAAGATCAGTTCCGCCACCTCGTCGATCTCGCCGCGCAACGCTTCCGGGTACAGGTCGGGTGCGCCCTCACGGTGGTACCGCGTCCACTCCGTCGAGAAGTCGAGCGTCATCTGCGGGTAGTCGTTGGTGACCACCTCGCCCGTCGACACCTCCACCATGGCGGGCACGGTGATCCCGCGTGGGTAGTCGGGGAAGCGCGCGAGGAACGCGTCCTGCAGACGTGGGATCTTCAGCACCGGGTCGAGGCCGTCCGGATCGAGATCGAAGGTCCAGCTCCGCTTGTCGTGGGTCGGTCCGCACACTCCCATCGAGATGGCGTCCTCGAGACCCAGGAGCCGACGCACGATGATGGCGCGGTTGGCCCACGGGCAGGCGCGGGCCACGACGAGGCGGTAACGACCGGGCTCCACCGGGTAGCGCGACGACGGATCGTCGATGATGCGGTCCTCGATGTAGTTCGTGTCGCGGTCGAAGCCGCCCTTCTCCACGTAGGACGGGGTACCGCTGTCGGTGCTCATGGTCGTAACTTACCCGGGGTCGGTCAATTCCATCCCGATGTGCACTCCCAGTTCGGTGAAGCCGAGCGAGAGGCCGAACAGCCGGGCGGTCGCGTTGTCCATCGGCACCGACCACTGCGGCACGAGTCCCGCGTCGATGGCCTCGTTCGTGGCCAGCCGTGCGGCGGTCGAGCCGTACCCCCGCCGGCGTCGTGACGGCACGGTGACCGCGACGGTGTCGGCGAGGAAGCCGCGCCACTCGACGTACCCGGCAGCGGCCGCGGGGAGAGCGTCGTCCTCACCGTCGGCGTCGTCGAACACCGTGAACCACGAGTCGACGCCGACCGCGCGGATCCCGGTGGCGTCGTCGGGAGGCACCAGTGCGAGGACGCGGTCCACATCGTGCCCGTCGTGGGAGATCAGAGGGTGTTCGACGCGCACGTCGTCGCGACTGTCGTCGAGGAAGGCGAGGACCCGTGGTCCACCGCAACGACCCCGGCGCTGTCCCGCGAGCTCGGCGAGACCGTCCCGCGTCGCGAGCACGTCGTTGCCCAGTGCCTCGGCGCGGTCGAGGATGTCGCCGGGTCCGACCAGGACCGCGTGGCCGTCCAGGACGACGAACGTGAGGCGGGTCGCGTCGTCGTCGACCACGTGCAACCGCTCCGCGTCGTCGAGCGAGGCGTCGTCGGGAAGACCCAGTTCTCGCGCCCAGGCGAGACGGACGATGTCGATCTGGTGGGAGTTCATCGCCGTCCACGCTAGCGCCGCTTGTGGCGACCATGCTCGGCGCCGTATATTCCAAGCGGAATATACGGGCGAGGGGATCGACATGGAACGCGTGACACCGCTGGCCATCGCCGTGCTCGCGTGCCTGTTCGAGCGGCCGATGCACCCGTACGAGATGTATCAGCTCCTGCTCGAGCGCAAGGACGACCGACTGCTCAAGGTACGTCCGGGGTCGCTCTACCACGCGGTCGACCGCCTGGCGGAGCGTGAGCTGATCGTGGCGGTCGGCACCGAACGGGAAGGTAATCGGCCCGAGCGCACCACCTACTCGGTGACCGACTCGGGTCGGGCGGCTCTGTCGGACACCCTGCGTACTCTCCTGGCGGAACCCACGCCCGAGTACTCGCAGTTCACCCTCGCCTTGTCCGAGTCGCACAACCTCCCCGGGCCGGAGGTCGCGACACTCGTCCGTACCCGTATCGCTCTGCTGGAGAAGGATCTCGACGAGATGCGCGTCATCGATGCGATGGCCGTCGATCGCCACGTTCCCCGGCTCTTCTCCGTGGGCCTCGACTACACCCTCGCCCTGCGCGAGGCCGAACTCACCTGGCTCCGGGCCTTCGTCGACGACATCGACTCCGGACGTCTCCCCTGGCTGGACAGCATTCTCACCGAACGACAGGACCACCGATGACCAGCACCACCAGCCCGGCCGTGAAGGAGGCGTCCCCCTGGATCGCGCTCTGGACCCTGTGCCTCGGCTTCTTCATGATTCTCGTGGACACCACCATCGTCGCCGTCGCGCAGCCGGCGATCCTCGAGGGTCTGCAGACCGACATCTCGAACGTCATCTGGGTGACCAGTGCGTACCTGCTCGCGTACGCGGTACCGCTCCTCGTGACCGGCCGTCTGGGCGACCGGTTCGGGCCGAAGAACCTCTACATCGGCGGGCTCGTCGTCTTCACTCTCGCCTCGCTGTGGTGTGGCGTGTCGGGGTCGATCGAGATGCTCATCGCCGCGCGCGCCGTGCAGGGCCTGGGCGCCGCGATGATCACGCCGCAGACCATGGCCGTCATCACCCGCATCTTCCCCAAGGACAAGCGCGGTGCCGCGATGGGCGCCTGGGGCGCGGTCGCCGGCGTCGCCACCCTGGTGGGTCCGCTGCTCGGTGGCGTGCTGGTCGACGCGTTCGGGTGGGAGTGGATCTTCTTCATCAACCTCCCCGTCGGTGTCGTCGCCATCGCACTGGCCGTCAAGTTCGTGCCGACGCTCCCCACCAACGACCACAAGTTCGACATCCCCGGCGTCGTACTGTCCGCCGCCGGCCTGTTCTTCATCGTCTTCGGTCTGCAGGAGGGTCAGAAGTACGACTGGAACGGGTGGATCTGGACCTCCATCGCCGTCGGCGTGGTCGTCTTCGCCGCGTTCATCGTGTGGCAGTCGCGCAACCGCAACGAGCCTCTGGTGCCGCTCGGGTTGTTCCGCGATCGGAACTTCTCGCTCAGCAACATCGGCATCGCGGCCATGGGCTTCGCGATGACCGGCATGATGCTGCCGATCATGTTCTACGCGCAGAGCGTCACCGGACTGACGCCCACGCGTTCGGCCCTGCTGTTCGTGCCCATGGCGGTGCTCACCGGCGTGCTCGCGCCCAACGTCGGCCGTCTGGTGGACCGCGTGCACCCGCGCTACATCGCCGGCACCGGCCTGACCCTGCTCACCGTCGCCCTCGTCTGGCTCGCGATGGAGATGACACCGACCACGGCGATCGTCCGGCTCCTCATGCCCATCGCCCTGATGGGTGTGGCCAACGCGCTCATCTGGTCTCCGCTCGGTGCCACGGCCACCCGCAACCTGCCGATGTCGCAGGCCGGCGCGGGCAGCGGCGTCTACAACACCACCCGCATGATCGGGTCCGTGCTGGGCAGTGCGGGTATCGGCGTGCTGATGCAGTCCCGCATCTCAGCCGAGGTGCCGTTCGCCGGTGCGGCCGGCGCGTCGGGCGAGCTGTCCACGGGCCGGGTGCCGGCACAGGTGGCGGAACCGTTCGCCACCGCGCTCGCCCAGTCGCTGTACCTCCCGGCCGCGGTCCTGCTGGTCGGAGCGATCGCGACGCTCTTCTACGCGCGCCCCAACTTCGGTGGGCACGGGGCTGCGGTTCCGGATCCGTCGGTCGAGGCGAGTGTTCCGGCCGGGACGACGCCCGTCCGCTGAGGCGGGCAGGCCGGAGGCCGGTCGGGGTAGGCGGGCAGGCCGGAGGCCGGAGGCCGGAGAACGAGGATGTGTGCGCACCTGGCATGCTCCGATCCATGAGTGAGAAGCCCACCCGTCTCGAGCGCACCACCACCGACGCGGGCGCCGAGGTCGCGATCCTCACGTTCGCCCACGGCGCCCTGAACCTGTTCGACCAGGCGATGTTCGATGCCGTGACGGCCGACGTCGCCGAGCTGGTGGCCGCTCCTCCGCGTGCGCTGCTGCTGCGCGCGGAGGGCAAGGTGGTCTCGGGTGGGGTCGACGTGCACGTCTTCGAGGGGCTGTCGGAGGCCGAGGGAACGGCGTTGTGGGAGGGGCTCTTCGCGGCCATCGCCCACCCGCTCGAGGCGCTGCCCTGCCCGGTGGTGTTCGCCGCGCACGGTCTGACGTTGACGGCCGCGCTGGAGATCGCCCTGGCCTGCGACATCATCCTCGCGTCGCCGAAGGCGAAGTTCGGTCTGGTGGAGACAGTGGTGGGTCTGACTCCGTCGATGGGTGGTCCGCAGCGGATGGCGGAGCGTGCGGGCAGCGGCCGGGCACGTGAGTTCGTCATGACGGGCGATCTGTACACGGCGGAGACGCTGCGCGAATGGGGAGTCGTCAACCAGATCCACGAGGACGTGGACTCCGCCGCCAGGGCTCTCGTCGCACGGCTCGCGGACGGGCCGACGCGCGCCCATGCGGCCACGAAGGAGATCATCGGTGCGTGGCGCTCCGGCGGTGTGCGCCATGCGGATTCGGTGACGTCCGTGGTGTCGGGTGCTCTGTTCGAGACCGAGGATCTGCAGGGCGCGGTGCGCAGCTTCCTCGATGTGGGGCCTGGTAAGGCGACCTACACCGGGCGCTAATACTGATCAGCGCTGGGTGTCCACCAGCGCATTCCTCAGTCGAGTGACCGCGTCGTGGTCGAGGCCGAGCCAGTCCAGGTAGCCGTCGAACGAGCCGTGCGCCGTGGTCATCGCCTCAAGCCCGGCGCGGTAGTACTCCTCCCGCACGCCCAGCAGGTCGTCGTCGAGGTCGGCGGGGGCCACCTCGTCGTGATCGAGAATGTGGCGCCGGAGTGGAGCGACGGCGGCGTTGCTGCGCAGGTAGTCCGCGACGATGTCCTCCTCGACGACGCCGGCGGCGCGCAGCACGGTGGCGACGGTCCACCCCGCGCGGTCCTTGCCGGCGGCGCAGTGCACCAGCGACGAGGTACCGGACGACAGGGCCTCGACCACCGCCCTGATCGCCACCCGTGCACCGGGCAGCGTCGGAAAGGCGCGGTAGGCGTCGTCGAGGTAGCCCCGGGCGGTGGTGGCGGGCACGGCGCGCTCGTGCGGCGCGTCGCGTTCCGCGGCGATGTAGGGGACGCGATGCACGGTGACCGTGTCCGGGGCCCGGTCCGAGCCCCACCGCGTCACCTCGGCGTCGCCGCGCAGGTCGAACACGTCGCTGACCCCGAGTCCGGCCAGCGTGGCCCGGCCCTCGTCGGAGAGGTGCGTGAGTGCCGACGCGCGGAAGAGCAGTCCGCTGCGGGTGCGTCCGCCGTCGGACGTGCGCAGGCCGCCGGTGTCACGGAAGTTCCACGCGCCGTGCAGGTGGAACTGGCCGGGTTCGGAACCATCCGTGCTGCGTTCACTCACCTGTCGACAGTAACGACGCGGTCTCCACGCGTCCGAGCCACCGTCCCACCAGGGGACCGATGTCCCCCACGGCGTCGCTCGACAGCAGTTCGCCGTGTCGCCACGGCACGGACTCCACGTCGGCGGGTCCGGTGCAGTACTGCGACCAGAAGTCCGACATGCGGCCGAGTTCGACGGCGGTGACGTCGGAGTCGATCATCAGGACGGCGCCGCTGTAGGTCGGCGGCACGTGCTCGTCGACGAGGGCGAACAGCGTGAGCATCGCCTTGGTGATCAGTCGCGCCTGGATGTCCGAGACCGGTAGCTGGTCGCCGCCCATCGCCGACCACACCGACCACAGCGCGTCCGGCGTCATGTCCGCCAGGTCGTCGGTCAGGTGCTGGTACGCGCCGAACATGGCGTCCGCCTGCGCCTTCTTGACCGCACTGCCCGGCACGATGCTGTGCACCGGGTCGAGCAGCGACAGCGACGCGACGGTGTGGCCCTGCGATTGCATCCGGGCCGCGACGGCATGGGCCAGCACACCGCCGACCGACCATCCGACGAGGTGGTACGGGCCGACGGGATCCACGCGACGGATCTCCTCGAGGTAGCGCTCGACGACGTCGTCCATCGACCGTGGTGCGAAGTCGGGGTCCGCCACCGCCGGCGTCTGCACGCCGTACAGGGGGCGGCCGCTCTCGAGGTGGCGGCCGAGCTCGAAGTACGGCCAGGCCAGCCCCATCATCGGGTGGATGCAGAACACCGGGGCGAGCTCGTCTCCGCCGCCCAGTCGGAGAACGGGACCGACTGCGTCGGACGAGGCGATGGACTCGTCGTCGTCCTCGCGGTCGAGATGCTCGGCGACGGCGCCGACGGTGCCGTGCGAGAACAGGAGTCGGAGCACGCGGTCGACCCCGGCGGCACGACCGAGGTGTGCGGCCGCCCTGGTCGCGGTCAGCGAGGTCCCGCCGAGGGCGAAGAAGTCGTCGTCGAGTCCGACGTCGCCGACGCCCAGCACGAGGGCGAAGGCGTCGGCGACCATGTGTTCCGTCGAGGTCGTCGGCGCGCGGTACACCGTCGGTGCGAACGTCGGTGCGGGAAGGGCCGCCCGATCCACCTTGCCCGCGGTGGTACGCGGCACCGCGTCCAGAGCGATGACGCGCGACGGCACCATGTACTGCGGAACCCGTTCCGCCACCGCCTCTCTGACAGAAGAGACGTCGATCCCGTCGCCGGCGACGTACGCGACGAGATGATCCGATCCGGTTCCGGCGTCGCGGTGGAGGAGGACCACCGCCTGCGTCACCGCGGGATGGGCGAGGGCGGCGTTCTCGATCTCGCCCGGCTCGATGCGCAGTCCGCGGAGCTTGATCTGGAAGTCGCTACGTCCCAGATACGCCAGCTCACCGGCCGAGTTCCACCGCACCAGGTCGCCGGTGCGGTACAGGCGCGCGCCCGGCGGTCCGTACGGCGCGGCGACGAACCGGCTCGCCGTCAGCCCGGTCTGCCCGACGTACCCGCGCGCGAGATGTGGTCCGGACAGGTACAACTCACCGACGGCGCCGAGAGGTACCGGCCGCAGTCGGCCGTCGAGCACCACCGCGTCGACACCGCGGACCGGTGTGCCGATGCCGACGGGGCGGTCCGGCGTGATCGGTCCGTGCGCGGTGGCCCAGACGGTCGTCTCGGTGGGGCCGTAGTCGTCGTACATCTCGCGTCCGGCGGACCACGTCGCCGCGAGGTGATCCGGGAGGGCCTCGCCGCCCACGACGAGGACGCGCACGCAGTCGAGGCCGGCGGGGTCCAGGGAGTCGAGCACGCGGGGCGTGATGATCGTGTGCGTGACCCTCTCGTGGCGAATCAGCGCGCCGACCTCGTCGCCGCTGTGTACGTGCGCCGGCGCGAGAACGAGAGTGCCGCAGTGCGCCAGCGCCATCAGCAACTCGGCGATCGAGGCGTCGAAGGTCGGTGAGGCCACCGCGAGCACACGCACGTCCGGCACGTCGCCGCGCCGGGAACGTTGGTCCGCCAGCGCATCCGCCAGGCCCGCGTGGGTCACGGCGACGCCCTTGGGTCGGCCCGTGGAGCCGGAGGTGTAGATGACGTACGCGATCGAGCTCGGATGCAGCCCCGGACGACGCTCCGGCGCGAGCACCGTGTGCGCCGGGTGACGGTCGAGCGCCGACACCACGTCCGGATCGTCGAGCACGATGCGCGGAATCCACGGCGCCGCGGTCGAGGTGGTCTGCTCGGACCGGGACTCCGTGATCACGACGACGGCGCCGGAGTCCTGGAGGATGTGCGCGATCCGCTCGGCGGGTTGCGCGGGATCGACCGACAGGAACGCGGCCCCGGCCGCGGCGACGGCCCACACGGACAGGACGTGGTCGATCGAGCGCGGCATCGCCAGCGCGACCACGACGTCGGGTCCTGCGCCGCAGGCGATCAGTTCCCGCGCGAGACGATTCGCGCGCGCGGACAGGTCCGCGTAGCTCAGGTCGATGCCGTTCGCCCGCAGGGCGATCGCGCCGGGACGGGCCGCTACCGCGTCGGCCACGAGGTGGTCGAGAGTCCGGGCCGCCAGCGCGGGGACACCGCTGCGGGGACGCATCGCGGCACGCTCCGAGGGCTCCACCGTCTCGAGGTCCCCGATCCTGACCGAGGTGTCGCGTGTCATCGACCGCAGTGTCCACACCAGTCTGCGCGAGACCCGCTCGATGGTGCTCCGGTCGAACAGATCGGTCGCGTAGGACAGCTCGATCAGCAGGCGCCCCTGGTCCTCGCGCAGCGTCACGGCGAGATCGAACTGGACGGGAGCGCCGCCGAGATCGAGCACCTCGACGGCCGGTGTGGTGGCGGGGAATCGCGGCGGCGCGGTGTTCTGCAGAGTCAGCATCACCTGCACCACAGGGTGACTCGCAGTGGAACGCACCGGGTCGAGGGCCGTCACCAGGGTCTCGAACGGCAGAGCGGCATGTGCGAAGGCGTCCAGGGTGGTCTCGCGCGCCGCGGCGAGGTGGTCCGCGACGGTGCCGTCCTCGTCGATCGTGGACCGCAGGACCACCGTGTCCACGAACATGCCGACCACGTCGTCGAGTGCCGGATCGGTGCGACCCGCGACGGCCGTCCCGACGAGGAGATCGCGGGTTCCCGCCCACTGGGCGAGCACGATCGACAGCGCGGTGTGCGCGACCATGAAAAGGGTGACGTCGTGGGCCTGCGCGACGGATCGGAGCGCGCCCAGCGCGTCCGCGTCGAGAACGGTCCGCACCCGATCGCCCTGCTGTGACGGGGTTCTCGGCCGGGCGCGATCGGTCGGCAGCGCGAGATCGAGGGGTACGCCGGCCAACCGCTCCCGCCAGTGATCGAGGTGTCGCGACAACGCGGAGCCGGGATCGTTCAGCGATCCCAACGCTGCGCGTTGCGCGAGGGCATGGTCGGCGTACTGCACGGGCAGCGGTGGTAGGTCGAGTGGCCGTCCCTCCGCGCGAGCGGCGTACGCCGTGACGACGTCGCGCGTGAGCGGCGCCATCGACCACCCGTCCGCGGCGATGTGGTGCACGAGGATCACCAGCACGTGATCGGTCGGCGACACGACGAGAAGAGTGGCGCGCAGCGGAGTCTCGGTGGTGACGTCGATGCGCGCCGCCGCGGCCGTGCGTACCGCCGCGGGCACGTCTGCGGCAGTGGTGCGCACGAGGTCGAGGGGAACGTCGACCGTGGGCGACACCACCTGGTGCGGCACGCCGTCGAGGGCGGGATGGACGGTGCGCAGGATCTCGTGCCGGAGGGTCACGTCGTCGAGGGCGGACCGGAGCGCGTCGACGTCCAGCGGACCGGTCAGCCTCAGCGCGAGCGGGATCAACTGTCCACCGCGGTCGGCGTCGACGCGGCCGAGGAACCACATCCGGTGCTGAGCGAAGGAGAGCGGCACCCTGTCCGGGCGCGGCGCCGCCGTCAGGGGAGTGCGCGCCGCGGTCGGCGCCGCGACCAGCACTGCGGCGAGCGCACCCACGGTGGGGTGGTCGAACACCGCGCGCACCGACACCTCGCGCTCCGTCGCCGCCGACACCCGCGCGGCCACCCGGGTCGCGGACAGCGAATGGCCACCGAGAGCGAAGAAGTCGTCGTCCGGCCCCGGCAGCTCCGGCAACTCGAGCACAGTGGCGAAGGCCTCGGCGACGGCGCGCTCGGCCGGGCCGACCGCCTCGCGACGCGGAACCGTCGCCACGGTCCCGGGAAGGCCGGAGGTCGGTCGGCGAGGGGCCGACGGGAGTGCGCGACGGTCGAGCTTGCCCGACGCCGTCAACGGGATCGCGTCCACGGTGACGATGTGCGCGGGCACCATGTACCGCGGCAGGCGGCGCGCGGCGTCGTGTCGGAGGTCGGCGGGGTCGACGGCACTCGTGCCGGACGGCACCACGTACGCGACGAGGTGGTCGTCCTGCACCAGCACCGCGGCACGGTCGACCGACGGGTGCGAGGCGAGTGCCGCCTCGATCTCGCCGGGCTCGATGCGCAACCCGCGCAGCTTGACCTGGACGTCGGTGCGGCCCAGATACTCCAGATCTCCGCCGCTGGTCCAGCGCACGCGGTCGCCGGTGCGGTAGAGCCGCGCGCCCTGAGCCGCGGCGACGAACCGCTCGGCCGTCGCGGTGGGGCGGCCGACGTACCCGCGCGCGAGGTGGGTGCCGTCGAGGTAGAGCTCGCCGACCACCCCGATCGGCACCGGACGCAGGAACGTGTCGAGCACCCGCGCGCCGACCCCGCGGACGGGCCGCCCGATGGTCACGGCGTCGTCCGCCCGGAGCGGGCCGCTGCTCGTGGCCCAGACGGTGGTCTCGGTGGGACCGTAGTCGTTGAACAGGCGTCGACCGGGGGCCCACCGGGTGGCCAGTGCCGGTGGGCAGGCCTCACCGGCGGTGACCAGGACGTGGAGTGACGGAACGTCTTCGGGGATCAGCGAGTCGAGCACTCGCGGCGTGAGGAGAGCGTGGGTCACCGCCGACTCAGCCACGAGGCGACCCAGTGCCGGTCCGCCGAACACGTCTGGTGGAGCGACCACCAGGGGAGCGGACAGGGCCACGGCGATGAGCAGCTCGGCGATGGACGCGTCGAACGTGGGGGACGCGACCGCGAGCACACGTGCCTCCGCAGCCTCGCGCAGTCGCTGGTCCGGCCGCGCAGCGCCGCGCAGTCGCTGGTCCCACAACGCGTCCACGAGGCCGCGGTGTGTGACGCCCACGCCCTTGGGGGTTCCGGTGGAGCCGGAGGTGTGGATGACGTACGCGAGGGTGTCGGGACGGATGGCACCGAGCCGGTCGGCGGGCGTCACGTCGGCCTCGGACTCCGCGCCCGTGTCGAGGACCGTCGGTGACACCGTGGCGAGACGTACCAGTGCGGCGGGAACCGTCACGGCGGTGACGGCGACGTTGGCGCCCGTCTCGGTGAGCATGTGCCGCAGTCGGTCCGGTGGCCCGTTGGGGTCGATCGGCAGGAACGCCGCGCCGGTCTTCGCTACCGCCCACACCGCGGTGATCTGGTCCACCGAGCGCGGCAGCGCGACGGCGACGACGGTGTCGGGCGCGGCGCCGAGGGCGATCAGTGCCCGCGCCCAGCGGTTGGAGCGGCGGTCCAGCTCGGTGTAGGTGAGCGTGCGCTCCCCGATCAGGGCGGGCCCGTCCGGGTTGCCGGCCACCGCGTCGGCCAGCAGACGAGGCAGCACGCGCGGTGGCAGTCCGGCGCTGCCGTGCTGGGAGAGCAACAGTGCCCGCTCCGACGGGTGCAGGATCTCGAGGGCGCCGATCCGGTCGAAGGGCCTGCGCGCCACCGCGTCGAGGACGCGGAGCAGGACGTCGACGATTCCGGCCGCGGTCCGCCGGTCGAAGAGGTCGACGGCGTAGGTCAGTGCGCCGCTCAGTCCGTCCCCGGTCTCCGTGAGATCCAGGGTCAGGTCCACCGGCGCGGCCACGGGAACCGAGTCCAGGACGTCGATCTCCAGTCCGGCGGCCACGAGAGTGGGCGGAGTCTGGTTCTGGAACGCGAACATGACCTGCACGACGGGGTGGTGCGCGGTGGAGCGCACCGGATCGAGAGCGTCGACGATCAGCTCGAACGGCACGTCGGCGTGGTCGAGGGCCTCCACGGTGTCCTTGCGCACCTGATCGACCAGAGCCGCGACGGTATCGGTACCGGTGACGAACGCGCGGTGCACGACCGTGTCGACGAACATGCCGACCAGCTCGTCGAGATCCTCGTGACCGCGGCCTGCCACCGGTGTTCCGACGGCGATGTCCTCGCTTCCCGTCACGCGGGCGAGAGTGACGGCCCAGGCCGCCTGCAGGACCATGACGAGCGTCGCATGGTGGGCGGTGGCGAGCGCACGCAGCGCCGCGGTCGTGGCGTCCGGCACCGTCACGCGTACACGCGCCCCGCGGTGCGAGGCCACCGGCGGCCGCGGTCGATCGGTCGGCAACGGCAGCACGTCCGGGAGACCGGCCAGGCGGTCCGTCCAGAACGCGACTCGACCACGGATGTCGTCCGCGTGATCCTGTTGCCACACGGCGTGATCCGCGTACTGCATGGGCAGGGGGTCGACAGTCCACTCTCGACCGGACCGGCGGGCCGCGTAGGACGCCGTGAGATCGCGGGTGAGCGGCGCCAGGGACCAGCCGTCCGCGGCGATGTGGTGCAGCACGAGAAGCAGGACGTGATGCTTCTCGGTCACCGCCACGACGGAGGCGCGCAGCGGGAGATCCGCTGCCAGGTCGAACGGTGCCGACGCCATCCGGTCGAGGACGGCCTCCGGTGTCTCCGACTCCCGGTCGATCGCGATCCGCGCGTGATCGAGAACGTGTTGCTGCGGAACACCGTTCACGGCGGGGTAGACGGTGCGCAGTATCTCGTGGCGGTCGACCACGTCGGCGAGTGCGCCCTGTAGCGCGCCGTGGTCGAGGACACCGCGCAGCCCGAGTGCGAGCGGGATGACGTAGCCGCTGTCGCTGGAGACAGTGTTCAGGAACCACATGCGCTGTTGGGCGAACGACAGAGGCACCACGTCGGGGCGCGGCCGTGTCCGCCGCGGTGCGAGAGCGCTCCGGGGCACGGCG
The DNA here is from genome assembly GCF_036163995.1 of Rhodococcus sp. NBC_00294. NCBI lineage: Bacteria > Bacillati > Actinomycetota > Actinomycetes > Mycobacteriales > Nocardiaceae > Rhodococcus > Rhodococcus sp. NBC_00294. Next base: position 1,719,880 of record NZ_CP108043.1, read on the forward strand.
TCGATCTGCGCGGCGAGTGCGTGCACGGTCGGTGCCTCGAACACGGTACGGACCGGAACCTGCAGTCGAGCAGCGACTCTGGTGGCACTGAGGGAGTGGCCACCGAGCGCGAAGAAGTCGTCGTCGAGTCCGACGGGGTCCGCGAGTTCCAGGACCGTCGCGAAGACGGCCGCGACGGCGACCTGCCCGGCGGTGGACGGAGCGCGGAACTCGGCCGTGTCGAGGGGCGGGCGGGGCAGCCGCGCGCGGTCGAGTTTGCCCGACGTCGTCATCGGCAGTGCGTCCATCACGACCACCGCGGCGGGAACCAGGTACCGCGGCAGTGCCGCCGCGGCTGCGGCCGACACCTCTGCCGCGTCGATGCTGTGCCCGTCGGCAGCGACCACGTAGCCGACGAGACGCTCGTCGATCACCCCGGCCGCGGCGGCGCCGACGCCCGCGGCGCCGGCGAGCGCGGTCTCGACGTCCCCGAGCTCGATCCGCAGGCCGCGCACCGTGATCTGGTGATCGGACCGTCCGAGGTACAGCAGGTCGCCGACGGCGTTGCGGCGCATCAGGTCTCCGGTACGGTACGTCCGCTGTCCGTCGGGAGCCGCGACGAAGCGGGACGCGGTGAGTCCCGGCCTACCGAGGTACCCGCGTGCGAGATGGTCGCCTGCGACGTACAGCTCACCGACCACGCCGTCCGGAACCGCGTGCAGGCGGACGTCGCGAAGCGAGACCTCGACGCCGAGAGTCGGGGACCCGACGGTCACGGGATGCCCGGCGGCCAGGAGTGCCGTCGTCGACCAGATGGTCGCCTCGGTGGGTCCGTAGACGTTGGTCATCGTCCGGCCGGGTGCCCACGTGTCGACGAGACTCGGCGGGCATGCCTCGCCGGCGCTCATGACGACGCGGAGGTCACCGCCGGGATCGGGTGTCGCGTCCAGCGCGCGGGGTGTCATCAGGGTGTGGGTGACACGGTGCCGCCGCATCAGGTCGCGGAGTTCGACACCGGCGTAGACCTCGGGAGGGGCGACGACGAGTGCGGCGTCCAGCGCGAGTGCGATGACCAATTCGCCGACGGACGCGTCGAACGTCGTCGACGACACAGCGAGCACCCGGGCATCGGATGCCGGTGCGTGCCGGGCCCGTTGGTCCTGGACGGCGTTGTGGAGTCCGCGGTGCGTGACGGCGACGCCCTTGGGCCGTCCGGTGGATCCCGAGGTGTAGAGGACGTAGGCGAGGTGGTCGGGTCGCAGAGCCGAGCGACGGTCGCGATCGGTGATCGGTGCGTCCGACAGCGCCGCGACCGCGGCGAGCGTGGCGGGATCGTCGACCGTGATCCGGACGACGTCGGTCGGGAACGGCGCCGCCGTGTCGGTGAGCACCAGCGTGGGCGCCGCCTCGGTCAGGATGTCCGCGAGCCGAGCCCGCGGCTGCTCGGGATCGAGCGGGACGAACGCGGCTCCCGCGCGGCTGATCGCCGCGACGAGAACGAGGTACCGCGCCGACCTGGCGACGGCGACCGCGACGACGGTCTCGGGACCGGCACCGAGCGCGATCAGACGGCGCGCCCACCGGTTCGACGCTCGTGCCCACTCGTCCCGCGTGAGAACGGTGTCGCCCTCGATCACCGCGACCGCGGAGCCGTCCGCGTGGGCGTCGAGCAGGGCGGGGAGCGTCGTCGGGGTCGTGCGGGCGTCGGGATGCGTCCACGTGTCGGGCTCGTCCGCTCCGCGGATCGCGATGTCGCCCACTGCGATCTCGGAACCCCGGGCCGCCGCGCGCAGCACGTGCTCGAGGACGGACGAGAGGCATTCTGCGGTCGTGTGATCGAACAGGTCGCACGCGTAGGTGAGGACGACCGCGAGGCCGGCGCCGGCGGGGCGGACGTCGACGGTGAGGTCGAAGGTCGCGGGTGCAGGCCCGACGTCGAGCACCTCGATGTCGGGACTGCCCGGGAGCGGATCCACGTCCTGGAAGGCCAGCACGACCTGGAAGACCGGGTGATGCGCCGACGTGCGAGCCGCACCGAGGGTGTCGACCACGTGATCGAACGGGACGTGCGCGTGCGCGAAGGCGTCCACCGTCTCGTCTCGGGTGCGGGAGAGCAACTCGGCGAACGACTCCGACGGATCCACGCGGGTGCGCAGCACGACGGTGTCGACGAACAGGCCGACGAGGTCGTCGAGCGCAGGATCCGGTCGACCCGAGACTGGTGACCCCACGGCGATGTCCGTCGACCCGGTCCAGCGCGCGAGGGCGACGGCGAGGGCGGTGTGCACGACCATGAACACCGTGGCCCGGTGAGCGACGGCGAGCTCGCTCAGTGCGGCCACGGTCGCGTCGTCGAGATCGAGGCGCACCGCGGCGCTCGCCCGGCCGGGCCGCTCCGGGCGCGGTCGGTCGAGCGGCATGTCGAGGACGTCGGGCAGTCCGGAGAGACGGCGCTCCCACCATGCCGCCGCGTCGGAGTCGACGCCCTGTTCCGTCTGCCGCACAGCGACGTCGGCGTACTGCACCGACAGCGGCGACTGTGCCGGTACCCGTCCCGAGCGATGGGACTGGTACGCCGACAGCAGGTCTCGCGTGAGAGGGGCGAGAGACAGACCGTCCGCCGCGATGTGGTGCACGGTCAGCAGCAGGACTTGCTCGTCGTCGGCGAGGCGCAGCACCTCGGCCCGCAGGGGTGGTTCGGTGGCCAGGTCGAACCGCGTGGTCCGGGCATCCGACAGTCGTTCCGCCAGTGCGTCGGGTGTGACGGCGGTGACCGTGAGGGTGGTCGGCGCCGGGGGCGGCAGCACGACCTGGTGCACGACACCGTCCGCATCGGCGTAGACGGTACGGAGGATCTCGTGGCGAGTCATGACGTGACCGATCGCGGACGACAGCGCGCCGAGATCCAGGTCGCCGCGGACGCGCAACGCCAGCGGCATGACGTAGGACCCCGGTTCGTACCGGTCGAGGAACCACATCCGGTGTTGGGCGTGCGTGAGCGGGATGCGGTCGGGACGCGCAGCGTGGAACCCGGGGTCGGTGTACGCGTCTCCCGCATCGACGGCGGCAGCCAGCCCCGCGATGGTCGGGACGTCGAAGAGCGTGCGGAGCGTCAGGTCGCGTCCGGTCGCCGACCGGATGCGCGCGACGACCCGCGCCGCGCTGAGGGAGGTGGCGCCGAGCGCGAAGACGTCGTCGTCGGCACCCACCGGAGCGGACGTCTGCAGGACTGCCTCCACGATGTCCGCGACGACACGCTGGGTCGGTGTGAAGGGAGTGCGGTGGACCTGGCCGCGGCGCGCGGGTGCGGGCAGCGCGCGCTTGTCGACCTTGCCCGACGCGGTGAGGGGAATGGTCTCGATCTCCACGATGTCGTCGGGAACCAGATGGCGCGGAAGCGACGAGCGCAGCGACTGCAGCAGCGCCTCCGTGACGGCTGAACGGCCCCGTGTCGGAACGACGTACGCGACCAGTCGGTCTCCGACGACCGTTGCCACCGCGCGGTCGATCAGGCCCGACCGCGTCAGCACGGCCTCGATCTCCGCCGGCTCGACGCGCACGCCGCGCACGGACAGCTGGTCGTCACTCCGGCCGAGGAAGTGCAGGTCGCCGGCGGCGGACCAGCGGACACGATCGCCGGTCCGGTAGAGACGAGATCCGTCCGGTCCGGCGACGAACCGCTCCGCGGTCAGCGCGGTGCGATGCGCGTAGCCGCGGGCGAGTTGCGCACCACCGAGATACAGCTCGCCGGGGACGTCGACGGGAACGGGGCGCAGGGCGTCGTCCAGCACGAGGGCCGTCGTGTTCCACACCGGCCGCCCGAGGGGGACGTCCGTCGTGTCGGCGTCGGTCACGACGTGGGCGGTGACGTCCACCGCCGCTTCGGTCGGCCCGTACAGGTTCACCACTCGTACGGGGAGCACGGCGCGGACGGCGGCGGCGACCCCCGCGGGCAGTGCCTCGCCCGACGACAGGATCGTGCGCAGCGACGTGCAGGCGGCGAGGCCCGGTGCGTCCGCCATGAGCGCCAGCGTCGACGGGACGGCGTGCACCACGCTGACGCGGTGCCGTGCGATCAGTTCCACCATCAGGTCGGCGTCGCGGTGGTCGTCCGGATCCGCGACGACGACGCGGGCACCGATCTGCCACGGCAGGAACAGCTCCCACACCGAGACGTCGAAGGTGGCGGGTGTCTTGTGGAGCACGACGTCGTCCGCGGTGACACCGACGAACTCGGCGCGCCAGCGCAGTTGGTTCACGATCGCGGCGTGCGACACCCCGACACCCTTGGGCTGCCCGGTGGAGCCGGACGTGAAGAGCACGTAGGCGAGGTGGTCCGGGCGCAGGGGTGTGAGGCGATCGTCGTCGGTGAGGGGTGTGTCGGAGAAGGACCCGAGGGGCGCATCGCTGATCGTGATCCACTCGACGTCCTCGGGAAGCGTTGCCGCACTCCGGATACCGAGCCGCGCACCCGACATGGTCACTGCGTGTCGGAGCCTCTCCGCGGGATGGCCGGGATCGAGCGGGACGTAGTGTGCGCCGGTGGCCACGACGGCGTGCACGGCGACGAGCAGATCGATCGACCGCTCGAGCGCCACCGCGACGGCCGTCTCCGGTCCGGCGCCGCGGCTGATGAGGTACCGGGCGAGGCGGTGCACGCGAGCGGAGAACTCGGCTCGGGTGACGTGTCGATCGCCGTGAGTGAAGGCCACACGGGACGGATCCAGAGCCGGCACGGCGTCCAGGAGTGTGGTGGGGACGAGGGGGTGCCGGGTGGAGTTCCACGTCTCGGTGACGAGGGTGCGCTCCGTGACCCCGAGCAGGTCGATCTCGGCGAGCACACGCGAGGGGTCGAGTGCCTCGAGCACCCGCAGGAGTCGGTCCAGCAGTCGGTCCACGGCGTCGGTGTCGAGGACGTCGCGGCGGTGCGTCGCGCGCACGACGAGGCTCTCTCCCGGTTCGACCGCCAGGGACAGCGGGTAGTGCGTCGCGTCCCGTGCCTCGACGCCGAGAACGGAGAGGTCACCCGCCGCCGCGGTCAGAGCGGTGCGATCCAGTGGATACGACTCGAAGGCGAGCGACGTGTCGAATCCGGCGCCCGGCCCGACCTCCGCCTCGATGGCGGACGGAGCGAGGTGATGATGATCGAGCAGCGCGGCCTGCTCACGCTGCAGTCGCTGAGCCGACTCCCGCACCGTCGCTGTGCGATCGAGCCGCACGCGAACCGGAACGGTGGAGATGAGGAGCCCCACCATGGATGCGGAACCGTCCAGCTCGGCCGGTCGGCCCGAGACGGTGGCTCCGAAGACGACGTCGGTACGGCCCACCGCGGAGCCCAGTACGAGTGCCCACGCGAGTTGCACGAGGGTGTTGACCGTGACCCCCGCGGCGCCGGCGCGCGCCACGAGTTCGGCGGTGCGCTCGGTGCTCAGCGTCGCGATGCGCTGTCCCGGTGCCTCGTCGGTTCCGGAACCGTGCGCGGGAGCGAGCAGCGTCGCCCCGGTCGATCCGGCCAGGGCCTCCGACCATGCCGCGAGCGAGGCCGTGGTGTCGCGTTCCCTCACCCACTGCAGGAAGCCGCGGAGTGGAGGCGGCGCGGGCCGGGGTTCCTCGCCGGCGTAGTCGGCCAGGAGGTCGGCGAGGACGATCGGCAGGGACCAGCCGTCGAGGAGCAGATGGTGATGGGTGAGCACCAGGGTGTGCCGCTCGTCCCCGGTGTGCAGCAGAGCGACGCGCAGCAGCGGTGCGGTGGCCACGTCGACGGCGACGCCGCGATCGTGCGCGAGGAAGGCGTCGAGCACGGCGGCCGGGTCCGGATCGGCCCGGACGTCCACTTCCGTCCACGGCACCGTGACGGATGCCGCGATCACCTGGACGTCCGTCCCGTCGGCGGTGGTGTCGAAGGCGACCCGCAGCGCGTCGTGACGGTCCAGCAGCGAGTGCGCGGCCCGCTGCAGACGGCCGCCATCAAGCGCTCCACCGAGGTGCACGATCGTCTGCACCACATAGGGATCGACGCTCCCGGCGGCGAGGCGGGCATGCATCAGCAGGCCCGCCTGCAGTGGCGCGGTGGGCAGGACGTCGATCAGCGTGGGATGACGCCCGGTCCACCCGTCGACATCGGATGGTGTCGGATCGACCAGCGGGAAGTCCGACGGTGACCGCCCGCCGGCGCCGGGGGTGTCGACGTGCCGCGCGACGGCCGTCGCCGCCTCGACCCACAGCGAGACGAAGGCCTCGACGTCCGCGTCCGCCAGGACGGCGTCGAGCGTGCTCAGTCGTGCGATCAGGGTGTCCCCGAGGACGACGGTGTCGATCTCGAGCACGGCGGCCGCACCCAGGTCGTGGGGCCGTGGTCCCGACAGCGGGGAGATGCCGGGAACCGGGAGCCAGTCACCGGTGTCCGTCGTCGTCATCCTGCCGAGGTGCGCGAACGAGATCTGCGGTGTCCAGCGCAGGGCGTCGCGCGCGTCGTCGTCGGCCCCGTGCCGCAGCAGCCCGTAGCTCGCGCCGTGGTCGGGAATTCGTGCGAGGTGGTCCTTGACCCGCCGGATCGTCTCGCCCGCAGCAGGTCCGCCGCGCAGCGCCTCGGCGAGGTCGAGACCCGTGAGGTCCAGTCGTACGGGGAACACCGTGGTGAACCAGCCGACGGTGCGCGCGGTGTCGGCGCCGGGAACCAGGTCGTCCTCCCGTCCGTGTCCCTCGAGTTGGACGAGCCTGGTCGGTGCGTCGTCCTGTCGCCAGGCGGCCAGCGCGAGGGCGAGCGCGGCGAGGAGCGCGTCGGTCGGCCCGGCGTGGAACAGGGTGGGCGCGCGGACCAGTAGTGCGTCGGCGATCTCTGCTGGAAAGGCGACGTCCCGGGCCGTCGTGTCCCGTACCCGATCCACGACGGAGTCGAGAAGTCGTTGTCCAAGAACGGGATCCGGGCCGTCCAGAACGCCGGTCCAGTACGGGATGTGCGCGCTCGCGTCGCGCGCTGCGAGACCGGACGACCAGCGCCGCATCGACGTGCGGACGGGGGCGAGAGTCGGTGCGGCCCCGTCGCGCACCGCTGCCCACGCCGCGACGAGATCGGCGACGAGGACGCCCCACGACACCACGTCCACCACCAGGTGGTGCGCCGCGATCACGAGGCGTCCCGCCGTGTGCTCGCCGAGGTCGTTCCAGCCGAGCCCGAGCATCACGCCGTTCTCGGGGGCGAGTGTCGCGACGATGTTCTCCACCGCGAGATCGGCACCGCGGCGCAGCAGTCCGTCGACCCGGACGGCATCCCGCGGGCGCACCTCGAGGTGTACGCCGTCCGCGTCGCGGACCAGCACGGAGCGCAGCATGTCGTGGTGCGCGACCACGGCCTCGATCGTGGACACCAGGGATGCGCGGTCGATGCCGACCGGGAGCGAGAGCGTGAGGGTCTGAGCGAACCGATCCGGTGTTCCGCCGCGCTCCAGCAGGTGGCGCACGATGGGTGTCGGGTCGACGCGGCCGATGCCGCTGCCGGGTGGCTCGTCGACGGTGCCGACCGTGTCCGCCACGCGCGCGAGCCCGGCGGCACTGCGTTGTTCCACGACGTCACGAGCGCTGATCCGCACGCCCGACGCCGCCGCGACGGTGACCAGTCGGATCGAGAGGATGCTGTCACCGCCGAGCGCGAAGAAGTCGTCGTCGACCCCGACATCGTTGCGGGACAATACGTGTGACACCGCGTCGAGCAGCCGACGCTCGATGTCGGAGGCGGGTTCACGGCGGGTCGTGGTCCGGCGCTCCGGCTCGGGGAGTGCGCGGACGTCCACCTTGCCGGAGGCGGTCAGCGGGAGCGCGTCCAGCGGCACCACGTGCACCGGGACGAGGTGGCTCGGCAGCGTCCGGACGACGGCGGCGAGAACGTCCGCGGGGTCGGCGTCACCGGTCACGTACGAGACCAGCTGCTCGCTGTCGCCGTCACGGCGGACCACTGTGACGGCCTGCGTCACACCGGGAACCGCGACGAGGGCCGTGTCGATCTCGCCGGGTTCGACACGGCGCCCTCGTACCTTGACCTGACTGTCGGTGCGCCCCAGATACTCCAGGTCACCGGACGACGTCCACCGTGCGCGGTCACCCGTGCGGTACAGCCGCGTTCCGTCGACCCCGGCCACGAAGCGCGCCGCGGTCTCCGCCGACCGTCCGACGTACCCGCGGGCCAGGCCGGCTCCGGCGAGGTGCAGCTCACCCGGAACTCCGACCGGGACGGGGCGCAGGCGGGAGTCGAGCACCACGGCGCGCACTCCGGGCAGGGGACGCCCGATGGTGACGGTTCCGGACTCCGCCAGCGGCGCAGTCCCGGTGGCCCACACCGTGGTCTCGGTGGGTCCGTAGTCGTTGTGCAGCAGGAGGCCCGGTGACGTCGACCACCGGGACGCCAGCGCGGGCGAGCACACGTCGCCGACACTGAGGACCTGTCGCAGCGACGGAGCTCCGGTCGGGGACAGTGTCTCGAGCACCCGCGGAGTCAGGATCGCGTGGGTGATCGATTCTCGTCGCAGCAGATCCTGCAGAGGTGCACCGGAGTACGCGTCGGAATCGGCGACGACGAGGCAGCCGGACAGTGCGAGGGCGAGAAGGTGTTCCGAGATCGACGCGTCGAAGGTCGGAGCCGCGACGGCGAGGACGCGACTGCCCCCCATCTCCGGAACCCGTGTCTCCGCACCGCGTGCGCGGTGGCCGGCCACGACACCGTGCAGTCCGGCGTGGGTGATGGCGACGCCCTTCGGACGGCCGGTGGAGCCGGAGGTGTACATGACGTAGGCGAGCTCGGTGATCGCGGGGTGCTCCCTCGTCAGCGGCTCCGGTGCGACGTCCGTGACGGCCACCCGGGTCGTTCCGCTCGGCAGATCGACGGGATGTCGATCCGTCGTGACGACGAGGGTCACCCCGGATTCGGCCAGCACGGCGGCGAGCCGCTCGACGGGGTCCGCGGGGTCGACCGGGAGGAACGCGGCACCGGTACGCACGACGGCCCAGAGCGCGATCACCTGGTCGACGGACCGCGGAAGTGCCAGCGCCACCACGGTTCCCGGAGTCGCCCCCGCATCGCGGAGAGTGCGGGCGAGGCGCCCGGAGGCGTCGTCGAGTTCGCCGTACGTGAGCGTGGCCGTTCCGCCGCGCACGGCCGGCGCGGCCGGATTGCTGCGCGCGACCGCCGCCATGAGGTCGCCCAGCGTCGTCGCCGTCGGTGCCGGCCCGCCCGACCGGTCGAGCAGATCGGCCGCCTCGCCGTCGTCCAGGAACGCGAGATCGCCCACGGTGGTGTGGTCGTCCGCCGCGACGATGCCGCCGAGGAGTCGCGTCAGCCGCACGCCGTGCCGGTCGATGTCGAAGGCGTCGTAGCGCTCCGGGTTCCACTGGATGTCCAGCGTCAGTGTGTCGCCGGTGTAGATGTTGATCGCGGTGTCGTGGACGGGCCCCGACGACAGGATCCCGACGGGAGCCGAGATGTCGTCGAACTGCAACGGGGCGACGAACGGCATGATGTTCACGACGGGGCCGAAGGAGACGCCGAACGGCCGCACCTCCGGTGCCAGAAGCTGATCCCAGTCCCGGAAGCGTTGGTGCCGAAGCGCCCCGGTGATCTCCCGCCGTACCTGTACGAGCAGTTCTCGCACCGTCGTGGTCGCGTCGACCGTCAGCCGCAGCGGCACCAGATTGGCCATCATCCCGGCCGTCGCCCGCAGAGCGGCGGTGGTGCGTCCGGTGACGGGGAATCCGAGGAGCACGTCGTCGGTGTCGAGCACCCGCGACTGATGCACGGCGAGAGCGGCGACGACGGCGAGCGGGTCGGCTGCGGTTCCCCTCGGCTGGGTCCACGACAGGCGCGTCGCGACGGGTTGCCGGGGTGCGCTCGGGGGTGCCGCCGACAGGGCCGTGGGGCCGCCGACGTCGGCGACGTGCTCGCGCCAGTGGGCGAGGTCGGCGTCGTGGCGACGTGACGCGGCGTAGGCGACCTCCGCATCGTGGATGCGGGCGGCGGTGTCGGGCGTCGGCGCCGGTCCCGGAGCCGACGTCCCCGAGTAGTGGCCGGCGATCCGTCCGAGGAGGGTGAAGGCGCCCTGGCCGTCGAGCACCACGTGGTGGGCTCGCAGATACAGGAACGTGCGGTGATCGTCGAGTCGGAGGAACACGCATCGAACCAGCACGGTTCCGTGGAGATCGACGGGCTCGCGGAACTCGGCGCGCATCCACGCGTGAGCGGACGCCTCGGGGTCGGCGTCGCCGCGCAGGTCGAGCACGTCGAGGTTCATGACGGCGTCCTCGACGTGGATCAGACACGGCTCGTCGTCCTCTCCCTGCGCGAGGCGGGTCTGCCGCAGGCCGGACTCGGTGCCCGCGGCGTACATCGCCCGTTCCAACCGAGCGAGGTCGACACCCGAGCCGACCGGAGCGGAGATGTCGACGTACAGGGCGACGGTGAGAGCCGCGTCGGGATCGAGGCGCTGGGCCAGCCAGAACGGCCGTTGCGCACCCGTCAGGGGAACCCGGGCGGGGCCGCCGTCCGGTTCGGGGGACACGACCGCCCCCTCGTTCCGGTCGTCTCCCACAGGACGAAACCTATCCGCGGGAATTGCCCGTTCGGTCGGGCTCGCCGTCTTCTGGAGGACTCACAGGAGGCGGCGACGACTGCTGGTCCGGGCCACGCCCCACGGCTCGGGAAGAGAGACACATTAATAGTTGTTTACCTCAGGTATCTATCTATATAGTTGCAGACAGCAAGTAAACGAGTTCGAGGAGAGATCGCCGTGGCCGTCCACACCGAGACAGCAGAGCTGCTGATGGAAGAAGTCTTCCGCTTCGGCCGCGCACTGCGCGTGGCCGTGTCGACGGGGGACGACCGCACCGAGTTGCCGGCCGCCCTGGTCGGCGTACTGGGAACGCTCGCCACCCACGGCGAGTGCCGACAGTCCGAACTGGCGAACGCCATGTGCACCAGCCAGTCCGTGCTCAGCCGTCAGCTCGCCGAGCTGGTGGACGCCGGCCACGTCGTGCGCACTCCCGATCCCGACGACGGACGTGCCACCCGGGTTCGGGTGTCCGACGCCGGACTCGCCTGCTTGGACCGCATCAAGGAGCACCGAGTCGCACGGTTGTCCCGCATGTTGGGGGACTGGGACGAGGACCAGGCGAATGCCGCCCTCGACTCCATCCGTCGACTCACGTCCACCTTCACCGACGAGGCGCAGGCCCGGCACTCCGGCCAGCGCATCCTCTCGCATAACTGAGAATAGGAAGAACCACAGACATGACCGTCACACACGACACTCCGCCCTCTCGGGTGAGTGACACCGATCAGCTCTCGGCTCCCGCCGAGGCCGCCGCGGACTCGACCCCGATGACGCACCGGCAGATCCTCGAGGCCCTGATCGGTCTGCTCGCCGGGCTCTTCACCGCCCTGCTCAGCACGACCATCGTCTCGACCGCCCTGCCCACCATCATCGGTGACCTGAAGGGCTCGCAGACCGCGTACGCCTGGGTCATCACGACGGCACTGCTCGCCAACGCGGCCTCGACGCCGATCTGGGGCAAGCTCGCCGACCTCTTCAACAAGAAGCTGCTGGTCCAGAGCTCGCTCGTCATCTTCGTCATCGGCTCCGTCATGGCCGGCCTCGCGCACAACGTGCCGATCCTGCTCGCCGCTCGCGTGGTGCAGGGCATCGGCATGGGTGGTCTGACCGCACTCGTCGTCGCCATCATCGGCAGCATCGTGTCTCCTCGTGAGCGCGGTCGCTACTCCGGCTACATGGGCGCCGTCATGGCCGTCTCGATGTCCGGCGGCCCGATCCTCGGCGGCGTCATCGTCGACAGCCCCCTCGGGTGGCGTTGGTGCTTCTTCGTCTGCATCCCGCTCGCCGTCATCGCTCTGCTGCTGCTGCAGCGCACGCTGCACATCACCACCGAGCGCAAGGACGACGTCTCCATCGACTGGCTCGGCGCGCTTCTCCTCACCGCCGGTGTGTCCGTGCTGCTCATCTGGGTCTCGTTCGCCGGCAAGGCCGGGTACTACGACTGGATCTCCCGTGAGACCGCGATGTACGTCGGCGGCGGTGTCGCTCTGCTGATCCTCACCGTCCTCGTCGAGGCGAAGGTCAAGAGCCCGATCATCCCGCTCAAGATCGTCACCGAGCGCACCACCGGACTCGCCATCATCGCCTCCGTCGCCGTGGGTGTCGGCCTGTTCGGCGCCACCACCTTCCTGGGTCAGTACTTCCAGACCGCTCGTGGCTACTCGCCCACCGCGGCAGGCCTGCTCTCCATCCCGCTCGTCGCCGGCATGCTCGTCTCGTCGGTCGGCTCGGGTCAGCTGATCTCCCGCTTCGGCAAGTGGAAGCCCTTCATCGTCACCGGTTCCTTCCTGCTCGTGGTCGGCTTCGGTCTGCTGGGCACGCTCGATCACGCCACCAACCTGTGGCTCGTGGGCGTCTTCATCGCCATCGTCGGCCTCGGTACCGGCATGCTGATGCAGAACCTGGTGCTGGCCGTGCAGAACACCGTGAGCGTGCAGAACATCGGTGCGGCATCGTCCACCGTCGCGTTCTTCCGGACGTTCGGTGGCGCCATCGGCGTCTCGGTTCTGGGATCGGTCCTCGCCACCCGCGTCGCCGACAACTCGGCCTCCGGACTCGCCGCCCTCGGTGTCCCCGCCGGCTCCAACGGCGGCGGCACCTTGGACATCGGATCGCTGCCCGACCCGATCGCCGCGGTCATCCGTACCGCCTACGGTGACGCCACCGGACGCATCTTCCTGATCGCCGGGTTCGTTGCACTGGTCACCGTGCTCGCGGTGCTGTTCATCCCGAACCGCCCGCTGCGCACCACGATCGACCTGAAGCCGCAGGGTGAGCAGGCCGTGCCCGTCGAGGACTCGGACGTGCAGGGCGAGACCGCCGTGGACATGCAGAAGGACGAGGCTCGCACCGACACCGCGGACACCACCGAGATCGCACCGGTGACCGCTCCCGTCGGCAAGCACGAGGCCGCGGAGGGCTCCGCACCGTTCGACGGACTGAGCACCGATGCCCGCGACCGGCTGCTGTCGCTGCTGCTGCCCAAGCCCGCGGAGACTCTCGACGCACTCGAGGAGGCCGAGGTGCTGCGCGCCGAGGTCGCCGAGCTCCAGCAGGAACTCGACTCCAAGATGCTGAGCTTCGACGCCGTGTGCGAACGACTGCGCCGGTTGGGTCTCAGCGAGGACCAGATCGCTCGCGTTCTCGGTGACGTCCACGTGCCGGACGTGCACTCGCGATTCGACGCCTCGCACAACTAGTTCGACGACGACAGAGCGGACGCACCCGATTCGGGTGCGTCCGCTCTCTCGTGCGTGGGATGCACAGGTTCCGTGATGTGCACACCCCTTCTATCCGGCGGACGAGGGTGTGCGGCGCGGGAACCTGTGCGCGCCGGCGCTCATCGGCTCACTAGGTACTCCCGCAGCTGCTCCACGACGAACGCGTGATCGTCGCGGTGCGGTAGACCCGAGACGCCCGCGTACCCGACGACTCCGACGCCGTCCACCCGCAGCGGCAGCACTCCGCCCGCGGCGGCGTGCGTCTCGGCGGGCAGGCGCGACTGCGCATCGAAGTCGCGGCCGGTGGCGGTGAAGAACTCGAGCACGCCCAGCGAGCTCCGCCCGTACCTCGTGGCGGTGTTGGTCTTGCGGGTCAACCAGTCGTCGCTCTCCGGATACGACCCCGGCAGAGCTGTGTGGAACGCCCGCTGGTGGCCGTGCACGACGCCGATGACGAGGGGGAGCCGACGCGTCGCCGCGGCCTCGCGCATCCGGCAACCGAGAGCCCAGGCGTCGTCCAGGTCGAACGAGGCGAAGCTGACCGCGGTCTCGTCGGCGATCACCGCGGCGAGTTCCGGAGTGCTCATGCGGTGGACGAGGCGAGCCAGATGTTCAGACCGCCGTCGACGGCGTACTCGTCGATGTCGGCGAGATCCTGATCGCTGAAGGGCGGGCTGTCGAGGGCTGCGACGCTGTCCGCGATCTGCGACGGCCGGGACGCACCGACGAGCACCGAGGAGACCTGTCGGCGACGCAGCACCCAGGCCAGTGCCATGTGCGCCAGCGACTGTCCGCGCCGCTCGGCGATGCCGTTCAGTGCCGCGACGTTGCCGAGGTTCTCCTCCGACAGCATGCCGTCACGCAGGGTCTTGCCCTGAGTCGCGCGGGATCCCTCGGGAATGCCGTCCAGATACTTGGTCGTCAGCAGACCCTGCGCCAGCGCAGAGAACGCGATGCAGCCGATGCCCTCCGCGTCCAGCACCTCCAGAAGTGACGGAACTCCCTGCTCCACCCAGCGATTGAGCAACGAGTACGACGGCTGATGGATGGCCAGCGGCGTGCCGAGATCCCGGAGAAGAGCTGCCATCTCGACGGTCCGCTCCGCGGAGTAGGACGAGATGCCCGCGTACCGTGCCTTGCCCGAGCGCACCGCGGTGTCGAGTGCACGGGCCGTCTCCTCGAGCGGGGTGTTCGGATCGAACCGGTGGCTGTAGAAGATGTCGACGTAGTCGAGCCGCAGACTGGTCAGCGAGTGGTCGAGGCTGCCCAGCAGGTACTTCGCACCACCGCCGCGGCCGTACGGTCCGGGGAAGAAGTCGTATCCCGCTTTCGTGGAGACGACGATCTCGTCGCGGAGTGTCGCGAAGTCCTCGGCCAGGATGCGGCCGACGTTCTTCTCCGCGGAGCCCATCGGCGGGCCGTAGCCGTTCGCGAGGTCGAAGTGGGTGATGCCCAGATCGAATGCGCTGCGGATGATCTCGCGCTGTTTCTGCAGTGGCGTGTCGTCGCCGAAGTTGTGCCACATACCGAGTGACACGGCGGGCAGCAGGAGGCCCGAGGTCCCGACGGGCCGGTAGGCCATCGAGTCGTAGCGGGTCGACGCCGGGGTGTAGGCGTCACGGAGCAGGGAGGGCATGAAGGAGAGCTCCTATCGGGTGAGGGAGAGGTCTTTCAGAAGGTCGATCTGGGTGTCGTCCTCGAGAGCGGACCCGACGGCGACCACGTCGGCGCCGGCGGCGAGATAGTCGGGGGCGTTGCGGGCATTCATGCCGCCCGTCGCGACGAAGCGCATCGCGGGGAAGGGGCCCTTCATCGCTGCGAACCAGTCGGCGCCCAGGACGGATGCGGGAAACGCTTTGACCCATCCGAGCCCGAACGCGGCCGCTGCCTGGACGTCGGTCCCGGTGGCGACACCGGGAAGGTGCGGCATACCGGCGTCGATGCTCGCCCGCGCGACGGCGGGGTCGAAGCCGGGAGCCACCGTGAAGGCGGCACCCGCCTGCTGTGCCGTCCGCACGAGGTCGGGAGTGACCACCGTCCCCGCCCCGACGGTCATGCCGCGCTCGGCTCCCGCACTCACCACCGCGGCCAGGGCGTCCACCGCGGCGGCGGACTGCACCGGCACCTCGATGCAGGTGAGGCCGGCGTCCCAGCCGCGCTGGGCGAGCGCGACCGACCGCGCGGGGGAGAACCCCCGCAGAATGGCCATCACGGGTCGCGACGAGAACGCGTCGTCGAACCAGTCGTTCACGGTCTCCATCCGAGCTCCTTCGACACGTTGTCGGTGACTGCCCGGAGGTCGGGCAGCAGTTTCTGCAGGGCGGCGAGGTCCGCGCGCCCCTTCAGCGAGGTGATGGACACCGCCGCGACGACGCGATCACTCGCGTCTCGCACGGGCATCGCCACACAGTTGACGTAGTCCTCGTACTCGGCGTCGTCCACCGACCAGCCGCGCTCGGCGACGACTCGCAGTTCCTCGTCGAACTGCTGCCGAGAGGTGATGGTGGTGGCCGTGTGTCGCGAGAAGTCCGCGCCGTCGAGCACGGCATCGACCACCTCGGGGTCCTGGAATGCCAGTACCGCCTTGCTGACGCCGGCCGTGTGCAGGCACACGGGAGCGCCGATCTGGGAGAACAGCTTGATCATGCCGGGTTGTTCGATCTTGTCGACGTAGATGATGCGGCCGCCGTCCAACTGAGCGAGATGCACTGTGTGCGAGCATTGTTCACCCAGTCCGACCAGATACGGGCGAGCGGTGTTCGCGAGGTCGAACTGGTCACGCGCAGCGTGAGCCAGCCCGGCGATGCGGTACCCGACGCCGTACTTCCCGTCGGCCCGCTTGCGGGTCAGGCCGTGGTCGGTGAGGGTCTGCAGCACCCGCAGTGCCGTCGACCGGTGGATGTCGAGATGCGCCGCGACCTCGCTCTGGGTCCGCGGCTGGACGGCGACGAACTCCAGGATCTCGACCGCTCGTTCCACGCTCTGCGACATCGTTCACGCTCCTTCGACTGTGGGGCTCGTGCCGTCAGGCATCGAGCGCTGCTGCGGGGACGAAGTCGGTGGTGCTCGACAACGCTCTCGAGGCGAGATCGTGCCCCATGGACAGCCTGCCGTGTGCGTCCTTGCCTGCACGCAGTCCGGACAGGTATCCCGCCGCGAACGCGTCACCGGCCCCGACCACCTCGACCACCTCGACGGTGTGCGCCGGTACGAAGACGTCGCCCGACAGGGTGAACTCCGTGGCACCGACGTCGCTGTCCTTGATCACCACCGTTCCCGACGTTCCGACGAGGGAGGCTATCGACCGGGCGTCCTCGGTGCCCCACAGGTCGGCAGCCTCGTCGCGGCCGACGAAGACGATGTCGGCGCGTCGGGCCAGATCGAGCAGGATCGGCGCGGCCCGCTCACGCGACCAGACGCCGGGCCGGTAGTTCACGTCGAACGACAGGGTCGTCGACGTGCCGGCGCAGAGGTCGAACAGTCGATCCGTCATCGCCGCACAGGTCGGCGACAGCCCCGCGGTGATACCGGACGTGTGGACGACGTCGGTCCGGTGCAACGGCAGTCCGTCCAGAGTCGCCGGCGACATGCGCGACGCAGCAGAGCCCCGCCGGTAGTAGTGGACGGTGGTGACACCGTCGTCCGGGTCCTTGAAGTAGACGCCGGTGGGCGCGTCCTCGCGGACGCTGACGTGGGAGATGTCGACGCCGTGGGACGCGATGGCGTCGACGATGCGACGGCCGAGCGGGTCGGCGCCCACCGCGCTGGCCCACGACACCTCGTGTCCCAGTTCGGCCAGGTAGAGAGCGACGGTCGATTCGGCCCCGCCCATGTGCAGGGTGAACAGATCCGCCGTGTGGAGTGGTGTGGCGTCGACCGGTGCGACGAGCGTCATCGTCTCTCCGATGCAGAGGAACTCAGGCATCGACGCTCTCCTTCTGGGCGCGGGTGCGACTCTTCTTCAGGCCGGCACGCAGGTACGGGCCGACGACGGCCAGCGCGCTCAGCACGAGCAGGCCGACGGCGATACCGCTGGTGTAGATGCTCGCGGCACCGTCGATGAGGAACGCCCGACGGATGTTGCTCTCGGCCAGCGGACCCAGAATCAAGCCCAGCACCAGCGGACCCGCCGGAAAACCGTTGCGTCGCAACACCAGTCCGAGCAACCCGAAGACGAGCATGAGTCCGACGTCGAATGCGCTGTTCTGCACCGCGTAGGTCCCGACCATGCAGAAGGTGATGATGACGGCCCACAGGTACTGCTGCGGGAGGTCGAGCAGCTTCACCACGCCGCGCATCCGGACGAGTGCGAGAGCGAGTGCACCGAACGTCGCGAGCAGCATGATCGCCGCGAGGCTGTAGACCAGGTCGGGGGAGTCGACGAACAGGGCCGGGCCCGGCTGCAGGCCCCAGATTACCATCGACCCGATCATGACCGCCATCACCGCGTCGCCCGGAACACCCAGTGTCAGTGTGGTGGTGACCGATCCGCCCATGGTTGCCGTGCTGGCGGTGTCCGCGGCCGCCAGGCCCTCGAGTGAGCCCTTCCCGAACTTCTCGGGATGCTTGGACGCCCGCCGAGCCTGGTCCCACGAGACGATTCCGGCGATGTCGCCGCCCGCCGCGGGGACCACACCGACCACCGACCCGACGCCGGATCCGATGAGTGCCGGCTTGAGCAGCTCACGGCGCTCCGCCTTGGTCGGCCACCACTTTCCGAGCTGTGTGATCGGTGCGGGGAGTAGACCGGGGCGGCGGCAGATCATCTGGTTGAACACCTCGGCGATGCCGAACAAGCCGACGATCGCCGCGATGAAAGGTATGCCGGAGCTCAGTTCGTTCAGTCCGAAGGTGAAGCGGCCGTCGCCGGTGATGGGATCGCGGCCGATGGCCCCGAGTCCGAGGCCGAGGATGCCGGCGAACAGACCCTTCACGACGCGCCCACCCGAGACGCCGATCATCATCGTCATGCCGAACACCACGAGGGCGAACATCTCGGCCGGCCCGAACCGGAGTGCCACACTCGCGATGGGTTGTGCGGCGAAGACGAGGATGCAGATGCCCACCACGGATCCGATGGCGGACACGAGCGCCGAGCTCGTCAGTGCGATCCCGGCCCGCCCCTGCTTGGCCATCGGGAACCCGTCGAAGGTGGTGGCGATCGACGCCGGGGTGCCGGGCGTGTTGATGAGGATGGACGGCACCCGATCGCCGAACTGGGCGGCGACGTAGATCGACAGGAGGACCGAGAGGCCCTGCAGCGGTTCGAGAGTGAGCGTGAAGCCGGCCGCGAGTGCGACTGCCATCGCCGCGGTGATGCCCGGCACGGCACCGACGAGTGTGCCGAGCAGGATGCCGATGAGAAGGCACAGCCCGATGCTGGGGTCGAGGAGGGCGCTCAGTCCCTCGCTGACGGCGCTCACAGCGGCACCTGCAGGAGCATGCCGAAGATCACCCAGAGAACCGCCGTGGTGACCACCGGGAACACGAGGAGCGCCTTGATTCCTCGGCCGCCGAAGATCGCGACGAGCGCGGCGAGCAGCACCACGGTGACGACCCGGAAGTCGAGGTACTGCCAGGCGGTGCCGTAGACGACGATGACCAGCAGCGTCGCGGTGAGGGCGACACCGCCCGATCGGGTCATCGCGGCCTCGTCGGAGACGATGCGTCCCGTGAAGGCCTGCACGACGAGGACGAGTCCTGCGATCACCATCGAGATCGCGAGCGCGGTGGGCCACCAGCGCGGACCGAAGGCCTGCCCCTCGCGGGCGAGATCGATGTCCCGTGCGGCGACGAACAGGGCGCCGCCGACGAGGGCCACGACGACGCCGATGACCGCTTCGTAGGTGCGGCTCGTGTGCCGCACGTCCTCCTCGGAGGAGTCGCCCGGGATCGTCACGGACGAATCCGTCAGGTCGTGCGTCGTCATTCCTGTGCCGCCAGATCCGCGAATCGATCCGACTCGGATCCGACGAAGGTGGTGGTCTCGTCCGCGGAGCGGTACAGCGGCAGGTTGCCGCCGGACTCGATCAGATCGATGTACTCGTCTGTCGCGGAGGCGCTTTCGATGGCGTCCTCGATGCGGGTGGCCACGCCGTCGGGCAGGCCGGTCGGCGCCGCGATGACGGCCCAACTGCCGATCACCACGTCCTGACCGAGCTCGGTGGCGGTGGGGACTCCCGGCAGCGCGGGGGCGGGCTCCTCGGTGAAGACGGCGAGAACGCGGAGTCGCCCGTCGGCATGAGCGGGTGCCGTCTCTCCGATCCCGGCGACGACGGCATCGACCTGGGAGCCCACGGCCGCGGTGACCGCGGGTGCGCCGCCGTCGAAGGGGACTCCCGTGAACTCGACACCGGCGACCCTGCCGAGTTCGACGGCGCCTGCTTCCCAGATGCTTCCGGGTCCGGCGTTCGACACGGTGATGCCGCCCGGATCGGCCTGTGCGGCGGCGAGGAGGTCGTCGAGAGTCTGATACGGGCTGTTCGCCGGCACTGCGATGGTGCCGGGCTGGGAGTTGACCTGTCCGAGGAAGTCGTAGGACGCCGGATCGATCGAGTAGCCCTGATGACCGAGCAGGCTCACCTCGACCGGGAGAACACCGATGGTGTATCCGTCGGGATCCTGATCGGCGAGGTACTGCATGCCGATGGATCCTGCTCCGCCCGGTCGGTTCTCGACGATCACACTGACACCGAGGGATTCCTCCATCTGCCGGCCCAGTGTGCGCGCGGTGAGGTCGGTCGCGCCGCCCGCTGCGGTCGGCGTCAGCAGGGTGATGTTGCCGGTGGGGAAGTCCTCGCCGGACTCGGCGCCGCCGGACGATCGATCCGCGCAGCCCGCCGCGACGCCGGCGACCAGGGTCGCTGCTGCCACGACGCCGAGCGCCCGGTGCGAGGAACGAGAGGGTGAGATGCGCACGCATGCCTCCAGGATGGGATTGTGTTGCACTGTCTGCAACACGGTTGCTGAGAGTGCACTCACCATAACCCATATGTGAGCCAGCGCATACCAATTGTCCGTTTGTGATCGAGGCGTCGTCGACGCGGCGGTACCCGCGCGGCGGGCACGACGAGTGCACCCCTTCCGTCGAGCCGGAAGGGGTGTGGGGCGCCGAAGCCTGTGCGCGCCGTGGCAATGGGGCACTGCGCACCGGTTCCGCGACGTGCACACCCCCTGCAGTCGGCGGAGGGGCGTGCGTACCGCGGGAACCCGCGCAGGAGCGACCTACTGCACCGTCACGGGCATGCTCGCGTACCCGCTCGCACCGTCGGGAACGGTGTCGACGCGCACGTCCGTCTGCACCTCACCGGTGCCGTCGGTGGCCCGAGCCTCGATGCGGTGCTGGCCGGAAGTGGCGGTCCAGGCGTACGACCATTGGCGCCAGGTGTCGCGCGAGTACTCGTCGGAGAGGGTGGTCTCGGTCCAGGGGCCGTCGTCGACGCGGACCTCGACACGGGAGATGCCTCGATGCTGGGCCCACGCGACGCCGGCGATCATCACCGTGCCCGCCTGGACGTCCTTGCTGCCGACGGGGGTGTCGATACGGCAGGCCGTCTTGATCGGTCCGCGCTCGGACCATCCGCGGTCGGTCCAGTACGCGCGAGCCTGGCTGAACTTGGTCACCTCGAGGTCGGTGACCCACTTGGTCGCCGAGACGTAGCCGTACAGGCCGGGGACGACGAGGCGCGCCGGGTAGCCGTGCTCGATCGGCAGCGGCTCCCCGTTCATGGCGACGGCGAGCATGGCGTCGCGCCCGTCCATGAGGACGTCCAGCGGGGTGCCGGCCGTGAAGTCGTCGTGCGACGAGGACAGCACCATGTCGGCCGATGCCTGCGGACGTGCCTCCGCCAGAATGTCTTTCAGGGCGTAGCCGGTCCAGGTGGCGTTGCCGACGAGGTCGCCGCCGATGGGGTTGGACACGCAGGTGAGCGTCACCATCCGTTCGATGGACACGCGCTGTTCGAGATCGGCCAGCGTCAGCGTCATCTCGTTGTCCACCATGCCGTGGATGCGCAGACTCCAGTCCTGCGAGTTCACCCGCGGCACCACGAGAGCGGTGTCGATCCGGTAGAACTCGGCGTTCGAGGTGACGTACGGGGACAGGCCGGGCAGCCGGAGATCCGCGGCGGCGGGCACGGGCGGCGCCGGGCTGTCGGGCACCGGGACGGTGAAGGCGTTGCGGTCCTGCGTGACCGCCCGCGTGGAGGCGCCGAGCACCCGTCCCGCGGCGCCGGTCGCGACGGCCGCGGCAGTGCTGATCCCGGCGAGCATCACGAAGCGTCGACGGGAGAACCCCTCCGACGCGTCCGGGTCCGCGCGCTCGACGAGCGACCGTAGGACGAGGATGCCGACCGCGACGCCGACGACGGTGGGGAGCGCTGCGATCGATCCACTGCCGGAGCGCGAGATCGCCGCCAGGACCCCGAGTACGCCGAGAACCACGAACAGTGCCGATCCGATGGGTCGCCGAGCACGTTCGAGGATGCCTGCTCCGGCGGCGAGGAGGGCGATGACGACACCCATACCGATGAAGAGGGCGAGCTTGTCGGAGGCGCCGAACGTGTCGATGGCCCACTCGCGGACGCCTGCGGGGGTGTTGTCCACCGCGGCCGACCCCACAGCGACGATCGGTGACGAGTCCGGGCCGACCACGGCGGCGAGGAGTTCACCGACACCGAGCACGAGGGCGGCCGAGAGGATTCCGGACAGGGCCCTGCGCATCACGTTCACTGTGTCACTCTAGTCGTGCGAGCACCGTGTCCGAATAGTCGTTTCCGAAGGTGCCGTGGGGATCCACTCGCTCGCGTTCGACCACGACGTCGTCGAAGCGCGGGTACAGCGAACGAAGTGTGCCCGCGGTGAGGGAGTGCATCTTGCCCCAGTGCGGGCGTCCACCGACATCACGTGCGATCGCCTCCACCGCGTCGAAGTACCCACCCACCGGCCGCCGGTGGTACTGGTGGACGGCGACGTAGGCGGTGTCACGGCCGTGCGCGGTGGACAGCCAGACGTCGTCGGCGGCGGCGCAGCGGACCTCGACCGGGAAGGTCACGCGGTAACCGGTCCGCGCGATCCAGGCCTCGATCGCGCGGATCACGCTCGGCACGGACTCGGGCGGCACCGCGTACTCCATCTCGCGGAAGCGGACCCGACGGGAGGACGCGAACACGGAGGAGCTGCGATCGGTGAACGTGCGACCCGACCAGGCCGCCGCCGACACCGTGTTCACCCTCGGGATGATGGACGGGATTCGCGTCGTCACGCGATTGATCACCTCGAAGGCGTTGTTGGACAACAGTTCGTCGTCGATCCACGACGACACGCGGCCCACGGGAGACAGTGGCGTGTCGGCGGGCAGCCGCGTGTTGCGCTTGGTCAGCACCCGATCCGTGTGCGGGAACCAGTAGAACTCCGGATGGTCGACGTCGCGCATGTCGTCGGGGAAACGCTCGAGCGCCTCGCCGAGGCGACCCGGGGTCTCCTCGGCGTGCAGCGCGAAGGCCGGAACGCACCGCATCGTCACGGCGGTCAGGATCCCGAACGCCCCGAGGCCGAGTCGCGCGCACTCGAACAGCGGCCCGTCCGACACCGTGACCTCCGTGCCGTCGGCGAGCACCAGTCGCGCCCCGACCACGTGGGCGGACAGCCCGGCGAACCGCGCCCCGGTGCCGTGCGTGCCGGTCGAGATCGCACCCGCGAGTGTCTGCACGTCGATGTCGCCCATGTTGGTCAGCGCCAGCCCGCGGGCGTGCAGGAGATCGTTCAGGGTGTGCAGCCGCGTTCCGGCGCGCACGGTGACGTCGGTGGTGCCGTCCGGTCCCGCGGCCACACCCTCGATGCCCGTCAGATGGTCGAGCGCTACCAGGACGCCGTCCGTCAGCGCGGCGCCGGTGAACGAATGGCCTGCTCCGACCGCGTGGACCCGGCCCTGCGCGCGCACGACGACGTCCCGGATCTCGTCGGCGCTGTGCGGTCTCACGATCGACGCGGGCCGTGCGCGCTGGTTTCCCGCCCAGTTCGTCCATTCGGTCATGGATGGATACAAGTACTGGACAACCGTCCAGGTCAACCCCCTAGACTTCGACCATGACCGTGCGCCTCCCCGCCGATCTCCGGCGTTCGCAGCTGATCGAGGCCGGGCTCACCGTGGCAGCGGAGGCCGGGATCGCCGCCGTCACCGTGCGCGCCGTCGCCGAACACGCGGAGGTCTCGCTCGGCGTCGTCCACTACTGCTTCGAGAACAAGGAAGCGCTCGTCACGGCCATGGGCGAGGCGTTGGTACAGGAGCTCGGCGCCGCCGTCGGCACGGCCCTGCACGCTGCCGCCGCCGACGGTCGGCGGGACTGCGCCGGCCCCCGTGCGCTGCGCGAGATACTGCACCGCGGCGTGGCCGCACTCTGGTCGGTCATCGAGAGCACGGCCGACCGGCAGCTGCTCACCTACGAGATCACCGCCTACTCGGTGCGCTCCGCGGGAGCCGGACCCGGCATCGGCACGTTGCAGTACCGCGTCATGGACACCGAGACGGAGAGCTTCCTCGAGGCGGCGGCCGAGGCATCACGGATGCGGTGGACCGAACCGATGGCGTCGTTGACGCGTTCCGCACTGGCGACCATCGACGGGGTGGTTCTCCGGTGGCTCGTCGACCAGGACACTCTCGCCGTCATCGCGGAACTCGACGACCTGGCCGCGCGCATCGCGGCGAAGGCGGTGCCGTCGTGACCGTGCTCGATCGGCTCGGTGCCGCGACGGCAGAGCTCGACCCGCCGCTGCTCGCGATCGACGAGGAGTCGCTCGAGGCCAACCTCGCGGATCTGGTGCGACGGGCCGGCGGTACGCCCATCCGTCTCGCGTCGAAATCCGTCCGTATCCGCGGTGTCCTCGAGCGTGCGCTGGCCGTTCGGGGGTTCGCGGGCGTCATGGCCTACTCGCTGCGAGAGGCGTTGTGGCTGAACGAGGTACCGGACATCCTCGTCGGCTATCCGACCGTGGATCGACAGGCGCTCGCCACCCTGGCCGCGGACGCCGACGCGTGCCGCCGCATCACTCTCATGATCGACTCGCGAGCACACCTCGACGTGATCGACGCCGCCGGTCCGTGGGCAGCTCCGGTGCGGGTGTGTCTCGACGTCGACGCGTCGCTCCGCATCGGACCCGCACACATCGGCGTTCGTCGGTCGCCGCTACGTCGTGCGGCCGAGGTAGCCGCGCTGGCGCGGGAGGCGGTCCGGCGCGGCGCGTCCGTCGTCGGCGTCATGTTCTACGAGGCGCAGATCGCGGGGCTGCCCGATTCCGGACGAGCAGTGCGGTGGATGAAGCGGAAGTCGGCGTCCGAGTTGGCCTTCCGGCGACGCGCCGTGGTCGATGCCGTGCAGGACGAGGTGGGCGTGCTCGAGATCGTGAACAGTGGCGGCACCGGGTCGATCGAGGTGTCGGCTGCGGATCCGGCGGTGACCGAGGTGACGGCGGGATCCGGCTTGTTCGCGCCGACGCTGTTCGATCGCTACGACGCGTTCACTGCACGACCGGCGCTGTTCTTCGCGCTCCCCGTCGTCCGCACGCCGACGCGGACCATCGCGACAGCGTTCTCGGGTGGGTACATCGCCTCGGGACCGACGGGGGCCTCTCGTGTGCCGTCACTGATCGGACGCGGGGCGTTGATCCGCACCGAGGGGGCTGGGGAGGTCCAGACGCCGGTGGCGGGATCCGGTGCGGCGGTGGGGGATCGGCTGTGGTTCCGGCACGCCAAGGCCGGTGAGGTGTGCGAGCGCTTCACAGAGGCACACCTCGTGTCCGCGGACGGTTCCCGCACGACACTGCCCACCTACCGCGGTGAGGGTCGGGCCTTCGGCTGACCGGCATCATTCGTCGGGGCTCACCCGCATGAAGGCGCCGACCAACGACAGCTCCGCCGGTGTCGAGGGCAGATAGTGCGTCAGCGCGGGTGAGCGGACGACGTATGCGGCCCACTGCCCCCGCGACAAGGCGACGTTGATGCGGTTGCGCGACAACAGGAACTGCATGCCGCGCGGCACGTCCTCGGGGGCCGACGCGGCCATGGACACGATCACCACGGCGGCCTCCCGGCCCTGGAACTTGTCGACGGTGCCGCACGAGGCCTCGTGCAGTCCGGCATCGTCGAGCGCCGCGCGCACGGTGGCGACCTGGGCGTTGTAGGCCGCCACCACGAGCAGGTCCGAGGCGCCGAGCGGCCGTGTCTCCCCGTCACACGTCCAGGCCGATCCCACCAGTGACCGTGCGAGTCGGACGATCTCGACCGCTTCCTCTCGCGAGGACGTCGCGTTGCCCTCGTGGTCGACGAGAACTGTGTGCACTCCCGGGTCGACGCCGTCCAGGTGCCGTCCCAGCACTGTGTCGTGCGAGCGGAGCCGTCCGTCGTAGGACAGGTCGGACACCACGGAACACAGCTCGGGGTGCATGCGGCGAGTGGTGGCCAGGAAGTACCCGAGGTCGGCCGGGAGCGTGTCGGAGCCGTCCGCGAGCCAGCCCAGAGCAGAGGTGTCCACCGGTTCGGGGTGGCTGCCCTGGCTCACCTGCGGCAGCTGCTGCGGATCGCCGAGCAGCAGGAGGTTGCGTGCCACCCGCGCCACCGCGATGGTGTTGGCCAGCGAGAACTGGCCCGCCTCGTCGACGACCAGCAGGTCCAGCTCCTGCTCCGTGAACTCCTTGCGGTTGGTGAACGGCCAGGCCGTCGCACCGACGACGCATCCGCCGGCGTGTGTGGCCAGGTACCCGGAGTACGAGTCCACGCCGAGCCACGAGTGCGTGCTGTCGGACGACCCCTTCTTGGCGACGCTCTCGGGATCGAGCCCGGCGGCGACGACACCGTCGAGAAGGTTCTCGATCACCGAGTGCGACTGGCCGACCACCCCGATGCGCCACCCGTGATCGCGTGCGAGTGCGGCGATCACTCGCGATCCGGTGTAGGTCTTCCCCGTTCCCGGCGGCCCTTGGACCGCGATGTAGGAATTGTCGAGATCGAGGAGCGACGCGGTGATGGCCGCAGCGATCTGCTCGTCGACGACCTCGGCGAGCGGTGCGCCGGACCGGGTCCGGGGAGGATCACGACGCAGGAGGTCGACCACGGCCGAGGCGCGGACCTCGGGAAGGCGATCCGCTGCCTCCGCCGCGGTGGCGGCGATGGCCTCCCGCAGCGTGGTCGTGTTGACGAAGGCATCGGGCGTCGTGGCGACCGGTGCGACATCGTGGGGTTCGGCGCCCTTGGACAGCGACTCCTCGAGCGTGAGGTGGGCGCCGTCCTCGGACACCTCGACGATCGTTCCGGGCATCGTCCAGCGATACTGCGGGTTCGCGCGTCTGTCGGGCGCGATCCAGTCCGGAGCAGGCGGCGCGTAGAGCACGGTCACCTTCGACCCCACGCGCCCACTGCCGGGCCCGAACTCACCGCGCACCACGCTCGTGCGCCGCTGGACCCGCTTGCCGGGCGGTGTCGCCCACTCGGTCATGGACTCCACCTCCTCGACCATGAACACGTCGCGGGTGTCGGCCCACTCGTCCATCGGCGAGGCCAGTCGGTCGAAGTGCGCCCACCAGTAGGGCTTCTCCTCGCGCTGGTGGTAGCCGACAGCGGCCGCGAGCAGGGCGATCGCCTGCTGGTCGGTCGTGCGTGAGACCGATTCACCGGCGAACTCCCACAGGGCGTCTCGCACCGCGTCCCGGTCCTCGTCGACCGGTTCGGCCGCGTCGAGCGGACCGCGGGGCACCACACCCGCGCGTTCGGCGTGACCGAGCAACCAGTCGCGCAGTTCCAGTGTGGAGCGGCAGTCGTACTCGTTGTAGTCGGCGATCTCGGCGAGGACGCCGGCCGCCTCGTCGAGGTCGCCACGGTCGCGCAGATCGCACCACCGCGCGTACTCAGTGATGGAAGCGACGGCGTCTGCCACGTCGCCGCGGTGATCGGTCATGTACAGCGGTTCGAGCTTCTTGATGCTGTAGCTCGGTGCGCCGATGCGCAGGGCGGACCGCACGACGGGATACAGGTCGACGAGGATCTGCTGCCGGAGAAGGTCGTCGACCTCGTTCTCGTACACCCCGTACCGCGAGGCCAGACGCAGCAGAGCCGACTTCTCGTAAGCCGCATAGTGATACACGTGCATGCCGGGGAACGCCTCGCGGCGTGCACGCACGTACTCGACGAAGGCGACGAATGCGGCCCTCTCCTCGTGCCGGTCGTGGGCCCAGAACGGCCGGAACGCGCCGTCGGACTCCATGACGCCGAAGAGGTACTCGAGCCCCCAGTCGGAGGAGCCGCGTTCGGCGTACAGCGGGTCGCCCTCGAAGTCGAAGAAGATGTCGCCCTCGTCCGGAGCGGGCAGTGCACCGAGAGCACTCGGGGTGTGCACGTCGACCACCGGTGACCCCGACTGCTCCTGCTGAACCTGGGCCAGGGCCTGCGCGCGCAGGGTGCCGAGGGACCGCTCCGAGAGGTCCGCGACGGAACCGGTGTGTGCGGCCAACTCGTCGACGGTCGTGATCCCCGCGGCGTGCAACGTGGACCGCTGGGAGACGCGCATCCCGGCGACCAGCAACAGGTCGCGCTGTGCCTCGACCTCGGGGATGCAGTGCTCGCACCGGAAGCAGGCGCGAATGTCGAGGTCGGCCCAGGATGCCGGGAGCAATTGCGTCAGGTGGCCGGACAGCAGGGCCACCATCTCGCGCCGTGCGCGGCGGTAGACGGGGAGGACGTCCGGCAGGTGCACGAGATGGTCGGTGCCGTCACCGAGGACGAGGTGGCCCGTGGCGGACGTGGGAACTTCGACAGCCTCGAGCGCGTCGGCGTACGCCGCGATCTGCAGGACCGACGGGACGCGCTCGGTGCGCGACAGCTTGGTGTCGTGCACCGCATAGGTGTCGGTCGACGGGTCGTGGATCAGGAAGTCGCTGAAGCCGAGGAACTCGCCGTCGAAGAACGTGCCCTGGTAGATGACGGGGACGCGCTGCTGCGCCGCGGCGAGGGTGGCCTGTGCGGCGGCGGCCAGCTCGGACGGGATGCTCTCGGCCGGCCGTTCGATGGTCACGACGCCGCCCGGATGCTCGCGCTCGAGTCTCAGCAGCTCGCGGGCCTCGTGCTGACTGCCGAGGCGCGCGAGCCGGGCGAACATCGCGTCGTCGACCTGCTCGGTCTCGATGCGGCCGAGGTTCGCGTCGAGCGTGCGCAGGAGTGCGTACTCGCACCGGGACGCCAGCGCGAGGTCCCCTGCGCTGTGGACGAGGGTGTCTCCGGTGACGAACATGCCGCCACCCTAACGAGACCGGCCGACAGGTCAGCGGGTCGCGAGGGCCGGTGCGATCGTCGTGCCCCACGCTTCCTTCAGCTGATCCTCGAACAGTGCCCAGCTGTGCGAGCCCTCGCCGCGCATCGAGATGGTCGCAGGCACGCCCGCCCTCCGCACCGCGTCGGCGAAGATGCCGGTGCACGTGTTCACCATGGCTTCGACGGCTGCTCCACCGAACGGGGGAATGCTGCCGGGCGGGATGCGGTCGACGGGGCCGGGAACACCGCTCGCGGATCCTGCGTAGACAGCCGTTCCGCGGAGGCGGTCGGCGTGGAGGGACGGGTCGTGCTGCGCCCATGCGGGAGCACCGGGAGGGCCCCACATGTTGAAGGGATTGTTCAGGGCGCCGCCGATCATGATCGAGATCGCGGCCTGGGCGAGCGGGTTCGACGAGGCGGGGCACCCGCTGATGGACGCCGCGGCACGGTAGAGGCCGGGCGCCTGCACGGCGAGATCGAGTGCCGGACCGCCGCTCATCGACACCCCTGCCACCGCGTTGCGGCGCGTACTGCCGAAGTGCTGGTCCATGACGCCGGGCAGTTCCTGCGTCAGATAGGTCTGCCATTTGTTGGATCCGAGGATCGGATCGTCGGCGAGCCAATCCGTGTAGAAACTCAGACGCCCACCGATGGGGAGCACGACGGTGACGTTCTTGTCGGCGAAGAATCCCGGGGCGCCGGAGTTGTTGATCCAGCCGACTCCGTCCTCGTTGCCCAGGGCGCCGTTGAGAAGGTAGAGCGTGGGGAGCGACCCGCCGCGAGCCGGGCGGAGCACGTCGTTCGGCACGACGCGGTTCATGGCGGGGGAGTAGACGTCGACGACCGAGTGTGTCGGCGAGAGCTGCCGCACCCCGACCACTCGGGCAGGCTCCGCAGCGGTGGCGGCGGGCGCCCCGAGAAGAGCCGCGACGACGGCGACGACGATGACGAAAACCAACCTCATGGTCCGATGCTCGCACGGCGGAGGGAACCGTGGGGTTCGGTTCTGTGTCGAACCGGTGACTATTGAGTCACATCAGCCACAATGGCCACATGCCGTTCTTCGAAGGACCCCGAGGTCGAGCCCACTACCGCCAGTGGGGACCCACCGAGGATCCTGCCGCGACCCTCGTGTTCCTGCACGGGCGGGGACAGCACACCGGCCAGTACCATCGGTTCGGCGCTGCCCTGTCAGCACACGGCATCGCCACCTGGGGCCTCGACCACATCGGCCACGGCTTGTCCGAAGGAGAGGCGGCCGACGACGCCGCCTACCTCGACGCGCTGGCGGAGAACGCACGTCATCTCCTCGACGTCGTGGTCGAGGCCGGCCACCGACCTGCGGTGATGGGCCACTCGCTGGGGTCCGCGACCGCGGTGCGGATGCTCGCGACCGGCGGGGGCGCGCCCGCCGTGGTGCTGGTGGCGATGCCGCCGCGCGCGATCTCCCGCGAGGATCTGACGGCAGCGACCCGGTCGCCCACCCTGGCACTGCACGGTGTGGACGACCGCATGGTGCCGATCGACGGCGTCCGAGACCTCGTGCGCGGCATCCCGACGATCACCCTGCGCGAGTACGCCGACGCCGGACACGACCTGCTGCACGAGAAGATCCACCGCACCGTGACCGACGCGGCCGCGGACCACGTCCTCGCGAACGCCTGACGTCAGCTGACGATGATGGTGCGGGTGTGCCACCCGGTCGAACCACCGGGGATCGGCGGGGTGCGCTCCTCGACCTGCGTGTTCCCGTCCTGATCCGTCGCGCGGACCTGGATGTTGTGGTTGCCCGCAGTGGCGTCCCAGTCCCAGAACCACTGGCGCCAGGTGTCGATCGTGTACTGCTCGGCGAGCGTCGCCTCCTGCCACGGTCCGTTGTCGACACGGACCTCGACGCGCTCGATGCCACGCTGCTGCGCCCAGGCGGTACCTGCGACACGGACGGGACCGGGTGCGACGGGGGCGAAGGCGGCCGGCACGTCGATGCGTGACGCCGTCTTGATCGGTGCCTTGTCGCCCCAGCCGCGGTCGGTCCAGTAGGCCGTCGCCTCGTCGAAGCGCGTGAGTTCCCAGTCGACGACCCACTTGGTGGCGGAGACGAATCCGTACAGACCGGGCACGACCTGACGCACCGGGTAGCCGTGCTCGACGGGCAGCGGCTCGCCGTTCATCGACACCGCGAGCATCGCGTCGCGGCCGTCGGTGAGGGCCTCGACCGGCGAACCGATGGTCATGCCGTCGATGCTCGTGGACAGCAGCATGTCCGCGTCGGCCTGCACACCCACCTCGTCGAGGATGTCCTTGATGGGGAACCCGATCCAGGTCGCGTTGCCGGCGAGCGGTCCGCCGACCTCGTTGGACACGCACGTCAGCGTCACGACGCGCTCGATCGGAGTGCGAGCCATGAGGTCGTCCCAGCTCAGCGTCATCTCGCGGTCGACCTTGCCGTGGATCTTGAGCTGCCACTCGGCGGTGGTCAGCTGCGGGACCTGCAGAGCGGTGTCGATGCGGTAGAAGGTGTTGTTCGGCGTGACGAAGGTGGTCGCGCCCTCGACACCGATGTCGGTACCGGCCGGAATGGCAGCGGCTTTCTCGCCGGCCGCGACCGTGGGGAGGCGGAAGTTCTTGATGTCGTCGGCGACGCCGGCGACACGATCGCCGAGGTACCGGCCGACCGTGCCGGCTGCGACGGCCACCGCGGCGGCAGCGCCGAACAGGACGAGGAACTTGCGACGCGGCATGAACCCGTCGACCGTGCCCGCCGGCACCTCGAGCGCTCGCGTGAGGGCTTGCAGGACCGCGATGCCCAGGACGACGCCCACCACGGTGGGGATGACATCACTGAGCGAGGACGTCGGCCGCTGCAGCACCGCGTAGACGCCGACGGCACCGAGCACCAGCAGGATCACTGATCCGATGGGACGGGACGGGCGCTCGAGCAGGCCGGCGATGGCGGCGATGATCGCGATGCCGATGGACATGCCGACGAACAGGGCGGCCTTGTCGTTGGTGCCGAAGGTGTCGATCGCGAACTCGCGGGCGAACGCGGGCGTGCGGTCCACGGTGGTGGAGCCGACGGCGAAGAACGGTGACGACGCCGAGCTGAAGAGGAGCGAGAGGATCTCGCCCACGCCGAGCACGACGCCGGCGGCGACCACTCCGCTGAGCATGCGTGCGAAGGGGTGGACGCGCGTACGCGCGGAGTCACCCGAGGTCTGGCGTTCGGTGGTCGTCGTGGTCATGACTGCTATTCGTCACGATGGCAGTGTCGGCTTGCTCCGGTGGGCGTGTTGACGAGCCACAACGAGCGAGGCGCGCCCGTGAGGAGTTCTCACGGGCGCGCCTCGGGTGGGTCGGACGAGTGTCAGCCGCCGTAGATGTCGGCCACCTCGGTGGCGTGCGACTCCAGGATGACGTTGCGCTTGAGCTTCATGGTCGGCGTCAGTTCTCCCGACTCGATCGTGAAGTCACCGGGCAGGATCGTGTACTTCTTGATCTGCTCGGCCTTGGAGACCTTCGAGTTGGCCGTGTCGACGGCCTTGTCGATCTCGGCGATCAGGTCGGCGTTGGTCGTCAGATCACTCGCGGACGTGCTCTTGTCGAGACCGTGACGCTCGAGCCAGCCGGGCAGAGCCTCGGGATCCAGCGTGATGAGCGCCCCGATGAACGGCTTGGCGTCGCCCACGACGAGGCATTGGCTGACCAGCGGGTGCGACCGGATGGAGTCCTCGAGGCCGGCGGGCGCGACGTTCTTGCCACCTGCCGTCACGATGATCTCTTTCTTGCGACCGGTGATCGAGAGGAAGCCCTCGTCGTCGAGCGAGCCGAGGTCACCGGTGTGGAACCAGCCGTCGCGGATCGATTCCTCGGTGGCCTTCTCGTTGTGCCAGTACCCCGAGAACACGACGGGACCCTTCACCAGGATCTCGCCGTCCTCCGCGATCTTCACGGCGTGTCCCGCGAGCGGGCGGCCGACGGAACCGATGCGCTGCTTGTCGGTGGTGTTGACCGTGACGGCGGCGCTGGTCTCGGTGAGTCCGTAGCCTTCACGCACCGGAACGCCGATGCCGCGGAAGAAGTGGCCCAGTCGAGCGCCGAGGGGGCCGCCGCCGGACAGCGCACTGGTGCACCGTCCACCGAGCGCGGCGCGGAGCTTCGAGTAGACCAGCTTGTCGAACAGGGTGTGCTTCGCCTTGAGCACCAGGCCGGCGCCGCCCTTGTCCTGCGCGATGCTCCACTCGATCGCGACGTCCGCGGCCTGATCGAAGATCTTGCCCTTGCCGCCGTCGTGCGCCTTCTGCTTGGCCGAGTTGTAGACCTTCTCGAACACGCGGGGGACCGAGAGGATGAAGTCGGGCTGGAACTCGGCGAACTGCTCGACGAGCGTCGTGGTGTCGGACGTGTGCGCCACCGTGACCTTGGCCTCGAAGGCGCCGAACGACACCGCGCGAGCGAACACGTGCGCCATCGGGAGGAACAGCAGGGTGCGCTTGCCCTCGGTCATCTGGTCGTGCAGCGCCACCTGGGTGGCCGTCGTCTCGGCGTAGAAGTTCGAGTGCGTGAGCTGGACACCCTTCGGGCGGCCGGTGGTCCCCGAGGTGTAGATGAGCGTGGCGGCCGACGACGCGGACACCTGCTGACGACGGGCGTGCAGATCGTCGTCGGACACGGAGGCGCCGCGGGTGGTGAGCTCGTCGATCGCACCGCCGTCGAAGCTCAGCGTCTCGCGGAGATCCGCGGCGCTGTCGGTGACGTCCTTCATGCGGGTGAGGTGTTCGGAGGTCTCGACCACGAAGAGCTTGGTCGCGGAGTCCTCGAGGATCCACTGCGCCTGATCGGCTGCGGACGTCTCGTAGATGGACACGGTGCAGCCACCGGCGGTCCAGATCGCGTAGTCGAGCACGACCCACTCGTAGCGGGTGCCGGCCATGATGGCGACGCGGTCACCGAACTCGATGCCGGAGGCCATGAGGCCCTTGGCCACGCCCGCGACCTCGTCGGCGAACGTGCGCGCCGTGACGTCCTTCCACCAGCCGCCGACTCGCCGTTGGAACGCCACCCACTCCGGGGTCTCGCTCGCGTAGCGGAACACGGTGTCGGCCATCGAGACGTCGTCCGGGATCGTGTAGGACGCGGGTACCGAGTATTCGTGCACGGTGTCTGTACCTTCCAGTAGCAGCAGGTTTGTTGTGTATTGGATCACATGAAGCGATGCTGCGGTGATCGTAGTGCCGTATCCGCTTTGTCCTGTTCGAACAGTTGTCGTTCTGCAGGTGGTCGCTGGACTAGACTCTGGTGCACATGAGCACTTCCGAGTCGGAAACGGTGTCCACCGACACCCCCTCGTTCGTCGATCTCGGTATCGACGAGCGTGTGCTGAAAGCCCTCGCGGACGTCGGGTACGAGACGCCGTCGCCCATTCAGGCAGCCACCATCCCGCCGTTGATGGCCGGGAACGACGTCGTCGGCCTCGCGCAGACAGGCACCGGCAAGACCGCCGCGTTCGCCGTGCCGATCCTCTCGCGCCTCGACGTCGCCAACCGGGTGCCGCAGGCGCTGGTTCTCGCGCCCACCCGCGAGCTGGCCATCCAGGTGGCCGAGGCGTTCGGCAAGTACGCCACCCACATCGAGGGCCTGCACATCCTGCCCATCTACGGCGGGCAGGCGTACGGCATCCAGCTCTCCGGTCTGCGGCGCGGCGCCCACATCGTCGTCGGCACGCCCGGTCGCGTCATCGACCACCTCGAGAAGGGCACGCTGGACCTGTCGCACCTCGAGTACCTCGTGCTCGACGAGGCCGACGAGATGCTGAAGATGGGATTCCAGGAGGACGTCGAGCGCATCCTCGCGGACACCCCCGAGTACAAGCAGGTGGCGCTGTTCTCGGCCACCATGCCGTCGGCGATCCGCAAGATCTCGCAGCAGTACCTGCACGATCCGGTCGAGATCACGGTGAAGACGAAGACGTCCACCGCCCCCAACATCACGCAGCGGTACGTGCAGGTGGCGCATCAGCGCAAGCTCGATGCGTTGACGCGGATCTTCGAGGTCGAGGACTTCGAGGCGATGATCATCTTCGTCCGCACCAAGCAGGCCACGGAGGAGCTCGCCGAGAAGTTGCGGGCGCGGGGCTACTCGGCCGCCGCCATCAACGGTGACATCGTGCAGGCGCAGCGAGAGCGGACCATCGGTCAGCTCAAGAACGGTGCGCTCGACGTGCTCGTCGCCACCGACGTCGCGGCCCGCGGTCTCGACGTCGAGCGGATCTCGCACGTCGTCAACTACGACATCCCGCACGACACCGAGTCGTACGTGCACCGCATCGGGCGGACCGGTCGCGCCGGGCGCGCGGGCGAGGCGCTGCTGTTCGTCGCGCCGCGGGAGCGTCATCTGCTCAAGGCCATCGAGAAGGCGACGCGGCAGCCGATCACCGAGATGCAGCTGCCGAGCGTCGACGACGTCAACGCGCAGCGCGTGGCCAAGTTCGCCGACTCCATCACCCAGTCGCTGTCCTCGACGTCGCTCGGGCTGTTCCGCCGACTCATCGAGGACTACGAGCGCGAGCACGACGTGCCGCTCGCGGACATCGCCGCGGCGCTGGCGACGCAGTCGCGGGACGGCGACGCGTTCCTCATGTCGCCCGAGCCGCCGCCCCCGCCGCGGGAGAAGCGCGAGCGCCCCGAGCGCAAGTTCGACGATCGGGACGCACCGCCGTTGCGCAAGTCTCGCAAGGGCGATCAGGATCTGGCGGTGTACCGGATCAGCGTCGGCAAGCGGCACAAGGTGGCGCCCGGTGCCATCGTCGGTGCTATCGCCAACGAGGGCGGGCTGCGGCGCAGCGACTTCGGGCACATCAGCATCCGGCCGGATCACAGCCTGGTCGAGCTCCCGGCGGATCTCGCGGACGAGACGTTGGAAGCGTTGCGCCGCACCAGGATCAGCGGCGTGCTCATCCAGCTGCAGCGCGACGGCGGACCGCCCCGCGGCAAGCACTGACACCAGCGCACCCCCGCGAGAGTCTCGCGGGGGTGCGGTGCGTCAGCTCTTCTGCAACGCCGAGGGATGCGCGTCGGTGTCGACACCGGGGACTCCGCGGCCGCGGATCGACGCGCCCGCCGTCTCGGCGACGAAGAGCAGTGCGATCAGTCCGACGACGCAGGCGCCCATCATGTAGAACGCCGGGACGAGATCGTTGCCGGTCCGTTCGACGAGCCACTCGTTGGCCGCCGGCGCCGTGCCACCGAACAACGAGGTCGACACGTTGTAGGCGATGGCGAAGCCGGCGAACCGGACGTGCGTCGGGAACATGGCCGGGAACGTCGCCGAGATGGTCGAGAGCTGCAGGACGTAGAGCAGGCCCAGCACGGTGAACGCGACGATGGCCCAGCCGAAGTTGACTGTCATCAGCATGTACATCGGGATCGCGAAGATCAGCAGTCCGACCATCGAGACGAGCCACAGTGGCTTGCGCCCCACCTTGTCCGACAGTGCTCCGGCGAACGGAATGACGAGCATCATGGCGAACTGCCCGATGACGACGAGGAACAGCGACGACGTGCTCGACAGGCCGATCCGGCTCTCCAGATAGGTCGGCATGTAGCTCAGCAGGGTGTAGTTGCAGACGTTGAGCGCGACGACGAGGCCCATCAGCGTGAGGATCGGTCGCCAGTAGGTGGCGATCAGTTCGCGGAACTGGGTGGACGTCTTGTGCTCCACCGCGTCCTCGTTCTCGAGTTCACGGAACACCGGGGTGTCCTCGAGCTTGGACCGCATGTAGAGCCCGATGAGCGCCAGCGGCCCGGCGACGAAGAACGGCAGGCGCCAGCCCCACGTGTCCATGAACGCGTCGGTGGAGAGCAGGTCGACGGCCAGCACCACGAGGGCGCCGAGGGAGAAGCCGCCGAGTGTGCCGAACTCGAGGAAGCTGCCGTAGAAGCCGCGCTTGCGGTCGGGGGAGTACTCGGCCATGAAGGTGGCTGCGCCGCCGTACTCACCGCCGGTGGAGAAGCCCTGGATCATGCGCAGGATCACCAGCAGAACCGGTGCCCAGAAGCCGATCGAGGCGTAACTCGGGATGACACCGATGAGGAAGGTCGCGGTGCCCATCAGGATGATGGTCAGTGCGAGGACGTGCTTGCGGCCGAGACGGTCCCCCAGTGGTCCCCAGACGAGGCCGCCGAGCGGCCGCACGAGGAAGGACACCGCGAAGATGCCCAGCGTCAGCAGGGTGGCGGACTCGAGGTCGTCCGGGAAGAACGCGCGGGAGATGTACGTGGCCGTGTAGGCGTACACGCCGTAGTCGAACCACTCGGTCGCGTTGCCCATCGCCGAGGCGCCGATCGCGCGCCGGAGAACCCCGGGCGGAGCGTCCTTCAGCGCCGGTGTCGGGTTGTCGACAGAACCTGATTCGGAAGTACTCACTCACCCAGACCTACCGAAGTAGTGGCCGAACCTCAGCATCGAGAGGGGCGATCGGTCTCTTCGTTATCGAGTCGTTACGGCGCCCGGGCCGCCGCGACAGTGGCCGTTCGGCACCGAAAACCACCTCTCACCTGGCCCTCGCACGGACCGTCGTCGTCGGTGTCGCGGCGCGGGAGCGGCGGCATCCGATCTCGGGCACTGCCGGCAGCGTCGGCGCCGTCCGCGCAGGCATGACTGCTGCCTCGGCGCTGCTCGTCTTTCCACTGCTCAGCTAGGTTGTGGACGGATAGATTGTGGTCGGACAGGTCGTGGTTCGGGGGACACGCTCACGCGCGGTGGTCGAGGAGGACGAGTCGATGGTGTCGACGCCCGTTCCCCCACGAGTGACCGCTGCGGCGCTGGACCGATCGCGCCTCGGTGGGCCCGTCCGGTCGCCGGGGCGCTACCTGGCGGCGTCGTTCACGGTGGCCGCCGTGGTACTGGCCGTCTACCTGATCGTGCCCGCATCGATCCGGACCGGCGTCTTCGCGGTGGGCGCCATCGGCTGCATGGTCGTGGTCCTGGTCGGCCTGCGGCGCAACAGCCCGACCGACACGTACGCCTGGCGGTGCATGCTCGGCGCGGCGACGTCCTTCCTGGTGGGCCTGTCCGCGCGGAGCGTGCGCGCGGACCTGCCCTCGGCGATCCGGCTGCTGCCGGAGGTACTGGTGTTGCTCGGCTACCTGCTGCTCGTCCTCGGCATCGTCGGCTGGTCACGGCGAGGGGGGAACTCGCGGCCCACCCCGACCATCATCGACGCGGTCCTGGTCACGCTGGGCATGACGTTCGTGTCCTGGGTGCTGCTGGTGGCTCCGGTCCTCTCGACCACGCGGGACGTGCCGTCCGTGGTGCTCAACGGGCTGTTCCCCGCGATCGACGCCGGTCTGTTCACGATGGCGTTCTTCCTGCTGTTGTCGAAGAGCCGCCTCAACGTGTCCCTGGTTCTCCTCGTCGCCGCACTGCTCGTCACCATCGTCGGCGATCTCGGCTACGCGATCGCGACGGCCCGCTCGGTCGCCCCGCCCGCGGTCGTCCTCGACGCGATGTATCTGCTCGCGTTCGTCCTGCTGGCCGCCGCGTCGCTGCATCCGTCGATGGCGTGGGTGGGCCGCGCGGGAGGTGTGACGGCCGCGCTCACCCGGCAGCGGATGACGGTGTCCGTCGCGCTCGTCGCCACCTGCGCCGCGCTGCCGCTCGTCGGCGACGCGGTGGGGACCGCGGACGTGGTGGTCCGCTCGACCTTTCTGGCCGTGATCCTGGTGGGAATGTTCGTCCGTGGTGAGCGGGCGCTGAGCCGGGTGCAGCGCAGCGAGGACAAGGCCCGCCACGACGCCACCCACGATTCGCTCACCGGTCTCCCCGATCGGTCCATGCTCGAGTCGATCCTGGAACGCGCTGCGCGGAGGCCGTCCTCGTCGGCGTCGGCCACCACCGTGCTGTTCGCGGACCTCGACAACTTCAAGGTCGTCAACGACTCGTACGGCCACCGCGCGGGCGACGAGCTAATCCAGGCGGCGGCGCAGCGCATCCGGCGCGTGGTCTCCGCCGACGAGGACGTGGTGCGGTACGCCGGCGACGAGTTCGTGGTGGTGGCGCACTGTGACCGGGCCCGTGCCGAGGAACTCGCGGAACTGCTCTTGGCCGCGTTCGCGGAACCGTTCGAGTTGAGTGTGGCGTCGCTGTACGTGAGCGTCAGCATCGGCATCGCGACGTCCTGCGGTCCCGCCGGGCTCGCGGACGATCTGGTCCGCGAGGCCGACACGGCGATGTACGACGCCAAGTTCCGCGGGCCGGCGGCCTACGCGTTCTTCGACGAGTCCCTGCGCACCGCGGCGACCCGGTCGGTCGAGCTGGGCAGCGCGCTGCGCGGCGCGGTCGCGCGCGGGGAGATGGCGGTGCACTACCAACCCATCGTGTCGCTGCGGACCCACGACGTGCTGGTCTACGAGGCCCTGGTGCGGTGGAAGCATCGCGGCCGCTGGGTCGGGCCGGACGAGTTCATCCCGGTCGCCGAGGCCACCAACATGATCTCCGAGATCGGGACCTGGGTACTCGACACGGCTCTGGGCGATCTGGTGCGACTGCGGGCGGCGGGAGCGCCGCGCATGTCGATGTCGGTGAACCTCTCCGTGCTGCAGCTGCGTGACGAGCGGCTCCCGGACGTCGTCGCGGACCTGCTGGCGTCGCACGGTCTGGACGGGTCGGTGCTCGGGCTCGAGGTGACCGAGAGTGCCCTCATCGCCGATCCGGTGGTGGCCAATCGGGTCCTCGCGCGTCTCGCCGAGCAGGACATCGTGCTGGTGCTCGACGACTTCGGGATGGGGTACTCCTCGCTCGGTCGCCTACGAGATCTGCCCATCACCGTCATCAAGATCGACAAGTCGTTCATCGACCGCGTCCCGGTCGACGACGCGTCGGTGTCCATCGTGACGGCCATCGAGGCCATGGCCACCGCGCTGACCATGCGCACCGTCGCCGAGGGCGTGGAGACGACGGAGCAGGAGCGCATCGTCACCGAACTCGGCTGCACGTACGCGCAGGGGTACCTCTACGGGCGCCCCGCGCCCGTGGAGACGTTCCTCTCCTGACGCGTCAGCGGAGCCGTCGGCCGTGGCGGACGGGAACCGAGTTGACGGTGCGGACCGACCAGCCGTCGTCGTCGCGGACGACGATGCTCACGCCGGCGTTCGCGATGCGCGGCGCAGGGTGGCCGGTGATGGACCTCAGCACGGCCCGGATTATGCCGCCGTGGGCCACGGCGACGAGGGACCTGCCGGGGTTCTCGTCGGCCAGCAGGTCGAGTCGACGACGCCCTCGCTCGGCGAGCGCCTCGTGCGACTCGGCGCCCGGGTAGTCACCGTCGGGCCAGTACGCCCACGCCTCGTAGCCGGTCATGCCCTCGGCACGTCCGAAGCGACGTTCCATCAGGTCCTCGTGGTCGGCCGAGCGGGTGAGCCCGATGACGTGGCCGATGATGTCGGCGGTCTCCGACGCCCGCGAGAGCGGCGAGCTGACGAGGGTGTCCCACGAGTCGTCGGCCAGCGCGGCGGCCGCGGTCCGGGCCTGGCTGCGCCCGATGTCGTTGAGCGGGATGTCGGAGGAGCCCTGCAGACGCCCCTCGACGTTCCAGTCGGTCTCGCCGTGGCGCACGAGGGCCACTCGGACAGAGGTGCTCCGCGCCCGGGAGTCGAGGTGATCGGTCATGGTCGGGCCCAGAATATCGGTCGACGGCACCCCTGTCCGAGCCTGGTTACCGGAGAGTACGGTGCTAGAGATCAGCGAAGGACTTCGAAAGGTCACAGATGAACCTGGCACTCACCGATGAGGAAGCTGCGTTCCGCGACGAGATGCGAACTTTCTTCCGTACCGAGATCCCTGCCGATATCCGCGAGCGCAACGCGGCAGGCGAGGAACTCGAGCGCGAGGACATGATCACGACGCTGCAGATTCTGAACAAGCACGGCATGGCGAGCCCGCACTGGCCCGTCGAATGGGGTGGCAAGGACTGGACCCCGATGCAGCACCACATCTGGTTGGACGAGCTGCAGCTCGCCTCGGTGCCCGAGCCCCTGGCCTTCAACATCTCGATGGTGGGGCCCGTCATCGCGACCTTCGGCAGCGAGGAGCAGAAGCAGAAGTTCCTCCCGCCCACGCAGAACCTCGACATCTGGTGGTGCCAGGGCTTCTCCGAGCCCGAGGCGGGATCGGACCTCGCGTCGCTGCGCACGGTCGCTCTGCGCGACGGCGACGAGTACGTCATCAACGGTCAGAAGACGTGGACCACGCTCGGCCAGTACGCCGATTGGATCTTCGTGCTGGCGCGCACCAACCCGGACGCGCCGAAGAAGCAGGCCGGTATCTCGTTCATCCTGGTGGACCTGAAGACCCCCGGCATCACGGTGCGCCCGATCAAGCTGATCGACGGAGGCCACGAGGTCAACGAGGTCTGGTTCGAGGACGTCCGCGTCCCCGTCGAGAACCTCGTCGGCGAGGAGAACGCCGGCTGGACCTACGCCAAGTTCCTGCTGAGCAACGAGCGCACCGGCATCACGCGACTCGGCTTCACCAAGACCAAGCTGGCGCAGGCCAAGGCGCTCGCGGCCGAGACCACGGTCGGGACCGGCACGCTGCTCGACGATCCGGTCTTCGCCGCTCGGTTCGCCGAGCTCGAGAACCAGGTGCTTGCACTCGAGCTCACCCAGCTGCGCATCGTCTCCAGCTACGTCTCCGGCAAGGAGAACCCGGCGTCGTCGGTGCTCAAGCTCCGGGGCAGCGAGCTGCAGCAGCTGGCCACCGAGATCCTCACCGACGTGGCGGGACCGGACTCGCTCCCGTTCGCGGCCGGAGAGGACTCGCCGACACCGGTCTGGGCGCAGCGTGCGACCCCGACCTACCTGAACTTCCGCAAGACATCCATCTACGGCGGCTCGAACGAGGTGCAGCGCACCATCATCGCGTCCGGCATTCTCGGTCTCTAGGAGCGCACGACATGCAGTTCGAACTGGACGAAGAACAGAAGCTGCTGCGCGACACGGTGCGTGACGTGCTCGCCCGCAGTTACGACAACGAGAAGCGCAAGGCAGCGGTGGAGAGCGAGCGCGGCTGGACCGAATCGGTCTGGAAGCAGTTCGCCGAGCTGGGCCTGCTCGGCCTCAGTTTCGCCGAGGACGACGGCGGCATGGACGCCGGACCGGTCGAGACCTTCGCGGTCATGACCGAGATCGGTCGCCGCCTCGCACCCGAGCCGCTGCTGGACTGCGTGCTGATTCCGGGTGGTCTCATCACCGAGGTCGGATCGACCGATCAGCGTCAGCGCATCCTGCCGGGCGTCGCGGAGGGGCAGACCCTTCTCGCATTCGCGCATTCCGAGCCGGGCACCCGCTGGCCGGCGGCCGAGGTGTCGACGTCGGCCACCGAGGACGGTGGCTCGTGGGCACTCTCGGGTGTGAAGAACCCTGTGCTGCACGGTGACTGCGCCGATCACTTCGTGATCAGCGCGGCGCTGCCCGGCGGCGGCGTGGGCCTGTTCCTGGTCGCGGCCGATGCCGAGGGACTCACGCGCAAGACCTACCGCACCCACGACGGACTGCGCGGCGCGTCGCTCGAGCTGTCGGACGTCGCGGGCGAACCGCTCGGTGACGGCGGCGACGCCAGTGCCGCCATCGTGGCGTCCAACGTCCGTGCGCAGGCGGCTCTCGCTGCCGAGGCGCTCGGTGCGATGGAGGAGTCGCTGCGACTCACCACGGAGTACCTGAAGCAGCGCAAGCAGTTCGGTGTGCCGCTCGCCAAGTTCCAGGCACTGACGTTCCGCGCTGCGGACATGTACGTGCAGCTCGAACTGGCACGCAGCATGGCGCTCTACGCGACGATGTCGCTGGCCGACGGATCTCCGGATCCCACGGTCGCGTCGCGGGCGAAGCTGCAGATCGGACGCTCCGCCCGGCAGATCGGCCAGGAGTCGATCCAGCTGCACGGCGGAATCGGGGTGACGGACGAATACCCTGTCGGACATTACTTCTCGCGTCTCACGGCCATCGAGCACACCCTCGGCGGGGTCGACGATCACCTCCGGGTGATCACGTCGTCGCTGAAGGATCACGAGATGCTCGGCGTCTCCTAGCACCGCCTCGACGAAGGCCGGTCGCCCGCGTGGTGACCGGCCTTCGTCCTGTTCGGGGTCAGCCGACCAGGTTGATCAGCGGGGTCCCGTCGGCGAGATGCCGGATGTTGGCGACGATGTCGCGGCAGCGGCCCTCGAACGTTCGGCGCGTGATGCCGGACGAGTGCGGCGTCATCAGCACGTTCGGCAGGCTTCCGAACGGGAGTGCACTCGGCTCGCCTCGCCCGTCCGGGCCGGGGTAGCTGTACCAGACGTCGATGGCCGCGGCGCCGAGCTCGCCGGTCGCCAGCGCGTCGTGTAGCGGCCGCTCCTGCACCAGCGGCCCGCGGCCGACGTTGATCAGGACTCCCGCCGGCCCCAGCGCGCGGAGCTCGTCCGCGCCGATCATGCCGGTCGTCGCCGCGGAGAGAGGTGCCGAGACGACGACGATGTCCGACTCCGCCATCAGCCGCGGAAGTTCCGTGGCATCGCCGGCCCAGTCCAGGCCGTGAGCGGCCACGTCGACGGCTCCGCGTCCGGTCACGGCGGCGCCGAAGCAGCCGAGGGTGCGCAGCAGCGACCACGAGCGCTGCCCGATGTGGCCGAAGCCGACGAGGCCCACGCGGGCGCCCGCCGTCGCGGACGGCTGGGGCAGCGTGTCGTCGTACACCGAGGTCGACCAGACACCCTGTCGCAGTGCGTGATCCTGCGTCAGGAAGCCACGCCGCAACAGCACCGCAGACGCGAGCACGTACTCCGCGATGGAGTCCTCGTGGTGGAACGTGTTGGCCAGCAGTGTGGTCGATGGAAGGGCCGCACGGGCGACGTTGTCGACGCCGGCTCCCGCGACCTGGACGAGTCGCAGGCCCCGGCCCGCCTGCGCCATGGCCTCGGTGACCCGGCCCCCGACATGGACGTCCGCATCGGCGAGGTCGGCGACGAGCGCGTCCTCGTCGAAGCGTTCGTGCCACGACACGACGGTGCCGTCCGGCATCCCCGCCTCGACGGCGTCCCGATGCGGGAGGAGGTTGCGGTCCGCGACGACGACCTTCATGCGCGCTGCAGGCAGGGGCGCTTGCTGTCGAAGGTCCAGTTCGGCACCAGGTACTGCATGCCGACCGCATCGTCGCGGGCCCCGAGGCCCTCGCGCTGGTACAGCTCGTGTGCGGCCTCGACGCGCTCCATGTCGAGGGTCACTCCTAGACCCGGCACGTCGGGGACGGTGAGGTACCCGTCCACGATGGGGAACGGATTCGTCGTGATGCGCTGGCCGTCCTGCCAGATCCAGTGCGTGTCGATGGCGGTGATCTCACCGGGAGCGGCAGCTGCGACGTGCGTGAACATGGCGAGCGAGACGTCGAAGTGGTTGTTGGAGTGCGATCCCCACGTCAGACCCCAGGCATCGCAGAGTTGCGCG
Organism: Rhodococcus sp. NBC_00294; assembly: GCF_036163995.1. NCBI lineage: Bacteria > Bacillati > Actinomycetota > Actinomycetes > Mycobacteriales > Nocardiaceae > Rhodococcus > Rhodococcus sp. NBC_00294. The sequence continues at coordinate 1,763,945 of NZ_CP108043.1, forward strand.
ACGCGGACCGATCCGTTCATCGTCCAGAAATGGGGATCCGCGAGCGGGATGTCGACGGCGCCGGATCGAATGGTGTGTCCCATCTCGCGCCAGTCGGTGGCGATCATGTTGGTGGCGGTGGGCAGGCCGGTCGCGCGCTTGAACTCCGCCATCACCTCGCGCCCGGAGAATCCGCCCTCGGGTCCGACCGGGTCCTCCGCGTAGGCGAGCACGTCGCGCAGACCACGGCAGGTCTCGATCGCGTCCTTCAGGAGCCACCCGCCGTTGGGATCCAGCGTGATGCGTGCCGTGGGGAAGCGTTCCGCGAGTGCGCGCACGGCGTCGGCCTCCTGCGCTGCGGGGAGGACACCGCCCTTGAGCTTGAAGTCCTGGAAGCCGTACCTGGCGTGTGCCGCTTCCGCGAGTGCGACCACGGCGTCGGGAGTCAGTGCCTCCTCGTGGCGCAGACGGGACCAGGCGTCGGCGGAACTGCCCTCGTCCGAGGGTGCGCGGTACGCGAGATCCGTCTTGTTCCGGTCGCCGAGGAAGAAGAGATACCCGAGCGCCTGCACTCGGTCGCGCTGGCGGCCGTCGCCGAGCAGGGCCGCGACGCTCACACCCAGGTGCTGGCCGAGCAGATCGAGCAGTGCGCTCTCGACGGCCGTCACGGCGTGCACGGCGATCCGCAGATCGAAGGTCTGGGCGCCGCGTCCGCCGGAGTCGCGGTCCGCGAACGCGCGGCGCATCGCGTTGAGCACGGCGTGGTAGTTGCCGACCGAGGCGTTCTCGACGAGGACGCGGGCGTCCTCCAGGCAGCGGCGGATGGGCTCGCCACCCGGCACCTCGCCCACACCGGTGCGCCCGTCGGAGTCGGTCAGCACGACCAGGTTCCGGGTGAAGAACGGTGCATGGGCGCCGCTGAGATTCAGCAGCATGCTGTCGTGGCCGGCGACGGGAACGACGCGCATCGCGGTGACGACGGGCGTGGCATGGGAGGTTCGGACCTCGGTGACGGTGCTCACGTCGACGAGCCTAGGGCGGGTGATTCATTCCCGTCCAACACCATTTGTGGATGCAGCGATGCAGGGTGAGTATCGGTCGAGTGTGCTGGTGCCGAGTGCGCACATCTGCCATGAAGCGCATACCCCGTCCAGTCGGCTGTAGCGGGTGTGCGCTCATCAGAGGGTGTGTGCGCTCCCGGAAGCGCCAGCGCTGCACCCACCGCAACCGCACACCTCACACCACCGCATCGACCAGCAGCACGAGCGCACCACCCGCCGAGACGACGATGGACACCCATCGCAGCCGACGACGGTCGAGTACGCGGTTCACCCAGCGCGAGGCCACGTACCCGAGCGCGACGACGGGCAGGAGCAGGGCGCCGGTCGCCAGGGAGTGCGCGTCGAGGGAGCCGGTGACCCCCAGCGCGGCGAGCGACATCAGGGAGCCGATCAGGAAGAAGCCGCTCATGGTGCTGCGCAACGCGGCGCCGCTGCTGCCGCTCCAGATCAGCGCCATGGGTGGCCCGCCGATGGAGGTGGCGGTGCCGAGCAGTCCGGACGCGGCGCCCGCGGTCATGAGCGATCCGCGTCGCGGTGTCGGCGACCAGCCCCGATCGCCGTGGCCACGACGCCGAACAGCACCACTGCGCCGAGCATGATGGAGACTCCCCGCTCGGGCAGCACGACGAGCAGCGCGGCGCCGGCGATCACGCCGGGCACCCGTCCCACCAGTGCCCAGCCGGCCCCGCGCACGTCGATGCTCGTGCGCTCCCGCACCACCACCAGCGCGGTGAGCGCGGTGGCGAGCAGGATGATCGTGCCGGGCACCATCCGCGGATCGATGATGGCCAGGACGGGCGCCGCGACCATCCCCATCCCGAAGCCGATCGACGACTGGAGACACGACGCCGTGAAGATCGCGACGCCCACGACCAGCCATTCGAGGCCGGTCACGCGAGCACGGTCATACGGCCACGGCGTCCGATCTCGGGTGGTGGCACTCGGCGATGTGCAGGTTCCCGAGACGCCCGACCGACGGGGGGATGCCCGTGGCGCAGACGTCCGTCGCGTGCGCGCAGCGCGTGCGGAAACGGCAGCCCGACGGCGGGTTCAGAGGCGACGGTACCTCCCCCTCCAGGAGGATGCGCGAACGCCGGGTCGAGGGATCCAGCGTCGGGGCTGCCGACATCAGTGCCTCGGTGTACGGGTGCGTGGGATGGTCGAAGACGTCGTCGGTCGGACCGGTCTCGATGATCCGGCCGAGGTACATCACGGCGACCCGGTCGGCGACGTGGCGCACCACCGACAGGTCGTGCGAGATGAAGACGTAGCTGATGCCGAGCTCCTTCTGCAGATCCGAGAGCAGGTTCAGCACCTGCGCCTGGACCGACAGGTCGAGAGCCGAGACGGGCTCGTCGCACACCACGACACTCGGATCGAGTGCCAGGGCCCGGGCGATGCCGAGACGCTGGCGCTGACCACCTGAGAACTCCTGCGGGTAGCGGTGCTCGTCGCTGGGACGCAGACCGACGAGGTGCAGCAGCTCCCGGACGCGGGCGGCGCGGTCGCGCTTGGTCTTGTACATCGTGCGATGCGTGTGCCACGGCTCCGAGATTATCTCCGCCGCCGACATCCTCGAGTTGAGCGATCCGTACGGGTCCTGGAAGACCATCTGGATCCGACGACGCCACGCGAGCAGTTCCTTGCCCTTCAGGCCGAACGGGTCGACGCCGTCCCACGACACGGTGCCCGTGTCGGGTCGTTCGAGCATCATCAGCGTGCGCGCGAGTGTGGACTTGCCGCAACCGGACTCACCGACGAGGCCGAGGGTCTCGCCGCGTCGCAGCTCGAGGTCGATGCCGTCGAGTGCCCGCAGTTTCTTGTGGCCGCCGCTGCCGGCGGCGACGTCGAACGTCTTGGAGACTCCACGGACCTCGAGCAACGGTGCGGCCTGCGTGGCCGCGGCCTCACTCGCCACTGTCGTCGTAACGGACACCGGACACCTCCTCGGGGAAATGGCATGCGGTCGCACGGCTGGTGCCGGCGACACTGCGGAGCTCGGGGCGCTGCGCGACGCAGACGGCGCGCGCGATGGGGCATCGGGCCTGGTACACGCATCCCGGCGGGATGGAGTGCAGATCCGGCGGGGTGCCGCCGATGGACTTGAGGTGCTCGCCGCGCACGGTGGCGACGGGGACCGAGTCGAGCAGTCCCTTCGTGTAGGGATGCTTCGGGTCGCCGAACACCTCGGCGACGGGTCCCGTTTCGACGACGGTCCCCGCGTACATCACGGCGACGTCGTCGGCTTCCTCGGCGACGAGGGCCAGATCGTGCGTGATGAGGATGACGGCCATGTCGTGCTCGGTGCGCAGGTCGCGCAGCAGGGACATGATCTGCGCCTGCACGGTGACGTCGAGGGCGGTGGTGGGCTCGTCGGCCAGCAGCACCGTCGGACCCAGGGCCACGGCCATGGCGATGAGCAGTCGCTGCCGCATACCGCCGGAGAACTGGTGGGGGTAGGAGTCCGCACGTGACTCGGGCTCGGGGATACCGACGCGTTCCATCAACGAGATCGCCTCGACGCGAGCCGCTTTCGCCGACATGCCGCGGTGGATGCGGAACGGTTCCGCCAACTGCGTGCCGACGGTGTAGACCGGGTTCAGTGCCGTCAGAGCGTCCTGGAAGACGATGGCGAGCTCGGTGGCGGCGATGCGGCGTCGAGTCCTGGAGTTCGCCGTCACCAGATCGGTGTCGCCGAGCATGACGGTGCCGTCGACGATGTCGGCGATCGGCTCGAGCAACCCGACGAGGGCCTGGGCCGTCATGGACTTGCCGCAGCCGGATTCGCCCAGCAGTGCGAGTGTGCGGCCGCGCTTCGCGCTGAACGACACTCCGTCGACGGCACGCACGGTGCCCGACGGGGTGCGGATCTCGACGGTCAGACCGTCGACCTCGAGCGCGGTGCGGGCGAGAGCGGGAGCACTCATCGACGTGCCTTTCTCTTCGAACGCGGGAGGGTGAGGCGCCAGCGCTGCGCCGGGTCGGTGGCGATGCGGGCCCACGCGGCCAGCACGGTCGCGGACACGGTGGTGATGACGATCGCGAGTCCGGGGAAGAACGACAGCCACCAGGCGCTCTGCAGGTAGGTGCGGCCCTGGGACACCATGAGGCCCCAGCTGATGTCGGGTGGCTGGATCCCGATGCCGAGGAAGCTGAGCGACGACTCGGCCAGCATGACGAAGCAGAAGTCGAGCGTGGCGACGGTCAGCAACGTGGGCAGCAGAATCGGCACCACGTGGCGACGGATCACCGCGCCGCTGCCGGCGCCGAACGTGCGGGCCGCGTCGACGAAGACTCGCGATCGGAGTTCCGCGCTCTCGGCGCGGGCCGTGCGGAGGTAGATCGGGATGCGGGTGATGGTCAGGATCAGCACGATGTTCGCGGCGCTGGGGGAGAAGACGTACAGCACGACGACGGCCATCAGCAACGACGGGAAGCTCATGATGACGTCGGCGACGCGCATGGCGGCGGTCTCGCGCCAGCCGCGGTGGTAACCGGCCCACATGCCGATGATCGAGCCGATGATGCCGGACAGGATGACTGCGGGGATCGCGACCGACAGCGTGGTCCGGCTGGCGAGGATCAGGCGGGCGAGCATGCTGCGGCCGAGCGGATCGGTGCCGAGGATGTTCATGACGCCGGTGTCGAGGGAGAACGGTGCCAGGTTGGATCGATCGAGGTCCTGACGGGTGGCGGCGTCGCCGACCAGCATGGGACCGAAGATCGCGGTGAGGAAGACGAGCACCAGGATGCTCGCCGCGATGGTGGCGACGCGGTCCCGCAGCAGCAGACGCCACAGCGGCATGGAGGTCGTGCGCGAGGGCGCCGCGGACGCGGCGTCCGGGGTGGGCGGCAGCACCGGGGGAACCGGAACGCCCGAGCTGTCCTTGCTTGCTTCGAGTGTCATGGGTGTACCTCTCAGACCTTGGCCTTGTCGCGAACCCGTGCGTCGAGCAGCGCGTAGCACGCGTCGATCACGATGTTCAGAACGAAGATGCTCACGGCCGTCAGGAGGACGGCTGCTTGGAGGACGGCGAAGTCGCGCTGCAGGATCGCGTCGATCATCAACTTGCCGATGCCGGGCCACCCGAAGATGGCCTCGACCACGACGGCGCCGTTCACCAGGCCGACGGTGAGGTCGCCGGCGACGGTCAGCGCGGGTGCCGCGGCGTTGCGCAGCGCATGGTGGGTGACGACGCGCAGGTCGCCGGCACCCTTGCTGCGAGCGAGGCGGACGTACGGGGCGGAGAGGGCGGAGACCATCGCGCCGCGGACCACCTGGGTGAGCACGCCGAGCGGACGGATGAGCAGTGTCGCGATGGGGAGCACCCATGCGACGGCGCCCCCGGTGCCGGAGGTCGGCAGGACACCGAGCACCACGGCAAAGATCCAGACGCCGGTGATGGCGAACCAGAAGTCGGGGATGCTCGCGGCCGTCATGGACAGCAGGCTCGAGAACCGGTCGGCGAGAGAGTTGGGACGGTACGCGGCCCAGCAGCCGATGACGATCGAACCGATCACGGCGAGGAGCATCGTGACGAACGCGAGCTGCAGGGTGGCGGGAAAGGCGCGCAACGCCATGGTGGACGCGGCTTCGCCCGTCCGGAGCGACTCACCGAAGTCGAGGTGCAGCACGCCGCCGAAGTAGTCGGCCATCTGTGTCCACACGGACTGGTCGAAGCCGTTCTGGGCGGCGAACGCCTCGCGCTGGGCGGGTGTCGCCGACTCGGGAAGGTAGAGGCTGGTCGGATCACCGGTCAGACGAGCGAGGAAGAAGACGCCGATGAGGACGACCAGGAGTGGGACGAGGCTGGTGTAGACGCGGCGTCGCAGAAAGGCGAACATCTCGGTCACTCCCTTCCGGAGGAGGGGCTGGTCGGCCTCTCGGTCGAGGTGGGCTGCTGGTCGGGGTCGTGATCAGTCGGTCGCATCGGAACTCCGGGTCATCTCGGCCAGTCGCATCTCGTCGACGGTGGCGGAATCGGGGGTGTAGTCGATGCGCGGGTCCTTGGCCAACACACCGTTCATGTGCGCGATGTACGCCATCTGCGTGATCTCCTCGGGTTCACGGGCGAAGAGATCGGCGAACGCGGTCTGTCGCTCCTCGTCGGTCAGCGATTCGGCCTCGTCGATTCCCTCGTCGAAGTCGGTTGTGCCGTAGGAGCTCTGGAAGCCGTCGCTGCGCATGTACTGATCCATCGTGAATGCGGCGTCGCCGGCCTGATTGCCGTGCTGGATCACCAGCAGGTAGGGCCCGACGTTCGGGAACGGCCGTTCCTGGAACTCGGCGGTGGCCGCCGTGTCCTTCATCTCGATCTTCACGTTCAGGCCGATGCCGGCCAGCGCGTTCTGGATGACCTCGACGGTCTCGTTGATCTTCGGGAACTGCCCGGTGCGGCCGATGAGGCGGATCTCGGTGTCGACGGGAACACCGTCGGCGCGAGCCTCGTCGATGAGGGCCGTGCCCTTCTCCATGTCGTACGGCCACGGGGTGAGCTCGTCGTTGTAGCCGACGACGCCGTCCGCGATGAGTTGCGCAGCGGGTGCTCCCATTCCGCGGAACAGAGCCTTGACGATGCCCGCGCGGTTGATGGCGTAGTTGATCGCCTCGCGCACGCGCTGATCGTCGAGTGGCGGTGTGGTGGCCTGCATCCGCAAGGCGGTGGTCTCGTTGTTCGGGAAGGCGACACCGAGGTCGCCGGCTCCGTCCTCGGGGCCGAGGCCGGTCGCGATGTCCGCCTCGCCGTTGGTGACCATGGCGGCGCGGACGCTGCCCTCGGTACGCCACTGGTAGACGGCCCGCGTGAATTCCGGTGCGTCGCCCCAGTAGGTGTCGTTGCGCACCAGGGAAAGTCGCTGGCCGTAGTCCCACGAGTCGACGCGGTACGGGCCGGTACCGATCGGCTCGCGGGTCCGCTCGGTGCTACCGACCTCGCTCTTGACCATCTCGATGAACGAGAGCCGAAGCGGCAGAATCGGATCGGGAGTCGGCGAGGCGACGGTCAACGTCGTCGGATCCACGGCGCGGACGGTGAGGTCGTCGTCGCCGAAGACGTATCCCTCGACGTTGCAGGCCAGATCGGAGTTCACGGCGCGATCGACCGACACGGCGGCGTCCTCGGCGTCGAACGGTGTGCCGTCGCTGAAGGTGACGTCGTCGCGCAGGCGGATCGTCCACTCGGTGTCCGACGTGCGCTCCCACGACGTGGCGAGCTTCGGTTCGAGGTCACCCGTGGTGGGGTCACGCTCGATCATGGGTTCGGTGATGTTGGACCGCGTGACCACGCCGATGGCCGTCAGCGAGACATCGCACGGCTCCAGGGTCGGTGGTTCCTGCGGCAGCACGATCCGGACGGTGTCGGGACTCGCGGCGTCTCCGCTGTCCGAGTTCGCGACGGTGCATCCGGTGAGGAGTGCGGACGCGGCGATCACCGACACCAGGGATGTGGCGCGGGTGGATCTCATGGATTCCTCCAAGCTGAGGGGGCTTCACCGGGTGCGAGGTGTCGGGGCTGACGACGCACGCCGAGTGGAGCCGATGGACCGCCTGTGACGGTAGACACACGGTAGGAGTGGGGGGAGTGACCGTCAACAGGCGATCGGCCGGGAAATCGCAGTTCGGGGCCGATTTCGGGCTCGCCGTGACGGCGTCGAGCGGTCCGCATCACACTGCCGAGGCTCTGACCTGCTGCGTCACGAGAAGACACGATATCAATACCGGAAGAGTATGGATCCATGCTAATTGCGTGTTGGACCGGTATTCGTCGGCCGACATACGATCACCGCAGACGATGGCCGTCGCTCCCGGTGGCCGTCGCACGGTGAAGGAGGCGGCATGACCGACGGTGGAACGCCGAGCTCGAACGGATCGGCATCGAGTCCCGATGAGGCGCAGCGATTTTCGCGCGTTCTCCGGGTCGGCGGACTCAAGCCTTCGCTCATGGAGACACTCGAGGCCGGCGGCGCTCTGGTGCTGCCGGACGACGATCGCGACGATGTGCTCGGCCGGCACGCCGACGAGATCGTCGCCGTCGTGACGTCCGGCCGTGTCGGCGTCAAGGCGGACCTCATGGACCGCCTGCCCGCGCTGCGCGCGATCGTCCACTTCGGAGTCGGGTACGACGGCACCGATGTCGAGGAGGCTCGCCGCCGCGGGATCGGTGTCAGCAACACTCCGGACGTCCTCACCGACGCCGTCGCCGACACCGCCCTCGGGCTGCTCATCGACACCCTCCGCGGCTTCTCCGCCGCCGACCGCTACGTGCGCGCGGGCGAGTGGACCACCAAGCCCATGCCGCCGTTGGCGCGGCAGGTCAGCGGATCTCGGGTCGGCATTCTCGGTCTCGGGCGCATCGGCGGCGCCATCGCGCACCGCCTCGAGGCCTTCGGCTGCACCATCGACTACCACAACCGCAACGTCGTCGAGTCGAGTCCGTACCGGTACCACTCGTCTCCGCGCGAACTCGCTGCGGCAGTAGATGTTCTGGTCGTGGCCGCAGCCGGCGGACCGGAGACGCAGCAGCTCGTCGACAGGGAGACGCTGGACGCACTGGGGCCGGACGGCTTCCTGATCAACGTGGCTCGCGGCAGCGTCGTGGACGAGGACGCCCTCGTCGAGGCGCTGCAGAGCGGACGGTTGGCCGGCGCCGGGCTCGACGTCTTCGCCCACGAACCCGAGGTGCCGGACGCGCTTCGCGCCCTCGACACCGTGGTGCTGCTTCCCCACGTCGGAAGTGCCACGGTGCAGACTCGCGCCGCGATGGAAGCACTCACCCTCGAGAACCTGAACTCGTTCCTCGCCGACGGCACGCTCGTGACGCCGGTCTTCCAGCCCGATCAGAAGGAGACCCGATGAGCGTCGTCGTGGGATACGCGGACACCGTCGAGGATCGCAACGCACTGCCGTTCGCGTTCCGCGAGGCCAAGATGCGCGGTACCGACGTCACCGTCGTGGTCGACGGTGATCGCAGTGCGGTCGACGAGCTGATCATGGCTGCCCGCACCGACTCCGGCGCCGACGGCGTGGCGGCGCGGGTGGCGGAGCCGGTACCCGGCCGCTCGCACGCCGACAACCTCGTCGACATGTCCTACGAGCCGGACGTCGAGCTCCTCGTCATCGGCGTGCGTCGCCGCTCACCCGTCGGAAAGCTGTTGCTCGGCAGCCTGTCTCAGCGTGTCCTGCTCGACGCACACTGCCCGGTCGTGGCCGTCAAGCCGCCGGTCGAGGTCGCGCACTAGTTCGCGGACGCAGCAACCGCCGGCCGTGATCTCACTGCAGTGAGGTCACGGCCTTCACGTCCGTCAGCACACGGTGCAGGGCGGGGTTGGCGGCGTCGTGACGCCACGCGGCGTTCAGTCGCACGGGTTCCTCGGTGCTGGAACGGATCTCGCGGAACACGACACCCTCGGTGTGCATCGTGCGTGCCGAGGCCGGCACCAGTGCGCAGCCCAGGCCGGAGCTCACGAGCATCAACATGGTGTGTACCTGCGTCACGTACTGCACGTATCGAGGCGTGACCCCGGCGACGGTGAAGGTGCTGATGAGCAGCTCGTGGAAGTAGCGGGCATCCACCGGCGAGTACATGATCACGGGTTGATCGTCGAAGTGCGTCACGCTCAGGCGCTCCACGTCGAGGAGTTCGTGCCCCTCGGGAAGCGCAGCGACGAGTGCCTCGCGGTGGATGGGCCGCGTCAGAATTCCCGGTCGCGTGACGGTGGGACGGACCAGACCGAGATCAAGTTCCCCGCTCGCCAGGGCGTCGATCTGAATCGACGACACCATCTCCCGCAGCACCAGTTCGACGTCCGGCAGAGCCGCGCGCACGTCCGAGAGCAGCCGAGGCAGGACGGCGTGCGCGGACGCCGCGGTGAAGCCGATGACGACGGTGCCCAGATCACCGGCGGGGACACGCTTGACGGTCAGTGCGGCGCTCTCGGCCAAGCGGACTATCCGGCGGGCGTCGGGCAGGAACGCCACGCCGGCGGCCGTGAGGGTCACCGAGCGTGACGTCCGGTCGATCAGCTGCACGCCCAGTTCACTCTCGAGCTGCTGGATCTGCCTGCTGAGCGGGGGCTGGGTCATGTGGAGCCGCTCTGCGGCTCGGCCGAAGTGCAGCTCCTCCGCGACGGCGATGAAGCACGTCAGGCGCGAGAGCGAGAACATCGGCTCAAGATAGCCGACCGTGTGAACGGCCGGTCACCATCGCGGCGAGGAGTTGACGAAGTCGGGTTCGAGACTCTGCCGGTAGCCGGTGTCGTCACGGTCCCTGATCCCGCAGTCGAGGTACTGCTGGTGCAGCCTCGCCAGCGCGTCCTCGTCGAGTTCGACGCCCAGCCCCGGTCCCGTGGGTACCGCGACGGCGCCGTTCTCGATGCGCAGAACGCTCGGGACCACGACGTCCTCGGTCTTCCACGGCCAGTGTGTGTCGCAGGCGTACGTGAGATTCGGCGTGGCGCCGGCGAGGTGCACCATCGCGGCGAGCGAGATGCCGAGATGGGAGTTCGAGTGCATCGACAGGCCGAGTCCGAAGGTGTCGCAGATGCCGGCGAGCAGCCGTGAGCGTTGCAGTCCACCCCAGTAGTGGTGATCGGACAGCACGACCCCGACCGAGTCGCGTCGGACCGACGGCTCGAGCTGATCGAACGCCACGACACACATGTTGGTCGCCAGCGGCATGGCGGCCTTGCGGGCCACCTCCGACATTCCGTCCAGGCCCGGTGTGGGGTCCTCGAGATACTCGACGACACCGGTCAGGGCCGACGCGACCTCGAGGGACGTGTCGACGGTCCACGCCGCGTTGGGATCCAGCCGCAGTGGGAGATCGGGAAACGCCTCGCGCAGCGCGTGCATCGCGGCGATCTCCTGCTCGGGTGGGAACACCCCGCCCTTGAGCTTGATCGCGCCGAAGCCGTACCGGTCGATCATCCGTCGGGCCTGCGCGACGATGCCCTCGGGATCGAGCGCGGCACCCCACTCGTCGTCCGCGGAGCCGGGGTGCCCGGCCCACTTGTAGAAGAGATAGGCACTGAACGGTACGGCCGTGCGCACCAGGCCACCGAGAAGATCGGAGACGGGCCGCCCGAGGATCTTGCCCTGGATGTCGAGGCACGCCACCTCGAAGGGCGAGTACACCCGATCGGTGGTGCTGGCCGTCGTGATCATGCCGGCCACCCCGTCACCACCCGTCACCGTCAGGCCGCCCAGGCACTCGTCCACGACGGCGCGCAGCGCGTGGAGTGCGAAGACGTCCACCCCGACCATGGCCTCGGCAGCAGCGTTCAGGCGAACGAGATGCGCGGTGTCGGCGTAGGTCTCGCCCAGACCCACGGCGCCGTCGTCGGTCCGGATCTGCACGATCGCGCGCAGAGCGAACGGCTGATGGACTCCGACGGTGTTGAGCAGCGGCGGGTCGGCGAAGGCGACGGGGGTGACGGTGACGGAGGTGATGCGGCTGCTCACGAGTGCACGGCCTCCTTGGTGACCGAGTCGGCTGCGAGGGAGTCGGCGAGCACGGCGCGGCCGGCTGCGATGATCGCGGTGAGGGCCTCCACGTCCGCGGGGGCCGCGTCGATCAGCGGTGCCCGAACGGGGCCGGCGGCAACACCTTCGAGGGTGACGCCCGCCTTGATCAGGGAGACGGCGTAGCCGGGTACCGAGTCGCGCAGACGCACGAGTGGGTGGAAGAACTCGCGCAGCAGGGCGTCGGTGAGCGTGACGTCGTCGTTCTCGAGCGAGGTGTAGAACGCCAGGGCCAGCTCCGGGGCGAAGGCGAACGTGGCCGACGAGTAGAGCGTGACGCCGATGGCGCGGTAGGCCTGCTGCGAGACCTCGGCCGTGGGCAGTCCGTTGAAGAACTGGAACGCCTTGCCGGTGGGCGCCAGGGAGTCCTCGACCGCGCGCACGATACGCGAGACGCGATCCAGATCGCCTGTGCCGTCCTTGAATCCGACGACGGTGGGGAAGTGGGCGACCTCGACGGCCGACGCCTCGTCGTAGCGCGCGTTGCCGCGGTTGTAGACGATCACCGGCAGGTCGGTGACGGAGGTGACCTCGCGGGTGTACTCGACCAGGCCGGCCTGCGGCATGGTCACCAGGTAGGGCGGGAGCAGCAGGATGCCGTCGGCACCGTTGTCACGAGCGGATCGGGCGAAGATCTTCGCCTGGGCCACCGAACCACCCGCGCCCGCGTAGACCGGGACGCGGCCGGCGACGGTACGCACCGCGGTGGCGACGATCTCGCCGAACTCGACGGCCTCGAGAGCGTGGAACTCACCGGTGCCGCAGGCGATGAAGACACCGCCGGGGCCCGCGTCGACACCCTTCGCGATGTGCTCGGCGAGAAGTGCGTGGTCCACCTCGCCGGAGTCGGTGAAGGGGGTGACAGGGAAGAAGAGGACGCCGTCGAGCATGAGATCTCCTGGTGTACGAGGGTGTGGTGCGGGAAGGCCGGAGGCCGGCCGGTGTGGTGCAGGAAGGTGAGTGGCGGGGTCAGTCGCGGGAGAGTTGGCCGTCGACACGCCGCCAGATGCCGTCGGGGTTGCCGTCGGCGATGGCGCTGGGGAGCAACGCGGCGGGAACGTCCTGGTACGCGACAGGGCGCAGGAACCGCTCGATGGCGAGCGAGCCGACCGAAGTCGAGCGTGAGTCGGACGTCGCCGGGTAAGGGCCGCCGTGGACCATCGCGTGGCCCACCTCGACGCCCGTGGGCCACCCGTCGAAGAGGATGCGTCCGGCCTTCAGCTCGAGGACGCGGAGCAGGCGTCCGGCGTCGGCGTGATCGGCGGCGTCGGCGTGGATCGTCGCGGTGAGCTGACCTTCGAGAGCGCGGGCCACGGCGGCGACCTGCTCGGCCGAGGTGCAGCGGACGACGAGCGCGGATGCGCCGAACACTTCGGCCTGCAACACGTCTCGGTCGAGGAACGTCGCGGCGTCGGTGCTGAAGAGTGCCGCGCGGCCGGCGTTGGGTGCGTCGGTGACGGTGCCGCGGGCGACCTCGTCTGCGGCGGCGCTCAGCGCGTCGACACCCTTGCCGTAGCTGTCGGCGATGTTCGGCGTCAGCATGGTGGTCGGGGTGCTGGCCGCGACGGCGTCCGCAGCGGCCGCGACGAAGGCGTCGAGTTCCGGTCCGTCCTGCGCGATGACGAGGCCGGGATTGGTGCAGAACTGTCCGGAGCCGAGCGTCAGGGAGGCGACGAAGGCGCGGCCCAGATCTGCGGCCCGCGTCTCGAGGGCGTGCGGGAACAGGAACACCGGGTTGATGGAGCTCATCTCGGCGTACACCGGGATCGGTTCCGGTCGACCGGCTGCGGCGCGTACCAGAGCGGTGCCGCCGGAACGGGATCCGGTGAAGCCGACGGCCTTGACGCGCGGGTCGGTGACCAGAGCGGTGCCGATGGTGCGGCCGTCGCCGTAGACGAGCGAGAACACTCCTGCCGGCATGCCGGTCGACGCGGCGGCCTCGGTGATCGCGCGGCCGACGTACTCGGACGTACCCGGGTGGGCGTCGTGGGCCTTGACGATGACGGGGCATCCGGCGGCGAGTGCCGATGCGGTGTCGCCGCCGCCGACGGAGAAGGCGAGCGGGAAGTTGCTGGCGCCGAACACGACCACCGGTCCGAGTGAGACCGTGCGCTGGCGGATGTCGGCGCGGGGAAGGGGTGCGCGATCCGGCTGTGCGGGGTCGATGCGGGCACCGTTCCAGCTGCCCTCGCGGAGCACCGAGGCGAACAGGCGGAGCTGTCCGCTGGTGCGGCCGACCTCACCGGTGATCCGACCGACGGGCAGGCCGGACTCGGCCACCGCGCGCTCGATGAGCGTCTCGCCCAGCGCCTCGATGTTGTCGGCGATGGCGTCGAGGAAGTCGGCGCGCGCCTCGGACGTGGTGGAGCGGTAGGCGTCGAAGGCCTCGTCCGCCGCCGCGCAGGCCGCGTCGACGTCGGCCATCGTGCCGTGCCGGTAGGCGGGCTCGAGATCCGCGCCGGTGGACGGATCGATGCCGTGGACGGTCGTGCCGGTGCCGGGGACGGTGGACCCGGCGATGATCAGCTCCCCGGTCAGAGGAGCGGTCGTCGTCACCGTTGCAGTCATCAGTGCATCAGCCCTTCTCGCAGTGCGTGGTTGTACACACGACGCTAAGGCGCCGTGTCATACAAGTCCAAGTCAAAATTGCACTGCAGCGATGCACTGTCGGTATCGACAGGGGTGACGCCTCGGTTCCCGCGGGCGTTGTGTGTTCCCGTGGTGGTTGCAGCGGCCGCGGGAACACGGAACGTCAGCGGGAGCGCACTCGCACGGCGACCGTGCCCACGAGAACGACGACTGCCGCCGTCGCGGCGGTCCACCCGACGGTGGTGTTCAGGACCTCGCCGGACAGGCGCCCCTGCGCGACCCACCCGAGTCCCCACGCGAGAGACAGTGCGGGCGCGATCCGTCCGGCGGAGACGGTGGCCAGGAACAGTCCGACGAGCGCCGCGACGACGAGAACGAGAACGGCCCACAGGGTGGCCGCCGACTCGACGCCCGTCGACGCGAGCCATGCGCTGACGTTCGCGACCGTCGCGATCGCCACCCACCCGAGGTAGAGGCCCATCGTCCCGTCGGTGATCACCGTGTCGACGGCGGTGGTCCGCGGAGCCGCGATCAGCCGCGCGAACACGAACGCCAGGCTCGCGAGCAGCGCGACGATCACGACGACGCTCAGCAGTACCTGCCCGAACTGCACCACGGTGATCCACGCGGCATTGAGCAGCATCGTCACGGCGATGGGTACGCGGAGTGCTCGTTGCCGCTCGGACCGGCGCTGGGCGGGCAGTGCCTGCCACGCCGCGTAGGCGATCAGTCCGAGGTAGATGACCGACCAGATGGAGAATGCGGGCCCCGCCGGGGCGACCAGGGTGGCGGTCGCGCTGAGGGCGCCGTCGGCTGCTTCGGCGATCGGTGTGCCGACCACGGCGCCGGAGCCCAGAAATCCACCGACGACGGCGATGATCGCGCTGACGACGACCAGGAGAACCTGGCCCGACGATGCGGGCTCGGTGCGCTGCCGAGGTGTGGCCGTGTCATGGGTCATGGGAGTCCTTCGAGCGAGTGGATGGTGGCCGTGGAGTGCCCGAAACCGCGATCCGAGAAACAGGGTGAAAGATTTGTGTGACCCACCATTCCAGTATCGGCATCCAGGATTGGCCGATATTGCCTACTGGAACCGCTCTTACGCAATGGCGCAGTAATGGCTAATAATGGCTGGCTGGGGCCATTTCGCCGGGCCGCGCATGGTGTAACTCCCCGGGCGCGAACGGTTTTGAGGTACGTCTCAAAGAGCTTGCCGGATCCCCCATCCGCTTTGGGACATGTAACGAATGGGTAATCAGCTAGCGAAGCAATGGTTAAACCGCGCCGACCTCCGGCGTGGAGGACACGACGGAAGTGAACCCCATGAACAAGACCACGAAGGGTGCCCTCGCTGCGGGTGCCGCCGGTATCCTCCTGCTCGGTGGCGCGGGAAGCTACGCGCTGTGGAGTGACGCCGAGACCGTCCAGGGCGGCACCATCACGGCGGGCAACCTGGATATCTCGCCGGTCGCCGCAGGTGTGTGGACCGACGTCTCGCCGGGACCGGTCAAGACGCCGGGCCCCCTCGACATCGCCACGTTCCGGATGGTTCCGGGCGACGTCCTCCAGTACAAGGCGCAGTACCGAGTACTCGCGGACGGCGAGAATCTTCGTGCGACCATCGCCGCGGATGCTCAGAGCATCCAGCGCACTGGCGAACTGACCCCGACGAACACCCCGGTGTCGTTGGTCAGCACGTACAACGGCACGCCCCTCGCCAACAACCAGATCACGGAGGCGGACAACAACCGCCTCGTCGATGTCACGGTGACCGTCACGTTCGTCGAGACGACGCCGAACCAGGTGGGAACCGAGGACTCGGTGAACCTGTCCGCCTTTCGGATCAACCTGCAGCAGGCCGCCCGCACGACTGCTCCCTGACGCGCCGATCTGCCTGATTCCGAACACCCAGCCAGCGAGGTGAACTGACGTGCCGCGGAAAATGTGGCTCGGGGCGGCGGTCGTGGGGGCCGCTGCCCTGGTGTTCGGCTCGGTGCAGAGCACCGGGGCGCTCTGGCGTGACGACGTGACGGTGGCCGGTGCGACCGTGCGCACCGGAACGCTGTCATTGGCTGCCGGCTCGCCGTCCGGGTCGGACTACGTCTTCACCGCACTGACCAAGAATCCGGTCGCGTTGAACGAGGCGGTGCAGGCGCCGCTGGTGATCACGAACACCGGTGACACCCCGCTGCGCTTCCGGTTGTCCGCTGCGGGCCCGGCCGTCTCCACGGCGAACGCCGCCGCGACGGTGTCCCTCGCCGGTGCGGTGCTGTCGTCTGGCGCCACGTGCTCCGCGACCACTCCGATGGGGACGGCCTTCGGAACCTTGTCGACGTCTGCTCCGACCACCGCGGTTGCCCCGTTGTGGCAGAGCCTTGCCAAGGGTGCGAGTCAGACCTGGTGTATCAGAACGACTCTCACTCAGGTCACGTCGACCAGCGCGGTGGCCTACACCCACCGCTTCGCCTTCGCAGTGGAGCAGACACGATGACGACACACGAGGACGCGACCGAGCGCCACACAGGTCCGTTGTGGTGGATCGGCACCGTTCTGTCCTGGGTGCTGCTGATCGGCGTGGTGGGTGTACTTCTCGCCGCCGTGGTCGTGCCGAAGGTTGCCGGGGCTCAGCCGTACACGATCCTCACCCAGTCGATGGAACCCACCTACCCTCCGGGCACCCTCGTCGTCGTCAAGCCCAGCGAGCAACTGAGCGTCGGATCATCGATCACGTACCAGATTCGCTCGGGCGAGCCCGACGTCGTGACACACCGCATCATCGCGACCGGTCTGGACAAGGACGGCGCTCGGGTCTACACCACTCAGGGCGACAACAATCCGCAGCCCGACCCGGATGTCGTGCAGCCGGGCCAGATTCGCGGCGCCGTCTGGTATGCCATCCCGTACCTCGGTTACGTCAACAACTGGCTCACCGGTCAGACGCGCACCCTCGTCGTGGGTGCCGGCGCTGCACTGCTGTTCCTCTACGCCGCAGCACAGTTCGTCTCGGCAGCGCGGGACCGACGACGTACGGGTAGGCACGCGTCGTGACGTTCTCGGTGAGCACTCCCACCAGCGTTCGTCTGCGAGCGATCCTGGCGTCCGGCCTGGTGTTCGGCCTCGGCACCGTCGGGACCCTCGCCGCGTGGTCGACGTCCTCGACGACGACGTCCGGCCAGTTCCTCACCGGGTCGGTCGACATCACCGTCAACGGAACAGAGGGCGCACCTACGCCCGCCACGATCACCCTGCCCGCGGGAAACATCCTGCCCGGCAGGTCGACTGCGGCGCTGGTCAACGTCCGGAACGCGGGTAATATCGCCTTCACCTACACCCCCACCGCGGTGACGTCGACCGGTGGCCTCGGGACCAGCCTGACCACCACGGTGAGAGCCGGCACGGGTGTCGCCGTCAGTTCTGTCACGACCGGTCTCACGTGCACTGGGGGTACGACGCCCGTCCTGACCACGTCACGCCCGCTGGCTGTCGGCGCGACCGAGTCGCTGTGTGTGCAGTTCGATCTGTCGATCAACGCAGCCAACACCCTGCAGGGTGTCAACAACACCGTGACGTTCACCTTCGCTGCGACGGGGGTGGGAAGTGCCTGACCACTCCGAGACATCCGATCGGCGGCGCCGGGTCGCCGACCGCGCGCTCACCGCCGCCGCCGTGCTCGGCGCCCTCTGCATCGTGTTCGCGGTCTGCGCCTCCGTGTTCTCGTTGACACCCTTGGTCTTCCGATCTGGCTCGATGGAGCCGTCGATCCCCACCGGATCGCTGGCGCTCGCCCGTGAGACGTCCGCGGTGGAGGTTCAGGTCGGAGACGTGGTCAGCGTGCTCCGCTCCGACGGGTCGCGCATCACTCACCGCGTCGACCGTGTCGACTTCGCCGAGGGGGAGACCGCCGTCTTGATCCTGAAGGGTGACGCCAACTCCACACCGGACGCCGATCCGTACATCCTGTCTTCCGTCGACCGGGTCGTCGCGCACGTGCCGTACGCGGGCTATGCAGCGTCCTGGTTGTCCACACCGTTCGCGTGGGTCGTCGGCGGTCTCGCCGCGGCGGCTCTGCTGTACGTCGTTGTACGGCCGACAAGTCTCCGCAGGGAATCGCCCGTCCGGCCCGGTCGTCATCGAGTGCATTCCGGGGTCGCGGCAGCACTGGTGGCGGTCGTGGTGGTCCCCGGATTTGCGGCGACGCAAGGGACCGAGGCAGCCCTGAACGACACGGCGCAGGCGCGGGCCGTTCCGACGGCCGCGACGATGGTCCGGCCGACGAGCTTCACCTGCACCGATTCTCTCCAAGGAAGCAACCGAGCAGCGCTGCTGTCCTGGCCGTCCGTCGATCCGCTCTACGGCTACCGGCTCGTGTTCCAGTCGGAGGCACTGCTCGGTCAGTCGCGCACCGTCAATCTGCCGGCCGGCACCCTGTCGAGTTACCCGCCGGCCGAGATCCTCTCCCTGTTACAGAACTTCACCGTCTCGCTCTACTCGCGCGTCGGAGAGTTCGTGTCGACTCCCGCTCTGACGCGCCGTATCTCGGTCACCTCGCTGGGATCGAACGGGATCTCGACGTGCGTCACCCCGGGAACGGTCACACCGACGACGACCGCGCCGCTCGCCGCCGCCCGCGTCGCACCGACGACGACAGCAACGGCACCATCGACGACGCCTGCACCCGGCACCACGACTCCGGTTCCCGCATCCACGACAACCGCGCCCCCGGTCACCTCGACCACCACCACGACCGTCGCCCCGGCTCCGACCACCACACCTCCTGTGACGACGACGGCAGCCCCGCCGCTGCCGCCGACGAGCACCACCCCACCGCCCCCACCGGCGAGCGCGTTCGTGGCCGACGGAGGCTCGGCGACGAGCGGCGCGACCACCGCGTCGGTCGCGGGGAACACCCTGACGCTGACCGGACCGGACGGCACGTCGCTGTACTCCCGCACCCTCACGCCGAGTGCGCGGTACGGCTCGGGCGTCGTCTTCTCGACCGCGGGTGACCTGTACGTCCTGGCAGATTCCGGGGTGTCGCGCATCGTCGTGGCGAACGGTGTCGCCACCGAGAGTGCCGCGTCGACGGCCGAACTCCCGGCCGACATCGGCGCCCTGCTCTGACCTCTCGCGCGAGAGGTCCGGCGTTTCCGTGTCCGGGGGCGCGGGCACACTGAGGCCACCGACACGAAGGAGATCACCGGTGGACCACAGAGGCGTGCTCATCGACGCGTACGACCGCATCAAGGAGACCGTGCACACGATGCTCGACGGCCTGGATCGGGAGGCGCTGACCTACCGCATCGATCCGGAGGCCAACACCATCGCCTGGCTGGTGTGGCATCTCGCGCGGGTGCAGGACGATCACGTCGCGGGTGTGGCGGGCAGCGAGCAGGTCTACACCGCGGACGGATGGAACGCCCGCTTCGCACTTCCGTTCGACGACGACGCCATCGGGTACGGGCAGTCGACGGAGGACGTGGGCAAGGTCGACGTCGACGCTGAGCTCCTCGCCGGGTACGTCGATGCCGTTCATGCGCGCACCGTCGAGTACCTCGACACCCTCACGGCAGAAGACCTCGACCGGGTGATCGACGAGAACTGGGATCCGCCGGTCACGCTGGCCGTCCGCCTCGTCAGTGTCGTGTCCGACGATCTACAGCACATCGGCCAGGCGGCATTCATCCGTGGAGTCGTCGAGCGGCGGTGAGAGAGCCCCGTGTCGGACGGCCGTGACATCGTGACGGCACTCAGCACGAGAGGACCCGAACGATGACCACCACCACCTGGCCGCTGCGTTGGCCGGCGTCCGCACGCGATGTCGCCGACGGCATCGTCCGACTCTCCGCGGCGCTGCGAGACTCCGATGCCGACGCGGTCGACGATGCTGTGTCGGAACTGGCTTCGCAGAACGGTGTTCGCGTCGAGGACGTCTACGCCGCGATCCTGCGGATGCTCCTCGAGGCTGCTCATCCCGACGGCCTCGACGGTGACGACGTGGGCGCCGTCGTCCGCGAGGCCGCCGCGAAGGACACCGGGTCGGATCCGTCCGACGTCGTGGCCGTGGTGCTCGGCACCCTGGGGGTCCATCCGGAACCGGAGCGTCGGACGAGCGGGTCGAGCGCCGGGGACGAGAGTCAGGACCCCGACGACCGGCGAGACGACGGCCAGGTGGTTGTGGCGAGAATGGCCGCGGCGCCTGCGATCCGTGCGTCGGCGGCGGTCACGGACGTGCTCCTCGCCCGCATCGGATCACCGATCGAGGCCGTGGTGACCATGGTCGTCGACGACATCGCCGCCGCGGAGACCATCGAGTGGCCGTGATCGCTCGTCCGATCCGGTGGCACCGGCACGGGTAACGTGAGTCCCCATGCGCGAGACACTGACGTGGGACCTGTTCGGCACGGCGTCGCGTGAGCTCACACGCACCGTCGTGGACAGTGGCTTCCGGCCGGACATCGTCATCGCGATCGCACGCGGCGGACTCATCCCGGCCGGGGCTCTGGCCTACGCGATGGGTGTGAAGGCCGCCGGCACGCTCAACGTCGAGTTCTACACCGACGTCGAGGAGACGCTGCCGGATCCGGTGGTGCTCGCGCCATTGCTCGACACCGATGCACTCGTGGGCAAGAAGCTGCTCGTCGTGGACGACGTCGCCGACTCCGGGCGCACTCTCGCGCTGGTCGTGGGCTTGCTGAAAGAGCATGCGGCAGAGGTGAAGTCCGCCGTCGTCTACACCAAGCCCCGCACCATCATCACGCCGGACTTCTCGTGGCGGGAGACCGATCTGTGGATCGAGTTCCCGTGGTCCTCGGAGCCGGTCATCGAACAGGATTGACCTGCTGCCGTCAGCGGATCGCCACCTCGGCGCCGCGGAGTGCGGGTGCGCCGATCAGCGTCGTCCAGGACGGGACCGCGGTGGGCTCGACGCCGCTGCCCTGTCCGTAGATGACGGCCAGCGTGTCTCGCTCGGCGTCCGATCCGGCGTACGACGCGTCGGCCGGAACGGGTGACTGCTGTGGGAGCGATGCGTACTCGATGTCCTGTGGGCCGGGATTGCGTGAGGGCACCTGGTACGACCCGTCGTTGAGTCCACTGCCCGGGTACTGCGGGAAGAACCGTCCGGGTGCGGTGACGTCCTGATAGCAGGCGGCCGGCCTGTCGTCGAAGAGGCGCGGTTCGTCCTGGTTGGGGAGGTAGCCGCCGCGCGGGTTGACGAAATTGATGGTGGCGCGCGCACCGGGGTACGGATCACCCACTCCCAGAATGCGTCTCGCCTCCCCGATCAGGCCCGCGAACTTGGGCAGCATGCACCCGAACGTGGGGGAGAACTCGGCGAGCAACTCCAACGTCTCTCTGCTGCCGTCGGCGATGGTGATGATCGACTCGGCGTTCGCCGCGAGCAGGTCCGCGGTGCTGCCGGACGATGCGGTCGCCGACGTCAGAAGCGTGTCGACGGCGGGACGTCGCTCGACGAGCGTGTTGCCCGTGACGGTGAGGTTGTCGAGCGCGTCGAGCAGATCCGGAGCCGCGGTGGAGTAGGTCTCCGTCAGGGCGGCGAAGTCGACGAGATCCTGCTGCAGCGCGGGCAGTTCACGGCTGAGGCCGGTGACGATCTCGTCGAGTCGGTCGAGGGTGCGACCGAGTGCCTCGCCCCGCCCGTCGAGGGCCTGCGACAGCGCGCCCAGAGTGGTGGCCAACTTGTCCGGGGGAATGGCGTCGAGCAAGGGCAGCAGGCTGTCCAGTAATTGGCCGACCTCGATAGCGTTGCCGCTCGTGTCCTGCTCGATGACGTCGCCTTCCGCGATGGGAGTGCCCGTCCCTCCCCGCGGAATCTGGAGTGCGACGTAGCGCTCGCCGAACAGCGTCTTGGGCAACAGACGCGCCGTCACGGACGCCGGAATCATCGGTGCCGAGTCCTCCTCGAGCGCGATGCGGGAGATCACGACACCGTTCTCCGTGGTCGACGATCGCACCTGGCCGACGATGACTCCCCGCACCTTGACGTCGGCGTCGGGTGGCAGCGCGTTTCCCACCGAATCGGTGCGCAGTTCCACCGTCACCACGGACTCGAATGTCCGGGCGTACACCGCGGTGGTGAAGCCGACGAAGGCCACCACGGCCAGAAAGAACGCGAGACCGGCCAGGCGGCGCACCATCATCCGGGAATGGTGACCGCGATCACACCATTTGTCAATGGCCTCTCGACCGTTGACACGAAAGGATCACGGGGCGCTGATGTCGATGAGCACCTTTCCGGTCACCCCGGACTCGACGGCGGCATGAGCGTCGGCCGTGGCACCGAGAGAGAAGCGGTGCAGCGGCAGCCCGTGCGACTCACCGACCGGAAGTGCACCGGCCCGAACAGCCTCGGTCACGTCGTGCTTCGCGGCCTCGAGAGCGGCGGTTCCCACGGTGTACAGCAGCACGAACTGGTACCGGATGTTGCCGACCATGCTCGGGCGGATGTCGATGGAGACCGCGTCGCCGCCGTTGTTCGCGTAGATCGCGACCGACGCGCGGGGTGCGGCGACGGCGGCATCGAGCTCCGCGTTCTGGGCGGGAGCCACTTCGACGATGATGTCCACACCGTGCGGAGCCAGTTCGCGGATGCGAGCCACAGCGTCGCCGGACTTGTAATTGACGATGTGGTGCGCACGGGCTGCGGTGGCCAGACCTGCCTTCTCCGGGCCGCTCACCGTCGTGATGACGGTGGCGCCGGCCCAGCGGGCCAGTTGGATCGCGGCGTGGCCGACCGCACCTGCACCGCCGGCGACCAGGACGGTCTTGCCGTCCAGTGCGCCCGGATGGAGACGGGACGGTCCGTCCTCGGACACGGTGAGCGCGCGATGGGCGGTCACCGCCGGGACGCCGAGCGAGGCGCCGAGGTCGAAGTCGGCGTTCTCGGGCAGCCGGACCACGCGATCCGCCGGGACGACGGTGAACTCCTGGGCGGTTCCGGTGGGGCGCTCGTGCTGGGCGAGCAGCAGCCACACCCGGTCACCGGTGGCGATGCCCTCGACCTCCGGGCCGACCGCGTCGACGACACCGGCCCCGTCCTGGCCCGGGACCACCTCGTCGAACGCGGGCTTCTGCCCCGGACCCGCGCCCGTCCGCGACTTCCAGTCGGTGGGATTGACCCCCGCGACGACGAGGCGCACCCGCACCTCGCCGGCGCCCGGCTCCACGATGTCGCGGTCGACTGCGGTCAGGACGGAGGGTGCACCGGTCTCGGTGTAGACGATCGCCTTCATGTGTGGCGCAACGATTCGACCGGGGGGTCCTGTTCCTGAGAGGGCGCCG
Organism: Rhodococcus sp. NBC_00294; assembly: GCF_036163995.1. Lineage (NCBI taxonomy): Bacteria > Bacillati > Actinomycetota > Actinomycetes > Mycobacteriales > Nocardiaceae > Rhodococcus > Rhodococcus sp. NBC_00294. The sequence goes on from NZ_CP108043.1 coordinate 1,787,393, forward strand.
CTCGAACGTTCACTTGACCGATCGGCCCCCATGGCATGGACTCACGGGCGTGCACGAGACTTCTCTGAACCGCCGCGGCTTCCTCCGGACCACCACCCTCGCCGCAGGGGTGGGCGCCGCGGCGACCCTCACCGCCCGGACCGCGGCGGCGCAGTCGTCGTCCGTCTTCCGACACGGTGTCGCCTCGGGCGACCCACTCGAGGATGCGATCCTGCTGTGGACCCGCGTCACGCCGACCCCCGACGCGACGCCGGGGTCCGGCCGTGGACCGGCCACCACCGTCACATGGGATCTGGCGCGCGACGCCGCGCTGACCGACGTGGTGCGCTCGGGCAGCGTCGTCACCTCTGCAGACACCGACCACACGGTGAAGGTCGACGTCACCGGTCTGAGCCCGGCGACGACCTATCACTACCGCTTCACGGCGGCGGGCGAGTCGTCGACGGTGGCCACCACCCGTACTGCCCCTGCCGCCGAGGCCGACGTCGCGCGCCTGCGATTCGGCGTCGTGTCGTGCGCCAATTGGGAGTCGGGGTACTTCTCCGCGTATCGCCATCTCGCCGCCCGCCAGGATCTCGATGCGATCATCCATCTGGGCGACTACATCTACGAGTACGAGACGGGCGGGTTCGAGGGCAAGAACGGCGTCGTGCGAGTGCACGATCCACTGCACGAGATCGTCTCTCTCGCCGACTACCGAATTCGGCACGGCCAGTACAAGTCCGATCCGGATCTCCAGGCCGCTCACCGCGGTGTGCCGTGGATCTGCACGTGGGACGACCACGAGTCGGCGAACGACGCCTACGCCACGGGCGCCGAGAACCATCAGCCGGACACCGAGGGGGACTGGGCCTCGCGCAAGGCCAACTCGGTTCAGGCCTACTACGAGTGGATGCCCGTGCGCGCTGCGGGAACCGCGAACAACCGGCACCTGTACCGCCGACTGCGGTTCGGGACGCTGATGGAGCTGTCGATGCTCGATCTCCGCACCTACCGTTCGAAGCAGGTGCTGCCGTTTCAGGGCCCGGCGGTGGACTCGCCGGATCGCACCATCACCGGCGCCGACCAGATGGCGTGGCTGACGGCAGGTCTGACGTCGTCGCCCACGCAGTGGCGCATCATCGGCAACCCGGTGATGATCACGCCGACTCTGATTCCGCCGCTGGACCCCGAGGCGGCGCGAGGTGTCACCCAGCTGCTCGGGCTCCCGGCCGCCGGAGTGTCCTACAACGCCGATCCGTGGGACGGGTACACGGCCGACCGGCGCAGGCTGCTCGACGCGATCCGTACCGCGGGGGTCGACAACACCGTGTTCATCACCGGCGACATCCACTCCTCGTGGGCCTGCGACATCCCGGTCGACGCCGCGGCGTACCCGGCGGCGGGAACGGTGGCGACCGAGCTGGTGGTCACGTCGGTCACCTCGGCGAACATCGACGACTTCCTGAAGGTCCCGGAGCACACGGTCGGGCGGGTGGCGGAGGAGGCGTTCAAGGCCTTCAACCACCACGTCAAGTACGTCGATCTCGACACCCACGGGTTCGGTGTCTTCGAGGTGACGCCGTCGGGCGCGCAGATGGATCACTGGTACGTCACCGCCAAGGAGGATCCCGCGTCGACGGCCTACTTCGGTGCGGGTTTCCGCGTCGGGTCGGGCACGCAGACGGTGGCTCCCGCCCAACCCCTGGCTCCCTGACTGCCGTGACTTCAGGCCGGCTCGAGGAATCTAGACTGTTCCTCCGTGTCGACGCCCAAGATCGTGCTGTTCTACGTGTTCACGCCGCTGCCGGACCCCGAGGCGGTCCGGCTGTGGCAGCACACCCTGGCGTCCGCACACGGGCTCACCGGCCGGATCATCGTCTCCCCGCACGGCATCAACGCGACGGTGGGCGGCGACGTCCGCGCAGTCAAGAAGTACGTCCGCGGCACTCGTGAATACGCGCCGTTCGCGGCCGCGGACGTCAAGTGGTCGGACGGCCGCGGCGGCGACTTCCCCAAACTCAGTGTCCGTGTGCGCCCCGAGATCGTGACATTCGGAGTACCGGACGAACTCCACGTGACCGCGGACGGCGTCGTGGGGGGTGGCCGCCACCTCGCACCCGAGGAGGTGCACGGCCTGGTGGCCGAGCGGGGGGACGACGTCGTCTTCCTCGACGGCCGCAACGCCTTCGAGGCCGCGATCGGACGTTTCGACGGCGCTGTGGTTCCGGACGTCGAGAACACGCGAGAGTTCGTGGCGCAGTTGGATTCCGGTGTGTTCGACCACCTGAAGTCGAAGCCCGTCGTCACCTACTGCACCGGGGGCGTGCGATGTGAGGTGTTGTCCTCCTTGATGCGCTCGCGCGGCTTCGAGGAGGTCTACCAGCTGGACGGCGGCATCGTGCGGTACGGCGAGCGGTACGGGGACGACGGGCTCTGGTCCGGGTCGCTGTACGTGTTCGATCAGCGCGGCACCGTCTCGTTCTCCGACCACCCGGCCGTCATCGGAACCTGTTCACGCTGCGGTGTTCCCACCTCGCGATACCTCGACACGGACGACGGCCACGGTCGTGGGTTGGCTCTGGTCTGCACCGAGTGCGTCCCCACGTGACCGTGCCGTTGCCGTTCCGGGACGGCCTCGCACCACTGCGGCATCGGTTGCCCCACGGCGAGCATCCGGCGACCACGCTCGAATATCTGGAGAGCGTGCTGCCCGGCGACGCGTGGCGGGCGACGATGGCGGCGGGGGAGGTGGTCGACGAGCGCGGCCGCCCGTACAGCGAGGACACGGCCTATCGCGCCGGTGCCGTCGTGCACTTCCACCGGATCCCGGAGCCCGAGGTGCCGGTTCCCTTCGAGATGGAGATCCTGCACGTCGATGACGCGATCGTCGTCGTCGACAAGCCCCACTTCCTCGCGACCATCCCGCGCGGGCGTCACATCACCGAGACCGCGACGGTGCGGCTGCGGCGGCTCTTCGACGAGCCGGACATCACGCCGGCCCATCGGCTCGACCGCGCCACCGCGGGAGTCCTGATGTTCACCAGAGCAGCCCGATTCCGCCGGGCGTACCAGGACCTCTTCGTCGACGGGAGCGTGGACAAGGAGTACGAGGCCGTCGCCGGATTCGACCCCGGCCTCACCTTCCCGCGCAGTGTCGAGAGCCGGATCGTCAAGGAACACGGCGTCATGACCGCGCACGAGGAACCGGGTGAGCCGAACAGCGAGACACGGGTGGAGATCATCGAGAGGGTGGGCGACGCGGCGCGCTACCGGCTCTTCCCTCGCACGGGCAAGACGCACCAGCTGCGACTGCACCTCTCCTCGCTCGGCATCCCGATCCACGGCGACCCGTACTACCCGACGTTCATGTCCGTGGCGCCCGACGACTTCTCGACACCCCTGCAGTTGCTCGCGTGCCGGTTGAGCTTCACCGATCCGCTCACCGGCGATCCCCGCACCTTCCGCTCACGGAGAGAACTCCGGCTCGTCTGATTGCGGCCGGCCTCCGGCCTTCCCGCTTTCTGGCCCCGGCCGGCCTCCGACCTTCCCGCTACATGAGCCCGTTGGGGTCGTCCACCTCGACGTCGTGGCCGTCGCCGCGCAGTCGCTCGATCAGCTCACCGAGCAGCCGCACCGCAGCTCCGTTGACCGCTCGGGCGGGCTCGAGCTCGAAGCCGATGCGTGTCGGCTCGTCCGGAAGGTCGGCCAGGACGCGGCTCATGATGTTCTCCGCGCCGGCGAACCGGATGTCGCCCTGCAGCTCGTACACCGTGCGGCCGTCCTCCTCACGGGCCCGGCGCACCGCGGAGTGACCGGACGGGGCGATGTCCATCATGTGCAGATCCATGTCCCGCGACAGTCGCTCGAACACCTCGACCCCGCGCACGCTGTTGCCCCGGTCGTCGAGTCGTGGGGAGTGGACGGCGATCCCGAGCTGACCGGGCAGCACCCCGATGATCGCGCCCGACACACCGCTCTTCGCGGGAATGCCGACGTTCGCGATCCAGTCGCCCGTCCCGTCGTACATCCCGCACGTGGTCATGGTCGAGAGCACCTGTCGCACGACGGCGGACGTCGCCACCCGCTCGCCGCTCTCGGGATGGACACCGCCGTTCGCCATCGTCGCCGCGAGCATCGCGAGATCGGGTGTGGTGACGTCGATGCTGCACTGCCTGGCGTACCCGGTGACGACCTCGTGTGCATCGCACTCGAGGACCTTCACCGAGGCGAGCATGTGGGCGAGCGCCAGGTTCCGGTCGCTCGACTCCATCTCGGCGTCGAACACGTCGTCGTCGATCGAGAGGTCGCGGCCGACGAACGCGGAGTGCAGCGCGAGGATCCGGTCGACGCGATGCTCGACGTCACGCCCCTCGACCAACGAGTGTGCCGCGATGGCACCGGCATTGATGAGCGCGTTGCGCGGGCGGCCGGTGTCGCGTTCGAGCGAGATCTCGTTGAACGCGTCGCCCGACGGCTCGACGTCGATCTTGCGGTGCACGGCGTCGAGCCCACGGTCGGCCAGCGCGAGGGCGTAGGTGAGTGCCTTGGAGATGGACTGGATCGAGAAGGACGAGTCCACGTCGCCGGCGCAGTAGACCGTGCCCTCGACGGTGACGACGGCGACCGAGAACACGTCGGGGTCGGCCTCCGAGAGGATGCGGTTGCCCGTGAGGACCTCGCCGCCGTCCGAGTTCCGGCAGGCGCGCAGCACGGCCTCCAGGTAGTCGGTGATCGGTGACGTCACCGTGGCAGCCACTCGACGTGCGCGCGCCGGAGGATGTCGTCGGGAGTGACGGCGTGCAGTGCGTCCAGGTAGGCGACCGCGAACGAGCCGGGCGCGGTGGCGGTCTCGGCCGCGATGTCGGCGGCGACCGTCGCGTGCGTGTGGGCCGCGATCGTCGCGACTCCGTGGTCGTCGACGGCGGCGCAGTACGCGGCGACGAGAGCTCCGAGCGAACACCCGGTTCCGGTCACCTTCGTCATGAGGACGCTGCCGCCGTGCACCGTCGCGAGTCCGCCCTCGTGGGCGATGTGGTCGATCGCCCCACTCGCGGACACCGCTGTCGAGTAGGCGAGCAGGCCACGTGCGGCGTCGACAGCGTCCGCCGGATCGTCCGAGCTGTCCACGCCGCGTCCGGACCCGTTCCGCTCGTCGGTGTCGAGTCCGGCCAGGCGGTGGAGACCGATGATCTCGGACGCGTTTCCCCGCACGGCTGCGGGTCGGTGCTCGAGAAGGTCGCGGGCGAGTGCGCCGCGCCACGGCAGTCCACCGGCAGCGATGGGGTCCAGCACCCACGGGGTGCCCGCAGCCGCGGCGGCCGCCGCGGTGGCCAGGTACACCTCACGCAGCTGCGGCTGGGGCGTGCCGAGGTTGATCAGCACCGCGTCGGCCACCCCGGCGAACAGCGCCACCTCGTCCTCGTTGTCCACCATGGCCGCACTGGCACCGGCGGCGAGGAGCACGTTCGCGGTGAAACCCGCTGTGACGTAATTGGTCACGGCGTGGACGAGGGGCGCGCGGTCACGCAGCGCGACGAGCGCGTCGGCCACGGAGGTCGTCGGGTCGGTCATGAGACGGGTATACCCGCTCGGTGCTTCGCGTCACCTCACGCGGTACCGGTGGCGCATGGTCCCCGGTGTGTTGTAGCCTTATCGCAGCTGACAGGTCGTAGTTTTTGTGTGTTCGTGTTCATGCACGCTCGCTGGGAACTTGTAGTTGCGAGCGTGTGCGTTTTTCTGAGGAAACTCGGAGTTCGTCACGTTCAGTGCCGGCCCGGGTTTCACACGGTGTGAAACTCGAAGTATCAGCTGTAGGGAGCAACACCATGACTCAGGGCACCGTCAAGTGGTTCAACGCCGAAAAGGGCTTCGGCTTCATCGCTCAGGAAGATGGACCTGACGTGTTCGTCCACTTCTCCGAGATCCAGGGCACCGGCTTCAAGAGCCTCGAAGAGAACCAGCGCGTCGAGTTCGAGGTCACCTCGGGCGCCAAGGGTCCTCAGGCGAGCGGCGTTCGCGCGATCTGATTTCGGAGTAACCCACCGAAACTTCACACTGGGGCCGGACACCGACAGGTGTCCGGCCCCAGTGGCATGTCCGGGGGTGGGGTCGCACGCAGGTTTTCGGACGGACGCTCGGCGCTCGTCCGACGCTCGGGTTAATGTTCCATCACAGCCACGAGCGAAACGGAGCACACCCGTGCCGAACACCCTTTCCAGAGCAACACTCTCCACCGTCGCAGTCGCGAGCGCGTTCACCCTGGTCACCGCCTGTGGGTCAGCGCCGGAAGACAGCGCGAGCGGCGGATCCGACTCGGGTGACTTCACCCCGTGCATGGTCTCCGACTCCGGCGGCTTCGACGACAAGTCCTTCAACCAGCTGAGCTACGAGGGCCTGCAGACCGCGGCCGGCGAACTGAACGTCGAGCCGATCACGGTGCAGTCGAACTCCCCGACGGACTACACGCCCAACCTGAACAACCTCGTCGATCAGGGCTGCGGACTGGTGGTCACGGTCGGTTTCGCGCTCGCGGACGCCACCAAGGAAGCCGCGGAGCAGAACACCGACGTCAACTTCGCCATCGTCGACGACTCGTCCATCGAACTGGACAACGTCAAGCCGCTGACCTACGACACGGCGCAGTCCGCGTTCCTCGCCGGCTACGCCGCAGCGAGCTACAGCAAGACCAACACTGTCGGTACCTTCGGCGGATCGCAGTTCCCCACCGTCACCATCTTCATGGACGGCTTCGCCGACGGTGTGAAGTACTTCAACGAGCAGAAGAACCGCGACGTGCGCGTCATCGGTTGGGACGTCGACGCCCAGAACGGCTCCTTCACAGGTGGATTCGAGGCGAACGAGGTCGCGAAGAACACCGCGCAGGGCCTCATCGACCAGAACGCCGACGTCATCTTCCCGGTCGGTGGTCCGATCTACCAGTCCGCTGCCCAGGCCATCCGTGACGCGAACCGTCCGATCGCGCTGATCGGCGCAGACGCCGATGTGTACGTCTCCGACCCGTCGGTGTCCGACCTGGTGCTCACGTCGGTGACCAAGGGCCTCGCCACCAGTACCGAGGAAGTGGTCAAGGCGGTCGGCGACGGCTCCTTCGACAACACCCCGTACGTCGGCACGCTCGAGAACGACGGTGTCGGCATCGCTCCGTTCCACGATTTCGAGTCGCAGGTCGATCCGGCTCTGCAGGGTGAACTCGACACGATCCGCGCGGGCATCATCGACGGATCGATCACGGTCACGTCGCCCTCGTCGCCCAACTGACGATGGCGTCGAACGACACCGCGTCCACGCTCGACAGCAGCCCCGGGCACGACCTGCCGAAGCTCGAACTCCGGGGCATCACCAAGCGTTTCGGTTCCCTGGTCGCCAACGACCACATCGATCTGACCGTCGAGGCGGGGGAGATCCACTGCCTGCTCGGTGAGAACGGTGCCGGGAAGTCGACGCTGATGAACGTCCTCAGCGGCCTGTACCGGGCGGAGGAGGGCGAGATCGTCATCGACGGGGAGCGGCGCACCTTCGCCGGCCCCGGCGAGGCGATGACCGCCGGGATCGGCATGGTGCACCAGCACTTCATGTTGATCCCGGTGTTCACCGTCGCCGAGAACATCATCCTTGGCAACGAGAAGACGACGTTCGGCGGTCGCCTCGATCTCGACGCGGCTCGTGCGCTGGTACGGGAGGTGTCGGCCCGCTTCGGATTCGACGTGGATCCGGACGCGACAGTGGGCGATCTCCCGGTCGGCGTGCAGCAGCGCGTCGAGATCATCAAGGCGCTCTCCCGCGAGGCCGACATCCTGGTCTTCGACGAGCCGACGGCGGTCCTCACCCCGCAGGAGACCGACGAGCTGATGACGATCATGCGTCAGCTCGCCGAGGCGGGAACGGCCATCGTCTTCATCACGCACAAGCTGCGTGAGGTGCGCGTGGTCGCCGATCGCATCACCGTCGTCCGCCTCGGGAAGGTCGTCGGCCAGGCCGAGCCGACCGCCACCGACGGCGAACTGGCGTCCCTCATGGTCGGTCGCGACGTGCAGTTGCGCGTCGCCAAGGACCCGGCGCAGCTGGGGGATGCCGCGCTGGTCGTGTCGAACCTGACGGTTCCGGGTGCTGCCGGCCCGGTGGTGAACGACGTGTCCTTCGAGGTGCGCGCCGGCGAGATCCTGGCGATCGCGGGCGTGCAGGGCAACGGTCAGACGGAGCTCGCCGAAGCACTGCTGGGTCTGCATCCGGCGATGACCGGTCAGATCACGCTCGACGGTGCCTCGCTGGTCGGTCGCGACGTGAAGTCCGTGCTCGACGCCGGTGTGGGTTTCGTTCCCGAGGACCGCACCGAGGACGGACTCGTCGGCGAGTTCACCATCGCCGAGAACCTCATGCTCGACCGGTCGCACGGCGGGCCGTTCTCCGCTCGTGGCAGCATCGTGCGGTCCTTCCTCCGGTCGTTCGCGTCGGAGAAGGTGTCGGAGTTCGACATCCGCACGCCGAGCATCGACACGGCCGTCGGCAGACTCTCGGGCGGTAACCAGCAGAAGGTCGTGCTCGCACGGGAACTCGGGCGCGATCTGCGCCTGCTCATCGCGTCGCAACCCACGCGCGGAATCGACGTGGGATCCATCGAATTCGTGCACAAGCGCATCGTCGCGACGCGGGACGCGGGCACCCCCGTCATCGTGATCTCGTCCGAACTGGACGAGGTGTCGGCGCTGGCCGACCGCATCGCGGTGATGTACCGAGGCACCATCGTCGGCATCGTGTCCGGCGACGCCTCACGAGAAGAGTTGGGACTGCTCATGGCCGGAGGCCACTCCACCGACGCGAACACCGAGGGAGCCGCGTGACCGCGACGGACACCGCGACGCCGCCGTCCACGTCCGAGTCGGTGCTGCGCAAGATCGCCAGTGGCAGTGTGCTGCTGTCCCTGCTGTCGGTCCTGATGGCGTTCGTCGTCGGCGCGATTCTCATCGCCGTCACCGATCCGCAGGTGCGTGAGACGGCGGGCTACTTCTTCTCACGCCCCACAGACATGCTCTCCGCGATCTGGGACTCGGTCTGGGGCGCCTACTCGGCGCTCTTCCAGGGCAGTGTCTACAACTTCCGACGGCCTCGGTTCGCGGACGGTATCCGTCCGCTCACCGAGACCCTCACCTTCGCCACCCCGCTGATCGCCGCGGGTCTCGGTGTCGCGCTGGCGTTCCGGGTCGGCATGTTCAACATCGGCGGCCGCGGCCAGATGCTCATCGCCGCCGCGTGTGCCGGTTACGTCGGGTTCACCTTCGACCTGCCGCCCTACGTGCACCTCATCGTCGCGATCCTGGCCGGTGTCGTCGGCGGCGCGCTGTGGGGCGGCATCGCCGGCCTGCTGCGGGCGCGGACCGGCGCGCACGAGGTGATCGTGACGATCATGCTCAACTACGTCGCGTTCTACCTGATCTCGTACCTGCTGCGCACTCCCGGCGCGCTGCAGGCACCCGGCTCCAACAACCCCAAGACGCCCGCGATGATGGACGACGCGATCCTGCCGTCGCTGTTCGGATCGAAGTACTCGCTGCACTGGGGATTCGTCCTCGTCATCGCCGTGACCGCAGCTGTGTGGTGGTTGCTCGAGAGGTCGAGCGTCGGCTTCCGGTTCCGCGTCGTGGGGGAGAACGCCTCCGCGGCCCGCGTGGCCGGCATCAAGGTCGAGCGCGTGTACATCTACGCGATGGTCCTGTCGGGTGCCCTGGTCGGGCTCGCTGGTGTCGCACAGGTGCTCGGTACCGTCACCACGGGTTTCTCCGCTGACATCGACGCCGGCATCGGATTCGACGCCATCACGGTGGCACTGCTGGGGCGCTCGCGTCCGTGGGGTGTGTTCGCCGCCGGCATCCTGTTCGGAGCCTTCAAGGCGGGCGGCTTCGCGATGCAGGCCGCGGAGTCGATCCCCATCGACATCGTGCTCGTCGTCCAGTCGGTCATCGTCCTGTTCATCGCCGCGCCGCCTCTGGTGCGAGCGGTGTTCCGACTACCCGAACCTCGAGCGAAAGGGGTGAGCTGATGAGCACACTCGCCACGGCTCCTCCTGACGCCGGGTCCCGTCCCGCCGCCTCCTGGAAGCTTCCCGTCGTCCTGGGTGTCGTCACCGTCGTCGCGCTGCTGGCCTTCGGGCTGCGGGGCGACAGCGGCACCAGCACGTTCTCCCTGGCCAGTGACAGCGACTTCGTCAGGTTGCCGGACGTGGGGCTGCCCGCGCGCGCCACGTGCATCGCGCTCGTGATCCTGCTCGCCGCCCTCACGCTGGTCAGTGCGATTCGCACCCGGGCGGGGCAGCGCACACCGGTGGCGGTCACCGCGGTGTTCGCCGTCGCGTTCGTCCTGCTGTTCCTCACGTGGTCCGCGGTGGGCGAGACCATTCCCGTGCCGGGGCTGCTCCTCGGAACCGTCGCCCTCAGCACCCCGCTGATCTTCGGTGCGCTCGGCGGCGTCGTCTCCGAGCGCGTCGGCATCATCAACATCGCCATCGAGGGCCAGCTCCTCGGCGGCGCGTTCGTCAGCGCGGTGGTCGCGACGCTCACCGGGTCGCCGTACGTCGGTCTCGCCGCGGCACTCGTCGCAGGAGCCTTGGTGGGCAGCGTCCTCGCGGTGTTCTCCATCCGGTACTTCGTCAACCAGGTCATCGTCGGCGTGGTGCTCAACGTGCTCGTCGTCGGGCTCACCAGCTTCCTGTACTCCAAGGTGCTGGTCCCCAGCGCCGCGACACTGAACACGCCGCCGCGCTTCCCCCGCATCGAGATTCCGCTGCTCTCGCAGATCCCGATCATCGGTCCGGTGCTGTTCCGGCAGACGGTCATCGAGTACGTCATGTACATCGCTGTGGCGGCCGTGTTCGTCGGCCTCTTCCGCACGCGGTGGGGCCTGCGGTTGCGCGCGGTCGGTGAGCATCCGCGCGCCGCGGATTCCGTGGGTATCGACGTCGCACGCACCCGCTTCTGGAACGTCTGCCTCGCGGGCGCCATCGCCGGCATGGGCGGCGCGTACTTCACCCTGGGGTCGGTCGGTGCGTTCGGCAAGGAGATGACCGCGGGTGCCGGCTACATCGCCCTCGCCGCCGTGATCTTCGGACGCTGGGATCCCGTCCGTGCGACGTTGGCGGCCCTGCTGTTCGGATTCGCGTCCAACCTGCAGAACGTGCTGGGCATCATCGGCTCGCCGGTACCCAGCGAGTTCATGTTGATGCTGCCCTACGTGGTCACCATCCTGGCGGTCGCCGGGCTCGTCGGAAAGGTGCGTGGTCCCGCCGCGGCGGGCAGACCGTATCCCTGATCGGCGCCCGATGTTTGTCGGGCGCCGACAGCAGGGAACCCCCCTCCGTGGACGGTCGTACGGCCGCCCGTGCTCGAAGAAGGGACACCCGGAACTCATGTCACGCATCGCAGTCGTCGGCGGCCACGGCAAGATCGCCCTGAAGCTCGCGAAGATTCTGACCGAGAGTGGGCACCAGGTCACCTCGCTGATCCGCAATCCCGATCAGACCGCCGACATCGAGAAGACCGGCGCCACCGCCGTCGTCGCGGACGTCGAGGCGCAGACCACCCAGGAGATCGCCGGAACCGTGACCGGCCACGACGCCGTCGTCTTCGCTGCCGGCGCCGGGGGTGGCGATGCCGACCGCACGTACGCCGTGGACCGCGACGCCGCCATCCGCTGCATCGACGCTGCGTCCGCATCGGGCGTCCCGCGGTTCGTGCTGGTGTCGTACTTCGGTGCCGGACCGGATCACGGTGTCTCCCCGGACGACTCCTTCTACGCGTACGCCGAGGCGAAGGCCGAGGCCGATCAGCACCTGAAGAACAGCGACCTGTCCTGGACCATCGTCGCGCCGTCCGGCCTCACCGACGACGCCGGCACCGGCTCCATCACCACCAAGGCGCAGGGAGCGACGGGCGACTCGGTCAGTCGCGACGACGTGGCCGCGGTGATCGCCACCGTGCTCGACACCCCGTCCACCGCCGGCCGCATGATCGAGTTCGACCAGGGCGAGACGCCCGTCGCCGACGCGCTGAGCTGACTCCCGGTCGGAACGGTCACCGGGTGAGAGGCTGACCCGGTGACCGTTCGACTCTTCGCCACCGATCTCGACGGGACGCTGCTGCGCTCTGACCGGACCATCTCAGCGCGCACCGCCGACGCCATGGCGGCAGCGCGAGACGCGGGGATCGACGTGGTGTGGGCCACCGCCCGTGCTCGGCACTCCGTGCACGAGTTCGCCGAGCAGAGCGGTTTCCGCGGAATTGCGGTGTGCGCCAACGGCGCCGTCCTCATCGATCTCGCCGACGGGACACCCGTGATCACCGAGACGGTGGGGATGGACGTCGCCATCGGTCAGGCCGCGGTCGACCGGGTGCGCGCCCTCGTACCGGGAACCGTGGTCGCCGCGGTCGGACCCACCTCGTTCGTCGCGGAGACGGGCTACGCCGCGTTGTGCGTGTTCTCCGACCATCACCGCGACCCGTCCACCATGGACACTGTCGTGGGTGGTGATTTCCCGTCCGACAGCGACCGGCCTCCAGCCTTCCCGTGGTTGCGGGAGGACATGGTGAAGATCGTCGCCCGCCACGCCACCGTGCCGAGCGTGGATCTCTACCGCGCGTTGCTCGCCGGCGGTGTCGACGATGTCTCGGTCACCCATTCCGGCGCGCCCTACGTGGAGATCGCCGCGCGCGGAGTGTCCAAGGCGACCGCTCTGGCGGCGCTGTGCGAGCGCCGCGGCATCGCTCGGCGCGAGGTCGCGGCCGCCGGAGACGCACGCAACGATCTGGAGATGCTCGCGTGGGCCGGCACCGCGATCTGTCCGTCCAATGCCATCCCTGAGGTGCAGGCTCTCGTCGATCGGGTGGTCGCGAGCAACGACGACGACGGCATCGCGGAGTACCTCGAGGAGTTGGCACACCCCCACGTCGGTCAGGGTTAGGCTACCCTCAGCTGCATGACCGACGCAGCGACCAGCGAGCAGACCAAGGGCTGGCACAGCACGGTCCTCAAGCTGATGGGCGGCTCGGACGTACTGCTCACCGTCCTCGCGGCGGAGGACGTCACCCCGCACTACCGTCGGTTGACGGTCTCCGCGGGTGGACTGTTCACGCGCAAGCCCGTGCATCCCACGATGTGGTTGCGCCTGTGGTTTCCCACCGACGACGGCAGTGCCTCGCTGCACCACCGTGCCTACACGGTCGTGAACCCGGACCCCGAGAACGACCGCTTCGACCTCGAGTTCGCGCTGCACGACGGTCCGGCCGCGCACTGGGCACGACGCGCCGCCCCCGGCGACACCCTCGAGGCGACCTTCCAGGGCTCGAAGTACGCGGTACCGGACCCGCTTCCCGCCGGATACCTCATCGCGGGAGACAGCGCGGCACTTCCCGCGGTGAACTCGTTGCTGGCCGCTCTGCCCGACGATCTTCCCGTCACCCTGTGGCTCGAGACCGTGCACGACGGCGACGACGCGCTCCCGCTCGCGGCGACGAGCGCCACGCAGGTACATCGAGTACGACGGCGTGACGGCGGTGCCTCGATGGTGGAGGCCGTCTCGGCCGCAGCGTTCGACGCGTCCCGCCACGCCGCATGGGTCGCGTGCGACACGGTCACGACGCGCTCGATCGCGTCGATCCTGAAGTCCGACTACCGCGTTCCGCGCAGGTCGGTCAAAGCTCAGGGGTACTGGATTCCCTGAGCGTCACGCACGACGGGGGCTGTCAGGGACGACCGTGATACGTCTTCGCCGCGGTGGTGGACAGCAGGGCCACGATGACGAACCCCATCAGGCCGTTGACGATCGCGGAGCCGAACGCAGCGGTGATCGCTCCCGCGGCGAGGAACGGCAGCACGATGATCGCGACGACCACCAGTCCGGCGATCCAGCTGAAGAACGTGTTCGGTGACGGCACCGCCTGGAACAGCAGGAGCATGAACGCTCCGGCGAGGATCGCGGCGAGGGCGCCGTACACACCGGCGATCCAGGGATCCTCCAGTCCGTACATCCAGAACACGCTGGTTCCCGTTCGGTTGTAGACGGCCTGGACGATCGCCGTGGCCACCCATCCTGCGATGAACGTGGTGATGGCGGTGGCGACGACTCCGCCGATGAACGGGCCGACGTCGAACTTCAGTCCGGACGATGCGGGCTTCTGCGGCGCGTAGCGCTGACCACCGGGCTCGGCGTAGGGCTCCTGCCGACCGTAGGCCCGAGTGCGGTCGTCGTAGCCGTAGTTGCCGACGTCGCGGTTGTCGGAGTCGCGCGGGTAGCGATCGCTCATCTGCCCAGTCCTCTCGATCGGCCGCGCACGCGTCAGCGCCGCAGCGTTCAATGGCCCAACCCTAGCTGCGTGTACCCGTCACCGGTGGTACCGCACCGGCCCGTCGGATCTCGTCGTCGAGCGCCGCCGCGATGGTCTGGGCCGTGGCGGGCAGCACCGCCACCACGTCGGTCGCGTGCACCAGGTAGCGCCCGTCACCGAGCGCGTCGATCCACCGTCTGCCGGCGATCGCCTCGAGCGGGCCGTCGCCGCCGTGTCCCACGACGATCTCACCGAGCCCCTCCCGTGGCCCGTCGAGGATGTGGATCACGCGATCGCGGTCGGTGTCGCCACGCGAATCGTGCAGGTGGGACGACGGAGCGCGGACCACGTCGTCGCGGGACACGGACGACGGCGTCACCCGTCCCGCGCGGCGGTGGGGCAGCGCCGCCGTGAGGGTGTGGGTCATGCGCTCCGGTGGTACGGCGTGGACGTGGACCGTGCCGCCGGTGTCGGAGGTCGGTCCCGGGTCCTGGACCACCACGACGGCGAGCGGGAAGGCCGGAGGCCGGTCGGAATGGAGCGGGAAGGCCGGAGGCCGGTCGGAATGGAGCGGGAAGGCCGGAGGCCGGTCGGAATGGAGCGGGAAGGCCGGAGGCCGGTCGGAATGGAGCGGGAAGGCCGGAGGCCGGTCGGAATGGAGCGGGAAGGCCGGAGGCCGGTCGGAATGGAGCGGGATCGCGGAGTACGAGGTTGCGGCTCGGATGCGCACGCGTCGATCGCTCGACTCCACCCCGCAGGCGGTGACCTGGAGTCCGGGTCCGCCGAGCAGGGACGCGGCGGCCAGCAGCGATCGGTCACCGAGGCGGCGGCGGGCGGCCTCGCGTTCCGCACGCAGATCCGCGGCTGTGCGGGCGCGCGTGGTCCAGGAGAAGGGGAACGGCACTCGATCGCGGCCGATCCGGTCGAGAAGTACGGCGAACTCGAGTGACGTGAGGTGCCACGAGGCGACCCCCGTGGGAGCCGCTCGAACGATCACCCGATCACCGGGGGAGCGACGAGTGGGAGCTCCCCGACCAGGCGGTCGCCGTTGTCCGCCGTGACGAGGTACCCCGCCGTGGTGTGGTCGCCGTCCTGGTCTCCACCGGCGCGGCTCCCCGGCATCATTGCGCCCGGTCCGTAGGCCGCCGCGCGGGTGCCCGCGCCGGAACCGCCCGCGCCGGCTGAGGTCGCGCTCTGCAGGACGGGGCCGGTGGTACCGCCCGAGGGGCCGCGCCCGGACGAGGATCCCGGACCGAGTGTCCGCGCGCCCGACCCACCGGATCCCGCCGATGACCGCTGCCCTGCCGTCCCGTACCCGGCGGGGGTCGAGCCGCGCCCGAAGCCCGCGGGTGAAGTCAGGGCAGGCCGGGATCCCGACGGGCCGACCGGTGCCGTGCTCACGGGTGCGACACCCGACGGCGGAGCTGCGCCGTTCGGGGTGCTGCTCGTGCCTGCTCCCGCGGAGTTCTGGGCGGCGGCCGCAGGCTGTGGCCCTGCGACGGGCGTCGAGTCGCCGACCGACGCCGCCGTGGTCGGTGCGGGAGTCGCCGCGAGCGACGAGAGTGCCGTCGAACCGAGCGATGCGGCGTCGACACCTCCGCGCATGCCACCGGCCGCCGAGGACGAGGAACCCGACGCGGACCCGCTCGCCGGATCTCCCGGCGGCGTGAGCACCGGCACGCCGTGATCGGCTCGGACGGCGGTGGGGACGTAGGTGCCGTTCATGACCGCCACGGCCTCGGCGCGCCGCTCCTCCTCCTCGGCCATCATCGCGGTGATCGACCCGGCGGCGCCGACGGGTCCGAGGAACGCGGCCGTCATCGCGGTGCGCGCCCAGTCCGACGGTGTGAACGACTGTGGGGCGGGCATGGTGGCGCGGGTGAGTGCGAACCCGTCGCGGGACTGCTCGAGCTTGCCCGCGACGATGTCCATGAGGTCGAGGGTGCGCAGCGACTCGGTGCGGTACGTCGTGATCGCGGCGAGCGCGGAGTCGGCCGCGGCGCCCTGCCAGTCGGTCCCGAGCACGGCGCCGAGGTCGTTCCACAGGGTCCACACCAGTGCGGTCGCCCGGGTGTGGGCCTCGCGCCACATCGCGGCACCGGAATCGAGGAGCTCCGGCGTGAGTTCGGTGGTGTACGCGAACATCTCGGGGTGCGACATGCCGTCGAACGCCTCCGGGACCACGACGCTCGCGCCACTCGCCGTGTCGCCCACCCTGGACCTGTCGACGGCCTCGCGGGCGACCCGGACGGCGTCGTCGGCGTGGAACTCCGCCGTCAGTCGTGCCGCGGACTCCGCCGCGTCGCTGTCGTGTCCCGTCGCGAAGTCGACCATCTCCGACGCCGCGTCCGAGATCGTCTCGCCCGCGGCACCGATCACCCCCGTGATGTCGAACCCCATGTTCGTGTCCTCCCCGACCGCGGTGCCACGATCCCCGTGACATTCGACGCGCGGACCGGCCGCACGGTTCCGCGTACGGTTGACGCGTCTCTCCCACGCGCGGCGATGCTCCTCGAGAGATCGCCGACGCTCCCGACACCGAAGGAACGTGCACCATGTCGGACCACTCAGTGCCGGGCGAGGTTCGCGAGAGCACTCCGTCCGGCGGGCCGCCCGTGGGCCGGCTCGCCGTCGTGACAGTCGTTCTCGCGATCCTGTTCGGGACGCCGCTGTGGACTCTCGCGTTCACCGGCGCGGACTGGCCGATCGCCGCGAGGACCATCGCGACGGTGGTCGCGGTCGGTGCTGCCGCCGCGCTCGTGATCGGCATGGCGAAGGGGCACGGCCGGGCACACTCCGACCGATGGGCCCGCATCGGGGACACCCTGCTCGGACTGGTGTGGATCGCGTTCGTGTGGTCGATCATCGGGCTCGTCGTACGGCTCGGGCTCGGCCTCGTCGGGGTCGACGATCCGCTGCGATCACGCATCGTCGCCGGCGCCGTGCTGGCCGTCATCGTCGCGTTGGCGGTGTGGGGACGACGCGAGGCGATGCGGCTGCCGCGCACGAAGCACGTGACGGTGACGCTCGATCGACTCGGCGCCGGACTCGACGGGCTCCGCGTCGTCCTGGTGACGGACACGCACTACGGGCCGATCGAACGGTCCGTCTGGTCCTCCGACGTCGTGGCGGAGATCAATCGCCAGGACGCCGACATCGTCTGTCACGTGGGTGATCTCGCCGACGGGTCGGTGGAGCGTCGACGCGAGCAGGTGGCGCCCCTGGAACGAGTGCACGCGAAGTCGGCACGCGTCTACGTCACGGGCAACCACGAGTACTTCGGCGAGGCCCAGGAGTGGCTCGACCACATGACGTCACTGGGTTGGGACTCGTTGCACAACAGGCACATCACCGTCATGCGCGGTGGTGACAGGCTCGTCGTCGCCGGGGTGGACGACAGGACCGCGCGCGGGTCGGGCGAGGTGGGTCACGGCGCGGATCTGACCGCCGCGCTGGCGGACGCGGAACCGTCGCTGCCGATCTTCCTGCTGGCGCATCAGCCGAAGCAGATCGACGCGGCAGTGGCGGCGGGAGTGGATCTGCAGGTCTCCGGGCACACACACGGCGGGCAGATCTGGCCGTTCGGATTGCTCGTCCGACTCGATCAACCGGTCGTCCACGGCCTCAGCAGACACGGCGCCCGCACGCAGCTCTACACGAGCCGGGGCACGGGGTTCTGGGGTCCACCGTTCCGTGTCTTCGCACCGAGCGAGATCACCGTGCTGACGTTGCGGTCGAGCTCTCTGGTGTGACAGTCGTGGCGGCGCCGACGCCGGCCACCGCGTCCGCCCAGTGCCCGGAGCGGACCAGGGCAAGGGTGAGGAGGAGCCGGTCGTCCGGCGCGGTGATGGATCGGCCGGTCAGTTCCTCGACCTGATGAAGCCGATAGATCACCGTGTTCCGGTGGCAGTACAGCAGTTTGGCGGCGTTGGTGGGTGAACCGTCGGTGGCGAGGACGTGCGCCAGAGTTCGGAGCAGTACCTCCCGCTGCGCGGGCGGGTGTCCGTTCAGCGACCCGAGTGCGTGGGACACGACCAGATCCGAGATCTCGTCGTCGGCAGACATGACGATGTGGGGCAGTCGGTCCGTGGCCACCGCGGCGGGAGTGTCGCCGGCGCCGATGGTGGCCGCCGTGCGCGCGGCAGCTCGGTACGCGGCGGCGAAGGTCACGAGTCCGTCCGTCGACGCGGCGATGCCCACCGGTCCGACCGCGCGTGCGGCGAGAGCCTCCGCCACCGGGCCGAGGTCCGCCTTGGCCGGGCACACGACGCCGAACTGAACCCCGTCGCGAATGTGCCAGTGCGACAGTGATGTCACGCCGTCGACGGCGTCCTCCGGTGAGGTCAGGGGTGGGTCACCTCGCTCGGACAGTGGGCCCACCACGCACGCGATCCGATGCTGTGCGGTGAGCCCCAGTGTGTTCCGCGCATCGACGACGAACGCGGGATCGGCTCCGCGCCCGTCGCGCAAGCCGTCGAGAACGGCGAGGATCTTCGTGACGTCGCGCTGCTGCATCCGTGCGGTCTCACGCCGGTACGAGTCGACGAGAATCGTGTTCTGCGCATCGAGTGCGTGCCACAACCGTTGGCCGGCGACGAGAAGCAGTCGCGGCTCGAGCAGCCCGGGATTCGCGCCGCGAGCGTTGACGAGTTCCTCCCACAACGTTCGACTACCGAGGGTGTACGCCTTGAGCACGAGTTCCATGGGGATGCCCTGGCGCGCGCGTTCGCGACCCGTGCGCCGCCACACCTCGGTGTTGTCCTCGCTCCCGTGCTGCGTGCCGCTGAGCTTGCGCAGCCCCAGACGGATGTGTTCCCGCGTGCTGCGACGGACCACGGCCGTGATGTCGGAGCCGGCCTGGAGATAGTCGGGGTCCTGCTCGAACAGGGCCAACGTGATGGAGTCGGCGATGGCGTCAGCCTCCGGGATCAGCGTCGCCCACGCGCGTTGGATCGCGGCTCGTTCCTCCGCCGACAGCCGTCCGCGGACAGGATGCAGCCCCGATCCACGGCCGATCGACGGCGACGCCATGCGCGCATTTTTGCGCACAGCGCCCGACGGTTCGAGCGGTTTGACCGAAATTGGTGCCCACGGCATGACCCTTTTCGTGCGCGGAGACCATATCGCCGACTGTGCGGAGTGACCATAGTGAGTGCCACCGAGATGTGAGGTGGGCCACTGTGTCAACGATCGAGACCATGACCGAGTCCGTGTTCGAGCTGTCGTCCGTCACTGTGTCGTTCGGCGGCATCGTCGCCCTGTCGGACGTCGGACTCGATGTCCGACGAGGCGAGGTCGTCGGAGTCATCGGACCCAACGGGGCGGGCAAGACGACACTGTTCAACGTCGCGTGCGGCCTCGTCGCGCCGCAGTCGGGCACCGTGACCCGGAACGGCCGGGTGGTACGCCGGCTGAAGCCGACCGCGCTGGCGGCACTCGGTATGAGCCGCACACTGCAGGGCCTCGGGCTGTTCGACCGGATGACCGTGGTGGAGAACGTCATGGTCGGTGCGGACCATCTCGCCCGGACCTCGATCGTCGCCGGGCTGCTCGGACTCGCTCGGAGCGGGGCCGACACCGCCGCGATCCGCGACCGGGCTCTGGCCACGTTGTCCGAACTCCGCATCGACGAGTACGCCGACCGGTACCCGCCCAGCCTGCCGTACGCGGTGCGCAAACGCGTAGCGCTCGCGCGGGCGCTGGTGGGGGAGCCGACGTTGCTGCTTCTCGACGAGCCGGCGTCGGGTCTGTCGAACGCAGAGATGGACGAGCTGGGTGAGCTGGTCCGCGGACTCACCTCGCGGATGTCGATCCTCCTGGTCGAGCACCACATGGATCTGGTCATGAGTGTCTGTGATCGATTGGTGGTCCTGGACTTCGGGAAGGTCATCGCGCGCGGGACACCCGACACGGTGCGCGAGGATCCCGCTGTGCTCGCCGCCTACCTGGGGGACGAGGTGGACCGTGATGCGTGACGTCGTGCGGGACGAGGCGACCCGCGACGCCCTGACCGTGTCCGATCTGACGGTGCGGTACGGCGCCGTCACCGCGCTCGACTCCGTGTCGCTGCGGGTGCCCCGCGGCGCGGTCACCGCGGTGCTCGGGGCCAACGGTGCCGGCAAGACGACCCTGCTCCGGACGATCTCGGCGCTGCACCCGCCGGTGGCCGGCCACATCCGGATGGGCGAGGTCGACCTCGTCGGAGCGAGCCCGGAGTCGATGTCACGGCGTGGACTGTCGCACGTGCCCGAGGGCCGCGGGGTCATCGTCGAACTCACCGTGGAGGAGAACCTGCGGCTGGGGGCGTTGGGCCGCAACAGGTCCGCGGCCGCGGTGGGGATCGACCGCGTGCTGTCCATGTTCCCGGCTCTCGCGGAGCGTCGGGCGTCGACCGCGCACACGCTGTCGGGCGGTGAGCGTCAGATGCTGGTGATCGGGCGCGCACTCATGGCGACCCCCACGATCCTGCTGCTCGACGAACCGTCGCTCGGGCTCGCTCCCCGCGTGGTGGCGCAGATCTTCCAGACGCTGCGTGACTCGGTCGACTCGGACGGCCTCACCGTCGTGCTGGTCGAGCAGAACGCCCGCAGCGCGCTGTCCATCGCCGAACACGCCGTCGTGCTGTCCCTGGGGACGGTGGCGCGGGAGGGTCCGGCGGCCGACCTCGTCGGCGACGAGGAACTCCGCCACGCCTACCTCGGCTTCTGACCACCCTCACGAAAGGACGACAGAGTGCAACAACTGCTCACCATCGTCATCAACGGAGTGACCAACGGGATGGTCTATGCCGCATTCGCTCTGGCACTCGTGCTGATCTGGCGCTCGACGCGCATCGTGAACTTCGCGCAGGCGCCGATGGCGATGATCACCACGTACGTGGCGCTCGTCGTGGTCGATGCCGGCTACTCCTACTGGGTCGGCTTCGCCGCCGCGCTCGTGTCCGGCCTCGTGCTCGGCGCGCTGATCGAGCGACTGATCATCCGGTACGTCGACAGCGGGTCGCACATCAATCCGGTGATCCTCACCCTCGGTCTCTTCATCGTGATCCACGCGGTGGCGGCACTGGTGTTCGGCAACCAGTTCCGGTCCTTTCCCGCTCCGTTCGGTCTCGACGGTCGGCGCATCGGGTCCGTGGACGTGGCGCTGACGGGCAACGACATCTACAAGGTCGTCGCGGTGCTGGTGGTGCTCGCCGCGCTGGTCGCGCTGTTCCGGTTCACCGATCTCGGACTCACGATGCGCGCCAGTGCTTTCAGCCAGGAGGTGTCGCGCCTGCTGGGAGTGCGCGTGGGCCGCATGCTCACGCTGGGATGGGCGTTGGCCGCGGTGGTCGGGTCGGTCGCGGGTCTGCTCATCGCCGGCGGGTCGCTGGTGCACCCCGGTTACATGGACTCCGTCGTGGTGTTCGGATTCGTGGCCGCCGTGCTCGGCGGTCTCGACAGCCCGGTGGGCGCCGTGGTGGGCGGACTGCTGATGGGCGTCGGGCTCAGTGCGGTCAGTGGCTACATCGGGCAGGACCTCGTGTCCTTCGCGGCGCTGGTCATCCTCATCGCGGTGTTGTTGTTGCGTCCCAACGGATTGTTCGCTGCCGCGGCAGCGAGGAGGGTCTGACATGACCGTGACGACGACCGACAGGCACACCCCCTCATCCGCACGCTCGCGCGTCGCCCGCGTGGTGTCGACTCCGGTGCGGCGGCACCTGCTCGGCGCTCTGCTGGCCCTCGTCGTGGTGATTCTCGTGCTGGAGAGCGTCAGCACGTTCCGGCAGAGCCAGCTGACGTCGGTGGCGTATCTCGCGATCGCCGCGGCCGGACTGACCGTGCTCACCGGACTCAACGGTCAGCTCTCCCTCGGGCACGGCGCATTCATGGCGGTCGGCGCGTACACCGCGGCACTGATGTTGCGGGCGAACGAGTCCGGCTGGTCGGTGCCCCTGGTCCTGATCGCGGCCACCGTCGTGGCCGGTCTGGTCGGGGTCGTCGTCGGGGTCGCCGCGGCGCGATTGCACGGGCCCTACCTGGCCGGCGCGACGTTGGCGCTCGCCGTCGCCGTCCCTGGTCTCGCGCTGTACTTCTCGGAGTACCTCGGGGGCGAGCAGGGTCTCATCGTGCCCAGTCCCGACGTGCCGTCCGCGCTCGACGACATCGCCTTCTTCGTCACCGGAAACGAGCTGACGTCCACGAAGTTCGTGGCCTACGTCGGGTGGTTCCTGCTCGTGCTGGTGTTCTTCCTGCTGGCCAACGTGTCGTCGAGTCGCGTCGGACGGCGTTGGCGCGCCGTGCGTGACGACGAGGTGTCGGCCGAGATCGCGGGGATCGACCTCGGGCGGGCACGGGTGCTGGCCTTCGTGGTCAGTGCCGCGTGTGCCGGTGCCGCGGGGGCGATCATGGCGATGGCCTCCCGCATCGCCGCGCCGAGCGGGTTCACGCTGGTGTTGTCCCTGACCCTGCTCTCCGCTGTGGTCATCGGCGGACTCGGTTCGCTGACAGGCGCTCTCATCGGTGCCGCGCTCCTCACCTACATCCCGCCGGTGGTGACCAACCTGGGCCTCGACGCTGGGTTGAGCAGCCTGCAGGCCGCGGAACTCGCGCCTCTGGTCACCGGCATCTTCACCGTGGTCGTGATCCTCTTCGCGCCACTCGGACTGGTCGGCACGGTCCGCGGTCGTCTCGTACAGCGTCGTCTGAAGAGAGAAGGAGTTCGATGAACAGGATCCGAACATGGGCGCAGCGGGGCACCGCTCTCGCTGCGGCCGTCGTACTGGTGGCCTCGTGCGGTGCGGGTGGCCGTGAGGAGGCGGAGGAGTCCACGGAGGGCTCGACCGTCGGGATCACCGACACCTCGGTGAAGATCGGTGCGCACTATCCCCTGACGGGAGTCGCCGCTCCCGGGTACAGCGAGATCCCCACGGGCGCCAAGGCCTACTTCGACTACGTCAACGCCGCCGGCGGGGTGAACGGTCGGCAGATCGAGTACCTCGTGCGTGACGACGCGTACGACCCGACCACCACCACGCAGGTGGTCAACGAGCTGGTCCTGCAGGACGAGGTGTTCGCGATGGTCGGCGGTCTGGGCACCGCGACCCACAGCGCGGTCATCGACTTCCTCAACGAGGAGGGCGTCCCCGATCTGTTCGTGTCCTCGGGCGCGATCATGTGGGGCAACGATCCGGCCAAGTACCCCAACACCTTCGGGTGGCAGCCCGACTACCAGGTCGAGGGCAAGATCATCGGCGACTGGGTGCAGAAGAACCGGCCGGACGCCAAGGTGGGACTCTTCCTGCAGGACGACGACCTCGGCCGCGACAGCGAGGCCGCGGTGCGCCAGTACCTCGAGGATCAGATCGTCGGCGTCGCCCGCTACACGTCCGGCAACACCGACGTCGCCCCGCAGATCGCGTCCCTCCAGGCGGCGGGTGCCGATCTGATCCTGGGCTTCAACGTCCCGTCGTACACGGCACTGAGCCAACTGGTCTCCCGCCGACTGAACTACACGCCCGAATGGTTCTACAGCTCCATCGGTTCCGACGTGGACCTCGTCGGGTCGCTGCTCGGACGCTTCTCCCAGGGCGCGGTGACCGACGGCGCCTCGTCGCTCGAGAACATGATCTCCCTCGAGTACATCCCCGGCATCGACTCGCCGGACAACCCGTGGACGCAGTTGTGGCGGAAGGTGTGGGCCGCCAACGGAACCGGTGAGGAGCTGACCAACTACCGCATCTACGGCATGAGCCACGCCTACGCCTTCGTGCAGGCGCTGCAGGCCGCGGGCGAGAACCCGACCAGGGAGGCGATCGTGGCGGCGCTGCAGTCGCAGGGCAAGGACCTGCCCGGCCCTCAGCTCGCCCCGTTCCGCTACTCCGAGGACAGTCATCTCGGTATCTCCGGTGCCAGCGTCTACAAGATCACGAACGGCAAGCCGGAGAACCTGACCCCGGTGCTGGTCACGGACATCGGCGACTCGGCCGTCGAGGAGTACACCGGTGAGGAGGCGACCCCACCGGAGAGCGGCATTCCCGACACCCAGCCGGCCGGATGACCCGGTCGGCGGGATGACGGTGGCGGGGGCGTCGACACGCCCCCGCCGCGGGTCAGTGACGCTCTGCCGACCCCCACGTCCAGTCCTTCACCTCGGGCATGTCCTCGAGATGCTCGACGACGTAGGACCGGTGACGCTCCAACTGGTTCCGACAGTGATCGGCCAGATCGGCACTGTGTTCGGGCACGCGTCGCGCACGTCGCAGCGCGTCGAGGACGAGGTGGTATCGGCTCATCTCGTTGACGACCACCATGTCGAACGGCGTGGTGGTCGTTCCCTGTTCGCGGAAGCCGTGCACGTGGAATCGGGAGGCACCGGTGCGTCCGTGCAGGAGCTCGTGCACCGCGCGCGAGTAGCCGTGGAAGCCGAAGACGACGTCGGTGTCCGCCGTGAAGAGGTCCACGAACGTCTCCTTGGGCATGCCGTGCGGGTGGTCGCGCACCGGCATCAACGCCATCAGATCGACGACGTTCACCACCCGCACCCGAAGATACGGAACCCAATCGCGGAGCAGTTCGACTGCGGCGAGGATCTCCTGTGTCGGAACGTCACCGGCGCTCGCGAGCACGATGTCGGGACTGTCCGGGACCTCGGGCCGGTCGGCGGTGCTCGCCTCGGTGCCCGCCCACTCCCAGATCGACGCTCCCCGGGCGCAGTGTTCGTGTGCCTCGTCCAGCGTGAGGTACTGCAGGTGCTCCTGCTTGTCCACGACGATCAGGTTCACGTGGTCCCGGCTGCGCAGGCAGTGGTCGGAGATGGACAGCAGTGTGTTGGCGTCCGGGGGCAGCCACACGCGCACCACCTCGGGGGACAGCGGGATGGCGGCGTCGATCATGCCGGGGCCCTGGTGGCTGAAGCCGTTGTGGTCGTTGCGCCAGCACGTGCTGGTCAACAGGATGTTGAGCGACGCGACGGGTTCGCGCCACCGCAGGTCGCGGGCGTGCTGGAGCCACTTGACGTGCTGGATCATCATCGAGACGCTGACCATCGCGAACGCCTCGTAGCTCGCGAACAGTCCGTGCCCGCCCGCGAGCAGGTACCCCTCCAGCCATCCCTGGCACAGGTGCTCGCTGAGCACCTCCATCACCCGTCCGTCCGCAGACAGCGCCGTGTCCCACTCGGTGGTGGGCAGTTGCCAGCAGCGGTCGGTCACGTCGAACACGGCGTCGAGACGGTTGCTGGCCGTCTCGTCCGGACAGAAGAGCCGGAAGGATCCGCCGCCGTCCTCGGTGGTGTTGCGCGAGTAGATGTCTCGGAGCAGCTCGCCGAGCACCTTCGTCGTCCCGTGGAACGTGGTGCCGGGTGCGGGTATGTCCAGGGCGTACGTGTCGAGGGTCGGAATGGTCAACGGTGTGAGGAGTCGTCCGCCGTTGGCGTAGGGCGTCGATCCCATGCGCTTGTCACCCGACGGGGCGAGATCGGCGAGTTCCTCGACCAGGGTGCCGTTCTCGTCGAACAGTGTCTCGGGCCGATAGGACGACAACCAGTCCTGCAGGAGTCGGAGGTGCGCGGGATTGTCGCGCACTCCGGACAGCGGAACTTGGTGCGCCCTGTTCGTTCCCTCCACGAGAACCCCGTCCACCTCGTGCGGACCGGTCCATCCCTTGGGTGTGCGCAGCACGATCGCCGGCCAGCGCACGCGATCACCGGACCCGGAGCGGGCGGCGCGCTGTGCCTCGCGGATCGTCTCGTGTGCGTTCCTGATCGCCTGTTCCAGATCGCGGAACACCTGGTGCGGATCGTCGCCCTCGACGACGACGGGTGCCCAGCCCTGCCCCGAGAGATACTGTGCGACATCCTCGTCGGAGGTCCGGCCGAGGACCGTCGGCCCCGCGATCTTCGCACCGTTGAGGTGCAGGATCGGGAGCACCGCGCCGTCGCGACGCGGGTTCAGGAAGGCCGGAAGCTTCCACGACGCCGACAGCGGCCCGGTCTCCGCCTCACCGTCTCCGATGACGCAGGCGACCGTGAGGTCCGGGCGGTCGAAGGCGGCACCCGCGGCGTGCACGAGTGCGTAGCCCAGTTCGCCGCCCTCGTGGATGCTGCCGGGTGTGGGCACGCTGACATGGCTCGGAATGCCGCCGGGCGAGGAGAACTGGCGGCACAGCACTCGCAGTCCCTCGGCGTCGCGGGAGACCTTCGGATAGATCTCGCTGTACGTGCCCTCCAGATACGTCGACGCGACCAGTGCGGGACCGCCGTGGCCGGGACCGGTGACGTAGAGCCAGTCGGTGTCGGTGCGGCGGATGTGCCGGTTGAGAATCGTGTAGATCATCGACAGGCCGGGGCTCGTGCCCCAGTGCCCGAGAAGCCGGGGCTTGATGTGCTCGGCCCGTAGCGGTTCCCGGAGCAACGTGTTGTCCTGCAGGTAGATCTGCGCGACGGTCAGATAGTTCGCCGCGGCCCACCAGCGCAGGTCGAGCTCCAGGTCGTGATCCTCGTACGGCATGTGCGGTCCTCTCCCGACCGGGCGGCCCCGCTCGTCGGCAGTGGCCTACCCGCCGTGCGCGGTTCCATGCAGGACGGCCGTCGCGAGAACGGCAGGGTGAGCCCGTCCGGCCCACGTGCCGACCAGGGCGTCGCGATCAGCCGGGTCGTCCAGCGGGACGCGATGCAGGGTGAGCACGGCGGTGCCGACGTCGACGACGGTGTCGGTGCCGCGGGTGTCGACCGACGGCGCGTGGACGTCGGGAACGTCGGCGCCGGCCTGTCCGGTTCCGTGGACGAGTGCGGTGACTTCGCGCTCGGGCCCGGGCTCGGAGTACTCGAACGCCGCCTGAGTTCCGCCCGTGAGAACGGTCCGCAGCAGCGTCGCCAGATACACCGGATCGTGCGCCGCGTCGTGAACGTGGCGGGTCCCGAGCACGCTGTGTTCCATGGTGGTGATCAGCGCCGTCTCGGCGCCGGGAAGCGGTGCCGATCGGTAGGTGAGAGGCACGTGCAGGATCGTCCCGTCGGCGGCGCGGAGCAGGTGCGACTCCAGTCCCACCTCGCCGTCGGGATCGTCGAAGCGGTAGGCGTCGACGACCTCGAGCGTGCCGACGTCGATGCCTGCCGCCCACGGCTGCAGCGGAACCCACTGCCGCAGCAGGTCGATCTTGGTGGGAACGATGGTCGCGCGATGAATCAGGGCCACGCCGCGCACGCTACGCCGCGGTGTCAGTCCTCGGCGGAGGTCTCGGCGGCAACGGTGCCGAAGATGTCCGCTCGTCCCACGCCGTCGAGTACCGCGTGCCGGAGCTCGGGTGGCACCAGCAACACCTCTCCGCCGACGAGCAGTCCCTGGTCGATGAACGCTCGGAGCTTCGCGGTCACCAACTCCGCCGTCCGCTTGTCCTCGCCCTCGAGGTCGTCGTAGTTCTCGTCCAGGTTGCCCTCGGGCGGGTCCGGCGTCATGGCGGCCAGCACCGCCTGGGCGACGAAGCTGTCGGCCACCGAGGCGGAGACGTCGATCTCGTCGTCGGCGGACAACTGCGCCGTGACGTGCGCTGCGACGACGGTGCGCAGAGCGTCCGCCTCGCGCGCCCGGACATTCGCCGCGAGTGGTCCGGGAGCGGCGCCGGCGTCCGAGATCTCCACGACGCCGGACGACACGGCGGTGGTCCAGGCGTGGGCGAGTTCGGGCACGTCGGCGGGCATCTGGAACGTCGACGCGGGCACGGTGAGCCCCAGCGCGGCGGCCACCTCCTTCGCGTCGATCGGCCGACCGGTGCTCGACCAGGCGAGCAGGGCGTCGACGTCGCGTACGATCGCGAGCTCGGCCAGTGCCGCCGACTCCGCGTCCGCAGTCACCTCGGGCAGGGTGATGTCCTCGGGCGTCAGCGTGTCGGGGACGCCGTCGACGAAATCGGTGAGGTCCTCCATGCAGTGCTCGTAGTCGGCGTCGCTGCCGCTCCAGATGTCCTCGTCGTCGAGGAACGTCAGATAGGACAGGGCGCTGAACACGAGGTGGAGCGCGGCGTCCTCGCTCGCCTCGGTGTTCTGCGCGAGGACGGATTCGGCGGCGTCGAGAACGAGGTGGGCGTCGTCCGGGGTCCAGGCCGTGGGGGTGAATCCCTCGTGGACCCGGGTGAGTTCACCCAGGAGTGACTCGACGACGCGACGCGTCGGCTCGACGTCTCCCGCGCCCTCCTGAGCGGCCATCCACGTCACGAAGCGAGCGAGCACCCGTTCTGTCGTGGACGCCGTCGGCCCCGAGGTCTGTCGGCGTCGCCGCGCCGCGGTCTTGGCGGCGCGCTTCTGCCCGCGGTTGCCCGGTCGGTTGGATCCCATGCGCCGACCTTAATGCGGTCACCGGTCCGGTCGTCCCGTCAGGTCGACGCGGGCTGTGACCCAGATCATGTGTCGTCGGCGCGCGCTTCTCCGTTCTCTGTACGACTCACCTTCATACGAACACGAGCGCGCCCGGTAGGGGCAGCGTCGAAAGGAGTGCATCATGGCCGACTTCATCGAGAAGGCTCAGAACAAGGTCGACGAGGCCGCAGGCGCCGCGAAGAAGAAGGCCGGAGAGGTCACGGGCGACGATTCGCTGCGTACCGAGGGTGCAGCCCAGCAGACCAAGGCGGACGGCAAGCAGGCCGCCGACAAGGCCGGTCAGGCTGTCGACGACGCCGCGGGTGCCGTGAAGGACAAGGCCGGGGACGTCGCAGACAAGGCGGAGAACGCGGCCAACAAGGCTTCCGACAAGGCCGACGAGGTCGCGGACAAGGCTGCCGGCAAGGCGAACGAGGTGGCCGACAAGGCCGGGGACGTCGCGGAGAAGGCAGCCGACAAGGCGAACGAGGTCGCTGCCAAGGCGCAGGACAAGGCCGGCGAGGTCGCCGATCGTGCCAAGCACGCCGCGGACAACGTCGCCCAGCAGGTGCGCAGCTTCGACGCGAACTCGTCCGACGTGAAGAAGGCCTCCGCAGTGAGCGCCCCCGTCATCGCCGCCGTCGTCGGTGCGATCGTGGCCGTCGTCGTGGTGCGCCGTCGGCGCAACGCCCCGCGCCGGGTCGCCCAGAAGCGACTGTCGGTCGCGCAGAGCTTCGGTCAGGATCTGGCCGAGACGGTGAAGCACAAGCTCGACCGCTGATCACCGAGAGATATCCGGGTCAATGCTGCGGACTGTTCGTTCGAACGAGGGGGCAGCGTTGATCTGTTCACCGTGCACCGTCACCACGGAGCACAGTGACCACCATCCGAATGCGGCGTCTGCACGGGGCAGGCGCCGCATTCGTGTGTCCGGACACTGCTGACCGGTTCCGCGGGAACCGAACGTGAGTCCTGCCCGTCCATGCCTGCACACGCCGCCGACGACCGGTCGCCGGCGCCGGGCGGGGGGAGCACGGCATGGAACACACGGCTGTCGACGCGGCGACCATGGTGGACGCGGCCAGGGCGTTGGGCAGGGTGTCGCTGGATCTCGAGCGGGAGGTCGCGGAGGCCGCCTCGGTCGTCGCCGCGGTGTCCGCCTCGTGGCAGGGCCTGGCGGCGACGGCGTTCGTCGACGGGTGGGGCACCGTTCATCACGGCGCCCGATCGGTGGTCGCGGCGCTCGAGGACTCAGCGGGTCGACTCGAGATCGCAGCCATTGCCTATGCGGGACAGGACGACACGGCCGCGGCCGCGATCGCGGGTGCGGTGTGACGGGCTACCGAGTGGACCTGGCCGAACTGGATGCCGTGGTCGTGAGGCTGACGCGGTTGGCCGAGGCCACGCGGGTCGCGCTCGACGACGTGTCGGTGCGGGTGTCCGCCCTGCCGTGGGAGGGCACGGCGGCAGAGGCTCATCGCGCCGCGCAGAGCGCATGGTCGGCTGGGGCTCGCGAGATGGCGGTCGGTGTCGAGACCATGAGAGACGCTGCGCGCCGGGCACACTCGTCGTACACCGCGGCCCTCCAGTCGAACAGCCGCATGTTCGGGCGCGACTGATGGCGCCCCCGGTCGTTCTCGACGTGTCACCCGAGGTCTACGCCGAGGCGGCTCGGTCGGTGTATCGAGCGGACGAGATCATGGCGAGTGCGGTGAACGTCCACCACGGTGCGTCGCGCGCGTGGGCCGCGATGGCGGGAAGCGACGCCGCGGGTGAGCAGTGGGGCCGGGCGTACGACGGATCCGTCGTCGATCTCTCCCGCGCACTCGCCACGACGTTCTCGGCGACGTCGGTGCTGGCGCGGCTCGTCGATCAGGCGGGTGCGAATCACGTTGCGGCGGAGTCGATCGCGGTGGTTCCGAGTACCCCGCCGCCGGCAGGACGGGCACCGTCCGCCGCGCGGCAGCTCGAGTACCCGAGCGCGGTGGGTGACCTCGGCCCGGGGCTCCAGGGTGCGGTGGAGCTGGCCGACGCGGTCGGCGTGCCGTGCCCCAACGGCGACACCGACGCACTGCGGGACGCGTCGAGCGCGTGGATCGTGCTGGGGCAGGCGATGCTCGACGCACGGTCCGAGGTGCGCGGTGCCGCAGCCGATCTGGGTGCCGTGAACGTGCCGGAGCGGGACGCGATGGTGCGGGACCTCCGTCGACTGTCCGAGGCAGTGGAAGCGGTGGCGGGTGCGTGCTCGGGGCTGGCCGCCGCGTGCCACGACTACGCCGAGCAGCTCGAGAAGACGCGCCGCGACATCCGCGACCTGATCGAGCAGTTCGCAGTGGAGGAGGCGGCGGCCGTCGCGGTCGGTATCGGGTTGGCCTTCGTGTCCGCGGGACTGTCGGCCGCGGCGGGAGCGGCGATCACGGCCGGTCGTTTCGCACGTACCGCCTCGAGAGTGCGCGCGGTCATCGCGGCGCTGCACGCGTTCGCTCGGATGCGGCGCACCGAGACGTCGATGGCGACGGTGCGACGAGCTGCCGACGACGTGGAGGATCTGACCACTCGTGTGCCCGTCGGCCTGGACGACGTCAGTGCGGCGGAGCGTGCGGCCGGTCCGCCGCCGGCAGGGTGGTCGTCCACTCGTGCGCTCGACGACCACTTCGCGCGCCACGGCGCCGACGTGGGTGCACGGTCGGCCGACGAGTACGCCGACCTCGCGGCGCGGTTCCGCACGGAGGGCTCGCATCAGGTCAAGGTCGGCCCGGACGGCACCGTGCGGATGTACGACCCGGAGACCAACACGTTCGCGTCCTACACGCCGGACGGCACCACCAAGACATACTTCAAGCCCGGATCCGGTGCGTCGTACTGGGACCGCCAACCAGGAGTTCCGGAATGACCACTCACCTCTGCCCGGTCTGCCACTACCCCGGTCTCGCGGACCCGCCGTGGTCGGAGGCGGGCCCGTCGTACGAGATCTGCCCGTCGTGCGGCTACGAGTTCGGTGTCACCGACGACGATCTGGGGGTGACGCCCGAATCCTGGCGCCGGGTGTGGATCGACCGCGGGCATCCGTGGAGTTCGACGGCACCGCCGCCGCCCGGCTGGGACGGCGCACGGCAACTCCGGCGCTGACGTGCGGGAAGGCCGGAGGCCGGTCGGTGAATTTCCAGTGTCAGGGGAGCAGGTGCGAGTACGCGGAGCACGTGGAGGCGACGCCGATGTAGACGAGTCCGTCCGACTGCTCGTCCGACCATCCGCGCACTCGCGTGCGGTCGGCGGTGTCGGCGAGGATGTCGACTCCGGTGCGTCCGACGGCGAGGTCTCGGCAGATCGAGGTGACCGAGGTGTCCATGAAGGCGGCGGTGTCCGGGTCGGTCGGGTAGCCAGCCATCTGCATGATCTCGGCGAAGGCGTCGAACGGTTCCTCAGCGGCCTGCTGGGCGAGGGGAGCGATCTGCACCGCCGGAGTGTCGAGGGCGACGGGCGTGTCGACTGCGGTGACCGGCGCGGCGGGTGCGGGGGCGTCCGAGGCACTGGCCGTGGCGGGGGCACTGTCGGACAGCACCATCGTCGTGGTGGCTGCGCCGGCGAGCACGGTCACCGCGGCGCCGATCACCGCGATCCGTCGTCCGGTGCGAGTCGGTCGCCGATGTGCTGGCATCACGTGTCCTCGGTTGGTGGGTCAGTCGCTGACTTATACCCATTTCCGAGCAAAATGTTACTGGAGTCTCACAGGAATCAGGGAGGACGCGCGCATGGAGAAGGTGACGGCCCGGACTCTCGGGGCGTGGGTCATCACGGTGAATCCCCGCAAGACCGACGTCGCCTCGTTGCTCGCCGACGGGCACGCGGGCGGTGACTGGTGCGTGGCGCCCAACTACCGTTCGCGCCTCATGGCGGCCGGTCAGCCCATCCTGCTGTGGGTGAGCAACCGATCCGGCGTGCACCCCGCGCGGGGATTCTGGGGCGTGGGGACCGTGCTCGGCCCCGCTGTCGACATGCACGATCCCGACGATCCGCGCCTTCACGTTCCCACCGAGATCACCACGCTCGGCGAGCCCGTGACGGCCGCGGAGTGCGCCGGGACGGCCGGGCTGGACCGACTCGAGATGCTCCGGTCGCCCCAGCAGTCGAATCCGTCCGTGGTCACCGCCTCGGAGTGGTCGCTCCTTCGCGCTCGTCTCGAACGGGCACCGGAGGCGCCCGGCCTTCTCTAGTGTCCGAGGTATGACAGCTGATGTTCGCGCGAGCACGGTCGACGCAGTCCTGACGAGGTCGGCGCGTCGGTACCCGGACCGGGCAGCCCTGGAGTTCGACGGTCGAACGCACACCTATGCGGCACTGGACGCGGCGGTGTCCCGCGTCGCTCGGTACCTGGTGTCGACGGGGCTCGCACCGGGAGAGCGGGTCGCGGCCTACGGCACCAACTCCGACTCCTACATCGTCGGGTTACTCGCCTGCTGCCGTGCCGGGCTGGTGCACGTGCCGATCAACTACGCCCTCGTCGAGGACGAGTTGACCTACCTGGTCCGCCAGTCCGGTGCTCGCGCGCTGCTGGTCGACGACGCTCTGGCGCCGGCGGTCGACGCCGTGCGGACGGGTCTCGATCTCGACGTCGTGCTCTCTCTGCAGGAGCTTCTCGACCTTCCCGACGTGTCGGTCGCGCTGCCCACGGTGCTGACCACCGATCTCGCCCAGTTGCTGTACACCTCGGGAACGACGTCGAAGCCCAAGGGCGCGATGATGTCTCACGGTGCGCTGGTGAGCGAGTACGTCTCGTCCGTCCTGGCACTGGCGTTCACCGCCGACGACGCCCCGCTCATCGCGATGCCGCTGTACCACTCGGCCGGCATGCACGTGTTCGCCCTGCCGTACCTGTCGGTCGGCGCGACGGTGCGCCTGATGGCGAAGCCGGACGTCGCGGAGATCCTGCGCCGCGTCGAGGCCGACCGCATCGGTTCGCTGTTCCTGGCGCCGACGGTCTGGGTCCCTCTGGCGGGACACCCGGATCTCGAGACCCGCGATCTGTCGTCCCTGACCAAGGCGCAGTACGGGGCATCGATCATGCCGGTCACGGTGCTGGAGCGGCTGCGGGCGCGGTATCCGGACCTTCGGTTCTTCAACTGTTTCGGACAGTCGGAGATCGGTCCGTTGGCGACGGTGTTGCAGCCGGAGGAGCACGATGCACGGCCCGCCTCGTGCGGGCGCGCCGTCTTCTTCGTCGAGACGCGGGTGGTGAACGCCGACGGTGAGGACGTGGCGGACGGTGAACCCGGCGAGATCCTCTACCGCTCACCGCAGTTGTGCGACGGGTACTGGGAGAACGCGGACGCCACGGCCGAGGCCTTCCGCGACGGATGGTTCCACTCCGGTGATCTGGTGACCCGGGACGCGGAAGGATTCGTGACGGTGGTGGACCGCATCAAGGATGTCATCAACACCGGCGGCATCCTGGTGGCGTCGCGGGAGGTCGAGGACGCGATCTACACCCATCCGGCGGTGGCCGAGGTCGCGGTGATCGGCGTTCCGGACGAGAAGTGGATCGAGGCGATCACGGCGGTGGTGACGGTGAAGGACGGTCGTGCGGTGACCGCCGAGGAGATCATCGCCCACGTCTCGGGTCGCATCGCACCGTTCAAGATCCCCAAGCAGGTGCGGTTCATGGACGAATTGCCGCGTAACCAGAGCGGCAAGCTGCTCAAGCGCGCGCTGAGGTGATCGAACCGGCGTTCGGCGTGTTACCTGTGTGACTGGTGTGACTGATGGTACTTCTGACACCGAGAGCTTCCGCGTGTCGCGGTAGCCGAATCGGTCGGGGAGTCGGTCATGCAGGTCGGTAGACGCGTTGCGCAGATTCTGTTGGTGGTGGCGACGGTGATCGCCACCCTGTCGGTGCCGACCGCGTCGGCGGCGAGTCCGTATGTCGGACGCCAGGGCATCGGGCTCAACGGCATCGACTTCCGGAGCAGCTCGAGCGCCCAGCAGGCACAGGCGACCCGGGTCGCGGGTACGGGCGCCAAGTGGGTCCGCATCGAGATCGACTGGTGGTACGTCCAGGACGGTGGGCCGACCGCCTACAACTGGTCGGGTCCGGACGGTGCTGTGGCGGCGGCCAAAGCGAAGTCCCTCAACGTCCTGCTGCTCATCCAGAAGACACCGCCGTGGGCTCGGACCACCAGCGACGGCAGCACACCGCCCACGAACCCGGACGACTACGCGACGTTCGCCGCCAAGGTCGTGAGCAGGTATGCGCCGCAGGGGGTTCGGTCGTTCGAGGTGTGGAACGAGCCGAACCTGTGGATGTTCTGGGCCGACCCGGTGACGGGCAAGCCGAATGTGCAGGGTTACGTCGATCTGCTGAAGGCGGCCTACCCGAAGATGAAGGCCGCCACCACCAGCACCATCAGCATCGTGGCCGCCGGACTGTCCCCCTACGGCACCACGGGTCAGAGCCCGGAAGGGCACGCCGTCTCACCGATCACCTACCTCGATCAGATGTACGACCTCGGCGCCGGACCGTACTTCGACGCCGTCGGCTGGCACCCGTACACCGCGCCCGCGTTGCCGAACGACACTGCCGACTGGAACGCGTGGTCGCAGATGAGCGTCGACTTCACCAATCCCGACGGCACGATCTACCAGAAGAGCGCGCGCACGATCATGACCGAGAACGGCGACGCCGGGAAGCTCATCGTCATGACCGAGGCCGGCGCCGCCACTGCGGGCGACCCGAGCGTCAGCGAGCAGGTACAGGCGACGGCCTACCGACAGGCCGTCGACAACCGCCTGTCCTACTCGTGGGCCGGGCCGATCTTCTTCTACGAGACCACAGACCGCGCCGCGATGACCGCGGTGAATCCCGACAAGGAGAACTACTTCGGGGTCTACCGCTCGAACGGGGTGGCCAAGCCGGCGGTGACCGTTCTCAAGAGCGTGCGCTGAGCTCACTCACACCCGACGCCGTCTCCGTCGCGGTCCAGGTGCGAGCCGTAGCCGGGGTCGCCCACGCGGACGGGCGCTGCGCCGGCGTTCCGAGCCGCGGTGCAGTTCGTGTAGTACGTCGATCCGGACGACTCGGGAACGACGGCCGGCGCGACGTACGGAGCCGGTGCGGGTACCGGCGCGACGAATGGCACGGGCGCCGGGACGTAGGCGCGGTCGACGTCCGGCACGTCGACGTCCGGCACCTCAACGTACGGGGTCTCGACGTACGGCACCGTCGTGGTGGGCGGCGGTGCGTACACGGTGACGGTCTCGGGAGTGATCGTGACGGCAGTGGTCGTCGACGTGGTGGTGGTCGGCCGCGGGGTGGTGGTCGTCGCGCGGGGAGTGGTGGTCGGTGCGGCCGACGTGGTGGTGAGAGTGGTCTCCGCGCTCGCGGCGACGGGTTCGGGTTCCTGCATCAGCCCCAGTCCGACGACGGACAGGCCCACGAAGGCGGCGACAGCGGCCGTGATCTTGCCCTTGTTGCCCTTCTTGCGGGCCTCGATGTGGGGCGGCTGGAACGGCGGCGGATACGCGGTCATGCAGGTCCTCAGGTGAATGGCAGCAACGGGTCACACCACACGTCGCGCGGGGCGCGCGGCACGTTACAGGGTGGTCGGTTTCCGCCGGAACGCGCTGCTTAGGGCAGTGCGGTCAGAGTTCGGACCACGTCCGAAGAATGCAGGACATCGGTGACCACGCGATCGATCCGCCCGGCGTCCTCCGCGCCGACGAGCCGTTCGATCTTCTCCAGTATCTGTGCGTGGTCCAACGGGAAATGGTCGACGTCGCCCACCGGATCCGGTGAACCGGCCGACACGGTCTCGCCGGAGACGAGAACGATGTCGACCTCCGCGGCGCGTCGGTCGGGCAGCAGCGCCGTGAGCGAGGGCGACGACTCGACGTCCACCCGTGCGCTGAACTCCTGCGCCGCACGGAAGGTCGCGCTGCCGGGCGTCAGGGTCTCCACGTCGATGCTTCCGGCCACCACCGCGGCGGACACGACGAACGGCAGCGAGAACATCGCACCGAGCCGCGTCGAGGGGTGCCGACCGAACAGGGGTTCCGCCAGCGCGTGGGTGCGGACGCGCACGCTCGCGATGTCGGCGATATCCAGGTTCGTGCGCAGAGCCTGCACGATGTCGACGGCGGCGTGGGTGTACGAGCAGCTGGCATGGCGCTTCGCGTACCCCTGATCGAGGGCGAACGTGCCGTCCGGCGCGGGTGCGAGCTTGTCGGCATCGAGAGTGCCGACGATGTCCCCCAGAGTCGTCGCCGCCGCGCCGCTGTTGTGCACCAGTCCTGCCGAGGACAACCGCGCGGCGTCGAGTCCCGCACGGACGGCGCCGCCGATCCACAGGTTCCGGCCGAAGTTGCCCGCGAGCACCACGGCCCACGGTGCGACGTGCACGAGCGCGGTCGAGGCGTCGATCGCGGCCGCCGTGCGCTCGGCGTCGAGATCCCACACGACGGCAGCGGCGGCGGCGGCGCCGGTCGCTCCCCAGTGTCCGTGGGTGTGCCACTTCGGGTCGCGGGTCAATGCGGCACCGAAGCGGGTGGCCACCTCGTAACCGGCCACCACGGCGGCGACGAACCGGTCGCCCGACACCGGCTGTGCGCCGAGGCGGGCCGCTGCGACGGCGGCCGGAAGCACATGGGCGGCAGGGTGACCCGCCGCGTACTTGTTGCCCTCGTCCAGTTCGAGGCAGCACGAGGCGATCGCGTCCAGGTAGGCCGCCGTCTCCACGCCGGTGCGGGCGCCGCGACCGACGGTGGCCGTCGTGCCCGGTTCGGTTCGCCACCGCGTGAGAAGCGCGGTCAGTTCCGGTGTCCGCGCTCCCGCCAGGGTGACACCCAGAAGGTCGAGCAGCACGGTGCGGATCCGACTCTCGTACGCGGTACCGGTCGCGGGTAGGTCCACGCAGAACCGCGCCAGATCGTCGATGCGTAGTCGCACCTGTTCCGCTGAAAGGAACGTTGCCGAGTCGGTCATGCGACAACGCTAGGACTGACACTCGTGCTGGTCAATACATCTGCCGGACGTGATCAGGGCTGCTAGGGTCGGCATCGACAACAGTCAGGCACCCCGGTGTCTCCGGTGTCGATCCGCTCAGCGGAACAGCGTGCACCGTGAACCCAGTCCAGAGGAGAGAATCGAGCCATGTCGGACAGACTTCTCGAGGCCGTCACGGCCGGTGTACGCACGGTCGATCTCGGACGCCAGCTGCGGGTCGGTATGCCGCAGTCGCCGAATCACCCGCAGTTCTGGCACACGCTTCCGCGTCGGCACGGCGACATGACCCGGTCGGACGGCGGCAGCGCCGCGAACGACATGATCACCACCGGAACGCATGTCGGCACCCATATCGACGCGCTCGCCCACGTCTCCCACGAGGGGAAGATGCACGGCGGTGTCGACGCGGCCGAGGCCGGTGTCGGCGGCAAGTACGTCGAGCTCGGTGTGCACACGATCGCGCCGATGATCCGCCGCGGCATCCTGCTCGACATTCCGGCCGTGCGCGGAATCGAGCGGCTCGAGGGCGGTGACGAGATCACGGTCGACGACCTCGAGTCCGCCTGCGTCGCCCAGGGTGTCGAGGTGTCGGCCGGCGACGTCGTGCTGATCCGCAGTGGGTGGGCGCAGTTGTTCGACGAGGGTCAGCCCTACGTCGGTGGTCCGTCCGGGGTTCCCGGTGTCGGCGAGCCCGGGGCGCAGTGGCTCGCGTCCCGAGAGGTGCACGCCGCGGGCGCCGACACCATCGCCTTCGAGCGCCTCGCGCCGGGCGGTGGCCACGCGCTGCTCCCCGCTCATCGAGTCCTGCTGGTGGAGAGCGGCATCTACATCATCGAGGCCCTCGATCTCGAGGAGCTCGCACGCACCCGGACGTACGAGTTCACCTTCGTCCTGGTGCCGCTCAACATCTTCGGCGCCACGGGATCGCCGGTGCGCCCCCTCGCGGTGGTGTCGGCATGACCGAGTCCACACTCGCCCGCACGCTGGCGGAGTTCGCGGTGGAGCACTCGTTCGACGATCTGCCTGCCGACGTGGTGGACAGCATCGGGCTCCGCGTCCTCGACACGCTCGGGATCGCGATCGCGGCCACGGAACTCGACACCAGTGCGATGGCCACCGCGTGGGCGCGGGAGCAGGGCGGTCGAGCCGTCGCCTCGGCCGTCGGAGTGGAGGAGAACCTCCCGCCGACACTCGCGGCCTTCGTCAACGGGGTGCTCGCGCACTCCCTCGATTTCGACGACACCCACCTGCCCTCGGTGCTGCACCCCAGTGCGTCGGTGGTACCGGCCGCACTCGCCGCGGCGCAGCAGCACGGTGCCTCCGGCCGGGACCTGGTGCGCGGCATTGCGATCGGCCTCGAGGTGTGTGTCCGCCTCGGCATGGCCGGTTTCGATCCGGAGACGAAGAACTCGGTGTTCTTCGAGAACGGGCAGCACGCCACGTCCATCTGCGGAGCCATGGGCGGTGCGGCCGCTGCCGCGGTGATCGGCGGCGCCTCGGCCGACGGCATCGTCGACACGCTCGGTATCGCGGCGTCGATGGCGGCCGGCATCATCGAGGCGAACCGCACCGGTGGCACGGTCAAGCGCATGCACTGCGGGTGGGCGGCGCACTCCGGCGTGTCCGCGGCCGGTCTCGCTCGGCACGGCATCACCGGACCGCCGACGGTGCTCGAGGGCAGGTTCGGATTCTTTCAGGCGTGGTTGCACCAGAGCGGGCGCGCCGCCGAGATCACCGACGGCCTGGGCAGCACCTGGGCCGCGCCGGGTCTCTTCGTGAAGCCCTACCCGGCCAACCACTTCACGCACGCGGCTCTCGACGCGGCGGCCGCGTTGCGGAGTCGGGGCATCACGCCCGCGGACGTCGAGCGGTTCGTCCTCGGTGTCCCCGCTGCCAACCTCCGGACCATCGGCGAACCCATCGAGGTCAAGCGCACACCGCAGACCGGGTACATGGCTCAGTTCAGCGGACCCTACGCGGTGGCGGTGGGCATACTCGGTGGCGGTGGACTCGGTGCGGTACTGGACGACTACACCGACGAGAAGGCCACGTCGACGGAGCGTCGCGACATCATGGCGCGCGTCGACGTCGTCCCGGACGCGCAGTGCAACGCCATCTTTCCGCACCAGTTCCCGGCCGTTCTCACAGTGCATCTCACCGACGGCACCACCGTCGTCGAAGAGGTGCTGACCACGCGCGGCGGCCCGGAACGGCCGTTGTCGTTCGAGGACGTCCGAGCGAAGTTCACGGCCAACGTCGGCGGTCTGCTGAGCGTGCAGGCAGCCGACGCCTTCGCAGCGCAGTGCGCCGGCCTCGCCGACCTCGAGGACCCGGGCATGCTGTTCGATTCGATTCGCACACTGGGGAATTAGAGTCGGACGCGGGCCAGGATCTCCCGGGCGCCGCGGACCACGGCCTCGTCGACGAAGCGTCCGTCGTCGTCGACCGTGGGTCCGCCGGCCGCCCGGTCGAACAGGTCGACGAGGCGCTCCGCCCGGCGCACGTCGTCCGCGGCCGGTGTCAGGGCATCGTTGATCACGGGCACCTGGCCGGGATGTACCGCGGTGCGAGAGCGGAAGCCCATGTGCACGAAGTGCGCGGTGGTGGTGACGAACGCGTCGAGGTCGCGGAACTCGGTTGAGGTAGGTGCGATCGGTGCCTCCAGACCCGCTGCTGCGCAGCCGATCACGATGTCCGCGCGGATGGCGTCGACCACGTGCTCGGTGTCCGCCGCGCGGGTGATCCGCAGATCGGCCAGCAGGTCCACCTCGCCGATGCCGACGGTCACCAGTCGGGAGCTGCTCGCCAGGTCGGTCAGGCCGCGCAGGGCGGCCGCGGTCTCCACCAGACCCACCATCGCGATGTCCGCGTCTCCGAGTCGCTCGTCCGCCTCCGCGAGGGAGGCCGCCCCGCACTTGGCCACGATGATCCCGGTGACGCCGGGTCGCGCCGCCGCGGCGAGGTCCTCGGCGAGGAACTCGGGTGTCACGCGAACCCACACCTGCGCTCCACCGTCGCGCGGACGGTCCAGCCACTGCGCGACATCGGTTCTCGCCGTGTTCTTCTGCGCGAGTGGGACCGCGTCCTCGAGGTCGAGGATGACGGCGTCGGCCGGTCCCGAGACGGCCTTGTCGAACAAGGCGGGCTTCACGGCCGGCACGTAGAGGAACGAGCGCGGCATGCGGCGGGTCATCGGGCGGCCCGCGCTTCGAGGCTCTGCGTAATCGCGCGCGCGGCGGCCAGCACCTGACCGGCGTGCGCCACGTGATCGTCGTCGGCGGTGGAGGAGTAGCGGAAGGCCGGTCCGGAGGAGCTGACCGAGCCGAGCACGTGGCCGGCCGCGTCGAAGAACGGGGCGGCGATGGAGGCGGCGCCGGTGTTGCGCTCGTTGATGGAGGTCCCGTAGCCGGTGTCCCTGATCTCCTGGAGCCGGGCCAGGAACGTCGTCTCGTCGGCGTCCGGAGTGCTGCCCCGCAGCTCCTCGAAGGCCTCGTGCGCGTAGTGCGGCGGAAGGAACGCGAGGATGGCGCGGCTCGAGGCGCCGGAGTGCAGCGGGTACTGCGGGCCGATCTCCACCACCATCTTCACCTCCTGCGGGCTCTCGTACTGGTCCAGGTAGACCCGCCGATGCCCCACCAGGACGGACAACGTCGCCGTCTCGAGGGTCTGCGCACGTAGTCGGCGCAGGATGGGAGCGGCGATGGAACGGACGTCGAGCTGGCTCCATGCCTTCGTACCGAGTCC
The DNA here is from genome assembly GCF_036163995.1 of Rhodococcus sp. NBC_00294. NCBI lineage: Bacteria > Bacillati > Actinomycetota > Actinomycetes > Mycobacteriales > Nocardiaceae > Rhodococcus > Rhodococcus sp. NBC_00294. The sequence continues at coordinate 1,828,775 of NZ_CP108043.1, forward strand.
GATGGCCGCCGGGCCGAGGGAGTAGGTGGACTCGCCCGCCACCGGCTGCACGATCGAGCGCGATGCCAGGGACTGCAGGATCCGGTGCACCACAGCCTTGCTCAGGTCCAGGCGGCGCGCGAGCTCCGTGACACCCAGTGCCCGGTCGGACTGCGCGAAGGACAGCAGGACGTCGGCCACCCGATCCGCCGATTCGGTTCCCGTCGACGCGGAGTCGGTGCCGGTCGAGCTGGTAGTTGCGGCCATGGGGCCAACCTTCCACATTCGCTGAGTACGTGCGCGGCTTCGGCGCGTTCCGCTGAGCGAACCATACCCGTAACAAGAAAGTCATCAAAGAGCCTGTTCTGACCCAGTGATGCGTGTAATACTCAGTACTGCAGGGAATAGCCACCCACTAAGTGGTGCGCTGAGCGGAACACAGGCCGTGTCCTTCGGTCACACGGTTTCCCGAGACTCGGCGCCTCGATCGGCGCGGAAGGCAGATCCAATCATGAGAAAAGTCGTAGGCGTGCTCGCCGCAGTGGCCCTTCTGGGCACGGCTGCGTGTGGATCCTCGTCCGGATCGGACGGTTCGGGTCCCATCAAGATCGGATCCGTGCACCCCACCACCGGTGCGCTGGCCGGTGTCGGTGGACTGATGAACGACGGTGCCGCACTGGCCGTCGAGGACATCAACGGTGCCGGCGGCATCTCCTCGCTCGAGGGGCGTCCACTGGAACTCGTCACCGGTGACAGCCAGGGCAAGGCGGAGGTCGGCCAGAGTGAGGCGCAGCGTCTGATCGACGACGGCGCGGTCGCCCTGGTGGGCACCTATCAGAGTGACGTGACGCAGAACGTCGCATCGGTCGCCGAGCGCTCGCGAGTGCCGCTGGTCATCGACGTCGCGGTCGACGACAAGATCCTCGACCAGGGTTACCAGTACGCGTTCCGTATCCAGCCGAACGCCTCCAGCATGGGTACCGACGGCGCCAAGGCGCTCGCGGCCATCGAGGAGCAGACCGGCCAGCCGATCGATCGCGTGTCGTACCTGCACATCGAGGGCTCGTTCGGTGACAGCGTGTTCGACGCCTTCGAGAAGGAGGCCGCGAACCAGGGCATCTCCTCGGTGCAGGAGATCACGTACCCGGCCACCAACTTCTCCGACGCCACGACGCAGGTGCGCGAGGCCGCGGTCTCCAACCCCGACGTCATCGTCGCGACGGGCTACTACCCGGACGGTCTGCTGATCGCGAAGGCCGTCGAGCAGTTGAATGTCGACGTCAAGGGTGTCTACGGCATCGCCAACGGCGCCTTCGACGACAGTTCCTTCCCGTCTGCCGCCGGCACCGCCGGTGAGGGTGTGCTGTCCGCCAACTACCACTTCGATGCCACCAGCGATCGAGTCAACGACATTCGCTCGCGCTTCGAGGAGAAGTACGGCCGTCCGATGGAGACGGCGGCGATGCTGTCGTACCAGGCCGTCGAGGTCATCGCGGCCGGACTCGAGGACGGCGCCGACGCGGATCCGGAAGCGTTGCGCGAGGCCATCTCCGGGGTCACCATCGACGACCCGCTGCTCGCCTTCTCCGGTCCCATCCAGTTCGACGAGACCGGTCAGAACTCCAACGCGACGGTCATCGTGATGCAGGTGCGCGACGGCCAGGTCACCCAGGTCTTCCCGGACGAGTTCGCCACCGAGGCCATCGAGTTCCCCGCGGGAGCGGGCCGGTGACGGTCGTCGCCGAGAGCGCGGCCACGGAGAAGACCCGGCGCGCCGTGAATCCCGGCGTCGCCGTCGGGGGAGCGCTCGTGGTGATCCTCGCCGTCATCTTCTTCGTCGGCGGCAAGGACCAGGGTCTGGTCGGCCAGGCCATCGTGTCCGGTCTGCTGCTCGGCGGGGTCTACGCGCTGATCTCGGTCGGCCTGACACTCATCTTCGGTGTGCTCGGCATCGTGAACTTCGCCCAGGGCGCGATGCTCACCCTGGCGATGTACATCGTGTACGCGCTGTCGACGGCAGGGTTGCCCGTCTACGTGGCAACGCTTCTCGCGGTTCCCGTCATGTTCGTGTTCGGCATGATCGTGCAGGCCACCCTGCTCACCAAGCTCACCATCGGCGGGAGTCACGAGGGTCCGCTACTGGTGACACTCGGGTTGTCGTTGCTCATCATCAACGTGCTCCTCATGGTCTTCGGTGGTCGGCCCAAGTCGGTCGAGGCGCCCGTGGACGGATCGATCTCGATACTCGGCACCGTCGCGGCCTGGCCTCGGGTGCTCGCGTTCGTCGGTGCCGCGGTCGTGGCCATCGCGCTGAAGTCGGTGCTCGAACGCACGCGCCTCGGGTTGTCGATCCGCGCGGTGGCGTCGAACTCGGAGGGCGCCAAGCTCGTCGGAGTCGACATCGGCCGCGTCTACGCGCTGACGTTCGGTATCGGCGCGGCTTGCGTGGCCGTCGCCGGCGGACTGATGACACCGTTCACGTCTCTCACCCCGTCGGTGGGCGAGCAGTTCACGATTCTCGCCTTCGTCATCGTGGTGCTGGGCGGTCTCGGCAGTGTCGTCGGAGCCATGGTCGGCGGCATCGTCATCGGTCTGGTCCAGACGGTCGGCGCCCTGTACCTCCCCGGTACCGGATCGCTGATCCTCGTCTTCGCCGTGTTCGTCATGGTGCTCTTTCTCAAGCCCGAAGGTCTGTACGGAGGACGCCGATGACCACCACGACGGATGTCTCGACGGACTCCGCGTCCGACACGCGGCTGAAGGACTCCTGGCTGCGACGCCAGTTGCTCACGCTCGTAATCGGATTCGTGGTCGTCGCCGCGTTCCCGCTCGTGCTCGGCGAGCAGGCGCAGACGGTCGCGGTCCGGACGTTGATCTTCGCGATCATGGCCGTCGGCTGGAACCTCATGAGCGGCTTCGGCGGCATGTTCAGCTTCGGTCACGCGGCGTTCTTCGGCATCGGCGCGTACACCGGTGCGTATCTGCTGGTGGAGCACGGCATCTCGCCGTGGATCTCCATGCTCGTCGGCGCCGTGGTGTCCGCCGCGGTGGGCACCACCATTGCCTACCTGTGCTTGCGCTACCGGCTGGCCGGGTCGTACTTCGCCCTGGCGACGTTCGCCTTCGCGCAGATGTTCCTGCTGCTCGTGCAGAATCTCGAGGTCTTCAACAAGACCGAGGGCTTCAACGTGCCGATCCTGCCGCGTGATTCGTGGTGGATGCTGCAGTTCGAGAAGGGCAGTGCCAACTACCTGTGGATCCCGTTGGTGATCCTGGCGCTCGCGGTGCTGGGCACCATCTTCTACGTCCGGTCCCGGCCGGGGCAGTACGTGCAGGCGATCCGTGACGACGCCACCGCGGCAGCCTCTCTCGGCATCGACACGATGAAGTACCGGCTCATCGCGGTCGCGGCGAGCTGCGCCCTCACGGCCGTGGCAGGCGTGTACTACGTGCAGTACTACTTCTTCGTGGGCCCCGAGCAGGCATTCGGATCCGCGGTGTCCGTCGAGGCCATCGTCCCTGCCGTCATCGGCGGCATCGGGACCATCTGGGGACCGGTGCTCGGCGCCGCGGTCATCGGGCCGCTGTCGGAGCTCATCAACGAGCTGCTGCGCAACCCGCCCGCGTTCCTCGAGTTCCTCCAGGGATCCATCGGACTCGACGTGGCGGTCTACTCGGTGATTCTCATCCTGATCGTGATCTTCCTGCCCAAGGGGATCTTCGGCACGATTCGCGAGAGGTGGCGCAAGTGAGCGTCCTCAGTATCGAGAATCTCAGCAAGTCGTTCTCGGGCATCCACGCGGTGCGCGACGTCAGCATCGACGTCCCGGACGAGCAGTTTCTCGGCATCATCGGCCCCAACGGCGCCGGCAAGACCACCCTGTTCTCGCTGTTGGCCGGCGAGCAGCCGCCGACGTCGGGTCGCGTGATCTTCGACGGCACCGACATCACGGGGTGGCCCGCGGACCGCATCGCGCGCGCTGGGTTGGTGCGTACGTTCCAGTTGATGCGGCCGTTCGAGTCGATGTCCGTTCTCGAGAACGTCACCATCGCCGCACTGTCCAAGCGTAAGTCGCGGAAGGACGCGCGTCGGCACGCTCTCGAGGTGCTCGACCGGGTGCAGCTCTCCGACCAGGTGGGCGGGACTGTGTCGACGATGTCGACGGCCGGACTCAAGCGCCTGGAGCTGGCCCGCGCTCTTGCCATGGAACCGCGGGTGGTCCTGCTCGACGAGGTGCTCGCGGGACTCGTTCCGGCGGAACGTGCGCCGATGATCGAGCTGCTGCGCTCCCTGCACAGCGGCGGGCAGACCGTCCTGTTCGTCGAACACATCATGGCCGCGGTCATGGCGTTGTCCGAGCGTCTGGTCGTCATGCACGAGGGCGCGGTCCTCACAGCGGGGGATCCGCGCACCGTCATCGAGGACCACCGCGTCGTCGAGGCCTATCTGGGTGAGGAGACCGCATGATGCTCGAGATCGACGATCTGCACGCCGGCTACCGGCGACTGGAGATCCTGCACGGTGTCACGATGCATCTGGAGAAGGACGAGATCGTCTCTCTCATCGGAGCCAACGGCGCCGGCAAGACCACGACGCTGCGCGCCCTGTCGGGTCTGGTCACGCCCAGCAAGGGCCGCATCATGTTGGACGGCAACGACATCAGTGGCAACCGCGCCGATCGCATCGTCCGGTCGGGACTGGTGCACGTCGCCCAGGACCGCGCACTCTTCGGTTCGCTGCCGGTCTCCGAGAACCTGGAGATGGGCGCGTACACCCAGAAGCGCGGGTCCACGAAGGAGTCGCTCGACCGCGTCTTCGATCTGTTCCCCATTCTCGCCGAGCGGCGGACCCAGCGCGCGGACACCATGTCCGGCGGTCAGCAGCAGATGCTGGCCATCGGCCGCGCCATGATGTCGAAGCCGCGTGTGCTCACGCTCGACGAACCGTCCGTCGGCCTGGCGCCGAAGCTCGCCGCCGAAGTCCTCGAGGCCATCGTGCGGATCCGCGAGACCGGGGTGACCGTGCTGATCGTCGAGCAGAACGCCGCACAGGCACTCGCGATCTCCGACCGCGCCTACGTCATCGACAGCGGATCCATCGTGCTCACCGGTACGGGAGCCGAGCTCGCCCACGACGATCGCGTCAAGGCTGCGTACCTCGGCATCTGATGCCGCACCTCTCGTCAGGAGTTTCTTCGTGCGATTGCTCGCATACACCCCCATCCATGTCGACTTCGCCGAGTTCCGGCGACGTCAGGAGCGGTACGACGCACTGAGCCCGGTGGGCGTGTCAGTCGTCCTGCGCAATATCGGTCCCGATGCTCCGCGCGCGCTGGACACCGAGGCCGACGTCCGAGCGTCCGAAGTGGCACTGGCCGCCGCCTTCCGCGCGTCCGATCCGGACGAGTTCGACGGGTACCTGCCCGACTGCGTGCTCGATCCGTGTGCGGAGGAGGCGGACAGGTTCGAGCGTCCCCTGTACGGACTGACGCGACTCACCGCGTCGTTCTACGCCTCGCAGGGCCACCGCCTCGGCGCCCTCGCCCGCAATGCCGCCATCGCTGCCGAACTCGACCGCCGCGTGGCGGGTTACGGCATCCCCGCCGAGCCGACCGTCGTCATGGACCTGTCGTTCGACGACATCGCGGACTCGCGGGCCTGGGCCGATGCGGTCACCGTCCACGCTCGTGCGCTGACGTGTTCGGTGGCCATCAACGCGTGCTCGGCGGTCGATCTCACCGGGCCGCGAACCACACCGCTGGTCGTGGATCCCACGGCCACCGCCCTGCGCCTGCTCGCACTGCGCGACGAGCTGGAGCCGGCATCGTGAGCGCGGACGGACCCGATCTGATCGTCGCCGGCGCCGGCGGCGGACTGATCGCCGCGCTGCGTGCCGCCGAGCACGGACTCGACGTGCTGGTCGTCGAGGCCAGCGACCACTTCAAGCGCGGCAACAACACTGCGATGTCGACGGCCATGATCCCCGGTGCGGGGTCTCGCTGGCAGCGTGAGGCGGGCATCGAGGACTCCCCGGAGACGTTCGTCGAGGACGTGCTCCGCAAGACGAAGGGCACGGCCGACGCAGAACTCGCCGGAGCCCTCGCCCGCGTGAGCGCGCCACTCGTCGAATGGATGGCGGATCACCTCGAGGTGCCGTTGTCGCTGGTCACCGATTTCGCCTACCCCGGTCACTCGGCACTGCGCTGCCACACCGTCGAGGGTCGGCACGGAAGCGTGTTGCTCGAGCACCTGGTGCGCGCGGTGACGGCGGAGCCGCGCATCGACGTTCTGGCACCGGCCCGGCTGACCGACGTCCGCGTCGACGACGGTCGCGTCACCGCCGCGGTGATCACGCTCCCGGACGGGTCGACCGAGACGATCCCCACCGACGCGGTGCTGTTGGCCACCAACGGGTACGGCGGCGACCACGAGCGGGTCGCCACCCACGTCCCCGAGATCGCGCAGGCTCGCTACCACGGCAGCGAGCACTCCCGCGGAGACGCGCTCACCATCGGTGGCCGTCTCGGCGCCGCGACCGCGTATCTCGATGCGTACCAGGGGCATGCGGCGCTGTCGAAGAAGGCGTCGACCCTGGTCGGGTGGGCCACCGTCATGCACGGGGGCGTCGTCCTCGACCTCACGGGACGACGCTTCGGTGACGAGACGACGGGCTACTCCGAGTACGCCGCCCATCTCGCGGCCCGCCCGGAGTCCGAGGGCGTCATCGTCATCGACCGCGACATCCACGACAAGTGTCTGTCGTTCACCGACTTTCGTCAGACGGTCGATTCGGGCGCCGTCGTGTGGGCGGACACGCCGGCCGAGCTGGCCGACCCGATGGGGCTCCCCGCCGATGCCGTCGTCGACGAACTCGCGACCGTCGAGAGGTACGCACGGAGTGAGGAGTCGGACCCGCACGGGCGCACCTCGTTCGAGCACGAGCTCACCGGGCCGTACGCGGCGATCCGCATCGTCCCCGCGCTGTTCCACACCCAGGGCGGCCTCGTCGTCGACGGGAACGCTCGGGTCCTGCGACCCGACGGCACCGCGATCGAGGGACTGTTCGCCTCCGGCGGCGCTGCGATGGGCATCTCGGGCCACGGCGCCGCGGGGTACCTCGCCGGCAACGGATTGCTGCCCGCACTCGGACTCGCTTATCTGGCCGCAGATGTCGTGGCCGGTACTCATCACTAGAGAAGGATTGTCATGACGAAGCTTCTGATCACCAATGCCCGAGTCGTACGTCCGGGCGCCGATCATCCCGAGGACGGCGAATTCCTCGACCTGCTGATCGAGGACGGGAAGTTCACCCGCATCGAGGCGGGGATCGATCCGTCGAGCGCCGACACCGTCGTCGACGCCGCCGGCAAGGTCGCATTCCCCGGAGTGGTGGACGCGCACCAACACTGGGGCATCTACAACCCGCTGGGTGAGGACGCCTACACCGAGTCCAGGGCCTGCGTGCAGGGCGGTGTCACCACCTCGCTGTCCTACATGCGCACCGGTCAGTACTACATGAACACCGGTGGTTCGTACGCCGATGTGTTCCCGACGGTGCTCGAGGCCACCGAGGGCAAGCCGTTCGTCGACTACGCGTACCACCTCGCGCCGATGTCGAAGGAGCACATCGCCGAGATCCCCTCGCTCATCACCGATCACGGTGTGACGTCGTTCAAGATCTTCATGTTCTACGGCAGCCACGGGCTGCACGGGCGCTCGACCGACCAGAGCGAATTCCTCATGACGCCGGAGGGCGAGCGCTACGACCTCGCACACTTCGAGTTCGTCATGCGCGGCATCCAGGCCGCACGGGAGCAGCTCGGTGACAAGGCCGATCACATCTCGCTCTCGCTGCACTGCGAGACCGCCGAGATCATGAGCGCCTACACCAAGCTCGTCGAGGAGGAGGGAACGCTCACCGGCCTCGCGGCGTACAGCGCCTCGCGTCCGCCGCACTCCGAGGGGCTCGCGGTCACCATCGCGTCGTTCCTCGCCGACGAGACGCAGCTGCCCAACATCAACCTGCTGCACCTCTCCTCCCGCAAGGCCCTCACTGCCGCCATGCGGATGGCGAAGGCGTTCCCGCACGTCAACTTCCGTCGCGAGGTGACCATCGGTCACCTGCTCGCCGACATCGACACCGCCTACGGACTGGGCGGCAAGGTCAACCCGCCGCTGCGCCCGCGCGACGACGTCGAGGCCCTGTGGGAGCACCTGCTCGGAGGCGACATCGACTGGGTGGTCAGCGATCACGCGTGCTGCAAGGACGAGAAGAAGTTCGCCGAGGACCGCGGCGACATCTTCGCGGCCAAGTCGGGATTCGGCGGCGCCGAGTACCTGCTGCCGGGACTGGTCAGCGAGGGCCGCAAGCGCGGACTCAGCTGGCGTCGCATCGCGGAGCTGACGTCGCTCAATCCCGCTCGCCGCTACGGACTTCCGGGCAAGGGCGAGATCGCCGTCGGAATGGACGCCGACCTGGCACTGGTCGATCCCGATCACACGTGGACGGTGCGTCCCGAGGATTCGGAGTCCACGCAGGAGTACACCCCCTTCGAGGGCTTCGAGCTCGGCGCGAAGGTCACCGACACGTTCGTGCGTGGCCACCGCGTACTCGACAACGGCGCTGTCGCGGGGGAGCCGACCGGCCGCTACCTGCACAGGCCCTACAAGTGACCGGGCCCCTGGAGGGGATTCGCGTTCTCGACGCGTCGACGATCCTCGCCGGTCCGCTGGTCGCCCAGATCCTCGGCGACTTCGGTGCCGACGTCGTCAAGATCGAGCACCCCACCAAGCCGGACGGGATGCGTGGGCACGGTCTGGACAAGGACGGCCACCCGCTGTGGTGGACCATGGTCAGCCGCAACAAGCGCGGCATGACGCTGAACCTCGGCAAGCCCGAGGGGGCCGACGTCTTCCGCAAGCTCGTCGCGGATGCCGACGTGGTGGTGGAGAACTTCCGGCCGGGCACCCTCGAGAAGTGGGGCCTCGGCTACGACGTGCTGTCCGAGATCAATCCGGGTCTGATCCTGTTGCGTGTCACCGGTTTCGGCCAGACCGGGCCCTACTCGACGAGGCCGGCGTTCGGCACTCTGGTCGAGTCGATGAGCGGGTTCGCCCACCTCACCGGCTCGGCCGACGGACCGCCGACGCTTCCCGCCTTCGGTCTGGCGGATTCGCTGGCCGGCATCGCGGGATCGTCGGCGGTCTCGATGGCCCTGCTGCACCGGACGAAGACGGGTAGAGGTCAGCAGATCGATCTCGATCTGCTGAGCCCCATCATGACGGCGGTCGGGCCCGGCATCATCTACGCCGACCAGTTGGGCATCGACCAGGAGCGCACCGGTAACCGGTCGAGCAACAACGCGCCCCGCAATCTCTATCGGACCAAGGACGAGCACTGGCTGGCGATCTCCACCAGTGCCAACTCCATCGCCGAGCGCGTTCTCCGCCTCGTCGGTCACCCCGAGGTTCTCGACGAGCCGTGGTTCGCCACGGGTCGTCAGCGCGCGGCCCACGCCGACCTGCTCGACGGATACGTCGGTGGGTGGATCGCCGAGCGCACGCGCGACGAGGTGATCGCGGCCTTCGAGGAGGCCGGCGCGGCGGTCGCACCCGTCTACAAGCCGAGCGAGCTGCTCGACGATCCGCAGGTCAACGCCATCGAGATGGTCACCACAGTCGAGGACGACGCTCTCGGGCCGGTGCGCATGCAGAACGTCATGTGGCGCATGGGGGAGAGCCCTGGCAGCATCCGCCACACCGGACGTCCGCACGGCGCGGACACCGACACCGTGCTCGCCGAGCTCGGTCTCAGCGACGACGAGGTGCGCACCCTGCACGAGACCGGCATCGTCTGACCGCTCGAGTGGGCACACTGGTGTCCATGACGTCAGCACACAGTGTCGCGAAGGATCTCGGTCGACGGCTTCTCTGGTGGGGCGGCGGCAGTGTCGCGGTCGGCGCCGCCGCAGCGTTGGGTGGCGGCTCTCCCGCGGTCCGTGCTTTCGGCATCCAGACCGCGGGCTGGGGCGCCATCGATCTCGCCATCGCCGGGATCGGGGCGGCCCGGTCCACCGAGGTTGCGGCCGACAAGCTGCGGAAGACCTTGTGGATCAACACTGGACTCGACGTCGTCTATGTCGCCCTGGGTGCACATCTCCTGTACCACCGGCCCACCTTCGGCGGGAGGGTGACGCCGCAGCAGTCCTCCGGGCACGGTGCCGCAGTCGTCGTGCAGGGTGCGGCTCTCCTGGTGCTCGACAGCGTGCACGCGAAACGCTTGTGACTCAGGACTCGGCATACCGCCCGGTCCGAGGGGCACACTGGACTGGAGTCCGCGGACCGACGTGGGCCTCGTGGCCGGTGCGTCCGTCGGGGGCGCACCGGCCGCCCTCATTGTGTGGCTGAAATACCCACCGTGTAATTCTCATTTGTCAAGTACCGACACGTGCTTTTGTTGCGGCGTGCCCACTTTTCGGTAACACTCACCACATCAGTCACATGAGTCACACAGTCGATCGGTGGGGGTCGGAGTATGCGAGCACGAAGTCGGCAGATCGCGGTGGGGGCCGCGCTGACGTTGGTGGCCAGCGGTCTGGGTGTGCTGTCGGCACCGGTCGCGTCCGCGGAACCGTGCGGTGGTCTCGGTGGCCCCGGCTCGTCACTGCTGGGCAGCTTCTTCGGTAGCAGCGGATCGAGTGGCGGCGGGGGCAGCAACCCGCGCGGGACTCAGCAGCCGCTCGCCCCGATCCGCAGTGGGAACACACAGTCCGTGGGGTGGGTGACCGGACCTCTCAGCGCCAACAACACGTACGACCGTTTCGGCATCTCGGGTACCGATCTCGGCATCAGCTGGGACAACGGCGCAGGCCAGACGCTCATGGCGTTCGGTGACTCCTTCGGCAACTGCTCGGTGAACGGGCAGCAGTGGCGCAACAACCTGCTGCTGCGGTCCAGCGACGACAACCTCTCCGACGGCATCACCGTTCCCGACGCCGTGCCCGGCGACAGTGCGTCCGGCTCCATCGTCCTGCCGGCGACGCCTCGGTACGCCGAGCAGATCGTCCCGACGCTGCGGTTGCCGGAGATCGAGGTGACCACCATCCCGACAGCTGCCATCGCCATCGACGGTGTGCAGTACCTGAACTACATGTCCGTGCAGAGTTGGGGAGCGCCCGGCCGGTGGGTCACCAACTTCTCGGCCATCGCGACGTCGAGGGACAACGGGCAGAGCTGGACGACGGACCCGACGACCATTCGCGTCAACAAGGGCGTCACGATTCCCGGTGTCGCTCAGGTCAACGAGGCCAACGGCCGATTCCAGATGAACGCATACGCCAAGGGTCCCGACGGCTGGCTGTACCAGTTCGGAACGCCCAACGGCCGTTTCGGTGCAGCCTTTCTCGCCCGTGTGCAACCGGCGGACATCCTCGATCTGACGAAGTACGAGTATTCCACCGGTGATGTCGCGCGCCCGTGGTCGACCGATGTCGCCGATTCGAAGAAGGTCGTCGACGAACCGGTCGGCGAGCTCAGCGTCTCGTGGAACGCGTACCTGAAGAAGTACGTGATGCTCTACGGCGATGAGAACCAGGGCTCCATCGTCGCCCGCACCGCCACGGATCCGCAGGGACCGTGGAGCCCGATGACAACTCTGCTCGGGCGGGCGGAGACCATCGGCGGCGTCTACGCCCCGTACATCCACCCGAAGTCGAGTGGGCGTGACCTGTACTTCACTGCCTCGCGCTGGTCCGACTACAACGTGATGCTGTTGAAGACGGATCTCGATGCGCTGAAGTGACGGCTACTTCGGCGTGATGCGTTGTGCCGCTTCGCTTTCGGTGGACTCGTAGTTCCGACCCATCTCGGTGAAGGTGTCGGCGAGCGACGACGCGATCGCGATGTGCGCCTGAAGCAAGGTCGACAAAGACCCCGGCCCACCCACCGCGAGCTCGGAGTACTTGCGCGCCAGCGCCTGGCCGGAGGGGAGGGTGCCGAAGCCCTGTGCGAAGTCCTGCACTTGGATGGTCGACCTCACGGCGGTGATGCCTTCGGCGAATTCTGCGCACGCACGGGCACATCGCTCCGCGGCCTCCGTGGTTATTTCGAGCTCGTTCAACCCTGTCACGGTGCCCCCGTCATGGTGGTGTCGCGCTCTCGAGAGCGCCTGAAATGCGCCTGGCTTCTGCGCAGTAGTCGCCGACAGTTGATGGATCACCCGCGTTTCTCACGGCGAACTCAATTGCCCCTGCGGTCGATGCGTACGCAATGTGGCAGGCCTCGTCGAGAGTTCCCGGAAGTTGCTGGAAGCTGAGCGCTGGGCGCCCGCCTATATCTATATCCTCTGGGTTCACGGATCGGCTGTCTCCGCGGAACTCTGATATCGCTGTGGTCGTCGACGAGATGGTCAGGACGAACCAGTCCTGCCGGAACGAGCAGTACCGCCACTGACTGTTTCCCTGATCGAACTGACCCGAGTCGACGATCTCCGCGTTCACGCCCGCAGCCGCCACGGCGTCACTCGGAATGGTGCACGGGTCCCACAGCTCCGCGACGGGTTCGCCCGAGACGCCGGGGGAGCAGGCGCCGCAGAACACGAGCGCAGCCACGGCCACCCCACCTCGAATCCATCGCACTCGAACTTGGACGCGGTCAGCGGCCCGGCGGTTCCCATGCCGATCCGCGCGGGTTCTGGTCAGCCGCGCGCGGTCCAACCTGCGCGGGTGTCCGAACGGTGCTCGGATCCGCCGCGACCGCTGGCCGCGCAGCTCCCAGCACTGCGCGCAGGCCACGGACTTGCGCGTACTGCTGCACGGTGCGCGTCTGCGGCGCCGACCGACGCGCCGATCCGCGCGACCGTCAGCACCCCCGCTCACCACAACCGGCGCACCCGACCGGAGCGTGCGCGGACAAGCGAGCACCACCATCCGCTCACCGCCCAGCACCGTGCGCAGGCCACGTCCAGCGCGTACTGCCGCGCAGTGCGCGCCGGCACCCGCCCGCCACCCACCCGCCCCCCACCCACCCGCACCCGCCCGCCCGCACCCGTTCGCCCCCGCCAACCCCACACCCCCGCCCACCCGGCCCGGTAGCGTCGACACGGTGATCTCCGCCGAGGACTGCGCCCGCGCACTGCGCCGCGCGGGCCTCGACGACGTGCTCACCGACGGCACGACCCGCGCCGCCTATTCGTCCGACGCGTCGCTCTACCGCGTGCACCCGCTCGTCGTCGCGCGGCCCCGTCGCACCGAGGACATCGCGGCGGCCGTCGCGATGTGCCGCGAGACCGGGGTTCCGCTGACCATGCGCGGCGGCGGCACGTCCGTGGCCGGCAACGCGGTGGGTACCGGGGTTGTGCTCGACGTCAGTCGGCACCTGAACCGGGTGCTCCACGTCGACCCCGAGGCGCGCACCGCGACTGTCGAACCCGGCGCCGTGCAGTCGGTGGTGCAGAAGGCAGCGGCGCAGCACGGGCTCCGGTTCGGTCCCGACCCGTCCACCTTCACGCGCTGCACCGTCGGCGGCATGATCGGGAACAACGCGTGCGGCTCGCGCACTCTCGGCTACGGCCGGACCTCCGACAACGTCTCCGCGCTCGACGTGGTGACGGGCAGCGGGGAGCAGCTGCACCTGCCGAGGGACACCACGTCTCCGACTCTCGATGCGCTGCGGCAGATCGTCGCCGGCGGACTCGGAACCGTCCGAACGGAATTCGGCATGTTCGGCCGCCAGGTCTCCGGCTACGCGCTGGAGAACCTGTTGCCGGAGAACCGTTTCGACGTCCGCCGGATGCTGGTGGGCAGCGAGGGCACGCTCGCGGTCACCACGCGCGCCACCGTCGACCTTGTGACGGAGCCGGCGTTCCGCATCCTCGTCGTTCTCGGGTACCCGGACATCGCCACCGCCGGTGACGCCGCGCCCACCGTCCTGACGTTCGCGCCCACGGCGTGCGAGGGCATCGATTCGCGCATCGTCGACGTCGTCCGCGAACGCCGCGGACCCCATGCGGTTCCGCCGCTTCCCGGCGGCGCCGCGTGGTTGTTCGTCGAGGTCGTCGGCGATACCCGCGAGCAGGCCATGGACCGAGCCGACGCGGTCGCACGCGGCTGCGGAGCGGTCGACTCCCTGGTGGTCACCGACGCGGAACGCACCGCTCGGCTGTGGCAGATCCGAGCAGACGGAGCCGGACTCGCGGGGCGCAGTCCCGCGGGGTTGCCGGCACACGCCGGGTGGGAGGACGCGGCGGTACCGCCGGCCTCGCTCGGCCGATACCTGCGCGACTTCGACGACCTCATGACGCAGTACGGGGTGACCGGGCTGCCGTACGGGCACTTCGGTGACGGGTGCCTGCACGTGCGCATCGACCTGCCACTCGACAAGCCCGGTGGGACAGGGGTGTTCCGCCGGTTCCTCGTCGATGCCGCCACGCTGGTGGCGCGGTACGGCGGGTCGTTGTCCGGTGAGCACGGCGACGGCCGTGCGCGCAGTGAGCTCTTGCCCCTGATGTACTCGGCGGACGCACTCGCGTTGTTCGGTGCCGTCAAGCATGCGTTCGATCCCGACGGCATCCTCAATCCCGGTGTGCTCGTGGATCCTCGACCGCTCGATGCGGATCTTCGTGTCCCGTCCGCGACGTCTCGGACGCTGCTCGCGATGGCCTACGCCGAGGACGGCGGCGACTTCAGTCAGGCCGTGCACCGGTGCACGGGCGTCGGTAAGTGCCGCGCGGACACCACCGGCACCAGCGGGGTGATGTGCCCGTCGTACCTGGCGACTCGGGAGGAGAAGGACTCCACCCGCGGTCGCGCCCGGGTACTGCAGGAGATGATCAACGGCACCGACGTCACCGGCGGGTGGCGCTCGCCCGAGGTGCACGATGCCCTGGATCTGTGCTTGTCCTGCAAGGGATGTGCCTCGGACTGTCCGACCGGTGTCGACATGGCGTCGTACAAGGCGGAGGTGCTGCACCAGAGCTACCGACGTCGGCTACGCCCTGCGGCGCACTACTCGCTCGGGTGGCTTCCGCGCTGGGCCGCTGTCGCCGCTCGAGCGCCGCGCGCCGTCAACGCTGCGGCGCGGCTTCCGGGGGTGGGTCCGCTGGCACTGCGTGCGGCGGGCATCGATCCTCGTCGCTCGATACCCGAGTTCGCCCCGAGGACGTTCCGGCAGTGGTTCCACGAATCGCACCGGCCCACGACCGGTGATCCCGTCGTGCTCTTCGTCGACTCCTTCACCAATCACTTCACGCCCGAGGTGGGCCGGGCGACGGTGCGTGTGCTCGAGGCGGCGGGCTACCGACCGCGGCTGACCGAGACGCAGCAGTGTTGCGCTCTCACGTGGATTTCGACCGGTCAACTGGACGCCGCGAAGCGCATCCTGGGACGCACCGTGGACGCCCTGACCGAGGCGTCGGACGGCGGTGTTCCCATCGTGGGTATCGAACCGTCGTGCACCGGTGTACTACGAAGCGACGCAACGGAACTGCTCGGCAAGGAGCGCGCCGCGCCGGTCGCCGAGGCCACCCGCACGCTGGCCGAACTGCTCACCGAGCGCGGGTGGGAACCGCCGTCCCTGAACGGCCGAGAGGTGGTGGCGCAGCCGCACTGTCACCACCACGCCGTGATGGGCTGGGGCGCAGACGCGGCTCTGCTCGAGAGAGCGGGCGCCGATGTGCAGCGACTAGGTGGTTGCTGCGGGCTCGCCGGGAATTTCGGCGTCGAGAAGGGGCATTACGACGTCTCGGTCACCATCGCCGGTCAGCAATTTCTGCCGGCGGTGCAGTCGGCGGCGGACACCGCGTCGATTCTGGCCGACGGCTACTCCTGCCGTACCCAGCTGTCCGATCTCACGGATCGCCGCGGTGAGCACCTCGCGCAAGTGTTGGCGAGCGCGTTGCCTGATGAGACGGAGTGACGTGTAACACTCGTCGAGGTGGGGTATGCCCTGCCGAAACAACCGTCCTGGGGGGACATCATGGCTTTCGATCTGACGCTCACACCGGCCCAACACGAGTTGGTCGGTCGTGCTCACGACTTCGCCGCGAACGTGGTGCGACCCGTCGCGCAGCACTACGACAAGGAGCAGGAGTTCCCGTGGCCGGTGCTGCAGGAGGCGGCGCGGGCGGGCTTCTACTCGCCGTTGTTCTACCGCGACCTCATCGGTGACCCGACCGGGCTCTCGCTGCCGGTGTTCATGGAGGAACTGTTCTGGGGTTGTGCGGGAATCGGTCTCGCGGTGGTGATGCCGGCGCTCGCGCTGTCGGCCATCGGTCAGGCGGCGACGCCCGAGCAGATGCTCGAATGGGCACCGCAGTGCTTCGGCACCCCGGACGATCTGAAGTTGGCAGCGCTCGCGATCTCCGAGCCCGAGGGCGGCAGCGACGTTCGCAACCTGCGGACCACCGCGCGGCAGGACGGTGACGACTGGATCATCGACGGCCACAAGATGTGGATCGGCAACGGCGGCATCGCGGACGTGCATGTGGTCAACGCCAATGTGGACCCGGAACTCGGTCACAAGGGCCAGGCCCTGTTCATCGTCCCCGGCGGGACCCCCGGACTGGAACTCGTGCGCAAGCTCGACAAGCTGGGGTGCCGCGCCTCCCACACCGCGGAGCTGAAGTTCAACAGTGTCCGCATTCCCGGTGCCAACCTCCTGGGCGGCCTCGACAAGCTCGAGCACAAGCTGGCCAAGGCGCGCGAAGCGGAGAAGACCGGGATCAGAGGTCGCTCCGCCACTCTCGGAGCGCTCGAGCAGACGCGACCGATGGTGGCCGCTCAGGCCCTCGGAATCGCCCGTGCCTCCTTGGAGTACGCGACGAAGTACGCCAACGAGCGTGAGGCGTTCGGGTCACCGATCATCGACAACCAGGGCATCGCCTTCCCGCTGGCGGATCTCGCGATGCGGATCGACGCGGCGCGCCTGTTGACGTGGCGCGCCAGTTGGATGGCGGCCACGGGTGTCGCCTTCGAGCGCGGCGAGGGGTCGATGGCCAAGCTCGCCGCCACCGAGGTCGCGGTGGCCTCCACCGAGCGGGCGATCCAGACGATGGGCGGGTGGGGCTACATCACCGACCACCCGGTGGAGAAGTGGTACCGCGACGCCAAGCTGTACACCATCTTCGAGGGCACCAGCGAGATCCAGCGCGTCGTGATCAGCAATGCGATCGCGCAGCAGGACGGCGCTCCGCCGCTGCACGTACAGATGGATGCCGAAGGGTCGGCGCTCAACAAGGCGTTCGGCCGCGGAACTGAGACGCGCACCAAGGTGATGGACAAGGCGATGGCGGCGAAGGACAAGGTGCCCGAGCCTGTGCTGCGGGGTGCCATGAAGTTTCTGCAGCCGCCCAGCCGCAAGTAGCCGCGCCGTTTCGAGGCCCTGCCGCCGGGTACCGCCCTGCGCATGGTCACCTCGGAACGTCCGCGACGCGTCTCACCCGATCGCGGCATCACCCTGCCCGGCATCGTCCTCGGTGTCGGGCTGGGCGGTTTCGTGGACGGCATCCTGCTGCACCAGATCCTTCAGTGGCACCACCTGCTGAGCAGTACGGGCGACGACAACATCGGCCTGCAGCCCTATCCCGTCGACACCGTCCACGGCCTCCAAATCAACACGCTGTGGGACGGCGTCTTCCACACGGTCACCTGGCTCGCGGTCCTACTGGGTCTCGGAATGCTGTACTCGCGTGTCACCGGATCGCGCGGGCGGGTGTGGGCGTCGCGAGTGCTGTGGGGATGGGTTCTGGTCGGGTGGGGCCTGTTCAACCTGGTCGAGGGCATCGTCGACCATCACGTCCTCGGCATCCACCACGTTCGCAGCGGTCCGAGTCAACTGTGGTGGGACCTCGGCTTCCTCGCCCTCGGTGTCCTCCTGATCGCCGGCGGCTGGCTCATGCAGCGCAGCACACGTCGATCGCGATGATGCTCGCGCACGACACCCATCACGGCAGCGGTGGTCTCGGACCGGTCGTGATCCTCGTCGTGGTGGCAGCCGCGTATGTCGTTGCGGCGGAGCGCTGCAGGCTTGAGCCGCGGGGATGGAATTCATGGCGCACGGTGAGCTTCCTCGTCGGCATCGGGCTCCTCGTCCTCGCCGTGGTCCCCGCACTGTCGCCCTACCCGGAAGGCGACTTCCGCGGCCACATGCATCAGCACCTGCTTCTCGGCATGTACGCGCCACTGGCTCTGGTACTCGGTGCCCCGATGACGCTGGTGCTGCGCTCGGTGTCGCCGCCGATCGGCCGCGCCATCGGACGTGTCCTGCGCTCGCGGCCGGTGCACGTGATCGCCGACCCGGTCGTCGCGCTGGCCCTGAACCTCGGTGGTCTCGCGCTGCTGTACTTCACCCCGCTCTACGAGGCGACGACACACAGCACGGCGCTGCACCTGCTGGTGCACGTGCACTTCTTCCTGGCGGGGTACCTGTTCGCGTGGGTCGTCGCCGGCCCCGATCCGGCACCGGGCAGGCCGTCAGTACCCGCCCGACTCTGGATACTCGGGGCAGCGATTCTCGGCCATGCCGTCCTGTCGCAGCTCATGTACGCGGGACTCCTCGTGCAGATCCCGGTTCCCGCCGATCAGCGCCAGGGCGCCGGCGAGCTGATGTACTACGGCGGCGACATCGCCGAACTGCTTCTGGCGCTGGCGCTTCTGCTCACCTGGCGACCGGCACGACGTCGCGAAGAAACGCCAGCTGGTCGGCGATGATCCGGGGGAAGAGCGGCTCGACGTAGGGATCGAAGTGACCACCCTCGTACGTCACCACGGTGGCGCGGGGGATCTTTCGTGCGGTGCGCAGCGCGATGTCCGTCGGGGTGATGGCGTCGTTCGTGGCGATCTGGACGAGGGCGGGGCACTGAATGTTCGCGGCCGTCTTCCCCGGCGAGTACAGGCCGATGTGGAGCAGGATGCGGGCGGCGACCGTCTCGGGGTAGTCACCGGTCTGCAGTCCCGACGCCTCGAGAAGGCGGTCACGTCCGACGGCGGCGTCGGGCGAGACCATGGCGGCGAGGGCACCGGGTTCGCCGATCGAGTCGATGTAGCGGGGCTCGCGACCGAGCAGAGCCCGGATCTGGTCCGAGAGGGCTGCCGGTGCGAGACGCAGGGTCTGGCGCAGGCCGGCGGAGCGCACGGCGGCGATGCCGTCCACGTGCGGGACCTGCGCGATGATCGCGGCCAGTCGTTCGCCCGTGCCCGCCAGGGTGAGGACATGGCCCCCGCCGAACGAGGTGCCCCATGCGACGACGCGGTCGGGGTCGACGCCGTCGAGTAGCCGGGCGAAGGCCAGCGCGTTGCGCCAGTCCTCGAGCTGCCTGCGCACGTCCAGGAGCTGCCGTGGGGTTCCTTCGCTGTCGCCGAAGTGCCGGTAGTCGAACAGCGCGACGACGTAGCCCGCCTGGACGAACTGGTCCGCGTAGGCGGGGAGGCGCAACGCGCGCACCGATCCGAAGCCGTGGGCCATGACGATGATCGGCGCGGAACCGTCGAGCCCGGCAGGTCGGAGGACCGAGATCGCGCAGCGATCGGAACCGGAGTCGAACCACAGGTCGTCGCGAACGGTGTCAGGCATGCGGGCTCCTCTTGATTGACGTTCAAGAGAACGTAGCAGCGTCTTGATCGAGCATCAAGATAGGGTGACCGCATGCCTCGGAACAGACGTCCGCAGGATCGGGAAGAAAAACGGGCCGAGATCGTCGACGCCGCGACGGCCCTGTTCGTCGAGGCCGGATTCGACGGCACCCCGCTGAGCCGGATAGCGCAGAGCGCCGGCGTCACGCCCAACACCATCTACTGGTACTTCTCCGACAAGGACGAACTGCTCGTCGCCGCCCTCACCGAGATCACGGCGACGGCGTTGACGCGCTTCGCGGAGCTGGAGGTGACGTCACCGCAGGAACGGCTGACGTGGGTGGTGACCGAACTCGAGCGCTACCACTGGTTGGTGGACACCGTTCACGCCCGCGCTGCGGTGTCGGCTCCGATCGACGAGTGGCACAACAGTTTCCATGCCATGGCCGATGCGCTGGTCGCGGAGGAACTGCGCCACGTCGGCGTCGCCGAGGAGCGGATCGCCGCGCGGACCAAGGTCGTGGTGTTCGCCGTCGAGGGCATGCTGACGCATCCGCAGAGCGCTGCCGACAAGGCTGCGATCGTCGACGCCCTGTTCACCTAGACGACCGGGGTGCCCTGCCGGGGCGCTCCTCGGCAGGGACTTCCCCCGTGGACGGCACCGCGAATGCTGGACACCAGCACCACCGACGAGAGGAACCGCGCATGCAGATCACCCGAAGCTCGATCGCGACCACCAAGGGTCCGGCCGACTGGTTCACCGGCGACGTCTACATCGACGCCGTTGCCGCAGCTCCGACCCCGTCGCGGGTCTCGGCCAACCTGGTCCACTTCATGCCGGGGGCGCGTACGCACTGGCACCGCCACTCGCTGAGTCAGACGGTGTTCGTCACCGAGGGCGTCGGTCTGTGCCAGCGGCAGGGTGGGCCGGTCGAGGTCATCCGTCCCGGCGACCGCGTGCTGTTCGAGGCCGACGAGGTGCACTGGCACGGCGCCGCACCGGATCGCCTGATGGTGCATCTCGCCATCAACGAGGGCGACGACGAGCACGACGTCGTCGTGTGGATGGACCCCGTCACCGACGCGGAGTACACCGCGCACGAGTGACGATCAGCGGGGGAGACGTCCCTCGATCCGCTCCACGATGGCAGGCCAGATCTCCGACCGCGGGTCGACGACACTGAAGTGGTCTCCGGGGCCTTCGACAAGCGTGACATCGTCACCTGCGGCCGATGCTGCGGTGACGTACTCGCGGCCGATGTCGTTCAGGTTCGGATCGTCCGATGCCGCGACCACGACGATCTGCGGAACCCCGAGTGGCAGTCGCGCTCGGGGGGACGACTCCGCGTGAGCATCCTTGTACCGCGAGCCCAGGGCGGCGCGCACCGCGCCGTCACCCAGGCCGCGGTCGTCGGCGATCTTCAGGTCGAGGACTCCGGCGAGGCTCACGGCCAGTGCGGGACGGGCATCGGCGGCCCAGCGCAGCGCGAGCTGACCTCCTGCCGAATGGCCGAGGACGGCCTGCGCACCAGCGTGCTTCAGGGCCGCGGCGACATCCGCCGCCGTCGTCTCCCACCCGTGCTCGTCGGGTGTGCGGTACTCGACATTCCAGGTGGTGTAGCCGCGGTCGGCGAGATCGATGGCCGCGGCGTCGAGCGAGTCGAGTCGCCACGGTGCCCGCCAATAACCGCCGTGGATCAGGGCGACGACCGGCCCGCTCGTCCCCCGCACTTCGGCGAACTGTTCGGAGTGCTCCCCGTACGACTCGACGGTGGCCGGGTGCAGTCGGTGATGGTGGATTCTGTCCACTGCGTAGCGGAGCCCGCCGAGCCCTCGGCCACGGATGTGCGAGTGCAACCCTGGCGACAGGTCCGTCGCAACGTAGCCGTAGTCGACACGCACCACACACCGGTCGCTCGCCTGCGTGTCGACGCGTCCGCCCGGGGCCGGGACCACGATCACGTCACCGGATGCCACGGAGACGTCGTCCGACACGTGGACCTCGCCGGTGGCGCCGCGCGCAGCGAGCGCGGACTGCACCAGGTCGGTCACCGTGCCGAGGTCTCGAACAACGTCCGGGTGCAGGACGATGTCGATTCGTTCCGAGGACTCGCTCATCCCTCGAATCTACGTCCTAGGCTCGGGGGAATCGACGGAAGAGGAGCAATGGACGAGCGCGCCATCGAGAAGGACATCGTCACCGATTTCCGCGAGCGGATGAGTTACGGGGCGTACCTCGATCTCGACACTCTGCTCAGCGCGCAGAAGCCGGTGAGTGTCCCGGAGCATCACGACGAGTTGCTGTTCATCATCCAGCACCAGACCACCGAGCTGTGGTTCAAGCTCGTGCTGCACGAACTGCTCGCCGCACGCGACGCGTTCGACGCAGACGACCTCGGGTTCGCGCTGAAGTGTGTCGCTCGGGTCAAACACATCCAGAAGACGCTGACCGAACAGTGGTCGGTGCTCGCGACACTCACGCCCACCGAGTACGCGCAGTTCCGCGGGTTCCTGGGAAACTCGTCGGGGTTCCAGTCCGCGCAGTACCGCGCGGTGGAGTTCGTGCTGGGCAACAAGAACGCGGCGATGCTGACGGTGTTCGAATCCGACTCGGTGGCAACCGAACTGCTGACGCGGGTGCACCGCGAGCCGAGTGTGTACGACGCCCTGTGGCGGTGCCTGGCCCGCGCAGGACTCGACGTTCCGGAGAGTGCGCTGCGGCGCGACGTCACCGCGCCGTACGCGCGCAACGACGATCTGATGCCACCGATCACGCACGTCTACGAGAACCCGACCGAGAACTGGGCCGCGTACGAGGCGTTCGAGGAATTCGTCGACCTGGAGGAGAACTTTCAGCTCTGGCGGTTCCGGCACATGCGCACAGTGCTCCGTACGATCGGGCACAAGAGCGGTACCGGAGGCTCCAGTGGTGTCGGCTTCCTCCAGCGTGCCCTCGAGTTGACGTTCTTCCCCGAGTTGTTCGCCGCCCGCACCGAGATCGGACAGCCATGAACGCAGCAGACCTCGACGCACGGGACCCCCTGCGCGACTACCGCTCTCGCTTCCACACCGACGACGCCGATCCCGTCGTGTCCTATCTCGACGGCAATTCGCTCGGTCGGCCCACGACGGCGAGCATCGAGCGTGTCTCGACGTTCATGGCGCAGGCCTGGGGTGGCCGGCTGATCCGCGGGTGGGACGAGGAATGGTTCGAGCTGCCCATCACGTTGGGCGACACGCTCGGTCGAGTGGCCCTGGGAGCAGCACCCGGGCAGACCGTCATCGGTGACTCCACCACCGTCCTGCTCTACAAGATCGCGCGCGGGGCGGCGGCGCTGAGGCCGGGCCGGACCGAGATCGTGCTCGATCGCGACAACTTTCCGACCGATCGCTACGTCCTTGAGTCCATCGCGTCCGAGCTCGGCCTGACGCTGATGTGGATCGACTCGGACCGGCGGTCGGGCGTAGGGACTGCGGACATCGCCGATGTCGTCACCGAGCGAACAGCTTTCGTGCTTCTCAGTCATGTCGCCTACCGCTCGGGCTTTCTCGCGGACGCGTCCGCGGCGGCCCGTGTCGCGCACGACGTCGGCGCCCTGGTGGTGCTCGACCTGTCGCACTCGGTGGGATCCGTGCCGCTCCGTCTCGACGAGTGGGGTGTCGATCTCGCCGTCGGCTGCACCTACAAGTACCTGAACGGTGGTCCCGGCTCGCCCGCGTTCGCATACGTCCGCGCGGAGCATCTGCCCGAGTTTCGGCAGCCCGTATGGGGATGGATGGGGCGTGCCGACGCCTTCGCCATGGAGCAGGGATACGTCCCGGCCGAGGGCGTGCGACGCGTCATCAGCGGCACCCCGCCGGTGCTCGGCATGATCGCGATGCAGGACACGCTCGCCATGATCGGCGAGGTCGGCATGGACGCGATCCGCGCGAAGTCGGTCGCTCTCACCGAGTACGCGCTCGAGCTGGTGCGCTCGGACCTGGTGCCACTGGGCGTGGAGATCGCCTCGCCGGAGAACGCGGACGAGCGCGGGGGACACGTCACGCTCGATCACCCCGATTTCCGCGAGGTCACGGCGCGGCTGTGGAAGCGCGGTGTCATCCCCGACTTCCGGGCCCCGAGCGGCATCAGGCTCGGCCTGAGCCCGCTCAGCACCAGCTTCGAGGAGGTGCGCATCGGCGTTCTCGCGATCGCCGAGGAGCTCCGGCGCTGACACCTGGCACCACAACACGACCGGTCAGATGGTTATGCTCTGACGACTTTGTGGCTGAGGGGGTCCGGTGGGGGTCGAACGTGCGCGTATCGGAATGGTCGATGATCACGAGCTGACCATCCGGGGGTTGCGGGACTCCCTCGCCGATCATCCCGACCTCGACTTCGTCGCGAGCGCCCCCACGGTCGCCGAGCTGTTCGACGCGACCACGGACCTCGATCTGGTGATCCTCGATCTTCGACTGCGTGACGGATCGTCGCCGGTGTCCAACGTCGAGGCCATCCGCGCCCGCGGTCTCGACGTGCTGGTTCTCACCTCGGGCGAGGATCCGTTCCTGGTGCGCTCCGCCGCCCGCGCCGGTGTGCTCGGTGTGGTGCGCAAGTCCCAGCCGATCGACGCGGTGGTGGACGCCGTGCGGAGTGCAGCCCGGGGCGAGATGGTGCCCACCATCGACTGGGCGGCGGCCATCGACGGGGATCCCGACCTCGCCGCGGTGGATCTGAGCCCGCAGCATCGACGGCTCCTCACGCTCTACGCGGCCGGGGAGACCGCCACGCGGGTCGCGTCGACCATGGGCATCTCACCCGAGACGGTGAACGACTATCTCGGCCGCATTCGGCTCAAGTACGCCGACGCCGGCAGGCCCGCCCCGACCAAGACCGACCTCTACAAACGGGCACTGGAGGACGGGTGGTTGCCGTTTCCTCGTCGACGCAGGAAGTCGTGACGACGGCGGAGCGCAGCGCGGCCGATCAGATCCTCACGATGTTCGGCCGCTTCATCGGCGTGGGCTACGTCTTCTACCTGCTCGTGTCGATTCCGCTCATCCGCGATCTGGAGGGGGTGTCGGCGTCCTGGTGGACTCCGGTCGGGCTCGTCCTGTTCTTCGGACCCGGACTGGCGTTGGGCGCCGCGTCGTTCGGCCGGCGGGGTCAGCGTGCGCTCCGGCCACTGGCGGCGGCCTGCGCCGTGGTCTTTCTGCTCGGGTTGCTCACCTGGCCGCTCGGATGGACGGGCGAGACCCTGCCCGACGGGAAGGCTGCCTGGTTCTCCCTCTTCCCTGCCCTGGCCTCTCTAGGGGCTGCGGTGTCGATGAGGCCGCGCTGGGCGTTCCTCCATCTCGCGGTGGCCGTCACGGGTGTCCAACTGGTCAACCACTATCTGCGTGACGCCGGTGACCGGAGTCCGTTGGTGGCAGACATCGTCTACAGCTTCGGCTTCAGCCTCATCTTCGTCGCCGCGTCGATCACGGCGTCGCGCACGGGCTTCCTTCTCGATCGCACCCGCGAGTCCACCTACGCGCAGGCCGCCAGTTCTGCCGCGGTGCAGGCGCGGACGGTCGAACGTCGACGGTTCGACGGGTTGATCCACGACAACGTCATGTCCACGCTCCTCGCCGCATCGCGCGGTCCGATGGATCAGCGTCTCGTCGACCAGGCGAGCGTCGCGTTGGCGGAGCTCGACACGTTGCGACGGGACGCGCTGCCGGTCTCGGACTTCGAGGTGCAGGACGTGGTCGCGCACCTTCGTGCCGCGGCCGCGGCAGTGGACGCATCGGCGACACTGAGCTTCCGGTTCGAGGCCGATGCGGCGGAACGGACGGTGCCGGCCGAGACCGTCCGCACCGTGGGCGCCGCCATGGCCGAGGCGATGCGGAACAGCCTGCGGCACGCGGGCCCCGATGCCCACCGGTCGGTCGTGGCTGCGCTCTCCCCACTCGGACTCCGGGTGACGGTGACGGACGACGGCCCCGGCTTCGATCTGTCGTCGATACCGGCACATCGCCTGGGCGTCCGGGTCAGCATTCTCGACCGCATGCACCGGCTTCCGGGCGGCTCCGCCGCGCTCCACACCGCGGTGGGTCGGGGCACCGTCGTCGAACTGCGGTGGGAGGCACAGTGAGCAGAACGAACGATGTCACGACTCTGCTGGGCATGCACACGCGTGCAGCCTTCGTGGTGGTCGCCTTCAACGTCGCCGGTGTCGTTCTGGCCGCCGCCTCGACACTCGAGGGCGTCAGCGAGCCGGCGCTCGTCGCGGTGGCGGTCGTCCTGCATGCCGTGTCCGTAGCGGCACTCCTCCGCGTCCCGGGCGATCCGATCCCCTTCGGCGCGACGGCAGCCGTCACGCTCACCGGCCCGCTGTCGTGTGCGATCGTCCTCGCCGCGCTTCCGGTGCCGATCGGGAACCCTCTGCAGATGTGGCCGATCGGGACGGCGGCCGGGATCTACACCTTCCTCTGTGTCCGTGGGCGCACGTGGTGGGCGTGGGCCGGGTTCCTCGGCATCTTCGTCGTCACGCTCGTCTGGTGCCTGCTGACCGAGCAGAGCGCGGTCGACGCCGTGCTGTACGTGCTGCCCAGCGGCGCGCTGGTGTTGATGGGCACGTTCTTCGCGTTCGCGCTGCGCTCGCCCGTCACGGACATCTTCCGGTTACGGGAGGAGTCCACGAGACAGGCAGCGGAGGAAGCCGCGGCCGCCGCGGCACTGCACGAGCGGGACCTTCAACTGACCCGGCTCGACGAGCTGGCCCGCCCCCTCCTCACCAGGATCGCCTCGGGCGAGCCGCTGTCCGACGACGAGCGACTGTCCTGCCGTCTTCTCGAGTTCCATCTGCGGGACACCCTGCGTGCCGCCGGACTGGCCGACTCCGAGGTGAGCAGTGCGGCGCGGGCAGCGCGGAGTCGGGGAGTCGACGTGGTCCTGCTCGACGACCGCGGCGCGGACGTGACCGGCGTGGTCGATCGCGACATCGTGACCTCGGTGATCACCGCCCTCGAGAGCGACTCCACCAGCGCGGTGACGGTGCGTCTTCTTCCGCAGGACCGGGACTCGGCGGCGTCCATCCTGGTCACAGGAGCGGACGGAACGCACCGGGCCGAGTTCGACCGATCGGGCACCCGGCTGTCCTCCTGAGAGTCACGCCCCGTTCAAGTCCGTGCGGCACGGTGCGGAGCATGCAGATGTCGCGACGCTCCCTGTTCCGCTACGCCGCGCTCGGTGCCGCGGCCACGCCGTTGCTCGCCTGCAGCACCGGGCCCACCCTGGTGCGGGCGCGCCCGTCGCTGACCCACGGCGTCGCGAGCGGCGACGTCCGTGCCGATGGTGCGCTCGTCTGGGCACGGTCGGACACGCCCGCGACGATGATCGTCGACACGTCGGCCACCGACGCGTTCTCCTCCGTCACGACGACGCGGGGACCTCTCCTCACACCGCAGTCCGACGGTACCGGCGTGCTGCGCCTCACGGGTCTGCCGGCGGGACAGCGAGTGCACTACCGCGTGACGCTGGAAGGCGAGGACGGCGCCACGTCGGAGCCCGTCACCGGGGTGTTCTCCACGGCTCCCGACGGGCCGTCGAACATTCGCCTCCTGTGGGGCGGCGACACGGCGGGCCAGGGTTACGGGATCAACCCCGACATCGGCGGCATGACCATCTTCGGAGCGATGGCCGATCGGGAACCGGACCTGTTCCTGCACAGCGGCGACGTCATCTATGCCGACGGTCCGCTCGAGGAGAGTGTCACGTTGCCCGACGGCCGGGTGTGGCGGAACACGATGTCCGAGGCCAAGTCCAAGGTCGCGGAGACTCTCGACGAGTATCGCGGGCAGTACGCGTACAACCTCACCGACGACAACTACCGGCGCTTCAATTCCTCGGTCGCGCAGGTGGTGCAGTGGGACGATCACGAGACCGTCAACAACTGGTATCCCGGTGAGATTCTCGACCTCGAGCAGTACACCGTGAAAGATGTGAACCTGTTGTCGCAGCGGGCCTTGCAGGCATTTCACGAGTGGCTCCCGGTCGTTCCCGCCGAGGCCGTCGACGGGCGGGTGTACCGGAAGATCGCCTACGGTCCGCTGCTCGACGTCTTCGTCCTGGACATGCGGAGCTACAAGGATGCGAACAGTGCCAACACCGCCCCGACCGGGGAGATTCTCGGAGATGCACAGCGGCGGTGGCTGATCGACGAGCTGTCGCGCTCGAAGGCCACGTGGAAGATCATCGCCAACGACCTCCCGCTGGGACTGGTGGTGCCGGACGGGAAGACGGCGCAGGAGGGCGTCGGCAACGGTGACCCCGGTGCCCCGCTCGGCCGGGAGACCGACATTGCGCAGGTACTCACCGCGATCGACCGGAACGACGTCACCGGCACCGTGTGGCTCACCGCCGACGTGCATTACACGGCGGCGCATCGGTATTCACCCGAGCGCGCCGCCTACCAGGAGTTCCGTGAATTCTGGGAGTTCGTCAGCGGGCCCCTCAACGCGGGTGCGTTCGGGCCGAACGACCTCGATCCCACCTTCGGCCCGGAGGCTGTGTTCGTGCACGCACCGCCGGAGCCGAACGCCTCACCACTCGATACCTTCCAGCACTTCGGTGAGGTGCTGATCGACGAGGACTCGCGGTCGCTGACGGTGAACCTGTGCGACGGTACCGGGGCGGTTCTCTTCACACAGGTGCTGCCGGTGCCCTGACCGGCTACTTGCGCCCGGCCGCCCAGCGCATGCCCCAGCCGTACTTCTTGTCCAGGTCCGCCTGGCTGCCCTGGATGTACTCGACCTCGCGCGTGACCGTGATGCTCTGGCCGGTGTTCTGGATCAGCGCGATGGAGCAGATGCGGGCGGAGTTGTTGTCGGAGTCCAGACGCACCTCCACCTGCGGGCCGCTGGTGGGGAACAGCGTGACGACGCCGTCGACCGCGGCCCAGTTCGGGGCGCCGTCGTAGATCATCGCGAAGATGAGGATGCGCTTGAAGGCGTCGGGCCGCGCGAGGTTGATGTGCATGTTCTCGCCGCCCGTGACGGATCCGGAGCGGTCGTCGCCGTCGAGCTGGATGAACGGTGCGCTCTCCAGCGCGCCGAAGCTCTTGCCCAGTGCCTGGATGACGCCCTTCGACCCGTCGGCCAGCTCGTACAGGCAGCCGAGGTCGAGGTCGACGCCGCCGGTGCCGTAGGACGCGGCGGCGAGCTTCGCGAGGAAGCCCTTCTTCTTCGGCTCGGGTGCGGCCGCGCCCTGCGACCAGTTGAGGTTGACGCGCATCGCGCCCTGGCTCTCGCCCTTCTTGGCCAGATTCACCGTCGGCGCGGCCTTCGACAGCGTCACCTTGCTCAGATTGACGCCGCCCGCTGCCGGGGCGGGGGTGGACGGCCTTTTGGTGTAGTCGATCGCCATGGGTGGGAGGCCTTTCTTCCGGAAACGGCGGTGTCCGTTTCGCGCACTTCCCTCAGCGTAGTCGCCGTGAGCGGGCCGCACTTACCCTCGACCAGTCCTGCACTGCGAGAGCAACTTCGGCCAGAAAATTTTCTGGAGGGTACTTGGCACTCTCGGGTGGAGAGTGCTAAATTCGGTGTCACGCACAGAGGAGCCGAGCATGACGGGCTCGGTGTCCACGAGATACAGGA
This sequence comes from Rhodococcus sp. NBC_00294, assembly GCF_036163995.1. NCBI lineage: Bacteria > Bacillati > Actinomycetota > Actinomycetes > Mycobacteriales > Nocardiaceae > Rhodococcus > Rhodococcus sp. NBC_00294. Next base: position 1,857,937 of record NZ_CP108043.1, read on the forward strand.
GGTGTGTTGCTGTGCTTCGCTTCGATCCTTTCCGTGACCTCGACGCCGTGACCTCGAGCTTGCTGGGAGCCGGGTCGGGCACCGACCGTTCGCCGCGGTTCATGCCGATGGATCTGTACAAGGTCGACGACCATTACGTCCTCGACGCGGATCTCCCCGGTGTGGATCCAGGCTCGATCGACCTCGACGTCGACCGTGGAACCCTCACGGTGACGGCCCACCGTTCGGCACCGAGCGGCGACTCCCGGCAGTGGCTCACCTCGGAGCGCTTCACCGGTACCTACCGTCGCCAGCTCGCGCTGGGTGACGGCATCGACACCGAGCGCATCACCGCGTCGTACGACAACGGTGTTCTCTCCGTGCACATCCCGCTGTCCGAGCGCGCAGCGCCGCGCAAGATCAACATCGCGCAGGCCGAGAACACCGGTGAGCAGACCTCGCTCGAGGCTTCGGCGTCCTGACACCGCATTCCGGACAGCGCTGGGCCCTCTCACCAGGGAGTGTCCAGCGCTGTCGTCGATTCGGGGGTTCCGAGGCACACCCCGCCCAGTAGGTTCGACCCATGACCGACTCCACGGCAGCCGCCCATGCCCGCGCCGCGTACCGCACGTTCGAGCCCTTCCACATCTCGGCGTACTTCAATCCCGAACTCGGAGCGGCGGGCCGGGACACGGGTCTCGACGGACACGCCTGGTACGTGGGCTCGCGCGCCGAGCCGATGGGGCCCTGTGCCGCCGGGGTGGTCGCCGCCGCGTTCTACAGCTTCAACACAACGCTGATCGAGCGCTCCTGGCCCGCGGCGATCGCCGCGGGCCTCGACACCGTGGCTCGGCGCCGATGGGACGCCCTGGACACCGTCCTCGGAGGTGCGCTGGGTGAGTCGGTGTCCGACCCGGGCCTCACGTCGCTGGCCGACCGCCTGCACGGCATCGGCGACACGCTCACCTTCGCCGGCCGCCCACTGTCCGCAGCGTGGCATCAGTCGTCGGCGCCCGACGTCCCGCACCTGCAGTTGTGGCACGCCATCGCGGTTCTGCGGGAATGGCGCGGCGACGGCCACCTCGCGGCTCTCCTCGACGCAGACCTCGATCCGACGGAGGCCGGTGTCTTCCACGAGGCCCAGCACCCCGAGCCCGGTGCTCGTCGGGTGCTCGGGCGTCGCATCACCCAGCTGACGCGCGAGTGGTCGGACGAGCAGTGGGACTCGGCGGCCGAGCGTCTCGCCGCGCGCGGTCTCGTCACGACAGCCGACGGCGTCGAGACTCTGACGGACGACGGTGTCGCACTCGACCGCCACATCGAGGACCGCACCGATGCGATGGCAGCCGCCGCGTGGCGCGGTGTCGACGACGCGGAGGAGCTCATCTCCTCCGCGCGCCCCTACGTCAAGGCAGTCATCTCCGCGGGCATCCTGCCGGGAACGAAGAAGAAGGGCTGACCTACGCCTGCAGCAGGGTCGCCGCGCTGAGGTCGTCGATCACGAGATCGGTGACGATCTTTCCCGCGAGGGCCGCTCGCAGCGCGGTGAGCTTGTACTCGCCGGCGACGATGCACACGCGTCGCGGCACGGCTTTGAGTCGGTCCAGGCGTGGGCCGCTTGCACGTTCGTTCAGCGCGATGCGGTCGTAGCTGCCGTCGGAGCGGAGGAAGACGGTGGCGATGTCGCCGACGACGCCGTCCCGGTCGAGTTCCTCGAGATCCGACTTCTCCAGGTAACCCGCGCTGTAGACGTGGCTCGGCACGGCGCCGCCGTGCACGCCGATGCTGAACACGGCGAGGTCCATCCGGTCCTGCAGGTCGAGCACGCGTTTGATGCTGCGTTCGCGCCACAGCATCTGCCGAGTCTCCGGGTAGTCGAAGAACGCGGGAACCGGAAAGCCCTGGGGGAGAGCGCCGTACGCGTCGGCGACAGTGCGGACGATGTCCGTCGCGTAGGACACTCCGGTGGTGCGCGTGTTGGCTGCGCCGTTGAGTTGAACCACGTGCGAGTTGTGGGTGCGCTTCGGGGCGAGGTGTCGACTGACCGCGCTCACCGTCGTGCCCCACGCGACGCCCATGACCATGTCGGAGGCGAAGAACGTCGTCAGCAGGCGGCCCGCGAACATGGCGACCCGGTCCAGGCGATCGACGTCGCTGACGGTCTCCGGAACAGGCACGACGTGGGCACGGACGCCGTACCGATCGGCGAAGGCACGCTCGAGCCCGGGTGCCTGGCCGAGAGCGGTGCTGATCTTGATCTCCACGAGTCCCGACGTGCGGGCGAAGGTGATCAGCCGCGACACCGTGCTGCGGGAGACGCCCATCTCGCGGCCGATCGCGGCCATCGTCAAGTCCTGGAAGTAGTAGAGCCGCGCCGCCTGCACCGCGTCGATCGTGCGCGGATCCGTCGCGTCGGGGAGCAGGGGTTCCCCATAGATCTGCAGCTCCGACATGAGCCCACGCTAAACCACATCTGGACCGCCGCGGTATCGCGATCCGGTCCGAGTTGCACATATGTGCACGCGGTTTGCGACAACGTGCATGTCACCTAGCATGGCTTCCAGTTGCTCTTTATGGCCTGGATCACAAACACGAGGGAGATGGCGTGACGGACAAACGCGCGAAGTGGGGGCTGCCCGCAGAGATGGCAGCCGAGTTCGCGGGAACGATGATTCTGATTCTGTTCGGTGCCGGCGTCGTGGCGCAGGTGGTCTCCGGTGGTGAGTCCGGGAGCCTCGGGGACCACGACTCGATCGCCTGGGCCTGGGGCCTGGGCGTCATGTTCGGCATCTACGTCGCCGGGCGCGCCACCGGTGCGCACCTCAATCCGGCTGTGACGCTGTCGTTCGCGTTGTTCCGGGGCTTCGCGTGGTCGAAGGTCGCGCCGTACGCGCTCGCGCAGACTCTCGGTGCCTTCGTCGCCGCGCTGCTGGTGCGGTGGAACTACAACGACATGCTGAACGCGATCGATCCCGAGCACACCACCGCGACGCAGACGATCTTCTCGACGCTGCCCGGCAACGGCACGCTGCCCGTCAGCCTCGGCTCCGCGCTGATCGACCAGATCATCGGTACCGCGATCCTGCTCTTCCTCATCGTCGCCGTGTCCGACTCGCGTAACAGCCCGCCGCTGTCCAACATGGCCCCGCTGATCGTCGGACTCATCGTCGTGGCCATCGGCTTCGCATGGGGCACCAACGCCGGCTACGCGATCAACCCGGCTCGTGACTTCGGACCCCGCCTGGCGTCGTTCATCACGGGATACGGTGGGGCATGGCGAGATCAGTACGGCAGCCTCTACTTCTGGGTGCCGATCCTCGGGCCCATCATCGGCGGCCCCATCGGCGTCCTGCTGTACGACAACCTGGTGGGTCGGTTCCTGCCGGCCGATCCCGACGGCGACGACGAGCAAGAGCCCAGCCGTCTGCCCGAGAAGTCCGCATGATCGTCCACTCCACTACCCAGGGGAACCACTCATGACCGAAACCCGTTACGTCGCAGCGATCGATCAGGGCACCACCTCGACTCGGTGCATGATCTTCGATCACAAGGGCACCGTCGTCGCCGCCGATCAGCGCGAGCACAAGCAGATCTTCCCGCAGGCCGGATGGGTCGAGCACGACGCCGTGGAGATCTGGAACAACGTCCGCAGCGTCTCCGCCGGCGCACTCGCCGCGGCCGACCTCACCCCGTCGGACATCGCGGCCGTGGGCATCACCAACCAGCGCGAGACCGCACTGGTGTGGGAGCGTGCCACCGGCAAGCCCGTCTACAACGCCATCGTCTGGCAGGACACTCGCACCGACCGCATCGTCACCAAGCTCGGCGGGGGCGACGCCACCAAGTACACCGCGAAGACCGGCCTGCCGCTCGCGACCTACTTCTCAGGCCCCAAGGTCAAGTGGATCCTCGACAACGTCGAGGGCGCGCAGGAGAAGGCCGACGCCGGCGAGCTGTGCTTCGGCAACATGGACACCTGGGTCCTGTGGAACATGACCGGCGGTACCGACGGGGGTCTGCACTACACCGACCCCACCAATGCCTCGCGCACACTGCTCATGGACCTCGACACCCTTGCCTGGGACGAGGGCATCTGTGCCGACATGGGCATCCCGATGTCCATGCTCCCGGAGATCCGCAGCTCGTCCGAGGTGTACGGCAACGTCCGCGAGCGCGGTTCGCTCAGCGGTGTCCCCATCGCCGGCATCCTCGGCGACCAGCAGGCCGCCACGTTCGGCCAGGCGTGCCTCTCGCCCGGTGAGGCGAAGAACACCTATGGCACAGGCAACTTCGTGCTCTTGAACACAGGTACCGACAAGGTGATGAGCAAGAACGGACTGCTCACCACGGTCTGCTACAAGATCGGCGACCAGCCGACGGTGTACGCCCTCGAGGGTTCCATCGCCGTCACCGGATCGCTGGTGCAGTGGCTGCGTGACAACCTCGGAATGATCTCCACCGCAGCGGATATCGAGGTCGACGCGCGCTCCGTGGACGACAACGGCGGCGCCTACTTCGTGCCCGCGTTCTCCGGTCTGTTCGCTCCGCACTGGCGCTCCGACGCTCGCGGCGCCATCGTCGGACTCACCCGATTCGTCAACAAGGGCCACCTGGCACGAGCCGTGCTCGAGGCCACCGCCTACCAGACACGCGAGGTCATCGAGGCCATGAACGCCGATTCGGGCGTCGACCTCGAGGTGCTCAAGGTCGACGGCGGTATGGTGGTAAATGAGCTGCTGATGCAGTTCCAGTCCGACATCCTGAACGTGGATGTCGTCCGGCCGGTGGTCGCAGAGACCACTGCACTGGGCGCGGCGTACGCGGCGGGCCTTGCTGTCGGATTCTGGGCGAGCGAGGACGAGATCCGCGAGAACTGGGCCGAGGACAAGACGTGGACACCGTCCATGGATGACGCGGAGCGAGACAAGCTCTACGCCGGTTGGAAGAAAGCCGTCACACGAACACTCGATTGGGTCGATGCCGAATGAATTCCACCACAACAGCTCTCAGCCCCGAAGCCCGCAAGGAAGCACTCCGACGTCTCGCCACCGAGGAGATGGACGTCCTCGTCATCGGCGGCGGCGTCGTCGGGACGGGTGCTGCACTCGACGCGGTCACCCGCGGTCTCAAGGTCGGCCTGGTCGAGGCGCGTGACTACGCCGCCGGGACCTCCAGCCGGTCCAGCAAGCTGTTCCACGGTGGCCTGCGCTACCTCGAGCAGTTCAACTTCGCGCTGGTTTTCGAGGCGCTCAAGGAGCGGTCCCTGGTCCTCAACGACCTGTGCCCGCACCTCGCACGCCCCGTGCCGTTCATCTATCCGCTCGAGAAGATCATCGACCGGCCGTACGTCGGCCTCGGTATCGGTGTCTACGACGTGATGGGCGCAGGCCGCGGAGTGCCCTCGCACCACAAGCACCTGGGCAAGAAGAAGACGCTCGAGTCGTTCCCGTCGGGCAAGCGCTCCGCCATCCGCGGTGCCGTGCGCTTCTACGAGGGCCAGGTCGACGACGCCCGCCACACCATGATGATCGCCCGCACCGCAGCGGCGTATGGAGCGTTGTGCGCCAACAGCACTCGCGTCACCGGCTTCCTGCGTGAGGACGACCGTGTCATCGGCGTCGTCGCGACGGACCTCGAGTCGGGGGAGTCGTTCGAGATTCACGCCAAGCAGGTCATCAACGCTGCCGGTGTGTGGACCGACGAGATCCAGGAGATGGTCGGCGGCCGCGGCCAGTTCCAGGTTCGCGCGTCCAAGGGCGTGCACCTGGTGGTGCCGCGCAACCGCATCAACAGCTCGACGGGCATCATCACCCGCACCGAGAAGTCGCTGCTGTTCGTGATCCCGTGGGGGAGCCATTGGATCATCGGCACCACCGACACCGACTGGAAGCTCGACCTGGCGCATCCCGCGGCCAGCAAGAGCGACATCGACTACATCCTCGGGCACGTCAACAAGTTGCTGCAGGATCCGCTCGATCACAAGGATGTCGTCGGTGTCTACGCCGGTCTGCGTCCGTTGCTGTACGGCGAGTCCGACTCCACCAGCACGCTGTCTCGCGAGCACGCCGTCTCCAGCCCCGTGCGTGGCCTCACCGTCATCGCCGGCGGCAAGTACACGACGTACCGGGTCATGGCGAAGGATGCGGTCGACTCCGCGGTGCACAACATGGAGCGCAAGGTTCCGGAGTGCGTCACCGAGAAGATCCCGCTCGTGGGTGCCGACGGCTACTTCGGCGCCTGGAACTCCCGTCAGCTCGCGGCCGAGCGCGCCGGGATGCGTGTCGGTCGGATGGAGCACCTGCTCGGCCGCTACGGGACCCTGGTCGGTGAGGTTCTCGAGCTGATCGATCAGAACCCGGAGCTCGGAAAGCCCTTGGAGAATGCACCGGACTATCTCAAGGCAGAGGCCGTCTACGCCGCGAGCCACGAGGGTGCCCAGCACCTCGACGACATCCTGACGCGGCGCATCCGCGTGTCGATCGAGTTGGCCGATCGCGGCGAAGCCGCCGCATCCGAGGTGGCCGCACTGGTCGCACCGATTCTTGGGTGGGACGAGCAGCACGTGTCCGACGAGATCGAGCACTACCGCAAGCGTGTTGCGGCAGAACGCGAATCGCAGGCACAGCCGGACGACGAGACCGCCGACGCAGCACGACTCGGCGCTCCCGACGTCCGCGTGGGAGTCGGCGGCTGATCCGTCACTCCATACGACCAGAACACCCTCCCCAGTCGACTGGGGAGGGTGTTTTGCTGTCTCAGGCCGCTTCGTTCTTGCGTTCCGACTTCACCAGTTCCTTGGTGCGTACGAGGCGTAGCGCCGTCACTAGGAACACGCCACCGACGATGTTGAACGCCACCGTGTACCCGAACCACTCGATCCACTGCCGGTAGTCCACGTCTGCGCCGGCGTGAATGGCGCCGAAGATCAACAGCGAGTCCAGGATCGAGTGGAACAACTGGAGGCCCGCCAGCAGGAACCCCGCCGCCATGGCGGCGATGATGCGGGCGACGTCCGATGTGGTTCCCTGCTGCATCCTCGTCAGCAGTGTCATGGTGCTGCCGCCGAGGATCGCCAGGCAGATCGACTGCGTATTGAGGGGCGCATCGACGAAGTGGTGCGCTGACTCGGACAACACGGTGAGCCACTGTGGGAATGCCTGCGCGACAAGCCACATGACTCCCCACCCACCGACCAGGTTGGCCAGAAGGGTGCCGATCCAGAGTTTCGCGAGTTGCGCCGGGGTGCCGTCCTTCGAGACCACCGCGGCGATGGGCATGAGGAAGTCCTCCGTGAAGAGCTCGCTGTGCGCGAGATAGATTGCGACGAGCCCGATTCCGAACGCCAGTCCGGCGAGGAGATGGCTGTCCGTCTCGTCCAACACCGCCAGGTAGGCCATTACGCCCAAGGCCACTTCGAGCCCGCCGAACAGCCCGGTGACTATGACGGCGCGGACGGTGCGGTGCAGACGCTCGGCACCCTCGGTGACGACCGCGTCGAAACTCTCTTCCAGTTCCTCTTCGACGGGACCTTCGTTGTCACCGTCATTGCGGCGCGCTTCTTCGCTCATCCTTCGGTGTACCCCACTGGGTGAGCTGCTACCGGATGATCGTGGACTTCCGCCACCGCTGGGCGGGGGTGGGAGTCCACGATCGGGCAGTCAGCGCTTCTTCTTGTTCACCGCGGCGGATGCGTCGTCGGCAGCGATGGTGCCCGCGGCCTTCGTCTTCTTGTCCAGCCGCTTTTCCTTCAGCGACTTGCCCGATTTCTGTGTCATCGAGTTGCGCGGAGACTTGTCAGCCATGGTGGCAGCCCCTTGATCAAGGGAACCAGGTGGCTCCGATAAGGCGAACACTAAGCCCGATGCGGCGTGAGCAGCGCAAACGCCGATAGTGGAACGCGTCGTGCGACTGACGCGTCCTACCCCACGAGGGGGTGGGAACGATGATGTTCGTCGTCGCTGATGTGGGGGCCATGCGGGCCGCGAGTCGAAGTGTCCTCGGCGAGGCTGAGCAGATCGGTGTGCTGCCGCGCGGTGTGAACGCTCTACCCGGTGCCTCGACCGCGGCCGCACTGGCCCGGGCCGAGGCACGAGCGGTGTCGGTGCTGAACGATCTTGTCGCGGGTTTCTCCGCGACGGCGCGATCGCTGGACATTGCTGCCGTGGGGTACGCCGACGCGGACTCGGCCAATGCCGCACGGCTGGAGGGGATCCTGCGTGGAGGTCGCTGAGCTCGCGCCGCGCCGAGAAGTGGTGGCGTCGTGGGATCCCAGCAGCGTGCGGATCGACGCGGCGTGGATCGGTGACGGAGCGTCAGTCCTCGACCTCCGGGCGGCGGCAATCGACCGCAGCCGTGTAGATCTGCGTGAGTCGTGGCAGGGTGCGGCCGGCGATGCTGCGGTAGGTCGTCTCGGACGTGATCTTGCTGCAGCGCAACGCCGGACGAGTCAGCTACGGGTGCTGGAACGTGCAGTGCGCGAGAGTGCTACCGCTATCGAGGTCGCTCGGGAGGCCCTCCTCGACGCTGCCGCAGTGGCCGAGGCGGACGGTTGCCTCGTCGCACCGGACTGGTCGGTGGTCAGCACCGCTGACAACGGTGCCGCCCATGCGGCGGTCATCGCTGCGCACGTACAGGCGCTGATCGATGCGGACGAGTCGGCGGCACGGTCCATCGACGACGCGTCCGCTGCACTCCTCGACGGCGAACCACGCCACTTCGTCCCCCTCGCGATCGGCCTGGCCTGGGCGGTGGAGGCGGCGGTGCACGCGATGATCGCGGCCGGTGTGCTGTCCGTCGGCGCGATGGCCTTCGCGCTGGTCGACCGGTTCGGCATGGATGCGTGGGATGCGATCCACGACGCGCTGCCGACCAGCTTCTTCCAGGATGCGGGGCCGGTCGATGCCGCGGGTGTCGACGACGTGTTGAACGATCTGACGGAACCCGGGCGCAGATATCCCCACCGGCAGGTCGATTCGGACGAAGACGTCCGGCAGGTGCTGGGCAGCCTCACTGAGAACGCCCGGGCTGTCGATCCGGGTACGAACGGGAAGGTCCTCGAGAAGTACGTGCTTCCGGACGGGACGAGGATTCAGCTTCGCACTGATAGTCGTTCGGGCGGAATGACAATCGATATAAACAGCGACAACACGACGAGGAAGGTCCACGTTCGATGATTGACGAAGATCTCGAGTTCCGTCTGCTCTACGAGCTCGACGACGATTGGATGCCGTTCTGGGGTTTCACCGTGATCGTGTTCTGGTTCTGGGGCCACGGCACTTCACCTGCACAGATCGCCGGCGTGATCCGACACCTTGCAGAGTCTGGCCTTGTCACTCTCGGGGCGCTCCGGTCACACGGTTCCGGCTTCGACGAGTGGAACGTCTCCATCGACGAGAGCATGAGACGCATCGCGGACGGCTATGACGGCGAGATCGGATACCGAAGCGTGGACGACTACCACGCGCTGATCGATACGGAAGTATTCCGGGCCAACCTCACTGCGAAAGGGGCGGAGCGTCTCGCTGCGCTCGAAGCAGACGGAATGACGTATCACAACACGATCGGTCCGTTCGAGACCCGCACCGGCCCCCTGTGAATCCGGTACAGAAATCGTCGATAGGCGAACGTTTCTGCACCTCATTTCAGAATCGTCGTCGCGACGGTGCGCTTACCCGCGCAATCCGCGGCTCCGCGCACCTTCCGGCGCGTCGGCAGGTGACGTCACGTTCCCCTACGGCTTGTTCTGCCGACCTGGGGGACCGGGATCGCGCCGCACTGCTGGCCACACAGCAACTTTGGTGGGTCAGTAGTCGATATCAAGAAGCCTGAAGGTACTCGAGTGATCAAGGTGCATGTGCGGTGAAGATCGAGAACGAACTCGAATTCAGGATCCTGTACGACCTCGACGACGATTGGATGCCTTTCTGGGGCTTCATGGCACTGGTCACCGGCTTCTGGGGGACGGACACTCCACCGGAGAAGGTTGCTGACGTCATTCGCTGGTTCGCCGAATCGGGACTCGTCACGCTGGGAGCGCTGGCCGACAACGAGGTTGGTTGGGCGGCTTGGGATGTCGACATCGACGAATCCATGCGACGCATCGCTGAGGGTTACGGCCATGGTGTCGGTTACCTGCATGCACTCGACGTTGGAGCGTTGATGGACACCGAGGTGGTTCGGGCGAACATCACGAAACTCGGCGAGCGTCGGCTCGCTGAGTTGGAGGCCGGAGGAATGACGTACTGGACCGCTCAGTGCCGCTACGAAAGCCCGCGCGCGATGATGCGCGACGACTCGACATCCCAGACCGATGTATCTGGCGGCGGCTCGAGTGATGAAAGTGGAGGTGCATGTGCGGTGACTCTCGAAGAGGGCCTGGAGTTTCGACTGCTCGACGAACTCGATGATGATTGGATGCCTCTGTGGGGCTTCGTGGCCATGGTTTCCGGTTTCCGGGGATGGAACACCACGATCGACACCGTTGCCGGCGTCATGCGTTGGTTCGCTGAGTCCGGGTTGATGACGTTCGGAGCGCTGGCGAACAACGACGTCGGGTGGGAAGAGTGGAACGTCGACATCGACGAGTCGATGCGCCGGATCGCAGAGGGACACGGGACCAGTCAGGGCTACCTGCACGCTACGAAACGTGAAGACCTGGTCTGGTGCGAAGTGTTTCGTGCAAACATCACAGAAAAGGGTGAGCGACGCCTTGCGGAGCTCGAGGCGCAGGGCATGACGTGGGAAAACACGATCGGCCCGTTCGAGACTCGCAGCGGACTGCGGTGATCCTGTGCAGGAATCGTCGTTAGGCGAACATTTCTGCACCGCATTCGTCGCGACGGTGCGTTCACCCGCGCAATCCGCGGCTCCGCACACCTTCCGGCGCGCCGGGACTCGACGTAGAGTTCCCGCATGGCTCGTGACGCCGACCTCGAGGACCGGTTCGCGCTGCGCTGTCGGCCACGCGGACGGTGACCGAGAAAGCGATGTTCGGCGGGCTCGCGTTCATGGTCGACGGGAAGATGGTCGTGTCCGTCGGCAACGGCGGCGGCGCATTGCTGGTACGGGTACCGCGCGAGCACGACGACGACTACGTCGGACGGCCAGGAGCTCGCCGTGCTCAGATGGGCGCGGGTAGGTCGATGGGTCAGGGGTGGATCTCGGTGAACGCGGCAGCTCTGGAGTCCGACGACGACCTGCAGGTCTGGATCGACGCCGCAACCTCCTCAACGCCCGCACCACCCGGGGCGAGCCGCACAACGGATCCTGTGCAGTAATCCGCGGAGAGCGCGGATCACTGCACACGATCACCGTCGCGGCAGGTACTCCACCAACTCGAACGAGTTCCGCACCACCCGCCGCAGGTCGGCGAGACCGCCGCTCACCACACCGGCCGCCCTGGCTTGGACCAGCACGTTGCCCAGGGCGGATCCCTCGACCGGTCCCGCGACTACCGGCAGCCCGGTGGCGTCAGCGGTGAGTTGGCACAGCAGAGTGTTCTGGGAACCGCCGCCGACGATGTGCACCACCTCGACGTCGATGCCTGCGAGCTCACCGGCCAGCGCCACCGACCGCGCGTACGCCGCGGCCAGGCTGTCCACGATGCAGCGCACGAACGACGCGGGGGTCGTCGGAACCGGCACTCCGGCCGCGAGGCACTCGGCGGCAATGCGCGCCGGCATGTCGCCCGGTGGCAGGAACACGGGGAGGTCGGGGTCGATGTCCGACGACGCGGGCAGACGTGCAGCCTCGTCGAGCAGTGCGCCGAGGGACAGCTCGAGACCGTCACGCTCCCACTGCCGCAACGACTCCTGCACCAGCCACATACCCATGACGTTGCGGAGCAGTCGCACGGTGCCGTCGACACCGGCCTCGTTGGTGAACCCCCCGTCTCGGGCCGCCGACGTCACCACAGGCTCCCGCGTCTCGACTCCCACCAGCGACCAGGTGCCCGACGCGATGTACGCGAAGTTCGGTGTCGCGGCCGGAACCGCCACGATGGCCGACGCGGTGTCGTGCGTGCCGACTGCAACGACCGACGACTCGGTGCCCACCACGGCGGCGACGTCGGCGGTGAGCGGTCCGATGGGCATCCCTGGAGCGACGAGCTCAGGGAGCAGGTCGGCCTTGAGGCCCAGCGAGGCGATCGAGGAGCGGTCCCATGCGCGGGTATGCGGGTCGAGGAGCCCGGTTGTCGACGCATTGGTCACCTCACCTCGAGCGACGCCGGTGAGCCAGTACGCCAACAGATCCGGGACCATGAGCAGGCGCCTGGCGACGCTCAGAGTATCGGGCGACTCGGCCAGCAACTGGTACACCGTGTTGAACGGCAACGGCGCAATACCGTTGCGGGAGAACAGGTCCTCGTGTTCACCGTCGGTGCGGGAGTCGCGGTAGTGGAACGGGACGCCGAGCATGCGCCCGTCGGCATCGAGAAGGGCGTAATCGACCGCCCACGTGTCGATGCCGACGGACGTCAACGGCTCGCCGTCCAACCGGTCGACCAGCGACCGCAATCCGTCGAGCACACCCTGATACAGCGCAAGGATGTTCCAGTGCAGCGATCCACCGAGGCGCACAGGACGGTTCTCGAACCGCGCGATCTCCGTCAGATCCACCCGACCGTCGACCACGCGCCCCAGCATCACACGACCGCTGGACGCCCCCAGATCCACCGCCGCGAATGCCCCCATCAGCGCAGGAACGCGGCCGCGACACCCGCATCGACGGGGATGTGCAACCCGGTCGTGTGGGTCAGTTCTCCACCGGTCAAGGCGAACACGGCGTTGGCGACGTGCTCGGGCAGCACTTCGCGCTTGAGCAGCGTGCGCTGCGCGTAGTACTCGCCCAGCTTCTCCTCCTCGACGCCGTAGACCGCGGCGCGCTTGGCGCCCCAGCCGCCGGCGAAGATGCCCGATCCGCGGACCACGCCGTCGGGGTTGATGCCGTTGACGCGGATCCCGTGGTCACCGAGCTCGGCGGCGAGTAGCCGAACCTGGTGTGCCTGGTCGGCTTTCGTCGCCGAGTACGCGATGTTATTCGGTCCGGCGAACACCGAGTTCTTCGAGGAGATGTAGACGATGTCGCCGCCCAGTCCTTGCTCGATCATGATGCGGGCCGCCTCGCGGGAGACGAGGAAGGATCCGCGTGCCATGACGTCGTGCTGCAGATCCCAGTCCTTGACGGTGGTCTCGAGCAGCGGCTTGGAGATGGACAGTCCGGCGTTGTTGACGACGAGGTCCACGCCGCCGAAGGCCAGCACGGCGTCGGCGAACCCGGCGGCGATCTGTCCTTCGTCGGTGACGTCGGCGGCGATGCCCACGGCCACGTCGGAGCCCCCGATCTCGGCGGCGGCAGCGGCGGCCTTCGACGCGTCGAGGTCGGCGATCACCACGCACGCGCCCTCGGCTGCCAGACGCTGCGCGATGGCCTTGCCGATGCCCGACGCGGCGCCGGTCACCAGTGCGATCCGGGTGGCCAGCGGCTTGGGTGCGGGCATCCGGGCGAGCTTGGCCTCTTCGAGTGCCCAGTACTCGATGCGGAACTTCTCGCGCTCGTCGATGGGGGCGTAGGTCGAGACGGATTCAGCTCCGCGCATCACGTTGATGGCGTTGATGTAGAACTCGCCGGCGACGCGGGCGGTCTGCTTGTTGGCGCCGAAGGAGAACATGCCGACTCCGGGGATCAGCACGATGGCGGGATCGGCGCCGCGCATCGCGGGGCTGTCGGCCTCGGCGTGCTCGGTGTAGTAGCGGGCGTAGTCCTCGCGGTACGCGACGTGGAGCTCACGGAGTCGAGCCGACACATCCTCCAACGATGCGGTCGTCGGGAGGTCGAGCACCATCGGGCGCACCTTGGTGCGCAGGAAGTGATCGGGGCACGACGTTCCGAGTGCGGCGAGGCGCGGGTGCTCGGACGAGGCGAGGAAGTCGAGGACGGCGTCGCTGTCGTCGAAATGGCCCACCTGCGGTCGGTCGGTCGACGCGAGCCCGCGGATCAGCGGGAACAGGGCCGCGGCGCGGGTGCGTCGATCGTCCTCCGGCAGTGCCTCGAAGCCTGCCAGCGGGGATCCGAAGGGCTCCGAGCGACCGTTGTCGGCAAGGAACTGCTCGGCGGTCCGAATGATCTCGAGAGACCGCTCCTCGCTCTCGGAGCTGGTGGCGCCCCAGGCGGTGATGCCGTGTCCACCGAGGATGCACCCGATGGCCTGCGGGTTCTTCTCGGCGATCTCGGCGATGTCCAGGCCGAGCTGGAAGCCCGGGCGACGCCACGGCACCCACACCACACGGTCGCCGAAGCACTTGCGCGTCAGCTCCTCCCCGTCGGCGGCGGTCGCGAGGGCAATGCCCGAGTCGGGGTGGAGGTGATCGACGTGAGCCGCTTCGACCAGTCCGTGCATCGCGGTGTCGATGGACGGTGCGGCGCCGCCCTTGCCGTGCAGGCAGTAGTCGAAGGCGGCGACCATCTCGTCTTCGCGGTCGACGCCGGGGTAGACGTCCTTCAGGGCGCGGACGCGGTCGAGTCGCAACGCGGCGAGCCCGGCGGGCTTCAGCGTGCCCAGGTCACCGCCGGATCCCTTGACCCACAGCAGTTCCACGTCCTCACCGGTGACCGGGTCGGTCTCGGTTCCCTTCGCGGAGGTGTTGCCGCCCGCGTAGTTGGTGTTGCGCGCATCGGCGCCGAGTCTGTTGGACCGGGCGATCAGATCGTCGATCGTCGTCACAGTGGTTCTCCTGGGTAGGTCTAGACGCTGGTGTAGGAAATGCCGAGCAGCTCTGCTGCGGCCTTGATGTCCTTGGCGCGGTGCCCGATGCACAGTGCCCAGTGGTGGCCGGTGCCGGTGGCACTCCACTCGTCCGTCCACTCGCCGGGATCGCGCCCGAAGTCGACGCGGGACGTGGTGTTGCCGATCTGCAGCAGAGGGCCGGGGACAACGGTGCCCTCGGAGGTGATGAACGTGAACGAGCCGTCACGGTTCTGTCCGATGGCGAAGGTCGTCACGGGCCCGGGCTGCACGTCGAACTCGACGCTGACGCCGTATCCGCGCTTCCCGTGATAGACACCGAGGCCGCGCAGCAGAGGCTCGCCGGCCGACACCTGGAGGTGCGCGGGCCCGTCGTGCCCCATCTCGACGACACCGTCTCGGAAGTTCAGTGCCTGAAGCTCGGTGAAAGACCCACCGGCGCCCAGGCGGTCCGCGAGCAGCATGGCGACGGCGGTGCGGATGTCGTATTCGCCGGCCAACGGAATTCCGCGGGCTGTGAGCAGCGATGCGCCCAGAATCATGCCGGCGCCGAGACGTTCGTGCAGTTCGCCGTCGAGTCCGCGGTGGTAGTACGCCATGGCGTCGAGTCCGAAGTCGTCCACGAGGGCATCGAGGCCGACCGATACGCGAGCGCCCCATGCGAAGTCGTCGTTCACGACGGAGTCGTCGAGGTGGAAGACGCTGCGCGCGAGTTCGAGTCGCTCGTCCACCTGTGCGTCGGTGACGCTCTGGACACGCACCCGCAGGTCGTCGAATTCCAGTACCTCGACGTGGGCACCGAACTGCAACGACAGCAGGGTCATATCGGTCGAGATGTCCAGCATGCCCGGATACAGATGCCCCATCAGGCCTAGCCGGGAGTGTCGTAGCGCAGCGCGCGCCGATGCGGCTCCCACCCATGCCTCGATGCGGGACCACGCGTTCTCGTCGTGGAGATAGCCCGAGACGGAGCGGAAGTCGATACCGCAGCGACGGAACACGTTCGCCACCTCGGGGAGCGGGCACTGGCCGCAGTACGCGAGCCATTCGCCGGTGCCCGTGGTGGCGTGGTCCATGGCCTCGGTGGGTTGCAGATCGATCAACAACACCGGGGCATCGACTCGTTGCGCGATGGGCAGCACCATCGACGACGTGAGATACGTCGTCAGGAACACGACGACGAGGTCGCAATCGGCAACTCGCAACTTCTCGGCCGCAGAGGCAGATTCCGTTGCATCGGAGACGAAGCCGGCATCGACAACGACGCAGTCCTGCTTCTCGAACCGCTCGGTGACGTAGCGAGCGGACTGCTGCAACGTCTCCAGGAGACCGGGGAACTGGGGCCAATAAGCACCCAGTCCGCCCGACACCAGACCCAGTCGAGTCTTCCTCGGAACCGTCCGCTCCAGGCCCATCAGGCTCCCCAGCTCGCTTGCTGTCCACCGACGCGCTCGGCTTCGACGCGTTCCATGTACCCGGAGCGGGCGAAGGCGGCGACGGGGTCACGGTCGATGCCGCGGGACTCCCGCAGATCGCCCAGCAGCCCACGGACATCGGTGTTGTAGGCGTCCATGAGCACCGCGTGGGCACCGAGGATGTCGCCGTCGATCTGCGCCTTCTCGAGTGCCGACGCATCGATGAGCAACGCTTTCGCGGTGGCTTCCTGCACGTTCATGATCGAGCGGATCTGGCCGGGGATCTTCGGCTCGATGTTGTGGCACTGGTCGAGCATGAAGTTGATGCCCGACGAGGGGAGGTGAGCATCGGAGGCGACGATCTCGTGCATGATGCGGAACAGCTGGAACGGGTCCGCGGCACCGACGATGAGGTCGTCGTCGGCATAGTTGCGGGAGTTGAAGTCGAAGGCGCCCAGCTTGTTCTGTCGGATGAGCTGCGTGACGATGAATTCGATGTTGGTGCCCGGCGCGTGGTGCCCGGTGTCGAGGACCACCTTCGCCTTGTCTCCGAGGGCGAGGCAGTGCAGCAGCGACGTGCCCCAGTCGGGGATGTCGGTGGTGTAGAAGTACGGCTCGAAGAATTTGTATTCGATGAGCAGTGTGTGGTCGTCGTCGAGGCCGGCGTAGATCTCCTGCAGCGACTCGGCGAGACGATCCTGGCGCGCACGGATGGAGTCTTGCCCGGCGTAGTTGGTACCGTCGGGAAGCCAGAGCTTGAGGGTCTTCGAGCCGGTTGCACGCATGACGTCGACGCACTCGAGGTGGTGGGCAACGGCCTTGGCGCGAATCCGTTTGTCGGCGTTGGTCAGTGACCCGAGCTTGTAGTCGTCGTCCTGGAAGACGTTCGAGTTGACCGCACCCAGGGCCACACCGTGGTCGGCGGCGAAGGCGGCGAGCTTGCCGTAGTCGTCGACCTTGTCCCACGGAATGTGCAGCGAGACGCGGGGAGCTGCGCCGGTGACGCGGTTGACCTCGGCGGCGTCGGCCACCTTCTCGAACGGAGTGCGGGGCACGCCGGCGGTGGAGAAGACCTTGAAGCGGGTTCCGGAGTTTCCGTAGGCCCAGCTCGGAACCTCGATGCCGAAGTCGGCGAGGGCCGAGATGTCCTGAACTGCTGTGGTGCTCATGATGGGTGACCTTCGCGGAGTTGAGTCTCGAGGTGGAAGAGTTCGCGCAGCAGCACGAATCCTTCGTCGGGGGTGGCAGACCCGAGGCCCGTGAAGAACGGAGCCATCTGGGCCTGCCACCGTGCGTTGACGTCGGTACTGCTCATCGCTGCCTGCGCGGCGCCCAGATCGGGGCTTTCGACGTAGCCGACGATCAGGCCGTCGTCACGGATGTGCAGGGAATAGTTGTTCCAGCCGTTGGCCTTCAGTGCCTCGAGCATCTCGGGCCACACCTCGGCGTGACGACGGGAGTACTCGGGAACCGATTCCGGCCTGAGCTGCAGCGTGAAGCAGTACCGGTTCATGTCAGAAGTTGTACTGGTCGATATTGGCGGAGTCGAAGACCGTGGGCGGTCCGAGGACCAGTTCGCCGTCGACACCGATGGTGTATTCGCCGAGCTCGCCCGCGGTGAACTTCTCACCTTCGGCGCCGGTGATCTGACCGGAAGACAGGGCTGCACCGGCGTAGGCGGCGAGGTAGCCGATATCGGTGGGATCCCACAGCGCGAACTGCTTCACGGTCCCGTTCTTGACGTACTCACGCATCTGGTTCGGCGTGCCGAGTCCGGTGAGGACGATCTTGTCCTTGTACGACGAGCCCGAGATGTAGCGGGCGGCAGCGGAAATGCCGACGGTGGTGGGGGAGACGATGGCCTTCAGGTCCGGGTAGGTCTGCAGCAGACCCTGGGTCTCCTGGAAGGACTTCTGGTCGTCGTCGTTGCCGTAGACGGTGGTGACGAGCTCGATGTCCTTGTACTCCGGGTTGGAGGCCAGCTGCTCCTTCAGCACCTCGATCCACGCGTTCTGGTTGGTGGCGTTGGGAGTTGCGGACAGGATGGCGATCTTGCCGGATCCGCCGATCTGGTCGCTGGTCATCTTCGCCAGCGATTCGCCGACGCCCTCGGTGGTGGCCTGGTTGATGAACAGGTCGCGGCAGCTCTTGTCGGCGTCGGAGTCGAAGGTGACGACCTTGACGCCGGCGTCACGTGCCTGGTTCAGCGAGGGGCACACAGCGTTGGGGTCGTTCGCGGCGATCGCGATGACGTTCTGGTTCTGCTGGATCAGGGTGTTGATGTAGGACACCTGCGACGACGCGCTGGCGTCGTTGGGACCGACGAGCTTGTACTCGCCACCGAACTCGCCGACGGCCTTCTCGCCACCGGCGACCTCGATGTCGGAGTACGGGTTGTTGAGCTGCTTGGGCAGGAAGCCGATCTTGAGGCCGTCCTGGATCTCGGCGTCGGGGTTGGCGGTGCCGGTGACGCGGCTTCCGCTGTCGGAGGACTCGGAGGCAGACTCCTGCGTCGTGCCACCGCAGGCGGTGAGGACGAGAGACAGGGCGGCGATGCCGGCCAGCGGCGCCAGCGCGAGGCGCCGGGAGGTGCGGGACATGGTGGACCTTTCGGGAAGGGGGTGGATCAGAGTCGTGCGACGGCTTTGCGACGGTCCGACGATGTGCGGACGGCCTTGATCAGGTTGGGCAGGAGGACGGCGACGATGAGCAGGACGCCGGTGACGACGGTGAGTGCTTCGTTGGAGATGTCCTCGAGACGCAGCGCGTTCTGCAGTGCCGCAAGGAGGACGACGGCGGCGAGGACGCCGACGAGTCGGCCCTTGCCTCCGAAGATCGAGACGCCACCGAGAAGGACCGCGGCGACGACGGACAGTTCGAGACCGGCACCGTTGTCGGCACGGGCACTCGAGTAGCGCAGGCTCCACAGGACCCCGGCCAGGGCGGCGACCGCTCCGGCAACGACGTAGAGCCAGAACTTGATGCGGTTACCGTTGATGCCGGCGAACTTCGCGGCCGTGGCACTGGCGCCGGTGGCGTAGATGTTTCGGCCGAGCGAGGTGAACTGCAGGACCGCGCCGAACACTACCGCGAGGATGACCAGTGGCACAGCGAGATTGGGAACCGAGGAGTCACCCAGTGTGCCGGTGACCCACGAGGTGTAGGCCCGCGGGAAGTTGGACACGGCCGTGTCACCCAACAGGACGAAGGCGAGTCCGCGGAAGAGCGCGAGCGTGCCGATCGTGACGGCGAGGGACGGCAGACCGAGCGTGGCGACGAGGAATCCGTTGAGCGCACCGAGCAGTGCGCCGAGCAGGATGCACATCGGGACGATGGCCTCGATGGTGAAGCCGTTGTTCCACATCCAGCCCATCGCCGCACCGCTCAAGCCGAGAGTGCTGGCGACGGAGAGGTCGATCTCGCCGGTGACGATGATCAGCGTCATCGGCAGGGCGATGAGGAAGATCGGCGCGAGGTCGAGCACCAGGAACGTGAAGTTGGTGGCGCTGCCGAAATCGGGATTCATGACCGACGCGCCGAGCACGACGACGATGGTCAGGAAGATGACCGCGGTATCCCAGCTGGCGAGCAGCTCCCGGATGCGGTTGCCCTGCTGCACCGTCGGTGCGGGGGCGTCGGGACGGGTGGCGAGATCACTCGACATGAGCGCTCCTCTTTCGAAGTTGCTGGGCGGCACGCACAGCCGCGATGCGATCCGCCGCGATGGCGATGAGGATGAGCGCGCCGACGATGGCCTGCTGCCAGAACTGATCGATCTGCAGGACCGGGAGCGAGCTGTTGATGGTGGTCAGCAGCAGGGCGCCGAGGGCGGCTCCCCACACGGTGCCGACACCGCCGACGACGGCTACGCCGCCGACGACGCAGGCCGCGATGACGTTGAGTTCGTAGCCGGTGCCGGCTGCCGCGTCGACGGTGCCGAAGCGGGCGGCGAACATGACTCCGGCGATACCGGCCATGGCGCCGGAGAAGGCGAAGGCCCCCAGCGTTCGCTTGCCGACGGAGATGCCGGCGAGTTCGGCGGATTGACCGTTGGACCCGATGGCGTAGAGGTCGCGGCCGCTGCGGTATCGGCCGAGGTAGATGCCCGCTCCCACGAGTGCGATGACGGCGACGATCACCAGGACGGGGAGTCCGAGAACGCTGGCCGTGCCGAGATCGAGGAAGGAGCCGGGCATTTCGTCGGCGGTGATCTGCTCGCCGCCCGCCCAGAAGAAGGCGATGCCGCGGAAGATGTACATGGTGCCGAGCGTGACCACCAGGGCGGGAACGCCGCCGTAGCGGACGAGCAGCGCGTTGAAGACTCCGCACAGCGTGCCGACGACGATGCCCGCGAGGATGCCGAGCACGATCGGCGAGCCGGCCTTCATGACCGACCCTGCAGCGAAGGCGGAGAGGCCCAGCACCGAACCGACGGAGAGGTCGATGTTCTTGGTGATCATGACGACGGTCTGACCGACGGCCAGCACGGCGATGATCGATGCGGCGAGCAGCAGGTCGCGCACGCTCTGACCGGACAGGAACGAGCTGTTGGTCGCCGCGGTCACGGCGATGAGGACGACGAGCGCGCCGAGGATGCCCAGCGAGCGCATCCGCAGGATCTTCTCGACCAGCGAGCCGCCGTCCTTTGTGACGGGCTTGAGCGGGTCGGCCGCCGGGGCGGTCTGGGTGGTGACGGTCATGCTGCGGACTCCGATCCCATGGCGGCGAACATGACCGATTCCTCGGTGGCATGATCGCGGTCGATCTCCGCGGCGATGCGGCCTTCGCGCATGACGAGTACGCGGTCGGCCATACCGAGGACCTCCGGCAGTTCCGAGGAGATCATGACGACGGCGACTCCTTCACTGGCGAGACGCGAGATGATCTTGTGGACTTCGGCTTTGGTGCCGACGTCGATGCCGCGGGTGGGCTCGTCGACGATGAGAACGATCGGGTCGGTGGCGAGCCATTTGGCCAGCACCACCTTCTGCTGGTTGCCACCGGACAGGGTGCCGACAGGGTCGGTGATGCGCGAGAACTTGGTCTGCAGCTTCTTCGTCCATTCCTGGGCCGAGCGGCGCTCGCCACCACCGACGAGGAACCCGAAGCGCGACAACGCCTGTGAGCGCGTGAGCGTCGCATTGCGCTCGATCGACATCTCCGGGATCAGGCCCTGCTGGCGACGGTCCTCGGGGACGAGGGCAATGCCCGCTCGCATGGCGGCCCTGGGATTACCGGCCTTCAGCACCTTGCCCCGGACCTTGACAGAACCGGAGTCACGAGGGTCGACTCCGAACACGGCCTGCATGACCTCGGAGCGTCCGGCGCCGACCAGGCCGGCGAGCGCCACGATCTCACCGGCACGCACCTGGAAGCTGACGTCGGTGAACACCCCGGCGCGCGTCATGTTCTCGACCTCGAGGATGACGGCACCGGGCACGACGTCGAGCTTGGGAAACAGGGCGCCGAGTTCGCGGCCGACCATCTGCTTGATCAGGTCGTCGACGGTGAGTCCGGCCAGTGGCGCGGTGGAGATGTGGCGACCGTCGCGCATGACGGTGACCCGCTGGCACAGGTCGAAGATCTCCTCGAAACGGTGCGAGATGAACAGCACGGCCGCGCCGTCGGCACACAGGGAGCGCGCGACCTTGAACAGCCGCGCGACCTCGTTACCCGACAGCGCAGCGGTGGGCTCGTCCATGACGATGACGGACGCGTTGGTGGACAGCGCTTTGGCGATCTCGACGAGCTGCTGGTCGGCGATGGACAGTCCGCTCGCGAGCCGATTCGGATCCATCGGAACACCCAGGCGAGTGAACAGGGCTTCGGCGGCGGAGTTCATGGCGCCGCGGTCGATCATCCGGCCGCGCGAGGTGGGCTGGGCACCGATGTAGATGTTCTCGGCGATGGTCAGGTCCGGGAACAGCGTCGGCTCCTGGTAGATGACGGCGATGCCCTCGGCCTTCGCGGCGGCGGGGGAGTCGAGCGTGATCGGGGTGCTGCCCGCGAGCAGCGTGCCGGTGTCCGGCTTGTGCACACCGGCCAGCATCTTGACGATGGTGGACTTGCCGGCACCGTTCTCGCCCACGAGTGCGTGTGCCTCACCGCCGTAGAGCGGAAAGGACACCCCGGAGACGGCGGCGACGCTTCCGAACGACTTGGTGACGTCACGGACTTCGAGCAGGGGAACTGCGGTGGGCGTCGTCGCACTGGGGACGCTCATGGATGGGACCTCCGTCGGGCCGAACCGCTCGAATTGAAACGGTTCATTAAGCCCGCTGAACATAGAAGTGACGGGGGCCACTGGTCAACCCCGTGACTCGGATCACGGCTGAGCGTTATCCGATCGTTACCGTGAGGTCGGTGAGCTGCAGCGATCAGGACGCCCTGACCGCGACACCGTGATGTAGGCCATCGGGAACGCGAAGCGCCGCTGTCGGTTGCGCCTGACGATGTAAACCGATTCAATATGCACATCGGTGGGGTGCCGAGGTGACGAGGAGGGAGGGCGACCGTGGCAGCGAGTATGCGCGAGGTCGCCGCTCTGGCCGGTGTCTCCATGGGCACCATCAGCAATGTTCTGAACAAGCCCGACATGGTCTCCGCCGCCACCCGTGAGCGCGTCGAGGCGGCCATCGCGCAGCTCGGATTCGTGCGTAACGACGCGGCCCGCCAGCTTCGAGCCGGCCAGTCCCGCATGCTCGCCGTCGTGGTCCTCGACGCCCGGAACCCGTTCTTCCTCGACGTGGCAGCCGGCGCAGAATCCGTGGCGGACGTGAACGATCTGTTGACCGTGATCGTCGGTAGCGGCGAGTCGGAAGAGCGCGAGAACCGTCAGCTTCGCCTGCTCATGGAGCAGCGAGTGCAGGGCATCCTGCTCAGTCCCGTGGGTGAGAACGTGCCGATGCTTGACAACCTCGACCGCCAGGGCACCCCGGTGGTGTTGCTCGATCGAGGGTCGCACGCCCCCGGCAGATCGTCGGTCGCGGTCGACGACGTTCTCGGAGGACGTTTGGCTGCACGGCATCTCATGGATCTGGGGCACCGCACCCTGGTCTACGTCGGCGGCCCGGACAGCATTCGGCAGGTGCGCGACCGCCGCTCCGGTGCCCTCACGGCTGTCGCCGAATCGGCCAGCACCCGCATGTCGACCGTGTGGTCGACGTCGTTGTCCATCGAGGCCGGCGCACGAGCTGCCGCGCAGATCTTCGACATGACCGACGCCCCGCCGACCGGCGTCGTGTGCGCCAACGACTTGCTGGCGCTGGGGGTGCTGCAGGAATGTGTGCACCGCGGCGTGCGTGTGCCGGAGGACCTGGCGATCGTCGGATACGACGACATCGACTACGCCGCGGGTGCAGCGGTTCCCCTCACGTCCATCGCGCAGCCGCGTGCCGAATTGGGCCGGGCTGCAGCCGAACTGCTGTTGGAGCAGGTGTCGACCTCCGGTGACCACGAGTTCCGGCAGCTCACCTTCGACCCGTCGTTGGTGGTGCGGGGCTCGACTGACCCGTCGTGGCGCGCGCGCTGATCCATCGAGCGTTCACCTTCCCGGCTTAGCGTGGGCGTCATGGCGATGCGACGAGTGCTGCTGACCGTCTCGATGTGCGTGGCGCTGGCGGCCTGCTCCGCACAAGATACCGAGACCGCGAAGCCGCTCGACGGCTTCGACCTGCAGGCGCACCGCGGTGGCCTCGGACTGGTCACCGAGAGCACGCTCGCCTCGTTCACCAACGCCCTCGAGCTCGGCGTCACCACCCTCGAGATGGACACGCAGATCACCGAGGACGGCATCGCCGTCGTGACGCACGACCGGAAGGTGTCGGATGCGAAGTGCCGCGACACCCGGCCGGTTACCGACAACGATCCCGAGTTCCCCTACGTCGGGAAGTACGTCAACACCCTGACGCTGGCGCAGGTGCGAACCCTGAATTGTGGTGTCACGCAGCTCGACGGCTACCCGGAACAGCGAGTGGCGACCGATGCCAGAATCCCGACCCTCGACGAGGTGCTCGCGCTGGTGAACTCCTACGACTCCACGGTGCAGCTGAACATCGAGACCAAGGTGGAGGCGGCGGCGCCCACCGAAACGGCGCCCCGTGAGCAGTTCGCCGACGTGGTGCTCGCCTCGGTCGGGGCGGCGGGACTGCTCGATCGCACGACCATCCAGAGTTTCGACTGGGGCGCTCTCCTCGCGGTGCAGAAGGTCGACCCGTCGATGCGCCTGGTGGCGCTCACGGAGCCCGACTTCCTCGAGGTCGGTGAGCCGGGAGCGTCGCCGTGGTTCGGCGGTCTCGACATCGACGAGTTCGACGGCGATCCGGTGGCAGCGGTGCAGTCGTTCGGCGCCCACGCCCTCTCGCCCGTGCAGGGCAGCCCGCAGAAGGGAGCCGTGGAGGATG
The DNA here is from genome assembly GCF_036163995.1 of Rhodococcus sp. NBC_00294. Lineage (NCBI taxonomy): Bacteria > Bacillati > Actinomycetota > Actinomycetes > Mycobacteriales > Nocardiaceae > Rhodococcus > Rhodococcus sp. NBC_00294. Next base: position 1,882,476 of record NZ_CP108043.1, read on the forward strand.
CGGACTTCGAGCTCTACGTGACACCCGAGATGGTGGCGTCAGCGCATGCCGCCGGAATCCGTGTCGTGCCGTGGACGGTGGACGATCCCGCGACGATGGCGGCACTGATGGACACGGGTGTCGACGGCATCATCACTGACTACCCCGACCGCCTGCGCGCGGTGATGGAGGAGCGGGGGATGGCGCTGCCGGAGCCGGCCACGGTGCGGTGACGCGCGCCTGTCAGCTGACGTACACCGGTACCGGCTTCTCGAAGCTCTCGTTCTCCGGCAGGATCGGCTCGTCAGCGCCGGCATCTACGTCAGCGACTGTCCGCACGCCGCGCAGCGACGCTGCTCCCTCGCGAGCCACCACCAGCTCGTCGTACCAGGCGAACCACGGCATCCCGAACCGCGTGTAATCCGCGGCGCTCAGAGGAACCGAGGCGGGTTCCGATCCTGTGAGCTGCTGCCACACAGCACTGTTGACGATGTCAATGGTGAATCGTCGGCCGTGCTCGAGGTCCCACGATTCGTGCGGGACCACTGGCGTCGCCACTGCCTGTCTGATGGATCCACCGGCACCGAGGCCCATCGCGTCGTTCGGGGGCAAGGAGAAGCAGATGATGGTCGGCAGGTGGTCCAGCTCCGAGTACTTGCTCGCCAGCATCGGGTAGACGGCCACCTGGATCCCACCGCGCGCCGGCTCCGAGGACAGTTGCTCCTCCGCCGTGTAATCGGCGCCCAGCGGGGCAGCGACGAACTGGCGCACCGTCCCCTTCTCGGCAGTGAACCCATCGAGCCACGGCTGGTCCGGAACTTCGAGGTAGTCCTCGGCCTCGAAGTCGGGAACGGGCGACCATGGTTCACCCGTCAAGACGTTGATGGTTCCGCTGCTCATCGTCACGAGGAACGGATAGCCGGCGTCGAAGTTGATCCAGCACGCCTCGGACTGCCACATCGGCATGGCGAAGTGCGTCACCCCGTCGTCGTCCTGGCCGGACTCCTTCACCTGCAGGCCGCCGAGGCCCGGAGGGAGGTCGTACATGGTGTCGTCGTCGGGAACGCGGAGGGTTCGCTGGAACGAGAACGACATCCGGGCGTTCGGATGGACTTCGGGGCACCGGACCTCGATACGGTCGTCGACGACGTGCACTGTCATGGTGAACCCCTTGCCCGGGCCTCGGCCCTCGTTGTGTGTGGAGGGATGCTGGCACGGGGGTCCGACACGCTTCGGCGGGCTCCGACTCAGTCGAGCCGCATCAACCCGTAGAACCCTTCAATGTGCTCGCGCGCCAGGGTGGCGGCCTTGGCGCCGTGTCCTCGGCGCAGCGCGTCGACGATGCCGCGGTGCTCGCACCGGAGGTTCACCGCGACCGCCGACCAGTCGTCGAGCATCGGCACCGCGTCCATGACGTAGCCGTGGATCGAGTCGCGGAGCGAGGTCATCATGGCCTCGATCAGCACGTTGCCGGCAAGCCCTGCGAATCGAACATGGAGCTCGGCGTCGAGGCGATGGAACTGATCGGGTGCCAGACTCTTGTCGTCCATTCGGTCGAGTAACTCGTCGATGGCGGTGAGGTCGGGGGTGCGCGCCGCGGCTTCGCGCAACGCCCACGACTCGAGGAGCACGCGCGTCTGCACCACGTCGGCGATGGGCAGGAACTGCGTGGCCATGTGCAGCCGCAGTGCCGAGCCGATGGACGTGGCGGGATCGGCCACGACGATCGCGCCCGCATCGGGGCCCGACCCGACCGACGTCTTCACGACGCCCATCGCCTCCAGGACGCGGATGGCCTCGCGAACCGAGCTGCGGCCGACGCCGAGCTCCTCCGCAAGTGCGCGCTCAGCCGGCAGTCGATCGCCGACACGGAGTCGCGCCGCCGCCAGGTCCTGTTCGATGCGGTGGAGAACCACCTCGTGTGCGCGCATTGTCGGAGAATAGCTGGTGTGGTCCGACCACAGGGGTTACTGTGGTCAGACCACACGCTCTGGAGGCTCCATGCGGATCGCCCTGTTCGCCACCTGTCTGGCGGACGCACTCTTCCCCGAGTCAGCGAAAGCGACTGTCTCACTGCTCGAACGGCTCGGCCACACCGTCGTCTTCCCGTCGGATCAGACGTGCTGCGGCCAGATGCACGTCAACACCGGCTACCTCAAAGAAGCCGCACCGCTGGTGCGCCACCACGTCGAGGTCTTCGAGAAGTCGTTGTGGGACGTCGCCGTCGCACCGTCCGGTTCCTGCGTCGGATCGGTGCGCCACCAGCACGCGATGGTCGCGCGCCGCGCCGGTGACGAGGACCTGGCCACGCGCGCCGAGGACATCGCCGGCCGCACGTACGAGCTGTCCGAGCTTTTGGTCGACGTCCTCGGCGTCACCGACGTCGGCGCCTACTACCCGCACCGCGTCACCTACCACCCCACGTGCCATTCGCTGAGGATGCTGCGCGTCGGCGACAAGCCCCTCGAACTGCTGCGCAACGTACGCGGCATGACCTTGGTCGAATTGCCCCAGGCCGAGTCGTGCTGCGGCTTCGGCGGTACGTTCGCGTTGAAGAACTCGGAGACCTCGACGGCGATGTTGTCGGACAAGATGGCCAACGTCCTCTCCACCGGTGCCGAGGTGTGCAGCGCAGGGGATTCGTCGTGCCTGATGCACATCGGCGGCGGACTGTCCCGCCTGCGCACCGGCGTCAAAACTGTTCACCTGGCGGAGATCCTGGCATCGACGGAGGCACGATGACAACGTTCCTAGGCTCTCCCGGTATCGGAAATATCCGCGGCGAGGAGAGCTTCCCGAAGGCCGCGAAGCGCGCGCTGCAAGACACTCAGATGCGGCGCAACGTCGGGGCCGCGACCAAGACCATCCGCGAGAAGCGGCTGGGAGCTGTTGCGGAGTGCGATGACTGGGAGGAACTGCGCCTCGCCGGGAGTGCCCTCAAGACCGACGTGATGTCGAGGCTGCCCGAACTGCTGCAGCAACTCGAAGCCAACGTCACCGCCCGCGGGGGAGTGGTGCACTGGGCACGCGACGCTGATGAGGCCAACCGCATCATCACCGACCTCGTCATGGCCACGGGCAGCGACGAAGTGGTCAAGGTGAAGTCCATGGCCACCCAGGAGACCGGACTCAACGAGTACCTCGAAGCGGAGGGGATCGCCGCGATCGAGACCGATCTGGCCGAGCTCATCGTGCAGCTGGGTGACGACAAGCCCAGCCACATCCTCGTCCCCGCAATCCACCGCAACCGCGCGGAGATTCGCGAGATCTTCCTGCGGCGCATGCCCGGTGTCGACACGGCCATCACCGACGAGCCGCGCGAACTGGCCATGGCCGCGAGGGAACATCTGCGACGGAAGTTCCTGTCGGCGAAGGTCGCGATCAGCGGCGCCAACTTCGGTGTCGCTGAGACAGGGACCCTCGCCGTCGTCGAGTCCGAGGGCAACGGGCGCATGTGTCTGACGCTGCCCGACACCCTCATCACGTTGATGGGTATCGAGAAGCTGGTCCCGACCTTCGCGGACCTCGAAGTATTCATGCAGCTGCTTCCCCGCTCGTCCACGGCCGAGCGTATGAACCCGTACACCTCGATGTGGACCGGAGTGCACGAAGGCGACGGTCCCCAGAACTTCCACCTGGTGCTCATCGACAACGGCAGAACCAACGTGCTTGCCGACGAGGTAGGCCGCGCCGCCCTCAACTGCATCCGATGCAGCGCATGCTTGAACGTGTGCCCGGTCTACGAGCGAACCGGTGGGCACGCGTACGGGTCGGTGTATCCGGGCCCAATCGGTGCGATCCTGTCGCCCCAGCTCACCGGTACTACCGGCCATGACGACCCCAATGCGTCACTGCCGTATGCGTCGTCGCTGTGCGGGGCATGCTTCGATGCGTGCCCGGTGCGTATCAACATCCCGGAGATTCTGGTGCACCTTCGGGCGGAGCAGGTCGACTCCGAACGCGGCGGCATCCCCGGCGCGCAGGAGATCGCGATGCGGGCTGCAGGGTGGGCGATGAACTCGCCCAAACGATTCGGGATGGCTGAGAAGGCTGCGGGCGTCGGACGCCTGCTGGCCGGGAAGAAGGGACACATCGAGTCGCTTCCCTTCCCCGGATCGTTGTGGACCACCAGCCGAGACATGCCGGCCCCTCCGAAAGAAACGTTCCGCCAGTGGTGGGCACGAACGCACGAGGACGAGTCATGAACGCCAAGTCGGAGATCCTCGAGCGCATCCGTTCCGCTACCGCGGGTGGGGTTGCCGGAGTCGAGGTTCCGCGGGACTACGACCGGGCTGCGTTGGTCGGCCGGGGGAACGTCGACCGCTTCGCTGAAACGGTCGACGACTACCGGGCTCAGGTGTACCGGATCTCCGAGGCGGAGATCGCCGGTACGGTGTCGTCGTTGCTCGGTGATGGTCGAGCGGTAGTTCCCGTCGATCTGCCCTCTGCCTGGGTCGACGGCATCGCGGTGCTTCCGGACGCGGGCCTGTCGATCGACCAACTCGATGCCCTCGACGCGGTGATCACCGGCTGCGCGGTGGGGATCGCTGCCACAGGGACGATCGTGCTCGATGCCTCTGTCGCGCAGGGTCGTAGGGCTCTGACTCTGGTGCCGGACCATCACATCTGCATCGTCCGCGCAGACCAGGTGGTGGACACCGTTCCGCAGGCCTTCGCGGCGCTGGACGCCACTCGGCCGCTGACCTTCATCAGCGGGCCGAGCGCGACCAGTGACATCGAGCTGAACAGGGTGGAGGGTGTCCACGGGCCTCGGCGGTTGGATGTATTGATCGTCAGTCCGTAAGGTCCAGTAGTTTCGATACCACGCCGACTAGGAGTGCGCTGAAAAGTCCGAGAGCTAATCCCAGCACTGTTAAGAACAGAGCTTTACTGTCCTCCAATGCGCGGTCGCCGAAAATGTAGACAGGTTGATTGGTGTAGCCAAAATTTCCTTCTTGTCCCAGGCTTTTGACCCAGTTGCCTGAGGTTTTGTACATCCAGGAGTTGTCAAGTGAGGACAGTGGTGGGTAAGACTCGCGCAGCTGTACTTCCGACGACCTGTCGATCGTGACTCGGGAAGCAATATCCGAATGTATGTCGGTCACGTTGTTCTTCGATACCCAATTCACTTGAAGAGGTAGAACTGTGAATCGTGAGCTTGTCAGTTGGCTAGCAGCGTCGACTTCTCGTTTGGTAACTTGCTTTTGTATCAGGCACTCTTCGGCCCATATACGATCTTCGTCTTGGGAGCGATCGCTGTAACTTGACCCGTCCTTGAGTGTCCGCATCACTCCGCTTCTCTCGAAAATTGGTTCCTGTTGCAGACTTGACAGCACTTCGCTGCCCTGCGTTCCGTCGCCTTCAAAATTCTGAGCTGACGAGTCGCCGCCTCTGACGTCAGCGCTTATTGCATTCTTCGTACCTGCTGACAGGTTCGCGAATGTGGTGCCTGCAGGGATATCGCCATTTGCGCAGGTGACTCGACCGTCGAATTCTCCGCCTACGAAAGCAATAGTGTAATCTAAGCGAACGGTTGGTGCTTCATCAGTGTATTGGACGTTAGGTGATGTGAAGTAAAAGACAAACGCGAGGTCACCGGACTCGTCGTAGCGCTGCTCTGCATGCAATGTAGTTTTAGGAGCTCCGCCCGAAGTCGCGATAACCACTAAGCCGCGGTTTGCGCCGCCGGCTGCCGCATCAGTTTTAAGAAAATCGGTCGCTACAGGATATCCCGCGAGGGCTATGGTTGCCATGCCTACGAGCCCGAGTCCAACTCGCAACACATCGGATCGTTTCAATAGCTGTGTCCATCTCTTGAGGGCTTGGGTGCGATAGCTTAATCAGCTCATGGCAGATCCGGTCAAGCGGACATAGTGAAGTCAGCAATCGTCATGAGTGCACACACCCGTCGTTATGCCCGCTCACAACGGGCGCCTGCGCCATCCGAAGTGGTTCGCTTCTGGAACTTTAGGAAACTTCTTCAGCAATGCGCAAAGTCATATGATTCGCCTCGGAAGTAGCGACGACAGCGAGTCGGGCGACAACCACGACGCGTTGCGAACGGGCGTTTTTGCATGAACCTGTCATTTCACGAGTGCACACAGATTGTTCACCTCGCCCAACCGGATGCGCTGAGATACTGAGACCCTCACCGTCGGTGGCGCAACGTGCGTCTCGCGAGAGGACGGGATTTCCTGTCTGCTCGCCGGGAGCAATGCAGTCCTCATGTCGCGCGGGGCGAACCTGACGTACTGACTCAGCGCGAGGCGGCCGGTCTACTCGTCGTCCCCACGCGCCCAGGTGATGGCGATGAGGCGGCGCAGTACATCGAGGTCGATCTGGTCCAGCTTGTGCACATAGACGCACCCTGCGCCCTCGGTGTAGGTGCCGAGTGAGGGGAGAAGCGCCGCTCCCTCGGGAAGATCTTTGAGACCGTACAGCGACAGTTGCGCTTTCCGGGGTGAGAACGCGCCCTTGGGCCAGTCGCCGCGGGTGCGCGGGTTGACCGGTGAGACATAGCGATAGCTTCCGTACCCAACCATCGACGGACCCCACATGACTGGCTCCGCCCCAGTTACTTCCGCGAAAATATCGGCAAGAGCGAGTCCATCTTCCCGGCGGCGTGCGGGTGTCGCGGCGGCGAGGAAATCAGCGACGTCGGCGTCGGTCGGTTTCGTGCTGGGCTCGGCCATGGTTCGCATCGTGCCACACAGTTCACGGTGTCAGCTCGGCACATCGGTCCTCCAGAACGGCTTCTAGTCGCGCCGTCGTCTTGGCGTCAGGCCCGAGGGATTCCACGTCGTCGGCGGCAGCTCGAACACAGGCACAGACGTCACACCAGGTCCTTGTGTCTGCAGGAAGAAACGTGACGCGACGTCGAATCGCGACAAGTGTCGTCGAGTCTCGTTCGCTCGGCGACGCAGGCTCGAGGAGCGACTACTAGCGATCGCCGCCATCGTTCCTCGAAATGGCCGCGTCGACCCTGCCGATCGCTCCCCGTATGAGATCCCCGTAGGGATCGTCGGCGAGCGTCGAGGAGCACTCCTTCGCAGCGTCGATGTGCTCGCGAGCTGCGTCGAAAGACCCGAGCTTGCAGTAGTTGTCCGCAACGTTGAGATACAGCGATGGAAAGAATCCCACGATGTGGAGACCTGCGTGATGATCCTGCGTGCGTTGGTCAGTGACGGCGCGTGCAGCATCGAGTGCTCGGACGTCCCACGTGAGTGCTTCTGCAGGATCCTCGAAAAGGTCGGCGAGGTAGTGCGCGAGGCTGCACCGGTGTAGGGGATCGCCGTCGACACCGATGTCCTGCCACAGTGCGAGGAGTTGTCGACGTGCCTCGTCGAGGTTTCCACTTCTGCCCTCGGTGACGGCCGCGGCGATCGCGTCCATCGTCGGGTCGCTTGCGGGACTCCCTGTCATGGCGTGCGTCCTGTCGTCGTGGTGTCACGCGGTGCTGCGATGGGCATGACCAGAGTGGTCAAGTCGCCTCGGTCTGCAGAGCGCACAGTGGCGGGCTGTTCGGGCCCGCGGAAATCGAGTAGAACTTCAGCGCCGATGGCGGTGCTGATGGCTGGGTAGAGAGTGGTCATCTCGAACCAGACGTCGACTGCGCACCCGTTCACGCGGGCCGGAATCTGGATGTCCGGGAGCAAGTCGCCGTGGACCATGAGGCCTTTGTCGTTGCTGCACAACCGAACTCGATCGCTGGATCGCTGTTCGAGAGCAAGGAGGAGCGCTGCTGTGGGGACCTCGATGCGACTGGTCACCGCCGGAAGTGAGTCGAGCATCGATCGGTAGTCGGGAAACGACTCGGACACGAATCTGCAGTGACGATCATCGCGGTCTGTCAGTCGCAACGTCATACCGTGATCGGTGACATCCACGTTCACCGACGAGGTACGGCGCAAGTCGCCGAGGCACTGTCGCAAGTCATCGCCGTTCACCGTCGCCGTCCAGGCCGCCGCACTGTCGACGTGGCTCACGAGGGTGCGTGTCGACAGGCGGTAGCGGTCGCTGGCGGTCACTGTCAGAACTTCGGGCCCAGCCTCGACGTGAACGCCACCGAGCACCGCGATGTCCGGATCATCGACGGTGGCGGTGAGAACCTGTTCGATCGCAGAGGCCAGCACCGGCCCGCTCAGTCGGGCGATCTGCCGCCCGGATCGACCATTCAGCGTGCTCGTGATGGCAGCCGCCTGCTGCCGCACCGACTCGGCCTCACGCATCACCGTGGTGACGTGATCATCGACCGAGCGAATCGTGTCGACAACGTCCGCGTCGAGGGTGGACTTCACAGCAGGAAGAGACATGCCGATCTCGCGCAGTTGTCGAAGCAGGACCGCCCGCACGAGCTGGTCCTCGCGGTAGAAGCGATACCCGGTGACAGGGTCGACCTCTGCCGGCAGCAGCGATCTTGAATCGGCGTAGAAGCGCAGGGCGCTTGCCGTCAGGCCGCACCGCTGCGCGAACGACCCGATGGACATCAACTCGGCATCTGACACCCCGACAGCATGCGGCTTCGACCTACGTGAAGGTCAACCCGCGACCCCCGAGAGTCGGTGCGGTGCCAGGCCTGCGGGTGCTACCTCACCACTGAGGGATGACGTCGAGGATCCACACGACACCGAACTTGTCGACAAGCTTGCCGTACAGCGGTGAGAACCCGACCGGCCCGAGCGGCACCAACACTGTTGCCCCGGCGGACAAGCCCTCGAACGCGGCGGTGATCTCGTCCGCATCGTGGCTCCGAAGCGCGCTGTAGAAGGCGTTCTCACCGGCGTTGTAGGGAAGCGAGTCCTGGATGTCGTACGCCATGACGCGGAACCCTCCGGGTGTGCTGACCTCACCCCAGGCGATCTGCTCGGACTGGGTCGGTCCCTGGCCCGATTCGGTGTCGCCGTAGGGGAATGCGACCAGTTCGCCGCCGAAGACGGACTGGTAGAACTCCAACGCTTCACGTGCGTTGCCGCGGAGGTTGATGTGCAGGGCGGTGATGACGGTCATCGAGACTCCTCGAGTAGATCGGTCCGGCAAGCGTTGCCGACAGGAATGACGATCGCAGCCCAATAGGTCAGATCCTGACCGCTTTGTCGCTCATACTCGACTCATGTCGGAACCGTCCTCACGCATGCTGACCCTGTTGTCGTTGCTGCAGGTCCGCCGCGAGTGGCCGGGCACGGAGCTGGCCGGCCGACTCGGTGTGAGCCCGAGGACCATCCGCCGCGACGTCGACCGATTGCGCGTTCTCGGCTACAACGTCGCTGCGCTCCGCGGGTCGGACGGTGGCTACCGGCTGGACGGGGGCGAGGAGGTGCCGCCCCTACTTCTCGACGACGGCCAGGTGGTCGCACTGACACTCGCCTTGCAAGTCGTGCCGGCAATGGGCATAGACATTGCCGATGCCGCCGAGCGAGCTTTGGCGACCCTTCGGACTGTCATGCCTACTCGCGTCCGCAACCGGGTCGACGCGCTGGCGCTCACTGCGCTCCCTGCGACCGGCGACCCGATCGATCCCGCTGTGCTGCGCACGGTCGGAGAGGCGGCGCGCAATCACGAGCTGATTCGCTTCGATTACGTATCGGCGGAACATAATTCAGTGGTACCTCCGCGACGCGTCGAGCCGCACGGAGTAGTCGGAGCCGGAGGTCGGTGGTACGTCGTCGGGTGGGATTTGGACCGCGACGACTGGCGTGTGTTTCGAGTCGACCGCATGACACCGAAGATGCGAACGGGCGTGCGATTCACTCCGCGTCCGATCCCCGGCGGTTCGTCGGCCGAGCTGCTCCGTCGACGCTTCCGCGGCACGGTCTCGGGTGATTGGGCGTGTGAAGGGGAGGCGACGGTGCACCTTCCTGCGGCGGAGGCCGCTCCCTTCCTCGCCGACGGAACGGTCGAAGATCTTGGCGACGGTTGGTGTCGCGTCCGCATCGGCGCGTGGTCGTGGACGGGTATTGCGGCGTCGTTAGCGCGGTTCGATGCAGAGTTTGAGGACTTACGTCCCCCGGAGCTTGTCGACGCGGTGGAGAGAGTCAGCGAGCGCTTGTGGCGGGCGGTGGCGAGTGGGTGACGGGCATACTCGACCCGGACGCGAACGGTCAGCCGTTCGACACTGCTGCGAGGGACGGTCATGCCGACTATTGCTGTCACAGGTTCGACGGGATCGGTGGGAGGCGCAGTTGCAGCGCACCTCGCGGAAGCCGGCACACCACAACACTTGCTGGTTCGCGATCCCTCCAGAGCGCCGAAGCTGCCCGGTGCCACCGTGGGCACCAGTTCCTACGCTGACGCAGAGGCTGCCACGCAGGCTTTGGCAGGGATCGACGTGTTGTTCATGGTGTCCGGCGCCGAGAATGCGGCCCGGCTGACGGATCACCGCACCTTCATCGATGCTGCGGTGCAGGCCGGAGTTCGGCACATCGTCTACACGTCGTTCTTCAGGGCGGCGCCGGACGCGACGTTCACTCTCGCGCGCGATCACTACTTCACCGAGCAGCACATCCAGAATTCAGGGCTGGACCACACATTCCTCCGCGACAACTTCTACAGCGACGTGATGGAACTGTTCGCCGGCGAGGACGGTGTCATCCGCGGTCCGGCGGGGGACGGACGAGTGTCCTTGGTGGCGCGTGCAGACGTTGCGCGAGTCGCGGCACGCGTTCTCATCGGCCCCCAGCAACACGCGAACAGAACCTACGACCTGACCGGGCCGGAGGCGCTGTCGATGTCCGAGGTGGCCGCGACCATTGCCGACGTTCGAGGTCGTGCGGTGTCGTTCCACGACGAGACGCTGGACGAGGCGTACGAGTCACGCGCTGTATGGAACGCGCCGGACTGGCAGAACGATGCCTGGGTGTCGACGTACACGGCGATTGCCTCCGGCGAACTCAGCGCCGTAACCGATGACGTCGAACGGGTGACTGGTCGACGTGCGATGACGCTGCGAGAGGTTCTTCAGAACGGCTAGACCACCTATCCTGGGAGCGGTGTTCCTCCTCTTCGGCTTCGGCCTGAAACGCAGATCCCTCGGCGCGGGCCATACCCGCACCTGCCAGCGCTGCCACAACACCACTCAGTGGGCTCGGATGCAGCAGTACAAGCAGTTCAGCGTCTTCTTCATCCCCCTCGCGCGCTGGAAGCGCACCGAGTTCGAGGAGTGTGGAATCTGCGGGGCGGCTGTGTACGCGTGATCTGTTGCCACATGCTGTCCGTCATGGCGACTGACTGCGCGGGTGGATGTCGGATGTGCGTCAGCTGGACAGCTCGTCGCAGCGCGCGCTGATGAACTTGGTCATCCGCGACGTGGTCTTGTCGTCGAAGCCGATCGATTTCACATCGCTGGTCGCCGCGCGTACACCGGCGCACACGTCGTCCAGAACTTGCTCTACCGCTTTATGTGGAAGTCGATGGCGTGCCGCACCGTCAACTATGTGGTCGCGCGACCACTTGTTGTTCCGACCGTAGAACGTCAGTGCCATCGGATCGTTCCAGCCCATGTACGGCTGAGTGCACAGCAGGTCGTATGCCGGAGTGACTCCCCACATTCCGCTGGTGTTCCGGCGAATAGAGTAATTCTTCCCGTGGAGATCTCCATTCCCGATCGCATACGAGTACACGGTGAGCCTGAGCAGTTCGAGCGCCGCCTGGCGCGCGGAACCTCCACCGAGTTCGACAGTCGGGGCGAGCGTGTCGAGCACCGTCTCGGTCTTCATCCGGTACTTCGACGATGGGTACAGCGAGCTGATCTGACACGCGTCCTCTTGCGCGAGCCTGCGATCACCGTCCCGATCGAAACGTTGAACGAGAAGTCCCGATACTCCGCGGGCGTCGGTCACTATGTGCCGACGCGGTACGACGAGCCCGCAGCTCTCGGCGACAGTCATGAAAAAGTTCTCGTTCTCGACCAGACGCGGAAAGCGGTTCGGCGGAGCCAGTTTCAGAATGGCTGCCCCGTGCGTCGTCGCTACGGGCGACGTGTACATCTGGGCGGACACCTTGCCTTGCACCCCGGGCAAGCTTGCGGTATCGACGCGCATCGAATCCGGCCCGGACAACTGATCGAACAACGTCCGCAAGTCCGGTGACGGGGATTCCGGATCGAAGGCGAGTGTTGCAGGCTGCAGCTCGGTTCCGTGGGGGACGACGCGCACGTCGCCGATAGTGTCCGATCCAACGCCCAGGAGGATGGTGAAGTGGTCGTCCTCCGACGTCTTCATCCCGGCGACCACACCGGAGAGACGAACACCTTCCGGGAGCAATCCTGCGAAGAAGGGCGGCACGCTCCCCGCTCCTACGCTGACGTCTACAGCGTCGGTGGGCAGCGACCAGGCAACCTGGTTGGCGCCGGGTCGCACCAGGTAGTCATCGTCGTAGTGGAAGCTGACGTTGTCGCCGGACCTCGTCAGTGACCCTGCGCGAACGTTGCCCTTGTAGAGGTCTGCTCGATCGATGTCGCGCAAGTCGGCTCCGGTGGTCATCGTTCCCCTGGTTCGACGATGGCTCCGGCGCGGGTCATAAGCGTCAGATCGCACCCCAACGCGTCAGCGACGGCGTTGACCCCGTCGAGTTGAGGCGCGTCCTTGCCGCCCTCGATCGCTTGCACAGTCGAACGGCCGACTCCGGCCAGCAGAGCGAGCTCAGCTTGCGTCAGACCCAATTCGTGACGGCGTGCTGTGAAAGACCTGGCGAGATTGCTGACGTCGGTACGACGCGACTTTCGAGGAGGTGCCATGCGGGTTTCCAATGCTTGCCAGAGACAACTTAAGGCCACGTTACCGCCGACGGCGACGATTGAACAGCCTTATGTCGTTTGCAGCAAGCTTAAAGATCGATTCGCGTGATAGACCAGCACGAATCCGGCTAAAGCATGCGTCAGCAGGCGTAGTCTGACCCGAGGTCCTCAGATAACCAGTCCCGCGCGGAACGCCATCAGCGCAGCCTCGACCCTGTTGGTGACGTGCAGCTTGTGATTAACCGCAGTGAGATGCGACTTGACCGTCGTTTCCGCCATGTAGAGCTGCCGTGCGATGTCGGCATTCGTTGCCCCGGATGCCATGACCGACAACACTGTTCGTTCCTTGTCGGTCAGCGCCTCCAGCGTCACCGTCGGCCGTGGTGGTCGGGTAGTGGCCACGATCTTTCGGAGTGACTCCTCGGAGAACAGAGTATTGCCGGCAGCGACGGCGCGAATCGACTGGTGAAACGTCTCCGGTGCCTCCGACTTGCTGAGGAAGCTGTGGGCGCCGGCCTCGATGGCCTGGACCACCAGATCGTCCACGTCCATCGCCGTCATCGCGACGACCTTCGGTGGATGTGCCGATGCCATCAATGCTCGGGTGGCGTCGAGTCCGTCCACTCGGCGCATCTTCAGATCCATCAGGACGACGTCGGGCCGATGAGCGGCGATTGCGGCGGGGACTTCGTCACCGTCCGAGACCGATCCGACCACCACGATGTCCGTGGTGGCGGCGAAGATGTCCGCCACGCCGCGACGAACGAATGCGTCGTCGTCCACGACGAGAACGGTGATGACCGCATCGGAGTCCATGATGGGTCGACCGTATCGGGTCGCGCCGACAAGCCACAGCGGATAGGTGTTCTATGGAGTCGGACACGGGGTGCCGAACCGAACCGGCTGAGAACACACCCGTCGAACCTGACCAGGTCATGCTGGCGAAGGGATGTCGAGATGCGCACAGTGCCGCTGGCCGAACAGATCGTGCTCGTGACGGGCGGTGCTCGCGGATTGGGTGCTGCGATCACGCGAGCCTTCCTGCAGCAAGGTTCCCGCGTGGTGGTCAACTATCACCGCAGTGCGGCCGCAGCCGATGCTCTGGCATCGGAGTTCGGTCCTGACCGCGTTGTCGTGGTGCAGGCCGATGTCACGGACCGGCACCAGGTCGACGCGCTGTTCGACAGGGCACGTGAGCATTTCGGGTCGACTGTCACCACCGTCGTCAACAACGCTCTGGTCGACTTCTCGTTCAACGGCGACGACCGTGCCAAGGCCGACGAGATCGAGTGGTCGGCGTTCGACTCGCAGTTCCGCGGCAGCGTTGCCGGCGCTCTGCACACCACGCAGGCAGCTGTGCCGGGCATGCGTGAGGCGGGATTCGGGCGGATCATCACGATCGGCACCAACCTCGTGCAGAACCCCGTCGTTCCGTATCACGACTACACGGCGGCGAAGGCTGCCTTGTTAGCGCTGACGAGGACCTTCTCGGCGGACCTCGGGCCTGACGGCATCACCGTCAACATGGTGTCCGGTGGTCTGTTGCGGACCACCGATGCCAGCTCTGCGACCCCGCCCGCGGTGTTCGACATGATCGCCGAGAGCACCCCGCTGCGCCGGGCGACGACGCCGGCCGAGTTCGCTGATGCTGTGCTGTTCTTCGCGTCGCCGTGGTCGAGAGCAGTGACGGGACAGAACCTGGTCGTCGACGGCGGACTGGTCAAGGACTGACGCGTCAGGAGTACCAGGGGAGCCAGGCCGTCACGATGAACTCGCCACCCATGGCAGTCCACCGCACCCACCCGCCGGCGTTGTGAGCTTGCTCGGCGAGGCCGGCCAGTCCGGTTCGCGAACCAGGGCCAGGTTGCGCTGTCGTCGAGATGTGGTTGCGCACGGTCAGGCTGATGCCATCGGTGTCCGCCCCACTCACCGTGATGTGGAGAGGTGAACTCGGGGCATGCTTCTGACTGTTGGTCAGAGCTTCCTGCACGATGCGGTACGCGGTATGACTGGTCAGATCGCCGACCACACCGGGATGAATGTCCTGGACCAGCGTCACCCGACACCCGGCAGAACGCGCCGCGTCGACGAGGTCCCCGATTCCCGCGATGCTGCGCCGACCAGCATCCTCGCCGCCGGTGTCGGACCCGCGGAGAACGCCGATGATGCGTTTGAGCTCGTCCAGGGACTCGTGAGCCGTGGAACGAATCAGGGCCGACGTGTTCGAGATCTTCTCCGGCCCGTCATTGCTCCCGACCTGTAAACCGCCTGCCAGCAACGATATTCGACTGAGTCCTGCGGCCAGGGTGTCGTGCATATCGCGCGCGATGCGGGAGCGTTCCTGCTGTATCAGCATGTCCTCGTGCATGCGCTGCGATTGCGCGGTCGCCTGATCGCGGGATTGCACGGCCGCCACGAGATCGGACTTTGTACGGCGAAGCTGAGAGAGCCCCAGAACCACAGCGACGAGGACGGCCGCGACGAGCCAAGGCAGCCACCATGGGAGCGACCACGTCGGCGGGGGAGTGCCCTCGACGTGCTTGACTCCGATCGTCAGGACCGAGTAGTCGCGGCGGCGCCCTGCGTCGTACACGAGGGATATCGCGCAGGCCAGGTAGACCGCGACTGCAGCACCGGCGAGAGCGCGGCCCCGAGCGAAGACGCCGACTGCAAAGAGAGCTATCAGCGCGGCCGTTGCGTCGGTAGCGAAGAAGAGTGGACCGACGACAGCCATGGCGAGGACGATCCACGGTTTGTCGTGTCGCCAGATCAACGCAGTCGCGGCGGCCATATTGAGGACGACGCCGAGCGCCACGTTCCACACCGGTGTTCCCGATGTGCCCGCGAGACCGGCAGCCATGAAGGTGCAGAACAAGCTGAGCGTCACTGCGCCGACGGTCCAGGCGCGACGCCGAACCGTAGCTGCAGTAGTGGTCACAGAGAAGACGGTACGGCCATGGTCCGACATGAGCCTCCGTTCTTCGGTCGCGAACGCCGACCGAAAGGAGGAGTGAGACCGGCCGAATCGACGAGGTGCCCGACGGGGTGACTGCGGTGTTCTTGGTGGGACGCACCGACCGGTGCCGGTACCACCGAAAGGACTCGCCATGACTCAGCCTCCCCAGAACCCGTACGCGCAGCCACAGCAGCCGCCGACCAAGAAGAACTGGTTCCTGCGGCACAAGATCCTCACGGCGATCGGTGCGGTCGTCGTCATCGCTGTCGGCGTCAATCTGGCGAGCGGAGGACAGGACTCGTCCACGAGTGGCACCACGTCCTCCTCGCAGGCCGCAACGGAGGGCAGCAGTGCGCCGGCCGAGGAGTCGGCACCGGGAATCGGTGCTGCGGTGAGGGACGGCAAGTTCGAGTTCACCGTGCAGAACGTCGAGGGTGGCGTCGCCAGTGTGGGGGATCAGTACACGTCGCAGACGCCGCAGGGCGAGTACGTGCTGGTCACCCTGAAGGTCGCGAACATCGGCAACGAGCAGCAGCTGTTCGACACGTCGTCGCAGAAGCTGCTCGACGGGCAGGGGCGTGAGTACTCGACCGACACACTCGCGACGGTGACCAATGACCCGAATCTCGGCTTCTCGCAGATCAATCCGGGTAACTCGTTCGTGGCGACACTCGTCTACGACGTGCCGGCGGGCACCGCACCGTCGGAGATCGAGCTACACGACTCCTTGTTCTCCGGTGGCGTCACCGTCTCCGTCGCCTGATCGTCAGTCCACCCATCCGTCCCCACGTCAGGAGTTCCCATGCCAAATTCTTCTTTGTCCCTCGTTGCAGCCCTACTCGACCGTTCCGGTTCGATGTCGTCCATCGCCGACGACACCCAGGGAGGATTCGACGCCTTCATCGACGCCGAGCGTAATCACGACGGCACAACCGTCGTGACGCTGGCGCAGTTCGATGATCAGTACGCGATGGTCTACGACTCGACACCGATCGGCCAGGTCCCTCCGCTGTACTTGGTACCCCGCGGAATGACGGCGTTGTACGACGCGGTGGGAAAGTTCGTCACCGAGATCGGCTCGTCCCTTGCGGCCCTGCCCGAGGAAGAACGGCCGGGATCGGTCACCGTGCTGGTGATGACCGACGGACAGGAGAACTCGAGTCGGGAGTGGTCGAACCAGGCAGTTCGCGAGCTGATCGAGCAGCAGGAATCGCAGTACGGGTGGGACTTCGTGTTCCTGGGAGCCAACATGGACGCGGTGGACACCGGTTCGCAGATGGGCTTCAAGGCCGACAAGTCTTTGACCTACGACGCCTCGTCGGTGGGTGTGAGTGCTGCGTTCTCGGCGGTGGTGGACTACCAGGAGCGTAAGCGGGTGCACGGGATGCAGCAGGTGGACGGGTTCTCGGAGGGGGATCGGCGGCGGGCAGGGCGGTAGGTGTCCAACCGCTTGTGGGCCGAATACCGTTCGACGCGAGCATTATCCGGTACCGTCCGAGACTCTGAGACTGGCGAGATTGATGGAGTGGATCATGGGACTGTTCGACGGCATGATGGGCAATGCTGGACGTATCGACCCGCAGGCGGCTCACGCCGAGTACGGCCGGCTGCTCGGCAACGGAGAACAGATCCACGCGGCCTACCTGTTGATCCGAGACGCGTTCCTGTTCACCAACCGTCGTCTCATCATGGTGGACAAGCAGGGCATCACCGGCCGGAAGGTGGAGTACCACAGCGTCCTCTATCGGGCGATCACCCACTTCTCCGTGGAGACTGCGGGCACGTTCGATTTGGACGCCGAGCTCAAGATCTGGATTTCCGGCAACCCGGCACCCATTGAGAAGCAATTCAACAAGTCGGTCGACATCTACGAGGTGCAGCAGATCTTGTCGCACTTCGTCGCAGTTTGAACGACAATCGAGGCGTTATCCGACGGAGTTCGGGCGAACCACGGGCAGGTAAACGAGCTGCACGCTGTGCTTCGTGTCCACGTATCTTGTTCACAGAAGTCGATTACTTCTGCGGTTTGCTCGGCCTCCACTCGTAATCGACGACTTTGAGTTCGGATTTCTTCGGTGCGAACGGCTGGACAGTGAACGTACCGGACTGCTGATCGACTTCGTCGTCGTCGCCGAAACAGATATCGGACCAGATGCCGATGAAGGTCGTGGTCGGATTTTCTCGAGCATGGTCGACCTCGTTACGTGTAACACGGACGACGGAGCCAGAGCCCTCTGTGCCCTTCGCCTCGAGATACAGCATCTTTCGTCCCTTCGTCGCTACAGCGTCGTAGGGGCAGGTGAGGTGAGTATCCTTCACGACCCAATCTTGATCGTCGTAGTACTTCATCAAGCGTTGTTGTGCAGCGCTTTCGACCTTTTTTCGCCGTACGGGGTCGTTTTGTCGACCGGCGCCACCGCGCGGCGGTGGCTCGCCGACGCCACTGGTTGAGAAGTCTCTCCACAAATCCTCCAGGTGGCCGACCAACTCGGGTTTGATGAACGTTCCGCTGGATTGTGGAGTCCAATGCTGCCCGGGAATCGCCGCTGACAGCGTCTCGATGGCGAGGACCTCTGGTTCATCGAGGATCGTGTCCCACTGAACCTTGACGTAGTTCGCTGCCTTGGAACGCGTTTCCCAGTGGGCACCGGAGTAGATCTCGCTGGTGGCGTACCCACTCGCTACCAACCCGCGCGTGCCCACGCCTTGTCGAAGCATGAAAACGCGGTCACCGGGGGGAGATGCCAGATCGGCGACCGCCCGTAGACCAATTTTCCGGACCGGGTTCTGTTCCGTCTGCGTAGAAGTCGGAGTGCGCCGGATTCCAGGTGAGAAGCACCGTATTGCCCTCCGCTAGCACCGGTGCACCACCCGTACCGTTCGGAGGCTCGATAGCGATGTACTGCACGGGATTCTGACCTGCGCTGGGAACCGACATTCCGATCAAGTGGTCGTATGCTGTGTCGCCCGGTGCCAAGGGCCGCCCGATGAAGGCGATCTTCTCGGATCGCGGTCCCGGGTCCGATACGCGTTCGTGGTTGTGCAGCTCGGCTACCGCTACGACTGCGCCGCGTCGAGAGAAGGTGACGTAGTGCTGGTCATGGAGTCGCTTCTCGCTGACCACGTAACGGCCGCGGTTGTTGTGCCAAATTTCCTGAGACGTCGCAGTCGGGTCGTACCCGACCCACAGTCTGTTGAGTGAATCCTGCTCGGTTTCCAGGGCAGTCAGTTCCCGCCGATCACTGAGCCTGATGTTGACGACCATGGTCCGATTGTGCACGGAAGGGCGCCGACGATGTGGCGTAGGAATCGCTTCAGCTGCTTCGACACCCAGCGCCGCATGGCTCGTTCCGCTTCCGAAGGTTGGATCGTGAACCCAACCACCCATCACGTTTGTCGGGATTGCCCGCTAGATTGTGTGGACAACATGGGTAGAGGAGCGCAGTGGCTGATCAGGACGACGCAGAGGTTCGAGGGCGGGTACTTCGTCTACTCGAGTTCTTACGCGAGTCTGTGTCGTCGCAGTCCAAACCTGACCGGGAATATGGGCGCAAGACCAGGCTCGAGTGGTTGTACCGGAAGGACCGACCCCTTGATATCGACGCGACCGCTGCATCGGGCGACGTCGTGGTGCGTATCGAGCGAGTCAGCGTCGAACCGCCACCGGTCCTTTCTGCAGAACTCGAAGGTCACGTGTCCGGTGCCATCAACGTCGCTACCGAGGCACCGACGCTGTCGTCAGGGGCCTCCGTAGCTGCACGCCGAGAATTCGACGCGTGGCTGCCGACGTGGCGTGAGTGGGCACGAGTGGACCTCCAGCGCCGGCCCCTCGCCGAGTTGTTCCTCTCCGTTGATCGCATGCGTGAGGAGTCGCATGCGCAGCCGGAGACGGTCGAAGTTGTCCTAGCTGCCGGGCTGCTGTCAGCGGTGGTGGCGGGAACACCCGTCGACTCCCACCTGATCACCCAGCCGGTGGAGATCGTCCGCGATGACGACACCGGCGACCTTCTGGTCAGAGAAACGGCGGGCAGCAGCCCACGGCTCGAGGATCGGCAACTTCTTCTCGGGCTCGAGGGTCTCGTTTCGGCGTCCTCGGCTGCGCTCGGGAAGAAGCTGGCCGATTCGGCTGCCTCGCCGTTGGACGATGCGGTGTCGGCGATCCTCGCCGAGTGGTCGAAATCTGCGTTCCGCGGAGTGCGATACATCGCTGACCACAACGTCCCTCCCGCGGCGCGTCGGGGAACGCTGCGCGAGTCACCGGCGCTGGTGCTTCGCCGACGTACCGGGTACGCGCTCGTGTCCTACTACGACGCCATGATCGCGGCGCTGGAGTCCGGCGCAGCGGTACCTCTGGGACTTCAACAGCTCGTCGAGAGCATCGATTCGACGGCCAGGCTCGAATGGCTGGGCACACCGTCTGATGAACCGACCACTGAGGCATTGTTCCCGCTCCCAGCAAATCGTGCGCAGGCCAGCATCATGGAGAAGCTTTCGCTCGATACCGGGGTGGTGGTGGAAGGGCCGCCCGGTACGGGAAAGACGCACACGATCGCAAACTTGATGTCTGCTCTTCTTGCCCGCGGTCAACGTGTCCTCGTCACCAGCGAGAAGTCGCAGGCGTTACGGGTATTGCGAGACAAGCTACCCGTCGAGCTGCAGGACTTATGTGTCTCGATCACCGATCTGGCCAAAGGCGGGTCGGAGGAACTCGACCACAGTATCTCGGTCATAGCTCGGCGGCGTGCCGAGTTCGATCTCCCGACCGCAGACAGGACGATCGCGCGAACCGCGGCGGCGAGATACGGCGCGATCAACAAGAAGTACACGCTCGAAGGCGAGTTGGTCTCGTCCAGAGCAGCTGAGTCCGTCATTCACACGTTCGGCGCGCACTACATGGGGACGTTGTCCGCCATCGCGTCGAAGCTGGAAACAACGGCCGATTCCTTGTCGTGGCTTCCTGGTCCGGTGTATTCGGAGCAGCCGCCGCTGTCGGCAGTCCGCTTCGGCGAGCTGGCGCGCTTGCTCGTGGCCAGTGAAGTGCACCAGGCTGATCGTCGTCAGCAGACATTTGCTGATCTCTCGACGATCCTGCCGTCGAAGGCAGTGATCGCACGGCTGTGCGAAAGCGCGAATGCGCGCACCGTCCAGACTGCACTGGTCGACGTCTCCGTATCGGATCTGCGCAGATACGCCGCGCTGACTCGGCAGATACTCACGCGTGCAGAACAACTCGACGATGACACGCGTTCGATCCTCGACGACGTCGTATCCGGTTCCTTGGGTTATCTGTGGACGCGTGCACGGACGGTCCCTACACTGCTCGATACGGCGACGGCGGCGGACGCGGTCGTGGGGACGGCTGACGTCGATGTGGACCGAACCGACGCGGAGGCGCTATCGGTGTTCGACGCTGCTGCGCGCTTGTACAGCGAAGGGCGGTTCGACACCCTCAGATGGCTGAGAACTCCGAAGGAGCAATCAGCCGTCGATGCCCTCGGTGCCAACGCCACTGTCGACGGCCTCCCCGCCCGCGGAGGAGACGCCTATCAAGTTGTTGCGGAACATATTCGAGTGATCCGTACCGTGGACCAGGCCGCTGCCATGCTGGCCGATATCGGTATCGAAGTCGTAGTCCGAGGCACCCGCGCGTCACGAATCAACTCGCTCGCGACAGCGCTGCGGACGGTGACAGTGGTGGGCGACCTGGCGGAGCGGATCGCAGGGCTTGCCGACGAACTGGGCGGGCGAGTCGCTGTGCGAGACCTCGTCGACGTTGCGTCCCTCGCTCGGGAGATCGACACCACATTGGCGGGGTCCGACTCACGGGTGTCGATGGATCAACTCGGCAATGCGGCGGACAGCCTGGACTCGGCGACTGGCAGCTCTGACAGCCCGGAATCGCTGGCGTTGTCCGATGCCCTTCGCACGGCGGACATAGTGTCCTTCGAATCCGCCGTCCGTGCCTACCTGGGTGCGTCCGCTGAACACCATGAGCAAGTGTCGATGGATCGCATACTTCGAGATCTCGATGCGGCTGCGCCCAGCTTGGCGCAGCTGATTGTCGAGGAACGGGAAACTGACTGGGTCGCTGTCTCCGGCGATTTCGCTAGTGCATGGGAATGGAGGTGGGCGCGTCAGCAACTCGAACAGCATCTCACTCGTCCGACCGATCCCGATCTCGATGAAGAGTACGACGCCGTCGACGACGAGATCCTTCGTTTGACAGCGTCATTGGCCGCGGAATCGGCGTGGCGGGCATGCCTCGATCGCATGACGTCGCGGGAGATGCAGGCGCTGCGCACCTACCAGGACAGTGTGCGCAATGTGGGTGCCGGCCGTACCCGCGCGGCGCAGCGCTACCGAGCCGCCGCACGTACGGCCATGCAGGAGGCTCAGAGTGCGGTACCGGCATGGATCATGCCGATCGGTCAGGTGCTGTCGTCCATACCGCCGGGGCAGAACGTTTTCGACGTGGTGATCGTCGACGAAGCAAGTCAAGCGAACATCAGCAGCCTCTTTCTGATGTGGCTCGCTCCACGGGTCATCGTGGTCGGTGACGACAAGCAGTGTGCACCGGATCGAGTGCAGAAGATCTCCGACGACGTTCTGTACGAGCGAGTGGACACCTTCCTGGGCGATCTGCCGATGCACGTCCGGAACAACTTCACGCCGCGGTCGAGCCTGTTCTCGTTGTTGCGCAGTAGGTACGACCAGCGCGTGCGACTCCGAGAGCATTTCCGGTCGATGCCGGAGATCATCGAATGGTCGTCGAAGCAGTTCTACCAGGACTCACCGCTGGTACCTGTGCGGCAGTTCGGCGCGGATCGGCTGCCGCCACTGCGGTCGACTTATGTCGCCGACGGAAAGACGTCAGGTTCCAGCGCGACACTGGTCAATCAGGCCGAAGCTCGACGGTTGGTCGACCAGCTGTGCGATTGTATCGCGGACCCTGACTACGACGGCATGGATTTCGGGGTCGTGGTTCTGCAGAGCCGTGCGCACACGGAGCTGATTCGGGCATTGATCGCAGAGCGCATTCCGGCCGAACAGCGTGACCACCTTCGTCTTCGGGTCGGCACTTCGCCGGAATTCCAAGGTGACGAGCGAGACGTCATGTTCGTGTCGATGGTCGTAGGTTCCGAGTCGTCTACTTTGGCGATGACCAGCGAATTGTGGCAGCGGCGATTCAATGTTGCGGCAACCCGAGCGAAGAATCAGCTTTGGCTGTTCCACTCCGTGACCGTCGAACAACTATCGGCAGTCGACTTACGCACGTCACTGCTGTCCTACGTCCGCGCCGCGCCCACGGTTCCGGTGCCGGCGATGCCACGCGTGGTCGATACCTCGACACTGCACCCCGATCTGGCGTCGATGACAGCGCAACGAGTGCTCATTGCGCTGCGCGATCGCGGCTACCACGTCAACTCGTCGAACACGATCAACGAGGTGGTGCTCGACCTCGTCGTGACAGGTGCGGCGACCAAACTCGCTATCGAATGCGACGACGATCGGGAGTCGTCTCCCGAGCACATCCTGGCCCGACTACGCCGCGAGATGGACTTGCGGCGGGCCGGGTGGGCAATCGCCCGACTCCGCGCGTCCGATGTCGTCGTCAATATCGACGCCGCGCTGAAGCCCGTGGTCGAGACGCTCGACGCACTCGGTATTCTGCCCGGGGAAGTGGACATCCTCGCCGATGGCCACGAATTACGCTGGAACCCAGTCGTCCTGTCCGTCGACCCGAATGACGAGGCAGATCCGGACGACTTCTCGATTGTTCCCGCGCCGACAATCGAAGCCCCTATCGCTCCTCTGCCCGTTGTGGTCGAGGATCGCAACCGGGTGGCGCGCAATCCCGCGGCTGAAACAGGAGCTCGAACCGGGGGAGACCCGCCCACCGCGATTCGACGGTTCGAGTGAGATTCGTGTCGATTCTCGTTACGCACCGCGTCAGCGATCAGCGCCAGTTGTACCGGACGCGGTCGAACGAACGCCGGTCAGACGAGCTCGGGTCAAGCGGACCCCGGTGTCTCGCAGCCCCGTTCCGACCCGGCGCACTCTTGCCTCGCCCGCCAGCATGCCGAAACGTGCCGTTGCAAACGAGAAAGTCGCCCCGCCGGCTGCACCCGCACTGCGGAGATCGGGCGTAGGGATCGAGATGCTGCCCGCCGCAGTCCAAGCAGCACTCGCATCGCTTCCCGCCGCGGGTCTGTCGACCGGTCGTGTGATCGCTCTTGCTGCGGCGCGCCCTGACGCGCCACTGACAGTACGGCGATGTGCTCTGGTCACCGGTATGACACCGATCGTCGCCGGGCAGCTGTTGGCAGACCTGGAGCTGACCAAGAAGCTGGTTCGTCGGCAACGGCCGGACGGTGTCGCGGAATGGGTACGACCAGAGGATGCAGCCTCATGACCGAATTGCGGGCATGGCAGAAGGAAGCGTTCGACGCCTGGCGGGCCGCCGGTCACCGCGCCATCGTCGAGGCCGTGACCGGGACGGGCAAGACACGCGTCGGTATCGCCGCGATGGTGGCGGCGAGAAGTATGAACCAGCAGGTCCTGGTGGTGGTCCCGACGATCGACCTCCTCGAACAGTGGTACACCGAGGTCAAGTTGTTTCTTCCTTCAGTGTCCGTGGGCCGTCGAGGAAACGGACATCGAGACGACTTCCGGCACAGCAGCGTCTTGATCACCACTGTCCAGTCGGCGATCAAGGCGGGTGCTCCGCAGCCACGACCCGGCGCGCTGCTGATTGCCGATGAGGTCCACCGTTACGGCACAGACGGATTCGCCCAAGTCTTCAGCGACAGGTTCGACCATCGACTCGGTCTGACGGCAACCCTGGAGCGACAGGACGAGGGCGTCGACACCTACATACGGCCTTACTTCGAGACAATGGTCCCCGGCTGCGACTTCACCCGCGGTCGGCGCGACAACGTGCTTGCTCCGGTTCGTGTGATGACTGTGGCCATCGACTTCACGCCCGACGAACGGAAGAAGTTCGACGAGCACGATGCTGTCGCGCGGGATGCCCGAAAGAATCTCATCAGTAAGTTCGGTTGCGTGGCTGCCCCGTTCGGTGCATTCATGAAGGACGTCACTGCATTGGCCGACCAACGGGATCTCCCCGAGGGGCGACTCGCGAGCAGGTATCTGTCGGCATTCAGCAAACGCCGCGCACTGCTGGCGGACTGCTCGGGCAAGATCGCCGCGCTGGGGACGTTGGCCCCAGCGTTGGCGTCATCGGACAGGTCCATCGTGTTCTCGGAAACGAAGCAGTCCGCAGAGACGGGTTCTGCGGTGCTCCGTGACCACGGAGTGAAGTCGAGTGCGTACTCGAGCGGACTGGACCACCTCGCGCGAACTCGCGTCTTGCAACAATTCCGTACCGGTGCGCTGACCAACCTGGTCGCGCCAAGGGTTCTCGACGAGGGAATCGATGTACCGGCCGTCGATGTCGGTGTCATCATCGCGAGCAGTAGTTCTCGTCGTCAGATGATTCAGCGCATGGGGCGGGTTCTGAGGCCGAAGCCGGGCGACCGGGCAGCGGCATTCGTCATTCTGTACGTGCCGGGAACCGCGGAAGATCCTGCCCTGGGTGCCCACGAGGCATTCCTCGAGCAACTGCTCGACATCGCCGAGGAGCAGGTCGACATCCCGCTCGCGCACGCTCCTAGGAAGCTGACAGAGTGGCTGACGCGGCCGATCGAGAAGCCGGCTCCGCCTGCCCGACGACCAGTCGACTTGCCTTCGTTCATCGAACCCACGCCGGCAGTCACCGCACCTGCAGAACCGAGACACGGCACAGACGCGACGACGCAGACCGTCGGCGAGATGCCGGGTGGATTCGACATGATGTTGCGATACGCAGCGACGTTGCCCGCGAAGCACGCGCGGGTCGTGATCGACGTACTCGGACTGGGAGGCGGGCCCCCTCGCTCGATAGCCCAGGTCGCTCGGATGGAGGGCGTGCCTTTCGAGGAGATCATCACAATGCGGCAAGCTGCGATCGAGCGCGTTCGAGCACTCGTGACCACAGGACAGCAGGACATCACACGAAAGCAGGGCGCATGACGCAACTTCAACTCACCCAGGACGAGTATCGTCTGTTCACGATCACTCCCGACGATGGTTCGCCTATCGGGAACGTCTCCGCCCGAACGCGTCTGGGCTTTCCCAAGAACCGATACGGGAGAGCCAAGGACGGCTTGCTGGCCAAACACCTGATCCTCCGAGCACCAGGCGGCGGCGGCGCCATCAAGCGAGCCCCCGCGGCGGACGAGTCCGACATCGAGTTGGATTCCAACAGGGGAGTCGCGATCGTCACGCCGCCGGTTGCCGAATCGAACCTCTACGCGCCGATGCTGGCGACGCTGAGAGGAGCGTGGGGAGCTGACCGCGGATTCGAGCCGATCGCGGTCGAGGACGTTGCCAACCTAGGGAGGCGGAAGACGGGCGGAAAGTGGACGCGGCCGGATCTTGTTGCTGTCGGTGTCACCACGTTCGATTTCGTTCCGGATCTTCTCTTCGATGTGATCACCTTCGAGGTCAAGCCGGCTGACCAGGTCAATGTGGTTGCTGTCTACGAGGCTTTGGCCCACCGGCGCTCCGCAACCCACGCATTTGTCGCCGCCCATATCCCGGCGGTTCTCTCCGACTCGTTGAAGACGAGCGTGCAGCAAGTGGTGGAGACGGCCGCCGAACACGGCATCGGGGTGATCAGATTCGCCGATCCGTCCGATTACGAAACCTGGGAAGTAGTGGTCGACGCCGTTCGCGTGACCTCGCCGCCGGAACAGATCGATGCGTTCGTGCGTAGCAACCTCTCGCTACCGGGACAAGAGCTTGTCTCTGCCGCAGTCAACAGACTGCGACAAGGACTTCAACCGACACCCGCGACCAATCCCGTCGCGTCGGCAGTCTAGTAATGGCGAAAGTTCGCTCCATCGCGCCCAGTAGTCAACGAGTAAAGGCTCATCCGACAGCGGTCGATTGCCAGTTCGCGGTCATCCGCGACGGCAGGGGCGAACCACTGATCCATCTGTCGACGTTCGGTTCGGACAATCGCATGTCCGCACCGAAAAGCAGCCAGTCGTTCCAGCTCGACCGGCCCATGGCGGAGCAACTCGTCGAATTACTGATCGACACATTCGGTTTCAGTCCTGCCGATCCACCAGAACCGGCTGGGGCTTCGAACGCTGCTCCGGAATCGGTGCGGCGGGTCGACGTCGCGTTGCCCGCTATCGCGGAGCAGGGCGTAGAGGCGCACATCGCAGCTGTAATCACCAGCCGCGACTTCATGGCGCGCTATGAGAAATTTTCTCCACGGTTCTCACCTATGTCGATCGGGATCCTGTTGTCTGCCGCGATCGCATCGAACGGACGGCTTCCATTCGATACCGTGGCGCAACTTCTAGGAATCCGAGCCTCACGGGTTCGTCAAGCAGTCGCCGTTCTGAGTCAGGTCATCAACGGCGATGGTGCAACGCTTCTGGAAGAGAATGGGGTGGAAGTCGTCCTGCATGAAAGCTTGATGTTCGAGGAGTTCGGAATTCGTACACGGTAGTGACTGCTACGTCGAGTGGATCTGGACCGGATCGGCGAGCACGATGTTCGCAGACTCGCTGTCCACCAGACGGGAGGAGAGCGTCAGTGCTGCAAGCTTGTCGGGTAACGCCGCGGAAAACTTCAGGCCTCGCACAGCTTTCGTATCGACGAAAGGGAGCGGCTTCGGTGCATCGGGTCGGCGTGCTGCTGCCAGTGCAGCGCTGATCTCCCGCGGACGGAGATCAGAGTGCAGTCGGATGTAGTCACTGCGCGCGCTCTGACGAGCAGGAATCAGGTCGGGCAACCACGCGGACAGAGTTCGGTTTGCCCGCGAGCCCGCCCAGGTCCACCATCGCCAATCATCTCCGTCGCGTGAGATGACCAGTGCGTTCAACGACACTGCAGCGTTGCGGTCGGTCCGTGTTCCCTCGATGTCATCCTGTGCGCGCCGGGTCAGCTTCACTCCTGCTGGGGCGGCACCCAAAAGGACTGCGCGCATACCGCGAGCAATAGGGAAGGATGCGCCCTCTCCCGCCGAACCCCACTTCGCCCGTCCTGGGATGGTGGTTGACTCGACATAGCAGAGCCGTCTCTTCCAGTCGATGTGGGTGACCAGCCACGAACGACCGCCGAGAAGTAGCACTCGCGGGCCCTCGACAGATTCGGTGAGCACTTCGGTCTCCACGAAACCGATGTCGTTCCGGCCGGCCATCACGGTGAACTGAGGCGCTGCAGTGAAGACCGCGAGCAGGTCCATGAAGTGGCGTCGACCGAATTTTTGCTCCGCCTCCGTTCCGATGAAGGCAATTCCTCCGTCGCTTTCGAGGAATCGCTCGTCGAGGAGGTACTCGAACGACTGCTGGGCCGTGGTGTCGAACAGCGGCAGCGTTCCCCAGGGTTTCTGCCAGTTCGTCAGTCCGATCTTGTGATTCTGCAGGGCGTAGGCGAGTATCTGCTGCGCAGCGATGTGGCGGGGCGCCACGGGCGGCGTGACTGGTTCGACCCATCCGGTGCTCCAACACCTCAGCATCCCGAGGACGGATACTAGGTTGCTGGAGTCGAGCGCCAGGAACAGGCAGTTACGCAACGTCTCTGGCCGCCGACCGGTTCGCCCGAGTCTCTGGAGGAATGACGAGACCGTCCGCGGGGCATTGATCTGGATGACGCGGTCGAGGTCACCGACATCGATCCCCAGCTCCAAGGTCGAGGTCGCGACGATAACGCAGTCGCGGGCGTCCGCGAAGGCCTCCTCGGACCGTCGACGCTCGGCCGCAGAGAGTGATGAGTGAGAGAGAAACACGGTGATTCCCGCATCATGCAGGCCCTCACCAATCTCCTCGGCCAGGCGGCGCGAGTCGACGAAGACGAGTCGCTTCTCTCCGTGGTGGAGTGCCGCGATGACCTTGACCGCGTTGTCGACATTCCCGACGTAGTCGACAGTGACATCGACCGACGCCAAGGCAGGGAGGGTTGATCGAGCAGAGATGGTCAGTGAGGTCTCGATGGCGGCAACCGCGTTGGCGGGGACGTCCGGTGCGATAACGGTGCCGATGCGGGTGGTGTCCGCGGATTGCAGCCACTGTAGAAGCTCCGCCGGATTACCTACCGTGGCAGACATACCGATGCGCTGCAGCGGCCGGCCGAGCAGGCTTTCGATTCGAGCCAGTACCGCCAGCAGGTGCCAGCCCCGATCGTCCCCTGCGAAAGCGTGTACCTCGTCGATCACCACTGCCTGCAGATCGCCGAACAGCTGTTCTGCATCCACCGATCGTGACACCAACATCGATTCCAACGATTCGGGCGTGGTGAGAAGTACGTCGGGACGGTCACGTTTTATGACAGCGCGCCCGGCTGCTGTCACGTCGCCGTGCCAGGTGGCGGCGGTCCGTCCTGTCCAGGCGCTGTAAACCGACACGCGTGGTTGCAAGTTGTTCAGCAAGGCCTTCAAAGGGCAGAGATAGAGGACGGACAAGCCTTGCCAGCGTTGTGTTGTCATCCTGCTCAACAGTGGAAAGCATGCGGCTTCCGTCTTCCCGCCGGCGGTTGGTGCCAGCAGAATCGCGTCTTCTCCGTCGAGGATCGGTCGAATTGCGCGGTCCTGAAGCGGCCGTAGTCCTTGCCATCCTAGAGTGTTGACGACGTGATGCTGGATGACCGGGTCGAGCAGATCGAAACCGCTCACAGCTCTACCTCGTCGGCGGATGCCGCATGCCGTTCGGTGTCCGTCATCTCGGAGTCGGTCACAGTCAGCGAGTAGTCCCGTCTCGGATCGAAGTCGTCGAACTGGTCCACCTTGTCCAGCACGTCGAGCACGATCTTCTTGAGAAATAGTCGTGGAGACGTCCCTACTTTGCCACCGAGTTTCCCGGCGACAGCGCGGGCCAGAACGGCGATATATGCGTCATCCACCATGGCGTCGATACGTGCCGGTGAGGAGGCGCCTTGGCGATAAATATCTCGCACTCGGACACCCACTTCGACAAGCTTGTCGAGATCGAACGCGCTGAGCCGGATCTGCGGCGCCCTCGGGTTGTCGAATCGAGCGGGTCCCGTGAAATCGGTGTGCAGGCGTTGCGCCAGGGGTGGGAGTGATTGGACACCCATGCGTCCCTCGAAGAATGCGGGAGTACCCGTGATCACCAAATACAAGCCGGGATAACGGCCGGTGTCCAGCTCGTCGATCCACTGCCGCAGTGCATTCAGCGCTTTCTCGCGAGTGTCCGACCGCATACGCTGAAGCGTTTCCACCTCATCGATCACGAGCAATAGCCCGGGATGACGAGCCCCTTTGAGAACGGCAAGGAGTCCCTGGAGAAAACCCATTGCCAGGAAATGATCGACATCCTGCCGCACCCCCGCGGCGCGCTTCGCTGCAGCACTCACGTGTGGCTGACCGCCGAGCCACGCGACGAGGGCGTCGGCAGTCGCGGTGTCGCTCCGCTCCAGGCAATCGCGGTAGGCGCGCAACACCATCGGATAGATCGGAGTGGCAGCGGCGACCGCCGCCAAACGAGTCTCCAGGAGGGCCTCGACCTGAGCCGACGTGGCCTCATCCGCTCCTGCCGCCGCGGCAGCGTCCTCCTCGATGCCGTAAAGCCAGGAGTCCAAGACGCCTCGGAATGCTGACGGTGCGAAACTAGAGGTGCGCAGAGATTCCGTTGTCCTGCGGTAGACGGTCTCGAGCTTGTGCAATGGGGTCTCGACCTCACTGATCTGCACCTCGGCAACAGCCATCCCGCGCTTGAGTGCCTGCTGCTGCAGCCATCTCGCATAGAAAGTCTTGCCCGAACCGTATTCGCCACGAACCGCCTTGAATATCGAGCCACCCGCAGACACCGCATCGAGATCCTCGATCACTGTGGCCTCGAACTTGTCGATGCCGACCGCCAACACATCGAGATTCCCTGACGGGACCGTCCCCTGCCGCAAGGCTTGGAGGATTTCACGCCGACGAACCGGTGACAACGTCATGGGGCAACTCCGTACTGCTCGAACATCAAATCCGCGGACAGCTCCACTTCGGTTCCGTTATCACTCAGCGCGATGACGCCGTCTGCGTTCAGTACTTGACTGAGGGCAGCTATCGCGCGTCGTGCACGACCGGGTTGCACGCCGAGGATGGATGCTGCTTGGGGCAGAGTGATCCGGCCGTTCCCCTCGATGAGGGCGATGAGAAGAAGGCCAATCTGCTGTTTGGCGATGCGTGGAGGAAAAGTCGCATACTGCTGC
Organism: Rhodococcus sp. NBC_00294; assembly: GCF_036163995.1. NCBI lineage: Bacteria > Bacillati > Actinomycetota > Actinomycetes > Mycobacteriales > Nocardiaceae > Rhodococcus > Rhodococcus sp. NBC_00294. The sequence goes on from NZ_CP108043.1 coordinate 1,913,417, forward strand.
GCGAACAGAGGGGACGCGAGAAGTTCGGCAATGCGGTCGCGGCCGCCCGCGACCGCAGAATGAATCGGCGTCGCCGGATCGGCTACATCGAAGAGCGTGTCTGTCGGCGCGGGCCGCGCTGTGTGCTTCTTCGATGGTGGTCGCACCGGTGGAGCGGTGTCCACGGTCGTGATCGCCGGTCGCGCAGCGTCCCACCACACCGGCGCCGCGCTGGGGCTCTCCACTAGTCCCAAATGCTGTGGCACAGCACCGTTCACGAGAATGCTCACCGGTATCACGGCTTCGGACAGGGCCGCCCCACCGTGATATCCGGCCTTCAGACCCGTGTAGCGCACGTGCTCGTCGACGGCGAGTACAGCTCGGTTGCGGTCCGTCAGGACACGCTCACCCTGGACGAGGATCTCATCCGCTTGTACGGAGGTGAGATCAGCATCCGACACACTTCGGTAGCGGGCGGATTCGCGCGTTCCACGCTGGACGCTGGGCTGCTCGCGACGCTCAACCACATGGCCGTGATCGCTGGTGAGCACCACGGTGCGCCCGACGACCGCTGCGGCTGCGAGCAGTGCATCCAAGTGCTTGAAGCTCGACGTCGACCACGTGGTGCCGATCGGGTCGGACCGATCGAGTGAATCGTCGATGTCGTTGAGAACACACGCCACCACCGGACGGCGCTCTGTGTCCTCGAGTGCAGCTCTGACCTCGGTGGCCAGTGCGTGGCCACGTGAGACCGCATCCATGTCTGCCTTGTGAAAAAGAATCTTCCCTGACGCCGCAAGGCCGCGGCGGTGCAGCCAGGAGGTGAACCCGCTGCGCTCCTCACCCTGTGTGCCGGCAGTAAGTGCGCCGGACAGCAAGGAGCACCGAGAGAAGGTAGTGACGGTCGGCAGCACGGCGAGTGCTGCTCGCGCCCAGGGGGCATCCTCGAGTTCACACTCCTGCCATTGCGGTCGATAGCGGCGGAGTGCATCCGACACGACGTCGTTCGCCACGGATGCGCTCATGCCGTCGCAGATGACGAGCAGGACCGGGCTCGACGACGCGCCTGCAGAATGGCCGGTGGCTCCGTGTGGCGGAACGGTCAAGGGTTTGACTACTCGGTCGAGTAAATCTTCGATCCAAAGCAACCCGGCCATATCGCTCTTGTGGACCCCGTTGGATGCCACGAGCCGGGCGAACAACTGGTCGGCACGCGCTCTACGTATTCGCACCGCTTCCACGATCCGATGGGTCGCCGCGGCCAGCACGGTGTTGTCTGCACCGGTGAATGCAACGTTGACTGCGCCGTCGACCCAGGAGAGATCTGATCTGTACGCAGCGAGCCATGCTGGCAGTGTCTGGGGATCATCGTCGGAAGTCGCAAGGTGTCGGAGCAGCCTGAGCGCCGCCCCGCCGACGCGTACATCGCGCGGTGCATCGGTGTGACCGAGGCCGGCGGAGCGATGAGCGAGCACATTCGCCCACGCATTCTCCACGTCACGGTGATCAGTGCTACCGATCGCTTTATTGAGAGCGTCAGCGAAACGTTCTATCCGTGGGCGAAGTGCCGACGGCAGAACGTCCGATCGACCGACGAGAGCGGATGCCTGAAGTTCGTCGACCAGGGCTTCGGCTCGGCGGATGGTGGCGGTAGGCACGGCGGATCCCGACACCGCCAACGTGGCCGTGTTGCCCCAGGTAGCCAAGTGCGACTCGGACAGGTGAATCGAATCGCCGACGACGACCTCGAGAAGGGTGCGTACTCGGATGGACTTCTCGAAAGGGGCCGGAAAAGCTGCCGATGCAGACGCTCTGTTGTTCAGGAGAGCAGCAACCAGACCCACCGGAACGATGTCTGACGGACTGGATTTCCTGATCAGCTGTGCAAGGGGTGCTCCGAGCGGACCGAGTGTCCGTGAGATCCACCGCAAGAACTGGTCGAACAGCGCCGAATCGACACTGGTCCTCCACACGTCGAAACGGTGTGTGGAGACCGGGTCAGTCGACCACAGAGCAAAACTGTGTGGTGTCAGTTCTATGGGATCGAGGCCGAACTTCTCGCGCGCCAGCACGGTGAAGAGGTGATCGGTTGTCAAGACGCCGTCAGGCGCCGGTGCGATGTGACCGGTGTGCAATTCTCGGACTACAGCGCGAGCGCAGCCATTGTCCAGCGAGAGAAGATCGAACTCCTGTCTCGCCGCACCGAAGAGTTGCCGAAGCACTGGCCAGGGATCGAGATTCGAGAGCCGGCCGGCGACGAGGTGCTCCAGCACTCCCACGGGGATCTCCGCCGGTGTCCGGTCGGTCAGAATGACAACCCAGTCGACGTGAGACCTCTCGGTCAGTGCGTCTCTGATGGCCAGGACGGACGGAGCGGTCCGCACGCGTACCGTTTGTCCGTCGATCGTCAGGTCGGCGTCGTTGTCCCACTCGGGTGCAGCGGAGACGGCGATGACTCCCTTCTTATGCCGCGACTGTTTGGACGACGCGACGAGACTCCTGATGCTGGCGATATCCGCGGTGGGGAGTACTGGCATGTTCATCCACCGAGCTGCGAGATGGTTACCGAGAACGTCGTGCCGGGGTTCTCTGCGAGCAACTGCCGCAAACGTGATTCCAACTTCGAATATCCGGCGTCTCCGTCGATCGTGAAGGACTCGGCTGCAGCCGGTCGTGGGTTAGGACGCGGCTCCGGTGGGTCGATCGGCGGGTTCGGCGGCGTGGTGATGCCGTCCTCCAACCACCGGTCGCGGTCACGGATACAGCTCTCCAACGCTGGAGCCAACGGCCTGACCAACTCATGCGCGAGCATGGTCGCGGACAACGAGTCGACGATCATGCCCGCACGTCGACCACGATCGTCGTCCACCGCTCGAGCGTTCTGCAGCACTCTCAGCTTGTCGAGTGAGAACTGTCCGAGCGCTGACGACAGGGCCGGCGCGGTGGAAAATGATTTGCCTGCTTCGATATCGGTGCCGGTGAGAGTTCTCTCGGCCAGCGCCGTCACGAGTGCGATGGTGTCGAGGTGGGGAATGCGGACGTCGAGCAAGTCCACGAGCTCCGCCGCCAGGGTGAGTCTGTTCCCGAAGTCCGGAAGACCCAGGGCCTCGTATGCGGCACGTAGCGCGTCCACCAGGCGTGAGCGGTCGGATCTGCCCGCAGCAGCTGTGTCGCGGACTTCACGCGCGAAGACCGCCACATTGGTGGCGGTGAGGTACTCGTTCACTGGCCGGCCCACAAGCGTGTTCCACCGTCGACACGCTGCTTGCCATACATGGGGATCGGGCAGCGGCTCGAGCCTGGCTGCTGTCCCGCGTCGGAATTCGCCGACTGCAGGCTCGTCGATCGGAGAGCCGTGTAGGTACCACGACCGTTTGCTCTGCGCTGCCCACGCGCCCGCGATGAGGTCGACCATGTCATCGGTCAGACCGCGGCGGTTGCCCTCCGGTGCGATGGCGCTGCGTAGGACCTCGATCGGCACGTCCTCGTTCGGATCGACAGACACTCGCGACAGCTCCTGCGTGATCCTGCTGCGCCAGGACGCGAAATGCTCCGAGCCGAAGAGTAGATGCGTCTCACTGGTGCGCGCGAGCTCGATCGGCTCGACGATGCGGCGTGTGGTGTCGCGTTCTGATCGATCTAGTGGAATGCGACCGTCGATCTGAGATTGCGCCTCACGCAGGCGCTTCAATACGAGGTTCAGCTCACCGCGGGTGATGGTCTTGTCCGCCGGAGTGAAGTCCGGATGGTCGGGATAGAGAGCGTCGAAAGCGTCGCGCAGCAACCGATTGGTCGCTTCCGCCAGCGTATTCCCGATAGGTGGCTGTACTGCGAATCCGGCGTGCAGCGATCGCAGCGGGGGTTGGCCCTCGGGGAAGGAGGCCCCGGCGGCAACGCCGTAGGCGATCTGCACAGCGTTCCCGAGCTGACCCCGTAACTGGGCCTGCTGCTGCTGCAGGATCGACCGTGCCGCGGCTCGGTCGGCTTCGGACAGCTCGTTCGCGTAGCTGGCCCACCGATCCCCGGCGAGAACGTAGTTGAGAATTACCAGCCTGCCGAGCTGACGGGTGACCTTCTCGGGGAAGAAACTGGGCAACCACACCACGGTGAACCGATTCTGACTGGTTCGGCTGAGTTGATCGACACGGTCGTGATCTTCGGCGGTGGTGTGCCCGGCATCGTCGAACGGCAGGTCGACGACCACTCGGAGGGCACCCTCGACGGAGGGACGGAACGCCACGTCAGGCAGGTACCCGTGGTCACGGACGTTGCCGAATACGATCTCGACCTGTCGTTGCGTCGCCCTCCACGTCACGTTCCGTAGCAGGGCGTTGTCCACGGTGAGGGGTGCGCCGGCGACACCTAGCTGGTCGGCCAGGATCTCGCGCATCAGTTCTCGCCGACGGCCGTCGGTGTCCTCTGCCTGTGCTCGCGAGATGATGCGCTCATAATCCACCGATTCGAGTGTGACCGAGATGATCGGGTTCGCATCGTTGGTGACGGACAGCTCGGGAATATCGGCTGCCCACTGCTTGACCTTGTTGGTGATTTGACCGACCTGATCCCCAGGGATCAGGCTGACGACGCTTCCATGGTTCAGCGAGGCCAATCTCGATGCATCGATCTGTTTGAGAGCCGGAACGCTGGGTGCGACAGCGGACATGAGCAGCGTCTTCGCTACACGAATATCGGCCTTGAGTCCTGCGGGAACGTCTCGATCCGCCACCGTGTCGGCGACACCGGCGTTTCGGAAGAGAAGTGGGCGTAGTTTCTCGGTCCACAGCGTACGGGCGGTCTTGAACGTCTGTGCTGCAGCATCATTGATCGGTGTGGCGTTGGCACTGTCGATGATGTAGTCGAAGGCGTCGCCGACGGGGATGACGTTGTCGATGGTCAGCTCGTCGGCCTTGTCCGAGAGAATCTGCTGCATGACTTTCAGTGCAGTGCGTTCACGTTGCATCTGACCTGACAGAGTCCGCAGTGTGTCGAGCAACGCCGGTGAGAACGGGTACGTCAGTTTGAATGCGTCGGAGTCGGATCCGCGGTGCTGATCGTCGGTGTTGATGCCATCGAGAAGTACGTCCCACACCTTGTTGTCTCGGGTCAGTCGCGAGAACGCTGTGGCGAGGTCAGCGGCCGCATCAGAGCTGCGTGGCTGCAAGAGCCGCCTGTTCGCGATGAAGGGAAGGTTCTCGTCACCCAGGACAACGGTGCCGAAGCGCCCCGCCTGATGAGCGAAGGCTTGCTCCAGCGCCTGCTGGGTGGCGCCCGATTCAGCTCCGGTGGAGAGCCAGCGGCTCAGGTCGTGCTGCCGGGCGATGAACGAGGTGATCGGCACCGCCAGACGGCCTCGGCTGGTTTCCACCAGTTTGGTGATCTTCTGCACTTCGCCGTTGAACCGTTCCCGTGCGCTCACCATGAACGTGAGCCACAGAACCAGCTCGTCGAGCATCAGCACTACAGCGTCGTATCCCAGCGACTTCGCGTGATCGGCGATGACCGCGAGTCCGTCCTCGAGCGGTAGCCAGTCGGTGTTGCGCGAGTAGCTGGTGAAGTAGGTGGCGATGAGTGCCTGTTGCAGTCGCGCTCTGGTGGCGAGATCGGCGTCCGGAGCGGTTGCCGCGGTATAGGTCTCGGCATTCCAGGTGCCGGTGCCCTGCCCGAGGGCGCCCCAGTTGATCGAACCGGTGCTCTGCGGTGCCGCGGCACTGAGGGTGGAGAAGAACGCGTCATCGCCGACTTCGCGACGCCTATTGTCGGCGTCCGTGAACAATCCGCCGGCCGAGTGAAGAACCGGGGGAAGCGTGTCCGGATGAAGGGCGGCGATCTGACGCAGGTACTGGTCGAACAGCGCTGACTCGATGGTGTCGGCGTCCAAGAAGTGGAACGTGAGCCTGAGAATCGTCGCGTTCTCGAGTGACGAGTGCTTCGCAATTACCGGCTGGAGCTCGGGGATTGCGAGTGCTTCCGGAGCGCGACCCAAGACGGCATGCAGGACAGCCATGAAGTGGGACTTACCGGAACCGAAAGATCCTTCGAGGTACGCAGCCTTGTTCTCGCGGGTTCTCACTGCCTCGTCGATGACGGACAGGGCCTTGTCGAAGGCATCGACCAGCGCTGGAGTGACAACGTAGTTGTCGATGGTCGAGGCGACTCGATCAGTTTCGACCGAATCCGACAGTCGGAGAACGTAGTCGTCCGTCCCGTGTGTTTCGGGGATGGCAAAAGTGCTGCGCAACGTGCGGGCAGATGATGGCAATGATCCAGTCTGGCTCATTGCGGGGCCACCTTTCGTGATGAAGCCTGACGGCCACGAGCCTTGGGGACTGGTCGCCAGTGTTTCAGGTCGTCGATCGCGACACCGACGGCAGCGGACTTCTCGCGAAGTTGAGCCGTGAGGTACTCAAACAAATCAAGGCCGAACGCGGGATCGACACCCGAGTGCCATTGGCGCACCCAAGGCAACAGCTCGGAAATCCCAGCCACCAGAGGTATCAAGCGGCCGAGGTCGACGCCCTCGGATTCTCGAAGCGAGTAGATGGTGGCCAGGGCGATGCCCTGTTGTGCGTGGTCCCACCCCGCCCAGCCAAGCAGGGGAGTCGGATCAGTGTCACGACCCACGTCCGGGTAGAGGATGAAACGCTCCTTCGGAACGTCGAGCTTGCCGCGATGCGACCAGTAGGACTGTTTGACAAAATCCGAGCCCGTGTATTTAGGCGGGACCGGAATTTCATCGGTGGACACGAATCCAGCATCCTCTTGACGCTGCAGATCCCAGACACGTTCCCACTCCGCGCGCTTACGCAGTCCCGAGTCCTTGTATCGGAGGGCAGCAAGGTAAGGGACAGTCTGATCGGCAAGGAGGGTGACCAGTGTCGCCGTGACAGGTGCGTCCTTTTGGCCGGCCCACAGGTCGAGTGCCTCGATGAACTCCGGGTCGGTCTCGACTCGGCCGGCTAACTCGCCGACTGAACGTGGCAGAGGGGTTCCCTGTTCAGCGAACCACAGTGACCGATCCTCCAGCTTGTCCAACAGCCAGTTCTTCAGCGCTTCCTGGAGTTTCGTGTCCCACGAATCGCCAGTCCAACGCCGCTTGTACTCGGGCCTTTCGAGTAGACGTACGAACTTGTTCGATTCGATTGCCGCAATGCGAGTTTCGACGACCTGCCTGTACGCGTCCGGCCAGTGGGAGGGGACCTCGGTGATCGGCGTCGAGCCGTGTCGCGAGAACCAGGAAGTATCGAGCTCGCCCGCAGCCACCCTGCAAGCGAGGACGATCTCGAAGGCGCGCTGACCGGTCTTGATCTCCGGCGTGGTGGCTACGGGGACGGTGAGATTGTCACTGATCAGCCCGTAGTGGCGGTATACCTCCCAGTCGAGCTCTTCCTGCTCGGCGATCATGCGGGCGCGCAAGCGTGCGTGCTCGACGCGAGCAGATTCGATCACTGATTTGGTCGCACCTTGTGTGAGAGCGTGGGCAGGTTCGTGCTCAGCTAGGTCCCGCGCGAGCTGGTCGATCAATCTGGTGCGGCCGAGCGGCGACTGCGGCGTAAGCGGGAAGTCAGCCAGTGTTGTACCGGTGAACTCGTATCGGTCACTCCAACCCGCGCTGCTTACGCGTGCACCCTCCTGGCCAATCGGATCCCCTCCCTTCGGATAGCTGTTCTGCTTGAGCCAGAAGCAGGCTGTGGAGCTGCTCAGTGTGCCTAGCAGTCGGAGGTGGTCGTCCTCCGTTGCGTCCTTCGGCAGCTTGATCACTGGCGCCGACTGCTTGAACACTTTACCGCCGCGGTCCAGCACGAAATGGTTGTGGGTGGCGACGAACGCGAAGGCAATAGACAATGGGGTACGATAGCGCTTCTTGAAAAACATCGAGTGGTCAAACCATCGCAACCCTCTCTGTTTCAGCGTCTGCTCGAAATCAACACGTCGACTTAATGCCGTTCTATTGAGCCAGAGAATGCGCATTGCATTATCGGATAACGGTCGTGGTTCGCCTTGATCGTCATACGGAAGAAGTGAGGACAAATTCGGTGACAAGGAATAGTCCCGGATGTCCTCTCCCAGGACTAGCGGGGCTGTGTCTGAGGCGAAAGACCTGGTCGTTGCGGACGAGAGAGGTATGTAAAATGCGTCATCTAAACCTGTGTGCGTTGTCCGACCAATCGCGTCGACCGTTGCACCCAAAGTCGTTATGCTGCCCGACACGACCTGAGATAGAATCTCGCTCGCCCCGCCTCCGGTCAAGCTCCATGGGTGTTCGGCGATTGATTGACGTGGCAAATCTGTGATCGAGATCCACTGATCCTCATAGCCAGCGCTATCGATGTTCTTGACAATGGTGCTCCACACCAGGCCCTGCGAGGGATGTTTCGGTGCTTCGGGTTCGCCCTGAATCCCGAGAACGGCCCGAACTGTGTCGCGTCGCTTCCCACGGTTCCGGCCTACAATTATCACGGTCGGCGTTCCATGTCCTGGGATGTAGGCGCCTGAGGTATCCGCGATCAATTCCAAATCCTTGTTGGATAGGAAATCTTCGATCAGCGGTACACCGAATTCGCGTTTCATGAACGAATTCGAGGTGATCTGTCCGGTCCACCCCGCTCTTTCTCCGGTTCGTGCCAACTTGAAGAACAATTCCATGAACGGAACCGTCAAGGCATACTTGCCTTTGCAGTACGAGTACAGCTCACGATACCGGGCGTTCAAGGCCTTGTCGCTCACGACGATGTAGGGCGGATTACCCACAACCACGTCGTAGGAACCCGGCGTGAGGAACTTTCTCAGGGTCGCTGCATCCTCTGTGCTGTAGCTGAACCCCGATGCAATCGCATTCTTGTCTACGCGCCGATCGTCGAAGTCGAACGCGTCGGTGCCGTCCTTCTCGGGGGCGTGGAGGAGCGAGTCCCCGGCCGCAAGATTCAGCGTGAACTTTGGGGCATCGAGCAGCGATGTCTCTCCGCACGCTTGGAGAGCTGCGACGATCAACCTGAACTTGGCGATGGCTACTGCGAACGGGTTGAGATCTACCCCATAGACGGATGCTAAGGCGTGATCGACTCTCGAGCGGAGCTCCATACCCGGCGATGCCTGATGCCAACGCTCCACCAGTCGGGCGAAGGCTCCGAGGAGGAAATGGCCACTGCCGCAGGTGGGATCGATAAGTCTGAACCCGTCGAGCGGGCGATCCTTGAATGCCGGCTCCAGGGTTCGGTCGAGGATGAACTCCTCCACGAACTCCGGCGTCTGCAGAAGCGCGTACTTCTTCTTCGCGAAATCGGATAGGTCCTGGTAAAGATCACCCAGGAAACGCGTCGACAAGGTGGAGTCGGTGAAGCTCCAGTCCAGTTCCCCGTCATCGGTAGTTCGACGCCAGAACGCCAGTAGGGCCTGCACCGCATCGGAACTGGGGGATGCGATGTTCAGCGCGGCATGGTCGTCCACCAAGGCCCGGGTTGCGGCGCACTCGCGGAGTGCTCCGAACGAGGTTTCCAACCATTCGCGATACGACAGTGTCTGGTTCTGGCGGTAGAAGTCGTTCTCGGCATCTTCGGCGCGTTGGCGCAGGCCGCGATTGGGGCCGGCGATCCACACGGCGTTCTGCCCCAGCAGCAGGTTGTCTTCGCAGAATCGGACGAACACCGACGTCAGTAGCCAACCGACAGAGGCTTGGGTGATCTGGTCCTCCGACCAGTCCGTCCACGATGCAGCGGTGCGCTTATCGGCGAGTGCCTCGGCGTGAGTTGCCTGCCACCGCGAGAGTTCATCCGGGTTGGCATCGATACGCGCGCGAATATCGTCGACGAGCATCACCAGTTGGGGCTTCAGGGCCGCCGTCAACTGTGGTCCGGCTGTGGTGGCCAACGCCATCAGGAATACTCCTCGATCAGGTCGTCCCGCTGTGCGGGCTTGTGGTTCAGTAGGGCGGAGACGTCGCCGGGTCCTACGGGTACGAACTGCTCCGGGCTGTTCAACGCCAAGGGCGCCCCGTCGACCACGGAACCGGGAAGCCCTCCTGACTCCTGGCGCTGGGGAATCAGCGCCCAGAGTGCGTGTGCCGGCGGAGACGACAGGTCAGCCCATTTGTGGAGGATTCCTAGCTGTCCGTACGCGGCCAACGTCGACAAGTCCGTCAGTACGACGGGACATCCCGCGTTGTTCACGGAGTCGACCAACACAGGAAGGGCGTCGGCCACGAAACCTCTCAAATTGCTCCTGTCACCGGCCGCACCGGCATCTGCTGCCAGGATGTCGGCCCAGGGAATTCCGGCTGTGTCGGCTTTGTGGCGTAGGTGCGTCAGAAGTAGCTCGGTTACGTCGAGGTGGAGTGCGCCGTACTTCGTTACGAGCGCCGCCGCGACCTGATCGCTCGATCCCAGGGGCACACCGAGCGCACGGAACGTGCGTTCGTCGATGCTCGCTCGCAATGCGGCGTCGAGTTCACTCGCATCCGCTGCACGGTGCGTGACAGGGGCGGTCATCGTGTGTCTCGTGGGAACGTGGGATGCGGGGTCGGGAGCCTGCGTGAACACATACCGTCGCGCGGTCTCGTCCCAGAACATGTCAGGTACCAGCCGGCCGATGAGTGCGTCCAACCCCGGACGGCGAGGCACCGTATTCGACAACGCCGGGAACCGAGCGGTGAGGCGTGACTCGAGTTCCGAACGATCGAACGAATCCGACGTCGACAATCCACGAAGAAGCATTGCCAACGAATCGTCCGGCCGCAGCATTCGTGAGTGCAGCTCGTCACGCGCGGACAAAGCGACAACGGCGGATCCTGTGGTGGCAATGCGGACCAGGACATGCCCAGGAATCTCGACGTCGGACGGCGCCACATCGAGGACAGCGGCTGCCGCCGCGCGGAACGACGCCTCGGCATCTCGGGAAGTCACGACATGACTCCCCTGTGAGGACGCCTCGGTCACGAGCCGCTCGGCCTCCGCAGCCAAGACCGCAGGCAGACGCCGGGAAACCTCCGCGGTGGCTATCATCGCTACCGATCGCGATTCTCTGCGTCGGATCATATGCAGGGTGTGATCGACTCCGTCATCGGCCGGCGAAGCCGGTGCCTGTGACGCGAGTAGCAGCCGAACCAGGCCGAGGCTGACACGTTCCGGCCGATCGAGCCCATCCGGTGCGAGGTCGCGAATCAACTCGCGCGCGAGCAAGTCCGGTGTGGATGCGCCACCACTCGACTCCAGGACGACCGAGAGGCGGCCGAGAAGATTCTCGACAGTCGCTGTCAACGCCGCGTTCTTGGTCCAGGCACTCGCGAAGTCACCGAAGATCTGCGCAATACGGCCGGACGTGACTCCGGCAAGCGTCGCCAACTCCTGGTAGGTGACGAAAGGGTCCTCCGGCGCACGAGCATGTGATCCCAGGACGAGCTCCACGACCTGCCGTCGGATTGTTGCCGGCTTGACACCCGCGGTCGTGACGAACTCGGACATCAACGCCTGTAGCGAGGTGATCGACTCGGATTCCCGGTCGGTAGTAGCACCTGGTGCAGGACGCGGAGTAGGTGCCGGGCGTCCGGAGGGCTTGGCGCTGCCCGCGAAAACCGCGGTCCAGGCGTCGCGCATAGCTGAGGACGTCTCGAACCGCGACCGTGCATCCCTCGCCAAAGCGATTCGGAAGAAGTCCACCAGCGCGTCCGCGCGACCGCGACCGAGACCACCGGCGGTGAACATCTCGGGGGTCACGGTCACTTCGTCATGGAGGGCGCCGGGATCACTCAGACCGTCGCCGTACTCGGGAGTCGAGGCAGTCGCCATCTCGAAGAGCACGACTCCTACCGAATAACGCTCGGCTGCCGAATCGAAGGCCGTGCGCAGGCCTGAGCCCAGGAATGGATCGCGGTAGGGAGGAGTGCCGGCATCGAGCTGGTCCACGGATGCGCGGGACAAGGAGAAGTCGAACAAGGCCAACCGAACCGCGGACCCGCGGGATTTACCTTCCGGGCGTCTCAGCCCGAGGTTCGCGGGCTTGATGTCACGATGGGTGATGCCTGCTGCGTCCAGCGCGACCACGGTATTCAGCAGTTCGGTGCCCCAGGACCTGAGCTGCGCCTCACCCAGCGGGGTGTAGCGGACCAGGTCTGCGAGTGACTGATCGCCGCCGTTGCTCAACAACAATGCGACGCGATTCTCGGCCAGGTCGAGGGGCCCCTCGATCAGGGTGACGACCCCCGGCACCGGGGGAACCAGGGTGGCGATGGTGGCAAGTACTTCGGCTTCATCCCGCAGACGTTCGACGGCGCTGTCGTCGAGACCGACCTTCAATACTCGCAACGCGTCGTCGTTGTCGTGGTCCCGGACCAATACCCCTCGCGCAGTGGAGCCTGAACCGAGGATCTTCACGACTTCGAATCGACCGCTGAGAATTGCGCCCGGGGTGGGATTGAGAGGATCCACCTCGTGCTCGGCGGCCGGTAGCTGGCGGTGACGAAACGAGTCGAGTTCGGAAGCGAACTCTTGCGCGCCGAAGCTCGGCTGCCCGGTCTTCGGATCGGTCCCGACCCGCTTGGTCACAGCCGGATGCGTGGCCCGCAGAACCAGAGATCGCACCTGCTCGTCGACGAACCGTCCGCCGGACGCAGCAAGGTCGAGCCCACCTTCACGTCGTAACCGCTCCAACAGCGCGCCGCGGTCCCTCGCCGGTGGTTGCCCGCCGGAGAGGAGGAAGTACGCAAGAGCGCCCAGCGAGAACAGATCCAGTGCCATGCGGTCGCCGTCGACAGCCCAACTATCCTCAGGCGCCTGATAAACGTCGTCGGAGGGAGCTGTCCCGGTGGCGATCGAGGTACCGAGAACTGTGACTGTGCGGGTGTCACCGCTGTGCACTCGACCGGCCCATGACCAGTCCGCAAGCCGGACGCTGATCTTGCCCTTGTCGAGATTCTCGGTGTGGATCAGGACCGTCGACGGCCCGAGACCGCGATGGGCAACTGAGTTGCGGTGCGCGTACCGCACTGCCTCGGAGATCGATGTCAGGATTCGCAACTGCTGCTCGACCGTGAGCGAACGTGTGGTCAGCGCGAGATCCAAAGGTTCGTAACCGGGGGTCTCCGGATAGACGATGACCGTGTTGCCGTCATCGTCCTGAACCAGGTCTCGCGGTGCCACGATGCTCTCGTGCCGCAGGGCGCTCAGCAGTGAATATTCGCGCTCGAACTTGCGGTACGCGGCGGCTCGGGCGTTGGCCGGCGTACCTCGACGCAGAGACACGATGCGCGCACGTCCACGCTCTTGCGTGACCTTCTGCGTTGCGGGCCACTCCTGCCAGTCCTCACCACTCGCGATCGGTGTGCCGGCAATGGTCCACGAACCGGCGTCTCTCTCGGTGCGCCGAGAGATGCCCAGGTTCTTCAACGCCAGCGCAATGATGACGCTGAGATCCTCGTCGACTCGCCTGCTGTCCGTCGGAGGCTCGAGGAGACGGTCCGAAATTCCCGGCAGCCCGGTCTGCTTCTCTGCACCATCGGGTCCGAACAGGCTGGACTTGGCCAGACCGGAAAGGTCGGTTGTGAAGGGTGACCCGTGCAAGAACACGGATTCTTGAACGAACGGTAGGACGCGGCGTACCTTCTCGGGGTCGAGACCGTTCTCCACGGCCACCTTGCGGGCTTCCTCTTCGATGCGTGTCGCCAGTCTCTGGGCTTTGCGTCGAGTGATGAGCAACGGCGACCTCTGGGTCCGTGTCTTGCCACCCAGAGTGGTTCGAATCCAGGAGTTCTCGTTGCCCGCGAGGACACCGGTGTAGCTCTTCAGTTCGATCAGATGCAAACGGCGTCTACCTAGCACCAAGGCATCGATCTCATGCCATTGACCGTGGTTGTCCATGAACTCGAAGTTGGTCCACGCACGATAAGGAGACGAGTGGGGGAGGAGAGCCTTGAGGAGCTCCAGACCTGCTGTTTCATGCGCGAACGCCGACTTGGAGACCTCGACCCACCGGTCGTTCACGTACGCCACGCCACCGCCTCGAACTCTGGAAACCGGCATCTACGGGTAGTCGCCGGGTGCTGTGCGACCCTATCAACACCGGGTTGGCTTCGCCGGTGCTCCCGAGATGCAGGCAGGTTTTGGTGTGGGGCGGCGTGGACTATCGGCGTCGGCTCAGCGGCCTACCTGCGACATTCGGGTCAAGCGAGCGACCTGGAGGGGTCTGTGCGGCGATCGACGACAACATCATGGCAGCGGATACCGATCTCGATCCCTGACTGCACTGGCGACGGTATGCGCGACTGTGCGAGGACCAGATAACGGTCGTTGCCTCGGGATGGATCAACCGGCGCACTTGTTCGGTGTGGCACGAAGGAATTGTCAATGCGGCTGCGGTGGAGCGGATCAATCGGGTTGAGGACTCCTTCGAGCTGCTCGGAGAATGCTTGCTCACCCACACCATCCCGTGACAAATTGCCCAGCGTGAAAGCGGCGCCCGGTTTGGAGTCGGGTGTTCTGAGCCCGGTTCGCATGGCGCCTACCCATCCGGACGGCTACTTGATCTGAAGATGTGTCAGATCCGGCCACAGGCCGATAATCGCAGATAAAACGTTTTTGCGTGCGTACCCGTTCTGATGGTCGAGCTTTACTTTGACCGTGTCCAGCGCTTCACGGAGGTCCTTCAGAACAGGCTCATGCGACGAGTTGCGGCCAAGGAGAAAGTAATACGCACGGTGCGGTCGGACTTTGTCGTCGACAAATCTGTGAATGACTCGCGCGGGCGGATATACCGGAGTCGTCGCCGTGGGCCGTTTGTTCTTGGCGTGCAGGACTGCCGCGACGTGCTGTCCTTCCGAGAGTGACGGGGATTCGCCGTCGAGAAGTTCGTCGTAGAAGATATAAATGAACTTTTCACGTGGAGCGACGACTTCGTCTATTGACGCGCTGTGCTCTGCTGCGAGGATGGCGGCTGTGTGTTCTGCTTTGGCTGATATCGAGTCGTCTTGAAACATCAAAGACGCGAATAGCTGATAAACCGTTTCCTTGGGGATCGTTTCCGGTCGAGAAGGAGTTGCCGTTTTGCTGGGCTCGGCCTCGGGCGAGCGGTTCGAACCGTAGATCTCGACCAGTTCCTCGAGAATGGCTGACGTCATCTTCATGGCGTTCGACTTCAGTCCAACGAGGTAATCCTGCGCCTCCTGTATCGACTCCGAGCTGTCGGTCATCAGTGCGGCCTCCGACCACGCGTCGATCGAAGCGCCTGATGCATTGCCGGATCCGACCACAACGAACGGATTGTGCTTCTCCGGATTGATGAGAAGCAGTTTCGCGTGAAGTTTCGATTGCGAGTACACCGTCACGCCGCGCTTGACCCATGTCAGAAGCGTGGTCGGATCGGTTGATCCAGCGGAAACGGCCTTCGTGGATGCGTTGACGACAATGCTCGAACCACCTCCCAACGGCAGCGCCTTGTCTCCGTTGGAACCCACGTACGCAACGGCCGCTGACACGCGATGCTTGTGCTCCGCTACCAACGGCGTCAGCTCATTCCAGATGGAACCCGACAACAAGCGACTGGTGCGGTCCGACCCGAGTCCGATGCGATCGATCATGAGCGCATCGTACGTGTGCTTGTGTCGTGCAGATTCGAGATTCTCCAACGGGAACGTGATGCACTGGGGAGTGTCTCAGACTCGAAACGTATGGTCGCGTAGACATGAACGACGAGGAGTTGATCAGTGACCGCTACTGGCAAGCGCATGGGCGATCCAGCCCTGTACGAGGTGGCAGACCGCTTCGTGCGTGACGGTTTCGTGGGCGGGACATCGTTCTTCGATCCGAATCGCGCAGTCTGGACGGAGACGAACTTCTCCGCGTTGAAGGAGCTGTTCGTCGACAGGCCGGACATCAGCGCGCAGAACTACCTGTCGAAGATGCGACTCCAGATGGACGGCGCGTCGGACGACCAGATCCTGTTGATGGCCGAGCTTCACCTGCTCTACCTACTGCCGTCGCACTCCGTGGGCCCTGCTCGCCGTCGCCAGATCGTCGAGACGATCCTGAAGATGGAAGAGGATCCGTTCGCTATCGGTGCTGAATTCGACCAGGCATTCGAGGTCGCCCACATCCGACCCGGCACATTCTGGTCTACTCGCCGCGATCTCCACATCGGTTACCTCGTCCGCGCCGGTGCGACGTTGTTCGAGGAATACCCGTCGGTCGATGATCGCCGGGATCTGTTCGCCGACCCGTGGATGTTAAAGGATTTCCTGCACTCGGTACCGGTGAACAGTGCTACTGCGCAACGGGAACTGTTGCTACACCTTGTGCACCCGTTGGTTTTCGAGCCCATCTCGAAAATGGCTGACAAGGCGCTAATCGTTGGTCGCTGGCCCGAGTACGCGGCTGACTCGGAGGACATCGATCGCCAGCTGATCGAGATCCGCTCTGCGCTCACGCCTGACCTGGGCGACGAATTCGACTACTACGCGCCCGATATTCGGCCACTGTGGCGACATGCGCCGAAATCGCAACCATCGCTGACGTCGACCGACGCTGACGCACAGCCTGATCGAACGCTTGTCGTATACATGACCGATGCGTCCAGCGCGAACTATCCGTTCGGTGCTGAGCGCGAGACCTGGGCGTTCAAAAAACAGCCGGCGGACGAAAACGAACCGCAGGTCGGGGACCGTCTTCTGTTCGTCTTCAAGGCTAAGCTCGGTCCGAGGCAGCCGTTGGAACAGTTCATCAGTCAGCCGGTCGAGCGAGTCGTGCGCGCCCGCGTCACCAGGCCGGTCATCGTCACCTCTGAATCATTCTGGCCAGATGAGAAAGACGGGGAAGTCACCTACCCGCATCAGTTTGGATTCACCGAGCTGGAGAGTGTCGACAACGTGGCGGCGAAGTCGGGATTGATCGCCGATCCACGCGTGATGATTGCTGCCAAGGAGTCGGCATCGGCCGGCGGTCAGCCCGTTCTCATCACCGAGCCAATAGTTTTCGAGACTTCGGTCGATACTGCAGAGGACACATTGCCTGTAGCGGAGCTCCTTTCCGAGTTCGCGGACGCCACCGAGATGAGTGGTCTGAACTGGGGCTCGGAGCACGATCACGTCACCGGAACTTTGATCGTGTCTTTGCTGACCAAGCGCTTCGCCATTCTCAGTGGACTGTCAGGCTCCGGTAAGACTCGGCTTGCGATTGCGCTGGGGCAGTGGCTCGGTGGCGATCGATACCGAGTGGTGCCGGTTCGGCCGGACTGGACATCACCCGATGCCACCATGGGGTATCGGGACGGCTTGATGGGTGCGGCGCAGGGGCAGGATCGGTGGCACGTCCCCGAGGTGCTCGAGTTCGTCCTGCGAGCGAGATCTGAGCCCAAATTGCCGTTCATTTTAATTCTCGACGAGATGAACCTGGCACACGTGGAGCGGTACTTCGCGGAGATGCTGTCGGGGATCGAATCGGGGGAGCGAGTAGTTCCGAACCTGGTGCGCAAGGAGGCCGGCTGGGAACCGATCTCGGAGCCCTCACACGTCGCATGGCCTCAGAACGTGTTCGTGATCGGCACTGTGAACGCAGACGAGACGACGTATGCGTTCTCGCCCAAGGTCCTGGATCGCGCCAACACAATCGAGTTTAGAGTGGCGTCCGACGCCCTGCAGGCAGGGTTGGGAGCAATCGCGCCTGTGAAGCCGACCAGCGTCGCCGCAGCCACCTCGTTCCAGGCTTTGTCGGAGTCGGCCTCTCCGCTGGAGGGGTCAGAGGAGCTGCAGACCTACTTGCGGGAGTTGCACACTGTTCTAGCCGAGTGCAACTTCGAGTTCGGCCACAGAGTGTTTCAGGAAGCGGTTCGGTTCCGCTGGTTCGCTCGGGAGGGCCGATTGTGTGAATCCGATGCCGACGTTCTGGATCTCCAGATGATGCAGAAGATCCTGCCTCGTATACATGGAGCGCAGCGCCGCTTACAGACGCTGTTGGACGGGCTGTACGACTTCTCGTCGAACGAGAGCCGGACGCTCCCGCGGACTATGACGCGCATCGATCGGATGCGCAACCTGCTGCACGCCAATCACTTCGTCTCGTTTACCGACTGATGCCGTTCATCCTCGACCTCGAGCTCGACGTCGGCACGACTACACCGGCAGCGCTTCGACTCACTGCGAAGTCGCCGGCCGACATGGTGTTGCTGTCGACGATGGACGGCGTCGACGCGGTCGGCGGGTATCTCACCGCAGATGTCAGAGATGGCGCGGATGTAGAAATCGGACACGCGGGGGAGGCTGCTCTCCAATTGATGGAAGACGTCGAGTACGAGTACGTTCTCTCGGTACCCGGCGCGCAGGTGGTCGCATTGCAACCTCAGTCGTTCTGGAGCGGGATGGCGGAGGTGCCGCTACACGGGCGCCTCAAGCCACGCCGATGGATTGGCACGGTGGTGCTGAGAATCGAGTGCTCTACGGGCACAGCCGTGCTTCCAATCGAAGTGAGATCGCGGAAGCTGCTGTATCGCAGCGAGTATCGTTGGATGCTCGCAGGAATCTCGGACAAGCTCGTCGACCTCGTCCTCCACGCATTCTCGCCGTCGGAAGTCGCGGCGTTCACCGCGTCGCCCGACGGGGAGGACGCTCGCACCGTCTACCAGCGTTTCGCATCCCTGACTGCTCGGCTTCGGTCGCCAGACGTGCAGGCCGCGCTCGCACGAATCGACCGAGATCCTCACAGGCTTTACGATGCCCACGAGGAAGAACGCCCGCTGCAACGCGCGCGCCCCGACCACCGAACGCTCAGCCGTTCGGCAGGGAAGGGAGACATTTCGGTCGCTATTGGTGGGTCCTCGTTTGCGTTCCCTCGCCGGATTGCTTCGACAGCTTTCGAGGAGACGGTGGATACACCGGCAAACCGATTTGTGCGATTCATGCTCGAGGAGTGGCGCGATCACGCCCGGACAGTGCGCGCGATCCTCGCCGCGGCGCCCGTCGATTCGGACAGTCGGACCAAAGGCTTGATGCTGGCGCATGATGTCGAGGACGAACTCGACGTACACCTGTCCTCGTCCACGCTGCGCCATGTCGGACGCTTCGACCCGGCTAGGACCGCGACCAACGTGGTCCAACGGCGAGCGGGATATCGCGAGTTATATGCCCAATGGCTGCAGTCCTTGCTGGCATTCGAGGTGTCCTGGACGAGCGACGATCGCATTCCGGCCGGCACTCGCGACATCGCACAGAGCTACGAGACATGGTGTTTCCTCCAGATACTCAGCATCGTCGAGCAGATCGCGGGTAAGACAGCAGATCTGGCAGGGGCTTACACAGCGTCCAATGGTGGTCTCCAAATCGATCTGAGCCGCGGGCGCGTCTTCTCGGTCAACACAACATCGTTCGGTGCGCCGCTGACCCTCTCGCTGCACTACAACAAGACCTTCTCGACATCCAGTCATGCGAGTTGGTCTGTAGGCATGCGCCCCGATATCACGCTCGTCATCACACCTAAGGACGAGTCAACAAAGGTGGTTGTCCACTTCGACGCGAAGTACCGCATCGACACTGTCGGTGCGTCCTGGTCCGGTAACCCGGAAGATGATGAGCAGGTAGAGGTGCTTGGAACCGCGAAGCGTGGCGACATCGAGAAGATGCATGCGTATCGCGACGCGATTCGGCGTTCGGTGGGGTCATACGTGCTGTTTCCCGGTCGCGATGACAGCGGCCGGACGTATGAACCGTTCACCGAGCTCGTTCCCGGCGTCGGTGCGTATCCCTTCAGGCCCACGACGGACGGCTTGGCCGAGACTCGGCAGGCTGCGACCATCCGCACATTCCTCGAGGATCTCGTCACCCACGTCAGCAATCACGGCACCAGGCGATTCCGTGCCGACTACTGGGCACGCGAAGCGTATGGCGACGGGGCTTTTGAAGGAGTGCTGGACAGCTTGCACGCTGTGCCGCCCGCTGATGTGTCTGTACTGCTCGGTTACGTGAAGTCTCCTGCTCATCTTGCCTGGACGATGCGTCACGGAAGGTACCTACTGCGCGCAGATCAGTCCCGAGCCGGCGCCGTGGGACATGACAGCGCCGCGCTACGCACGAGTCTGATCGTTCTGTGGAGCAAGCGAGGTATCGAAGAAGTGCTCTATTCAGGGGCAAGGGTTGAAGTTGTCACTTCCGACGACGACCTATTGTCTGACTACCCCGACAGCTCGTCGGCAAGCTCCGCTCGAACATACTTCGCGCTGGTCCACGGCGGGTCGATCGGTGTGAATGTCGAGTATTCTGAGGTAGTCGACGCGATAGGCACCCAGTCAGACTTTGGCACACCAGTGGTGACCACGCTGGCTTCGATACAACCCACGGCGTGATTCCTGCTAGGTTGCGCAATCGGTAGCTATGTCCAAATGCTCCAGCCACTTCACGAAGTTCCGAGTCGCAGTCAAGGCGCTGGTCTCGTGAGGGTCTGGGTTGAAGTGCATGATCGCGTTCCGGAGCTTCCGCATTTCTTCGAGTGCTTCTAGAAAGGTCTTGCGGTCTGCCACGGTTCCGAGCTCTGTCCAATTCTCGTCCGGCTCGAAAAGCCGCTTCATTTCACCGATGGTCAACCCCGCTGCATTGTTGACCCTGTTCGCACGTTCGGGCGAGTCTTGCACCACGGCCCGCATGACCTCGGGATGGAACGTGCGATCAGCCAAGCGCCGAAGTCGTCGCTCTGCCTCGCCGATCAAGAGGAAGGGCCCTGCGAGAAGTTCGAACTGGAGACTCAGATCAGATGTGGTGACGATGCCGGTAATTCGCTTGGTGGCATCTTCGACGAAGACGTATCCGGACTCGATGATCCGAGGAATCGACGACAACAGGTCGGCAGTATGTCTGACGGTGACCGCCGGCGCGATGACACTGCTGACATCGCCATCGGCTCCATCCAGTCTGCCCTTTGCTATCGACTCCCAACTGATGACGCCGAGGAGTGAACGCTCGGACTTCATGACCGGAAGCTGCGAGTAGTCGTGCCGGAGCATCAGTGAACGAGCCTTGATGAGGCTGTCACTGGGCCGAATGCTGGTGACGCCTGCTGTCGCCGACTGCAGGCTGGACATCTTCAGTGACACGTCGTCGATGTCCGACGGTGAATGGGTAGGAACCCACTCGTCGTCGGAGTCCGTCTTCGATGCGGACGCTTTGGTCAAGGTGATGTCTGTGTCGATCCAGCCGATCTCGAAATTCGGGTCAGTGCGTAATCCGTGCGAGCCCAGATCGGAGGTGATGGTTCGAACCGTGTCAGGGTCGCGTCGCTTCGCACCCCAGTATCCGAGGAGTTCACGGATCGACAGAGTCACCTCAGCGCCCGCTGATCGACGCGCTGCCTCGGTCAAGAACTCATCCAGCGTCATGATGGCTAATCTCTCAATTTCGTTGCGGAAGTACCACCGGTCAGGTGCAGCTTTTGTATATCTGACCCGACTGCATCAGCCGACCGCTTCGTAGCGCCAGCTCCGTTGCCAACTGCAGTCGTTCTGTAGATTGCGCGGTCAATCGCTTCTGGTTGAACAGGGTGAGTGTCCGGCGGAACAGCAACTCCTGCTCTAGTCCATCGCGGTCTGCGACGAACATCTCTGCATTCGCGATCTCCTCCAGGCTTATCTCCGAAAGTGGCCGGGTGACATCGGACGGTGTGGTGCGGAAGCCTCGCCAGGTCATGCCATCAAGATCTGCCGGCCACACAAAGGTCCCACCCTTAGACGTCCTGATCAACTCCTGGGGTACGCAGCGCTCGATAGAGTCTTTCCTTGCTGCCTTGAGTCGATCGAACCCGAATCGACCGCCGATCTGTCTGCACAACCGGTCCATCTCGATCGGTCCCTCGACCTCGACCAGCTCGCGCACGGCGTCGACTATCGTCGACCGAACGCTGGGTGAATCGACACGTTCGAGATCGCCGCGGCCTCCCAGCGTTCTGGTCGATGCCTCGACGTAGTCTGAACCTCGGCTGTCTGTGTCACGGGTGTCGGCGAATCGTGCTTGATATTGCTGCTCGATGGCGCTGGCGAACTGCATGATTTCCGGATCCGATTCGACAGCGACAGGATCGGGCTGCACCGAAGGGTCGCCGGGCTGGTCGTCGAGAGGTTCGGATTCGGTGGTGGCGAGTTCGTCGAGCGAGGCTTGCCACTCCTCCGCTTCGGTGAGAGCTTCAGCTTGACGTATCTCTTCCTTCGCGTCGGCGACGGCGATCGCATCCTCGATGCGTTTCACGATGGCGGTGGGGTTGTCGATCCACTCGGGCAACCAGACTCGGACCGTGGCGCCCCAGCCCATCATGGAGTCGAGAAGCATGGGCGTCATGTCCCGGTCCGAGACGGTCGGTCGCTCAGCCCACTTACGGCCGTCCGTCAACACCGCCACTTGCCAGTGATCCGAATCGGGACGGCGTACAACCAGATCGAGCACGAAGTCGGACAGCCCGTACCTCGGGCGTACCTCGTAGCCTCGTGCGATCAGCGCTTCGGCCATGGATCTCGTCACCGCATCGATGCCGTCCCACCGGACGTCGTCCATGACTACCTCATCCACCTGGGACGCTCGTTCCAGGTACCCCCGTAGATGCGCCATGCCGAGTGAATTGGTCCGATTGAGATCGATGTCTGTCGGATCGAAGGAGGTGAAGACGATGACCTTGCGTCGCGCTCGGGTGATCGCGACGTTCCACCGCTTCTCCCCACCGGCCCGTGTGAGAGGGCCGAAGTTCAGCGACAGCTTGGAGTCACCAGGCTTCTTGGAAAACGCTGTCGAGAACAGGATGACGTCACGTTCGTCGCCCTGAACGTTCTCCAGGTTCTTCACGAACAGCCCATCGTCTTTGTCCTCGCGCATGTTCTCCGCCACCTGCGGATCGCCGCATTCCTCGAGAAGATCTCGTACGAGTGCTTGCTGTTGTGTGTTGAACGTGACGATTCCGATACTGTCCTCGGCCGTGCGAGGGCTGTTCAATCGACGTCGTACCTCAGCGACTATCTCCTGCGCTTCGACCAGGTTCGTGCGATGTCGCTGCTTGGTGTTCTCCCGGTTGAAGTGACCGGGAACGCGGCGCCACTCGACTCCCATGGCGTCGTCTCCACCAGGTGTAGGGAGGCTCGCCAAGCGCCCTTCGTAGTACTTCTCGTTCGAGAAGGCGATCAGCGACTCCTCCTGGCTGCGGTAGTGCCAGGACAGCCACTGCCGTGGGATGCCTGACTCCACTGCCTCGGTGAGAATGCTGTCGAGATCCTCGGGAATGACCTCGTCGTCGTCAGTGACGTCGTCGCCGTCGCCGGCCGAGACCTTGCCGACGGCCGTCGGCGGCATCTGCTGTGAGTCCCCGACGATTACCGCCGACCGTCCTCGTCCCAGGGCGCCGACCGCTTGAGGGACGGTGACCTGGGACGCTTCGTCGAACACGACCACGTCGAAGGTCACAGAACCCGGCGGGACGAATTGAGCCAAGGATGTCGGGCTGACGAAGAAGCACGGGGTCGCCGAGACAATATGGTCGGGGAATCTGGTTATCAGCTGACGGAAGGTCTGCCCGCCACGCTTCGCATCGAGCAGACGTCGAAGTTGACCGATTTCATCCGTCAATGATCCCGCGCGGAACGGACGACGTTGAAGCAAGAGTGACTTGAGGGCGACCACTTGCTCGGTGCGTTGTGCTTCCGAGGCCGCGGCGTAGTCGTCCACTTCGCCGTACCGCTGTTCGGGATCGAATCGGTCCAGGCCTGCTCGCCGACGACGCTCATCGATCGAAGCCTGGGCAACCCCTCTCATGAAGGACAGCTCCGCGTTCGCGTGCTCGATCGTGCCAGTCAGCAACTGTTCGACGAATGTGTCCAGGCCGGCGCCACGTAGCGGATCCAGGTGCGTCGTCGCCGATGACCAGTGCTGCGCTGCATGAATTCCGTCCGTCTCGAGGGAACTCGACCAACGTCGGTTATGCATTGCCCACTGTTCATGCCACTCGCGCTCGCCTCGCCAGCGGAGTATCGACTCATTGGTGACACCGAGTGCCTGCGTCCACTCTGTCCACGACGCCGCGAGTTCACGGACCGTGGCTACGTCGCCATCCGAGTACGGACGTGATTCCACCAGCAATGACCACGCTGCGGGATCGTTCCGCCGCATCGCCGATACGGCCTCGACATGGGCGAAAAATGGGCGCAGTTGGGAGATGGCGTCGGGGTGGAACGGGCTCCACCAGCCAGGCGCTACGTCGAGCAGGAGAGCACTCGTACGTGAGACGAGCTCGGATGCCGCCGACCGAACTGCAGGGAGGGCATCGAGGAGCGGCATGGCCTGCTCAGGTGTGAGGTCGACGTCCGGCATCACACACGGTTTCAGAAGAGCGGCAAAGGCTTCGATGCGTTTCTTCTTGCCGAAGAGTCCGTGCGTCGCTTCCTGTGCTGCTGCGGACACCGGAGCGGGGTCTCCGCTTGCGAGGAAGGCCGGAGTGAACGTCGACGAGACGACGGAAGTCGACTGGTGGAAATCGTTGATCCGCCGCAGCAGATCGTCGCGCCCCATGGACCAATCCGATCGGGAAGCACCGTCGAGAACAGCAATCGAGGGAACTGGGAAACGGTTCAGCACCTCGGCGTGGTTCGCGATCGTTACCAATCTCGCGGATCCGTCGGAATGGTCCAGGACGACGCGAACGAACGCTGACCTGTGAGCTGCGTCGAGTACCGCGTCCATCCGCTGCGTCATCTGTCGCAGTGACGACTCCGACACGGTGTCATCCAGCCGGCCGATGATGGCCCACTCGTGGTCTCGGGACGGTTTGGCAGATCGCGCCGATCGCTCGAACAGTCGCAGTGCGTGTTCGATCTGTTCGAGCTGGACAGGAGGACTGGAGACGAAACCGGCCGGAATGGGCGCAGCAGGGCCAGGGTCCAGCCCGAGTAGCGTGTCGTAGGCCGACCATATGGACAGGTCGACGCCGTTGACTGCGTGGAGGTTTCGCGGGTAGTCCTCTAGAGGCGCATGGCGAGAACGGTATGTCGCCATGCGCGCTTGCCACATGCGTTCGTTGTAGTGGACCTCCGCGTCGATGGCCTTCTTGAGTTGATCGCGGATCGCCTGCGGACTCTGATCTTTGCCGTGCAGGTCCAACGTGAATTCCGACAGCCCGATCTTGTCCAGTCGACGTTTGACGACATCCAGTGCTGCTTGTTTCTCAGCGACGAACAACACCGATTTACCCTGCGCCAGCGTATGAGCGATCAGATTGGTGATCGTCTGTGATTTACCTGTTCCGGGCGGGCCCTCGAGAACAAAGGTGTGCCCGTCTGCGGCGAGAGCAACTGCACGGAGCTGCGAACCATCGGCCGGAATGGGCACTGGTATTTCGACCTCGTCGACCGGAACGTTGTCGAGGTCCACACCGTCGGGCCGCACGGTGTCGCGGAAGGACTCACCAGCAGTGTGAACGAGATGACGCACTATGGGGCTCTGCTGAAGGGTCTCCCAGTGGTCGTCGAGGTCCTTCCACATCCCGAAAGTGCCGAACTGGCAGATGCCAAGTGACGACGACTCATCGATACGAAATGACAGGTTGTGTTCGATCAGAGACCCGCGAATCTGCCGCAGCGCTGCATCGATGTCGATTCCGGATTCGTCCAGGGGTGGATTCTGTAAAGCCGGAGCCGATGCATTGTGCTTGAGTCGTAACCACTCGACCAGGCAGTAGTTCGGGCTGGAGGTCTCCGACGAATCGATCAGTATTTTGAACGGCGACTTGCCCGTACCTCCAGTCAACTTCACCGGTAGGAGGAAGAGTGGTGCTCTGGCTTCGCGGCCGGTCGAGGTGGTGTGAATCAGTGCACCGAAGGTCAGATAGAGGTTGGCGCTGCCGGTTTCCTCGAACATGGTGCGGGCGAGCCGCTGCAAAGCCTTGAGCTGCGTTGTGTACTTCGCTCGAGACACGGCGGCGAACAGCCGGTGGTCCTTGGTGAGGTACTGCAGCAGTGTGTCGTTGTCGACGTCCTGTGCAGCACGGGCTCCTCTGAGCTCGTGGATCTCGCTGATGTCGTCGTTGGGAGTGAGCTCGATGGACACACCACGATGAACGATGTCGTCGAGCGTCGCCAAGCCGGACGCCGGCACGTGTATGTCGATGACATCGCGAGCGGGCTTGAGGTTCAGCAACCGGTTCCTCGTACTGAGGTCGAGCAGCGAGCGCTTCCACTTCTGCATGCGGGGAGGCGAGGTGTCACTGGTGTCGAACACCGCGTCATGTTCCGCAGCAGCCGTGATCAGATCGCCGGGCAGCTCGATGGTTCCCGGTGCAGTTGTCGGCGCATCCTGAATGGGATCGAGGATGACGTCGTCCGTGGTCAGAAGTGGTCGAATGCCGTCCTTCCGAGCTGTGGCGACTGCGGTGACGCCGAGGAGCGACTCGGGCGTGCTGAAATGTCGGCGAGCGAAGCTCACGGCAGCCGTGAACGAGCCGGATCGATCGGAGTCGAAGTATCGGGCCTCGACAGGCACCACGATGTTGGATTCGACCAGGTTCACCATCGAATTGGTGTCGGTCACCGTTGCGCTCGCGAGGTTGGTCTCCTCACGCATGAATCCCGCGAAAGCATGGCCGGTCTTGAGCCACAGCACAGGACGCAATCCCGCAGCTTCGAGGCACGCTGCGTAGGTCACCGCGAGATCGATGCAGGTACCGAAACGCTCCTCGAGGACCTGAGCGGTGGTTCGAATCTTCTGCCCGGTGTTCTCGAAAGACGCAGGTGGATCGATGTAGCGAATCCCTTTGGACCGGAGTGACTCGTAGACTGCGCCGGCGATGTACGCGGCACGTTCCGGTCCGAACTGGTACCCCGCGATCGACGAATCGCCGGTCTGGCTCTCGAGCAGACGACTGGCTGTGTCGAGCACGGACGCGACAGCCCTCGTGTTGGGCTGCACGAACGCTGCGAGAGAGGAGAAGTAGACGGGCGCATTGAACCACTCGTTATGTGCCAGAACCCTGATGGGTACTTTGAGCTGAATCGGGCGCGCCCACAGGTGCTTGACGCTGACATGAATGGTCGCCGGGTAGCTCTCGTTCAGGCTTTGCAGGTGGTCGACGTCAGGAACAATCTCTTCGAAGTCGTCGAAGGTCAGTGCTGATCCCGGAGACAGGCAGCCATCGAACACTTCGTCGTACTCGGGCGAGATCGGATGGCCTCTGCCCGAGATCTGAACCGAGGTATGAACGTCGATCGCGTCTTTGTCGGACGTGTTCTGTACGGAGACCCCGGTGATGACGGGCACGCCGTTATGGATCAAGGCCAGGTTGACGGCCGGACGCGCGAACAGCTCGACAAAGATGCCGCCTTCCTCGACCGAATAAGTCGAGGTGGGCGTAGCGTCCTGTGCCATTGAGCCTCCAGTACTCGCGAGCCCGTTCGCTCACTGCAAGCACGGGCGGTGTCTACCGTATGAGATCGCCGCGGGACGCGAGAACGTTCCAGTGTTCGTTGCTGGGATTCGAACGGATCCAGGATGACTTCGGTATCCGTTGTTCGTACCGTTCGTCGAGGTGTCTTCGACTTGGCAGGCTGGTATCCGTGCCGACACAAACCCTGTGATGGCCACGCAGCCACGATGTCGTGGAAGCTACCCGTGCAGCACTCACGTCGACGGCGACCGGGCGTGTGACCATCCCAACGGATGCAGCGGGCGAATGCGGACACGGCGTTCGGTCATCGATGAACCGGCGCAGTACGCACCCCGAGCAGTTGCCGGACTGGACCACCTGGGCCATTGCACGACATCCGTTGGCAAGCCATGTACATGCATCAACGTCGCAGCGTCATCGCGTGAAGCAGCATGACGGCTCCGGTATCCCCGACGGTACTCGATTCAGGCTGCGCAGAAGGCCGCAGTACTCATTTTTCGACTTGTAGGTCACCAGCCGGATCCTCCTCTTGCGACTTTCGCGTCCGACGGTCGATCCACGACTCACTGCCACGGTGAACCGCCTCAGCTGCCTTACCGACTGTCTGAACACTTGCCTCGACTGCACCGTCACCAACGGCCTTCATAGCTCGCAAGACGTCAAGAACGCCCGGATTCTTGGGCTCGTTCCATCCGGCGATCTGAAGTGCACGGCTTGTGACAAACAAATCGATGTCGGAACGCAACGGCGCAAGATTCTTTTTCAAGCGTCGAGCGGAAAGTTTCCGATGGAATTCCGAGAGTCGCAGTGTTCCGTATGTGTCGAGCGTCATTCGTAGACTCGAAACCAGCGCGGTGTCTGCCGCAATATGTTCTCTCAGTGTGGCCTTTGCGCTCTCCAGAACCTGTGGGAGATGATCGTGTTCGCGAAGTTCGACGCGTTCGAGCCTGATTCGCTGCCAGAGGAACAATGATTCCTGAGCAATCAACAGTAGCTGAAGGGTTTCTCCTAGACGGTCTTTCCGGACCGCCTTTTCGAGCAGATCGGCGCGATCGTCCGCTGCCACGTCAGCCCGTAAGTCGAGAAGAAGCCGTGTGCTGTAATTTCGTAAACGCTCGACGCCGATCTCGAGGTCTGGTCCGAGCGCAGCCACGCTGGACCAATCGGTCTCGGTCAAAACCGCCCCATTGTCCAACTCGCCGGTGAGTCGCCGCAGTACTCGCCTGTGGCCGAACACGTCGCCAGTTCGCTGAGCGTCGGCAAGCCTGAGAATGTCGGCCGTGGTGTCCTCGATTCTGTCGAGGCTTGCCTGCAGGGGTTCGATCATCGACTCGAGAGCGGAGATCAAAGTGGCGGTTGCGAGCGCGATGTGCGGGCCGCCGGCCATGGACGCCGGCGAAATAGGTGTATTGCTTGTGAAGCGTCCGGTCTCCAGAGATCTCGTGACACGCCGATAGCTCACGCTCTCCGCCGGTCCGCGGGACTGCGGAACACCTCGGACTAGATAGGACGCAAATTCCGGTGATTGGACGACACCGGCACACGCCGATCGAATCCTGTCGAGTACCGACGGGGACAGCGCAGTTTCGCGGTGCGTGATGGAAGAGTCACGACGCCATTCTGCGACAAATTCTGCGACGGCTGTCTTTTGCCCAGCCACCACGGTGCCGAATTCGTCTTCTGAAACGAACACCGTCTGATTCGGGTCCTGGATGGCCGGAACTATGTCACTCATACCACCATTTTGCACGAACAGCTGGAGGCTCGTTCGCCGCCCTGCCACGACGTGGCGGCTACCGAGGGTGTCGATAGCGTGGGTAGCACCGTCCCGCACCCCGTCCTGGTCTGCGGCGGCTGAGACGCTCAATCTGCCCCCGTGGTAGCCCCCAGCAGATCCCTCACCGTGTTGGCCACGGAGATGAACTCCGGCTTCTCCATCGTCGCGCTGTACTCCCGGCGCGCCGGCAGGTCCACGTCGAGGATGTCCACGATCCGCCCCGGCCTCGGGCTCATGACGACGACGCGGTTGGCCAGGTAGACGGCCTCGGCGACGGAGTGGGTGACCAACATGACCGTCGTCCCGGTCTCCCGCCAGATGCGGTGCAGTTCGACGTTCATCTTTTCGCGAGTGAGTGCGTCGAGGGCGCCGAAGGGCTCGTCCATCAGCAGCACCTCGGGCTCATGCAGCAGCGCCCGGCACAGGGAGACGCGTTGCTGCATGCCGCCGGACAGCTCGTGGGGGAGTGCTCCCTCGAAGCCCGTCAGGCCCGTCATCTCGATGAGCTGATCGGCCTTTGCCGCGGCGGTTTTCTTGTTCATGCCGCGCATCTCGCCCTGGAGCAGGATGTTCTTGCGGACAGTGCGCCATTCCAGCAATGCGGCTCGCTGGAAGACGTAACCGATGTTGCGCTGCGGCCCCTTCACCTCGCGGCCGGCCAGTTCGACGGAGCCGCGGGAGGCGCCGGTCAGACCGGCGACGACCTTGAGCAGTGTGGACTTGCCGCAGCCCGACGGGCCGGCGATGGAGACGAACTCACCCTCGCCGACCTTGAGGTCGACGTCGGACAACGCGGTGACGTCGCCACGCTTGGACGAGAACTGGACGGTGAGGTTGTCGACCGAGACCGCGGTGTCGGTGACAGTGGTGGGCCGTTCGTGGGTGATGGCGCTCATGTCGTCGCTCATTCCTTGCTGGAGGTGAAGGAGGAGTCCCAGTACTTCGACGGCTCGGCTCCGACCTCGGTCAGCCCGGCGTCACCGAGGATGGAGATGGTGTTGGTCCAGTCCTCCTCTGCGTTGACGCCCGGTGCCTGGCCCTCGGTGTTGGCGGTGGTGAGCAGCGGAATGGTCTCCTCCCACTGCTGCAGCAGCACCGACTCCGGCGGGGTCTGCGGGTCCTTGCCCACCATGGCCTTGACGGCCTCTTCCGGGTTGGCGATGGCGGCTTCGAACGATTCGGTGGTGGCGTCGACCATGGCCTGCACCAGTTCCGGCGAGCTCTCGATGGTCGAAGTGTTGGCGATGAGGCCGTTGCTGAAGAAGTTCAGGCCCTCGTCGGAGTAGCGGAGATAGCGCATCTCGCGGCCCGACTTGTTCGCGATGTTCGGTCCCTGGTCGTGCGCGAAGCCGATGAGGCCGTCGACCTGACCGGACAGCATCGCGGCGATCTTGCCTGCGGAGTCGAGGCTCTGCTGCTGCACCTGGTCCTCGGGGACGCCGGCGCGGTCGAGGAAGATCGGGAACGTCGTGGTGGGCGCGTCACCGGCGGAGACGGCGATGGTCTTGCCGGCGAGGTCCGCGGTGGTCTGGATGGGACCGTCGGCGTAGACCTGGACAGCCGACGGCGTCGTCTGCAGGAAGACGCCCAGGCTCTTCACCTTCACGCCCTTGTCGATGTTCGACATGACGGCGGCGGAGTCGGCCCAGCCGAAGTCGGTCTGGTTCGAGCCGGCGGCTTGCGCGGTCTTGGTCGAGCCCTGGCCGGCGGTGATGGTGAGGTCGATGCCGTGCTTGGCGAAGATCCCCTCCTGCACGCCGTAGTAGAATGGTGCGTGCTCGCCGTAGGGGTACCAGTTGAGCATCAGCGACGTCGCGGTGGTCTCGCCGTCGGCGCCGGGGGCCTTCTCCGCACCGCCTCCGCCGCCGCCACATCCGGCGAGAGCGAGCGACGCGGCTACCGCAGCCACGAGGGCAGTCTTGAGCTTCATGGAAGTCTTCTTTCGAGGAGGTGTGGGTGAGGCAGCCGGGTCACACTGCGCCGACGGACGCGGTGGAGCGGCGCGATGCGTGCCAGGGGATGAGGAACTTCTCGGCGATCTCGATGACGAGGAACAGCAGGATGCCGAGCAGAGACATGATGATGAGTGCGGCGAACAGCATTGCGGTATCGATGTTTCCGTTTGCCTGGAGGATCACGTAGCCGAGTCCCTCGTTAGCGCCGACGAATTCACCGACCACCGCACCGGTCACGGCGAGCGTTGCCGCGATCTTGAGGCCGGACATCAGTTGTGGCAGCGAGGCGGGAAAGCGCACCTTGCAGAACGTCTTCCACTTGCTCGCGCCCATCGTGGACGTGAGTTCGAGGATCTCCGGGTCGACGGACCGCAGGCCCGCCATGCCGGCGATGACGATGGGGAAAAAGGCCATGAGGACGGCCACCAGAATCTTGGGGCTGGCGCCGAAGCCGAGCCACACGACGAACAGCGGTGCGATAGCGATCTTCGGGATGACCTGAGCGAACAGGATCAGCGGGTACATCGTCTTCTCGATCGACGACGAATAGATCATCACCACCGCGACGGCGATGCCGACCAGACCGGCGATGACGAAGCCCGCGATGGTCTCGTAGGTGGTCACCCAGGTGTGGCCGGCGAGGTAGGACGCGTTGTCCACCATCGTCGACCAGGTGTCGCCGGGGGACGGAAGGATGTAGGGCGCAACCAGTTCGGTGGTCGTGACCGCCCACCACGCGACGACGAGCGCAGCCACGAGAGCGATGGGCCGCCACAAGCCGGACCAGGTGTTGCGGAACGAGGGAAACCGTCGACGACGCGTCGGCGCGGGATGCGGTGCCGACGGTGCAGCGAGTGGGGCCTCGACCGACGTTGTTACCGCCATGAGGAGTCCTAAAGCTAGTAGTGGTGCGGGTCCGACTACTCCCGCTGGAATGCGCTTTCCGAAGCTGCGGCCGAATCTAATGTGATCGCGCCCACAGTGTCAAGGAAAACGGACAACTACCTGCTCAGGGCGCTGCTCGCGCGCAGGACGACCGTTCCCGGTGCGTACTCGTGCGCGTCAAGGGCGCGGTCGGACGGGTCGAGCGCGAGCTGCACGGCACGCTCGCCGATGTCGACGAGCGACAACGCGACCGTCGACAAACTCGGGACATGGTCTCGCAGGGTGGGGATGTCGTCGAAACCCGCGACACAGACATCGTCGGGAACGCTCAGGCCCAGCTCACGCCACGCGGCGATGGCTCCGATGGCCATGACGTCGGTGACGGCGAAGACGCACGGGGGAGTGCCGTGGCCGGGCGTCAGTTCCAAGGCTGCCGCGAGGCGTCGTGCTGCGCTGTATCCACCGTCGCGGGAGAAGTCGCCGGCCACCTCGATCTCCGGGGTGATGCCGTGACGGCAGAGTGCCTCGACGAATCCGTTGCGACGGTCCGCGGACGTCCGGATGTTGCCCGGGCCGCCGATGATGGCGAACCGCCGGTGGCCGTGCTCGTACAGTGCTTCGGCCAATGCTGCTGACGCAGAATAATTTTCGGGCTCCACAGCGGCGCCGAACGGCATGGGCTGCCCGATGACGACGACGCGACCCCCGTTGTCTCGATACGCCTCGAACTCGCGTTCCAGGGCGCGGTCGAGGTCGCCGCTCTGCCGCGATCCGGCCAGGATGATGGCGTCGGCACGATGGGAGATGAACGTGCTCACCGATTGCCGCTCGATGGCGAAGTCGCGCTCGGTGCTTGCGAGCAGCACGAGTTTGCCCGCGTCGCGTGCCTCGTTCTGCACACCGCGGACGATCGAAGAGAAGTACGGGTCGGCGACATCGTGCACGACGAGGCCGATCAGCCCCGTCGACGACCGCGCCAAGGCCTGGGCCTGGGCATTCGCGATGTAGCCGAGATCGGCTGCGGCGGCGCGTACTCGGTCGGCGACACCCTCGCCGGGCACCCTCGCCGAGCCGTTGAGCACCCGTGATGCCGTGGCCTGGGAGACGCCGGCCGCTGCTGCCACGTCACGCAATCGCACTGCCGCCATGCTCGACACCCCCACGAAATCGTTGCGGTCTGCCGGTGCCTGTTGACCGATCGACTTCGACAGCATAGCTTGGAAAGCGCATTCCGAAGCTGACTTGCCCCTCGACGCGTGCAGGACTTTCCGCCGCACCGTCTCCCGAGGCCCTCGCGCGCCTCGATCCTCTCGGTCGTGCACTCTTCAGACCTGGCTGCCGAGCAGTCAGAAAGGCCATTCGATGTCTCACCCCACCCGAACCCTGCGCATCGCCATGAACGGCGTCACCGGTCGCATGGGCTACCGTCAGCACCTTCTGCGTTCCATCCTCCCGATCCGCGACGCCGGCGGGTTGCTGCTCGCGGACGGTTCGCGCGTCCAGGTCGAGCCGGTGCTCGTCGGCCGTAACGAGGCCAAGCTGCAGGAACTCTGCGCCCAGCACGGCATCGCCGAATACACCACCGACGCACAGTCGGTCATCGACGATGCGTCGATCGACATCTACTTCGACGCTCAGGTGACCTCACGTCGCGCGGAGGCACTGTCCTCGGCGATGAAGGCCGGCAAGCACATCTTCACCGAGAAGCCCACGGCCGAGACGTTGACGCAGGCCATCGAGCTGGCGCGCATCGGGCAGAACGCGGGCGTCACGGCCGGCGTCGTCCACGACAAGCTCTACCTCCCCGGGCTGGTGAAGCTGAAGCGACTGGTCGACGAGGGCTTCTTCGGACGCATCCTCTCGCTGCGTGGCGAGTTCGGCTACTGGGTCTTCGAGGGCGACGGCCAGCCTGCACAGCGGCCCAGCTGGAACTACCGCGCCGAGGATGGCGGCGGCATCGTCGTGGACATGTTCTGCCACTGGAACTATGTGCTCGAGGGCATTCTCGGCAAGGTCGAGACCGTCACCGCCAAGGCCACCACCCACATCCCGACACGGTGGGACGAGCAGGGCAACGAGTACGCCGCCACCGCCGATGACGCGGCATACGGCATCTTCGAGATGCAGAACGGTGTTGTCGCGCAGATCAACTCGTCGTGGGCAGTACGCGTGTTCCGCGACGAGCTGGTCGAGTTCCAGGTGGACGGCACTCATGGCTCCGCGGTGGCGGGACTGCGTAACTGCGTCGCCCAGCACCGCTCACACACTCCCAAGCCGGTGTGGAATCCCGACCTGCCCGTCACCGAGCCCTTCCGCGACCAGTGGCTCGACGTCCCGGCCAACGCCGATCTGGACAACGGCTTCAAGTTGCAGTGGGAGGAGTTCCTGCGCGATGTCATCGCCGAGCGCCCCCACCGCTACGGCCTGCTGTCCGCCGCGCGCGGCGTGCAGCTGGCGGAGCTGGGCCTGCGTAGTTCCGCGGAGGGCCGCCGCATCGACGTGCCGGAGATCTCGCTGTGACCGCCGTCGACTCGCGCCTGACCATCGCACTGCCGGGCCACGGCTCGTATCAGCTGGGGGAGCCCGGTGAGTGGACGAAGCCCACCTCCCCGATCTCCTCGCGCATCGCTTACGCCGCGGCACATGTCATTCCGCGCGCGACGGGCGACAACACCCCCGGCGCACCGGCCGATATCGACTGGGACGCCACCCTCGCCTATCGACACGAGCTGTGGTCCTACGGGCTCGGAGTCGCCGATGCTATGGACACCGCCCAGCGCGGCATGGGGCTCGACTGGGCGGCTACCTCCGAGCTGATTAGACGATCCGGCGCAGAGGCTGCACGGGTCGGCGGCCTGCTTGCCTGCGGGGCCGGGACGGACCAGCTAGACCTGTCGATGCTGCCGTCGGGTCGGGAGGGTCTCGCCCGTGTCCTCGACGCCTACCGTGAGCAGATCGCCGTGGTGCGGGAGTCCGGCGCCAAGGTCATCATCATGGCCTCACGTGCGCTGGCGCGGGTGGCGTCGTCACCCGACGACTACCTGTCCGTCTACTCGACGTTGCTCGACGAAGTCGACGAGCCCGCCGTGTTGCATTGGTTGGGAACGATGTTCGACCCTGCACTCGAGGGCTACTGGGGCAGCGCGTCCGTGGATGAGGCGACCGCGACGTTCCGCGGACTGATCGAGACACACGCAGCGAAGGTCGACGGTGTGAAGGTGTCGCTACTGGACGCTTCACACGAGATCGCCCTCCGCGCAGCCCTGCCCGACGGAGTGCGCCTATACACCGGGGACGACTTCAACTACCCGGAGCTCATCATGGGCGACGGTGAGCACCACTCGGATGCGCTGCTCGGCATCTTCGCGGGCATCTACCCCGCGGCGTCCACGGCGTTGCAGGAGCTCGATCATGGCAACACGGCTCGGGCCGAGAAGATCCTGCGGTCGACGCAGGAACTGGGCCAGCACATCTTCGCGGCGCCCACCTACTACTACAAGACGGGCATCGCGTTCCTGTCGTGGTTGAACGGGAAGCAGCCCGGCTTCTCGATGGTCGGCGGGTTGGCGTCGGGCCGCAGTGTGGAGCATCTGACGCAGCTGTTC
Organism: Rhodococcus sp. NBC_00294; assembly: GCF_036163995.1. Taxonomy (NCBI): domain Bacteria; kingdom Bacillati; phylum Actinomycetota; class Actinomycetes; order Mycobacteriales; family Nocardiaceae; genus Rhodococcus; species Rhodococcus sp. NBC_00294. Next base: position 1,948,980 of record NZ_CP108043.1, read on the forward strand.
GTTCTGGCGGATCATGCTGGGCTGCTGGCAGACCCGGCGTTGGCCGTGCACCGGATGAGCGTGTATCTGGAGCTGAACGGGGTGTCGGCATGAGTCTCGAACGCCTGTCCCTCAACACCAAGACGGTGAACAACTGGACGCTGAAGGAGGCCGTCGAGGGTGCGGCGCGAGCAGGGCTCGGTGCTATCGGACCGTGGCGTGACCGCGTGCAGGAGGCCGGGGTGACGGAGTCGGCGAAAATGATCTCCGATGCCGGCCTGCGGGTGTCGACCCTCTGCCGCGGTGGATTTCTCACGGCCATCGACGACGACGGGCTCGACGACAACCGACGCGCGCTCGACGAGGCGGCCGAGTTGGGGGCTCCCGAGTTGGTGATGGTGATGGGCGGGATCCCGGATCGCGACCTCATCGGTGCGCGGGCACGGGTGTCCGAGAGGCTCGCCGAACTGGTGCCGTACGCATTGGAGCGAGGTGTGCGGATCGCGTTGGAGCCGTTGCACCCGATGTTCGTGGCCGATCGGGCGGTGATCTCGACGCTGGGTCAGGCGCTGGCAATGGCGGAGCCGCATCCGGTGGAAGCGGTGGGCGTCGTCGTCGACACGTTCCACGTGTGGTGGGACCCCGACCTCGAGGCGCAGATCAAGACGGCGGGAGAACGCGGACGCATCAGCTCGTACCAGGTGTGCGACTGGTTGGTGCCGATGGAAGCCGACCCCCTCCTGTCCCGCGGGATGATGGGTGATGGGGTGATCGACTTCGCGACCATCGGGCGGTGGGTCGAGGAGGCCGGCTACCGCGGTGACGTGGAGGTGGAAATCTTCAACGCGGCTGTCTGGGCGGCGGATGGGGATCAGGTGATCGGGACGATGGTGGAGAGGTACCGGGATCTCGTGGCGATGGGGTGAACGTGGTTGTGCAGCAGGGAGTCGACCACCCGTCACTGCCTGCTCTCGTGCGGAGTCGCGGGCGCGCGACGGGGACAACCTGCAGCAGCTTGTCCAGTCGGATGTAGTCGTCGGGGTTGGTTATGTACGGCGGCAACCCCGCGGCAAGGGCGGTCGAGGCGATCATCAGGCACCCGTCGGTGCAGTCGTCGACACGCGGGTCGTTGGTGTCATCTGTCGAGAACGAGTCTCTACGCGGAATGCTGTGCAGCGGGGGCACGTCTTCCCGCGCGGGAACCCCGTCAGGTCGCCAGTCGGAACGCCCGAGCCCGTGCAGCGAGGAAGAAGGGTATCGCGGTGCCGATCCCCACGGTAACGGTCATGAATAGCGTTGCCCACCAACATCGGCGGATTCCGAGTCGACCCGACTCCGGCAGCGCCCACGCGTGGAACGCTACGACGACGAGAATCAGATCGACCATCGCGAGCTTGCCGGGCACCGTCGACTAGATCTTGCCGACGAAGAAGTCTGCCACCGAACGAGTGCCGCGCTCTCGGACGTAGGGATCGCGATGGCGTTCTGGGCGATACCGGCCACTGCGGCAATAGCTATCAGGCGGCGTATATCGGTCGCGGTCATGGGGCTGTTTCGATCGGGTGATCATCGTTCTACCCGCGGCTCCGCCAATCTCCTGACCGCCTCGCCGACGACGAGACGATGTCGCGCGATCTCGTCGTCGTCCCACCGCCGATGGGCTCGCTGGTCGAGGTCCGGTGTGGTGAACCAGCTGAACAGCACACCGAAAATCAACGTCATCAGATCGGTTGCACTCCAATGGGAGTCGACGTATCCGTCGCGCTGAGCCTGCTCGACCTCGCGAACACGCTCACTCATCACCTCGGCGTGTTCGCTCGCGGGGAGTTGGCCCTGCAACTGTGCCCAGAGCAGCATCCGGTGCTCGTCTTTCTCACTCGCGAGGCGGGTGAAGGCATCCATGGAGTACCCGGGTAGATCGCGTGGGGTGAAGTGCACGGACTCGACGAACCGCCGGAAACCGTGGTCCAGTACCGCGTCGAACAGCCGCTCCTTGCCGCCGTAGTACGCGTACAGGCGCTCTTTGCTGGAGCGAGACGCCAGTGCGATCCGGTCGACGCGAGCGCCGGCAAGGCCGTGCTCGGCGAACTCGCGGCGTGCGGCATCGAGGATTCGTTCACGCGTGTCAGAGGCGGCGGGGGAGATGGGGGTGTCCGACTTCACACGCCGAATCCTACGCCAACCAACTAGTTCGTTTGACCGTGTCGGACCGCGACGGTACATTTTCGAATCGTCGAACAGACATTCCACCGCTTACCTTTCCCAGGACCGAGGCACGCCCGTGACCAGCACGCCCGACATCGTGTCGTCAGAGAACGACGCCAATCCGAACTACGAGCGTCGTTGGCTCGTGCTGTGCATCGTCGCCATCACTCAGCTGACGATCGTGCTGGACGCGACCATCGTCAACATCGCTCTGCCGCAGGCGCAGGAAGACCTGGGCATCAGCGACAGCAGCCGCGCGTGGGTCATCACCGCCTACGCGCTCGCGTTCGGTGCGTTGCTGCTGCTCGGTGGCCGCATCGCCGACTACTGGGGCCGCAAGCGGTCCTTCCTCGTCGGCATGGCGGGATTCGCGATCGCCTCGGCCATCGGTGGCCTGGCGCAGGAGGGCTATCAGCTCTTCATCGCCCGCGCCGGACAGGGCGTCTTCGCCGCCCTGCTCGCCCCCGCTGCGCTTGCCATCCTGACCACCACGTTCACCGACGAGAAGGAACGAGCCAAGGCGTTCGGTGTCTTCGGTGCCATCGCCGGTGGCGGCGCTGCCGTAGGCCTGCTGCTCGGCGGCGTGCTCACCGAGTACGCCAACTGGCGCTGGTGCCTGTTGGTCAATGTTCCCGTCGCGATCTTCGCGGCCGCCGCCGCTATCCCTTTGGTCAAGGAGAGCAAGGCTGAGGGCGACACGCGGTACGACGTTCCCGGCGCGATTCTGGTCGCCCTTGGGCTCGGCTCACTCGTCTACGGGTTCACCGAGGCTGAAGACGGCTGGTCCAACGTCTCAACCCTCAGCTTCATCGCGCTGGGCATCGTTCTACTGGCCGCGTTCGTCGTCGTCGAGTCCCGGTCTGCCAATCCGCTTCTGCCGCTGGGCGTTCTGCTGGATCGAGACCGTGGGTCCGCCTACCTCGGTTCGGCCATCATCGGCGCCGCCCTTCTCGGTGGCACCTTGTACCTGACCTTCTACTTCCAGATCGTGCTCGGATTCAGCCCCGTCGTCGCCGGAGTCGCCTCGCTCCCCATGACCGGCGGCATCATGATCACCGCCGCCGCAGCGTCCGCATTGATGCCTCGCGTGGGACCGAAGCCGTTGATGGCTGCCGGCCCCGTCATCTCGGCCATCGGTCTGGTCCTGCTCACTCAGATCGGCGTCGACACCTCGTACTGGACGCACGTGCTTCCCGGAGTGATGCTCCTCGGGCTAGGGCTGGGTCTGCTCATGGTGCCGATGCAGAACGTGGCCCTCATCGGGGTCGCCGATCACGACGCCGGCGCTGCTAGCGCACTCGTCAACGCGGCCTTGCAGATCGGTGGCGCCTTGGGAACCGCCGTCTTCACCACGATCTACACGTCCGCCAAGTCGTCCTACCTGTCGTCGAACGTAGCGCCCGTGCCACCCGCCGGAGTGCCCCCGGAGGCCCTGGCGTCGCAGACCCTGCCGTCCGATTCCCAGCTCGCTGCCCTGCCGGAACCGATCCGCAACTTCATCAACTCCACGATCGACTACATGTTCTCCGCGGAGGTCTCCGGATACGCGCACGCGTTCGCGGCAGCGGCGATCATGGTCATCCTGATAACGCCGATCGTGCTGGTGTTGGTTCGTGCCCGCAAGACCGACCTGCCGGCCGGCGACACCCCGGTTCACATGGGCTGACTCGAGCCGTTCCTACTGTCGAGGTACGACCGCTGTTCGCGGCGCATAGAAGCCGCGCACGGCGTGATGACGCCGGTTAGGGTGCTGCGTGCGCACTCTCGTTCCGTGGGGCGCCCTTGCGGGCGTCGTGATCGGCTTGGTTTTCCTGGGTGTCGAAGGCTTCGCACTTTATCGTGATCAGAGCGAGGTGATCTACGACGGCGCCTACGCGCCGTTGCGTGGCGTCGAGATGACGAAGAGCTACTCGACCACCCTGACGCTCGATCACGCCGGCTCTGGATGGTGGAACGCGCTTCCGGTTCCCTGGTGGAGTTATCCGGTGATCGGAGGAGCAGCCGGGGCCGTGGCGTCCGCTGCGGCTGGGTGGCGGGGACTGCGCATCACAGGACGTGGATGACGGTCGCCGTAGCGACAGGATCTCGCGACAACCACGTTTCCCCCTCTGAGAACTCCTCTAACGGAGCCTGGCTCCGCGCACCTGTTCGAACCACGTGACCCCGAGCGCGATGTGATCGCAGGACGTCATGCCTGCCCGGGTAGCTCGTCCGCGAAGTCGAACGAACACCCGAGCCGATCGGCCGCCTCCACTCCACCGGCATCACGCACCCACGCGACGCACGCGCCGGCCGCGAGGGCTAGATCGCGGCTGAACAGGTACCCGTCGGTGCAGTCGTCGAAGTGCGCGTCGTGGTGCCATCGGTCGAGAACCAGTTCCTGCACGGAATGGTCCGCGAACCGGAGCGTGTGCAGAATGCGGCGCGACCGGCGCACCATCACCACCCCGTCGTTGAGGCGGTGCAGCTGCGCGGTGATGAGCTCGATGTCGTCGAGCTCATCGTTTGGGATGTCCGTGTTGGGTCCGAGATCGATGACGAGCCCGGCGGGTTCGTCCTGAATCGACTCGACGAGCCACGCGGTCATAGCGTCCCACTGGTCGACCTCGAGCAGGATGCCCGTCGGCGTTTCGAGACTGATCAGCAAAGCTGCGGCATCGATGACGGCGGCCCACACTTGTGTCGGCCCGTCGTCGTGAAAGAACACCCGACCGGTGTCGTCGATCAGAGCCCGGTGCCGGGTGAACTCAGAGGTGTCGGGAGTGCCGTCGACATGGTGGGTGTGGATGGACCAGCCGCGCATGTCCTCGTCGGTGACCACGACATAGCGCGTGAGGAGGTCGTCCGAGGCGAACTGCCAGCGGGGGAGTGCCGGAGTGGTGTCCATCGACGCTCAGGCGTCGCCCAGTGCGTCCGCGAGCATGTGCATCGCGACGGTGACCGAGAGCGCCCGGACACTCGCACGATCACCGGGTAGCCGCAGCGTCCGCGTGACGGTCGGTCGGCCCGTGACAGCGATGCCGAAACACACCGTGCCGACGGGCTTGCTCTCCGTGCCACCACCCGGCCCCGCGACACCGCTGGTCGAGACGGCGACATCGGCGCCGACGCGATGCAGTGCTCCTTCGGCCATGCGGGCTGCCACAGGTTCGCTGACGGCGCCGTGCTCCTCGATCATGGCGGCTGGGACGTCGAGGGAACCGATCTTCACCTCGTTGGCGTACGACACCACGCCGCCGACCACGTAGGCCGACGAGCCCGCCCGATCGGTGAGCCGTGCGGCGATCATGCCGCCGGTGCATGATTCCGCCGTCGCGATGCGGCGGCCACCGGATCGAGTCGCCACGATGTCGTCGATGGTGGATCCGTTGGTCGAGAAGATCTGCGCGCCATGGTGTTTCTCGATGAGTGCCAGCACGTCGGCGTACGCGGCGGCCGCGGACTCCTCGTAGCGGGTGACCATCTCGAGTTCGCCGCGCGACAGGCAGGTGGTGATCGCCAGATCGCCGAACCCAGTTATCGAACTCTCTGCGGTGCGCAAGGTCGCGGCGAGGTCGGCCTCGGACAATCCGTAGGCCCGGATGGTGTCCTCGGTGACCGACGTCCTCCGCGCGAGCACTGCGGCGACGGGTGCACTCTCGATCGCGTCCGGCCACATCGACTGCAGTTCAGAGGGCGGGCCAGGAAGGATGAGGACCGTGGGGAGGGTGCCCGAGTCATCGGACATCGCCACGCCCGGTGCCGTGCCCGTCGGCGAGATGGACTGCGCCCCGGCGGGAACCATCGCCTGCTTGCGTACGCCGGCTCGCAGTGGTTCGGAGTCGGCGACGCTGCCGAGCCGACTGCGCCAGCGTTCGACGATGGCCGTGATGCGGCCTTCGAGTTGGACGTCGAGGTGCAGCTTCCGGCCGTACAGCGCGGCGACGGTCTCGACGGTGAGGTCGTCCGCAGTCGGGCCGAGACCTCCGGTGGTGATGATGAGGTCGACGTGCTGGTCGGCGAGGAACTGGACCTGTGCCGTCAGATCGGCCGGCCGGTCACCGCACACCGTCAGGTGGGCGACGTCGACTCCCATCTGCAGGAGTTCCCGAGCCACCCAGGGACCGTTGCGGTCGCTGACCCGCCCGGCCAGAACTTCGCTACCCGTGACCACCACACCCGCGCGCACTGCCATGGTTCGACACTACGGCGGCCGCGGTCAGGTCTGATCGGGGGCCACGACGCCCGACTCGCCCAACTGCACGGGCCCGATGCCTCTCTTCAGCGCCCAGAGCAGGAGCGCGCATCCCAGCCCGGACAGGACGAGGCCCGTCCCGAACATGGCGGCGTAACCGAAGGCCTGGCCCACCGCGCCCGCCGCGAGTCCGGCGATGCCCTGGGAGAAGACGACGGCACACGCGAGCAGGGTGTAATCGGTTCCCGCGTAGACACGTTCGGAGGCATCCATCATGAGGGCGAACAGCACGACAGTCGCGGCGCCGCCGAAGACGTGCTCGCTGACGCTGGCAGTCACCACGAGGGCAATCCCGCCGATGTCGAGTGCCGCGGCGACGTAGAAGCCGAGCGCCAGGGTTTGCGTGATGCCGGCGACGAGCAGGGCACGTCGTCGGCCGAAGCGCGTCGCGTACCAAGCACCCAGTACGGCACCGGCGAGCGCGGAGCCCGAGGCGACTCCGCCTTCGAGAAGCGCGATCTGTCCGAGGGAGAGCCCGACGTCGGAGAGGAACGGTCCGACGAGGGCCGACCCCATCGAGTTGCCGAACTTGTAGGCGGCGATCAGGCCGATGAAGGCCAGGACACCCGGTCGGCGCAGGCGAACCCACCACGTCCCGGCGAGGCGGACGGCGGTCGTCGACTCCGCGGGTCGCACATCCGCCCTGTCGAGTTGAGTCCGGAGCAGGAGGACCGGGATCGTGGACGCCACGATCAACGCGGCCATCGCGACGAACAGTGCTCGCCATCCCGCGAACGAGAACAACCACAGCAGAACGCCGCCGCCGACGATCATGCCGATGCGGTACGCCCCGAGTTGGATCCCGTTGCCCACGCCTCGGTCGCGTGCGTCGAGTAGCCGGACGGCGAGACCGTCTGTGACGACGTCCTGCGTCGCGGACAGAACGTTCACGACGGCGATGCCGACGAACAGCCACTGCAGGCCGGACGTGAGGTCGAGGCAGGCCAGTACCAACGCAACCGCTGCCGCGCCGAGTTGGAGCGAGAGCAGCCACCGTCGTCGACTCCCGTACCTGTCGACATAGGGCGCCCAGAGGAACTTCAGGGCCCACGGCGCGAACAGCACTCCGCTCGCGCTGATCGCGACCAGGGAGTAGCCGGACCGCCGCAACACCACGGGCAGTGCCTGGGTGAAGAAGCCGAAGGGCAACCCCTGCGCGAAGTAGAGGGCGCCGAGCAAGGCGAACGTGCCTCCGACGATGCCGGAACGGGGGACGCGTGCTCTGTCGGTCGTCGACACGGTGGAAGTCTGGCGTATCCGTCGACGTCCCGCTTCTTAAGCGGACCGTAGCCGTGGTGGGTCTCACCAGCCCCCACCTCTCGACCGTCTCTGCGGCACAAGCCGCCACGCGATGCGGGGCGAAAGAAGGCGGGCGGTGATATCAACGATGAGTAACGCCAACGTAAGTCAACTAGCAGCAATGTCTCACGGGCTGGGCGGATAATAATTTTATCTATTCGAGAATTAGCAACATTGGACTCGGTGGGGGCGCCGACTACCCGGCCTACCTGATGTAGCAGGTCCATTCGTTGCCAACTGAAGCCGACCCACTCTTGTTCCGTATATTCGAAACAAGGCGGGATGGTCGCCTTCGGTGCCAACGGACCGCGATCGTGCGAGACATCTGAGAAGAGACGAGGACTTGAGCCTGCTCACTGGGCCGTCAACGGGGTGGTCGGCTGCTAGGCCTTAGACAGTTTATCGGGCGCTAGCCAACTTCTCGTGTAACCTGCAGGGTAGGTCTCAAATAGGGACTAGGCCCCAGACCTATTCGTGGTGCTGTTCTGGCCACAAGCTGTAACGAGCGGTTCGCTGCGAGGCGAGTCGCTGTGTGGTGCATAGTTTGCCCGGTCTGAAGCCGTACAAGGGATCTGGGCTCGCAGAGCTCAGATCCCTTGTATCCTTGCTGGATGTGGGGAGATCTGGAATCTGAACTTGAGGCCGCGTCGAAGCGTAGAATATCCAAGCACGAGCGCTACGCGCGCTGGATCTCGGACGAGAACAAACGAAGACAGCGTCGAAGCGCTGCGCCCGTGAACGCCCTCAAGGTTGGCACCCCTGACTACTGGTCGCTCGATCCGCGCCATGACCCGTACCATGTGCGTGCGAGACGGAAATCGATCGCTCATTCGATGAGTAAGTCTATGCGTGAAGGTACGTATAAGCCTGATAGGCCGGCGGGATACAAGATTGAGAAGGTCGGCGGCGGCGAGCGGCTAGTGAGTGCATTCACAATTCCGGATGAAGTAATCTCTCGACGAGTTTTTGCCTCTCTAATGTCAAAGAATGCTGCCAAGTTGAGTGCCCGAGCCTACGCGTATCGGCGTGATCTGAGCCCGCACGACGCCATCGATTACATTTCGACAGAATTTATGCAAAGTAAACGACTATTCGTTGCCGAGTTCGATTTTAGCAAGTTTTTTGATACCGTTACACACGATCATATAAACAAAACTCTGCGTGATCTCAAAATTCGGATGACCGATCTAGAACGAAAAATTATCGATGAGTTCCTGCGTTGCCCGCCCGCGTACACAAATGCCGAAGAAAAGTTGGAGGCCGTTGGGGCCAGAAAAGTAGGTTTCGCGCAGGGTACGTCGTTAAGCCTGTTCCTAGCGAATATAGCGGTGGCGCCTTTGGACCGAGCGCTAGAAAAAATGGGGGTGAGTTTCGTGCGGTACGCCGATGACACGTTAATTTGGAGCAAAGACTATTCGCAATTGTGCTCAGCAGTGGACCGACTGCATGCGGAATCGAAGTTCATTGGTTCGGACATAAACGAAGCGAAGAGCGAAGGCATCAGGCTTCTAGTGCCGGAGGGTCAAAGCAATGCCGAGATGGAAAGAACTTCATCGGTGGTGTTCCTTGGTCACAAAATATCGCAAGGATCTGTGCGAATGAAGGCGACGGCTATCGAAAAAATCCAAACTCGAGTCAATCACCTGCTATATACCAACTTGTTGATGGAACCAATTGGGGGGAGTCAGGAGCTAGGTCGGATCGGGGATTTGGACTCCGACTATATTACGTATTTATGGCAATTGCGTCGGTACTTGTATGGGAATTTGTCAGAGAACGATCTGTCCAAGTATATGAAGCACTCAGTTGCAACTATAAAGTTCAAGGGCGCAATGTCGTACTTCCCGTTGGTGACGCATCAAGGAGACCTTGAGTCGCTTGATTCTTGGATTGCTACTAGAACATGGCTAGCGTTGCGCAAACGAGCATCGATGCTAAAGCCTCTAGTTACTTCATGCCCCGATATGTGGGATCTAGGGCGCGATTCACTTGTCGCGTATGAGTACTATTCCACATCGGCGGGCGAAGCCATTGATCTTCGACTGCCTAGCGTGCGAAGGATTAGCAAGGTTATCGAGAAGGCCGTTCAAACGCATGGAATTTCCATTATGGGACCAAAGGGCAAGGTGTACAATTATATTTCATGAAAAGTATTTAGCGATTGGGTCAAAGTAATTTGACCCGTAAACATCCCATCCTGGTGTCAAATATAACAACACGCTACCGTGAGGCAGGCGAGGCCTCATTCAGTAAACCGGCGATTGTGCTCGTTCGGCAATGCAGGTAGGGCGACATGTCGAGTTATCGCTTTGTACCGATATTGAGGCGATAGAGTCAGAATTGAGATGTTTGTGCATTACCGGTTGAGCCAGACTTTGTCTCGCCGGCCAGCAGCAGGTCAGTCGACGACTCGACGTCTACCGCCCTCGAAGTCGAGCGGGGCAGCCTGCAGATGCCGACCCCTCGGCGTCCCGTCGACCAGCTCCCCGTCCCAGACGATGATGGTTCCTCCGACGAGCACAGTGACGGGCTTCCCTCGAAGAGTCATCCCCTGATAAGGCGTGTAATCCGTGGCCATATGGAGCGCGTCGACGTCGACGGTCCATTCGACTTCCGGATCCCATAGTGCGATGTCCGCGTCGGCGCCGGGCATCAGCGTCCCCTTGCGAGGGAAGAGTCCGTTGGTCTTGGCGGGATTCGTCGATGTGAGCTCGACGAACCTGCTGGCGGTCAGGTTCGAGTCACGCACGTAGCGCGAGAAGATGACCGGCAGCCTGGTCTCCACTCCCGGTAGCCCGTTGGGCATGTGGCGGACATCGTGGCTGTGGACCTCCTTCTGCGCTGTGTCGTAGCAGCAGTGGTCGGATCCGATCGTGGTGATGTGGCCGGTGAACAGGTGCTGCCCCAGTTCCTCGACTGCGTCGGCCGACCTGAGCGGTGGGCAGCACACGAACCGTTCGGGGTTCTCGCCGCCGTAGGCGCTGTCGTCCAGGGTCAGGTGGTGCGCGACCGACTCCGTGAAGGCGACGAGCCCGCGTGTGCGCGCATCCGCCACCAGCTCGACTGCCGCCGCCGTGGACTGGTGCACGAAGTAGACGGGCGCGTCCTGAGACTCCGCGATCGCCAGAATGGCAGCAACGGCTGCCGTCTCGGCGATCTCGGGTCGCGTCATCGACATGTGGGCCGCGTCGATGCCCGCGGTGGCGGCCGCCGTCGTCTGCGAATCGGTGACGATGGCGTCCGACTCGCAGTGGATGATGACCATTCCACCCAGATCGCGAGTGGTCTGCATGGTCTTGAGAATGGTGTGCTCGTTCGCCATGGTCTCGCCGGCGTAGGTCGTGAACATCTTCACGGTGCGAATGCCGTCCTGCGCCATAGTGGCCAGCTGGTCCGCGGTCGTGTCGTCCCAGTCGACGACGCACGCGTGCAGGGCCGAGTCGCACAGGCCGTCGGTTGCCTTCTGCCGCTGCTGCTCCGCGGCATCGAGCGGAGACTGACCGGGCCGGGGGATCGCGAAATCGACGATCGTCGTGGTGCCGCCGAACACGGCCGCCGTCGTGCACTCGCGGTACGAGTCCAGCGACGTGAACTCGCCCGACGTGAAACCGACGTGGCAATGCGGGTCGACGCCTCCGGGCATCACCAGCATCCCGCTGGCGTCGACGACCTCCGCTGCTGGGTCTACCTCGGCGCCGGGAGTGAGAACGGCGACGACCGTGCCGTCGTCGATCAGGAGATCGGCCGGCCCGTGCCAGTTCGACTCGACGAGGGTTCCTCCTCTGATCACCTTCATCGCAGCGTCGCCCGGTATGCGAGCCACCCGCCGAGCTCACTGATGTCGGTGACATCGGAGCGGTCGAGCGCCTCACGTCGCATGCGCATCGAGAGGGATCCACCCCCGTCGGCGAGCTCGATGACGCCGAGTTCCAGCTCCTCGGGTTCGCGAGGAAGGAGTTCTTCTCGGAGAACGTCGTACTCCACCTCGTACAGCTCACCGGGTACGGCGTGGCCACCGGCGGACACGGGGTGCAGCCCGGGGAATTCGTCTCGGACGGAGAAGAACTGGTACCTCGGTGCGGTGACTGCCGGGCCGAGCAGTCGCGCCCGGTGAAGGGCGTCGTTGAGCGTTCCTCCGGACATCGCCTGTCCGTTGACGAACATCGTGACCAGTGCCATGGGTGCCTACCTTCCGTGTTGCGCGAACGAGGTGAGTCGAGCCGGTGAGAATTCGCTGACGTCGATGTCCGGCACTCGTCCGTGCACCATCGAGGTGAGGAGTTGCGCCCAGAGCGGCGCGAACGTGAACGAGTAGGTGCCGCCGGCGACGTAGAACCCCGGTGCGCCGTCGACGGCACCGATGACCGGCATCTCGTCAGGCGTCGTCAGTACGGGGCCGGTCCACGTGTCGACGAGGGGGAGCGCCGCGAGGGAGGGGAGCAGTCGCTCGACCTGTGCGAGATTTCCGGTGGTGCTCTCGGGCAGGGACGATGCAGCGTCCGTGTCGTGGAACGCGCCGGCCGGCCACCCACCGCCGAGCACGAGGCGACCCCGCCTGTCCTGCTTGATCGACACGCCTTCCCCGACGTGCTGCACGAGGACGTCGAGGGTGTGCGGGGGTGCGGCGAGTGCGTGCATCTGCAAGGACGTCGGCCGAAGGTCCAACGAGATGCCGACCATCGACGCGATGCCGGCCATCCACGGACCGGCGACGTCGATCACGGTGGGTGCGACCCACGTGGCGTCGGGAGTGGTCACCGTCCACAGGTCGCCGACTCGTTCCACACCCGTGACGGGAAAGTGTGACCGCAGGACGGCACCCTCGGCCTCCGCCTGACGCAGTGTCGCGGGCCCTGCGAGGTCAGGTTCCGCGAATCCGTCGAGGGGACACCAGGTCGCGGCCTCGATGCTGGGTCCCAGAGCCGGCAGCGCCCGGCGTGCCTCGGATCCGGTCAGCACCTCCGTGGGAATTCCCACCGTGCGTTCCCAGTCGTGTTTGGTCTCGAGTGCCTGTACATGGTCGTCCGTCTCGGCGACCATGTATCCACCGCAGCGGTTGAGGCCGAGACCGGGAACGCTGTCGGCAAGGTCGTTCCACAGCGAGCTGGTGCGGTGCTGCAGCGGGAGGAGACGTCGGACGTCCACGGCCGCACCCTGGCCGGGACGTCGAGTGTGAATCGTCTGGATGTGGAGGTTGCCCGCGGTTGTCCCGGAGCCACCGGTGTTGGGTGCAGATCGGTCGAGCACGACGACGCGAGCGCCGGACCTCGTTAGTGACAGGGCGGTCGCAGCGCCGACGATGCCGGCTCCGACGACGACCACGTCGAAGTCAGACTGCACTGCCCACTCCTGCCGTCCGGGATGCCTCGGCAATTCCGGAGTCCTCGACGATCCGCGCCAGGTGGTCCAGCGTCGTCGGGTCCGTCACGGGCAACAGCGGTTCGCGCACGCTGCCGCCGGGCTGTCCGAGCACGTTCATGACGGCCTTGAGCTGAGGAATCGGAGAGGCGTACACGCCGCTGTAGTCGGGATTGATCAGACGTCCCGACAGCGCGCGGTACTTGTCGGCCCAGGACCGCGCGGCGGCCGCGTCGCGCGCAGCGACGGCACGGTAGAACGGCACGGCGAAGGGTGCGCCTACCCCGCCGCCGTCGATGTTCCCGTCGCCACCCAGATCCAGCAACGCTGCGAGTCCGCGGTGGTGAAGGAAACTGCCGAAGACTCGGACCGTGTCGGCCACCGCCTCGACGGTGTCGAGCATGGAGAGCCAGTTGCCGGTGCTGTCCTTGACGGCCACCACGTTGTCGAGCGCTGCGAGCTCGGTGAACAGGCCGGGGAGAGTGCCCATGTCGACAGCGACGCCACGCGGCCAGTTGTAGACCATGAACGGCAATGCCGTTGCGGTGCTGACGGATCGGTAGAAGGCGAGCAGTTCGTCCTTCGACGGATGAACGTAGGGCGGAGGTGTGGCCAGCACGCCGTCGGCGCCTGACGACTCGGCATGCCGCGCGAGTGCTGCGGAGTCGCGTGCGGTGTAGGCGCTGACGCCGATGACGACGGGAAAGCGTCCGCGCACCGCGTCGATGGCGACCTCGGCGACGGTGCGCCGCTCGGAGTCACTCTGGCTGAACCACTCGCCGGTGCTGCCGTTGACGAGAACGCCGTCGACCTCGTGGTCGGCGTACAGGTTCATGAGGGAGGCCAGGGCATCCGTGTCGACCGCGCCGCCGGCGGTGAACGGGGTGGGTGCTGCGGGCCAGTAGCCGGACCAGGCGACGTCATCGCGGTTCATGAATACCTTTCGTGCGGCGTGGAAGCCGGACTGGGTCGATTCGATGGGATCGATTGCATAGACTGCCGTCGGTGAAGACACATCGTCAAGCCGGAAACGCACTTGTAACGAGCGAGGCTCGGCGTGGGAGAGTCTGTGCACGATCGGCGACGAGGGGAGAGGAGGGTCGATGACGGTCACTCTGGCTGACGTGGCTGCTGCCGCGGGAGTCTCGCGCAGCACGGCGTCCCGGGCGTTGAGCGGGTCGACGCTGATCTCGGCCGATACCCGACGGACCGTCGAGGAGGCGGCCCGAACGCTGGGGTACCGGCCCAACAGGGCCGCGAGTGCGCTGCGCTCCAACAAGTCGCATCTGGTCGGTCTCGTGATGAACAACCTGCTCAACGCGACGTTTCACACCGTGGCCGAGGTCGTCCACAAGAGATGCTCCGACAACGGCTTTCAGGTTCTGTTGTGCATCACCGATGCGGACCCGGCCCGCGAGCGAGACGTGCTCGCGATGCTCGGAGACCACGGAGTCGATGGGACCATTGTCATCGGGAGTGGTCGCAGCGCAGTCGAATCCAATGCTCTGCTGGCCCAGGGCCGGGCCGTGGTGAACGTGATCAGGTCGGTTCGAGGGAGCGCCGCACCCACCGTCCTCGCCGACGACTTGGACGGTGCACGCGATGCGACCGCGCATCTCCTCGACCTCGGTCACCGACGCATCGGCTACATCGGCGGTCTCGAAGACGCCACCTCCGGCCGGGAGCGGTTCGAGGGCTACCGCTCGGCACTGGCGGACCACGGCATCGAGGTCGACCCGTCGCTGATCCGGAAAGGGCCGTTCACCACGGAATTCGGTGTCGCAGCGGTCGATTCGCTGCTCGACGAACCGTCCGGCATGACTGCGCTCTATGCCGCGAACCACGAGGCCGTGTTCGGGATTCTGCCGACACTCGTCGGACGAGGGGTGTCGGTGCCCAGCGACCTGTCGCTGATCTGCCACGAGGACATGCCGTGGCTCTCGTTGTGGCACCCGGCCGTGACCGTCGTCGACAACGGTGCCTCACAGCTCGCCAACGTCGCGATGGATCTGCTGTTTCAGCAGATGAGCGAGCCGTCGAAGCCGGACGGCCGCACGTACCGGATCGGCGCCCGATTGGTCGAGCGCGCGTCGTGTGCGCCCGTCACGAACTCGTGATTCACGAGGGCCGACGTTAACTTTCGTTGAAACACGTGTCGTCCGTGTTAACCACGTTGACGTGTTCGCAGGAATTCTGCGATGGTTCATGCAATCGATCCCATCGAGGTCGACCATCCCCGATCCAGACAGTCGCTGCAGACCGCAGTCGACACCGAAAGGTCTCTCCTATGCGCACGCTCATCGGAATTGCCGCTGCCGGCGTCCTGACCCTCGGCCTCGTCGGGTGCGGCTCCTCGTCGGAGCAGGATGCCGCGCCGACGGACTGCACGCCGACTCTCGGCGCAGCCGATCTCGCCGAGGAGGGCTCGCTGACCATGGCCACGAATGCCACCCTCCCGCCCATGCAGTACGTCGACGCCGACGGAGAGGTGATCGGCATGCGGGTCGACCTGGGCAAGGAGATCGCCAAGCGACTCTGCCTGACGCCGAAGTTCGTCAACATCGAGTTCGAGGCCCAGATCCCCGGTGTGCAGAGTGGTCGGTGGGACATGATCGACACCGGCATGTTCTACACACCCGAGCGGGCCGAAACCATCGATCTGGTGCCGTACGAGGTTCAGGCCGTGTCGATCTCGGTTCCGTCGGGCAATCCCGAGGGCATCAGCACGGTCGACGACCTTGCCGGCAAGACGGTCGGCGTGGAAGCGCCGGGATACGAGTTCGACACTCTGACGGCGCTGTCCGAGCAGTTCGCGACGGAGGGCAAGGCGCCGCTGACCGTGCAGACGTTCAAAACGAATGCCGATGCCTACCAGGCGCTCTCGGCAGGACAGCTCGACGGAACGTCGATCGTCGAGTCGGTCACCTCGTTCTACCAGGAGGACGGTCGCTTCGAGACCGCCATCGGCGGCATCAACGAGGCGCCCCTCGCCATGGGCTTCGCGAAGGGCAGCAAGTCCGCCGGTGAGGTCGCTCGCGTCCTGTCCGAAATGCGCGACGACGGCTACCTGCCGGACCTGTTCGAGCAGTACGACGTCAGCGGGTACGCGGGTGACATCGCCGTCAGCACCGGCCCGCTCGAGAGCTGAGAGGCTCCGACATGTGGTCGTGGGACGCGTTCTTCTCCATCCTCACCAGTACGCAGCTGCTGGAGGGCGCCTGGGTGACCATTTGGCTCACCGTGGTGAGCTTGATTCTGGGGCTCGTGCTGGCGGTGGTCGTCGCGGTCGCCCGGTCGTCGAAGTTCCTGCCGTTCCGCGCGGTATCGGGGTTCTATGTCTGGCTGATGCGAGGGACCCCGCTGCTCGTGCAGCTCGTCATCATCTACACCGGGCTGCCCCAGGTCGGTATCAAGCTCGGCGTCATCGAGGCGGCGCTGCTCGGACTGGTGCTGAACGAGGCCGCTTACCTGTCCGAGATCGTGCGATCCGGACTGCTGTCCGTCCCGACGGGGCAGACGGAAGCGGCACGAGCGCTGGGGATGTCGCCGACCAAGGTGTTCCGCGTCGTCGTGCTGCCTCAGGCGCTGCGCGTCATGATCCCTCCGCTCGGCAACAGCTTCAACGGCCTGCTGAAGACGACGACGCTGGTCTCGGTGATCTCCGTCCAGGAGCTGTTGCGCCGCACGCAGTTCCTGGTCCAGGTGAACTTCAGGGTGCTCGAGGGGCTGTGCGCAGCAGCGCTCTACTTCCTCCTGCTCACCACGCTCTGGGGTCTGATCCAGAAGCGCCTGGAAGCACGAGCTGGACGTGGATACGACAGGAACTACCGTCGCAAAGGGAGAACCGACATGGCTGCGCTCGACGACAGTGTCATCGACGCGGAGGCGGTGAACCGATGACCGACCAGGCGATCGCGAACCTGACGATGATCGACGTTCAGGACATGACGAAGGCGTTCAACGATCTCGTGGTGCTCGACGGCATCGACTTCCGCGTGGCCAAGGGCGAGGTGGTGCTTCTCCTCGGGCCGTCGGGAAGCGGGAAGAGCACGTTGCTCCGCACGCTCAACTGCCTCGAGACCATCGAGTCGGGGACGGTCCGGGTGTGTGGGGAACTGATGGGGTTCTCCGACGACGGCAAGCGGACACCGCTGTCCGAGGCGAACATCGCCCGGCAGCGCCATTACACGGGGATGGTGTTCCAGAACTTCAACCTGTTCCCGATGATGACGGCGCTCGACAACGTGGCCGCCGGCCCACGGCACGTGCTCGGAACGCCCAAGGACAAGGCGCGAGCGCAGGCTCAGGAGCTGCTCACGCTCGTCGGCCTCGGTGACAAGAGTGAGAACTACCCGTCGCAGCTCTCCGGCGGTCAACAGCAGCGGGTGGCCATCGCGCGAGCGCTCGCGATGAAGCCCGAGGTCATGCTGTTCGACGAGCCGACCTCGGCGCTGGATCCCGAGATGGTGAAGGAGGTTCTCGACGTCATGCTGCGACTGCGCGACGAGGGGATGACCATGGTCGTGGTGAGTCACGAGATGGGGTTCGCGCGAGCGGCCGCCGATCGCGTGGTGTTCATGAGCGACGGGCGCATCGTCGAGGAAGCGGCGCCGAGTGAGTTCTTCGACAATCCGCGTAACGAACGCACGAAGCAGTTCCTCAGTCGAATGCTGTGAGTCACCGGCGCCCGACCTCCGCCGCCGGTCACGGCAGGTTACTCACCGGTAGCCTCTCGGATCGCCGCTGGAAGATCGTCGGCGCAGGTCAGGTTATGTCTCGAGACACATCGAGCCCGCTGGACCGGGGTCGCCACAACACAGCCCTGCACGACTAAAGTTGTCTCCGAGCCCACAAGGACAGACGACGTCGAGCAGACGGAAAACGAGGCAAGACCTGCAATGACTGAGAAAAAGCCGACCATCATCTACACCCTGACCGACGAGGCGCCCATGCTGGCGACTCACGCGTTCCTGCCGGTCATCCGCACTTTCGCCAGCGCAGCCGGGATCGAGGTGGAGTCGAGCGACATCTCCGTTGCCAGTCGCATCCTCGCCGAGTTCCCCGATTACCTGGACGAGGACCAGCGGGTGCCGGACAACTTGGCCGAGCTGGGCAAGCTGACCCAGCTGCCCGACACGAACATCATCAAGCTCCCCAACATCAGCGCCTCGGTACCGCAGCTGCATGCCGCGATCAAGGAACTGCAGGACAAGGGCTACAAGATCCCCGACTTCCCGGGCAACCCGAAGACGGACGAGGAGCGGGAGATCCGCGACCGCTACACCAAGTGCCTCGGTAGCGCCGTCAACCCCGTCCTCCGTGAGGGCAACTCCGACCGCCGCGCGCCGAAGGCCGTCAAGGAGTACGCGCGCAAGCACCCGCACAGCATGACCGAGTGGTCGCCGGCGTCGCGCACACATGTCGCGCACATGCGCGAGGGCGATTTCTACCACGGTGAGAAGTCGATGACCGTCCAGGGCGACCGCGAGGTCAAGATGGAGCTCGAGACGACGAGCGGCAAGACCGTCGTCCTCAAGCCGAAGGTCTCGCTGACCGACGGCGACGTCATCGACAGCATGTTCATGAGCGCGAAGGCGCTGGACAAGTTCTACGAAGAGCAGATGCAGGACGCGTACGAGACCGGCGTCATGTTCTCCCTACACGTCAAGGCCACGATGATGCGGGTCTCGCACCCCATCGTCTTCGGTCACGCGGTGCGCGTCTTCTACAAGGACGCTTTCGCCAAGCACAATGAGCTGTTCGAAGAGCTCGGAGTCAACGTCAACAACGGCCTCTCCGATCTCTACAGCAAGATCGACACCCTCCCGGCGTCGAAGCGCGACGAGATCGTCGAAGATCTGCACAAGTGCCACGAGCATCGTCCCGAGCTGGCCATGGTCGACTCGGCGCGCGGCATCTCGAACTTCCACTCGCCCAGCGACGTCATCGTCGACGCCTCCATGCCCGCGATGATTCGCGCGGGCGGCAAGATGTGGGGAGCCGACGGCCGTCCCAAGGACACCAAGGCCGTCAACCCGGAGTCGACCTTCTCCCGCATCTACCAGGAGATGGTGAACTTCTGTAAGACGAACGGCCAGTTCGACCCGACAACTATGGGCACCGTTCCCAACGTCGGCCTCATGGCGCAGAAGGCCGAGGAGTACGGCTCGCACGACAAGACCTTCGAGATCGAAGAGGACGCCGTCGCGAACATCGTCGACGTGGCGACCGGCGAGGTCATGCTCACGCAGAACGTGGAGAAGGGCGACATCTGGCGCCTCTGCATCGTCAAGGACGCGCCGATCCAGGACTGGGTCAAGCTCGCCGTAAACCGTGCGCGTGACTCGGGAATGCCGGTGCTCTTCTGGCTCGACCCGTACCGCCCCCACGAGAACGAGCTGATCAAGAAGGTGCGCACGTACCTGAAGGATCACGACACCGAGGGCCTCGACATCCAGATCATGTCGCAGGTCCGCGCGATGCGGTACACGCTCGAGCGCGTCGTCCGTGGCCTGGACACGATCTCCGCGACCGGCAACATCCTCCGCGACTACCTCACGGACCTGTTCCCGATTCTCGAACTCGGCACCAGCGCCAAGATGTTGTCCATCGTTCCCCTGATGGCCGGCGGCGGACTGTACGAGACGGGCGCCGGCGGTTCCGCGCCGAAGCACGTCAAGCAGCTCATCGAGGAGAACCACCTCCGCTGGGACTCGCTCGGCGAGTTCCTCGCGCTGGCCGTGAGCCTCGAGGACCTGGGCAAGAAGACCGGTGGCAAGGCGAACGTTCTGGGCAAGGCCCTCGACGCCGCGACCGGCAAGCTGCTCGAGGAGAACAAGGGCCCGTCGCGCACCACCGGCGAGCTGGACAACCGCGGCAGCCAGTTCTACCTCGCCAAGTTCTGGGCGCAGGAGCTCGCGAACCAGACCGAGGACGAGGAGCTGGCGAAGCACTTCGCGCCGCTCGCCAAGACGCTGGCCGATCAGGAAGAGGCCATCGTCAAGGAGCTCGGCGACGCGCAGGGTGAGCCCGTCGACATCGGCGGGTACTACTACCCGGATCCCGAGAAGGCGACGTCGATCATGCGTCCGAGCAAGACGTTCAACGATGCGTTGGAGTCTGCGACCACGTAGTTCTCGACCATCTGGCCCATGCACGCGCGTCGTGCATGGGCCAGAGTTGTCTGTGGACTTTGGGCCCCGGAATCCGGGGTCTGAAGTCCACGATCAGGATCGACGCTCGAGATCCGCCGGCGTCGACGTGTCGAGACGACGACGATCGAGCGCCTCGATGAGTGCCGGCGCGTGAGAGTCCGGAACACAGAACTGTCCGTTCACCGGGACGATCAGTCCGAGGTCGACCATGGTTGCCAGTCGCACGAACACCCACGCGCTGACTTTCTCGATGTCGGTGTCGATGCCCGCGTCGAAAGCTTCGCCGTCATGGGCTGGGTCGTCGACCAGGGAGCGGACGAGGATGAACCACAGCGCCGCGCAGGCTGCGGCTATCTCCCGCTGCGGCGAGGCGTTCAGTGCGACAACGGGTTCCAAGCACGCGATGTAAGCCTCGACGAGACTTCTGCGTCGCCACTCCTCGCTCGGTGCCGAGAGCCAGTGATCGAATGCGTCTCCTGCTCGAAGTGTTCGATCCTCGTTGCGCAGGACGCCCACTCCCAACGCGGTCGCGATAACCACCTGGTACGTCACCGTCGACAGCAGTTCGCTGATGGTATCGCCTTCACCGGTCGGGCCGAGGGCGTCTCGAAGCTGCCTGCTCGAGCGCGGGTGTGCGAAGCAGGGGTCGGGAACGCTGCCGTTGTCTTCGCACCAGGCAGCAACCCGCCGGACGTGAGACGTCAGGGTGGTCGGACCGAGGGGTGCCGAGCGACGTCGCGGGACCGGTGCCATGCGTGGCGAGGAAACCCCGACCATCTCCGCGAGGTCGTTTGTCTGTGTCGGCGAAACACGTTCTTCGGCAATTAATCTCGCGAAGAGATCGAGCGCATCGACAGTGTCGTCGGGTGACCACGGTGTGTGTCCGCAGTCGTCGGCGTACACGTCTGTCTCGAACAACTCCAGTGGTATGTCGAATCCCGCGACCAGGATGTCGTGTTCGCGCCTAGTTCGGTCGACTGCCATCGCCGTCGAATATGCCGCCAACGGGTCTGTGGTGCAGCCTGACCGCACCAACCATTCGGCGAAACGTTTCAGCAAATCGTGCCAGCACCATGCCGGCCGTCTTTGCGCCGTGCGCTTTTCGGCCTTGGCCCTACGTTGGCTCTTACTCATCAGGTCCCCCCCAGGATCGTGTGCTCGGAGAGTACGGCCGGCGTACGACAGGACCTGATAGTGGAAATCTGGCCCCGGAAACCGGGGTTCATAGTCCACGATCATGAGGTGGGAGACATGACGATGGAGCACGTGATCGGTCTGGAGAAGGCACTACTCGATCCGGCGACGCGCTCATCGCAGACTGAACTCGACCGACTGCTCGACCCGTCGTTCGAGGAGATCGGCGCGTCGGGTCGGCTGTGGACGCGGCGGGAGATAGTTGCAGCGCTGATCGACGCGCCCGAGTCCGAGCCCATCGAGAGCGCGAACTTCAACGGCCGGAGGATCGCCGACGACATGGTTCACCTGACGTACGAGACCAGGCATGGAGGTCGGCACGCGCGCCGAAGCTCGTTGTGGCGTCGGGCGGACGATGGATGGAAGCTGCTGTTTCACCAGGGAACTCCAATCCAAGCGGTCGCCCGCAAGCGGTCGGCAGACATCAAGGCTCGGTAACAGTCACGAAACGATCGGTCTTTTTCCGCCTGACGGTGTCAGAGTGATGACCATGCGACAGACAACGCGTCGAGCGGCAGTGGCCTTGGCACTCGCGATCCCGGTGTTCCTGGGGGTGGGCGCGGGGACGGCATCCGCTGCGCCCCAGACGTCGATCTTGCAGGTGCCCGTCGTGACGGGGCTGGAGATCGGCCCGGTCAGCGTGCCCGGCGGGCTTATTCAAACCACGCCGATCGAGGTGACGGTGGGGGAGAGGCCGGGCTCGGTCCGGTTCTCCGCCGCCGACATCAAGCCGTACTATTACCAGTACAACTACCGGTGGATGACGGTGCAGTGGCGCAATCTTTCGACAGGAGCGGCCGGCGCCGTCGACTTCCGCCACTGGGCCTCCGAGGATCTCTCGGCCGTCGACCCGAACGCCGGCGCCCGAGGGCTCCCACTCGATGTCGTAGCAGATACCGGACCGGGTCAGGTAGCCATGGTGGTGACGCAGAGCCGCCAGTTCCCCGCGCCGTTCTCCGAGACATTGTTTCCGGGACTCGGTCTTCTGACGGTCCCGTGAGGTTGACCGTCACTCGTTGTGAACCATCCCAAGCGCAGTGACTTGCTGGGTACTACTGTCACGCTGAGTCCGGTTCGTGGCGGAGCCGGCCCTGTCGAGGAGCGTGGTGGCGTGGCGTCGGTGTTCGCTCAGCGCGCCAGCTACCAACGGCAGGGCATCCGGTTTGTCGGCGGACCGTTGCCGTTGTCGTCGGAGCGGAGGGTGTCCGACGCGTTCGGCAGGAAGTTGTCGCGCGACTACCTTTTCGTCGACGATCGAGAGTCCGACTTCATCGGTACCTGGCGTGGGAGTCGAGTGCAGCTGTACGCGGTGTCGCGCCGGGCCATCGAAGCGATCGTCAACCCGAAGATCGCCGGTGTGCACATCGATCGTGACACCGCCGCGCAGTATTCGTTCGGTCAACTGAGTCCCGAAGCGCTGACCTTCTCCTCTGCGCAACAGCCCCGTTTCCGCGACCGCAAACGCAACATGATCGTGGCGACGAGCGCCGGATCCGCCCGTGCAGCGATGACGCGCGCATTGCCGGCTCATGTTCGTGCGGACGACGACAGCATCGACCTGCGGCCGATCGTCACCGAGTGCGTACGCACTGCTGTGGCGGAGGCAGTGTGGGGTGACGCGGCGACGACAGTGATCGACTACGTCGACGAGAGCGGCGCCCATGAGGCGCTGCCGTTCGCAGATGCGATGTACGACAACTTCTTACGCCTTCGACGCTGTGCGAACGCCTATGCCATGAGAGTCGAGCCACGGCTGCAACGGTGGACGTTTTCGCGGGAGCAGCGGTGGATGCGAATCAACACTCGGACGCTGGTGCGGCACGCTTCGGTTCTGGCGGATATGCCGCTCGACGACACCATTGCCGGCCACATCAGGCGGTTGCACGGCATCTCGGGGTTCTCGTCGAACATGGTCCGTGACGACACCACGACGTCCTTCATCGCCGGCGTCGACACGAACCGCACGGCCATTCTCGCCACGCTGAAGCATCTGCTCGATCCCGCCAACACGCAGTGGAAGGACGCCTTCTCAGCTGCGCCCGTCGAGTCGCTGGGTGATTCTGCAGTGGTTCGTGCGTGCGTGATGGAAGCGTTGCGCATCGACACCCCCGGGTCCGTGTTCAACGGGCGGGTGATCGAAGACTGCCGCATCGCGCTCGGTGACGGCAGTGTCGATCTGCACCGTAATACGCTGGTGATGCCGAACATTCATGCCGCGCACGCGGTTCACGGTCCGACATTCGATCCGAACCGGATACTGAACGCCCACGCGACGGATCACGTCGCCCCGCTGGTAATCCCCTTCGGCAAGGGTCCGAGATCGTGCCCTGGCAAGTCGTTCGCGTCGTCGATGATCGCGGTGTTCGTGCACGACTTCCTTCAGGCGCACCCGGACGCCGCGGTGGACACGACGCACCCGGACAACGCCTATCCGATCCACACGGCATCCGAGCATGGTCTGCACGTGTCGCTGCGTGGCTGAGGTGTCAGGTCATCAGTGCGGCGGGAGCCCACGACGGCCATGACGGGTCCCCAACCAGTCGACCATGGTCGTAACGAGCGATAACGCGAAAGGGGTTGCTTGCGTTGGTATTGTCGTAGACGCGGGCATTTTCGACGACATCGATCGCGGATCGAACCAAGGGCCACAGGCGCACGTATCGCTCACGGACCTTTGCCTCGGGCACGGAATGACCGCCGATCTCGACGCGGTTGACGACGCGGGCTACGGCCAGGTCGACCGGAATGGCGACGATATGAAGTGTGACGAGGTACCCGGCCTCGTTCGCCGTCTCGATCAGATCGAGCTTCGACGGATGCGAGAAGACTGTCTCGGTGACGAACGACGCGGCCTGTGCGAGTAAGGCCACCCGCTGTTCGGCGGCCAACCTCGATGCGTCGTACGCGTGCGCTTGTTCGTCACCGGGCCAGTTCTCGGTAGCGATCTCGTCGGCGTTGACGAAGGGAAGATGAGTGACGGGCGCCAGCACCCGAGCAAAGAAGGTGCTCTTGCCGGCGCCGTTCGGGCCGGCAAGCAGGTGCAGGACCGGGTCGCGGGTCATTCCGTCAGGGACGATGCTCGATCACAGCGCCGTCTTCGTCGCATTCGACGAAGGCCCGTCCTTCTGCCTCGAATTCGCTGCGCAGATCCAGGCCTTCTGACATCGCGTCGATTCGCTCGGACCATTCCGCGCGTACGACTGCCTGCTCTCGCGGGGTGAGCGCGTCGTAGTTCTGCCGACCTGCCAATACCCCGGCGATGTCGCGTGAGGCTATGTGATGTGAGGCCTCGATCTCACGCCCGACCAGTGCCCAGTGTGCAATTTGTTGGGCTGCGCTCCGGCTCGACGCACTGCCGACCAGCTTCGCCGATGCATACAGTTCATCGTCGACCCGTAGCGATGACGTCGTACCCATGAGCTGCTCCGTTCGTTGTCGTGCACCCAGTGTAGCAATCTGCCACAGCTATGTACTGCCGGATGATGACTAGCTGTCAGCAGTAACCCGAGCCGCCAGGAACGCTTCCGGATCGATCAGATCGGCCTGACCGACGATCGATCCCAGGTCGGCGATTCGCTCCACTCCGGTCAGCACCATCTCCTCCTCGACGGTCCCCTCGGCGTAGCCGTAGTAGCAGGTGGACGTCGTGTGGTTGTGGTCCTTGTCGATGCGGTTGGCGCGGCCCTCGATCTGGCGGATGTCGATGGGTGTCCACCGAGGGTCGTGGATCAGCGTCACCCGGGGCGCGAGGGTGGACGCCGTGCCTTCGGGCAGCAGCATCTCGTTGGTGTGCAGATTGATGGCGCTCGTGGTGGTGGACACGATGACGGTGGCGTCCCCTGTCTGGAAGCGCCGGATCTCGGCCTCCTGCTCCGGACTGCTCATGCTTCCGTCGACCACCGCAACGGCAAGCCCGCTCTCGCGCAAGTCGTCGGCGAGAGCGGCGACGGACTCGCGGTAGAACATCGACACGAACACCTGGTTGCCGGCCTTCACCCACGTGCGCACTTGGTCGGCGGACGCGGGAATGCGGAGGTACGAACACTTCTGGCGGAACCGCAGCGTTGCAGCGCGAACACTCGGATTCTTCTGCAGCACCCGTTTGCCGCCGGACACCTTCCACATCGGCAGCCCGACCTCCTTGCGGTAGTCGACCCACGCGGAGTTGTAGAGCCGCTTCTGCGCGGCGGTCAGCTCTTGCCCGAGCGGTTCACGTGGCGTGGGCGGGGACGGTCGCGAGATCGACCACGGCACAGCACCTCCCGACAACCACCCGTGCACGGCAGCGATATCGCGCTCGCGGCGGGCAGCATCTTCTGGCTCCCAGCGCCACGTGGCCAGCCCGGTCGACGCCTTGCCGGCCTTGATCGCGAAGCCGGACTCTTCGAGGAAGTTGGCCCACTTCACGGTGAGGGCGTAGCCGAGCTGGTCGTCGTCGCCCATGATCTCGACGCCGCGTGACTGCTCGATCGCGCGCGCCATGTACGCGAAGTGCAGCGGCTGGTAGCCGGGGGTCGCGGACATCCACACCACCGACCGCGCGGCTTCCTGGTAGCGCCACACGATCTGCGACTGCTGCGATTCGATGTTCATCAACGCATGGCACTCGTCGGCGATAACCACGTCGATCTCGAATCGCAGTTCGCCGAGTGTGATCGTTCGCTTGTTCTGTGTCCGTTTGCGTTTCCCCAGATCGGTGTCCGGTGGGACCGACAGGAGCTTCTTCGTCGACTGGTACGTGACCAGAAGCCAGCGCTTGCGGTCGGAGGGCTCGATATCGGCCTCACTGTCCGCGATCGTCCGACGCCACCCCGGTAGTGCTCCCTTCGGTGCGACGACCAGGACGGTGCCGATCTCGGTAGCAGACATCTGCCGCACCGCCTCGCACACCGACAGGGTCTTGCCCAAGCCGGTGGAGTCCATCTGTGCGAAGTAGGGGAAGCCCTCCTCGAGGGCAGTGAGCTGCCGATGCACCGATTCGAGCTGGGTGTCGCGGGGCAGCAGCGAACGGGCATGCACTGTCTCGGGACGCCAGGTCTCGTTGGCGTCGTCCTCGAGCCACCGCTGCAGGCTGTACGGCATCGACTCGTACGGCTGCAGGTACTCGGGCAACTCGGTCCCGTAGTACGCGAACACTCGCGGGCCGGGGTACCAGCGCGCTCCCGCAGCACTCGCGGCGGAGCGTTCCTCGAAGGGAACGTCCAGCACCCACACGCGCTCGCCGGCGTCGGGCACGCGCAGGTCCGGAGCTGCGGTCTTCTTCGCGGGTGCGCGGCGCCTGGTCGGCTTCTTCGCGGTGCCGGCGAATTTCCGGGCTGCGCTGCTCTGCCCGGCCTTCACAGTGCGAGTCGTGGTAGAGCGTCTACGTGGTGGCATCGGGAACATCCTCTCCGATCGCAACTGGTGGTCACGACAAGGGTCGTCGGTGGGAGTGGGGTCCCTCGCCGTGGGAACCAGGCACTGCCGAGAGTGGCATCGACGTCCGACACCGTCGACAGGGTTGGATACGACCGCGCCATATCCAACCTTGTGGCCATAAGGTTGGGTATGGCCCGATGCAGGGGCCGGTAACTCAGTCCCTGCGTTGCTCACCACGCCAGGGACGTGGTGGGCTCAGCGACTGGTTTCCCTGGTGTGACACAGCCAGTGCACAGAGTAATTAGTGAAATGTGTGAGTGAACAATCGAGGCCGCATCCGTGTCAGTGCGCACTGCTAGGTTGATGTTGCCTCCACTCGGACGGCAACCCCCTCATTGTTTCAACCGGGAGACGCATGCCTGAAAAGAAGATTCTGTACGTCGATCTAGACAACACGCTGGTCGACTTTCAATCCGGTATCAAGCGACTACACCCGTCCGAAATCGTCGGGCTCGAGGATGACCTGGACGAGGTTCCGCGCATCTTCTCGCTCATGGATCCGATCGACGGCGCTTTGGACGCCTACAGGCTGCTCGCGGAGCATTTCGATACGTACATCTTGTCCACTGCCCCGTGGAAGAACGCCCAGGCGTGGCACGACAAGGTCAAGTGGGTGCAGTGGCACCTGGGCTACGAGTCGGGGTCGGTGGCCTACAAGCGCCTCATCCTCTCTCACCACAAGAATCTCAACCGGGGTGACTTTCTGGTGGACGATCGAGGTGCCAACGGTGCGAAGGAATTCGAGGGTGAGTTGATCCCCTTCGGTACCGGGAACTTCAAGACCTGGGCCCAGGTCACGAAATATCTTCTCCCGCTGGCGTGACCGGCGAGGAAGGCCTGTCCGCCGAATTGTCCGCCACTGCGGAGCTTCTCAGCAGGACGGGCGACCTGGATGAGTCGAGCGCACCCACCCCTTGGCTGGTGAGGCAGGTCCTTTCATCGCAGCACGATGACGTGCAGTTGACACACTGGACGGCGTCGACGGTGATCGACGACAACGTGCAGGCGCCGGTGTTCGACGAGGCAACCTTTACCTGGCTCCATCGAGGCCTGCCCGGTGGTTACGAATTCCCCAACGGCCATGCGGGACTCATGCATACCTACGGCTACCTGCTGTCGACGGTGATCACCCCGTACGGACTGAAGCGTCAGAGGTGGCTCACGAACGACCTGGCCATCGCGTTCGGCAAGGAACCCACGTACCTTCAGCCGACGGCATCCGAGACCCCTCTGATGGAGCGCGTCGCATCCACGGTCCTGCCGGCGCTCAGCGATCCGGTCGGAACCACACGCGTCGTCCTCGCCTTCGACGAGGTGGTCGACACCGTCAACGCGATGCGCACCGTCTTCGTGGCCGATCCCGGAAGCGGTTCCACCGCAGTCGTGTACGGACTGGTGACGAGCTCGAAGACCCAGATCGTCTCGACCTTCCCGGTCCAGCCTTTGGCGCAGGAATGGGCGCGGACTCGACTGAGTGAGCCGACCCGGTACCGCTTCAACTACGCCCCACCCACAGCTTCACCGGGAAGCGCCTTCGACGGGTCAACGGAAGTACTCGTGTCCCGCGTCTGACGTTCGTGTCAGCCGACCTCGACGACCTCCAACGCACCATCCGCATGCGACCCGCGCAGCCGCTTCTTGTCGAACTTGCCGACACTCGTCTTCGGCACCTCGTCGATGAAGGTCCAGCGTTCCGGCAACTGCCAGTGCGCAACTCGGCCGTCGAGGAAGTCGCGGAGCTCCTCCGCGGTCACGGTCTGACCCTCGCGCACGACGACGGCGACGAGTGGTCGCTCGTCCCACTTCTCATCGGGCACACCGATGACCGCGGCCTCGCGCACAGCGGAATGCTCCATGACGTGGTTCTCGAGCTCGACGGACGAGATCCATTCCCCACCGGACTTGATGATGTCCTTCGACCGGTCCGTCAGCGTCAGGTATCCGCCCTCGGAGATGGTGCCGACATCGCCGGTCCGCAGCCACCCGTCGTCGAACTTGTCGGACGCGTCGCTGCGGTAGTAGCTGCCCGTGATCCACGGCCCGCGCACCTCGAGTTCGCCGACGTGCGTGCCGTCCCACGGCAAGACGGTGCCCGAATCGTCGACCAGGCGAGCACGGATAGCGGACACGAAACGTCCCTGGGTGCAACGTAAGTCGAACTCGTCTTCCGGAGACAGTCCGACGTCGGGGCGCCCGGACGTGCCGAGCGGCGACGTCTCCGTCATGCCCCACGCCTGGGAGATGGGAACGCCGTACTTCTCGTGGAACGCCCGCATCAGGCTCGGCGGGCACGCGCTGCCGCCCACGGTGACGTCGCGCAGGCTCGACAGGTCCGCCGGGTGGTCCTCGAGGTGGGCGAGCAGTGCCTGCCAGATGGTGGGGACAGCGGCGGCTGCGGTGGGTCGCAGCGTCGTCATCATCTCCGCGAGCGGCGCCGGCTGCAGGAAGCGGTCCGGCATGATGAGTGAGGCCCCCACCATCAGCGCGGCGTACGGCAGTCCCCAGGACATGGCGTGGAACATCGGCACGATGGCGAGCACGGTGTCCGACTGCGCGAGCGCCATGGCATCGGTCATGCAGACCTGCATCGAGTGCAGCCAAATCGATCGGTGCGAGTAGACGACGCCTTTCGGGTCACCGGTGGTGCCCGAGGTGTAACACATTGCTGCAGCGGATCGTTCGTCGAGCTCGGGCCAGTCGTACTCGTCGGGGTGGCCTGCGAGCACGTCCTCGTAGCCCAGCACCTCGATGTGGTCCGGTGCCTGCACCTGTGCGGGGTCGGCGCCCACGACGACGAGGTGCCGCACGGTCGTCATGGTCGGCAGGAGCGGCGTCAGCAGGGGGAGCAGGCTGGCGTCGGCGATGATGACGCTGTCCTCGGCGTGCTCGACGATGTACGTGAGCTGCTCGGGGAACAGGCGGATGTTCAGCGTGTGCAGCACGGCACCCATGGCCGGCACGGCCATGTAGGCCTCCATGTGCTGCGAGTTGTTCCACATGCAGGTGGCGACGCGCTGGTCCCCGTCGATCCCGAGCGCTCGAAGACCGTGGGCGAGTCTGGCGGCGCGTCGACCGAGCTCGGCGAAGGTGATGTTCGACGGCCCCGCCTCGCTCCACGTGGTGATCGTCGCCGATGCGTGCATCGACGTGCCGTATCGAACGAGCTGGCCGATGGACAACGGGGTGTCCTGCATGGTGCTCTTCATGACTCTCCTGCCGGTCGATCCGCGAGGCGCACGACCTACGTGCCCTGTGTCACATTGTGCACACTGCGGCTCGGCAGGGACCCGATATCAGTCCTTGTAGTAGACGACCTGGTGTCCGGTGGCGAGGAGAGTGCCGCTGGTGCTCCACAGCTCGGCGGTCTGGTCGAAGTAGCCCTGATGGAATCGTCGTGCGTGCGCGGTCCCGAGGACGTACCCGTCGTACTGAGCCGCGAGATCCTCCGCCGTCGCGAAGTAGTGCACGGTGAGCGAGATGGTTCCGGCGGCGACGTACTTCCCGCGCCGCTGGAAGACCCGCGGGTAGAAAATGTCGCTCATCGACGTCAGGGACGCGAAGTCCATCGGGCGCGGGGGAGAGTCCCGGACCCACAGCGTCGCAACGGAATCGGCGGACTCCGTCTCGGTCAATGCACCGGCGGTGAACCGCATCTCGTAGTTGTTCGCCCAGGCGATGAACTCGGGGAAGTCGACCGTGTCGACGTCCGCGGGGTCGGGCATCGCGGGCGGCGACGACTCGAGGGCGTCCCAGGTGGTGCGACGCGTACCGAAGACCGCGGTCGCGGTGGTGGCGACCGTGCCGTCCTGGCTCAGCTCCAGGTACCAGTGCTGGTTGCTGCGATTCGTCCGCACGGCGCGAGTGGAGATCTCGAACTCGCCCTCGGCGATGGGCCCCGCGAAGTTCACGGTCAGCGTCACCGGGTCGCCCAGTCGATCGGGATGAAGCTCGACGGCCCGGACCAGCGTCGCGGCGGTGAGCCCGCCGAAGGGGCCGACCATGTTGTTGTACGGCGCGGAGGTCCGGCCGCGGTAGCGACCGTCGCCCAGAGGCTCGAGGGTGAGGCCGTCGTCGAAGGCGTGCGATCCGGGGTGAGTCATGAGTCGTCCTGATTCGGTAGTTGTATGCACCGAAGCATAACGGTGGTCTGAGCTGGGTGGTGCCAACGCGGATCGACTGGCGGAGCCTGTTAGCGCTAACACGTCGCAAAGTCCAGTTAGAAGGACGCGTTGACATCGTCGATGTTATCGCTCACACTCGCTGAGCGGTGTGATTCACACCACTCGACAGCAGCATGATCCGCAGCACGGCGAATCGAATGCCGTCCCTGCCGACCAGCCACCACCCGAGGAGACACGATGAAGTTCCGACACCTACCGGTGGCTGCGGCCGCGGTGGCGATAGCGATCACGGTGACCGCGTGCGGGTCCAGCACGAAGACCGCCGACGTCGCCCCCTCGGCGGGCGGTGACACGGCCGGCGCTCTGATCGGTGTCACCATGCCGACCAAGTCGTCCGCTCGATGGATCGCCGACGGCGACAACCTCAAGAGCGCGCTCGAGTCGAAGGGCTACAAGGTCGACCTGCAGTACGCCGAGAACGACATCCCCACCCAGGTCAACCAGATCGAGAACCAGATCACCCAGGGCGCGAAGCTGCTGATCGTCGCCTCCGTGGACGGCACCGCCATCACCACGCAGCTGCAGGAAGCCAAGGACAACGGCATCGGCGTCATCGCCTACGACCGTCTGATCCGCAACTCGCCGAACGTCGACTACTACGCCACCTTCGACAACTACAAGGTCGGCGTCGACCAGGCCACGTCCCTGCTGGTCGGCCTCGGCCTGAAGAACGAGGACGGCACCGACAAGGCCGACGCCCCCGCCGGCCCGTTCAACATCGAGGTCTTCGCCGGTTCGCCCGACGACAACAACGCCACCTTCTTCTTCGACGGTGCCATGGAGACCCTGAAGCCGTACCTGGACAAGGGAACCCTGAAGATCGGCAGCGGCGAGTCCGACTTCGAGACGGCCGCGACCCTTCGTTGGGACCCGGCGACCGCCCAGAAGCGCATGGAGGACCTGCTGACCAAGACGTACTCGTCGGGTCAGAAGGTGCAGGGCGTGCTCTCGCCCTACGACGGTCTGTCCATCGGAATCCTGTCCGCGCTCAAGAGCAACGGATACGGAACCGCCGGCCAGCCTTACCCGATCGTCACCGGTCAGGACGCCGAGGTTCCGTCGGTCAAGTCGATCATCGCCGGTGAGCAGTACGCCACCATCTACAAGGACACCCGCGAGTTGGCGGCGGTCACCATCCAGATGGCGCAGGCAGTTCTCGAGGGCCAGACCCCCGAGACCAACAACACGACCGATTACGACAACGGTGAGAAGGTCGTTCCCGCCTACCTGCTGCAGCCCGAAATCGTCTACAAGGACAACTACGAGAAGCTCCTCGTCGACGGCGGCTACTACACCGACGATCAATTGAAGTGAGTTCGGCGATGACGAGCCAGATCTTGGAAATGCGCGGGATCACCAAGACGTTCCCGGGCGTGAAAGCACTGCAGGATGTCACCTTGACGGTGGAGCGCGGCGAGATACACGCGATCTGCGGCGAGAACGGCGCGGGAAAGTCCACGCTCATGAAGGTTCTGTCGGGTGTGTATCCCCATGACACATTCGACGGCGACATCGTGTTCGACGGTCAGGCCTGCGAGTTCTCCGACATCCGGAGCAGCGAAGCCAAGGGCATCGTCATCATCCACCAGGAACTCGCGCTCAGTCCGTACCTGTCCATCGCCGAGAACATCTTCCTCGGCAACGAGCGGTCCAAGCGTGGGTTCATCGACTGGAACCGTACCAACTCCGAGGCCGCAGCCCTACTGAACCGTGTAGGGCTGCGGGAGAACCCGGTCACCGTGGTCAACGACCTCGGTGTCGGCAAGCAGCAACTCGTGGAGATCGCCAAGGCGCTGTCCAAGGACGTGACGCTCCTGATCCTCGACGAACCGACTGCAGCGCTGAACGACTCGGATTCCACCCATCTGCTCGAGCTGCTGCGCGGGCTGCGGGACGAGGGCATCACGTGCGTGATCATCTCGCACAAGCTCAACGAGATCGCGGCCATCGCCGACCGGACCACGATCATCCGTGACGGTCGGACCATCGAGACACTGGACATGCGTGACCCGGACGTCACCGAGGATCGCATCATCTCGCTCATGGTCGGCCGCGATCTCGAGCACCGCTTCCCGCCGCACGAATCCACGGTGGGGGAGGAGGTGCTGCGGATCGAGGACTGGACCGTGCACAGTCCCACCCAGCACGGCCGCATGGTCGTCGATAAGGCGAACCTCACGCTGCGACGCGGTGAGATAGTCGGCCTCGCCGGTCTGATGGGTGCCGGCCGTACCGAGCTCGCCATGAGCGTCTTCGGGCGCAGCTACGGCACGGACATCACTGGGCGGCTGTACAAGTACGGCACAGAGATTCACGTCAAGTCCGTTCACGACGCGATCGAGCACGGCCTCGCGTACGCGACCGAGGATCGCAAGCGCTACGGCCTCAACCTGATCGACGACATCAAGCGCAACATCTCCACCGCGGCCCTGGACAAGCTGGTCGCTCACGGATTCGTCGACGACAACCACGAGTACGAGGTTGCCGAGGGTTTCCGCAAGAGCATGAACATCAAGGCCCCCAACGTGGACGCCGTCGTCGGCAAGCTCTCCGGTGGCAACCAGCAGAAGGTCGTGTTGAGCAAGTGGATCTTCAGTGATCCGGACGTGCTCATCCTCGACGAGCCGACGCGAGGGATCGACGTCGGCGCCAAGTTCGAAATCTATTCGATCATCAACAGCCTCGCCGATGCAGGAAAGGCCGTTCTCGTGATCTCGTCCGAGCTGCCCGAACTGTTGGGGCTGTGCGATCGGATCTACGCGCTGTCCGCAGGCCGCATCACCGGTGAGGTGACTCGGGAGGACGCGACGCAGGAATCTCTCATGCATCTCATGACCCGTGGAACAGGAGTACTTCGATGAATCAGCTGTCGACCGTCCGGGGGCTGCTCACGCGAAACCTCCGCCAGAGCGGAATTTTCATCGCCTTCGCGTTAATCATCCTGCTCTTCACCGCGCTCACCGGTGGACAACTTCTGGTGCCGCAGAACATCAGCAACATGGTGGTGCAGAACTCCTACATCCTGATCCTGGCCATCGGCATGGTCGTGATCATCATCGCCGGCCATATCGACCTGTCCGTGGGATCGGTGGTCGCGGCCACCGGCGCCATCGCGGGTGTTCTCATGGTCCAACAGAACGTTCCGTGGCCGCTGGCAGTGCTGATCACGCTCGTCGTGGGCGGACTGATCGGAGCCTGGCAGGGCTACTGGGTCGCGTACTTCGGCATCCCCGCGTTCATCGTGACTCTGGCGGGCATGCTCGTCTTCCGCGCAGTCACCCTGATCGTGCTGGGCAACCAGGGCATCGGGCCGTTCCCCGGACCGGTGCGGACACTGTCCAACGGCTTCCTCCCCGGATTCCTCGGCAACGTCGGCCTCGGACCCCTGGGCGGAGCCGACATCTTCACGCTGCTGGTCGCCATCGCTGCCATCGTCGGAATCGTGTTCAGCCAGTGGCGGACTCGAACCGGACGTCAGAAGTACGGCCAGGTCGTCGATGCACTGCCGCTGTTCCTGGCCAAGGTCACCTTCGCCGGACTGCTCGTGCTGGCGATCGCCGTGCAGCTGGCCCGCTTCAAGAACCTGCCGTACGTGTTGATCCTCCTCGCGGTACTGGTGATGGGGTACTCGACACTGGCGGGCAAGACCGTGTTCGGCCGGCACGTCTACGCCATCGGCGGCAACATCCACGCCGCATCGCTCTCCGGCATCAAGGTCAAGCCGGTCACGTTCTGGCTGTTCGTGAACATGGGTGTCCTGTCGGCCCTGGCGGGAATTATCTTCGCCGGCCGACTGAACCAGGCCGGCCCCACCGCAGGCAACGGATTCGAGCTCGACGCCATCGCGGCCGCGTTCATCGGTGGCGCAGCCGTGCAGGGTGGCGTCGGGCGCATCGTCGGTGCACTCACCGGCGGACTGATCATCGCCGTCATCAACAGCGGGATGTCGCTCATCGGATCACCCAGCGAGCGAGTCCAGTTGGTGAAGGGTCTCGTCCTTCTCGCGGCCGTCGCCTTCGACATCTGGACGAAGCGTCGAGCCGCCAGCGGACGCGGGGGTGGACCGGACAAGGCCGAGAAACCGGCGCCGTCCAATTACATGGGTCTCCCGGTTCCGGCCGAGATGTTGGGCGGTTCCACCGACACGAAAGCTGCCCCCGCAGCCACCGCGTCGCCGCCCGTGTCGAGGTAGATCGGCGCGGCGGGGCAGAACCTGCGATCCTGGACGACGGACGAGTGAACTGGGGGGAACTGTGACGCCGATTCGAGGGCCGGCCATGACGGACGTGGCCAAACTTGCCGGGGTGTCCCACCAGACCGTCTCGCGGGTGATCAACGGTCATCCCCACGTCACCGACGCGACCAGGGCGCGGGTCACGCAGGCCATCACCCAGCTGGGCTATCGGCCCAACACCGCGGCTCGGGCTCTGGTCACCGGAAGCAACCGCACCATCGGCATCGTCGCGACGGGAGTTGCTCTGCACGGACCGGTCTCGACGCTGTACAGCGTCGAGCGGGCCGCCCGGCAAGCCGGCTACTCGGTGCTGGTGGGGGTTCCGACCTCGCTGGAGGAGGACGCCATCAACGCGTGCGTTCGGAGTCTGCACAAGCAGGGTGTCGACGGGGTGGTCGTGGTCGCGCCACTGCGTACCGACAACGGCGACATCGCGGGGCTGGCCGGCGAACTGCCGCTCGTCGCGGTCGAGGGATCGCCCGCCGGAGATCTCGCGGTGGTGTCCGTCGACCAGGTCCTCGGAGCGAGGGACGCCACGTCGCATCTCCTGGAACTCGGGCACCGAGAGGTGTGGCACGTGGCCGGGCCTCTGGGGTGGTACGAGGCCGCGGACCGGGTGAGCGGGTGGCGGTCGGTGCACGAGGAGCGGGGGATCGATCCGCCGCCGATGATGAACGGGGACTGGACCGCCCGGTCGGGCTACGCGGCCGGCACCGTCCTCGCGCAGATCAAGGGTGTCACCGCCGTCTTCGCAGGAAACGACTCCATGGCGCTCGGAGTGCTGCGCGCGCTCGACGCCCACGGGCGGCGGGTTCCCGAGGACATCAGCCTGGTCGGTTTCGACGATGTCCCCGACGCCGAGTTCTACTCACCGCCGCTCACCACGATCCGCCAGGAATTCAGCGAGGTGGGCGTCCGGAGCGTCGAGATCCTGCTCGAGCAGATCGAGTCCTGTAAGTCGAGCACCCGACGCTTCAGCATCGCCCCCAGCCTGGTCACCCGAGCGAGCACGGCCACGCCGGCCGACTGAGATGTCGTAGTCGTCGTGCATAGTGACCGGGCAGTCTGTTTCCTCGCGAAGGTGGATGTCCATGCGCAGTGCAACCTCGGTGCCCGACGACCGCTGGGTCGTGGTCGACGTCGAGACGTCAGGGCTGAAGGCGAACCGTGACCGGGTGCTGAGTGTTGCTGCCCTGACGCTGGACGATCACGGACGCGTCGCGAGTGAGATGTCGACTCTCGTCAATCCCGGGTGCGATCCCGGCCCGGTCCACATCCACAAGCTGACACCCGCGCGGTTGGCCGGCGCTCCGCGCTTCGAGGACATCGCGCCGCAGCTCATGTCGATGCTCGACGGACGCACGATGGTGGCGCACAACGCGAGCTTCGATCACGGATTTCTGAAGCTCGAATCCATGCGCGCCGGTCTGGACATGCCGACGCGTCAGAGGTTGTGCACGTTGGCTCTGTCTCGACGACTCCAGCCCGACCTCTCGAATCACAAGCTGTCCACCCTCGCCGCGCACTGGAAGGTGATGCAGTCGCGGGCGCACGACGCCTACGACGATGCCCACGTCCTGGCGCAGATCTTCACCCACAGCTCTCGGCTGGCACGCTCACTCGATCTGCCACTTCCCGTCGTCACCTGCAGTGACCGCCTGACGCTCTACCCGGACTCCATCCCTCGAACACAGTGCCCCTGGGAGAACCCCGGACGGCTCGACGTCGCACACGGGCTGGTTCAAGGAATGCGCGTCGTCATCAGCGGCGAGACGCGCATCCCAAGACTGCGTCTGGCCGAGCAGTTGACCGAGGCCGGCCTCGACGTCATGAACTCCGTCAGCAGGTACACCAGTGTCGTCGTCTGTACCGATCCCGCGTCGGAGAGTGTGAAGGTGACTCGGGCTCGCTCTCAGGGCATTCCGGTGATCACGGAGCACGTGCTGCACGATCTGGTGCGCGTCGTTCGCCCCGGCACCCGGAAGGGCCCACGGAATCCCGTCGTGGCGACGATGCCTCTGCCCGCGCCGTCCGCCGCACCGTGGGCGACTCGCCGTGTCCTGGTGATGGGAGGCTCCCACGCGGAGTCGGTGCTCATGCGGTCGCGACTGATCCAGCTGGGAGCCACCCCCGCCGTCAATCTGAGTGCGGGCGTGACCGACATACTTCTGCTCTCCCATGGCGACGGTGACCCGCGCATGCCACGCGTACGGGAACGACAGCTGACAACACTGTCCTCGATCGACGTGGACAGGGCTTTGAACCTCGACGAGGTGACGCCGCGCGTGGAGGTCACCACCCGGCCGTCGATGGCCCCGCTCGTTCCGCGCGGAGGCGTCGTCGATCTGCCGGAGAACACCACTGTGGTGACGGTGGACGCGTCGTGGCGCGCCGCCGACACAGATCCCATCGCCGTCGACGTGGTCGCATTCCTCACGACAGCGGATGAGGTGGTGTCCAGCGACGAGGACTTCGTGTTCTACAACGCCCCGTCCACGTCAGACGGGGCCGTGGTCCTGTCCCTCGACGGGGACAGTGAGCAGGGCGTCCGCATCGACCTGAGTGTCGTGCCGGACGACATCGAGCGCATCGTGATCGCCGCAGCGATCGAGAACGAGCACACCTTCGGCGATGTCGGTGCCGTGTCGATCTCGCTCTCCACGCCTGAATCGCGCATTGCCACTGCAGTGTTGGACGCCGCGACCACCGAGCGGAGCCTCATTCTGACCGAGATCTACCGACGGGGCACCGCATGGAGGTGTCGAGCAGTGGGGCAGGGGTACGACGACGGCCTCGCGGATCTGGCGACTCGGTACGGGGTCGTCGTCGACGACTGATTCGCGCCCGCACCAGCCGTCCGCGCGCGGCGCAACCCTCGCGGCTGACCGGACGTCGAGCGGATAGGAGGCGGACTTGCTGTCCGTCGGAGTCTGGCGGGAAGTGGCGGCGCTTCGATGACTCAGCTGCGGAGAATCACCTTCGCGTGCAGCCACGTGACATCCCGCGTGAGGGGTACGACGTCGCCCTGCGCGCGCCACAGCGGGGACGCGTCGGGCTGAGTGGCATAGAGACCTCGCGCAGCAGTGACAACTCGGTGGTACTGGACGGGCCACGTGATGGCCGCGGCCAGACTCGTCAATCGGTCGGGATCGCGATCGAGCGCGCGGGAGACATGGGTCCGCTCAGGGAGCAGGTCGGATTTGCTCGTGTTGCACTTGGAGCAGGCGAGCACCAGGTTGGCCAGTCCGTCCAGCCCGACTCGGGACCACGGCAGTACGTGGTCGACGTGGGCTGCCGGCCCCACCCGTGATCCGCAGTAGAAACAACGGTCCCCGTACTCGTCGATCAGGACCTGCCGCGGTCTCTGCAGAGCGATACGGTCCTGGCCGAAGAGGTGCCCCTCGAGGTCGGGGACGCCCTCGGACAACGCAGGGTTCATACGACGCACGTCGTCGACCCAGGCAAGCAAGAGACCTGGCTTGAGTAGGCCGGACAAACGCGCGAGGCCGAAAGCGACACCCGGGTAGAGGGTGATGCGATTGCCGACTTCCGCGATCCGTTTTCTGCCCACTGCGTCGTGCATCCAGGAATCGTCGTAGAGAAACGTCGACTGGGTCGAGGCTCCCGGGACTTTCTGCAGGCGATGAAGTGGCTGTTGGATCATGGTCAGCCGAACTGTGTCGACCGTCTTCTCCCACAGTTCGGGTGCCGCAGCGGCCGCGGTCTCGAGCGGAACGTGACGGCCGAAAGACAGTGTCTCCGCCGCCAACTGCCGCACCGCGTCCGGGATTCGCGCGATTCGGTTGGAGGACTGCCGCAGGTACACCCCCTCAAAGTCGCGCACCTGGCGCCAGTACAGCGCGATGACGCGTTCAGCGAGGTCCGTCAGGTCGACGTCGACACTCGCGTCCTGTTCCGCGGGAACGTGTTCGACGCAGTACTCGAGTAGAGCGACCAGGACTGCGAGCTTGTAGGTCGCCACCCGTGCCCCGCTGGCCAGCACACTGACCAGATGCTGGCCGAGTGTCAGGGCGTCGGTTGGCGTGCGTCGGTGCATGGCATCAAACTTAGCGATATGGGCAAACTCGTTCGCGACCTGATTCCCGACATCATCGAGCAGTCGGGTCGCGTCCCGCGGACACGGCAGCTCGACCCGCACGAGTTCGAGCTGGCTCTCGCGGAGAAGCTGGTGGAGGAGGCCGACGAGTTCCGGCGTGCCGGTCGCAACGAGCGACCGGAGGAGCTCGCGGACGTGTTCGAGGTCGTCAGTTGTCTGGCGTCGTCCTTGGGGCTCACGATGGCGGATGTGGCTGCTCTTGCGGCTGACAAACGCGAACGCCGGGGTGGTTTCGTCGATCGCATCTGGTTGGAATGACGCGGAGTCAGCCACTGGTCTGCCCACTGATCGACGCCAGGTGTCCGCGCAGATTCGCCATCCCGTCCGCCGTCAGTCCGAGCGCCTCGCCGTGCTCGGTGGCGGCCGCCTCGAAGATGGTCACGAGGGGTGCGTACTTGCGAAGCAGCTTCGTCCGCTTGGCTTCGTCGACCAGATACTTCAGGCTGCCGGCGTTGTCGACGAAGTCGGACACCTTCACCAGAAACACCTTTGGATCGCGGATCACCGCCGTCACGTGTTCGACGTACTGCGCGACACGGTCCTCGCCGGTGCGCGGCGGGGTGGTGACAGCCGCGACGAGGCGTGCGACCTCCGCACCGAAGTGTGCCTCGAGTGCGCCGAGAGCCTGGCTCCCGCCAAGTAGATCGACGATGCGGTCGGACTGATCCTCGACGGTGTCGTGCAGGGCCGTGGCCACGAGTGCGTCGAGATCAGCACATCCGTACCTCATGAGACGCAGCACGTTTCGAGATGGGTGCGTGATGTACGGATCGTTGATCTGATCGCCGCGAGTGGTGCGGCGCTGCATCAGATGGGCGTAGGACGCCACGGCGAGAGCATCCTCGAGCGGTGAGGTCTCGAGTCCTCGACCGCGCGCCTCGTACCGGATGGCGTGGGCGAGCAGTGACGGGTCCATCTCCTTCAACGGCACGTCATTCAGTGCGCGAGTGAGGGCGTCGGACGTCGATGTCATGGGGTCCTCTCGTGGGACTGTCAGGAGGTGCGGGGGAGTTCGTCGACGAACTCGTAGGAGCAGCCCAGCGCACTGCGCTCGTCGGTCACGCCGTTCTGCCGGAACCACGCGACGCACGCGTTGGCGATGAGCTGGGTGTCGCGGCTGAACAGATAACCGTCCGTGCAGTCGTCGAAGTGGTCGTCGTGATGCCAGTGGTCCAGCTCCAACCCCTCGACACCATGGTCGACCAGTCGGAGTCGCTGGAGAACGGCTCGCGATCGGCGCACCATGTACACGCCGTCGTCGAGGACGTGGATCTGCGCGTTGAACACGTCCCCCTCGTCGTCGGGGTCGTAGTCGCTGGGACCGAGTTCGATGATCAGGCCGGCGGGCTTGTCGAACATCGATTCCATCAACCATGCTGCGGTGCCCTCGGAGTCGTCGACGGGCAGAACTCGGCCGTATCCGTCGGTGATGTTGTCGAGGAGTCCACCGCGGGGCAGGGGAGCGATCCATGCGTCGATGGCGTCGCCGTTCCTCCGAAGGTTCGCAACGCCGTCGTCGGTCAACCAGGCGGGGCCGTGGAAGAACTGCTCGACGCCCGACATGCCGTCGGAGTTGGTGTACTTCGCGTACCAGTTGACCAGGTCGACATCCTTGTCGGTGACGACGACGCATCTGGTGCCGTCGATGCGGAGTGCGTACTGCCACTGCGGGATTGCCGTCGGCCGATTGTCGACGCGCGGACGAGAGTGCTCTCGTTTCCATACCGCGGTCTCGACCGTCCTGATGCGTGTAATGGACCACGCGTTGCTGATGACATGGAGGGATTTGGCGGTGAGTTGGCAGGCCCAGGAGACGTCCCAGTCGCGCCTCGACACGATGATGTGCCGACGCCCGTTGTCGGCGACGACGACGTCCGCGCGTTCCCTGGACCGGAAGTAGTCGGACAGCTCTACGTCATCGACGAGCTCGTCGTACGGCTCGATTTCGATGATGACGGTGTACCGCGTGCCCTCACTCGCCGGCAGTCGGCGAGTGCGAGGGAGGCGACTGCCAGCCATGTGAGGGCTGGTGGACCAGAGGTCCGATCGGCTCGTCTCGACGCCGAGGACGGTCCACTCCTCTGCCAGCCTGTCGACGGCGTGGAGGGCGGCCTGTCCGGAGACCCACCAGCCGCTGCCGGGTACGTCGAGGACGACGCGTGCGTGACCGAGTAGGGATCGGTCGATCCTGGCCGCGTCGTCACCGACCTGGTGCAGTAGCCGGAGGTACTCGTCCGGTTCGATCTGGTCGAAGGGCCGGTCGATCTCGACGGCGACGGTGAATCCGGGATTGCCGGCGGGGATACCGCCCAAGCCGCGACTGTCGTGGTCCATGGGTTCTCGATTCTGTGCGAACAGCTAGCTCGACGTCGGAGAACCGAGCGTCGGTGGCAGGAATCATCCGTCTGCCTACTCACTGTGTACAGCAGGGCACCGACATGTTTCGAGCCCGAACCCACTTGCCCTCTACGCGCGCTCCATCACCCGTCGTGCCCGCTTCGCGACTGCCTCGTCGATGAGGTGACCGTCCTGGTCGACCCCGGCCCCACCGGACTCGAGGGCGGAGAGCACGGCGCGTGCTCGGGTGACGTCCTCGGGCGTGGGCTCGAACACCGCGCGCGCCGCCGGGACCTGGGCCGGGTGGATGCACGCGCGGCCCACGAAGCCGAGACGCGACAGCGACTGCGTGTCCGCGGTGAACGCGTCGAGGTCGCGGAAGTTGCGGGACACGGCCCCCAGCGGGGGGAGGAGGCCTGCGGCGGCGCTGGCCGCGACCACCTGTGACCGCGCGAACAGCAGCGCGCTGGGGTCCGATTCGCCGTCGATACCGAGGTCGACGGCGAGATCGGCCTCACCGATCTGCAGGAAGCGCACGCGGGGTCCTTGCGCGATGGCGAGCGCGTCGAACAGCGCCGCACCCGTCTCGAGCAACGGCGACACTGCGGCGTGTGGACACACGTCGGCGAGCACCCGATCGGCGATCGCGATCTCCTCGGGTGACCCCACCTTGGGGAGCCACACCCCGGTCAGCCGGGCATGCGCCACCGCGCGAATGTCGGCCTCCTGCAGCGGGCCCGGGTTGACGCGCACCCACACCTCGACGTCACCGGGCTCGCACGCAGCGACCCAGGCGGCGACCTCCGCGCGTGCGGAGTCCTTGTCCCGCAGAGCGACTGCATCCTCGAGATCGAGCACGACGGCGTCCGCACCCGAGGCGAGCGCCTTGTCGAAGCGGGCCGGCATGTCGCCGGGGACGTAGAGGTAGGTGAGCGCCCCACTCACCCGATCACGCTCGATCCCGCGACCAACGACTTCGCGATGACGGTGCGCATGATGTCGTTGGTTCCCTCGCCGATGGCCATGAGCGGCGCGTCGCGGTAGAGACGCTCGACGACGAACTCGGTCGAGTAGCCGTAGCCGCCGTGAATGCGCATGGCCTCGAGGCTGGCGGTGATGGCGGCCTCCGACGCGAAGTACTTGGCCATGCCCGCCTCCATGTCGACGCGCTTGCCCGAATCTGCCTGCGATGCAGCCCAGTAGGTCATGAGTCGGGCCGCCTGCAGCTGCGTGGCGATGTCGGCGATCTTCAACTGGATCGCCTGGAACTCGGCGATGGGCTGCCCGAAGGCGGTGCGCTCCTTCGCGTACTGCAGCGCGGCGTCGTAGGCCGCCTGCGCGATTCCCACACTGCGACCCGCGATGTTGAGTCGACCGATCTCGAGTCCAGACAACGCCTGCTGCAGTCCACGGCCCTCGACGCCGCCGAGGAGTGCGTCGACCGGCACCCGAACGTTGTCGAAGCTGATCTCACACGACTCGGTGCCCTTGTAACCGAGCTTGCCCATGTCACGCTGGACCTCGAAACCCTCACTGGTGGTGTCGATGAGCAGCAGGCTCATGCCCTTGTGGGGAGGTGTGGCGGAGGTGTCGGTCTTCACCAGCACGGGCAGGACGTTCGCATGCCGCGCGTTGGTGATCCACGTCTTCGCGCCGTTCACGACGTAGTGGTCGCCGTCGCGCTTGGCGGTGGTCTTGATGCCCTGCAGGTCCGTGCCCGCACCTGGCTCGGTGAGGCCGACGCCGGTGCGCCACTCACCCGTGGCCAGCTTCGGGAGGAGAGACTGCTTCTGCTCGTCCGTGCCGTGCTTGGCGATCATCCAGCACGAGAGGTTGTGGCTGCCGACGATGCCGGCAATGCCCATCCATCCACGCGCCAACTCCTCGTAGACGAGAGTGAAGGAGACCTTGTCGAGTTCGAGGCCGCCGTACTCCTCCGGCGTCGTGATCCCGAACAGGCCCATTACCTTCATGTGGTCGACGATCTCCGTGGGGTAGCGGCCGGTCTTCTCCCATTCGTTCGCGACCGGGACGATCTCCTTGTCCACGAAGGTGCGCAATGCCTTACGGAACGCCGTCTGCTGTTCGTCGTACGTGAAATCCATGGTGGTGTCCTTCTTCCAGGCGAGGGTCAGGGGGCGGGCGCGATGGCCGCGGCGAGATCGAGCACGGCGGAGAGGTCGTGTTCGTCGGCGAGTCCGAGAACGCGATCGGCGAGTTCGTCCGCACGAGCGTCGTGGCCGCAGTTGCCGAGAAACTTCTCCCGCAGTGCCGCGTCGTCGAGTGGGAATGCGGCACTGCCGCGACTTCCGCCGACGTCTCCCACGAGCACACGGCCGTCGGCGAGGGTGATGGTGGCGTGTCCGGGAGCGGCGGCCGCGGGCCCGTCGGTGGGACGTTCGACGACGCGGACCGTGCGCGCCGTCGTCAGCACGTCGGCTCGGGCGATCGACGCGTCGGTGTAGGTGGAGACGTCGACTGCCCCGTCGCGCAGCAACGCCGCCACGCTCCACGGCAGATCGAACTTGCCGTCGTACGTGCTGCGCGGGGAGGCGACGCCCGTGTTGGGTCCGCACACGAACGGGGTGGAGTCCGGGTGGACCAGCACTTCGATGTCACGGATGTCGTCGACGTGGACGTCGTGGCCCGCGACAGCGGCGGACACCGCGTCGAGGGTGACGTGCATCAGCTGGCAACTGGGGTAAGGCTTGATGCCGATCCCCATTGCTTCCCAGCGGGTTCCGAATCCGTCGGTCAGAACGGTCAGGTCGACGGGTCGATCGGTGAGTGCCGCATAGACGCCCCGTCGCCCTTCCAACACGGAGCCCGGTCCGGTGGCGCCGGCGGCTGCGAGGCGGGTGGCCAGGATGCCGTTGAAGCTGGCCGTGCCGGGGTGCAG
Organism: Rhodococcus sp. NBC_00294; assembly: GCF_036163995.1. NCBI lineage: Bacteria > Bacillati > Actinomycetota > Actinomycetes > Mycobacteriales > Nocardiaceae > Rhodococcus > Rhodococcus sp. NBC_00294. The sequence continues at coordinate 1,993,589 of NZ_CP108043.1, forward strand.
CGCTTTCGTGTCGGCATCGGTGTCGAGGAACTCGAGGAGACCGGAGCTCGACGATCCAGCGATGCCGAGCGCATGGACCAGAGTCTCACTGTCGAACTTCCCGAGCCGCCCGGCGACGACGGCCGCGGCGAACGGGCCCACCGCCGCGGTCGCGTGGATCCCCCGAGCGTGGAACCCGTGGGGACTGACAGCGCCCAGTCGGCAGGCCGTCTCGAGGCCGAGTGTCGCGGCTGTGAGTACCTCGGCACCGGTGGCGTGGGTCTGCTGGCCGACGGCGAAGGCTGCCGGCAGGGTGACGGCGGTGGCGTGGACGAGCGCCCCGGCGTGCGTGTCGTCGAAGTCGAGCGCGTGCACCAGAACGCCGGTGGCCAGGGCGGCGGCCGGCGCGGACAGGGCGCGGGTTCCCGTCAACGGGCGGGCCTCGGGAGGGCCGCCCAGACCGTCGGCGACGGTCCATGCGGCGCGTCCGTGGCCCAGACGCTGCGCGGCCACCGCGGTACCCACCGAATCGAGCAGGTGACGAGCGGTCGCGTGCCGCACGGCCGGCGGCACATCGTCGAGGGTCACTCCCGTCGCCCACTCGGACAGCACTGTGGAGGTCACGCGTGTGCCTCGGCCGTCACCTCGCCGAAGGCGCCGCTACGGCGCAGGCTGGCGATGGTCTCCTCGTCGTAGCCGAGGTCGGCCACGATCTCCTCGAGGTTCTCCCCGCGCTGCGGTGCACGTCGGTATTCGGGACGCTGCGGCCCGAAGTTGACGGGGGAGGCGAGTTGGCGCACCGTGTCGTACACCGGGTGCTCGGTCTCGACGATGAGATTGCGTGCGAGCGTGTGGGGTTCGCTGAGCGCGTGCGCCACGTCGTTGATCGGTCCGGACGGAACGCCTGCCGGGCCCAGCAGCGACAACCAATGTGCGACGGTGTCGGTGGCGAACACGTCCTCCAACATCGGCAGCAGAACGTCCTTGTTCTGCCCCCGCAGGGAAAAGCTCGCGAAGCGAGGATCGGCACCGAGATCGGGTCGGCCGATGGCGACGACGAGCCGTTCCCAGAACTTCTCCTTGGCGCAGCCGACGATGAGCCAGCCGTCCGTGGCCTCGAAGGCCTGGAACGGGACCAGCGACGGGTGGGCCGAATTCTTGGTTCGCACCGGCTCGAAACCCGCGTTGAGATGCCACGTCGCGGGATACGTCAACAGCGACATCGCGGTGTCGTACAGCGACACGTCGCAGTCCCCGCCGACACCGTCGCGCCGCGCGGCGTGCAGACCGGAGAGCAGGCTGATCGCGGCGACGAACCCGCCCGAGTAGTCCACCAGCGAGAGACCGGATTTGGTGGGTGGGCCGTCGGGATCACCGGTGACGCTCATCCAGCCCGCGAGTCCCTGCAGGATGTAGTCGTAGCCGGGTTCCTTCGCGCGCGGACCGGTCATACCGAACCCGGTCAGGCTGCAGCAGACGATGGCGGGGTTGAGGTGCTTGAGGTCGTCGTACGTGATGCCGATCTTGGCGGGAACGTCACCGCGCAGGTTCGAATAGACTGCGTCGCTGGACTTCACGAGGTCCTCGAAGACGGAGCGCCCGGCGGGTGTGGAGAGATCGAGCGACAGACTGCGTTTGTTGCGGTTGAACGTCTCGAAGAAGAGCGAGTCCTCGCCCTCGTTGAACGGCGGCACGTACCGGCCGACGTCACCGCCGACGTTGGGGTCCTCGATCTTGATGACGTCGGCACCGAGGTCGGCGAGGTGAAGACTGCCGAACGGGCCTGCGCCGTACTGTTCCAGCGAGATGATGCGGACATCCTCGAGTGGTTTCATCGTGCGTCGCCTTTCGTGTCGGACGGCAGCTGCAGCGGACCGCTCTGCGCCTCCGGGAAGTAGTTCTGGCCGATGCCGCTCTCTCGCGTCGCCACCATGACGGAGCGTTTCCACGAGATGACCTCCACGCCATCCTGATTGAGGCCACGGGTGATCATCGAGACGATGCCGGCATAGGGGCGGGACTCGGAGAGTCGCAGGCCCGTGCAGATGCTCTCTGCGTACAGCGTGTCGCCCTCGTACACGGGGTGAGACATCTTGATGTCGGTGAACGCGAGATTGGAGATCGCGTTCTGGCTCATGTCGAGTACGGAGATGCCGAGAATCACCGCAACCGTGAAGCCCGAGTTCACGATGACGCGCCCCTCGGTGATCGGGTTCTGCGCCGCGAGATGTGCGTTGAAGTGATTCTGGTTCGTGTTCATCGACAGCAGCGTGATCCACGTGTTGTCGGCCTGCGAGACGGTGCGTCCCAGAGGGTGCTGGTAGACGTCACCCACCACGTAATCCTCGAAGAAGCGCCCTAGAACGGCCGGATGGACTGCCACGGTGTCTCCCTGTGTCGGTCGGCGAAGCCTGCACCTGAACCATAAACATCAGATGATTAGACCGTCAAGGGGGAGTTCTGACCGGATCTGCGAGATCTGATGCGGTCAATTCTCACGAAAGAGCAGATGTTTGGTGCTACTGAGTGCGCAGCTTGTCCATCTGTCGGTAGGAGCCGCTCAGATGGTCGAGGTGGCGACGCATCATGTCCATCGCGGACATCGAGTCGCCCGCGGCGACGACGTCGAGAATCGCCCGATGGTCGTGGTCGACGCACTGCCAGAAGCCCTCCGGCGCGTGATCACGACCGAAACGCTTCGACAGCACCCGGAACACCGGTGCCGTGATGAGTTCGAGCAGGGGATTCTGCGCAGCGCGCAGCAGGACGAGGTGGAACTCCTGGTTCTTGACGAAGGTCTCCGGCCCCTGGGCGTCGGTGGGATCGAAGATCGAGGCGCGCAGTTGATCGAGGTGGTCCTCGGTGCGGCGGAAGGCGGCCATGCCCGCCGCAGGCACCTCCATGAGGTTGCGTACCTCCATCAGCTGGTCGACAGTGACGGCATCGGCCGTGGTCATGAGCGCGACACCGGTTTCGAGGTGCTCGCTGATGTGGCCGACGCTGGGCACCGCCACGAAGCTGCCGCCCGTGACGCCGCGAGTGGTGAGGATCAAATTCTGGCTAGCCAACGACCGTAGGGCTTCGCGGATGGTGCTCCGGCCGACGCCGAACTCCGCCGTCAGTTCCGTGTCGCTGGGGAGGCGCTCACCCGGCTGCAGTTCGCCCGACAGGATGCGGTCGCGCAGTCGTGTCGCGAGTGCGGCGTAGGCCGGCGTGCTCTTGGCGCTCGGATCGGCGGTCGAGGATTCGGGCACTGAGGCGGGCCTCTCGGTCGGTCGTCCGGCTCGTGACGACGGGCGATCACGTGGGGCGACGGTGGCGGAACAGCACGAGCGTAGCGCGAGCGACTGCGGCGAGCAGCGGCATCCGAAGATCGGGCACCATGGCAATACATCGGCTGTTTAGGGTGTCGAATGCCGTCGAGTGGGACTGAAGGGCACCTGACGAGGCGTCACCTGCCTAAAACATCAGAGGTATTGCATTCGGGCACAGGGTGGCGCACTATGACTCGGGTCACCTTCGCAGGGTGCACAGAGACCCCGCACGGACTCCCGGACTGCAGCGACGCGTCCCGGTCGTCCCACTCCTGCTCCCCACGTGAGAGCCGACAGAATTGGATGGCACATGAAACGAATCGGAGTCGACGTCGGTGGAACCTTCACCGACCTCGTGTTGTGGGACGACGACGGCACCGTGGTGGTGCACAAGACGCCGTCGACCAACCACGATCCCTCGATCGGCACGATGGACGGCATCGCTGTCCTGGCCGAGCGGGCGGGAATCGACCCGGCCGAGATCGACATGTTCTTCCACGGCACGACGGTGGCCACCAACATCGTCCTCGAGCACAACGGGTGCGACGTCGGAATGATCACGACGGAGGGGTTCCGCGACCTCCTGCACATCGCGCGCAAGAAGCGACCCCTGAACTACTCCAACTACCAGGATCTGCCGTGGCAGAAGTGGCAACTGGTACCGCGGCGGAACCGGCGTGTCGTTCCGGAGCGTATCGACGCCTCCGGCGCCGTCCTGACACCCCTGGACGAAGATGCTGTGCGGGAACAGGTTCGGCTCCTGCGCGAGCGAGGTGTCGACGCCATCGCCGTCGCCTTTCTGCACTCGTACCGCAACCCGACCCACGAGCAGCGGGTCAAGGCGATCATCGCCGAGGAGTTCCCCGGCGTCTTCGTGTCGCTGTCCAGTGAGGTCGCTCCGCAGTACCGCGAGTACGAGCGCTTCTCCACCGCCGCGCTCAATGCGTTCATCGGGCCGAAGACGTCGCAGTACATCGAGAACCTCGCACAGAAGGCGAGCGCGGCACAAGTCGGCGAGGACGTGCACCTCATGACCTCCGCCGGCGGACTGGTCACCTCCCGGAGCGCCAGTGAGATTCCCGTGTCACTGCTGACCAGCGGTGTGGTCGCCGGTCTCCTCGGCGGCTGCGCCATCGGCAAGGCGTCGGGCTTCCCCAGCGTCATCACCCTCGACGTCGGCGGCACCTCGGCGGACGTGGGAGTGGCGCCCGACGGCGCACTGCGGATGAAGCACCTCCTGGACACCCGCATCGGCGACTACCACGCGATGGTGCCGATGGCGGAGGTCGACACCATCGGCGCCGGCGGTGGCTCCATCGCGGTGGTCGACGACGGCGGCATGTTCCGCGTCGGACCGCGCAGCGCCGGTGCCGTTCCCGGACCTGCGTGCTACGGCCACGGCGGTACCGAGCCGACCTCGACCGACGCGATGGTCATGATGGGGTGGCTGCGCGAGAACAGTTTCCTGTCCGGCACCATGCGGGTTCAGCCGGAACTCGCCCGCACCGCCATCCAGACCCACATCGCCGACAAGCTGGACGCGCCTCTCGACGAGGCGGCGATGGGCATCTTCAAGATCCTCGCGCACTCCATGACGGAAGCCATCAGCCTGCACTCGGTGCGCAAGGGGTACGACCCCCGCGACTTCTCCCTCATCGCGGAAGGTGGAGCAGGGCCGCTGTTCGCGTGGCAGATCGCCGATCAGCTCGGTATCCCGCGCGTCATCGTGCCCGGCCACCCCGGCATCACGTCCGCGGTCGGTCTGCTCACCACCGACATCCGCTACGAGGAGCCCACCACGGTGTGGACCTCGTCGGCCGACCCGGACATCGAGCTGCTGCGTCAGCAGGTCGAGCGGCTGTCCGAGCAGGCAGTGGCCCAGTTGCGGGCGGACGGGGTTGCACCGGAGAACATCTCGCTCGAGCGCAGCGTCGACTGCCGATACGTGGGGCAAGGGTACGAGCTCCGCGTGCAGGCACCCGACGGCGAGATCGACGACGTCTGGGTTAAGACGACGGCCGAGGCCTTCCACGAGGCGCACGGGCGCACGTACTCCCAGCGCTTCGACGACAAACCCGTGCAGCTGATCAACGTCCGTGTCACGGGCGTCGGTGCGGTGCCTCACGTGCGCATCGCCGACATCGAGAAGGGCACCGCCGACGCTTCCGCCGCGATCAAGACCACGGCCCGCGCGCTCTTCTGGAAGGACGACACCGCGAAGCCCGAATGGGTCGAGACCCCGGTGTACGAGCGATCGATCCTGCTGGCGGGCAACAGGTTCGACGGACCCGCGATCGTCGAGCAGTTCGACTCGACCACCATCGTCGGAATGAATCAGCATGCCACCGTCGACGCCGTCGGCCACATCATCATCGAGAGGAACCTCGCATGAGCAAGACGCTGATGCCCATCACCGGAGTCTCGTTGGCGGGTGACTCCACGCGCACGTGGAACGACGTGGAGGTCGATCCGATCACGCTCCGGGTGATCGGCGGTGCTCTGCAGTCGATGGCCAAGGAGATGGCCCAGGTGCTCTACCGGATGGCGTACTCGAGCCTCATCCGCGAGTCGGAGGACCTCGGCGCCGGCATCTTCGACATCAACGGTCGTGAGCTGTGCGAGTCGGATTCCACACCGATGCACTGCGGTTCGATCCCCGCCTACATCCGGGGTGTCAACCGTAGGCTCGCGGGAACGTACGAGCCGGGTGACGTGATCCTGCACAACCATCCGTACCACGGCGCCGCACACTCGCCGGACTACGGCGTCATCATTCCGATCTTCTGGCAGGGCGAACACATCGGCTTCGCGGGCTGCACCGGCCACGTCTCCGACGTGGGCGGCAACTTCCCCGGACTGTGCATGGACGTCGTCGACGTGTGGGCCGAGGGCAAGCTCATGGACTCGATGAAGATCTACCAGGCGGGCGTCCGCAACGACTACCTCATCCAGCACATTCTCGACAACGTCCGCACCCCCGAGCAGAACCGTGGCGACCTCGAGGCCCTCATCGCGTGCTCGCGGATCGGCGAGAAGCGCTTCACGGAGCTGCTCGAGAAGTACGGTCTCGACACCGTCATGAGTGCGGGCGAACGGTGGATGGACTACTCGGAGTCCATGCTGCGTGCCAAGATCCGCGAGATCCCCGACGGCAGCTACGAGGCACCGATCGGCTACCTCGACGACGACGGCAAAAACCGCGACGAGCCGCTGAAGGTGGCCGTACGCGTGCAGGTCGAGGGAGAGGACATCCTGATCGACCTCACCGGCTCGAACAGTCAGGTCCCCACCGCGTTCAACGTCCCCTTCGAGGGGTCGGTCCTCCCGGTCGCGGTCTCGGCCATCCGTACCATCCTCTTGGACGAGGACCTCACCGAGGACTTCGTTCCGCAGAACGACGGCTGCTTCCGACCCGTCAAGGCCTATGCACCCGAGGGCACCATCTTCAACCCGGACTTCCCGGCGTCGTGCTTCGCGCGGTTCTCTCAGGTGAACCGGGTGTTCGACTCGATCAATCTCGCTCTCGCACCGGTCCTTCCGGACCATGCGATCGCAGGATCGTCCGCGGCGCTGTGTGCCATCGCGTACTCCGGAATCGCGCCCGACGGCGAGTCGTACTGGGTGTACATCGAGATCAACGAGGGGTCGTACGGCGGCCGCAACGGCAAGGACGGAATGGACGCCGTCGACGCGCTGATGGCCAACACCCGCAACAACCCCATCGAGGAGCTCGAGCTCAACCATGCCATGCGGGCGCTGCGATACGAGCTGCGCGACGAGGCACCGGCTCCCGGCAAGTGGCGTGGCGGTATCGGCAGTGTGCGCAAGTGGTTGATGGAGACCGACACGTTCCTGGGCTCCGAGGCGGACAACCGCTCGGATCCGCCGGCGGGAGCTCTCGGTGGGCACCAGGGCGTCTCGGGTGCGTTCACTCGTAACGCCGGGACCGACCGCGAGGAGGTGCTCTACTCCAAGGTGACCCAGGAAACGATCCGTGCCGGTGAGACCCTGGAGATCAAGCTCCCGTCCGGTGGCGGCTTCGGCGATCCCTTCGAGCGGGACCCGTTCCAGGTGTTGAGCGACGTCTGGGACGAGTACCTCACCGAGGAGGACGCGCGACGCGATTACGGTGTGGTCGTGAACACCGCATCGTGGACCGTCGACGAGCACGCGACGGCGGAGCTGCGAGCGCGGAGCGCAGCCTGACCGAGAGTGGGGGACAGGCCGGTGAGACACCGGACCTGTCCCCGCTCGCTCTCGACCGTCGGTTGGGGAGCGTCATCCGGTGGATCGATGCACCCCCGGCCAGCGAGGGGCCTCTCGCGGGGAAGACCGTCGGGGTCAAGGACAACATCGACGTCGCCGGCATCGAGACCACCTGTGCCTCGGCCTACTTCACCGACCACCGGGCGGACCACGACGCTGACGTGGTGACACGCCTGCGTGCGGCCGGCGCTCGGGTGACCGCCAAACTGAACATGGCCGAGTTCGCCGTCGGCGTGACGTCGCAGAACTCGGCCGCGGGGCCGTCCCGCAACCCGTGGGACCTCGGCCGGATTCCGGGTGGCTCCAGCGGAGGCTCCGGTATCGCCGTCGCGGCGGGAATCGTGGACGCTGCGCTGGGTACCGACACCGGCGGTTCGGTCCGACTGCCCGCCGCTGCGTGCGGTGTCACCGGCCTGCGTCCGAGTAGAGGGTCGATCAGCACGGCCGGTGTTCACCCCGTCAGCGAGGAGTTCGACACGGTGGGCCCGATGGCGCGCACGGTCGGGGAGGTGGCCGCCCTGTTCGACGCACTGTCCTCCCGCTCGACCGAGAACGTCACGGGCACAGTCCGTGTCGGAGTGCCGGACGTGTTCATCTCCGCCGACGTGGACGAGGGTGTGGCCCGTACCGTCCGAAACGCCGTGAGCTTGTTCGCCGAGCTGGACGTGACGATCGTTCCCGTGTCGCTGCCCTTCGCGGCCGACGCCCAGGACATCGTCTACACGATCGTCTACAGCGATCTCGCGCGTCACCATCGAGCGAGGCTGCGTACGCAACCGTCCCTGTTCCAGGCGGCAACCAGAGAACGAATCATGCTGGGACTCGGCATCACCGACGAGGATCGCGCCGCGGCGCACGAGGCGGGCGAACGGTTCCGAGCCCTGCTGCGTCCGGTCCTCGAGGACGTCGACCTGGTGCTGACCCCGACGATGCCCGTGGACGTGCCGCCCCTCGCCGGCGGTGACGACGTGGTCGCCCTGTCTCGACGGATGGGTCAGTTCACCTATCCGTGGTCGTTGCACGACGGACCGACTCTCGCGCTGCCGGTGGGGTTCCACCCACTGTCGGGGATGCCGGTCGGTGCCCAGCTCACCGCTGCGCGAAGTCGAGAGGGTGTGCTCTTCGAGGCAGGAATGCGGTATCAGGGCACGACGGACTGGCACGAGCGACGCCCTGGCCCGCCATACATCAGATGATTGAGCGGCAATTGTCGGAATACCGGTGACAAATCACCACGAACGCTGTCAATCATCGTATGTATACCGTAAAGTCTGTGTTGCGTGGATCACCAACCGCACTGCAGCCGAACGGATCAGGCGTCGGAGACGCCTCTCGTGGTCCGTCACCACATCGACCAGCCAGCGAGGAACAGATGTACAGACGCAGAGTCGCGCCGCTTTTGGCGGTACTCGGACTGACCGTCGGACTGACCGCCTGCAGTTCGGGACCGGGCCGCGACGCAGACCCCGCGAACCCCGTCACCATCGACGTGACGGTGTCGGCTGCCGCCGAGATCTACAGCATCCCGTGGCTCGTCGCACAGAAGCAGGGACTGTTCGAGAAGTACGGCGTCATCGTCGAGAACATCGTTCCGGGCAAGGGCGGCAGCGCGACCATGCGCACCCTCCTCGACGGCAACATCCCCATCGGTGAGGTCAGCTACCCCTCCATCGTGCAGGCCGACGCCGGTGGGTCCGAGCTGCGTATCGTGGGTGGCGGTACCCAGGGTCCGTATCCGATGAATTTCTATGCGCTGGCGTCGAACTCGGCGGTCGACTCGATCGACGACGTCCGCCGGTGGGCGTACACGCGACCGAACTCCGCGTCGGACGCGCTCACCCGATTATTGCCCTCCCTCGCCGGCGCAGATCCTGCGCGGATCGAGCGCGTGTCGTCGGGTGGAATCGGGGAGGGGTTGGCCCTGCTCGAAGCGGGTTCCGTCGACATCGCCCTGATTCCGTCCATCGTCGCCGAACAGCGGCCGGAGGACTTCAAGCTCATCGTCAGCAGCCCCGACTACATGAAGAGATTCCTGCAGTCGACCATCACCACGACCAAGGACTATGCCGCGAGCAACCCCGGCGTCGTCCGCGCCATCAACCACGGGTACACCGACGCGGTCGCCTCGATCAAGGCAGACCCCGTCGCAGCCGCCCGAATCTATGCGGACTACACAGGATTCGACGTCGAGTCGGCCACCGCCGTCGTCGAACGTGCCTCGTCCGTGGACACCTGGGGCGGCGGATTCGACACGGCATCCGTCGAGGCCGCCCAGTCGGGTGTGGACGCGTCGGGCAGCGACCGTGTGCCCGATTTCTGCACCCTGTTCGATCCCGAGTTCCTCGCCCCCGACGTCGACGCCGACGTTCCCGGCAACTGCCCCGCCTGACCTGCTCCTCGAGAAGAAGGTATCGACGTGACCCACGCTGCGACCAGACCCCGACCCGAGACGTCGTCGGCCATAGCCATCGCCTCCTCGGTCTCCCGACACTTCGATGACGTGACCGCCCTGCACGAGATCGACCTGACCATCGGGCGCGGTGAGTTCGTGTCGATCGTCGGTCCGAGTGGATGCGGGAAGTCGACACTTCTCGAGATCTTCGCAGGCCTGCAGGATCATGACAGCGGTACGGTGACCATCGACGACCAGCCGATGAGTGGACCGCGCACCAAGACGGCAGTGATCTTCCAGGAGTCCGCGACGTTGCCGTGGCGCACCATTCGCGACAACGTCGCCTTCGCACTCGAAGTGCGGGGAGTCGGCAAGAAGGAGCGCCGCGAGCGCGCGGACGAGTTGCTCGCGACCGTCGGGCTCGCGCGATTCGGCGACCACTACCCGACGCAGCTGTCGGGCGGTATGCGACAGCGCGTCGCCATCGCACGGTGCCTGTCGATGGAGCCCGATCTCGTTCTCGCCGACGAGCCCTTCGGCGCTCTCGACGAGCAGACCCGGCTCGTGATGTCCTACGAGTTGTTGAAGATCGTCGAGAAGCTCACCTGCGGAGTCCTGTTCATCACGCACAGCATCCAGGAGGCCGTGCTGCTCTCCGACCGCGTGCTCGTGATGAGCGCCCGCCCGGGCCGATTCATCGACGAGGTACCGATCGATCTGCCGCGGCCCCGGTCCGAGGACGTGCTGGCCAGTCCCGATGCCGTCGCGTTGCACGAGCGCATCTGGTCGACGCTGCGGGACGAGGCCAAGAAGACGATGAGCATCGAGCCGTGAGCACCACCGAACGCAGCTCCGTCGTTCCCGGTTATCTGCGGCCGGCACCCGCCACGTCACTGGGGTTACCGGCGTGGGGGTGGACCGTAGTCATCCTGGTCGCTGCATTGGTGGCCGTCGACATCGCGGCACGATTCTTCGCGTCCCCCCTCGACATTGTTCCGGTGTCCGACATGTTCTTCACCGCCCTCCGACTGCTGACCGAGACGGACTTCCTCGTCGACGCTCTCGGGCGGACGCTCGGCATCATCGTGGTCGCGTTCGTGCTCAGTTCCGTGTCCGGGGTGGCCGCGGCCTACGTCCTGTGGCGATTCGAGCTGTGGGACAGAGCGTTCCAGCCGTACCTGAACGTGTACTACGCGGTGCCCACTTTCGCGCTCTACCCGATCATGGTGGTGCTGTTCGGTGCCGGCGTCGCACCCATCGCCATCCTGTCGACCATCTTCGCGTTCGGTGTCGTGGCCCTCAACGCGCGCACTGGCTTCAACGCCGTGTCGCCCATCGTCACCAAACTGGGCACCACGCTGATGCTCAGCCGCTGGCAGTACTTTCGCTCGATTCTCTTGCCGTACGCGTTGCCCAACATCGTGACAGGCCTCAAGCTGGGGCTCTCCTACGCGATCATCTCGGTGCTGGCCAGCGAGTTCATCCTGTCCACACAGGGTCTCGGGCATTTCATCTCCATCGCGTACGACAGCTTCGACATCGCCGACATGTACGCAGGCATCCTCGTGGTCGCGGCCATCGCCCTGATCGCGACGTTCGGCATCTCCGCCGCCCTCAACCGATTCGATTGGAGGCGTCGCTGATGAGTCGCTCCGTCGCCACTCTGCCCCCGACCATCGCCGCGCCGGCCGTAGCGCCCCGGCGTCGAGGTGTGCACACCGCACGTCGTGTGGTGCCGCCGCTCGTGGTGGCAGTGCTCGCCGTGGTGATCTGGTGGGTGTCGGCTGTCGTCGCCGACAGTCTGATCTTCCCGACGCCGCTCGAGGCGATGCGATCCTTGGTCGCCGATCTCGGGAATCCGGACTTCCGTGCCAACGTGCTCGATTCGCTCCGCATCCTGGTGCTCGCCTTCCTGGGCAGCACGATCGTCGGGTCGCTACTCGGCCTCGCGCTCGGGCTCACCCCGTTCTGGGCCCGCACGGTGGTCCCGATCTTCTATGCGATCAACAGCATCCCGAAGATCGTGCTCTACCCGATCTTCCTGTCGTTTCTGGGAATCGGGGAGCTGAGCCGCGCGGGCTTCGCGTTCTACGCGGCCTTCATCCCCATGTTCCTGGTCGCCGTGGAGAGCACGGCGTCCGTGCAGCGGATCCACCTGAAGATGGCCGCGTCCCTGCAAGTGAGTTGGCCACGGCTGGTGCGGCAGATCGTCGTTCCGTCGGTGCTGCCCTCGCTCGCGACGGGTATGCGCATGACCTTCGGTCTGGCGTTCCTGGGTCTACTTCTCGCCGAGATGTTCTCGGCGTCGAGCGGCATCGGGTACGAACTGCTGCGCAACGTCAGCCTGATCCGCATGGAGAACATCATGGGAACCGTCGTGCTGATTCTGGTGATGGCGCTGCCGCCCACCATGGCATTGCAGTGGTTCGAGAACCGGGTGACGTCCAAGTACGGGGGCTGAGTGTAGGGCTGCGGGGGCTATCTCTTGCGCGACTCGGCCTTCTTGTTCCGGTTCCGCTCGATCGCCGCACGGACCAGTCCGGCTAATGCCTCCGCGTCGACGACGTCACCTTCGAAGAGTTCGTACGAGCGCCGCTGCTTCCCGCCGAGCTCACCGTTGAAGATGCCCTTCGGGTCGTCCAGCGCCGCCCCGTACTGGAAGCCGAGCTTCACTTTCGCTTCGAAGATGTCGCCGACGATGAGCGGCCCGTCGAGATCCCGGGCGGGGGAGCCCATGTACTTCCAGCCCTCGACGATGCCGTCGTCCACCGACAGAATCACCCGTCGTGCTTCCGCCAGGGCGTCACCGCGCCAGTCGGGGTGTCGGGCGATCAGGCCGTCGATCTCGGCACTCGGTTCCATGGCTGCTCCTCCGTCCACTGCGCGATCACAGCAGAACGGCGGCTCCGATCCGAAGTGACTCGTTGCGTTCAGGTCAGCTCAACGTCATGTACGGCGTCCACACCGTGAACGAGTGACCCATCGAGGAACAGTTCAGCGATCCCTTGAAGCCGATGTAGCAGGTGGCCCCGCCGTAGCTGAGCGAGCCACCGAGGGGAGTGCTCCCAGCACGCCCACGCGGGCCGCCGATCCCGAAGGTCGGGTGAGCCGGGAACCACGGCACGTCGATCGCCACGTCGTAGACCACGGGGGCGAAGGGGATCTGGGTGAGGTACTCGCCGCCCGGAAGATCGCAACCCACGACCCCCGCCGGGGTGATGGAACAGTTGGCGGCGCCGGTGGAGAAGTACGCGACATCGCCCTGCAGGAAGGCCGCCGGATCGACGGGCACCGGTGCGGGATAGTCGACCGCGGACGCGGTGCCGGCACCGACGACGGACATCGTCGCGGCGGTGATGCCGACGAACGCGGCTCCGGCGAGCTTCGTGAGCGAGCGCATGAGGATCCTCTCGGGTGGTCTGGTGTCCTCAGTGTGTCTGCATCTCCGGGCCACTTGTTACTCGGACGAATGGTTTGTGACCATTTCGTTGTTCTTCCGCGCTGGGCGTGGTGTCCCTTTCCTCCGATGTCGGACGCGGGAACCCGCTCGACAGGACGGAGAGTGGAACACCACGCCCGGATCAGGCCCGAACCGTCACACCCACCCCACGCCCATCAGTGGCTGGTGGTGGGCACAGATGGAGTACTCGGGCTCCCACGGGAAGTGGCCGTCGACGTCCGGCCACACCAGTTGCAGCGCAGTGAAGTCCGAGTACAGCGCACCGGTGACCACCATGTCCGCGGTATTGACGGCCTGAATGACCACGATGTCCGGTTCGTCGCCGGTCGCACTGCGGATCGTGATCCCGGACGACAGTGCGAGACCGGCGACCATCTGCGACGCCATGTCGTGGAGCAGGCTCCCCGACAGATGGAACGGCAGTCCGTAGACGATCAGTTCGGGCAACGACCTGCTGGTGAGGCCCGTCGTGTACGCGACGTCGGGTACCTCGTGATCCGACCCGGCCACGGCGGTCACCGCCCACCCGTGGCGCGCGATCTTCCTCTTGATGTCCGGCACTGAGACGCACCCTCTGCACATAGTTTCCCCCCGGAAGTCGATGCGGAGGAGGAAGGTAACGCGGCGGTACGACAGGCGGTGCAGCTCTGGTCGTGGTGTTCCACGTGCGTGTCCTGCGCGCGGGATCCCGCTCGCACGGCTCACGAGTGGAACACCAGGCCCACTCGCGCTCCTCTCGGCGCGGATCGCTCGACCGGAACCCCTACCCCCGCGCAGCCTTCAGGTGCCCCTCGGACACAGCTTTGAGGTGGGTGAGGTCCGAGGCCACGGTCGCGAAGGTGTAGCCCTGCGCCAGGCGCTGCGCCGCGACCTCGCCGGAGGGGGTGTGGATGCCGGCCGCGATCCCTGCCGCGGCGGCTGCTTCCTGCACTCGCACCACAGCAGCGTCGAACACGTCGTCCACGGAGCTGTCCGAGGGGGAGGCGCCACCGACGGCGATGCGCAGATCCGACGGCCCGACGTACACGCCGTCGAGTCCGGGCACGGCGCAGATGGCCTCGACGTTCTCGAGGCCGTCGGGGGTCTCGATCATCGCGAGCACGACGACACTGTCGTTCGCCTCGGCGGGAAGCGGTCCGACGCGCAGCTGTGAGCGCATCGGACCGTACGAGCGCACGCCGGCAGGGGGATAGCGCACGTAGGAGACGGCGCGGGCGGCGTCCTCGGCGGTGTCGATCAGCGGCACGATGACGCCGCGCGCACCGGCGTCGAGTGCTTTGCCGATGTAGGTCTGGTCGTTGGACTCGACCCGCACGAGTCCGGCCGGGCCCTGCGCCGCGTCGATAGCGGTGAGTCCGCGCAGCATCCCGTCGTAACCGATGAGGCCGTGCTGCAGATCGAGGCAGATGTAGTCCCACCCGACGTGGGCGAGCCACTCGGTGGAGACGGGGGAGTCGATGACGGACCAGTAGCCCAGTGCCCGTTCACGGGAACGGATGCGACGGGCGAAATCGGCGGCAGACATGAAGGGTTCCTATCGGTTGTAGGCAGGCATCGGACCGCGCAGTGCCGCACCGACCTCGTCGCACGCGGCGACGACGTCGTCGGACAACGGACCGCGGCCCAGTGCGTCGATGTTGGCCTGCAGGTGGCTGGTCTTGGAGCCGCCCAACAGGATCGGTCCGGTGAGGGGCTTCGATCGCAGCCAGCGCAGGGCGAGCTCGGTGAGCGGCATGCCGGCGTCCGACGCCACCGCGGACAAGCGCGTGATCGCGTCGAAGATCTGGGTGTTCCAGTACCGCTCGCGGTACATCGCGGCCAGCCGCGAATCGCCGAACCGCCCCTCGCCGGGAGCTTCGTCGAACGAGTGCTTGCCGGTGAGGAGGCCGCCGCCCAACGGGTTGTAGACCATCGTGGTGATGCCGCTGACGGCGGCGAACTCGGCGTACTCCTCCTCGACGCGGCGGGCCAGCAGGTTGTAGAGCTGCTGCGCGACGACGGGCCGCGGCGCACCCACCTCGTCGCACACGCGGTTCACCTCGGCGATCTGCCAGGCGGCGAAATTCGAGACGCCGAGCGCTCCCACCTTGCCTTCGGCCACCAACTTGGCGACGGTCCCGAGGGTGTCCTCGAGCGACGACGCGCGGTCGGGCTGGTGCAGGTAGAAGAGGTCGACGTGGTCGGTGCCGAGCCGGTGCAGGCTTGCCTCGAGTCCGAGCCGCAGCCCCTCGGGTGACAGGGGCGAGTGGCCGTCTGCGTCGCCGAGGAACATGCCGCCCTTGGTGGCGAGGGTGACTTCGTCGCGTCGACCGGCGAGCAACTGCGCGAGGATGCGTTCGGACTCTCCGCCTGCGTACCCGTTGGCGGTGTCGATGTGGGTGATGCCGGCGTCGAGTGCGGTGTCGAGCAGAGCGCGCGACCCCTCGAGGTCGACGGTGTCGCCGAAAGTCATGGTGCCCAGCACCATCGGGCCGAAAGGCAGGGGGCCGAACATCATGAGGGTACTCCAGAGGTAGGTGCCGGTCGACCCGACAGAACGTAGCGCGGCTTGACGCCCTCCATCGTGGAGGGGTCGAGTGCCGCGGCGCGCAGTGCCGCCGTGTACGGGTGTTGCGGGTTGGTCAGAACGTCTGTGGTGGCGCCGCTCTCGACCACGCCGCCCTTGCGCATGACGACGACGTTGTCGCTGATCTCCCGCACCACGCCGAGGTTGTGCGAGATGAAGACGTACGTGATGCCGGTGTCGTGCTGGATGGTGCGCAGCAGGTCGAGCACCTGCGCCTGCACCGACACGTCGAGCGCACTGGTGGCCTCGTCGCACACGAGGATCTCGGGTTCGGACGCCAGCGCACGCGCGATGCCGATGCGCTGACGCTGGCCCCCCGAGAACTCGCCCGGTCGGCGGTGCAAAGACGACGCCGGCAGCTGGACCTGGTCGATCAGCTCGGCGGCACGTCGGGCCCGGTCCGCTTTGGAGCGAACACCTTTGAGGCGCAGCGGCTCACCGACGATGTCGACGGCCGTGAGATGCGGATCCAGCGAGCCGTACGGGTCCTGGAAGACCATCTGCACGCGCGAGCGGAAGGGCTTGAGGGCCCGCTCCTTCATCCCGGCGATGTCGACCCCGTCGACGAGGATCCGTCCCGACGTCGGTGTCAGCAGCCGGACGATGGCCTTGGCGATGGTCGACTTCCCGCAGCCGGACTCGCCGACGATCGCGAGGGTCTCGCCCTTGTCGACGCTGAAGCTGACACCGTCGACAGCGCGGAAGGTGCCGGTGGCGACGGGATACTCGACGACCAGGTCGTCGACGGTCAACAGGCTCATGCCGGGACTCCTTGATCGGCGGGTGGGCCCGACCAGGTGCCCAGCTGGGGAACCGCGTCGAGAAGCTTCTTGGTGTAGGCGTTCTGGGGATTGCGGACCATCGACTGGGCGTCGCCGCTCTCGACGAAGCGGCCCGACTTCATGACGTGGATCCGGTCGGACATCAGCCGGGCCACACCCAGGTCGTGGGTGATGAGCAGCATGCCGATGCCGGTGCGCTCCTGCAGTTCGAGCATGAGGTCGAGGATGCTGGCCTGGACGGTGACGTCGAGTGCACTGGTGGGCTCGTCGGCGACGATGAGGTCGGGATCGGCGGCCAGGGCGCATGCGATGAGGACACGCTGCAACATGCCGCCCGACAACTGGTGTGGGTACCTGTTCAGCTGGTCCGCCGGGTTGACGATGTGGACTTGATCGAGCAACTCGACGGCGCGGGTGGTCTGCGCGGACTTGCCGCGAACACCGCTGTGGTGAATGGCCTCTCGCAGCTGCGATCCCACCGTGTGGACGGGGGAGAGGGCCGTCATCGGGTCCTGGGGAATGAGGGCGATGTCCGCGCCCCGGATCTTCCGCAGCGCCTTGTCGTCACCGAGGACGTCGGTGCCCTTCCAGCGTGCGCGGCCGGAGAGAACGGCCAGATCGTCGGGTAGCAGCCCGAGTATCCCCATCGCGGTGGTCGACTTGCCGGAGCCGGATTCGCCGATGATGCAGACGGTCTCACCCGGCGCGATGTCGAAGGAGACCCCGTCGACGGCGCGGACGATGCCGTTGTCGGTGACCAGCTCGATCTGCAGTTCGTCGACGGTGAGCAGTGACTCGGTCATGTCAGGCCTTCTTTCCCGAGATGGCGAAGCGCCCCAGCAGAGCCTTGAGGCCCGAGCCGGCGGGACGGTCGCGCAGACCGTCGCCGAGGAGGTTGACGCCGATGACGAGGAGCACGATGACGAGGCCCGGCAGGGTGACCAGCCACCACGACGTCGTGATGTAGTCCTGGCCGTCGGAGATGATGCGGCCCCACGTGGTGAACGGTCGCTGCGGTCCGGCGCCCAGGTAACTCAGTGCGGACTCTAGGAGCACCGCCTGGGCGAGCAGGAGCAGCACCACCAGCGAGGTCTGCTTGATGACGTTCGGGATGATGTGGCGGGTGAGGATGGCGACCTTGCCGAGGCCGAGTACCCGCGACGCGGCGACGTAGGGCTTCTCTCGCTCCACGAGCACCAGAGAGCGTGTCAGACGGGCGATCTCGGGCCACTGGGCGATCGCGATGACGAACGTGATGACCGGGATGGACGGCCCGAAGAGGGCGACGACGAGGAGCAGCATCATGAGCAGCGGCAGGGACAGCTGCGCTTCGAGCAACCGGCTGATGACGGTGTCGACCCAGCCGCCGAAGTAGCCGGCCATGGAGCCGAGGGTCAGGCCGATGAGGCCGGAGACCAGCACGGCGAGGATGCCGACGAGCAGTGACACCTGGCCGCCGTAGAGAACGCGGGCGAGCAGGTCGCGTCCGAGCTGGTCGGTTCCGAACAGGTGGCCGTCGGTGAGCGGTGCGAGACGGCGGGCACCGAGATCGGTGGCGTCCGGATCCTGCAGCGGCAGAACACGAGCGAACGCGACGGGGAGGATCACGACGAGTGCGCAGACGCTGCCCACCCAGATCTTCAGTCGGCTGTCGCGGGTGCGCCGAGTGGAGCCTGCCTTGGCGATGTCCTTCGCGGTGACCGCCGACGGGCGCTCCGCCTTCGGGGGCTCGAGTGTTGTGGTCATCTAGGACGTTCCCTTCCCCAGGCGGACGCGGGGGTCCAGAAGCGGGTAGCAGAGGTCGACGAGGAGCTGGACGAGGACGGCGAGCACCGCGGTGACGAGCACGGTGGCCTGGATGAGGGGGTAGTCGCGGGTCTCGAGTGCGCGGACGACGAGCGATCCGACACCGGGCCAGGCGAACACGACCTCGACCACCACGACACCGTTGAGCATCGACGCGAAGCGTGTGCCGAGGGCGGTGAGAACGGGGATGGACGAATTGCGCAATGCGTAGCGCCAGATCAACTTCCGCTCCGACACACCGCGTGCGCGCGCCACCGTCGCGTACTGGGACCCGAAGGCGCCGACCATCTCCCGACGCACCATGCGGGAGATCAGGGCGATCTGCAGGATGGCGACGGTGACCATGGGCAGGACGAGCGACGACCACGTGGCGAAGCCGGCGGCCGGGAAGATCGGGATCACCACGGCGAAGATGGTGATGAGCATCAGGCCCGTCCAGAAGTCGGGCATCGACTGTCCGGCGATCGTGACGACGTTGGCGCCCAGTTCGCGGCGGGTGTCCGCGCGGCGTGCCATCCAGACACCGAGCGGGATGGCGAGCAGTGTCGTCAGTCCGATCGAGGCGACTGTGAGCGTCAGTGTGTAGGGGAGGCGATCGAGTACCACGTCGAAGGCGGGCGCCTGGAACGAGTACGACGTTCCGAGGTCGAGCTGCAGCAGTCCCTGCAGGTACTTCAGGTACTGCGTGATGATCGACTGGTCCAGCCCCATGCTCTGACGGATCCGCTCGATGTCCTCGCTGGAAGCCAGCGGGCCCGCCATCGCGTAGGCGGGGTCGCCGGGTGCGAGACGGATCAGCACGAACACCGTGGTGAGCGTCAGGAAGATCGCGAGCGCGCTCTGACCGAGTCGTTTGACGATGTAGCGCGCAGTGCCCGCGGACTTCGACTTCGTCTTCGCGGGTTCGGCGGCCGGCGCGTCGGCGGGCGTTATCATGCCGGCGGTCACCGGGTCACCGTCCGTCGGACTGCGCATGTGTTCGTGGTGTGCATCGAACGACCTTTCGGGAGATGCCTCTGCGCTGGCTGGTCACGAGCGCGGGCTTCGATGTAACTCAGCTCACAATGACACTTGTGCGCGAATCACGCAAGTAGCAATTCATAGTTGCGTGTTGTGTGCAGACCTGCGTACAGTCCAGGTGTGCTTGCGGTCACAGTGCAGCTCCGCTCCTGACCCGCAGCCCCTCATGACGCTCGAAGTTCGAAGAGAGGTCGACGATGACCAGATCGCCGTTCAACCAGCAGTTCTCCCGCCGCAATCTCCTGCGCGGCGGGATGCTGCTCGGTGGTGGCGTGGTGTTGGGCGCGGGTGCCAGTGCATGCGCCACGCCTACCGGCACACCGGGCCCGACCACGGTGAGCCTGGCGCTCAACCGGTCGCTGGTGAGCCTGGACAACAAGCTCAACCAGTTCGACGCCGCCCTCACCGTGCAGCGCGGCGTGCGTCAGGCGCTCACCGAGATCGACGCCAACCTGAAACCGCAGCTCGTCCTCGCCGATCGCTTCGATCTGGTCGAGCCCACCCGCTGGTTCGTGCACCTGCGTCAGGGCGCCGTATATTCCGACGGCTCGCCCGTGCAGGTGCAGGACGTCGCGACAGCCATCCGGATGTACAGCGAGGTCGACGGGTCGTTCGTCGGCGGCTTTTTCCCCGAATGGCCGACGGTCGAGCAGATGGACGACACCAGCTTCTCGTTGCTGACCACCAAGCCCGTGCCGGTGCTCGACTACCTGATGTCCAACATCCTCATCACGCCGGCAGCGGACAACAAGCCCGAGGAGCTGCAGACCGGTCTCGGCTCGGGCCCGTACGTCGTGACGTCGGCCGACCGCGGTACCGGCAATTACACGCTCGAACGCAACACCTCCTACTGGGGCCCGGCGCCGAACATCGAGACGGTGCGCGTGCGCTTCGTTCCCGAGGAGTCGTCGCGCGTCGTCACGCTGCGCAGCGGCGAGGTGGATGTCATCGACTCCATCACGCCCGATGCGGCGGATCAGCTCGAAGGCTTGTCGAACGTCGTCGTCGACCGGGTCGACGGCGTCCGGCTCAACCAGCTGTTCTACAACTTCCGCAAGCCTGCCGACCATCCGCTCGCCGATGCTCGGGTGCGTCGCGCGCTGACGTACGCCATCAACGGTTCGGCGCTGATCGACCAGGTCATGCAGGGATCTGCGACCGCGTCCAAGGGCGTCATTCCCGCGATCCTCGACGGCGCCATCGAGACCGGCGAGTACACGTACGACCCGGCGCGGGCGCGTGGCGAGCTCGACGCGCTCGGCATCTCCGATCTGGAACTCAAGATCATCTGGGAGTCGGGCGAGTTCGCTGCCGACACCGACATCATGGAGTCGATCGTCCAGATGTTCTCGGCGATCGGCGTCCGCACCACGTTGCAGCAGTTCGAGCCGGGCGGCGACATCATGCAGTGGCGTCAGGGCAAGGCGGGTGACTGGGACATCCTGGGCAACGGATTTCCAAGTCCGACCGGGCTCGCGATCACCATCATGCAGGGCATGTACGCCGGCACCCCGGAGAAGGAACAGACCCGAGACACGTACCACGGGTACATGTTCCCCGAGATCGCTGCGGCCATCGCGCGTGCGTCCGAGGAGGTCGACGAGACCCGACGCACTCAGCTTCTCGCCGACGCGCAGCGCCAGATCTGGGACACCGTGCCCTGCCTGTGGTCCTTCGTTCCCAAGTCGGTGATGGCGCGTCGTGAACGCATCCAGGACGTGACCCTGCGTCCCACCAACTCCTACAACCTGTCCGCCGCGACACTCGTCAGTTGATCGAGGAGATCCCCGTGACCACCACCCTGGATGCCGACGGCATCGTCCGCCCCACCGCCGAGCCCGGGCGCCGTGATGCGCTGTTGACCCCGCCCGAGGTGCAGAACCATGCGGCCAATCTGGCTGTGCTGCCGGACGGTTCACTTGCGTGCGTCTGGTTCGCCGGCACACAGGAAGGCGTACCGGACATCAGCGTGTGGTTCTCACGACGGGACGGCGACGAGTGGTCGCAGCCGATCCGCCTCTCGGACGACGGGACGCGGTCGGAGCAGAATCCCGTGCTCAACGTGCGTGAGTCCGGTGAGATCTGGCTGCTGTGGACCTCGCAGCACGCCGGCAACCAGGACACCGCACGGGTGCTGCGGCGGATCTCGCCCGACGGCGGGCGCACCTGGGGCGAGACCGACGTCCTGATCCCGGAGACCGAGGCCGGTGGCGTGTTCGTGCGCCAGCCCATGGTCACGCAGCCGTCCGGCCGAATCCTGTTGCCCGTCTTCCACTGTGTCCGCATCGAGGGCCGCAAGTGGGTGGGCGACCGCGACTACTCCGGCGTCATGGTGTCCGACGACGACGGTGCCACGTGGCGCGAGGTGGTCGTTCCGGACAGCATCGGCTGCGTCCACATGAACATCGGCCGCCTGTCCGACGGCCAGCTCGTCGCGCTCTACCGCAGCCGGTGGGCGGACCACGTCTACCGTTCCGTCTCCGACGACGACGGTGACACGTGGAGCGCTCCCGTCCCCACCGAGCTGCCCAACAACAACTCGTCGGTGCAGTTCGTCGTGCTGGCCGACGACCGACTCGCCCTGGTGTACAACGAGTCCAGTCGTGAGGAGGCCACGGCGCGCAGACTGTCGCTGTACGACGAGATCGACGATCACGGCATCGCGGACAAGCAGGAGACGGTCGAGGAGGACTCGCCTCTGGACGACGGCGACCCGCGGCACGCCTTCTGGGGCGCACCCCGAGCACCGATGGCCCTGGCGATCTCGTTCGATCGCGGTGTCACCTGGCCGGAGCGCCGGAACCTCGAGGAGGGCGACGGTTACTGCCTGTCGAACAACTCCCGCGACGGACTGAACCGCGAGTTCTCGTACCCGTCCATCGTGGCCGACGGCCCGACGCTGCACGTGGCCTTCACGCGCTTCCGTCAGGCCATCGAGTACTGCGAGGTGCAGCCGGAGTGGCTGTCGTGAAGCACGCCGTCGTCACGGGCGTCAGCTCGGGAATCGGTGCGGCCACGGCACTCTCGCTTCTCGACGACGGGTGGCGTGTCACCGGGCTGAGTCGTCGGCAACCGGAGATCGTGCACGACAACCTGACGTGGGTCCAGGCCGACCTGGGCGATCTGGACGCGGTGGCATCGGTCGCGTCGGGCCTCTCCGCAGTCGATGCCGTCGTTCATGCTGCGGGACTGCAGCGTTCGGCACCGCTCGGGTCGCTGAACGTCGACGACCTCCGCGACATGTGGCAGGTCCATGTCGCCGCGGCCGAGGTCCTGGTGAACGGCGTGGTCGACGCTCTGGAACCCGGTGCCCGCGTCGTCCTCGTCGGAAGTCGCACCATGACCGGCAATGCCGGCAAGAGTCAATACGTCGCCACCAAGTCCGCTCTGACGGGCATGGCGCGGTCGTGGGCCATGGAACTGGTGTCCCGCGGCATCACCGTCAACGTCGTTGCGCCCGGACCCACGGACACCGCCATGCTGGGGGACCCGTCGCGCTCGCACACTCCGCCCAAGCTCCCGCCCCTCGGAGCCTTCATCGGCCCGTCGGAGGTCGCGGGGCTCATCGGCTTCCTGCTCGGCCCTCTCGGTCGCAACATCACCGGCCAGGCGATCGTGCAGTGCGCGGGAGCGTCGTTGTGAACTACCTGCGCGAAACACGCAACTCAGCTACAGTTGTGTGCGTGGTTCGCGCAACAAAGGGAAGGGCGGTGCGACGATGACCTCACTCGTCGTACTGGCCGACGACCTCTCCGGCGCCGCCGAGGTGGCCGGGGTGTTCCTCGACCGCACGCCCGACGTGTCTCTGACCCTCGACGCCGTGATCGGTCCCGCCACAGTGTCTGTCGTGGACCTCGATACCCGGGCGATGGCTGACGAGCGGGCGGAATCGTTGGTGTTCTCCGCACTGCGTTCCGTACCCGCAGGCGCACGCGTGCTCGCGAAGATCGACTCGCTTCTCCGCGGGAACGTCGCTGCCACGGTGCGCGCACTGTCGGCCCGCGGGCCGGTGGTCGTCGCGGGCGGTCTGCCACTGCTGGACCGGCTCGTCCGCGACGGCGTACTCCACGTCGACGGAGTGCCGCTCGCCGACACCGACCTCTGGCATGCCGAATCCGAGGCGCCGCCGGTGTCGTTGCCGCGCCTGCTCGATGCTCCGCTCGTCACTATCGACGCGCTCTCGGTCGCGACCGGTGTCGTCGTGTGCGACGTCGAGTCCGATGCCGATCTCGACGCGGTGGTGGCGGCAGTGGCCGACCGCCCCGAGGTGGCCCTGGTGGGCACCTCGGCGCTCGCCGCGGCTGTCGCCCGAGGTCTCGGTGATACTGCGACACCTTGCTCCGTCTCGCGCACGGGCGATCCCGTCCTCGTCGTCGTGGGCACCGCATCCTCGGTGGCCGTCGATCAGGTTCGTCGTCTCGCCGAGGACGGCGTGCGACTTCTGGCCGTGGACGCGGGTGACCTGCTCGCCGAACGGGCCGATCCTCACACGCTCTCCTCCGCCCTGCGCGGCGGCTCGGTCGCGCTCACCGTGACCGGCTCCGTGGACGTCGCACGAACCCGCGACCTGTCCGTCGCCCTGGCCGAGTACGTCCGTGCGGGCACCGACGGACTGTCGGTCGACCTCGCGCTCACCGGAGGTGAGACGGCACGTGCCGTCATCACCGCGCTCGGCATCGACACCCTGCGCCCACTCGGGCACGTGCACTACGGCGCTGTCGTGTCCGTCGACCCGCGGGGCCGACGCGTCGTCACGCGGCCGGGCAGTTTCGGAGACCGAGACAGCCTGTCCGCCATCCACTCCTACCTCACCGGCGGCTCGCCGGACACCACGCTCCGACCGAAGGACACAGCCATGACATCGACCGATCTCCAGACTCTCGACCTGCCCGTCGTGGCCCTGACGATGGGCGACGGCGCGGGCATCGGTCCCGAGGTCATCGTCCCCGCCGTGCTCGACGCCAAGGTGGCGGGGTGGTGCAAGCCCGTCGTCATCGGTGACGCGGCGCGTCTGCGACTCGCGGCCGACGTGCTGGGTGTGCAGTGCGACATCGTCTCGATCGAGCGCATCGCTGATGCCGAGTTCACCAGCGGGCGCATCAACGTCATCGACCTCGGGTTGCTGCCCGCGGATCTGGCCTGGGGCGAGCTGTCCGCAGTGGCGGGACATGCTGCCTACGAATACATCCGTGTCGCAGCCGAACTGGCCGTCGCCGGTGACGTCCAGGCGATCTGCACCGCGCCGCTCAACAAGGAGGCGCTGCACGCCGCCGGACACATCTTCCCCGGTCACACCGAGCTGCTCGCGCACCTCACCGGTACCGAGGAGGTGTCGATGATGCTCTCGACGCCCAAGCTCAAGGTCATCCACGTGACCACCCACATCGGACTGCTCGACGCCGTCGCGAAGATCGAGCCGGGACTCGTCGAGCGCACCGTCCGCCGCGGGTACGAGGCGCTGGTGCGATCGGGGAACAGCAACCCGAAGATCGGCCTGTGCGGCATCAACCCGCACGCCGGCGAGAACGGCCTGTTCGGGTACGGCGAGGAGGATCAGAAGATCGTCCCGGCCGTCGAGAAGCTGCAGGCGGACGGGATCGACGCCGTCGGACCGCTGCCTGCGGACACCGCGTTCTTCCTCGCGGGTCGCGGTGACTACGACCTCATCGTCGCGATGTACCACGACCAGGGCCACGGACCGGTCAAGGTTCTCGGCATCGAGGCCGGCGTGAACATTACGGTGGGACTGCCCGTCATCCGCACCTCTGTGGATCACGGCACCGCGTTCGACATCGCGGGCAAGGGTATCGCCGAGGCCGGCAGCATGGTGGAAGCGCTGCGACAGGCCGCCGAACTGGCGACCAGTACCGCCGACGTCGGCTAGGTTTCGGGTATGGCGCTCAGGGAGTCACAGGCGCGGCGCGCGGAGATCGTCCGACTGGCCAAGACGAGTGGTCTGGCGAGCGTGGAGGATCTGTCGGCGCAGTTCGGCGTGACGGCTTCGACCATTCGTCGGGATCTATCGCAGCTGACCGCCGAGGGACTTCTCGCGCGCACGTACGGGGGCGCGATCGCGCTCGATCCGCACCCCGAGTCGTCGCTGCGACAGCGTGCCGTCGAGGGCTTCGACGCCAAGCGTTCGATCGCGAAGTGGGCTGCGGGAGAGGTGCGCCCGGGCGAGACGGTGCTTCTCGACGCCGGCACCACCGTCGGTGCCATGGGGGAGTACCTCCGTGACTCGACGGGCCTCACGGTCATCGCCGCGGGTCTCACTGCGCTCGAGGCGCTGGCGGATGCCGACGA
Source organism: Rhodococcus sp. NBC_00294 (assembly GCF_036163995.1). Lineage (NCBI taxonomy): Bacteria > Bacillati > Actinomycetota > Actinomycetes > Mycobacteriales > Nocardiaceae > Rhodococcus > Rhodococcus sp. NBC_00294. The sequence goes on from NZ_CP108043.1 coordinate 2,019,477, forward strand.
CGTCCGCGTCGAGTGCCTGGGCGGTACGTTGCGTCACCTGTCGCAGGGCTTCGTCGGGCCGCTCGCCGAGGCGTCGTTGGCTCGCGTGTCCTTCGACCGCGCCTTCCTCGGTGCGGACGCGGTCACCGCCGACCGCGGCATCTGCGAGGCCGAGCTCGAGCAGACCCGGCTCAAGGAGTTGATGATCGAACGCGCCGGCACGGTCTACGTGCTCGCGCACGCGGCGAAGCTGGGTCAGCGTCCGTTCCATGCCTGGGCGCCACTGCCCGAGGGCGTCACCCTGGTCACGGATGCCGGCGCGACCGAGGAACAGGTGCAGCCCTTCCGCGACGCCGGGGTCACGATCGTCGTGGTCTGAGCGGTGGAGTTTCTGCTCCTCTCGACGCCCTGTCGCGCGGGATCCCGCCGATAGGTGGCGTGAGCGGAGCAGATGCGCCAGGCCTACAGCTCGTCCAACCCCACGTGACCGTCCTGCAGTGCTCTGGCGACGAGTGCAGCCTTCGACCCTGCCGACCGCCCTACCGCCTCGTACTTCTCGCGAATGCGCGCGATGTGGGTGTTGACCGTGGCGGGGGAGATGAAGAGCGACCGTGCGACGGTGCCCTTCGAGTCGCTGATGATCCACGCCCGCAGGACCTCCACCTCCCGCACGCTGAGGGCCGGTCTCACGATGTCGTCGTCGGTCATCATTGCCTGCATCTGTATCGGTCCCCCTGCTCGGCGCAGCAGCGCTGCGCTGCTGTTCTGGGAGGACCGTACGTTTTGTTCCGGCCAGCTCGGTAGCCACGACTTCGGGGGACCCCGACGTCGGGGGCATGCTTCGCAGACCTCACCATCTGCGGACTGTGACCGGTCCATGCAATCAGACGACGGGCATCTCCACTGTCCGTCGCGCAGACGACAGTCAGTACCCGATGCCGCGCAGGAAGGTCAGCACGGCCTCGTTCACCTCACGTGGACGGTCCATGTTCGCGGCGTGGCCGCTGTCGATCAGCGCGACCTGACCCTGCGCGGTGTCGCGCGCGGTGACCACTGCGTGGTCCGAGGGCCAGAACTGACTGTTCCGTCCCGCGATCATGAGGATCGGTACGTCCGCGGCCCGGATGTCCGCGCGCCAGTCCTGGCGGGCGTGGTCGTCGAGAAGTGCTCTCATGGGCGGTGTCTCGGACGACACCATTCTGGGCATCGACCGCAGGCGCAGAATCAGTTTCGCGACGGGGAGGAGCGAGGCGAATGTCGAGGGTCCGTGTCCCGTGGCGGGAATGCCCTTCGCGAAGAACCCGTCGACGGTGTCGTCGGTCAGACCGTAGAAGCCGTGCGGCCACGACGCGTCGTTGATCATCTTCGGCGTCTGATCGACGGAGACGACACCGCGGACCCTCGACGTCCCGGTCGTACGGATGTAGGACCAGACGGTGCTCGCGCCCATGGAGCCACCCATCAGCACGGCAGTCTCGACGCCCACCGCGGTGAGGAAGTTGTCGAGGTCCCGGCCGTGCCGCGCCATGGTGGCGCCGTGATCGGGTGCCTCGGAGTCGCCGTGGCCGCGCCGGTCGAGCGCGAGCACGCGATACCCGGCCCGCACGAGCGCATCCTGTTGGAACACCCACGTGGTCGCCGGAGCGCCGAACCCGGCGACCAGGACGACGACGGGACCGCTGCCCTCGTCGAGGTAGCTCAGGGTCACGTCGTCGTCCGTCACGAAAGTGGGCATGATCGTCAGCTTACGATCGCGAACAACACCCCTGCCACGGCGAAGCTGACCACCGACAGCACGGTCTCCAACACGGTCCACGTCTGCAGCGTCTGCTTGACGGTGAGGTTGAAGAACTTGGCGATGATCCAGAACCCGCCGTCGTTGACGTGGCTCAGGATGATGGAGCCGGCAGCGATGGCCATGGCGATGAGCGCGACCGACATCTGCGAGTAGTCCTGCGCCGCGACGAGCGGTCCGACGATGCCACCGGTCGTGACGATGGCGACGGTGGCCGACCCCTGCGCGATGCGCAAAGCGCAACTGATGATGTAGGCGAGCACGATGATCGGCAGTCCCGCCGCGGACATGGTGTCCGCGAGTGCGGTGCCGATGCCGGTGGCCGAGATGACCTTGCCGAAGAACGCGCCGGCCCCGACGACGAGGAGCAGCATGCCGACCGGGCGGAGCGATTCGCCGGTGAGAGTGGACAACTCCTGCACCGTCGAACCGCGGCGGATGCCCAGGACGTAGAACGCGATGAGCACCGCGATGAGCAGAGCGACCGCGGGGGTGCCGAAGAACGTGAGGACCTGGAGCAGGTTGCCCTCGTCGAGCAGAATGGTGCCGAACGTGGCGCCGAGGATGAGCACCAGGGGCACCGCGATGATGGCGCCGATGGTCGCGACGGACGGGGGAGTGGTGACCACGGGACGCTTCGTCTCGACGGCGGTGCCACCCGACGTGTGCGGTCCGTCGTCGTCGGCATCGTTGACGAAGTCCTCGGGCACCTCGACGATGATGCGCTTGCCGATGTAGCTGCCCCACACGAGACCTGCCGCGATGAAACCGGGGATGCCGCAGATGAAGCCCATGAGAATCAGCCAGCCCAGGTTGACCTCGAGCAGGCCGCCCAGAGCGACGGGGCCGGGGTGCGGAGGCAGGAACGCGTGCGTCATCGACAGGCCCGCGAGCATCGGAAGTGCATACAACACCAACGACTTTCCGCCTTGTCGCGCCGCGACGTAGACGAGCGGGGCGAGAACGAAGATGCCGATGTCGAAGAAGACGGGGATGCCGAAGATGAGGCCGAGCAGACCCATCGCGATGGGTGCGCCGCGATCACCGAAGACGCCGAGGAGCTTGGCGGTGAGTGCCTGCGCACCACCGGACCTCTCGAGGATGGCGCCGAGAACGGTGCCCAGTCCGATGATGACGGCGATGTGGCCGAGGATGCCGCCGAAGCCCGTCTCGAGAATCGAGTCGCCGCTCTTGATGGCGGTACCCACGATCTGCGACACCGGGAGTCCAGCTGCGACCGCGAGTCCCAGGCCGACGATGAGGAGGGCGATGAACGGTTCGAGCTTGACCTTGATGATGACGACGAGCAGGACCGCGATCGCGATACCGCACAGAACGAGGAGTCCGGGAGTGGACGTCCTCAACCAGTCGACGACGGAACCCATGAGGTTGCCTTTCGAAGTATGTGGAGAGTCAGCGGGAGAGTGAGTGGACGAACGAGGTGGCGCGGGCGGTGATGTCGTCCCAGAGTCCCGCCGCGACCGCGGCCGGTGGAACGACGTCGGTGCCCGCGGTGACGGCGACGGCGCCGCGGGCGAGGTAGTCGGCGGCATTGTCGGCATTGACGCCGCCGGACGGAACGAGGGGGACGTCGGGGAACGGTCCGCGAAGATCACCGAAGTAGCTGGGGCCGAACAGCTTCGCGGGGAACACCTTCACCGCGGCAGCACCCAGATCGAGCGCCGCCATGATCTCGGTGGGCGTGAGCGCGCCCATCATGACGGGCACGTCCCGTTCGTGCGCCACCGCGGCGACGTCGGGACGCAGTCCGGGAGTGACGAGGAAGCGTGCACCCGCGTCGATGGCGGCGCGCGCCTGATCACCCGTCATCACGGTGCCCGCACCCATCACGGCACCGGACGACGACGCGGCGCGCAGGCAGTCCAGCACGTTCGGTGTGGTGAAGGTCAGCTCGACGGCGCGCAGTCCGCCGGCGACGAGGGCGTCGGCCAACGCGGCGGGGTCGGGAATGGACGGGGCGCGGACCACCACCAGCGCGCGGTCCTCGAGAATCGTCGCAAGTGCATCATCGAAACGGGTCGTCATGAGGTTCTTCCGTGAGAGGTGCGGCGGAGGGAGCGGCCGGCGAGTGTTCCGGTGGGGACGCCGTCGCGCACGGCAAAGGAGCCGTTGACGAGAACGTGCGCGATGCCGACGGCCTGCTGCTTGGGGTGGTCGAAGGTGGCGGTGTCCCGGACGGTGGCCGGATCGAAGACCACGAGATCCGCCGCGTGGCCCTCGCGGACGAGGCCACGGTCGACGAGACCGAGTCGTGCACCGGGCCGTCCCGTGAGGTGATGGACGCAGTCCTCCAGAGACATCAGGCCCTCGTCCCGCACGTAATGGCCGAGGTAGCGCGGGAACGTGCCCCAGGCCCGCGGGTGCGGACGCTCGCCCACCAGGATCGCGTCGCTGCCGCCCATGTGATGGGGATGCACCATGATGGCGCGCACGTTCTCCTCGTGCCCGACGTGCTGCAGGATGGTGGTGCTCAACGCATCCCGCTGGAGCACGTCGAAGAACACGTCGACGGGAGCGCGGTCCTCCTCGGTCGCGATCTCGAGGACGGTCTTCCCGACGTAGGGGTCGAGATCCGCGTTCGCGACGCCGCTGAGCTGGATCGTCTCCCATTCCACGGTGACGCCGTGGCATCCGTCCGAGCCGTAGCGATTCACGTCGTCGGTGATGCGGCGCCGCACGTCTGGATCGTCGAGACGGCCCAGCGCCGCGTCGGGTCCGCCGGACATCGCCCAGCTGGGCAGCAGCGCGGACAGGGTGGTGGCGCCGGGCAGGTAGGGATAGGTGTCGAGCGTGATGTCGCACCCGTCGTCGATCGCGGCGTCGACCATGTCGAGGAACTCGCCGGCACGGCCCTTGTTCTCGCCGAAGTTCATGGTGGCGTGGGTCAGGTGCAGAGCGCAGCCGGTCTCACGGGAGAGGTCGATCATCTCCCGATACGCGCCGAGAGCGTTCTTGCCGTAGGAGCGAGTGTGCGGAGCGTAGAAGCCGCCGAACTCGGCGACGACCTCGCACAGCGCACGCAGTTCGCCCGTGTCGGCGTACATCCCGGGCGTGTAGGTCAGTCCGCTCGACATGCCGACGGCGCCCTCGGACATGCCTTGTGCCAACAGCTCTCGCATGTGCTCGATCTCGGCAGCGGTGGCGGGACGCTGATCCGGTCCGACGGCCAGATAGCGCAACGTTCCCTGCGGCACCAGGTACGCGGCGTTGGGGGTGATGCCCCGGTCGAGCCGGTCCAGATACTCGGCGACCGAGCGCCACGTGATGTCGAGATCGGTGGGATTGCCGTTCCATCCGGAGATCTGACGGCGGATGACCGCGAGCGTCTCGTCGGTGACGGGTGCGTAGGAGAGCCCGTCCTGACCCAGCACCTCGGTGGTGACGCCCTGGGTGATCTTCGGAACGTGTCCGGGCGCGGTCAGCAGTCCGAGGTCGGAGTGGGCGTGCATGTCGATGAAACCCGGTGCGACGACGTGGCCCCGAGGCACGTCGACGACGATCCGCGCGTCGGCGACGGTGCCCGGTGCCGCGACCCGCGTGATGCGTCCGTCGTCGACGAGAACGTCGGCGCGGACTCGGTCGGACCCGGTGCCGTCGACGACGTCACCGCCGCGAATGAGGATGTCCGCCATGATCAGAAGAAGGTGTGGATCAGGTCGACGATGCGCGGGTTCGCCGCGTCGGCGTCGTCGACGACCGGAAGCAGACGCCACTTGTCGAACGCCGTGCAGGGATGCGACAGGCCGAGCCGTGCGACCGTCCCGACGGGAACGTCGTCGCGGGCCGTGCCCGGCGTCCGGAGGAAGGCGTGCTGATCGTTGAGCGCCGAGATATGGTGCCCCGCTTCCGCGTCCCGGCCGCCGATGCGCTGCGGTGTCGGCAGCCCCTCGTCGAACGGGAAGTCACGCTTGCCCGCATCGAGCAGTGCGAGTTCGGGTTCCGGACGCGACACCACCCGCGCCCAGCCGTGCATCGCGGAGGACAGGTGCTCCTCGCCGACGCGGGAGGCGATGAGCGGGGAGATGTCGGCGTAGAAGCCGTCGTCGTGCACCACGTAGGCGCCCGAGCGCAGCACGACGGCTGTGTGCTCGTCGACGACCGACGAGAGCCGCTCGACCACCAGGTCCTGGTAGGCGCTCCCGCCCGCGGTGACGATCGCCCGTCCCTCGTACAGGCCGTCGGCGGCGAGACCGGCGTGCAGGGCGGCGACCTCGTCGAGGTAGGCGCGTACGGCGTCCAGACCGGCGGGTGTGCGGTCGTGGGCCAGCGCGCCCTCGTATCCGCCCACGCCCGCGAGGGTCACCGACGGCGACGAGGAGATCGCGGCCGCGACGCGTCGCGCCTCGTCCACACTGCGTGCCCCGGTGCGGCCGTGCGGCCCACCGAGTTCGACGATCACCGGGATCGGTCGTGTCACGGCGCCCAGGATCTCCGTCATGCGTGCCACGGTGTCGACACTGTCTGCCCAGCAGACGAACTCGACGTCGTCGTGGGCGTCGAGGTCCGCCGAGATCCAACGGAGCGTCACCGGGTCGATCAGGGCATTGGCGAGAAGGATGCGCTGCACGCCGAACGCGCGAGCGAGCTGCACCTGCCACCCGGTGGCGAGGGTGATTCCCCAACTGCCCGCCTCGAGCTGCTCGGCCCACAGCTGCGGCGCCATCGTGGTCTTGCCGTGCGGTGCCAGACGCATGCCGGCCGCATCGGCCCACCGCGCCATCACATCGATGTTCGACGTGAGGTGGCGGCGATCCAGCGTGACGACAGGGGTCGCGAACTCGGCGAGAGTGGGCGCCGTCGCCAGGTAGTCGCGCACGGTGAGGCCCCACGCGGCGGGTGGGACGGACTTGTACTCGGGGCCGAGAGTGCGGTCGTGCAGCGCCTCGACGGCGGCCTTGTCGATCATCGAATCCTCCTGCGCCGGATACGGCGCTGTAGCGTTGCGTATGTTGCAACGCTGATTGCAAACTGTGTTCGGTGTCGTTAGTCTGCAACGAACAGGGACAACTCGCAAGACATCGAAGGGAATTGATGTGAGATCACCCGGCGCGGCGACTCCACGGGTGGTGTGTGTCGGTGAGGGACTCGTCGTCATGGTCGCGCAGCCCGGCCCCCTCGAGCACTCGGACACGTTCGAGCGGTCGGCCGGGGGAGCCGAGGCCAACGTCGCGCGGGTCCTCGCCCAGTTGGACGTCGAGGCGTCCTGGCTCTCGCGCGTCGGTGACGACGGCTTCGGCCGCTACCTGATGGAAACGATGCGCGCGAGTGGGGTGGACACGTCGGCGGTGATCGTCGACCAGACCCGCACCACCGGGATGTACGTCAAGGAGCGTGGTTCGGGCAGCGGTCACGCGTCGGATCTACCCGCCGGGGAGAGCCGAATGACCTACTTCCGCAGCGGTTCCGCCGCCAGTGCGCTGTGTGTCGACGACATCGTCGGGGCGACACCGGTGCTCACGGCTGCCGACCTCGTCCACGTCAGCGGCATCACGCTCGCCCTGTCGGACACCGCGCGCGACGCTGCGTCCGCACTGGCATCGTCGCCCGGTCTGCTGAGTTTCGACCTCAATCACCGTCCCCGACTCTGGACCGCCGAGAGTGCCGATGTGGTTCTCGGAGAACAGGTCCGACGCAGTGACATCGTGCTGATGGGCGCCGACGAAGCGCACGCGGTGTTCGGCACCGGAGACCCCGATGCGCTGCGTGGCCTGTTCCCCGAGCCGCGCCGCCTGGTGATCAAGAACGACGCCCACGTGGTCGTGGGATTCGACGGCGCCGAGCGTGTCGACGTCCCGGCCCTGCGGTTGTCGGTGGTCGAGAAGATCGGTGCGGGAGACGCGTTCGCCGGTGGCTACCTGGCCGGTGTCCTCCGCGGCGACGATCAGCAGCGTGCGATCAGGCTGGGGCACCTGTGCGCGGCCGGCGCTCTCACCGCGCACGGCGACGCGGCCCATCTGCTTCCGCTGCACCGTCTCGACGCACTGGTGACATCCTCGGACGAGAAGTGGTCGACCATCGACTACGACGCCGAGAGGGGAATCGCCGTATGAGTCAGAGTGTGTCCCGCGCGCTCACCCTGCTTCGGGTGCTGGCCGACGGTCCGCGATCACTGGACGAGTTGGCTGCCCACCTCGACGTGCACAAGACCACGGTCCTGCGACTGCTGCGGGCGATGGAGGCGGAGCGGTTCGTCCAGCACGACCACGAACACCGGTATCGCCTGGGGTCGACGCTCTTCGAACTGTCCAATCGGTCGTTGGAGCAGCGCGACATCCGGACGTTGGCGCGGCCGTACCTCGCGACACTGAACGCGGAGACCAAGCAGACGATCCACCTCGCCACCTACGAGTCGGGGGAGGCCGTCTACATCGACAAGTTCGACGCCACCCAGAGCGTGCGGATGTACTCCCGTGTCGGACGCCCGGCCCCGTTGCACTGCACCGCCGTCGGAAAGATCCTGATCTCCGGGCTGCCTGCGGACGAGCAGGTCCGCGTCGCCCATCGCATCGAGTACACCCGCTTCACCGACCGCACCATCGACACGCCCGAGCGCTACCTCGAGGAACTGGCCCTGGTGACCCGTCAGGGATACGCCGAGGACCACGAGGAACACGAGTCGTTCGTCAACTGCATCGGCGTGCCGGTGCGCGACGGAACCGGCTCGATCGTCGCCGCGGTGTCGATGTCCGTGCCCGACATGCTGCTGGACCACGCCCGCGTCCTCGGCACCCTGCCGCAGGTGCGCGCGGTGGCCGAGACCATCTCCGCCGAACTCGGCTGGAGTCCGACCCCGACGAAGGAACCCGCATGACCGACAAGATCGCCGTCCTCACGACCGACGCGCCTGCACCCGCCCACACCTTCTCGCAGGGGGTGCGCAAGGGCCCGTTCGTCCAGGTGTCCGGGCAGGGACCCGTCGACCCGGCGACCAACGAGTACCTGTACCCCGGCGACGTCGCGGCGCAGACCACGCGAACGCTGACCAACGTCAAGGCCATCGTCGAGGCGAGTGGTGCGACTTTCGACGACGTCGTGATGCTGCGGGTGTACCTGACGAAGCGTGAGGACTTCGCCGTCATGAACGAGGCGTACGGCGCATTCGTCCTCGAACACACGAAGGGTGACGTCCTGCCCAGTCGCACAACGGTCTTCACGGGACTCCCGCGCGAGGAGATGCTCGTCGAGATCGACGCGATCGCGGTGGTCTGACACGTCGACCCACCGTCAGGGCACCATGAACCCATGAGACGACGGTGGGTACGGCTGCAGGGCACGTTCTGGTTCGTTCCTGCGGTCCTGGGCGTCGTCGCCGTCGTCCTCGCTCAACTCCTGGTCGCCCTGGATCGGTGGCTTCTCGATCGGGGCATCGGGATCGGCGGGTCGCTGCTCTATCACGTGGGCGCGAGTGGCAGCCGGGACATCCTCGGCGCCATCGGCGGGTCGATGCTCGGGGTGGCGGCGACGTCCTTCTCCATCACCATCTCGGTGCTCGCGACGGCCAGTTCGACCTACGGCCCGCGACTGGTGCGGAACTTCATGGCGGACCGCGGGAACCAGGTGGTGCTCGGCATCTTCGGAGCGACCTTCCTCTACGCACTGATGGTGCTGCGCTCGATCCGGTCGCTCGACTCGGACGGCGACGTCTTCGTGCCCGACATCGCGGTGAACGTCGCCGTGCTCCTCGCGGTGCTCGACGTGGGTGTCCTGGTGTACTTCATCCACCACATCGCCCAGTCGATCCAGGTGGCGACGCTGTCCTCGCGGGTTCGGGACGAACTCTCCGCAGCCGTCGACGAGCTCTACCCGACGGAGCCGCCGGCCGACGCGGCGTCGGATGCCGAGGTGACGCTGCCCGACCACGTCGACGCGGTCCGTGCTCCGCGTTCCGGAGTCGTCGTCGACGTGGACGAGGACGCGGCGTTGTCCTCGGCCGTCGCCGACGACGCTGTCGTGGTTCTGCTCTGCAGACCGGGCGAGCACGTGATCGAGGGAGACGCCATCGCGGAGTCACGACGGTGGAGCGGATCCGCCTCCGCGTCGCACCTGCGAGAGATCGAGTCCGCGGTCGAGATCGGCGACGAACGGACTCCGCAGCACGACATCGAGTTCGCCGTCGAGCAGCTGGCCGAGATGGCGGTGCGGGCTCTGTCCTCGGGTACGAACGATCCGTACACGGCGCGCAACGCTCTCGACGATCTGTCCGTCGGGATGGTGACTCTCGTCGGCCGTCCGCCGCCGTGCGGTGCCCGGACCGACGATGCCGGAACGGTACGCATCGTTCTGCGTCGGGTGCCCGTGGTCGACCTGATCGACCATGCGCTCGGCGCGGTACGGATCTACGCGATGGCGAGCCCCATGGTGGTCGCTGCCGGTATCCGGTTGGCCGAGCGGCTCGGTGCGGCAGCGACCGACACCGCGTCGATCGACCGCGTCCGGTACCACCTCGACCTCCTCGACGAGGCGTGCAGACGGGAGATGACGGATCCGGCCGGGCGGGATTCGTGCCTCGACCGGATCGCCCGCGCGCGTGGGCGTCTCCTGACGGTCGCCGTGTCCGGTTCACCGTCAGGCACAGTGGAGTCGTAGATCCGCTGCCGAAAGGACCCTGTGCAGACCCGCCTCGCCTCCCTCGGGCTTCTCTCCATCCTGCTCGGCGCCGCGACGGTCGTCGTCCTCGATGTCGTCACCGCACTCGGGTCGCCGTCGCATCTGCGCCGCACCATCAGCGAGTACGGGTTGGGCGCGCAGCAGTGGGTGTTCACGGCCGGGGTGCTGCTCCTCGCCGTCGGGTCTGCCGCGGTCCTCGTCGCGGCGGTGCGTCAGGGCCTCGCGCAGCCGTCGTCTGTCGCCGCTGTCGCGATGACCCTGTGGACCGTCGGCCTGATCGCAGTCGTCGCCGTGCCGAAGCAGGACTGGAGCAACGACGCGACGCTCGGCCTCGGCGGCGCGGTGCACCGCGCGGGCGCCGCGGTCGCGTTCGTCAGCATCCCGGTGGCGGTGATCGCCTTCGCCGCGCCGTGGATCCGGTCGAGCGAGTGGGCCCGTCACGCCCGACGGACGTTCGTGCTGGGTGTGCTGTCCGTCGTGGCCATCGCGCCCATCGGGTACGCGTTGCTCGTCGGCATGACCACCTCGACACCGTGGTACCGCGTCGTCACCCTCGGCCACGTCGAACGGATTCTCGTCGTCGTGGAGGTGATCGCGCTGATCTCGCTCGCGTGGTGGGTCCGCGCGAGCGCGCTCAGGGAGTCACCGCATCGCGTCGGTGACGCGGTCCACCAGCTCTGAGTCGTCGACGTTCAGAATGGGCGCCCACATGGAGGCCGCATCGGCGCCGTAGGCGTGACCGTGGCCTTCCGGCACCTCGGCGGCGAGCGCCATGTCGAGCGTCACCTGCCAGAAGGTGACGAGAGGGATCCACGTCATCCCCTTGTCGACGTCGACGCCGCGCGGCTCCCGGAGCCAGTCCGGCTTGCCGAACAGCAGGTCGAACGACCACCATACGATCGGATCGCTCGGGTGCTGCCAGTACACGATGCGCGGGCTCTCCCAGTCCACCAGACCGGGTGCGTCGAGATCGGACGGCTCCGCGGCGAAGCGGACGTTCTGCCCGCCGTAGATCACGGGCAGGTTCTCGGGGCTGCCCGGGTCCCGTGAGTCGGTGACACGCGACCACTGCTCGGAGAAGTTGGGCGTCCCCACCCACAGCGCGCCGTCCGTGCGCGCCAGCATGTCCTGCACTCCGGAGAAGGCGTCCTGGCCGCCGTACGACCCGAGCGATTCACCGAACGTGAGTAGCTTCGGGCGGTCGTTCTCGGGACGGTCCTGCACGCGCTGGTAGACGGCCTCGAAGACGGCGCGGCCCGCGATGAGCGGGGTGTCGCGATCGGCGAGGAACGCCAACGGACTGGGCAGGTACGAGTACTGGACCGCCGCGATCGCCGTGTCGCCGCCGGCGAGGTACTCGAGTGAGGACGCGACGGACGCGTTGACCCACCCTCGACCGGTGGTCGTCGCGATCGCCAGGTACTCGCGATCGAAGGCGCCGGTTCGGTCCAGTTCGGCGACGAGTCGGTCGGCGAGCGAGTCGACGGTGTCCCGGCCGAGGCCGAGCCCGTCGGCGTCGACGGACTTGCGTCCCGCATAGACCCGGATCGGGGTGAGGGCGGGCCGTCCCGTCACGGATGCAATCTCGCCCGACGTCGGGCCGCCCGCGACGAAGGTGCGCCCCTCGCGGCCCAAGGTGTCCCACTCCTCGTTCGACTCGGGCGAGCCCGAGCGTTCGGGAGCCGACGGTCGTTCCACGCCCTCGGCGCTCCCGGTGTCGGCCGCAGCGGCGGACCCGTTGGAGATGCGTGAGATCCCGGTGGCAAGGAGCCCCTCGACGGCGAACACCAGCACCACACCGACGGCGACGACGGCGAGACCGCGCGAGACGGGCGGCGGGAGAACACGACCGATCAGTGCGATGAGAAGGTCGGTGACGCGGCGGATTCCGCGTGCCAGCGTGATCACCAGGACGACGACGATCGCGGCGACGACGAAGACTCCGGCGTAGTCCCACGACTGGCTCGGCTCGATGCCCACGAGTTCGCGGGAGATGTTCTGCCACCACGCCCCGAGGACGAGGAACAGCGGGAGCACGACGACTGCGGCGGCGCCGATCGCGTACCAGCCCCACCGCCTCAGTCGTTCGGGCCACTCGCGAGTGAGCTCCATCCGCCGGACGCCCCACACGACGAGAACGCCGACGCCGTAACCGCACGCGACCGAGAGGCCTGTGGCGACGGCCTGCAGGTACCACGGTCGGGGGAGAAGCGACGGGGACATCGACCAGCAGTAGAAGACCAGTCCGACGACGAGGCCGATCGGCTCGAAGCGGGAACACCACCGCCACAGTGCGGTGGCAATGCGTCCTCGCTGGTCCTTCGTGGTCACCGGGTGAGTCTAGGTGCTGCGCGGCGACTCCAACCGGGAGCGCAGGGTCCGATCGGTGACGGAGATTCCCTGGTTGATGAAGGGTTCGACCACCTTCGCGAGTGCCTTGCCCGTGAACCCGCCGGGGAACTCGTAGCGGAACTCGACGTCGGCGACGCAGTGTCCGTCGTCCACGGGGGTGACCACCCAGCGAGAACTGGTCTCGAAACCCTTCACCGACGACAACGCGATGACGGAACCGTCGACCCACTCGACGATGTCCACCGTGGAGTGCAGAGCTTTGGGTCCCAGCTTCATCTCGGCGTCGAAGCGGTCACCGGTGCCGCGCGACACCGGTCCGACGGGGACGAACGAGGTGACGCCGAACATCCAGTCCGGCACGTTCTCGTACGAGGACAGGTAGTCGAAGGTCGCCGACGCCGGTGCGGCGATCTCGACGTGCTTGGTGATGACGGGCATGAGGTCTCCTGGTGCGGCTGTGGTGTCAGGGATTCGGTCGGTCAGTCGATGCGGATGGTGAGAGCGTCGGACACGGGCACCGACTGGCACGCCAGGCGCACTCCCCGATCGAGCTCGTACTGATCCAGCGTGTCGTTGACGCGCATGTGCACGTCACCGCTGACGAGAGTGAACGCGCAGGCGCCGCAGTTGCCCTCGCGGCACACGAACGGGGCGTCGATTCCCTCGGCGAGCATGGCGTCGAGCAGCACGGTGTCGGGTGCGCAGTGGAACGAGTGATCGTCGCCCTCGACCTCCGCGGACACGGGAACGCCCGTGGCCGAGGACGTCTCGACGAGGGTGGTGTGGAACGGGTCGGTGGTGATCGACGTGAACACCTCACGGTGGATGTTCTCGGGCGACATCCCCGCCGCGAGGAGCCCCTGCTGCGCCACCTCCATGAACGGCCCCGGCCCGCAGAGGTACGCGTCGGCGTCGGCGATGCCGGAGACGGCGTCGGTGAGACCGGTGGCAGTGGGCAGGCCCGACGCCGACTCGTGCCAGTGCCGCACCGTGAGGCGGTCCGGATGTCGCTGCTGCAGATCGTCGAGGGTGGCGGCGAACATGACCGAGTCCGGGTCTCTGTTCGCGTAGAACAACACGACCCGTCCGTCGTGCGACGCCAACGCGGTCTTCAGGATGGACATCACGGGCGTGATGCCGCTGCCGGCGGCGACCAGGACGAGCGGGCGATCCCATCGCGCGGGAACGAAGGTGCCCGCGGGAGCCAGCGTCGTCAGTGCGGATCCTGCCGCCGCGGTGTCGCACAGCCAGTTCGACCCGAGGCCGCCCGCGGTGCGCTTGACGGAGATCGCGGGGCGCTCGCCGGTGTCGGGACTGCTCGACAACGAGTAGCACCGTGCGGCGGAACCGCCGTCGCTCAGAGGAATCTCGACCGTGAGGAACTGGCCCGGGCGGTAGCGCAGGGCCTCGCCGTCGGCGGTGGACAGGACCAACGTCACCGCGTCCGCCGTCTCGCGGATCACCTCGTCGACCTGCAGTCGGAGTGTGCGGACGGCGGTGTCCGCGGAGTCGATCGCCACGATGTCTTCCCCTCGTCGGCCGGGTGTGTCCGGCACTCCGGACTACACCGAAGATTGTTTCATTGAACTATAGGCCATTGACAAATGGCACAGTCATCCGTGACGCTTCCGGCATGACATCGACGCGTCCGATCCCCGAGCGGGGGTCCCTGCGGTCCCGCGCCGCGGCCCGAGCCACGCAGTCGACGTTGCGACCCGTCGCGTCCCGGTTGCCGTTCGGACGCGGCGGCGAACGCGTCGCCCGCGTCCTCGTCGAGGTCGCCATGCGCGCCTGCGGCGGAGTCGCACGCGGCACGGTCGTCCGCACCGTGCGCGAGGACGGTGTGGTCGGGGAGTGGGTCGACGCGCGGGCAGGCCGGAGGCCGGTCGAAGATGGGGCAGGCCGGAGGCCGGTCGAAGATGGGGCAGGCCGGAGGCCGGTCGAAGATGGGGCAGGCCGGAGGCCGGTCGAGGGTGGGGACGGTTCCGTGGACACCGCCGGCCCGATCCTCTATCTGCACGGCAGCGCGTATGCGATCTGTTCCGCACGGACGCACCGCGGCCTGGCGTCGCGGCTCTCCCGCGCGATGCAGCGTCCGGTCTTCGTGGTCGACTACCGACTCGCCCCGGAGTTCCCTTTCCCCGCCGCAGCCGACGACGTCGAGCGGGCGTACCGGTGGCTGCTGTCGAGCGGCCACGCACCCGAGTCGGTCGTCGTGGCCGGTGACTCGGCGGGCGGTCACCTCGCGCTGGACCTGGTGCTGGACAACGCCCGACGATCGGTTCCGCAGCCGAGTGCGGTCCTCCTGTTCTCGCCGTTGATCGATCTGACCTTCACCCTCGCGCAGAACCGGGAGCGCATCCGTCGCGACCCGATGATCTCCGCAGCGGCGGCGCGGGCACTCACCGCGCTCTACACACGCGGCGAGGATCCCGACGGGCGGCGCCTACGACTCGCGGTCGAGGCGGGAACGGCACTGCCGCACTTCGTGGTTCAGGCCGGCGGTGCGGAGATGCTCGTCGCCGACGCCGAGCACCTGCGCGATCTGGTGGTCGATGCCGGTGGCACCTGCACGCTCGAGATCTGGCCCGACCAGATGCACGTGTTCCAGGCTCTGCCGCGCATCAGCCCGGAAGCGGACCGGGCACTCGCCCGCGCCGCACATGCCCTGACAGCCCTCCATCGAACAGAGACGAGACACTGATGTTCTCTCGATCCAGACCACGCCTCACTCACGGGGCGGACGCCGTGGTCACCGGCGCCGGCAGTGGCATCGGCCGCGCCTTCGCGCTCGAGATCGCCCGCCGCGGTGGCCGCGTCGTCTGCGCGGACATCTCGCTCGAACGCGCCGAGGAGACGGTGCGGATGCTCGACGGCCCCGGCTTCGCCGTCCAGTGCGACGTCGCCGTGCAGTCGCAGGTCGAGGATCTCGCGCTGTTCGCCGAACTCGAGTTCGGTGGCGCGCCGACGCTCGTGATCAACAACGCCGGCGTCGGCATCGGTGGCAAGCCGGTGGGCGACATCGGGTTCGAGGACTGGAACTGGGCGCTCGGCATCAACCTGTGGGGAGTGGTCCACGGCTGCGAGACGTTCGTTCCGCTGCTCCGTACCGCGGGTCGCGGCGGCATCATCAACGTGGCTTCCGCCGCGGGATTCGCGGCGGCACCGACGATGGGGCCGTACAACGTCGGCAAGGCGGGCGTCATGTCGCTGTCCGAGACTCTGGCGGCGGAACTGTCCGGGTCGGGTGTCCACGTGACCGTGCTGTGCCCGACCTTCGTCAAGACCAACGTCGCGGTCGACGGTCGCATCACCGAACGCTCCACGGAACTCGCGCAGAAGTTGATGCGGTGGACCGGCTTCTCACCCGAGCGGATCGCCGTCACCACGCTGAACGCACACGACAGGAACCGCCTCTACGTCGTGCCCCAGCTCGACGCGAAAGCCATCTGGCTGACGAAACGGCTCCTCCCCACCCTCTACACCCGCGGAGCAGGGCTGCTCGACCGCCTGCTCCCCGGCGAGCCCGCCCCACAGTCCCTTCCCACTGTTTCCGCCTCGACAGGAGTATGACGATGGCCTTCGACTTCGACGCCATGCTGGACAAGATCAAGGACCGCCAGTGGTCCCTCGCGGACATCGACTGGGACGCCCCCGGCGCCGAGATGATCCCGCCCGAGCAGCACGCCAAGCTCAAGCCGTTCCTGTCCGATCTCATGTGGATCGAGAACGTCGGCGCGCGCGGATTCGCCGCGATGGCACGCAAGGCGCCCACCGAGACGCTGCGCGAGATCTACCGTTACTTCCACGCGGAGGAGCAGAAGCACGCGAATGCCGAACTGGCACTGATGCGTCGGTGGGGCATGCTCGAGAACGACGAGATCCCGCAGCCGAACGTCAACGTCAAGCTGATCATCGACTGGCTCGACAAGTACTCGGATCAGACGCCGCTCGCCGTGCTGGGCACCGTCATCCCGATGCTCGAGGTCGCGCTCGACGGTGCGCTGGTCAAGTTCATCGTCGACGAGATCGACGACCCGGTCTGCCAGGAAGTGTTCAAGCGCATCAACGCGGACGAGTCGCGGCACCTCGCCGTCGACTTCGAGGTCATCGATCTGCTGGGCCACGCGAAGATGCGCCGCATTCTCGTCGAGACGATCGGCGCCTGGATGCATCCGTCGCTCATCATCGGCACCCTGCGGTACATCCCACTGCTGAACAAGATGCGGGACAACATCGTCGAGATGGGTGTCGACGAGGAGCGCCTCTACACCGCGATGAAGCGCTTCAAGAAGGTGGGCGAACGCAGCGAGTTTCCGAAGCGTCTGCCGATGTACCGCTTCATCAGCTGGCACGGGAGCGTCGTCATCAACCGCGACCACCCGTACCACAAGTTCGCCGACTCGATGGTGACGCTGACGGCCAAGTACCCGAAGCGGCTGCTGCGCCCGCAGCCCACGTGGTCCAAGGAACTCACGTACGAGCCCGTCGCATGACCGAGATTCTCTCCACCGCCATCATCGGAGGCGGATTTGCCGGCATCGGTGCCGCGATCCGGCTTCAGCAACGGGGGATTCGCGACATCGCCATCCTCGAACGCGGCACACGTGCCGGTGGGACCTGGCGTGACAACACGTATCCCGGTGCAGCCTGCGATATTCCGTCCCGCCTGTACTCGTACAGCTTCGCCCCCAATCCGGACTGGTCGCACACCTACTCCGGGAGTGCGGAGATCCTGGGCTACATCGACTCGATGGTCGAGAAGTTCGAGCTGAGCCGCTACCTCCGGTTCGGTCACACCGTCGTGGACGTCACCTGGCACGAGTCCCGGTCGCTCTGGGAGATCTCGGTCCAGGACCGGGAACCCGTCCTCGCCCGCACCATCGTGATGGCGTCGGGACCGCTGGCGAACGTCAGCCTGCCCAAGATCCGCGGCGTCGAGACCTTCGCGGGAGCGAAGATCCACAGCGCCCGGTGGGACCACGACTACGACTTCGCCGGCAAGAAGGTCGCCGTCGTCGGCACCGGAGCCAGCGGCGTGCAGATCGTTCCCGAGCTGGTGAAGGTCGCCGAGTCGGTCAAGGTCTTCCAGCGCACGCCGGGGTGGGTGCTGCCCCGCACCAACTTCCGCACCCGCGGACTGACTCGCGAGATCTACCGCCGCGTGCCCTTCAGTCAGAGCGTCGCGCGCAAGGCCTGGTTCTGGGGCCACGAGTCGGTCGCCCTCGGGGTCGTCTGGAACTCGCCGCTCACGCGCGTGGTGGAGGGAGTGTCGAAGCTGCACCTACGCAGTCAGGTTCCGGATCCGTGGCTGCGGCGCCAGCTGACGCCGGAGTTCCGCGCCGGCTGCAAGCGCCTGCTGATGACCAGCAAGTACTACCCGGCGCTGCAGAAGGACAACTGCACGCTCGTCACCTGGCCCATCGCACAGATCTCCGGGAAGGGAATCCGCACGGTCGAGGGAGTCGAGCATCAGTTCGACGCGATCGTCTTCGCCACCGGGTTCGACGTCTCCAAGACCGGGTCGCCGATCCCTATCACCGGGCGTGACGGGCGCGTCCTCGCCGACGAGTGGAGCCGGGGAGCTCACGCCTACAAGTCGATCGCGGTGTCCGGGTACCCGAACATGTACTTCACGTTCGGGCCCAACTCCGGACCCGGCCACAGCTCCGCCCTGGTCTACATGGAGGCGCAGATCGACTACCTGGTCGATGCCATCGCCACCGCCGTGAATCAGAACTTCGTGCTCGACGTCCGCGCCTCGGTGCAGGCCGAGTACAACGCGGACCTGCAGCAGCGGCTGACCAAGACGACGTGGAACTCGGGGTGCTCGAGCTGGTACCTCACCGAGGACGGTTTCAACGCCACGATGTTCCCGGGCTTCGCCACGCAGTACGTCAAGCAGCTCGAGACGGTGCTGTTGCCGGACTACGCGGTGACGGCGGCAGCGACGGCACCGGTCGACGAGGTCGTCGCCGCGGTGTGACCGAGCGTTAGTCTGGAGGTCCGGCCGAGTGGAGGAGTGAGTCGATGACCGAGTACCGCATCGACGAACTGGCTCATGCCGCGGGCACGACCTCGCGCAACGTCCGGGCCTACCGTGAACGTGGACTGCTCCCGCCCCCGCGCAAGCGGGGGCGGGTCGGCATCTACGACGACTCGCACCTCGCCCGGCTGCGACTGATCGACATCCTGCTCCAGCGCGGCTACACGACCACACACATCAGCGACTTCATCGACGGCTGGGAGAGCGGCAAGGACCTCACCGAGGTTCTCGGTCTGCAGCGCGCCCTCACCGAGCCGTGGTCGACGACCGGCGAGGTGCAGTCGGTCTCCGTCGACGAGGCGCGGGAGATGCTCGGCGACCCTGACGGCGTCCAGCTGTCCAGGCTCGTGGAGTACGGACTCGCGCGTGTCGACGGTGACCGGTGCACGTTCACCGATCCGAAGCTGTTGCAGGGCTTCACCTCCCTCGCGACCTACGGCTTCGGGATCCGCGAGGTCATGGACATCCACGAACGGCTCCATGCGGCCGTCGACGGAATGTCCAAGGACATGATCTCGACTGTGAAGAGTCACATCGTCGACCGCTACGGCGAGGGTTGGATTCCCGAGGGTGACGACGTCCTCCGGGCCACCGAGATGTTGCAGATCATGCGCACTCTCGCAGTCGATTCCGTGCATTCGTTGCTCGGCCGCACACTCGACCGCAACCTGCAGGAGCAGCTCGGCGAGTACCTCGAGGTCGCCATCGACAACACCTCTCGTTCGGACCGTCACACAGCCTGACCTCGCTTTTCGGACCAATGGGGCATGGTGGAGTCATGAACCGCACCAGACTGTCCGCCGCTGTCGCCCTCGCCGGCGCCACCGCCCTCGTTCTGACCAGTTGCTCGTCGTCGAGCGAGGAGGGGCAGGCGACGCCGGCGTCCTCCAGCGCTGCTCCGGCGTCCTCCAGCACTGCTCCGTCGTCGTCGGCGGCGAGTACGTCCTCGAACGCCACCGTCTACACGTTGCCGGGAACCGGCGTGTTCCCCGAGGGCATCACCGCCGACGACGACACCTTCTACGTCTCGTCGACCTCCGACGGCGCCATCTTCCGCGGCACGGTCGGCAACACCACCGTCGAACCGTTCCTGCCCGGTGGACAGGACGGTCGCACCGGCGCGGCGGGACTGGACGTCGACGGGGACGACGACGAGAACACCCTCGTCGTGGCGGGCGGTGCGACCGGCACCGTCTGGATCTATGACGCCGAGTCCGGCGCACTGCGCGGGAAGTTCACCAACGGGCTCGGGCAGGACGCCACCTTCCTCAACGACGTCGTCATCGCCGACAACGGCGACGCCTTCATCACCGACTCGCGCAACCCCACGCTGTGGCGCATCCCGGCGAGCGCCACCGGTGAGGGCCAGTTGGAGCCGTTCGTCGACTTCACCGGATCCCCGTTCGCGTACGGCGAGGGCTTCAACGCCAACGGCATCGTCGAGGCGGACGACGACAACGCGTTGGTGATCGTGCAGTCCAGCACCGGCAACCTGTACCGCGTGGCCCGCGACTCCAAGGCCGTCACGCAGGTGGACCTCGGCGGCGCGACACTTCAGAACGGCGACGGCATGGAGATGGAGGACGACACGCTCTACGTGGTTCGCAACCGCGACAGCCTCATCGCCACAGTCGATCTCGACGACGACGGCAACCGTGGGCGGGTGACCGGTGAGATCACCGACCCCAGCTTCGCCTACCCCACCACCGTCGCCGACGTCGACGATCAGCTGCTGGTGGTCAACAGCCAGTTCGACAAGCGTGGGGGCACTCCGGTGGAGCCCTTCACCGTGGTCGGTGTGACTGAGCGGTAGGGGTCGGGATTGGGGTGTGCGCTGGTTGCGTGAGGTGCGGTCGGTCGGTCGGTGCGTGCGCGTCGGTGGTTGGCGGCTCGTGGCGGTGGTGTGCGCGGGTTGCGTGGTGCGCACACCCCTTTCCGCCGGCTGAGTTGGGTGTGGGCGGCTGGAAGTAGTGCGGGTCGGTCGGATGGGTGGTGGTTGCCGGTGGTTGGCGGCTCGTGGCGGTGTGTGCACGGGTTGCGTGGTGCGCACACCCCTTTCCGCCGGCTGAGTTGGGTGTGGGCGGCTGGAAGTAGTGCGGGTCGGTCGGCTGGGTGGTGCTTTGCCGGTGGTTGTCGGCTCGTGGCGGTGGTGTGCGCGGGTTGCGTGGTGCGCACACCCCTTTCCGCCGGCGGAGCGGGGTGTGGGCGGCTGGAAGTAGTGCGGGTCGGTCAGCGAGGGCCGGTGTTGCCGATGCGGGACGTCGAGTCGTCCTCCGTTTCCTTGTACCCGCGACCCGCTTCGAGGAAGGCCTCGCGGAGGTTGGTGACGGCGGCGATGTGGGCCGCGAGCACGGAGCGCAGTGAACCCTCCGGGCCATGGGTGAGGTCGGAGTACTTGCGCTCCAACGCGAGTCCGGAGGGCAGAGTCCCGAAGCCGCCCGAGAGAGTGCTCTGTGTGACGGAGTACGACAGTGCGTCGAGGCCCTCGACGAATCGCGAGCAGGCTTGCGCGCATCGTTCCGCCTGATGCGCATCGGTGATCAGATCGCGAGTCACAGCGCTCTTCTTTCAGTTCGGTAGGTACGGAGCTAAGGCGGTCGCCGATGCAATGGCAGCCGCACACGGATCGTTCTCCGAGACCACGGACAGCTTGACGTCGATCAGCACGGTGATGACCCCGCGTGCCCATGGGAACGCCACAACGCAGTTGCGGTCAGAGGCAATGTCGAGTTGGTAGGTCATAGCGTCAGTTCGCTGATCGATCAGCACAGCGTCCGCGTTCACGGTGGTGTCGTTACGGCGTATCTCTTCCATGGTCCGAGTTGTCGACTGCACGCCGAGGAAGTGACTCGCGCTGGTCCAGGTGCAGTATCGCCACTGATCGGAATTCAGTGGACCACTGTCGTCCTTTGTCGCCGGATCTGCCCCCGCCGCCCGGATGGCCTCGTCGGGTATCACGGTGCAGGGGTCGAAGAGTTCCATCGCGACCGGCTCGGCGGTGCCGCTCATCCCACCGCACCCGGTGAGCGACGCGACGACTGCCGCGACAGCGAGTACCCCACAGTTCCTGCGCACACGTCGTTGGACGCACGCTCCGCTCCTGCGGTTCCGTGCTCCCACTGCACACAACGGTGTCCCCACGGGCACATCCGACCATCCGGAACCGTTCTGTGTGCAGAAATGCGCGCCGGGAACCGAGCGGGTGGTTGCGGCGTCGAACGCTGTACCGCGCCACGGCGGACGATCGGAAGGCCTTCACCATGCACTCGACCACTCTGCCCGTTCCTTCCAGCGGCATCGGAAGTCGCACCAACGCAACATAATTGGCGGTGCTCGTCGCGTTCGCGACCCAGTGTGCGGTGGCGTGTGTCGCCGCGATCGCGGGATTCGGCGCCGTCGTCGTCAGTGCCCTCGCTGCCTTCGCGAGTGCGGACGAGTCGCCCGGCGCGATGTTCGTGGGCTCACTCGCCGATGCGTGGGCGTTCATTCTCGTCGTCGCTGCGGTGGGGCACGGGGTGCTCGCGACGATGATCGTGCAACGCCGACGTTCGGCACGCGTCGTCGTGACGGCAGTGGCCCTCGTGTGGGCGGTGGCGCTGGTGCACTCCCCGATGGTGTGGCCGTTGGTGGTGGTGCAGGCGGGTTCTGCGCTGGCGTGGTGGATCCCGACGCCACGGCGCCCGACCCCCAACTGACTCACACGAGCAGCGCGGCGATGGACCCGGCAAACGTCTCGTCGGGCCTGCGTTCGTAGAGCTCGGCGGGGCGTCCGCCCGCAGCCGACGTGGTGGCGCCCGTACCGACTAGCGCCCCGATCACATGACGGCGGAAGGTGTCCTTGCGCAGCGGGCGGTCGAACACGGTCTCGTACAGGGTGCGCAGATCGAGCAGCGTGAAGGTGGTTCCCAGCAGGTGCGACGGATCAGGACGGGTGAGGTAGCGAGACCGCAGGTCGCCCACGGCGGCGGACACCATGTCGGCGTGGTCGAAGGCCATCGGTTCCACAGGCCGATCCGCCTCGACGGCCAGGAGATCGGTGCCGGAAGGCAGGGAGTCGGTGGGCGCCTCCGCGCAGTGTGCCATCGACAGGACCCATCCTCGATCGTCGCGGTCGGGAGCGTCGAACATCCGGATCTGATGGAACTCGACGCCGTCGATGCCGGCCTTGGTGCTCAACGCGCGCCTCGCCGCATCTGCGAGCGTCTCGCCCGGATGCAGGAATGTGCCGGGAAGTGCAGCTCCCCAGGGTGATTCCACCGTCACCACGTTCAGCGTTCCGCCGTGGACGGTGAGAACGGCGACGTCGACAGCGACGGACGGTCGTGGGTACGACGTCAGATCGGAGGGCATGGGTTGCAGCTTAGCGCAGTGGTGCGTTATGGTTAGCGCACAAACGAGCAAAGGGGACGACATGAAGCTGACCGACGAACAGAAGAACCGTGCCGAGGGCGTCGTGCTCGGCACCGCAGCCGGTGACGCACTGGGTGCCGTATACGAGTTCGGCTACCCGACGCCCGAGACGGTGATCGACATGATCGGCGGCGGCACCTTCGACTGGGCGCCCGGCGAGTGGACGGACGACACGTCGATGGCCCTCTGTATCGCCGAGGCGCTGGTGGAGGGCCGGGGACTCGACGGCGTCGCGGCGAACTTCGTGGCCTGGATCGACACGAACCCGGCGGACGTCGGTATCCAGACGCGAACGGTGCTGTCCCGGCGCAGCAGGTCGGCTGCCGAGATGACCGCCGTCGCCGCAGGACTGTCCGGCAGGACAGGCGGCAACGGTTCGCTGATGAGAACTGCCCCGGTGGCGCTGGCGTATCTCGACGACCCGGTTCAGCTCTCGGTGGCCGCTGCGCAGATCAGCGCCCTGACGCACAGTGATCCGCAGGCGGGGGAGGCATGCCAGATCTGGAGTGCCGGCATCCGGCACGCCGTCCTGCACGGCAACTACGACGGCATCTCGCTGTACCTCGACGCGGCGGAGCCGTCGGTGCGCGACACCTGGGCGCCGTTGCTCGACGCCGCGGAGAAGGGGCGCCCGTCGGACTTCGACAGGAACGGGTGGGTGGTGCACGCGCTCCAGACGGCCTGGTCGGCCATCACGACCACCGAGGAGAACGTGGACCAGCTGACAGCGGCGCTGGAGGCGTGTGTCCGCGCGGGCGGCGACACCGACACCACCGCGGCCATAGCCGGTGGGCTTCTCGGCGCACGCTGGGGCGCCTCGGTGATCCCCGAGGCGTGGACCACGATCCTGCACGGGTACCCCGGACGACGAGCCGCGGACCTCGCGGATCTGGGACGTCGCCTCGCAGAAGGAGCAGCAGCATGAGTGTCATCGACGTGGTCACCGGAGACATCACCACCGTGCGCGCGGACGTGATCGTCAATGCCGCCAACTCGACCCTCCTCGGTGGAGGCGGGGTGGACGGCGCCATCCACCGCGCAGGCGGACGAGAGATCCTCGACGCCTGCAAGCTTCTGCGTGCGACGACCCTCCCGAACGGACTCGACACGGGTGCCGCCGTTGCGACGCCCGCAGGCCGTCTGCCGGCGAGGTGGGTCGTCCACACGGTGGGGCCGCGGTACTCGGCACGCGAGGACCGCTCGCCGATCCTGCGCGCAGCGTACGAGCGCTCCCTTCTCCTGGCTCACTCGCTCGGAGCATCCTCGATCGCGTTCCCGCTCATCTCGGGCGGTGCGTACGGATGGCCGGTGGAGCTCGCGGTCGCCGAACAGGTGCGCGCGGTGACGTCGGCGCCCGTGTCCGTTGATCTCGTGACCCTGGTGGCCTACTCGGCCGAGGTGCACCGCATGACGACGCGGGCCGTCGGCTGACCGGTCATCGCCGACGTGCTCGCCACGCCGACCAGGCGCCGGTGGCCCACAGAGCCCAGATCACCAGCAATGGCTGGAACAGCAGCCGGATACCTCGTGCCCGATCGGTGTCCAGCCCGAAAGCGTCTGTGTGCGTCACGAACTGAGAGATGTTGCCCGGGAACACGGCGACGAAGAACAGTGCCGTGACCCACCCCACCGCCACCCGGTACCGCGTCAGGGCGACGAGAGCCAGGCCCAGCACCACCTCGACGACACCCGATGCGACCACCACGAGATCGGTGTCGAGCGGCATCCACGTCGGTACCTGCGCGGCGAACTCCTGTCGGGCCCAGAACAGGTGGCTCAGTCCGGCGAACACCAGGAACGCGCCGAGGACGAGCCGCCCGACGATACGAGGCACGGTCGCAGGGGCGGGGCGCGTGGTCATGCCTGCCACCCTACGAGGCGCCGCGCTGCCGGTCCGGTCGGCCGAGAACGCGGCCAAGCTCCTCGTGCGCGTAGACCCTGTTCTCGCAGTAGACGGCGCCGCCGACGCACTCCTCGTCGTCGCAGTCGCAGAACCTGTACGGCTCCGCGTTCCAGCCGCTGCCGTACTGCGACCCCGGCTCCGCGACGAGTGCGGCGACCTCGCGCACCGTCCTCTGCTCGCTGCGTCTGCGCTGCCCCCGGCGATGTCCGCCCATGTCCGTCCCCCCGTTGTCGGTGGCGTCACGCTAGGGGAGGGGTACGACAGGCGCCGGCTGATGTTGAGTGATGCAGTGGATGCCGCCGCCCCGGGCGAACAGCGGCCGGGCGTCGACGCTCACGACGCGTCGGCCGGGATAGGCCTCGGACAGGATGCGCACCGCCTCGTCGTCGTTCGGATCGTCGAAGCTGCAGGCGATGACCCCGCCGTTGACCACGTAGTGGTTGATGTAGCTGTAGTCGACGACGCCCTCGTCGTCCCGCAGCACGGTCGGTGCGGGAACCGGAACGACACGGAGTCCCTCCCGGGTGAGGAGATCCATGACGTCGCGGCTGATCTCGTGGTCCGGATGCGCGGGGTCGCGCTGATCGTGCACGAGGGCGACGCCCGGCGTCGGCATCGCGGCGACGATGTCCACGTGGCCGCGGGTGCCGTAGGTCTCGGAGTCCCGAGTCAGGCCGCGCGGCAACCAGATCGCGCGATCGACACCGAGAGTGCGGGACAGCTCCGCCTCGACGTCCTGCTTCGACCAGGTGGGGTTGCGTCCGCTGTCGAGCTGCACCGTGTCGGTGAGGAGGACGGTTCCGGCGCCGTCGACCTGGATGCCGCCGCCCTCGTTGACCATGTCGGACGCGACGACGGGAACGCCGGCCGCCCGCGCCACCAGTGCACCGATCCGGGCGTCGTTCTCCCACGTCGCCCACTCCTGCGCGCCCCACCCGTTGAAGACCCAGTCCACCGCGCCGACGGTTCCGTCGTCCGAGACCACGAAGGTCGGCCCGATGTCGCGCATCCACGCGTCGTCGAGAGGTGCCTCGAGGATCGTGATGCCCGATCCCAGGTACTCCGCGGCGACGCGGGCCTCACGGAGATCCACCACGACGGTCACCGGCTCGAACTCGGCCACTGCGCGGGCGACGGCGGCCCACGTCGTGCGAGCCTCGTGGCGCTCCTCCTCGGTGTCACCGAGCGAGTAACCGGGGCTTGGGAACGCCATCCAGGTGCGCTCGTGCGGTTCGCCCTCGGCGGGCATGCGCCACGTCACCGGGTACCCGCCACGGGCCGGGTGAGGGTGCCGTACGTGTCCGGACGTCGGGTGTCGAGGAACGGGAACAGCGTCAGCCAGTCGCCACGCTGGTCGAGGTCGAGATCGGCGACCAGGACGGCCGAGCGGTCGCGGGGAGCCGACACGAGAACGCGGCCGTACGGGTCGGAGATGAACGAGGAACCGTAGAACGTGATGGCGCCCTCGTCACCGTGGCGGTTGGGTACCACCATGAACGTGCCGTTCGCGATGCCGTTGCCGACGATGACCTGCTGCCAGAGAGGTTGGGTGTCGAAGTCGGGATGATCCGGCTCCGAGCCGATGGCCGTCGGATAGACCAGGACCTCCGCGCCGGCCACCGAGTAGGCCCGCGCGACCTCGGGGAACCACTCGTCCCAGCACGTCGGCATTCCCAGTGCGAGGTCCGCCGCACGGTGCACGGGGTACGGGTCGTCGGCAGGTCCGGGGCGGAAGTACGTGTCCTCGTGGTAGCCGGCGGTGACGGGAATGTGCAGTTTCCGAGTCCGGGCCGTCACCTCGCCGGCGGGCGAGACCAAGACGGCGGTGTTGTACCCGAGGCCGTCGCCGACGGCGTCGTCGCGTTCGTACAACGACGCGTGCACGACGATGCCGTGACGCGCGGCGGCCTCGGCGGCGAAGGTGACCGTCGGCCCGGTGGCCAGGTCCTCCGCGCTGCGGCCCGGGTTCTCGCCGCCCGGCACGAACGCCGGGTAGCGGCTGAGGGTCAGCTCCGGGAGGAAGACGATGCGAGCGCCTTCCCCTGCCGCAGTGGCGATCCCGTCCTCCAGTTCGGCGCGCAACACGCTCGGATCCTCGTGCCACCGATGCTGCACCAGCGCCACTCGTACCGGTGGGCGGCCGGGCTCGCGCGTGCGGGCGGGCGACGGCGGCGGGGTGGTGGCGGTGATGGTCAGCATCGGGTGTCCTCGTCCGTAAAACGAATGTGATTCGTTAAGTATGGTGTGACGACGGCCCGAACGCAAGAGGAAGGAGCCGGCGATGCCGCGTCCGTCGACACGGTTGCTGTCCACCGACCTGATCACCGATGCCGCGCTCGCGCTGGTCGATCGGCACGGCGACTTCACGATGCCGGGACTCGCCGAGCGGCTGGCGGTGCGGCCGTCGTCGTTGTACAACCACGTGGCGGGGCGGGCCGAGATCGTGGAATTGATGCGTACGCGCATGATGGCGGGCATCGAGATCCCGGCCGACTCCCGCGACTGGAGTGAGGCGGTCTCCCGCATCGCGCAGGAGTACCGCCGCCACTACGCCCGACATCCGCGCGCCATCCCGCTGTTCACGGCGCACACGGTAAGCTCCGCCGTGGCGTTCGACATGTACAACGCGTTGGCGACGGCCCTGTCCGACGGCGGCTACGCGCCCGCCGAGGTGCTGCACGCGATCACCGCCGTCGACAGTTTCGTCCTGGGGTCAGCGCTCGATCTCGCAGCGCCCGAACAGGTCTGGGCCTCGGCCGACGAAGCGAACGACGCCATGCGCGCGGCGCTGGAGACCTCGGGCGCCGGCCGCGCGGACGCGGCGTTCGAGTTCGGGCTCGCAGTGCTCGTCGCGGGGCTGCAGGCACGCTCGCCTCTCAGCTGACGAGCCTCTCACCCCACCAGGTCGGCTTCGTCTTTCAGAGCCTCGGTGTCGACGGTGAGCGTCTCGCCGCGGAAGAACGCCGGCGTCACGAAGCGCATGACCATCATGAGAACCGCACCCACGATGAGGATGCCGAAGCCCAGGAAGAACACCAGTCCGATGCCGCCGATCTCGGCGCCGCTGCCGTTCTCCGGGTCCATGCTCTCCTCGACCGAGACGACGAACACCGCCAACAGGACCAGGCCACCGAGCAACGGGAAGATCAACCGGAACACCGTGTTCCGAACGCTGGCGAACAGGGTTCGGCGGAAGTGCCACACGCAGGCGAACGCGGTGATGCCGTAGTACCAGCAGATCATGATGCCCAGTGCCGCGATGGTGTCGATCAGGGTGTTCTCCGACAGGAAGGTCACCGCCGTGTAGAAGACCGCCGTGATCACACCGGCCGCGACGGTGGCGGCGGAGGGGACGAGGAACCGCGGGCTCACCTCGGCGAGCTTCTTGGGGAAGGCGCCGTAAGCCGCCATCGCGAGCGACGTCCGCGCCGCCGGCAGGAACGTGGTCTGCAGGCTGGCGATCGAGGAGACGAAGACCGCGAGGTAGAGCAGCATGCCGCCCCAGCTGCCGAGTACCGGATCGGCCAGGGCACCGAAGACGTTCTCCGCGTTGTCGGGATTGCCGAGCCCCAGGCCCTCCTCGCCGACACCGGCGTACATCATCGCCGCGACCGCGACGAGCAGGTAGGTCAGCAGGATGGTCGCGACGCACAGCAGCCCCGCGCGCCCCGGTGTCTTCGTGGGGTTCTTGGACTCCTCGCCCAGCGTCAGGCACGTGTCCCATCCCCAGAACGCGAAGATCGAGCCGGTGACGCCGATGACGAAGGCGCCCATGGTGAGTCCGCTGAACGGATCGAACCAGCCGACGTCGAACGACAACCCGGCCGGTGCGTCCCCCGCGCCGACGTGGACCAGCGCGACGACGGCGAACGCGATCAACAGCACCATCTGGAAGCCGACGAGCGCGAACTGGAGCTTCTCGCTCGTCGTGATCCCCCGGCTGGCCACCCACGTGGCGAGAGCGATGAACACGACCGTCGTACCGACGTTGACCAGTTTGTTGCCCGGCAGGTCGGCGATGGAGGGAGTGTCGAACAGCTTCGCGATGAACAGGTAGAAGAACTGCACGGCGATGGCCGCGAGGTTGGAGAGCACGATGATGGTCGCGATGACCATGCCCCAGCCGCACATCCAGCCCACGTAGGGCCCGAAGGCCTTGGTGGACCAGGTGAACGAGGCGCCGCAGTCGGGAGAGTCGGAGTTCAACTCCCGGTACGCGTAGGCGGTGAGGAACATGGGGATGAACCCGGCGATGAAGATGGCCGGCATCTTCAGGCCCACCGCGGCGACGATCAACCCGATGCTGGCGGTGAGCGTGTATCCGGGTGCGACGGACGAGATGCCGAGAACGGCGCCGGACAACGTGCCGATCCGTCCGATGGCCAGTCCCTTGGACGACGTGAGTTCACTGCTCATCGGGAAGCCTCCGTCGGATCGGTGCTGCTGGGCATGTCGGAACGGAACTCGGTGCTGGGCACCACCACCATGGGAACGGGCAGTGCCCGCAACATCTTCGACGCGGTCGAGCCGAGGAACAGGCGGCGCGGTTGTGCGAGTCGGCTGGACCCGACGACGACCACGTCGCCGTCCTCCCACGTCAGACCGGACACCGCGGCCTCGACCGTCGAGCCGTCGGCAACCGAGGACGTCACCGTCAGACTATCGGGCAGACCGGACCGGGCGGCGTCGAGCATCTGCTGTGCGTGGTCGATGGCGCGTGCCTCTCGGTCCGGGTCGCGCAGGGACTCGATGTCGGAGGTGTCGTCGAGCGGAACGAGCGAGAGCAGTCGCAGCGACGTGTGCATCCGCTCGCACGACCGGACCGCGGTGCGTAGCACGAGGTCGGCGCCCGTGCGGGTGCCCATGGCACACGTCACCTCGCGGATCCGGTCGGCTGTCGACGTGCGATACCCGAACGGCGCCAGGGCCAACGGGATCGGGGCGGAGTGCAGCAGCTCGGTCGACACGGTGCCCAGAGTGTGGCGTCCGAGCAGGCCGTCCTTGGCGCCACCGACGACGATGGCGTCCGACCCGAGCCGCGCCGCCTCGTCCATGAGGCCGGACGAGAACGACTCCGAGAAGCTCAGATGCACCGCGGTCTCGATGTCGTCGGGCACCGACGCGGCTGCCTGGTCGAGCCACGCCCGGCCGCGCTGGGCGAGCAGTTCGGCGAACCTGGCCTCGGCCGGGACGGCGCGGTCGGGCGGCACCACCATGCAGATGTCCAACGCCGCACCCAGACTGCGGGCCAGCTGCACACCCAGGACGAGCCCGTCCTCTCCTGTGGGAGTGGCGAGATAACCGACGATCAACCGCATGGTGCGTCCCTTCGGGAAGCTTCGGTGGAACCGGACCTACTGGAAAGCCACGTACTTCGTGTCGAGGTACTCGTCGATGCCCTCGGTGCCACCCTCACTACCGAGACCGGACTGCTTGACTCCGCCGAACGGGGCTGCGACATCGGACACGACGCCCCGGTTCACACCGACCATGCCGCTCGCGATCCTGTCCGAGACACGTAGTGCCCGATCGAGATCACGGGTGTAGATGTATGCGGCGAGTCCGAACTCTGTGTCGTTGGCGGCATCGACGGCGTCCTGCTCGTCCACGAAACTCGTGATGGCCGCGACGGGTCCGAAGATCTCCTCGCGCACGATGCGTGCGGACGGCGGAACCTCGTCGAGCACGGTGGGTTCGAAGAACCAGCCCGGGCCGTCGATGACGTGACCACCCGTGCGCACGCGGGCGCCGGCGGCGACCGCATCGTCGACGAGGGATCGGACGTTGGTGCGCTGCTTCTCGTTCACCAGCGGCCCCACGTTCGTCCCGTCGCTCGAGCCGGGCCCGACGGTGAGCGCCGCGATCCGTGCGGTGAGCTTCTCCGTGAACTCCTCGCGGACGCTCTCGGCGACGATGAGGCGGTTGGCAGCCGTGCAGGCCTCTCCGCCGTTGCGCATCTTCGCCGCCATGGCGCCGTCGACGGCGGCATCGATGTCGGCATCGTCGAAGACTACGAACGGTGCGTTACCACCGAGTTCCATCGACGTTCGCAGAACGTTGCGCGCCGACTGCTCGATGAGGATCTTGCCCACCCGCGTGGAACCGGTGAAGGTGACCTTGCGGAGTCGCTCGTCGGCGAGCAGGGGCTCGGTGACCGCGGGAGCGTTCGACGCGGGAAGTACCGACAGGACCCCGGCCGGCACCCCGGCGCCCGCCATGATCTCGGCGAGCAGCAGCATCGTCAGCGGCGTGTCCTCGGCCGGCTTTACCAGTACCGTGCACCCGGCCGCCAGGGCGGGGCCGATCTTGCGGGTTCCCATGGCCAGCGGGAAGTTCCACGGAGTCACCGCGAGAACGGGACCCACCGGAACCTTCGTGACGAGGATGCGGCCCGCGCCGGACGGAGATTGCGTGTAGCGGCCCTGGATGCGCACCGCCTCCTCGCTGAACCAGCGGAGGAACTCGGCGCCGTACGTCACCTCGCCGCGGCTCTCGGGGAGGGCCTTGCCCATCTCGAGAGTCATGAGGAGCGCGAGATCCTCCGTGCGCTCGATCACCGCTTCCCACGCTGCGCGCAGGATGGTCGACCGTGTCCGAGGTGCGGTCGCCGCCCACTCGTCCTGCACGGCGACGGCGCTGTCGAGCGCCCGCAGTGCGTCCTTCTCACCGGCATCGGCGACGCGGGCCAGCACGTCACCGGTGGCGGGATCGTGCACCGCGAACGTGTCGCCGTCCGCGGCGTCGACGAACGCGCCGTCGATCCACAGACCGGTGGGGACGGAGGCGAGCAGGGAAGCAGAGTCGGTCACTGTGCCGCCAGCGTTCGAACCGTGTTCTCCAGCACCGTCATCGCGTCGTCGAGAAGCTCGTCGCTGATCACGAGGGGAGGCAGCAACCGGATGACGTTGCCGTACGTCCCGCAGGTGAGCAGTACGACGCCCTCCGCGAGAGCATGCGCCGCGATGGCCTTGGTGATGACGGGATCCGGGGTGTCGGTGCCCGGCTGGACGAGCTCGATGGCGAGCATCGCACCGCGTCCGCGGACGTCGCCGATCACCGAGGTCTCCTCGGCGAGGGCGCGTAGGCGCGGCATGGCGAGGGACTCGATGTGACGGGCGCGTCCGGACAGGTCGAGAGCGGTCATGGTCTCGATGGCAGCGAGGGCAGCCGCGCAGGCCACCGGGTTGCCTCCGTACGTTCCGCCGAGCCCGCCCGCATGGACGAGGTCGAGGAGATCTGCGCGACCGGTGATGGCCGACAACGGCATTCCGCCGGCCATGCCCTTCGCCATCGTGATGATGTCGGGGACGATGCCCTCGTCGTCGCTGGCGAACCACGATCCGGTTCGACAGAACCCGGTCTGCACCTCGTCGGCGATGAAGACGACGCCGTTCTCCCGCGCCCAGGCCTGGAGCGTCGGCAGGAAGCCGGGTGCGGGAACGATGAATCCACCCTCGCCCTGGATGGGCTCGATGATGACGGCGGCCAACGAGTCGGCGCCGATCTGCTTCTCCATGCGGTCGATCGACGCCAGCGCGGCCTGCTCACCGGTCAGGCCGGCCTGATCGCGGTAGGGGTACGACATCGGCATCCGGTAGATCTCCGGTGCGAACGGCCCGAAGTTCGTCTTGTACGGCATGGTCTTCGCCGTCAGCGCCATCGTCAGGTTGGTACGGCCGTGATAGGCGTGGTCGAACGCGACGACGGCGTCGCGGCCGGTCGCCAATCGCGCGACCTTGATCGCGTTCTCGACGGCTTCCGCGCCGGAATTGAACAGGACGCTGCGCTTCTCGTGATCACCGGGCGTCAGGGCGGCCAGTTGCTCGGCAACCGCGATGTAGCCCTCATACGGGGTGACCATGAAGCAGGTGTGCGTGAAGTGACCGACCTGCTCCCGGACGGCCTCCGCAACAGCGGGATCGGAGGCGCCGACGCTGGTGACGGCGATGCCGGCGCCGAGGTCGATCATCGAGTTGCCGTCGACGTCGACGATCACGCCGCCATCGGCATCGGCCGCGTAGACGGGAACGCTGGAACCGACGCCGGCGGCGACGGTGGCGCGTCGTCGGGCCGTCAGTTCCTGTGAACGCGGTCCGGGAAGTTCGGTGAGGAGAGCGCGCTTCTGAGGAAGGCGGTAGCTGATGTCCATGGTGAAGTCCTTCGCAGAGCAGGGAATGTCAGTCGTGGGAGCTCATGACGTGCTTGAGGCGGGTGTAGTCCTCGACGCCGTAGGCCGAGAGGTCCTTGCCGTAGCCGGAGTACTTGAAGCCGCCGTGCGGCATCTCGGCGACGAGTGGGATGTGGCAGTTGATCCAGACGGCGCCGAAGTCCAGCGCCGCACTGACGCGTTGGGTGACGCCGTGGTCCTTGGTCCAGATGCTCGAGGCCAGCCCGAACCGAACGTCGTTGGCCTTCTCGATCGCCTCGGCCTCGTCGGCGAACGGTTGCACCGTCAGCACCGGTCCGAACGTCTCCTCCTGGACGATGTCGTCCCGCTGGTCGACTCCGGTGATCACGGTGGGCTCGAGGTAGAAGCCCTTGTCTCCCACTCGGTTACCGCCGGTGACGATCGTCGCGGAGGCCGGGAGGTTCGCGAGCTTGTCGGTGACGGTCGCGTAGTGACGACTGTTGTTGAGCGGTCCGTAGAACGCGTCCGCGTCGTCCGGGCTGCCCGGTGTCAGCTCGCGGGCCTTGGCCGCGAGCGCGTCGACGAGTTGATCGTGAATCGACTCGTGTACCAGCACGCGGGTCGCCGCGGTGCAGTCCTGACCGGCGTTGAAGAAGGCCGCCTCGGCGATACCGCTCGCGGCCGAGGCGATGTCGACGTCGCCGAAGACGATGGCCGGAGCCTTGCCGCCGAGCTCGAGATGGGCGCGCTTGAGCTGGCGGGCGGCGGCGACGGCGACCTCGATGCCCGCGCGAACGGACCCGGTGATGGACACCAGGCCCAGCGACCGATGCTCGACGAGTGTCGCGCCGGTCCCGCCGTCACCGAGCACCACGTTGAGCACTCCGTCGGGAAGGATCCCCTTGGACAGCTTCGCGAGCACCAGAGTGCTCTCGGGCGTGGTGTCGCTCGGCTTGAGAACGATCGTGTTGCCGGCCGCGAGCGCCGGCCCGATCTTCCAGATGGCCATCATGAGTGGGTAGTTCCAGGGCGTCACCTGGCCGACGACACCGATGGGCTCGCGGCGGACGTAGGAGGTGAAACCCTCCATGTACTCGCCGGCGGACTTCCCCTCGAGCATCCGGGCTGCACCCGCGAAGAACCGCAGCTGGTCGGCTCCGACGGTCACCTCCTCGTCGGCGATGACCTGCTTCAGCTGGCCGGTGTTGCGGCTCTGCGCCTCGACGAGCTCGTCCGAGTGGGCCTCGAGGGCGTCGGCGAGCTTCAGCAGGGCGGTCTGCCGGGTCTTCGGAGTCGTTTTGCCCCACGTGGCGAAGGCGCGCTCCGCGGCGGCCACGGCGTCGTTCACGTCGGCCTCGGTGGAGATGGGGGAGACGCCCACGATCGCCTCGGTGACCGGACTGATCAGGTCGAGAGTCAGGGTGGACGAACTGGCGACGAACTCGCCGTCGATGTAGTTGCGGAGCACGTCGTGCGACACGAGGTACCTCTCCGTCGGGGCGGCTGGGTGGTTCGATCAGTGTGCGCCTGACGCTGCGAAACGGCAGCGGACAAAACGATGATCGTCCGGGGGTGGGGCACTCCGACTTGTCCAGTGCGGTAGCGGGGGTGTTCCCTTGCGTCGGGAGCTTCCCGACCGGAAAGGGGTACGTCGTGACGGTGTCGGTGCGCTGGGTTCTGGCGCAGAAGGCGCTCGCCCTCGAACTGCGAGCCGGCGCGGGCGGGCTGGACCGCGAGGTGTCGTTCGTGCACACCACGGAACTGTCGGAACCGTTCCGGTGGCTCTCCGGCGGAGAACTGCTGCTCACCACGGGGTTGAGGCTGCCGGTGACGACACCGGAGCGGGTGGCGTACCTCGAGGGACTGCACGACGCCGGTGTCGCGGCGGTGGGATTCGGCACGGGCCTGTCGTTCGCCGAGGTGCCGTCCGACCTCGTCGAGGCCGCTGATCGGCTGGGTCTGCCCGTCCTCGAGGTCCCCCTGCCCACGCCGTTCGCGGCGGTGGTGACTCTCGTGATGAACCGATTGGCGGAGCAGCAGTACGACGCCGTCGTGCGTGCGTCCCGTGCGCAGCCGCGGATGACCCGCGCCGTGGTCGCCGGGGGCGCCGCCGCGATCGTCCGGGAGCTGGCGACGGCCACGTCGTCCGCGGTGGTGCTCCTCGACGACACCGGACGGGTGCTCGAACAGCATCCGCGCGGTGGCGGTTCCGGTGTGCTGGACGAGATCCGCACCCTCGCAGCCGAACGCGGAACCGTGTCCAGCCGGGTCTCGGTGACCCCGGCGGGCATCTCGATCAGTGTGCAGCGCATCGCCATCGGCTCGGCGACGCACGGCCACGTGGCGGTGGTGGGGCCGGTGCTGGGGAACGTCGACCACATTCTCGTGGGCCACGCGGCGTCACTCCTGGCGCTCGACTTCGAGAAGCCGGCGCGGGTGCAGTCGGCGCAGGACAAGCTCAACTCCGTGGCGCTGAGCCTCGTGCTGTCCGATCTCGACGGCCTGGCACCCGTGTGGGCGCAGATCGATCTGGCCGCGGGGGCCGATGGCACCGTGCGCGCCGTGACCGTCGATGCCGACACGCCCTCGCGAGCCCAGCGTGTCGAGGCCGCGATGGCGACCCACAGCGCTGCGGCGGGCCGTCAGCTGTTCGCTCGGCGCTGGTCGTCGCGGGTGACCCTGGTGACGCGCGGAACCGACGATTCGACGTTCGCGGCATCGACGATGGCCGGTCTGGAGAACTCGGAACGTCGGCGGCTCCGGGTGGGAATCAGTGCGCCGCATCCTGTTCCGCAGCTCGCGCAGGCGGTGGAGGAGAGTCGGCTGGCGGCGTCGTCCGCCGCGGCCGGCGCCGATCCCGTGGAGTTCGGCTCGTTGGTGGGCGGCGTCCTGCTGGCGCACGCCTCGACGCGTCAGGCCCTCGCGACCGTCGGTGACGCGACCATCGCGCCCCTCGAGAAGTACGACGCCGCCAACGGGACCGACCTGGTGGCGTCCCTGCGTGCGTTCCTCGAGGCGAACGGCCACTGGGAGTCGGCGGCCTCGGCCCTCGGGGTGCATCGACACACGTTGCGCAGCAGGGTCTCGCGCATCGAGGCGACGGTGCCGTGCTCCCTCGACGATGCCCGCGTGCGCGCCGAGCTGCTGCTCGCCCTCATCGCACGCGGGACCTGACGGTCAGCCTCGAAGCGCGCTCGCGATCACCTCGGCGGTGCGGTGGCCCATGCGCACGGCTCCGTCGACGTGCTGATACCCCTCGGCCGCGATGTCGGAGCAGGAGAAGTGGATCGGGCCGACCGGGGTGCGGACGTCGCGTCCGTAGCGGTGCAGACCGCCGAGATCGAAGCTGGCCGCGTACGCGCCGCGCGTCCATTCCTCGGTGCCCCAGTCGGACTCGTAGTAGACGACCGGATCGAGCGCCTTCGGTCCGAGATACGTGGCGATCGACTCGAGGATCGTGCGCTTGCGCTCCGCGGCGCCGAGTTCGAACATCGCGTCCGCCTTCTCGTCGGAGACGAAGGCGACGAGGGTGCCACGGG
Source organism: Rhodococcus sp. NBC_00294 (assembly GCF_036163995.1). NCBI lineage: Bacteria > Bacillati > Actinomycetota > Actinomycetes > Mycobacteriales > Nocardiaceae > Rhodococcus > Rhodococcus sp. NBC_00294. Next base: position 2,056,257 of record NZ_CP108043.1, read on the forward strand.
AGTCCTCGTGGTTGGTGTTGTCGTACACCTCCTGGGCGATCTGGGTGGCGCCGAAACCGGTGCCCGACAACCCTTCCTCCCGCCAGAACGGACTGTCGTACACCGCATGCACCTTGATGACGAGACCGAGGGACTGGTGCTGATGCATCTGGTGCTGACGGCGAGGGAGGGGCGGGTCGTACGAGATCCGCGTGTACAGATTCGGCGGCACGGCGACGATCACCCGGCGCGCCGTCACCTCGAGCTCCCCGTCCGCGAGAACGGTGACGCCGTCGTCGGTCCAGCGGATCGTCCGCACCGGCGCGTTCAGGTGCACGTCGTCACCGAGGCGCTCGGCCATGGCGACCGACACCTGCTGCATGCCCTGCACGACGCGCTTGTCGAGAATGAAGCTGTCGTCGACGAGGTTCGAGAACGAGCCTGCCGACGCGGCCATGAGCACGGCCTGCAGCGCAGAGAATGCATGGGCGGGCTTGGTGAGCATCCCGCCCGCGATGAACATGCCGATGTTCGCGGTGGCTTCGGCGTCGTCGGACTGCTGCGCGAGCCATCCCTCGAAGGACACCGTGTCGAGCTCGCGTGCCAGCGGGTGCGCCCAGGGCTCCTCGGGCCCGATCTCCGCGGCGAGTTTGTCGAGCATCGCGATGAGACGGTCGATCTCCTTCACCGTCGACTCGGCGACGGGGAAGTCCTCGCCGGTGTAGCGCGTGGCGACACCCGCGGTGTCGACGTAGACGGACTCGCCCTCGCGGTACCGGTCGAACGTCTCGAGCCCCAACTCGTCGAGCAGGTCGATCAGGGCCGTCTGGTCGGGCGAGACCCACTGGCCGCCCAGCTCGAGCACGGCGCCGTCGATCTCCTTGGTCCAGGTCCGGCCACCCACCCGGTCGCGTGCCTCCAGGACGGCCACGTTGAGGCCGGCCTTCCGCAGCGCGGTGGCGGCGGCGAGACCCGAGGGCCCGGCTCCGACGATGGCGACGTCCCGGTCGACTGAGGGCACGGTGTGGCTCCTGTTCAGGTGGGGTTGTGGTCATCCCAGTCTGCCCGGTCCGGCGCAGGCACGCGCAACGCCGAAATGTCGCACACCTGTCGCGTCACCTGGACGCCTCGGCGTGGGGGTCGCTGACGGACGGCCCGAGAATCTGCGTGATCGCAACCCTGGTGAGAGCGCGGGCGGTGCTCGACCGTGGGGTGCATGACTTCCACCATTCGCACCTCCGTCGTTCCCTTCGTCGTGGAGGCGTCCGGTACCGGCGTCGCCCAGCACCTCGTCGTCGAGGGCACGGCGGGGCACGAGTTCGACGCCGACGCATACCCGGCCTTCGGCGGTAGGGACGAGGCGCCGAGTCCGTTGTTCTACGCGCTCGGTGCGCTGACCTCCTGCAACCAGGTCACCGCCACCCTCGTCGCCAAGGACCTCGGCATCACGCTGGGAAAGTTTAGCTTCCGTGTGCAGGGTGATCTGGACACCAGCGTTCTGGTCAAGGGCGCCGACGGCAACTCGAACTTCGACACCGTCACCGTCGAGGCGACGGTGGAGACCGACGCGACCGGTGATGCGTTCGATCACTTCGTCGCGGAGGTCGAGCGTCGCTGCCCCGTGACGCAGCTGTTCGTGCGCAGCGGAGTGGGCTTCGTGAACACCTGGACGCGCGCCGAGCCGGCCTGACGAGCCATCCCGGGCCTCCAGGGTTTCGCGGGCTTTCCTGGCCTCGCGAGTACGTCCGACGTGTCGTCGCATCGCCGCTGATCACGACACTGTGGACGTACTCGCGGAGAGCCTGCTGCGTGGCTACGCTCCTACGATGATCAGTCGACATGTGAGTGTGGTGATCGCGGCACCGCCCGAGGCGGTGTACGGCTACCTGGCCGATGTGGACAACCTCACTGCCTGGGCCGCAGGACTCGCATCGGGCTTCACCCGCGACGGTGACGACTTGCTGGCCGAGTCACCGATGGGCACGGTCCGGGTGCGGTTCGTCCCGCGCAACGCTTTCGGGGTGCTGGATCACGACGTGACGCTGCCCGACGGCACCGTCGTGAACAACCCGCTGCGGGTGCTCGCCCATCCGGACGGCGCCGAGGTGGTGTTCACGGTTCGGCAACTGGACATGACCGACGACGAGTTCGAGCGGGACTGCGCCGCCGTCGCTGCTGATCTGGAGTCCGTGCGGGCGGTCTTCGGCCGACCTCGCTCCGGCACATCTATCACCTGAGCACCTGGATGACGGCAGCGGGATCGTCCGCCATCATCACGTGCCCGGCGTTCGGTATCTCGACGACCTCGACACCGGCCTGACGAAGCCGGCCGGTGTGCGTTGGTTCTCCCGTCCTCGATCCGTACAGCAGTGTTCTCGGCACGTGGGACGCGAGCAGGATGTCGAGAACGGTGGTGTCCGGCGGGCCCACACAGAGGCCGACAGCACTGCGGTGGAGCGCGACCGGATCGGCCAGCCGAAGCGTCTCCGCCCACGCGGCGTCGGCCCGGGCGATGAGTGACGTCACTCCCTGTGTTGCGAAGTCCTCTTCCGACTGTCCCGCGATCTCGACACTCGCCTCGCCGTCGAAGGGGAGAAGGTTCGGCTCGAGGACGGTCAGTCGTCGTACGAGGTCGGGTCGTGCCCGCGACAGGACGATGGCGATGGATCCACCCATACTGTGTCCGACGACGTCGAGTCCGACGAGTTCGTGCTGATCCAGCATCCGGGCGACGGCGAGCGCGTGATCGTCCAGGGTGTAGCCGTCGGTCGCCACGTCGGCGCTGTCGCCGAATCCGAGCAGATCCGGGAGCAACCGCAGGCGGTCGTCCAGTCCCGCGGCCACGGTCCCGAAGGCAGCGACACCCGCCGACCCGAGACCATGAAGGAACACGGTGGCTCGACGACGTTCGCCCGGCAACACCGCGGTGTGGAGGGTCATGGCGCCGACGCTACCGGGTCTCCTTGACGTGGCAGTACGTCCGGTTCGTCGTAAATGATGGTGCAGCCGGTGTTTTCAGCGCACTCTCAGGTCACGAGTAGTCCCGAGTCGTAGTGTCGACCGGGGTGCGCAGCGGGCGCATCGGTCGTCAGGAGGAAATCATGGCAGGCATCGCCGACAAGTTCGACAAGGCATACGCGGACAAGACGATCGAGGAACTGGCCGACGCGCCGGTCGCGGCCCTCAAGGGCGTCAGCGACGGCGATGCGGAGAAGTTGAAGGCTGCCTTCAACATCACCACGGTGCGCGATCTCGGCACCAACAAGTACTTCCTGTGGGCTCAGGCTGCGGCCACGCTCGCGCAGTAGGACCGTCACTACCCTCCGCGAGTACGTCCGAACTGTCGTGATCCTGGCTCCCACCACGGCAGTATCGGCGTACTCGCGGAGGGTGGTGCAGGGTGCAGTCAGGCGTCCGACCGTCGGCGCCGCCGGACGCGCTTGGTCACCAGCACCACCACCGCCACCGCGATGAGCCCGATGACGACGTACTGGAACACCGAGGCGTAATCCTCGACGTAGTGCCAGTTCTCCCCGAGGAAGTAGCCCGCGAGCACGAAGATCGTGTTCCACAGGAGGCTGCCGAGCGTCGTGTAGAGCAGGAACTGCAGGACCGGCATCCCGGACACGCCTGCGGGCACCGAGATGCCGGATCGCACGAGCGGAATCATCCGACCGAAGAACACGGCGGAGCGGCCGTGGCGCACGAACCATTCGTCGGCCTTGGTCAAATCGTCCGTGCTGACGAACGGCATCCTGTCCACGGCGGCGTACATCCGGTCGCGGCCCAGCTTCTTGCCCAGCCAGTAGAGGCCGAGAGCGCCCAGCACCGATCCGAGCGTGGTCCAGAACAGTGCGCTCGCGAGGGAGAAGCCACCCTGCGACGCGGTGAACCCGGCCAGCGGGAGGATGATCTCGCTGGGCAGCGGTGGGAAGAAGTTCTCGGCGGCCACGGCGATGCCGGCGCCCGGCCCGCCGATGCTCTCCATCAGGCTGACGGCCCAGCCTGCGATTCCACCCAGTTCCGTACTGGCGGCAGCGGTGACGATGTCGCTCATGCCCGCACTTTACCGGGGGTTTACTCCGCGAGAGCCCGCGCGAGGTGGGTGCCGGTGTGCGTCCGGGCCAGAACGAGCTCGTCGACGGTGCCCGTGAACACCACCTCGCCGCCGTCGTGACCCCCGTCGGGACCGAGGTCCACGACCCAGTCGGCGGCCGCGACGACGTCCATGTTGTGCTCGATCACGATGACCGACCGACCCTCGTCGACCATGCCGGACAGCAGTCCGACCAGGTTGTCCACGTCGGACGAGTGCAGTCCGGTGGTGGGCTCGTCGAGCACCAGGACCGGGGAGTTGCCCACCAGTTCCGTCGCCAGCTTGAGGCGCTGACGCTCGCCGCCGGACAGGGACGTCAGGTTCTGGCCCAGGGACAGATAACCGAGACCGACATCACTGCACCGCCGGAGTACGTCGCGCACCTTCTTCACGGTGAAGAATTCGCGGGCCTCGTCGACGGACATGTCGAAGACGTCGGCGATCGAGACGCCGTCGACGGTGTGCTTGATCGCGCCGGAGCGGAAGCGTCGACCCTGGCAGGTCTCGCACGTACTCGACACCGGGTCGGTGAAGCCGAGGTCGGTGAAGATCATGCCGGTGCCCTGACAGTCGGGGCAGGCCCCGTCCGAGTTCGGCGAGAACAGCGCTGCGGGCTGTCCCGTTCGCTTGGCGAAGTGTGCACGGATCGGATCGAGCAGTCCGGTGTAGGTGGCGGGTGAGGAGCGGCGCGAACCGCGGATGGGTGCCTGGTCGATGACCACCGCGTCGGGCCGGACGTCGCGGAGGTGGCCGTGGATCAGACTCGACTTGCCCGAGCCCGCGACACCGGTGACCGCCACGAGAACGCCGAGCGGGATGTCCACCGACACGTTCTTCAGATTGTGGCTGTCGGCGTTCTCGATGCGCATCCACCCGTTCGGAGTGCGCGGGGTGCGCCGCGATCGACCGTCTCGACGCAGCGCCGTCCCGGTACGCGTCTCGGACTGCCGCAATTCGGGCCAGGTGCCCTCGAAGACCACCGTGCCGCCGTGCTTTCCGGCGCCAGGGCCGATCTCGACGATGCGGTCGGCGATGGCCATCACCTCCGCGTCGTGTTCGACGACGAGCACGGTGTTCCCCTTGTCGCGCAACGCGATCAGCATGTCGTTCAGCCGGTGCACGTCGCGCGGGTGCAGCCCGGTGGTGGGCTCGTCGAAGACGTACAGCATGTCGTTGAGCGTGGCGCCGAGGTGGCGCACCATCTTGATGCGCTGGGACTCGCCGCCCGACAGCGAGGACGTCGCACGATCGAGGCTCAGGTACCCGAGTCCGAGATCGACCAGTCGACGGAGCTGTGTCACCACCTCGCGGCGTGGGCCGTCCAGGTCGCCGAGCGCCCACGTGTCCATGACGTCGGCGAGATCGGAGACCTGCATCGCGAACGCGTCGGGGATCGAGAGTCCCTCGAGCGTCGCGGCGTGCACCGTCTCGTTGAGGCGAGTTCCCCTGCAGGACGGGCACACTCCCCGCGTGACGATACGGTCGTACGCCTCCTTCGACTTGCCCTTCAACGCGTCGGCATCCTTGGAGAGATAGCTTCGACGGAACCGGGAGAGCAGCCCCTCGTACGTCTTGAACACGGCGTCCGGGTTGACCATCTCGACCTCGCCGGGCGAGGCGTCGAAGAACAGGTGCCGCTCGCGCGGGGAGTACTGCTCGATTGGAACGTCGAGATCGAACAGTCCCGAGTCTGCGTACAGCCGATAGGGCCACTTGCCGGGCAGGAAGTCCGGGTGCTTCACGGGGCCCTCACGCAACGACTTCGACTGATCCACCAACTCGTCGATGTCGATGACCTTCGCCTCGCCCAACCCCTCGCACTCGGGACACATGCCGGCAGGATCGTTGAACGAGAACGCGTTGGCATAGCCGATGGACGGGGTGACTCCGCGCGACCACAGCATGCGGAGCCAGTCGCCGATGTCGGTGATGGTGCCGACAGTGGAGCGAGGGCTGCCGAAGAGGCGCTTCTGGTCGACGATGACGACGGCCGACAGGTTGGCGATGAGATCGGCGTCCGGCCGACCGTAGGACGGCAGGAAGGTCTGGGCGAATGCGCTGAACGTGGAGTTGATCTGCCGCTGCGCCTCCGCGGCGATCGTGTCGAACACGAGCGAGCTCTTCCCGGACCCCGAGACCCCGGCGAACACGATCAGCGACCGTTTGGGGAGATCGATGTCGATGTCACGCAGATTGTTCTCCCGCGCGCCGCGCACGGTGATGGTGGACAGAGCGTCGTTCGGTGGCGTCGTCACGCCGTAGGGATACCAGACCGAGCGGACACCCGTCAGCCGGACTGGCCCTGCAACTTGCTCAGTCGGTAGCGCAGCTTGCCCGGACGGTCACGCTCGGTGGTGAGCGAGGAGGTGCGCGCGATGTGGGCCTCGCCGAAGCGGTCCAGCAGGAGGTCGTCCACCATCCGCACCTGACCTGGGCGGTACTGGTAGTCCATGGCCGCCGTCACGTACTCGACTCGTGCGGGGTCCAGGGCCTCCTCGAGTTCCGCGCCCGTCGTGATCCCGTTCGCGTTGACGAGAGTCAGCAGCCACTCGTAGTGACCGCTCCGACTGGGGGTGTAGTCGGGAAGGAGGTCGGTGACGATGGTGCGCAGCTGATCGGCGGTGAGCTGGAGATCCATCCCGCGTGCGGCATCTGCCGCGCGCAGTTCCGTGATCTTCTCCTTGTGGTGCCGATCGGCGAGTTCGAACTGGGCGTCCGCGAGTTCGATCAGCCCCGCCGCGAGCGTGAACGCCCGGTCGATGGTGGGCGAACCCTGCGTGCGGGAGTTCTTGAACCGGATGTCGTGTTCGATCTCCGCCCAGGCGTGCTGCAGCACGGTACGGATCTGCACCTCGAAGCCGAGGCCGGTGAACTGCTCGCATCCCGCCGGGACGCGGTCGCCGTCCGCACTGAGGATGAGGTGCCGTCCGGCATAGCCGAACACGCCGGACTCCTGGGCGAGGGACGACTTGTCGATGGTCTTGAGCAGCACGAAGTGCTTCGAGATGGCGTCCGCGACGCGGTCGATGTCCGACGTCAGATATGTGATGACGCGGATTCCGACGAGATCGGTGACCTCGGCGAGCGGATCGGTGAACTCGAGCGACCCGTCCTCACGGAGGCGGGCGAACTTGCCGGCAGCGGACTCCACGGACTTGGTACGTGCCTCGACGGCGTCGATGTCGATGTCCGCCTCGGAGACGAACGTCTCGACGGCGGCCGACAGCGCTGCCGTGGCCGCGGCGAAGTGATCCCACCGCGCGCGGTACTCCTCGACGGAGCTGTGCAGCCCTGACGGTGAGGGTGGGGACGACGTGGGGCGCATGGTGGAGATTCTGCCCCACCATGGTCCAATGCTCGCGTGACGCTCCGTAGCGGCCCGACCCGACCGGCCTCCGGCCTTCCCGCACGCGTGGTCGACTGGGACGCGACGCTCGTGATCCTGGCGTCCGCACTGATCCTGTTGGCCGCGTTGATCCTCGGCGTATGGAAATTCCGCCAGATGGCGACGTCCGAGAACGGGCAGGCGCATCCGTACGTGGACATCGCTCACCGGGCGGCGCTGATGTACTCGTTCGCGACTCTGGTCCTGGTGCCTCTGGTGCACTTCGGCGCGTGGCCGACGTGGGTGAATCTGGTGGCGTCGGGGGCTGTCGTCTTCTTCTTCGTCGCCGCGATCGTCAGCTACGTGGTGCACGGATTCCTGCGCGACACCGACAACCAGTTCGTCCGCCCGGTGCCGGGAACGCATGCGTTCATGTATGCGCTCGCGGCCACCGAGATCGGCGGACTACTGGTGTTGATCGTGGGTTTCGTGCGCGGGCCGCTGTTCGTGAGTTAGCGCGCGAGCTCCACGTCGTCGACGAACGGGTCGCCGTTGCGCGGGGCGTCGAACCGCTCCTGGTCCAGGATGCCTTCGCGCTTGGCGACGATGGCCGGGATCAGCGCCTGGCCGGTGACGTTGACGGCGGTGCGACCCATGTCGACGATCGGCTCGACCGCGAGCAGCAGACCGACACCGGCGAGCGGCAGGCCGAGCGTGGACAGCGTCAGGGTCAGCATGACCGTGGCACCGGTGGTGCCCGCCGTCGCCGCGGAACCGATCACGGAGACGACCACGATGAGCAGATAGTCGGTGATCGTGAGATCGACGCCGTAGAACTGGGCGACGAAGATCGCGGCGATGGCCGGGTAGATGGCCGCGCAGCCGTCCATCTTGGTGGTGGCGCCGAGCGGAACCGCGAACGACGCGTACTCGCGGGGCACACCGAGATTGCGCTCGGTGACGCGCTGGGTCAGCGGCAGGGTGCCGATGGACGAGCGGGAGACGAAGCCGAGCTGCGTTGCGGGCCATACGCCGGAGTAGAAGTTGCGGATCGAGAGGCCGTGCGCCCGAACGATGATCGGGTAGACGACGAAGAACACGATGGCGAGTCCGACGTACACCGAGACCGTGAAGACACCCAGTGAGCCGATCGCGTCCCATCCGTACGTGGCGACGGCGTTGGCGATGAGCGCCGCCGTACCGATGGGGGCCAACCGGATGATCCACCACAGCACCTTCTGCACGATCGCGAGCAGAGAGGCGTTGAACGTCAGGAACGGCTCGGCCGCCTTGCCCACCTTCAGCGCGGCGATACCGATCGCCGCGGCGACGACGAGCAGCTGCAGGATGTTGAAGTTCAGTGTGGTGCTCAGTGCACCCTCGGTCTCGCTGGTGCGGGCGCCGAGCGCGAGGAAGTTGTTGGGAACCAGGCCGGTGAGGAAGGACCACCACGACCCTGTGCTCGACGGTTCCTTCCCGAGATCTGGCGAGACGCCGGTGCGCGAACCCGGTTGCGCGACAAGCCCGATGATGATGCCGACGATCACGGCGATGAATGCGGTGATGGCGAACCACAGCAGGGTCTGGCCTGCCAGGCGTGCCGCGTTGGTGACGGCGCGCAGGTTGGCGATGGAACTGACGATGGCCGTGAACACGAGGGGCACCACGGCGACGGTGAGCAGTTTGACGTAGCTCGATCCGATGGTCGACACCGTCTCGACGAGCCAGTTGGGGTTGCCGTCGGCGGCGTCGGGCATGGATCGGGCGATCAGTCCGACGATGACGCCGAGGATCAACCCGGCGACGATCTGGGGCCCGAACGACGTGAGCCAGTGCGGCAGTCGACGGGTGGGGGCAGCGCTGGGCGCGGACATGGTGGTGCCTTCCGAGAATGCTGGGGCGGCCGAGAACAACGGCCGAGAAAAAGGGTGCGCGGTGGACGAGTGGACCGGGGAGTAACACGGTCTATCGACAGATGGCGCTGGCCTGCAGGCGAAGGTCGACGTAGCGACGCGAGGTCAGGAGCAAGGGCACTCGGACGATGCTACGCCCGTGCCCGGGTCAGCTGACGCCGAGCCAGCGCAGGCCCGCGGTGACTGCCGCTGCGGCGACGACCACGAGCACGAAAGGCGTTCTGCGCCAGGCGAGAACAGCGGCGACGAGGACCCCGGCGGGGAGCGCGAGGCCCGCGTCACGGGGAAACGTCGAGGTCGCGACGAGGGCGACGAACACGACGGCGACCGCCGTGGTCATCGACTTCTCGGCCGACACGGACAGTTCCCGGCGCCCGCGCAGCGCGATCCCGATCAGGCGGAACGCGAACGTGCCGACGGCGAGTGCGGCGACACCCGCGAGAATGGCCCCGGTGCTCACGAGGCGTCGTTCCTATGCCCGTGTCGGAGCACGAACGGCATGACGGCGATCAGGGCGAGCACCACGGAGACGCCGGCGGGCACCACGACCCCAGCGGCGACGGCGACCACGGCGCCGACACCCGCGGCGATGCGTGTCACGCGATCGCGCAGGGAGGGCATCACGAGTGCGAGCAGGACGGCAGGAAAGGCGGCGTCGAGTCCGAGCGACTCCGCGCTCTCCACGCCGGCGCCGAGGCCCACACCGGCCAGCACGCCCAGATTCCACGCGAGGAAGAGGAACGCGCCGCAGAACCAGAACGAGAGGGTCCTGCCCCGCCTGGTGGTCGAGGCCATCGAGAAGGCGACCGACTCGTCGGTGACCAGATGGGCCCCGAGCAGTCGTACGGCGGGTCGGTCACCGAGCAGCGGTGCCACCGAGAAGCTGAGCGGAAGCAGTCTGCCGTTGATGAGGAGCGCGCTGGACACCGCGGCCAGAACGCTGCCGCCGCCGGTGAGCACTCCGACGAAGACGAACTGCGAGGCGCCCGCGAAGACTGCGATCGACAGGAGGCAGGGGAGCCACCACGGCAGATCGGAGGCGACGGCGATCGCACCGAGCGAGGCACCGACCAGGGCGTCGGCCAGGCACACCACGGCAATGTCCCGCACCGCCACGTCGGGGTCGTCCCGGAGCGTGAGCCACAGGGGTGTTCGCCATATCGAACGCATGGTTCTCATGGTGAACGGTCGCGGTGCCGTTCGTCAAGGCGAACGAGGGGAGTGTGAGACGAACACTGTGGCATCATGCAGTCATGTCCGACAGCGCACCCATCGCCGCGATCGCCGCGTCGCTCGTCCGGGAGCGTCGACGTACGGGCCTGTCTCTCGCCGAGGTGGCCCGGCGCGCGGGTATCGCGAAGTCGACCCTCTCCCAGCTCGAGTCGGGAACGGGCAATCCCAGCGTCGAGACGCTGTGGGCTCTGAGCGTGACGCTGAACGTGCCCTTCGCGCGCCTGGTGGAACCGCCGCGGCAGGAGGTCCGCCTGGTACGACGCGGTGAGGGTCCGTCGATCGCCGCGGAGTCGTCGGACTACACCGCGACACTGCTGTCGTCCTGCCCACCGACCGCGCGCCGCGACCTGTACCTGCTCGCCGCCGAGGTGGGGACGCCCCGGCTGTCCGATCCGCACATGCACGGGGTGATCGAACACGTGGTGGTGTCGTCCGGCCGGGCGGTGTGCGGGCCGGTGGACGCGACCGAGGAGCTGGGGCCGGGGGACTACCTGTCGTACCCCGGCGACGTGCCCCACGTGTTCGAGGCACTCGAGAACGGGACGACTGCGGTGATGGTCACCGAGCAGTACTGATCGAGGCCAGATCCGCTGTGATCGGCAGGCGATTGCTCAGCAACGCGCACAGCAGGATTCGCGCCTGGGCGGGACTGAGGTCGCCCGCGGACACCGCACCGGCACGTACCAGGTCGGCGCCCCCTCCGCCGCCGCCGTAAGTGGTGACGACACCGCCGGACGGCACCCGCGTCGACAACATCACCGGGACACCGGCATCGGTACACCGGCGCACAGCGTCGACGACGGCGGCGTTCGCATTGCCCGCGCCCATCGCCTGCAGCACGATCCCGTCGGTGCGGGCGGACCGCAGGGCGTCGATGACGAGTCCGTCGACACCCGGGTAGAGCGCGACCACGTCGACCCGGATCCCGTCGATCGAACTGTCCGGCAGCGTCTCCCGCGGAACCGGGTCCACCGCCGGCGTTCCGGAGTAGGCATCGAGCGCGGTCGTGTGCGATTTCCGTACCCCGCGGGCCCGGAGAACGCGCGGGCCGAAGGCGACGAGTACACCGTGGCCCCGTCGCTCGGGATCGGCGGCCACGCGGAGCGCCGACTCGACGTTGTGCGGGCCGTCGCTCTCGACGTGGTCCGCGGTGCGTTGGGCGCCGGTGATCACGACGGGGCGAACGTCGGTGTGGGAGAGATCGATCAGCATCGCCGTCTCCTCGAGGGAGTCGGTGCCGTGCAGGACGACGACACCGCTCACCGCGTCGTCACGCAGCGCCGCGGTGACGGCGCCGCGGACGGTGTCCATGTCGAGGAGCGACATCGCGGCACTGTCGACGCACAGGACATCGGTGACTCGGACCAGGACTCCCACGCGGAGTCCGGCATCCACCAGGACGTCGTGGGCGTGACGGCCCGTGGTGCTGACACCGTCGGGGCCGACGCGGCTGGCGATGGTTCCGCCGGTGGTCAGGACGACGACCGTCGGCAGTGCGGGTGAACTCATCGGGCGACCGTTCCCCCTCCCGCACGGGCGCGCTCGCGGGCGAGCCGCTCGATGCCCGGGCGCGCTGCGCGCCAGCCGATGACCAGCGCGGGAACGATGACCAGGAGGGAGGCGAGCGTCCAGGTGCCGATCGGGTAGTCGAAGCCCATCAGGACCAGGACGACCACCAGGAAGACGAGGGTGGCGATGCCGGTGTACGGGGCGCCGAACAACCGGAAGGACGGCCGCGTCACCACGCCCTCCTTCGACAGGTGCCAGAGCTTGAGCTGGCACAACACGATCATGGCCCAGGCGCTGACGATGCCGAGCGCGGCGAGATTGAGCACGATCTCGAACGCCTGCTCGGGCACCACCGCGTTCAGCACCACTCCGAGCAGGGTAACCGCTGCCGTGAGCAGGATCCCGCCGTAGGGCACGCCGGCCTTGCTCATCTTCATCGCGAAGCGCGGCGCGCTGCCCGCCGCGGCCATCGATCGGAGGATGCGACCGGTCGAGTAGAGCCCGGCATTGAGCGAGGACAGCGCCGCCGTCAGGACGATGAGGTTCATGGCGGTGTCCGCGCCCTCGACTCCGATCGAGCCGAAGAACGTGACGAACGGGCTCTCACCCGCGCGGTAGGCGGAGTAGGGCAGCAGGAGCGACAGCAGCAGCACGGACCCGACGTAGAAGACCGCGATGCGGATGATGACGGTGTTGATCGCCTTCGGAATGACCTTCTCGGGGTTCGGCGTCTCGCCCGCGGCGGTGCCGACCAGCTCGATGGAGGCGTAGGCGAACACGACGCCCTGGATGATGACGACGGCGGGCAGCAGACCGTTGGGGATCAGCCCGCCGTTGTCGGCGATCATCGACAGGCCCTGCTCCTGGTTCGGTGTCCCCTTGACGAGGAGGTAGAGGCCGATGCACAGAAACGCCACCAGGGCGAGCACCTTGATCAGGGCGAACCAGAACTCCAGCTCGCCGAACACTTTGACCGACACCAGGTTCAGGGACAGAACCAGCAGCAGTGCAGCGAGGGCGAAGACCCACTGCGGTACCGACGCGATCGGGTCCCAGTAGCGGCCGAAGAAGTTCATGTAGAGCGCCACGGCGGTCACGTCGACGACGGCGGTCATCGACCAGTTGAGCCAGTACAGCCACCCGGAGACGAAGGCGGCCTTCTCCCCGAAGAACTCGCGAGCGTAGGACACGAAGGACCCGGACGTGGGCCGGTGCAGCACCAGTTCGCCGAGCGCCCGAAGGATGAGGAAAGCGAAGAACCCGCATACCGCGTACGCGATGACGAGTGCCGGGCCGGCCTGCGCCAGACGTCCGCCTGCACCCATGAAGAGGCCGGTTCCGATGGCGCCGCCGATGGCGATCATCTGGACCTGCCGCGTTTTCAGGCCTTTGTGATAGCCGTCGTTCTCGGCGGCGTGGAGGGCGTCGTCGGCGCCGTGCTGATCGGTGGTCGTGGTCATCGGGTCCTCAGTTCTGGAGGTTCGCGAGATGTTCGGGGCGGAGCAGTTCTTCGAGACGTGTCGCTGTCAGGAGGCCGCGTTCGAGCACCAGCTCCGCGACTCCTCGTCCGCTCTCGAGTGCCTCCTTGGCGATCTCGGTGGCGGCCTGGTATCCGATGTGCGGGTTGAGTGCCGTGACCAGTCCGATGGAGTGTTCGACGCTGTCTCGCAGGTGGGCCTCGTGCGCGGTGATCCCCACGACGCACTTGTCCGCGAGCGTCCGGCAGGCCGCACCCAGGTGCGTCATGCCGGAGGTGAGCGACTCCATGATGATGGGCTCGAAGGCGTTGAGCTGCAGCTGACCTGCCTCGGCCGCCATCGTGATCGTGACGTCCTGGCCGATGACCTGGAAGGCCACCTGGTTGAGCACCTCGGGGATGACGGGGTTGACCTTGCCGGGCATGATCGACGAGCCCGCCTGTACTGCGGGCAGGTCGATCTCGCCGAACCCTGCACGCGGTCCCGAGGAGAGGAGGCGGAGGTCGTTGCACACCTTCGACAGCTTCACGGCGCACCGCTTGAGTACTCCCGAGAGATGCACGAACTGACCGACGTCCTGCGTGGCCTCGACGAGATCCGTCGCGCTGACGAGGGGGAGTGCGGTGATCTCGCGGAGGTGCCGGACCGCTGCCTCGCGGTAGCCGGGGGCGGCGTTGAGTCCGGTACCGATCGCGGTGGCGCCGATGTTGATCTCGTGCACCAACAGTGACGCCTCCTCGAGGCGGGCGCGGTCCTCGTCGATCATGACGGCGAACGTGCCGAACTCCTGGCCCAGTGTCATCGGCACGGCGTCCTGCAACTGGGTCCTGCCCATCTTGACGATGGAGCGGAACTCCTCTGCCTTCGCGCGGAAGGCGTCCTGCAGGATGCGCATCGACTCGGACAGTTCGGCCACCGCGAGGATCGTCGCGATGTTGCAGGCGGTGGGGTAGACGTCGTTGGTCGACTGGCCGAGGTTGACGTGCTCGTTGGGGTGCAGGTGCGCGTACTCGCCCGGACGGTGGCCGAGCAGCACCAGCGCGCGGTTGGCGATGACCTCGTTGGCGTTCATGTTGGTCGACGTGCCGGCGCCGCCCTGGATCACGTCGACGACGAACTGGTCGTGCCACCGGCCGTCCAGGATCTCGCGGGCGGCCTGCAGGATCGCGTCGCCGCGCATCTCGTCGAGAAGACCCAGTTCGATGTTGGCCGCCGCGGCCGCGTACTTCACGGCGGCGAGCGCGCGGATCAGCTTGGTGTTCGACGAGATCGGTCGTCCGGTGATGGGGAAGTTCTCGGTGGCGCGCAGAGTGTGGATGCCCCACAGCACGTCGGCGGGCACCTCGCGCTCTCCCAGCAGGTCGTGCTCGGTACGGGTGGCGGCCACGGCGTTCTCCTTCGCTTGCTGTCAGGCTGTCTGACAGGTTGAGTGTGAACCACGGCACAGTGGATGTCAACGGTGATCTGTCGGAGCCGGGCGCTACGGTCGGGTCGACACCGGACCTCACGGTCGGTGGGACACCACGACGTTCCAGGAGGGCCACGTGCTCGAGCTCCACCGCGCCGAACGCGCGAGCACGTTGGCCACCGGTCTCGCGACGCTGCTCGCCGAGCCCCTCGCGGACGCCTTCGCCGCAGACGTCGTCGCGGTCCCGGCGAAGGGCGTGGAGCGGTGGCTCCAACAACGGCTCTCCCTCTCGTTGGGGGCGGCAGGAGTGTCGGACGGCATCGCGGCGAACATCGACTTCCCGTCGCCCGGCCGCCTGGTCGACGACGTCCTGGCCGTGGTGACGGGCGTGGACGCCGACTCGGATCCGTGGGCCGCGGGCCCGTTGCTGTGGACCGTCCTACGCGTGATCGACGAGTGTTCGACCGAACCCTGGTGCTCGGTTCTCTCCCGGAGCATCGGCGGTGCGGCGGCGGCGCCCGACGATCACCGCCGTGGTCGACGCTGGTCCACCGCGTCCCACGTGTCCGGGCTCTTCCGTTCGTATGCCGCACAACGGCCCTCGATGATCGTCGACTGGGCGGCCGGTGCCGACACGGACGGCGCCGGCGCCCCGCTCGCGCCGGATCTCCTGTGGCAGGCGGAGCTGTGGCGCCGGGTGCGGGAGCGCATCGGGGTGCCCGGCCCCGCGGAGAGACTGGACCCGGTCTGCGACGCCCTCGCCGAGGACGGGTCGACGCTCGATCTTCCGTCGCGCCTGTCCCTGTTCGGGGCGACCCGTCTCACCACCCTGCAGCGACGCGTGCTGCGGGCGGTGGCCTATCACCGCGACGTCCATCTGTGGCTGCCACACCCCAGCCCGGTCTCGTGGGCTGCGACGTCCCGGCGTGCGGGCGCCGGGTCGGTGCGGCGTGTCGACGCGCCGCCGGTGTCGACGGCGGGTCATCCCCTGCTGGTGAGCCTCGGCCGCGACGTGCGCGAGTTGCAACCGCTTCTCGAACCGACGGCAGATGCGGACCGCCATCTCCCCGATCCGGAGCGGTCCGACGCGCGGCGTGTCGAGGCGTCGACGACGGTCCTGAGGCGGATGCAGAACGACATCGTGGCCGACCGCGCCCCGGCCGCGCCCGACGTCCCGGGGATGGACGACAGCGTGCAGATCCACGCCTGCCACGGCCCCGCCCGGCAGGTCGACGTGCTGCGCGACACCTTGCTGCACCTCTTCCAGGACGATCCGACGCTCGAACCGCGCGACGTCCTGATCATGTGCCCGGACGTGGACACCTTCGCTCCGCTCGTGCGAGCGGCCTTCGGGAACGAGGGCGCGGTGGGCGATCCCTCGGCGCACCCGGCGCACGGACTCCGCGTGCGGCTGGCGGATCGGGGGCTCCGGCGCACCAATCCCGTGCTCGACGTGATCGCGGCGATGATCGAGATGGCAGGGGACCGCGTCACCGCGTCGCAGATGCTCGATCTCGCTGCGTCCGAGGCTGTGCGGACCCGGTTCCGCTTCTCCGACGACGATCTCGAACGGCTCGCCGAGTGGACACGGGTGTCCGGTGCGCGTTGGGGCATCGACTCTGTGCAGCGAGAGTTGTTCGGTCTGGGCGACTTTCGTCAGAACACGTTCACCGCGGCCATGGACCGACTGCTGCTCGGCGCCGCTGCCGACGAGACCACGGGGGACTGGCTGGGCCTGGCCCTTCCCGTGGACGACGTCGACGGGAACGACATCGATCTCGCCGGTCGGTACGCAGAACTGGTCGACCGGGTCTCTGTCGTGTTGCGCGGTATGCGGGGCGAGCATCCGGTCCGGACGTGGCGCGCGAGCCTGATCCGAGCGATCGACCTGCTCACCGAGGTCGGGCCGGCCGACGTCCGACATCGGGTCGACGCGCTGCGGGAACTGTCCGCCGCGCTGGAACACGGTGACGACATCTCCCTGCAGCTCGCCGACATCCGGTCGATGTTGCGCGATCGCCTGGCCGGGCGCCCGACGCGATCGAACTTCCGCACCGGAGAACTGACGGTGTGCACCATGGTCCCGATGCGGTCGGTGCCGCACAGGGTGGTGGTGTTGCTCGGGCTCGACGACGACGTCTTCCCACGCGCCGGCCACCTCGACGGCGACGACGTCCTCGCACGCGGTGCGCTGATCGGCGAGCGTGACATCCGCAGCGAGGACCGTCAGCTGCTGCTCGACGCCCTCATGTCGGCCGGCGAAAAATTGGTTCTCTTCCACACCGGGGCGAATCCGGTGTCGGGTGCCCACGAACCTCCCGCCATCCCGTTGTCCGAGGTCATCGAGGTCGTGGCGGCCACGGCGGGGGTCGAGAACAACCGCGCGGTCACGCGGCACCCGCTGCAGCCGTTCGATCCGTCGATCTTCGACGGCAGCGCTCCCGCCGGGTTCGACAGTGCCGCGCTCGCGGGCGCGGTGGCGGCGAGCGCTCCCTTCGTTCCGCGGCAGCCGTTCCTCGATGGTCCGCTTCCAGCGCGAGACTCCGCGGACGTGGCGTTGGCGGAGCTGGTGGCGTTCGTGCAGAGCCCCGTCACCGCGTTCGTGCGGCAGCGACTGAAGGTGGGTCTGTCGGGGCGGGACGACGACGTCGTCGACGCCCTCGCCGTGGAGCTGGACGCGCTGTCGGCCTGGGACATCGGAGAGCGCATGCTGTCGGCGCTCCTGACCGGTGTGGAACTGGCCGACTTCCGGGCCGCGGAGTGGCGCCGCG
Source organism: Rhodococcus sp. NBC_00294 (assembly GCF_036163995.1). Lineage (NCBI taxonomy): Bacteria > Bacillati > Actinomycetota > Actinomycetes > Mycobacteriales > Nocardiaceae > Rhodococcus > Rhodococcus sp. NBC_00294. The sequence goes on from NZ_CP108043.1 coordinate 2,073,969, forward strand.
GAACGCTGCCGCCCTTCGCGCAGGGTGCGCGCCTGCTCGAGCAGATCGAGAACGACGTGGTGCCCATCGCCGACGCGGCGGCCGAGATCCACGTCGGGCCGCCGGAGAGTGTGGACGTCGTCGTGGATCTGGACGGGGGACGGCGGCTCACGGGCACCGTTCCCGGGGTGCACGGCACCACCGTGGCGCGCACGTCCTATTCGAGGATGGCCCCGAAGCGGCGACTGGAGGCCTGGATCCACCTGCTGGCGGTCGCGGCGCAGAGTGGCTCGGACGGGTGGACGGCGGTCACCACCGCGCGGGGTCGGTCCTCACGGCCCGTGTCGCGGTCGACCCTCACGACACCCGAGGACGCCCGCGCGGTTCTGGCAGAGCTGGCGGACCTGCGCGACCGCGGTCTGCGCGAGCCACTGCCTCTGGCGCTGAAGTCCGGGGAGGCGTACGCCGCCAGAGTCGTTCGGGGAAGCAGCGAGGAGATGGCCCTCGCGGCGGCAGCTCAGCAGTTCTCGGATCGGTTCGGCGACGTCACGGAGCCGGCGGTACTTCTGGTGCACGGAAGCGGAGTCGACTTCGGGCAGTGGACAGCGATTCCTCCGGCCGCCGACGAGGCGAAGTGGTCGGCCGACGGCACGCGCTTCGGTGTGCTCGCGCGACGAGTGTGGCAGCCGTTGCTCACCCACGAGAGCATGGAGCAGCGATGAGCGCTCCCGAAGGTATGGAGCAGCGATGAGCACGTTCGATCTGACGGGGCCGCTCCCGCTGGGCACCACCGTGCTCGAGGCGAGCGCCGGCACGGGCAAGACCTACGCCATCGTGGGCCTCGCCGCCCGCTACGTCGCCGAGGGCGTCACCGACATCGCGGGCGTACTGCTGGTGACGTTCAGCAAGGGCGCGACGCGCGAGCTTCGCGAACGCACGCGTGCACGCTTCGCCGAGGTCGCGGCCGCCCTGGCGGATCCGTCGGCGGCCCGTACGGGCGGTGACGAGCTGATCGCACTGCTCGCCGACGTCGACGACGACGAGGTGGTGCTGCGGCGCACTCGGCTGCTGACGGCGCTGTCGGAGTTCGACGCCGGGACGATCGCCACGACGCACAGCTTCTGCCAACGCATGCTCGACGGACTCGGGATCGCGGGCGAGCGGGAACCGGACGCGACCTTCGTCGAGTCCGTGGACGATCTCGTCGACGACGTGGTCGACGACCTGTATCTGCGTCGCTACAGCGCAGAGGTCGGTTCGCCGCCCCTGACCGTCGCGCAGGCGCGCACGGTGGCCCGGGCCGCGGTCTCGGACCGGCGGGCCGTGCTCAGTCCGGACGCTCCCGACGACACGGCGGCCGGTCAGCGGGTCGCGGTGGCCCGCGAGGCGCGGGAGGAGACCGAGCGCCGGAAGCGGAGGCTCGGGGTCCGTGACTTCGACGACCTCCTCGAACTCCTGCACGGCGTGCTGTCGGACGAGACGCACGGCCCGGCCGCGTGCGCGCGTGTCCGCGAGAAGTTCACGGTGGTGCTCGTCGACGAGTTCCAGGACACCGACCCGCTGCAGTGGTCCATCCTGCGGAGGGCGTTCCACGGGCAGTGCACCCTGGTTCTCGTCGGTGATCCCAAGCAGGCCATCTATGCGTTCCGCGGCGCCGAGGTGCTCAGCTACCTCGACGCGGTCGCGGTGGCGGACCGGCATCTGGCACTCACCACCAACTGGCGGAGCGACGCGGCCGTGATCGGCTCGCTCGCGCACCTGTACGAGGGTGCCGCACTGGGACATCCCGACATCGTCGTCACTCCGGTGACGGCATCGCACCGGGAACCTCGGCTGCTGGCCGCCACGACGCGGGACCCGCTGCCTCCAGTGCGCCTGCGCGTGTTCGGTCGAACGGGCTCCGGTCCGCTGAACAACAAGGGCCTCCCGGCCACCGAGAAGGTCCGACTGCGTATCGCCGACGACGTCGCGCAGGACATCGTCGCGCTTCTCGACGGCGACGCGACGCTGACGGTCGACGGCGCGTCGCCGCGGCCTGTCGCTCCCGGAGACATCGCCGTGCTCGTCCGGTCGGGCAGACAGGCCGAGCAGGTGCGGTCCGCTCTCGAGCGCGCCGGCGTGCCGTCCGTGCTGTACGGCGGCTCGTCGGTGTTCGCCACCGAGTCCGCGGTGCACTGGCTGCTGCTCCTGCAGGCACTGGAGCAACCGCACCGTGCCGACGTCGTGCGGCGCGCCGCGCTCACACCGTTGCTCGGATGGTCTGCTCGCAGCCTCGACGAGGGTGGCGACGCCGCGACCTCCGCACTGAGTGCGCGCTGCCGCGAGTGGTCCGCGCTCGTCACGGGGGTGGGCTTCGCGGCGATGGTCGAGAATCTCACCGGATCCACCGAGCTCCAGAAACGTCTGCTGGCAACCGAATCCGGTGAACGCGATCTGACAGACCTGCGGCACGTCGCGCAACTCGTCCAGCGCGAGTCGCTCGAGGGCGGACACGGGGTGACCTCGTTGACCCGCTGGCTGGCCGACCGGATCCAGGACCCCACGAGCGGCGCTGTGGCCGACCGCAGCCGACGGCTCGACAGCGATGCCGAGGCCGTGCAGGTGGCCACGGTGCACGCGATGAAGGGGTTGGAGTTCCCGATCGTGTACGTCCCGTTCGCGTGGGGTGCCGCCGGATCGTTCGATCCGGACACCCTGCTCTTCCACGATGACGAGGGTGCGCGTGTGCGCGACGTCGGTGGGTCCTCCACTCCGGGGTACCGCGAACGCAAGCAGCGCCACGACGAGGAGGCGGCGGGCGAGGAGATGCGCCTCCTCTACGTCGCCCTGACCCGCGCGCAGTGCCGTCTGGTGCTGTGGTGGGCACCGACGGCGATCACGGCGGCGTCCCCGTTGCATCGACTGCTCTTCGGCAGAGTGCCCGGCATCGCGGAACCGGAGTCGACGGTGCGCCTGCAGGACGATGCCTCCGCGACGACGACCCTGCAGTCGCGCTGCGGCAGCGCGATCGGCGTCGAGGCGGTGCAGGACGTGACGGTGGTGGCCCGGCCCGCGCGGACGTCCGAGAGAAGCGGTGGCGCACTGGCCGTCGCGGACTTCGACCGGAGGCTGGACACCGCGTGGCGGCGAACGTCCTACTCCGCGCTGACCGCGGGCGCGCACGATCAGCCGGTCGAGGTCGTCGAATCCGAGGACCCGATACTCGGCGACGAACCGGTGGAGGACCCGTTCGCGGCAGGTGTGGGCGCGGGGGCCCCCTCGCTCATGAACGGTCTGCCCGCGGGAGCCGCGTTCGGCACCCTGGTGCACGAGATTCTCGAGTACGTCGACACCTCCGTCGACGATCTGCCTGCAGAGGTGCAGCGCCGGTGTGTCGAGGCCGTCTCGGCACACGGTGCCGACATCGACGCGGATCATCTCTCTCGGGCGCTGACGGCCGTCCTGCGCACGCCCCTGGACTTCGGCGCGGCGGGCACCGGCACGCTCGCCGAGGTCCACCCGTCGAACAGGCTCGCCGAGATGGACTTCGAGATCCCGTTGTCGGGCGGTGACCACGCCGCGACGGCGCACGTGACCGTGCACGCCGTCGCCGATCTCGTGGCGGACCACCTCGCTTCGGACGACGTGCTCGCGGCCTATCCGCAGCGGATGCGCCGACTCGACGACCGGACGCTCCGGGGCTACCTCACCGGCAGTGTCGACACGGTCCTGCGTGTCGGGTCGTCCGACGATTCCCGCTACGTGGTGGTGGACTACAAGACCAATCGCATCAGAAGTGGCGACCTCACCGTCGACGACTTCACGGTCGAGGACATGGCCGGCGAGATGATGGAGTCGCACTATCCGCTGCAGGCACTGCTCTATTCCGTTGCGCTGCATCGCTATCTGCGGTGGCGTCGACCGGGATACGACCCCCGGGTACACCTCGGAGGAGTGCAGTACCACTTCGTCCGAGGCATGATCGGCCCGGACACTCCGCCCGGGCGCGGGGTCTTCTCCTGGGCGCCGTCCCCCGATCTCGTGACGGCGCTGTCCGATCTGCTCGCAGGAGTCCGGTCGTGACCGCGGCGTACCCGGGCGCTGTCGCGCAGCGCGGCAAGGGAGTGCTGCGCGCGTTCAACGACGTCGGCGTCCTCACCGCGGCCGACGTGCACGTCGCCCTCCGACTCGGCGCGCTCGGCGGGGAACGGGACGAACTGGCGCTGTTCGCCGTGGCACTCGCCGTGCGCGCGGTGCGCGTCGGCTCGGTGTGCCTGGACCTGACCCGCCTGCGCGACGTCACGGCCGACGACGGGGTCGACACGGACGCTCTGCCGTGGCCGGACGACGCGGCGGTCGTGGCCGCCCTCCGGGCGAGCCCACTCGTCCTGGGCGGGGAGAGCGGTCCGCTGCGACCGGTGCTCGTGGTGGACACCGCGGACGGCCCGTTGCTCTACCTACAGCGGTACTACTTGCAGGAGAAAGTGATCCGGGACGTGCTGGCTGCGCGCGCACTCGACGCGCCGGCTGTCGACGTGGAGGCGGTGCGGCAGGGACTGGCCACCTACTTCCCGAGCACCGAGGTGCCCGACAGGCAGCGCATCGCGGCGGCACTCGCGGTGACCGGGTGGACCACCGTCATCGCGGGCGGCCCCGGAACGGGCAAGACGCACACGGTCGCGCGCATTCTCGCTCTGCTCACCGCAGTGCACGGCCCCGGTCTACGGATCGGGCTCGCCGCGCCGACCGGGAAAGCGGCTGCGCGACTGCAGGAGTCGGTGGCCGAGCAGGCACCGGAACTCGGACTGCGAGGCGACATCCCGGCGATGACGGTGCATCGGCTGCTGGGCTGGCAGCCCGGCAGCCGCAGTCGGTTCCGTCACGACGCACACAACAGGCTCCCGTACGACGTGGTCGTCGTCGACGAGACGTCCATGGTGTCGTCCACGCTGATGAGCCGACTCATGGAGGCGGTCCGCGCCGACACCAGGCTCGTACTGGTCGGCGATCCCGACCAGCTGACCTCGGTGGACGCGGGCGCGGTGTTGGCCGATCTGGTCGCGCGGCCGGTGACGGCGGCGTTGCCGGAGGTGGTCACCGCCCTGGTGGGCGCCGACCTCGGGTCCGTCCCGGCGGCGGGGGACTCGTCGGAGAAGAGTCTCTCGACGGGCGAGGTGCGCCGACTCGCCGCGGGCACCGTGCGACTGAGCCGCGGGCGTCGGTTCGGCGGTGTCATCGCCGATCTCGCCGTCGCTGTGCGTGACGGCGACGAGGACGAGGTGGTGCGCCTGCTGAACTCGGGCGATCCCGCCCTCGAGTTCGGTCCGCGGTCCGACGTGTCGTCGCTCGAACGCGATGTGGTCTCCACCGCCCGGGCCGTGACCGCGGCCGCCGCGTCCGGTGATGCGGCCGCGGCCCTCGCCGCTCTCGAGCGGCACCGCCTGTTGTGCGCGCACCGTGAGGGCCCCTCCGGTGTGGATCACTGGGCACGGTGGGCGATGGACCGCGTGGGCGCCGACACCTCGACCTTCCTGGACGCCGCACAGTGGTATCTCGGGCAACCGCTCCTTGTGACGACGAACGACCACGACAACCGTATCTACAACGGCGACACCGGCGTGGTCGTCGACGACGGACACGGCGGCGTGGTCGCCGCGTTCGCGCGCGGGTCGACTCCGTTCCTCGTTCATCCCAGCAGGCTGTCGGCCGTGCAGACGGTGTACGCCATGACGATTCACCGCAGTCAGGGAAGCCAGTACGACACCGTCTCGGTGGTCATCCCGGACGAGACGTCGTCGCTGTTGACGAGGGAACTGCTGTACACGGCCATCACGCGCGCCCGCCGCACCGTGCGCATCATCGGCAGCGAGGAGTCGGTGCGCGCCGGTGTCCGTCGCCGGGTGCTGCGGGCCAGCGGACTGCGTCGCGACTCACCGGTGCCTTTCGGTCACTCCTGACTCCCGCGCGCGGCGTGTCGTGGCAGTCGGTTGTCCGAGCACTGCCCGCACGTCGTGCGTGTGCGCTATATTCTCCTCGACTGCGGTCGGGGGGACCGTTACAGGCGGTGAAAACAGGACGGGGGACAGGGTATGAGGAGTCGTCACCACCTGCCCGTCGTCCGGTCCACCTCGGCACCGAGCCGCGACGAGCTCGCCTAGTGTCCACATTCCTCACCCCGGGCGTCGAACACGAACCGCGACCGCACCGCCGCGGGTTGTTCGGCTCGCACCCCGGGACCACCGAGAGCGAGGATCGGCGGGTCCTGTCCGGCGCTCTCCCCGTCCGACACCGCATCGTGATCGCCGACATCGGCCTCGGCGAGGATCTCGGCACCGATGCGTTGGCCGGGATGTCCGCAGCGGTCGGCGAGCGTCGGCCGGGGGGCGTGATCGCCTGGGATCTGGCCGGTGAGGCCACCGGGCACGGTGCCGCCGCGCAGATCGCCGAGGACGTCGAGGCCCTGGTGGCACCCGAGTGCGATCCGCGAGCACTGTCCCACTACGTCGACACCCGGCCCGAAGGGCACGATGCTCTCGGAGCGGATGCGTCGCTGCAGGACCCGCACGCCATTGAGGCCGTTCTGACCGTCCTGAAGCACCACCGGCAGACCGTCGTCGTGCACGCCCGCAGCGACGAGCCGTACTTCGTCGCGATGATCGACGACGCGGACTCGATCGTCGTCCCGATTCCCCATTCCGAGGCCGCCGCACTGCGCGTCGTGGCACTGATGGACTCGCTCCGCGGCAGCGGCCGCGACACCTGGTCGGATCGCATCGTCGTCGTCAAACACGATGCGGTACATGCCGGTTCGCGGTCCGGCTCCACGGATCTGCGACGCGTGCTCGGGGATGCGGGCGTCCGCACCGTGCTGGACGTGCCGTCCACGTCGGACTCCGATGCGGACGTTCGCCGCGCCTGGTCGCACGTCGCCGCCGTCGTGATGCGGACGCGCGGGCCGGTACGCCCGATCGTTCCCGACGCGCACCCGGGTCTGCACGCCGACGACCACACACCCTCCTTCGACAGCACGACGGCGACACTGCGCGCGCGCTCTGCCGACACCCGGCCGAGTCGTCGCAGCGGGCGACTTCCCGCCCTCGCCGCCCTCGGTGCCCTTCTCGTCGCGGGAGGACTCGGCACCGCCGTCATGATGCAGCGCGCCCCCGCGGATTCCGCACCAGTCCCGGTCGCCACCGCGGGTGTCGGTGCGGACGCGGCCGATCAGACCGCGTCGGCGGCGCCGCCGCCGATCGATGCTGCCCGCGCGAGTGGTCCCGCCGTGATCGTGCGCTACGACGATCTGTACTACCGAGATCGCGACGCCGCAGCGGCCGCAGCGCTCTGGGATCTGTCCGACACGGCCGGTGTGGACGCCACGGTGGCCGATCTGCAGCGATCCATCGACGCGGTGGACCCGGCGATACGGCACCGCATCGACGTGGCGCCCACCTCCGACCCGCTCGTCTTCGACGCCGTCCTGACACTCACGGTTCCGGACGGCCGGGAGTTCCGGTACGACCAGCAGTTCACGGTGCGGGAGGACGACGACGGCTTCGCCATCGTCCGCAAGATCGACTGCACCGGCGTCTGTCCCGCTCCGTGACCCGTCTTCCGGCCCTCCTCCCGCCACGACTCGAGAGAGACACACGATGACGCACCGCGCGCCCGTACGCCGCCGACGCACAGTGGGATCCGGTCTGGCCGTGAGTGCGATGGCCGTGGGTGCCTGGGGGCTGGTGACCTGCGCGTCCGTCCTCGTCGCTCCCGAGGCGTCCGCTGCCCCGACATCGGTGAACGACGAACCGAACACGGCGGCGGAGAAGGTCGCCGAGAGCAGGCGTCGCGACGAGTTGTCGCAGAAGGAGCGCGCGGCAGAGGACGCGGAACGCGAACGCCAGGAGAAGGAAGCGAAGCAGGCAGCCGACGACCTCGCGGCGCAGGAAGCCGACGAGCGGAGGGAGCGGCGAGAGGACCAGGCCGCAGCCGTGCAGAACGGCACCGCGCCGGCGCCGTTCGTCTTCCAGCTTCCGCCGCTTCCGTTCGAGATCCCCGGCGTCACGCCGCCCGCCCCGGCGGTCACGGCACCCGAGCCGGTCGCGCCGCCGGTCGACACGGCACCGCCGCCCCCCGCGACGGCCCCGGCTCCGGTGGTCGACGACGTCGCCGACGTCGTCGAGGTCGAGGAGGCTCCCGAGCCGGCGCCGGCCGTCACGGCACCTGCCGCGCCGGCACCGGTTCCCGAGCCGGACCCCGCACCGTCGCGCCCCGACCCGACACCGGGTCCCGGCCCCGCGCCGCTCCCGGGCATTCCGCAGGTGCAGTCCGGTGGTCATGGGCCGCACACCGGCCCCGATCCGGATCGCGACCCGATCGATCCTCCGTCGCCGCCTCGCGGTGACGACGACGAGCCCCGTCAGCCGTCGCCGAGAGCTGCGACGATGAGCAACCCGGCTCCGCCGTCGGTGAGCAACCCGGCTCCGCCGTCGGCGAGCGACACCGCGCCGCAGTCGGTACAGCCGTCCGGAGAAGGTCGGCATGCGGCACCCGACCCGGGCTGGACGAATCCCGTTCCCGGACGCTGACCCGTCACCGACGAAGTACGAGGATGCCGTTCACGTCGGAGGCGACCGAGTAACCGTCCGCGAGAGCTGCACTGATCGCCGTGTTGTCGCCCGACTCGTCCTTGGGCCACCCGGCGGGCCGGCCGATGTTCACGACGATCCAGTCCGGTGTCGTGGAATCGGTCTCCCGCTGCGGGAACACCGAGACGGGGTGGTCGGACACGAACTGCGGGACCAGGTTGTTGGAGGCCGACACGCGGTCCCCTGGCGGTATGGATGCCGACACGGCTCTCGCGGTGGTCACCTGCGGGTCGACGCGCCACCCGTCGGCGTCGGCGAGCCGAGCCAGCGGCTGGAAGGGCAGCGCGACCAGAGCGACGGCGGCGACGGCGGCGAGCACCACTCTCTGGGCACGCGGTGACAGGTGCATGTCGCGCCGACCGCGAATGAGTGCATCGATCAACGCGGCGAACAGGATCGGCATGAGGATCGCGTTGTAATGGAAGATCGGCTTCCAGAAATTGGTGTTGTCGCTGAGGAACCGCCATGCGACGGTGGGTACTGCCACCAGCGTCAACGGTGACCGCAGTGCTGCGAAGCCGGTGACGGCCAACAGCAGCAGCACGGTCGCGGCGCGCGAGTCCCCGCTGACGAGACCGTGTGTGGTGTCGGCGATGCCCTCACCGAGGGGTGGAAGTTTCGAGCCCTGACCGTAGGCGTCGTCGGCGCTCAGCAGCGGTATGACCACCGTGATGGCCAGCACGATCCACGCCGCGCCCCACGCTGCCGTCGCCAGGCCCAGAATCCGTGTGCGACCCGTGGTCCACCAGGCGATCAGGGCGCCGATCACGATGACGGTCAGCCCCATGTCCTCCTTGACGAAGACGAGCGGGAGCGTCCACGCCACCGCGGCACGCCAGTGCCCCTGGCCGAGCGCTGCCATGGCGAAGGCCAGCATCGGGACGCCGAAGGCGATCTCGTGGAAGTCGAAGTTCAGTGCCGACTGCAGGCCCCACGACAGTCCGTAGCCGAGGGCCACCACGATGCCCGCGACGGTGCCGAGGCTGCGGCACGCCCACCGGGAGAGGGGCACGACACCCACGGCGAACAGGACGCCCTGGGCGATCAGCAGGGTCTCGGGGACAGGGGCGAGTCGGTAGAAGGGCGCGAGCAGTGCGGTGATCGGAGAGAAGTGATCACCGAGCGTGTTGTAGCCCGTGCCCAGCAGATCCGACGTCGGCGCGTCGAGGCGTGCGTACGAGGCGATCTGTTGCACGAAGATGCCGAGGTCGAAACCGGAGGTGCGCAGCTGGTGCTGACCGACGACGGACAGTGCGCTGTAGAGCGGGGCGAGCAGGAGGAAGGCGATCGCCGGGACCGCGATGTCCGCGCGGCGGGCGCGACGCAGCAACTCCTGCGGTCGGCGCGCCCCGCCGGACGGGGCGGCCGCTGCAGTCTCCGCAGGAGGTCTGGTTGCCGTCACAGGAGATAATTTCTACACGAACTTCGTGTGATCAGGCTGTGAACGCGAGGTGCGGCCGCCCCGGCTCAGCACGTCAGCGGCTCACCGCCTTGGTGTAGCGATGGATGGCGAACGGTACGAAGACGATCAGGATGAGGATCGACCATCCCACCGTCGCGAGCACCGGGTGTTGGAGTGGCCACGCGTCCGGAGGCGGCATCGTCGGGTTCGTGTTCCCGAACAGCACCCGGCTCGCCTGCGTGATGGCGGAGACAGGATTCCACTCGGCGATGGGTTGCAGGATCCCGGGCAGATCCTGACTCTGCACGAACGTGTTGGCGATGAACGTCAGCGGGAAGATGACGATGAAGCTGGCGTTGTTGAACACCTCGGGCGTCCGGATCCACAGTCCGATCACCGCCATCACCCAGGACAGTGCGTAGGCGAAGAGCAGCAGCAGCCCGAATCCCGCCGCGGCCTCCCAGAACGACGACCGGATGCGCCAGCCGACCAGCAGACCGGTCAGGGACATCACGACCAGGCTGATGACGTTGATGACGATGTCGCTGCTGGTCCGTCCGACGAGCACCGCAGACGGAGCCATGGGCAGGGAGCGGAAGCGGTCGATGATGCCCTTCTGCATGTCCTCCGCGAGCCCGAGGCCGGTCCACGTGGACCCGAAGATGACGGTCTGCGCGAAGATGCCGGCGATGAGGAACTCGCGGTAGGACATGCCGGGGATCTCGATGGCCGACCCGAAGATGTACGCGAAGACCAGGACGAACATGATCGGCGACAGCAGCGTGAAGACGATGAGGTCGGGGACGCGCTTGATCTTGATGAGGTTGCGTCGGGCGATGGTCGCGCCGTCGCTCAGCGCCGTGGTGGGTGAGTTCATCGGGCCGTCTCCTGTCCGCTGGGCTGCTGATCGGCCGCGTCGGGCCGGGTCGACGTCTGGCCGGTGAGAGTGAGGAAGACGTCGTCGAGGCTGGGCTTGCCCAGCGAGGCGTCGGCAGGGGTGACGCCGTTCTCGCGGAGCAGGACCAGCGCGTCGACGAACGTGGTGGTCCCGTCGTCCGCACCGACCGTGAGCCGCCGGGACGCGGCATCGGAGGTGACCTGACCCGGTGCGAAACGCTCCATGACGCCCTGCGCCGTCGTCAGATCGCCGTCCGTGTCGAAGGCGAACTCCAGCCTGGCTCCGCCCACTCGCGACTTCAGTTCGTCGGCGGTGCCGCGCTCGATGACGCGACCACGATCGATCACCGCGATCTCGTCGGCCAGCTGGTCCGCTTCCTCGAGGTACTGGGTGGTGAGGAGCAGGGTCGTCCCGCCCTGCACCAGTTCCTCGATCACCGACCACAGCTCGAGGCGGGCGCGAGGATCGAGCCCGGTGGTGGGCTCGTCGAGGAAGAGGACCGGTGGATCGGCGACGAGGGCGCCCGCCAGGTCCAGGCGTCGGCGCATCCCACCCGAGTAGCCCTTGACCGGCCGGTCGGCCGCCTCGACGAGGTCGAACCGTTCGAGCAGTTCACGTGCCCGATCACGGCTGCGCTTCTTCCCGAGGTGGTACAGCCGGCCGACCATGTCGAGGTTCTCGAAGCCCGTCAGATACTCGTCCACCGCGGAGTACTGCCCCGAGACGCCGATGCGTGAGCGGAGTTCCGCCGCGTCGGCGACGACGTCGAGGCCCGCCACCCGTGCGGTGCCGGCGTCGGCCCGCAGCAGTGTGGTGAGCACGCGGATGGTGGTGGTCTTCCCGGCTCCGTTGGGCCCGAGCAGTGCCATGACCGTGCCCTCGGGCACCTCGAGATCGAGACCGTCGAGTGCGTCGACGCCCCCGTACCGTTTGACGAGGCCGACCGCGCTGATGGCGGTGGCACCCGAACTGCGTGAGGCCATGAGACTTCCCTTCCGGACGTGACACGACGATGCGCCCGTCGGATGTGACTCGGCCGAGCGTCGGAACTCATCACAGCACGCAGGTACGACACGGTCGGGTTTCCGCGGAGTCCGCATCGGCTACTCCCTGTGCAGGTGACGCGCGGCCCGACTCGGTCGGCGCGCACGGCTCATGAAGAGGGGTACAACGTGTCCGAGTACGACTACGTCATCGTCGGTGGAGGAATGGTGGCCGACAACGCCGCCAAGGGGATCCGCGAGCACGACGAGAACGGCACCATCCTCGTCGTCGGCTCCGACGTCGACGGTCCCTACACCCGCCCCGCGCTGAGCAAGAAGTTGTGGACCGACGCGGAGTTCACCACCGACGAGGTGCCGTTGGGCACCGAGGAGACGGGTGCGACGCTGGTGCTGTCGACGACGGTCACGTCGATCGATCGCGACGCCCGCACGGTGACCACCGACAAGGGGGACACCCACCACTACGGATCGCTGTTGCTGGCGACCGGGGCGACCCCGACGACGCTGGACCTGCGTCCGTCCGAGCGGGTCGTCTACTTCCGCACCTTCGCGGACTACCGGCGCCTGCGGGCGCTGGCGACGGAGGGCACCCACATCGTCGTGGTGGGCGGTGGTTACATCGGCACCGAGATCGCCGCGGCGCTCGCGCAGAACACGGTCACCGTCACCCTGGTGAGCAGTGACGACGTGGTGGGCGGCCACATGTTCCCCGCGGACCTCGCGTCGGTGTTCCAGCAGGACTTCGAGGACCACGGCGTCACGGTCCGCACGGGTGTGAAGGTCGACTCCGGTGCGCAGCAGGGCAATGCGGTGTCGCTGACCCTCAGCGACGGTTCCACGATCGATGCCGACGCGGTGGTCTTCGGGCTCGGCGTGACGCCGAACACCGACCTCGCGGAGCAGTCGGGGCTCGACGTCGACAACGGCATCGTGGTCGACGAGTTCCTGCGCACGGCGGACGAGCACGTCTACGCCGCGGGCGACGTCGCCAACTACCCCGACGCGATCCTGGGCCGTCGTCGCATCGAGCACGTGGACAACGCCAACAGCATGGGAAAGACGGTCGGCAAGATCATGGCCGGCTCCACCGAGCCGTACACGTACACGCCGTACTTCTACTCCGACGTGTTCGACAACGGTTACCAGGCGGTGGGCACGATGAGCACCGACCTCAGGACGGTCGAGGACTGGAAGACGCCCGGCAAGGAGGGTGTCGTGTACTACCTCGACGACGACTCCGTGCTGCGCGGTGTGCTGATGTGGAACGTGTGGGAAGGACTCGACACCGCGCGCGAGATGCTGAAGAGCGGCGAGAAGCGCGACGACGAGTCCCTGCTCGGCGCGATCTGACGACCACCCCTCACCCCGCCGCGTCGGCGGGGTGAGGGCGTCTCAGTACTGCACCAACGGGTCCGCGCGCCGCAGGTCCTCCACCGAGACCGCGCGGCCCGTGGCGTCGGCGAGGGGAACGCGCCAGTTCCGATACTGGGTCTCGTCGGTTCCCGGCTGGTTCTGGATGCGGTGCTCGCCGACCATGTCCACCAGTGCCACTCCGATGAGCAGGGACGGGCTGCGCTGGATCAGCCGGTACAGCGCCGCGACCGTCTCCCCGGTGGACGCACCGTCCGCGAGCAGGCCACGCTCGCGCGCGAGGTCCAGCACGGACTCACGCTGTTCCTCGTCCTGCGCACGCTCCTCGTCGACGGCTCTCTCGAGGAGGCCGAGCCGCGATCGCAGATCGATGTGCTCACCCGCCAGGTACCCGGCGGTGGGCGGCAGGTCGTGGGTGGTCACCGAGGTCAGGCACAGCTCGCGATACTTCTCCGGGGCGATGGGGCCGTCGTCGTCCCGCTCGAACCACAGGATGGAAGTGCCCAGCACTCCCCGCTCGGCCAGGTAGTCCTGGACGACGGGTTCGAAGACGCCGAGGTCCTCACCGATGACCACGGCGCCGGCCAGTTCCGCCTCGAGCGCGAGGATGCCGATGAGCGCCTCGTGGTCGTACGTGACATAGGTGCCGCCCGCGGGAGTCTCGGCATCGGTGGGGATCCACCAGAGCCGGAACAGTCCGAGGATGTGGTCGACCCGCAGCCCGCCCGCGTGCTTGAGCACGGTGCGCAGCATGTCGCGATACGGTGCGTACCCGAGTTCGGCCAGCCGGTCGGGCCGCCAGGGTGGCTGGTTCCACTGCTGCCCTTGCTGATTGAAGTCGTCCGGGGGAGCGCCGACGGTCACGCCCTCGGCCAGTGCGGAACCCAGGGACCAGGCGTCGGCACCCGAGAGCTGCACTCCCACAGCCAGATCGTGCACGACACCGATGGCCATTCCCGCCCGGTGCGCGGTGGCCTGCGCCTCGGCCAGCTGCTCGTCGCAGATCCACTGGAGCCAGCTGTGGAACTCGATGCGATGCGCGAGCTTCGCCTGCTGCCGCTGGACCCACGGCGTGCCGGGGGCGGCGGCCTTCGTCTGCCATCGCGTGTCGTCCGGCGACAGCTTCTCCGTCAGTGCGCACCACGTGGCGAAGTTGTGCAGGCCCACGCCCTCCGCGGCGCGGAACTCGTCGAACGCGGCCTGGCGGGACGCGCTCCGCGGAACGAGGAAGATCGCTTCGAGCGCACGGAGTTTCGCGCGCAGAGACTTGTCCCTGTCCAGATCGTCCGTGCGACCGTCGGCGCGGTGCAGTCGGCGCGCGGTGTCGCGGATGCGGGCATACCTGTCGCGCGGCAGCATCGCTGTCTCGCGGATGTTCTCGACGCGGATGTAGAGCGGATTGAAGAATCGACGGGTGGTCGGCAGATAGGGCGAGGCCTCGATCGGTGGCCGCGGCGCCGCGGCGTGCAAAGGATTGACCAGGACGTAGTCCGCTCCGTGCTCGCCGCCCAGGATCGCCGCCATGTCGGCCAGATCGGCCAGATCGCCGATGCCCCACGACTGTGCGGACCGGATGGAGTAGAGCTGCGCCAGCACGCCCCATCGTTGACGGTCGGACAGTGCCTCGGCGGTGGACAGACGGGCCGGCGTGACGACCAGCGTGCACGACGCCTCGAGACCGTCGTCCCCCTCCGCGCGCAGCGTGTGCCATCCGAGCGGGAGATCGACCGGGACGGCGAACGTGGCCCGGCCGACGAGGGCGCCGTCGATCTCGCGGGGGTCGACCCAGACGTCCTGCTGAGCCGCCTCGCGCGTGCCGCCGTCCTCGAGCTCGACGGTGACCGTCACGGACGTCCCGTGCGGCACGTGGACGGGAACGTGGTGGTCCTTGCCGGACGTGACCACGACGACCGCCGGCACGGTGCGCCGCCAGGGTGCCTCGTCGTGATCGACGATCGCGGTCTCGATGTCGTCGTCGCTGTCGACGGGCACGTCGAGCGCCGTCAGGACCGAGCGGAGGGTGGATTCACCGACGTCGCGGCGGGCCTTGTCCCACCCCTCGTACGACGTGGCGACGCCGTGGAGCTCGGCGAGGTGGCGTAGTCGTTCGATGTTCGTCACGCTTCGATGGTAGTGCCGCGCGGGGGTGGCCGCGGACGTGAGAACCGTGTCCCGACTCGATCTGGAACACTGGTGGCACCTGCAGAATCGGTGGGGGAGGTGGAGAACGGTGACGAGTGACCCCGCGGACATGCGTGCCCGTCGAGCGGACACCGTGCGGACCATCGCCGAGTCGACACGCATCGAGTCGGACCGGTCCGGACGCGCTCACGAGCCGCTGTCCGACCGCGCCGCGCTGCTCGTCGCACTGGGTCGTCTCGACGAGGAGACGCGCGGCATCGCGCTCGCGCGCCTGCGCGCCGGCCGGAAGTTCCCCGCACTGGGCGGATTCGGCACCCTGCGGCTGATCACGGAGGAGCTGCACTGGATCGACGGTCGCACGGCCGTACTGCGCACCGGGCCCACGCGCCTGGCTCTGCTGCAACGGCACGTGCTGCTCGAACGTCGACTGGGGTCGTACCGCACGCGGTTCGTGATGAGTTCCGGTCACTACGCGTCGGGGGTCCGCGCGATCCGCCGGGAGCGGCGCGAGGGCATCCACCTCGACGTCGACCAGCGCACCGCCCTCTTCGAGGCGTTGCGGCACACGCCGACTCCGCTCGGTGTCGGACCCGGTCCACTCTCGCGAGCCCGAGGGATCCTCGGCGGCGCCGCGGCGGAGCGCCTCGACACGCTGCACGCGCGGGGCGCCGACGTCGTCCGCACCCTCGCGGGCACGGACGCGGATCGGTTCGCCGATCGCTACGACACCCTGCTGTTCCTCGCCGGGATGTACCACGACCGGATCCTCTCCTCGCGGATCTGGCGCTCGGACCTGTTCGCGGTGGCCCGGGCGCAGCTCGACCCGGGAACCGAACTGGTGCAGATCGCGGTGGACGTGGTCGCACTCGCCCAGTTGGACGCGGAACTCACCGCGGCCTTCGAGGCGCAGGGGGACACGGTGGACGAGGAGGGTCGACGCGAGGTGCTCGTGCGCCGAGCCGATCTCATCCCGGTGTGGGATCAGGTGATCGACCGGGTCGCCGCGTTGTCACGCGTGGTCGACGAGATCGCGGTGGCGGAGATCGAGCACCGGAGCCTGGACGCCGTGCAGCGCACCGTGGGCCTCGACCAGCGCATCGACGATCTCATCTCCCGGTCCGGTACGCGGGAGATCTCGGCCGACAACACCCATTCGGTGTCCGATCAGATCTCGCGGGACACGCTCTGACGTGCGTCCGTGCCTTCGTCCTGTTTGGAACGAGTCGGATCGGTGAAAGCACGGTAGTACGCGGTCGACCTCTGAGCGCGTGACCCGCGCCGGAAGGACGACCTCCATGCCAGCAGTACTCGAACGCGCCCGTATCGTCGCGCCACCGGGATGGAGCCGCTGGCTCATTCCGCCGGCCGCCCTCGCGATTCATCTCGCGATCGGCCAGGCCTACGCGTGGAGCGTGTTCAAGGCCGCCATCTCCTCCGACACCGCCATGGGACTGAGCGGGACGATGACCGCGATCCCGTTCCAGCTGGCCATCGTCATGCTCGGCCTCTCCGCAGCCGTGCTCGGGACGAAGGTGGAGACGCACGGTCCGCGGTGGGCCATGACGATGTCGCTCCTCTTCTTCTGCTCCGGGCTGCTCATCTCCGCCCTCGGCATGAGCCTCGACCAGTTCTGGTTGGTGATCGTCGGATACGGACTCGTCGGCGGCATCGGCCTCGGCATCGGGTACATCTCCCCGGTCTCCACGCTGATCAAGTGGTTCCCCGATCGCCCGGGCATGGCGACGGGTATCGCGATCATGGGATTCGGCGGCGGCGCCCTGGTGGCCTCGCCCCTGACCACCAAGCTCCTGTCCGCGTACGGCGGCAACACCGATGCCTCGATTGCCACGACGTTCCTCACGCTCGGCCTCGGCTACGCCGTCTTCATGGCGCTCGGCGTCGTGCTGATCCGGGTTCCCGCCGACGACTGGAAGCCGGCCGGGTGGACGCCACCGCAGACCCCGGCGGGTCAGCACACCGCACGCGTGTCCGCGGCGAACGCCGTCAAGACCCCGCAGTTCTGGTTGCTGTGGATCGTGTTGTGCTTCAACGTCACCGCCGGCATCGGCATCCTCGAGCGCGCCGCGGGCATCTACACCGACTTCTTTCCCGACCCCACCGCCCCGGAATCCGTGGTGGCAGCGGCCGCGGGCTTCGTCGCATTCCTCTCGCTGACGAACATGCTCGGCCGGTTCGTGTGGTCGTCGGTGTCCGACCTGGTGGGTCGCAAGAACATCTATCGTCTCTACCTCGGTGTGGGCGCGCTTCTCTACCTGTACATCTCGCTCTTCACGAACACGAACAAGGTCCTGTTCCTCGTCAGCGCGATGGTGATCCTGTCGTTTTACGGTGCAGGCTTCGCCACGGCGCCCGCCTACCTGCGTGACCTGTTCGGTACCTATCAGGTCGGTGCCATCCACGGACGACTGTTGACGGCCTGGTCGGTCGCGGGCGTGCTCGGACCACTGATCGTCAACGCGATCGCCGACCTCGGCGAGGAGGGAACCACCGGACGGTACGTTCCCGCGTTCGTGACGATGATCGTCCTGCTGTCCATCGGCTTCGTCGCGAACGAACTGATCAAGCCCGTGGATCCGAAGTACTCGGAGCCGGACCCGGAGGCGACGACGCCGGGCACTGCGACCGACGAGGGCACGAACGACAAGAACGAGGCGACGGTATGAGCGAGATGAAGCAGGGCGCGCGTGTGCCCGTCGTGGTGGTGTCCTGGCTGTGGGTCGGGGTTCCCTTCGCCTGGGGTGTCTACGAGCTGATCCTCAAGGCCAAGAACCTCTTCGGTGCGTGACCGGAGCGTCGATCTCTGGCCTCGCCCGCCTGTTCTGCCGCGCCCCGTGATCATGGACCAGCGGTGGGAACGCCTCGTGTTCCTGCACTGGCGTGTCGCCCCGGACGTCGTCGCGCCGTTGCTGCCTCGCGGTATCGTGCCCGACACGATGGACGGGTACACCTATGTCGGACTGATCGGCTTCGAGATGGTGGGGGCAGGGTTGGGGTACGGCCGACCGGTACCGCGACTCGGAACCTTCGGCGAGATCAACGTGCGGCTCTACAGCCGCGACGGTGACGGTCGCCGAGGGGTCGTGTTCCGTTCTCTCGACGCCACCCGTGCCGCAGTGGTGCTGGCCACGAACGCGGCGGGGGTGCGGTATCGCTGGTCGCACATCGACATCGTCGACGACGGTGATCCTCGGAACCGGGTCGTCGGCTACCGCTCTCGGCGACTGGCACCGCCGCACCGTGGTGCGACGACCGACTTCACCGTGTCCCCCGGCGACACGGACATGTCCGACGATCCGCTGTCGGTGTTCCTCACCGCTCGGTGGGGGATGCACACGTCCGTCGCGGGCCGACCCGTCTTCGTCCCCAACACCCACCGCCGGTGGCCGCTGCGCGCGGCGACCCTGGTGCGCTGCGACGACCAGCTCATGGCCGCGGCGGGCGTGGGGGACCTGGCCGCCCGCCCGCCGGACTCCGTGCTGTACTCCGACGGAGTCCGGACGCAGTTCGGGCGTCCCTACGCCGCGACACCGGTGCGCGACTAGATCAGTCCGTGGCGCGGCGGGTGCGCCCCGGTGAGCGCGTACCGGCCGACGTGCTGAGTCTTCCATCGCACAGGGTCGTGGAGCGTGTGGGTCCTCGCGTCGCGCCACAGCCTGTCCAGCCGTAGAGAGGCTGCGGCACTGCGAGTTCCGCCCGCGTCGAACAGTGCCGTGGTGGCGTCGAGGGACGCACGCGCCGAGGCGACCTTGGCCGCTGCTGTCGCGATGGAGGCCGCCGCGGCGCTGTCCGGTGTGAGCTCGCGCTCGGCCACGTCGATCGCCTCGCCGGCCTCGCGCACGAGCGCCTCGGCCCCGCGCACCCCGATCTCCACCTCGCCGAACTGCTGCAGCAGCAACGGATCCCGGTCGGCCGTCGCCACGTCGGCGTCCACCGGAGGGCGAGCGACGACCACGACCTCGCGAGCGGTGTCGACGGCGGCGCGGGCGATGCCGGCGTCGATGGCGGCGTGCAGCAGCTGAGCGCGCGCCCCGTAGGTGGTCGCGCCGTCGAAGAGGGCGGAGTACGGGACGAGGGAGTCGGCGGGCACCACGACGTCCGTCAGGGTCACGGTGCCGCTGGCCGTCGTGCGCTGCCCGAGCCCGTCCCAGTCGTCCCCGACGAGCACCCCGGGTGCGTCCGCCGGGATGTAGGCCAGCACCTTTCGGCTCTGATCACCCTGCTCGCCGGGGCTCGCCTGCACGCCGCGGACCACCAACCAGTGTGCGAAGAGCGCGCCCGTCGAGTAGTACTTGGTGCCGTTCAGCGACGAGGTGCCGTCCGGACGGGACGTCACCGTGGTCCGGTCGACCGCGATGGAGGGTGTGCCGCGCTCGCTCTGGGCGTTGGCGAAGCGGCGACCGGCGAGGGCCTCGGCGAAGAAGCGTCGCTGTTGCTCCGTCGATCCCTGTCGCCGCAGCGCGTCGAGGAAGGTCATGTGGCTCTGCGGTATCTGCGCGATGCTGGCGTCCCCGCGAGCGAGCGAGAGGAACACCGCGGCGAGGGTGCGCGCCGAGACCGGCCTGCCGCCGAACTCCGCGGGCACGGTGATGCCCAGCAGCCCCGACGCGGACAGCAGGTCCAGTTCCGGGCCGGGCAGCCGTCGATCGCGGTCACGTTCGATCGCGGACGGGGCGATCTTCGCCCCGAGCGCGGCGGCGACGGCCAGCGCAGCGTCGTCGTCGAGCACTGGCGGCAGGGTCTTCGGGCCGGGTTCGGTGGTCATCGGGCGGGGAGGAACGGGGTGTGGCCCGTGGCGCGTGCCGCGGCGCCGCCGGAGAACAATCCGCGGCTGCGCAGCTGGGGGATGACACCCTCGCCGAACCAGTACAGCTCCTCGAGGTGTGGATAGCCGGAGAGAACGAACTCGTCGATGCCGACGGCCGCGTACTCCGCGATGCGATCGGCCACCTCGGTGTGGCTCCCGACGAGGGCCGTTCCGGCTCCGCCGCGCACCAGGCCGACACCAGCCCACAGGTTGGGGGAGATCTCGAGTGCGCGCGGGTCCTTCCAGGACCCGGTCCTGCGGCTCTCCTCGTGCAGGGCGAGCATCGCGCGCTGGCCCACCGACTCGCTCCGCGCCAGGTTGGACTGCGCCGTCGCGACGGCGTCCTCGCCGAGCGCCTCGACGAGCGCGCCAGCCTGCTTCCAGGCCTCCTCGGACGTGTCGCGGGTGATCACATGCAGGCGGATGCCGAAGCGCACGGTGCGTCCGCGCTCGGCCGCGAGTCCGCGGATCCACTCGATCTTCTTCGCCACGGCCGTGGTCGGCTCACCCCACGTGAGATAGACGTCGGAGTGGTCCGCCGCCACCGGGCCCGCAGCGGGAGAGGAGCCGCCGAAGTACAGCGGAGGCGTGGGGTCGGGGAGGAACGGCAGCGACGCGTCCTCGACCTGGATGTGCGTGCCCTGGTGCGTCACCGACTCGCCGCGCCAGAGGCCGCGGACGATGGTGAGGAACTCGTCCGTGCGGGCGTACCGCTCGTCCTTGGACAGGTGATCGCCGTACTGACGCTGCTCGTGAGCCTCGCCCCCGGTGACGACGTTGAGCAGGAGTCGGCCGGGCGCATGGTTGCTGAACGTCGCCGACATCTGCGCCGCGAGGGTCGGGCTGATCAGACCCGGTCGGAAGGCGATGAGGAATGCGAGCTTCTCGGTCTCGCGGGCGAGCATCGCCGTGGTGAGCCACGCGTCCTCGCACCACGCGCCGGCCGGGGTGAGTGCACCGGTGAAGCCGAACTCCTCGGCCGCGCGGCCGATGGACGACAGGTACCCGATGCTCGCGCGACGATCTCCGCCTGCGGCGCCGACTCGCGTGCCGTGTCCGCCGCCGACGATCGCCCTGCTGTCGCCGTAGGTGGGAAGGAACCAGTGCAGGGCGAGAGAAGAGTTGTCGAGGGTCACTCGTCCCACCGTAGGACCGTCGCGGCGCCCCGCGAAGCGTTGGAATCAGGGCGATTCTTGGCGTGTCAGCCCCGTGCCACGAGGAGAGGAACGGTCATCTCGACGTCGGTCAGGGAGCCGTGATGGCCGGGCAGCGCCGACTGGTTCGGTTCGGCCCCGCGGCGGATCAGGGCGCCGTCGCCGAGAGCCAGAGCCAGGACGTCACCGATGCACGCCGCGACGTCGGGGCGCACCGACGGCCCGAACCAGCCCCGGGAGACCGCATCGTCGCGGCCCACCACCAAGTGGTCCGGACCCAGGGTCTCCCGCCAGGCATCGAGCACCGTGGCAGCGGCGCCGGCGTCGGCGAAGACGTGGCGCGCGCGGGGTTCGCCGCAGATCATTCGGACGTCGGCGGTGAGCGCGGGCGTCGCGTCGATGTCCACGCGGGTGCCGATCTGCACCATCCCGTGATCGGCGGTGACGATCAGCGCTGCGTCGGAGGGCAACTCGCCGAGGATGCCGGCGACGATGGTGTCGACCTGAGTCAGCTCGTGGCGCCACGCGTCGGAGTCCGGCCCGCGCACGTGGCCGGTGAGGTCGAGTTCGGACCAGTACGAGTAGACGAGTGACCGCCGGCCGCGCCGCAGCGCGCGCGAGGTCTCGGCGACGAGATCGCCCGCGGACACCGACGCGGAGAAGTCCCCGCCGCGCAGCACGGCGCGGGTGAGCCCGGACTCGCGCTGGTAGGACGGCGCGATGCGAGTGACGGACACCCCGTCCGCCGCGGCGCGCTCGAACACGGTGTCGCGAGGTTGGAACTGTTCCGGAACGAGCTCGGCGAGCAGATCGACGCGGGGTCCCTGACCGTGCAGACGCCAGTGCAGCGGATTCATCGGACGGTCGAAGCCGGGCACGGCGGTGAGGTAGCCGACGATGCCGTGCTCACCGGGCGTGCGTCCGGTGCCCAGTGACGCCAACGACGTCGCGGTGGTGGACGGGAACGTGGCGGTGACGACCCGCTCGGTGAGCGAGGAGAGTGTCGGCGCTGCCGAGGCGTGCGCCGCCAACTGTCGAGCTCCGAGGCCGTCGACCAGCAGTACGCAGACCCGCCGGACCCCGGACAACCCCAGCCCGACGGTGTCGGACTCACCGGGGACGCCGAGTGCGCCGAGCACCGACGGCAGAAGATCGGACAGGCTGTCGCCGCCGTAGCGCGGAGTGGTCACCACACATCGAAGGCTATCGGCAGCACCCTTCTCGTCAGTCGAAGAGGCTGTCACCGGTTCCGCCGGCGAGGTCGGTCCCGAACAGGTCGAGCTGGGAGCCGGACGACCGCGTCGGTCCGTCGACGCGGTCGGCGGCCAGACGCCGGTGCGCGGAGGTGAGGAGCGCGGAGGTGGTGCGCCAGACCCGCGCATCGAGACCGGCAGACGCGGCGACTCGCGGATCGGTGTCGTCGAGCGTGCGATCGAGGGCGGAGAGCTCGCACTCGCGCGCCACGTCCAGGAAGCGGACGACGCGCGTGCGATCGTGTCCGCACGCGTTCAGCACCTCCTCGACGTCGATGTCGGCGCCGCGCTCCCACACTGCCTCGGCGATCGCGCGCAGTGCCTCGGGAATCGCCGGACCGCCGTGCTCGTCCGTCCCGTCACCCGCGTCGTACTCGGGCGTCGGTTCACCGAACGCGTCGAGGTAGGGCCGCGCCCCGAGCCCGGCCCGGAGATGCTCGGCGGCCTCGCCGGCGAACTTCTCCATGACGGCCAGCATGTCGGCCACGTGCTGCGGGACGAACGGCACCACCGTGACGTCGATGGTGGCGACGATGCGATCCTCGTCCAGCAGCACTTTGACGTGCGGCCACCGGCGATTGACGTCGTTGACGACCGACAGTGCTCGCGCCTCGTCGGTGACGCCGGCCGCGAGCGGCGCGAGGATCTGTACGAACGGTGCCTCCGGGGTGGGGCACAGGTAGAGCCAGGCCGGCCCGAGACGGAACGGGTAGTCGCCGTCCTCGTCGGGGTGCGGCACGAACCCGAGGATGTGCAGGAGCGTCTGCTCGATGATCTCGAGACGGGCCTCGGGACCGGACGTGCGGACCGGCCGCAGCGGGTCGAACGGGACAGGGTCGGACGGCGGCGCGTCCTCGGGGTCCGTGGACGACGCGCCGAACCGGTCCTCGATCACGGGGCCGCACAGGTCACCGTCCAGCTCGAGGAACGACGGATGCGGGACACCCCACACCGAGTGCAGGACGCGGACAGCGGCGTCGGCGAGTTGGTCGGCGTAGCGCCGCGGGCGATCGACGAACCAGTTCACCGGCTCGTCATCGCGGCGAGCGGTGTGCGGGCGCGACGGCGGCGGCGCGAACCCGAACTGCTCCAGCAGTGCGCGCCCCTCGGACGTCCACCGGCGGTGCTCGGCGAGGTACTCGTCCGCCAGCACCTCGCACCGGACCGTCTCGTCGTCCCATCCGTAGAACTGCAGGCACGGCGGAACCGGATCGGAGTCGGCGTGCGGGCACGCGAGCACCAGAGAGTGTCCCGCCGGCATCCCGTCGAGGTGATCGGCGAGCAGGGTGCGGAACCGGCTCCAGGCGGCCTCGGGCGAGAGGTCGACACTGTTCAGGTCGTTCATGGGGCGACCGTAACGCGGCCCACCGACACGGTGTCGCGAGTCCCGGCTCACACGGTCAGATCGGCGTACTCCTCGTGCGTCTCGACGAAGTGGTGCACGTAGGAGCACGACGGGACGATCTTCAGCCCCGCGGCGCGTGTGTCGTCGAGTGCGTGACGCACCAGGACGGCCGCGAGTCCGCGGCCGCGGAACTCGGGAAGCGTCACGGTGTGGTCGAAGTCCCGGACCGTCGGATCGGTCTGCCGATACTCGGCGTAGCCGGCGACCTCCTCACCGACGAGGATCTCGAAACGCTGACGATCGGGATGGTGCTCCACGCGGGTGTCGTCTGTGTCTGCCATGGACCGAACCTACTCGCCCGCGCCGGGACGAGGGCCCGTGCTTCCGAGGGCGTCCAGCAGTGCGCGTTCGTAGGTCGCGAACTCCCGCGTGGTGGCGGTCTCGGCGCGTCGCGGCCGCGGCAGATCGATGCTCACGTCGGCGACCACCCGCGCGGGCCGCGGCGACAGCACGACGACCCGGTCCGACACCTGCACCGCCTCCCGGATGTCGTGGGTGATCATCAGGACCGTCCAGCGGTACCGCTGCCACACCTCCTGCAACCAGTCCTGCATGGCCGTCCTGGTCAGCGAGTCGAGAGCGCCGAACGGCTCGTCCAGCAGCAGGACGTCGCGTCCCTGCACGACGGTCCGGAGCAGTGCGGCCCGCTGCCGCATCCCGCCGGACAGCGACGAGGGGCGTGCGTCCTCGAAGCCGTCGAGGCCGAAGACCGGGAACAGGTCGCGGGCCCGGCTCCGCGCCTGCGCCTTCGGAACCCCCTGCACCTCCAGCCCGAGTGCGGTGTTCGCCAGAACCGAACGCCACGGGAACAACAGGTCCTTCTGCGGCATGTACGCGCAGCGCGGTGTCACCACGGTGCCGCTGTCCGCGGTGTCGAGACCGGCGAGGAGGGTGAACAGCGTGCTCTTGCCGCAGCCGCTCGGGCCGACGATCGACACGTACTGTCCCCCCTCGACGGCGAGGTCGATCCCGTCCAGTACCGGTGTGCCCGGGTAGGACTTGCGCACCGAGGTCAGCTCCAGAACAGGATCCGTCATCGCGTCCCTTCCTTCGCCGCGAGCGCCCACGGCGCGAGAAGCCGCTCGGCCACGAACGTGAGGAGGAAGAGTGCGATGCTGCACACCGCCGTGACCACGACCGCGGCCAGGACGAGATCGGTGCGGAACGCGTTCTTCTGCTGCGCCATGTAGATGCCCAGACCCGACGTGGCGCCGACGTACTCGGAGAAGACGGCACCGACCACTGCGTAGGTGATCCCGATGCGGAGCGCGGTGAAGAAGCGCGGCAGCGCGGACGGGAGCCGGACGTACCGGAACTGTTGTCGCCGTGACGCTCCCATGCTGCGCAGCAGTGCGTCGGACTCCTTGTCCGCGGAGGCGAATCCCTCGATCAGGCCGAGGGTCATCGGGAAGAACGTCACCAGCGCGATCACCAGGAGCTTGGGGAGGATGCCGAATCCGAACCAGATGATCATCAGGGGAGCGACGGCGATGACCGGCAGTGTCTGCGACACCACGAGCAGGGGAACGACGGCGCGGCGCAGCCACGGCGAGAAGTCCACGGCCGTGGCGATGATCCACGAGATCGTCAGGGAGACGGCGAAACCGAGCAGAGTGACCTGAACGGTGGACGATGCGTGACCAGCGATGACGGCACGGTTCGTCCAGCCCTGATCGACGACGCGGGCGGGGGAGGGGAGTACCCGCGGCGAGATGCCGCTGACGACCACGTACACCTGCCAGGCCGCCACGAGGCCCGCCGCGAGCAGCAGCGCCGGCGCGTACCGCCCCACCCAACCGCCGCGCTCAGCCCTGATCGAGGTACTCATCGGTGAAGTAGGTCGACCAGTCGGGCTCGGTGGTCAGCGGTGCGCCGTCGGGCCCGGCCAGGACACCGGCGTCGAACAGGAACTTCGAGTACCCGGACCATCGCTCCAGGGTCTGCGTCCCGACGCGGCCGTTCTCGTCGAGCATGTAGTCCTTCGCCAGCATGCGCTGACTCTCGACGACCAGGTCCTCGTCGGGAAATGCTCCCGGGTTGGCGTCGATCAGATCGCGCGCGCCCGCGTCGGGATCGTCGGCGGCCTTCTGGTAACCCTTCTGCAAGGCCTGCACGAACTGTCGCGCCTGTTCGGGGTGCTCGGCCATCCACTCGTCACCGCCGTCGACGACGATCGCGTACGAGTCGGGGAAGCCGAAGTCGGTGTAGTCGAAGTACGTCATCGGGGTTCCGGCCCGCTCGGCCTCGAGACCCTCCCACGCGAAGTAGGAGACGGTGAAGTCCGCGGTACCGGAGTAGACCGCCTCGTACGCGGACGTCCCGAGCACCACGGTCTCGAAATCGCCGGTGCCACCGTCGTTCTCGATCACCTTGCGGAGGGTGGCCTCCTCGCCCGCATCGCCGAACCCGGCGTAGGTCCGCCCGTCCAGGTCTCGGGGGCGCCGGATGTCCTGCCGGTCGGCGCGGACGCCGATGCCGGTGGCCCAGTGCTGCAGCGGCGCCATCACCGAGGTCACCTTCGCACCGGCAGCGCGGGCGTAGGTGGCGGAGCTGTGGAAGCTGATCCCGAACTCGGCGTTGCCGGAGTCGATCAGCGTGTCGGGGGACGTCGAGTTGTACGGCAGGATCTCGACGTTCAGCCCGGCGTCCGCGAAGTAGCCCTCCTGCTGGGCGACGAACAGGCCCGTGTGGTTCGTGTTGGGTGTCCAGTCGAGCGCGAAGCGGATCGTGTTCGCGTCGGAGGCATCGGACGTGGCGCAGCCCGCGAGACCCGCGGCGGCGACGAGCGACACGGTGAGCAGAGCCGCGACGCGCCCGACCCTCGTGTGCCGCGCCCTCATGCGTCCGACCCCGAAGCAGGCCAGGGCACGGTGTTCAGGGCGGTGTCCCAGAACAGCAGTTCGTAGCGCATCGCCACGACGAACGCGTCACTCATCCGCTGTCGTTCGGCCGGGCCGGCCACCTCGGCAGCCGCGTCGACGAGCTCGCGGGCGCGCGCGGCGGAGGTCTGGAAGTCCTCGGCGTCGTACGTCGTCACCCACCGGGCGTACGGGTGGTCCGGTTCAGCGTCGAGCACGGCGCGGGCCGAGGCCGCGAGTCCGCGGCCGACCTCGGCGTAGATCCAGAAACAGGGGAGCGCGGCCGCGGCGCCGACGGCGTAGGTGTCGGTCGCCGCCGTCGCCGTGAGGAACGAGACGTACCCGAGGCACGCCTGGCTGTGCTCGACCGGCTTCTCCGACGGACCGCCGAGTGCGACGTCGGCGAGAAGGCTGGTGTGCAACGACTTCTCGACCGTCGCGGCCGTCGCCGCCGACGTGGCCCAGAACGCTCCGGCCTCCGGATCGACTGCGCGCGAGGACAGGAGGGCCAAGGCCTTCGCGTATCCCTCGAGGTAGAGGCCGTCCTGCTCGATGTACGTCCGGAACGACGTGATCGGCAGGGTGCCGTCGCCGAGTCGGGTGAGGAACTCGAGATCGCCGATCCGGGCCCGCAGGCCTGCCGTGCGGTCCCAGAGGAGGTCGGTGAAGCGTGTGAGGTCGGCTGCATCCGTGGTGGAGGCAGCGTCGACCGCATGGTCGTACGGCGTCATGGCCGTGACATCCCTTCGTCAGAATTACCTGCATCAGGTTCTCGGGTGTGGTCTCAGCCTCGCGACGCGAAGCACCCCGTGTCAGAACTCGCCGACCATAGCACCGGCGGTCGTGCGGCTACTTCATGTCCTCCAGTTCCATGCCCTTCGTCTCGGGGATCTTGGACTTCACGAAGAAGAACGACAGGGCCGCGAAGAGTGCGAAGCCGCCGTAGACGATGGAGAGTCCGACCATCTCGGTGAGCGACGGGAACAGCAGCGAGATGACGAAGTTGGCCACCCAGTTCGCGGCCGTACCGATGCCGAGAGCCATGGCGCGCATACGGTTCGGGAACATCTCGCCGAGCAGGACCCACATGATCGGTCCCCACGTCGACGCGAAGAAGATCACGAACAGGTTCGCTCCGATCAGCGCCACGACGCCCCAGGGATCGGGCAGGGAGACCTCGTCGCCGGTGCCGATCTGCTGGGAGAACGCGATCGCCGCCATGAGGAGACCGACGAACATACCGATGGAGCCGGCCATGAGCAGGTTGCGCCGACCCACCCGGTCGACGAAGAGAATGGCCACGAACGTCATGGCCACGTTGATCACTGAGGTGATGACCGACGTGGTGAAGGACTGACTCTCGGTGAAGCCCACCGACTTCCACAGTGTGGTGGAGTAGTAGAAGATCGCGTTGATACCGACGAACTGCTGCAGGACGGCCATGATGATGCCGACCCACACCAGCGGCTGCAGACCGAAGCGCGGACCGCGGATGTCGGCGAACGACGAGCGCTGCTCCTTGCGCAGAGTCAGGCGGATCTCGTGGATGCGCTCGTTGGGGTGCTTCTCGCCGGTGATGTTCGCGAGAATCTGCGCGGCCTCCTCGTCGAGGTGCTTGCCCACGAGGTAACGCGGCGACTCGGGGATGAGCAACGCGAGGACGCCGTAGACGACGGCCGGGATCACGCCGACGATGAACATCCATCGCCAGGCCTCGAGGCCGAGCCACAGGTCGTTGGACGCACCGTCCGCACGATCCGCCAGCACGGCGTCCGAGAGCAGTGCGGCGAAGATGCCGATGGTGATGGCCAGCTGCTGCAGCGACGCGAGGCTGCCGCGCATCCGGGCCGGCGAGATCTCCGCGATGTACGCGGGGGCGATCACCGACGCGATGCCGATGCCGAGACCGCCGAGCACACGCCACAGCATCAGGTCGGGAACGCTGAAGGCCAGACCCGAGCCGACCGACGAGATGATGAAGAGTGCGGACCCGAGCATCATCACCTTCTTGCGTCCCCACCGGTCGGCCAGTCCGCCGGCGAACCAGGCGCCCGCCGCGCACCCGAGCAGGGCGATCGCGACGGTGAAGCCGGTGAGGAACTCGCCGAGGGCGAATCTGCCCTGGATGGAGTCGACGGCGCCGTTGATGACGGAACTGTCGAAACCGAAGAGGAAGCCGCCGACGGCGGCCGCAATGGTCACGCCGATGACTTTGGCCGTGTGATTGGCCGATGCCTGTGTGGTCATCCTTGTCCACCTACATGTCGGCCACCGGCCGCGCCGGTCGATGGCGGAGGAGTTTCGCTTGGTTCGGACCCTACGCCCGGCGCGACCGCTGTGGAGCGGCGACCTGACGGCAGTTTGAGCAGCGCCGGAACGGTGAATCCCGCCGGTCATGAAGAAGACTCTGCGACGCACCGGCGACGCCTCCGCCGACGTCGCGTGGGAGCGGTACATGGACCTGTCGCTCTGGTCGACGTGGGCACCGCAGATCATGGGGGTCGACGCGTCCACCGACCGTCTCGCCGCCGGCACGACCGGCACGGTGCGCGGGCCCCTCGGCGTGCGGGTGTCCTTCGAGGTCCACTCCGTGGACGAGGCCGCACGGGTGTGGTCGTGGCGCGCGTGGATCGGCGCTCCGAGTGCCGGGCTCACCCTGGAACACGGTGTCGACAGCGCGGGGTCGGGCTCGTCGACGTGGTTGGTCGTGGACGGTCTGGCACCGCTCGTCCTCGGCTACTCTCCAGCGGCCCTGTTCGCGCTCGGTCGACTGGTGACAGCGTGACGACCATCGGGGTCCGATCCCCGCACTCCCTGTAACGTCGGTCCTCGTGGGGGCAACCGAGAGCAGCCATGTCGTCTCGTCGCGCGACGGTGAGATCCGCGGTTACGGGCACGGCGACGTGGTCAGTTGGAAGGGCATCCCGTTCGCGGCGCCACCCGTGGCGGAGCACCGATTCCGCGCACCACGCCCACCGGAGCCGTGGGACGGGGTCCGCGACGGCAGGACCTTCGGTGCGATGGCACCGCAGGGCCGCGACGGCCCGATTCCCATGGACTCGTCCATCCCGATGGACGAGGACTGCCTGACTCTCAACGTCTGGGCCCCGACACCGGACGGCATCTCCCGTCCGGTGATGGTGTGGATCCACGGCGGCGCCTACGTCCTTGGATCATCTGCGCAACGGATCTACAACGGGCGCAACCTGTCCCGCCTCGGTGAGGTGGTGGTCGTGACCGTCAACTACCGGGTGGGCGCGCTGGGGTGGTTGGACCTGTCCTCGTTCGACACCGACGGCAGCGTCTTCGAGACCAATCTCGGGCTCCGCGACCAGATCGCGGCGCTCACGTGGGTGCGCGACTGCATCGCCGCGTTCGGCGGCGACCCGACCAACGTCACCGTCTTCGGTGAGTCGTCCGGTGGCGCGTCGGTGACCACTCTCATGACGTCACCGCACGCGGAAGGTCTGTTCCACAAGGCGATCGCCCAGAGTTCCCCGGCCACCTCGGTGTACGGCCCGGAACGCGCGCGCACCGTCGCGCAGCGATTCCTCGAACTCGTCGATCTGCCCGCGGAGCGTGCCGAGGAGCTGCGGACGATGCCGGTGGAGAGGTTGGTCGACGCAGCCGAGAAGCTGGTCTACGAGGTTCCCGAGAAGGTGCCCGGCACATTGGGATTCGCACCCGTCGTCGACGGTGACGTGGTGCCCCGGTATCCGGTGGCCGCGTTCCAGAAGGGCTTCTCGCACGACGTCCCGCTCATCATCGGGTCGAATCACGACGAGGCATCGGTGTTCCGCCTGATGAAGTCGCCGTTGATGCCCGTCACCTCGGACACGGTGAGCACGATGTTCGAGGCGATCGCCGTCGATCATCCCGATCTCTCACCGGCCCGTATCGCCGACATCCTCTCCGCGTACCCGGACCTGCCGAAGAGTGCTGGCGCGCTGGCCCTCTCGCGCGACGCAGGGTTCCGGATGCCGAGCCTGTGGATCGCGGAGGCCCACTGCCGACGAGCGCCGACGTTCGTCTACCGCTTCGATCACGCGACACCCGTGCTGCGCGCGGCGCGTATCGGCGCCGGTCACGCCACCGAGTTGCCGTACGTCTTCGGCAATTTCGGGACCTTCGACCGGGACCCCACCTTCTGGCTGGGTGGGCGCAAGGCAGCGCAGCAGGTCTCCCGGCGAATGCAACGACGCTGGGTGGCGTTCGCGTGGCACGGGGTTCCTGCTGCGCTGGACGGGTCGAAGCACTGGGCGCCCTACGACGAGCGCCGTCGCACTCTCGTCATCGACGGGCGTGATGCTCTGGTCGAGGATCCGGACCGTGAGCTGCGCGAGATCTGGGGCGAGAAGGTGCTCGGCTTCAGCTGAGGTCCGTCAGGCCTTGCTGTAGGTGAGGCAGTTCGCGGTGTCCGACGACTCGCCGGCGCCGATGCGGACCGCTGCCGCGCTGCACTCGAGGTTGTCGTTGAACGAGCAGTCGACGCGCTGGCACGCACCGACCTGGGTGGAGACGGTGTCGAGACCGCCCTTGGTGCTCAAGGGAATGAACGTGCCGCAATCGGCCGTTCCGTTCGAGCCTCCGACATTGATGGCGAAGGCGTGGCATCCGTCGTGGTTGTACGAACAGGCGCTGACACTGCACTCACTGACGCGGGGCATTTCAAGGGAAGTCATGACGATGACGGTAATACGCGAAAAGCGTCTCCACCAGCAAGGTCAGGCTGACCTAGATATGGTCACCCTTTCTACAACAATGATGTTTCCTATTCTTTCGGGTCACGGATCGATGACGAATTCGTCGACGACGTAACGATCGGTTTGTTCACTCGGATGGACAGATCATGAGACGAACACTTCTCGCGACCCTGGCCGTCACCGTGCTGTTCGCGAGCGGGTGCTCCGACTCCGGCCAGGGCTCCGCGGCGCCACCTCCTCCGACCACCACCACCACGACCTCGACAGCGGTGGGTCCGGCACCGGGTACGGAACCCGCGTCGTCGGCCGCGCCGGAACCGTCGACCGCGTGTGTGGAGGACTCCGTCGTGGCGGCGGGCATCGAATCGCTGCCCCAGTTCTTCGGTAACGGGTGGCGGCTCGTTCGCCAGGGCGATCCCTGCGCGACGCTCTCGTGGGCGCTCGCCGCGCTCGACGGGGGTACGGGGTCGAGTCCGTGGACGGTGCTGTTCTTCCACGACGACACCTACCTCGGCACCGCCACCGCGTTGCCGTACTCGTTCACCGACGTCGCCTCGCAGACCGACGACACGGTCACGGTGTCGTACGGGTGGCTCCGGGAGGGTGAGTCCACCTCGCAGCAGTCCGGCGGACCCGGGTTCGTCCGCTACACCTGGAACGGATCGTCCGTGGTGATGCTGGACGACCTGCCGCAGGAGGTGGTGGACGGCAACAGGCAGACTCCTGCCGATCCGTGCCTGGACGACTCGGTGGTCGCCTCCGCGATCGACTCTCTGCCCACCTTCTCCGACAGCGCCTGGAGCCTGTACAGCCAGGGCGATCCGTGCGCCACGCTGGCCTGGGCGATGGCAGTTCCCGACGGTGCCACCGGTTCGAGTCCCACGACGGTCCTGCTCTTCCATGACGGCGCATACCTCGGAACGGCGACCGCCCGTCCGTACGCGTTCACGGATCTCGACCCGTATGCGCAGACCGACGACACCGTGACGATCTCGTACCGGTGGCTCGTCGGCGACGAGGCCACCGCGGAAGCCTCCGGCGGTCCGGCACTCGTTCGCTACCGGTGGAACGGCTCGTCGGTGGACATGCTCGATCCGCTGCCTCCCGAAGTGGCGAACGGCTGATTTCCACCGGTGGACGACCCGGCCGATCGGGTGCAGGATCACCGGTACGGGGCCGACGCGGAGGTGTCATGTCATGACTGTCGTTCGAGCAGCACTGGTTCAGACCACCTGGACCGGCGACAAGGAATCGATGATCCAGGCCCACGAGGAGTACGCCCGCCAGGCAGCCGAGCAGGGCGCGCAGGTGATCTGTTTTCAGGAACTGTTCTACGGCCCCTATTTCTGCCAGGTGCAGGACGCGTCCTTCTACGACTACGCCGAATCGGTTCCCGGACCCACCGTCGAGCGTTTCCAGTCTCTCGCGAAGGAACTCGGCATGGTGATGGTGCTGCCGGTCTACGAGAAGGAACAGCCAGGCATTCTGTACAACACCGCTGCCGTGGTGGACGCGGACGGCACGTACCTGGGCAAGTACCGCAAGCACCACATTCCGCACCTGAACGGCTTCTGGGAGAAGTTCTACTTCCGCCCCGGCAACCTGGGCTGGCCCGTGTTCGACACCGCCGTCGGCAAGGTGGGGGTCTACATCTGTTACGACCGCCATTTCCCGGAGGGCTGGCGCGCACTCGGACTGGCCGGTGCGGAGATCGTGTTCAATCCGTCCGCCACCTCGCGAGGCCTGTCGAACTACCTGTGGAAGCTCGAGCAACCGGCGTCGGCCGTGGCCAACGAGTACTACATCGGCGCGATCAACCGAGTGGGAGTCGAGGAGTTGGGCGACAACGACTTCTACGGTACGAGCTACTTCGTCGATCCCGAGGGGAAGTTCGTCGGCGACGTCGCCTCGGACAGCGCGGCCGAAGTGATCGTCCGCGATCTGGACCTGTCGCTCATCGCGACCGTCCGCGATCGGTGGGCTTTCTACCGCGATCGCAGACCCGACGCCTACGGTCCCCTGGTGACACCGTGACGACCACGTTCGTCCACGGGGGCATCGTCGTCTCGCCGACGGGGTCGCAGCCCCTGGACGTCCTGATCGACGGTGAGACGATCGTCGCAGTGCTGCAACCGGGTTCGACGCTGCTGGGCGCCGACCTCGCGTCGTCGAGCGACGTCGTCGTCGACGCGACCGGGAAGTACGTGATCCCCGGAGGGGTCGACGGCCACACCCACATGGAGATGCCGTTCGGCGGCACCTTCGCCTCCGACTCGTTCGAGACGGGGACGCGCGCTGCCGCGTGGGGCGGAACCACCACCATCGTCGACTTCGCCATCCAGAACCCCGGGATGCGTGTGCAGGACACCCTCGCCACGTGGCACGACAAGGCCGCCGGTTCGTGCGCCGTCGACTACGGCTTCCATCAGATCATCGGAGACGTCGACAGCGACTCGTTGAAGGCCATGAGCGAGTTGGTCTCCGAAGGTGTTACCAGCTTCAAGTTGTTCATGGCCTATCCCGGCGTCTTCTACTCGGACGACGGGAAAATCCTGCGGGCGATGCAGACTGCCGCCGAGACCGGCGCGCTGCTGATGATGCACGCGGAGAACGGCATCGCCATCGACGTCCTGGTCGAGCAGTCGATCGCACGCGGTGACACGGCGCCGTACTTCCACGGCACGTCCCGGCCGTGGCAGCTCGAGGAGGAAGCGACGCATCGCGCGATCATGCTGGCCGACGTGACAGGAGCGCCGCTGTACGTGGTCCACGTGTCGGCGAAACAGGCGCTCGAGCAGATCGCGACGGCACGAGGCAAGGGGCAGAACGTCTTCGCAGAGACGTGTCCGCAGTATCTGTACCTCTCGCTCGAGGAGCAACTCGGTGCGCCGTGCTTCGAGGGTGCGAAGTGGGTGTGCTCGACCCCGCTCCGGTCCCGTGCCGAGGGGCACCAGGACGAGCTGTGGCGGTACCTCCGCACGGGCGACGTCTCGACGGTCGGCACCGATCACTGTCCCTTCTGCATGAAGGACCAGAAGGAGATGGGAATCGGCGACTTCTCCAAGATCCCCAACGGAATCGGGTCGGTCGAACATCGGATGGACCTGATGTATCAGGGTGTGGTGTCGGGGAAGATCACGCTCGAGAAGTGGGTCGAGGTGTGCTGCACGACGCCGGCACGCATGTTCGGGATGTACCCGCGCAAGGGCATCGTGTCGCCCGGTGCCGACGCGGATCTGGTGGTCTACGACCCGAACGGCCGCACCACCATCGGAGTCGAGACACACCACATGAGAATGGACTACTCGGCCTACGAGGGCATGACCGTGGACGGCCACGTCGACACGGTGATCTCCCGCGGAACCGTCGTCGTCGACCGCGGCGAGTACCTGGGCCGCGCCGGGCACGGCCGTTTCGTGCGCCGCGACCTGTCCCAGAATCTGGTGTGAGGGATGGACTTCGGAGTGGTGCTGCAGTGCACCCCACCCAGTTCGCGGGTGGTCGAACTCGCTCGCATCGCCGAGACGCACGGCTTCTCCCATGTGTGGACCTTCGATTCACACCTGCTGTGGCAGGAGCCCTACGTCATCCACAGTCAGATCCTCGCGAGCACCCGCACGGTGGTCGTCGGACCGATGGTGACCAACCCGTCGACGCGGGACGTCACGGTGACGGCATCGACGTTCGCCACACTCAACGAGATGTACGGCAACCGCACCGTGTGCGGGATCGGCCGCGGCGACTCCGCGGTGCGCACTCTGGGTGGGAAGCCCACCACGATCGCGCGGCTCGCCGAGTCGGTGGAGATCATCCGCGAACTCGGCAACGGGCGGTCCGCCCGCATCGGCGAGACCACCGTGCGGCTGCCGTGGGCGTCGCGGTCCGAGCTCGAGGTGTGGATCGCCGGATACGGCCCGCGGGCACTGGAACTCACCGGGCAGGTCGCCGACGGGTTCATCCTGCAACTCGCTGATCCCGACATCGTCGAGTGGACCGTGGCCACCGTCCGCGACGCCGCCGAGAAGGCGGGGCGCGACCCCGATGCCGTGACCATCTGCGTCGCCGCCCCCGCCTATGTCACCGACGGTTCCGCGGCCGCCGCCGCGCATGCCCGTGATCAGTGCCGGTGGTTCGGCGGCATGGTGGGAAACCACGTGGCGGACATCGTGTCCCGCTACGGAGCGACCTCCGGTGTCCCGGCCGCTCTCACGGACTACATCGCCGGCCGCCAGGGGTACGACTACAACCAACACGGCAGAGCCGGCAACACGCACGCCGACTTCGTGCCCGACGAGATCGTCGACCGGTTCTGCATCCTGGGCTCGCCCGAGCAGCACGTGGAGCGACTCCGGCAGCTCGAGTCGCTCGGTGTGGACCAGTTCGCGGTCTACCTCCAACACGATGCGAAGACCGCGACGCTGGATGCCTACGGCGAGTCGGTTCTTCCTGCCATGATGACGTCAGAGGTGGCGACGGAATCCGGAATCGCCCGATAACGGAGGTGGTACATGACCGACCATGTCTTCTATTCCTGGTCCGCCCAGGCGGAGCTGAACCCGGTCACCATCACCGGGGCGTCCGGGTCCTACTTCTGGGACGACCAGGGCAGGAAGTACCTCGACTTCTCCTCGCAACTGGTCAACGTCAACATCGGGCACCAGCACCCCGACATCGTGGCGGCGATCGTCGAGCAGGCCGGTGTGCTCACCACCATCTCCCCGACGGTCGCGAACGACAAGCGCAGCGAACTCGCTCGACTGATCGCCGAGCGCGCTCCCGGTGACCTGAACCGGGTCTTCTTCACCACGGGCGGGGCCGAGGCCGTCGAGCACGCCGTGCGGTTCGCTCGCCAGCACACCGGGCGGACCAAGATGCTGGCCGCGTACCGGTCGTACCACGGCGGCACCGGTGTGGCCATCGGTCTGACGGGAGAGCCGCGCCGGTGGGGAACCGAGCCGACCAACGTCGACGTCGTCCGGTTCTTCGGGCCGTATCCCTATCGGTCACCGTGGAATTCGACCGGCCCCGAGGAGGAGACGGCCGCGGCGCTGGCCCACCTCGAGATGGTCATCACGCTGGAGGGACCGCAGAACATCGCGGGGCTCATTCTCGAGTCGGTGGTCGGCACCAACGGCGTGCTGGTCCCGCCGCCGGGGTATCTGGCCGGTGTCCGCGAACTCTGCACTCGCTACGGCATCGTGTACATCGCCGACGAGGTGATGGTGGGCTTCGGCCGGACCGGGCACTGGTTCGCGTGCCAGGCGTGGGGCGTCGAGCCCGATCTGATCACGTTCGCGAAGGGTGTGAACTCCGG
This sequence comes from Rhodococcus sp. NBC_00294, assembly GCF_036163995.1. NCBI lineage: Bacteria > Bacillati > Actinomycetota > Actinomycetes > Mycobacteriales > Nocardiaceae > Rhodococcus > Rhodococcus sp. NBC_00294. The sequence goes on from NZ_CP108043.1 coordinate 2,110,898, forward strand.
CTACGTCCCGCTCGGCGGAGTGGTGATCTCCGAAGAGATCGCGCAGCGGTACGACCACACGCCGTATCCGGGAGGTCTGACCTACTCGGGACACGTGCTCGGCTGCGCCGCCGGTATCGCGTCGATCCGGGTGTTCGAGCGCGACGACATCCTGGGCCACGTCCGCGCCGTGGGGGAAGGCGTCCTCGGGCCGGGGCTCACCAAGCTGGGTGAGGCGCATCCGAGCGTGGGTGACGTGCGGGGCATGGGGTTCTTCTGGGCCGTCGAACTGGTGACGGACAAGGGCACCCGCGAGCCGCTGACACCGTTCAACGCCACCGGCGCCGCCGCAGCTCCCATGGCGGCCGTCACGAAGGCGGCCAAGGAGCGCGGGCTGTGGCCGTTCGTGGCGGGCAATCGGCTGCAGATCGCGCCGCCGCTCGTCACGACGGAGGAGGACATCCGTCGCGGACTCGAGATCCTCGACGAGGTGCTCGAGGTCGCCGACGGGTACACCCGGAACTAAAGCACGGCACCGGGATTCAGAATGCCCGCGGGATCGAGGGCGTGCTTGATGCGCCGGGTCAGCTCCATGACGTCCTCGCCCACCTGATCCGGCAACCACGCCTTCTTGAGCCGGCCGACACCGTGTTCCCCGGTGATGGTGCCGCCCAACGAGATCGCGAGCGTCATGATCTCGCCGAATGCCTGGTGCGCACGCTCCTCCATGTCCGCGTCCTCGGGGTCGAACACGATCAGCGGGTGCGTGTTCCCGTCGCCCGCATGGGCGATGACGGCGACGACGACGCCGCGGGCATCGGCGATCTTCGCGATTCCCTGCACCAGGTCCGCGAGTGCGGGCAGCGGAACTCCGACGTCCTCGAGCAGGAGGGATCCGGTGCGTTCGACGGCGGGGATGGCGAAGCGCCGGGCTGCGGCGAACGCATCGCCCTCGTCGGGATCGTCGGTCACGAACACCTCGTCGGCGCCGGCGGCCGTGCACGCCGCGGCCATGGTCTCGGTCTCCTCGGTGCGGTGCGCGCCGGGTGAGTCGGAGCGGGCGATGAGCATCGCTGCCGCGGTGCGGTCGAGGCCCATCTTCATGGCGTCCTCCACGGCGTTGATCGACGTGGAGTCCATGAACTCGAGCATGGCGGGCCGCAGCGAGCGGGTGATCGCCAGAATGGCGTCGGTCGCGTCGGACAGGCGGGTGAAGGTGGCCACGACCGTGCTCGCGGGTGGTTGAGCCGGGATCAGTCGCAGCGTCACTTCGGTGATGATGCCGAGGACGCCCTCGCTACCGACGAAGAGTTTGGTCAGCGACAGTCCGGCCGAGTCCTTCAGACGCGGGCCGCCCAGGTTCACGACGGTGCCGTCGGCGAGGACCACCTCGAGACCGAGGATGTAGTCCGTGGTCACCCCGTACTTGACGCAGCACAGGCCGCCGGCGTTGGTGGCGGCGTTGCCGCCGATCGAACACATCTCGAACGACGACGGATCCGGTGGGTACCACAGGCCGTGTTCGGCCGCAGCGGCCTTGACCTCGACGTTGAGCAGACCGGGTTGGACCACGGCCGTCCGCGTCACCGGGTCGACGGTGACGGCGCGCATCGCCTCGGTCGTCAGCACGATGCCGCCGTCGACGGCGGTCGCACCACCGGACAGACCGGATCCCGCGCCGCGCGGCACCACCGGGACGGAATGCTCGGTGGCCCAGAGCATGACGGCGCGGACGTCGGCCGTGCTGGTGGCGCGCACGACGGCGAGGGGAGTGCCGGCGTTCGGATCGCGGGCCCAGTCCTGGCGATAGCCGGCGGTGATGTCCGGATCGGTCACCACGATGGCGGCTCCGACCGCGTCTGTCAGGGACGTCACGAGATCGTCGATGATGCTCACCTTCCTCGACCGGCGGGTCCTACGTCTCGACGCTACCCCCAGCCCTGCCCGTGACCTCGCCGGAATGACGAGACACGGTGCGGGACAGTGGGAGACCGCGTCGAACGGTGGCCGGGTCGACGTCCGGCCGATGTTCACATCAGTCACACGAGCAACTCTGTTACCAGATCGTGCCCCGATGGGTGCCGACAAGAGCACGTCGGAGGATTAGCGTCCGGATGACGGAGATCGGCACGTGGGCCGAGACCGAGGGGGCGAGAAGGAGGCACTCATGGCACCGTCACACGACATCACACGGTCGGCATCTGCACCATCGACGACAGCGTCGCGCAGACCGACGAAGAACACCCCGTTCGAGTGCGCGGCGGCGCTGTTCTCCTACGACTTCGTCTCCGGCGGCGTCGACTACGACACCCTCGAGTCGCTCCATCGTGGCGAGGTGACCGAGTGGACGTCGGCGCTACGACGCTCGGGACTGTTCACCGACGCCGAGATGGACGCCCTCGCCGCCCAGTGGTCCGAACGTCCGGGCCTGCTGCTCGATGCGTTGCTCCGTGACGCCGACGAGATGACCGTGCGGCGTTGCCGGCTCGCGTGGTCGGCGATGGACCGGCTCGCGCCGTTCCAGATGCCCATCGCGCACAGCGGCTGACAGTCAGATCACCGCGGCAACGCCGCCGTCGACGACGTAGACCTGGTCGTCGGTGAGCGTGCGGTACGGCGTTCCCGCCGCGTCGCACGCCGCGGCCATCGCGGCCGACGCGCCGTCGGGATCCAGAGTGTCCGACGCCCAGTGCGGCACGAGCACGTCGTCGATGATCCCCAGGCCGGTCCACAGCACGTCCTCGCCCGTGGTCGGCTCCACCTCGCCGGGCGGGTCGGCGTACTCCACGCCCCGCAGCGTCGGACCCAGGACGCAGGCTCCGGCGCTGTACCCGCCGTACACGACGGCATCCTCCGCGAGCAGTCGAGCGATCGCCTCGTCTGCACCGGACGAGGCCATCCTGCGCCGGAGCACGAAGGTGTTCCCACCGCGGACCCACACGGCGGGGAAGGCAGCCAGGACGTCGTGCGCCGTGCTCGGCATCAACTCGCGCAGGTCGACCTCGACAGGGAGGAAACCCGCCGAGCGCAGGAGGGTGAACTCACTGGTGACCGCGGACGCGCGCGCGGCGTCGGGCCAGGAGTCCGCCGCGTTGGCGATGACGGCGATGCGGCCGGGTGGTCCGGTCAGTTCGAGGAACCGGTCACGGGCGTGCCCGAATCGGTAGGACGCGAGGAACAGGCGCATGGCGGGAGCGTAGGTCAGTACGCACGCGTCGGGTGTGCAGACGTGGTTAGTGTCGGGTGCATGTCGCTGCACAAGATGATCGATGATCCGGCCCGCGTCATCGTCGACGCCTGCCGCGCCGCCGCCCGGCGCAGCGCGGACCTCCGCTTTGTCGAACGGCCCGGATACTTCACGCGCCGCAGCCGCACGACGCACGGGCGCGTGGCCGTGATGTCGGGCGGTGGTTCCGGCCACGAACCGCTCCACTCCGGCTTCGTCGGCGCCGGGATGTTGGACGCGGCGGTGCCGGGGTCTTTGTTCACGAGCCCGAACGCGCTGCAGATCGAGGCGGCGACGCGGGCCGTCGAGGCCGGCGCCGGCGTGATCCACGTGGTCAAGAACTACACCGGCGACGTCATCAACTTCCGCATCGCGGCCGATCTGTGTGCTGCCGACGGCATCACGGTCGAGACGGTGCTCGTGGCCGACGACGTCGCGTCCGAGAGCGAGGACGGGCCCGGCCGACGCGGAACCGCCGCGACGGTGGCCGTCGAGAAGATCTGCGGCGCCGCCGCTGCTCGCGGCGACGACCTCGCCTCCGTCGCCGCGCTGGGGCGGCGGGTCGCCGAGGGCGCTCGCAGCATGGCGGTGGCCTTCCGTCCGTGCACGGTTCCGGGCGCGTCGTCCCCGTCCTTCGAGCTCGGCGACGACGAGGTCGAACTCGGTGTCGGTATCCACGGCGAGCGCGGCACCGCGCGCGTCGCGACGCTCACCGCCACCGAGATCGCCGAGGCGCTGCTCGGACCCGTGGCCGATTCGCTGGGACTGTCCGGCGGCGAGGACGTCGTGCTCGTCGTCAACGGACTCGGCGCGACCCATCCGCTCGAACTCGACATCGTCTTCGGTGCCGCGCTGCGGTATCTCGAGGTACGCGGCATCACCGTCCGACGCACGCTCGTCGGGAGCCTCGTGACGGCGTTCGACATGGCGGGGGTGTCGCTGACCGCCGTCCGCTGCGACGACGAGATCCTCGGCTTGTGGGATGCCCCGACCGAGGCGCCCGCGTGGCCCCGCTCGCCGGCGCAGGACCTGCACGACGACGCCGTGGACGACACGGACGCGGCAGCGGCGTCGGAGCTTCCGGGCGGCGCGGCCGACCCGTTCGTCACCACCTGGGTCTCGTCGTTCGTCGAGCGTGTCCGGTCGTCGATCGACGAGCTCACCGACCTCGATCGCCGAGCCGGTGACGGCGACTTCGGCGTCAACATGCAGATCGGTCTGGCCGACTTCGCGGTGGACGAGAGTGCCTCGCCCGCAGCGGTGTTCGAGATCCTGGCTCGTGGATTCCTCGGCAATGCGGGCGGAACGTCCGGCGCTCTCTTCGGTGCGTTCTTCCACCGGGTCTCGGTCGCCCTCGACGGTTCCGGGGCGAGCACCGCGAGCATCGCCGCGGGAGTGGCCGACGGACTGGCCGCCATCACCGATCTCGGCGGTGCGCAGCCGGGAGACAAGACCATGGTGGACGCGCTGGACCCGGCGTCACGAGCTCTGGGGGACGCCGGATCGGTCGAGCTCTCGGATGCCCTCGCCGCGGCGGCCGAGGCTGCGACGCGCGGTGCCGAGTCCACGACGGACACCGTCGCCCAGCGTGGCCGCGCCAGCTACATCGGCGACGCGGCGCGCGGCGTCATCGACCCCGGTGCTCTCGTGGTCTCCTGGTTCTTCGCCGCCGCCTGAGCGGCTGCATCGGACGTCAGGAGGCAAGTGCGGCCCGAATTGCTCGGGCGGTCGCCTCGGGCTCGCTCTGACGCCGCGTGATCATGCCGGCGACGAAACGGATGCGATCGCCGTGGTGGCGAGGTACGACATGCAGGTGCGAGTGGAACACGGTCTGGAAGGCGGCGCGTCCGTCGTTCATGGCGAGGTTGACCCCGTCCGCCGCCAGGGTGCTGCGGCGCATCGCGCCGGCCAGGGCCTGGCCGGCGGCGAAGACCTGCCCACCCACGACCGGGTCGAGTGTCTCGAGCCCCGAGGAGTGCACCTTGGGAACCACCAGGGTGTGCCCGCGGGTGACGGGCCGGATGTCGAGGAACGCGAGCACCGAGTCGGTCTCGTGGACGATCGTCGCGGGGGCGCGGCGGGCGACGATGTCACAGAACACGCACTCGGTCATCGCTGCTGCTCCGTGACGGCGGCGACGAGTGCAGGCAGGGAGTCGGCCGCGGTCGCCCGCCAGACGTGGTGGGCCATGTCGGAGACCGCGGTCTCGTCCGGGTTGATCTCGATGACGACGGCGCCCGCGCTGCGAGCCTGAGCGGGAAGCCCCGCGAAGGGGTAGACAACGCCGGACGTTCCCACGACCAGGACGGTGTCGGCGGCCTCGACGGACGCCGCGACCGCTGCCCACTCCGCTTCCGGGAGCGGCTCGCCGAACCACACGACACCGGGGCGGACCGGACTTCCGCAGAGACCGCACGCAGGCGGCGCGATGCGTTCCGCGCCGTCCTCGACGTCGTCGACCGGTCCCTCGAAAGGCTCCTCGCAGATCGAGCACCGCACCGCGCCCAGAGTGCCGTGGACGTGGGCCAGCACGGTGGACTCGGCGCGCTCGTGCAGGTCGTCGACGTTCTGCGTGGCGATCTCGACGGTCTGCTGCGGTGCGGACCTCTGCCACTGCGCGAGGGCCACATGACCGGCGTTCGGGCTCGAGGCGGCCACGAGCTGCGCTCGTCGGCGGTACCAGGCCCACACCAGATCCGGATCGCGGACGAACGCGTCGGGGCTGGCCAGCTCCTCCGGGGAGTACCGCTCCCACAGCCCGGTCTGCGCGTCGCGGAACGTCGGCACGCCCGACTGCGCGGACATCCCGGCCCCGGTGAGCACGGCGACGCGGGACGCGGACCGGACGGCCTCCAACACGGGCTGCGGAACGTCGGATGCGGGGTCGGCACTGTCGGTGGTCATGAAGCGAGTGTGCCAAGTCGCACCGACACACTCGGTCCGTTATGACCTCCGCCTCACATTCGACCTCGACGCTCGGTATGTCTGTGTCGTGCGTTACCTTGCGGTGGGCCCACCCGGCCGACTCCAGGACCTCTCACGCGGGCGAACATGAGCCACCGTCGACGAGGTCGTTCTCGGAACCGACGACAGTCGGCGGCAGTGCAGCTCCGCGGGACGCGGACGTGCCGCCATTCACAGGAAGTACAGCTGGTGGAAGATTCTCGAGAAGCAGGGACGCTGGTCGGCGTCGTGCGTGAGACGAACGAAGGGGAGCGCCGGGTGGCGCTGGTCCCCAAGGTGGTCGCCGCGCTGACGGGCAAGGGTGTGCGCGTGGTGGTGGAGGCGGGTGCCGGTCTGGGCGCTCTGATCCCCGATCAGCTGTACGTCGACGCCGGTGCGAGCATCGGCGATCCGTACAGCGCCGACGTGGTGGTCAAGGTGGCGCCGCCGTCGTCGGCCGAGGTGCGCAAGCTGCGCCGCGGATCGACGCTCATCGGCTTCCTCGCGCCGCGCAACGCGGACACGATCATTCCGGAGTTGACCGCTGCGGGCGTGCAGGCCTTCGCGGTCGAGGCGATCCCGCGTATCTCCCGCGCGCAGGTCATGGACGCGTTGTCCTCGCAGGCCAACGTCGCCGGCTACAAGGCGGTGCTGCTCGCGGCGTCGGAGTCGACGCGGTTCTTCCCGATGCTGACCACCGCGGCGGGCACCGTGAAGCCGGCGACGGTGCTGGTACTCGGTGTGGGTGTGGCGGGGTTGCAGGCGTTGGCGACGGCGAAGCGTCTCGGTGGCCGCGCCACCGGGTACGACGTGCGTCCCGAGGTGGCGGATCAGGTGCGGTCGGTCGGTGCGCAGTGGCTGGATCTGGGGATCGACGCTGCCGGTGAGGGCGGGTATGCCCGTGAGCTCACCGAGGACGAGCGTGCCCAGCAGCAGGCGGCGCTGGAGAAGGCGATCTCGACGTTCGACGTCGTCATCACCACCGCTCTGGTGCCGGGGCGTCCGGCGCCGAAGTTGGTCACCGCGGCGGCTGCCGCGGGGATGCGACCGGGCAGTGTCGTGGTGGACCTCGCGGGGGAGACCGGTGGCAACTGCGAGCTCACCGAGCCGGGTCGCACGGTGGTGAAGAACGACGTCATCATCGCCTCGCCGCTGAATCTGCCGGCGACGATGCCCGAGCACGCGAGTGAGCTGTACTCCAAGAACATCTCCGCGCTGATCGAACTGATGCTCGACGATGCCGGTGCCCTCGCCCCCGATTTCACCGACGAGGTCCTCGCGAAGTCGTGCGTGACGCGCACGGCCGACACCACCGTGAAGGCGGACGCCTGATGTACACGTCCCTGCTCGCGAACATCGCGATCCTGGTGTTGGCCGGGTTCGTCGGTTTCGCTGTCATCTCGAAGGTGCCGAACACGCTGCACACGCCGCTGATGTCGGGTACCAACGCCATTCACGGCATCGTCGTGCTCGGCGCCCTCATCGTGTTGGGCCGGTTGCCGGAGGACGCGCCGTGGGGTGTGCGGATCATCGCGTTCGTCGCGTTGATCTTCGGCACGCTCAACGTTGTCGGTGGGTTCCTGGTCACCGACCGCATGCTCGGCATGTTCAAGGGCAAGAAGGCGCCCGCTGCTGTGTCGACGGCAACCGGCGAGAAGGGTGCTGATTCCTGATGAACAATCTCGTCAACATCCTCTACATCGTGGCGTTCGCGATGTTCATCTACGGTCTGATGGGTCTGACCGGCCCGAAGACGGCGGTGCGCGGGAACTGGATCGCCGCTGTCGGTATGGGTATCGCTGTGGTGGCGACTCTGATCGAGGTCCGCGACACGGCGGCGATCAACTGGATTCTCATCGCCGCCGGTCTGGCCATCGGTGTCCTGCTGGGTGTCCCGCCGGCCAAGCGCACGAAGATGACGGCGATGCCGCAGCTGGTGGCGCTGTTCAACGGCGTGGGCGGCGGCACGGTCGCATTGATCGCCTGGTCGGAGTTCATCGAGACCGACGGTTTCTCGGCGTTCCAGCACGGTGAAGAGCCGACGGTGCACATCGTCATCGGGTCACTGTTCGCGGCGGTCATCGGGTCGGTGTCGTTCTGGGGTTCGCTGGTGGCGTTCTTGAAGCTGCAGGAGCTGCTGAACAAGAAGGTCGAGAAGGCGTTCGTGAAGAACGCCCGCATCTTCCAGCTCACCAACATCGTGTTGCTGCTCATCGCGGTGGCGGTGTCGGTCTACATCGGTCTGCGCGCCACCCCGGGTGAGGGCACGTCGCAGTGGTGGATCGTGCTGGTGCTCGTCGCGGCGGCGCTGATGGGTCTGTTCGTGGTGTTCCCGATCGGCGGTGCGGACATGCCGGTGGTGATCTCGCTGCTGAACGCGTTGACGGGGTTGTCGGCTGCGGCGGCGGGGTTGGCGCTGAACAACACCGCGATGATCGTGGCGGGCATGATCGTCGGCGCGTCCGGCACCATCCTGACCAATCTGATGGCGACGGCGATGAACCGGTCGATTCCGGCGATCGTGTTCGGGTCGTTCGGTGGCGGCGGCGCGTCCGCGGTCGGTGGCCCGGACGATGCCGGCGGCACGGTGAAGTCCACCTCGGCGGCGGATGCGGCGATCCAGATGGCGTACGCCTCGCAGGTCATCGTGGTCCCTGGCTACGGTCTCGCGGTCGCGCAGGCTCAGCACGCGGTCAAGGACATGGCGTCGATCCTCGAGTCCAAGGGCGTGGAGGTGAAGTACGCGATCCATCCGGTGGCCGGGCGCATGCCGGGTCACATGAACGTGTTGCTCGCCGAGGCGGACGTGGAGTACGAGGCGATGAAGGAGATGGACGACATCAACGGGGAGTTCTCCCGCACCGATGTCACCCTGGTCATCGGCGCGAACGATGTCACCAACCCGGCGGCGCGCAACGATCCGAGTTCGCCGATCCACGGGATGCCGATTCTGAACGTGGACGAGTCGCGGTCGGTGATCGTGCTCAAGCGGTCGATGAGCTCCGGGTACGCCGGTATCGACAATCCGTTGTTCACGGCGGATCGCACGTCGATGCTGTTCGGGGATGCGAAGAAGTCGGTCAACGCCGTCATCGAGGAACTCAAAGCCCTCTAGGTGTACCCGGCCCTGATGCCCCGCCCGCTCACCGGCGGCGGAGCATCAGGGCCGCGGTGTCGAGAGGGTTCTTCGCCTCCCGGGCAGCGGCGACGGGGGAGTGCGCCATGACGACACCGGCGGCGCCCCACCACATCCCGGTCACCAGCAGCGCCCCGACGATGCCGATGCCTGTCGCACCCGCGGTGACCACGGCGGCGAGGGCCACGCCGGCGACCAGGGCCGAGCCCAGCCCCAGGACGACGGGACGCAGCCGACCGGGCACGACCAGCGCACCCGACGCGATCACCGAGGATGCTGCGACCACGCGGCCGTCGGGAAGTGCCGACGTCGCGATGTGATCGGACAGCCATGCCGACCCGGCTGCGGCGGTCAGGGTCGACCCGAGGCACAGCATGAGGATCGCGCCGATGCCGTACGGCAACTTGCGCACCACCGCGACCACCGTCAGCGCGGCGACCACCACCAGCACGGTCGTCACGTCGATGACGTCGAGCACCGTGTCGGCCGGGGCGTACAGGGCCTCGAGCGCGACCGACGCCGGTGGGTAGCGCACGCCCAGCAGCGGCAGAACGGCGTAGAGCACGACCAGTGCCGCCGCGGACACTCCTGTCAGTGCCCACCACCGAGGGGTGGTGCGTCGGGCGCGAAGCGCGATCTGTTGCGTCGTCGTGGTACTCACGGGTCCCCATGATGGCGCACGAGGCTGGCAGAATCCTGTGACCCGGCGCAGTGATTCCCGTGCGGCGCGTCAGCCTGCGAGAACCGTGTCGACTCCCGTGAGAATCCGATCGACGTCAGGGAGGTGGTGCCGCTCGAGGCGTGCCGGCGGGTACGGAACGTGGAAGCCCGTGACCCGCTGGACGGGTGCCTCCAGCGAGTAGAAGCACTCCTGCGACACCTGGGCCGCCACCTCCGCCGCGATGCCGAGGTAGCCCGTGTCCTCGTGCACGACGACGAGGCGCCCGGTCCGACGCACGGACCGACAGACCGTGTCGGTGTCCAGCGGTGAGAGGGACCGGAGATCGACGACCTCGAGGCTGTGGCCCTCGGACTCCGCCACCTCGGCTGCCTTCAGTGCGGTCTGCACCATCGACCCGTAGGCCACCACTGTCGCGTCGGTACCGGTGCGGCACACGCGAGCGGCGTCCAGCGGCAGATCGGGCGCATCGGTGGCCCATTCGCCCTTGTCCCAGTACCGACGCTTGGGCTCGAGGAAGACGACGGGGTCCTCCGAGTGCACGGCCTGCTGGATCATCCAGTAGGCGTCGTGAGGCGTGCTCGGGCTGACCACCCGCAAGCCGGCCGTATGGGCGAAGTACGCCTCGGGAGATTCCGAATGGTGTTCGACGGCTCCGATGCCACCACCGAACGGGATGCGGATGACCATCGGGGCGCCGATGCGACCGGCGGTGCGGTACCGGATCTTGGCCACCTGGGACACGATCTGGTCGAAGGCCGGATAGACGAACCCGTCGAACTGGATCTCGACGACGGGGCGGTAGCCGCGCAGCGCCATGCCGAACGCGGTACCCACCATGCCGGACTCGGCGAGGGGCATGTCGAGCACGCGCTGATCGCCGAAGTCCTTCTGCAGTCTGTCGGTCACGCGGAACACACCGCCGAGCTTGCCGATGTCGAGGCCCATCAGCACGACCTTGTCGTCGGCCTCGAGGGAGGCGCGGAGACCTGCGTTGATTGCACCACCGAGGGTGCCCTTGACGTGGAGATCGGACGACGCGGTGGTCGCGCCGGCGCGGGAGAGGGTTCCGGTGGTCATCGCAGTGTCTCCTTCTGGCGGTCCACCACAGCGTGGGGTTCGGCGTAGACGTGGTCGAGCAGGGTGGACGACTCCGGATCGACGGCGGAGATCGTGGCGGAGCGGAGCCGGGCGGCGACGTCGTCGGCGGTCGCGGCGATGCCCTCGCGCACGGACGGTGTCAGGGCGCCCTCGCGGGTGAGCAGTCTGTCGAGGCGGTCCAACGGATCGCGCGCCGCCCACACGTCGCGCTCGGCGTCGGCGCGGTACCGCGTCGGATCGTCGGACGTGGTGTGCGGGCCCATGCGGTAGGTCATGGCCTCGATGAACGTGGGGCCTCCGCCGGTGCGGGCTCGATGCGCGGCGGCACGGGTGACGGCGAGGACGGCGAGGGCGTCGTTGCCGTCGACCCGCAGGGCGGGCATGCCGAAGCCGGCGGCACGGGAGGCGAGCGGCAGCGGACTCTGCAGCGCGACGGGCTCGCTGATGGCCCAGTGGTTGTTCTGGCAGAAGAAGACGACGCCGGCCCCGAAGGAGACCGAGAACGACAACGCCTCCGAGATGTCGCCCTCGCTCGTGGCGCCGTCACCGAAGTAAGCGACCGTGGCGATCTCGGCACCGTCGAGTCGCGCCGCCATGGCGTAGCCGGTGGCATGCAGACCCTGCGCTCCGACGATGATCGCCGGGTTGGTGATGTTGTACTCGTCCGGATCCCAGCCGGAGTGCGCGGTGCCGCGCCACAGTGCGGTGAGCTTCTCCACCGGCACGCCTCGGCAGTACGCCACCGCGTGCTCGCGGTAGCTCGTGAAGATGTAGTCGTCCGCGGTGACGGCGTGAGCCGAGCCCACCTGGGCTGCTTCCTGACCCAGCAGCGGTGCCCACAGTCCCAGCTCACCCTGACGCTGCAGCGCGGTCGCCTCGGTGTCGATGCGGCGAGCGACCACCATGTCGCGGTACATGTCGAGCATGTGAGCGGCGTCGACGTCGGCGACGAGTCGCCAGTGCTCGGGGTCGTGCACTCGCCGGCCGTCGGGCTGGACGAGCTGCACGGGATGCGCGATGCGATCGCCCCGCGGTGATGTGTCCGATCGGGTCATGGGCTTCCTCTCCGCCGGTGCGCGGACCTCGTCGTGAGAGGAGGGCGCACAGTGTGGACGAACCGGGTGTGGCTCACCTCACAGCATGCTCGCCTGACCGCATTGCGCAAGTGATGCGGACGAGAGTGAGCAACTCGCTCGGCGATTGCCGCACCGACACGCACAGAACGAGCAGGATGGGCATCGGGTGACGGTGTCGGACGGTCACGCGTAGCGGTGCCCGGCCGGTTGGCTCCGCGGAGGACGGGGAACAGCAGAGCATGTCCTCTCCGGCTCCGCTCTGGGTGTTCGCCGATCAGCTCGGCCCCCATGTCCACTCGTCCGAGGAGATGGTGGACCGCGAAGTCGTCATCATCGAGTCGGCGCGTGCGTTGGGCCGTCGACGGGGTCATCGGCAGAAGGCGCATCTGTTGCTCAGCGGCATGCGGCACCTCGCGGACGAACTCGGCGACCGTGCCACGTACATCCGAGCCGACACCTACCGCGAGGGCCTCGCCCGCGTCGGGCGCCCGGTCGTCGTGCACGAACCGACGTCGCGGCGTGCGGAGGCCTTCGTCCGTCGGCTGGCCGACGAGGGTCTGGTCGAGGAGATCGTGCCGACCCCGACGTTCGCCCTGTCCCGTGCGGACTTCGCCGAGTGGGCGGGCGGCAAGAAGTCGTTCCTGATGGAGAACTTCTACCGAGAGCAGCGCCGCCGGTTCGACATCCTGATGGACGGCGAGAACCCGGTGAGCGGCACCTGGAACCTCGACGCGGAGAACAGGGAGAAGCCGCCCAAGAAGCGGACGACACTCGGTGTTCCCGAACCGTGGTGGCCCGAGGAGGACGACATCGACGCCGGTGTGCGCGCGGATCTCGACGCCATGGACGTCGACTGGTCCGGCGAGGACGGACCGCGTCTCTTCGCCGTCACCGCAGCCGAGGCGGCGTCGGCGCTGGAGACCTTCGTGGCCACCCGTCTCGCCACGTTCGGTCCCTACGAGGACGCCGTGATGGCGGCGGACTGGACCATGTCGCACTCGCTGCTGTCGGTGCCGTTCAACCTCGGTGTGCTGCACCCGTTGGACGCGGCGCGCGCCGCCGAGCAGGCCTACCGGGACGGGACGGCACCGCTGGCGAGCGTCGAGGGGTTCGTACGCCAGATCCTCGGGTGGCGCGAGTACGTGTGGCACCTCTACTGGCATCTGGGCGAGGACTACATGCGCACCAATGCCCTCGATGCCGACACCCCGCTGCCCGGATGGTTCCAGACCCTGGATGCGGAGGAGGTCACCGCGGCGTGTCTGTCCGACGCCCTCGCCGGCGTGCACGATCGCGGGTGGGTGCACCACATCCCACGCCTGATGATCCTGGGAAACCATGCGCTGCAACGGGGGTACGACCCGCGGGCGCTCACCCGGTGGTTCACCGAGCACTTCGTCGACGGGTACGAGTGGGTCATGCCCGTCAACGTCTTCGGCATGAGTCAGCACGCCGACGGAGGAGTGATCGCTACCAAGCCGTACACGTCCGGCGGCGCGTACATCGACCGGATGACCGACCACTGCAAGGGCTGCGCGTTCGACCCCAAGAAGCGGGTCGGGGAGGACGCGTGTCCGTTCACGGCGGGGTACTGGGCGTTCACGCACAAGCACCGCGAGCGGCTGGCGAAGAACATGCGCACGCGCCGAGCAGTCAGTTCGATGGAGCGGCTCGGCGACATCGACGAGATCGTCGAGCAGGAGCGGCACCGGACCTCTTTCTGAACTCGAGGTCGACCTCGAGTTCGCGGACCCTGAAAGCCCGTCACCCACCGCGCATGCCTACTATCTGAATGATGCGGGTCACAGACAAGGTCGCCATCGTCACGGGAGGTGGCGCCGGTATCGGAGCCGCCCTCGCCACTGCACTGGTCGAGGCCGGGAACTCGGTCCTGGTCGCCGATCTCGACGGGGCGGCCGCCGATGCGGTCGCCGCGCGACTGGGGGAGCGGTGCATCGCCGTCGGCGGCGACGTCGCCGACGACGCGGTGATCGCCCAGATGATCGAGCGGGTCGAGGAGGCGTTCGGGCCACTCGACATCTACATCGCCAATGCCGGGACGACGGCAGGGATGGGGCTCGACAGCACCGACGCCGCCTGGGACACCGCGCTGTCGGTCAACGTCCTCGCCCATGTGCGCGCTGCGCGCGTGGTGATCCCGCGATGGATCGAGCGCGGAACGCACGGCTACTTCCTGTCCACCGCGTCCGCGGCGGGCCTGCTCACCCAGATCGGATCGGCCACCTACTCGGTGTCCAAGCACGCCGCCGTCGGCTTCGCCGAATGGTTGTCGGTCACCTACGGCGACAAGGGCATCGCGGTGAGCTGCCTGTGCCCGATGGGCGTCAACACGGCGCTCCTGAACTCGGGCTTCGACAGTGACGCCGAGGGTGCCTCGGTGGCGGCCTCCGCCGTGACCGGCGCCGGCACCGTCCTCGAACCGGAGGACGTCGCTCGCATCGTCCTCGAGGCGATGGAGACCGAGAAGTTCCTCGTTCTCCCGCACCCCGAGGTGCTCACGTTCTACTCGCACAAGAGTGCCGACTACGACCGGTGGATCGCCGGGATGCGTCGGTACCGAACATCTCTCGAGACGGCCGCACGGCCAGGACAGGATCGCTGACATGGATTTCGCGTACTCGGATCGGTGCAAGGACTACCAGCAGCGCCTGCTGGCGTTCATGGACGAGAAGGTCTATCCGGCGGAGGCGGTCTACGCCCAGCAGATCCTGGAGTCCGGTGATCCGCACTTCCAGCCGCCGATCCTCGAGGAGCTCAAGGCCGACGCGAAGTCGCGCGGCCTCTGGAACCTCTTCCATCCGGATCCCGCCTACGGCCCCGGTCTGACCAACGCCGAGTACGCACCGCTCGCGGAGATCATGGGCCGCAGCCCCGCGATCGCGCCCGAGGCCTGCAACTGCGCCGCACCGGACACCGGCAACATGGAGGTGTTCACCCGCTTCGGCACGGACGAGCACAAGGAGAAGTGGCTCGCCCCGTTGCTCGAGGGCACCATCCGCTCGGCCTTCGCCATGACGGAGCCCGATGTCGCCAGCTCCGACGCGACCAACATCGCGATGTCCATGGTGGCCGACGGCGAGGACTGGATCCTGAACGGCCGCAAGTGGTGGACCTCGAACGCCCTGCACCAGAACTGCAAGGTGCTGATCGTCATGGGCAAGACCGCGCCCGAGGCGTCGACGTACGAACAGCAGTCGATGATGGTCGTGCCGATCGACGCGCCGGGCGTCACCGTCCTGCGCGGACTGCCCGTGTTCGGGTACCAGGACCGCGAGGGTCACGCCGAGGTCCTGTTCGAGAACGTCCGCGTCCCCGGCAAGGACGTGCTCGCCGGACCGGGTGCCGGCTTCATGATCGGCCAGGCACGTCTCGGCCCTGGCCGAATCCACCACTGCATGCGTGCGATCGGAATGGCCGAGCGCGCACTGGAACTCATGTGTGACCGTGCGTCGTCCCGCGTGGCGTTCGGCAAGCCGATCGCGGCGCAGGCCAACATCCAGGACTGGATCGCCGAAGCCCGCATCGACATCGAGATGGCGCGCCTGCTCACGCTGAAGGCCGCCTGGATGATGGACGAGTTCAGCAACAAGGAAGCGCGCGTGGAGATCGCGGCCATCAAGGTCGCCGCGCCCGCGATGGCCCTGAAGATCGTCGACCGCGCCATCCAGGTTCACGGCGGCGGCGGTGTCTCCGACGACTTCCCGCTCGCCAGCATGTACGCCCACCTGCGGACCCTGCGTCTCGCCGACGGTCCGGACGAGGTGCACAAGCGGACCATCGCACGCACCGAGCTGGCGCCCTACCGGAAGATCGACAAGTGACGACGGGAACGACACCGGGCCTCGACGACGGTGCGGTCACGACGTGGATGGAGAGCCTCGACATCGGGGTCTCGGGGTCACTGACCTTCGAGCGCATCGGTAACGGGCAGTCGAATCTGACCTTCGCGGTGACCGACGCCGCGGGCAGCAACTGGGTCCTGCGGCGCCCGCCACTGGGCACGCTGCTCGCGTCGGCTCACGACGTCGCTCGCGAGTACCGCATCCTGTCCGCGCTGCAGGACACCGCGGTGCCCGTGCCGACGACGATCGCGCTGACCGACGATCCAGCGGTCACCGATGCGCCCCTGGTCCTGATGAGCCATGTGGACGGGCTGGTGATCGACAGCCCGACCGTCGCGGAGACGCTGTCGCAGGCACGTCGTCGGACGATCGGTGAGGCCATGCCCGCCACGCTCGGCAAGATCCACGCGGTCGATCTCGACAGCACCGGTCTCACCGATCTGGCGAGTCACAAGCCCTACGCTGCACGGCAATTGAAGCGATGGTCGTCGCAGTGGGCGCAGTCGAAGACGCGGGACGTCCCGGACATCGAGCGCCTGGCCACCGCGCTCGCGAATTCGGCTCCGGAGCAGACCGAGGTCTCGCTGGTGCACGGCGACTTCCATCTGAGCAACATCATCACCAGCGGAGCCGGTGAGGGAAGTGTCGACGATGCGATCGTCGCGGTGGTCGACTGGGAGCTGTGCACGCTCGGCGATCCACTGGCGGACGTCGGTGCGTTGCTGGCCTATTGGTCGGAGGCCGACGACGACAACGCGGGCATGTTCATGTCCTCCACGTTGCCGGGCTTCCCGACGAGGAATGAGCTGGTCGAGCTCTATGCCGCCGCCACCGGCCGCGACGTCTCCGCGGTGGGGTACTGGCACGCCCTCGCGCTGTGGAAGCTGTCCGTCATCGCCGAGGGCGTCATGCGCCGGGCCATCGACGACGAGCGCAACCGGGCACGCGACGGTTCTCCGACGACGGATCTGGTGGACGGCATCATCGGCCGCGCCGTCGCCACGGCGGAGGAGGCCGGGATCCTCTGAGTGGGCTCCGCCCCCGTGCGCCTTTCGCGTACCCCTGGATACGCGAAAGGCGCACGAGGAGCGCCGGTCCTCAGGCGCGTCGGGTGAGGCCCAGTCGGACGACGAGACCGAGCACGAGCGCCCAGAAGGCCGAGCCGATCCCCGCGATCGCCACACCCGAGGCGGCGACGACGAACGTGATGGCCGCCGGCACCCGGTCCGCCTCGGTGCTCAACGCGGCGGCCAGCGATGCCGCGAGGGTGGCCAGCAACGCCAGTCCAGCAACGGTTTCCACGATGCCGGCCGGCGCAAGGGCGACGAGGGTCGCCAGCGCCGCCGAGGCGAGCGCGAGGGCCAGGTAGGACGCCCCGGCAGCCACCGCCGCGATCCACCGACGATCCTTGTCCGGGTGCGCGTCCGGGGCGGCCGCGAGCGCTGCGCTGATGGCAGCGAGGTTGACGGCGTGAACGCCGGCGGGTGCGGTGATCGCTGTGCCGATACCGGTGACGGTCATCGAGGCTCGCCACGGTACCGCGTAGCCGAAGGAGGCCATGACGGCCGTTCCCGGGATGTTCTGCGACGCCATCGTCACGATGTAGAGCGGCAGTGCGATGCCGATCAGCGCCTGCCACGTCCAGGTGGGTGCGACGAGGTCGAGGCTCGGGAGCAGCGATCGGGCGCCGATCTCGGTGTCGCCCGTCGTGAGCGAGATGCCGATGACCACTGCGGCGACGGCGAAGGCCGCCGGTACCGCCCAGCGCGGGGAGAAGCGCAGCAGCACGACCCATGTGACGACGACGGGGGCGACCGCCGCGGGATTGTCCGCGAGGGCCCGCACGGGTTCGAGACACAGTGGCAGGATGACGCCGGCGAGCATCGCCTGTGCCAACGACACCGGGATCGCCGCGATGACGCGGCCGAGGCCGGACCACACTCCGGTGAGCACGATTGCGATGCCCACGGTCACGAACGCCCCCACGGCCGCCGGCCATCCGCCGACCACCGCTCCGGTACCCGCGAGCAACGCGGCACCGGGTGTGGACCAGGCCAGTGTGATCGGAATGCGGTAGCGCAGTGCGAGACCCGTGATCCCCAGCGCCATCACCAGAGACATGGCGAAGACCCCGGAGGCGGCCTGCGCCTCGCTGGCACCCACGGATCGGAGGCCGGTGAGGACCACCGCGAACGAGCTGGTGAACCCGACGAGCGCGGTGACCACCCCCGCGCCGATCGGCACGGCGAGGGACACCCGGCCGGGGGCTGTCACTGTCCGAGTGCCTCGACGACCGCGCGGATCTCGTCGGGGACCGGTGTCGGGCGGCGGGTCTCGGCGTCGACGTAGACGTGCACGAACCGTCCCGCCGCCGCCGGGGTCAAGTTTTCGCCGTCCACCCGGAAGATGCTCAGCGCGTACACGATCGAGGTGTTGCCGAGCCTCTCGACGGCGATACCCACCTGCAGGTCGTCGGGAAAGCTCAGTTGGCTGAGGAACCTGCAGGACGTCTCGGCCACCACGCCGATGGCCGGGAGTGTGCGGATGTCGAGGCCGGTGCTCTGCATGAGCCACCCGTTCACCGCGGTGTCGAAGTACGAGTAGTACGTGACGTTGTTGACGTGCCCGTAGTGGTCGTTGTCCTCCCAGCGGGTGGCGACGGGCCACAGGACGGGGCAGTCGGCTGCGGACGGGACGGTGCTCTCGGTCATGCGGGTGAGGATTCCATCCCCGTGCGCCTTTCGCGTATCCCAGGGTGCGCAAAAGGCGCACGGGGCGAAGCCACGGTAGTAAGTTGGACGGGACCAGTCCGTACCGCTCGCGCCACAGATCGCTCCGGTCGCGCCGATTCTCGGGAGTACACGCCGTGGTGATGCCCGTCCACCTCCGCGACAGTGCCGTACCCAAGCACGAGCAGCTCCGCGCGATCCTGCTGCACCGGTGCACCAAGGAACTCCAGCCCGGCGATCTGATGCCGAGCGAACGGCGCCTCATGGAGGACTACGGGGTCAGTCGGATCACCGTGCGCGAGGCCATCGGTCAGCTCGTCAACGAGGGCCACCTGGTGCGGGTGCGCGGCAAGGGCACGTTCGTCGCCAGTCGGCCCGTCCAGTCGAGGCTCCACCTGGCGTCGTTCTCGGAGGAGATGCGCGCGCAGGGTCTCGAACCCACCACGGTCGTTCTCTTCGCGCGGCTCGAGGATCCGTCGGTGGCCACCATCCGTGCGCTGGACATCGCCGCGGGCGGCAAGGCGTACCACATCAAGCGGCTGCGACTGGCGGACGGAGAGCCCGTCAGCGTCGACGACGGGTGGTACGACGCCGCCGTGCTGCCGGGCCTGGTCGATCTCGATCTGAGCAAGTCCATCTACGACGCGGTGTCCTCCCACTACGGGCAGACCATCGATCGCGCCGAGCAGACGGTCAGCGCGACGGCGGCCGACAACGACACCGCGACGCTGCTGGGGACGAAGCGTGGGGCGCCGGTGCTGTATTTCGACCGGGTGTCGTTCAGCGGTGACCGGCCGATCGAACACACGGAGAGCTGGTACCGCTGCGATCGGTACCAGCTCACGATGGAGGTCCAGGGCGGGCGGCGGCCACAGCGTCGCTGACGTCCACAGCCGACAGCGTCGCTGACGCCGTCCGCTCGTACACTTCGGTCGAGGCGTTCCATCCGCAGATCGAAAGGCTCCTCCGTGCCCACTCCCCGTTCGCTCACCGGTCGCACCATCGTCGTGACGGGAGCGAGCGACGGGATCGGGCGCATCGCCGCGCGCACCCTGGCGGAACGCGGTGCGGAGGTGCTCGTCGTGGGCCGCTCACCGGAGAAGACCGCCGCCGCGGCCTCGGAGATCGGTGGTCGCGCGTTCGTGGCCGACTTCGCCTCGTTCGACGACGTGCGACGGGTCGCGGACGAGCTGCGGGGTTCCGTCGATCACATCGACGTCCTGTTGAACAACGCGGGTGGAACGTTCGATCCGTCGAAGCGCACCGCCGACGGGCACGAGCCGAACGTCCAGATCAATCACCTGTCGCCGTTCCTGCTCACCCACCTGCTGCTCGACCGACTCGGCGGTACGGCGGGCAGTCGTATCGTGAACACGTCGTCCGTGGGCAACCTCGGTGGACGAATCGATCTGCAGGACATCGCCTACGACCGTTCCTCGCCGGCCGAGTTCCGCGCCTACTGCACCAGCAAGCTGATGAACATCGGCTTCACCCGCGGCGCCACGGAGCGGTGGTCCGACCGCGGCATCACGTCGGTGGCCGTCCATCCCGGAGCGGTGCGCAGCAACTTCGGCAACGCCAACGTCCTGTTCCGGGTGATCTACCGGACTCCGCTGAAGTACGTGGCCTCGATCAGTGCCGAGTCGGGCGCCGAGCCGTTGGTGTCGGTGGCCGTCGACAAGCCGGACGCCGAGGTCGCCGGGATCTACTACAGCCGCCACAAGGCTCGCGGTCGCACGAACGGGCAGGTAGACGATCCCGGCGTGGTCGACGGGCTGTGGAGAGAGTCGGAGAAGCTGGTCGGGCTGGCCTGACCCCGGCGCGTCAGAGGGTGAAGAGCGGCTCACCGGCAGTGACGGACGACCCGACCGACGGCGTCGCGAAGGAGTCCGCGGCGGAGTCCATCACGACGACGGGGCACACGTCGTCGAATCCGGCGGCGGCGACGGCGGCCGGGTCGTAGCGCACGACGACGTCTCCGGCCGACACCGAGTCCTTCTCTGCTGCGACGAGTTCGAAACCCTCGCCCTTCATCGTCACGGTGTCGATACCGACGTGCACCAGCACTCCCTTCCTGTCCTCCGTCAGAACCACGAAGGCATGAGGGTGCAGCTTGAGGATGCGCCCGGACACGGGAGAGTGGACGTCCACCATTCCGGTCGTCGAAGCGGGTCTGACAGCCACGCCGGCGCCGACCATCTGCGAGGAGAACACCGGGTCGGGGACGTCGGCCAGTGCGATGACGGTGCCCGCGAGCGGGCTGCCCACGGCGGTGTCGGTCACAGGATGTCGTCGATGTCCTCGGCGAGGGTGTCCGCCTCGGGCCCGACGATGACCTGCACGGCCGTCCCCTTGTGGAAGACCCCGTGTGCTCCGGCGGCCTTGAGAGCGGCCTCGTTCACGAGTGCTCCGTCTCGCACCTCGGTGCGGAGCCGCGTGATGCAGGCTTCGATCTCGACGATGTTCCCGGCTCCTCCGAGCCCGGCGACGATGGCGTCCGCCTTGGACATGCGGTGCTCCTTCCGCTCGGTGACCCGCCCCCGGCGCGATGCGATGCAGGTGGGCGTGCTCACACTTTCTGTTTGACATCAGGCTGCCACCTGGTCAAACTACAACTGGTTATGACCGGACAGTACCCGTGATGGAACCGGTCCACAACACACACGAGAAGAAGGTCGCCATGGCCGGCACGACTGCCACCGGGAACACCGCACCACAGACGCCCACCGAGAAGAAGGACTCCCGCGCACTCGCCGGGTTGCAGCGATTCGGGCGCAGTCTCATGCTGCCCATCGCCGTGCTCCCCGCCGCAGGCATCCTGCTCCGCATCGGCCAGCCCGATCTGCTCGGACGCTTCACCCCGCTCGAGACCACCGCATCGGTGATCTCCGCCGCGGGGCAGTCGGTCTTCACGTGGCTTCCCCTCATCTTCGCAGTCGGCATCGCGATCGGCTGGGCGAAGAAGTCGGACGGCTCCACCGCGTTGGCCGCGGTGGTCGGTTACATGGTGGTCGACGGCGTCTTCACGGCCATGTCGCCGGTGGTGCTCGACGGCGAGGTCGACGCGAACGGCGACCCTGCCGTCATCGACTACGGCGTGCTGGCCGGCATCATCATCGGTCTGCTCTCCGCCGTTCTCTGGCAACGCTTCTACCGTCAGAAGCTGCCCGACTACCTGGGCTTCTTCAGCGGCCGACGCCTCGTCCCGATCCTGACGGCGATCACCGGTCTCGTGGTCGGCGTCCTGATGTCCTTCGTGTACCCGCTGTTCTACAGCGCCCTGAACTGGGTGGGCACCACCGTCGCCGATCACTCCGTCGTGGGCAGCGGTATCTACGGTTTCGCCAATCGCATGCTCATCCCGACCGGCCTGCACCACATCCTCAACTCCGTCGTGTGGTTCCTCGTCGGTGACTACACGGACGCGAGCGGCCAGATCGTCCGAGGCGACCTCAACCGCTTCTTCGCCGGGGACCCGAGCGCCGGAGTGTTCATGACCGGCTTCTTCCCGATCATGATGTTCGCGCTGCCCGCCGCTGCCTTCGCGATCTACCGCAACGCGAAGCCGTCGCAGAAGAAGCTCGTCGGCGGCATCATGCTCTCGACCGGTCTCACGGCCTTCGTCACCGGTATCACCGAGCCGCTCGAGTACTCGTTCATGTTCGTCGCCTGGCCGCTCTACATCGTGCACGCGGTGCTGACCGGTACCTCGATGGCGTTGACCAATGCGCTCGGAATTCACGACGGTTTCTTCTTCTCCGCGGGCGGTATCGACTACCTGCTGAACTACGGCATCGCCACCAAGGCATGGCTTCTCATCCCGATCGGCCTGGTCTACGCCGTCATCTACTACGTGCTGTTCAGTTTCGTCATCAAGAAGTGGAATCTGCGCACGCCCGGACGTGAGGACGACGTGACCCTCGACGACGCGGCGTTGACCACCGGCGCACCGGCGGCCACCACCGCATCGACGGACGCCACGACCGCGCCGACGGACAAGCCGGCCGGCGGCGGCTCGGCGTGACCCTCCTCCGCGGGCGCGTCGTCCTGGTGGACGGCGTGCTCGAGGACGGGGTGGTGGAGTTCGAGGACGATCGGATCGTCCGGGTGGGCCCGGCCCGCGGGCGGACGGACATCGCCGTCCCGCCGTCGTCCTCGACGATTCTGCCGGGCATGGTGGACGTGCACTGCCACGGCGGCGGGGGAGCAGGCTTTCCCGATGCCACGGCCGACGCCGTCGAAGCCGCTGTCGAGCATCACGTGCGCAGCGGGACGACGACCATGCTCGCCTCCCTCGTGTCCGCCCCGCGCGAGGTGCTCGTCGACAGGACGACACTGCTGGCGGAGCTGTGGCGCCGCGGCGACATCGCGGGCGTTCATCTCGAGGGGCCGTTCCTCGCCCGTAGCCGTTGCGGTGCACAGGATCCCGCGGCGATCGTCCCGGGCGATCCGCGTCTCCTCGAGGCCGTGGTGGCGGCCGGTGGGGGAGCCGTGCGGTCGATGACGCTGGCACCGGAGACCGCGAACCTGGACGCCCTCGCTCGGGTGATGGCCGAGTACGACATCCGTCCGAGCGTGGGCCACACCGACGCCGATGCGGCCACGGTCACGGCAGCGCTGGCGCGGCTGACCGGGCCGGTGAGCGCCACCCATCTGTTCAACGGGATGCCGCCGCTGCATCATCGGGCGCCCGGACCGGTCGCCGCGTGTCTCGTGGCGGCGGGACGCGGCGAGATGGTGCTCGAACTCATCGGTGACGGAGTGCATCTCGATGCCTGGACGGTCGCCATGGTGGTCGACCTCGTCGGACCCGACGGCATCGTGTTCGTCTCCGACGCCATGGCCGCGGCCGGGATGAGTGACGGCCCTTACCGATTGGGCTCGCTCGACGTGACGGTCGCGGACGGGGTGGCGCGTCTGACACAGGACGGCGATGCGCCGGGAGCCATCGCGGGCGGAACGTCGACAGTGCTCGACATCGTGCGACGGGCGGTGACCGAGTCGGGAGTCGACCTGGTGTCGGCGGTGCGAATGGGGGCGACCACACCGGCTCGGTTCCTCGGCCTGCAGGACAGGGTGGGGCGCCTGGCGGCCGGGATGCGCGCGGACATCGTGATCACCGATGCCGATCTGACCGTGACGAGCGTCGTGAGGCGCGGACGAGTGGAAGTGGGTGTGCCGGATGGAGATCGTCATCCGTGACGACGCAGCGGCGGTGCACCGCACCGT
Organism: Rhodococcus sp. NBC_00294; assembly: GCF_036163995.1. NCBI lineage: Bacteria > Bacillati > Actinomycetota > Actinomycetes > Mycobacteriales > Nocardiaceae > Rhodococcus > Rhodococcus sp. NBC_00294. Next base: position 2,134,859 of record NZ_CP108043.1, read on the forward strand.
GGCGGACATCGTCGAACGCAGGGTTCGGCAGGGCGCCGCGGTGCTGGGCGTGGCGACGGGGTCCACCCCGTTGGGGACGTACCGGGAGCTCGGTCGGCGGCATCGCGAGGAGGCGTTGTCGTTCGCGTCCTGCCGGGCGTTCCTCCTCGACGAGTACGTGGGTCTGCCGGCCGCCCACCCGCAGTCGTACCGTTCGGTGATCGCCACGGAGTTCGCTGCGGACATCGACATCGACGCGGATGACATCGACGGTCCGAACGGCGAGGCGGCGGACATCGCGGCCGAGTGCGCTCGCTACGACGCCGCGATCGCCGCGTCGGGCGGTGTGGACGTGCAATTGTTGGGCATCGGGTCCGACGGCCACATCGGCTTCAACGAACCTGGGTCGTCGCTCGTCTCCCGCACGCGGGTCAAGACCCTCACGCGCCGCACGCGGGAGGACAACGCACGCTTCTTCCACTCCGCCGACGAGGTACCGCATCACGTGGTGACCCAGGGTCTGGGCACGATTCTCGAGGCCCGCCATCTGGTCCTCGTCGCACTCGGCGAGGGGAAGGCGGAGGCTCTCGCCGCGTCGGTGGAGGGGCCGCTGGCCGCGTCCTGTCCGGCGTCGGTGATCCAGATGCATCCGCACGTGACCGTGGTCGTCGACGAGGGCGCGGCGTCGGTGCTGGGGTCGAGTGACTACTACCGGTACGCGTTGTCGGAGAAACCCACATGGCAGCACTTCTGATCGTCGGACGTCCGGTCCCTACAGTGAGCGGATGACCTTGTCGACACTGCGTACGCGTCTCCGCGGATCCACCGTCCTCGTCACCGGCGCGAGCTCGGGCCTGGGTGCCGATTTCGCACGACGCTTCGCGTCCCTCGGGTGCGACGTCGTTCTCGTCGCGCGGCGACTCGATCGCCTCGAGGAGTTGGCGGCGGAGATCTCCTCCCGGCACGGTGTCACCGCCACCCCGATCGCCGCGGACCTCGCCGTGCCCGGTGCGGGATCGGCGCTGAAGGCGACTCTCGGTCACCGCGGCATCACGGTGCACTCGCTGATCAACAATGCGGGATTCGGGACGCACCAGCCGTTCGTCGAGGAGGATCCGGTGACGCTCGGCAACGAGATCGCCGTGAACATCGCTGCTGTCGTCGATCTCTCGCGTGCGTTCCTGCCGGGCATGATCGAGCACGGCGCGGGTGTGCTGGTCACGCTCGCGAGCACGGCTGCGTACCAACCGCTCCCGGGAATGGCCGTCTACGCGGCGAGCAAGGCGTTCGTGCTCAGCTTCACCGAGGCGCTGGCCGTCGAGACTCGCGGGACCGGTGTCACCGTCATGGCGGTCTCGCCGGGTCCCACCGAGACCGAGTTCTTCGAGGTGCTCGGCAGCAAGGACGCCGCGTTCGGGAAGATGCAGACGTCGGAACAGGTCATGGACACGACGTTCGCGGCGCTCGCGGCCAAGCGGCCCCCGGCCTCGGTGGTGTCCGGAGTGAACAACAAGCTGCAGTCGGCCGGTGTGCGGTTGCTCCCACGGCGCGCCGCCCTCGAGGTCACCGCCAGAATGTTCCGTGAGTAGTCGGCTGGTCGAACGACCTCAGCGCCGACTGAACTCGGAGGCCCGCTGGATCTGCTCGGTGCGCAGGCGCACGCCGGTGTACAGCGCGAATTGCTCCGCGGCCTGCAGTGCCACCACCTGCGCACCGGTGATCACGGGCTTTCCGGCGGCGCGCGCCGCGACGATCAGCGGTGTCTCTGACGGCACCGCGACCACGTCGACGACGGCGCGAGCGGCGGCGATCTGCTCGGTGGCGAACGGCAGCGCGTCGGAGTCCGGACCGCCGGCCATCCCGACGGGTGTCACGTTGACGAGGACGTCGGCCGAGACGTCGTCGGCGGTGGCCGACCAGCCGTAGCCGTACTTCTCGGCGAGAGCCGGTCCGGTTCTCTCGTTGCGCGCCACGACAGTTCCCGTGGTGAAGCCCGTGTCCCGCAGCGCGGCGACGACGGCCTTGGCCATGCCGCCACTGCCCGTGACCGCGACCGACCACGACGGGTCGAGACCGGCCTCCCGGACGAGGTCCGCGACGGCCTGGTAGTCCGTGTTGTAGGCGTGCAGCACGCCGTCCTCGTTGACGATGGTGTTCACCGAGTCGATCGCGGACGCCGAGTCGTGCATGACGTCGACGTGCTCGATGCAGGCCTCCTTGAACGGCATGGACACTCCGCAGCCGCGGATTCCGAGCGCACGGATTCCGGCGACGGCCGCGGGGAGGTCGGTGGTGGTGAACGCCTTGTAGACGAAGTTCAGATCCAGCTCGTCGTAGAGGTAGTTGTGGAACCGAGTCCCGATGTTGCTGGGCCGCCCGGACAACGACATGCAGAGCTGGGTGTCTTTGGTGAACACACGCGACATGACGGGCAGCGTAACGGTTCCGGCGACGGCTCGGGTTCGGACGGAGTCAGGGGCAGGAGTTCGACACCGTGGTCAGCACGTCCCGGTCTGCCACCGTGACGGGAAGCCCGTACCGGACGGCCACCGTGAGGAACCGCCCCGCGTAGTAGCAGTGGTACGCGCCGTTGGGAGGCATCCAGTCCGAGGGGGTCTTGTCGCTCTTCGACTGGTTCTCCGCACCCGAGACGGCCATGAGGTTGTACGTGATGTCGTTGGCGAAACGGATGCGCTGATCGAGCGGCCACTGCCATGCGCCCATGTCCCACGCCGCCGCCAGCGGGTAGGTGTGGTCGATCTGCACGTCGCCTGCGCTCTGCTTGCTGAACGGCAGCACCGATCCCGTGAACGGATCGTTCAACGATCCCGCCACGACGACGCAGTCGTTGGTTCCCGGCCGGAATTGCACGTCGGTGAGCGCGAGCTGCAGCACGTTGTCGCGGGTGCCGCAGCCGTCGTGTCCACCCGGGCCGTCGTAGTCGTCGGTCCAGGCGGGACCGAACACGCATCCGTCCCCGGCCTTGCAACTGCGCTCGTACCCCGGCACGTCGGGCCGGGAGTCCACGACGGCGACCTGCGCGAGCAGTGACTCGATCGTCGTCGCGGGGGGACTGCCCGGTGCGGGAGTGGGCGCGCCCAGCAGCGTCGAGCAGCCGGTGAGGACGGCCAGGACCATCGCGGCGACGAGCGCGGACGCGAGACGCCGCGTCGGCCGGGTCGAGGAGAAGGTCACGAGGAGCGAGTATGCCGGGTGGGTCCGACAGGACGCGGGACGTTCTGCACAGGCCTCGCAGTGATTGGATGGCACCATGCTCCACGGCCTCTGGACCCCCGGTCGAGGCCTGATGTTGTGGGAGGACGACGACGCCCCGAGCGGCGACCGTCACTCGGCCGACACGCCGGAGCTCCCGCCTCACCTGGCCAAGGTGATGTCCCGACGGATGCGGCACCGTGCCGACGTCACCCTGCCGACGCCGCGCGGACACGTGGCGGTGTCGATGCCGTCGATCGCGCTGGCGCCGGCGGACGCAGCGGAACTGCTGTTGCGCGTTCCGCCCCGCCATCCCGCGATCTCCGGGGATCTGCGCTATCTCGCCCTCGTGGTGGCCGGGGTGGAGCGGTGGGTCCGTGCCGCGCGAGTGGTCCCGGTGCAGGTGCGGTTCGAGTCGCAGTGGTGGCTGCGGTGGCGACTGGTCGGAGGGGAGCCACAGCGCGCGTGGCGCGCGGAACTGGCGGCCGCGATGCCGCCGGTGCAGAGTGCGGAGGGCGGTGCGCGCGCCGTCCTCGACGACCTGCTCGCCGAGGTGACGGATCCGATCGTGCGCCGCGTCATCGGACGCCCCGGAGTCGAGCATCCGCTCTTGTGGTCCCTCGTCGAGGAGGAGCCGTACGAGGAGGGATCGGCTCGCTCCGAGGCGGCACTGGAGCAGTGGCGGGCGAGCCTGCGCGGCGACGAGCCCGAGCTGGTCCTGCGGCTCACCGAACCGGACGACGACGAGGAGACCGGGGAGCCGTTGTGGCCGCTCGAGGTGTTGCTGCGTCCGGACGGTGAGGCGCCGACGCCGGTGGTGGTGCACCGCGGCGGCGCGCCCGGTGCACACGGTGGCGGAGCGCCGGGTGTGCGCGACGCGGAACTGTTCCGGGTCGCGGTGGCGAAGCTCGGCGAGGCGATGGCCGCGTACGAGCCGCTGCGCTCGATGGCGACGGACACCGGCTCGCTCGACATGCTGCTGCCCACGGCGGCGGTGACCGACTTCGTGCTGCACGGGGTCGAGAAGCTGCGTGCCGTGTCGGTCGGGGTGCTGCTTCCGCGGGCGTGGAGTCGCCTCGACGCGTCGTTGCGGCTGAAGGTCGACTCGCCGCCGTCGCCCACCGCGGAGAACCGGGCGGTGGGGTTGGACGAGATCGTCTCGTACGACTGGCAACTGGCGATCGGCGACATGGAACTGACGCCGGAGGAGATGGCCCGGCTCGCGTCGACGAAGGGCGACCTGGTGCGACTGCGCGGCACCTGGGTGCAGGCCGACGGAACCGCCCTGAGCCGCGCGATCGAGTACGTGAAGAAGCAGAACCGGGACCGCGCCCTGCCGCTCGCCGACGTGCTGGGGCAGTTGTCCGCCGAGAAGCCGCCGCCGGTTCCCGTCGAGCGGATCGAGGCCACCGGCTGGGCGCAGAAGTTGCTCGACCCGGACCGCCGGCCGGAACCGGTGGAGGTGCCCGACTCGGTGCACGCGACGCTGCGGCCGTATCAGCAGCGCGGTGTGGAGTGGCTCGCCTTCATGAGTTCGGCCGGCCTCGGGGCGGTACTGGCCGACGACATGGGGTTGGGAAAGACGCTGCAGCTGCTGGTTCTCCTGGCGCACGAGCGATCGGTGACACCGACGTTGCTCGTCGCGCCCATGTCGGTGGTGGGCAACTGGCAGCGCGAGGCGGCGAAGTTCGTGCCGACCCTGCGCGTGCTGGTGCACCACGGGCCGGATCGCGCGACGGGGGACGACCTGACGGCTGCGGTGCGCTCGCACGATCTGGTGGTCACGACGTACGCATTGTCGGCCCGCGACGTGGGCGAACTGTCGGCGCAGACCTGGCGACGGGTGGTGCTCGACGAGGCCCAGCACGTCAAGAACAGCAGCACGGCGCAGGCCCGCGCGGCGCGGGCGATTCCCGCGGCGCACCGGATCGCGCTGACGGGCACGCCCGTGGAGAACCGGTTGGACGAGCTCCGGTCGATCTTCGACTTCTGCAACCCCGGCATCCTGGGCACCCCGGCCACGTTCCGGGCACGCTTCGCGATCCCGATCGAACGCGAGAAGGAGGAGACCGCCGTGGCCCGGTTGCGCTCCCTCACGTCACCGTTCGTTCTGCGGCGGGTGAAGACCGACAAGACGGTCATCGCGGATCTGCCCGACAAGTTCGAGATGACCGTGCGCTCGAACCTCACCGCCGAGCAGGCGAGCCTGTACCAGGCCGTCGTCGACGAGATGATGCGACAGATCGCCGAGAGCGAGGGCATGGCGCGCAAGGGTGCGGTGCTCGGCGCGCTGACCCGGCTCAAGCAGGTGTGCAACCACCCGGCGCACTTCCTCGACGACGGGTCGACGGTGTTACGTCGTGGCAAGCACCGCTCCGGCAAACTCGCACTCGTGGACGACATCCTCGACTCGGTCCTCGGCGACGGCGAGAAGGCGTTGTTGTTCACCCAGTTCACGGCGTTCGGATCGATGGTGGCGCCGTACCTCGAACGCCGGTTCGGCGTTCCCGTCCCGTTCCTGCACGGTGGTGTGAGCAAGGGCCGACGGGACGCGATGGTCGAGGAGTTCCAGTCCGCCGGCGGTCCTCCGATCATGGTGCTCTCGCTCAAGGCGGGTGGCACCGGCCTCAACCTGACGGCCGCCAATCACGTGGTGCACCTGGACCGGTGGTGGAATCCGGCGGTGGAGAACCAGGCGACGGATCGCGCGTTCCGCATCGGCCAGCGCAAGGACGTCCAGGTGCGCAAGTTGTTGTGCGTCGGCACCGTGGAGGAGCGCATCGACACCATGCTCACCACGAAGAAGGATCTGGCCGATCTCGCGGTGGGCTCCGGCGAGAGTTGGATCACCGAGTTGTCGACGGGGGAGTTGCGCGATCTGCTCGCGCTCTCCGAGGACGCGGTGGGCGACTGATGGCGCAGTTCGACCAGTTCGGCCCCCGGCGGCGGATCCCGGACGGCATCGCGGCGAAGACCTCTCGGGGCGCCTTCGGTCGCACGTGGTGGGGCAAGCAGTTCGTGGAGACCATCGAGTCGATCGCCGACGCCGGGCGGCTCTCGCGCGGACGGACGTACGCCCGCGGCGGGCAGGTGATCTCCCTCGAACTCCGGCCGGGGCGGATCGACGGCGACGTCCAGGGCAGTCAGGTGGAGCCGTTCTCGGCGTCCGTGAGCATCGCTGTCCTGGATCCGTTCGACATGGACGCGCTGATGTCCGACGTGCAGGAGTCGCCCGGCATGCTGACCGAGCTCGCCTCCGGCTCGGTTCCGCGGGCGCTGGGGCCGCGGCTGCTGCTGTCGAGTGCGTCGCAGCTCGATTTCGACTGCACCTGCCCCGACAGCGGGTGGCCCTGCAAGCACGCCGCGGCGCTGACGTATCTCGCCGCGGAGCGGATCGACGAGGACCCGACCCGCCTGCTGGCGCTGCGCGGAGTCGACCTCGATGCCCTGGTCGGGTTCGTCGAGGACGCGGAGGCGACGGTCGATCCGGACGATCACTTCGGTGACGCGACGACGCTGCCCGCGCTGCCGGACCCGCTGTTCTCGCCGGCGTCGGACGATCTCGAGGCGTCGTTGCTGCGCATCGCGTTGCGGACTGCGGACGTCGACGAGCGCGGGGTGCGGTCCGCGATGGCGGAGCTCGATGCGCTCTATCGGCGGATGGGCGGGGCGTGATCCTGGACATACGTGGACGTCCGACTATAGGATCACCTCACTCAACGACGACGAAGGTGGATCCGTGACCCGAGAACTGACGCACTACATCGGTGGACAGCACGTGGCGGGGGAGTCGGGCCGTTTCGCCGACGTCTTCGACCCGAACACCGGCGAGGTGCAGGCCCGCGTTCCGCTCGCCAGTACGGCGGAGGTCGAGGCGGCCGTGGCGAACGCCGAGGAGGCGCAGGTCGAGTGGGCGCTGCAGAACCCGCAGAAGCGTGCCCGCGTCCTGATGCGCTTCCTGGCCCTGATCAACGAGAACATGGAGCCGCTCGCCCAGTTGCTCTCGTCCGAGCACGGCAAGACCGTGGCCGATGCCAAGGGCGACATCCAGCGCGGACTCGAGGTCGTCGAGTTCGCCACCGGCATCCCGCATCTGCTCAAGGGTGAGTTCACGGCGAGTGCCGGAACGGGTATCGACGTGTACTCGATGCGTCAGCCTCTCGGTGTCGTCTCCGGTATCACCCCGTTCAACTTCCCCGCGATGATCCCGCTGTGGAAGGCCGCGCCCGCCATCGCCTGCGGCAACGCGTTCATCCTCAAGCCGTCCGAGCGGGACCCCTCCGTGCCGCTGCGGTTGGCCGAACTCTTCCTCGAGGCCGGTGGCCCTCCCGGAATCTTCAACGTCGTCAACGGCGACAAGGAAGCAGTCGACGCGATCCTGACCGACCCCCGCGTCAGCGCGGTGGGCTTCGTCGGCTCCACGCCCATCGCCCAGTACATCTACGAGACGGCGGCGGCGCACGGCAAGCGCGCCCAGTGCTTCGGCGGTGCGAAGAACCATGCCATCGTCATGCCCGACGCCGACCTCGACGAGGTGGCCGATGCGCTGATCGGTGCCGGCTACGGCAGTGCGGGTGAGCGCTGCATGGCCATCTCCGTGGCCGTGCCCGTCGGCGAGGAGACCGCGGAGGCCCTGCGCGCCAAGCTGGTCGAGCGCGTCGAGAAGCTCAGCGTCGGACGCAGCGACGATGCGGGCAGCGACTTCGGACCGCTCATCACGGCCGAGGCCGTCCAGCGCGTCACGGACTACGTGCAGATCGGTGTCGACGAGGGTGCGGACCTGGTGGTCGACGGCCGAGGCTTCTCCCTTGCCGGCCACGAGAACGGGTTCTTCACCGGCGCAACGCTGTTCGACAAGGTGACGACGAACATGCGCATCTACAAGGAGGAGATCTTCGGACCGGTGCTGCAGATCGTGCGTGCGGCCGACTACGAGGAGGCCCTGCGCCTGCCGTCGGCTCACGAGTACGGCAACGGTGTCGCGATCTTCACGCGCGACGGTGACACGGCGCGCGACTTCACCGCGCGGGTGAACGTCGGCATGGTCGGCGTCAACGTTCCCATTCCGGTGCCGATCGCGTACCACACCTTCGGTGGCTGGAAGCGGTCCGGATTCGGCGACCTCAATCAGCACGGACCGGATTCGGTGCGGTTCTACACCAAGACCAAGACGGTCACCCAGCGGTGGCCCAGCGGCCGCAAGGAAGCTGTGGCGCAGAACCACTTCGTCATCCCGACGATGGACTGACGGTGGCGGACATCTTCGCGCTCGACGAGGACGAGCGCGCGATCAGCGAGACGGCAGCGGATTTCGCCGCGGAGTTCCTCGCTCCGAACGCCGTGGAGTGGGACCGGACCAAGCACTTCCCGGTCGACGTCCTGCGCAAGGCCGCCGCACTCGGTATGGGCGGGATCTACATCGCCGAGGACGTCGGCGGCTCCGGTCTGCGCCGCGTCGACGCCGTGCGGATCTTCGAGAAGCTCGCCGCAGGTGATCCGTCGATCGCCGCGTACCTGTCGATCCACAACATGGTGGCGTGGATGATCGACACCTACGGCTCCGACGATCAACGGCGACAGTGGCTTCCGGCTCTGTGCTCGATGGAGACCCTGGGCAGCTACTGCCTCACCGAACCGGGCGCCGGATCCGACGCGGCCGCGCTGTCGACCAAGGCGGTACGCGACGGGGACACCTACGTCCTGAACGGCGTGAAGCAGTTCATCTCGGGTGCCGGCGAGTCCGCCGTCTACGTCGTCATGGCACGCACCGGCGGGCCCGGCCCGTCCGGCATCTCCGCGTTCGTCGTCGAGAAGGACACGCCGGGACTGTCGTTCGGCGCCAACGAGGCCAAGATGGGCTGGAACGCGCAGCCCACCCGCCAGGTGATCCTGGAGGACGTCACGGTGCCGGCCGAGAATCTGCTCGGCGGCGAGGGCAACGGGTTCCGCATCGCGATGAACGGCCTCAACGGCGGTCGCATCAACATCGCGGCCTGCTCGCTGGGCGGCGCGACGGCGGCGTTCGACGCCGCGGTGTCCTACCTCGCCGACCGTCGTGCATTCGGATCACGGCTGCTCGACGCGCAGGCACTGCAGTTCCGCCTGGCCGACATGCGGACAGATCTCGAGGCGGCCCGGGTCCTGCTCCTGCGGGCCGCGAGTGCTCTCGACGCCGATGCTCCCGACAAGGTGCAGCTGTGTGCGATGGCGAAGAAGTTCACCACCGACGTGGGGTTCACCGTGGCCAACGACGCGCTCCAGTTGCTCGGTGGCTACGGCTATCTCAGTGAGTACGGTCTGGAGAAGATCGTCCGCGATCTCCGAGTGCACCAGATCCTGGAAGGAACGAACGAGGTCATGCGAATCGTCATCGCCCGATCGGTGGTGGGTGCCGCGTGAGCGACACCGCCGCGGAGAACTCCGACGTCCTGCTGACGGTCGACCGCGGGGTCGCCACAGTCACCCTGAACCGGCCGCGCGCGATCAACGCGCTCAGCCACGCGATGGTGCGCGACATCGACGCGGCTCTCGTGCGGTGGGAGGACGACCCGTCGGTGCGCGCCGTGCTGATCACCGGCAACGGTGAGCGCGGACTGTGCGCCGGTGGCGACATCGTCGCGATCCACGACGACGCGAAGGCGAAGGCAGGCGAGAACTGGCCGACGGGGTCCGCCACCGCGCAGTTCTGGCGGGACGAGTACGTCATGAATTCGCGGATCAACCGGTACGGCAAGCCGATCGTCGCTCTGATGGACGGTGCGGTGATGGGCGGCGGAGTGGGTATCTCCGCTCACGCGACGGTCCGTATCGTGACGGAGAAGTCGAAGGTCGCGATGCCCGAGGTCGGCATCGGCTTCGTTCCGGACGTCGGCGGGACGTATCTCCTCGCCCGGACGCCCGGCGAGATCGGCACCCACCTCGCGTTGACCACCGCGCGCATGACGGCGGGCGACGCCGTCGCTGCCGGATTCGCCGACCACTTCGTGCCCACCGAGGATCTGCCGGCGTTCGTCGAGGCCCTGCACACGGGCACCGTCGACACCGCCCTGTCGCTCGTCTCGCCCGTTCCCGAGTCGGCTCTGGCGGCGCAGCGTGAGTGGATCGACGCGGCCTACACGGGCGACGACGCGGCGAGCATCGTCGCGCGGTTACGTGCCGACGGCCGCGACGAGGCCGTCGCTGCGGCCGACGCGATCGAGGCGAAATCCCCCACGTCGGTGGCGGTCACGCTCCGCTCACTGCGCCGCGCGGCCGCGGCGTCGTCGCTGGACGAGGTCCTCGACGACGAGTACCGCGTGTCCATCGCCTGCCTGGACAGCCCCGACCTCGTCGAGGGCATCCGCGCGCAGGTGGTGGACAAGGATCGACGACCGCGCTGGACGCCTGCCCATCTCGACGACGTCACCACCTCCGACGTCGATCGTTTCTTCGCACCGCTCGGCGACGCCGAGTTGGGTCTGACGTCCGCTGCGGCGGACTCCGTCTCGAAAGGACCACAATCGTGAGCACCGTGATCGCCTTCCTGGGGCTGGGGCACATGGGCGGGCCGATGGCGGCCAACCTCGCCGCGGCCGGCCACGACGTCCGAGGCTTCGACCTCGTTCCCGCCTCGCTCGACCAGGCGCGGGAGAAGGGCATCACGGTCGCCGAGTCGGCCGCCGACGCCGTGGCGGGTGCCTCGGTGGTGGTGACGATGCTGCCCAGTGGCAAGCACGTCCTCGACTGCTATGCCGACGTCGTCCCCGCTGCCGGCGCCGGCACGCTGTTCATCGACTCCTCGACCATCGACGTGGCCGATGCCCGAACGGCGGCCGACGTCGCGCGGGCCGCGGGCCACCGCGCCGTCGACGCTCCCGTCTCGGGCGGCGTCGGTGGAGCCACCGCGGGCACGCTGACGTTCATGGTCGGGGGCGACGACGCTGCCGTCGCCGAGGCGAATCCGCTGCTCGAGATCATGGGTCGCAAGATCGTGCACTGCGGACAGAGCGGCAACGGCCAGGCGGCCAAGCTGTGCAACAACATGATTCTCGGGGTCTCCATGATCGCCGTCAGCGAGGCCTTCGTGCTCGGGGAGAAGCTGGGGCTGACCAATCAGGCACTGTTCGACGTCGCCAGCACGGCATCGGGACAGTGCTGGGCGTTGACCACCAACTGTCCCGTTCCGGGGCCGGTGCCGACGAGTCCCGCGAACAACGACTACACGCCGGGATTCGCCGCCGCGTTGATGCGCAAGGATCTGGGTCTCGTGTCGGAGGCCGTGCGCGCCAACGGTGTCGAGGCGCAGCTGGGCATGCTGGCCTCGGCGATGTACGAGGCGTACGCCGCCGAGCACGGGGACAGGGACTTCTCCGGCATCGTGCAGGACATCCGTGAGCGTTCGGGCGGTACCGCGTGAGCGACATCGGGACTCCGACAGTGGAGACGCAGCAGTTCGAGACGATCACGGTCGAGACCAGGGGCCGCGTCGGCGTCATCACGCTGAACCGGCCGAAGGCGCTGAACGCGTTGAACTCTCAGCTGATGACCGAGGTGGTCGAGGCTGCCGTGGCGTTCGATCGTGATTCGGCGATCGGGGCGATCGTGGTGACCGGTTCCGAGAAGGCGTTCGCGGCCGGTGCCGACATCAAGGAGATGCAGTCCAAGACCTACATGGAGGTCTACACGCAGGACTTCTTCTCCGAGTGGGACGCGTTCGCCTCAGTGCGCACACCGACCATCGCCGCCGTGGCGGGTTACGCCCTCGGTGGGGGTTGCGAGCTGGCCATGATGTGCGACATCCTGATCGCAGCGGACACGGCTCAGTTCGGCCAACCGGAGATCGCTCTGGGGGTGATCCCCGGAATCGGTGGCTCCCAACGGTTGACGCGTGCCGTCGGCAAGGCCAAAGCGATGGAGATGTGTCTGACCGGTCGCAAGATGGGCGCCGAGGAGGCGGAGCGAGCAGGGCTCGTGTCGCGGATCGTGCCGGCGGCCGATCTGCTCGCCGATGCGCTGGAGACGGCCGAGACGATCGCCGCGAAGTCGCTTCCCATCGCCGTCATGGCGAAGGAAGCCGTGAATCGGGCGTTCGAATCGACTCTGGCGGAGGGTGTTCGGTTCGAACGTCGCCTGTTCCACTCGACGTTCGCCACCGACGATCAGACCGAGGGCATGACCGCCTTCACCGAGAAGCGTCAGCCGGTGTTCCGCCACCGCTGATCCGGCCGTACCGAGATCCGGTGCGACTCTCCTCGCCGAGCGATGGGAGTGGCACCGGATCTCTGCTGTCACCAGCCGGACGTGTCCTCGTCGTCGAAGTCCCCGGCGCGCCGCCGGACCCCTGCGAGGATGGACACCAGTCTGTCCAGATCCGCACCCGCGACTCCGGGGAGCCCGAACACGCGGTCGTTGAGATCTTCCGTCGCCTTGACCGCCAATTGCCGTCCCGCCTCGGTGATCTCGACGAGTGTGGTGCGGCGATCCGTGGGGTGCGGCACCCGCGTGACCAGGTCCGCCTTCTCCAACCTGTCGACGGCGTTGGTCACCGAGGTGGGATGGACCTGCAGGCGCGCGCTGGCTTTCGCCATCGGCAGGGCGCCGGTCTTCGTGAAGGTGAGCAGGGTCAGCAACTCGTAGCGAGCGAAGGTCAGCCCCGTGGGTTTGAGGACCTCTTCGACGCGCGCCATCATGATCTGCTGGACGCGCATGATGGACGTGACCGCGGCCATGCCGTCGGCGGCGTCCGACCATCCGTGGCGGATCCACTGACGGTGAGCTTCCGCGATGGGGTCCAGCGGAAGCTTCGGCGCTGACGACATGGGTCGATCTTCCCACGTTCGCACGGTGGATCGACTCGGCGCGCGACCGAGTCGATCGCCACATCCGTCACATCTGCATCATGCGACACTTTGGTATCAATGCAGTCTCGACGACCGTGACCTGACGAAACCCGTGATCGAATCGGACCACACGGTTCCCACGGGACCGCACGCGCATCTCGATCCCGAGATCGTCGACCCCGAGCCATTCAGGAGCATGCATGCGTACATTCCGTCGGCCTCGTCGAACGGTGGCCGCCCTGGCCATCGCCTGCGCCGGAGCGCTCGCGCTGCCGGCCGTCGCCTCTGCCGATCCGGCACCCGCTCCGGACCCGTTCCAGCAGGCGCTGGCCACTCTCGAGGGATCCGCTGCGCCGGGGGACGTCGCCCTCGAGGCGGCGCGCGCCGTGCTGGGTGCCGCACCGTCGGTCGATGTCGCGGAGCCCGCCGGTACGAACCCGCTGGCGCTGCTGGACGCTGCGAACGGACTGCTCGGCGGCTTCGGTCTCACGCCGTTCTTCTACCCGACGGCCGCGATCAACTGCTCCGCGCTCCCGGGTGCGCCGCTCGGCATCGTGCCCGCGGTCGCCGGTTCGGCTCCCGGCCCGTACACGCCGAAGGTGCCGGGTGTCACCATTCCGACACTGCCCGGGATCGACACCACGATCGCCGATCCGGGCGAGACGCTGTACGCCTTCGTTCCGGCGCCTGGCGGCATCGTGAACGACGGTGCGAACAAGTCCGGCATGCAGGTGGCGTGGTTCAACGTCAACACGCTGAAGGGTGGCTTCGCCGACATGGGTGGACTCACCGACGTCGTCCTCGCGGAGATCATCGAGCCACTGGGTGAGCCGTTCCGTTCCATCGGACGCGACCTGCTGACGAACAACCTCTCGAAGTTCCCCAACGCCGGTGTCCGCCTGGCACCCGTCGCCACGGGCTCGGGCACCGTGCTGTCGGCGATCTTCGGCCAGGTCTCGCACGACGGCAAGACCTGCGCGTTCTTCCCGACGGTGGGGCTCACTCAGGTTCCCTGACACCGGACGCACGAGAAGAACGGGCATCGACCACTGTGGTCGGTGCCCGTTCTGCGTTACGGTCGCGGCATGACGGAGGGAACGGTGCGGGAGTGGCGAGCCGACGGGATCCACGGCGTCGTCCACGAACCTACCGGCGCACCCGTCGCGACGGCCGTGCTCGCCCACGGTGCGGGAAGCAACTGCGACGCAGCGATTCTGGTGGCCGTCGCCACCGAGCTCGCGGACCGTGGGGTACTGACGGCGCGGATCGATCTCCCGTTTCGTCAGGCTCGGCCCAAGGGCCCTCCGAACCGAGCGGGCGCCGCCGCGGATCGTGCCGGTATCGCCGCCGCGGTGCGGGCGCTGGATGCGCGGGGACCGGTGATCGTCGGGGGTCACTCGTACGGCGGCCGTCAGGCCTCGATGCTCCTCGCCGAGGACCCCGACATCGCGGACGCTCTTCTCGCACTGTCCTATCCGCTGCACCCGCCGACGAAGCCGGACACCCTGCGGACCGAGCACTTCCCGGGCATCGCCGCGCCGACCGTGATCGTGCACGGCTCGCGGGACCCGTTCGCCACCGGCGACGAACTGCGCGAGCACACGGCGCGGATCGGGGGAGCGGTGACCATCGTGACGATCGAGGCAGCGGGACACGACCTGGCGCCTGCGAGGAAACCGACGGCCCGGCTGACGGCCGACGCCGTGATGACGGCGCTCCTGGCGAACGACTGACGGTGCTCGCACCGGGCGAGTGATGGGTGCCCCCGGCAGGATTCGAACCTGCGGCCTTCCGCTCCGGAGGCGGACGCTCTATCCCCTGAGCTACGGGGGCGCACCGGAGCGAACTCCGATGTGCCGTTTCGGGCGGTGCCAACAGTAGCGCATCACGCGATCAGAGCGGAGCAGCACCCTTCTCGGTGAGCATCTGCGTCATCAGCTGAGCCTCCGAGGTCTGGGTGTTCACCATCGTCTGCGCGAGATTGCGCACCGCGGGCGTCTCCGCATGCACCGCGCCGTACTCCATCATCGGCAGACCACCCTCGTGGTGGCGCAGCATCAACTGGAGGAACAGCACGTCCAGTGCCGGACCGGTGGCGGCGCGCAGCGCCGTCATGTCCTGCGTGCTCGCCATACCCGGCATGGTCTGCACGGGACCGGTGGACGAGCCGGACCCGGACATGGACGACATCGACGAGCCGGACATGGAGTGTCCGCCGTCCTCCGTCATCCAGCCCATGTAGCCGCCCGTCGGCAACGGAGCGGCGTCCCAGAGCGCCAGCCAGCCCTGCATCTGCCCGGCCTGGTTCTGCTGGGTCGTGAGGATGTCGTACGCGAGGTTCTTGACCAGCGGATCGGAGGCGCCACTGAGCGCGATGGTCGCCATCTCGATCGCCTGGTTGTGGTGCACGGTCATGTCCTGCGAGAACCCGACGTCGACCGAATCGGCGCCCGGTGTGGGTGCCGGATCGTCCCGCAACGGGGTCTGCGCGAGGAAGCCGACGGCGAACCCGATGACGAGCAGGGCCACCGCGCCCAGGACCAGCAGCGCCGACCGCTGGCTCCGCTGCGCCGTGGGCCGCTCCTCCGTCGTCACGCTCACGGTGTGGGCACTGCCGCGCCGTCGGTGGGCAGGCCGTCGGTGGGCAGGCCGTCGGTGGGCAGGCCCAGCCCGCCCGGGAGCTCACCCGCACCCGTCTCGGAGGCGTCGGGGGTCAGGCCCTCGCCGCTCATCGGCACCGCGTCGGGGCCCGGTGCACTGCCGTCGAACGGCGGCGGGTTGTCCTGGTCGAAGGTCTCCGGCGTCGTGGAGCAGCTCGCGCCGACCTCGGGGTAGGCGTAGCGGTTCAGGCGCAGTGCGGCGATGAAGTGGTCGATCCGGGGGTCGTCGACACTGTCCAGCTTGAGCTGGTGGCCCCACGACTGCAGGGAGATCGGGGAGTCGAGTCCGGGGTAGGCGGACATGAGCATGTACTGCTGGTTCTCGACCTTGGCGGCCAGCGTCGAGATCTGGTCCTCGCTCAGGTCGTCCGGGTTGTAGGCGATCCAGACGGCGCCGTGCTCGAGCGAGTGCACGGCGTTCTCGGTGCGCAGGCCGTCCGGGTAGACCGTGCCCATGCAGTTGGCCCACACCTGGTCGTGCGGGCCACCGAACGGCGGCGACTGGTCGTAGGCGACACGCTGCGAGCCGGTGACGTGCAGCGCAGCGGGATAGTCCTGCGTGACCACGCCGTCGATGCCGGTCGACGGGTCCTGGTTCTCCTCGGTGGGAGCGAAGCGCTGCGCCTCGGCGCGGTCCTGGTACTTGGGCACCAGATTCCAGGCCAGGGCGCCGATCAGCGCGATGACCACGACGGATGCCGCCACCGTCAGCCACGGGATCTGGCGCCGCTTGCCCGATCCCACGCTGGAGGGGACACCACCCTTGTTCCGGGTGCCGGTCTTGCTGGCAGCCTTGATGGCCTTGGCTGACTTCTTGTCGGAACCGCTTGGCATGGTCGGAGCGCTCTTTCGATCGAGGAGATGAGTGGCCGCGTACTCGAGGCAGCCCCACTGTACGGAGGGAGTCTGAGCCCTCGCTGAAGCGCTCCCGTCGGACCCACCGGTGACCGCGGTCGGGGTGCTGTGCAGCGAGACCATAGGATAAGGCCCCGTGACTCCCGCCGACCTCGCCGAACTGCTGCATGCCACCGCAGCGGCCGTGCTCACCGAGCACGGACTCGATCCTGCCGTGTTGCCCGCGACGGTGACGGTGGACCGCCCGCGCAATCCCGAGCACGGCGACTACGCGACCAACGTCGCGATGCAGGTGGCCAAGAAGGCGGGCGTCAGCCCCCGCGACCTGGCGACCTGGCTCGCGGACGCTCTGGCCGGTGCCGACGCTGTCGAGGCCGTCGACGTGGCCGGTCCCGGATTCCTCAACATCCGGCTCGCGAAGTCCGCTCAGGGCGCCATCGTGGAGCGCGTGCAGCGCGAGAACGATCGCTACGGCTGGTCCGACGAGCTCACCGGGACCTCGATCAACCTGGAGTTCGTCTCGGCGAACCCCACGGGTCCCGTGCACCTGGGCGGCGCCCGCTGGGCCGCGGTGGGCGACGCCCTGGGGCGCATCCTCACCTCGCGGGGTGCCGCGGTCACCCGCGAGTACTACTTCAACGATCACGGCGCGCAGATCGATCGGTTCGCACGCTCGCTGGTCGCCTCGGCGCTGGGTCTGCCCGCACCGGAGGACGGCTACGCGGGCGAGTACATCGCCGAGATCGCCGCGGCCGTCGTCACGCAGCGACCAGACGTGATGGGCCTGCCCGACGACGAGCGGCAGGAGGTGTTCCGAGCCCTCGGCGTCGACGCGATGTTCACGAAGATCAAGTCGGACCTGCACGAGTTCGGCACCGACTTCGACGTGTACTTCCACGAGAACTCGCTCTTCGAGTCCGGCGCGGTCGAGCGCGCTGTGGAGACGCTGAAAACCTCGGGCAACCTGTACGAGAAGGACGGGGCCTGGTGGCTCCGCAGCACCGAGTACGGCGACGACAAGGATCGCGTCGTGGTCAAGAGCGACGGCAACGCCGCGTACATCGCCGGCGACATCGCGTACTTCCAGGACAAGCGATCTCGCGGATTCGACCTGTGCATCTACATGCTCGGCGCGGACCACCACGGCTACATCGGTCGGCTCAAGGCCGCTGCCGCAGCCTTCGGCGACGATCCGGCGACCGTCGAGGTGCTCATCGGTCAGATGGTCAACCTCGTCCGCGACGGTGTCGCCGTGAAGATGAGCAAGCGTGCGGGCACGGTGATCTCTCTCGACGACCTCGTGGAGGCCATCGGGATCGACGCCGCGCGGTACGTGATGGTGCGGTCGTCGGTCGACTCGTCGATCGACATCGACCTCGCCCTGTGGGCGAGCCGGAGCAACGACAACCCGGTGTACTACGTGCAGTACGCCCACGCCCGGTTGTGTTCTCTCGCCCGCGGTGCCGAGGATTTGGGCGTCTCCGCCGCGGATCCCGACTTCGCGCTGCTGACCCATGCCGCGGAAGGTGACCTCGTCCGTACCGTCGGGGAGTTCCCCCGCGTCGTCGCCAGTGCGGCGGGGCTGCGCGAACCCCACCGGATCGCCCGGTACCTCGAGGAGTTGGCGGGTGCCTATCACCGGTTCTACGGAGCGTGTCGAGTACTTCCCCGAGGAGACGAGGATCCGATGCCCGTCCACACAGCGCGGCTCGCTCTGGGCGACGCCACCCGGCAGGTCCTGGCCAACGGCCTGGCCATGCTCGGTGTCAGTGCACCGGAGAAGATGTGAGCGCGCATCCCGCCGGGCCGCGGCACGCCGAGCAGTCGGGCCCCGGCACCCCGGAGCGTCCGGCGGACAGCGCGGCACTCACGGACCTTCATCCGAAGGTGTTCCCCCGCAACGCAGCTCGTGGTGACGACGGCGTCGTGACGCTGGCCGGTGTTCCGGTGACGGAACTCGCCGCCACGTACGGCACGCCGCTGTTCGTCATCGACGAGGACGATTTCCGGTCGCGCTGCCGCGAGATGGCGGAGGCGTTCGGTGCCCCCGAGCGGGTGCACTACGCGTCCAAGGCCTTCCTGTGTGGGGAGATCGCTCGCTGGGTCGCGGACGAGGGTCTGTCACTCGACGTGTGCTCGGGCGGCGAGCTGGCGATCGCACTGAACGCGGGCTTCCCGGCGAACCGGATCGCGATGCACGGCAACAACAAGTCACGGGCCGAACTGGAGGCGGGAGTGCGCGCCGGTGTCGAGCACGTCGTGCTGGACTCGATGATCGAGATCGACCGGCTCGACGAGGTCGCTGCCGCGGCGGGAACGGTGCAGGACGTCCTGATCCGCATCACCGTCGGGGTCGAGGCACACACGCACGAGTTCATCGCCACCGCCCACGAGGACCAGAAATTCGGCTTCAGCCTGTCCGACGGCAGCGCACTCCGGGCCGTCAGTCGGGTGTTCGAGACCGACAATCTGCGCCTCGTCGGCCTGCACTCGCACATCGGATCCCAGATCTTCGAGGTCGACGGGTTCGAGCTCGCGGCTCATCGCGTGATCGGGTTGCTGCGCGACATCAAGGCCGAGTTCGGCACCGAGAAGACCTCGCAGATCACCGTGGTCGATCTCGGCGGCGGCATGGGCATCCACTACGTGCCGGGGGACAACCCGCCCCCCGTGCAAGATCTGGCCGCCAAGCTCGCCCACATCGTCGAGTCCGAGTCGGTGGCCGCCGGGATCCCTACTCCGACACTGGCAGTGGAGCCCGGACGCGCGATCGCGGGACCCGGCACCGTGACGCTGTACGAGGTGGGCACCGTCAAGGACGTCACCGTCGACAGCACCCACACGCGCCGCTACATCAGCGTCGACGGGGGCATGAGCGACAACATCCGGACCTCGCTCTATCAGGCCGAGTACGTCGGCCGCCTCGCGTCGCGTACGTCGGAGGCTCCGGCCGTTCTGGCCCGGATCGTCGGAAAGCACTGCGAGAGTGGCGACATAGTCATCCGCGACACGTGGCAGCCCGAGGATCTCGGTCCCGGTGACCTGTTCACCGTGGGCGCGACGGGTGCGTACTGCTACTCGATGTCGTCCCGGTACAACCTTCTGCCCCGTCCGGCCGTCGTCGCCGTGCGGGACGGGCAAGCGCGGCTGGTACTCCGCCGCGAAACGTTCGACGACCTGCTCAGCTTGGAGGTAGACCGGTGACCGCTCCAGAATCGTCAGTGTCGTCGGAGGCCGCGGCCTTCGTCAGTCCCGTGGACAAGCCGATCGGCGTCGCCGTCCTCGGTATGGGGAACGTCGGCAGCGAGGTCGTGCGCATCCTGCTCGATCACGCCACCGATCTCACCGCCCGCGTCGGTGCGCCGCTCGTGCTGCGGGGAGTCGCGGTGCGCGACATCGGCAAGGACCGCGGCATCGACCCCGACCTGCTGACCACCGACGTGCGCGCACTCGTCGCGCGCGACGATGTCGACCTGGTGGTCGAGGTGCTCGGCGGCATCGAGCCGGCCCGCGAACTGATCCTCGCCGCGCTCAACGCCGGCAAGTCGGTCGTCACGGCCAACAAGGCACTCCTCGCCGAGTACACCGGTGAGTTGGCCGACGCCGCCGAGAGCCACCGCGCCGACCTGTACTTCGAAGCCGCTGTGGCAGGGGCCATTCCGGTGGTCCGGCCGCTGATGCAGTCTCTCGCCGGCGACCGGGTGAACCGTGTCATCGGCATCGTCAACGGCACGACGAACTTCATCCTCTCGGCCATGGACGAGACGGGTGCGGACTACGCGGACACGCTCGCGGAGGCGGGACGGCTGGGATACGCGGAGGCGGATCCGACGGCCGACGTCGAGGGCTTCGATGCTGCGGCGAAGGCCGCCATCCTGGCCTCGCTCGCGTTCCACACGCGGGTCACCTCGGCCGACGTACACCGCGAAGGGATCTCCTCGATCACCGCGGCGGACATCGCCACCGCGCGTGCGTTCGACTGCACCGTCAAGCTTCTCGCGCTGTGCGAGCGTGTGAGTGACGACGACGGCAACGACCGCATCTCCGTCCGCGTCTACCCGTCGCTCGTACCGCTGTCGCACCCGCTCGCCTCGGTGTCGGGTGCCTTCAACGCCGTCGTGGTCGAAGCCGAGGCCGCGGGACGGCTCATGTTCTACGGCCAGGGTGCGGGCGGCGCTCCCACCGCGTCCGCCGTCATGGGCGACCTGGTGATGGCGGCGCGCAACAAGTTCTACGGCGGCCGTGGACCCGGGGAGTCGACGTACGCCAAGCTCCCCGTCGCGCCCATGGGGGACACCCCCACGCGGTACCACGTCAACATGCAGGTCGCGGATCGCGCCGGAGTGCTCTCCGCCGTCGCGGCCGAGTTCGCCAAGAACGACGTCAGCATCTCCACGGTGCGCCAGGAGGGCGCGAGCAAGCATGCCCGTCTCGTCGTCGTCACGCACCGCGCCAAGGACTCGGCTCTGGCGGCCACCGTGGACGCGCTGAAGGAACTCGACATCGTCACCGCCGTCACCAGCGTTCTCCGACTCGAGGGAACGTCCGAATGATCGGGATCTCGATCGCGGGATCGACTGTGGCGCCAGGGTCGTCGGTGAACCCGGCTGCTACCGAGTCGGCATAGTGGCCGGGCCGGCCGACGTGACGAGGACACTCACCACCGGGACGGTGGCGCACGCCCGCGTGCCTGCCTCCAGTGCCAACCTCGGACCAGGGTTCGACACACTGGGGCTCGCCCTGGGTCTGTTCGACGACGTCGTCGTCACCGTGGCGGAGTCCGGGCTCGACATCGAGGTCGACGGTGAGGGTGCGCGCGAGGTTCCGTGGGGTCCGTCGCATCTCGTCGTGCGAGCGATCGAGCGTGGTCTCGAGTCGGCCGGCGTGTGGGCGGACGGCTTGAAAGTACGGTGTCACAACAGGATTCCTCATTCTCGCGGCCTCGGCTCGTCGGCGTCGGCAGTGGTCGGTGGGCTCGCCGCGGCCAACTGCCTCGCGGCGTCCCTGGATCCGGCTCTCGCGCTGTCGCCCGAGCAGATGGTGCAGCTGGCCGCCGAGTTCGAGGGTCATCCGGACAACGCGTCGGCCAGCGTGCTCGGCGGCGCCGTGGTGTCCTGGAGCCGCGAGTCCGGCCCGCCGGAGGGGCCGCGGGCCTATGCGGCCGCCCGTCTCGACGTGCACCCGGACATCGGTGCGACGGTGCTCATCCCGACCGAACGGTCGTCCACGGCGCACACGCGCGGACTGTTGCCCGACCTCGTTCCGCACCGCGACGCCGCGTTCAACGCGAGCCGATCCGCGCTCGCGGTCGTGGCCCTGACGACGCGACCCGATCTGTTGATGGTGTCCACCGAGGATCGCCTGCACCAGCCCTACCGGGCCTCCGCCCTGCCGGTGACGTCGCGATGGGTCGAGACCCTGCGCGCGCACGGGCACGCCGCGACGGTCTCGGGCGCCGGACCCACCGTGCTCGTGCTCGGAACGGCGAGCATCGCGCGCGAGTTGGCCGACCGCGCCGGGGACGACGGGATGACGGTGCTGGAGCTGGAGATCGCGGACGGCGTCACGACGCGCTGACGCGGACATTCTTGCCCGTACCTCGCATCACGGCTATTGTGGTACGCGTCCGTACATCGTGCGCAGTCAGCGCGCCGATTTCTCCAGGGCATTACTTCCCGGCCTCGAGCTCCAGCGGTGCCGCCGTCGTCGATCGGCGCGCCACGGCCGCCAGGGAAGTCGCATCCTGGAACAGCCTTCGCTCTTCTGCACGACGCGAACGTACGCGGCATCCGAGTTCGACACGAGAGTCGAACGGCGGAACGAACCCTCGATCTGCGCACCAGGCGCGCGAGGGAAGGAAAGGACCTCCGTGACCGATACGGAATCTATCGCTGCTCCGGCGACCCAGTCCGACACGCGCCCGCGCACGTCGCGCCGCGGTGCCGGACTCTCCGGGATGGTGCTCACCGAGCTGCGCGGACTCGCGTCCGAACTCGGCATCAAGGGTGTCTCCGGGATGCGTAAGGGCGACCTCGTGTCCGCGATCGAGGCCAAGCAGGTGCCCGCGTCCGCGGCTGCCACCGAGGCACCGTCGCGCGCACCCCGCGTGAGCCGGTCCGCGCCCGCCGCCACGTCGGACGCACCGTCCGCCGGTGTGTCCGACGCCGTGGCCCCCCGGGATTCCGGAGCCGACGGTGCGAGCGCCGGCGCCTCCAGCTCCGACGCCGGTACCCACAGAGCCGACACCTCGGGTTCCGACGGTGCAGCGTCCGACGGCGCGAACCCCGACGGCCCGCGTCGCACGCGGAACCGTCGCGGAGCGACCCGCCGTGCCGGCGCCGCGGAGTCGACCGACACCGCCGCCGAGTCGCAGAACGACGCTGCGCCTGCGCAGGACGGCCGCGCGCACCAGTCGACCGACGCGGCAGCATCCACCACGACGGCTCCGGCCGAGACCACCCGCACCGACGGTGGCGACGACCGCGACCAGGGCGACGGTGATCGTCAGAACGGGGACCGGCCGCGCCGCGAGCGTCAGGGCCGCAACCAGGGCGACCGCAACCAGGGTGACCGCAATCAGGGCGACCGCAACGATCGCAACCAGGGCGACCGCAACCAGGGCGACCGGAACGACCGCAATCAGGGCGACCGGAACGACCGCAACCAGGGCGACCGCAACGATCGCAACCAGGGCGATCGCAATCAGGGTGACCGGAACGATCGCAACCAGGGCGACCGCAACCAGGGTGACCGCAACAACGGGCCTCGTGACAACGGTCCCCGCGACGACGAGGACGGCGAGGGCCGCGGCAGGCGGGGACGTCGTTTCCGCGAGCGTCGCCGTGGGCGCGATCGTGACGGTGCTCCCGAGGGCGGCGGCAACCAGCGTGATCGTGAGCGCGAGCCCGAACTGCGCGACGACGACGTCGTGCAGCCCGTCGCCGGCATTCTCGACGTGCTCGACAACTACGCGTTCGTCCGGACCTCGGGATACCTCGCGGGACCGAACGACGTGTACGTCTCCATGAACATGGTGCGCCGCAACGGCCTCCGACGCGGTGACGCACTGACCGGTGCCGTGCGAGTGGCCCGCGAGGGGGAGCAGAACAACTCCCGGCAGAAGTTCAACCCGCTGGTCCGTCTCGACACGGTCAACGGTGCGCCGCCGGACGGCAACCGCAAGCGGCCGGAGTTCAACAAGCTCACGCCGCTGTACCCGAATCAGCGGCTGCGCCTCGAGACCACGCAGAACATCCTGACGACGCGCGTGATCGATCTGGTCATGCCGATCGGCAAGGGGCAGCGTGCGCTCATCGTGAGCCCGCCCAAGGCGGGTAAGACCAGCGTGTTGCAGGCGATCGCGAACGCCATCGCGACGAACA
This sequence comes from Rhodococcus sp. NBC_00294, assembly GCF_036163995.1. Classification (NCBI taxonomy): domain Bacteria; kingdom Bacillati; phylum Actinomycetota; class Actinomycetes; order Mycobacteriales; family Nocardiaceae; genus Rhodococcus; species Rhodococcus sp. NBC_00294. The sequence continues at coordinate 2,158,766 of NZ_CP108043.1, forward strand.
ACCCCGAGTGCTACCTGATGGTCGTGCTCGTGGACGAGCGTCCCGAAGAAGTGACCGACATGCAGCGCAGCGTGAAGGGTGAGGTCATCGCCTCCACCTTCGATCGCCCGCCGGGCGACCACACCTCGGTCGCCGAGCTGGCGATCGAGCGCGCCAAGCGTCTGGTCGAGGACGGCCGCGACGTGGTGGTGCTGCTCGACTCGATCACGCGTCTGGGCCGTGCGTACAACAACAGCTCGCCGGCCTCGGGTCGCATCCTGTCCGGTGGTGTCGACTCCACGGCGCTCTACCCGCCCAAGCGCTTCCTCGGTGCCGCGCGCAACATCGAGAACGGTGGATCGCTCACCATCATCGCCACGGCGATGGTGGAGACCGGCTCGACAGGTGACACGGTGATCTTCGAGGAGTTCAAGGGCACGGGCAACGCCGAGCTCAAGCTCGATCGCAAGATCGCCGAGCGGCGCGTGTTCCCGGCGGTGGACGTCAATCCGTCGGGCACCCGCAAGGACGAGCTCCTGCTCAGTCCCGACGAGGCGGCCGTGCTGCACAAGCTGCGTCGGGTGCTCTCCGGGCTCGACTCGCACCAGGCGATCGATCTGCTGATCGACCGACTGAAGAAGAGCAAGAACAACATCGAGTTCCTCATGTCGGTCTCCAAGACGGCGCCCGGTTCGCCGGAGGACTGACCCCCGAGGATCGACGGAACAAACGTCTCGGCACCGATGTTGAGACGATTACCAGCGCGGACAGCTGCTCTGGCATACTGATCGGCCGAGTCCGGTTCCGGTTCACGCTCTCGACAGTCGAGGCGACCCGGCGACCATGAAAGGGACACCATGAAGGCAGGAATCCACCCCGATTACACAGCGACGACAGTCGTGTGTGGTTGCGGACATACTTTCGAGACCCGCAGCACCAACTCGGCGGAGCGCATCAACGTCGAGGTCTGCTCGCAGTGCCACCCGTTCTACACGGGCAAGCAGAAGATCCTCGACACCGGCGGCCGCGTGGCTCGCTTCGAGGCTCGCTACGGCAAGCGCGCAGGCAAGAAGGCCGACGCCGACAGCTAGCTCTTCCGCCGACGCCCGTTCCGAGATTCGTCTCGGGGCGGGCGTCGGTCGTTTCTGCACCATTGTTCGTTGACATTTCTCGGTTCGACAGGGAGAACACCGTGGCCGCCTCCGCGACACCGTCCGCGATCGACGACATCCTCGCCGAGCACGCCGGACTCGAGCGCGACCTGTCCGATCCCTCGCTGCACGACGATCCGGCGGCGGCTCGCCGCGCCGGGAAGCGGTTCGCGCAGCTGGCCCCGATCATGAGTGTGTACTCCAAGCTCAGTGCCGCCCGCGACGATCTCGAGGCGGCCCGCGAGCTCGCTGCCGACGACGCCGGCTTCGCCGCCGAGATCCCGGCGCTCGAGGCGACCGTGGCCGAGCTCGACACCACCCTCACCGACCTGCTCGCGCCCCGTGATCCTCACGACGCCGACGACGTCGTGCTGGAGGTCAAGTCGGGTGAGGGCGGCGAGGAGTCCGCCCTGTTCGCGTCCGATCTCGCTCGGATGTACGTCCGGTACGCCGAGCGCCACGGCTGGCGGGTCGAGATCCTCGACGCGAACGTCTCCGATCTGGGTGGGTACAAGGACGCGACGCTGTCCATCAAGGCGCGCACCGACTCCGCCGACGGTGTGTGGTCGCGGTTCAAGTTCGAGGGCGGCGTGCATCGGGTGCAGCGTGTTCCCGTCACCGAATCGCAGGGACGAGTGCACACGTCGGCGGCCGGCGTCCTGATCTACCCGGAGCAGGACGAGGTCGAAGCCGTCCAGATCGACGAGACCGATCTGCGCATCGACGTCTACCGCTCGTCCGGCAAGGGTGGCCAGGGCGTCAACACCACGGACTCCGCGGTGCGCATCACGCATCTGCCCACGGGCATCGTCGTCACCTGTCAGAACGAACGCTCCCAGCTGCAGAACAAGGCGAGGGCGATGCAGGTGCTCGCCTCGCGGCTGCAGGCGGCGGCCGAGGAAGCGGCCGACAAGGAGGCGGCGGCCGGGCGTGCGAGCCAGGTGCGCACCGTCGATCGGTCCGAGCGCATCCGCACGTACAACTTCCCTGAGAACCGCATCACCGACCACCGCATCGGCTTCAAGTCGCACAACCTGGACGCCGTTCTCGACGGTGACATGGACGCGCTCCTCGACGCGCTCGCCGCGGCCGACCGACAGGCGCGGCTCCAGGCGGAATGACCTCCGCGTGATCGCCGGGCCGACCGGCAGTGCGAAGCTGTGTCGGTGAGTCGCGTCCCGCTACGTATGGCCATCGTCGAGGCAACCCGCGTCCTGACCGAGGCCGGCGTCCCCAGCCCGCGGGTCGACGCCGAGTTGCTCGCCGCGCATCTGCTGTCGGTTCCCCGCGGGCGGCTCGGCCTGACCCCGTTGGTGGAGCCCGAGGTCGCCGAGGCCTACCGTGCGACCGTCGCGCAGCGTGCGAAGCGAATTCCGTTGCAGCACATCATCGGAACGTCGTCACTGGGGGAGATCGACGTCGAGGTGGGCCCCGGGGTGTTCGTCCCCCGCCCGGAGACGGAACTGTTGCTCGCCTGGGCACTCGCGTTCCTCGAGTCCGCCGGGCGGCATCCGCCCGTCGTCCTCGACCTGTGCACCGGAAGCGGCGCACTCGCCCTCGCGATCGCCCACGCTCGCCCGGACGCCGTGGTGCACGCGGTGGAGAAGGATCCGCACGCGTTGGCGTGGGCGCGGCGCAACGCCGACCTGCGGGCGTCGGACGGCGACACCCCCGTGCATCTGCATCACGGTGACGTGACCGAGAGGACGGTGCTCACGGAGCTCGACGGCACCGTCGACCTGGTCGTGGCGAACCCGCCCTACGTGCCGACGAGTGCGCGGCTCGATCCCGAGGTGATCGACCACGATCCGCACGTCGCGCTGTTCGGTGGCCCGGACGGGCTGTCCGTCATCGAGCCGATGATCGCGAACATCGCGCGGTGGTTGCGGATCGACGGGGGAGTGGGCATCGAGCACGACGACTCGCACGGAGACCGGGTGGTCGCCCTCCTGGAGGGGCGAGCGGTGTTCGGAGACGTGTCCCAGCATCGGGATCTCGCGGACCGCCCACGCTTCGTCGTCGCTCGTCGGCAGCGCCGGATCACCTAGGACGCGAGATCGCGCCACCGCTGCGCAGGCGTGCCGTGCGCGCAGTGGCAAGATGGGCCGGGTGTCCACCGTCTACGACTGCTCCGATTCCGCCTCTCGCGCGGCAGGTCTCGATGCCGCCAAGCGTGCGCTGTCGTCCGGCCGACTGGTCGTGATGCCCACCGACACCGTGTACGGGCTGGCCGCGGACGCCTTCGACAGCAGCGCCGTCACGGATCTGCTCCGCGCGAAGGGGCGCGGCCGCGACATGCCGGTGCCGGTGCTCGTCGGGTCCTGGCACACGATCGACGGCCTCGTGCTGGGAGTGCGGCAGGCGGCGCGCGATCTCATCCGCGCGTTCTGGCCCGGAGCGCTGAGTCTCGTCGTGCACCAGGCGCCGTCGCTCGCGTGGGACCTCGGCGACGCCCGCGGCACCGTCATGCTCCGCATGCCGCTGCATCCGGTGGCTCTCGAACTGCTGCGCGAGGTGGGCCCCCTGGCCGTCTCGAGTGCGAACATCTCCGGCCGCCCGCCCGCCGTCACGGCGGAGGACGCCCGCGTACAGCTCGGCGGGTCCGCGGCCGTGTATCTCGACGGCGGTCCGGCCGAGCACGCGCTCGCGTCGACGATCGTCGACCTGACGGGGGACACCCCGCGCATTCTCCGCGTCGGCGCGGTCTCGACGAGCGAGATCGCCGAGGTCCTCGGCGTGACCGCCGAGTCGCTCGTCGCCGGAAGCGCCTGACGAATGCCGCACTCGGCTCCGCCGCGGGAGTCACCGTGGTGACGGCCGTGCCCGCGCACGCGAGTGCGCTCCTGGCGCAGTCGGACGGGGGCGCGGGTGTCCCCATCCGCGAGCTTCTTCTCGTCATGCTCACGGCAGCGGTGGTGACGTTCTTGGTCACCGGAGCCGTCCGGCTCGGCGCTCTGCGTTTCGGCGCGGTGGCCGTACCGCGTGAGCGCGACGTCCACGTCACCCCGACGCCCCGGCTCGGGGGTATCGGTATCTACCTGGGGCTGCTCGTCGCGCTGCTCTTCGCGCAGAAGCTGCCGGCCCTCACCCGAGGGTTCGAGTTCACCACGGACGTCCAGGCGGCCCTGGTCTCCGGGTTCATCATTATGGCCGTGGGTGTGGTCGACGACCGGTGGGGCCTGGACGCGCTGACCAAGTTCGCCGGTCAGGTCACCGCGGCCGGTGTCCTGGTGCTGATGGGCGTCAGCTGGTACCTGCTGTATCTGCCGTGGGGCGAGGGGTCGACGCTGATCCTGGACCAGCTGCAGGCGGGTCTCGTCACCGTGCTCATCGCCGTGGTCATGATCAACGCGATGAACTTCATCGACGGTCTCGACGGCCTCGCCGCGGGCGTCGGCCTGATCGCCGCGGTGGCCATCTGTCTGTTCTCCGTCGGACTGCTCCACGAGCAGGGCGGTGACGTCAGCGCCTACCCGCCCGCGATGATCGCCGCGGCCCTCGCCGGTGCGTGCCTGGGGTTCCTGCCGCACAACTTCCAGCCGGCGCGCATCTTCATGGGCGACTCGGGTTCCATGGTCATCGGCCTCATGCTCGCCACCGTCGCGACCAGTGCGTCCGGACGTATCGGGCTCAGTGCCTACGGCACGCGGGACCTCCTGGGTCTGCTGACCCCGTTGCTGCTGGTGGGCGCGATCATGTTCATCCCGATCCTCGACCTGCTGCTCGCGATCGTGCGTCGCACGCGTGCAGGCCGCAGCCCCTTCAGCCCGGACAAGATGCACCTGCATCACCGTCTGCTCCAGATCGGTCACTCGCATCGCCGCGTGGTGCTGCTCATCTACTTGTGGGTCGGTGTGCTCGCGTTCGGGGCGGTCGGCGCGTCCCTGTTCGATCGCCGACTCGTGGTGCTGCTGCTCGCCGGCGGACTCGTCTTCGCCCTGGTGGTCACCGCGGTGCCGTCGTTCCGGGATCCGGGCCGCCGGTAACCTGCGTGTCGTGACCTTCTCGCCCGCACCGATCCCGTCCTCCACCGCACCGCTCCGCGCCGCCGTCCGGTACGGCGTCATCGCCCTGCTCGGCCTCGCCGTGGTCGCCGCGATCATCGCGGTGCTCGTCGCCGGCCTCGAAGGTCTGTGGGGCGCGCTGCTCGGGTCCGCGGTCGGTGGTCTGTTCATCCTCGCCACCGCCGCATCCGTCCTGTTCTCGGCCAAGTTGCCGCCGACCGCGGTCGGGGCCGTCCTGCTGGGCGGGTGGATCGTGAAGATGCTGATCGCGGTGATCGTGCTGGGACTGCTGCGGGGGATGGACTTCTACAACCGCCCGACACTGGGCATCGTGGTGCTCGCGTCCCTGGTCATCGTCCTGGGTGCCGAGATGTACGGCATCTTCCGGCAGCGTGTTCCGTACGTCGATTCTCCCGCGGGCGACCCCGACTCGGACGTTCAGTAGTACGACATTTTGTAGTAGTGTCGTCCGCGGAGCGACCCCCGACACAACTCAGCGTGTTGTGTTGATAAAGTTCCTTTCGAGCGAGGGCTTACCGGGCGTAACGGACACATCGCGCCGCCCGGAACCGTCTTTGCAGGTGATCGACGTCACCGAAGCTGTTTCTCGTAGTCCACGCCATGTGAGAGTGTGTACCGCGACGAAGCGTCCGTTTCGAGACGTCGCGTCACCGAGTCGACGAAGTCGCCGACACCCGACAGACGCGGGACCGTGAGCACGGTCCGACGCGGCTGACGACTACTCGAGCCGACCCGAGTCGACTTGTAGATCGTCCTAGCTCGATCGTGCCCGAATGCCATATGTCCGATCGAACCGCGGGTGTCCTTCGCCTGCGGCCGAACACGGGAGAGACCGCTGAGCGTCACCAACTTGGCCGCGGAGTTCCATCCGCCGTCACTGTCCGACTTTTTCCCACCGGCCATCCTGTTCGAGGGCACCCCGTTCGAGCTCGACCGGCTGATGCTGGTCCGCATCATCATGACGGTCGTTCTTCTCGCGTTCTTCAGCCTCGCGATGCGCAGCCCGAAGATCGTGCCCCGCGGTATCCAGAACGTCGGTGAGCTCGCACTGGGCTTCGTCAAGGATCAGATCGCAGACGAGGTTCTCGGCAAGGAGCAGGGCAAGCGCTTCCTGCCCGTCATCGCGACCATCTTCTTCGCGGTGCTGTTCCTCAACTTCTCGGGTGTCATCCCCTTCATCAACATCTCGTCGAATGCCCGAGTGGGCATGCCGATCGTGTTGGCAGCCCTCGCGTACGTCGTCTTCAACTACGTCGGTATCAAGAAGTACGGGTTCTTCAAGTACGTGAAGAGCAGCATCGTCGTTCCGAACGTGCCGATCGCGCTGCACCTGCTGCTGATCCCCATCGAGTTCATCTCGACGTTCATCCTGCGGCCCTTCACGCTGACCGTGCGACTCATGGCCAACATGCTCGCCGGCCACATCATGCTGGTGCTGTTCTTCAGCGCGACGCAGTTCTTCTTCTTCGAGGCGGCGACCGGCATGAAGGTGTTCGGCCTGTTCTCGCTCGTCGCGGGATTCGGCTTCACGCTGTTCGAGCTGCTGGTCATCTTCCTGCAGGCCTACGTGTTCGCGCTGCTGACGGCGGTCTACATCGACCTCGCCCTGCACGCCGACTCGCACTGACCCCCACCGACTCTCCAGCCACCAGACAGACCTGACCCGCTGCCGACCGGTCGTGGGCAACAGAAAGGGAACACATCACAATGAGCCTCACCTACCTCGCGCAGGAAGCACAGGAAGTCACCGGCGCAGGCTACGGAGCCATCGGCTACGGCCTCGCGGCCATCGGCCCCGGCATCGGCGTGGGCATCGTGGTCGGTAAGGCCATCGAGGGCATCGCGCGTCAGCCCGAGCTCGCCGGCCAGATCCGCACCAACATGTTCCTCGGTATCGCATTCACCGAGGCCCTCGCGCTGATCGGCCTCGTCGCCGGCTTCATTTTCTGATCGCCATGTCGACATTCGCAGTCCTCGCAGCAGCGGAGGGGGAAGAGGACATCAATCCTCTCCTCCCCGCGACCTACGACATCGTCTGGTCTGCGGTCTGCATCGCCGTCATCGGGTTCTTCTTCTGGAAGTTCGTGCTCCCGCGATTCCAGACGGTGCTCTCCGAGCGGTCCGAGAAGATCGAAGGCGGGATCAAGCGCGCCGAAGAGGCACAGGCCGAAGCCAAGGAGGCGCTCGAGCAGTACCGCGCCCAGTTGGCCGACGCACGCCAGGAAGCCGCCAAGATCCGTGAAGACGCACGCACCCAGGGTCAGCAGATCCTCGCGGAGATGAAGACCAGTGCACAGGCGGAGAGCGACCGCATCGTGGCCTCCGGTCACCAGCAGCTCGCGGCTCAGCGTCAGCAGATCGTCACCGAACTGCGTGCCGATCTCGGCCGTACGGCTGTCGAGCTGGCCGAGAAGGTCATCGGCGAGCAGCTGTCCGACGACGTCAAGCGTGCCGGCACGATCGATCGTTTCCTCGACGAACTCGATTCTGTCGGCGCAGATTCCGCTAGCGGGAAGTGAGCACCATGTACGCAGCGAGTCGTGAAGCCCTCGCCGAGGCCCGCACCGTCCTGACGGCCGAGCTCGATGCGGCGTCGGATGCGACGTCGGCTGCCGCCGGCGCCGGATCCGACCTCTTCGGGGTCGTGTCGGTGCTCGACGGACAGCGTCCACTGCGCGCCGCACTCGCGGACGCGTCGGCTGCTCCGGACGCGCGACGCGCGCTCGCGGGCCGCCTGTTCGACGGCAAGATCGGTGCAGCGGCCACCGCCGCACTGCAGGCCGCCGTCGCACAGAACTGGTCGTCGGCCCGTGACCTCACCGACTCGCTCGTACTCCTGGGCCGTGAGGCACTTCTGCGCGCGGCGCAGGACCAGGATCAGTTGGGCACCGTGGAGGACGAGCTGTTCCGTCTCGGCCGCATCATCGCCGGCGATCCTGCCCTCGAGCAGGCGCTGTCCGATCGAAGCAAGCCCGCCGAGGCGTCGGGATCGCTCCTGTCGACGTTGCTCTACGGCAAGGTCACCGCGATCACCGAGGCCCTGGCGATCCAGGCCGTCGGTCGACTGAAGGGTGCTGCACCGGCATCCGTGTTCGGCGAACTGTCCGCACTCGCGGCCACTCGTCGTGACAAGGAGGTCGCTCACGTCCGCAGCAGCACCGAGCTGAGCGACGATCAGATTTCTCGGCTCACGTCCAGGCTGGAAGGTATCTACGGCAAGTCCGTGACCGTCCACGTGGAGGTGGACCGGGAACTGCTGAGCGGACTGGTCGTCCGTGTCGGCGACGAGGTCATCGACGGCAGTGGTGCGGGTCGTCTCGCCTCCCTGAGGAAGTCGCTCCGGTGAGCGGTACGCATCGCAGCACCCGAGTTCTGTAGCAAGCCCAGTTCGGTAACAAGCCCCACCCCGCGTTTCGGACGTCGACCGCACAGCCGGTCCGGCCACGAAACACCAGACAGTGAGAGCAGGAAAACATGGCGGAGTTGACGATCTCCTCCGACGAGATCCGTAGCGCGATCGAGAGCTACACAGCGAACTACGCACCGGAGTCCTCTCGTGAAGAGGTCGGTCTGGTGTCCGACACGAGCGATGGAATCGCTCACGTGACGGGCCTCCCGTCCGCGATGTCGAACGAGCTGCTGGAGTTCCCCGGCGGCATCCTCGGCGTGGCACTGAACCTCGACGACCGTGAGATCGGTGCCGTCATCCTCGGTGACTACGAGCACATCGAGGAAGGCCAGGAAGTCAAGCGCACCGGCGAGGTCCTCTCGGTCCCCGTCGGCGACAACTTCCTCGGACGCGTCATCGACCCGCTGGGCAAGCCCATCGACGGTCTCGGTGACATCGAGTCGAACGAACAGCGTGTCCTGGAGCTCCAGGCGGCATCGGTGCTCGAGCGCCAGCCCGTCGAGGAGCCCCTCGCGACCGGCATCACCGCCATCGACGCCCTGACGGCCATCGGCCGCGGCCAGCGTCAGCTGATCATCGGCGACCGCAAGACGGGCAAGACCGCCGTCTGCGTCGACGCCATCATCAACCAGAAGGCCAACTGGGAGACCGGCGACGCCGACAAGCAGGTGCGCTGCATCTACGTCGCCATCGGCCAGAAGGGTTCGACCATCGCGGGCGTCAAGTCCGCTCTGGACGAGCACGGCGCCATGGAATACACGACCATCGTCGCCGCTCCCGCGTCCGACTCGGCCGGCTTCAAGTGGCTCGCCCCGTACACCGGTTCGGCCCTCGGCCAGCACTGGATGTACCAGGGCAAGCACGTCCTCATCGTGTTCGACGACCTGACCAAGCAGGCCGAGGCATACCGCACCATCTCGCTGCTGCTGCGTCGCCCGCCGGGCCGCGAGGCGTACCCCGGTGACGTCTTCTACCTGCACTCCCGTCTGCTCGAGCGGTGCGCGAAGCTGTCCGACGAGCTCGGTGGCGGTTCGATGACGGGTCTGCCGCTGATCGAGACCAAGGCCAACGACATCTCGGCCTTCATCCCGACCAACGTCATCTCCATCACCGACGGCCAGGTCTTCCTCGAGTCGGACCTCTTCAACAAGGGTGTCCGTCCCGCCATCAACGTCGGTACCTCGGTGTCCCGAGTCGGTGGCGCGGCGCAGACCAAGGGTCTGAAGAAGGTTGCCGGTTCGCTCCGTCTGGAGATGGCTCAGTTCCGCGAGCTGGAGGCGTTCTCCGCCTTCGCGTCCGACCTCGACGCCGCGTCCAAGGCGCAGCTCGAGCGCGGTGCCCGCTGGGTCGAGCTGCTCAAGCAGGACCAGTACACCCCGGTGTCCGTCGAGGACCAGATCGTCTCGATCTACCTCGTCGACGCCGGCTACTACGACACGGTCCCGGTCGAGGACGTTCGTCGCTTCAACCGCGAGCTCCTCGAGGATCTGCACCGCAACGCGTCGAGCGCCTACGAGGCGATCGCCGGCGGCAAGGTTCTCAAGGACGAGGCCGCCGACGCGATCACGAAGGCGACCGACGAGTTCAAGCAGGGCTTCCTGACGTCCTCGGGCGAGCGGATCGTCAACGAGGCAGAGGCCGACGCGCTCGACAAGGGCGACGTCGACCAGGAGAAGGTCACCGTCACTCGCAAGACTGTCAGCAAGTGATGAGCGGACCCGTGGCACGTCGAACAGGGAGTGAGGTGACAGATGCCCAGCATTCGTGAGCTGCGCTCCCGGATCAGGTCGACCAACTCGATCAAGAAGATCACCAAGGCGCAGGAACTGATCGCGACCTCGCGCATCACCAAGGCGCAGGCCCGCGTCGAGGCGTCGAAGCCGTACGCCACCGAGATCACCAAGGTGCTCTCGGCGTTGGCCAGTGCCTCGGGTTCGCTGGACCATCCGCTGCTCACCGAGCGTGCGGAGCCCAAGCGGGCCGCCGTGCTCGTCGTGACCAGCGACTCGGGTCAGTGTGGTGGCTACAACTCCAACATCCTTCGTGAGGCCGAGGAGCTCCAGCAGCTCCTCAAGTCCGAGGGCAAGGAGCCGGTCATCTACGTTCTGGGCCGAAAGGGCCTGACGTACTACACGTTCCGTGATCGCGACGTCAAGGGCGCGTGGACGGGCTTCTCGCAGCAGCCGGCGTACACCGATGCCGCGAAGGCCGCCAAGCACCTCGTCCAGCTGTTCATGGCGGGGTCCGGCGAGGAGATCGAGGCACCGAACGGCGAGGGCACGGTCGAGGGTGTGGACGAACTCCACATCGTCTACACCACCTTCGTGTCGATGCTGTCGCTCAAGCCGACGGTGCGCCGCATGGCTCCTCTGGAGATCGACTACGACGACGAGGAGATCGAGCTGGGTGCAGACATGCTCAGCGACTCGCCGTCGTCGAAGGAGGTCACCGCGCAGTACGACTTCGAGCCGGAGGCGGACACGCTGTTGTCCGCGCTGCTCCCGAAGTACGTGAGCACCCGCATCTACGCCGCACTGCTCGACGCGGCGGCATCCGAGTCGGCCGCTCGTCGCACCGCGATGAAGGCCGCCACGGACAATGCCAACGATCTGGTCAATGCCCTGTCACGCCAGGCCAACCAGGCACGCCAGGCTCAGATCACCCAGGAAATCAGCGAGATCGTCGGCGGCGTCGACGCGCTTGCCGCGAGCTCAGGAAGAGACTGAACATGACCGCAGCAGTAACCGATAGCACGGGTTCCGGCGCCAAGTCGTCCGAGAACGGGCGCGTCGTGCGCGTCATCGGTCCCGTCGTCGACATCGAGTTCCCCCGTGGATCCATCCCCGCGCTGTTCAACGCGCTGAACGCAGAGATCGAGCTGAAGGCCGTCGCCAAGACGCTGACGCTCGAGGTCGCACAGCACCTCGGCGACAACCTCGTGCGCACCGTGTCGATGCAGCCCACCGACGGCCTCGTCCGCGGCACCCCCGTCGTCGACTCCGGCAAGCCGATCTCGGTTCCCGTCGGTGACGTCGTCAAGGGCCACGTGTTCAACGCCCTCGGCGACTGCCTGGACAGCCCCGGACTCGGCCGTGACGGCGAGCAGTGGGGCATCCACCGCAAGCCCCCGGCCTTCGATCAGCTCGAGGGCAAGACCGAGATCCTCGAGACCGGCATCAAGGTCATCGACCTCCTGACCCCGTACGTCAAGGGCGGAAAGATCGGTCTGTTCGGCGGCGCAGGCGTCGGCAAGACCGTGCTCATCCAGGAGATGATCACCCGTATCGCACGTGAGTTCTCCGGCACGTCGGTGTTCGCCGGCGTCGGTGAGCGCACGCGTGAGGGCACCGACCTCCACCTCGAGATGGAGGAGATGGGCGTTCTGCAGGACACCGCCCTGGTGTTCGGTCAGATGGACGAGCCGCCGGGCACGCGTATGCGCGTCGCCCTCTCGGCTCTCACCATGGCCGAGTACTTCCGCGACGTGCAGAACCAGGACGTGTTGCTCTTCATCGACAACATCTTCCGGTTCACCCAGGCAGGCTCCGAGGTCTCCACTCTCCTCGGCCGCATGCCGTCCGCCGTGGGCTACCAGCCCACCCTCGCCGACGAGATGGGTGAGCTCCAGGAGCGCATCACCTCGACGCGTGGTCGTTCCATCACGTCTCTGCAGGCCATCTACGTGCCCGCCGACGACTACACCGACCCCGCACCGGCGACGACCTTCGCCCACCTCGATGCCACTACCGAGCTGTCGCGTCCGATCTCGCAGAAGGGCATCTACCCCGCTGTCGATCCGCTGACGTCCACCTCGCGCATCCTGGAGGCGTCGATCGTCGGAGACGAGCACTTCCGCGTCGCCAACGAGGTCAAGCGCATCCTGCAGAAGTACAAGGAGCTGCAGGACATCATCGCCATCCTCGGTATGGACGAGCTGTCCGAGGAGGACAAGGTCACGGTCTCCCGTGCCCGTCGTCTGGAGAAGTTCCTCGGCCAGAACTTCATCGTCGCCGAGAAGTTCACCGGTGAAGAGGGTTCGGTCGTGTCGCTGGCCGACACCATCGAGGCGTTCGACAAGGTCACCAAGGGCGAGTACGACCACCTTCCCGAGCAGGCCTTCAACAGTTGCGGTGGACTCGACGACGTCGAGGCCGCAGCCAAGAAGATCTCCGGAAAGTAGTCCGAGATGGCTGAGATGGACGTCGAACTGGTCGCAGTCGAGGAACGCCTGTGGTCGGGAACGGCCACGCTGGTCAGCGCTCAGACCACCGAGGGCGAGATCGGCATCATGGCCGGACACGAGCCGGTTCTCGGTCAGTTGATCGAGGGCGGCACCGTGGCCATCACGACGGGCGACGGTGAACGGCGCGTCGCCGCCGTGCACGGTGGTTTCCTGTCGGTCACCGGCCGGACCGTCACCATCCTCGCCGAGTCCGCCGAGTTCGCGGAGGACATCGACGTCGAGGCTGCGCGGTCCGTGCTGTCCGAGGGCTCCGACGACGAGGAGGCGCTCGCGATCGCACGCGGGCGTGTCCGCGCGGTCGAGCGGGCCTAGGTACACGAGAAGAAGCCGCGGCGGGTTCCGAAGAGATGACGTCCTGGATGACAGTGCTTGTCGTTCTGGTCGTGCTGCTCGGAGGGCTCGCCGCGGCTTTTCTGTATCGGTTGGTGCTTCTCCGCCGCGGGGGCACTGCCGTGATCCTGCGCAGTCTTCCCGCCGCAGCGGGAAGTGGGTGGCGTCACGGCATCGTCCGTTACGGCGAGAACGTGCTCGTGTTCTACAAGCTGTCGAGTCTGCGTCCGGGTCCGGACCGCCGCATGATCCGGCAGACTCTGATCCAGGGCGAGCGGCGCAGTCCGCAGAGCTCCGAGTTCGACATCATGAGTGACGAGACCGCGATCGTCGAACTCGACGCGGGGGACCGCCGCTACGAGATCGCCATGGAGCGTGGCCCGTTCACTGCATTCACGTCGTGGCTCGAGTCGAGGCCGTCCGACCGGTCGCAGCGCAACATGCCGGGCAGCGGCCCGGCCTGACACCTCGCTCGCTCGGGCCCGTGGTCAGTCGCGCGAACGCTCGCCGCCCGGCTTCCACAGGACGTCGCCGTCCGGGTTGGTGACCCGCCCGAGAATGAACAGCAGATCCGACAGTCGGTTGAGATAGGTCGCCGGCAGCGGCCCCGTCGTCTCGGGATGTGCCTCGACAGCGGCCCACGCTGCCCGCTCCGCCCGTCGCGCGACGGTGCGCGCCTGGTGTAGAAACGCGGAAGCAGCCGTCCCGCCAGGAAGGACGAAGGAGGTCAGCGGCGCGAGAGTGTCGTTGAACTCGTCGCACCACGTCTCGAGCCGCGTGACGTACTCCGGCGTGACGCGCAGCGGTGGGTACTTCGGGTTCTCCTGGATCGGAGTCGACAGGTCGGCTCCGGCATCGAACAGATCGTTCTGGATCCGGCGCAACACCGTCGCCACGCCCTCGGGCGGTGATCCGACCGCCAACACCAGTCCGAGAGCAGCGTTCAGTTCGTCGCACTCCGCGTAGGCCACGACCCTCGGGTCGTTCTTCGAGACGCGGGAGAAGTCGCTGAGACCCGTCGTCCCGTCGTCGCCGGTACGGGTGTAGATCGAGGTCAGGTGAACCGCCATGGATCAACCTTACTGGCAGTCGGCCGATGCTCTGATCGACGACCGATGCCTCTACTGTTGACGTCGTGAGTGAACGTTTCCTGGTCACCGGCGGTAGTCGTCTCTCCGGCGACGTGTCGGTCGGTGGGGCGAAGAACAGCGTGCTGAAGTTGATGGCCGCGGCGCTGCTCGCCGAGGGCACGACCACCCTCACCAACTGCCCCGACATTCTCGATGTCCCCCTCATGGCCGACGTTCTCCGTGGGCTGGGGTGCGACGTCGAACTCGAGGGGGATGCCGTGCGCATCACCACCCCCGCAGAGCCGAAGTATCACGCCGACTTCGCGGCGGTACGCCAGTTCCGTGCGTCGGTGTGCGTCCTGGGACCGCTGGTCGCGCGGTGTCGCAAGGCCGTGGTGGCACTGCCCGGCGGCGACGCCATCGGCTCGCGTCCGCTCGACATGCACCAGTCGGGTCTGCGCCTGCTCGGCGCGCACAGCGAGATCGAGCACGGGTGTGTGGTCGCGACAGCGGAGAAGCTGCACGGCGCGACGATCCGGCTGGCCTTCCCGTCCGTGGGCGCGACCGAGAACATCCTGATGGCGGCGGTGCTGGCCGACGGCGAGACCGTGATCGACAACGCTGCCCGCGAGCCGGACATCGCCGATCTGTGCGCGATGCTGAACAAGATGGGTGCTCGCGTCGAGGGTGCCGGAACTCCGACGCTGACCATCATCGGTGTCCCCAGCCTGAAGCCCACCGAACACCGCGTCATCGGTGATCGCATCGTGGCCGCGACGTGGGGCATCGCCGCGGCGATGACCTGTGGCGATGTCACGGTGTCGGGGGTCAATCCCAAGCACCTCACCCTCGTGCTCAACAAGCTGAAGGCGGCCGGCAGCACCGTCACCCTGCGCCCGGACGGATTCCGCGTCGTGCAGGAGGAACGACCGGTGGCCGTCAACTTCGCCACGCTCCCGTTCCCCGGGTTCCCGACAGACCTGCAGCCCATGGCGATCGGCCTCGCCTCGGTGGCCAACGGCACGTCGATGATCACCGAGAACGTCTTCGAGGCCCGGTTCCGCTTCGTCGAGGAGATGATCCGGCTCGGTGCCGACGCGCGAACGGACGGCCACCACGCGGTGGTCCGCGGAGTGTCGCGGCTGTCGAGTGCACCGGTCTGGTCCTCGGACATCCGCGCGGGCGCCGGTCTCGTGCTCGCCGGCCTCGTGGCCGACGGCACCACCGAGGTGCACGACGTTTATCACATCGACCGCGGTTACCCGCGGTTCGTCGAGCAGTTGCAGGACCTCGGCGGCGACATCGACCGCGTGCAGTGACGCTCGCGCCGCTGCACGTCAGTCGCGGTGGCGTCGGAGTTCGTCGACCAGAACGGTGAGTGCCGTTCGGAGCTCCGTGTCGGTCAGTCGGCCGTAGCCGATCACCAACCCGCCCACGTCGGTGTGCGATCGAGTGGACAGCGCGACGGTCGGTACCTCGATTCCGCGGTGTGCTGCGCCGCGGGCGACTGCCTCCGCTCGTCCCGGCGACAGGACGAGTGTCGTGTGCATACCCGCGCCCAGGCCACGGAGTTCGCCGAACGGCGACAGCGAATCCCTTACTGCCGCATCGCGATCGCGGTAGCGCCGCCGTGCCGCTCGCACCGTGCGATCCCACTCGCCGTCGTCGAGCAGTGACGTCATCGCCGAGCACAGGGGTGTCGACGGGAAGTCGCCCGTGGCCAGGCGGTGGTCGAGTACCGGCCGGACGAGGTGCGACGGCAGCACCATCCACCCGAGTCGCACGCCTGCGCCGAGGGTCTTGGCGATGGTGCCGAGGTAGACGACGCGATCCGGATCAAGGTGCGCCAAGGCGGGGAGCGGCGCGACGTCGTAGCGGTACTCGGAGTCGTAGTCGTCCTCCACGACGACGGTGTCGGTGCTCTGCGCATGGGCGATGAGAGCGGCACGACGTCCCACGTCGAGGGTTCCGCCGGTGGGGTACTGGTGAGACGGTGTCACGTACACGGCGCGGGTGGTCTCGGGCGTGGACGCGAGCGTGTCGACCCTCATGCCGCCGGCGTCCACGGGGACGTCGTACAGGTCCCAGCCCATCACCATCGCCGCCGACGCCGCAGTCCGATATCCCGGATCCTCCATCGCCAGAACAGGTCTCGGTTCCGGACGGTCCGCGCGCATCGCCGCGAGTGCCAGAGTCAGCCCATGGGTGGCACCCGTCGTCACGACCACGCGATCGGGATCGACGCTCATTCCGCGCGCGCGGCCGAGCAGCGAACACACGCTGCGGCGAAGATGGACGGGCCCCGCCGGATCGGGGTAACCGGGGGGAGCGGGCTCCGTGCCGGCGATGCGCCACGCCCGCCGCCATGCCGCGGTCGCCGAGGGCGGTGTCCAGGGGATGCCCGGTCGAAGCGCGAGCGTGGGGGGAGCGCTGTCCGCCTCTGCGCGTGGACGCGCGTCGGACACGGCGGCGGTGGTCGGTGTGACGGACCGCAGGTCGGGGGAGACGAACGTGCCGGATCCGGCGCGGCCCTCGATCCACCCCTCTGCGGCGAGCTGGTCGAAGGCCTGATCGGCGACGCCGCGGGAGACCGACAGCTCTGCGGCCAGCGATCGGGTCGACGGGAGACGATCGCCGGCGACCAGAAGTCCGTCGACGATGGCGGTGCGTAGTGCGTCGGCGATCTGCAACGGGAGTGGACGCGTCGAGGATCGGTCCACGGAGAGTGGTAACGCGTGTGAGGCCATGACGTCGATGCCTTCCCGCTGGTGGAAGTGGTCCAGCCGAACAGTATCGAAGTGGACCGTGACGGCGGACCACTGTGATCCGCACACTGATTCGCATGACGATGCACGATGCGCATGGCCGGCGGCCCGACACCTCGCCGACGGCGACAGCTCTCTCCCCGACACCCCGAACGACGTTGCGACGCAACCGATCTCGAGCCCAGTCGGATCGCGCTGCTCTGACGGACGTGCTCGACGCCGCACAGCTCTGTCACCTCGGAGTGGTGGTGCAAGGAAGTCCCCTCGTCGTCCCGACTGCGTTCGCCTACGACCTGGACGGTCCCGATGCCGAAGGGACGTTGTACCTCCACGGCTCGGTGGCCGCGACGACCCTGGGCGCTCCCGGTGACGTCTGCGTGAGCATCACGGTGCTGGACGGCCTGGTGCTGGCGCGCTCCGCGTTCCATCACTCGATGAACTACCGGAGTGCCGTGGTGCGGGGGACACCCCGTGTCGTGGACGACGAGGGCGAGCGCGCCGTCGCACTCGATCTCATCGTGAACAAGCTCGTCCCCGGCCGGACCGATGTGGTCAGGGCCAACACTCGCAAGGAGCTGGCCGCGACTCGCGTGGTGGCACTACCGCTGTACGAGGCGTCGGTGAAGGCACGGTCGGGCGGACCGAACGACGACGAGGGGGACATCGCCGCCGGGGGAGTGTGGGCCGGCGTCCTCCCGTTGACGACGCAGGTCGGCGAACCCGTCCCGGCGCCCGGTCTGGACGAGATCGGCGCGGCATCCCCACCGATGTGAGCGGCGTCATAGTCGGACTGTCGCTCCAGGGTGAGCGGGCGCGGGCCCCGGCATACGCGTTGACCTGGGCAGACGCCGCGTGGACCGCGGAACACCTGCCGATTTGCATGGAGCGGTCCGCAGGCGTAACTTTCTTCGAGTCAGAGCGACACGGACACCGACCGAAGGCCTTACGGGGCTGGGCGAACGAGGTGGGACGGAGTCGCATGGCCGATCGGACAGAAAAGGTTCGTCTGCACCTCGTGTAGGCTGAGCGCACAGTCCAACTTCCTGATCCACGTGGTGCCTGGTGTTTGACTCGGGTGTTGCGGTGTGGTTAGGCTGGAACGGTTGCCCCGGATCCTCCCGCCTTCTGGTGGGTGGTGGTGGTGTGTGCGTGTTCTTTGAGAACTCAACAGTGTGTCGATGAATGTCAGTGCCAATATTTTGTTTTGGTTTGCTGGTTCTTCTCCTTCTTCCCGTCGGGGAGGGACCGGTTCTTTTTTGTCAGCAATGGAGTTATTGCTGGCGTGAGTTTTATTGCTGGATTTGGCTCTCTAGTTTTCATTGACTTCCTGGTTTCTAGCCAGGGGTTGATAAGAGTCTTCAACGGAGAGTTTGATCCTGGCTCAGGACGAACGCTGGCGGCGTGCTTAACACATGCAAGTCGAACGGTAAGGCCCTTCGGGGTACACGAGTGGCGAACGGGTGAGTAACACGTGGGTGATCTGCCCTGCACTTCGGGATAAGCCCGGGAAACTGGGTCTAATACCGGATAGTACTGCGCGGTGCATGCCGTGTGGTGGAAAGATTTATCGGTGCAGGATGGGCCCGCGGCCTATCAGCTTGTTGGTGGGGTAATGGCCTACCAAGGCGACGACGGGTAGCCGGCCTGAGAGGGCGACCGGCCACACTGGGACTGAGACACGGCCCAGACTCCTACGGGAGGCAGCAGTGGGGAATATTGCACAATGGGCGCAAGCCTGATGCAGCGACGCCGCGTGAGGGATGACGGCCTTCGGGTTGTAAACCTCTTTCAGCAGGGACGAAGCGCAAGTGACGGTACCTGCAGAAGAAGCACCGGCCAACTACGTGCCAGCAGCCGCGGTAATACGTAGGGTGCAAGCGTTGTCCGGAATTACTGGGCGTAAAGAGCTCGTAGGCGGTTTGTCGCGTCGTCTGTGAAAACCAGCAGCTCAACTGTTGGCTTGCAGGCGATACGGGCAGACTTGAGTATTTCAGGGGAGACTGGAATTCCTGGTGTAGCGGTGAAATGCGCAGATATCAGGAGGAACACCGGTGGCGAAGGCGGGTCTCTGGGAAATAACTGACGCTGAGGAGCGAAAGCGTGGGTAGCGAACAGGATTAGATACCCTGGTAGTCCACGCCGTAAACGGTGGGCGCTAGGTGTGGGTTTCCTTCCACGGGATCCGTGCCGTAGCTAACGCATTAAGCGCCCCGCCTGGGGAGTACGGCCGCAAGGCTAAAACTCAAAGGAATTGACGGGGGCCCGCACAAGCGGCGGAGCATGTGGATTAATTCGATGCAACGCGAAGAACCTTACCTGGGTTTGACATACACCGGAAAGCCGTAGAGATACGGCCCCCCTTGTGGTCGGTGTACAGGTGGTGCATGGCTGTCGTCAGCTCGTGTCGTGAGATGTTGGGTTAAGTCCCGCAACGAGCGCAACCCTTGTCCTGTGTTGCCAGCGGATTATGCCGGGGACTCGCAGGAGACTGCCGGGGTCAACTCGGAGGAAGGTGGGGACGACGTCAAGTCATCATGCCCCTTATGTCCAGGGCTTCACACATGCTACAATGGCCGGTACAGAGGGCTGCGATACCGTGAGGTGGAGCGAATCCCTTAAAGCCGGTCTCAGTTCGGATCGGGGTCTGCAACTCGACCCCGTGAAGTCGGAGTCGCTAGTAATCGCAGATCAGCAACGCTGCGGTGAATACGTTCCCGGGCCTTGTACACACCGCCCGTCACGTCATGAAAGTCGGTAACACCCGAAGCCGGTGGCCTAACCCCTTGTGGGAGGGAGCCGTCGAAGGTGGGATCGGCGATTGGGACGAAGTCGTAACAAGGTAGCCGTACCGGAAGGTGCGGCTGGATCACCTCCTTTCTAAGGAGCACATCTCGGGGCAGTACCACCCACACAGGTGGGAGGGAACCCCCGCAGAGACCACGCCGACCACATTCGTTGGTCGGGTGGACGCTCATGGGTGGAACACCGACAACCAACTCGTCTCTCACTACTGCCGGCCTCAGCGCCGGCGGGAGAGCGAGTTATATCGATGCACTGTTGGGTCCTGAGAGAACACGCGAGTGTTACCTCTACAGGTACAACCAATACATGCGGGAGCTGCAAGTCATACCGCTGCGAGTGTTGTCGCCGGCCTTTCGGGGTGGGTGGTGATGGTTGTGGGTCTGGTGTTTGCGTGAGGTTCTTCGTGTGTGTGTTGTTTGAGAACTGCACAGTGGACGCGAGCATCTTTGTTGTAAGTAATGAAGAGCGTACGGTGGATGCCTTGGCACCAGGAGCCGATGAAGGACGTAGGAGGCTGCGATAAGCCTCGGGGAGCTGTCAACCGAGCTGAGATCCGAGGGTGTCCGAATGGGGAAACCCAGCACGAGTGATGTCGTGTTACCTGCACCTGAATATATAGGGTGTGTGGAGGGAACGTGGGGAAGTGAAACATCTCAGTACCCACAGGAAGAGAAAACAACAGTGATTCCGTCAGTAGTGGCGAGCGAACGCGGAAGAGGCCAAACCATGTGCATGTGATACCCGGCAGGGGTTGTGCGTGTGGGGTTGTGGGGTTTGTCTTGTCGATTCTGCCGGATCGGCCGACAGTAAGAAATCATGTGGTTAGTCGAAGTGGTCTGGGATGGCCTGTCGTAGAGGGTGAGAGTCCCGTAGACGAAAACTGTGTGACTGTCGTGATGAATGCCCAAGTAGCAGCGGGCCCGTGAAATCTGCTGTGAATCTGTCGGGACCACCCGATAAGCCTGAATACTCCCTGGTGACCGATAGCGGACTAGTACCGTGAGGGAAAGGTGAAAAGTACCCCGGGAGGGGAGTGAAATAGTACCTGAAACCGTGCGCTTACAATCCGTCAGAGCCTTCGAGTGACTTGTCACTGGGGGTGATGGCGTGCCTTTTGAAGAATGAGCCTGCGAGTTAGTGGTATGTGGCGAGGTTAACCCGTGTGGGGTAGCCGTAGCGAAAGCGAGTCCGAATAGGGCGTTTCAGTCGCATGCTCTAGACCCGAAGCGGAGTGATCTACCCATGGCCAGGGTGAAGCGACGGTAAGACGTCGTGGAGGCCCGAACCCACTTAGGTTGAAAACTGAGGGGATGAGTTGTGGGTAGGGGTGAAAGGCCAATCAAACTCCGTGATAGCTGGTTCTCCCCGAAATGCATTTAGGTGCAGCGTCGCGTGTTTCATCCTGGAGGTAGAGCTACTGGATGGTCTAGAGGGCCCACAAGCTTATCGAAATCAGCCAAACTCCGAATGCCAGGATGTGAGAGCGCGGCAGTGAGACTGCGGGCGATAAGGTTCGTAGTCGAGAGGGAAACAGCCCAGATCGCCGGCTAAGGCCCCCAAGCGTGTACTAAGTGGAAAAGGATGTGAAGTCGCGAAGACAACCAGGAGGTTGGCTTAGAAGCAGCCACCCTTGAAAGAGTGCGTAATAGCTCACTGGTCAAGTGATTTTGCGCCGACAATGTAGCGGGGCTCAAGTACACCGCCGAAGCCGCGGCACTCACACGACAGCCCCCGGTTCCCTTGCGAGGGTTCCGGCAGGTGTGTGGGTGGGTAGGGGAGCGTCGTGTGGCCAGGGAAGCGCCGGAGTGATCCAGGTGTGGAGGCCACGCGAGTGAGAATGCAGGCATGAGTAGCGAAAGACGAGTGAGAAACTCGTCCGCCGAATGATCAAGGGTTCCTGGGCCAGGTTAATCCGCCCAGGGTGAGTCGGGACCTAAGGCGAGGCCGACAGGCGTAGTCGATGGACAACGGGTTGATATTCCCGTACCCGTGTATCCGCGCCCATGATGAATCAGGAGTACTAACCGTCCAGAGCCGCCAGGAGCACCTTCGGGTGCCGGGTGTGGTGATGCACGGGACCTTTCCTGGTAGTAGTCAAGCGATGGGGTGACGCAGGAAGGTAGCTGAGCCAGTCAGTGGTAACACTGGTGTAAGCCTGTAGGGCGAGACCTAGGCAAATCCGGGTCTCACACAGCCTGAGAGGTGATGCATAGCCGAATGAGGCGAATTCAGTGATCCTATGCTGCCGAGAAAAGCCTCTAGCGAGCTGGTACACGGCCCGTACCCCAAACCGACACAGGTGATCAGGTAGAGAATACCAAGGCGATCGAGATAACTATGGTTAAGGAACTCGGCAAAATGCCCCCGTAACTTCGGGAGAAGGGGGACCCCTGCTGGTGATGGAACTTGCTTCCTGAGCTGGTGTGGGTCGCAGAGACCAGTGAGAAGCGACTGTTTACTAAAAACACAGGTCCGTGCGAAGTCGTAAGACGATGTATACGGACTGACGCCTGCCCGGTGCTGGAAGGTTAAGAGGACCGGTTAGTTCCTTCGGGAGCGAAGCTGAGAATTTAAGCCCCAGTAAACGGCGGTGGTAACTATAACCATCCTAAGGTAGCGAAATTCCTTGTCGGGTAAGTTCCGACCTGCACGAATGGCGTAACGACTTCTCAGCTGTCTCAACCATAGACTCGGCGAAATTGCATTACGAGTAAAGATGCTCGTTACGCGCGGCAGGACGAAAAGACCCCGGGACCTTCACTACAGCTTGGTATTGGTGTTCGGTTCGGTTTGTGTAGGATAGGTGGGAGACTGTGAAGCATGCACGCCAGTGTGTGTGGAGTCGTTGTTGAAATACCACTCTGATCGTATTGGATACCTCAACCTCGGACCATGATCTGGTTCAGGGACAGTGCCTGGTGGGTAGTTTAACTGGGGCGGTTGCCTCCCAAAATGTAACGGAGGCGCCCAAAGGTTCCCTCAGCCTGGTTGGCAATCAGGTGTCGAGTGCAAGTGCACAAGGGAGCTTGACTGTGAGACTGACAAGTCGAGCAGGGACGAAAGTCGGGACTAGTGATCCGGCACCGGCAAGTGGAAGCGGTGTCGCTCAACGGATAAAAGGTACCCCGGGGATAACAGGCTGATCTTCCCCAAGAGTCCATATCGACGGGATGGTTTGGCACCTCGATGTCGGCTCGTCGCATCCTGGGGCTGGAGTAGGTCCCAAGGGTTGGGCTGTTCGCCCATTAAAGCGGCACGCGAGCTGGGTTTAGAACGTCGTGAGACAGTTCGGTCTCTATCCGCCGCGCGCGTCAGAAACTTGAGGAAGGCTGTCCCTAGTACGAGAGGACCGGGACGGACGAACCTCTGGTGTGCCAGTTGTTCCACCAGGAGCACCGCTGGTTAGCTACGTTCGGAAGGGATAACCGCTGAAAGCATCTAAGCGGGAAGCCTGTTCCAAGATGAGGTTTCTCACCCCCTCGAGGGGGTAAGGCCCCCGGCAGACCACCGGGTTGATAGGCCAGAACTGGAAGCCCAGCAATGGGTGCAGGTGACTGGTACTAATAGGCCGAGGACTTACCACAAAGAAGCTACGCGTCCACTGTGCAGTATCTGAGACAACACACGAGTTGGTCAGCAGATAACTGAAACCCGCACCACGACCACCACACCACCCCCAGGGGTGAATGCCGGTGGGAGTGTGTGCCTCGTGCTCTGTTGTTTCACAGAGTTTCGGTGGCCATAGCGGAGGGGAAACGCCCGGACCCATTCCGAACCCGGAAGCTAAGCCCTCCAGCGCCGATGGTACTGCACCCGACAGGGTGTGGGAGAGTAGGACACCGCCGAACAACCCTTCCCAGAAAGCCCCCCGACCACCGGTCGGGGGGCTTTCTGCATTCACGGGTATCGGTGTCCGGACACAGTCCGATCAAGCAGAGTCCCGTCCTACGCGCGCCGGGATAGTCTCGTATCCACCATGCCGCAGAAACCACGACGCTCGATATCGCCTCTGGGCTCCCCGCTGCTCGGGCACACCGAGGAATCACCGCGTCGCCGGCGTATCCGGGTGCAGATTCTGCTCACCGTCTTCCTGCTGGGCGCCAACGCGATCGGCGCCGTGATCGTGGGTGCACTCATCAGCGTGGTCGTGCCGGGGCCGGACGTCGTCACGCCCCGTGAGTACTGGTGGGTGAACTTCATCCTCATCCCGTGCTACCTCGTGGTCGCGTTCCTCATCGGAGTGGGGTGGGGAACCAAGCGGACCGTCAAGGGACTGCGCTGGGCCATCGAGGACCGCGTGCCCACCCGCAAGGAACAGAAGCGCACGCTGGCGATGCCGTGGCGGCTCACCCGGTTGCAGATCGGTCTCTGGATCGGCGGGCTCGTCATCGTCACGACGGCCGACGGCATCATCGATCCCAACTCCATCCCCAAGGTCGCGTTCACCATCGCGTTCGGTGGTGCGACCGTCTGCGCGTTCAGCTACCTGCTGACGGAGTTCGCTCTGCGCCCGGCGGCGGCGCGTGCTCTCGAGGCCGGCGATCTCCGCCGTATCCGTATCGCCGGGGTGATGGGGCGCTCCATCCTCTCGTGGCTCCTGGGTACCGGCGTCCCAGTGGCGGGACTCATGGTCATCGCCATCGCCTCGTTCATCCGCGATGACACCACCGCCGACCAGTTCGCGGTCGCCATCCTCGCGCTCGGCGGCATCACGTTCCTGTTCGGCTTCGCGCTGACGCTGCTCGGCGGTCTGGCTACGACGGCGCCCATCGACAACGTGCGCTCGGCGATGGTCGAGATCGAACGCGGCAACCTCGACGCACGGGTGTCCGTCTACGACGGCACCGAGCTCGGCGAACTGCAGAGCGGCTTCAACCGCATGGCCGAGGGCCTCGCCGAGCGGGACAAGATCCGGGACCTGTTCGGTCGCCACGTCGGCATGGAGGTCGCCGAGGCCGCGCTGAAGAGCAATCCCGAGCTCGGCGGCGAGGAGCGCGACATCGCCGTCTTCTTCATCGACCTGATCGGATCCACGGAGCTGGCTGCCTCCCAGCCCCCGGCGCAGGTGGTGGATCTGTTGAACCGCTTCTTCGACGTGGTGGTCGACGAGGTGGACAAGCATCACGGTTTCGTCAACAAGTTCGAGGGCGATGCGGCGCTGGCCATCTTCGGTGCTCCCGGCGATCTCGACGATCACTGCGGGGAGGCCCTCAGCGCGGCTCGCGCCATCATGCGGCGACTCGAGAACGAGGTCCCGGACTGCCAGGCAGCCATCGGTATCGCGTCCGGGCGAGCCGTCGCGGGCAACATCGGTGCCAAGCAACGATTCGAGTACACGGTCATCGGTGATCCGGTGAACGAGGCGGCCCGGTTGTCCGAGCTCGCCAAGTCTGCGGACGGGCGTCTGGTGGCGTCGGCACGCACGGTGGAGCACGCCCACAATCAGTCGAGTGACGAGTGGTCGTTCGGCAAGAGCGTGACGTTGCGGGGGCGGTCGGAGGAGACGCAGCTCGCGACCCCTGCCTGACGGCGGCCCACACGGTCGATAGGGTGGCCCGGTGCGTCTGGTCATTGCTCGGTGTCAGGTCGATTACGTCGGCCGGTTGACGGCCCATCTGCCGTGGGCGAAGCGTCTGCTGCTCGTCAAGTCCGACGGATCGGTGAGCGTCCACGCGGACGATCGGGCGTACAAGCCGCTCAACTGGATGACGCCGCCGTGCTGGCTGGTCGAGAACCCTGCAGAGGCTCTCCCTGCCGACGGCGACGTCGTGCCCGCGGACCGACAGCTGTGGGTCGTGACCAACAAGGCCGGCGAGGAACTGCGCATCACGATCGAGGACATCGAACTCGACAGCAGCCACGAGCTGGGTGTCGATCCGGGTCTGACCAAGGACGGCGTCGAGTCCCATCTGCAGGAACTGCTCGCCGAGCACGTGCACACGCTCGGTGACGGGTACACCCTGGTACGCCGGGAGTACCCGACGGCGATCGGACCCGTGGACCTTCTGTGCCGCGCCGAGGACGGTGCGACGGTCGCGGTGGAGATCAAGCGTCGAGGAGACATCGACGGTGTCGAGCAGCTGACTCGCTATCTCGAACTCCTGAACCGTGATCCACTGCTGGCTCCGGTGCGGGGTGTGTTCGCGGCCCAGCAGATCAAGCCGCAGGCGAAGACGCTCGCGGAGGATCGCGGGATTCGTTGCCTCACACTGGACTACGACTCGCTCCGCGGAATCGAATCGTCCGCGTTCACGCTCTTCTGACGCGGTCGCCTACCATCGGTCGAGTGCCGAGACGCAACAACCAACGAGCCGGCCGGTCGGGCCGACCGGGGCGACCCGCGCCGACGTTCGGTGACGCCACGGCGCGAGTGGAGCGCGGCCCGTCCTTCGACGGCGACGAGGAGTACGTCGTGCGCCCGATTCCCGGCGCTCGTGCGACCAAGACCTATCGGTGCCCCGGCTGCGACCACGAGATCATGCCCGGTGTGGCGCACGTGGTCGTTTGGCCCGCCGAGAAACTCGGCGGACCCGACGACAGGCGGCACTGGCACACGGGTTGCTGGTCCGGACGCGGTACCCGCGGGCTCACCCGCAGGTGGTCCTGACTTCTCAGGACTGGGTCGAGCTCGACTGGCCGTTCGAGGAGCGCTCGGTCGACGTCTCGGCCGGTGCCTCGTCGAGGAGTGACTCGTCGATCTCGAGATCGTCCGGCGCCAACGGTGCGTCGAGCAGTTCGCTCTCCCGGTTGACCGAGGCGAGCATGGCCGGCACGGAATCGAGTTGGCCGCGGATGCCGAGCAGCTGAGCGAGCACCCGGCCACGCAGGACTCGCAGTTCCTCGGCGAGCTCCTTGGCGTGAGCGATGCGGCGCTCCGACTGCTCGGTGGCGGCCTGGAGGCGACGCTTCGCCTCGGCGGTGGCATCGGCGAGCCGACGATCCGCCTCGGCCTTGGAGTCGGCTTCGAGCTCGTCGACGGCGTTCATCACCTTGGTGCGGCGATCGGCCATCGTGATCTCGAAGTCCTCCTGCACCGCGGCGCGCTTCTTCTCGGCCTCGGCGGCGAGGCGATCACGCTCGGCCTGCGCCTCCTCGACGATGCGGGCGGCGGCTGTGCGTGCCTCGGCCATGGTCTGCTCGTGCTCGGTCTCGAGTGCGGACCGTCGGTCCTTCAGCTCGGCGACCAGGCCCTCGTACTCGCCGCGCATGCGGGTGGCGTCCTGCTCGGCCACGGACACGAGTTCGGCAGCGTCGGCCTCGGCCTTGGCGCGCACCTCGGACGCCTCGTCAGAGGCGAGTCGCAGCATGCGAGAGATGCGATCGCTCATGCCCTCGGCGGTGGTCGGGGGGACCGAGAGCCGATCGATGTCCTTACGGAGATCGTCGATCTCGTCGCGGGCGTCCTCGAGCTGGACCGCGAGATCGCGGGCCTGCGCGGCCGCCGCGTCGCGATCGGTCGCGATGACGCGGAGCTCGGCATCGAACCGCTCGAAGTACCGCTGGACCTCGTCCTTGTCGTACCCCTTGCGGACCACGCTGAAGGGCAGGGAGCTGCTACCGCTGACGTTCTCTGGTGCCATGCGGACAACCTACCGTCACGCGCCCCGTTTCGGCCGTCGGGTGCTGATCACGACGGGTTCCGGGGAGGGGTCAGCTCGCGGCGGGCTCGACCAGCTCGACGAGGACGCCGCCGGCGTCCTTGGGGTGCACGAAATTGATCCGGGAATCGGCGGTACCGCGGCGGGGAGCGTCGTACAGCAACCGGGCACCACGCTCGCGGAGGAACGCTGCGGTCTCCTCGACGTCGCGGACGCGGAAGGCGAGCTGCTGCAGGCCGGGACCGTTCCGGTCGAGGAACTTGGCGATGGTCGACGTCTCGTCGAGGGGAGCGAGGAGCTGGATCTGCGCGGCGCCGTCGGCGGCACCGGGAACGGAGATCATCGCCTCGACGACACCCTGGCTCTCGTTGACCTCGCGGTGGGTCACCGTCATCCCGAAGTGGTCCCGGTAGAACTCGAGGGCGACGTCGAGGTCGGCCACTGCGATCCCCACGTGGTCGATGGCCGTCACGAGGCCTGCCGTCACCGCGTCCGCGGTCGCCGTCGTGTGCTCGTCGGTGGTCGTCATACTTTGACGTTAGACCTTTTTTCCGGCAGTTCGGGCGTGGTCTGGGTCACAATCGATCGACGGCATCTCTGGACGACCGCCAACTCTGTGTGGCCAAGGCGACGCCGCCGATGGTCGAGGACCGTTCACAGACTGCGGCAGAATGGACACATGGCCGACAACCAGCTGTCCAGCACCGCACCTGCCGCGTCCTCCACGCTCTCGCAGCCGCCGATCGTGCGGTGGTTCCGCGTCGTGGCGGTCGCGGAAGC
Source organism: Rhodococcus sp. NBC_00294 (assembly GCF_036163995.1). Classification (NCBI taxonomy): domain Bacteria; kingdom Bacillati; phylum Actinomycetota; class Actinomycetes; order Mycobacteriales; family Nocardiaceae; genus Rhodococcus; species Rhodococcus sp. NBC_00294. The sequence goes on from NZ_CP108043.1 coordinate 2,186,918, forward strand.
CTTCACTTGGGTCGCGCTGCTCATCGGCATGGCCGTCAAGTACGTCCCCGACCCCAACATCGACAGTGGTGTCCGGATCCCGGGCATGCTGCACGGCGCGGTCTTCGTCCTGTACCTCGTGATCACCGTGCTGACCGCCCTCGCGTTGCGGTGGAGCAAGGGCGTCACGGTGCTCGCACTCCTCGCGAGCATCCCGCCCTTCGGCACCATCGTCTTCGAGGTGTGGGCGTCGAGGACCGGACGTCTGGTTCGATCGGCCGGAGCCGCATCGCCGCGGGCCGCGGCGGAGTGACAAAATAACCTCGTGACTCGACCCGGATCTCGCCCACCAGTACGTCCGTCGGCCGCGGCAGCCGCCGCCATGTCCGGCGCGGTCGACCTCTCGGCGCTCAAGGCCAAGGCACAGGCCGCGTCCGCGCCGCCGTCTCCCACCGCCGCCAACGGTCTCGCGGTCTCCGTCACGGTGACGGAGGTGGACTTCGAGGCCGAGGTGTTGGTGCGCTCGAGCCAGGTCCCCGTGATCGTCAATCTGCTGTCGCCGCGCTCCCCGCAATCGCTGCAGCTGACGCAGTCCCTCGAGGCCCTCGCGGTCGAGGGTGACGGCGCCTGGGTGCTCGCCAACGTCGACGTCGACGTCAATCCGCGCATCGCGCAGGCCTTCGGCGTGCAGGCCGTTCCCACGCTGGTCGCCGTCGCAGCAGGCCAGCCCCTCGCGGATCTGCAGGGCCTGCAGCCCGAGGAGAGCCTGCGTGAGTGGTTGGCGGCCATCGCCCGCGCCGTCGAGGGGAAGCTGACCGGTGTCCCGAACGCCGACGAACCGGCCCCCGAGCCCGAGGACCCGCGCTTCGACGCAGCCGAGGCCGCGCTCGCCGAGGGTGACCTCGCGGGTGCCGAGGCGGCCTTCCAGGAGATCGTCGACGCCGAGCCGGCCAACAAGCAGGCATTGAACGGCGTGCGTCAGGTCCGATTCCTGGCACGCGTCCAGGGGCTGCCGGACGACATCGTCGAGCAGGCCGACGCGGCGCCGGACGACGTCGATCTCGGTCTCCAGGCGGCCGACGCGTTGCTGTATCAGCAGCGGACCGAGGACTCGTTCGCTCGTGTCGTGGAGCTGGTCCGGCGCACGCGTGAGGACGATCGCGCCCGTGCTCGCGCCCGGTTGCTGGAGTTGTTCGAGCTCTTCGACCCGGCGGATCCGCTGGTGGTCACCGCTCGACGCAAGCTGGCGTCCGCCCTCTACTAGGAGTAGCGGCCGTCGCACGCCTCCCGGCCACCCAGCACGCCCCAGCGGAACGCGTCGACGCGCGCGAAGCCGCTGGGGACCGTGCGACCGTCCACGTCACTCGCGGCGAGCCCGTCCGACAACAGACCCGACACCGCCTCGTCGAGGTCGCCCGGTGACAGTGTCACCGTCGACCTCTGCGCCGCGTCCGTGTCGGAGGGACTCAGTGCTGCGGTGACCACTCCCGACAGGCACGCCGACCGGAGCGCGGCTCGGGCGTCCGTCAGGCCCTGGCCGGCCTCGTTCTGCACGGCCAGCACGTACCGGGAGACGAAGAGGACATAGGCGCCGTAGTCACCGGTGACGTCGAGCGGCACGATGTCGTCCTCGCTCACCTCGGTGGGACGTCCGCGATCGGCCAGCGCGTCGACCGAGATACCGATCGTGTTGGTGGAGGGGCAGTAGGAGACCGGTTCGGTGGTGAGCGCGTCCGCGCACCCGGTGTCGGCGCCGGAGTAGTCGACCGTCGGGGGATCCGTGGTGGGCATCACCTGTTCGAACGTCGCGGCGAACTGCTCGAGCGAGTCCTGCGTGACGGGGAGCTCGCCGGTGTCGAGAGGACTGTCGAACTGTTGGGGAAGGGTCGAGCGCCGCGACTCGACCTCCTTCTCGTCGATGCGCGTGCAGGCCCCGGCGCCGTCGGTGAAGCCGATCTGGGCGGCGGTGACCCGTTCGAACGCGGAGCCGTGCACCGAGTCGGGATCACCGGGGTCGACGTCGCGGACGGCCACGGTGGCCGCGAGGACGTCGTTCAACCCGTCCGAGGTGTTGAGCGTGAAGTGGGTCGAGTCGCCCTCGGCGACATGGCGCATGAAGGCGCCCGCGAAGCAGTCTGCCTGTTGCTCGGCGACGATGGTCGGGTCGTCGTCCCCGACGAGGCCGGACTGCGTCTGCACGGCGTGGCCGTACTCGTGGGCGAGCACCATGACCACCGACATGGGTCCGAAGGCGTCGATCATGGCCGGCATGAGCAGACCACGGTCCCAGCCGATGCTGTCGTCGAGTGAGCAGTATCCGGCGTTGGCGAGTCCGTCCGTCGGTTCGCTGCAGAAGAGCGGACCCTCGCCGGCGTCGGCGGTGGCGTCCCAGGACACCAGCGACCGGACGGGTTGGAAGGATCCGCGGAACAGCGTCGAGTACGTGGTGCGCCAGAACTTCTGGATGTCGTCCACGGCATCCGTCGCGAGCAGGTCGACGTCCGTTCCGGCTGCGCCGTCGACGTCGAGCTGGGCATGGAAGACACCGGGTCTCGGGCCGGACGGGCCGTCCGTGACGGGGAGACCGGCGACGGTGAAGGGGTCGTCGTAGATGGAGACGGGGGAGCCCGTCACCACCGCGCCACACGAGGTGAGCGCAGTGGTGACGGCGAGTGCGAGGAGGCTCGCGGACCAGCCGAACCGGATGCGAGCCCCGCGCATCATCTCTCCAGTCTGAGCCAGATCGCTCCGTAGGGCGGAAGGGCGACCCGAGCGGATGCCGGACGACCGTGCCACGAGTGCTCGGTCGCGGTGACCTCACCGAGGTTGCCCACTCCCGAACCGCCGTAGACCTCCGCGTCGGTGTTGAGGATCTCGACCCATCGGCCCGGCTCGGGTAATCCAACACGATAGTCGCCGTGCGGGGAACCGGAGAAGTTGAACAGGCAGGCCGTGACGGAGCCGTCGTCGCCGAAGCGCAGGAAGCTCAGCACGTTGTTCGCGGTGTCGTTGGCGTCGATCCACGAGAAGCCACTGGGCGAGCCGTCCTGTGTCCAGAACTCCGGGCCTGCGACGTAGGTGCGGTTGAGGTCGCCGACCAGTTGCTGCACACCGCGGTGCAGCGAGCCGCTTCCCTCCTCGCCGATCTCCCACCAGTCGAGACCGCGCTCGTCGGACCACTCGGCGGTCTGGCCGAACTCCTGGCCCATGAACAGCAGTTGCTTGCCGGGATGCGCCCACATGTAGGCGAGCATGCCGCGCAGACCCGCGGCCTTCGCCCAGTCGTCACCCGGCATGCGGGACCAGAGCGTGCCCTTCCCGTGCACGACCTCGTCGTGGCTGATGGGCAGCACGAAGTTCTCGCTCCAGGCGTAGACCAGGGAGAACGTGACCTCGTGGTGGTGGTACGCGCGGTGGATCGGATCGCGCCCGATGTACCCGAGCGTGTCGTGCATCCAGCCCATGTTCCACTTCATGGAGAAGCCGAGGCCGCCCACGCTGGTGGGACGCGTGACGCCGGGCCACGAGGTCGACTCCTCGGCCACGGTGACGACGCCGCGGTGCAGCTTGTGCACGGTCGCGTTCATCTCCTGCAGGAACGCCACGGCCTCGAGATTCTCGCGACCGCCGTAGATGTTGGGGCTCCACCCACCCTCGGGGCGCGAGTAGTCCAGGTAGAGCATCGACGCGACCGCGTCGACGCGGAGCCCGTCGATGTGGAACTCCTCGATCCAGTACAGCGCGTTGGCGACGAGGAAGTTGCGCACCTCGGTACGACCGAAGTCGAAGACGTAGGTGCCCCAGTCCAACTGCTCGCCTCGCTGCGGGTCGCCGTGCTCGTAGAGCGGGGAGCCGTCGAACCGCGCGAGGGCCCAGTCGTCCTTGGGGAAGTGCGCCGGGACCCAGTCGACGATGACACCGATGCCGTCACGGTGCAGGAGGTCGACGAAGGCGCGGAAGTCGTCGGGGGTGCCGAAGCGCGACGTCGGTGCGTAGTACGAGGTGACCTGGTATCCCCACGATCCACCGAAGGGGTGTTCGGCGACGGGCAGCAGCTCGACGTGGGTGAAGCCGGTCTCGCGTACGTGAGCCGAGAGCTGTTCCGCCAGTTCGCGATAGTTCAGTCCGGGGCGCCAGGAGGCGAGATGCACCTCGTACACGCTCATCGGCGCCCGGTGCGGTTCCAGCTCGGCGCGGGCGGTGATCCAGTCACCGTCCGACCACTCGTACGACGACTGGTTCACGACCGACGCCGTCGACGGCGGGACCTCGGTGGCGAAGGCCATCGGGTCGGCCTTGTCCTTCACCGAGCCGTCCTTGCCGTGCACCCGGAACTTGTACAGCGTGCCGGCGCCGATGTCGGGGACGAACAGCTCCCACACACCGGTGGTGCCGAGCACGCGCATCGGCCAGGTCTGTCCGCCCCAGCCGTCGAACTCGCCGACGACGGTGACGCCGACGGCGCCCGGGGCCCACACCGCGAACGAGGTGCCGTTCACGGGCCCGTCGGGCGTGGTGTAGCCCTGCAGATGCGCTCCGAGGATGTCCCAGAGTCGTTCGTGGCGCCCCTCTCCGAAGAGATGGAGATCGAGCTCGCCGAGGGTCGGCAGGAAGCGGTAGCCGTCGGCGACGGTCACCTGGTGACCGCCCGGGTATTCAACGCGGAGCCGGTAGTCCGCGAGGTCCTCCACCGGCACCAGGGCCGAGAACACGCCGTGCGCGACGTGCGTGAGCTCGTGGTCCTTTCCACCGATGACCGCGGTGACGCTGAGAGCGTTGGGACGCAATGCCCGGATGGCGGTGCCGCCCGGTATGGGGTGCGCGCCGAGAACGGAGTGGGGGTCGTGGTGCTGCCCGCGGGCGAGCAGCGAGAGGTCGTGATCACCGGGAGCGGCGAGGGTGTCCGTGCTCGCGCCGGGGGTAGTGCGTTCCGTCATGAGATCTCCTTCCGGAAGGCGAGTTCGGTGCGGGCGGGGAACGGGACGGGCGGCAGCGCCAGGATGTGGGCGACCGACCGCCACGGCTCGAGCTTGACGTAGTTGGCCTGGCCCCACTGGAACTGCTGACCGCTCACCTCGTCGGTGACCGTCAGGTGCTCCTGCCAGTCGCGGCCGATCTGCGGCATGTCGAGCCAGACGGTGCCTTCCTCGGCGCCGAACGGGTTCAGGTTGATCACGACCAGCACCGCGTCACCGGTCACCGCGTCGAACTTCGAGTAGGCGATGATCGCGTCGTTGTCGACGTGGTGGAAGTGGATGTTGCGCAACTGCTGCAACGCCGGGTGCGCCTTGCGGACGGCGTTGAGCATGGTCAACCACGGCTCGAGCGATTCGCCGCGAGCCCGTGCGCCCTCGAAGTCGCGGGGGCGCAACTCGAATTTCTCTGTGTCGAGGTACTCCTCGCTGCCCTCGCGCACCGGAACGTGTTCGTAGAGTTCGTATCCCGAGTACACGCCCCACGTGGGGGACAGGGTGGCGGCGAGAGCGGCACGCAGCGCGAACATGCCGGGGCCGCCCTTCTGCAGGCTCTCGTGGAGGATGTCCGGCGTGTTGACGAACAGGTTGGGTCGACCCAGATCGGCCTTGGCGGCGATCTCCTGCCCGAACTCCGTGAGCTCCCACTTGGCCGTGCGCCACGTGAAGTACGTGTAGGACTGCGTGAAACCGCGTCGCGCGAGACCGTAGAGCCGCGCGGGACGCGTGAACGCCTCGGCCAGGAAGAGCACGTCGGGGTGCGTCTTCTTGACCTCGGCGATGAGCCACTCCCAGAAGTCCGGTGGCTTGGTGTGCGGATTGTCGACCCGGAAGATCTTGACGCCCTGGCTGATCCAGAACTTGACGACGCGCAGCACCTCCGCGTAGATGCCCTTGCGATCGTTGTCGAAGTTGACCGGGTAGATGTCCTGGTACTTCTTGGGCGGGTTCTCCGCGTAGGCGATGGTGCCGTCGGGGAGCACGGTGAACCAGTCGGGATGTGCGGCGGCCCAGGGGTGGTCCGGGGCGCACTGCAGGGCGAGGTCCAGGGCGATCTCGAGGCCGAGCTTGCGCGCGGCCGTGACGAGTGCGCGGAACTCCTTGACCGTCCCCAGCTCGGGATGCACCGCGTCGTGGCCGCCCTCGGACGAGCCGATGGCCCACGGCGAGCCCACGTCGGTGGGTCCCGGAGTCAGAGTGTTGTTGCGGCCCTTGCGATTCACCTTGCCGATCGGATGGATCGGCGGGAAGTAGACGACGTCGAAGCCCATGGCCGCCACGCGGGGGAGCGCGCCGATGGTGGTCTCGAACGTGCCGTGGCGAGGAGTGCCGTCCTCGTTCCAGCCGCCCGTGGAGCGGGGGAAGAGCTCGTACCACGAGCCGACGAGTGCCTCGCGGCGGTCGACCCAGACGTTGATCGCCTCGCCGCGCGTCACCAGCTCGCGCAGCGGCGTCTCGTGCAGGATCTCGCGCACCTCGGGCGTGAACGCCGGTGCGACGCGCGACGGCAGCGGTGCGTCGCTCCGCAGCGCCGTCACGACGTTCTCGAGCAGTGGCTTCTCCGAGCGACCGACGTTCTTGGCGGCGCGTTCGAACAGGCGTGCGCCGGTCTCGAGATCGTTGGCCAGTTCGGCCGGCCCCTGGCCCACGCCGAGTTTCGCCTCGACCGCATGCATCCAGGTGGCGATCGGATCACCCCAGCCCTCGATGCGGGCGATCCAGAAGCCTTCGGCGTCGGGAGTGAACACACCGTGGAAGATGTCCGGCTGCTCGCCGGGGACCATCGGGATGTGGACCGACTTGCCCTGGCCGGGCCCGCGAACCGCCAACGTCGCGTTGACGGCGTCGTGCCCCTCGCGCCACACCGCGGCCGTGATCGGGAATGTCTCTCCCACAACGGCCTTGGCGGGATACTTACCGGACGATGTGTTGGGTAGTACGTCGTCGATGCCGATACGGCCTGTCACCGAAGCCCCTTTTCTGCTGGTTGTCGCAGTTCTGTCGATGTCGGGTTGTCGGGCTGAGCTCGAAGTCAACCGTAGACGAGATGCCCCGGTCTTTCTCGAAACCGACCGAGAGCACCGACGCGACCTGCGGACGAGGCACGCGGCAGTCTCGGACGCCACCGGGAGAAGTACCCGAACGGCTCCTCGGCAAACGCGGAACCACGGTGCGCGGCGGTCGCCCGCAGTAGTCTTCGGAATCGTGAAAGCACTCCGCAGATTCACCGTCCGCGCGCAGCTCCCGGCCCGACTCTCCGGACTCGCCGAACTGTCCGTCAACCTGCGATGGTCGTGGCATCCGCCGACCCTGGAGCTGTTCGAGAGCATCGATCCGGACCTGTGGGTCAGTGGTGACCGCGATCCGGTGCGCATCCTCGGCGAGGTGCGCTCGTCCCGCCTCGAGGACCTGGCGAACGACGACGCGTTCGTCCAGCGCGTGGATGATCTCGTCGCCGATCTGCACCTCTACCTGGCGCAACCCCGATGGTTCCAGCAGCAGGTCGACTCCGGTGCGGATCTGCCGGTGGGCATCGCGTACTTCTCGATGGAGTTCGGCGTCTCCGAGGTGCTGCCCAACTACTCCGGTGGTCTCGGCATCCTCGCCGGCGACCACCTCAAGGCCGCGTCCGATCTGGGGTTGCCCCTCATCGGCGTGGGCCTGCTGTACCGCTCCGGGTACTTCCGCCAGTCGCTGACGGCCGACGGCTGGCAGGCCGAGCGGTATCCGTCCCTCGACCCGCAGGGTCTGCCGCTGCGACTGCTCACCGACGAGTCCGATTCCCCGGTGCTCGTCCACGTCGCGATGCCGGGCGACCGCGTGCTGCGCGCGCGTATCTGGATCGCCCAGGTCGGACGCATCCCGCTGCTGCTGCTGGACTCCGACATCGCCGACAACGATCCCGAGCTGCGCGGCGTGACCGATCGTCTCTACGGCGGCGATCAGGACCACCGGGTGAAGCAGGAGATCCTGGCCGGGGTCGGCGGCGTCCGCGCCGTGCGTGCCTACACCGAGTACCACTCGCTTCCCGCGCCCAGCGTCTTCCACATGAACGAGGGCCACGCCGGCTTCCTCGGTCTCGAGCGCATCCGTGAACTGCACGCGGGCGGGCTGGACTTCGATTCCGCGCTCGCCGCGGTGCGAGCGTCCACCGTCTTCACGACGCACACTCCCGTGCCCGCCGGTATCGACCGCTTCCCCGCGGATCTGGTGCGCCTCTACTTCGGAGACGGCACGGCGGAGTCGTCGCTGCTGCCCGGCATCGAGATGGAACGCATCCTCGAACTCGGCCGCGAGAGCGACCCCGCGGTGTTCAACATGGCCCACATGGGGCTGCGGTCGGCGCAGCGCGCGAACGGAGTCTCCAAGCTCCACGGCATCGTCAGTCGCGGCATGTTCGACGAACTCTGGCCCGGATTCGACGCGTCCGACGTCCCCATCGGCTCGGTCACCAACGGCGTGCACGCACCGACGTGGGCGTCGCAGCGGTGGCTCGACCTCGCGGCGCGCACGGTGGGAACCCGCACGATGGAGGAGGCGCAGGGCTGGGAGCAGCTGGCCGAGGTCTCCGCATCGGACCTGTGGGAGACGCGTTCGGCGCTGCGGTCCGATCTGGTCGCGGAAGTGCGCCGCCGCGTGCGCCACTCGGCCCTCGAGCGCGGGTCCACCGACGCCGAACTCGCGTGGACGGACGACGTGTTCGACCCGTCGGTGCTCACGGTCGGATTCGCGCGCCGTGTCCCCACCTACAAGCGACTGACGTTGATGCTGCGGCAACCTGAGCGCCTGCGCGCCATGCTGCTCGATCCGGTCCGCCCGGTACAGCTGGTGGTGGCCGGCAAGTCGCACCCCGCGGACGACGGTGGCAAGGCGCTGATCCAGCAGATCGTGCGATTCGCCGATCAGCACGACGTGCGGCATCGCATCGTCTTCCTGCCCGACTACGACATGTCGATGGCCCGCTACCTCTACTGGGGATGCGACGTCTGGCTCAACAACCCGTTGCGGCCGCTCGAGGCGTGCGGCACCTCGGGCATGAAGTCCGCTCTCAACGGTGGACTGAACCTCTCCATCCGGGACGGATGGTGGGACGAGATGTACGACGGGGAGAACGGCTGGGCCATCCCCACCGCCGACGGCGTCGTCGACGAGAACCGCCGCGACGATCTCGAGGCCGCGGCGCTGTACGAGTTGCTCGAGAAGTCGGTGCTCCCCAAGTTCTACGACCGGGGCGACGACGGGTTGCCGGCGCGCTGGGTCGAGATGGTGCGGCACACCCTCACGGTCACGGGCCCGAAGGTGTTGGCGTCGAGGATGGTTCGCGACTACACGCAGCAGTACTACGGTCCCGCCACCCGGGCGGGTGCGGCGGCGATCTCCGACGACTACGCCGGTGCGAAGGCCATGGCCGACTATCGGCGCCGCGTCGATGCGGCGTGGCCCGCGGTCACGGTGACCGATGTCGAGGCGGACGGGCTGCCGGACACCCCGGTGCTGGGTTCGACACTCACCCTGTCCGCGACGGTGGGGCTCGGCGGACTCGGCCCGTCGGACGTGTCCGTGCAGGCCGTGTTCGGCCACGTCGATCAGGACGAGCAGCTCGGCGACGTCGTGACGGTCCCGATGCTGCACCAGGGATCGGCCGCGGGCGGCGAGCGGTTCCTCGCCGACACGACGCTGCCGCTCTCCGGGTCGGTCGGATACACGGTGCGGGTCCTGCCGCACCATCCGCTGCTCGCGGGAGACGCCGAGCTCGGTCGGGTGGCGGGTCCGTCCCCGATGTAGGTCCCTGCGGGTCCAGGTTCAGGTCTGGGTGGCGGTGAGGCGCGTCAGCGCCTTGCGCACGATCTCCGGGTCCGTCGTCTCCCAGAACGGTGGGAGCGACGCCCGGAGGTAGCCGCCGTATCGCGCCGTGGCCAGTCGGGAGTCGAGCACGGCGACGACGCCCTTGTCGTCGACGCTGCGGAGCAGTCGGCCGACACCCTGGGCCAGCAGTAGCGCCGCGTGGTTCGCGGCGACGGCGAGGAACCCGTTGCCTCCGCGCGACTCGACGGCGCGCTGCCGCGCCACCAGCAGCGGATCGTCGGGTCGCGGGAACGGTATGCGGTCGACGATCACGAGTGTCAGTGACCGACCGGGGACGTCGACGCCCTGCCACAGGGAGAGCGTGCCGAACAGTGACGTGGCCTCGTCCTGCGCGAAGCGCTCGACCAGGGCGCCGGTGGCATCGTCGCCCTGGCACAGCACGGGGGTGTCCAGCCGTTCGCGCATCTCGGCCGCCGCGGCCTTCGCCGCCCGCATCGACGAGAACAGTCCCAGAGTGCGGCCACCCGCGGCGCGCACGAGCCCCGCGATCTCGTCGAGCTGACTCGGCGACGTACCGTCGCGCCCCGGTGCGGTGAGGTGCTTGGCGATGTAGAGGATGCCGGCCCTGCCGTGGTCGAACGGCGATCCGACGTCGAGCGAGTTCCACCGGAACGTGTCCGCGTCGGACGGTGCCTCGGTGCCGGTCGCGAGGGCCGCGTCGACGCGGGTGGGGTTGGCGGCCGGCAGACCCCAGTTGACGGCGAGACCGTCGAACGAGCCGCCCACGGTGAGCGTCGCGGAGGTGAGGACCACGGTCGACTCCGCGAACAGCCGGGTCCGGAGCAGTCCGCCGACGGACAGCGGTGCCACCCGGACCACCCGCTTCACGACGCCGCGGAACTCGTCGACGGCCAACCACACCACGTCCCGCCGCTTCGCGGGATCGCTCTCCTCGTACGTCTCGAGAATGCGCACCGCGGTGTCGTGCACGTCGTCGATGGCGGCGAGAGCCGCGGTCCGCGCGGCCGCCGCGTCGGGGTCCGCGGCGGCGCCGCCCTGCTTGGCCGGCCCGATGGCCGTGCGCACGGCCCACGCGGCGTCGCGGATGCTCGCGATCGTCTGGGACGCGCCGGGGGGCAACTCCTCCCAGCGTCCGCCCTCGAGTTCGTCGAGCAACGCGGCGAAACCCTCTGCAGCGCCGGCCAGTCGGTCGAGAATCTCGTCCTCCACGAGCTTCCCGCAGCGACGCATGGCGGCGCCGACCGCGGTCGCGGACATCTCCGCCGTCGCCGCGGACGTCACCCGGTCCACGAGCTCGTGCGCCTCGTCCACCACGACGACGTCGTGTTCGGGCAGCACCGAGATGCCGGTGATGGCGTCGATGGCGAGCATCGCGTGATTGGTGACCACGACGTCGGCGCGCGCCGCATCCACCCGGGCGAGCTCGGCGAAGCAGTCCTCGCCGTAGGGGCAGCGCGACTTCCCCAGACACTCGCGGGAGGTCACGCTCATCTGCCGCCAGGCCTGATCGGACACGCCCGAGTTCAGCTCGTCGCGGTCACCGGTCTCGGTGTCCGAGGACCACTCGGTGATGCGCTTGACCTCACGGCCGAGCCGCGACACGGCGAAGGCGTCGAACAGCTCCTCCTCCGGGGCGTCGGACGGTGCGCCGTGCAGTTTGTTGAGGCACAGGTAGTTGCCGCGGCCCTTGAGGATCGCGAATGTCGGTTCGTGCGCGAGGGCCGTGGTGAGAGCCTTCGACAGACGCGGCAGGTCGCGGTCGACCAGCTGACGCTGCAGCGCGATGGTCGCCGTGGACACGACGACGGTCTTCCCCGACGTCACGGCGTGCCGCAGCGACGGAACCAGGTAGGCGAGCGACTTGCCGGTGCCGGTGCCCGCCTGCACCGCGAGGTGCTCGCCGGTGTCGATGCTGTGCGCGACGGCCGAGGCCATGGTGAGCTGGGCCGTGCGCTCGGTGCCGCCGAGCGCCGTCACCGCGGTGCTGAGCAGACTCGGAACGGTGGGTAACTCGGACTTCGACTTCGGCGGCACCGTGCGAGGTTACGCCGGTGTGCCGACGCGTCGGGCTCTCGGTCAGCGGTCGGCGTGTACACCCTCGTCGGCGAGTTCGGCGAGAACTGCCGGCACCGTCGTGGGGCTCACCGCGGCGCAATAGTCCAGCAGCACCGTCGTCTCGAAGCCGGCGCGCGCGGCGTCGCGGGCCGTGGCGCGGACGCAGTGATCGGTGGCCAGGCCGACGACGTGGACGGCGTCGATGTTCCGAGCGCGGAGCCACTCCGCGAGGCCTGTGCCGGACTCGTCGGCACCCTCGAAACCGGAGTAGGCCGCGTCGTACTCGCCCTTCGAGAAGACTGCCTCGATCGGGGTGAGGTCGAGATCGGGGTGGAAGTCGCAGCCGGGTGTGCCGACGACGCAGTGCCGCGGCCAGCTGTCGACGTAGTCCGGGGTCTCGGAGAAGTGGGCGCCGGGGTCGATGTGGTGATCACGTGTCGCGACGACGGCGTCGTAGCTCGCGCCGGCGACGAGCGTGCTGACGGCGGCGGCGACTCGCGCCCCGCCCTCGACGGCCAGCGAGCCGCCCTCACAGAAATCGTTCTGGACGTCGACGACGACGAGTGCGGTGGCCACGGTCAGGAGAATACCGTCGGCACGGCCGGATCTCCCTGGGACAGACCGAGTCCCTCCCAGGGCAGTGATCGCAGGCCCTCCGCGACCAGCGTGCGTGCGTCCTCGACCGTGGCGGTGTGCACGATCTCGCCGCCGCGCACCATGGGTACGGACAGCTCCCGCACCGTGTACGGATCGGTCGCGGGCAACGGCGCGCCGGCCTTTGTCACCAGCTCCTCGACGACGGTGCCCGTGCTGCGGGCCAGACGGACGGCGCGCTTGCGTCCACCGCGCGACTCCTTGTGCGAACTGCGCTTGGCCACGGGGATGCCGTCGACCTCGACGAGTTTGTAGACCATGCCGGCGGTCGGTGCGCCCGATCCCGTGACGACGGACGTGCCGACCCCGTAGGTGTCCACGGGCTCGGCCCGCAGCGAGGCGATGGCGTACTCGTCCAGATCGCCCGAGACGACGATGCGGGTGCGCGTGGCGCCGAGGTCGTCGAGCTGCCGACGGACCTGCCGCGCCAGGACACCGAGATCGCCCGAGTCGATGCGCACGCCGCCGAGCTCGGGCCCGGCGACCTCGATGGCCGTCGCGACGCCGGCGGTGATGTCGTACGTGTCCACCAACAGCGTGGTGCCCACACCGAGGGCGGCGATCTGCGAGCGGAACGCCGCGGCCTCGTCCGGCCCGTCGACGCCCGTGTGCAGCAGCGTGAAGGCGTGCGCACTGGTTCCGGCGCCCGGAATGCCGTGGCGGCGGACCGCTTCGAGGTTGGACGTGGCCGCGAAACCGCAGATGTACGCGACGCGCGACGAGGCCACCGCCGCTTCCTCGTGGGCGCGTCGAGAGCCCATCTCGATGAGCGGCCGGCCGTCGGACGCGGAGACCATGCGGGTGGCCGCGGCGGCGATGGCGCTGTCGTGGTTGTAGATCGACAGTGCGAGCGTCTCGAGGATCACGCACTCGGCGAAGGTGCCGCGCACGGACAGGACGGGGGAGCCGGGGAAGAACAGTTCGCCCTCGCGGTAACCGTCGATGTCGCCGCCGAACCGGTAGCTCCGGAGCCAGTCGAGGGTGTCCGCCTCGAGGAACGACAACGACGCGAGTTCGTCCTCGCCGAAGCGGAAGTCGCGGAGAGCGTCGAGGAAGCGGCCCGTGCCCGCGACGACGCCGTACCGCCGCCCGTCGGGAAGCCGCCGGGCGAACACCTCGAAGGTGCAGGCGCGATGCGCCGAACCGTCGCGGAGGGCGGCCGACAGCATGGTCAGCTCGTACTGATCGGTGAACAGCGCAGTGGAGGTCACCACTGCACCCTAGAGCGGTCACCGTGTCACGGGGCGACCGATGTACGCCGTATCCTGGGCGGCATGGCTTCGGATCTCACCGCGACACTTCCGCAGGCCACGCCCGACGAGGCTGTGGAGGTGTCCGAGGACACCGCGACGGACACACCCTGGGTCACCATCGTCTGGGACGACCCGGTCAACCTGATGCACTACGTCACCTACGTCTTCCAGAAGCTGTTCGGCTACAGCAAGGACAAGGCGACGGAGCTGATGATGCAGGTGCACTCGGAAGGCAAGGCGGTCGTCTCGAGCGGGCCCCGCGACAAGATGGAGATCGACGTGCAGAAGCTGCACGCGGCGGGCCTGTGGGCCACCATGCAGCACGACGTCTGACTCTCGAACACTCGTCTCACCCACTCTGGAAGGACCGTCGTCGTGCGCATGTGGACCCGGAAGAACGCGCTGGGCGGCGTCAAGTTCAAGTCGGAGATGGACGGCCGCGAGGTGGCCGTCCTGCGGTCGCTCGTCGAGTCGGTGGTGGGGCTGCTGGAGCGACGGGGCGCCGAGGCGCCGACCGACGACCTGGCCGAGCTCACCGGCATGCGATCCGGCAACACCTCCGCTCCCGAGGACCCCACGCTCGCGCGGTTGCTTCCCGATTTCCACCGGCCCGAGGGCGCAGACACGGCCGAGTCCGACGCGCTCGCCGAGCAGGCCGACCTCAACGGCGCCCTCCGCAGCCTGTACGAGCCGGACATCATCGACATCAAGCGCGCCGCAGGCGCGACCATCCTGTCGACGCTGCCGAACGGCGGCGGCAAGATCGTTCTCACCCGCGAGCAGGCCGACTCCTGGCTGACCGGGCTGAACGACGTCCGGCTGGCCCTCGGCACCACCCTCGGCATCGATGCGGACACCCCCGACCAACTCGAGGAGGACGATCCGCGAGCACCGCACCTGGACGTCTACCACTGGCTCACCTGGATGCAGGACTCGCTGGTCCAGGTACTCATGCCGTGATGCGCGACCTGCTGTCGGACGTCGCCGGACTGACCGTCGGACACCACCACGTGCTGGATCCCGAGGTCACGCTGTCCGAAGAGCACCACGACGGCGTCGGACGCGCGACCGGCTGCACCGTCGTCATGACGGACGCGCCGGTCACCGCGGCCGTCGATGTCCGCGGCGGCGGGCCGGGTACCCGCGAGACCGACCTGCTGGATCCGTCCCACGCCGTGCAGCAGATCGACGCGGTGCTGCTGACAGGCGGTTCCGCCTACGGTCTCGCGGCGGCGGACGGAGTCATGCGCCACCTCGAGGAGCATCGGCGCGGCGTGCGGATGGGCCGAGACGACCGTGTCGTCCCGATCGTGCCGGGCGCCGTGATCTTCGATCTACCGATGGGGGACTGGTCCGTGCGACCGGACGCGGAGTTCGGACGAGCAGCTGCGGCAACCGCGTCCGCCGACTTCGCGCTCGGATGCGTCGGCGCGGGGACGGGCGCACGCGCCGGGCTCCTGAAAGGCGGCGTCGGCAGCGCGTCGACACGGATCGAGACCGGCGCCGCGGCGGGTCTGGTGGTCAGCGCGTTGATGGTCGTCAATCCCGTCGGATCGGTCTTCGACCCCGCGACGGGTGTCCTGTGGAGTGCGGCGTCCGTCCCGGAGGTGGGCCTGCGAACCCCGAGTGCGGACGACGTGCGGGCGGCCGCCGAGCTCGCGCCGAAGGACACCTCCCTCAACACGACCATCGGCGTCGTCGCCACGGACGCGCAGCTCACCGAGTCGGAGTGCCGGCGGGTGGCCGTCGCCGCACACGACGGGCTCGCACGCGCGATCCGACCGGCCCACTCGCCGCTGGACGGCGACACGATCTTCGCCATCGCGACGGGACGGGCGGCCGCCCGCCCCGCCGAGGTGGACATGCCGATGATGATGCCCCATCTGGCCGTGCTCGACGGAGTGTGCGCGGCGGTCGCCCCGGTGGTCGAGCGCGCCATCGCGCGGGCGATCCTCGCCGCGACGGCGGTGGCCGGGGTTCCCGCCTATCGGGACGTGTTCCCGAGTTCCGGCGCGTGAGTCCGACCCGCACTCTCGAGTATCGTCGAAACCGGACATCACCTCTCGCCTCACGATCGGGGACGCCATGACCCTCGGAACCTCCGGCGCTCAGCCGGCCACGCAGCCGCGACGCTCGCGCTGGGCGAGCGCCGCCATGGTGATCGGTGGCTTCGTCGCCGTTCTGTACGTCATCGAGGCGGTGGACGTGGCGTCCGGTCTCGCCCTCGACCGGCACGGCATCGGCCCCCGATCGGTCGACGGTCTCCAAGGCGTCGCCTTCGCCCCTCTGCTTCACCACGGGTGGGACCACCTGTTCGCCAACACCGTTCCGTTGCTGGTGTTGGGATTCGTGCTGATGCTCTCGGGCATCGCGCGCGGTCTGGCCGTCACCGCGGTGGTGTGGATCGTGGGTGGGCTGGGCACCTGGCTGACGGGCGAGACCGCGTCCCTGCACGTCGGCGCCTCGATCATCGTGTTCGGGTGGTTGTCCTACCTCATCGTGCGCGGCGTCTTCGCCCGCGATCTCGGGCAGTTGCTCGTCGGGGTCCTGGTGCTGCTCGTCTACGGCAGCGCGTTGTGGGGGGTGCTCCCGACGCAGGAGGACGTGTCGTGGCAGGGCCACCTGTTCGGCGCACTCGCGGGAGTGCTGGCGGCCTGGATGTTCGCCGGTGCCGCACGCCGGGAACGCGCCGCGCGCACGCTCCCGCCGTCGCCCACACTGCACCGGTGACAGGAGCCGTGCGCACCCTTCGGACATCTCACGACACGGTGTGTCGCCGAACTCTCTCGGACCTCTCACCGCGCGTGGCAGCATGACACCCATGCGTCTCACGGTTCTGGGTTGTTCGGGCAGTGTCTCGGGTCCGGACTCGCCGGCATCGGGATATCTCATCGAGGCGCCCGACACCGCTCCGCTCGTCATGGACTTCGGCCCCGGTGTTCTCGGTGTCCTGCAGAAGTACGTGAACCCCGCCGACGTGCACGTGCTGCTGTCGCACCTGCACGCCGATCACTGCCTCGACGTCCCCGGACTGCTGGTCTGGCGCCGGTACGGCCCCACTGCGGTGGAGGGCCGTGCCGTGGTCCTCGGGCCGTCGGACATGGCGTTCCGTCTGGGCGTGGCGTCCGCGGAGAGCGGTGGCCGGATCGACGACATGTCGGACACCCTCGATCTGCGGTACCTCCGAGACGGTTCCGTGGTGACGTTCGGTGCGCTGACCATCGAGCCGCGACGCGTGTACCACCCGCCGGAGTCCTACGGCATGCGCATCACCACCGAGAGTGGAACCGTCCTGGCTTACACCGGGGACACCGGAATGTGCGACGCGGTGGTCGAACTGTCGACCGGGGCCGACGTGCTCCTGGCCGAGGCGTCGTGGACACACGCCGCGGATCGCCCTCAGGGCGTACACCTCTCGGGTACCGAGGCCGGCCGGCTGGCGGCCATGGCGGAGGTCTCGGAACTGCTGCTCACCCACATCCCGCCGTGGACGTCACGCGAGGACGTCGTCGCGGAGGCGAAGGCCGAGTTCGGTGGTCCGGTGCATGCCGTCTCACCCGGCTACGTCGTCGAGGTCTGACCGCTCGCACGTCCCTCGGGGCGCGGCAGTCCGTCCCCGGGCCGTGTCGGCGACCCGACTAGGGTGGCAGGCGTGTCCACACGTGAAGACGGCAGAGCAGACGACGAACTCCGCACCATCACCATCACCCGCGGTTTCACCTCGCACCCGGCAGGATCGGTGCTGGTCGAGTTCGGCAACACCCGGGTGATGTGCACCGCCAGCGTGGAGGAGGGGGTGCCGCGGTGGCGCAAGGGATCCGGGCTCGGCTGGCTCACCGCCGAGTACGCCATGCTTCCCGGCGCGACGCACACCCGCAACAGCCGCGAATCGGTGAAGGGCAAGGTCAGCGGACGCACGTCCGAGATCAGCCGACTCATCGGGCGCTCGCTGCGGGCCTGCATCGATCTCGCCGCTCTCGGTGAGAACACCATCGCCCTCGACTGCGACGTGCTGCAGGCCGACGGCGGGACGCGCACCGCGGCGATCACGGGTGCCTTCGTGGCACTGTCCGATGCAGTCACCTATCTCGCGGCTCACGGCAAGCTCGCCGATCCGCAGCCCATCTCCTGCGCCATCGCTGCCGTGTCGGTCGGCGTGGTGGACGGCCGCGTCCGGTTGGACCTGCCGTACGAGGAGGACTCCCGCGCCGAGGTGGACATGAACGTCGTGGCCACCGACACCGGAACACTCGTCGAGATCCAGGGCACCGGCGAGGGCGCGACCTTCCCGCGGTCCACCCTCGACGCCATGCTCGACAATGCCCTCGCCGGCTGCGAGCGCATCTTCGCGATCCAGAAGGAGGCTCTCGCGGCCCCTTACCCCGGTGAGCTGCCCGGTGCCTGACGTACGGCTCCTCGTCGCCAGCCGCAACGCGAAGAAGCTCGCCGAACTGCGGCGGGTGCTCGATGCCGCGCAGGTCGGCGGCGTGGAACTGGTGGGGCTCGACGAGGTCGCCGAGTACCCGGAGACTCCCGAGACCGGGGCGACCTTCGAGGAGAACGCTCTGATCAAGGCTCGGGACGGCGCTGCCGCGACCGGGATGCCTTGTGTGGCAGATGATTCGGGGATCGCGATCGACGCACTGAACGGCATGCCCGGAGTGCTGTCGGCGCGATGGTCGGGACAGCACGGCCAGGACGAGGCGAACACCGCGCTGGTGCTGGCGCAACTGGCCGACGTGCCGGACGAGCGGCGCGGTGCGGCGTTCGTCTCCGCCTGCGCGCTGGTGCTGCCGGACGGACGTGAGCACGTGGTCCGCGGCGAGTGGCGGGGGAGTGTGTCGAGAACCCGTGCCGGAAGCGGTGGATTCGGTTACGACCCGATCTTCGTTCCGGACGGTGCCGGGCAGTCCGCTGCCGAGATGACGCCTGCGGAGAAGGACGCGTCGTCCCATCGCGGCGTCGCGCTGCGCCGGTTGCTCCCGGAGATCACCGCGCTCACGCAGTAGGTCGGACGGTGAAGTCCCGCTTCACCTGCTGGGTGCGGCGGTGCTCGATGACGAACGACAGGAACGGCACGGTGCCGGCGAGGAGCGTGCCGATGGTGCGGCCGACGGGCCAGCGCACCTTCACGGCGAGGTCGAGCGTGACGATCAGGTACGCGAAGTAGACCCAGCCGTGCACGATCGCGATCCACCCGGGCAGGTTCTCGACGCCGAAGACGTACTTGGCCACCATCTCCGCGGTCAGCACCAGCAGCCAGACGCCGGTGGCGTAGGCGAGAACGCGATAGCGCAGAAGTGCGGGCTCGATCCGCCGGTCGGTCGGCCGACCCCCGGTGCTTCGAGCGGCGGGACGAGGTTCTGCGGTGCTCACGAAGTGCTCCTGTCGTTCTCGCGGCCGGCGTCCAACTCCGCGAGATAGCTGTTGTACTCCCGCAGTTGACGAGTCTCCTCGTCGTCGGCGGTGTCGTCGGACACGCGGGTCGCCCGAGCTGTCGGGCGCTGCGGGAGGAGATCGGTGGGGATCTCGGTGATCACCGTGGACTCCACCGGTTCGTCCACGGTGTCCTCGAGTTGGACGAACCGTCGGTAGGCGAACACGACGAAGGCGGCGAAGAGGGGCCACTGGAAGGCGTAGCCGAGATTCTGACCCGTGCCGGACGACGATTCGAATCGTTCCCACTGCCAGTACCCGAGCGCCAGGCATCCGCAGGCAGCGACGATGACCAGCACGATGAGTGCTGGTCGGCGCGTCCTCGAGGTGGTGTCCCGGCTCTGATCCACACCACGACGGTACCGGACCGCGCACGGTCAACGACACCGCGTCGTAGGGGTCGTGGTGGGACTCACCTGCTGGTGCGCGAGGGGGGACTTGAACCCCCACGTCCTGAGACACCAGGACCTAAACCTGGCGCGTCTGCCAATTCCGCCACTCGCGCGTGCAGGTGAGTCTAGACGACCTCGGCCGGCACCTCGCGGGTCCGCGGCCTGCGGACGAGCGAACGCTGGTAGCGCCACACCGCGTGCTGCAGCGTCGCGCGGTCGGTGTCGAGGTCACATGCGACCGCGTCCAGGACGGCGTTCCGGTCCTCGACTCCGTCGACGGTCACGGCGAGTGTCACGCGCAGGAAGTCGTCGACCCCGGCGTCGCTCAGCGGTGACGCGACGCCGAGGGCGCCGAGAAAGCACTCCCATGACAGCTCGCCGACACCTGCGACGGAGACGAACGCGTCGTGTTGCGTCTCGGACCCGTCCACGTCCGTCGCCCTGGTCACCCCGACTGCGAGCAGTGCGGCGGCGACGGCCCGCGCGGCGTCGGCCTTGGTCGAGTGATTCCCCGGAACCCGCTGCCGGTTGTCCACGACGTCGGCATCGAGCGTGGTGAGAGCGCGGAGATCGTCCACCGCGCCGCATCGCGAGCGCCGCCACGCGGCGATCACCCGGCGCACTCCCGTGGTGGGACCGCCATACGTCGCTCTCGACGAGAACACGGCGTCGAGGAGAGCGGCCTCGACGTCCCCGGCCCACCCCGGAAACCAGAACGGCCAGGTCTCCCGTGGAATCACCGCGTCGACGGCGGTAGCGGTGGCAGTCTGCGTCGAACGGTCGATGATCGCTGCGATGGTGTCGGTCATGTGAGTCCCCCCGGTCTCGGTGCACGACGTGTGCGATCAGGAAGGTAGACGGACGGTCCGACAGGAACCGCCCGTCCGCTCGTATAACGAATTGGTAACGATGAACACGAGGAATCCCTCAGGTTCCTCGCCCGCGGAAACCGCCCTGGTCTGCAGCGATCGACCCTACTTTCGGGTCAGTTGAGCCGCCGTTTCTGGCCACGATCACGACGTACCCGCGGGTAGCACTAGGACGTCAAACAGAACGTGAGGAATTCCTCATGATTCCGTGTCATCCTTGAGCCCACGAGATGCGAGTGGTCCGTCGATGACGACTGCCCACCGTCTCGGGCTCCCGGAGTCTCGTGTCGCCGGTGGCCCAGCAACGTCGAACAACCCAGCCACGTCGAACGAGCCCAGCGTCAGAAGTACCCAGCACCTCGCGATCCGAGGTAGGAGAGGACACGCACGCGTGACCATCAACGAGAGCACTCCCCCCAACCGCCAGCGCTCCACCGATCGGGCGGAGTCGCTCGCGGAGCGGTTCGTCGCGGGCGAGCCCTACGCGTTCGCCTTCGGTGGCCAGGGTGCGCCCTGGTTGCCCACCCTCGACGAGCTGACCCGGGACTGTGCACTCGAGCCGCAGATCACCGATCTCGTCAACACCGCGGCCGACATCCTCGCGCCCGTGGCGCAGGAGCTCCTGGTCGTGCGGCCCCTCGGCTTCGATCCCATCGCCTGGATGCTGGAGCAGGAGCTCGCCGACGATCCGTCGGCCGGTCCGTCCACCGCGGCCCTCGCCTCCGCGGCCGTCTCCGTCCCCGGCGTCCTCCTCACCCAGATCGCCGCACTGCGCGCGCTGTCGGTGCAGGGACTGGACTGGACCGCCACTCCGCCCTCCGCCGTCATCGGCCACTCGCAGGGTGTCCTCGCCGAGGCGGCTGTCGCCGATCTCGGACGCAGTGACGCCGAACTGCTGGCCGTCGCGCAGCTCATCGGTGCCGCAGCCGGTCTCGTCGGCCGCCGCCGTGCCCTCATCGGCTCGGGCGAGCGGGCTCCCATGATCGCCGTCTCCGCCGTCGACCCCGTCCGTCTGCAGGCCATCGTCGACGAGGTCGCGGGCGACGACGCCACGACGTCCGCCGTCGTCGCCATCCGCAACGGTCGCCGCCGCGTCGTCCTCAGCGGTCCGTACACCAAGCTCGTCCGCGTGCAGCAGCGCTGCGAGGAGATCTCGGCCACCGAGACCCGCGAGCGTGACGCCAAGAAGCGTGGCGGCGCGATCTTCGCTCCCGTCTTCGAACCCCTCGACATCGAGGTCGGCTTCCACCACCCGCAGATGGGTGAGGCCGTCGACGTCGTCGGCCAGTGGGCCGAGCGCTGTGGCGTCGACGTCTCTCGTGCCCGCGCACTCGCGCAGGCCATCCTGGTCGATCCGGTCGACTGGGTCGCCGCGACCGAGTCCGTGGTCACCGCCGGCGCCTCGTGGATCCTCGACCTCGGTCCCGGTGACGCCCTCACCCGCCTGACCGCATCGAACATCAGTGGCCACGGCGTGGGCGTCGTCGCCGCGTCGACCCGCACCGGGCACCGCAACCTCCTCACTCCCGGCGCCGCACCCGAGGTGGACCGGCCGTGGAGCGACTTCGCCCCGTCCGTGGTCACCCTCCCGAACGGATACACCGCCGTCGAGACGTCCTTCACCAAGCTGACGGGTCGGTCGCCGATCCTGCTCGCGGGCATGACCCCGACCACCGTCGACCCGAAGATCGTCGCCGCCGCGACCAACGCCGGCCACTGGGCCGAGCTCGCCGGTGGCGGACAGGTCACCGAGGAGATCTTCGCCGGCCACGTCGCCGAGCTGCAGGAGCTCCTCGAGCCGGGCCGGTCCGTGCAGTTCAACTCGCTCTTCCTCGACCCCTACCTGTGGAAGCTGCAGCTCGGCGGCAAGCGCCTCGTGCAGAAGGCCCGCACGGCGGGTGCGCCGTTCGACGGCGTCGTCGTCACCGCGGGCATCCCCGAGCTCGACGAGGCCGTCGCGCTCATCGAGGAGCTGACCGAGGTCGGCATCAGCCACGTCTGCTTCAAGCCGGGCACGGTGGCGCAGATCCGCGCCGTGATCCGCATCGCCAACGAGGTTCCGGACTACCCGGTCATCGTCCACATCGAAGGTGGCCGCGCCGGTGGCCACCATTCGTGGGAGGACCTCGACGACCTGCTGGTAGCCACCTACGCGGAGCTGCGGTCGCACGACAACATCGTCATCTGCGTCGGCGGCGGCATCGGAACTCCCGAGCGCGCAGCCGACTACCTCACCGGACGCTGGTCGGAGGCCGCCGGCTTCCCGGCCATGCCGCTCGACGGCATCCTCGTCGGCACCGCCGCGATGGCCACGCTCGAGGCGACAACGTCCCCCGAGGTCAAGCAGCTCCTCGTCGACACCCCCGGAACGCCCGACTGGGTCGGTGCCGGCACCGCGATCGGTGGCATGGCCTCCGGCCGCAGCCAGCTCGGCGCGGACATCCACGAGATCGACAACGCCGCCTCGCGGACCGGTCGTCTGCTCGACGAGGTCGCCGGCGACGACGAAGCCGTGGCCGCCCGCCGCGACGAGATCATCGCCGCTCTCGACGCCACCGCGAAGCCGTACTTCGGCGACGTCGCGTCCATGACGTACCTGCGCTGGCTCGAGCGTTACCTCGAGCTCGCCGTCGGGCACGACATCGACACCGACACTCCGTGGCTCGACGTCACGTGGCGCGTCCGCTTCCGCGACATGCTCCAGCGCGCCGAGGCCCGCCTGCACCCCGTCGACCGTGGCCCCGTTCCCACCCTCTTCGCCGAGGACGACATCCTCGATCGCCCCGCCGATGCCCTGCGGGCACTCGTCGCGGCCTACCCCGACGCCTCGACGGTCGAGCTGCACCCGGCCGACGTGCCGTTCTTCATCTCGCTGTGCCGTATCCCCGGCAAGCCGGTCAACTTCGTTCCCGTCGTGGACAAGGACGTCCGCCGCTGGTGGCGCAGTGACTCGCTGTGGCAGGCCCACGACGCGCGGTACTCGGCAGACCAGGTCTGCGTCATCCCCGGCACCGTGGCAGTCGCCGGCATCGACCGGCTGAACGAGCCGGTCGGCGATCTGCTGAACCGCTTCGAGAAGGCCACCGCGGATCGCCTGCTCGGCTCCGGCGCGGACTCCGTCGCCGTCGCCACCCGCCGTCATCCCGACATCGCGGGCGGTCTCGTGGGCATGGTGCTCGCCGCTCCGGACATCACCTGGGCATCGCGCCTCGCGCCCAACCCCGTTCGTCGACTCGGTGCACTGTCCGAGTGGGACGTCGTGTCCGACGAGGCCGCCACCCACGCCCGTACCGGCGCCACGCTGACCGTCGCCGGCTCGGACCAGGTGCTCCTCTCGGTCCCGCTCTCGCCCGGGAAGAGCGTCGACATCCGCATCACCGTCCCCGCCTCGGCGGTCGACGGCGGAGCGCCGCTCGTCACCGACGCGGACGCCGAGTCGTCGATGTCCGCACTGCTCGGAGTCGCTGCGGGACAGGAGCTCCCGACGGTCAAGGGCGGCGCTGCTCGTCTCAACATCGCCTGGTCGCCCGACCTCGTCGCCGACCATGCGGGTGTCACCGGCTCCGGCCTCCCCGCGGACTACGGCGTCGGCCACTCGGCCGTGCCCGACGTCCTCGTCGGAGCGTGCTGGCCCGCCGTGTTCGCCGTGCTCGGCTCGGCGCGTACCGCCGACGCCGGCTCCGTCATCGAGGGCATGCTCGACCTGGTGCACCTCGACCACCGCATCGATCTCATGGGCACGCTGCCGGACCACCACAGCATCCTGGTGGTGAAGGCGCAGTCGGGCGAGGTCGTCGACACCGATCTCGGCCGCGTGGTCGAGGTCTCCGTCGAGATCGGCGCCATGCTGGGCGAGGGCCTCGACGCTCCCGTCGTCGCCACCCTCGTCGAGCGGTTCGCCATCCGTGGCCGCACCGGCACCGGCACGCTGTCGGATCCGCCGCGCGCCGGCGGGTCGGTCACCGACGCGCTGGTCGAGACCCCGCGCCGCCGTCGCCGCGACACCACCATCACGGCTCCGCGTCACATGGGTGCGTTCGCTCAGGTCTCCGGCGACCACAACCCGATCCACACCTCGGACGCCGCAGCACGTCTCGCCGGTCTCGGCGATCCCATCGTGCACGGCATGTGGCTCTCGGCCGCCGCGCAGCAGGTGGTCACCGCCGTCGATCCGGCCGCGACGACTCCGCCGCGTCGCCTCACGGCGTGGACCACGCGCTTCCTCGGCATGGTGCGTCCCGGCGCCTCGATCGACGTCCGCGTCGATCGCGTCGGCTACGAGGCCGGTTCCGAGATCGTCGAGGTCTCCTGCAAGGTCGACGGCGACATGGTCATGATGGCCACCGGCCGCATCGCCGCACCGAAGACGGTCTACGCGTTCCCGGGCCAGGGCATACAGCAGCCGGGTATGGGACTCGACGCACGGGCTCGCTCGAAGGCCGCCCGTGAGATCTGGGAGCGTGCGGACAAGCACACCCGCGCTGCCCTCGGCTTCTCCATTCTCGCTGTCGTGCGGGACAATCCGACCGAGCTGCGGGCCAGGGGAGTGACCCACCGTCATCCCGACGGCGTCCTGCACCTGACCCAGTTCACCCAGGTCGCGATGGCCGTGCTCGGTGTCGCCCAGGTGGCCGAGCTCCGCGAGTCCGGCGCGTTCGTCGAGGACTCGTTCCTCGCCGGCCACTCCGTCGGTGAGTACAACGCTCTCGCCGCCGTCGCCGGGGTCCTGCCGCTCGAGGCCGTCCTCGAAGTGGTCTTCCAGCGCGGCTCCGCCATGCACCAGCTGGTCCCGCGTGATGCGAAGGGCCGCAGCCAGTACCGCATGGCCGCTATCCGTCCGTCCCAGGTCGGCCTCGCCGACGACGACGTCATCGGATTCGTCGAGTCCATCGGTGAGCGCACCGGCGAGTTCCTGCAGGTGGTCAACCTCAACCTGCGCGGCTCCCAGTACGCCATCGCCGGCACCGTCGCGGGTCTCGAGGAGCTCGAGCGCGAGATCGACCGTCGCCGTGCCGAGTTCGGCGGCAAGCGGGCCTTCATCCTGGTCCCCGGCATCGACGTCCCGTTCCACTCCACCGTTCTGCGCGGCGGTGTGGACGACTTCCGGGCCCGTCTCCTCGAGCTGCTCCCGGAGACGATCGACCCGTCGATCCTCGTCGGCCGCTACATCCCCAACCTGGTTCCGCGTCTGTTCACGCTCGATCGTGACTTCGTGCAGGAGATCGCCGACCTGGTGCCGTCCGAGCCGCTGGCCGACGTCCTGGGTCGGTGGGACGACTGGGCCGCCCGCCCGGCCGATCTGTGCCGCGTGATCCTGACCGAGCTGCTGGCATGGCAGTTCGCCAGCCCGGTCCGGTGGATCGAGACGCAGGACCTGCTGTTCGCCGACGAGTCGGACGGCGGACTGGGCATCGAGCGTTTCGTCGAGGTGGGTCTGGGATCCGTTCCCACGGTGGCCAACCTGGCGACCAACACGCTGAAGCTGCCCGGTCGCATCGGCCACCCCGTCGAGGTGCTCAACATCGAGCGCGACGCGGCCGTCGTCTTCTCCACGGACACCGATCCGGAGATGGTGGACGAGCCCGAGTCCGAGACTCCCGCTGCAGATCCGGCGGCTGCCCCGGCAGCCGTCGCCGCCCCGGTCGCTGCTCCCGCGGCACCGGCCGGTGGGCCGCGTCCCGACGACATCGCGTTCACGGCGTCGGACGCCACGACCGTGCTGATCGCCCTGTGGACCAAGCTCCGCATCGATCAGATCGGCCCCGCCGACACCATCGAGGCACTGTGCGACGGCGTCTCGTCCCGGCGTAACCAGCTGCTCGTCGATCTCGGTTCCGAGCTGTCGCTCGGTGCGATCGACGGCGCGGCCGACGCCGACATGGGTGCCCTCGCCGGCACCGTCAACAAGCTGGCACGTACCTACCGTCCGTTCGGGCCGGTGCTCAGCGACTCGGTGAACGATCACCTGCGCAAGGTGTTCGGACCGTCGGGACGTCGTCCCGGCTCCATCGCGGAGCGCGTCGCCAAGGTGTGGCAGCTCGGTGACGGGTGGGCCCACCACGTCACCGCCGAGGTCGCTCTCGGCACCAGGGACGGCGCATCGATCCGCGGCGGCGACCTCGGTGGTCTCGCAGACGGTGCCGTCGCCGACGGTGCCGCGGTCGACGCGGTCATCGACGCAGCCGTGACTGCGGTCGGTCAGCGACGCGGCATCCAGGTGTCCATGCCCTCCAGTGGGGGCAGCGGCGGCGGTGGCACCGTCGACGCGGCCGCCCTGGGTGAGTTCACCGAGAACATAACCGGGCGCAGCGGAGTGCTGGCCTCGGCGGCCCGACTCGTCCTCGAACAGCTCGGATTCGCCGAGAACCTCACTCTGCCCGAGGCGGACGCGAGCGAGGCCGAGCTGGTCGACCTGGTGTCCACCGAGCTCGGCACCGACTGGCCGCGTCTGGTCGCTCCGTCGTTCGACGCCCGCAAGGCGGTGCTGATCGACGACCGCTGGGCCAGTGCGCGTGAGGATCTCGCCCGGCTGTGGCTGGGGGACGAGAAGGCTCAGGCACTCGCTGTCGACACTTTCGCCGGAACCGGTACGGCGGTCGCGTCCCAGGCGAGCTGGTGGCAGCAGAAGGCTGACGCCCAGGGGCGCGGCGACCTGGCGGCCACCTACGGCGCCATCGCGTCGGCTGCGGCGCAGTCGACCGAGGCGTCGACCCGCTGGACCGGACAGGTCGCGGTCGTCACCGGCGCCAGCAAGAACTCGATCGCCGCTGCGGTGACCGGGGAACTGCTCGCCGGCGGTGCGACCGTGTTCCTCACCACCTCGCGTCTCGACGAGAGCCGAGTCGGGTTCTACCGTGAGCTCTACCGCACGAATGCCACTGCGGGAGCAGCCCTCTGGGTGGTCCCGGCGAACATGGCCTCGTACGCCGACGTCGATGCCCTGATCGAGTGGATCGGCAGCGACCAGATCGATTCGGCCGGTGGCGCGAAGAAGCTGGTCAAGCCCGCCGTCACCCCGACGATGCTGTTCCCCTTCGCGGCACCGCGGGTCGCCGGCGAGCTGTCCGACGCCGGTGCCCGCGCCGAGATGGAGATGCGCGTCCTGCTCTGGTCGGTCGAGCGTCTCATCGGTGGTCTGTCGAAGATCGGTCACGACCGCGACGTCGACACCCGTCTGCACGTGACACTTCCCGGTTCGCCGAACCGTGGACTGTTCGGTGGCGACGGTGCCTACGGCGAGTCCAAGGCAGCGCTCGACGCCGTGGTGAACCGCTGGAAGGCGGAGCGCACCTGGGCCGAGCGAGTCACGTTGGTGCACGCCCGTATCGGTTGGGTCCGCGGCACCGGCCTCATGGGTCACAACGACCCGGTGGCCAACGCTGCCGAGGCAGCCGGTGTGCGCACCTGGTCCACGGCGGAGATGGCCGAGCAGCTGCTCGCCACCTGCGACGAGGAGTCCCGGACCGCCGCCGCGCAGGCACCGCTCGAGGTCGATCTCACCGGCGGCCTCGCCGAGGCGGGCCTCGATCTGGCCGCACTCGCCAAGCAGGCGGCCGACGAGGCCGTCGCGGACGACGCCGTCGCCGAGGCACTCGCCACCGTCGACGCGCTTCCCGCGCCGCCGCGGCTCGACGAGCAGCCCGCAGCACCCGCGTGGACCGCTCTGGACATCGAGCCGTCCGAGATGGTCGTCATCGTCGGAACGGGCGAGCTCGGGCCGTACGGCAGCGCACGCACCCGCTTCGAGATGGAGGTCGACGAGAAGCTCTCGGCGGCAGGCGTTCTCGAACTCGCGTGGAACACCGGTCTGGTGGTCTGGGAGAACGATCCCAAGCCGGGGTGGTACGACGCCGAGTCGGGCGATCTGGTGCCCGAGGCGGAGATCGCCGACCGGTACCACGACACGGTCGTCGAACGCTGCGGTATCCGGCAGTACGAGGACGACGGCGCGATGGTGAACAACACCGCGCCGCTGCTCACTTCGGTGTTCCTGGACAACGATCTGACGTTCGTCGTCGGCAGCGAGGCGGAGGCACGCGCCTTCGTCGGTGCCGATCCCGAGCGGACGGTCGTGAACCAGAACGCGGAGGGTGACTGGCAGGTCACGCGCAAGGCGGGCACCGAGATCCGCGTACCGCGTCAGATGAAGCTGACGCGCACGGTCGGTGGTCAGATCCCCACGGGATTCGACGCCACCAAGTGGGGCATCTCGCCGGACATGGCGAGCTCCATCGACCGGGTCGCGCTGTGGAACATCGTCTGCACGGTCGACGCGTTCATCACCAGCGGCTTCACCCCGTCCGAGCTCATGCGCTGGACGCACCCCTCGCTGGTCGCCAATACGCAGGGCACCGGTATGGGCGGCATGGAGTCGATGCGCTCGCTGTACATCGACACCCTTCTGGGTGACGCTCGTGCGAACGACATCCTGCAGGAAGCGCTGCCGAACGTCGTTGCGGCGCACGTGGTGCAGTCGTACGTCGGGTCCTACGGCGCGATGATCCACCCGGTCGCGGCCTGCGCCACGGCGGCGGTCTCGGTCGAGGAGGGCGTGGACAAGATCCGGCTCGGCAAGGCGACGTTCGTCGTGGCCGGCGGGTTCGACGACCTCAGCACCGAGGGCATCATCGGCTTCGGCGACATGTCGGCGACGGCGGAGGCCTCGGCGATGCACGCCAAGGGCATCTCGGATCGCCGGTTCTCCCGAGCCAACGACCGTCGACGCGGCGGCTTCGTCGAGTCGCACGGCGGCGGAACGATTCTGCTGGCTCGCGGTGACCTCGCTCTGGAGATGGGCCTCCCCGTCCTCGGTGTCGTCGGATGGGCGCAATCCTTCGGTGACGGCGTGCACACGTCGATCCCGGCTCCCGGTCTCGGCGCCCTCGGCGCTGCCCGCGGCGGTCAGGACTCGGCGATGGCGTTGTCGCTCAGCGCACTCGGCGTCTCCGCGGACGACATCGCGATCGTCTCCAAGCACGACACGTCGACCAACGCGAACGATCCCAACGAGGCGGAGATGCACACGCGTCTGGCCCGAGCACTGGGCCGCACGGAGGGCAACCCCCTCTTCGTGGTCTCGCAGAAGTCGCTGACCGGACACAGCAAGGGCGGCGCTGCCGCCTTCCAGCTGATCGGTCTCTGCCAGGTGCTGGCCGAGGGCGTCGTGCCGCCGAACCGCAGTCTCGACTGCGTCGACGACACGATGACCGAGTTCGAGAACCTGGTCTGGGTACGCGAACCGCTGCGCTTCGGGGAGCGGCTGCCGTTCAAGGCCGGTCTGCTGACCAGCCTCGGCTTCGGCCATGTGTCCGGCATCATCGCCGTGGTGCACCCGCAGGCGTTCCTCGAGGCGGTTCCGGCCGCGCAGCGCGAGGAGTACACGGCGAAGGCGCAGGCACGTGTGGTGGCCGGCAAGCGGCGGCTGATGGAGGCGATGTGCGGCGGATCCTCGCTGTACGAGCGTCCGGAGGATCGCCGACTGGGCCACGACGGCACGTCGAGCGATGCGAAGCACGAGCTCGAGATCGATCTGCTGCTGAGCGAAGATTCTCGCCTCGGCGCGGACGACGTCTACCGTACGGTGGCCGAGTGAGCATCCTGGGAGTCGGTCTGGATCTGGTGTCGGTCTCGGAGTTCGCCGAGCAGATGGAGAAGGTCGGGACCACCATGGTCCGCGACAGCTTCACTGCCGGCGAGCGCCGCCACGCCGCCACGCGCAGTGCGGATCCCGCGCGGCACTACGCCGCGCGGTGGGCCGCGAAGGAAGCGGTGCTGAAGGCCTGGGCCGCATCACGTTTCGCTCGTGCGCCCCAGATCGGCGACAACCCGTACCCGCTGATCGAGGTCGTCAACGACGCGTGGG
Organism: Rhodococcus sp. NBC_00294; assembly: GCF_036163995.1. NCBI lineage: Bacteria > Bacillati > Actinomycetota > Actinomycetes > Mycobacteriales > Nocardiaceae > Rhodococcus > Rhodococcus sp. NBC_00294. The sequence continues at coordinate 2,217,218 of NZ_CP108043.1, forward strand.
GACGTCCGTCGATCAAGCTGCACGGCATGGCCGCGGAGTTCCTGCCGACGGTCAAGATCCACCTGTCGCTGACCCACGACGGCGACATGGCGGGAGCGGTGGCGATCCTCGAGGAGTGATCGTCAGACGAATGACGGAGAAGAGGAGAGCCGACGCGATCAGCGTCGGCTCTCCTTTTCTGCCACCAACAGGTAGGCGCCCATCAGGCGCTTCAGCTCGGCGACGGCGTCGGCGTGACTCTGACCGTCCTGCACCGAGAAGTTGAGCATGGAGTAGACGACGTGCACGAGCACCTCGGCCATGAGGTTGCGGCGGGCACGTGGGGTGCGGGGTGTGAGCGGTGCGAGCACCCGCTCCACCTGGGCGGCGAACGCCTTCTCGTGGATCATGCCGGTGGCGCGTGTGGCCGGGGTGGACTGCATCGCCAACCACACCTCGCGTCGGGACGGATCCGACGTCCACAGGCTGGAGAGATGGTCCAGGAAGTCGTCGAGGAAGCGTAGCCAGTCGAGTGACGGAACCTCCCCGTCGAAATCGGCGAACTCCTGGCGCACGCCTGCGAGATCCTGGCGACCCAGTTCGCACACGATGACGTACTTGTTGGCGAAGAACTGGTACAGCGTGCCGATGGGCAGCCCGGCGCGGGCCGCGACCTCCTCGCACGTGAACGACTCGAACCCCACGTCGGTCAACAGTTCGCGCGACGCCGTCAACAACGCGTCGAACTTCCGTTTGCTGCGCTCCTGGGTGGGGCGGCGGCGGGGGAGCAGTTCGACGGGCTCGTTCTCGTCCGCGTTCTCGCTGGTGTCGGCCCCGTCGCGGACATCGGTCTCGTCGTGAAGGCCCTGTTCGTGCGCTGTCTCCTCGGTGATCGGGGTGCTGCGCCCCGGTGCTCCGTCGGTCGACTCCACGTCACCAACAGTATCGGTCGACCCACCGTTCTCGAACAGTGAGCTACCGTTCGGCCGCATTCAATATGAACTTACGGTATGTTTAGAGACTGTTACAAGACGCATCGTTCACTGACGGAGCAAGTAGTCGATCGTTCAGGCCGGTCTCGGGGGAGTCACGACGGCTGTGTCGGCTTCCGGTTCGTCTTCGAGAAGAGGAGGCACATCATGAACGACACCCCCCGCGACAGCAGCGCACCCGAGACCCGTGGTGACACCACCGTGGTCTCCGCCGTTCTGCTGTATCACCTGGACGGGTCCACGGTGACGGCGTCCCTGCTGTCTCCCATCGACGGGTCGGACCTCGGCGTCGCCGAGTCGATCGACCTCGAGGACTTCTCGCCCGAGCAGATCGGGCTGACGGTGCCGATGCTGTGGGACCTGGTGGACGTCGCCGACGCCTGTGTCATGTCCGTCGTGACCTCGGGCGCTGCCGCTGACATCGACGTGGCTCCGCCCATCCTCGAACTCGCGTTCGGTGTTCCCGTCTTCGACTCTCCCACCCCGGTCGTCGCGGACACGCCCGCCGCCGGCGCGACACTCGACGACGACGCCACTCCTCCTGCCGACGATGTCGCGCCCTGGCAGCGGACCACACCCTCCGCTGTCGCCGCCGCCGCAGCGGCAGCCCGCCCACCTCTGCGCCCGACGCGTCCCGTCCCGGCCAAGCCTGTACGCCGGTCTGCGACCGGTGCGGGGAAGTCCGGCGTCGTGAAGTCGGGCGCGTCCGCGTCGCCGATCTCGAAGTCCGCAGCGGCACGTGCCGGTGTGGCAGGTGCCGCCGCCGCGGCTGCTCGCCCCCGAGTCGCGTCCGCCGACGAGGTCACGCCCGTCGACAAGGCCGTTCCTCCCACGACGTCGTCCGACACCGACACCGAGGTGTTCCCCGCCGTCGTGGCGCCTGCTGTCGTCGATCCGATCGACGATGCTCGGACCGAGGCCATCCCGGTGGTGACGGCCGCGTCCGTCGCTCCCACCGGTCGCCGCTCGCGCCGTTTCGTCGGGTTCGCCGGCGCTGCCGCCGCAGCAGCGCTGGTCGCGGCGGGCATCGGTACCGCTGCCGTGATGTCCGGTGGATCGGACAGCGTGCCCCAGAACACCGCCGCGGAGCAGCAGGCCCCGAACGGTGGCTCCGCGTCCCCGGTGGCAGATGCTCCCGCAGTCGCGGCACCGGTGGTTCCCGCTGCTCCGGCCGCGTCGCCGGCCCCCGCTGCTCCGGCAGCGCCGGTTCCGACAGAGGACGCCGCAGCAGACGCCGCGGCCTCCGACTGGACCGCGCCGTCGGCAGCACCCTGGTCGCCGACCGCCGCTGCGCCGGCGCCCACGCCGTGGACCACCACGCCGCCACAGCAGCAGTCGTCCTCTCCCAGTGCGGTACCCGCTCCGCAGTTCACCGTCCCGGTGCCCGAGCAGGATCCGAACAAGTCCCCGCAGCAGCTGCAGGACGAGGCGTGGGCGAAGCACTGGCAGCAGACCGGGCAGTGGCTGAACCAGGAGTTCCCGCAGTAGGTCGACGTGTCGAGGTGCCAGACTGTTTTCCATGACCTCTGGTACCGATGCGCAGTTGTCCGAGCTCCGAGACCGCGTGCGTGCGAGCATGCCGAGAGTGCGCGCCGAACTGGCAGACCTCGTCGCCTTTCGCTCCATCGCCGATCCCGAGCAGGCGCCGCCGTCCGAGTGCCGCTCCGCCGCGGAGTGGGTGCGGGACGCATTCCGCGACGCCGGCGTGAAAGACACGGAGTTGCACGAGACGTCCGACGGATCGGCGGCTGTCATCGGTCGGCGCCGCGCTGCGGACGGTGCTCCGACAGTCCTGCTGTACTCGCACTACGACGTCCAGCCTGCGGGCGACGAGTCGCTGTGGAACAGCGCGCCTTTCGAGTTGACCGATCGGGACGGTCGCTGGTTCGGCCGCGGTTCGGCCGATTGCAAGGGCAACGTGCTGATGCACCTCGCGGCGCTCCGTGCGCTCGGCTCCGACTCGGAGGTGGGCATCGTGGTGGTGTGCGAGGGCTCGGAGGAGACCGGGACCGGTGGCCTCGAGGACCTGGTGCGCGACCGTCCCGAGCTGTTCGCCGCAGATGTGATCGTCATCGGCGACACGGGCAACATCGCCGTCGGAACGCCGACGCTGACGACGTCGCTGCGCGGCATGGCGATTGTTCGGGTCGACGTCGAGACACTCCGCGGCGCAGTGCATTCCGGGATGTACGGCGGGCCCGCGCCCGACGCACTGGTGGCCCTCGTGGCGATGCTCGCCACGCTGCACGACGTCAACGGCGACACCACCATCGACGGGGTGGACGGTTCCGGCGTGTGGGACGGTGCCGAGTATCCGGTCGAGCGTTTCCGGACGGATGCGGGCGTGCTGGACGGTGTGGAGCTCACCGGGAGCGGGTCCATCGCGGACCATCTCTGGGCCCGGCCGTCCGTCACCGTCATGGGCATCGACTGCCCACCCGTGGTGGGAAGCGCCGCCGCCGTGGTGCCTCGCGCGTCCGCGCGCATCGGACTTCGCGTACCGCCCGGCATGGACGCCGAGAAGACGCGTGATCTGCTCGTCACTCACCTGACGAATGCGGCGCCGTGGTCCGCGCGGGTGACGGTCACGCCGGATGCCGTCGGATCACCCTTCGCCGCCCGTACGGACGGCCCGGCGTACGGCACGCTGATGACCGCGTTGAGCGACGCCTACGGCGAGCCCGTGCAGTTCGCCGGGCAGGGCGGTTCCATTCCGCTGTGCACCGCGCTGCAGCGCGCGGTTCCGGACGCGGAGATCGTCCTCATGGGCGTCGAGGAGCCGCTGTCGACCATTCACGCACCGAACGAGAGCGTCGACCCCAGCGAGATCGAGACCATCGCGGTGGCCGAAGCAGCGTTCCTGAGCCGCCTGCCCGAGCAGTGGCGGCTCAGAGCTTCAGATCGCGGATGAGCTTGGCGACGTGGCCGGTGGCCTTCACGTTGTACTGAGCCACCTCGACCTTGCCGTCGGCGTCGATGACGAACGTCGAGCGGATGACGCCCGTGACGGTCTTGCCGTACATCGACTTCTCGCCGAACGCTCCCCACGCCTGCAGGGTCGACTTCTCCGGATCGGAGAGCAGCGGGAACGTGAGGCCCTCGTCGTCGCGGAACTTCGCCAGCTTGGCGGGCTTGTCCGGCGACACCCCGATCACCTCGAGGCCCGCATCGTTGAGCTGCGCCAGGCTGTCGCGGAAGTCGCACGCCTGCTTCGTGCACCCCGGCGTCGCCGCGGCGGGGTAGAAGTAGACGACCACGCGTCGGCCGGCGTAGTCCGCCAGCGACACGGTGTTGCCGTCGGCGTCGGGGAGGGACAGGGCGGGAGCAGCGTCGCCTGCGGACAGTCTCGAGGTCGTGGTCACGATGCCAAACTTAGCCGACTCGTCCGAGCCGGGCAGGCGCGCCGGGCGTCGTGCTCTAGGCTCTGAGGCGACCGCAGAAGTTCTGCATCTTCGTCCAGCCGGGAGGGCTTTCGTGGCACGCAACACCGACAACATCGAGCGCGACATCGAGACCGCACGCGACCAGCTCGCGTCGACGCTGGACGAGCTCAGCGTGCGCGCCAACCCGAAGCGGCTGGTCGAGAACACCAAGCGCAGCGTCGTGGGCACCCTCAACGAGCCCGCCGTGAAGTTCTCGCTCATCGGCGTCGGCGCCGTCGTCGCCATCCTGGTGATCCGCAAGATCGTCAGCTGAGCATCTGCGCAGGTCAATGACTCGATTTCACTCCCTGCGCGCCAGGTGTTAATGTCTTTCACGCACCGAGGAGCGCGAGCCGCTCCGACCATGCGCCTATAGCTCAGTTGGTAGAGCAAGTGACTCTTAATCACTGGGTCCGGGGTTCGAGTCCCTGTGGGCGCACCACAAAGGGCCCCTGATCAGCAGCTAGCTGGTCAGGGGCTCTTCTGGTTTCGGTGCCACTCACTACTTATGCATGACTGCAACTCGAAACTCGAGGTTTCGGGTCTTCTCCGCGGCAATATCGAACGACGCATTGTGCCTGCTCAGGCGGCTGCAAAGTTGTCTGTACCGGGTCCAATGACCTGCGGTGCAGGCTTCTCGCGCCCACTGCGACGCCTGGGGTGCCACCGTCCGCTACAGAGAGTTCGGACGGCGACATCGTCCCCCGGGCGGAGTGGGGGTTGCTGTGCATCGTGGGAGCGCCCCTGCCGTACATCTACACCGTCGAACTCCGATCTCCGACTCGACCGGGGGCGACGAGCTCATCACCGCACTGTGGACCACCACCGAATGTTGCACGCCGATTAGGGTGGGCACGTCGGCGTCCCCGAATACGCCAGCGACGAGGCGGACCGATTCTTCACCCGGCACCTGAGACAAGGCCGGCCCTACCGGTCGAGGGATCGGCGACTGTGAATCGAATATTTTCCGGGCGGGGCATAATGCAATCTCGCGTCAGAGCCCGCCGTCCGAACTTGGACGGCGGGCGAAGATCCACGGAATCTACGTGGGCTGGGAATCGAGATCGAACGCGCCCGAGCAATTCCGCAGAACCGGCCGTAGGTCCGCTAGCTCGTCATGATCAAGCCCACGGTCAGAGATCGGCCACCAGCGGTGCGACCTCCGTTCCCAGTAGCTCGATGCCGCGGAGCAGATCACTGTGAGCCAAGCGGGGATTGGTCATCTGCAGGGACAGCCGATCCACACCGCCGAGCTGTTCGCCCACTCGCGCGATCTTGTCGGCCACCGTCTGCGGGTCACCCATGAAAAAGGCACCGTTAGGTCCGGACGTGGCATCGAACTGCGCTCGGGTCGGTCGCGCGAATCCTCGCTCCCGCGAGATCTTCGTGAACATCTCGTTCCACCCGGGGTAGATGGTGTCCGCCGCCGCCTGCGTGCTCTCCGCGACGAACCCGAACACGTGCAGGCCCACCTTCAATTTCTCCGGCGCATGACCTGCCTGCGCACCCGCGCGGCGGTACAGATCGACGAGCGGCGCGAACTGGCGCGGCTCACCGCCGATGATCGCGATCATCAGCGGCAACCCCAACAGACCTGCGCGAGCGAATGATTCGGGACTGCCGCCGACACCCACCCAGATCGGCAGAGGATCCTGCATCGGACGCGGATAGATGCTCTGCCGCGTCAGCGCCGGCCGGTGCTTGCCCGACCACGTCACCTCGACGTTGTCCCGGATCTGCAGCAGCAGCTCGAGCTTCTCGATGAACAGCGAGTCGTAGTCGGCCAGGTCCAGACCGAACAGGGGGAACGACTCGGTGAACGAGCCGCGGCCCACGACCAGATCCGTCCGCCCCTTCGAGATCAAATCCAGGGTGGCGAATTCCTGGAAAACTCGCACCGGATCGTCCGCGCTGAGTACCTTGACCGCACTGCCCAGCCGGATTCGTTCCGTGCGAGCTGCCGCGGCCGCGAGGATGATCGATGGAGCGGAATCGAAGTACTCGCTGCGGTGGTGCTCGCCGATCCCGAACGAGTAAAGACCCACCCGGTCGGCGAGGGTGATCTCCTCGAGCAGGTGCTCCATTCGCTCGGCAGCGCCGATCACGCGGCCGTCGGTCGGGTCGGTCACGGAGGACACGAAGCTGTCCACACCTACATGCATTGCTGAACCTCTCGGTCGGGGCCACGACGTCGACCCTGGTTTAGTTTACAAGTCAACCATCTCGACCGAGAAACTGTTCCCAGGGCTACCCACCTCTCCGCGCCCCTGATCGGCACGGCTGCTGATCAGGGGCCCTCTGTGGTGCGCCCACAGGGACTTGCACCCCGGACCTTTACTGACACTCGACGGCTATGCCGCCCCGCAACCTGGCACCCGGGGCGGCAACTGGGACAAGAACACAACCCAGCTCGACGAGCACCGCCTCGCGCAGTACAGCCAGACACAGCTACCTCTACCGAGCCGGGAGAAACACTCCATGACCGAGCCTCTCAGCTTCGAGGTCGTGGTATCGAGACGGCGGCGATACGCCGCAGCGACGGATGGACCGTGTACAGCCCTTCTCGGGCTGAGCGCACTGATCGGTCGGTTCCCCGAGCAACGCCACAGCGAAAGACAAGTGTTCTACGTCCGCTGCGCCAGTTGATGTTCACCTCCCACGCAGCCGCTGCACCGCTGGAAGGTCAGGTCAGATCAGGCGGTGGCGTGGTGGGACGGCCGGCAGCAGTGTCGCGAAGCCACTGCGGTACCTCTCGTCCGCTTCGCTCGCGGATGGCGATGGAGGCGCGGGCAGCGGCAGCAGCCACCCTGGGCCGCTCGGCCGGCACTGGCACCGGAGCGCTCGGCCCGCGTGAGCAGGGAATCGACCAGGTCGTCGTCGGTCGACCAGTAGAGTTGGAACCACCTCGGGGACCCGGGCGCGATCCGGTCCATGCCGGCAGCGACCTCCTCCATCGCGACGGACCCCTGGTTGGAGAAGATGTAGGGAAGTCCCAGTGTGGCGGCGGCTTGGCCGATCAACAGATCTGCCTGTCGATGCACTGCGCCCCCGGCTCCGACCGGAGCGAACAACACGGGTGCCGGAAGTGTGAGGCCGAGGAGTTCGCTTTCGGTGGTTCTCGCAGACACGTCCCGAAGGACCCGAGGCACGATGTTCCATCGGTCGAGAGCGCGGCGGTTGTTGTCCATCGTGGTGCCGGAGCCGGCCCCACCCGCAATGTAGGCACGCGCTCGGTCGGACATCTTCGTGAGTGCACGCCGTTCCAATCCAGGGAAATCCGTGGGAACAGTCGGTGTTCGTCCGGCCACCCCCGCTGTGTAGATGTGGTTCTGGCGTTCGCGTCCGGTGGAGAGTGGCATGTGCGGATCCGTTCCCGAGTCGTGGCCCACTTGGTCGGCATTGCCGTCGACCGATCGATGGTGCGTCGGCATGGCGGGGACGGTACACGAGCTCGGATTAGCGATGAATGCGCAGCTCGAGGGTGTGCAGCGGCACAAATTCGGTGAGGTGCCCGTGTGCGCGGTTGCCCTTGCGTCCTCGTCCGCCTCGTCGTTCACCTACAAGGTTGTGCGCCGTCTCGTCATGAAAGCCGTTGCCCGTGCGACCGGGGTACCTGACAGCAATGATTCCCGACTTCTATTGCGGTCTCATCGGAACCGTGATGGTCCCACATGGTCAATGTGACTCTTGATCCACGCTACTGAGGTGGGATTCATGGTCCCACTGGATTTCCGAGTTCGGCCGGGGACAGTCACTGGGTCCGGGGTTCGAGTCCCTTCTGCTTCAGATGCTACTCACTACTTTTTTCGAGACCGTGGACCACAGGTCTGACGGCGAGGTGCCGATGTGACGTCGACACGGCGTGCCTGTCCGGTGATGAGTTCGGCAGCGCACCCGAGGCGACACGGCATGACTACACACACGCTCGCCGTTTCCGGCGCCACCATCACCTACGACGTCCATGGTCCACTGACCTCGGATACACCCCTGTTGCTCATCGGTTCACCGATGGATGCGAGTGGGTTCACCACGCTCCGTACGCATTTCATCGATCGACCGGTCGTGACCTACGACCCACGCAACACCGGCCGCAGCGTCTGTGGCGAACCCACGGCTGCGGTCACGCCGTGGCAGCACGCCGACGATCTGGATGCGTTGATCACAGCGCTGGGGTCCGGACCTGTCGACGTGTTCGCGTCGAGCGGCGGCGCGGTCAACGCCCTCGTCTGCGTCGAACGCCGGCCGGGCGCGATCCGAACTCTCGTCGCCCACGAGCCACCCGCCGGTGGTGCACTCGCTGACCACAACCACATCTCGGCTGCCTGCACGCACATGGTGGAGTCCTACGACGCGGCGGGGACGGGGCCGGCGATGGCCGAGTTCATCCGCCTGGTGATGCACCGCGGTCCTGTCGACGACGCGTACCTCGCAGGGCCGGCGCCGGACCCGGCGCAGTTCGGACTCCCGACCGAGGACGACGGTTCTCGTACCGATCCGCTGATGTCGAACATGCGTGGCCTGGGCGTCGATTACGTGCCCGACGTGGAGCGTCTGACGGCAGCGTCGACTCGCATCGTCATCGCGGTAGGCGAAGAGTCCGGTGGGCCTGAGGACGGCGAGATGGCCGGTCGTGCAGCGTATGCGGTGGCCCGTCTGTTGGGCCAGGACGCTGTCGTCTTCCCCGGCGGACACCAGGGGTTTCTCGGTGGTGAGTACGGTCAGACGGGCCGGCCCATCGAGTTTGCCGCAGCGCTCCGGACGTGGTTGGACTGTGCTGGATGAGGCGTGCCCGAGTCTGGGTGCGGCAGCAACGGCAACTGCAGCACAGTCGGATTCTCGGAGCGAAAAGCACGCGAAGTGACCCGGCAGTCGGAGAACCTGCGCACGAGGTTCGCGCTCATTGCCGAGTGATCGTTACTGCTGCGAACAATATCGTCGAAACGTTGACTCGGTCCCGATACGAGGTCGATTCTGAGTAGATGACAACCACCAACGAATCGGAGCATCTCGCGGCGGTGCAGGACCGGCTCACCGCCGCCCTGCCCGGGGTGAGCCGACACGACATCGAACAGACCGTGGCGGCCGAGTATGCCCGCTTCGAGGGACGCTCGGTGCGCGACTTCGTGCCGCTGCTCGTCGAGCGCAACGCACGAGAGGCACTGCGCTCCGTCGCACCGCACTGACACCACCTGTCGCACAGCAGTACACGGCCGCCCAGAACGTGGGCGACCGTGCACGGTGCGGACATTCACCGATCGCATCGCGCTTGCTGCAGCGCGGATCAGATCGGCCCGGGGTGTGTCAGCTGAAGAAGCTGAGTCCGTCGAGGAAGTCGCCGCTGCCGCCGAAGATGTCGGACAGGGCGCCAAGGAAGTCGACGAAGCTTGCGAGGTCGGTGATCATGGGAGCTCCCGTGGTCGAGTGGTGGTGGCAGGAATGCCTGTTCATTGGTACCGAGCATTGGTGAACGAACGGTGGATCATCGGTTGTCCCAATGGGTTGCCGCCGTGAACGGTTCCGATCAGACCGGGGTGATCACCAGCAGCTGAGCCCAGTACGCGGCGGTGTGCTCACCGAGGTAGGGGAGCAGGGTGTCGAAGAGGATGTAGGACATCGGGGGGCTCCTCGGGTCGGATCGTGGTGGGGCTGCGCCGAGTGAGGGGTGCCCGCTCCGCGGGTAGCCGGAGTGGCGGTGCGGTGAACAGCGGGTGTCGACTCGGCTCACCGCCGGGTGGGACGGCTCGTCGGCCGCGATGATGGTGCGATGAGCACGAGTCAGGCCGAGGGCCTTCGCGGGATGATCGAGTTCGCGCGTCGGTGGTTGCCCTACGGCGGCGGTCCTGACGAGGAGATCCTCGTGACGTTCGGTGTCCCCGGGTATCAGTTCCACGAGCGGCTCGCTCGTGTCCTCGACAGCGGAGACCCGACGGTGACGCAGGCGTTGTCGGCGCCCGAGATCGCGGCGCTGCGCCTGCAGTGCCGTATACGCTCGCTGCATCGCCACAACGTCCCCGCCTGGCAGTGATCCACTGGTCCTCGAGACGCCTCGTCAGCTACCGCTGAGTCGTCTTCGACGACACTCACCGCGACTGCGCGAGGTGGGATGCTTCCGGCCAAGACCGGTCGACACGTGGGACTCGCGTTGTTTCTGGTGGTGACGATTGCTCTCGCGTCCTACGGCGTCCTGACCAATCCTGAGCCGAGGTCGGTCGCCGAGATCGGTTCGGCCGATCGCTTCGTCTGCGCGTTGCCACAGGACGTCGGCGGCTATCTCGCGGCCCCGCCGCCGCAGCAGAGCGTCGCTCCCCGTTCGGCGCGGGGCACGGTGCCCGAGGGGTTCGAGCCGGTGGCAGCCGTGGTGTGCGACATCGGTATCGGAGACCACGTCGAGGCCGACGGGACCGTGACCTACGTCGAACGCCGCTACGCCGGGGACTTCGGCAGCGCTGTGCGGGAGCTGAACGGGCCGCCCACCCGTCGCTCGATCTTCGACGCCGAATGTCTGGCGTCCGTGCTCGCTGCGGCGCCGGTCGACATGTGGCTCGTCGACGTGGACGGCCGCGCCGTACAAACGTCGTACCCGCGTGGTGACTGCGGCCTGGACAACACCCTGGGGCTCGCCGAGATTCTCGAGCTCCCGGAGGTAGAGGCCACCGAACACCGCGTCCGCCTCGATGCTGCCGGGATCACCTACTTCTACTCGTGCTCGCCGATCGTCTCGACACCGGTGCCGGGGTCTCGGTCGCTACTAGACCTGACGTTGACACCGTCCGGGTTCTGCCGCTTCGACACCGCCGGACCCGATCTGATGTTCACCGGGGCGGATCGGTACGAATCCGAGCCGTACCTCGACTGGAACGCCGCCCTCATCGACGTCGAGCCCGCCGGTCCCTGCGGTGAACGCGCGACGTCGCTGGCGACCACCTCGACGCAGTCCACGATCGGGGACGAGTTGGTCATGATCGACGTCCATATCGAACTCGACGGGTGCCGGCGCATCCTGGGCGACGGCTTCACTCCGTTGTCGGCGCCCGCCTCTGTCGTCGACTCGATCGTCAGCGCAGCGTCGTGACCTGACGTCTGTCGGCCACGTCGGGTCGAGCCCTGACGGCCGTGGTTTCCGTTGATCGCCGTTCACAGAGCAGAACGTGGTTGGGGCGCACGTTTCACCACTCGACGCCTGCATGGTTGCGCGTCGACCACGACCGTGGCACCGGATCACGCCAGTCCGGCCAGCAAAGCTCTCAGTCGAAGATCCGCCGACGGACATTGGTGTCCGCGAGGTCCACGAGTTCGTCGGCTCGGCCGGACAGGATCGTCCGAATGCCGTACAGCGTGAACCCCTTTGCCTGTTCGAGGGTGATCTTGGGGGGAATGGAGAGCTCCTGTGCCGCGGTGACGACGTCGATGACGGCGGGGCCGTCGTACGCGAACGCGTCGGTCAGAGCCGCCTCCAGATCCTGCGGGTTCTCCACTCGTCGGCCGAACGTCCCCAGAGCCTGTGCCACAGCAGCGAAGTCGGGGTTCTTCAGGTCGGTGCCGTAGTTGACGATGCCGGCAGCCTTCATCTCGAGTTCGACGAAGTTCAACGACGAATTGTCGAAGATGATGACCTTGACCGGCAGACCGCTCTGCATCAACGTGATCAGCTCACCGAAGCCCATCGTCAACCCGCCGTCGCCGGCGAAGGCCACCACCTGCCTTCCGGGCTGAGCGGTCTGCGCACCGATCGCCAACGGGAGCGCGCAGGCCATCGATCCGTGATTGAACGACCCGAGCAATCGGCGCTTGCCGTTCATCGTCAGGTACCGGGCAGCCCACACGACAGGCGACCCCACGTCGACGGTGAAGACGGCGTCGTCGTCGGCCAGCTCGTTCGCCATGCGCGCCAGATACTCCGGCCGGATGGGTGTGCGGTGCCGGTCGTCCACAGCGAACGAATCGAGATTCTTGCGTGTCTTGCGGTAGTGCTTGACCGATGTGTCCAGATGCTTGCTGTCCGTCTTGGCGTGGACACGGGGGAGCAGAGCGTCCACGGTGTCGGCGACGGTACCCACCAAGCCGACGTCCAGGGTCGCTCTGCGGCCCAGGTTCTGGCCGCGGATATCCACCTGGATGATCTTCGCGTCGTCGGGATAGAAGTTGCGGTACGGAAAGTCGGTGCCCAGCATGAGAAGAACGTCGGCATGCGAGATCGCGCGGTACCCCGAGGCGAAGCCGAGCAGCCCCGTCATCCCCACGTCGTAGGGATTGTCGTACTCGACGTGCTCCTTGCCGCGCAGTGCGTGCACGACAGGAGCCTGCAGCGCGCCGGCGATCTCGAGCAGTTGTCGATGCGCACCCGCCACACCGGCGCCGGCCAGAATGGTGATGTTGTCGGACGAGTTCAGGATCGACGCGGCCTCGTCGAGCGAGGCATCGTCGGGACGCAGGTGAGACGTGGTCGCGCGGATGGCCGGGGTTGCCTTTCTCTGTTCGGCATGCGCCAGCAGTACTTCGCCCGGGACGACGACCACTGCGACACCGCGTTCCTCGATCGCCGCCCGCATCGCCATCGCGAACACGTGTTCCGCCATCTCCGGGTCACTGACCAGCTCGCAGAAGACACTGCACTCCTGAAAGAGGTTCTGGGGGTGAGTTTCCTGGAAGTACTGCGATCCGATCTCGCTGCGCGGGATGTGCGCCGCGATCGCGAGCACGGGTACCCGGCTGCGGTGCGCGTCGAACAGCCCGTTGATCAGGTGGAGATTGCCGGGACCACAACTGCCGGCGCACACCGCGAGTTCGCCGGTGATCGCCGCGTCACCGGCTGCGGCGAAGGCGGCAGTCTCCTCGTTGCGGACGTGCTGCCACGTCATGCCGTCGTTCCGGCGGATCGCGTCGGTGAAGCCGTTCAGCGAATCGCCCGGGAGACCGTAGACGTGGGTCACGCCGCTCTCGGTCAGGGTCTGCACGAAATGGTCTGCCACGGTCGCCATGGCGAACAGTATGCGCCGGATTCGCACCGGAAGCGTCGTGGAACGGGTAACCGATCGTCCTGGCTCGGACGCTCGTGGAGATCGGTGAGGACCGGCGAAAGCGCTCTGGGCGAATACTGCAGCAGGTGCCCGGGCGAGTTCTGGGGACAGCCGGGCCTATGTCGTCATGGGGAGCGTCAGAATGGATCCATGCAGAGAATGACGAGGAGCGGAAGGCGGTGAGCAGCATGACCAACGACGCGCCGACCGATCGTGGGCCCGTGTTCGACGGTGTCCGCATCGGTAGGCCTGCGACGGGCGCGCTGATCGACGCCGGGTATCGCACGGTGCTCGACCTTCCGGCGGACCTCGCGGTGTTGTCCGCGCTGCACGGAGTGGGGCCGTCGGCGATCAGGCGGTTGGCCGAGGCGCGCGACGATCGGCGTTGACGGGAACGATCCCTTCCACCTCCAAGATATAGCGCACGGTGGGGCTTGCGGCAAGCCCCCGCGGTCGGCGCAGAATGGCTCGCTCGATGCCATGACCTGCACGTTTCCCCGATCGGAGCCGACCTGTGGACACCGTGTTCGCCCTGCCCCCGCACCGCCGAGCCAAGGCCGACCCCGCCTCGATCGCGGCGGATGATCGACATCTCGCCAGAATCGACGCGGCCCTGCGTCGGTCCCTCGCGGATCTCGAACGACGCCTCGCCCGGACTCGCGCCGCCCCTGGCCGATCCGGCCAGGACGCGATGGAACGCGACCTGGAGACACATCGACTCACCGCCGAGATCCGCGCAGTGCGTCGTGTCGGGCGGGACATGTGTCTCGGGCGACTCGTGCCGGCGGACGGAACGGAGCCGGTGTACGTCGGGCGGCGCGGACTCCTCGACGAGGCCGGTCATCCTCTGCTCGTCGACTGGCGCTCACCAGCAGCAGCACCGTTCTTCGCCGCGACCCCGGCACGTCCGATGGGTGTTGCCTGGCGGCGTCGTTACCGGTGGACCGGAGGACGAGTGAGCGATTACTGGGACGAGGTGTTCACCGCTGAGATCCCCGACGGCGCCGTGGCATTGGACGATCGGTCGGCCATCGTCGCCGATCTCGGGGCGGCGCGGTCGTCCCGCATGCGCGACGTGCTGGGCACCATCGCAGCGGACCAGGATGCGATCGTCCGCGCCCCGTCCAGAGGAGTGCGTGTGGTGGACGGCGGCCCCGGAACGGGAAAGAGCGTGGTCGCGCTGCACCGTGCGGCCTACCTTCTGTATGCGGATCCGCAGGTCGGGCACCACCGCGGCGGGGTTCTGGTGATCGGACCGCACGAGCCCTACCTGTCGTACGTCGCCGACGTGCTTCCTGATCTCGGAGAGGACGGCGTCCGGGTGTGCCTGCTCGACGAGATGGTTCCCGAGGGCCGGAATGCAGTAGCGGAGGCCTCACCACGCGCCGCCGCGGTGAAAGGCTCCGCGTCGATGACGGAGATGATCGATCGCGCGATCCGCTTCTACGAGACTCCGCCCGCGAACGACATGGTCGTCGAGACCGAGTGGGGTGCAGTGCTGCTCCGGGCAGCCGACTGGGCGGAAGCCTTCACGGCACCCGACGCGGAGACTCCGCACAACGATGCGAGAGAGGAGATCTGGGCGGCGCTGAGCGACATCGTCGTCGACCGCCTCGCCGGCGACGTGTCGGCCGCCGAGCTGACGTCGTCGCTGCGGGCGATCGACGAGCTTCGCGACAGCGTCGAGTCGTCGTGGACGGTGATCGATGCTCCCGATCTCGTCGCCGACCTCTGGGCCGTGCCGGCATACCTACGCCATTGCGCGCCCTGGTTGGACGAGGACGACAGGGCCGCGGTCCGCAGAGACCTCGGTGCGCCCTGGACGACTGCGGATCTCCCTCTTCTCGACGTCGCTCGTCGCCGCCTCGGAGACCCACGGGCGACGACAATGCGCGTGCGCCGTGCCCGGACGATCGCCTCCGAGCGTGCGCGCCGACGCGCGGTGGTCGACGATCTCGTCGAGTCCGACGATTCGGAGCTTCGTGTCATGTCGATGCTCCGCGGCGACGACTTGCAGAATATGCTGGACTACAACGAGTTTCCGACGGGCGAACCGGATCGGCTTGCTGGTCCGTTCTCCCACGTCGTCGTCGACGAGGCCCAGGAACTGACGGATGCGCAGTGGCAGATGATCCGTGCCCGCTGCCCGTCGGGCAGTCTCACGGTGGTGGGTGACCGCGCGCAGGCCCACAGCGGTTTCCCGGAATCCTGGGAGGCGCGGCTGGCGCGTGTCGGATTCACCGACGTGGCGGTGTCCACGCTCGACGTCAACTACCGCACACCGGCCGAGATCATGGCCGCGGCCGAACCGGTCATCAAAGCGGTCCTCCCCGACGCGAACGTGCCTCGTTCGGTCCGCAGCACCGGGGTGGTCGTTCGCCACGCCGGAGTGGACGACCTGGACGCGATTCTCGACGAGTGGGCCGCGGCCGGCGAGGGCGTGGCATGCGTCATCGGTATGCCGGCTCGGCCGGACACCGAGCGGATCCGTTCTCTGAGCGCACGGTCGGTCAAGGGGCTCGAGTTCGATCTTGTCGTCCTCGTCGAGGGGCCGGGTGTGGACAGCGCCGTCGACCGCTACGTGGCGATGACGCGGGCGACGCGGCAACTCGTGGTGCTGAGCTGATCGACTGGTGCGGGTGGGATGGTTCCGAGACGGCATTCCTGGTGTCCCTCGTCGGTCGAGACCTCGTCTGTCTCAGGGTGGGGTCGGGGTGTTCCCGGATGTTCGGGCGAGCGGAACGTTCCTAGTGTCGATCGTGTGCAGACACCCTCGGAGACGACGCGCATGAGTATGCCTGCGGCGGTGGCCTTTCTCCTCGCTGCGGCAGCCGGGCTGCTGCATGCGGCCGCGAGCGCGTACTGGGCGGTGGGAGGTCGATGGCAGCTCGCCTCGGTGGGGGACTGGGCGGTGACCCTGGCCGACGACCGACCGGTGGCGAGCGGTCTTGCGCTCGGTGTCGTCGCTGTCGTGAAGGCCGGCGCTGCTGTCCTCCCGTGGGTGACCGAGCGGGTCCGCGGCCACCGTTATCGGCAGGTCCGCGTGTGCGGGTGGTGCGCGGGCGGTGCGCTGTTCGTGTGGGGCGCAGTGTCGACGGTGTCCGCGGTAGCGGTGCTCGTCGGCGTCATCGTGCCCGACGGCGGGTACGACCGGACCGCGATGATCGGGCATGCCGTGGTCTGGGATCCGCTGTTCACGGTCTGGGGAGCAGCGCTGCTGACCGGGTTGTGGTCCACCACGCACCGGGCCACAGCGCTGACGGGAGTACGACGATGACCGCGGCACGACGAGTCGTCGCCGTGTTTCTGGGCGCCCTGACACTGCTCGCACTGTCGATCCGCCCAGCGGCCGGTCGAGGGCACGACGAGGAGTCTTTGCAGGGCCTCGTCACTCGGTGGGCCTCGGAGATCGGTGCACCGGGCATGGCCGCACGGATCGTCGACAGCGACGGTGCACGGTCTGCGGCATTCGTGGGAGTCGACGGGGACGGTCACGACATCGACGGGTCGACCCCTTTCGTCTGGGGGTCGGTGTCGAAGCAGTTCGCGGCAGCGACAGCGAGGGGCCTCGAGCGCGAGGGTGTTCTCGACGCCACAAGCCCTGTCGTCGAGGTGGTCCCGCAGGCTCGCCGAGTGCTCTCCGACCCCGCAGTGACCGTCGACGACCTCGTTCATCACACCAGCGGGCTGCCGCACGACATCACCGTCACGGACGAGTGGACCCGAAGGGGTTCCGCGACAGACGCCGTCACCGCCCTCGACGCGCCGAAGGGGGCTGGTCCTCGTGGTGAGTTCCGGTACTCGAGTCTGAACTACCTGCTCCTGCAGGCTGTGATCGAGCAGGCGGCAGGGTCCTCCTACGCGGACGCCGTGCGCCGCGTCGTACTCGATCCCGCCGGTAGTGACGCCATCACCGACCCGCAGCTGTTCGTCGACAGTGTTCCGCGGGGACACGTTCCGTTCTTCGGTTCCACCCGCCCGGTCGACGTCGGTGTCGATTCGGCGGGGTTGGGATACGGCTACCTCGCCGGTTCCATCGATGACCTGGGACGCTATGCGTCGTGGCGACTGCGGGAACGTCACGGCGGCGAAGCCCGGTATCGCGAGGTGCCGACGGCTCAGGGTTCGACCTACGGTGACGGCCTGTTCCACGAGAGGATCGATGGCCACGATGTCTGGTGGCATGCGGGTGCGGTGCCCGGCTACTACACCTACGTCTCTCTGATTCCGTCCCTGGACACAGCAATCATGTTGGCGGCGAACCGATACGGTGAGATCGAGGCCGATCGGCTCGCGGCCGTCGGCCGGAACCTGACGACGTCGGTGACGGGTGGACGGACGAGCGAGCTTCCCGAGTCCTCGGCGTCCACCGTGCTCGGAGCGCTCGCTGCGATCATCGCGACGCTGGTGGTCGGCATCGGCGTTCACGCGGTCCGCATCGTCTCGGGCAGGACGCCCCAGCGGACCAGAGGAGTCGCCGTCGTGCGCGGGGTCGTGGCGGTCGGGGTAGGGACAGCGGCCGCTGTCGCCGTCCTGTTCGGACTGTCTGCGACGACCGGCGCGGGGTTGTCGGTGGCAGGCAGGTGGGCGCCGGACGTGGCTCTGCTGGTGTGGGTATTGCTCGTGGCGATCGCTGCGGCCGCCGTGGTCGACGTGCTCGGGCAGGTCGTGGCGTGCCGACGTGTCCGTGGGGCGCAGTGAGGTCAGGCATCGGGAGTGTTGCTGGTGTGCACTCGCCGACGCTCTGTCCGGCTTTCACACGAGGTCGCGGCGGCGCAGAGCCCACGATCCGGTGGTCAGAAGTGCTGTGGCCACGACGATGAGGATGAACGCGGCGGTGAGTGGAACCGGCGCGCCGACGTCGGCGGGAAGATGCGTGTGCGGTGCTGTGTCGCGCAACCACTGGGGAGCGCCGATGAGGGTACCGAGCGGCCCCAGCAGCAGGTCGAGGACGACTGCCGCCCACCCGACCGCGATCCACCGGCTTCCGAATCCGTATGCGGCGTAGACGATCGCGGCGACGGCAAGGGTTGCCGGCAGCTGCGACACCGCTCCGACGAGCACGTCGACGACACCGGGGCCGTCTCCGCCGACGGCAGCAGCCCCGGTGACGAGCCCGACACCTGCCAGAAGCAACACGAGGGTTGCCGTGACTGTCGCCGTGGCGGCAGCGGCGAGCAGACGAGACACAGGGGAGACGGCGGTAGCGAGGAGCATTTCCGCGCGACCCGTCCGGTCGTCCTCGCGCAGGTGCCCGACCACGGTGTCACGCCGAACTCGTGGGCGAAGGCAGCGATGAACCCGCTGCTGGTGCTGTAACCGACACCTGCTGCCGTGTCGGCGAGGTGTGTCCCCGCCCGAGAAGGTCGGCCGCAGCGATTATTCGAGCGCGTGTCCGCCAGCATCCGTAGGTCAGTCCCGTATCGGCGGCGAATGCTCGCCGGATCGTTTTCTTACTGACTACGGCACCAACAGGAGCTTTCAGCGCTACACGAGAGCGATCAACGCTTTCGCCGCGGCCCTGGACAATTCCACCGTGTCGGAAGGACAGTAGAGCCGGACTGCCCGGACGCACCGATGCGTCACGTACGGCGTTCGCTCTGTCCGAACACACGTCGACGAACGACGGCGCCGGCGACACTACACACCGCAGCGCAGACAAGGCCGCTCGCGACGGCGACGCCCGTTGCGAGGGAGGTCAATCCCGCAACGAGTGACACCCATGCGAGGACCACTGCGCCGGTCTCCAGGCGCGCCGCCAGGACTGGCCCTGTTCTCCGTCTGTGCGCCGACACCGCCTTCAGGTACAACCCGTAGGCGGCATAGACCGTGGTGTACGCACCGATGCAGAACGCGAACACACCCACCGCGAACCACCCGGGGACGACGTCGTAGGGAGCGTCGCCGAGGGCGGACACTGCGACGACCGAGATGGGCACCACCAACGCCGTTCCGATGTACAGGAGGACGGCGAGGCCCAGCACCGAATCCTTGGGCGACGACGTCCACGACATCGCACCACTGTAACCAACTGATCGGTCTAGATCGTGCTCGCCGCTGCCGCGCATGGGCGGGTCACGGCGTGTCCGTGCGAGACCTGACCGAGAGAATCGCCGCGACCACTGCTCCGACCAGCAGGAGGAGGACCACGTCGTCGCTGCGATCGGCCGCCGACGTGCCTCCCCAGGTCGCCACGCGCACGATCACCGCAAGTAGGTAGAGGCCGATCGCGGCGGTGCGTGGATTTCCCATGACGGCACCGTATGCCTGTATCGACGCCGCATCAACGCCGAAGGCGAATGAGTGGCAGCGCACGAATGGTCTATCGCTCGACGGTGTCAGATCCGGTGCGCTGCCCCCCTGGGAGAACTTTCGGCCGAATGTGCCGATCCTGCTACGGGTATCGGCACCGACTCTTGCGCTGCGTCGCGCGACGTGTCATTCTCGGACACATGACAACCGGAAAGGCGGACACCGCCACCCTCGCGTGAGCGCCGCAGCAACACCCTTCGCGGTCAGGGCAAGAACCGCATCGTCTTCGATTCATCAGATGGCATCCGTACCCACGTTGCGGGACACGTGGCTCGCGCTGGGTCTGTCCACTCTGCCGTCCGACAGGCCGACCGCCGAGGCCGCCGTAGCGGATCTGTACAGGCATGCAGGGTTCCGTTGTCCCGAGTTCGTGTGGGTACCGTCCCCACCGGCTGGCGCCGAACTGATTGTCTCCGAACAGTTGTCGGGTACGAACTCTCTGACGTCCGGTGCTGCCGCTCGAATCGCGTCGACCGTCTCACGGTCACGCGAACGTATGGACAACCGCACGGGCGGGGTGTCGCGACGATGGCCTTCCGACAGTCGCTCCCTCTGGGCTGCACGCACGCAGCCACTGGCGGAGTCCGCGCGGCAGGGGATCGCGCCCGACGAGTTGCTGCGAATCGCGGTGTGGGATTCGTTGCGCACGAGCCTGTTCGATGGAGTGGCGGCCGCTGTGCGGTCACTCGTTCAGCGACCGACGGGAAGCGTGGCGTGGTACGGGCAGCAGGAAGCGCACCGGCTCGCGTACTACGACATCCATCGCACACTGGGCATCTCTGCCTTCCGCGGTACGGATCACGCCATCCTCGATACTCAGACAGCCCTCGCGGGGGCGACCGGTTGGTGGTGGGCATTCGACAGTGTCTGCGTCATGTCCGAGCGACCTGGAATTCTTCAGACCGAACCTCTTCCGGGAGCGGTGCACAACGAACGGCGACTGCACGGACAGAACAAGCCCGCAGTCCAGTTCGCCGACGGACGATCCATTCATGTCGATCACGGAACCATCGTTCCCGAGTGGGTGATCACCGAACCCACCGTCGAGCGCATCGCACGCGAACGGAACATCGAGGTACGACGGTGCGCCATCGAGCGCATCGGGTGGGACGTCTACATCGACGAGGCCGGACTCGAACTCGTCGACCGGACGGACGATCCGGGAAATGCCGGCGCCCAGCTGTCGCTCTACGCCACGCCGACCAGCTGGGTGGACGACGGCCGAATTCTGCTCGTGGTCAACGGTTCTGTCGAGCGGGACGGTCGGCGGCGACGCTACGGGTTGCCGGTTCCGAACGGTATGACGTCCGCACTCGACGCCGCCGGATGGACCTACGGCATCACCGGCGACGACTACTCCCGTCTCGTGCGCCGCACGTGACCACATCCCGCCGACCCGAGGTGACTTCGATGACCACGACCATGACTCTGTCCACACTCACGGCCCTGACCGGCCTCGACGTCTTCGACTATCTCGATCGAGACGTGTCGATACCCGTCGTCGACGGGCTTCAAGCTCAGGGCGACCTGATCGTCGTGCCGCGTCCGATGATCCTCCACGTACAGGCATTTCGGGGCACGCGGTCCGACGACGTGCCCCTCACCGGCGTCGAACTGCTTCGCAGCGCTGCCGGCGGCAACCCTCACAGTCTCGTCTGCGAGAAAGGCCACTGCATGTGGTCCACTCCGGTGTTCGATCCGAACGGCCTTGCGTTGGGCATCCTCGACACCGAGGTCACGGCGTACTTGATTCATCCCGAACACGGTGCGACAGGAATTGCGCCCGGCTCCTACGTCATCAGCAGGCAACGCGAGCGTGGAGTGGGTCGGCACTTTCGATCGGCTCGGTTGGTTGCGGACTGACGTCATGGCTCGGTGCGCTTCGATCGAACCAGCCGGCAGCAACGCCGGAACCGGGCCTGCTGGTCAGTCGGCCGTTGCGATCGGCGGCAATCCGGTGCCCATCGGGTCGAGCACGCCGTTCGCCCGCGAGCTCCAGCGCTCGTGCGCCGACTGCCGCGACATGCCGACCGCCTCGCCGATGGCCGCCCATGTCGTCCCCTGCATACGCAGGACGACGACGGTCTCGATTCCGTCGAGGCCGGCGGCCACCTGGACTCTCAAGCTGAGGAGGTGCCATGCCCGCGCACGGTCGGCCGGAAGACTTGTGTCCTGCTCGACTTCCCACTCACGTGTTCCTGGTAGGGGGCCAGTGCCGACGACTCTGTCCGCGAAACGTCCTGCCTCCGTTGCCGCGGTGTCCACGACGCGTCGCACTGCTGACGAGATGTCGGTCTGCGTGACCACACTGCGGTGATCCATGGGATCCTCCCTTTCTGTCAGGTCCATCCTGACAAGTAGCCGACATTGAGTCAAGCGCTGCCTGACAGAAACGGCACAAGCGACACAGGACTGTCGGCACAGAGCGCGAGTAGGCGGTGCACGGTTCAGAATGGGTAACGGGTAACGGGTGACGTGCGATGCCGAACGCAGACGGAGGACACGATGAGTACCGACCACGAGCAGCCGGACGACCCACGCGCCCACTGGCGCGTTCTGCCGGAGACGGTGTCACCGACCGACGACGGAGTGCAGACGCAGACGACGCAGGTCGATCTCGATGTGCCGCCGTCGTTCGATCCGATTCAGGGAATGGTGCGTACGTACCGCTGACGACGGCCGCTGCCGCCGGCCGACTCAGTCCCGGCGACCCACCACCGGGTTGAGCTCGGAGTCCGCGAGTCCGCCCGGCTCGATGCCGGGGAGGAACTCGCGCCACGTACCGCTGATCAGGGTCGGCGATTCCACGACACGGGTGCCGTCGGCGAAGTAGGTGGTGGCGAGTGCTCGACGCGGCTGCGTCGTCCGGTTCGGGCCCGCAGTGTGGAAGCACAGCGCGGAATGGAACGACACGTCTCCCACTGCGAACGGCTCCGCTTCCACCGCGACGTCGCGCTGGAGGAAGCGTTGGGTGACGGCCTCGTCGTACGACGTGCCGACCTTGTCGAACTCCAGATCGGCGACCTCGTCCAACACGTCCCGGCCGCGGGCGAAGGACAGCGGACCCATCCGGCCCGGGATGGCCGACATCGGCATCCACGCGGTGACGGCGTCGGTGGTCTGCAGGGGGAAGTGTTCGGCGTCGTGATGCCACGGCGTGCGCCCGCAGCCGGGCTCTTTGGACAGCGCATTGTCGTGGTACAGGCGAACTCCGGGCACGTCGAGCAGTGCCGCAGCCAGACCGCCGATGCGGGGCGAGAGCGCCACGGTGCGCATCAGGTCGTCGTGGAGCCACATCTGCTCGAGCGCGGTGAATCGCCCGGCGACGTCGTCACCGTGCTCCGCGCGCAGCAACTCCTCGAGTCGCTCGGCGAGGCGGCGCACCACCGCCGGCGACAGCACTGCGGGCAGTCGCACGAAAGCCTGCCGTGCGAAGGCCTCGACAGAAGCGGGATCGAGGGCGTAGGGCTCGGCCAGCTCGCGCTCGATCTGCTCGTCCGTGGCGGCCTCGACATCGGGCAGGCCGGGACCCTCGACCAGTTCGGCGGGCGCCGCATCGTTCGCGGCCAGGGTGACGTACCAGTCCCACCAGTCCTGATCGTCGCCTGCCCAGTCCTGATCGATACCGCCGTCCCGGTTCTGTTCGGGCAGGCGATCATTGGTGGTCGAGTCGTTCAGAGCCACAGCAGCGCCGCCTCGTGCGAGAAGGTGTAGGAACCGGACGCGTCGCGGCAGGAGGCCAGGTACTCGCCCAGCACCGGAGCGGCTTCCATCTCCTCCAGCGACACCGAGTCGTCGAACGCGCAGCGCTGGAGAAAACCTTCGGCGATGCCACGGTCGGAGGTACCGGTCGTGTAGGTGACGCGCTGATCGCGTACGTCCGCGCCGGCTCGTGTCAGTGCGTCGCGCACCTGCTCGGCGGTCGTGTATGGCGTCGCCTCGCGCACCCCGGCGCGGAAGGCGTCGTAGAACGCGAGGTAGTGCGAGGCCGCCGTGGCCTGTGCGACCAGGCCCAGGCCTCCGGGAGCCAGTGCGGCCACGAATCGTTCTGCCGCAGCGTCCAATTCGTCCGGTGGAAGCGCGTAGAGAGCGTGAGTGGCCCAGACGACGTCGTAGCCGGCGTGATCCGCAGGGAGGTCCTGCAGGGTCATTACCAGGTCGTGCCTGGCCGCGAACGGCGCACCGAGCGCGCCGCGTGCCTCGGCGACGGAGAACGCGGACGGGTCGAGCAGGTCGTAGGCCAGCTCGGGGAACCGCCGACAGGTCTGTGTAGCGGCGCAGCGCGGTGGGGAACTTTCCGCTGCCGCATGCCACGTCGAGCAGCGACCAGCCCTCGTGCGCGCGGTCGCCGAGGAGCGTCGGCCAGTCGGCGGCCAACGCCAGCTGCCGGTAGTCCTCGGTCGCGAGAGCGTAGAACGCCTCCATGCCCGTGCGACCGGCTTCGCTCCAGTGCTCGAGGCTGCGCTCTGCTGTGTCTCCGCTGCTCATGTCACTCCTCCTGAAAGGAGCCGACCGCAACACACCGGATGAGGCGTCGTGATTGACTCGTATCTGATGTCCAACATAGCTGCGCCACCGCCCACCGAGCTCGCCGCAGTGCTTCTCGACGGTGTGCGCGCCGTGCGGCGGGGAGCTCCGGCCCTGGCCGGCCTCGAACCCGACTCCTACGCCCGCCTGCATTCCGCTTTCGAACTGCTCTCCGATCAGCGCGATCTGATCGCCGAGCACCTTGCCGGCAGGCTGGGTACCAGGGGGGACGGACCGATCTCGGTGCTGTCCGTGGGATGCGGTGACGGCGTGCTGGACGTCCGTCTCGCCGCCGGTCTGGTGTTGGCGGTGCCAGGGCGCCCCGTGCGGTACGTCGGAATCGATCCGTGGATCGGCAGTGTCGAGCGCTTCACCGCCACGATGGCCGCGCTGGGTGCCGACGAGCTGAGTGCCGACGGCCACGTGGCGTCGTTCGGTGACTCCCCGGTGGACGACGAGACCTTCGACGTCGTGATGTTCGTGCACTCGATGTACTACGTCGCCGACGTCGGGGCGACCCTGCGCGCTGCTCTCGCGCTGCTACGTCCCGGCGGCGAACTGTGGGTGGCCGTCGCACCGTCGGCCGAGCTGAACGCGCTGGTGGGAGTTCTCGCACCGCCGCTCGAGGGTCATCGACAGTGGTTCAGCGGTGACGTCGGAGACGCCTTCGTCGACGCCGGGATCGTCGTCGACGACGTGGCCACTCTGCACGCGCTGGTCGATCTGGCGTCCGCGAGCGACGAGGTGCTCGACTTCGCGGTGCAGGCCAGGCTGACCCCCGATCTACAGGGCCCGGTGCGGGCCTACCTCGACGCGGTGTCGGTCCCCGGCGCGGACGGAGGCCTTCGAGTGCCGCATCCAGTGGACGTGTTCACCGCGTCCCGTCACTGACCCCGTCCCGCAGTGCGTCGTCGATCGTCTCGCCCACGGCAGCCGCGCCCACGGCTGTCATGATCGTGCCGGCATGATCGAGGCCGTCCAGTGCTCTGACGGACGTCAGCTCGAGAGCGTCGATGTCCTGCGGCGAGTACATCGGCGGAGACCCTGCCCCGACGCTCCACTGCGCGTGCAGGAATCGGATCGGCACCGTCAGGTCGCGGAACCGCGAGTCGCCGAAGAAGACGTCCGTGGCGTCCGCGACGACCGCATCGGTCGACAGCCGGATCGCACCGTCGGCCAGATCATGAGCGGCGTACTCCCCGAGGAGCGGATCGTCACGGTCCAGCAGCGGTAACGACGTCGACACCAGGAAGTCGAGGTAGTCGTCGAGGTCGTCCCATCGCTGCCGCGTTCGCGCGATCCTGTCCTCGAACACGGCTGCGACGGTGTCTCGGGTGAGACCGGCCGGCGGTTCCACCGGCACGCCTCCGTCGACGAGAACGAGACTCCTCGCTCTGGATGGGAACCGCGCTGCGAATTCGACAGCCGCGAATGCACCCATCGACATGCCGCACACGTGCACGGAGTCGAGTCCCAGGGCCTCGAGAACGGCGTCCAGATCGTCCGCGTGACGGGCGAGCGACGACGCGCCCGTGACGTCGACGCTGTCACCGCGGCCGCGGAGGTCCGGCGCGACGAGCGTCAGGTGTGGCGCCTCCGCGTGCAGCCAGTTCCACAGCATGCGCTGGCTGGACACCCCGTGGATCACGAGGATCGGATCGGAGCTGCCCGTGAGTGTCTCGACGGTGATGTGTCCGCCCGACACCGGTACTCGTTCGACGGTCATGGTGCAGACACTAGGAGGTCGGACCTCGTGATGACGGTGGAAGTACGTGCGCTGCACGTTTCGCTGTCCGATTCGGGTCACGGTTGTACCGTCGCAGAGTCACGAGGCCACGAGGGACGCACCTCGACGGCCACACACCGTCGAAGAAGGGGCCTCATGCCCGACACGTCACCGCGCAGGCACCACGAGATCGTCATCGTCGGCGGAGGCTTCTCCGGCCTGGGTACCGCTATCGCGCTCCGCAAGGCCGGTTTCGACGATCTTCTCATCGTCGACGACGGTGACGGTCCCGGCGGCACGTGGCAGTGGAACACCTATCCGGGCGTGGCGGTCGACATCCCGTCCTTCAGCTACCAGTTCTCGTTTGCTCAGCGATCCACCTGGTCGCGCAGCTACGCCCCCGGCCGCGAGTTGCGTGCCTACGCCGAGCAGATCGTCGACGAGTACGGCCTGGCGCCTCATCTGCAGTTCGGCACGCGCGTACACGGGGCCTCGTTCGATGCGCCGTCCGCGACGTGGTCGATCTCGACCAGCGCCGGCGACGTGACGGCACGCTGGTTGATCCACGCGGGCGGGCCGCTGAGCCAGCCCAAGCTCCCCGACTTCGAGGGCATCGACACCTTCGAGGGCGCGACGATGCACACCAGCCGGTGGAACCACGAGGTCTCGCTGGCCGGTAAGCGGGTCGGCATCATCGGTACCGGCGCGACGGCGGTGCAGGTGGTCCCGGAGATCGCACCGGAGGTGGACCATCTGACGGTGTTTCAACGCACGCCCATCTGGTGCCTGCCGAAGCCGGACTTCCCGCTCGGCCGAATGGGACGCGCGAGTCTCGAGACAGTCCCCGGAGTCCGGCAGATCGCCCGCCTGGCGAGCCAGGCGTTCGTCGAGGCGACGTTCCCGGTGCTGGCGCACTTTCACAAGTGGGTTCCCGCCACCGCGGCTCTCCAGGTCGCCGCGCGTCGGTACATCGACGCAC
The DNA here is from genome assembly GCF_036163995.1 of Rhodococcus sp. NBC_00294. Lineage (NCBI taxonomy): Bacteria > Bacillati > Actinomycetota > Actinomycetes > Mycobacteriales > Nocardiaceae > Rhodococcus > Rhodococcus sp. NBC_00294. The sequence continues at coordinate 2,244,172 of NZ_CP108043.1, forward strand.
AGGTACACGATCCGGCCACACGGGACGCCCTGACTCCGACCTACGCGCTCGGGTGCAAACGGCCGAGTTTCCACAACTCGTATCTCTCGACGTTCAACCGGGACAACGTCTCTCTGCAGACGACGTCCATCGAGGCGATCACGCCCGGCGGCATCCGCACGAGCGACGGCGTGCAGCACGAGCTCGACGTGTTGGTCCTCGCCACCGGATTCAAGGTCACCGACAGGGACGCACTGCCGACGTATCCGCTCACCTCCGCCTACGGCACCGATCTGGCGGAGCACTGGGACGCCGAGAGGTTCCACACCTATCAGGGCGTCGCGACGGCGGGCTTTCCGAACTTCTTCACCGTCTTCGGCCCCTACGGATACAACGGCGCCTCGTTCTTCACCCTGGTCGAGAACAGTGCCGCGCACATCGTGCGTGTCCTGACCGAGGCTCGTCGACGCCGGGCCACCTTCGCCGAGGTGACCTCGGCGGCGCAGGAGCAGTACATGAGCGCGATACTGGCACGTCGGTCGTGGCAGGTCTTCACCGATCCGACGTGTGCCGGCGCCAACAGCTACTACTTCACCGCGAACGGGGACGTGCCGTTCCGGGCGTCGACCACTCCCGAGGCGGCATGGCGCAGCCGCCGATTCCCCCTGGCCGACTACGCCTTCGGTGGACGGGCGGGCTGATCGCCGCCGAGGTCGAACTCAGCTCGCGCGCAGAGCCGCGACGACCGGCGCGAACATGGTGGTCTTGATCGCGCCGAGGGTGCCGCGGTCCTTGCCGGCAATGGGCGTGATCCGCTCGATCGCGGCACCGACGACCTCGTCGTCGGGGGCGATGGCGTCGACGAGTCTCGCGGCCAGTGCGTCGGCGCCGCCGTAACGGTGCCCCGTGGTCATCGCGACGACGGCGTCCTGCGGTGACAGCTTCGCCTGGATCAGCGCCGCCATGCCCGGGGTGAAAGGAATGTCGATGTCGACTTCGGGGAAGCAGTAGTAACCGCGGTCGGCTCGCATGGTGCGGAAGTCGTGCGCCAGAGCGAACATCGCGCCGGCGCCGAAGGCATGGCCGTTGACGGCGGCGACGGTGGGGAGCGGGAACGTCAGGATGCGGGCGAACAGAGCGTGCACGCGGCCGACGTACCAGTCGGCGCGCTCGCCGTTGGCCATGAGCCAGTCGAGGTCGAGTCCGTTGGAGTAGAACTTTCCGGTGCCGACGGTGACGAGTCCGCGGGCGTCGGCTTCGACCGTGTCGAGCTGGGCGCCGACGGTGTCGAGCCAGTCCGGGGAGAAGCGATTCTCGTTGTCCCCGAGGGTGAGGACGGCGATGCCGTCGCGGAGGTCGAGGGTGGCGGTCATGAGGAGGCCTTTCGTCTGGGCGGGGCGTGATCCGTGGTCGGTGGGGGCAGGGCGAGAATGCCGCGGACGGCGGCGGCGAGTCGTTCCCGGGCGGCGATGTCGGGTGATGTGTTGCCGCGCAGCAACAGTGCTGTCGGGAGCCCGACGACGCAGTCCTTGACGACGGCGACGCTCTCGCGATCGGCGCGGTTCCACAGGGCTCGGGAGAGTTGGACGAGCAGTGCGGCCAGTGTCTCGTCGAGGGTGCGCAGGTCTGCGGCGACCTCGTCGGGCAGGTCGTCGGTGCCCAACAGCTCTCGCCGCGAGACCGTCATGAGAAACCGTGCTGCGACGGGTGATTCGGCGAGGAAGGCAGCCGGTGCGTCTGCGGCTGCCACGACGGCCCGGACGGCGGAGTCACGTCCGGGTCGGTGCTCGAGTGCCGTGGTCACCGCATCGTTCTGCAGAGTGAGCATCCGACGTGCGTCACGGACCCACACTCGTCCGAGGAGGCCCGCTCGTGACCCGAACGCGTGATAGATGGCGCCGTTGGAGATCGAGGTGCGCTCCGACATCGCGCGGATCGTGACGGCGGAGGCGCCGGAGTCGACCGCCAGCGACTCGGCGGCGTCCATCAGCGCGTCGAGGTCGTGGAGGCGGGGGCGAGGCACCACCGAACCATACCAGAGCATATGCTCTGTTACGGCACGGTGGTCGCCGGCGGGCTGCCTCAGGCGGGTGGTCGGTAGCCCGGGGGATTGGGCTCGTCGACCCAGATGTCCACTGCGAGTTCGCCTCCCGGCGTGCAGTCGTATGCCGACAGGTCGGTTACGCCCGACTCCAGCAGGACGTCCTCGCACAGCAGAGTCTGTCCCGTGTAGTCGCGGGCCGGTCTGCTCAGCACCGCGTACGCCGCGTCCGCGTAGATCTCGGGCTTCCGTGCCTCGCTCATCGCCTTGTCGCCGCCGAGCAGGTTCTGCACCGCGGCGGTCGCGATGAACGTGCGAGGCCACAGCGTGTTCGATGCGATGCCGATCTCCCGCATCTCCTCCGCGATTCCCAGGGCGCACAACGTCATCCCGAACTTGGCCATCATGTAAGGGGTCGGCACGAGCCACCGTTGTTCGAGGCGCAAGGGCGGTGAGAGCGTGAGGACGTGCGGGTTGTCGCGGCCCTTCATGTGGGGCAGGCACGCCTGCGACACGGCGTACGTCCCGCGCACCTGGATGCCGTTCATCAGATCGAACTGTTTGAGAGCAACCTCGTCGATGGATCCGAGGTTGATCGCCGAGGCGTTGTTGATGCAGATGTCGATGCCACCGAACTGCTCCACGGCGGCGCCGACGGCGGCCTGCACCGCCTCGCCGTCACGAACGTCTCCGACGATGGGCATCGCCTGCCCGCCCGCCTCCTCGATCTCCGCGGCCGCGGTGTACACGGTCCCGTCGAGCTTGGGGTGGGGTTCGGCAGTCTTGGCCAGCAGTGCAATGGTGGCGCCGTCCGCTGCGAGGCGCTTCGCGATGGCCAGCCCGATGCCGCGGCTGGCCCCGGAGATGAACACGGTCTTACCCGAGAAAGTCATGAGGCATCCGTCCTTCGTCGATGTCGCGGTGAACGGTGAGTACCGCGGACTCCTCGGACCGTAGCAGAGCGGATGCTCGGTTACTCGAACCCCGATCAGCGTCCCGACACGCGCGGGACCCGTAGGCTGGGGGTGATCACAGTCGCTCCGTAGTCGAGCGGCGGCGGACCAACCCCGGAAGTCCGTCGGAGAGGGTGGCGTGCAGCGCATCGTCGATCCCGAATCCCGCGCGGTCGAGGCCGTCCTGGCGGACGTGTGGGGAGCGCGATCGGTGTATCAGCCGATCGTCGACCTGGACTCCGGGGTGGTGGTCGGTTACGAGGCGTTGGCTCGGTGGCCCGCGGTACCCGGTGTGGATGTCGGACGGGTATTCGACGAGGCGGCGGATCGAGGTGTGGTGCGTGAGCTCGACTGGGCATGCCGACTGGCCGCACTCTCCGGTGCCGCGGAGGCCGGTCTGAGTACCGAGTACAGCGTCTTCATCAACGTCGAACCGCACAACGGGCCCGTCATACCCGACTTCGCACGGAGAATGCTCGACAGCTTCGACCGGCCGATCAACGTCGTGATCGAACTGACCGAGAGGTCGCTGCTGTCCGATCCCGCCACGTTGCTGGCGGTGGTCGACGCTGCTCGACGACTTGGGTGCTCGGTGGCCCTCGACGACGTCGGGGCCAACGAGGCCACGGTCACCATGCTGGAGTTCGTGGCACCGGACATCATCAAGTTGGACTGCACGCTGGTGCAGTCCGATCCGAGTCCGGCACAAGCGCGTGTCATCGCTGCGGTGCGTGCGCACGCCGAGTTCACCGGCGCGACGATTCTCGCCGAGGGTGTGGAGAACGAGGAGCATCTGGCCCGTGCCAGAGCGCTCGGTGCCACCCTGGGGCAGGGCTGGCTGTTCGGCCGACCCGCGGCGTTGCCGTCCGACACGTCGCGACGCCGAGACGTTCTCGACCGGACGCCGTCGGTGGTGTCACGCAGACGGTCGTCGGCCGGTTCCGCAGTGCCGGAGGTGCCGTCCGACCTGTTCGGGGAGATCCCACCCCTGGTGGGGCGAAAAGCGTTCGTGCTGAGCATGGCTCGTGAGATCGAGGACCACGCCCGCGGCGCTGTGGACCCACTCATCGTGCTCTCGGCATTCCAACGTGCCCGGTGGTTCGCGCCGAACGTGGTCGACCGGTACGCCGATCTCGCGGCCCTGCACCCGTTCATCGCCGCGCTGGGGGTGGGCCTGCCGGACGAGCCGGCCCCCGGAGTGCGCGGTGCCGCACTGGATGCAACAGAACGATTCTCGGGCGAGTGGACGGTGACGGCGGTGGGCCGGCACTACTTCGCGGCGCTGATCGCTCGCGACCTCGGCGATGTCGACGTTCCCGACGCTGATCGGCGATTCGAGTTCATCCTCACGCACGACCGTCGTCTGGTCGTGTCGGCGGCACGGTCGCTGATGAGGCGCGTGCTGCCGTCTCGCGGATGATCCTCACGCGTCCTCGACGTGACCTTCCGCGTCGGAGACCCCCGGCAGCACATCGGCGAATCGAACGAGGAATTCGCTGATCGCGTCCACGGTGTCGGCGTCGTAGTCCCCGAGTGCAGTGTCGAGCGCCGCCGAGGACCGTCGAAGAAAGGGGTCGATCCGCTCGTGGGCGGCCTCGGTGGCCCGCAGCGTCACGGATCTGCGGTCTCTGCTCTCGCGGTTGCGGGAAACGAACCCCCTCTCTTCCAGCCGGTTGATCAACGCCGTGGTGGCACCGGAGGTGAGGCCCACCCGCCTCGACAGCGCCGCGGGAGTCAGCGGGCTGCCTTCGCGTTCGGCCCAGATCACCTCTCCCAGTGCGGTTCCGTCCGTGGTCGGCAGGTCCATCCAGCGGGCGAGGAGATGCGCCGATTCCTGGTACCTCACCGCGTACAGCCGGAGGGCCTGGAGAACGCGCGTCTGGGGTGAGGTCATCGGTGGGTGGTCTTTCCCGCGTGGGCGATGTCAGGCACGGAGACGAGGGTATTCCGCGAGGCGGGGAACATGCTTCTCGCTCGTCAGGAGGGTCGACTGGAACAGTCTGCGCACGGGCGCCGAAGCCGCCACGCGGTGGCCGACGCGGAGTGCCCGCACTCCCGTGGGAGACATCGGATGCAGCAGCTTCGCACCGCCGCGGGGGAGTCCTTGCGCGCTGTCGGCGTAGCCACGCATGAGCTCCTCGTAGCGAGCGAAGGCGAGATCCGGTCGATCGGGGTGCGCGGCCAACTCGCCGGTGAGGATGTGCGCTCCGACCAGGGAGAGTGTGGTGCCCATTCCGGTCGGACCCGAGCCCCACGCGGCATCCCCGACGAGCGCCACCCTGCCCTTGCTCCAGGTGGAGACGAGTACCTGTTCCATGCGCTGGGTGTAGAACTCGTCCGGACGGGCCGCGAACCCCGCCACGATGCGGTCCGTCTGCCATCCGGCACCGCGGAACCGTTCACGCAGAATCTCCACTTGGGTTACCACGGGCAGTTTCTCGAAGCCGAACGGCTCGGACCGGAAGGACATGCTCGCTCTGATGGTGCCCTCGTTGTCCGGCCTGACGGACGCGACGCGTCCGCGGGTCGCCGTGTACCAGTCCCACGTGTTCACGTCCTCGGGACGCCGATCGAGGGTGCCGTAGGTGATGCTCACACCGAAGTCGCGCAGCTCGGTCTCGGCTCCGAACATCAGGCGCCGTGTGCGAGAACTGCGTCCTTCGGCGACGAGCACCAGGTCGAAGCGCTCGGTGGATCCGCTGTCGAAGGTCACGTCGACACCGGAGGCATCCTGCTCGACGGCGGAGATGAAGTCACCGAAGCGGCGTTCGACACTGTCGGGGACCGCGTCGACGAGGATCTGCGCCAGTCGGCCCCGCAGGATCTCGATCTCCGCGGTGGGGCCGTCGCGACCCTCCTCGCGAGGGAAGACCGCGGAGGGTTCTCCGCGCTCGTCGACGAAGCGGGTGCCTTCTTCCCCGGTGAGGTGCTCCATGATCGAGTGATCGACACCCATGCGTCGGACGATCTCTCGGCCGAGGCCGCGAATGTCGATGTTCTGTCCCGTCTCACGCGGCGACGCCGACCGTTCGAGCAGGGTGACGTCGAAACCGGTGCGTGCAAGCCCCCATGCGACAGTCGGGCCGGCAACACTCGCGCCGGTGACGAGGACGCGGACGGGGCGCTGCTGTGAGGCGGTCACGGTCGAGCCTTTCGATGGGGGGTCGAGGCCGACCCGCCACCACTATAGCTTCACTGTGAAGTAACTTCACCATGAAGAGTCCTTTGCGGCCTCGTCTCGGTCAGTCGGCGACGCGTCGACGGCTGCGTTCCACTCCGTCGACGATGGTCGCCGTCAGTTCGTCGTACGCCTCCCGAGTGTCCAAGTTTCCCGCAGCTGCTTCTGCCGAGAGTGCCTCCGCTGCACCGAGAACGGCGGTCATGGTCGACGCCGGAAGCGCTCCCTCGGCGAACGGTTCGAGGAATGATCGACACCGATCCGAGTAGGCGGCGTCAGACCGACGCTTGTAGTCGGCCAACTCGGGTGCGCCTTCCAGGGCCGCGGCGACGCCCGCCAGTTCGCGCCCGTGGGTGACCACGCAGTCGACGTGCGCCGTGGCGATGGCGCGCGCTCGCTCGGCGAGTGAGTGCTCGACCGCGTCGAGCGCCTGCTCCAGTGCGAGTGTCTGCGTCGCGTCGTACGCCTCGAACAAGGCCACCAGCAAGGCTGCGCGTGAGGGAAAGTGACTGTAGACAACAGGTTTGGTGATACCGGCCGCGTGCGCGAGTCGACCCAGCGTCAGTGCGTCGGCGCCTTCCTCGCGCACGATCGTCCAGGCCAGGGTCACCAGTTGCTCGTGGCGATCCTCTCTCGTCATTCGCACCCGTGCCATCGACACCGCCTTGTCTCTTATGTACCGTTGGTAACCTACCATCGGTAACCTACTGATGGTACATCCCGACTGAGAGGATCGTCATGACCGCGCTCGTCGTCGTCGCTCACCCCGACCCCACGTCCTTCACCCAGCGTCTCGCTCGCTCCGTCGCCGACCGACTCGCCGAGGACGCCGTGTCCACAGCTGTCGCCGACCTTCATGCCGAGGGCTTCGATCCACGGTTCTCGCTCGAGGACCGCGCCGGATACCCGGCGGGTGGGACTCCTCCTGCGGATGTGCTCGCCCAACAGCGTCGCCTGGACGGTGTCGACGACCTGGTTCTGGTCTTTCCGGTCTACTGGTGGTCGATGCCCGCGCTCCTCAAGGGGTGGGTCGATCGCGTCTTTACCGACGGGTGGGCATTCGACACCGGAGTCACGCCGACCGGACGCAGGCTCGACCACCTGACCGTGCATCTGGCCATGGTCGCGGGGGAGGACGCCGAGGGATTCGCGAAGCGCGGCTACGACACCGCCCTGTCCACCCAGATCATCACCGGCATTCTCGGATACACCGGCGCGCGAACCGGGCACACGGGAATCGTCCACGACGCGGAGACGCGCTCACGTGACTCCCTCGCCCGGGATGCGCGGGCGATCGTGGACGGCGTGGCGGCCCGGGTCCGTTCCTCGGCGGCGGAGGCTTCCGGTGCGCGGGCGTGAACTCGGTGGCTAGGCCACCGTGAAGCGAACCGTGTTGCCCGCGGGGTCGAGCAGGGTGGTGTTGAGTGGAGCGTCCGTGGTGAGGGTCAGTCCCGCTCTGCCGGAACCGATGTCGATCGCAATCTGCTCGGTCCACTTCCTGCCCGCGGGTGGGACCGTGCCGATGGCGGCCGACTCGAGATGGACCATCCAGGTCCCGCCTGTCGGCTTCGCGCCGCTGTAGGGATCCACGCGAGGTGCGTCGGTGTTGTTCATGTTCACGTAGACGGCCAGTGGGCACGCGTCGGTGACGAACGTCCTCCAGGTCAGAGTGACTACGGCGATGCCGGGCCTGTCGTGGGGTGTGTACACGTCGCCACCCACCTCGCCGGCGCACGGCAACGACATTCCCCGGCCCAGTGAGATGTTGTACGGGAAGGGTGTGAACTCCTGGTGGTGGGCCGATGCGAGGCCGGGTGATGTCGCGAGTACGCCGACGACTGCGGAACCTGTGACGGCCAGACGTCTGAACCACGAGGAAGACACGAGTGGCACGATACGGGACGAAAGGGACCAGGGTGGTGGGTGAGCGCGAGTCCGGTCGGCGTTGCGGTGTCGTTGACGCATCGTGACCGTTCACACATGCTCGGGCCCGAGCTGGCGCCACAATGCTGTCGGCCACCTCGCTACGGTGAGGCGTGCATTACCAATCCTTTACCAAAGTCTTCGCAGTTGCCGGTGCCGTCGCGGTGCTGACCGCCTGCAGTGCGGACGTCTCGGCCGACGACGCCACCGGCCGCACGGTCGACACCAGCCTGGGGGCCATCGTCGTCCCCGACGAGATCCGGTCGGTCGTGGTCATCGACGGGCGTCGGGATCTGGACATCGCCCTGTCCTTCGGCCTCCCTGTCGTCGGCATGCCCGTCGAGTCCGAGGCTCCGCCGGAGATCCCGGGGCCGTTGACGGCACCGACCCGAGACCTGCTGTCGCGGGGAGTCGCGGAGCTGTTCCCGCGCAACAGCATCGACATCGAAGCCGTGGCCGCAGCGGATCCCGACCTCATCATCGCGCGTGACGAGGTGGTCGAGGAGATCTACGACCAGTTGAGCGCCGTCGCGCCTGTGCTCCCCGTGGGATCGACCGATTCCGGGGTGTCCTGGCAGGACGACGTGACCAGGGTCGGTGCGGCACTGGGTCGCGAGGACACGGCCGCCACACTGCTCGACGAGTACTCGGACCGCGTCGACGCGCTCCGACAGCAACTCGCAGGACCTCTCGGTGACACGACGGTGCTGTCGATCGCCACCGGAGACGGCGGTGGCATCTCGATCAACAGGGAGCGAATCACCTCGCTGGTGCTGGAGGACGTCGGGGCTCGATTCGGACAGGCCTGGCAATCGGCTCGTCCCGAGGCCGACTTCGCAGCGGAGAACATCCCTGTCGCAGCGGATTCGGACGTTCTTCTCGCGGCCATCACGTCGAGTGACGATCTACGAGCACTGGAGTCGAATCGACTCTGGGCCGATCTGCCGGCTGTGCGGGACGGGCGGGTGGTGCGAACGGACAAGTTCACCAACGACGGTGGGCCTATCACAGCGCAGTGGTCACTCGACCTCGTCGAGCAGATGTACGGGTCGCCCGGCTGAGCGGTCTTCGGCGCGGACGTGCTCGGCGCAGGCGTCGTCGACCAGCTGCACGGGTCGCAGCGCACCACACCCCCTCAAGCCGGCTGAAGGGGGTGTGGGCGACGTGGAACCCGTGCGGCTTCCCTGGTGTCGAGCGACACTGCCGACCTGAAGCCCTACAGCGTCTCTCGCTGGAGGTCTTTCGCATCAGCGGCAGGCGCGTCTACCTCTGCCACGAGTCTCGCAGCGATTCGTCGGGGGTCGTCGGCGGGCAACGAGGCGATGAGGGTGCGGACGGGGTGCGAGGACGGTCCTGTCACCAGGTACTTCTGGCCCGGCCGTATCCGCTCCGCCTGCTCGATCATGTCGTCGGTAACGACGGTGTTCGGGGTGGTGTCGTGGAGTGCGTCGCGCACGATGCGTCGTGGGTCGTACTGCCGTAGGTCGAGCGACTCCCACTCCGAACGGTGAAGCGACACGCCCATTTCCCGCTCCGCCGTGGCGCGCGTCGTCTCGACGAACTGCTTCAGCGTTCGAATCGCGCGGGTGAGGTGGTGTGCGTAGCCGGGCAGCCGGCTCGGTCCGAGGACGAGGCCGGCGATGACGGCGACGAAGAACAGCTTCTCGAGAGTCAGTCCGAACATGGGGTTCTCCCGATCGTGGTGGGGTTCGAGGTGAGTGCCCGCCGGTCGTGCACGGTGGTGATGGCCACGGCGGCTCCGAAGAGCGCCGACATCGGCAGTGCGACGAGAAACATCGACAGCACGTCGGCCGCCGGCGTGACGAGCGCGCTGAAGAGGGCGATGACGACGACGATGATCCGCCAACTGCTGCGTAGACGGTGGGCGGACAGGACTCCGAGGCAGTTGAGCATCACCAGCAGCACGGGCAGGACGAACGCGACCCCGGTGGCGAGGACGATCTTCATGACGAAGTCCACGTAGTAGGAGGCGTCGAGGATGGTGCTGTCCTGATCGGAGGAGAAGCTCGCGAGGACGGTGACCATGCGGGGGAAGATGAGGAAGCCGAAGGCGCACCCGGCGGCGAACAGTGGCACCGCCGCCGCGGTGAAGCCGAGGACGTACTTCTTCTCCCGAGCCGTGAGGCCGGGGGTGAGGTAGGCGAACAGTTCTCGCAGCCAGACCGGGCTAGACAGGATGATTCCCGAGAAGAGGCCGATCCTCATCTGCAGGTCGAAGGCCCCGGTGACGGTGTCGTAGTTGAGGCTGGCCTGACGGGACTGCGCGAGTTCCTCCACCGGTGTGCGCAGGACGTCGAGGATCTGGTCGGAGAGTACGAAGCCGAGAATCACTCCGACGACCAGCGACACCGCCGCGCGGGTCGCGCGGCGGCGTGCCTCGCTGACATGCCCGGCGAGGGGCATAGTGCCTCGCGCGGCGGTGGTCGTGGTCATGAGGCGTGTCGGTACGGCACCGGGACGCCGTCCGCGGCGGTCGTGGTCGAGTCGACGGCGTCGACGCGTCCCGTCGACGGCGTGGGGGTGTCGTCGCGGACCTCGTCCTTGAGGATGCGCATGGACTGCCCGACGCCTTTGGCGAGGGAGGGGAGCTTGGTCGAGCCGAAGACGAGAAGCAGGATGGCGAGGACGATGAGTGCGTGCCAGCCGGTCAGGTTGTGCAACATGATGATTCCTTCTGTGTGAGTGGTCAGTTGGACGGTGCGGCGGGAGGGGGCCCGCCGCCCATGGGAGGTTGTCCGCCGCCGGGCCCGCCCCCGGCGGGTGCTGCGCCGGCGGCGGGTTCGGTGGTGGTGTCGATGGCAACGGCCAGTGATCCGACGTAGCCGGAGGTGGGGTCGCCGGTGAAGGTGCCCATCTCGAGGTCGTGGCCGTCGCCGAACACGTTGTCGTTGTCGAGACTGCCGATCTGGGTGAGGTTCTCGGTTGACCCGGCGTAGGTGTCCAGCTGGTAGACGGCGTCGAGCATGTCCCGGGGGAAGGCGACCTGGGAGGTGGCTATCGCGTTGTCGGCGGTGGTGGCGGAGGCGATGTCCGGGTAGACCTCGAAGTGGATGTGCGTCCAGCGGCCGGAATAGCAGGCCGGGACGATGGTCGTGAAGGTCACGACGCCGGCGGCATCGGCGACCTGGACGCCGCGCAGATAGGTTTCGTCCTCGATGCCGTCGGAGTACATCGAGTACTTGCCGGCTGCGTCGCAGTGCCACAGGTAGACGGCGGCGCCGGTGAAGGGGTTGTTGTCGTTCGCGAGGTCGGTGACGGTGAAGGTCATCGACAACGGAACTCCGGCGGCGACGGTGCCGCCGTCCAGGCTCGAGGTGACGTCGGCGCGGACGATTCCCGATTCCTCGAGGACGTTGACGCCGTTGCTTCCGTCGGCCGGGTAGGGGCCATTGGTCTCATCGGGGATCTCGTTCGTGGCGACTGCGGCGGTGGCGACAGCGGTGGCGGTCGTGGTGCTCGCGGTGTCGGACGACCCCGAGCACGCGGCCAGGGCCAGTGCTCCGGCTCCGGCGCCGACGACGCTGAGGACTCTGCGGCGGGTGACGAGAGTGGCGATGTCGAAACCGACTCCCTGATCGACGACGTCCTCGTCGGGCCGGGGGAGTGGGCGCCCGGCGTAGGTGGGCCCGTCGGGTGTGGGGGTGGGTTCCGGAACGGTGCTCATTGCGGTGGCTCCTCGGTTGTCGCGGTGTGCGTTTCGGTGTGGAGTCGATACTTCGTGAGGTTCCGGGGAGCGGCCTGCACGCCAGCTGTGAGGCACCCGGGAGCGTGTGTGGTCCGGCCACCACTTGACCTTCACCTCGGGGCAGGGCTGATTCTCGACGCATGACCACCACAGATGCTCCCGACGTCGTTCTCCGCTACCTCGATGCCGCCGACCGCGACGACAGCGACTCACTCACGTCATGCTTTGCTCCGGACGGAACTGTGACGGACGAAGGCCACACCTACCGGGGCCGCGACGAGATCCGCGCGTGGCGTGAGACCGTGGCCGGCCGCTACACCTACACCACGACGGTGACGGGGTCCGAGCTCGTCGATGCGAGGAATCATCGAGTCTCGGTTCGTATCGCCGGGAACTTCCCCGGTGGGGTGGCCGACCTCGTCTACCGATTCGAGCTCGCCGACGGCGTGATCTCACGGTTGACCATCGGTGGATGAGAGACTGGGTCCGTGGCGGCGCGGGTGACCATCGGCGAGTTCTCGACGATGACGAGATTGACGCGAAAAGCGTTGCGGCTCTATCACGATGCTGGCCTCCTGGAACCGGTCGACGTCGATCCGTCGAGCGGGTACCGCTATTACGACGTCTCCCAGGTCGCGAGTGCACAAGTGATCAAGCGACTGCGCGACCTCGACATGCCGCTTCCTGATGTGCGGTCCTACGTCACCGCCGAGAACGACAGTGTTCGGCGCAGTGTGCTCACGCAGCACCTCGATCGCCTGGAGTCGGAATTGCGGCGGACGCACGACGCGGTGTCATCTCTCCGCGCACTGGTGAACGAGTCGACGACGTCGCCGTCGATCGAGATGCGGACCGACCCCCCGATCGTCGCCGTGGCCGTCAGCGGCACCGTGACGCTGTCCGGCGTCGCGGACTGGTGGAATACCGCGCACCACACCCTGATCGAGCGCCTGAGTAGTGCTGGGATCGAGGCTGTCGGGCCGCTCGGGGCCGACTTCGACAAGGAACTGTTCGCGGACGAGACGGGCTCCGCATCATTGTGGTACCCCGTCGACGCGGCGCGTGCCGCTCGGTGCGCTCTCGACGTGGTGACGGTTGCCGGAGGCCACTTCGCCGTGGCGCTGCACGACGGTCCGGACGCCCGGATCGACGAGACGTACTCTGCGCTCGGCACCCATGTCGCAGAGCACGGCATCGGACGAGAAGGACCCGTGCGTGAGCGCTATCCGCGAGGCGTCGTCTTCGAGGGTGAACTGGTGACGGAGATCGGCTGGCCGGTCCGGGACCCCACCGCGCTGTGACCGCGACCGTCAGGGTCCGGTTGCGCGCGTTGCGTGATGACGATTGTGAGTGGTGGTGATGACCACGCTACGGAACGTAGAGGGCGAGGACGTGTGGCCGACATTCACGGCGGACACCTGGAAATCGGTCCAGATGCGCAGCGCCGCAGCGACGACGAAGACGAGTGCTGCCGCGATCACGAGGTCACCCGACCCTCGACGGCCGAATTGTGGCGGCGTGTGATGACGACGTGGGGAAGAAAGTAGCCGATCGTCAGCACTGCCGCGCTCAGCGCGATGGGTCCCGCGAACGAGTGTGGCCACAACGCCGGTCCGAGGTAGAAGCTGCCGAGCATCAGCGCGAAGACGCCGAGCCCGCGAAGCAGGCGAATTCTCGTCGTGATCCGAGTCGCGGTGTTCTCATGTGTGAGCGACAGAACGACTCGCGGGTTCTCCCGAGCCGTGACCTCGGCACCCACTGCAGCAAGAGCGCTGCCGATGACGACGAGCGCGACGGCCGGGATCACGGTCATCTGCTTTTCCTCACGTAGCGGATCTCCTCAGCGTACCGATCGGTTCGTGCGCGGCGGCTCCTCATGGCCCGTCTGTGGGCGGACGCCGCGCGGCGTCCACAAACAGCGATGCCTCGCGTAGCCCAAGCCCGGGGTGCGTCTCCCTCAGTGCTTTCACTGCCATCACTCTGGACGGCGCCGACGCCACGGCAGTATCGACGTCGGCACGCGGAACCTCGGCTGGATCGAGGGCAGGCGTTCGCCTCGTCGACCGGGCGCTGCCACCGAGGAACCACGCCCTGACGAAAGCCGTACCGGCGTAGGCGACGAGGACGACGCACGCTGCTGCTTTCGCGACATGCCACCACGACGGCGCCGAGACGAGCTCGGAGACCGCGTCGGGGAGGACGAGCGCGGCGAAGAACACAAGGAAGAACGTGGTGCCCGCTTTCTCCACAGCAGGTCGTTCGAACCACGGGCGATCTGTCATACGTCCACCATCACACACGGCATCAGGTTCGCGCGGCGGGTACGAGCCTCGGAACCAGTCGCACGTAGACCACCATGCCGAGCAGCTCGACCAGTGTCTGTGTCACCACCACGACGGCAGCGAGGTCGAGTGCCGGCGGAAGGGCGAGGGCAAGGGGGAGAACGACGAGAGAGTTACGAGTCGCACCCGAGAAGACGAGTGCCCGTGTCGACGGCACGTCCTGACCGAACACCCGACCCACGCCGATGCCGGTCGGCGCCATGACCACGAGAAACGCGACGAAGACGAGGGCCGCGACGATGAGTCGGTCGAACTCGCCTCGGACCGAATCGATCTGCGACGCGACGACCACCGCGAGCGTCGCCATCATGAGGGGAACCATCGCGGCGGCCATCACGTCCATCAGCTGCAGGCCGACCCGATGCCGTCGGGCGAGTGCTTGCGTCAGTGCGGCCACCGTCAGAGGGACGACGATGAGCAGGACGAAGGCCTCCACGAACGGTGCCACGTCGATGACGGCCACCGTCTCGGATCCGGCGAACACCCACAGCCAGAGGGGAAGCAAGGCGACCTGCAGCAGCATCAGCAAGGGAGCGGCAGCGAGAAGCCGCGTCGACGCGGCACCCGCGAGCCCACTGAACACGATGACATAGTCGATACACGGAGCCAGCAGGACGAGCACGATGCCCACGAGTACCGCCCTCTCGTCCGCGACGACCCGCGTGAGGGCGAGGACGACAACAGGGACCACCACGAAGTTGAGGACAGCGACGGCTGCGAGGAAGCGGACATCGCGGAGGGATCGACCGATCTCCGCGAACGGGACTGCCAGGAACGTCGCGTAGAGCAGGGCGACGAGTACCGGATCGATGGCGTGTTCGAAGGCTGGGGCGGTCTGCGGGAAGGTCAGCCCGACAACGGCTCCGACGGCCAGTGCCGCGAGATAAAGGCCGATCTGGTGTCTGTCCCACCACTGTGCGGCGGGGCTGTTCGCCCAGTCGGTCATGCGTCGACACTAAGCGAGGGAATCACTGATCAGCAATCCATGAATTCAGAATAAGCTGTACTGTGTCGCCATGGACGTTCTCACCCCGGTGGCCGCACTGGCTCGTTTCGGCCAGGCTCTGTCCGACGAGACTCGGACACGCGTGTTGCTCGCGCTTCGTGACGGACCCCGGTATCCCGCTGAGTTGGCGGACGAACTCGAGGTGAGTCGACAGAAGCTGTCCAACCACCTCGCCTGCCTTCGTGGCTGCGGTCTCGTCGTCGCGGTGCCGGACGGACGGCGATCACGGTACGAATTGGCGGACGCCACCGTCGGCGCGGCGCTGGGAGAATTGATGACCGTGGTTCTCGCAGTGGACCCCTCGCTGTGCGCCGCCAGCGCCGAGGACGGGTGTTGCTGATGGACACGAACGCCGACACGCTGTCGCGACGGCAGGTGGTGACTCGACGCGTCCGGTGGCTCGTCGCGGCCACCATCGCCTACAACATCGTGGAAGCCGCTGTGGCCGTCACAGAGGGTGTCCGGGTCTCGTCGACCGCGCTCATCGGGTTCGGGTTGGACTCCGTCATCGAGGTGTCCTCGGCCGCGGCGGTGGCATGGCAGTTCTCGGCGCGCGACCCCCGTGCGCGCGAGGCGATCACGCTCAGGGTCATCGCCTTCTCCTTCTTCGCGCTCGCGGCCTATGTCGCGGTCGACGCGGTGGCATCGTTGCTGGGTTCGCGTGACCCCGAACCGTCGACGGTCGGAATCGTGGTCACGGCGGTGAGCGTCGTGGTCATGCCGATGCTGTCGTGGGCCCAGCGACGAGCCGGTCGCGAACTCGGTTCTGCCACGGCGGTGGCCGATTCGAAGCAGACCCTTCTGTGCACGTACCTGTCGGCCGTCGTCCTCGTCGGGCTGGCGCTGCATGCGACTCTCGGATGGTCGTGGGCCGATCCCGTTGCTGCTCTTGTCATCTCGGTTCTTGCGGTGCGTGAGGGCAGAAATGCATGGAGGGGCGACGTCTGCTGCGAGTCACCGCGGTCGGGGTGTGGCGCAGCCACCAGCAGATGACCGCCACCACCCCCTCGAGGTCGACGCAGTCCACCATCCTTCCGGCCCGATCGGACCTTCCGGTCAGGCCGGGAGGTGCGCCCGATCGCGTGAGGTGAAGTGGCGGCGGTACTCCGACGGCGTGGTCGAGAAGGAGACGGCGAAGCGTTGACGAAACGTCACCGGGCTACCGAATCCGCACGCGGACGCCACGGCGTCGATGGACCAGTCCGTCGTCTCGAGCAGCCGCCGGCTCTCGTCGAGCCGACGTTCGAGAACCCACCGCGCGGGCGTCGCGCCCGTCGAGCGCGCAAAGTGACGAACGAAGCTGCGGCGGCTCATGCGCGCATGATCGGCCAGGCGATCGATCGTCAACTCCTCGTCGAGATGGCCGAGGATCCACTCCTGGACATCGGCGATGGTCGTGTCGGCGGCAGGTTCGCCGAGGGGCCGTTCGATGTACTGCGCCTGCCCACCCTCGCGGTGCGGTGCGATCACCAGCTGCCGCGCGACCCGAGTGGCGGCGGCGGTGCCCAGGTGTTTTCGCACGAGGTGCAGACACGCGTCGATCGAGGAGACGGTTCCTGCCGAGGTGACGACGTCGCCATGGTCGATGTAGAGAACGGACGGGTCCACGGTGCTGCCGTCGCTGCGCTCTGCGAGGTCGGCGAGTGCAGCCCAGTGCGTCACGACGGAGCGTCCTTCCAGGAGGCCCGCATCGGCCACGGCGAAGGCGCCCAGACACAGGCCGACGATCACGGCGCCGCGTGAGTGTGCCTCGCGGACAGCGTGTCCGACGGTGTCGCCGAGACGCGGGAGCGACGTGTGCCAGGACGGCACGATCACGATGTCGGCCGTGGTGGTGACATCTGGACCCGCCACGTCACCGAGCACGTATCCCTCGGAGGTCCTGATGCTGCCGGGCGAGTCCGACCACAGCGTCGTCTCCCAGTCGGCTGCCAGACCCAGCCGCTGCACCTCGCCGAACACCATGAGCGGGGCGGCGAGGTGGAACATGGTGACGTCGTCGAACGCGTAGATCGCGATACGCACGGCTGACTCCTCCGATACAGAACTCGAGTTGGCTCGAATCCATCGTAAGCGTGCATACGTGCCACTGTTCTGCGACCGAAGGCGGGAGAACACTGAGGTGGTGGGTCGGCCCGGTCGGGCAGACCACGTCACACACCGTCAGGAAAGAGGAGACATGACACCACGCCGGGCACTGATCGTCGTCGATGTGCAGCAGGAGTACTTCTCGGGGCCCCTCGAGATCGCCTACCCGCCTCGCGCCGAGTCGCTCACCAACATCGTGTCGGCCATCGAAACGGCCGTCAACGCAGGAATTCCCGTCATCGCGGTACAGCACAGCATGCCCGAGGGTGCACCGGTCTTCGCCCCGGGCACCGACGGCTACGCCCTGCACCAGGACATCGAGTCGGCGCTGCCTGCGGGCGTCACACGCGTGCAGAAGCAGTACGGCAGCGTCTTCGCGGGAACGGACGTGGCCGAACAGCTTCGGGCCCGAGACGTCGACACGATCACGATCGTCGGCTTCATGACCAACAACTGTGACCTCGCGACTGCCGTCGAGGCCGAAGGTCTCGGCTTCGCGGCAGAGATCCTGTCAGACGCGTCCGGTGCGATCGACCTCTCCAACGCGGCGGGAACCGCGTCCGCGAAGGTCGTGCACACGACGCTCATGACGCTGCTGCACTCGAACTTCGCGGCGGTGGCCACGACGACCGCATGGTCCGACGCGGTGCGCGCAGAGACGCCGCTCGACAAGAGCAATCTCGTCGAGTCCGCGATGACCGGCCGTGACGCCGTGCGAGTCTGATCACCGACCACCTTCCTCGAGTCGGGAGCAGACATGACGCAGTTGTCGAGAGTGCAGAACTTCACCGTGTCCCGCGACGGGGTGGCCGCCGGCGTCGAGCAGAGCCTCGAGAACCCGTTCGGCCTGGACCATCGTGAGCTCATGTCGTGGTATCTCGGCACCGCGAGCATGCCGGGACGCCCCGGATCCGGCGGTACGCGCGGCCTCGACGACTACTTCGCTCGGGACTTCGCCAACAACATCGGTGCCGAGATCATGGGGCGCAACAAGTTCGGCCCACAACGCGGACCGTGGACCGATCACGAATGGCAGGGATGGTGGGGTGACGAGCCGCCGTTCCACACGCCGGTCTTCGTGATGACGCATCATGTGCGGCCGTCCCTCACCCTGTCCGACACCACGTTCCATTTCGTCGATGCCGGCCCGTCCGATGTCCTGACGCAGGCGAAGGCTGCGGCGAACGGTCGAGACGTCCGGATCGGTGGCGGTGTCACCACGGTCCGGGAGTTCCTCGACGCCGACCTCGTCGACACGCTGCACGTCGCGGTCGCACCCGTCGATCTCGGACCGGGCCTGGCGCTGTGGGAGTCCCCGGACGATCTGAACGATCGCTTCGAGCACGAGGTCGTTCCCAGCGCGAGCGGTGTCGTGCACCATCTGTTCTGGAGGCGCCATCAGACGTAAGGTTCCCGCCGACCCGGGATAGCTTACAACTGTGTCGCTTCCTTCTCGTGCCGTGATCCGGCTCATCGGATCGCCGCGGGTGGAGAGCGACGCGGGCGTCGTCGACGTCCGGGCCTTCGGCGGACCTCGGTGTGCGACGGTGTTCTCGTATCTGGCGATGAATCACGGACGCGGTGTGGTGTACGGCGAGCTCGCCTCGGTGATCTGGTCGACCGATCGACCCACCACCTGGTCGTCGGCCGTTCGGAGCGTCCTGTCCAAGGTCCGCGAGCTGCTGGCGACGAGTGCAGCGCTGGCGGGCACCACCGTGTCCAGTCGATCAGGAGCGGTGACACTGACGCTCGGCCCCGCGGTGATCGTGGATCTGGACCTGGCGCGTCGGCACCTGGATCCCGATCACCACTCGGCGGATGCGCGTGCCGATCGCGCCGGTGAGTTGCTCGGCCTGCTCGACGCTCCACCTCTGGACGGCCTGCACGGAACCTGGGCCGACGAGGTTCGCACCGTGTTCGGCCGCATCCGTCTTCGTGCACTGGAGGTGGACGCCGCCGCCTCGCTCGAACTCGGTCGCCACGAGCACGCGCTGGCCCGGGCGCAGGAGCTGCTCGACTCGGACCCTTTCTGCGAGGCCGCCTACCGTGTCGCCATGCGTGCGCACGACGCCCTGGGAAACCGCGCTCGCGCCCTCGGTGTCGCCGAGCGGTGCCGCACCGTGCTGGCCACCGAACTCGGCGTGGAGATGTCCGCGGAGACCCAGCGAGTGTTCGTCGAGTTGCTCCGAGATCCCGACGCGATCGAGGTGACGACACCGTCGTCGTCGCAGATGGTCGTCGTCCCGGCTCGACGAGCGGAGGTGGACCGCGTCGGGGCCACTCCTCCGGGCGATTCGCCCTTGCTCGTGGGACGTACCAGGGAACTCGACGTCATCGCGTCGGCCGTCGAGGCGGCCGCGGGTGGGGCCGGTCAGCTCGTCGTCGTCTCCGGCGACGCCGGCGTCGGCAAGTCGACGGTGGTGACCGCGGCGCTGAACCGTGCCGACTCCGCCGGCGCCGACGTGCTCTACGGGCGGTGCAGCATGGACACGGTCGTCCCGTTCGAACCGTTCATCGACGCACTCGGGCGCGAGAACGACCGGAACGACGATGCTCCCGCCGCCTCCGCCGTCCGCGAGATGCTGACGACCGGGTGGGTCGACACGGATCGGTGGTCGGCGGAGGGACGCGACGCGGATCATCGCGCGATGCTCTCGTCGGCGATGGAACGGTGGTTGACCGGTCCCACCCGTCGTCGGGTGACGGTGTTCGCGATCGACGATCTGCAGTGGGCGTCGCAGGCCACGCTCTCCGTGCTGCGATTCCTGGTACACGCGGCGGGGCGCCATCGCCTCTGTGTGGTCGTGACGATGCGCGGAGCGCAGCTCGACGGTCCTGCGGCGGACCTGCGGTCGGCCCTGCCGCCGTCCTCGGTGCACACGGTGTCGATCCCGGCCCTCACCGTCGAGGACGTGCAGGACTGGACGCGCCGGTGCGGCAGCACCTTGGACCCGATCTGGTTGCACGGCTGGACATCCGGATCACCGATCTTCCTCGAGGCCGTGTTCGACGCGCATCGGCGCGAGCCGGACGGACCGTCACCGGCGTCCCTGGCGGACGCCGTGCTGTGGGTCCTGCACCGCCTGACTCCGACCGCGCGGGAGATCGTGACGCTGTGTGCCGTCGCGGGAGTCAGCGCCACGCGCGTCGTCGTGCGCACCGCGCTCGCCACCCTCGACGACCGTTCCTTCGCTCGGGCGCTCGACGAACTGGCCGCCGCCGGTCTGGTGATCGAGGAACGAGCGCAGGACGTCCTGCACCTACGCCACGCGCTGATCGTCGACGTCGTCGACGCCACGCTGTCCGGGGCCGATCGCGCAGCGGCGCATTCTGCCGTCGCGGCCGCACTCATCGGCTCGGGGGCCACGTCCACCGTCGACGAGCTCGCCAGGACCGCAGGTCACCTCGAACGCGCGCTCGACGCCGACCGGTCGGCGGCAGCGGAGTATCTCCGTCGTGCGGGCGAGAGGTCCTACGCCGTCGCGGCGTACGAGGACGCCGCCGAGTTCTTTCAGAGGGCGTCCGAGCGCAGCGTTCCCGGGGGTGACACCCGCGCACGATGCGAACTGTTCATCCGGCAGGGGCGTTCGCAGCGGCGTGCACTGGACCGCGGCTACGGCGCGACCCTGCTGGACGCCGCCGAGATGGCGCGCCGACTGGGTGATCTCGATCTGCTGCTGGACGCGCTCACCGCGGACGTCATCGACGGCATCGCCCTGTTCCAGCTCTACGAACCCGACCCGAGGCGGACGGAGCACCTGCGGACAGGGCTCGATGCTCTCGAGAGGGCGGGTCGCGGTGCTTCCGGCGCTGCCTCCGAGCTCCTGACCCAGATGGTGGAGGAACTGGCATGGACCTCGACCGGATGGTCGGGTCGTGCTGCAGACCTCGCGCGCGCGGCCGACATGGCGCGCGGTGCAGGAGACGACGACGCCCTCGCCCACGCTCTGCGCGCCGTTCTCACCGGCCTGCGGCTGCCTCGCTTCCGGCAGCAGCGGGCCGAGGCGCTCGCCGAGCTGGTGCGACTGGTGGACCTCGGACCGGGGCACCTCGATCCGTCGCTCGCCGTCACCATGGCGCGGGCGCACATCGAGTCCGGCGAGCCGCGCGAGGCCGCCGCGGCTCTCGACGCCGTGTCGGCCACGCGGCTCGCACTGGACGAGGAGGCCCTCTGGACGGTGCAGTGCATGCGGGTCGGACTTCTCGTCGCGACGGGTGAGTTGCGCCGTGCCGCAGAGGTTCTCGAGGACGACGTTCGCCGCCCGCCGCCGGCGCCGATGGGGCAGCACACGTGGGGCCGGGAGATGAATGCCGTCTTCCTGCTCGGAATGTTCCGAGACGGGCTCGGCGAGTTCGCGGCGATGAAGCGGGACATGGAGCCACTCTTCGAGGCTCTCCCCGCCTATCGAGCAGCCTTCGCGTTGTCCGCCGTGGACAGCGGCGACACGGACGGCGCCCGATCCCTCGTGCAGTGGTTCGAGAACGGCAGACTGGCGGCGCTCTCCGTCGACACCTTGTGGCTCATCACCGTCGTCCTGGCGGCGCGCGCGGCTGCGGCGACGGCATCCACCGTGGTGTGCGAGGACGCGCTCGCACTGCTGGCTCCCTACGCCGATCACACCGTCCTGCTGACTCCCGGTGTCCTCGGAGTCGTTCACCACCATCTCGCCGACCTCTGCGCGGCACTCGGACGGTGGGACGACGCGCACGCTCACGTCCGGCGTGCACGCGCCGCGCACGCCGCTCGCGGCTATCGGATGTGGGAGGCCGAGAGTGTGCTCCTCGCCGCTCGCATCGCGGTGTCCCGCGGCGAGCCCGTCGACGCGGTCGACGTTCGTGCGGCCCGGTCGACGGCGCGAGAGTGCGAGGCGGCGGCGTTGCTCGACCGTTTCGAGGAGATTCCGCTCGGCCCGGGCACTCCCGACCGACGGCCCCGACAGCCCTGAGGGCCACGTCGGACTTGATAGCGTGTCGCTGATCGGGCAGTCGCGCGGCGCAGTGCCGTCGTCACCTCAGGAGCAGCAGTGGCGCATCGTTACCGGGTCAGAGAGATCGCGCAACAAGCGGAGTTGAGCGAGGCCACGGTCGACCGTGTGCTCAACGATCGCCCCGGTGTCCGCCCGTCGACACGGGAGATGGTGGCGCGGGCGATCGCCGATCTCGACGGCCAACGAGAACAACTGCGGTTCAGTGGACGCAAGTACATGCTCGATGTCGTCATGTCTGCGCCCGATCGTTTCTCGAAGACCTTCAAGCGTGCGGTCGAGGCCGAATTGCCGAGTCTCGAACCCGCCACGGTGCGCGCACGGTTTCATCTGCAGGAGAGCGCCACCGCCGAGGCGGTGGTCGCGCGGCTGAACAGGCTGTCGGGCAGCGGATCTCAGGGCGTCATTCTGAAGGCGCCTGCCGTACCGGACGTCGCCGCCGCGGTCGATCGCCTCGTGGCCGCCGGGATTCCCGTGGTGACCTACGTGACCGACATTCCGGGGAGCCGACGGTCCGGGTACGTGGGAATGGACAATCGTGCAGCTGGGGAGACGGCCGCCTATCTGATCACCACGATGATGGCCGATCACCCGGGTGACGTCCTGATCACGCTGAGCAGCAACGCGTTCCACGGCGAGGAGGAGCGGGAGATGGGCTTTCGCGCCGCGCTGCGACGACTACCCGGACCTGTGCGGACGGTCGTCGAGATCGCGGAGAACGACGGGCTCGACGATCGCGTGGAATCGCTGGTTCTCGACGCCCTCGATCGGCACCCCACCATCTCCGCCGTCTACTCGTGTGGCGGCGGGAACTCGGCCATCGTGCGGGCCTTCCGGACGCTGGATCGACCCTGCCGGGTGTTCGTCGCGCACGACCTCGATGCGGACAACCGGGACCTGCTGTATCGCCGACAGATCAGCGCGGTGCTCGAGCACGACATGCGCGCGGACGCCCAGCGTGCGTGTCGGATGGTGCTGCACGCGCGTGATGCCTCGACCGCGGTCCGCGGATCCTCGTCGCCCATCCGCATCGTCACCCCGTTCAACATGCCCTGATCGCGCGAGCGGGTCCCGCCTCGAGGGGAAACTGAGGGTTCGAAGCCTTGTCTCGAGGTGTCCGCGCCCGGCAGGCTCGACCATGACGACAACGGCCATCGGGACCGAGGAGCAGGTATGACCAGCAACATCAGCAGCCACTCGCACCGCGCGGATCGCCTCCGCGCGGCCGACTGCGACATCGAGGAGTTCCGGGCACTGGTGTCCGAGAGCACCCAGCTCGCCGACCACCCCCACGCGTCCGACGTGGTGCAGAACGTGCTCGTGTACGACGGACCGGAGCTCGCGCGGCGGGCGACCGACGACCAGGTGCGCGCCGACATCCAGGACGAACTGGCGAATGCACTCCTGAACGGCCCCGGCATCGTGGTGTTCCGCGGTGCCTTCACGGCCGACCACGCGGTCGCGGAGACCACCCGCACGTACCGGGACGTCATTCGTGGCCAGCGCGAGAGCGGTGTGAGCAACGGTGACCACTTCGCGAAGCCGGGAGCGAACGATCGCATCTGGTCGGCCCTGCAGAAGTTGGCGGTCGCCGAACCCGAGCAGTTCGCTCGGTACTACGCCAACGACCTCCTGGCGCTGGTGGCGGAGGCGTGGCTCGGGCCGATGTATCAGGTCACGTCCGCCATCAACGTCGTCAATCCCGGTGGCGCCGCCCAGAATCCGCATCGTGACTACCACCTCGGGTTCATGTCGACCGACACGGCCGCGGCGTTCCGGGCGCACATCCACCGCCTGTCACCGGCGCTGACACTGCAGGGAGCGGTGGCGCACTGCGACATGCCGATCGAGAGCGGCCCGACGATGTATCTGCCGCACTCACAGAAGTTCGAGGCCGGCTACATCGCCTTCAACCTCCCCGAGTTCCGGGAGTACTTCGCCGACAACCACGTTCAGCTTCCGCTTCGGGAGGGTGACGCCGTGTTCTTCAATCCGGCGCTGTTCCACGCGGCAGGGCACAACACCTCGACCGACATCTTCAGGATGGCGAACCTGCTGCAGATCTCCTCGCCGTTCGGCCGCGCGCTCGACAGCGTCGACCGGCAGACGATCGTGTCCGCCCTGTATCCGACGCTGGTGGACTGGGCGGCGGAGGGTCGTGAGCGGGACGTCGCCAACGTGATCGCGGCGTCGGCCGAGGGCTACGCGTTCCCGTCGAACCTCGACCTCGACCAGCCGATCAGCGGTCTGGCGGGGGAGACGCACGCCGAACTGGTGCGGCGCGCGCTGGCGAGCGGGCTCGACGCCGCCGAGTTCGACGCCGCCGCCGCGGATCTGTTCGCTCGCCACCGGGCGTGACTCACACCTCGGTCGCGGTCCCGCAGATTCCGCACACCTCGAGCACGCGCCGCTTCCAGCGTGCGACGGGGATGAAGAAGACGCTGAGCTGCGTGTACTGCCGCATCCGCTCCCACTGAGTGGTGTTGTGGCAGCGGGGGCACGTCCGGGTGCTGCCGGCACCGAGCGAGGACCGTTTCGTGCCGTATCCGAAGAGGAAGAACATCGGACCAGCCTAGAGGCCACCGAACACCCATGTGTGCGCACGTGCGCACACATGGGTATGGTCGTCGGCATGGCCGTTCTGCAGATTCGATCCGAGTCCGTTCTCGCGGTCCCGGCGTTTCGCAGGCTCTTCACCGCACAGGTGGTGGCACTGGTCGGCACCGGTCTGCTCACCGTGGCGCTGGGACTTCTGGCCTACGACATCGCCGGTAGTTCCGCCGGCGCTGTCCTCGGCACGGCGCTGGCCGTCAAGATGGTCGCCTACGTCGGGGTGGCTCCGGTCATGTCCGTGCTCACCGGCCGTCTGCCACGCCTGACCGTGCTGGTGTCCGCAGACGTCGTACGGCTCCTGATCGCGGTACTGCTGCCGTTCGTGACGCAGGTGTGGCAGGTGTACGTCCTCGTGTTCGTCCTGCAGGCGGCCTCGGCCACCTTCACGCCGACCTTCCAGGCCGTCGTTCCCGCGGTGATCTCCCGCGACGATCAGTACACCCGCGCGCTCTCGCTGTCCCGGCTCGCCTACGACCTCGAGTCGCTGGTGAGTCCGATGCTCGCCGCGGCGCTGCTCACCGTCGTGTCGTATCACTCGCTGTTCGTCGGCACAGCAGTAGGTTTCGCGCTGTCGGCCGTCCTCGTGGTGAACACCCGAATTCCGGACAGAGAGCCCCGGTCCGTCCCGGACGGGGCTCGGTCGTTCGGTGACCGACTCGTGGCCGGAGTGCGCCGCTTCGGTGGCCGTCCGTCGCTTCGGGGGCTGCTCGCACTGAACCTCGTCGTCGCGGCCGGAACGGCGTTGGTGATCGTCAACAGCGTCGTCTACGTGCGCGACATCGTGGGTGGGCCGGCCAGCGCCATGGCCGTGGCCCTCGGCGTCTTCGGCGGCGGGTCGATGATGGTGGCGTTCGCAGTTCCCCGCATTCTCACAGTCGTCGACGACCGTCGGCTGATGCTCGCCGGTGGTGTGGTCGTCTCTCTCGGGACGACGGGTGCTGTCGCGCTCGCCGCCCTCCGTCCGAGTGGTGCCGCGGACTGGGCGTCACTCGCCGTCGTCTGGGCCGTGGTGGGCGCTGGAACGTCGATGATCTCCACCCCGTCTGCTCGCGTGATCACCCGAGAATCCGACGACGGTGACCGGGACGAGCTCTTCACGGCGCAGTTCTCGCTGTCTCATGCGTGCTTCCTGCTCACCTATCCGGTGGCGGGCTGGGTGGGCGCCGAGGTGAGTCAGGTCGTCGCCGCGTCGATCATCGCCGTCCTCGCTACACTTGCCGCGCTGGGTGCCGGTCGGCTCTGGACTCCGGCATCGACGGTGGGCGCGCCACCGACCGAGTAGACGGAAGCGGCGATCATGACGGCATCGGACGAGAAGCGGGCTCACGCGAGTCTCGACCACGCCGACCGCCCGGACCGCGCGCGTCTCGAGGCCGCCGGCGACACGTTCCGCATGCTGTCCGATCCCACTCGGCTGCACCTGCTCTGGACGTTGAGCCACGGCCCCGCCGACGTCACGGCACTCACGGAGGAGACCGGCGCGTCCCGCACCGCGGTGAGTCAGCATCTGGCGAAGCTGCGCTTCGTCGGCATGGTCGAGACCGAACGCAGCGGCCGCAACGTCATCTACCGACTCGCCGACGGCCACCTGGCCCGGCTGGTGCGAGAGGGTCTCAACTTCGCCGACCACACCGTGACCGGCGAGCCTCCGCATCACTGATCGGGTCTAGATCCACCCGTGGCGCCGGGCGATCGCGCATGCCTCGTGGCGATTGGCGGCGCCCAGTTTGGCAACGGCGGCCGAGAGATAGTTGCGTGCCGTTCCCGGTGAGAGATGTGCGCGCTGGGCGATCTCGGCGATCGTGGCTCCGTCCGCGGCGAATTCGAGCACGTCCGACTCGCGCGGTGTCAGCGGCGAATCGCCCGCGCCGATGGCCTCGGCCGCCAGGCTCGGATCGACGTAGCGTCCGCCGCTCACCACCGTGCGCACCACCTCGGCGAGAGTCGCCGCGGACGTGGTCTTCGGGAGGAATCCGCCGACGCCGGCCGAGAGCGCCTTCTTGAGGTATCCGGGCCGGCCGTGGCTGGTGACGATGATCGACCGGCAGTCGGGTAGCAGCGCGGCGATGCGCTGGGCCGTCTCGATACCGTCGATCCCGCCGAGCTGCAGGTCGAGCACCGCGACGTCGGGGGTGGTCCGCGCGGCCTCAGTCACCGCCGCCTCGCCCGAGTCCGCATGTCCCACGACCTCGATGTCGTCCTCCAGATCGAGCATCGTGCCCAGGGCCACCCGGATGAGGTTCTCGTCGTCTGCCAGCAGTACCCGGATCATGATGTGCCCTTCGTGGGGGATGTCGTCATCGGTGCGAATTCGACAGCGAGGGTGAAGGTGTCGGCTCCGGCCTCGACGGTGAGGGAACCTCCGACCGCAGCCAGACGCTCACGGAGACCGGCGAGACCGGTGCCGTCGCCCGCACGTTCCGGCGACGTCGGCCGGTCGTTGACGATGCGGAGCCGGTCGTCACCGAACTCGATACGGCAGTAGGTGGCACGCGAGTGGCGCAGGATGTTCGTGACGCCTTCCCGCACCACCCACGCGGCCTGTTCGGCTACTGCGCCGGGGATGTCTGCGACCGTCCCCGTCAGCTCGGTCCGGATACCGGCGGCGGACAACAGGGACTGGGCGCCGCGGAGTTCCGCCGCGACGTCGACGGAACGGTAGCCGCGCACCAGCTCCCGAGCGTCGGTCATCGACTCCCGGGCGAGCACACGTACCTCGTCCATCTGCGCGGCAGCTCGGTCGTCTCCTCGCCGAGCCAGCGCGGCGGCGAGCTCGCTCTTGACCGCGATGGCGGACAGCGCGCGACCGACGACGTCGTGCAGGTCCCGGGAGAAGCGCAGTCGTTCCTCGGCGACCGACAGGGCGGCGGCGGCGTCGCGGGTGGTGGCCAGCTCGGTGACGATGCGCAGCAACCACATCGACAGGCGCACCGTGGTGGCCATGGCGACGATGCAGAAGGCCAGGAGTGTGATCTCGAGGGCGGTCGAGCCCGATGCGGCGGCGACCACCGGGGCGACCACCGCGGCGCCGAGAGACCAGCGCAGGTCCACCAGTGCCGCGATCGGTGTCGTCACCAGGATGGCCACCCACAGGAGGTTCGGTGCGGCGCCCACCACGACGAGCACGGCGGCCGCTGCGATCTGTACGCACAACGGTGCCCGGACGTCCGCACTCGAAGCGCCACCGAGTGCGGGAATACGGTGCAGGACAACGAGTGCAGACACCACGCACACCAGCGCGGC
The DNA here is from genome assembly GCF_036163995.1 of Rhodococcus sp. NBC_00294. Taxonomy (NCBI): domain Bacteria; kingdom Bacillati; phylum Actinomycetota; class Actinomycetes; order Mycobacteriales; family Nocardiaceae; genus Rhodococcus; species Rhodococcus sp. NBC_00294. Next base: position 2,272,229 of record NZ_CP108043.1, read on the forward strand.
GGCGGTGGAGATCGCGTCACCCGCCTGCGCCGAGGCCGCCATCGAGGCCACCGCGACCGCGACGACGATGAACTGGAAGGACTGCCGGGTGTAGGTGCGGACCTTCTCGACGTCGCTGCTGCCCCGCCAGCCGAGTGTCGGGTCGAGATGATCGCGCAGTCTCATGGTCTCCAGCCTTGCAGATCGGACGGTCGGTGGCGGGACGTCAGGAGCGCGGTTCCCAGCGGAAGTGGGTCCGGGCGATCAGGACGCTGCCTGCGATCCAGGCGAGCATGACGAGAGCCGGCTGACCAGCCTCCGCGAACGTCGACGCGAAGCCCACCGAGTCGGCGCCACCGGCGGCATCACCCACCGAGGTGGTGCCGAACCACCCGAGGTTCAGGAGATCGCTGACCGCGGCCATCGGTGTCAGAGCCACCACGTCGGCGAGGGACTCGGGTACCACGTCGCGCAGGAGTGACGATCCGAGCATCGCCAGCAGGATGACGGGCAGGCTGGTGATCTGTGCTGCTTCCGCGTTGCGGGTGAAGGCGGACGTGATGAGGGCCAGTGCGGCGAAGAGCGCCGCACCACCGACCAGTGCCGCCGCGATGAGCAGGACGTTGACGGGAATGCCGCCGCCGAGGACCACCACGACCACGCCGACGATCACTCCGAGGAGGAGTGTCAGGAGGAACGACGGCACCGCGGGTCCGAGAAGGATCTGTGCGTCCGTGCTCTCCCCGGTGCGGAGACGTTTGAGCACCAACTCGTCTCGACGCGTCGCGTAGACCGACAGGAGGTTGTAGTAGACCAGGAACACCAGCAGGAACAGGGCGAAGATCTCCAGCGCGGCCGACACGCCGGCGTCGGTGAGCCCACCGTCTCGACCCGCGACGACCAGAAGGAGGATCGGCAGGACGAGGGGCATGACCAGAGCGTTGAAGAGAAGGACGCGGTTGCGTCCGAGGAGCGTGAATTCCGCTCGGGACAGTGCGGTCATCGTACTCATGCCGTGATCACCTCGGGGTCGTCGAATGTGTCTGCGATGGAGAGGAACACGGTCTCGAGGGACGCGGCTCGCGCGTCGAGACCGTGCAGGGTGACGCCGCTGTCGCGGGCCCACACGAGCAGCTCGGTCAGCGTCTCCTGTACCGAGTTCGTCGTGATCGACACCGTGTCGCCCTTCCGGTCGACGTCGGCTCCCGGGAGTTGCGGCAGTGCGGTCCGCGGGTCCTTCAGCTCGATGCGCGCCGGGTGACCGGCGACCACGTCGTCGACCGTTCCGCTGCGAACGACGCTGCCGCGGTGCATGATCGCCAACCGATCGCACAGCGATTCCGCCTCGTCGAGATAGTGCGTGGTGAGCATGATGGTCACCCCGGAGTTCTTGAGCTCCTGAATGAGCTGCCACGTGTTGCGCCGACTCTCGGGATCGAGTCCGGTGGTCGGTTCGTCCAGGAACAGGACTCGCGGTCGGCTGATGATCGCGCAGGCGAGATCGAGACGACGCTGCTCGCCGCCCGACAGGAACTTCACTCGGGTGTCCGCACGGGCTTCGAGATCGACGCGCGCCAGGACGTCGTCGACAGGCAGTGGATCGCTGCACGTGCCGGCCCACATCCGCAGGCTCTCGGCCGCGGTCAGGTCCTGCGGTAGTCCACCCTTCTGCAGCATGATGCCCAGGGCGGGCCGGACCTTTCTCCGATCCGCCACGGGGTCGAGTCCCAGGATGCGGACCGTGCCCTCGCTGGGACGCGACAGACCCTGGACGACTTCCAGAGTCGACGTCTTGCCGGCGCCGTTGGTGCCGAGCAGTCCGAACAGTTCGCCCTCCGCGATGTCGAGGTCGAGGTTGCGGACCGCGTCGTACGCTGTCTTGCCGGAGCCGTAGCGGCGGGTCATTCCCGACACCTCGATGACGGTCATGACGCTCGCCCCCAGTGCCGACGCCCGACGGCGACGCGGACGGCGAGGAACGCGGCGACGACGGCAGCCGCTGCCACGGTCGGCACCGAGACTCCGAGGATCGCGATCAGCACCGCGATGAGGGCCACCGAGATGACGGCCACCACCAGTTCGCGGGCCGGGGTCGGCGCGGGTCCGATCTCCATGAGGTCGGTGAAGAGGTTTCCTTCGTCTGGTTGCTTCATGAGAACAATTCTTCGGATCATGCGGCAGGACCGGCAGTGCCAGGATGCATCGGTCGAGATGACACCGTCACGGTCGAGCGATGACAAACGTCATGAACCGGACGGCCGAGTAGCGTGTCGACCATGAACGGATGGTTCGTCGTCGCGCTGCTCGGGGTGCTCGGTCTGGCGGCGATCGTTCTCGGCGGCGCCGACGATTCACCGGGACTCCAGTTTCTCGGGCTGATCCTCGTCGTCAGCGCGGTCGTGACGGCGGTTCGCCGTCGCCGTATCTCCTGATCGCGAATCCTCGACGGTTCGCGCTCCGTCCGCGTCGTACGCGCCGTTTCCGCCGACGGTCCGCGGGTAGCCGACACCGACGCGATCCGTGCGACGAAGGAGCAGCGATGACGACCGTGACGGACCTACTGGCCACCCGTCCCCTCGATGGTGATCGTGCACTGGTGGCGGCCTGTGTGGAGGCGTGTCTCGACTGTTCGACGGCGTGCACCGTCTGTGCCGACGCCTGCCTCGCCGAGGATTCCGTCGCGCGACTCAGGTCGTGCATTCGACTCGACCAGGACTGCGCCGACCTGTGTGCCGCGACCGCCCGGATCATCACGCGGAGCGGTGCCCGGTCCGAGACGGCACGCGCCGCGCTGATCGCCTGTGCGTCCGCGTGCGACGACTGTGCCGACGAGTGCGCCCGGCATGCGGGGATGCACCAGCACTGCGCCGCGTGTGCGGACGCATGTCGGCGATGCGCGCGGGCGTGCCGCGACCTGCTGGCCGCGCCGGGCACACCGATGTGACGAGCTGGCGAGGAACAAGCACATCGGTTTCGGTCACCTCCGGTGTTTCGGTGACGCGGTCGGGCACGGGTACCGCGGTCGGACCGACCGAAACTCCCTGATCGAGGATCTGACGGCGTGTTTCGACGCGACGATCGCGGGAACACGGGCGCCGCAGCACCACCGTCGGGTGGGGCTCGGTTGTCCGGTGACCCGTGGAGGAACTCAGTGTCCGATCTTCAGCCGTTCTACGACGACGTCCAAGCTCACTACGACCTCTCCGACGAGTTCTTCAGGCTCTTCCTCGATCCGACGCAGACCTACAGCTGTGCGTACTTCGAGCGCAAGGACATGACACTCGAGGAAGCGCAGCTCGCGAAGATCGACCTGTCGCTGTCCAAGTGCGACCTCCGTCCAGGCATGCGTCTGCTCGATGTCGGCTGCGGGTGGGGCGCGACGCTTCGGCGAGCGGTGGAGAAGTACGACGTGAACGTCGTCGGTCTGACCCTGAGCAGGAACCAGTACGAGCACGTGTCGGCGATGCTGAACGGGCTCGACACGGGACGCACCACCGAGGTGCGGCTGCAGGGGTGGGAGGAGTTCGACGAGCCGGTCGATCGCATCGTCAGCATCGGCGCCTTCGAGCACTTCACCTCCCCCCGCTACGACGACTTCTTCGCCCGCGCTTACTCGATCCTGCCCGGGGACGGCCGAATGATGCTGCACACCATCGTGCAACTCGGCCGCGACATGTTCCGGCAGAAGTCGCGCGTGACGCGGGCGGACATGGACTTCGCCGACTTCATCGGCCGCGAGATCTTTCCCGGCGGCGAGCTCCCGATCCCGCAGGTGGTGATCGAGAAGGGCGAGCGAGCCGGCTTCCGCGTGGAGAAGGTCCAGTCGCTGCAACAGCACTACGCTCGAACGCTCGATCTGTGGTCGGCCGCGCTGGAGGAGAGGAAGGACGAAGCCGTCGCCATCGCCGGCGAGGCGATGTACCAGACCTACATGCGATACCTGCCCGGGTGCGCCGACTTCTTCCGGCGTGAACTGATCGACGTCCGCCAGTTCACGATGGTGAAGTAGACGCCGTCGCCTGGTCGGGGGCGTCGATCTCCGCGATCACGACGCCGATGTCGTCGGCGCTGTAGGGAAGTCCGAGGACATCCGTCAGAGCGGCAGCTGCCCGGCTCGCGACGAGATCGCCGGCCTCCTGGAGATCCGTGCCGTAGGCGGCGATCACCGTCACCAGACCGCCCGTGCACCGGTGACCCTCGGTGTAGAGCGAGATGTCGGCGGGCTCTGTGCCCGCCACCTCGGCGACGGCGCTGCGGACGGCGATACGTACGACGACGTCACTGACCCGAAGGGTGTCCGCGTCGACGTCCACTCCCTCGACGACGCCCTCGTCGGGGTAGCGGGCGTCGAGGGGCCACGTCCGGACCCCGACGGCTCGCACGCGTGAGAGGGCGGCGGCGCTGATGTCCACCCACCCGTGGACGGGCGCGTCGCGCAGCACGCTTGCGGCTCGACGGAGCGTCGAATCCGTCTGCGGCGGTGTCGAATCAGGCTGACCCGACGTCATCTCCACGTCTCCAATCGTGTCTCGAGTGTGGCGCGTGCACGCGTGAGGTGGCCGCGGACGGCACCGGGGGAGAGGGCCATGACCGTGCCGATCTCGGTGTGCTTCATGCCCTCGACCTCACGGAGCAACCAGCAGGCCCGCTGGCGATACGGTAGCTCAGCGAGGGCATCGTCCAACGCGGACAGGAAGTCGGCGTCGGACACGGTGCGCGACGGGTCGTCCCTCGGGTCCTGGCTCGGCCTCTCGAACACCCAGTCCTCGACGGGCGCGATGCTGCGGCGCCGCCGATGATCCGTCACCTTGTGGGAGACGACGCTGAACAACCAGGTGCGCAGCGACGAGTCGGAACGGAAGTGGCGCAGTCCGCGCCAGGCGTCGACCAACGCGTCCTGGACGATGTCCTCGGCAGCGCCTCGGTCGGACAGGAGGTGGGTCGCGTAGCGCAGCATGTCCGGTCCGAGTCGGCGCACGATCTCCTCGAACGCGCGTCGGTCGCCCATGCCCGCGGCGGCGGCGAGGGCGCGATCGCCGAGCTCGCGGTGGTCGGCGGCGAACGTCGGACGAGTGGACGTGTCGCGGTCCGCCGACGGTGCTGCGATGGACGGGAGGCTGACATCACCGGCCACGTCGGGACTGCCGGGATCGGGCGCGATCGACGGACGACTGAGCACTGTCCCCCCGAACCGCCGTCGGAGTGACCCACCCCGAAGATTGATGAAGCAACTACTTCCCCCGACTCGACTGTTCCCGCGCAGGATCACGCGCAAACCGATGTGATGCGCATCACTTGATTTCCGACGTGCGTTTTCGTGGTGAGGACCCGACTCAATGGCTGTGACGAGCCGTCACAGTCCAGAGAGAGGACCTGAAGTGAACGCCCCGCAGACTGCGACAGGAAACGCCGTGAGGACGTCCGTCGCATCGACCGTCGACCACAGTGACGACCGAACCGACCGCAGAGATCGCGGCCGCACAGTCGTCGCGGACGCCGTGGTCGCCACCGTCGCCGGCATCGCCGCACGAGAGGTACCGGGCCTCCACGCCCTGGAACCGGCCGGTTCTCGTGCGCTGGACGTACTCCGGTCCGCAGTGGGCGTCGACGGGGCGAGGCACACACAGGGGGTGTCGGTCGAGGTGGACGACCGCACCGCAGTCGTCTCGCTCGATCTGGTGGCGGACTACGGAATATCCATCGCCGACGTCGCAGCGGACGTCCGCCGCAACGTCTCCAGTGCGGTGACGGCACTGACCGGACTCACCTGCAGCCGTGTCGACGTCGTCGTGCACGACGTGCAGGTCGGTGGCCACCGCACGGCCGCCTGACCACAGTCTCGTCCGACCACACACACCGACTCGCGCTCCGCGGGCCGGTCGAAGAAGGGAACCATGATGACCACGATCGAGAAACGCACCGACGAGGTGCGCGCATGAGCGCCCGTCGGAGCCTGTCCAGCCGACTCTTCGAGGGCCTGGGCCGCGTGACGTGGGGCTACGCCAAGCGCAAGATCGACGAGCGCCGCACCCGACGAGGAGGACGACGATGACCAAGTTCACCGTCTACATCGCCGAGGCCATCGGCACCGCCGTTCTCGTGATCGGAGGTGTGGGCACCGCCGTCCTGGCGGGCGACGACGTCGGCACCACCGGAATCGCGCTCGCCTTCGGCCTGACACTGCTCGCGATGGTGTTCGTGCTCGGATCCGTGTCCGGTTGCCACATCAACCCGGCGGTCACGCTCGCGTTCCTCGTCACGGGCCGCATGACGGCCGCCCGCGCCGCCGGATACGCCGCCGCACAGGTGATCGGCGGACTCGTCGGCGCCCTGGTGGTCTACGCCATGGCGACGGGTCGACCCGGATACGACCGGACGGTCGACGGTCTCGGCGCCAACGGATACGGCGACGCCTCGGCAGGAAACTACTCGCTTCTCGCCGTTGCGATCGTGGAGATCGTGGCAACGGCAGTTCTCGTGCTGGTCGTACTCGGCGTGACAGGGCCGCATTCCGTTGCGGCAGCCGGGGTTCCGATCGGACTGACGCTCGCGTTCGTGCATCTGCTCGCCATCGGGGTCGACTCGACGTCGGTCAACCCGGCGCGCTCAATCGGGCCTGCGCTGATCGCCGGCGGAAGCGCACTCTCGCAACTGTGGGTGTTCCTGGTCTTCCCGTTGATCGGTGGTGTGGTCGGTGCACTCGCCTACAAGGCCGTGCGGCCCGCCGAGGCGGTCGCCGCGCACTGACTCTCGTGTGCGACGAGCCCGTTGCTCGCCGGGTGCACCCGGGGCATGATGCGACGGTCGGTCGTGGGGGCCGTCGCACATGGGGGTGGGTCATGAACACGGTTCGTCGTACGCCAGGGCTGCGCGCGATCCTGGACGACTATCGACGCTGGCGCGCGATCGGGCCGGGCGGGCTCCCCGACAATCCGGTCGGCTGGGTGGTCATGACCGCTCTACGCCCCCTCTGTCGAGAGACCATTCGACTGCGCGACAACGATATCCGGGCCGCCGTCGGTGCGGCTCGAGTTGCCGGACCGCGGCAGTCGACCCGTCATGGCACCGTTCCCGATCCCGCACCGGCAGGTGGTGTCCGACGGCGATCCCGTCAGTGTCCGGTCGTTGCAGGATCACCTGACGATCCTGAGCTCCACTGACGGATGCCACAGCGCGCGTAGCCATCTGGAACGTCGAGGCGACGCGCTCCACGTCGATCACCCGCGCAGCGCCGCCGCTCGGCGTGCTCGCGGAGAGATCGCCCACGTGCACGACGCGCAGGGGTCGATGCACGTGGTCGCCGATCCGCGGGACGTCGCCGAGATCGTCTCGCGTGGCTGGGGAGAGCGGCATCCGCTGGCCGGACGTTCCCTCGTGGGGCTGCCGGACAGCTATCTCTACCTCTACGCACCTCGGAACGAGGCAGAGCAGCAGCAGCTGCGGCGCGTCGTGGACCGGGCGATCGTCTCTGCTGGAGCGTGATCGGTTCGCGGGTTCACGGGCCGTGCAGTGTCCAGACTTCGACGACACCGGCGCTCGTCGGCGGCACGCGCACCTAGTCTGAGCGCCATGAGATTCGACGAGTATCGGGCCCACGACGCGACCGGGCTCGCCCAGCTGGTCGCGTCCGGCGACGTGACGGCCGCGGAGTTGGTCGAGGTCGCGATCGCGCGAGCGCGCGAGGTGGATCCCACCCTGAACGCCCTCGTGCAGTGGCAGGAGGATGCCGCGCGAGTGCGGGCCGCGGGCGCCTTGTCCGGTCCGATGGCGGGAGTGCCGTTCCTGCTCAAGGATCTCTTCCAGGCTCAGGCCGGGATCGTCGAGACGTCGGGGTCACGCTCGGGGGCGTCGTCCAGGCCCCGGGTCACGGACACCGTGGTGCAACGGTGGCTCGACGCCGGGGTCGTCGTCCTGGGCCGCACGGCCGTACCCGAATTCGGCGCCAAGGGAGTCACCGAGCCGCAGGCGCACGGTGCGACCCGCAACCCGTGGGATCCCGCCCGCACACCCGGTGGCTCCTCCGGTGGTTCGGCCGCCGCGGTGGCGTCGGGCATCGTGCCCGTCGCCGGCGCCAGTGACGGCGGCGGCTCCATCCGCATCCCCGCGGCGTACTGCGGCCTGTTCGGACTCAAGCCTGGCCGGGCAGTCGTCCCTGCCGGGCCCCGCGCCGGGGAGATGCTCTTCGGTAGCGCCGTCACGGGTGTGCTCACCCGCTCCGTGCGCGACTCGGCCGCGTTCCTCGACATCGTGCGCGGCTCGGACGACGACGCGCCCTTCGAGTTCGCGGCCCCGTCGACGTCCCATGTGGAGGCACTCGGCCGGCCGGGTCCTCGGCTCCGGATCGGGGTCGCGGCGCGATCGGCGCTGAACGACGCACCGCACCCGGACGTCCTCGCCGCGCTCGACCGCGCCCGCGACCTGCTCGTCGAACTGGGCCACACCGTCGAGGAGGTCGCCTCGCCGTTCGACGAGGAGCAGCTGGCCCGAGACTTCCTCGTGCCGTGGTTCGTCCACCTCGCCGCCGAGGTGTCGTCCGCGTCGGCCACGGCGCGGCCCACCACGACGGAGTTCGAACTCGACACGCTGGTCCTCGCCGAGATCGGGCGCGCCACGAGAGCGGTGGATCACGATGCGGCACTGGCGCGCTGGCAGGACCACGTCCGCGCCATCGCTGCATTCCACCGCCGCTTCGATCTGCTCCTGACACCCACGACGGCGGGTCCCGCGCCGCTGATCGGCGCCTTCGACACCCCGTTCGTCGAGAGGGTGGGCGCCCGGCTCGCGCTCGCGCTGCGACTCGGACCGATTCTCGGACGGCTCGGCGCGGTGCAGGACGCGGTGATGCGCAGCCTGTCCGCTGTCCCGTACACGCAATCGGCCAATCTGACCGGGCGGCCGGCGATGAGTGTTCCGCTCTCGGCGACAGTCGACGGTCTGCCAGTCGGCGTGCACTTCCTGGCGCCACCGGGTGGGGAGACTCGGCTGCTGGTGCTCGCCGCGGAGCTCGAGGTGGCGCGGCCGTGGTTCGACAGGATCCCCGCGGACGTGGTCAGTGAGCGAGTCGGATGACGCCGTCGACGATCTCCACCTGCGCGGTGGTGAGCGGTACGGCGCGTCCGACGGCGGCCACCACTGCGGAGTAGGGCGGGAAACCGAAGATCACTCCTTTGGGCCCGGACACCATGGACCCGTCGGTCACGTCGAATTCCGCCCTGTGCCAGGGGCACTGGAGGCAGCCGTTCTCGGTCACCCGCCCGCGCCCGAGCTTGGCGAGTTGGTGTCGGCACGTGTTCCCGACGGCGAACGGTGTCCCGTCGGGCCGGATGCCGACCGCGAGCACCCCGTGGTCGTCGGTGCGAACCTCGGCCACGCCCCTCTCGTCCAGATCGGCGACACGCACGAGGTCTCGCCCGCGTGCCCGGATCGGCTGATCGTGGAGCACGGGTGGGAGCACGCTGCGCGGTCGCGGGGCGGGGGCGCGGTCGTCGGCCATGGGCGGGGGTTACCCGGACGGCGGCCGACTACGCGTCGTCGGTACCGGGCCTCGGGACGTCGGTCTCCCAACGCGCGCGGCGTTCGTCGTCGGACTGTTCCCACCACGGCGTGCCGCGTTCGCCGAGAGCGACCTTGGCGGCCTGTACACCGGCGCGGGACTCCGCGGCGCCGCCGGTCCGGCGGACGTCGCGTCGCCACGCCATCAGGATCGACCGCAGTTCGGCGCCGCGCTCCTCGGGAATGTCGGGATCGGTGGCGCGCCACTTCCGCCCGTCGATCACGATGTGGTGGCCGTCCTCGGTGTACTCCCGGCCGTCCGTCATGACACCGATGCTAGCGACGACTTCGGGATGTCCCGTCGGGTTCCGGCCCGAAGACGCATCGTGACGACAGTGATGGCCACGAAGGTCAGCGCCAGACCGATCGCGGTGAGGGCGGTGAACGGCTCGCCGAAGAGCAGGGCGCCCCACACGGTGGTGACGGGCGGTACGAGGAACATCAGAGCGTTCACCCTCGTCACCCCCACCCGGTCGAGCAGATACCAGTACAGCCCGTACCCACCGAACGTCGCGAACACCACCAGTCCCGCCGTCGCCGCCCAGAAGTCGAGTGTCGTCGGCGGTACCGCGGTGCCCGTCGCGACCGCGCCGGCGGTGAAGACGACGGCCGATGTGGCGCAGTGGATTCCGAGGGCGCTGAAGGGTGCCGGTCGCTGGGCGCGACGGTCGACGAAGGTCGCGGCGACCAGAGACATCATTCCCACCAGCGGAACGAGGTAGGCCCACGCCGGGGTGGTCGCGGTGGTCGCCGTGGCGTCCGCAACGGTGGCGAGCGCGACGCCGAAAGCACCGATCAGGAGCCCGATCCATTGTCGGCCCGAGGCCGCCGCGCCCAGCAGGGGGCCCGCCAGCGCTGCCGCGACGAGTGGCTGCACTCCGTCGACGAGGGCCGTGGTGCCGGTGGAGACCCCGAGGCCGATGGCCCAGTACACAGTGAGGAGGTAGCCGGACTGCGACAGAAAGCCCACGATCACCTGCCGCCGAAGGTCCGGGCCTCGAACTCGGCGAGACCCGAAGAGCCACGTCGGTGCGAGCAGCAGGGCGAGGGGGAGGAACCGCCACATCAGGACGGTGGTGACGGCAGCGTCCTCACCGCTGATCTTCGCGCCGATGAAACCGGACGACCAGCAGAGTACGAACGCCGCGCCCGCCAGTACCGACCCGACGGCAGTGCGTCGATCCACAGGTATACCGATCTGTCTACTCATGACAGCAGACTACACAGATCGGTATAGTTCGAAACATGACATCCGAGGTCGCCTGGACGCCGAAGGCGCGTGCCGTGCTGGCCGCGGCCGACGAGCTGTTCTACGAGCAGGGCATTCACGCGGTCGGCGTCGACACGATCGCGGCGCGAGCCGGCGTCACGAAGAAGACGTTGTACGACCGTTTCGAGTCCAAGGAACGGCTCGTCGTGGAGTACCTGCGGGAACGTGACCGTCAGTGGCGCGAGTTCCTCGCCGTCCGGCTGGGTGCCGTCTCCGCCGACGACGCCGGCGATCGGATCGATGCGATGCTCGTCGCCTCGGCCGAGTGGACGGCGCAGCGAAGTGGCAAGGGATGCAGCATGGTCAACGCGCACGCGGAGATCAGCGACCCCGCCCACCCGGCCTATCCGGTGATCATCGGGCAGAAGCGCTGGATGGCCGATCTGTTCGTCGACATCCTCGCGGCCGCAGGAGTGCCCGACCCGGCGGGGACGGCCGACCTGCTGATGCTCGTGCACGAGGGCGCGCTGGTGTGCGCGGGAATGGGAGTGGTCGAGCGGCCCTTCGACCGTGCGCGTGCTGCCGCGCGTCTACTCCTCGAGCCCACCGGCCGGTGACCACCCGAGCGCCGGCCCGAGCGTCGTCGCCATGTCGGTGAGAATCTGCACGTAGTCGTCGTGGTCGAAGCTGAAAGGCAGAGCGAACGCCACCTCGTCGATCTCCCGGAAGGCTGCGCGCGCCTGCAACTGCTCCACGAGCTGCTCGGTGGTGCCCACCAGATCGGGAGCGAACAGCAGGCGGGCCGGGCCGACCGGTGACAGGGTGCGGCCCAGACGGGCATCGGCGTACTCCTGGTAGCGGGCACGCTGGCTCGGTGTGGCCGAGTCGGTCGGAATCACCACCAAGCCCTGCGAGACCCGAGCACCGTTCCCCGCCGAGTGTGCCGAGCGGAACGCCTCGATGTGGGAGAGCTGGATGCGGTCGAAGTCGTCGTCCTCCTCGGCCTTCACGACGCTGCTCGTCAGGAAGTTCATACCGTTCGCGCCGGCCCAGCGAGCCGACCCGAGCGACGCGCCGCCGTACCACATCCGGGACGCGAGACCGGGCGAATGAGGCTGTGCGCGTGAGGAATGCACCTCGAGACCGTCCATCCCCTCGAAGTCCGTCAGACGATCGCCTCGGATCGCGGCGAGGAGCCGCTCGACCCGGGCGTAGCTGAAGTCCTCCCGATCGGCGGTGTCGGGGTACAGGGCATCCCTGAGCCGGTCGAAATTCATCGGCGGGCCCACGCTGACCCCGGGATTCAGGCGCCCGCCGGACAGGATGTCGACGGTGGCGAGGTCCTCGGCCAGCCGCACCGGGTTCTCCCACCCCAGCGGAGTCACGGCGGTGCCGAACTCGATCCGCGAGGTCCGCTGCGATGCGGCGGCCAGCACGGCGACGGGGGAGGAGATGCCGTACTGCAGGTGGCGATGCCGCAACCAGGCGCTGTCGAAGCCGAGACGTTCGCCCAGCTCGATGATCGCGAGCGTCGACTCGTGCCCGGCCGCGGGGTCGTCTCCGTCGAACAGTCCGATCGTGAGAAAACCCATCCTGCGCAGCGGTCTCGGGTGCATGGGTCCATGATCCCCCCGTGAGCCTTTCGCGCATCCCCGAGTACGCAAACCGCGCACGGGGGCGAAGCCCTATGATCACGCGATGACCGATCACGATCATGTTGCCGCTCGCCGAGAGATCACGTCCGCCCTACTGGCGGCCTTCGAACGTCGTCACGAGGTGCTCGACGTCATCGTCGAGGCCGAGACCCGGCCCGACGCCGTGGAGGCGATCGCCACCCTGCTCGGCACGTCACGGTTGGGCGGCGAGGCCGTCATGGGCATGTCGTTCGCCAGCCTCACCAAGGACGCCCGCCGGAGCAACGCCGCCGAGCTCGAGGACCTGGACAGTCGCCTGAACTTCACGTTGGCCGAGCGTCCCGCCAGCGCGGGAGAGACCCTGGTGCTGGAAGCGTTCTCGGACGACGACCGCGACCTGTTCGCCGCCCGCCTCGCGGACGTCGGTTCCGCGGGTGACGGATCCGGCGGAGCGGCCGGTGATCTGGACACCGAGCTGGCTGCGGCACGGGACCGCCTCGACTCCGAGCAGGCCGCGTGGTTCGTCGCACGCGAGGGCGCGGAGAAGGTGGGCATCGTCTTCGGCGAGCTCGCCGGTGGCGACATCGACCTTCGGGTGTGGATCCACCCCGGACACCGGAAGAAGGGCTACGGCACTGCGGCGCTGCGGAAGTCGCGCGCCGAGATGGCAGCGGTGTTCCCGGGGGTGCCCATGATCGTGCGCACCCCCGGGGTCCAGCCGTTCTGACACTTCTCGTGAGAGGCGATCAGGCCCGGTACTTCTCGACGTACCGGGTCATCGTCTCGAGCTGGTAACGGGAGACGTCGTGGGCGTTCTCGTTCTCGGCGAACACACTCGACACCATGACGGTGTCGTTGTCGTAGAACCCGAGTGAGCCCAGGCCGCCGAAGAACTGGTCCCAGTCGACGTCCCCGTCGCCGATCTTCAGATGCTGGTGCACCCGCACCGCGTTGCCGGGCGGATTGGTGATGTACCGCAACCCGTGCGAGCGGTGATGATCCATGGTGTCCGCCACGTGCACAAGACGCACCATGTCCCCGGCGGCGGCCATGATCGCCGGCAGGTCACCACCCATGTGGAACTGGTGGCACGCCACGATCACCATGCCGATGTTCGGGGAGTTGATCCCGCGGATGGTGCGGATCGCGGCGAGCCCGTCCTCGACGAAATCGTCCGGATGCGGATCGATCAGGACGTCGAGCCCCTCGCGCTCGATGATGGGGACCAGTTCCTCCATCGACCGGTAGAACGCCCGCTCGGACTCCTCCGGCTTCTCGGGTCGACCGGAGAACTCGGTGTTCATCGTCGACACTCCGAGGTCGACGGTGATCTGGATGGCGCGTTTCCAGTACCGCACGGCCGCCTCGCGGGCGTCCTCGTCGGGGCCGGACCAGCGCAGCACCGGCAACACCGAGGCGATCCCGACGCCGGCGTCCGAGCAGGCCTTGCGGAACTTCGCGACCAATCCGTCGTCGGCCTTGGGATGGTTGAAGAACGGGATCATGTCCACGTGCGGGGTGAGCTGCAACCACTCGTACCCCAGATCGGCGACCACGGCGGGCAGCTCGAGCAGCGAGCGCGAATGATGAAACGGCGTCGGATCGAGCGCGATCTTCATCTCAGGCTCCGACGATGGACGAGCGCTGCACCATCTCGACGGCGACCGGGGCACATGACTCGAGCGACTTCACGCCGGCCTCGCACACCGCGGCTGCAGCGTATCCGTCCCACGCTCCGGGGCCGTCGACGTAGTTGCCCGTCTCGGCGCCGGCCTTCACCGCGTCGACCCAGCGCTGGATCTCGGTGTCGTAGGCCTGGCCGAAGCGCTGCACGAAGCCGGGAGTGATGGTGCCGCCCCAGGTTCCGGGTGCGGACTTGCGGACGAGGCCGACGTCGAGACCGATCATCGCGCTGCCGTGCTCGGCCACGACCTCGGTGCGCACCTCGTAGGCGACGCCGGTGGTGACGAACACCTCGGCGTCGACGTGTCGACCGGACTCCGTGGTGAAGATGGCGATCTGCGGATCCCGCAGGCCCTGCGGTGCCGATGGATTGGCCGACGGGCTGATGATCTGCACCGACGTGATCTCCTCGTCGAGGAGGAAGCGCGTGACGTCCACCTCGTGCACCAGCGAGTCGCGCACGATCATCGCGCTGTCGAAGTGCGGCGGCACGGCGGGGTTGCGGTGTGCGCAGTGCACCACCAGCGGACGGCCGAGCTCGCCGGAATCGATGAGTGCCTTGAGCTGGTCGTACTCGGTGTCGAAGCGGCGCATGAATCCGACCTGGATGAGTTTCTTGCCCAGTGCGGCCTCGGCTTCCACGACGGCGAGGGACGTGGCCACATCGGTGGTCAGCGGCTTCTCGCACATGACGGGCTTGCCGTGCTCGAGACACGCGAGAAGCTGCTTCTCGTGGGTCGGGCCGGGAGTGGCCAGGACGACGGCGTCGACCTCGGGGTCGGCGATCGCGTCGAGGGGATCTTCGACGACGCGGCAGCCGGGGATGGTCGCGGCGAGTTCGTGGGCCTTCGCGCTGACGTAGTCGTTGATCACGGCGACGCGGGCGCCGGTGATCTTCGAGGTGATGCGGGCGACGTGATCGGCACCCATCATGCCGACACCCAGGACCGCGATGCGGAGTTCGGTGGTCATCGTGTCAATCCGTTTCTGTAGGTGCGAAAGTGTGGTCAGGCGAACGTGACGGCGGGAATGCCGCAGGAGCCCAGGTACTTCCGGGTGCGCTGCGCGATCGGCAGGGGAGCGTCGACGGCGCACGGGTACATGTCCTGCTCGACGATCGCGAAGATGTCCGCGGTGAGCTTGCCGTCGTCCGCGAGGCGCTCGATGGTCTTCAGGAGCGGGGGCATGTCCGGGATGCCGAGCGGCGGTTCCGTCATGGCGCCGAGCTTGACCGCCTCGCCGAACGGCAGATCCTCCGCTGCGACCCTGGCGCGGACCTCCTCGTTCACCTGCTTGAGGTGGAGGTACCCGATGCGCTCGGGTGCCCGCTCGATGATCGCAATGTTGTCACCGCCGCAGTAGCTGATGTGGCCGGTGTCGAGGCACAGGTTCACGAACTCGCTCGAGGTGCCGTCGAGGAAGCGGTACACGTTCTCTTCGGTGTCGACGTGGCTGTCGGCGTGCGGGTGGTACTGCGCCTTGACGCCGTACTGCTCGAACATGCGCTTGCCGAGCTCGTTCATGCCCTCGGTCTTCTTGCGCCACTGGTCTGCCGTGAGGTCGCGGTCCTCGAGCACCGCGCCGGTGGAGGGGTCACGCCACATCTCGGGGATGACGACGACGTGCTTGCCGCCGGCGGCGGCGGTCAGCTTGGCGACGTCCTCGATCTGCGTCCACACCGCGTCCCACGCGTCGTCCTGGTGCAGGTGTTCGAACACCGTGCCGGCCGACAGCTTGAGACCCCGAGAGCCCAACTCCGACAGCAGCTTCTGCGGATCAGTGGGCAGGTAGCCGTACGGGCCCAGTTCGATCCACTCGTAGCCCGACGCCGACACCTCGTCGAGGAAGCGGCCGTACGGGGTCTGCTGAGGATCCTCGGGGAACCACACTCCCCAGGAGTCGGGGGCGGATCCGACGCGAATCGTGCTCATGTCTCGGGGGTTCCTCTCGAAGAATGTCCGGCGCTCGTGCTGTGGCACTAACGCGCTTAAGTAACGCGCTTAAGCTACTATGAGGTGGATCACGCTTCCGTGTCAAGCCCCGTCCCAGAGGAGTGCCGGTGTCCACGCCGCCCCGCAGCCGCAAGACGACGATGAGTGACGTCGCCGCTCTGGCGGGAGTGTCCCGGACCCTGGTGTCGTTCGTCCTCAGTGGCAAACCGGGTGCGAGTGACGACACTCGCGACCGTGTCCTGGCCGCTGCGCGCGAACTCGACTATCGACCCGACAACGCCGCGCGACTCCTCGCGCGCGGGCGGAGCAGGACGTTGGGGGTCGTGATCGACGTGCGACAGCCGTTCCAGGCCGATCTCGTGACCCACATCTATCCCGTGGCCGAGGCGGCCGGGTACGAGGTGTTGCTGTCCGCGAGCGCGCCCGGCCGGGACGAGACGAAGGCGATCGAGGCGCTGCTCAGCCATCGCTGCGAAGGCGTGATCCTGCTCGGTCCGTCGTCCTCACCCGAGTACGTCGCGCATCTCGAGGAGCGGGCGGTGGTGGTCATGATCGGACGGGCCCTGCCCGCCACCGACTTCGACATCGTGCGCAGCGCCGACGACCACGGAGTGCGTCAGGCGGTCGACCACCTCGTCGGTCTCGGGCACGTGGACATCCACCACGTCGACGGTGGTACCGACTCCGGTGCGACCGAGCGTCGCGCCGCCTTCCGTGCCGCGATGGACGAGCGCGGTCTTCCCGCCGTGGTGTGGCCGGGTGCGCACACCGAGGAGGCGGGCAGTGCCGCCGGAACGCGCATGGTCGCCGAGTCGCGGGTGCCCACCGCGGTGATGGCCGGCAACGATCTGTGCGCGGTGGGACTGATGGACGCGTTCCACCGTGCCGGAATCGCTGTGCCCGATGATGTCTCGGTGGTGGGATACGACGACAGCGAGCTGGCGCACCTCTCGCGCATCGATCTCACGACCGTCCGGCAGGACGCCGAGGGTCTGGCCGCGACGGCGGTGCGGTTCGCCATCGCCCGCCTCGAGGACGAGAGCCTCGCGCCCGCCGAGCTGGTGGTCGAGCCGTCACTCGTCGTGCGCGGGAGTACCGGGCCCGTGCGCACGGTCGCGCGTCAGACGGCCCGGCGCACCTGACGCCGTTCGCGGGCGGTCAACCCGCCCCACACTCCGTACGGTTCGGCGGACTCGAGAGCCACTTCGCGGCACCGAGCGATCACCGGGCAGTGTGCGCACAGCCTCTTCGCGATCTCCTCGCGTTCGCGGGCAGCTCGTCGTCCCTCTCCGGCGGGGGAGAAGAACAGGTCGCTGCGCTCGCCGCGGCACACCGCGGCGAGACGCCACTGCCCGGAGTCGGTGGAGCTCGTCTCGACGGAGATCGTCATGACACACGATGCTGTCGCAGTGAGAGGGGTCGGCACAGGGTTCGGCTCGAGCAGGTCGCAACTCCGCAGAGGCACCCTCGTTTCGACGCGGCCCTCGTCGGTCACCCTCTCGAAATGCAGACGTTCCTCCCCGACCCCGGCTTCGCCCGCAGCGCACAGCTGCTCGACGACAAGCGGCTCGGGAAGCAACGCGTCGAGACCTTCCAGATCCTGCGCGCCCTGGTATGGCCCTCCTACGGGTGGAAGAACCACCCGGCGGTGGTGATGTGGCGGGCATTCACCCCGGCGCTCGTGGCCTACGGGATCGCGACCTGCCGGGAGTGGGCGGCCCGCGGGCGGGCGGAGGCCCTGGAGGCACGGCTCCTCGACTACAGCGACGGGCGTGCGTGGACGTACGACGAGTTGCGCGACGACGGCCGACTGCCGCCCTGGCTCGGTGACGACTCGGTGCACGCGAGCCATCGTCGCGCCCTGGCCGCGAAGGCGCCGCAGGCGTACCCGGCCGTCTGGGCGGGGGAGACCGGGTACGTCTGGCCCGGATCCCTTTTCCCGCGCTGGCCCCTGACGGTCGGCGACACCACGCCCAGTGCCGTGGTGTCCTCGATGATCGAGATGGGCGCGCCCGCAGAGCTGTTCGACCCGGGTACGGAGGAGTGGTCCGCCCTGCGGGCCCTGCACCGTGGCCGATCCGCGCAGGTGCGGACGACGAACCACCGTCTGCTGACGGTCGCTGCAGCGCTGGTGCGGCCGGGCCGCACGGCTCTCCTGCTGGACACTGACCCGCTCGCTCCCGACCTCCCGCTGCCCGAACCGTCCGCCGAGCCGGGCGGCACGGTGTCGGCCTCCGTCGCGCGCGAGCCGACCCCCGAGGACGTCGAGGCGATGCGGGCAGAGGGCCGCGATCCCGGGCGTCTGCGCGTGTTCCGCCGTGGCGCGACCGTGCGCGATGCCGGGGAGTACGCGCTGGTGGTCACGTCCGGTGCCGCGGTGCCGGGCGAGCTCGCGGCTGTTCCGTCGCTCCGTCTGACGACGTGAGGACTAGCGCCCTCGCCACGCGGACCAGAGTTCGGAGTACCGGCCGCCGGCCTCCACCAGGTCCCGGTGCGGCCCCTGCTCGACGATGCGGCCGTGCTCGAGCACCACGACGCTGTCGGCGCTCGCCGCCTGGGTGAGGCGGTGGGCGACGACGATAGTCGTCCGTCCGCGAGTGGCGGCCCGGGCGGCCTCCTCGAGGTCGCGCGCGCCGGCGCTGCCGGCCTCGGCGGTGGCTTCGTCGAGGACGGCGACCGCCGGATCGGCCAGGACGATGCGGGCCAGTGCGATCTGTTGCGCGCGAGACGGAGTCAGCTCGACGCCGCCCTCGCCGACCACCGTGTCGAGACCGTCCTCGAGGGTGCTCACCCACGAGTGCGCGCCGACCGTCCGCAGCGCGTGTTCGACCGTCTCCCGATCCGCGTCCGGTGCCGCGAGCCGCAGATCGTCGATGAGCGGTCCGGCGAACACGTGCACCTCCTGGCTGACGATCGCGACGTGCCGGCGCAGTCGATCGGAGCCGATGTCGTCGAGCGACACCCCGCCCACCCGGACCGATCCGGAGTCCGCTCGCATCGAGCCCGCCACGAGCGCGGCGATGGTGGACTTGCCGGCGCCGGTCGAGCCGACCAGCGCCACCGTCGTGCCGTCGTCGATCCGCAGATCGATCCCGTGCAGGACGTCGTCGACCCCGTCGTAGGAGTGGCGGAGGTTCGTCACGACGACGGTGCCGTCGGCGGGCTCCGCCTCGGTCCCGGGGGAGCGGTCGTCGGGCAGATCGATGACGCCCACCAGTCGTGCGAGGGAGGCCCCGGCCGACTGGATGTCGTCGAACGAGTACAGCAGCATGCCGATCGGGTTGAAGAGCCGGTGGAACAGCAGTGCCGCCGCGGTGGTCTGACCGACGGTGACGGCGTCCTCGCGCACCAGGAGGAAGCCGACGGTGAGGATGACCGAGAGGCCGACGCACTCGGCCCGGTTGCTGCGCGAGCCGAACCGGGTGAAGAGACGGAAGACGGTGACGGCGATGTCGCGAGCCTTGCCGGACGATGCGTCGATGCGCGCGAGGTGCTCACCCTCCATGCCGTACGCCCGCACGGTGCGGGCCCCCTGCATGCTGCTGACCAGAGACTGGGCGCGCTCGCCCATCGCGACGCGCTCGGCGGCGTACATCGGGGCGGACCGCGGCAGATACCAGTGCAGGGCCATCACGTACATCGGGATCGCCACCATGCCCGCGAGTCCCAGACGCCAGTCGAGCCCGAGCATCGTGATCAGACTGAGCAGGACCAGCAGCACGGCGGCGAGGATGTTCGGCACCACTTCGCCGAGCGATTTCGCCATCACCGCGATGTCGTCCCCGACGCGGGAGAGCAGGTCTCCCTTGCCGACTCGCTCCAGTGTGCTCACCGGGAGGTGGAGTGCGCGACCGAGGACGCGCTCGCGCAGCGAGGCCAACATCTTCTCGCCGAGCAGACTGACGGTGTAGGCGCCGATCCCGGTGAAGACACCGCCCGCGACCGCCGCGGCGCCGATGACCGTCACGACACCGACGATCGTGGACGTCGGTGCGCCCTCGGTCACCCGATCGACGAGCATGCCGAAGATGTACACGGGAATCAGTGCCATGGCCGCCGCGACCACGCCGATGGCGACGGTGAGCGCGACCGATCCCCGCCGCGCACGGAGTTCGCCGCGAAGGAATGCCCAGCATCGCCGTCCACTCGCGATGGGCAGCAGTGCGGTCGGTTCGGTCATCGCAGAACCGCCTCTCGGTAGCGCTCGTCCGTCTCCGCCAACCCGTGGTGGGTGCCGACGGTCGCGACGCGCCCCTCGTCGAGCACGACGACGCGGTCGGTGACCGCGAGGAGCGCGGGGCTGGTGGTGATGAGCACCGTCGTCTGGGTGCGGGCGTCGCCGTCGTGACGTAGTCCCGCGATGCCGGTGGCGATGGCGTGTTCGGTCACCGCGTCGACGGCGGTGGTCGGATCGTGGAGGACGAGTACCGGTGGCTGCGCCGCGAGTGCGCGGGCGAGGGCGACTCGTTGGCGTTGCCCACCGGACAGGCTGGCACCGCGGTCGGTCACCGGATGGTCGAGACCGCCGTCGTGCATGGCGACGATGTCGGTGACGGCGGAGGCGGTCACCGCGGCGTCGAGGTCGCTCCCGCGGTCCAGGGCGATGTTGGACCGCACCGTGCCGGCGAACAGATCCGACGTGTGCGGTTCCACCAGCACGGTGCGGCGGACCTCGGGGAGCGCGAGCTCGGTCACGTCGACGCCGCCGACCGTCAGCCGTCCGGTGACGTCGTCGGGCGACACCTGGCCGGAGAGGACGGCGGCCAATGCATCGGCGTCCTGCGGCCGGTAGGCGACGACGCCGACGATCTCACCGCGCTCGAGATGCAGGTCGAGATGCGTCAAGGTCCCGTAGGACAGGTCGTCGAGTCCGACGGACGAGGTGTCGGGGGACCGCGTACCGGTGGAGGTGACCACCGGGTCGGCGCCGAGAACCAATGCCAACCGGTCCGCTGATCCGCGGATGACCGCGAGGAAGCCGGGAAGTCGGGAGAGCGAACTCAGCGGCTCGATGAGGAATTGCGCCAGTCCGACGACAGTGATCAGCTCGGCGACGGAGATCCGGCCCTCGAGAGCGAGGAACCCGGCCGTGCCGGCCACGGCGGCGGACAGCAGCGCGCCCACCGTCGCCGAGACACCGAGGTACACGCTGTTGCCACGGGCCAGACGCATCGTCGCGGCCAGTGCACGTCGGCTCGACTGCACGAACCGCCGGGACGCGACGTCCTCGGCGCCGATACCGCGGAGGGGCCGTACGCCGCTGACGAGATCGGTGGCGAGACCCGAGACGCGGGCCACCTCCGCCTGCTGATCGGTCGCGGCGCGGGTGAGGAACGGCGCACACAACTGCAGGAGAAGGAGAAGGACAGGCGTGCCGATGACGACGGCCAGCCCGAGCGGCACATCGATGACGAGAAGTGCCACCGCAGTGACGACGAGGGCGGTGACCGCGGCGGCGACCCGGGCGATGGCGTCGAGCGCCCACGAGGTCTTCTCGGCATCCGAGGTGCTGACCGTCAACAACTCGCCGGGGCCGAGATCGACCTGGACGCCGCGCGGGTCGAGCACGCGTCCCGCGACCTCCACGCGCAGCAGGTGTGCTTCCCGCTCGATCGCGACGACGATGATGCGGGCGCCGAAGCGGTACGCGTAAGAGAGGACGACGAACAGGCCCGCCAGCCCCAGCAACGAGACGATCATCGCGGTGACGTCGCCGGTCTCGACCGCGCGGCCGATGATGAGACCGATGGCGACCGGCACCATCGTCTCGCAGAACTGGTGCACACAGAACAGGGCCGACGAACCGACGAGTCGCACACGGTGGCGCCGGGTGGTGCGGCGCAGGATGGCCCCGCCGGTCGACGGAGGTGCGTCATGCATTAGCCGACCCTAACCCACGTGGCCGACCGGTCGGGACGACGCGTACGCGTCAGTCGTGCTCGGGATTCCTGGTGCGACGGGCGGCGTCGCGCTGCTGCTGAGCGCGTTCCCGGCACCGACGCAGGAACTCCTCGTCGGACTCGGAGTTCGTCGCGACCGCGCGGCCGGGACGGACGTCGTACTCGGGGAAACGGGTCGCGCTCGGTCGGCGTCCCGCGTCGGGACCGCCCCAGATGCCGCCGCCGACGGGCCGGCCCGCCACGAGCCAGGCCACGGACCCGGCGAGAGGAAGGAACACGACGAGCAGGAGCCAGACCGTCTTCGGGAGGTGACGGATGCCACCTTCGTCGGCCGTGATGACGTCGATGAGGCAGAAGATCCAGAGCACGGCGACGATCAGGCCGAGATAGGGCACGGGCGCGTCCTCACGTAGAGCGGTTCACGTCCCGATTCACGAACCGCATGGTCTGTTGACGCGCTCACCCTAGCGCCCGACGTCGCCCTCGTCACTCCGTGCGAGCCGTCGCGGGGGTAGGTGGTTCCGAATGCCCTCTGTGAGCGCCCACCGACCGGGTTTCCCCCGGCGGTCCGACGGGCATGCACGGATGTATCGACGAAAGGACAAGTCGTGGTCGCGCAGAACGAGAACGAGCAGCCGCAGGATTTCGCACGCACCACGCGTGCGCACGCCGGTGAGGCCATCACCGACAGCCGCGCATGGCCGGGCTACTTCCTGATGGCGCTGGGCTTCGTCGCGCTCGGACTGGGCCTGACCGCAGCGGGCGGCGGCTTCGAGGGATGGGTGCTGGTCGCCGGCATCGCCTGCCCGGTTCTCCTGCTCGCCGGCCTCGCCGTGGTCCTGCTCGAGCGCAAGCGCGTCAAGGCGGCCGAGGGCAAGTCCCTCACCGATCCCGGTGGTCACTGACCACGATCACGTGACGGGTTCCGATGCGTCGGAACCCGTCGTCTCCGTGCCGAGAACTCGCACGCAGTACTTCCGTGCGTGGTCCGAGCTGCACGGCGGGTACGACGTGCACTCGTCGGCACTGGTGCACGGCTGGCTGACCATCACGTACGTTCTGGCCCGCCCGCTCGCGCGGGCGCGCGTCGCCCCCACCGCGGTCACCGCTGTGGGGGTTCTCTTCGCTGTCCTGGCTCTCGCCGTCGCGGGTTCCGGTCCGTGGGGCGCCGGCGCGGCGGCACTGCTTCTCGTCCTGTCGGCGCTGGTGGACAGCCTCGACGGCGCCGTCGCACTGCTCCGCGGTCGGTCGACGGCATTCGGCTACGTTGCCGACTCGGTGGCCGATCGACTCTCGGACATGCTCGTCTTCGCGGTTCTCCTCGTGCTGGGAGCACCCGCACCCCTGGTGGTCGCGGTCGCGCTGCTCACCCTGTTGCACGAGACGGCGCGGGCTCGCGCGGTGTCCGCGGGGATGGCGTCGATCGGAGTCGTGACGGTGTGGGAGCGCCCGTCCCGCGTGATCGCCGTCGTGGTGACTCTCCTGGGAGCCTCGGTGGTGGACACCGGTCCGCTGTTAGGCACCATCGGCGCCGCCGTGTCCCTGATCCTCGCCGTCGTCGGCTTCAGTCAGATCAGCGTGTCGATCCATCACGCTCTGAGTGCGCTTCCCGCTCCGCGACCCGGTCGCACTCGAGAGTGAACACCCAGCCGATCAGCACGATGATATGCAGCAGGAACAGCCACAGCACCGTGGCGACGGCCGCCCCGACGGGTTCGAGGCCGCCGAACGGGCCCGACCAGTCGATGGGTATCGCGAGGAACAGCACGTAGCCCTGCAGGAATCCCGAGACGAAGGACGCGGTGGTCAAGGCACCGATCGCGACGGCCGTACGCGAGAGGGTGGTCGGCGCGACCACCCGGTACGTCCATCCGATGGGTACGGCGAGCACCAGCCAGACGGTGACGAATCCGAGCCAGACGCGGAACGCTCCCGCGCCGATGCCGCCGTTCACCGAGGCGAGTGCGTTGCCCACCACGAGAACGGGGATGGTGAGCAGTGGCGTGACGATCAGGACCGGGAGCGCCGACGCGCGACCGCGCCAGCCGACGAACGATTCGCGCACGGGCTCGTAGACGAGCAGGGCCCGTCGCATGCCCTCGCCGTAGAAGGTGGCGGGCAGGATCGCGACCAGGCCGCCCAGCCACCCGAGGTGGGTCCCGGCGTCGAACAGGGTCCGCACCGCACCCGGGGCGCCCGCCGCGCCCGGCAGCAGTCCGGCGATGGCGTCTCCGTACCCGACGACGGTCTCCTCACCCAGCAGCAGCGTGGTGAGGCGCAGACCCAACAGCAACATCGGCACGACGGCGATGCCGCCGTAGAACGTGATGCCCGCCGCCACCAGGGCCGTGTCGCGCGCCGCCAGCCGACGTCGCATTCCCGCCGCGACGGCCGTTCGTTCACGCACGATGCGCCGAGTCGTGCGGACGCCCGTCATGGGGCATGTCTACCCGGTGGCCCGTGCGCTCAACCTGCACCGTTTCGTCTGGGCGGTGCGCGGGTAAGAACGCTGGGACCCGCACGACTTCCGTGGGTGACTTCCGGTCCCTCCACGAGCTGGACCTACGACAGAGAACTGGTGCCATCAGTGACACGACAGCCTTCCACCCCCTACCCCCCGGGTGTCAGTCTTCGACCCGACGGGAGCGCGAACGTCGCGGTCTACACCGAGACGGCCGAGTCGGTGACCGTCGTCACGTACGACGAGAACGGTACCGAACTGTCGTCGACGACACTGCCCGAGTACACCGGCCACGTGTTCCACGGCATCGTCGAGAACATGTCCGTCGGAACGCGATACGGATTCCGGGTCGACGGCCCGTGGGATCCGGCCGCCGGGTTGCGCCACAACGCCGCCAAGCTCCTCCTCGACCCCTACGCGAAAGCCGTTGCGGGGTCCGTGGAATGGGACGAAGCGGTGTTCTCCCACCATCACGACGAGCCCGAGACACGCAACGACGCCGATTCCGCGCCGTTCATGCCGCGGTCCGTGGTCGTCGACGACTCGTTCGACTGGGGAGACGACGCCGCGCCGCGAATCCCGTTGTCCGAGTCCGTCGTCTACGAGGTGCACGTCAAGGGGTTCACCCAGCTCGACGAGAACGTGGACGAGGCCGTCCGCGGGACCTACGCGGGCCTCGCGCATCCGTCCGCCATCGAGCACCTGACACGGCTGGGCATCACCGCCGTCGAACTGCTGCCCACGCATCAGTTCGTCCAGGACTCGCACCTGCTCGAGGAGGGTCGCCGGAACTACTGGGGATACAACTCGATCGGCTTCCTCGCGCCGCACAACGAGTACAGCAGTGCGGGCGACACGGGTGGGCAGGTCACCGAGTTCAAGTCGATGGTCAAGGCGCTGCACGCGGCCGGCCTCGAGGTGATCCTCGACGTGGTCTACAACCACACCGCCGAGGGCAACCACCTCGGACCCACCCTGTCCCTCAAGGGAATCGACAACGCGTCCTACTACCGGCTGGTCCCCGAGGACCACAGCTCGTACTACGACACGACGGGAACGGGCAACAGCCTGAACGTCGGCCATCCCGCCGCACTCGCCCTCATCATGGACTCGTTGCGCTACTGGGTCACCGAGATGCACGTCGACGGCTTCCGCTTCGACCTCGCGAGCACCCTGACCCGTCAGGACGAGGACCTCGACCGACACAGCGCGTTCCTCGACATGGTGCATCAGGATCCGGTGCTCGCCCCGGTGAAGCTGATCGCCGAGCCGTGGGACACCGCCGGCTATCAGGTCGGCGGCTTCCCGGCGCGGTGGTCGGAGTGGAACGGTAAGTTCCGCGACGACGTCCGCGACTTCTGGCGCGGCGAGGAGGGTAGCCTTCCCGCTCTGGCGCAACGTATCTCGGGTAGCCCCGACGTCTACGAGAACGATCGCCGGCCCACCCTCGCGAGTGTCAACTTCATCACCGCGCACGACGGCTTCACTCTCGCCGACCTCACGATGTACGACGAGAAGCACAATGAGGAGAACGGCGAGGACAGCCAGGACGGCGAGTCCGACAACCGGTCGTGGGGATGCGGCGCGGAGGGTCCGACGGACGATGCGGACGTCAACGCGCTGCGCGATCGCCAGCGCCGCAACTTCCTCGGCACGCTGCTTCTCTCGGCCGGCGTTCCGATGCTCCTGGGAGGCGACGAACTCGCGCGCTCGCAGGGCGGCAACAACAACGCCTACTGCCAGGACAACGAGATCTCGTGGTTCGACTGGGCGGTCGCCGACGACGCACTCGTCGAGTTCACCACGGCGCTGATCACACTCCGCCGCGAGCATCCGGCGCTGCGTCCGGTGTGGTTCCGCCACGGCGAGGACGACACCACCACCGACACGAGCGGCGGTCGACCCGACACGATCGACTTCCAGCGCGCGGACGGCGTCGCGATGGGTGACGACGACTGGACCACCGGATCGAACAAGTCGATCGCCGTGCTGTTCAAGTCGTCGGCCGAGGACACCGTGTTCCTGTGGCTGATGAACGCCTCCGACACCCCGGTCGAGTTCACCCTGCCCGACGAGACGTGGTCGCTCACGATCTCGAGCGACCCCGAGCAGCAGGTGGGCGAGGACCCGACGTCACTGCTGGTACGAGACAGGTCGTTCACGCTGCTGCAGGCTCAGTAGCCGGTCGCGGCACGGCAGATCCGACGCGGGCCCCGATCACCGATGTGGTGATCGGGGCCCGCCGTCGTCCACACCCAGCATCGCGGTGATCACCGCGGCGAGCCGGCGCTCGTCGACGTGCCGTGACAGGTCGTCCACCACCGTGAACGCTGCTTCGACGAGAACCGACGACTGTGCCCGCGAGCGTCCCGGCATCGTCGACGCGAGGAGGTGCACCCACTCTCCGCGCTCCTGACGAGCCATCACGGTGAGCTCGCGTGCCGTCGCCGGACCGGTCGAGAGGCCGTGGCGCCGGAGTACCCGCAGTGCCGGCGCCCGCGTCGCGAGGGCCACGCGCCGCCGCGCCAGCCCGGCCAGCGCCTGGTGCGGCGTGTCCGACCGGGCGAGCACACGCGCCGTCTCGTCTGCCGCCCGGCGCGCGGCGCCGAGGCACACCTCGTCCAGCACCACGATCTTGCCGCCGAACCAGCGGTACGTGCTCGACGCCGCGATGCCCACCGAGGAGGCGATGGCCGCCATCGTCACGTCGGCGGGCTCGCTCTCGTCGAACAGCGCCGCGGCCGAGCGCAGGAGTGCGTCCCGTCGCCCGACGGGCGGGACGCCGTGCGGGAGTTCCGGATCGTCGACGGCGTCCGGCAGGTCCGCCGAGAGGACCGCGGCGCACGCGGAGTCGAGAACCTCGAGCACCGCGGCGGCGGGGACGGTGAGGCGGTGCGTTCCGATGCTGGAGAGGGTGGAGAGCACCGCCCGAGTCGTGACGTCGGAGTCGCGAGAGGGCCGAAGGATCGGATCGGCACGACGTGCTGCCGCGGTGACGGCATCGAGAACCGTGGTCACCGAACCGATGTCGGGGTCGTGCAGATGCGGGCGGTCGCGGCGCAGCGTGCCGAGCGAGCGGCGCACGGTGAGGGCGCCGAGAGCAAGCGCGTGGTGATCGGCGGGAGCGCCCTCCCGAGCGATGCGCCGTTCGAGGCGTTCGACCGCGGTCAGATGCAGCGTGCGGAGCAGGTCGTACTTCGAGTCGAACCACCGATACACCGACGGCCCCGAGACGCCCGCGGCCGCCGCGACGTCGTCGATGCCGACGGCCGCGTAGCCGCGGGCGCCGAACAGATCCGCTGCCGCGTCGAGCAGTCGCCGCGGCCGGGGCGACCCACCGGTCACCGCGGTGTGGGCGCGCCGGGAGCCGCGGCGTGCAGTGCCACCTCGCCGGCCTTGACGACGAAGTGGACGCGACGGCCGGGCACGAGGTCGAGTTCGGTGGCCGCCGCGACGGTGACGTCGGCGTGCAGCGCGGGCAGACCCGCGGCCGCGGTGGACGTGATGCGGACCGACGATCCGGTGGACTCCACGTGGCCGATCTGCACGGGCAGCACGTTGCGGGGGCTGCCCCGCGGTGGGTCGACGAAGACGGAGACGGCGGTGGGATGCAGCAGGGCCACCGCCGATGAGCCC
The DNA here is from genome assembly GCF_036163995.1 of Rhodococcus sp. NBC_00294. Lineage (NCBI taxonomy): Bacteria > Bacillati > Actinomycetota > Actinomycetes > Mycobacteriales > Nocardiaceae > Rhodococcus > Rhodococcus sp. NBC_00294. The sequence goes on from NZ_CP108043.1 coordinate 2,300,236, forward strand.
GCGTCGAGAGGATCCGGGGCGCGGCCCTGCACGGCGACACCCGACGCGGTCGTGAGCGTGTCCGGAGCGGTGATGGTGCCCTCGATCGAGTTCACTCCGACGAGGGCGGCCGCGAACCGGGTACGCGGAGCCGTCAGAACGTCGCGGACGGTGCCGTGTTCGACCACTCGTCCGGCGTCGACGACGGCCACCTCACCGGCGAGCGTCAGGGCGTCGACCCGGTCGTGGGTCACCAGCAGGGTGGTGCGCGAGGTCTCGGCGAGCACCTCGCGGAGCACGCGGCGCATGGCCGGTGCGGACTCGGCGTCGAGCGCCGCGAACGGCTCGTCGAGCAGGAGCACGTCGGGGTCCGCCGCGAGTGCGCGGGCGAGGGCGACGCGTTGGGCCTGTCCGCCGGACAGTGCGCGCGGCCGCCGATCGGCGAGGTCTGCCGCGTCGACGGCCTCGAGCCATCGGCGCGCGAGTCGCTCGGACTCGGCTCGTCCGGCACCTCGTGAGCGGGGCGCGAAGGCGACGTTCGCCAGCGCGGACAGGTGTGGGAACAGCAGCGCGTCCTGGGCGAGGAGAGCCACCCGTCGGCGATGCGGCGGGACGTCGATGCGCTGCGCGCTGTCGGTGAGGGTGCGCGCTCCGATGCGGACCACGCCGTCGTCGGGCCGGACGAGTCCGGCCACCATCGACAGCAGCGTCGACTTCCCGGCACCGTTGGGCCCGAGGATCGCCACCACACCGCCCGACGGCACCGTGAGCGTGAGGTCGGCGCCGCGTGCTCGGTGACGGACGTCGAGGACGACCGAAGTGTCGGTGGGTGTCACAGCACGCCTGCCGGACGCCGACTGCGAGTGAGGATCACGATGACGATCGCGACGACGATGAGGACCAGCGAGAGGGCCACCGCCGCATCGGGATCCGTCTCGCGCTGGAGGTAGATCTCGAGCGGGAGGGTGCGGGTGACGCCCTGGAGCGACCCGGCGAACGTGAGGGTGGCGCCGAACTCGCCGAGCGCGCGGGCGAAGGAGAGCACCGCACCCGACGCCAGCCCGGGCAGGACCAGGGGAAGGGTGACCCGCAGCAGGACGGTGCCGGGTGAGGCTCCGAGGGTCGCGGCGACGACCTCGTACCGCGTGCCCGCCGTGCGCAGTGCGCCCTCGAGACTGATCACGAGGAAGGGGAGGGCGACGAACGTCTGCGCGAGGACCACCGCGGTGGTGGTGAAGGCGATGTCGATGCCCCATGCCCGCAGGTGTTCACCCAGCAGTCCCTGCCTGCCGAACGCGTAGAGCAGGGCGAGCCCACCCACCACCGGGGGCAGGACGAGGGGGAGCAGGACGAGTGCGCGCACGGCGGCGACGATCCGCCCGGTCGACCGCGCGAGGACCAGGGCCATCGGCACCCCCAGCAGGATGCAGAGGACAGTGCTGGCGGCCGCCGTGCGCAGGCTGAGCAGCAGCGCGGCCCGGGACGACTCCGAGGTGACGAGCGGAACGAAGCGAGCCACGTCGACCGAGAGCAGCATCGCCACGAGAGGGAGCACGACGAGCGCCGTGCCGAGGCTGGCCGGCACGAGGATCCAGGCGGGCGGACGCACCGCGTCGCGGTGGCCGCGCGTCCCGCCCGCGAGGACGGAGATCACGGTGTCTCGACGATGACGGTGGTCGCCTTGACCACCGCGACGGCGACGCTGCCGGGTTCCAGTCCGAGTGTCCGCACCGATTCTGCGCTCATCAGCGACGTCACGGTGAACGCGCCGCACTGCATCTGTACCTCGGCCATCACCGTGTCGACGACCACCGAGGTGACGAGTCCGGCCAGACGGTTGCGCGCGGAGCTGACCGTGCCGCTCGGATCCGGCGGTGCGGCGGCGCGGGCCCGAGCGTGCGCCGCGAGCGAGGCGCCGTTCACGACGGTGCGTCCGGCCGAGTCCTTCGACGTCTCGACGACACCACTCTCGATCCACCGGCGGACGGTGTCGTCGCTGACACCGACCAGGGCGGCGGCGTCTCGGACACGCAGATCACTCATCGGGTCGCACGCCGGAACGAGACGGGGCGCGGCGCAGATGCGGACGACGTGGGACCGAGGGCGCGCATCCACGTGATGCTAGCGGCCGGGAACAGACTCGGGGGTGTCGGCGTTGCACAGCTCGACGGAGTCGGATCCATGCCCCGGGTACCACCCCTTTCGCCGCTACGAGCGGCCTTCTGCCGAGAGGCGCACGGCCGACTCCGTCCTCGACGCCGCCGAGTTCACGCTCGGCGGCATCGTGCTGTCCGGGGTCGCTTGTGACGCACACCAACAGCACCCGCGATCATCGAAACGGGACGCCCGGTCCGCATTCCCGCTGGCAGAGGCTCCGGACCGCTGGTGAGGAGCCGGGTCGATGCTCGATCGGTACTCGACCGTGACCGTGTTCCCCAGCTCCGGAGTGGTGAGAAATCCCAGGTGGATGGCATCATGTGCGTGATAGCTGATGGTTCGGGCGCAGGTGAGTGGAGTCGAGAGAATGACGATGTCGTGGGGTAAGACCCGTCGTGGGCGCTCGACTCTGGTGGCCGCGATGACGGTGCTCGCACTCTCCGCGGCCGGGTGCACGGCGGGGTCGGGTCAGACACCGACGGCGGCTCCCGCGCCGATCGACTCCAACCCGCTGTCGGAGCTCATGAAGCCGAAGGTGTCGTTGCCGGCGCCCGACGCGTCCGTCGGATTCTCCCCGAGTGCTCCGGTCGCGGTGACCGTGGCGGACGGCACCCTGTCCGAGGTGACGCTCACCGACGACGCCGGCACCCCTGTCCCCGGAGCCCTGTCCGAGGATCGGTCGTCCTGGACGAACAGCGAGGTGCTCGACTACAACGGCACCTACACGTTGCGTACGCGGGCCTACGGTCTGGGCGGTGAGGCGTCGTCCGTCTCGTCCTTCACCACCAGTTCGCCGGACAACGTCACCAAGCCGTACCTGCTGCCGTCCGAGAACGAGATCGTGGGCATCGGCCAACCGGTCGCCGTGCAGTTCGACGAGCCGATCCCCGACAAGATCGCCGCGCAGAACGCGATCACCGTCGTGACGGACCCGCCGGTCGAGGGTGCCTTCTACTGGGTCAACCAGAAAGAGGTGCGGTGGCGCCCGCAGAACTACTGGGCTCCCGGCACCCGCGTCACCGTGACGGTGGACGTCTTCGGTCGCGACCTCGGCGAGGGACTCTTCGGCCAGGAGAACGCGTCGTCGTCCTTCTCGATCGGTGACGCCGTCATCGCCACCGCGGACGACGCCACCAAGCAGGTGAAGTTCTCCGTCAACGGAGTCGACGTCAAGACCATGCCGACGTCGATGGGCAAGGACAGCTCGCCCACCGACAACGGGGTCTACATCATCGGTGACAAGTTCGCGTCCATGGTCATGGACTCGTCGACCTACGGCGTCGCCGTGGACTCCGCGCAGGGCTACCGCACTCCGGTCGACTGGGCGACGCGAATGTCGTACAGCGGCATCTTCTTCCACTCGGCGCCGTGGTCCGTCGGATCACAGGGCTATTCGAACGTCAGCCATGGTTGCCTGAACCTGAGCCCGTCGAACGCGAAGTGGGTCTACGACAACACCAAGCGTGGTGACATCACCGTCGTGAAGAACACCGTGGGTGGAACGCTGTCGGGTACCGACGGACTGGGCGACTGGAACATCCCGTGGGACGAGTGGAAAGCCGGCAACGCCCAGTCCGTCTGAGCCGCTAGACCTTCAGGCCCAGAGCGGTGAGGTAACCGACCGGGTCCACGGCCTCGCCGCCGCGTCGCACCTCGAAGTGCAGGTGCGGGCCGTTGGAGTCGCCGGTACTGCCGACCGCGCCGATGGCCTGACCGGGAGCGATGGTGTCACCCACGGCGACATCGATGCGACTCTGGTGTCCGTAGAGGACCTCCGTGTCGCCCTTCTGGATCTTCACCAGGTTGCCGTACCCGTCGCCCGCGTCACCGGCCTGCGTGACTGTGCCGCCGGTGACCGCGTAGATCGTGGTGCCCTGCGCGGCTCCGAGGTCGATGCCCTCGTGGTTCTGCCGTCCGCCGCCGGTCGGGTTGTTGCGCCCGCCGTAACCGGACGTGACCTCGAAGGTGCCGGGCGTCAAGGGGAGTCGTGATCCGCCGACGCCCAGCGGGGCCGCCTGGAAGGGCGACGTTGCGTCCGGCGCGGCGTCGGGAGTCACCGGGGTGAGGGTGATGTCGCCGAGAACGAGCCCCGCGACCTCCTGCACCAGCACGCCCGTCGCGTCGAAGACGGCGGCGAGGATCGCCGCCTGCTGCTTGGCGCTCAGCGGAACACCGGGAATCTGGAACGCGGGCAGAGCGGGGAGCGGCGGAAGCGCGGGTGCCGCTGCGGCCGTGGGTGTCCCGGCGAAGAGCAGAGCTCCGGTGGCCGCGACGCCCACCATGGCGGCGGATCCCCAGCGACCACGGCGGCGCACCGGTGACGGCGATGCGTCCACGGTGTCCTGTGATGCGGTGTTCGAGTGTGATGTTCGGTGCACGAGCTACCTCCGTATGCGCCCACGGGCGTCGCCATTCGGTCGGCGCCGACCCGGGGGAGGAGTCCCGTCGCTGCTGCGCTGTCCACGGCGGTACGGCCGTCGACGTCCCTCTGACCCGTACCGGTCTCACCGACCGGTACCGGACGAGCAGTCGCCCACGGCGCACCGCTCGGCGAAGTCGAATGCCCTTCCCTTGGCATTCACGTCCGTCGAGCGAACAACACGAGTAACACACGGCGCACCTTCCCCAAGAGCGCCACGGGTCACTCTACGGGACAGCAGTATCGCTCGGTAACACGAATGCTCAATTACACCAACGTAATTCGGTTGTGCCGGCCTACCTGCGAAAACACATACGTGTAATTCGTCGGTGGGGCCGTCCCGGTGCGGAGATCGGACCTGTCCGGACTGGTACCTTGCGTTCGGGGGCGGGTTACTGCCGCGTGTGGCGCGACTGTGGGGGATGTTCTGTATGCGACGACAACGGGCGATGGCGGCTGCGCTGGCACTGGCACTGGTGGGGGGAGTGAGCCTGGTGCTCGCGCCCGTGGCGGCGGCCGAACCGTGTGGAGGACTGCCCGGTACCGGGATCGACGGAACAGGTTTTCCCGGTCAGCCACCTGCGGGACGGCAGGGTCCGGTGCCCGCCTACAACGGGCCGTCGACGTCCACCGTGGGGTGGGTGACCGGTCAGGAGAGTGTGAACCGGACGTTCGATCGTTTCGGAATCTCGGGGACCGATCTCGGCATCAGTTGGGACAACGGAGCCGGTCAGACCCTCATGGCGTTCGGCGACACCTTCGGGAACTGCGCGGTCCCGGGCGGGCAGTGGCGGCACAATGTTCTGTTGCGCAGCAACGATACCGACCTGTCGGACGGCATCACGTTCGCCGACGGTGTGCCCGGTGACGTGAACTCCGGTGCGGTGGTGGCCGGGAACGATCCGCGATTCGCCACCCAACTGCTCTCGGCTCTCGGGCTCTCACCTGTCGAGTACACGATCGTTCCCACGTCGGCGATCGCCGTGAACGGCGTGCAGTATCTGCACTTCATGTCGGTCCGCGAGTGGAGCGGCTCGGTGTGGTCGACGAACTACGCGGGAATCGCGACGTCGCGCGACAACGGGCAGACGTGGTTCCCCGAGCCCGGCACGATCCGGTTCAACAGCGGCGTGGCCGTCCCCGGTACGGAGCAGTTGGACGCCCGCTTCCAGCAGGCGGCGTTCGTCCGCGGCCAGGACGGGTTCATGTACCAGTACGGGACACCGAACGGCCGTCTCGGTGCGGCCTACCTGGCCCGCGTCGCACCCGACGCGATGCTGGACCTCACCCGGTACGAGTACTGGAACGGTGGGTCCTGGACCTCCGACCTGGCCGCCGCCGCTCCTGTGGTCGGCCAGCCGGTCGGGGAGATGTCCGTCGCGTGGAATGCGTATCTCGGTCGCTACATCATGCTGTACGGCAACGACGTCGAGGGCCGCATCATGGCGCGGACCGCGTCGGCGCCCGAGGGGCCGTGGAGCGCTCCCACCGCGCTGGTGGTGAACAACGACATCGGCAACTACCCGGGCGGTGGCCTCTATGCGCCCTACATCCACCCGAGGTCGGCCGGTGACTCGCTGTACTTCACGGCGTCGCAGTACTCGTCCTACAACGTCATCCTCATGCGGACGGACCTCGACGCGCTGCCCCGCTGAGCCCCACGCACGACGAAGGCCCCCGACTCGCGAGTCGGGGGCCTTCGTGTTCGGGGTGGACGACGGGACTCGAACCCGCGACAGCCAGGATCACAACCTGGTGCTCTACCAACTGAACTACGCCCACCATTGCTGCACACCCTGCGGCGATGCAGCGCGTTCGATACTAGCGTGACCGATACGCGGGAAGCCAATCGGTTCCCTGTGTCACGCGTCGCCACCGGTCAGCGTCGTCACAACGGCGCCGATCTCCTCGGTGGTCGGTCCCGGAGCCGCCACGAAGGCCGTCTGCCGGTAGTACTTGAGCTCCCGGATCGACTCCTCGATGTCCGCGAGTGCCCGGTGCGCGAGGCCCTTGGGAGGCTGACCGAAGTAGATGCGTGGGTACCACCGGCGGCACAACTCCTTGATGGAGCTGACGTCGATCATCCGGTAGTGCAGGTAGTCGTTCAGCTCCGGCATGTCCCGCGCTATGAAGCCGCGGTCGGTGCCGATCGAGTTGCCGGCGAGCGGCGCGGTGCCGGCGGGAACGTGCTGCCGGATGTACTCGAGCACCTTCTCCTGCGCCTGCTCCATCGTGACCGTCGACGCACGGACCTCCTCGGTGAGCCCCGACTTGGCGTGCATCTCGGTGACCACGTCCGGCATCGAGGCCAGTGCGTCGTCGTCGCAGTGGATCACGATGTCCACGCCGTCGCCGAGAACGTTGAGGTCGCTGTCGGTGACCAGGGCCGCGATTTCGATGAGCTTGTCCGAGCCCAGCTCGAGGCCCGTCATCTCGCAGTCGATCCACACCAGTTTGTCGTTCACGCACATCCTCGGTATCCGTCGTGTCCATCGGTACCGCTGCCACAGTAGACCCGCACGTGTCGGTACCGGCGATAGAGTTCAGCCCGTACCGCCGGCGACACGAGAACGGGAGCACGAGTGACGATGACGGAACCGACGGAGGGTGGCCGCGCGGCCGCGATCGCAGCGGGGTACGCCACGGAAGGTCCCGCCATCGAACTCGGCAGTGTGGTGCTGGACGGCGTCGCGGATCCGACCGCACGGGTCCGGTTACCGCTGAAGATGGTCAACCGTCACGGCCTCGTGGCCGGCGCCACGGGAACCGGCAAGACGAAGACCGTGCAGGTGATCGCCGAACAGCTCTCCGCGGCCGGTGTTCCGGTGGTGCTGGCCGACGTCAAGGGCGACCTCTCGGGACTGTCCGCTCCGGGCGCGGACTCGGACGGCCTGCGCGGCCGGGCCGGCGAGACCGGCGCGGACGGGTGGGCGCCCACGGGATTCCCGGTCGAGTTCCTCTCCCTCGGTACCGAGGGTGGCGCGGTGCCGGTACGCGCGACCATCACGGCGTTCGGCCCGATCCTGCTCAGCAAGGTGTTGCAGCTCAACGCGACTCAGGAGTCGACCCTCGGACTGATCTTCCACTGGGCGGACACGCAGGGGCTCGCGCTGCTCGATCTGAAGGATCTGCGTGCCGTCATCACGCACCTCACGAGCGACGAGGGCAAGGCCGACCTGAAGGGCATCGGCGGCGTCTCGTCGTCCACCGCCGGTGTCATCCTGCGGGCACTGGTGAACCTGGAGGCCGACGGCGGCGACACGTTCTTCGGTGAGCCGGAGATGCGGACGGAGGACCTGATCCGCACCGCACCGGACGGACGCGGCATCGTCACCCTCTTCGAACTCGGCGCTCTCGCAGCGCGTCCCGTCATGTTCTCCACGTTCCTGATGTGGGTGCTGGCCGATCTCTTCCAGACCCTGCCGGAGGAGGGGGACCTCGACGCACCGAAGCTGGTGTTCGTGTTCGACGAGGCACATCTGCTCTTCGCCGACGCGTCGAAGGCCTTCCTCCAGCAGGTCGAGCAGACCGTGAAACTGATCCGCTCCAAGGGTGTCGGCATCTTCTTCTGCACGCAGCTGCCGTCGGACGTTCCCGGGCCGGTGCTCTCCCAGCTCGGCGCGCGGGTGCAGCACGCGCTGCGCGCCTTCACCCCGGACGACCAGAAGGCGCTGACCAAGACGGTACGGACCTATCCCAAGAGTGCGGACTACGACCTGGAGGAGGCACTCACCACCCTCGGGACCGGCGAGGCGATCGTCACGGTGCTGTCCGAGCGGGGCGCGCCGACTCCCGTGGCCTGGACCAGGATTCGTCCGCCGCAGTCGCTGATGGACACCATCGGAACGGACGCGATCACGGCCGCCGCGACCGCCAGTCCGTTGTACGCGACGTACGGCACCACCGTCGACGGCGAGTCCGCGTACGAGTTGCTGAACGCACGGATGGCCCCCGAACCGACGCCGCAGCAGCCGGAGTTCCCGCCGCTGCCGCAGACCTACGACCTGCCGCCGCTGCCCGCGCCGGAGCCGGAAGGGCCGTCGGCCGCAGAACGCATCATGGCCAACCCCGCCGTGAAGAGCTTCCTGCGGTCAGCAGCCAGTGCGGCCGGTCGCGAGATCTCACGGAGCATCTTCGGGACCGGACGCCGCCGTCGGAGGTAGAAGGTCAGGAACCGCCGAGCTTCTTGTAGAAGCTGCCGATGATCGGAGCGCTGATCGAGCGCGGACTGTACTGGCCCGCAACGGACATGCCCTTGCTGAGGATTCCGGGAACGATGCGCATCTTGTTCTTCTCGAGCCCGTCGAGAGACAGCCGTGCCGTGTACGCGCTGTCGATCCACAGGAAGTCCGGCACCAGCTTGTCGACGATGGAGGCGTCCGCGGGATCGGGCGTCTCGGTGCGGACCGGGCCGGGTGCGAGGAGCGTGCAGTGCACGCCGGTGCCGGCGAGCTCCGATCGCAACGACTCGGAGAACGTGTTCACGAACGCCTTGGTGGCGGCGTAGGTCGCATTGTTGGGGATGGCCATGTTGCCCGCGGCCGAGCCGGTGACGAGGATGCCGCCGGCGCCGCGCTCGATCATGCCGGGCAGGACCGCCAGCGTGAGATCGTGCACCGCAACAGCATTGAGCTGCACCTGGGCGCGCTCGTAGGCGGGATCCAGCCCCGACACCGGACCGAAGGTGGCGATGCCGGCGTTGTTGCAGAGCACCGAGATGTCGCGGCCGGCCAGTTCGTCCGCCAGGGTCTGGCGTCGAACGGGATCGGACAGATCGTTCACGCGGACCTCGACGGTGACGCCGTGCTCGGCGGTCAGCTTCGCCGCCAGCGCCTCGAGCAACTCGCCTCGACGGGCGACGACGATCAGCGAATGACCACGGGCGGCGAGTTCGGTGGCGAGTGCTTCTCCGATGCCGGACGACGCTCCGGTGACGACGGCACGGGACTCTGCGGTGGGTGCGGGGAGGCTCACGGTCACCGAGGCTAGCGTGACGCTGCGGAGCACGCGACGTCAGAGGGCGGCCGCGAGGCGGGTCCCTTGTTCGATCGCCCGCTTCGCGTCCACCTCCGCCGCCACGTCGGCGCCGCCGATGACGTCAACTACTGTTCCCGCAGCTGTGAGATCGTCCAGAAGATCGCGCACCGACTCCTGACCGGCGCACACGACGATCGTGTCGACCTCCAGTGCGCGTGTCCGTCCGTCGACGGTGATGTGAAGTCCGTCGTCGTCGATCCGGTCGTACCGCACCCCCGACAACTGCGTCACGTTCCTGCTTCGCAGGGCAGCGCGATGCACCCAGCCGCTGGTCTTGCCGAGTCGCGTCCCGATCCGTCCCGCCGTCCGCTGCAGCAGGTACACCTCGCGAGCCGCGGGGGGAGCGACGGCGGTGGCCACGGCACCCGCGGCCGCCGGATCGTCGGTGACTCCCCATTCCCGACGCCACTCCGCGGTGTCCAGAGTCGAGGAGTGTTCCGTGGTGAGGAACTCGCAGACGTCGACACCGATGCCGCCGGCCCCGATGACGGCCACGCGCCTGCCGACGTCGCGGTGGCCGAGCACCGCCTCGGCGTACGTGACGACGCTGGGGTGATCGATGCCGGGAATGGACGGGATGCGCGGCACCACACCCGTGGCCAGTACGACGCGATCGAAGTGCACGAGGTCCGCGGCGCCGGCCGTCGTGCCGAGCCGAACGTCGACCGTCGCTGCGGCGAGTGCGTGGGTGAAGTAGCGGACCGTCTCGGCGAACTCCTCCTTGCCCGGGATGCGCTGCGCGATCGCGAACTGGCCGCCGATCTCGTCGCGCGCCTCGAAGAGGGTGACGCGATGACCACGCTGCCCCAGTGCGACCGCGGTGGCGAGTCCCGCCGGGCCGGCGCCGACGACGGCGACCGTTCTCGCGGAGCGAGTCGGGGACAGCACGAGTTCGGTCTCCCGCCCGGCCCGCGGATTGAGCAGGCAGGACGCCTTGCGGTGGACGAAGACGTGGTCGAGACAGGCCTGGTTGCAGGCGATGCACGTGTTGATCTCGTCCCGTCGGCCGTTCCTCGCCTTGAGCAGCCAGTCGGGATCCGCCAGCATCGGGCGGGCCAGCGACACCAGGTGCGCGCTGCCGTCGGCGAGCAGGCGTTCGGCGACCTCCGGCATGTTGATCCGGTTCGCCGCCGCCACCGGCACCGTCACCACCTCGGTGAGGCGGCGGGTGAAGTCGATGAACGCGGCCCTCGGTACAGACGTCACGATGGTGGGCACGCGCGACTCGTGCCAGCCGAAGTCGGAGTCGAACAGATCGATCCCGGCTCCTTCGAGTTCGGTGGAGAGTGCCACGATCTCGTCCCACGTCTGACCGTTCTCGACCAGATCGGCCAGCGAGATCCGGAACGAGAGCAGGAAGTCCGGTCCGACCGCTGCTCTGATGCGACGCACGATCTCCACCGGAAGGCGGCGCCGGTTCTCGGCGGACCCGCCCCATCGATCGGTGCGACGGTTCGTCCTCGGAGCGAGGAACTGGTTGAGGAAGTAGCCCTCGCCGCCCATGATCTCGACGCCGTCGTAGCCTGCGCGCTGCGCCAGGCGCGCGCACCGGACGTAGTGGCTGATCTGCCGTTCCACGCCCCGATCGGTGAGGCCGCGGGCGCGGAACGGGGTGATCGGCGACTTCCCACCCGACGCACTCACGGAGAGCGGATGGTAGGAGTAGCGGCCCGCGTGCAGGATCTGCAGCACGATCCGACCACCCTCGCGGTGCACGGCATCGGTCACGCGTCGGTGGCGACGGGCCTCGAGACGGTTGGTCAACTTGGCCGCGAACGGAAGCAGCCAGCCGGTGCGATTGGGGGAGTAGCCCCCGGTGACGACGAGTCCCACACCACCTCGGGCGCGCTCGGCGAAGTACGCGGCGAGCTTCTCTACGTCCTTCGCCCGATCCTCGAGTCCAGTGTGGATCGAGCCCATCATCACCCGGTTGGGCAACGTCGTACGACCGACCGTGATCGGCGACAGCAGAACAGGGAAGTCGGTCATCTCGGCACCCTATGCTGCGAGACATGGTGGTCGTGGGCGCGCCCGGTGTCGTGACGAAGAAGCAGGTGCTGGCGTGGGGTTTCTGGGACTGGGGCGGTGCCGCCTTCCAGGCCGTGATCCTCACGTTCGTGTTCTCGGTGTACTTGACCGACTCGGTGGGTGCCGATCTGCCCGGCGGAGTGTCCGCCACGTCGTGGTTGGGGTGGTCGCTCGGCATCGCCGGAGTTCTGGTCGCGGTCCTGGCTCCCGTCTCCGGTCAGCGCAGCGATGCCAGAGGTCGCCGCAAACGGCTCCTCTTCGTACTGTCGACCGCGACCGTCGTGTGCATGGCGGCACTGTTCTTCGTGAAGGACGACTACCACTACCTGTGGCTGGGCCTGATCCTGCTGTCCGTCGCCTCGGTGCTCTTCGAGGTGGCGCAGGTGCCCTACACCGCGATGCTGCGTCAGGTCTCGACGCCCGACAATCTGGGTCGGGTGTCCGGATTCGGCTGGGCGATGGGCTATTTCGGCGGCATCGTCCTGCTGTTGATGTGCTACTTCGGGTTCATCGCCGGCGACGGCGACGAGCGCGGCCTGCTGGGCATCACCACCGAGGACGGCCTCAACATCCGGCTCGTGGCGCTGCTCGCGGCGGTGTGGTTCCTCGTGTTCTCGCTTCCCGTGCTCTTCGCGGTTCCCGAACTCCCCGTCACCGACCCCGAGGCGGCGGCCGCGCGAGCCGGCTACCTCGAGTCGTACCGCGTGCTGTGGCGCGACGTGTCCGAGCTGTGGCGCACCGACCGCCGCACCGTGTGGTTCCTCGTCGCGAGCGCTCTGTTCCGTGACGGTCTGGCCGGGGTCTTCACCTTCGGAGCGGTGTTGGCCGTCACCGTGTACGGCATCTCCAGTGCCGACGTGCTGCTCTTCGGGGTCGCCGCCAACGTCGTCGCCGCACTCGGCGCCGTCGTCGCGGGGCGTGTCGACGACGTGCTGGGGCCCAAGCTCGTCATCGTCGTCTCGCTCGTGTCGATGATCGTCGCCGGGCTGGTCCTGCTCGCCGTCTCGGGTCCCCTGATGTTCTGGATCTTCGGACTGATCCTGTGCCTGTTCGTCGGACCCGCACAGTCGGCGTCGCGCACCTTCCTGACCCGCATAGTCCCGCCCGGACGGGAAGGCCAGATGTTCGGCCTCTACGCCACGACGGGACGCGCGGTCTCGTTCCTCGCTCCGAGCCTCTTCGGACTCTTCGTCTTCCTCTTCGACGCGGATCGGGCCGGCATCATCGGCATCGTGCTGGTGCTGGCGGCCGGGCTACTGGCCCTGCTCCGCGTCGCGGCACCCGAGGGTGATCGGGGGAGGGACGCGGCGGCGTGAAGGTCGACCACAAGAAGGAGATCGCGACGTACAGAGCTCGACTCGGGGTGTTCGACGTGGTCGAGGTGCCGCCCCTGCAGTACCTCACGATCGACGGGGACGGTGATCCGAACACGACCGCCTGGACCGACGCGGTGTCGTCTCTTTATCCGCTCGCGTACGGCCTGAAGTTCCTCGGCAAGCGTGAACTCGGCAGAGACCACGTGGTGATGCCGCTCGAAGCGCTGTGGTGGGCGGACGACTGGGCGTCGTTCACCCGCGAGCGGGACCCGTCGCGATGGCGATGGACCGCGATGATCATGACCCCCGACTGGATCACGGCCGAGCATCTGGAGGCCGTCCGCGAACAGAAGGCGGGCCCGCGGACAGGCGACGTGCGCCTGATACGTCTCGACGAGGGGCTGTGCGTGCAGACGCTGCACGTCGGGTCCTACGAGGACGAGGCGCCGGTGCTCGCGCACATGCACGACGTCGTCGTCCCGGCGCACTCGCTCCGAATGACGGGACGCCATCACGAGATCTATCTCGGCGACCCACGGCGTGTGGTGACCGACAAGCTGAGAACGATTCTGCGACAACCGGTCACGCGCTAACGCGCGAGGATCTCGTCCGCCAGTCGGTCCGGATCGTCCTCCGGCACCCAGTGGCTGACACTCAATTCGACGAACTCGTAGGGGCCGGTGACGTGCTGGGCGCACCGCTCGGCGGCGGCGCGGCCGACCGCCGTGTCCTGGTTACCCCACACGTAGGTGGTCGGCACCTCGACGGACGGGAGATCCGCGAAGTCGCGCGTCATGGCGCGGTACCACTCCAGCGCGGCGGTGAGCGTGTCACGTCGGCCGACCACCGGAAGATGCTGCGAGACGATCGTCGGATCGGCGGCACCGGAGAACATGGCGATCAACCGGCGGGCGTCGTCCTCGAGCAGCAGATCCTCCGCCTTGCCGGGCTGACGGAAGAGCGTCATGTACTCGCTGCGCTTCTTCTGGTCCTCGTCTTCGCGGATCGCCCACCCGAAGGCGGCCGGGTGCGGGACGGACACTGCGGTGAGGGTGCGCACGCGATCCGGATGCAGCGCCGCGACGTACCAGGCGACGATCGACCCCCAGTCGTGCCCCACGAGATCGACTGCCGCGAAGCCCAGTTCGTCGAGCATTCCGATGACGTCGGCGACCAGCAGGTCGATGCGGTACGCGTCGGTACCGGACGGACGCGCACCGGGGGAGTACCCGCGCTGGTTCGGCACGACGACGTCGCGGCCCGCGTCCGCCATGCGGATCGCCACGTCGCGCCAACTCGCGGACGTCTCGGGAAAACCGTGCAGGAGAAGGGCCGGGCGGTCGCCGGGGGTTCCGTAGCGGTCCGCGTCGAAGGTCAGGTCACCGACTGAGATCTGCATGGGGAAAGGCTATCGGGTCCTCACGCTCCGAGGGCGGCTGCCGACGTCCGTGCGCCGCGGACGTTCCGAGGCTGCCACTGGCCCATTCCCAGCATGATCACGCGCAGCTGGGACAGCGCGCGTTCGACGATATCGCGTTCGGCCGCGCCGGCGGGCGTCACCTCGACCAGGTCCACCACCGTCGCCAGCATCGTGTTGACGATGAGGTCGGCGACCATCTCGAGATCGTCGCCGGGCCACGACGACAGGGCGGGGATCCGGGACAGGTCCTGGGTAAGCTCGTGCACGATCATTCGCAGCTCGGTCTCGATCGCGCGCCGGACCTCCACCACCCCGCCGGACCGTTCACGGATCAGGAAGCGGAACTGGACGTCGTGTTCGCGGATCTCGCCCACCAGCAGTTCGAGCGACTCGCGCGCGTTGTCCGCGGACGGGTGACGACGGACGTCGCGCAGGATCTTGCGAAGGACGCGCATGCTGTCCTCGACGACCGCGACTCCGAGGTCCTCCATCGACGCGAAGTGGCGGTAGAACGCCGTCGGCACAATTCCTGCCGCGCGCGTGACCTCCCGCAGGCTCACGCTGGAGAAACTGCGGTCCGCGATGGCGTCCAGCGTTCCGTCCACGAGTGCCCGCCGGGTGCGTTCCTTGCGTTCGGCCCTGCTGGCCGTCGTGGAACCTACGGAATTCTCGGACATTCCTCGACATTAACCGACATCGGTGTATGGGTGTGCACTTCCGCCGCGCGAGAGCCTGGCGGGTCACTGCTGCTCACGGTACGTGTCCGTCGTCACATTGGCCTTGAAAGTTGCCGGTACGGGCTGCCACACTCGGTTCCAGTGAACGAGTGTGCACTGGAGAAGTGATCCGGTCACCGGCCCGTCATTCGAGGAGGACGACTTGAGCATCGCCACCACCCCCACATCGCGCGGCCGTCGCAGTTCGCTGCTGTCCAGGTTGCGGCCCCGGTTGCTCGAGACACTGACGACGCCGCACGCGGTCGATCGGTACCTCGAACTCGTCGACCCCATGATGACTGTCGACGACATACGCGCCGAGGTGGTGGCCGTCCGTCACCAGACTCCCGACACCGTCACGCTGACGCTGCGCCCCACGTGGCAGTGGAAGGGGTTCTCCGCCGGCCACTTCGTGCAGATCGGCGTCGTGGTCGACGGCGTCCGGCACACGCGTTGCTACTCCCCGGCAGGTACCGCCGGAACCGACGACGACACGATCGAGCTCACCGTCAAGGCTCAACCCGACGGCATCGTGTCCAACTACCTGGTCGCCTCGGCGAAGCCCGGTCTCGTGGTCAATCTCGCGCCGGCCACGGGCACCTTCGAGCTCCCGAGCTCGCGGCCGGACCACGTTCTGCTGATCAGTGGTGGAAGCGGCATCACCCCGGTGATGTCGATGCTGCGCACGCTGGTGCACGAGGGGTACACCGGACGCGTGGCATTCCTGCACTACGCCTACACGGAGAACGACGTCTGCTACCGCGCCGAACTCGACCGCATCGCGGCCGAGAACGACAACGTGGACGTTCTGTACGCGTACACCGATCAGCAGAACGGTGGTCATCTGCACGGATTCTTCGACACCGAGCACCTGAACGCCGCAGCACCCTGGCACGCCTCGGCGCAGACGTTCCTGTGTGGTCCGCCCGGGTTGATGAAGGGTGTCAGGTCGGTGTTCGACGACCTCGGGCTCTCCGAGTCGTTGTTCTCGGAGGAGTTCGTCACCGCCGTTCCGGTCGTCGACGGGGATGCCTCGGGAACCGTGTCGTTCTCGGGTTCGTCCGTCGAGGCGGAGAACGACGGCGCCACCCTCCTGGAGCAGGCCGAGAATGCCGGGCTGACACCGGAATTCGGCTGCAGGATGGGAATCTGCTTCACCTGCACGGCAATCAAGAAGTCGGGATG
The DNA here is from genome assembly GCF_036163995.1 of Rhodococcus sp. NBC_00294. Taxonomy (NCBI): domain Bacteria; kingdom Bacillati; phylum Actinomycetota; class Actinomycetes; order Mycobacteriales; family Nocardiaceae; genus Rhodococcus; species Rhodococcus sp. NBC_00294. The sequence goes on from NZ_CP108043.1 coordinate 2,316,493, forward strand.
CACCCGCAACGTCAAGACCGGTGAGCTCGACTCCGATCCGGACAACGAAATCCAGCTCTGCATCTCCGTCCCCGTGGGCGACGTCGACATCGACGTCTGACCCATCCACATGCTCGAAGAGGAGGTCACCATGTTCGGACTCTCACTGTCCTTTCTCCCGTTCATCGGTTCCAGCTCGGCGCCCGACACCACGACGTCCGGCGTCGACGTGATGGACGAGCCAGGCACCGACGGACCCGTCGTCCTGAGCTACGAAGCCGTGGAGGAACTCGGGCGCAAGCTCGACGACCTGCGCGCCCGCACCGTCGCGGACCTCGGTCAGGAAGATCGCGACTACATCTTCAAGATCATCAAGGCGCAGCGCGGACTCGAGGTCGCCGGTCGCGGACTGATGTACTTCGGCTTCTTCCCGCCGGCATGGATCGCCGCCGTCAGCGCCCTGAGCCTGTCGAAGATCCTCGACAACATGGAGATCGGCCACAACGTCATGCACGGCCAGTACGACTGGATGCGTGAGCCGGGCCTGAACTCCAAGGTCTTCGAATGGGACAACACGTGCCCCGGCGACCAGTGGCGCCACTCGCACAACTACATGCACCACACCTACACCAACATCCTCGACATGGACCGCGACATCGGTTACGGCATCCTGCGGATGGACAGCGCGCAGAAGTGGAACCCGTACTACCTGGGCAACCCGATCTACGCGTTCCTGCTCATGACCTTCTTCGAGTGGGGCGTCATGCTGCACGACCTGGAGGCCGAGAACGTCATCCAGGGCAAGCGCAAGTGGCACGATGTCAAGCCCCTCATCGAGGGCTGGTGGAAGAAGGCCGGACGACAGGTCCTCAAGGACTACATCGTCTTCCCCGCGCTGACCGGGCCGATGTTCGTCCCGACGCTGGTGGGCAACTTCACCGCCAACATCGTCCGCAACGTGTGGGCCTACTCGATCATCTTCTGCGGCCACTTCCCGACGGGCGTGCAGACGTTCACCGTCGAGGAGACCGCGCAGGAGACCCGCGGCCAGTGGTACGTGCGTCAGATGCTCGGCTCCGCGAACATCGAGGGTGGCGACCTGTTCCACATCATGTCCGGCAACCTCTCGCACCAGATCGAGCACCACCTCTTCCCCGACCTGCCCGCGCACCGCTACCCGCAGATCGCACCCGAGGTCAAGGCGCTCTGTGAGGAGTACGGCCTTCCGTACAACACTGGTGGCTTCTTCCATCAGATCGGTACTGTGTGGGGCAAGATCTTCCGGCTCGCCCTTCCCGACCGTTTCACCGGTGTGGACAAGGTGACCGGTGTGATCATCGAGCGCGAAAAAGCTGCAGCCTGAGAGGTAGTGCCATGGTCGGCAAGTTCGAACGCAACAAGGACACCGTGCAGGAACTGACCGAGTCCGCGGCGACCCACGTCGGACGCATCGCGGTCATCATCGCCACGGCAGTCCGCGACGTCACCCGCGAGATCGGTGACCTCGTCACCGACGGCATCGAGATGAGGGAAGCGTCGCGCCGGGCACAGTCCGACACGCGCACCTTCGAGGTGATCGAGGGGGACTTCGAGGAGTCGTCCAGGCGGTCGAACGGTCGCTGACCCGGAGCCTCACGACGGCGCCGCACCCATGACGGGTGCGGCGCCGTTGTCGTGCGGGGTGCCGGCTCGGTCGTTGCCGTTGCGCTCCGCGGTTGCCAAGCGGCCGGTGCGCGGTTGCCGGGCGCAGCGCGCGGTGGAGCGCGCAGGGTGTGGAGTGCGCGGAGCGACGGGCGGTGCGCGCGGCGGTGGGTTCCGTCAGGAACAGTCGCCCGGTTCGCCGAGCTTCACCACCGACAACACCGCTTCCCCCTCGGTGACCAGTGCGCCCGGCTCCGGGCTTTGTGCCACCACCGACCAGTTCGCGTCGAGGACCTGATTCCTGCGGGCGCCGGTCGCATCGTCGCTTCTGGAGTAGAAGACCCCGGCGGCTTGGATCAGATCTTGAGCGTCCTGCAAGTTCATGCAGACCACCGCCGGCATGGATGCCGGCGCTGCCACAGGTGCGGGAGCTGGAGCAGATGTGACCACTGCGGGAGGTTCCGCCACCGCTGAAGTAGTGGCCGGTACGCGTGACGCTGTCGCTTCAACGGTGACCGTCTCTGTCGATGTTTCGACCGTGGTGGTGGTTCCGGAGTCGTTTTCGCTGCCGCACGCCGTGATCATCAGTGCCGAAATCGCCGTGAACGCAAGCACTGCCGCGTGACGACGCCTCAAAGGCCGTCTCGTCCTGTCGAGTGTCATCGCGTCGGCTCGCAGCCGACACCGTCGTTGTCGCGATCGAGCCCGGCGCGGTAGCCGGGCTGACCGCGCAGCACGGGTGCTGCGCCACGTGCTCGAGCATCGTCGCAATTCTCGTAGTAGACGCCGCTCGGCTGAGGTGCTGCCTGCGGACGGGGTTGCTGTGCCGGGGTACCGCAGTTCGCCGACCACAAGCCTGCACCGACCTGGCGAGCGCCGTTCTCGGCATCTCGAATTTCCGCGGAGCGCGACACCTCTCCGCTCGCCCTTGCGGCGCCGGCGCGGGTGGCTTCCACGTTGTGATTCCACCCGTCCACGCGAACTATGTAGGCGGGAAGCTCTCCAGAGGCGTCGGCACCGCCGAGTGACGGATCGACGATCACGGCGACGAGCTGCCGCTCGAGTGCGGATCGCGTGAAGTCCCGCGACTGGGGTCCGTAGCATTCGTTCAGCTCGGGAGCGTCAGCTCCCGCGATTCGCACGGTGATCGCACCGCGGGTCACGTCGACGACGCGAACAGAGTCGCCGTCGACGACCTCGGTCACGAACGCGGACGGAAGAGTCGGAGCAGGATCGGCCGACGCGGGCGCGGCTGCTGCAAGGGCGACGACGACGGCGCCGCAGGACACGACGCCGACACCGGCAATAAAGCGCTTCATTGAGGGACCTCGGTCTAAGGGGGTGTGAAAGAACGGCTGATAGTAACCAGACCGCGGGGTTCGAGAGGATGCTTTCGCGAGGTTTGCGACTTTGCCGGGCGCAGCGCGCGGTGGAGCGCGCAGGGTGTGGAGTGCGCGGAGCGACGGGCGGTGCGCGCGGGGAGCACCCGAAGCGGGGCGCACCCGACAAGCACCCGAGCAGCGCCCAGCTTGGGTGCGCACGGGAGCGGGGTCGGTCAGACTAAGCCGATGAAGGTGACGGACGAGGAGCGGCGCCACCTGCTGGTGCGCCGTCATGCGGTCGGCGCGGGTATGACGCTGACGCCGGCGGAGGTGACGACGCGACTGGTTGCCCTGCACGCGACGGATCCGGCCACTGTGTCTCTGCAGGTGCTGGCGCGGTCGACCACGGCGACGCTCGATGCCATGCGCGACGCGATGTACACCGATCACAGCCTGGTGCGGGTGATGGCGATGCGGCGCACGTTGTTCGTCATCGACAGGACGTTCATGCCGATCGTGCAGGCCGGCGCGAGCGCGGGAGTGGCGCGGACTCTGCGAACTCGCCTCGTCAAACAACTGTCGACCATGCCGACGGATCCGGTGATCGACGACGTGCCGACGTGGCTGGACCGGGTGGAGCGCGATGTCGATGCGGCGCTCGCGGCAGCGGGAACCGCCACGGGAGCCGAATTGTCCACGGCTGTACCGCAGTTGCGTACCGCGTTCCTCCCGACGACGGACAAGGCATACGACGTCCGGCGTTACGTGACGTCGCAGGTGCTGACCCTGTTGTCGGCCGAAGGTCGGATAGTTCGGGTGGAACCTCGGGGTTCGTGGACTTCTCGCCACCACACGTGGGCGCCCGTCGCCTATTGGTGGCCCGACGGCGTACCGGATATGGACGAAGCGGAGGCGCGTGTCGAATTGGCACGCGCGTGGCTCGAGTCGTTCGGTCCGGCGACCATGGACGATCTGCAGTGGTGGACGGGCTGGAACAAGGGTCACACCACGAAGGCGGTGGCGGCGCTGGACACGGTGGAAGTCGAGCTCTCCTCAGGACCGGGAATCATGCTCCGCGACAGCGATATCGACGGAATGCACGGTGGGGTCGCGCTGCTGCCGGCTCTCGACGCGACGCCGATGGGCTGGAAGGACCGTCGCTGGTTCCTGCCGGACGAGTACCGACCGGATCTGTTCGACACGTTCGGAAACGTCGGCCCCACGGTGTGGTCGAACGGCCGGGTGGTCGGCGGTTGGGCCGTACGCGGCGCCGGTGAGGTGGTGTTCCGGTTGTTCGAGAAGGCCGACGAGGAGCAGGTCGCGGCGGAAGCTGCACGTCTCGAGGCCCATCTCGACGGCGCGTCCATCACCCCGACCTTTCCGACTCCGCTCGAGAAGGCGCTGCGGACAGGATCAGGGAACTAGGCCTGCACGCCGGGCGGCGTGCGCGGCTTCGTGTCTGGTCGACGCGTCGAGCTTGGCCATGATCGACTTCATGTAGCTCTTGACTGTGGACACGGTGAGGCCGAGCTCCTCGGCGATGGCGATGTTCGACCGGCCCAGCGCCACCAGCGACAACACGTCCCGTTCGCGGGCCGTCACGTGCGGAGCGGACGGTATCGGTGCGGCGGGTTCCAGGAAGGCGCGCATCGAGTCGAGCACGGACGTGAGCTCGGGTGCGTCCGACCGTGCCGCGACCGCCCGCAGCCGCGTGTACGTCTGACGGACGTCCTCGCGCAGCCGGTCGGCATCGCGCCGCGCCTCGTCGACGGCGAGGTCCTGGCCCAGAACCCCCGCTTCGAGGGTCAGCACGTCGAGCACGCGATCCCCGATGTGCCCGGCCGTGTGCATCGCGCCGTAGAGCACGCCGACGGCTGTCCGCCCGACGACGACGGGGGCGGCGATCATGGCGCGCAGGCCCTCGGCGGAGATGATGGCGTCATATCGGTGGCTGATCTTCGGAGTCCGCATGTAGTCGTCGAGCGCGACGGTGCGATTGACCTGCAACACCTTGCCGCCGAGACCGTGACCTGCCTCGAGTTCGACACCGTCGAGCGCCCCGACGGACTGCCCGGCGAAATGGCGCAGCGTCAATCGCCGTCCCGCGGTCATGACTCCGCCGAAAGCGAGCGTGACGCCCGAACCGGCGCGCAACCGGTCCACGGCGGCGTCGAAATGTGTGTCGATCATGGTCTCCGTCTTCCTACCCTCTTCGGAGGGTATCGGGCCGCGAGTGTTCCGCGCCACACTCTCACCATGACGACCTTGACCGACGATGTCGCACGCCTGCTGGCGACCTACGGATCCGCCGACGCCGACCTCGCCGCCCTGCTGTGCGACGACCACGACCCGGCGGCGATCGCGTTCACCTTCATCGAAGGCGATCTCACGGCGCGCGACCTCACCTACGGCGAGCTGCACGAGCTGTCGGCGCGATTCGCGACGGGCCTCGCCGAGATGGGCGTCGGCCGGGGTGACCGCGTGGGAGTGTTGATGAGCAAGCGGCTCGAACTGGTCGTCGCCCTGCTCGGGCTCTGGCGACTCGGCGCGGTGCACGTCCCGCTGTTCACCGCCTTCGCTACTCCGGCGATCGCGATGCGCGTCGAGGCCGCGCAGGCGCGCGTCGTCATCACCGAGACCGACCAGCGCGAGAAGCTCGACTCGATCGAGGGCATCACGGTGATCGAGACGGGGGAGGGCTTCGACGCTCTGGTTCGTGAGCACGAGCCGATGGCGGCCTCGGTGGCCGTGGGCGGCGACGGTGTGATGATCCAGCTCTTCACCAGCGGCACGACGGGAAAGCCGAAGGGCGTGCCGGTGCCTGTGTCGGCGCTGGCGTCGTTCGTCGCCTACATGACCTACGGCCTGGACGTGTCCGAGGACGACGTCTTCTGGAACGCCGCCGACCCCGGCTGGGCCTACGGGCTCTACTACGCCATTCTCGGCCCGATGGCGATGGGCCGTCGCAGTCTGATGCTGCATGCCGGCTTCACCCCCGCGCTCACGGTCGCGGTGATGCAGAAGTTCGAGGTCACCAACTTCGCGGCGGCGCCGACGGTGTACCGGAGCCTGAGCAAGGACCCGTCGGTCGGTGGCATCACGTTGCGACGGGCGTCGTCGGCGGGGGAGCCGCTGACGCCGGACGTTCTGGTGTGGTCGGAGTCGGCGCTCGGCGTGCCGGTGCGTGATCACTATGGCCAGACCGAGCACGGGATGGTCATCGTCAACGCCTGGCACGACGCGGTGCGTGAGCCGCTGATCCCGGGGTCGATGGGAAAGCCGTTGCCGGGCTTCACCGCCGGAGTCGTCGAGGATCAGATCGGCTTCGAGGTGGCGGGCAGCCCGCTGATGTGGTTCACCGGATACGTCGACGCTCCCGACAAGACAGCCGAACGGTTCACCGACGACGGGTCCTGGTACCTGACGGGCGATGCCGGACGCATCGAGAACGGCTCCTACTTCTTCTCCGCGCGTAACGACGACGTCATCATCATGGCCGGCTACCGGATCGGGCCCTTCGACGTCGAAAGCGTTCTCGTGGAACACCCGTCGGTCATGGATGTGGCGGTGGTGGGCCAACCCGACGACATCCGCGGAGAGGTGATCGAGGCGTACGTCGTTCTGGCGGAGGGCGTCTCGGGTACCGCCGAGTTGGAGTCCGAGCTGCAGCAGCTGGTGAAGTCCAACTTCGCCGCGCACGCCTACCCGCGCACGGTGCACTTCGTCGACGCACTGCCCAAGACGCCCAGCGGCAAGGTGCAGCGCTTCCTGCTGCGCCGGAGCCGTCAGCCGGGCAGCAGCGCTCGGAACTCGGGGCAGTAGGCGCCGATCGCGGTACCGACGATGGCGCCCGCGGCGCTCTCGTCCCATTTGCCGCGGCTGCCCGTCGTGACGGCGTCCACCTCGGCGATCACCGGCTGCCCCTGCTGCAGTTCGGCGCAGATGCCGCGTCCGAGAATCTTCATCGTCTCCGGGTCGGTGTACTCGATGGCGCCACTGTCCAACCCTGCGATGAAGAGGTCGTCCGCGGCGACGGCGTCGGGCCCCGTCGGCACGGAGGGACCGGCCACCGACGGCGTGCTGGGCGCCTCGGACGTCGAGGTCGCCGGAGCCGGGTCGTCGGCCGGGGGTGTCGCCGGGTCACCGCCGCACCCCGCTACGCTCAGAGTCGCGAGGAGGAGAAGGGTAGCGGTGCGGCGGGTCACCGGTGCGACGTTACCGCTCTCGTGGTGATCCAATGACCGCGTGAAGCGCACCCACGACCGCCGCCGCGATGCCCACGTGGCGCTGGGTCTCGCCGCTGTGGCGGGCTTCGTCGACGCCGTCGGCTTCCTCGCTCTCGGCGGCTTCTTCGTCTCCTTCATGACGGGCAACACCACTCGGGCGGCCGTCGAACTCACTGCGGGACATCTCGGTGCGGCGTCCGTCGGGCTCGTGGTGATCGTGTCGTTCGTGGGCGGGGTCGTCACCGGGTCGCTCGTCGGCGACCTTGCCGGCCGGCGACGTAAGACCGTCGTCCTCCTGCTCGTCGCGGTACTGCTGGCGGCGGCCGGCGTCGTGCACCTCGGCGGCGGCGCGACCCTGGTGTCCGCTCTGATCGTGGCGGCAGCGATGGGCGCCGAGAACGCGGTGTTCGAGCGGGACGGCGGCATCAGTCTCACGTACATGACCGGGACGCTCGTGACCATGGCACGCACGATCGCCGCTCGGATCCAGGGGCGCAGCTCGGAATCCTGGGTCCGCCCGCTGTTGATGTGGGCTGCGCTCGCGGGCGGAGCGATTCTCGGCGCCGCGGCCTTCGCGATCGTCGGACTCGGCGCACCCGTGGTGGCGCTGATCGCGGTGCTCGTGGCTGCCGGCGTCGTCTTCTCGATGGGCGAATGAGCGCCGTGGTGCCCCCGGCAGGATTCGAACCTGCGACCAAGGGATTAGAAGGCCCTTGCTCTATCCCCTGAGCTACGGAGGCGTGCATCGGTGTCCGATGCGCCGTCGAGTGTAGCGAGGCGCTGCGCCCTGCCCGGGCCGGAGGTGCGGCTTAGACTTCTCGCTCCGAGGGAAGGCAGCAGGCGTGCAGGACGTGATGGACCAGGTGCACGCGGCATGGCGCGCGGGGGAGTCCGTGGGCGTGGGCACCGTGGTGCGCACGTTCCGATCGGCACCGCGTCCGCCGGGTGCGTCGATGGCTGTGCTCGCGGACGGCAGAGTCGTCGGGTCGGTGTCCGGTGGCTGCGTCGAGGGCGCGGTGTACGAGGCCGCGCAGAACGGTGAGGCGGGTCTGCATCGCTACGGAGTCAGCGACGACGATGCGTTCGCGGTGGGTCTGACCTGCGGAGGCATCCTCGACGTCTTCGTCGAGACCGTGTCCCGATCCTCCTTTCCGGAGCTCGGTGCGGTGGCGTCGGCGATCGCGGAGCACCGGCCGGTCGCGGTGGCCACCGTCATCGAGCATCCCGATGCTGCGCGGGTCGGTACTCGCCTGGTCGTCGACCCGGTGGCGGCGTCGGGCACCCTCGGATCGGCCCGCACCGATGCGGCGGTTGTGGACGACGCGCGGGGTCTGCTCGAGGCCGGCCGCACCGACGTGCTGCATTACGGCCCCGACGGTCAGCGGCGCGGCGAGGGAATGACGGTGTTCGTGAACTCCTTCGCGCCCCGTGCTCGCATGATCGTGTTCGGTGCGATCGACTTCGCGTCGGCGGTGGCGCGCCAGGGTGCGCTGCTCGGCTATCGCGTGACCGTCTGCGATGCGCGGCCGGTGTTCACGACACCCGCGCGATTCCCGACGGCGGACGAGGTGGTCGTCGAGTGGCCGCACCGGTATCTCGGGCGACTGCAGGCCGAGGGTGAGATCGACGAGCGCACCGTGATCTGCGTACTGACCCACGACCCCAAGTTCGACGTGCCGCTGCTCGAGGTGGCGTTGCGGCTGCCCCGCGTCGGCTACGTGGGTGCGATGGGGTCGCGGCGAACCCACGACGATCGGGTCGCGAGACTGCGCGAGGTGGGAATCGGCGACGACGAGCTCGCGCGACTGTCGTCCCCGATCGGGCTCGACCTCGGCGCCCGGACACCGGAGGAGACGGCGGTGTCGATCGCGGCGGAGATCGTCGCGAGGCGGTGGGGCGGGAACGGACGGCCGCTGGGGGAGCGCGAGGGACGCATTCACCACTGACGCCCCTCGCGAGTACGTCCGAACTGCTGCTGCAGCGCGGAGGATCACGACGTTTCCGGCGTACTCGCCGGAGGGGGTGACGTGTGAGTTGCGCGTCTACTACGTCCCGTAGGTGCTGCGATGCCGGTCACCTCCTACCCTGGAGGTATGGCAACGACTGAGGCACCGCGTTCCGCGACCGCGGAACCGGACGGTGGGGCGCGACGAGCCGGATCGGCAGGCGTGTTCGCGAGTGCCGGACTGATCGCCGCGGTGCTGGCCGGCCTGATCGTCGCGCTGTCCGCATCGCAGGCGTTGGTCCTGCTCGGCATCCCGGATCCGGGTCCGGTGACGACGTACGGTCTGCCCGCTGTGCGCGCACTCGGGGAGGTCGCGGCCGTCATCGCCGTGGGCTCTCTGCTGCTCGCAGCCTTCCTCGTGCCGCCGCAGAGATCGGGCGTCCTCGACATCGACGGCTATCGCGCGCTGCGCACCGCGTCGTCGGCGGCAATCGTGTGGGCGGCCTGCGCGATCGTGCTGGTGCCGCTGACCCTCTCGGACACGTCCGGTCAGCCGGTGTCCGAGGCGCTGCGTCCGGAGAACCTGTGGTCGGGCCTGTCGCAGATCGAGTTGGCCCGCGCGTGGCAGTGGACCGCGATCATCGCGATCCTGCTCGCACTCGGGACACGTGCCGTGCTGCGGTGGTCGTGGACGCCGATCCTGCTGGTGGTCGCGCTCGGCTCGCTCATGCCTCTCGCACTGTCGGGGCACTCGTCGTCCGGTGGATCGCACGACGTCGCCACCAACAGCCTCATCCTGCATCTTCTCGCCGCGTCGCTCTGGGCGGGCGGACTGTTCGCCGTCCTGGCGCACGCCCGTCGCGCCGGCGCGCACACCGATGTCGCGGCGCGCCGCTTCTCTGCAGTCGCCACGGTGGCGTTCGTGGTCATGGGTGTCAGTGGAGTGGTCAACGCCTTCGTCCGCGTCGAGCCCGCAGATCTGTTCGACACCACCTACGGCCGACTCGTACTCGCCAAGGTCGTCGCCCTGGTCGTCCTCGGCGTGTTCGGCTACACCCAGCGTCGACGCGCCCTGCCCGCGCTCGCCGCGGACCCGACGTCGCGCGCGAATCTCGTGCGTTTCGCCGGTGCCGAGGTACTGGTCTTCGCGGCCACGATCGGGCTCGCGGTCGGACTCTCCCGGACACCGCCCCCGCTGGGGAGCGCTCGGGAGCTGACGCTCACCGAGGCGGAGTTGGGGTACGACCTCACCGCGCCCCCGAGCCTCGGGCGTTTCCTCTTCGACTGGCGGTTCGACCTGATCTTCGGCACCGCCGCCGTCGTCATGGCCGTCGTCTACCTCCTCGGCGTTCGTCGACTGCGGGCCCGTGGCGACGCATGGCCGGTGGGTCGCACGATCGCCTGGGTCCTGGGCTGCGCGACGCTGCTGTTCGCGACGTCGTCGGGTGTCTACCGCTACTCGATGGCGATGTTCAGCGTGCACATGGGCTCGCACATGGTGCTGTCGATGCTCACCCCGGTGCTGCTCGCGCTCGGCGGCGGCGTGACCCTGGCTCTACGGGTGCTGCCGGCGGCCGGCCGGGACGGTGTGCCGGGACCGCGCGAGTGGATCCTCGAGGCCCTGCACAGCCCGGTGTCCCGGTTCCTCACCCAGCCACTGGTCGCGGCCGTCATCTTCGTGGGTGGCTTCTACGCGCTCTACCTCGGCGGCATCTACGGCGCGACCGTCGACTCGCACGGCGCCCACCTGCTGATGAACGCTCACTTCCTGCTGAGCGGCTACCTGTTCTACTGGGTCGTCATCGGCGTCGACCCGGCACCGCGTCGACTGTCGCCCGTGACCAAGCTGGCGATGGTGTTCGGATCGCTGCCGTTCCATGCCTTCTTCGGTATCGCGCTGATGAGCACCGAGACGGTGATGGGCCAGACCTTCTTCCGCGGCCTGTCGCTGCCGTGGAACTCCGACCTCCTGGCCGATCAGCGACTCGGCGGCGGCATCGCGTGGGCGACGGGCGAGATCCCGCTGATCCTCGTCATGCTGGCGTTGCTGGTGCAGTGGTCCAACACGGACCGGAAGGAAGCGGTCCGCACGGACCGGGCGGCCGATCGCGACGACGGTGCGGACCTCGCGGCGCACAACGCGATGTTCGCGGAGCTGGCGCGCCGCGAGCGTGAGCGCAGTTAGAAGACCAGACCGCGCAGTGCGAGGAAGCGGAGCCCGCCGACGAGGGCGGTGACCCCGACCAGGATCAGGGCCGACAACGCGGCGCCGGCGGTCGGCAGTGCGACGTCGAGCGCGGTCAGCGCTGCGGTGCTGGCGCCCAGACCGATGAGTGCCAGTCCGCCGCCCTCCCACTGCGCGGTGAACCAGCCCACCCGATCGGCGGCGTGGAACGTGAGACGGCGGTGCAGTTCGTTGGCGAGAACGGTCGACGCCACTGCTCCGACGGCATTGGCCACGATGGAACCCTCGCTGTGCATCGCGACGAACACGGCGACGTAGAGGACGTTGCTGAGCCCGCCGACCAGTGCGAAGCGGACCAACTGGGGGAACGCTCCGTCACTTCGCAGCGCCACCAGCATCGGATGCCCGGGGTGCGAGGGAAGCACGGGGGAGACCACGTTGTCGATCACGACGCCCTCCCGTGCAATCTGCTCTTGACGCTGACGATCTCGTCTGGTGTCAGCGCTCGACCCGGCAGGGGCACCGACCGATCCGGCACCGCCGCGAGGGAATCGATCACCAGGGCGAAATAGCGTCGCCAGTTGTCCTCGTCCACCTCGTCTGCAACCTCGGCGCCGGCCACGATCATCCGCACCAGGGTGAAGAGGTCGCCGGGCTGCACGTCCGGGCGGAGCTTCCCGGCCTTCTGGGCGCGCTGGATGAGAGTGTTGATGGTCGGTTCGAGCTTGGACCGGACTGCCGCGATGCGGTCGAGGCCGTCGTCGCACCCGAGGACGACGTGACCGAGACCACGGTCCGCGGCCATGTGTCGACACATGAATTCGAAGAAATCGACCATCGCAGCCCAGGGATCGTCGGCCTCCGCGGCCACCTCTGCGCGGCTGAGCACGTCGACCAGACGCTGCTCGAGGATGCCGTCGATGAGTTCCTGCTTGTTGGCGAACCGCCGGTACACGGTGCCCACACCCACCCCGGCGCGCGCAGCGACATCGTCGAGCGTGATCTCGAGACCCTTGCGTGCCAACAACTCTCGCGCACAGTCGATGATCTTGAGCTTGTTCCGCTCGGCGTCCGCTCGAAGCGGCTTCGCCGCTGTGGTGGGTTTCACAGTCCGTTTCGTCCTGGTTCGTCGGTTAACCGGAGGGCATACCTCCGCATCGCTGCTATCGTCTTGCTATCCGGAGCGTACGCCTCCGTATAGCTCCATTTCACGCCGTACCGAAGCGAGGATCAATGTCTTCCACCACATCCGACGTCGGAAACGTCCAACCGACGATTCGGTCGAGCGCGCACGACGCGCCCGACCGCACTCGCTGGCTCATCCTGGGCGTACTCGGCCTGGCCCAGCTGATGGTCGTGCTCGACGCGACCGTCGTGAACATCGCGCTTCCCGCCGCACAGCTCGATCTCGGCTTCGACAACGCGGACCGCTCGTGGGTGGTCACCTCCTACGCTCTGGCATTCGGCAGCCTCCTGCTGCTCGGTGGTCGACTCAGTGACCTCTTCGGTCGCCGCACCACGTTCCTCGTGGGACTCGTCGGCTTCGCGGTGATGTCCGCCGTCGGCGGCGCAGCCGTCAACTTCGGCATGCTGGTCGCGGCCCGTGCGGGACAGGGTGTCTTCGGCGCCCTGCTCGCTCCCGCAGCGCTGTCCCTGCTGACCACGACGTTCACGGATCCGAAGGAACGTGCGAAGGCGTTCGGCATCTTCGGCGCGGTCGCCGGTGCCGGCGGCGCCATCGGCCTGCTTCTCGGCGGTGTGCTCACGGAGTGGGCGAACTGGCGCTGGAGCCTGTACGTCAACTTGATCTTCGCGGGAATCGCGTTCGTCGGCGGCTTCCTCCTGCTGGCCAAGCACCGCGCCACCGAGCGTCCGGTACTCGACATCCCCGGCACCCTCACCGTGTCCGCGGCGCTGTTCTCCATCGTCTACGGATTCGCGCACGCCGAGTCCGACGGGTGGAGCAACGCGGTGACCATCGGTTTCCTCGCGGTCGGTGTGGTCCTGCTCGGTGTCTTCGTCTACCTGCAGACGCGGGCGACGCATCCGCTTCTCCCGCTGCGCATCGTGCTCGACCGCACCCGCGGCGGCGCGTACCTCGCGGTGTTCGTCATCGGTGCCGGCATGTTCGCCGTGTTCCTGTTCCTCACGTACTACCTGCAGAGCACGCTCGGCTACACGCCCATCACCACCGGGTTCGCGTTCCTGCCGATGATCGCGACCCTCGTGGTCACGGCCACCGTCGCGACGTCGGTCATCCTGCCGCGCTTCGGGCCTCGCGTTCTCATGTCCGCCGGCATGCTGATCGCGTCGGCCGGCATGGCCCTGCTGACCCAGATCTCGATCGACAGTTCCTACGCCGCGCACATCCTGCCGAGCCTGCTCGTCATGGGCGTGGGCATGGGCGCCACGATGGCCCCGGCCATGCAGGGCGCCGTGTCCGGAGTCTCGCCGGACGACGCCGGCGTCGCCTCCGCGACCGTCAACACGATGCAGCAGATCGGCGGATCCATCGGTACGGCGCTGCTCAGCACCATCGCGGCGACGGCAGCGACGAACTACGCGACCGACAACCAGGCGGCCGTGGCTCAGGCCGCGGATCCGCAGGCCGCCGCGACGCTGCTCCGGATGAACGCGGAGATCGCCAGCTACACCACGACGTTCTGGTGGGCGTCGGGCATCTTCCTCGCCGGCTCGGTGATGGCAGCGCTGCTCGTCCGCTCGGGCAAGCTGCCCGACGGACCCGAGGGTGCCACCGTCGTCGCTCACTGACGTACACAGTCACCGGATCCGGTGCAGAGAACCGTGTCAGACGCGGTTCTCTGCACCGGATTCGTCGTGGATGCGGGTGAGCAGGTCGGTGAGGGTCGCTCGGTCGTCCGCGCTCAGGCCGGCGAACATCGCCTCGGACGCGCTGCGCTGCGCCTGCGCGATGGTGTCCGCGAGTGCCCGCCCCTCGTCGGTGAGGTCGAGGAGAACCGCGCGACGATCGGTGGCATCGGCGTGCCGTGCGACGTAGCCGGCCGACTCCAGCGCGTCGACGACATCGGTTGCCGATCGGGGTGCGATGCGTAACCGTTCCGCCAGATCTCCGGGCCGAAGTGGTCCCGCCGCGCCGGACAGCACGCGCAGTGCCCGTCCGTGTGAGGGCGAGAGTCCGAAAGGTTCGAGTGCGGCCATGTGGCGGCGCCGCATCGACCTGGCCACCATCAAGACCAGATCGGCCGGGTCCTTCTCGTGGGAATGCACGGGACGATACTAGCGTTGCAGCGGTCGACCTCATAATGAGGTAACCTCAGTTCTACCCGATCAGGGAGGTCATATGCGTTCCTCCACCACACCGGCAAGGCCGGTGCAGTCCCCCGTGACATCTGCGGACCACCAGCCCGCACCGCTCGGGCGCGTCGTCGCCCTCTTCCGGCCCTATCGCGGCCGGGTCGCCGCGGTGAGCGCGGTCATCACCCTCAGCGCCGTCGTGGCACTGGGATCGCCGCTGCTCCTGCGCGACATGCTCGATCACGCCATCCCGAACGCCGACGTCACGCTGGTGACGATCCTCGCGGCCGGCATGATCGCGATCGCCGTCGTCACCAGCTGTCTCGGCGTCGCCCAGACCTGGATGTCCAACAGCATCGGGCAGGCCCTGATGCATCAGCTCCGCGTGCAGGTCTACTCGCACCTCCAGCGTCAGTCGCTCGGCTTCTTCGCGCGCACCCGCACCGGCGAGGTGCAGTCGCGCATCGCCAACGACATCGGCGGCATGCAGTCCGTCGTCACCAACACGGCCACGTCGATCGCTCAGAACGCGACCACCGTCATGGCCACCGTCGTCGCGCTCTTTCTGCTCGACTGGAAACTGGCCCTTTTCTCGCTCGCCATCCTGCCGGTGTTCGTCCGCATCGCTCGGCGGGTCGGCGACGAGCGTCGCCGTATCTCCACCGTGCGGCAACGCCTGCTCAGCGATCTGTCCGTCCAGGTGGAGGAGTCGCTCTCGGTGAGCGGCATCCTGCTGGGCAAGACGACCGGCGCGTCGTCGGTCCTCGCGAATCGGTTCACCGAACGCTCGTCCGAGGTCGCCGACGTCGAACTCCGCTCGATGATGGCGGGCAAGTGGCGCATGGCGACCATGTCGATCAGCTTCGCCGCGATGCCGGCCCTGGTCTACTGGTTCGCCGGCATCACCATTGGCAACGGCAGCGCGTTGACGGTGGGAACGCTGGTCGCGTTCACCACCCTTCAGACTCAGTTGTTCCGCCCCACGATGATGCTGCTCAACACCGGCGTCGAGGTGCAGAGTTCCCTGGCTCTGTTCGGCCGGGTCTTCGAGTACCTCGATCTCCCGGTGGACATCGACGAACCCGCCGTACCGACGCCGATCGATCCGACGGCCCGACGCGGTGAGGTGCGCTTCCGCCACGTGGGCTTCGACTATCCGGGTGCGGCACATCCGACGCTCACGGACATCGACCTCACGGTCCCCGCCGGGAGCACCCTGGCGATCGTGGGAGCGACCGGCGCCGGCAAGACGACACTCGGGTATCTGACGGCGCGGCTCTACGATCCGACGTCCGGGTCGGTCGAGGTCGACGGTGTCGATCTCCGCGATCTCTCGCTCGCCGACGTGTCCGCGACGGTCGGGGTGGTGTCGCAG
Source organism: Rhodococcus sp. NBC_00294 (assembly GCF_036163995.1). NCBI lineage: Bacteria > Bacillati > Actinomycetota > Actinomycetes > Mycobacteriales > Nocardiaceae > Rhodococcus > Rhodococcus sp. NBC_00294. Next base: position 2,332,442 of record NZ_CP108043.1, read on the forward strand.
GAGACCTATCTCTTCCACGACACGATCCGCGAGAACCTCCGCTTCGCGCGGCCCGACGCCACCGACGCGGACATCGAGAATGCCGCTTGCACAGCGCAGATCCACGATTTCATCGCCTCGCTCGACGACGGCTACGACACGATGGTGGGGGAGCGTGGCTACCGGTTCTCCGGTGGCGAGAAGCAGCGCCTCGCCATCGCGCGCACCGTTCTGCGCAACCCGCCCGTCCTCGTTCTGGACGAGGCCACCAGCGCTCTGGACACCACCACCGAACGTGCTCTGGCCGACGCGATCGACCAGCTCGAGCAGGACCGCACCACCATCGTGGTGGCCCACCGACTCTCCACCGTGCGGTCGGCCGATCGCATCGTGGTGCTCGATCACGGGCACGTCGTCGAATCGGGATCCCACGACGAACTCGTCGCCCGCGGCGGTGCCTACGCCGCACTGCTGGCGGCGTCCGGCGACTCGCTGGTCACTGCCTGACCACTCCTCCTGTCAACCCCCGCGGCGCTCCTGTGGACGGCCGTCCACAGGTGCTCGCGGGCCCTTCTGTCCGCGGTGCGAGCGGCGCAGAGTCGGGGGCGCGGTCGGTACCGGATCGACCGCGAGAGGGGGGAACGATGTACGAGTCGTATCTGACCGTGGTGGGCACCGTCATCACCGATCCGATCAAGCGCACCACGCCGTCCGGCGACGAGGTGCTCAGCTTCCGCGTGGCCAGCAATTCGCGCCGCATGGACCGCGAGAGTGGGGAGTGGCAGGACGGGGACACGCTCTACGCCTCGGTCAGCTGCTGGCGACGTCTGGTGTCGGGGGTCGGAGCGTCGCTGATGAAGGGCGATTCGGTCATCGTCTTCGGGCAGGCGCACACCAACGAGTACACGACCAAGGAGGGCGTGGGCCGAGCCGATCTCGAGATCCGAGCCACCGCGGTGGGACCCGATCTCGCTCGGTGCCACGTCAAGGTGGACCGGCCGCGTCAGGCGGCCGAGCGGCAGGAGTTCGGCGAGACCGTCGCCGAGGCCGCGGTGGACACGGCCGAGCCCGAGCCGGTGCCGGTGGGCTGACCGCGAACGGTTTCACGGGCACCGGTCGGTCCCGGTAGACTTCCGCGTCGAGCACATCTCCCAGTTGTCGGCCCCGTCGTCGGCATCTCAGCCGGCGCGATCCGCCCGGCACACACGCTGGTGAGCACATCGAGAGGAACTCGTGGCGGAATTCATCTACACCATGAAGAAGGTGCGCAAGGCGCACGGCGACAAGGTCATTCTGGACGACGTGACGATGAGCTTCCTGCCGGGAGCGAAGATCGGCGTCGTCGGCCCCAACGGCGCCGGCAAGTCTTCGATCCTCAAGATCATGGCCGGGATCGACCAGCCCGGAAACGGTGAGGCGTTCCTCGCGCAGGGCGCCACTGTCGGCATCCTCATGCAGGAGCCCGAGCTCGACGAGAACAAGACGGTTCGCGAGAACGTCGAGGACGGTCTCGGCGAGACGATGGTCCAACTCAAGCGGTACAACGAGATCGCCGAGCTGATGGCCACCGACTACTCCGACGAGCTGATGGAGGAGATGGGCGAGCTGCAGGAGAAGCTCGACCACGCCGACGCGTGGGAGATCGACTCGCAGCTCGAGCAGGCCATGGACGCACTGCGCTGCCCGCCGCCGGACGAGGGTGTGACCCACCTGTCCGGTGGTGAGAAGCGTCGTGTGGCGTTGTGCAAGCTGCTGCTGAGCAAGCCGGACCTGCTGCTGCTCGACGAGCCCACCAACCACCTCGACGCCGAGTCGGTTCTCTGGCTCGAGCAGCATCTGGCCGCGTACCAGGGTGCCATCCTGGCCGTGACCCACGACCGGTACTTCCTCGATCACGTCGCGCAGTGGATCTGCGAGGTCGACCGTGGTCGCCTCTATCCCTACGAGGGCAACTACTCCACCTACCTGGAGAAGAAGGCCGAGCGTCTCGAGGTCCAGGGCAAGAAGGACCAGAAGCTGCAGAAGCGCCTCAAGGACGAACTCGCCTGGGTCCGCTCCGGCGCCAAGGCTCGCCAGGCCAAGAACAAGGCACGTCTCGATCGCTACGACGAGATGGCGGCCGAGGCCGACAAGATGCGCAAGCTCGACTTCGACGAGATCCAGATCCCCAACCCGCCGCGCCTCGGCGACGTCGTGGTCGAGGTCAAGAGCCTCGACAAGGGCTTCGACGGCCGCGTGCTGATCAAGGACCTGTCGTTCACGCTTCCGCGTAACGGCATCGTCGGTGTCATCGGCCCCAACGGCGTCGGAAAGACCACGCTTTTCAAGACCATCGTCGGTCTCGAGGAGCCGGACGGCGGCGAGGTCAAGATCGGTCAGACGGTCAAGCTGAGCTACGTCGACCAGAACCGATCCGGCATCGATCCCGCCAAGACCGTGTGGGAGACCGTGTCCGACGGCCTGGACTTCATCACCATCGGTACGCAAGAGTTCCCGTCGCGGGCGTACATCAGCTCCTTCGGGTTCAAGGGTCACGACCAGCAGAAGGCGGCCGGAGTCCTGTCCGGTGGCGAGCGCAACCGCCTCAATCTGGCGATGACGCTCAAGCAGGGCGGCAACCTGATCCTGCTCGACGAGCCCACCAACGACCTGGACGTCGAGACGCTCGGTTCGCTGGAGAACGCCCTCGAGGAGTTCCCCGGCTGCGCCGTCGTGATCTCGCACGACCGGTGGTTCCTCGACCGGACGTGCACGCACATCCTGGCGTGGGAAGGTGGATTCGGCGACAACGAGGCCGCTTGGTACTGGTACGAGGGCAACTTCGAGGGCTACGAGGCCAACAAGGTCGAGCGCCTCGGTCCCGACGCCGCTCGCCCGCACCGCGTGACGCACCGGAAGCTCACGCGCGACTGAAATGTACTGGTAAGTAACCTATTTTCATCGCACGCCACGTCACCGCGGTGTTCGGCTCCCGGCCTCGCGAGGCTAGGGTCGGGAGCCGAACCCCACGGACAACGTCGCCCCGACCGGTGGATCCGCCGCTCGTGGTGATCGAAAGGCGACAGCGATGACTTCAGCGGGAGAGCACTCCGAGGCGGCAACGGCGCCGAACTCGGTGCTCGATCGGGCGGACGACCTCCGCGCGGTGTACTTCGGGCACGTCGATCTGGACGTGTTGCGGACCACCACGGGAGCCGACCCGACCGCGGTGGTGCACCGACATCTCGAGCTCGCCGAGCGTCGTGATCCCGGCGTCGCCTCTCTCGCCCTGCACCGCGGACCCGACAGCACCGTCGGCGTGGCCCTGCAGATCGTCACCGACGACATGCCGATGCTGGTCGAGTCGGTCACCGCCTGGCTCACCGGAGCCGGCATCGCGGTCGTCGAGGTGGTGCACCCGATCCTGCGCGTCGTGCGCGACGAGTCCGGCACGCTCCTCTCCATCCGAGGCGGAGCCACCCCGTCCGATGTCGAGACCGGCGATCTCGCGGACGGCAGCATCCTCGAATCGTGGATCCACGTGGCTCTGCACCCCGCGGCGAGCGAGGAGGCCTTCGCCTCGCTCGAGAGCTCGCTGGCCGACGTGCTCGCCGACGTCCGTCGCGTCGTCGACGACACCGAGGCCATGCAGCGTCGCCAGCTGCAGCTGGCCGATCGTCTGGAACGACCACGCCGCGGAGACGCGGACGGAACCGAGTCCGTCACCCCCGAGGCGCGGCACGACGCCGCCCGCCTGCTGCGGTGGTTGTCCGAAGGCAACTTCCGCGTGCTCGGCAGCCGCCGGTACACCGCGACGGAGGCGGGTCTCGAACCCGTCGCCGAGTCCGCGCTGGGCATCCTGCGATCCGACGATCCGGGCGCCGTCGCGGGCTTCGACCTGCCGATCGACCGCGTGGTCGCTCGCGAGGACCTCCTCGTGCTCACCCGCGCATCGAGCTCCACGTCGGTGCACCGCGCCGTGCACCCCTACTTCGTCGGTGTCCACGACCTGGACGACGAGGGAAACACGGTGGGAGAGCACCGGTTCACGGGGCTGTTCACCATCTCCGCACTGCACGGCAACGTCCTCGACATCCCGGTCGTGGGTGACCGCGTGCGCACCGTCATCGAGCGCGCCGGGCACACCCTGTCGTCGTACTCCGGCCAGGCCATGCTCGAGTCGATCCAGTCCTTCCCGCGCACCGAACTCTTCTCGGCGGACAGCAGGTCGCTCTTCGACACCATCTCGGCCGTGGAGCGCAGTGCCCTGCGCCGCGAGGTGCTGCTCTTCCTGCGCCGCGACGGGTACGGCCGGTTCGTGTCGGCGCTGGTCTACCTTCCGCGCGACTCCTACACCACCCGCCTGCGTCTCGAGACCCGCAGGATCCTGCTGCACGAGCTCGGCGGTACCGACGTCGAGTACGAGGCACGCGTCTCGGACAGCCCACTCGCGTTGGTGCACTTCACCGTTCGCTTCGACGGACAGAGCGCGGACGCCGTCGACGTCTCGGACGCCAACCGCGACCGCATCAGGGCCCTGATCGCCGACGCCACCCGCACGTGGGACGACGCTCTGCGTGAGGCGGCCGCGGCCGACCCGTCGGTGTCGCCCGACAACGCGGCGCGCTATGCCGTCGCCTTCCCCGAGGCCTACAAGCAGGACTTCGACGCGGACCGGGCGCTCGTCGACATCGCTCGACTCGACGCGCTCGTCGGCGACGACATCGACATGTGCCTGTACCGCCCGCGCGACGCGGAGGCGGGTCACTGGCGTTTCTCCCTCTACGTGACCGGCAGCGAGGTCTCGCTGAGCCAGGTGCTGCCCGTCCTGCAGAGCCTCGGTGTGGAGGTGGTCGACGAGCGGCCGTACGCCGTGGTGCGCAAGGACGGAACGCGCTGCTGGATCTACGATTTCGGCCTGTCCGCGGAGCCCGAGGTCATCGAGGGCGCCGAGAACCAGACGAGTGTGGTCAGCCGACGATTCACCGACGCGTTCGCTGCCGTGTGGAACGGCCACGCGGAGGCCGACCGCTTCAACGAACTGGTTCTGCGGGCCGGTCTCGAGTGGCGCCGCGCGGTGGTGCTGCGGGCGTACGCGAAGTACCTGCGCCAGGCCGCATTCCCGTTCAGCCAGACCGGCATCGAGGGTGTTCTCCTCGCCAACCCGGTGACGGCTCGACTGATCGTCGACCTGTTCGACGCGCAGTTCGATCCCGCCTCGGCGTCCGAGGAGCGTGCCGACGAGATCGCGTCGGAGCTCGCCGAACTGATCGATCAGGTGGTCAGCCTCGACGCCGACAGGGTGCTGCGTGCCCTGTTCACCCTCGTGCGAGCGACGCTGCGCACCAACCACTTCGTCGTCGACGAACAGGGTCGCGAGCGCGATTTCCTGTCCCTGAAGTTCGACCCTCGCGGCATCGACGTGCTGCCCAAGCCGCGCCCGCGTTTCGAGATCTTCGTGTACTCGCCACGCGTCGAGGGCGTGCACCTGCGCTTCGGCACGGTCGCGCGCGGTGGTCTCCGCTGGTCCGACCGGCGCGAGGACTTCCGCACCGAGGTGCTCGGACTGGCCAAGGCGCAGGCCGTCAAGAACGCGGTCATCGTGCCGGTGGGGGCGAAGGGCGGCTTCGTCGTCAAGCAGCCGCCGTCTCCGACCGGCGATGCTGCGACCGACCGCTCCGCGACCACCGCCGAGGGGAGAGCCTGCTACCGCATGTTCATCGCGGGGCTGCTGGACGTCACCGACAACCTCGACCGTGCCACCCGCGCCGCGATCCCACCGCAGCGTGTGGTGCGACGCGACGACGACGACTCGTACCTCGTGGTCGCGGCGGACAAGGGCACTGCCACGTTCTCCGATCTCGCGAACGAGGTGTCCGCCGAGTACGGCTTCTGGCTCGGCGACGCCTTCGCCTCGGGCGGGTCGGTGGGGTACGACCACAAGGCGATGGGCATCACCGCCAAGGGTGCCTGGGAGAGCGTGAAGCGTCACTTCCGCGAGTACGACATCGACACGCAGTCCGACGAGATCACCGTGGTCGGTATCGGTGACATGAGTGGCGACGTGTTCGGCAACGGGATGCTGCTCAGTGAACATCTCCGCATCGTCGCCGCGTTCGACCACCGGCACATCTTTCTGGATCCGGCACCCGACGCGGCCGCCTCCTTCGCCGAGCGACGGCGACTGTTCGAACTGCCGCGCTCGTCGTGGGCGGATTACGACACCTCCCTGATCAGCAGGGGTGGCGGAGTACACGAACGCACCGTGAAGTCGGTGCCGGTCAGCGCCGAGGTGCGCGCGGCTCTCGGACTGGCGGACGACGTCACCGCCCTGTCACCGCCCGAACTGATGCGCGCCATCCTCACGGCGCCGGTGGACCTGCTGTGGAACGGCGGCATCGGCACCTACGTGAAGTCGCGCACCGAGAGCGATGCCGACGTGGGAGACAAGGCCAACGACCCGGTGCGCGTGAACGGCGCGGACCTGCGGGCGCGCGTGGTCGGAGAGGGCGGCAACCTCGGGGTGACCGCGCTCGGCCGCATCGAGTACAGCGCCGCGGGCGGCAAGATCAACACCGACGCCGTGGACAACTCCGCCGGCGTCGACTGCTCCGATCACGAGGTCAACATCAAGATCCTGCTCGATTCCACCGTGACGTCGGGTGACCTGGCCGCGGAGGACCGGGAGTCCCTGCTGGCCTCCATGACGGACGAGGTGGGCGCCCTCGTTCTCGAGGACAACGTCGCGCAGAACGAGCTGCTGGGTGTCTCACGGGCACACGCCCCCGAACTGCTGGGCGTCCACGCTCGACTGATCGCCGACCTGGTGGCGTCGGGGCGGGTGGACAGGTCGCTCGACGCGCTGCCGACGAAGTCGGAGATCTCGCGACGCCTGCAGAACGGGCTGGGTCTCACCTCGCCCGAGCTGTCGACTCTCATGGCTCACGTGAAGTTGGCGCTGCAGGAAGACCTGCTGGCATCGGATCTGCCGGACAACGACGTGTTCGCCCCGCTCATGACGGACTACTTCCCGACGCCGTTGCGCGAACGTTTCGCCGGTGCCATCAAGGCGCATCCGCTGCGCCGGGAGATCGTGGCCACGCGGGTGGCGAACGAGACGGTCGACCACGGCGGCATCACCTACGCCTTCCGCCTCGCGGAGGACTCGGGAGTCGGGAGCACGGACGCGGCGCGAGCGTTCGCGGCGACGAGCGAGATCTTCGGTCTGCACGACATCTGGGCCGCGATCGCCGCGGCCGACATGCCCACGGACGCGTCCGACGAACTGGTGCTCGAGTCTCGTCGCCTCCTCGACCGAGGATCCCGCTGGCTGTTGTCGAACCGGCCGCAGCCCATCGCTGTCGGTGCCGAGATCACGAGGTTCGCGCGCAAGGTGCGGATCCTGGAATCGCAGCTCCCGACCTGGCTGAAGGGTCGGCAGGCACGCAGCGGACTCGACCGTGCCACGTCCGCCATCGAGAAGGGCGCGCCGGAAGAGCTCGCGCACAGAGTGTTCCGGCTCCTCGACGTGTTCTGCCTGCTCGACGTCATCGAGACGGCGGACATCGCGAACGAGGACGACGAGGTGATGGCGAGCCTCTACTACGCCCTCAGCGAGCACCTCGGCATCGACTGGCTGCTGTCTGCGGTGTCCACGCTCGAACGCGGCGACCGCTGGCACTCCCTGGCGCGGTTGGCGTTGCGGGACGACCTGTACTCGTCGCTGCGTGCCCTCACGCTCGACGTGACGGGCGGCGGCGAACCGGGGGAGACGGCGGACGAGATGATCGCCGACTGGGAGTCCACCAATGCCTCCCGGCTCGCTCGTGCCCGAGCGGCCCTGACGGAGATCGGCGAGTCCGGAACGCTGGATCTGGCGACGCTCTCGGTGGCGGCGCGGCAGATCCGCAGCATGGTGCGAGGAGCGCGTGCGCGGACCGACGTCTCGCGTTGACCACGCCCGGGGGACGGACGTGCCCGGCCCGGCGCCGCGCCGGGCCGGATAGGTTGGGGGCGTGACAGACGACGAGCTCATCGGCTTCCATTGCCCCGTCGAGGTGCGCTGGTCGGACATGGACGTGTACCAGCACATCAACCACGCACGCATGGTGACGCTGCTGGAGGAGGCCCGCATCCCGTGGCTCATGGCCGACGGTGTCCCCACCGCGACCCTGCGGAACAGTGCGGTGATCGCCGACCTGCACGTGCGCTACCGCGGCCAGTTGCGCCACGAGGACACGCCTCTCGACGTGTTCATGTGGGTGGAGCAGTTGCGGGCCGTCGACTTCACGGCGGGATACGAGGTGCGCCCGCACGGCGCACCGATGAGTACTCCGCCGGCCATCGTGGCGTCGACGCAGATCGCTGCCTTCGACATCGACACCCAGCGCCTGCGCCGGCTGTCCGGCGACGAGCGCGAGTACCTGCAGCGCTGGCAGCGGCCGTGACGGGTGCACTGGCCGAGCGGTCGGTGACCGTCCCGGACGCGCGGGACCGGGACGATCTGTCGACCTTTCTGACCCACGCCGCGCGACTCGACCCGGGCGCGGTGGTGCGCCTCCGGCGCCGCGGTGACAGTCACGTGGTCGCGTGGATCGAGACCGGATTCGACGTCCTCGCCGCCCGCGTGATCCGCGCCCGGGTGCTGCCGTCGGACGTCACCGTGGCCGCGGACGGGCTACTCTCGGCGATGCGATCCGCCGGACCTGCACCTTTCGATCCCGGCTTCGGCATGGACTCCGCCTGGCGCGGCCCGGTGCCGCCGGACGTCGGGTGGACCCATGTGGACGACGTCCCCGGTCCGGTGTTCGTGGAGCTGGCCGAGCGTGGTGTCGCCCTGGCCCGCGAACACGGAACCGATCACGGCCCGCCCGTGTCGCTGCTCGATCAGGACGTGGTGACCGTCGAGGCCGACGGCGAGGCGGTGCCCGTGTCGATGCGCATGATCTTCGCGCTCAACGCCATGAAGTTCGTGCCCACGGTGTCCGACTCGTCGCGGAGTGCGGACGACGCGCGCGTCCGGGTGCGAATCGCTCGGTCGTGGATCCGGCTCGACGCCCGCTACGGATCGGTGTTCCGCAGCCGGGGCGCCACGATCCCGCTCATGGTGTCCTGATCGACCCGCACCGCGACTCGTTCAGACGAGCCAGGCCGCCGCGTCGGCCGGAAGCAGCCCGTCCTGCAGCGGTGCGCTGGCGAGCAGCAGCGCTCCCGGCGGCAGGGTGATGGGCTCGGACGTGGTGTTCAGAGCGCAGATGACGCCGCCGCGGCGCCGGAACGCCAGACACCCGGGAGGGCTCCCGTACCACTCGACTCCGGGCTCGCTGAACTCCGGCCGCGCGGCCCGCAGGCTCAACGCCGTCCGATAGAGGCTCAGCATGGAGTCCACGTCCTCGAGTTGGCTCTCCACGGTCAGCGGGGCCCACTCGGCGGGAATCGGCAACCAGGTCTCCCGCGCCGTCGAGAATCCGAACGGCGGCTCGGTGCCCTCCCACGGCAGCGGGACGCGGCACGCGTCTCGTCCGCGTTCCTGGCCGCCGGACCGGAACCAGGCGGGATCCTGCAGAGCGGAGTCGGGGAGGTCCGCGTTGGGCAGCCCGAGCTCGGAGCCGTTGTAGACGAACACGACACCGGGGAGCGCCAGCAGGACAAGGGCCATCGCGCGTGCGCGCTGCAGACCCTGCTCACCTCCGCCGTACCGGGTGACCTCGCGGTCGACGTCGTGGTTGGACAGGGTCCACGTCGGCGTGCCGCCGACACGGTCGACCGCGTCGAGCGAGTTGTCGACGGCGTCCCTGATGGCCGAGGCGTCGAACGCGGACTCGGCCAGCCGGAAGTTGAAGCCCAGGGTGAGCTCGTCGGGACGGATGTAGCGACTGAAGCGTTCGTTGTCCTGGACCCACACCTCGCCGATCGTCATCGCGCCGTCGTACTCGTCCACGACCCGGCGGATGGCGCGGTGGATCTCGTGCACCCCGTCGTCGTCGAAACGGGGGTCCCCGTCCTCGTTGCGCATCAGCTCGTTCACGGACAGATCCATGTCCGGGAGATCCGCCGGCTTGGCCATGCCGTGGGCCACGTCGATGCGGAACCCGTCGACACCGCGGTCGAGCCAGAACCGGATCGTCGCCTCCAGGTCGGCGAGCGCCTCGGGTTCGGTCCAGTTCAGATCCGGCTGCTCGGGCGCGAAGATGTGGAGGTACCACTGACCGGGTGTGCCGTCCGACTCGGTGACGCGGTGCCACGCGGGACCGCCGAAGATGCTGGGCCAGTTGTTCGGCGGCTCGGAGCCGTTGCCCTTGCCGTCCCGGAACACGTAGCGGGCCCGCTCCGGGCTCCCGGGCGCCGCGGCCAGAGCGGCCTGGAACCATTCGTGCTGATCGCTGGTGTGGTTCGGGACCAGGTCCATAGTGACCTTCATGCCCCGCGCGTGCGCCTCCGTCACCACGGCGTCCATCGTCTCGAGAGATCCGAACAGCGGATCGATGTCGCGGGGATCGGACACGTCGTATCCGTGGTCGACCATCGGCGACCGCATCACCGGACTGAGCCAGAGTGCATCGACGCCGAGCAGTTCCAGGTATCCGAGCTTGTCCCGGATGCCACCCAGATCACCGATCCCGTCGCCGTCGGAGTCCGCGAACGAGCGGGGGTAGATCTGGTAGAAGACGGCGTCGGACCACCAGGGGGCCGGGGCGGACGGGCCGTCGGCGGGGGACGGGCCGGCGGACGCGTCGATCGGAGTGCTCACAGGCGCAATAGTGCCAAAGGCCGAGCCGCGAGGGGCGGTGCGCCCGTCACCACGACCCCTCCGGCCTGCCCGGCCTGTCCCGACGACCGGCCTCCGGCCTGCCCGGCTCCCACGAGAATCACCACGCGTCCGCTGTTCATGCCATGGGGAGGTCAAGAAAATCGGAACGATCGGCGTGAAAACTACCCAAAGTTTGTTTGGTGGGGTATTTTCAGGCGGAACTTCAAGCGACGGTAAAGGAACCTCCATGACGACTCCTGTTTTCGAAGCCGTGAGTCTCGACTCCGTCGAGCTCCTGCCGGCTCCGATCGATCCTTCGTGGATCCTCGAGGGTGCTCCCGTCGCGCGCAGCGGTCAGTGGTCCTGCAGCCCGGACACCACCACGTCGTCGTGGGTCTGGGACTGCACTGCCGGCACCTTCAACTGGTACTTCGAGCAGGACGAGACCATCCACGTGATCGAGGGCGAAGTCGTCGTCCAGTCCGCGGGCAACGAGCCCCGCGTGCTCCGCGCCGGGGATGCCGCTCTGTTCTACGCCGGCACCTGGGCCGAGTGGCACGTGCCGCACTACGTGCGCAAGCACGCCATCCTGCGCCCGCACATCCCGCGTCCCCTGTGGTTCGCGATGCGTGTCGCCCGCAAGCTGCGGGGCAAGGGCCGCTCCGGCGCCCTCGGCTGAACGCGCAGCGCTACAGCGGCGAGTTCACCATCGAGTTCGCCGCCATCTCGATGTAGTCGACGAACTGCTGTCGATGCACATCGTCCATCGTGTCCGAGTCGATCGACGCCAGGGCCGTGTGCATCGCGCGCAGCCAGGCGTCGCGCTCGAACGGCCCGATGACGAACGGCGAGTGCCGCATCCGCAGACGCGGGTGGCCGCGCTCGTCCGAGTAGGTACGCGGACCACCCCAGTACTGCTCGAGGAACATGCGCATCCGGCGCTCCGCCGGGCCCAGGTCCTCCTCCGGGTACAGCCGCCGCAGAATCTCGTCCCGCTCGACCTCGGCGTAGAAGCGCGCGGTCAGGGTGCGAAACGTCTCCGCACCGCCGACCGCGTCGTAGAAGGTCTGTGCCGGCTCGGTCATGGCTCCATTGTTCTCCACGATCACGTGCTCATGCTCGGGGCGGGTCCGAAGGGCCGCCCGTTGGGGTAGGGCGCCGCGATGCCGGACTCGTCGAAGGCGTCGAGGATCTGACGATGCAACTGGCGCTGCACGGCCCACTGCCGGCCGGGTCGGACCTTGATGGTCAGGCGCAGCGTCACCGTGTCCGACGTGACGGCGTCGACGCCGAGCATCTGCGGGGCCTCGAGAATGTCCTCCTGGAACTCGCCACGCTCGATGGACTCGCGCGCCGTGCGCTCGGCCACCTCGCACGCGACGTCGATGTCGGCGGAATGACTGACGGGGAGGTCCAACACCGCGACGGCGTGACCCTGGCTCATGTTGCCGACACGCAGCACCTCGCCGTTGCGGACGTACCAGAGCGTCCCGGAGATGTCGCGGACCGTGGTGACCCGCAGGCCCACGGTCTCGACCGTGCCCGATGCCTCGCCGAGATCGACGATGTCGCCGACTCCGTACTGGTCCTCGAGCAGCATGAAGATGCCGGAGAGGAAGTCGCGGACGAGGTTCTGCGCGCCGAAACCGAGCGCGACACCCACGATGCCTGCGGACGCGATGAAGGGGGCGACGTTCACACCGACGATGGAGAGCGCGGAGAGCACGAACCAGACCAGGATGCCGACGGAGACCGCCGACTTGAGCACCGAACCGATGGTGCGGGCGCGCTGGTTGCGGCGCTCGTTCAGGATGGTGGTGGTGACGCCGGCGGGGGCACGTTCGCGCAGCGGCCTCAGCAGGGGCGGTTTACCCGCAGCGCTGCGACCCGCGCCGGGTGAGCGGCTGGTGAACCGGTCGATCATGCGGTGCAGGACGTAACGCAGAACCACGGCGAGCAGGGCGTACCCCAGAACCTGGAGCGGGCGTTGGATCAGCCAGTCGCGACCGGTGTCGGAGAGCGAGAGGGCGAGGACGTCGTTCGGGTCGAAGGAATACACCCGAAAAGTCTACGGATCTCCTCGGCGCACGCCACCTGTCACCACCCGTCTCGGCACCCACCCCGCCACCCGTGCGGCGGGACACCCGGAGTTCACCGCGTGGCCGTCGGCCGGACCTCGAATGAGCGTGCGAACGGCACCGATTCGTGATGCACTGTGGTTGGTCTTCACGTGCGGGCGGTGGCTGTCGCAAACCAGTGGTAGTCGCGCCGCGCGCAGTGGTCACTGGAGGTGGCATGAAGAAGAGCGGGACTGTCGCGAAGGTTCGGGCCGGGCATCGACAACTGTCGCCCACCGACGCCGTGCAGGGCGGCGCGTCGGGGGCGCGACCCCAGTCCGAACACCCTGTCGTCTTCGGCGGCGCGTCGTTGCACGCCGTCACCGATCACTCCGATCCGGCCGACGTCGACGGGCACCTCGATCACGAGGACGCCGTCCCCGCCTGGGTGAAGCGGCGCGTACTCCTCCTGAACGCCACGTTCGAACCACTCACCGCGCTGCCCATGCGGCGTGCCGTCGTCCTGCTGGTCTGCGAGAAGGCCGTCGTGGTGCACGACGACGACGACGGTCCCGTCGTTCACTCGGCGGACATCGCTCTGCAGGTGCCGTCGGTCATCCGCCTCCGCTCGTACGTGCGGGTGCCCTACCGGGCGCGCATCCCGATGACGCGGGCGGCTCTGATGCATCGGGACCGTTTCCGGTGCGCGTACTGCGGTTCCAAGGCCGAGACCATCGACCACGTGGTGCCGCGCAGTCGCGGCGGCGGTCACTCCTGGGAGAACTGCGTCGCGTGCTGCGCTTCCTGCAATCACCGCAAGGCGGACAAGATGCTCAGCGAGCTGGGGTGGACCCTGCGCGCCGCGCTGGTCCCGCCGAAGGGTCCGCACTGGCGACTGCTCGCGAGCATCAAGGAACTCGATCCCACCTGGCTGCCGTACCTGGGTGAGGGCGCGGCCTGACACCCGTCCACTAAGGTGATGGGCGTGAGCATCCTCGAAACCGCGCTGATCTTCGGACTGATTCCGTTGGCACTGTTCCTCGCGCTCTTCGTGTTCGCGAAGATCACGTCGACCGATCCCGCGCCGCGTCCCGCCCCCTACCGACTCGGGCAGCAGTGGGACCACGCCCCGGTGCTGTGGTCGGCCACGGACGAGGTGACGCCGTACTCGCAGCACGCTGCGCATTCGACACACGCCGAACTCACCGCGGGTTCGGCTTCGCTGGTAGGAGGCCGGGCAAGTGGCAAGTGGTGAACTCTCGACCCGTCGGATCGACGAGGAGAACCTTCCCGTCGGCCATGTGGTGACCGCGAGCGGTCGAGTCTCCGGTGTGCACCAGGTGGGCACCGTCAACCCCGACCTGTCCCCGTTCGCGACCGACGAGCTGATCCAGCTCGACGAGTCGCTCATCGAGGCCACCCGCCGTACGGGCATCCGCTTCAACGTGCTGGTCGGTGACCTCGGCCCCGACACCGCCGCGGGTGCGGACGCCGCTCTCGCGGGAACGCCCGAGGCCGAGTACTCGGTGCTCATCGCGGTCTCACCGAACCAGCACGCCATCGAGGTTCGTTCCGGTCGAGGCGTCGCCCATCTCGTCGACGACCGCATCGCGCAGCTCGGTATCACCGCGGCCACGGGATCCTTCCGTGACGGCGACCTGATCGACGGCCTCGTCGCCGCCGTGCGCGTCATGAGCGCGGCGATCACCGGCCCGTCCGCCTGACACGGCGCCACCCCGGCACAGAGACAAGGGCCCATCATCCGAGAGGATGATGGGCCCTTGTCCGTGCGCGAGTCAGGTGCGGTCAGGCACCGTCCGCCGCTCGAGCGGCGAGCGACCGCACCACGGACGCGCGACCCTCGACGACGAGGCGCGCGAGGGCCGGCGGGTGGTCGCCCGCGAGGAACTCGTCCGCCGCCGCCACCGACTGCTCACTGATGGACCAGGTCGGGTACAGACCGACGACGACGGTCTGCGCGACCTCGCTGGAACGACGTGCCCACACATCGGAGATGGCGTCGAAGTAGCGGGAGACGAACGGCTCCAACAACTCTCCCTGGCCCGCACCGGGGAACGCGCCGATGATGGCACGTGCGGTGATGTTGGGTAGGGAGTCGTTGTCGATGACCGTGGTCCACGCCTCCTCCTTGACCGAGGCCTGCGGGCGGGCAGCTCGCGCCGCCGCCGCGTTGCGGGCACCGGCCGCGGTGTTGTCCTTCTCGGCCTCGGCGTCGATCACGGGTGTGTCGGACCCCGTGTCGATCGCGCCGCTGCGAGCCAGAGCGGTGACGAACCGCCAGCGCAGATCGGTGTCGACGGTGAGGCCGCCCAGATCCTGGCCGTCCACGTCTCCGTCGAGCAGCGCCTGCAGCACTGTCGTGTGGCGCTCGGCCAGCACGGACGAGGCCAGCGCGTTGACGTAGGCCAGCTGATGATCCGACCCACCGTCGGCCGCGCGCGCCAGCTCGAGGAGGCGGTCGGCGAACTCGGGCCATCCCGTGGACTGCGCCCACCCCGGCTCGGCATAGCTGCCGAGCGCGGTCTGCGCCTGCAGCAGGAGCCGCTGCACGACTCCGACCTCGGTCTCGGAGGTGATGCCGCGCTGCACCAGTGCGACGAAGTCGCGTGCCTTCAGATCGGCCTGCCGGGTCATCTCCCACGCCGCCGACCACGCCAGGGTGCGGGGAAGCGACTCGGTGATGTCGCCGATGCGCGCGATGAGCGTCTCGAGCGAGGTCGGATCCAGCTGCAGCGAGCAGTACGTCAGGTCGTCGTCGTTGACGAGCACCAACCGACCGGCGGGCGTGCCCACCAGCGCGGGAACCTCGGTGCGCTCCTGCGGCTCGACGTCGAGCTCGACCCGCTGGGTGCGAGTGAGCGCGCCGGAGTCGTCACCGTCGTAGATGCCGACGGCGATGCGGTGCACGCGGCGCTCACCCTTGCCGGGTGCCGCGGCCCCCTGCACGACGGAGAAGGACGAGTAGTTGCCGTCGTCGTCGATCTCGAATTCCGGTGTCAGGGTGTTCAGGCCGGTGGTGCGCAGCCACTGATCACCCCAGTCCGACAGGTCGCGACCGGACGAGGCCTCGAGAGCCGACAGCAGATCCGAGAAGGTCGCGTTGCCGAAGGCGTGGTCGCGGAAGTAGCTGCGCAGGCCCGCGAGGAAGTCCTCGAGCCCGACGTAGGCGACGAGCTGCTTGAGGACGCTGGCGCCCTTGGCATAGGTGATGCCGTCGAAGTTGACCTCGACTGCGGCGAGATCGGGAATGTCCGCGGCGATGGGGTGCGTCGACGGCAACTGGTCCTGGCGGTAGGCCCAGCTCTTCTCGACGTTCGCGAACGTGGTCCACGCGCTGGTGTACTCGGTGGCCTCCGACTGGCAGAGCACCGACGCGAACGTGGCGAAGGACTCGTTGAGCCACAGGTCGTCCCACCACCGCATGGTCACGAGATCGCCGAACCACATGTGGGCCATCTCGTGCAGCACGGTCTCGGCGCGGCGCTCGTAGGAGTAGCGCGTCACCTTGGACCGGAAGACGTAGTCCTCCAGGAAGGTCACCGCGCCGGCGTTCTCCATGGCGCCCGCGTTGAACTCGGGCACGAACAGCTGGTCGTACTTGCCGAAGGCGTACGGGACACCGAAGTTACGGTGGTAGAACTCGAAGCCCTGCTTGGTCTCGGTGAAGAGGCGATCGGCGTCCATGTACTCCGACAGCGATGCGCGGCAGTAGATTCCGAGCGGAATGGTGCCGTGGTCGTCCGAGTAGGAATCGGTCCACAGCGCGTACGGGCCGGCGATGAGCGCGACGAGGTAGGTGCTCATCACAGGAGTCGTCTCGAACACGTGCGTCGTGGCACCGGACGCCTCGGAGGTCTCCGCGGCAGCCGCGTTGGAGATGACGGCCCAGTCCTTCGGTGCCGTCACCGTCACGTCGAAGGTCGCTTTGAGATCCGGCTGATCGAAACACGCGAACATGCGCTTGGCGTCCGCGGTCTCGAACTGGCTGTACAGGTAGACGGAGCCGTCCGACGGATCGACGAAGCGGTGCAGGCCCTCACCGGTATGGGAGTAGACGCATTCCGCGACCACGGTGAGCTCGTTGTGCTCCGCGAGGTCGGTGAGCGCGATGCCCGTCGACTCGTCGTAGGAGGAGACGTCGACGTCGGTTCCGTTGAGCGTCGCGGAGCTCACCGAGGCGGCGACGATGTCGACGACACTGGAGGCTCCGGCAGTCGCGTCGAAGGTGACGGTGGTGGTCGAGGAGAAGGTCTTCTCGCCCGGGCCACCGGCTCCGTCGGTCAGGTCGAGAGTGATGGAGTAGTGCGTGACCGTGAGCAGCGAGGACCGTTCCTCTGCCTGGTCCCTGGTCAAATTGGGGGCAACCACGTGCACCCTTTCTGTCGATTTCTTCTGCCACCGCCGAACTGCGGTCGCGGCTGTGTCCATCCCATCATGACGCCGGTCGCCGCGGGCGGGTAGAACAGGTGTGCAGAGTTCGTGTCACCGGCCCACTGTGCGGGACGCTCCGCAGACCAGCCGAACACCGAGCACTACCCGACGACGAAAGGACCGACGTGAGCGATAGCAAGGACGTGGCAGATTTCTGGTTCGACCCGCTCTGCCCGTGGTGCTGGATCACCTCGCGCTGGATTCTCGAGGTGGCGAAGGTTCGCGACATCGAGACGAACTTCCACGTCATGAGCCTGGCGGTCCTCAACGAGGGACGCGATCTTCCCGACGAGTACCAGGACATGATGAAGAAGGCGTGGGGTCCCGTCCGCGTCGCGATCGCGGCCGCGCAGGAGAAGGGCGACGAGATTCTCGCGCCGCTCTACACCGAGATGGGGACGCGAATCCACAACGAGGGCAACAAGGACTTCCCGGACGTGATCCAGAAGTCGCTCGTTGCACTGGACCTCCCGGCCTCGTTGGCCGAGGCGGCCGCGAGCAGTGAGTTCGACGACGCGCTGCGCAAGAGCCACCACGCGGGAATGGACAAGGTGGGCAAGGACGTCGGCACGCCGACCATCCACGTCAACGGTGTCGCCTTCTTCGGTCCCGTGCTGTCGAGGATCCCGCGCGGCGAGGAGGCCGGCAAGCTGTGGGACGCGTCGGTGATCTTCGCGTCGTACCCGCACTTCTTCGAGCTCAAGCGTTCTCGCAACGAGGACCCGCAGTTCGACTGAGTCGACCGCGCACCCCGTCGGTGATGCCGGCGGGGTGCGTCAGACCACGATGAGGTCGGGACGGCCCCGGCGATCGCGAGTGCCGTCGCCGAACTCCAGTGCCTCGCCGCCGAGCCAGCGACGCGCGGACCAGGCGGCCGCCACCGCGTCGAGCACGTCGTCCATCGCGGGCCCGTCCTCGATCGCACTCGTGGCCTCCAGCAGCGCCGGCACGTCCACCATCACCGAGAGTGCTTGCAGCCGTTGCGCGATGCCGCGCGCCCGTTTCTTCGACGTGAAGCGCGTGGCGGGGGCGAGTGCCCGGAACGACGATTCCGGGTGCACCTCGATCACCCGTGCGATGTCGGGGTCGGCCGCGTCCCAGGCCCGGATGTGGTCGGTGAGGTACCACGACTGCTTGCTGATGGCCTTGCCCGTGCGCGCGCGAGCGATCACGCAGGCGTCCTCCCAGGAGGCCGCCCACACCGCGTCGCGTACCGGCGTGGGGAAGAGCGACGATCGCGCCGGGCCCAGGAACGTCCGAACCTGGAGTTCGCTCGCCCGCACTCCGGCGTCGGGAACGGTCAGCGGCATGTCGACCCCGACGGCCGCGCAGTCCCGGGTGGTGTCCAGGACGGCCGCGACGGTGTCGACCAGGGTCAACGACACTCGTCCCTCGTAGAGACGAGCCACCACCCACCGGCCCGCGGCGCCGTCCACCCCGGCGACGGGGCCCCACCCGCACGGTGGCGTCGGGGCGGAGGGGGGCACCTGTCAAACTCTAGCCATGCGCGTATACCTGGGTGCCGATCACGCCGGCTTCGAGTTCAAGAATCAGATCATCGACCACCTGCGGGAATCGGGACACGAGCCGATCGACTGCGGTGCGTTCACGTACGACGCGGTGGACGACTACCCGGCGTTCTGCATCGAGGCGGCTCGCCGCACGGTCGCCGACCCGGAGAGCCTCGGACTGGTGCTCGGTGGCTCCGGCAACGGTGAGCAGATCGCGGCCAACAAGGTCCCCGGCGCGCGGTGTGCTCTCGCCTGGAGCGTCGAGACGGCCCAGCTCGCGCGTCAGCACAACAAGGCGCAGCTGATCGGCATCGGCGGCCGCATGCACACGCTGCCCGAGGCGCTCGCGATCGTGGACGCGTTCCTCGAGACCCCGTGGTCGGGCGAGGAGCGCCACCAGCGCCGCATCGACATCCTGTCCGAGTACGAGCGCACCGGCGACGCGCCGGCCGTTCCCGGTGCACCCTCGGCCGACGGCGACTCCGAATAAGAGGGTCCGCACCACAGCCCGAGTAGTCAGGTACCACCCATGCCCGAGGGGCACACTCTCCATCGTCTGGCGCGACTGCACCAGAAGCGTTTCGGCGGCCAGGTCATCGAGGTGTCCAGTCCGCAGGGACGTTTCGTCGACGGCGCCGAGTGGGTCTCCGGGCATGTCCTGAAGCGCGCCGACGCCTGGGGCAAGCATCTGCTCCACCGGTACGACAACGGGGCGATCGTCCACGTCCACCTGGGGCTGTACGGAAAGTTCGGCGAGCAGTCCGTTCCCATGAAGGAGCCCGTCGGCCAGGTGCGGATGCGCATGGTGGGGGAGGAGTACGGCACCGACCTGCGCGGCCCCACCCGCTGCGAGATCTTCGACGACACTCAGGTCGACGCGCTGGTGGCGCGCCTGGGTCCCGATCCGCTGCGCAAGGAGTCCGACCCGGAGAAGGCCTTCCACCGGATCCACAAGTCGGCCATGGCGGTCGGCGCGTTGCTGATGGAGCAGGACGTCATCGCCGGCATCGGCAACGTCTACCGAGCCGAGCTGCTGTTCCGGCACCGCATGAGCCCGTTCCGCACCGGCAAGCACCTCGACCACGAGGAGTGGGACGAGATGTGGACGGATCTCGTCGAGTTGATGAAGGTGGGCGTGCGACGCGGGCGCATCATCACGCTGGACAAGGAACACGACTCGGGCACCGGGTCGCGAGGACCGGGACGCCCGCGTTCCTACGTCTACAAGCGGAACGGCCAGCCGTGCCTGATCTGCGGCACGACGATTCTCACCGCGGACATGAAGGGCCGCAACCTCTTCTGGTGCCCGACGTGTCAGGCGACGTGAGGTCGGTCGAGCGCTGATCCGTCCGCACACGTTCCGGGGGCGCGCACCCGGTTCCGCTGACTGGACGGGGTGCACGGCACCGGTGGGTGTGCGGACCGGCGCCCGTGGAGGTCAGAAACCTCCGAAGTCGCCGCCGCCCCCGAAGTCGCCGCCGCCCCCGAAGTCGCCACCACCGCCGAAGTCGCCACCACCGAAGTCGCCCCCGGCATCGCCGCCCATGTCGCCGCCACCGTCACCCGTGTCGCCGCCCATGTCGCCGCCGTCGCCCATGTCGCCCCCGTCGCCCTCACCGCTGGCGAAGTTGTCCGCCCCGTAGCCCACGCCGGCCATCCCGGAGAACATCGCGGAGAACAGGAACATGGATCCCATGCCCCACGCGCCGGCCACGAGGGCGGGCTTCCACCACGGCTCGGAGTACCAGCCCGCAGGGACGGGGCGACCCGCCACGCGTCCGCCGGGGTAGTAGTTCGGCGTCCTCTCGGACGGTCCGGGGCTCGCGGTCACGGCCCGACCCTCGTAGTCGACGGTGCGTTCCTCGGTGACCTCGCCCGCGGACTTCTGTCCGTCGATGGTGGGGACCTCGGGTCCGGGGTCCATGCCCATCGCCAGCCGGGCAGCGCGGATGTAGTAGAGCCCTTCCAGCGCAGTCTGTTTGGCCAGACGCGCCTGGGTGGGGGACTGCGCCTGATCGATCTGTGAGCCCGCGGCCGTGTAGCGCTCGGACGCGTCGGCCAGAGCCTGCTTGGAGGCAGTGTCCGAGCCCACCAGGTTGTACACCTGGCCGCCGAGGCGCTCGATGGCCTGACGCGCGTCGGCCTTGGCGTCGTCGAGCGACTCGAGACTCCGTCGGCCGGACCTGCGCTGGGACGCGACGACGACGCCGACGACCAGAGCCACGACGACGATGATCAGGAGCAGAGGTTCCATGGTCCCAGTGTACGGAGAGTCCGGTTCCGGTCGCGGATCACGACGCGGGGCGCAGCGACTCTCGACCGTTGCTCCACGCGTCCATGAGATGGTCCGCCAGGACGTTCTCGACGTGGTCGATGGCGCGCATCCCGAAGACGACGTCCGCCTCGAGTTCCGGTTCGCGCGCGATGAGGTCGCCCACCACGTCGTGTCGCATGACCTGCTCGTGCACCGCGTCCGCCTCGACGTGCTCGGCGTAGAACGCGACGCACTCGGCCGGGAACTCCAACCGCTGCAACGCTTTCACCAGCCGCTGCGATCCGGGTGAGGAGGTGATCTCGGTCGCGGCGAGGTGTCCGACGGCGGCACCCCGCAGCGATCGGTGCAGACCGAACATCGACATCAGGTTGACCGGTGCGAGGGTCGGTGCACCCACCCGGTCGAGGTAACCGAGGTAGGTCGCGTCGAGTCCCGCCGCTGCCAGGAGGTCGCGAAAGAGGTTCTGGTGCATCCGACTTCCGCGCCCGCCGCCGAATTCGTCGAACTCGACGGCGACGTAGGAGGCCTTGGCCTGACCCTGCAGCCGCGGGATCGTCCACGCGTGGGGGTCGGCCTCCTTGAGGTGGTACAGCGACCGGTGCGCGAGGTACTCCCGCATCTGCTCGGCGGTGCCGGTGTCGCGGAGGTGGAATGACGGGCCGGACCCGTCGACGTGCTCCGTCGACAACAGGTCCATCTCGTCGGCCGCCGAGCCGCCCACCGTCACGTGCGCACGGACGTCGGCGAGGAATGCGCTCTCCATCTCGGCACGCAGACGCAGGAGGTCGGGATTCCACTCCCAGGCGTCGTCCACACCGGGGAGCCCGCGGTAGTGCAGTTCGTAGCAGAGGTACAACGCGAGATGAAGGTCGTCGCCGTAGGGATCGGCGTCCGTGACGGGGGCGACGACGCTGCCCGCGTCCGACGGGGACTGCACGAGTGCGGACAGGACGGCGGAGGACAGCGGCCCACGCGCCGTCGGCAGCGCGGCTGCGGTAGCCGGGGTCGAGGAGGTCGGGGTGTCGTTCAGCATCGCGGTCACCTCGTCCGACTACCCGTTTCGACCGTGTCCGAACATGCGCGGCGGTCGCTGGGGTCCGAAGACGGGCAGCGGACCCGATCCGGGTTCGGTCGGTACGGGCGTGGTGCGGCGGAGCAACAGGGTGGCCGCGTCGAGCACCAGTTCGCGGTCGTACGTCAGGCGGTAGTCGAACACCGGGTCCGACTCGGTCGATCCGTCGCCGTCCGTTTCGGCTCCGATGACGGCGGCGGTGAAGTGCGGGCTCACGACGATCACCGACAGTTCCCGCAACAGCGGGTCCGCGGCGGGCAGCCTCATGGTGTGCAGGCCGGGCACCGGCGGTGTGGTCGCGGCGCCGCCTCGTCCGAACAGGGCGACGAGCGTCCCGGACGCGGCGAGGTGCGCGGCCTGATGCATCTGCTCGGCGGACACCTCGAACGAGTGCGGAACCGTGGCCAGCACGATGGTCGACGGTCCGGTGGCCGCCGCGTGGAGCGCGAACTGGTCGATGATCGTGGAGAGCAGGGACAGACGCCCGCGGCGGATGCCACCGGTGGCCGCGGCGAGTGCGAACGGCGTCGGCGCGGACGGCATGCGGTGGGTGAGCCCGACGGCGAAGGGGGAGTCCGACGGCAGGTCGGCGGCGGTCGGGCCGGCGTGTGGCTCACGGCGCGGCAACGGAGCGGGCGTGCCGAAGAGCCAGCCCTGGCCGAGAGCAGCGCCCATCTCACGCGCGAGATGCAGGTGTTCCTCGGTCTCGATGCCCTCGGCGAGGACCACCGCGCCCGTGCGGTCGGACTCCGCCGAGACCGCCGCGAGCACCCGCGCGGTGTCCGCCGTCGCCCGCTGCTGGGTGAACGTCATGTCCAGCTTGATGATGTCGGGCCGCAGGAACGGCAGGAGGGCCAGGCTCGCCGTCTCGGCTCCCACGTCGTCCACCGCCACGAGCCACCGTCGGTCGCGCACTCGTTCCACTGCCTCGAGCAGCGATGCGGGGTCGGCGAGCAGGTCACGTTCGGTGATCTCCACGACCACCGACAGTCGCGACGCCTCGGCGAGCAGAGCGGCCACCCCCGCGGGAGGCGCGAGGTTCATCGCGCTGGGTTCCATGTTGACGAACAACTGCAACCCGGTCGGCAGATTGGCCTCCAGCGCCCCCCGGAGCGCACTGACGCGGCACATCCAGTCCAGCTGACCGACGGTCCCGTGCGCACGCGCCGACTCGAACAGTGCAGCGGGTGACTCCCAGGGTGTGCCGACGGGGCCGCGGGCGAGGGCCTCGTAGCCGACCAGCGCGCGCGTCGAGAGGTCGACGACGGGTTGGTAGAGGGAGTGGACCGTCAGGCCTGCGGGGATCTCTTCCACGCCCGGTCCTCTCGTCGGCGGACCGAGTCCGCGTGCCTGCAGCATCTGAAACAGTAGGCCGATCACCCCTCGCGAGGGCGAGGACGGATCAGACGGGCGACGGCACGACGGTGACAGGGACGTCCACCGAGTGCATCACGGCTCGGCTGGTCGATCCCAGCAGGAGCGAGGTGAATCCACCCCGCCCGCGGCGACCCACGACGACGAGGTCCGCCTCGGCCGATCTGGCCACGAGTTCCCGCACCGGCCGGTCCTGGACCACCACGCGCTCCACCTCGACGTCGGGGTAGTCCTGCGACCACCCGGCCATCGTCTCCGCGAGGACGGCCTCCTCGTCCTCGGCAGACCGACCGCGGCCGCCGGGAACGTCGATGTCGCTCCACGCGTGCACGGCGATCAGCGATGCCCCGCGTGACGAGGCGATCTCGAACGCCCAGCGGACGGCGGGCCCGCTGTTGTCCGTGCCGTCGACGCCGACGACGACGGCGTGTCCCGTGCCCTCGTTCGGCGGCGTGTCCAGAGGCACCACGGTGACGGCGCACGAGGCGTGTGTCGCCACCGCCGTGCTCACCGACGCGGAGAGTCCTCCGGTGAACTCGCCGAGCCCCCGCGTCCCCACGACGATCATCGCGGCGTCCGTCGATCGTTCGACCAGTACTCCGGCGGGGGTGCCGTGGTGGGTCTCGGTGGAGACCGACACGTCGGCCGCTACGGCCCGCGCCGCGTCCACTCCGTCGGCGAGAATGCGGTCGAGCGCACTCGCCGCAGTGTCGTCGACGTCCGCGAAGGCCGGCGCGGACACCGCCGTGACCAGCACGAGGGGCAGGCCGCGAGCGGTGCAGAGCCGCGTGGCCCATCGCACGGCCGCGAGCGCTGCGGACGATCCGTCGACTCCGACGACGACGGGGTGGGACACGGGCATGCAGGCCTCCAGCGGTTCGAACGGACGGTGCCGAGATGACCACAGTGTTCCCGACGCGAGGCGATGTCATGCCCGGAACAGGCAGTTGAGTCCGCAACGGCGTTACCTCGATGTGCTGTGAACGTTATCGAATCGTGATGCACTGCACGCAGCCTCGTCACTCTGGCGGGCGAATCTAAGGCAGACGCCGAGGAACGAGATCGACGCACACGAACCGGGAGACACAGCAATGACCGCACACGGACTCGACACCCACTTCTCTTTCGACGCTGCCGATCTCACCGTCCTCGAATACGAACGCGGCGACGTCGCCGTGGTGTCGGTCGGCGGCGAGATCGACATGAGCACCACGCCCGAACTCCGCGAGGTCCTGGCACGCGTGGCTGCTCGCGGCCACGAGGACGTGGTTCTCGACCTGTCGGACGTCACCTTCCTGGGCAGCGCCGGCGCTGTCCTTCTCCTCGGCGCGGCATCCTCGCTGTCGGTCCGTCCGATGGTGCTGGTGGCCACCGACCCCGCAGTGCGGCGCCCGCTCGAGCTCCTCGGCGTCTGCTCGCCGATCACCGTGTGCGGAAGCATCTTCGAGGCAGTGTCGCTGGTCACCTCGGCGCGCGACGGCGCCGGAGTCCTGTCCGACGCCGGCTGACCCCCGAACACGCGAGAGCCCCCCGATTCGGTGAATCGGGGGGCTCTCGCGTTCGTGGAGCGGGCGACGGGAATCGAACCCGCGTAATCAGTTTGGAAGACTGAGGCTCTACCATTGAGCTACGCCCGCATGCCTGCGGCGGTGCTGGGATCGCCAGCTCCTGCCGCCTGCGTTGAGGAACTGTACCGAACGTCGCGCGCGATCGAGAAATCGGCCCGCCGTCGGCGCCTCCGCGGTACCGCCGTAGGATCGTCGGCGCACGTCGCTGTGGCCTTGCCGGTGCGAATCGCCACGATCGAGGGTGACGGCGTGCACGAGGAACGGGATGTGGCGCAGCTTGGTAGCGCATCCGCTTTGGGAGCGGAGGGTCGCAGGTTCGAATCCTGTCATCCCGACAGACGTCGGTCGCCGCGATCGAATGGTCCAGATCCACCTTCCCACCGGAACCACCCCGCACCACCACAGTCCGACACCGAGTCACTGCAGTCGAGCAGATGAAGGAGCACGTTCGTGAAGAGCACTGTCGAGCAGCTGAGCCCGACGCGAGTCCGTATCAACGTCGAGGTGCCCTTCGAGGAGCTGAAGCCTGATTTCGACCGCGCCTACAAGACGCTCGCGCAGCAGATCCGCCTGCCCGGGTTCCGGCCCGGCAAGGCGCCCGCGAAGCTTCTCGAGGCACGCGTCGGCCGCGCGAACGTCCTGAACCAGGTGGTCAACGACGCGTTGCCAGCCAAGTACAACGATGCGCTCAGCTCGACCGAGCTGAAGCCCCTCGGCCAGCCGGACATCGAGATCACCAAACTCGAGGACGGGGAGGAGATCGTCTTCACCGCCGAGGTCGACGTGCGTCCCGAGATCACGCTGCCCGACTTCTCGAGCGTCACCGTCACCGTCGACCCGGTCGAGATCACCGACGAGGCCGTCGACGAGCAGTTGCTCTCGCTGCGTCAGCGTTTCGGCACCCTCACCGGTGTCGAGCGCGCGGCGCAGACCGGCGACTTCGTCTCCATCGACCTGTCGGCCACGGTCGACGGCGAGGACGTCGCGGAGGCCTCGACCGAGGGCCTGTCCCACGAGGTCGGCTCCGGCCAGCTCATCGAGGGCCTCGACGACGCGATCGTCGGCCTGTCCGTGGGTGACTCCAAGGAGTTCCCGACGACGCTGCTCGCCGGTGAGCACGCCGGTCGGGAAGCGCAGGTCACCGTCACGGTGAAGTCGGTGAAGGAGCGCGAGCTGCCCGAGCCCGACGACGAGTTCGCCCAGCTGGCGAGCCAGTTCGACACGTTCGACGAGCTGATGGTCGATCTGCGCGAGCGCGTGGCCCGCGTCAAGAAGGTCGAGCAGGCCGGACAGATCCGCGACAAGGTGCTCGAGGCTCTGCTCGAGTCCGTCGAGGTCCCGGTTCCCGAGGCCTTCGTCAAGGCCGAGGTCGATTCCGCGCTGCACGACGCGATCCATCCTCTCGACCACGACGAGGACAAGCTCGCGCAGCAGCTCGAGGCCGCAGGCTCCTCGCGCGAGGAGTTCGACACGAACGCGCGTGAGAGTGCCGAGAAGTCCGTGCGCACCCAGCTGTTGCTCGACACCATCGCCGACGCCGAGTCGGTCCAGGTCGGACAGGAAGAGCTGACCCAGAACATCGTCTTCCAGGCGCAGCGGTACGGCATCGCACCGGAGGAGTTCATCCAGCAGGTGCAGCAGGCCAACCAGCTGCCCGCACTGTTCGCCGACATCCGACGCAGCAAGGCACTCGCCGCGATCGTCGATCGCGTCTCCGTGACCGACACCGCCGGTGCGAGCGTCGACACCAAGGAGCTCTTCGGAGATCCCGAGGACGAGGCCACCGACGAGACCGAGTCGGCGGAGATCGAGTCGTCCACGGACGAGTCGGCTGCGGACGATTCGTCTGCGGGCGAACAGCAGAAGTAACGCTCACAGCGAACGACGGCGGTTCCGGGACTCCGGGGCCGCCGTCCTTCGTTAGTGTCGGTGACAGAGAACGTGAGCGTTCCGTCCACAGGGAACGTTCGCGCTCACGGCGAGAAACTCGTTCAGGCGAGACCACATCGAGCACGAGAAGGCAGGTACCGTGACCACCACGAACCCGGCGACCAACACCGACCAGGCAGGGCCGTCCCGTCAGGCAGGGTCGATCGTGACCGCTCCGGCCATGACGTCCGCGACCGCCGGACTCAACCTCAGCGACTCCGTCTACGAGCGTCTGCTCCGTGAGCGCATCATCTTCCTCGGCACGCAGGTCGACGACGACATCGCGAACAAGCTGTGCGCCCAGATCCTCCTGCTCTCGGCAGAGGACCCCACTCGCGACATCGCGCTCTACATCAACTCGCCCGGCGGTTCCGTCTCGGCCGGCATGGCGATCTACGACACGATGAACTTCGCCGAGTGCGACGTCGCGACCTACGCGATGGGCCTGGCGGCGTCGATGGGCCAGTTCCTGCTCACCGCCGGGACCAAGGGCAAGCGCTACGCCCTGCCGCACGCCCGCATCATGATGCACCAGCCGTCCGCCGGAATCGGCGGCAGCGCGGCGGACATCGCCATCATGGCCGAGCAGTTCGCCCTCACCAAGCGCGAGATGGCCGAACTGATCGCACAGCACACCGGCCAGTCGTTCGAGCAGGTCACCGAGGACTCCGACCGCGACCGGTGGTTCACGGCGCAGCAGGCCCTCGAGTACGGCATGGTCGATCACGTCATCACACGCGCCGAGCAGGCCGGCGGCACCAGCGGAGCCGACAACTGATCGGACCGGACAGCGCAGCGCGCGACGCGCTCGCTCCTGTCGGTCGTCCGATCTCTTCACCCACACCCTTGGAGTACTGATGTCCCAGCTCTTCGATCCCCGTTCTCTCCCCGGCTCCAGCTCGCCCGCCGGGCCCGATTCCCGCTACATCCTCCCGTCCTTCGTCGAGCACTCCAGCTACGGCGTCAAGGAGTCGAACCCGTACAACAAGCTCTTCGAGGAGCGCATCATCTTCCTCGGCGTGCAGGTCGACGACGCCTCGGCGAACGACATCATGGCGCAGCTGCTCGTGCTCGAGGGTCTCGATCCCGACCGCGACATCACGATGTACATCAACTCGCCCGGTGGCTCGTTCACGTCGCTGATGGCGATCTACGACACGATGCAGTACGTGCGCGCCGATGTCGCGACCGTCTGCCTCGGTCAGGCCGCGTCGGCCGCCGCCGTGCTGCTCGCAGCGGGTGCCCCCGGCAAGCGTGCGGCACTGCCGAACGCTCGCGTCCTCATCCACCAGCCGTCCACCGGCGGTGTGCAGGGCCAGGTGTCGGACCTCGAGATCCAGGCTCGGGAGATCGAGCGCATGCGTCGTCTGATGGAGACCACCCTCGGTCGCCACACCGGCAAGGACGCCGACGTCATCCGCAAGGACACCGATCGCGACAAGATCCTCACGGCCGAGGAGGCCAAGGACTACGGGATCATCGACACCGTCTTCGAGTACCGCAAGCTTTCCGCACGCAAGTGACGCCGGCCGGCCGGAGGCCGCTCCCGACACGCCCGGACGACGGGTCGTGGACGGGTGGCTCCGGCCGGTTCCGGGCCCCCGGACTGCATCGATTCACCCACGTCCGAGGGGGTGCGACGCCGCTCCGACATGCCTGCTCGGGTTGCGTCAGAAGTCGACCTCCGACCGCGAAGGCGGGTACGGTCGCACGCAGAGATTCTCTTTCACTAGTGAGGACTAACGCTCATGGCACGCATCGGTGACGGTGGTGATCTGCTCAAGTGCTCTTTCTGCGGAAAGAGCCAGAAGCAGGTCAAGAAGCTCATTGCCGGACCAGGTGTCTACATCTGTGACGAGTGCATCGATCTGTGCAACGAGATCATCGAGGAAGAACTGGCCGAGTCGAGCGAGGTCAAGCTCGACGAGTTGCCCAAGCCCGCGGAGATCCGCGACTTCCTGGAGAACTACGTCATCGGTCAGGACACGGCGAAGCGTCGTCTCGCCGTCGCGGTCTACAACCACTACAAGCGCATCCAGGCCGGCGACAAGGCCCGTGACGCCCGTGGTGAGACCGTGGAACTGGCCAAGTCCAACATCCTGATGCTCGGTCCCACCGGTTGCGGCAAGACCTACCTCGCGCAGACGCTGGCGAAGATGCTGAACGTCCCGTTCGCCATCGCCGACGCCACCGCGTTGACCGAGGCCGGGTACGTCGGTGAGGACGTCGAGAACATCCTCCTCAAGCTGATCCAGGCCGCGGACTACGACGTCAAGCGTGCCGAGACCGGCATCATCTACATCGACGAGGTCGACAAGATCGCTCGCAAGAGCGAGAACCCGTCGATCACGCGCGACGTCTCCGGCGAGGGTGTGCAGCAGGCCCTGCTCAAGATCCTCGAGGGCACGCAGGCCAGTGTCCCGCCGCAGGGTGGACGCAAGCACCCGCACCAGGAGTTCATCCAGATCGACACGACCAACGTGCTCTTCATCGTCGCCGGTGCGTTCGCCGGGCTCGAGAAGATCGTGTCGGACCGCATCGGCAAGCGCGGCCTCGGCTTCGGCGCCGAGGTCCACTCCAAGGCCGAGATCGACACGCAGGACCACTTCGCCGAGGTCATGCCCGAGGATCTGATCAAGTTCGGTCTGATTCCCGAGTTCATCGGTCGCCTGCCGGTCGTCGCGTCGGTCACGCATCTCGACAAGGAGTCCCTCGTGACCATCCTGTCGGAGCCGAAGAACGCTCTGGTGAAGCAGTACACGCGCCTGTTCGACATGGACGGTGTCGAATTGGAGTTCACCCCGGACGCGCTGGACGCGATGGCCGAGCAGGCCATCCATCGCGGCACGGGTGCTCGTGGACTGCGCGCGATCATGGAGGAAGTGCTCAACCCGGTCATGTTCGACATCCCCAGTCGTGACGACGTGGCGAAGGTGGTCGTGACGGCGGAGACCGTGAACGACAACGTGCTCCCCACCATCGTGCCGCGCAAGCCGGACCGGCCGGAACGGCGCGAGAAGAGCGCCTGACCCCCTCAGCTTGATCGAGAGCCCCGGACGACCGATGGTCGCCGGGGTTCTCGTGCGTCGGGGCTCTGGAGCGTCGGGGCTCTGGAACGTCGGGGGTAGGGTCGCCGCCATGCGCGTCGCGATCACGTACTGCACCCAGTGTCAGTGGCTCCTGCGAGCCGGATGGATGGCGCAGGAACTGCTGCAGACTTTCGGATCCGACCTCACCGAGGTGGCGCTGATTCCCAGCACCGGCGGAGTCTTCCGCGTCGTGGTGGGGGAGTCCGTGGTGTGGGATCGCAAGGAGCGCGGCGGTTTTCCCGAGATCACCGTTCTGAAGCAACTCGTTCGAGACGAGGTCGACCCGGAGCGCGACCTCGGGCACGCGGACCGTTCCTAGACGCGCTCGAACACCGCCGCGAGTCCCTGGCCGCCGCCGATGCACATCGTCTCGAGGCCGTACCGCACGTCTCGTCGCACCATCTCGTGAGCGAGGGTGGTCAGGATGCGTGCGCCGGTCGCGCCGACCGGGTGGCCGAGGGAGATGCCCGAGCCGTGCGGGTTGAGCCGAGGGTCGGCGGGGTCCATCGACCATTCGGTCAGCACCGACAACACCTGGGCGGCGAACGCCTCGTTCAGTTCGACGACGTCCATGTCGTCGAGGGTGAGGCCGAGCCGGCCGAGAACGGCGGCCGTCGCCGGGACCGGGCCGATGCCCATCGTCGCCGGCGCGACACCGGCCACCGCCCATCCGGCGAGTCGGACCAGGGGTGTCAGCCCCAGCGCTGCGGCCCTGTCCGCCGTGGTGACGAGGCAGAGCGCGGCGCCGTCGTTCTGACCGCTGGCGTTGCCGGCGGTGACTGTCGATTCCGGATCGATCGTCCCGCGGATCGGGCGGAGCCGGGACAGCGACTCGAGGGTGGTGTCGGCTCGTGGGTGCTCGTCGTCGGTGACGACGACGGGATCGCCCCTGCGCCGAGGCACCGTGACGGGCACGATCTCCTCGGCGAAGACGCCGCTCCGTTGCGCCGCGACGGCGCGCTGGTGGGACTGCACCGCGAAGGCGTCCTGGTCGGCGCGGGGCACACCGTACTGCTCGCGGAGGTTCTCGGCCGTCTCGATCATCCCACCGGGCACGGGAAAGTGTGTGCCGCCGGCCGTGATCCGGGCCCGTGCGAGCCTGTCCTGGAGGGGCACGGAGTCGGCGCCGACGCCCCACCGCACACCGTCGGTGTAGAACTCGGTGGAGCTCATCGACTCCACGCCGCCCGCGAGCACGACGTCGCTCACGCCCGTGGAGACCTGCATGCAGGCGTCGAGAACGGCCTGCAGCCCGGACCCGCAGCGGCGGTCGACCTGGCGGCCGGGGACGCCGATGCCGAGCCCCGCATCGAGTGCGGCGACGCGTCCGATCGCCGGTGCCTCGCCGTTCGGTGCGCCCTGCCCGAGGATCACGTCGTCGATGTCGGCGCCGGACAGCCCGGTGCGCGAGAGGATCTCGATGATCACGGCAGACGCGAGGTCCGCTGCGGGAACGGTCTTCAGGGCCCCGCCGAAGCGGCCCACGGGGGTGCGCAGCGGAGCGCAGATGACGGCGTCGAGCATGGCGTGGTCTCGTCTCGTGTGTCGGTGGTCGGGTGGGGAGGAGAGGTCAGGAGGTGCGGGCTGCGTCCGACCGCGACGCGACGCGGGCGAGATCGGCGTCGATGGCGGCCGCGGTGCTCAGCAGCGCCGGCACGACGGTGGTTCTCAACTCGTCGAGCGAGTAGCGCGCCGCGGGCGTGCTGATGTTGACCGCGGCGGTGACGGCGCCGCCGTGCCCGTGCAGCGGCGCGGCGATCGAGCGGAGTCCGATCTCGAGTTCCTGATCGACGATGCAGAAGCCCTGTGCCCGAACGAGATCGAGTTCGGCGCGCAGGCTCGACTCCGTCGTCACCGTTCGTCCCGTGAGGTCGCGGAGGTCGGTGCGCGCGAGAAGGTCCGCGAGAGCGTTCTCGTCGACACCGGCCCACAGGACTCTGCCCATCGAGGTGGCGTAGGCGGGGAAACGGGTGCCGATGGTGATGGACACGGTCATGATGCGGCTCACCGGGACCCGGGCGACGTAGACGACGTCGAGGTCGTCCAGGACGGACACCGACGAGGACTCGTGCACGCGCGCGGTCAATGCCTCGAGATGCGGTCCGGCGATCTCGGGGAGCGAGAGCGACGAGAGGTACGAGTAGCCGAGATCGAGGACCCTCGGAGTCGGCGCGAAGGTGGTGCCGTCGGTGCGGACGTACCCGAGTTCGACCAGGGTGAGCAGGAAGCGACGGGCCGTGGCGCGGGTGAGATCGGTGGCTCGGGCGACCTCGGACAGCGTGCGACGGGGATGGTCCGCGTCGAAGGCCCGGATCACCGCGAGTCCGCGGGCGAGGGACTGCACGTGATCCGCGGCGGCAGCGCGGGTCTGCGGCGGTGCGGGCTCGGTCATGGGGTCCTCTCCTCGTCGGCTCGGATGCGCGTGTCTCATTGAAGCACAGTGTTCGCATCGCGGACTTCTGTTCACTTGTCGAACGGTGCGTTAGGGTCAGGGTCATGATGAACAAGGTGGTGGTCTCGGCCGCCGAGGCGGTGGCCGACATCCCGAGCGGATCGTCGATCGCGGTGGGCGGATTCGGTCTGGTCGGTGTGCCGGAACTCTTGATCGCTGCGCTGCTCGATCAGGGTGCGACCGATCTCGAGACCATCAGCAACAACTGCGGGACCGACGGCTTCGGGTTGGGAATCCTTTTGGAGCAGGGCCGGATCCGCAGGACCGTCAGCTCGTACGTCGGGTCGAACAAGGAGTTCGCCCGCCAGTACCTCGGCGGTGAACTCGAAGTGGAGCTGACACCGCAGGGCACGCTCGTCGAGCGGCTGCGAGCGGGCGGCGCCGGTGTCCCGGCGTTCTTCACCCCCGCGGGGGTGGGGACACAGGTCGCCGAGGGCGGGCTGCCACAGCGATACGACGGCGCCGGCGGGGTCGCTCTCGCCTCGGCCCCGAAGGAGACGCGCGAGTTCGACGGTGTCACCCATGTCCTCGAGCGCGGGATCGCCGCCGACTTCGCACTGGTGCACGCCTGGAAGGGTGATCGGTACGGCAATCTCGTCTACCGGGCCAGCGCCCGCAACTTCAATCCACCGGCAGCGGAGTCGGGGCGCCTCACCATCGCCCAGGTGGAGCATCTGGTCGAGCCGGGGGAGCTGACGCCCGAGGACGTGCACACGCCCGGTATCCACGTTCAGCGCGTCGTCGTCGTCGGTCCCGTGACGGTCGGGATCGAGCGCAGGACGGTGCGGTCATGACCCCGACTCCGCGCACACGGGACGAGATGGCGGCACGGGTGGCCGCCGAACTCGAGGACGGGCAGTACGTGAACCTGGGCATCGGTATGCCCACGTTGATCCCGGCCCACATTCCCCCCGACAGGACCGTGATCCTGCACTCGGAGAACGGAGTTCTGGGCGTGGGCCCGTACCCCACCGAGGACGAACTCGATCCCGAGCTGATCAATGCCGGCAAGGAGACCGTCACCGTGCTCCCGGGGGCCTCGTTCTTCGACTCGGCACAGTCCTTCGGCATGATCCGCGGCGGCGCCGTGGACGTCGCCGTCCTCGGCGCGATGCAGGTGGACAGCCGCGGTGATCTCGCCAACTGGATGATCCCCGGCCACATGGTCAAGGGGATGGGCGGCGCGATGGACCTGGTCCACGGAGCGCGACGCGTCATCGTGATGATGGAACACGTCTCCCGCAGCGGGGAGCCCAAGATCGTCGAGAGGTGCACGCTCCCGCTCACCGGTCGCGGCTGCGTGCACCGCATCATCACCGATCTGGCGGTCCTCGACGTCACGGCGGACGGGCTCGAACTGATCGAGACCGCACCCGGCGTGGGGGTCGACGACGTCCTCGCGGCGACGGGCGCCGAGGTCCGCGTCCGGACGTAGCGTTACCGTTTCCTTCTCATGGTCGACTCACTCACCGACGGACTGAAGGTCCGCCACCTGACGATGATGGGCCTCGGCTCCGCGATCGGCGCCGGGCTGTTCCTGGGCACGGGCGCCGGCATCGCCGCCGCGGGACCCGCCGTCCTCCTGTCCTACGCCCTCGCCGGCTTCCTCGTGATCCTCGTCATGCGCATGCTCGGCGAGATGGCCGCCGCCTCGCCGTCGTCGGGATCGTTCTCGACCTACGCCGAGATGGCGTTCGGCCGCACCGCCGGCTTCGTCACCGGCTGGCTGTACTGGTTCACCCTCGTCATGGTCATGGGCGCCGAGATGACCGGCGCCGCAGCCTTCATGGGTGCATGGTTCGGCGTGGATCCGTGGATCCCCGCCCTCGTGGCCATGGTCGTCTTCGCCGCGATCAACCTCGCGAAGGTGTCGAACTTCGGCGAGTTCGAGTTCTGGTTCGCCGCCATCAAGGTCACCGTCATCATCGGGTTCCTCGTCGTCGGGACGTTGCTGGTGTTCGGCCTGCTCCCCGGTTCGGCCCCTGTCGGCGCCGCCAACTTCACCGGTCTCGGTGGGTTCGCGCCCAATGGCGTCTCGGGCATCGCCGCGGGCTTGCTGGTCGTGGCGTTCGCCTTCGGCGGCATCGAGATCGTGACCATCGCGGCGGCCGAGTCGAAGGACCCGGCCCTGTCGGTCGGGCGCGCGGTGCGCAGCGTCGTGTGGCGCATCAGCGTCTTCTACCTCGGGTCGATCCTGGTGATCACGTTGTTGCTGCCGTGGAACCGTCTCGACGAGGCGCAGTCGGCCGCGGAGAGCCCGTTCACGCTGGTGCTGCAGCAGGCGAACCTCTCCGGGGTGGTCGGCTTCATGGAGGCCGTCATCGTGCTGTCTCTGCTCAGTGCCTTCAACGCGCAGATCTACGCGACCAGCCGGATGATGTACTCGCTGGCGCTGCGGGAAGGCCGGAGGGGGCCGTTGGCGCGGGTGGATGCGTCGGGGGTCCCGCGTGCCGCGCTGCTCGTCTCGGTGTTCTTCGGCTTCGTGGCCGTGCTGCTGAACTATCTCGACCTCGACGGTCTGCTGACGTTCCTGCTCAACGCCGTGGGCGCGTCCCTGTTGGCGATCTGGGCGGTGACGGTGGCGTCGCAGCTACGACTACGGCGCCGTCTGGAGGCGGCGGGTCCACTGCCCGTTCGCATGTGGGCGTTCCCGTACCTCAGCTGGGTGGCGCTCGCGCTCCTCGTGGGCCTGACCGTGCTCATGCTGACGGACGCGTCGTCCCGTCGTCAGGTACTCGCCACCCTCGCGGTGGTCGTGCTGTTGACCGTCGTCGGTCTGGTCACCGGGCGTCGTCGGGCGGCGGCTCGCTGATCACACGGTGGGCGTGGGTGTAGACGTTCATACCGTCTCCGCGGAGGAAGCCGACGACAGTCAGGCCGGACTCGTCGGCGAGGTCGACGGCGAGCGACGACGGCGCGGACACCGCGGCGAGGATCGGGATCCCGGCCATGACGGCCTTCTGCGCGAGCTCGAAGGATGCGCGTCCGCTGACCATGAGCACCGTTCCCGTGAGGGGAACCCGTCCCTCGAGCACCGCCCACCCGATCACCTTGTCCACGGCGTTGTGTCGGCCGACGTCCTCCCGCACCGCGAGAAGCGTGCCGTCCGTGTCGAAGAGCGCGGCCGCGTGCAGCCCGCCCGTCGACGCGAAGATGCGCTGGTGCTCGCGGAGGGTGTCCGGGAGCGTGGTCAGGACGGTCGTCGTGACTGTCGCGCCGTCGGCTCCGGGGGAGTGGCGGGTCTTGAGCCGCACCGCATCGAGTGACGCCTTGCCGCAGACGCCGCAGGACGACGTCGTGTAGAAGTTCCGTTCGACCCCGGGGTCGGGTGGTGGGACGTGCGCTGCCAGAGCGAGATCGAGCACGTTATAGGTGTTGAGCCCCTCGTCGTCGACACCGTCGCAGTACCGTGCGGCCAGAATGTCGTCGCGGCCGCCGATGACGCCCTCGGTGGCGAGGAACCCGTGCGCGAGTTCGACGTCGTGTCCGGGCGTACGCATGGTGACGGCCAACGCCTTGCCGCCGACGCGTAACTCCAACGGTTCCTCGGCGACCACGGTGTCGGGCCGTGACGAGCGGTGTGGTCCGCGGATGCGGACGACCGGTCGGCGGACGGTGGCGCGGCCCATCAGTGGTGGCTCTCGTGCAACGTGCTCATCACTCCATAGTGGACCCGCGTCGGCCCGGCGCGCGGACGGACCCGTGTCCGAGGCGGCGGTGCATAAGTTAGCCTTGCCTACACCAGGGGGGCTGGGTCCCCGCCGTCCATCGAAGGGACCACCTCACCATGGCCATGTCGGCCGGCGTCTCACGTCGTTCTTTCCTCCTCGGTGCCACCGGCGCGATCGTCGCGGTGGCCGCTGCGTGCAGCAGTTCCGACTCCGGCGGATCGCAGGACTCCGGCGCGACCGTGTCCACGAAGTACGGCGAGGTCAGCGTGCCGTCGGATCCGCAGCGCGTCGTCAGCGTCGGGTACAACGACCAGGACACCCTGCTCGCGCTGGGTGTCGTTCCGGTCGGAGTGTTCGACTGGTACGGCGACTACCCGTCCGCGACCTGGCCCTGGGCGCAGTCTGCGCTGGGGGGCGCCGCACCGGCGATCGTCGGGACCGCGTCCGAGGGCATCGACGTGGAGAAGGTGGCGTCGGCAGGCCCCGATCTCATCGTCGGTACCTATGCCGGTATCACGCAGTCGGAGTTCGACTCGCTGTCCCAGCTCGCCCCGACCGTCACCCAGCCGACCGGTTTCGTCGACTACGGCATTCCGTGGCGTGACCAGACCACACTGCTCGGCCAGGCGCTCGGTCGGGCCGATCAGGCAAGCACGCTGATCACCGATCTCGAGCGCGAGTTCGCCGACACGGCTGCCGCCAACCCGTCGTTCGCCGGCAAGACGGTGCTGCTCGGAGCGCTGCAGGGACCCGGACAGTTCGGTGTCTACGGCGCGCAGGACCCGAAGGTGCGCTTCCTCAACGAACTGGGCTTCGTGAATCCGCCGGTCGTCGATCAGGTGGGCGAGCGCAACTTCGCCACCGTGAGCACCGAGCAGTTGTCTCTCGCCGACGTCGACGTGCTCGTCTGGTACGCCGGTGGCGGCTTCGGTGACAAGCTCCGTGCCGAGCTGGCGGCCACTCCCGTCTACCAGCAGCTGACCGCCGTCCAGGAGAATCGCGTGATCATTCTCGAGGACGAGGCCGCCGAGGCCATGGCGTGGAGCACCGTGCTCAGCCTGCCGTTCGCGTTGCAGGAGATCCCCGGCCGGCTAACACCTCTCGTGCGCTGACAGGCCCGACGGTGGATCGGCCGGCGGTACTGTCGGCGGCGTGACCGTGCTGATCATCGGCGACGCCGACCGTCCGGACTCGGCCGGTGAGAGCCCGGGCCGATTCGCGGTGCGAGGTCCGGAGTCGGACGCGTGGTTCGACGCCGAGACGGACCGTGCGGTGGTCGGCTGGCGCTGTGTGCTGATCGGTTCCGCAGCCGATGTCGCGGTCTACCGCGAGCGAGCGCTGCGGGCGGGCGCAGAACCCGACGAGATCTCCGTCGTCGTCACGCAGGACGGCAGTGTCGACGTCTACTGCCCGGTGTGCGGAACGGTCGGACCGGCACCGCCCTGTGGGTCCTGCGGTGCGAATCTCGTGGTGACCGACCATGTCTCGAGCCGTCTCGCTGCTCGCCTCGGCGTTCCGGACGCCGCGTCGTGACACTGCGGGTGGTCCACTCGACCGCGGTCACTCCGGGCGGTGCGGTGCGGCGCATCGACCTCGCGCCGCTGCGCTCGGGGGACGCGCTGCCGTCGTTCGTGCCCGGAAGCCACGTGGTGGTGCGCTGCGGCGACGACGCGTCCGCCCCGTACAACGCCTATTCCCTGATCGGGCCGCCGCACGCCCCGTCCCTCTACTCCTGCGCGGTACTCGCCGTCGGCGCCGGGTCGCGATGGCTGCAGAGCCGGCGCCCGGGTGACCTCGTCGAGGTCGACACTCCGCGCAGCACCTTCGCTCCGGTTCTCCGTGCGCGGAGGCACCTGCTGGTGGCCGGCGGGATCGGCATCACGCCGATCCTGTCCCTGGCGCGGTGGCTCGGGTCGACCGCCGAGGTGCACTACGTCCACCGGCCGGAACGCGGCGCGTTCGCCGAGGACGTGGCCACGTCGTGCGATGCGCGGATCAGCACCACCCGCGAGGACTTCACGAGCGGACTGGCGGACGCGCTCACCCGGCAACCACTGGGAACTCACTTGTTCGTCTGCGGGCCACCCTCTCTCGTCGAGGCGACGCTGACTGCCGCGCGTGCGGTGGGCTGGCCGGAGAGCCGTCTGCACACCGAGGCGTTCATCCGCCCCGATACTCCTCGCCGGTCGTTCGTGCTCGAACTCGCGCGCAGCGGTCGCACCCTGCCGGTGTCGGCCGACGAGTCGGTGCTGGACGTCCTCGACACTGCCGCCGTGTCCGTCGACCGGCAGTGTCGTCACGGTGTCTGCGGTCGGTGTCGGACGCCCGTGCTCGCGGGCGCCGTCGATCATCGCGACCTGTTCCTGTCCGACGACGAACGCACACGGTCGGATTCGAT
Source organism: Rhodococcus sp. NBC_00294 (assembly GCF_036163995.1). Lineage (NCBI taxonomy): Bacteria > Bacillati > Actinomycetota > Actinomycetes > Mycobacteriales > Nocardiaceae > Rhodococcus > Rhodococcus sp. NBC_00294. Next base: position 2,370,998 of record NZ_CP108043.1, read on the forward strand.
GATGGTCTGCGTGTCCCGCGCCGCGGGGGACCGTCTGGTGGTGGACCTGTGACCGACCTACGGGCCTTCCCGTTCCCCTTCGACGGTGACACGTACCGGTACAGCACGAATCTCGAACCGGCGCGCACGGCTCATCGGACCGCCGCGGGCGGCTGGGGTGAGCACGTCGTCGAACCGGGCACCGACTATCGGGACGCGCTGGCCGAACGCGCCCGCATCCTCGCACGGGACCCCCGGCGAGCGGTGTCGTTGCCGCACATGGCGCCGGCCGGGTGGGACGCGCTCGAGACGGTGCTGACCGAACTGCACCGCAGCATGCCCGACGAGACGACGCTCGATCTCGACGACGGGCGTGTCCGTTTCTCGAACAGATTGTCCGGCACCAGCATCGACGTCGCCAGAGGTGACCCGAGCGTCGACCCACTGCTGCTGGCGGCGGGGGAGACCCCGGACGATCTCGTCCTGCTCGACACCCACAGGGGCGAGCTGTTCGCCGACGCGGGCGTGGTGACGTTCGCGTCGGGGTGGTCCGTGAACTTCGCTCTGGGTGCGAGCTTCGAGGACATCCACGGTCCCGTCCCGCGTGTGCGGGAGGAAGGGGTCGTGGCGCGGGCGCGCGCGTTCCTCCTCGGGCTGGGTGCGGGAGCGATCGTGCGGCGCACCAACTGGTCGCTCGGGGTCGATCATCGGCTCGACGCCTCTCTGGAGACGCGCGGGGAGTGTGCACCCGCGCGACGGCACCTCGAGACCGCGTCCGTCGACGAGGTCGGCCGGCGCCTCTGCCTGCGGGTCGAGGTGCAGCACCTGACGCGCCTCGCTCCGTCCGGTGCGATCCTCTTCCTCATCCGCACCCATCAGGCCTCGCTCGACGAACTCGCGGCGGTGCCCGGCTGGGCGGAGCGCGTCGTCGCGGTCACCGCGGAGCTGCCGCGTGACATGGCCGACTACAAGGGGCTGACCGCGCTGCGACCGGCGATCGACCGCTGGTGGCGGAGCAGACGTCGCGCGGTGCTCGGGTGATCGCCTAGGTTCGGGGGCATGACCGACGCGAGCGCTTTCCGGACTCCCGACGCCTACCTCGACCTTCCCCGCATCGCGGGGCTCGCACTGTCCGTCGACGGAGCGTCGCTCGTCACCACGATGTCCGAGCTGAATGCCGCACGGACGAAGTACGTCTCGAGTCTGTGGTCCATCGCGACGGACGGCACGTCGGCGCCGCGCCGGCTCACCCGGTCCGCCACCGGTGACTCCGCACCGACCTTCGCCGCGAACGGCGACCTGCTCTTCGTGCGAGCGGCGTCCGGTGACGACGACGCACCGTCCGCGGTGTGGGCGCTGTCCGCGCGGGGCGGAGAGGCCCGCAGAGTCGCGCACCGCGGCGGAGGGGGCGGGGGAGTCGTGGCCGCGACCGACGCGCCGGTGTTCGCTGTCTCCGGTGAGGTTCTGGGCGACGTCGACCGTGACGAGACGCTGCGCGCGCTGCGGAAGGACAAGGCCGTCTCCGCGATCCTGCACAGCGGATATCCGATGCGGCACTGGGACAGCGACCTCGGTCCGGCGTCCACGCACGTCTTCGTGGGGAACCTCGGCGACACTGAGGACACCGACGTCGCACTGCGGACGGTGACGCCGCGACCCGGCGGTTCGGCGGGCGGCGGAGCGTACCGCGACACCTCCGTCGCGGTGGCTCCCGACGGCTCGTGGCTGGTGGCCACACGCAGGGTCGCGGGAGCCGATGCCACCACACGGCACGTGCTCGTCCGGATCGACACCTCGGACGGTGCCGACGCCGTGCTGGTCGACGACCCGGTGGCCGACGTCGGAGCCCCTGCCGTCTCGCCGGACGGAACGCGCGTCGCCTTTGTGCGCGAGACGCATCCGGAACCGGATGCGGCGCCGCGGACCACGCTGCACGTCCTCGACCTGACGACCGGGCTGCCGGAGCAGTGGGCGGCCGGGTGGGACCGGTGGCCGTCGTCGCCGGTGTGGTCCGCCGACGGGCGCAGCATCCTGGTGACGGCGGACGACGACGGCCGGGCACCGATCTTCGTCGTGACGCGCGACGCGGCCCGCCGCCTGACGCAGGACGACCACGCCTACACCGACCTGCGCCCGGCTCCGGACGGTGATGTCGTCCACGCGCTGCGCTCGTCGTATCTCGTTCCGCCGCATCCGGTCCGGATCACGCTCGTCGACGGTGCGGTGACCGAGCTGCGATCACCGGCCGCCACGCCGGCACTGCCGGGCACCCTCGAGGACATCGAGACCACCGCCGAGGACGGTGTGCGGGTGCGCGCCTGGTTGGCTCTCCCCACGGGCACGTCCGCCGACTGGCCCGCGCCGCTGGTGCTGTGGGCGCACGGCGGACCGCTCGGATCGTGGAACGCCTGGTCGTGGCGCTGGAATCCGTGGATGCTGGTGGCCCAGGGATTCGCCGTCCTGCTCCCCGATCCGGCACTGTCCACCGGGTACGGGCAGGCGTTCGTGCAGCGCGGCTGGGGCCGATGGGGGACGGAGCCCTACACGGACCTGATGGCCGTCACCGACGCCGTCGAGCAACGCGAGGACATCGACTCCACGCGCACGGCGATGATGGGCGGCTCGTTCGGCGGCTACATGGCCAACTGGGTCGCAGGTCACACCGACCGCTTCCGGGCGATCGTCTCGCACGCCGGTCTGTGGGCGCTGGACCAGTTCGGTCCCACCACCGACGAGGCGTCGTACTGGGCGCACGAGATGACGCCGGAGATGGCGTTCGAGAACTCACCGCACCTGGCCGTCGCGGACATCGTCACCCCGATGCTGGTGATCCACGGCGACAAGGACTATCGCGTGCCCGTGGGCGAAGCGCTGCGGTTGTGGTGGGAGCTGTTGTCCGAGTCCGGTTCTCCCGCCGACGAGAACGGGGAGACCGTGCACCGGTTCCTGTACTTCCCCGACGAGAACCACTGGATCCTCTCGCCGCAGCACACCGCTGTCTGGTACGGCGCCGTGCACGCCTTCTTGGCCGAGCACGTACTCGGACAATCCACTCCGATGCCCGAGATCCTGGCGGCGCGACCGGGCCGGACCGTCGATCCCGACGCGCACTAGAATCACCCGGTGACCAGATCGACGACAGCGCCCGACGAGAACCCTGCCGACCGCCTGCCCAAGGCCTGGAATCCCGGTGACGTGGAAGCAGGCCTCTACCAGGGATGGGTCGACTCCGGGTACTTCGTCGCCGATCCGGACAGCGCGAAGCCGGGGTACTCGATCGTGCTCCCGCCGCCCAACGTCACCGGCAGCCTGCACATGGGCCATGCCCTCGATCACACACTGATGGACGTCCTGTCCCGTCGCAAGCGGATGCAGGGCTACGAGGTGCTGTGGCTTCCCGGCATGGACCACGCGGGCATCGCCACGCAGTCGCTCGTGGAGAAGCAACTCGTCGCCGAGGGAACGTCCAAGGACGAACTGGGCCGGGACGCCTTCATCGAGAAGGTGTGGGAGTGGAAGCGTGAGTCCGGCGGCACCATCGGCGAGCAGATGCGCCGGATCGGTGACGGCGTCGACTGGAGCCGCGAGCGGTTCACGATGGACGAGGGCCTCTCGCGTGCCGTCCAGACCATGTTCAAGCTGCTCCATGATCGTGGCCTGATCTACCGCGCCGAGCGCCTCGTCAACTGGTCGCCGGTGCTGAAGACGGCGATCTCCGACATCGAGGTCAAGTACGAGGACGTCGAGGGCGAACTGGTCTCGCTGCGCTACGGGTCGTTGAACGACGACGAACCGCACGTGGTGGTCGCCACCACTCGTGTCGAGACGATGCTCGGCGACACCGCTGTCGCCGTTCACCCCGACGACGAGCGCTACCGGGACCTGGTGGGAACGACGCTTCCGCACCCGTTCCTCGACCGCGAGATCCCGGTCGTCGCCGACGACTACGTCGACCCCGAGTTCGGCACCGGCGCCGTGAAGATCACGCCGGCACACGACCCCAACGACTTCGAGATGGGTCTCCGGCACAGCTTGCCGATGCCGTCGATCATGGACACGTCGGGCCGGATCGCCGACACCGGAACGCAGTTCGACGGTATGGACCGCTTCGAGGCTCGTGTCGCCGTGCGCGAGGCACTCGCGGAGCAGGGCCGCGTCGTCGCCGAGAAGCGTCCGTACGTCCACAGTGTCGGCCATTCCGAGCGCAGCGGCGAGCCCATCGAGCCGCGACTCTCCCTCCAGTGGTGGGTGAACGTCACCACGTTGGCGGCCTCCGCCGGCGACGCCGTGCGCGACGGGCGCACCGTGGTGCACCCGAAGAGTCAGGAACCGCGGTGGTTCGCCTGGGTCGACGACATGCACGACTGGTGCATCTCGCGCCAGCTGTGGTGGGGGCACCGCATCCCCATCTGGTACGGACCCGACGGTGAGACGGTCTGCCCGGGCCCCGACGAGACGCCGCCCGAGGGCTGGGTGCAGGACCCGGACGTGTTGGACACGTGGTTCTCGTCCGGCCTGTGGCCCTTCTCGACGATGGGCTGGCCCGACCGCACTCCCGACCTCGAGAAGTTCTATCCCACCAGCGTTCTCGTCACGGGTTACGACATCCTGTTCTTCTGGGTCGCCCGCATGATGATGTTCGGCACCACCGTCGGCGACGAGCTGCCCGGTCCGGTGCCGTTCCGCGACGTGTTCCTGCACGGGCTGGTGCGTGACGAGTTCGGCCGCAAGATGTCGAAGTCGAAGGGCAACGGCATCGACCCTCTCGACTGGGTCGACCGATTCGGTGCGGATGCACTGCGTTTCACGCTGGCTCGCGGCGCGCATCCCGGCGGTGACCTCTCGGTCGGCGAGGACAACGCGCAGAGTTCGCGCAACTTCGCCACCAAGCTGTTCAACGCCACCAAGTTCGCGTTGATGAACGGCGCTGTGGTGCAGGATCTCCCGGCCCGCGAGACGCTCACGGACGCCGACCGCTGGATCCTCGACCGGCTGGCGACGGTACGCGCCGAGGTGGACGACGCGCTGGACCGCTACGAGTTCGGCAAGGCGTGCGAGGCGCTGTACCACTTCGCCTGGGACGAGGTCTGCGACTGGTACCTCGAACTGGCCAAGGTGCAGTTCTCGTCGGAGAGCGCGGCGGAACCCACTCGTATCGTCCTCGGTGTCGTGCTCGACTCCATTCTCCGCCTGCTGCATCCGGTCGTCCCGTTCGTCACCGAGACGCTCTGGAAGGCGCTCACGGGCGGCGAGAGCATCGTGGTCGCACCGTGGCCGAAGGAGACCGGGGTCGGAGCCGATCCCGTCGCGTTGCAACGCGTGTCCGACATGCAGAAGCTCATCACCGAGGTGCGCCGCTTCCGCAGCGACCAGGGCGTGAAGCCGAAGCAGAAGGTCCCGGCGCGGCTGCTCGGGGTCGAGGAGGCGGACCTTACGGCACAGATCCCCGCGACCCGTGCGCTCGCCTTCCTGACGGAGCCGGAGGAGGACTTCGCCGAGACGGCGTCCATCGAGGTTCGACTCTCGCTCGGTACCGTCGTCGTCTCCGTCGACACGTCCGGCACCGTCGACGTGGCGGCCGAGCGCAAGCGCGCCGAGAAGGATCTCGCGGCCGCGGAGAAGGAACTCGCCGCCACCACGGCCAAGCTGGGCAACGAGGCCTTCATCGGCAAGGCCCCCGAGGCGGTCGTGGACAAGATCCGCGCACGGCAGCAGATCGCCCGCGAGGACGTCGAGCGCATCACCGCACGTCTGCGTGAGATGGGGCCGGCGTGAGCTATCCGGGAAACTCCGGGCCGGAGGGGGTGACGGGACCCTCCCCGGTCGATCTCGCCGAGTTCACGCTGGTGGAGTCCGAACTGGACCAGCGCTGGGGCGAGACGACCATCGAGCCGTCGCTCACGCGCATCAGTGCGCTGATGGACCTGCTCGGGTCCCCGCAGGCGAGCTACCCGTCCATCCACGTCGCGGGCACCAACGGCAAGACGTCGGTCACCCGGATGATCGAGTCGCTGCTGCGGGCGTTCCACCGGCGCACCGGTCGCACCACCAGCCCCCACCTGCAGTTGGCCACCGAGCGGATCGCGGTCGACGGGGTGCCGCTGACCCCTCGCCAGTACGTCGACACGTACCGCGACATCCTGCCGTACGTCGAGATGATCGACGCGCAGTCGGAGGCCGCGGGCGGGCCCAGAATGAGCAAGTTCGAGGTGGTGACCGCGATGGCGTTCGCGGCGTTCGCGGAGGCCCCGGTCGACGTCGCCGTCGTCGAGGTGGGTCTCGGCGGGCGGTGGGACGCCACCAACGTGGTGGACGCGCAGGTCTCCGTCATCACCCCGATCGGTATCGACCACATCGAGTACCTCGGTACCGATCTGGCCGGTATCGCCGAGGAGAAGGCCGGCATCATCAAGAAGGCCCCCGAACGGCTCGATCCGGTCGACACGGTGGCGGTTCTCGACGAGCAGCAACCCGAGGTCACCGACGTCCTGTTGCGGCGTGCCGTGGAGATGGACGCGGCGGTGGCCCGCGCCGGGTCCGAGTTCGTGGTCCTGGCCCGTCGCGTCGCGGTCGGCGGTCAGCAGCTCGAGCTCCGCGGCCTCGGCGGCGTGTACGACGACATCTTCCTTCCGCTCCACGGTGAACACCAGGCGCGCAACGCCTCGCTGGCCCTCGCGGCGGTCGAGGCGTTCTTCGGCGCGGGTGCCGACCACGGACTCGACGTCGAGACGGTGCGCGAGGGTTTCGCCTCGGTGGTGAACCCGGGCCGACTCGAGCGGGTGCGCAACGCACCGACGGTCTTCGTCGACGCCGCGCACAACCCGCACGGCGCCGCCGCACTCGCCGCGACGCTGACGGCCGAGTTCGACTTCCGCAAGCTCGTCGGCGTCGTGTCCGTGATGAAGGACAAGGACGTCGACGGCATTCTGCAGGCACTCGAACCCGTACTCGACGAGATCGTCGTGACCCACAACGGCTCCCCGCGCGGGCTCGACGTCGAGGCACTCGCCGACGCCGCCGTGGCCAAGTTCGGCGACGAGCGTGTCGTCGTCGCGGAGACGCTCCCGGACGCACTCGAGATCGCGATCGGCATCGCGGAGGACGTCGCGGACGAGGGTGAGGCCGTCTCCGGTGCCGGCGTCGTCGTCACGGGATCCGTGGTGACCGCCGGTGCGGCACGCACTCTCTTCGGGAAGGACCCGGTATGACAGTCCCCGAGGCGGGCCAGGTCCCGCCGCCCGCACGCGATCCGTGGAAGGGGTTCCGCGGCGTCTGCGCCGGCACCCTCGTCCTCGAGGCGATCGTCGTCTTCCTGTCCCTCCCGGTCGTCGCGACCGTCGGCGGCGGACTCACGTGGATCAGTGGGACGTACATCATCGCGCTGGGCGTGGTCATGCTGCTCGGTGCAGGACTGCAGGGTCGGTCGTGGGCTCTGTCCTTCGATCTCGCGCTGCAGGTCCTGGTGATCCTCGGCTTCTTCGCGCACCCGTCGATCGCCGTCGTGGGCGTGCTGTTCCTCGCCGTGTGGGTGTACCTGCTGTATCTGCGCCGCGATCTCCGCAAGCGCATCGCCGAGGGCCGGTTGCCGAGCCAGCGAGAATGACGCCGGTGCTCCGGGGCCGATCGAGGGTCCTCTAGGCTCAGCGCTCGTGACCGAACGCACTCTCGTACTGATCAAGCCGGACGGCGTCGAACGTCGCTACGTCGGCGACATCCTCGGCCGTATCGAGCGCAAGGGGCTCGACCTCGTCGCCCTGAAGCTCCTGACGGTGGACCGCGAGGTGGCGGAGAAGCACTACGCCGAGCACGCCGAGCGGCCGTTCTTCCCCGACCTCATCGAGTTCATCACCTCGGGACCGCTCGTCGCGGCGGTGCTCGAGGGTCCTCGTTCCATCGAGGCCTTCCGTCAGATCGCCGGTGGCACCGACCCCGTGGCCAAGGCGACGCCCGGCACCATCCGCGCCGACCTTGCGCTGGACGGACAGAAGAACCTGGTCCACGGCTCCGACTCGCCCGAGTCCGCTGCTCGTGAGATCGCGCTCTGGTTCCCCGAGCTCGGCTGACGCTCCACCTCGAGTCCCACCCCCGACCGCCGGGCCGCACCGCGAACCCCGCAGTGGCACGCGGCGGTCGGGGAGTGTGGGATACTGGCCTAGGTCGCGACGCACACCACGCGAACGTGACCGGATGACAATCACGGACCGAAGCCCGTCATCGCGAACACGCGCAGGCATCGATGCGAGTCTCCTTCTCGCACCGCCGACGCGTCCCGCTGAAGATCAGGTGCTCGGATCGGCCATCCGCCCAGGCAGTGCGGTGACAGTCGCCGACCGTTCCGGTCGACGACCTGACGCAGTGCGAACCCGCTTTTTCGTCGGATCGTCCGATCCCGCGAACGAACCATGACTCCCGCGTGGCCGCGTGCCATTCGACGGACGACGCCCGATCGGGCACCTCGACCGTTGATGTTCGCGCCCGGGAGCCCGAGGAGAACACGTGGCCGACACCGTGCCGCCCCAGGAGCCGCTCGATCAGGGCGCCCCCACCTTCCCCGAGCGCATCCGCGTTCACGCGCTCGCCAAGCTGCTGGGAGTGACCAGCAAGCAGGTCGTCGCCCAGCTGGCCGAGATGGGCGTGGACGTCCGCAGCGTCCAGTCCAGCGTCGTTCGTGACGACGCGCAGACCGTCGCCTCCGCACTGGGTGCTCCGGCGCTCGACGCCGCCGACGTGGCAGATCTGCCCGCTGCCGAGAGCACACCTCCCGCCGCCGAGAAGACCAGCTCGGCGTCCACGGCCGACGAGAGTCCGGCCTCTCCCACCGAGCCGGACCTCTTCACGAACATCGAGACGGCCGAGGCGACGGCCCCGTCGTCCGCCGACCCCGCCACCGCGCCGCTGTTCCTGCAGCCGGAGGTCACCGAGGCGCCGAAGGCTCCCCGGACGCGGGCACGTCGCGCTCGATCCGCGCCGAAGAAGGCGGAGGTCGACGAGACCACGACAGCGGACGCACCCGAGGCCGAGGGCACTGCCGACGTGTCCACCCCTGTCGAGGTGTCCGCCCCCGCCGAGAGCACCCCCGCCGTCGAGACGGCGACCGAGTCCGACACCTCCTCGTCCGATGCCTCCGCGTCCGACGAGGGCACCGACGACGACGCGAACGAGCAGGACGGATCGTCCGGTCCTCGCCGCCGCCGCCGTGGCCGTCGTGGCCGTGGTCGTGGACGCGGCGACAACCAGAACGACGATCAGAGCGACGACGACGAGTCGGACGAGTCCTCCGCGGATCGCTCCGATGCGCCTGCCGCCGAGGACGCGACGGCGGAACCGGAGACCACGGACACGGACGACGCCGCGGAGGGCGACGACGCGCCGAAGCGCTCCTCGAGCCGCCGCTCGCGCAGCCGTCGTGGGTCGCGGGCGGACACGTCCGCCGACTCGGACGCGCCCGAGACCACCGATTCGAGCGACGCGTCGAGCACGAGCGACACCACTGCCGGCGAGACGGAACCGTCCGCGGAGGACACCGACGGTGTTTCCGGGGAGAACGACGGCGCCTCCGGGGACAACGACGACGACTCGACCGGGGACAGCGCGAGCCGTCGCCGGCGCCGCCGTCGTCGCCGCAAGAGCGGTGGCGAGAGCGCGGACGCCGAGACCACGACCGACGACGATCCGCCCAACACGGTGGTGCACGAACGCGAGCCACGTCAGCGCGCGGCCAAGTCCAAGGACGAGGTCCAGGGCATCACCGGGTCGACCCGGCTCGAGGCGAAGCGTCAGCGTCGCCGCGACGGTCGTGACGCCGGCCGTCGCCGTCCGCCGATCCTGACCGAGTCCGAGTTCCTCGCGCGCCGCGAGTCGGTGGACCGGACGATGGTCGTGCGCGAGAAGTCGCTGGCCGGGCACCCGGACCTGACCCAGGTCGCGGTGCTCGAGGACGGCGTTCTCGTCGAACACTTCGTCACCAGCACGGCCTCGGGCTCCATCGTGGGCAACGTCTACCTCGGCCGCGTGCAGAACGTGCTGCCCAGCATGGAAGCCGCGTTCATCGACATTGGCAAGGGCCGCAACGGTGTGCTGTACGCCGGCGAGGTCGACTGGGACGCCGCCGGTCTGGGCGGCAACAGCCGCAAGATCGAGCAGGCGCTCAAGCCCGGTGACCAGGTGCTCGTGCAGGTCAGCAAGGATCCCGTCGGGCACAAGGGCGCCCGGTTGACCACGCAGATCTCGCTCGCCGGCCGCTTCCTGGTCTACGTGCCCGGTGGCTCGTCCACCGGCATCAGCCGCAAGCTGCCCGACAACGAGCGCAAGCGTCTCAAGGACATCCTGCGCGACATCGTCCCGTCCGAGGCCGGGGTCATCATCCGGACCGCGTCTGAGGGCGTCAGCGCCGAGGAGCTCGAGCGCGACGTCACCCGTCTGCAGGCGCAGTGGGCCACCGTCTCGGAGCGTTCGACGGGTGCCGAGGCCTCCAAGTCGTCGGCTCCGGTCACGCTGTACGAGGAGCCCGACCTCCTGGTCAAGGTGGTCCGCGATCTCTTCAACGAGGATTTCTCCAAGCTGGTCATCGAGGGCGACCGTGCCTGGTCGACGGTGCAGAACTACATCGAGACCGTCGCCCCCGACATGCTGCCCCGCGTCGAGCGGTACACCTCGGCGTCCAAGGACGTCGATGTCTTCGGTGCCTTCCGCATCGACGAGCAGCTGGCCAAGGCGCTCGACCGCAAGGTGTGGTTGCCGTCCGGCGGCACGCTGGTGATCGACCGCACCGAGGCCATGACCGTGGTCGACGTCAACACCGGCAAGTTCACCGGTGAGGGCGGCAACCTCGAGGAGACCGTCACCCGGAACAACCTCGAGGCGGCCGAGGAGGTCGTGCGGCAGATGCGCCTGCGCGACATCGGCGGCATGATCGTCGTCGACTTCATCGACATGGTGCTCGAGTCCAACCGCGACCTGGTGCTCCGTCGCCTGACCGAGGCCCTGGGCCGCGATCGCACACGGCACCAGGTGTCCGAGGTGACGTCGCTCGGACTGGTCCAGATGACGCGCAAGCGCATGGGTACCGGTCTCATCGAGGCGTTCTCCACGACGTGCGAGCACTGCCACGGGCGTGGGCTGATAATGCATCAGTTCCCCGTCGAGCCGGCCAAGGACGAGGGTGGGCGCTCCCACTCCCGCTCCGATCGGTCGCGGTCCGACAACTCCCGTTCGGACACCACCTCCCGCTCCGACAGCCAGGCCTCCGAGGGCGGCTCGCGTCGCAAGCGCGGCGGCCGGGACCGTTCGGAGAATCGAGTCGACGAGACGACGACGGCCGAGACCACCGAGTCCGAGTCGGGAAGCGACACGGCTGTGCGTCGTGCTCATCCCGTCGCTCTGGCCATGGCGGCGCACCTGCATCCGGACGATGTCGCCGAGGTGGCGGACACCGTGTCGGATCCGATCGAGGACGCGACGGCCGCCGTGGCAGCGGTGCGCGACGCCGCCGGCCGCAACGGCCGATCGGACTCGGCCGCCGAGGTGACCGAGACGTCGGACACGCCGTCGACACCCGATTCCGCCACACCCGAACCCGCGGCGCCGGAGCCTGTCGCTCCCGAACCCACCGCCGCGACGCGTCCGCGCCGCAGTCGTCGGGTGTCCCGAGCGGCGTCCGCGCCGGCCGGGGACTCCGCCGGCACGGTCATCGTGGTGCCCTCGGCACCCGAGACGTCCACGGCAGCACCGACTTCCGACAGCGGCGACGAGGGCGGCGCTGCCGAACCCGTTGCAGTGACCGTCGGGGGCGGCGCCTCCGTGGAGCCCGTCGCACCGGTCCGGCGTCCGCGCCGTCGGGCAGCGGGTCGGCCGGCCGGACCGCCGGTGGACGACGAGGCCTGAGCTGCGGCCGAGCACCGGGCCCGGCGGTTTGACCGGGCCACGGGCTCTACCGTAATCTTGGACAGTCGCTGCCGGCGACGTGGCTCCGTCCTGTCCTCCGCGAGGTGAGCGGGCGCAGCCACCCGAACTTCGGTTCGCCGGCGCAAGAGTGTGACCAGCAGGGGCTGCGGAACCGCAGCCACGAGACCAGTCACGTCCCCGACCAGGGACGTGAGAACGCATCAAAGAAGCAAGGGGTAGCCCTCCGATGGCAACGTACGCGATCGTCAAGACCGGCGGAAAGCAGTACAAGGTCGCTGTAGGTGACCTCGTCAAGGTCGAGAAGATCGAGGGAGCGCCCGGAACGGCTGTCTCGCTTGCTCCTGTTCTCGTCGTCGACGGGTCCGAGCTGACCACCGGGGCCGACAAGCTGGCCGGCATCACCGTCACCGGTGAGGTCGTCGAGCACACCAAGGGCCCGAAGATCCGCATCCACAAGTTCAAGAACAAGACCGGGTACCACAAGCGTCAGGGACACCGGCAGAAGCTGACCGTCCTGAAGGTCACCGGCATCAAGTAAGTCCTGATACCGGTCTCCATCCGGCGTCTCTGCGTCACCACGGCTCGTTCCACCAGGGCTCGTCCATCACGGCACCGGCTCCACCAACCCCGGGAGGGTTTCTCATGGCACACAAGAAGGGCGCGTCCAGCTCACGCAACGGTCGCGATTCCAATGCTCAGCGTCTCGGCGTCAAGCGCTTCGGCGGACAGTCGGTCAGCGCGGGCGAGATCCTCGTCCGTCAGCGCGGCACCCACTTCCACCCGGGTGTGAACGTCGGCCGTGGCGGCGACGACACGCTCTTCGCCCTCTCGGCGGGTGCAGTTCTCTTCGGCACCAAGCGTGGCCGCAAGACCGTCAACATCGTCCCGGCCGCCGCGGAGGCCTGATTCTCCTGCGGCGCCCGCGAGGCCCGGCTTCGGCCGTTCGCGCGACGTCAGTGCACGTTCCCGTCAGGGGCGGTTCGGAGGGCTCGTCCTCCGTCCGCCCCTGACGGCGTTTCACCCCTCGGCGCCCTGTCGGCCGCCGATCTCTCAGCAGTTCAGCATCATCTGCCTTTCGGAAGGACCCTCCACCCATGTCGCGTTTCGTCGACCGTGTCACCCTGCACGTCAGTGCGGGAAAGGGCGGTAACGGGTGCTCCTCCGTCCACCGGGAGAAGTTCAAGCCCCTCGGTGGTCCGGACGGCGGCAACGGCGGCCGCGGCGGCGACGTGGTCCTCGTGGTGGATCCGAGCGTGCACACCCTTCTCGACTTCCACTTCCACTCCCATGCGAAGGCAGGAAACGGCACGCAGGGGGCCGGCAGCAATCGCGACGGCGCCGTCGGCGAGGACCTGATCCTGGGTGTCCCGGACGGCACCATGGTTCTCGACAGCGACGGCCGGATCCTTGCCGACCTGGTGGGCGAGGGCACGCGTTTCGACGCGGCGGCCGGCGGTCGCGGCGGCCTGGGCAACGCCGCCCTCGCATCGCGAGCACGCAAGGCGCCCGGCTTCGCGCTCCTCGGCGAGGACGGGGTCGAGCGCGACCTGGTCCTGGAGCTCAAGTCCGTGGCCGACGTCGGTCTGGTGGGCTTCCCGAGCGCCGGAAAGTCGTCTCTCGTCTCCGTGCTCTCGGCCGCCAAGCCGAAGATCGCCGACTACCCGTTCACGACACTGGTCCCGAACCTCGGCGTCGTCTCGAGCGGCGACACCACGTTCACCGTCGCCGACGTCCCCGGCCTCATCCCCGGCGCCAGCCAGGGCAAGGGGCTGGGCCTGGACTTCCTGCGTCACCTCGAGCGCTGTGCTGTGCTCGCCCACGTCGTCGACTGCGCGACCCTCGATCCGGGTCGTGATCCCGTGTCCGACGTCGACGCTCTCGAGGCCGAACTGGCCGCGTACACGCCCGCCCTGTCGAGCGACGCCGGCCTGGGCGAGTTGGCAGATCGCCCGCGCATCGTCGTGCTCAACAAGGTGGACGTTCCCGAGGCGCAGGAACTGGCCGACATGGTGCGCGAGGACTTCGAGGCCCGCGGCTGGCCCGTCTTCGCCATCTCCGCGGTGAGCCGGGAAGGTCTGCGTCCCTTGACCTTCGCCCTCGCGGAGTTGGTCGCGCAGTACCGCATCGATCATCCCAAGGCCGTCGCGCGTCGGCAGGTCATCCGGCCCGTCGCCACCGACAAGGCGGGCTTCAGCGTCATCTCCGATCCTGACGAGCCGGGCGGCTTCATCGTGCGCGGCGAGCGCCCGGAGCGGTGGGTCATGCAGACGGCCTTCGACAACGACGAGGCCGTCGGTTACCTCGCCGACCGACTCGCTCGTCTCGGTGTCGAGGCGGAACTGGTCAAGCAGGGCGCGCAGCCCGGGGCGTCCGTGACCATCGGCGACGTCAGCTTCGAGTGGGAGCCGCAGACCCCCGCCGGTGTCGACGTCACCATGACCGGCCGCGGTACCGACTCGCGCATCGACCAGGTCGAGCGCATCGGCGCGCCCGAGCGCAAGCACGCCCGCCGTGTCCGTCGAGGGCTGGAGAGCGACGAGCAGTGACCGCGACGCAGCCGCACGGGAGTACGCGGGAGATCATCGCGTCGGCGCGCAGCATCGTCGTGAAGATCGGGTCGTCGGCTCTCACCAGCATGGAGGCCGGACTCGACCTCGCCCGGCTGGACGCGTTGGCGGATGCGATCGAGGCGCGGATGCGTGCCGGGTCCGACGTCGTCGTCGTGTCGTCCGGAGCGATCGGTGCCGGTATGGCGCCGTTGGGTCTCAAGCAGCGGCCTCGTGACCTGGCGACGAAGCAGGCCGCGGCCAGTGTCGGCCAGTTGGCGCTGGCGCACGCGTGGGGCACCTCCTTCGGCCGCTACGGTCGGACCGTCGGTCAGGTGCTGTTGACGGCGGACGACATCGCCCGTCGGTCGAATCACCGCAACGCTCAGCGCACCTTCGACCGACTGCGCTCACTCGGCGCCGTGGCCGTCGTCAACGAGAACGACACCGTCGCGACGGCCGAGATCCGCTTCGGCGACAACGACCGTCTCGCAGCCCTGGTCGCGCACCTCGTCGGCGCGGACGCGTTGCTGCTGCTGTCCGACGTCGACGGCCTCTACGACGGCGACCCCCGCAAGGACCCCGACGCGACCTTCGTCCGCGAGGTCGCGAGTCCCGAGGATCTCGACGGCGTCGTCGCCGGATCGGGCGGCTCCCTCGGCACCGGCGGCATGGCGTCCAAGTTGTCCGCGGCCCGCCTGGCAGCGGACGCGGGTGTTCCCGTCCTGCTGGCGGCGGCGTCCGAGGCGGCCTCCGCCCTCAGTGGTGGACCGGTGGGGACCACGTTCACCGCGCGCCCGAACAGGTTGTCGGCCCGCCGATTCTGGGTTCGTCATGCCGCGGACACCGCCGGCGCCCTCACGCTCGACGACGGCGCCGTCACCGCGGTGATCGGCCGGCGACGCTCGTTGCTGTCGGCAGGAATCGTCTCGGTCAGTGGCTCGTTCGACGCCGGCGACGTGGTGACCCTGCACGGCGTCGACGGCACCGTGGTCGCGCGCGGAGTCGTCGCGTACGACGCGGCGGAGCTCGCCGGCATGATCGGTCGCTCGACGGGCGATCTCGCCCCCGAGGCCCGACGCCCCGTGGTGCACGCGGACGACCTCGTCCCGGACTGAGCGACCGGTCAGGCCGGAGCCGAGGCGGCGAGCACGCGCCGGAGTGCGAGGGCCAGCAGCGCCACCGCGACACCGGCCGCAACCATCGACCACAACGCCCAGCCGAAGCCGGTCAGCTCCGCGAGAGAGCCGAACGCGACGGGTGCCAGCAGCACCCCGATCCGGGCGATCAGCGACACCACTGTGAGGGCCGTGCCCGCGGTGATGCCGGGGAGTCGTCCGGCCAACCCGAACGCAGCCGGAAAGATCGGTGCCGCACCGAATCCCGCGACGGCGAACATCACCGGGGCGATCACAGGCGAACTCACCACGGGTGCCGCCAGGAACGCGGCCGCGATGAGCAGTGCGCCGCCCATCAGCACGGCGTGGCGTCCGACGCGGTCCACCACGGCGTCACCGACGAGGCGTCCGACGAACATCGCGGACGAGAAGGCCACGACGGTGAGACCCGCCAGTCCCGGCCCGGCCCCCAGATCGGTGGAGTAGATCGCACCCCAGGTCTGCGGCACGTCCTCGACCAGGGCGCACACCAACACGAGCCCTCCGAGCAACGCCAGGGCGCCGGAGAACACGCGCCGTGGCCCTCGGCCGGACGGTCGAGGGACGGTGTCGGGCACGGCGCGTCCGTCGGGAACCAGCGAGCGGTGAGCCACCAGCGCGAGCGCCAGCAGGACCCCACCGACGAGAGCGAAGTGGACGAGCACGGCGAGTCCGATCCCGGCCGCGGCGGCGCCCGTGAGGCCGCCGGTGACGGCCCCTGCGCTCCACGCCGCGTGGAATCGGTTGAGAAGCGAACGCCGCCGGTTCTTCTCGACGATCACCCCCTGCGCGTTCATCGCCACGTCCATGACGGCGTCAGCCCCGCCCAGGACGGCGAGAGCGAGTGCCAGTGCCCACCACGTCCCGGCGAGTGCCGGGAGTACGAACGCCAGGCACAGCACCGTCGCGGAGAGCAGGACGACTCGGCGACTGCCGAGCCGCCGGATACCGACGGCGGCCAGGGGAGTGGCGAGAAGGCCGCCGGTGCCGACTCCCGCGAGCGCCAGACCGAGCACCGACGCGTCGAGTTCGAGAGCATCGCGGATCGCAGGCAGGCGCGGCGCCCAGTTACCGAGCACCGCACCGTTGACGAAGAAGATCGCCGCGACGGCCCACGGGGCACCGCCGACGGTCCTGCCGTCCGTCACAGAAAGGACGCCAGGACCTCGGAGCAGCCGGCCTCGATCTTCTGGGCGGCGAACTCGTCCCCGCGGGTGCGTCCTCGGTTGACGATGAACACCGGGATGTCGTTCTTCCACGCGTGCCGGACGAAGCGCAGTCCGGACATGACGGTGAGCGAGGACCCCAGCACCACGAGCGAGCGCGCGGCGTCGACCATGTCGTAGGCGCTCCGGACGCGCGGCTTGGGCACGCTCTCACCGAAGTAGACGATGTCGGGTTTGAGGATGCCGCCGCACACCTCGCAGCCGACCATGCGGAAGTGGGCGGTGCTCTCGATGATCGCGTCGGCGTCCGGGGCGATCTCGACGCCGTCGGCACCGACGACGGACTCGATGAAGCCGGGATTGGCAGCGGTCAGACGTTCGTCGAGAGCCACGCGGGAGACGAGGCGATCACAGTCGAGGCAACGGACCCGGCCGTACACACCGTGCAGGTCGATCACCGAGCGGGATCCGGCCTTGGTGTGCAGCATGTCGACGTTCTGCGTGATGACGCCGGAGACGGTACCCACGCGCTCGAGCTCGGCGAGGGCGCGGTGCCCGGCGTTGGGGCGGGTGGCGTCCATGTGGCGCCAGCCGACGTGGTTGCGAGCCCAGTAGTGACGTCGGAAATCGTCGTCGCCGATGAACTGCTGGAACGTCATCGGGTTGCGCGGCGGAGAGTCCGGGCCCCGGTAATCGGGAATTCCCGAGTCCGTGGACATCCCGGCACCGGTCAGCGCGACGACGCGGCCGTCGGCCATCGCGTCCTGCAGAGAGAGGGCGCTGCGCGGCGACCGATCGAGAGAGCGTGGGGAAACCGAGGTCACGTCTCCAGAGTAGGTCGCCGCGTCGGCTGGGGTGGGGCGGCGGGGTGGGATGTCCGGTCGGCCCGTGGCGTCAGGCAGGAACCTCGATCAACGGGTAGACGCCGTTCTCGTCGTGACGCTCGTTGCCGACGACGGGCGGGTTGAACACGCACAGCATCCGCATGCGGGTCCGCGTCTCCACCGTGTGACGCTCGTGCCCGTTCAGCAGGTACATCGATCCCGGACCCAGGTCGTACGTCTCACCGGTCTCGCGGTCGGTGAGCGTGCCCTCGCCCTCGATGAGCCAGACGGCCTCGACGTGGTTGGCGTAATGGAAGTTGTTGACGGTGTTCGGCTCGATGGTGGTCTCGTGGAACGAGAACCCGACCTTGTCACCGCCCAGGACGATCCGCTTGGACCGCCACTGGCCGTCCTCGCTCGCGATGTCGCGCTCGGTTCCGGTGATGGCCTCGGTGGTGCGAACGATCATGTGGTCCTCCTCGTGCTGTGCAGACGTGCGGAACGCGATTCGGTCAGGAGCAGACGGTCGCGGTGGCGTCGGCCAGGATGCCGAGGCCGTGATCGAGATCCTCCTCGGTGATGGTGAGCGGCGGAAGCAGCTTCACCACCTCGTCGGAGGGTCCGGACGTCTCGGCGAGCAGGCCCTTGTCGTAGGCGAGCGCGGTGACCTTCGACGCCTTCTCCGCGTCGTCGAACACGAGACCCTGGACCATGCCGCGACCGCGGGTGCTCAGACCCTCGAAGCGGGCCGAGAGATCGATGAACGCGTCCTGGATCCGCTCGCCCTTGGCCAGGATCGACGCCTCGAACGCGCCGTCGGCCCAGTAGTGGTCGAGCGCGGCCTTGCTGGTGACGAAGGCCGGGCTGTTGCCGCGGAACGTGCCGTTGTGCTCGCCGGGACCCCAGACGTCGAGTTCCGGGCGCATGAGCGTCAGTGCCATCGGCATGCCGTAGCCGCCGATCGACTTCGACAGCGTGACGATGTCCGGCACGATGCCGGCGTCCTCGAAGGAGAAAAACGGCCCGGTGCGGCCGACGCCCATCTGCACGTCGTCCACGATGAGCAGGATGTCGCGGCGCTTCAGCAGATCTGCGAGCCCGCGCAGCCACTCGGCACGGGCGACGTTGACGCCGCCCTCACCCTGGACCGTCTCGACGATGACGGCCGCGGGGCGGTTGATGCCGCTTCCCGAGTCGTCCAGCACTCGTTCCATCCACTGGAAGTCGTCCGTGGCACCGCCGAAGTAGTTGTCGAACGGCATCGGGGTCGCGTGGACCAGCGGGATGCCGGCGCCGGCGCGCTTCATGGAGTTGCCGGTGACGGACAGAGCGCCGAGCGTCATGCCGTGGAACGCGTTCGTGAAGTTGATGACCGAGGAACGGCCGGTGACCTTTCGCGCCAATTTGAGCGCGGCTTCCACGGTGTTCGTTCCGGTGGGTCCGGGGAATTGCACCTTGTAATCCAACCCGCGGGGCTCGAGAATGCGCATGGTGAACGACTCGAGGAATTCGCGTTTCGCGACGGTGGACATGTCGAGACCGTGCGTGATGCCGTCCCGCATGATGTAGTCGACCAGTGCCTGCTTGAGCACGGGATTGTTGTGGCCGTAATTGAGCGCACCGGCTCCGGCGAAGAAGTCGAGGTAGCGACGGCCGTTCTCGTCGGTGATCCACGAACCCTGCGCGGTGTCGAACACTGCGGGCCACTGTCGGCTGTAGCTGCGGACCTGCGACTCGCGGGCCTCGAAGATGTCGGTGGTGGTGTCGGTCGGGGTGATGCTGGTGGTCATCGAGGTCCTTCGGGTGTGGTCGTCGGAAGTGTCGGCGAGCGTGCCGTCGAACGGGCCGACCGTGTAGAGGTCCTCCGGCTCGTGGCTGTCGGGAAAGTCCTTCGCTGCGAACAGATCTCGTCGGGTGATGGTGGTGTCGCGTCGTCGCGCCAGAGATGTGAAGAGGGCGATCGACGCGTCGTTGTCGGGGCTGATGGTGGTCTCGAGGAGGCGTGCTCCGCGTGGGGTGGTGCGGTCGACGAGGCCCTGCAGCATGCGCACGGCCAGGCCGTGCCCGCGCTGGTCGGAGTCGACCGCCACCTGCCAGACGAACAGGGTGTCGTCGGCGTCGGGACGGATGTATCCGGTGACGAAGCCGACCGGACGGTCGTCGGCGTCCACTGCCACGATCGAGGTGTCGGAGAAATCGCGGCACCACAGCACGTACGAGTAACTGGAATTGACGTCCAGTACTCGGGAGTCCCTCGCGATCTCCCACAATCGCGTCCCGTCGGCCACGCGTGGTGGGCGGAACGAGAAATCGATGTCGTCGGTCGGGGCGGCTCTCTGTAACACTGGCGTCATATTGCAGACGAACGTAACAAGGCTGACCGGACATGTCAGGCGCCCTCGTCGTCAGGCACGAGAATGGCACGCCTATCGCCAGTACGTTCGCCCCTTGTGAGTGTGGTCACACGACGATGCGTTCGTCGGCGACTCGGGGGCCTGCCGTGGTCCGCGGGAGGCGCGGGAACCCTCGCAGCGGCACCGCGGCGTGGGGCTGCTGTGACCAGTGTGAACAGGGTGATCAAGACTGAATGGTCTCGACGACGGTGAAATAAATGGTCAGAGCCCGGCGAGGCACCCACCGTTCCCGTTCGGTGATGGCTAATGTCCGGCACACTATGACTCCCACGGTCAGACTTCCCCGGCCCGCCCGACTGCGAGGCGCCGCTGCACGTGTCGGTGCAGCCAGCTCGACCCCCGTCGCGATGGTGCTCGCCGTTCTGCTCCCCACCGTGGCGGCCGGAGTGTTCTGGGTCTCGCAGACCGATCGCCCCGCCACCACCGGCACCGTTTCCGTCGCCGCCACTGCGGGCGGGTCCACGACGGACCCGCTCGCGTCGAGTCGGGCCGCCCTGACCAACACGGTCCTGCCGCTGCAGATCCTGAGTGGCGGTATGGCCGAGCTGTCCGACGGCAGCGTGGAGCTGGACGACGGCGCTCACCAGATGTCCGACGGCCTGCACCAGGCCCGCGACGGCTCGGCCGAACTCGCCGACGGCATGACCCAGCTCCGAGCCGGCCTCTGGCAGCTCGGTGACGGCTCGTCGCAGGTGAGCGGAGGAGTCGATCGCGTGGTGGGTGCGCTCACCGGCGTCGGAGCCGCGCAGGGCCAGATCGAACTGATCGTGCAGCAGACTCTCGACTCGCTCGCCGCGTCCACCGATCCGGGCGCCGCCGCGTCCGCGGATCAGCTGCGGCCGGTCCTCGACCTGCTGCGCACCCAGGGACTGAACGCCGGGGTGATGACCGACCTGCAGACGCTGCGCGATGGTGCGCGCACCGTGGCGTACCAACTCGACGATCCGTCCTCGGAGTTCGTCGACGGCATGGTGCGTGCCACCGACGGATCCGCGCAGCTGCGCGACGGCCTCGTCCTGCTCGACGACGGCGGGGTACGCCTCGTCGACGGCACCACGCGCCTGGTCGGGGGAGTCGGCCCGATGGAGACCATGTTCTCCACCCTGCGCACCAACGTGGAGAAAGCGTCCACCTCACTGCCGGCAGCAGAGCGGATCGAACCCGACCCGGCCGGCGGCGGTACCTCGTACGTGGTGCGGTCCGCCTCGGACGCGTGGCCGTACCTCGCGGCGGCGTTCGCGCTGGTCGCAGCAGCGCTCGTCGGATTCTTCGTCCCGCGCGCCCGCGCCGCGGTCCTGGGGGCGGTGGCCACCGCGTCGACGATGGTGTTGGCCCTGACGTTCGCCGACACCGGCGCGAGTCTCTCGGGCTCGATGGTCTCGACCGTCCTGATCGGAGTCTGGGTCGCCGCGGTGGCCACCGCGGCCCGTGCATTGCGCACCGCACTCGGAGCCGTCCGTGCCGGAGTGGTGCTCGGGGTCCTCGGGCTCGTCCAGGTGGTGCTCGGCGGGCTGGTCCTGCGCGGGGTCGGTGGTCTGCCCGACACGGTCGGACTCTTCACCCCCCTCGGCCAACTGGTCCGGTCGTTGGAGAACGCCGCCGCGGGCGGAAGCATCGTCACCTCGCTCGTGTCGGTGATCGCCGCACTGGTCACGGTGGCTGTATCGGTGGCCGTCCTGGCCGCGCATCGCACGATCGACGACGCGGAACCGGTCGACCACGGCGCCGATGCGGCTGTCGAGAACGACGCCGACGAGGCCGACCGAACCGAGGACGACAGCGTCTCGTCCTCCGTACGCTAGGACCACCGGCCGGACGATCCCGCGGCAGGAATACCTGTCGGCGCCGGGTGGGCGGAGGAGCGTGACGTGCTGCTCGACGGAGCCAACGCACTGATCTACGGGGGCGGCGGTGTCGTCGGGAGCCGGCTGGCCGTCGCCCTGGCCCGCGACGGAGCGCGCGTGCACCTCGCGGGCCGCTCCCGGACGAAGATGCAGCACGTCGTCGACATCATCCGCGCGGACGGTGGCCACGCCGAGGCGGCCGTCATCGACGTGCTGGACGAGGTCGACGTCGACGAGTACGTGGACGTCGTCGCCGCCTGTTCCGGGAGCATCGACGTGTCGATCGACGTCATCGTCCCTGGCCGGGCGTCGCGTGCGACCCCCTCCGAAGCGTCGGCGCGTCGGCTCGATCGCACCGAGGTCGCGGATCTCGAACGTCCGGTCCTGGACGCGCTGCGTGCCCACTTCATCACCGCGCGGGCGGCCGCACGGCACATGGTGTGCCAGCACTCCGGTCTCATCCTCGTTCCGCGCTGCCTGCCGACCGCAGGCGACGCGGGGCTGGACGCGTCGTCGCTGGCCTCCGTCGTCATCGATCGGCTCGCCGCGCAACTTGCCGGCGACCTGGTCGGCACCGGGGTGCGCGTCACCGCCGTCGACACCGATCCGACGTCGGCCGACGAGACGGCCCGACGGCTGGTGGCCGCGGCGTCAGACGGCGATACGTAGCGCCTCGACGAGATCCCGGTACAGGGTGTCGGTGTCGAGCAGCTCGCGGTGCGTTCCCTTCGACCGGACACGTCCGCGCTCGAGCACGAAGATGGTGTCCGCGTCGATGACCGTCGACAGGCGGTGCGCGATGGTCACCACGGCACCGTGCACCGACAGGTCGCGGATGGCGTCGTGGATGGCGGCCTCGGTGATGCCGTCCACCTGCGCGGTGGCCTCGTCCAACAGCAGGATGTCCGGTGGGCGGACGATGGCACGGGCCAACGCGATGCGCTGACGCTCGCCGCCCGAGACCGCCGAGTCGCGCAACTCGGTGGCGAGACCCGCCGGCAACAGCTCGATCTTCTCGGCCAGCCGCACGCGTTCGAGTGCCGCCCACAGCTCGGCGTCGGTCGCGTCCGGGTGGGTGAGCCGGAGATTGTCGGCGATCGTGCCCGGCAGTGTGGGTGTGGCCTGCTCGACGTAGCCGATGCGCGCGCGGATCTGACTGTGGGACAAGGCCGAGTACGGGACACCGTTCAGGGCGAGTTCGCCGTCCCGCGGTTCGAGGAAGCGCAGGATCAACGAGAACAGCGTCGTCTTGCCGGCGCCCGACGGCCCGACGACGGCGGTGTGGCCGCGCGACGGAATGCTCATGTCGATCGCGTTCACCGCGGCGCCCTCGTCGCCGTACCCGGCCGTGACCCGAGTGAGGGTGAGCGCCGAGACCTCCGCGCTCGCCGGCAGGTCCGCGACCGCGGTGGGCGCCTCCTTCTCGAGGTCCATCACCTGCACCTCACGAATGCGGGCCGCGGCGGCGATGCCGCGCTGCAGCTGCGAGACGTAGAGCGTGAGCTGGGCGACCGGACCCACCAACTGGAACGCGTAGAGCAGGAACGCGACCAGGCTGGAGACGGCCAGCGCTCCCGAGCTCACCCGATACGCGCCCACGCCGAGCACCGCGATGATGGTGAGCTGGATCCCGGAACCGGTGATGGTCCACGCCCAGGCCTCGAGACGCACTGCCCGGATACCGTAGGACGCCGAGACGCGGGCCTCCTCGATGACCAGCTCGCTCGAACGACTCTCCGCCCGACTGGCCTTGACCGTGCGAACGGCGCGCAACGCGCCCTCCAGGATGCCGCCGAGCCGACCCATCGCCTCCTGTGCATTGCGTTGAGCGCGAGCCACCTTCGGCATGAGGAACCCGGCGGCGACACCGATGAGACCGATGCCGAGCAGAGCCGTCCCGAGGAGGGGGAGGTCGAGGGTCGCCATGAGCACGATGACACCCACGATCGCGATGCTGCCGTTGACGATCTCGACCAGCGCCCAGGACGACGCCTCGCGGAGCAGCATCGTGTCGGACGTGACCCGCGTGAGCATCTCGCCCGCGGGACGAGCGGTGACCGCCGGGATGGTGGCGCCGAAGAACCGCCGCACCATCGATGATCGCGCCTCGAGCACGACGCGTTCTGCCATGGTTCCCAGGAGCAGACGTTGAGCCAGACCCACGATGATCCCCACGACGAGGAGCCCGACCAACAGGACGATGGCCGACCGCGTGGCGCCCGGGACGTCGAAGGAGTCCAGCAGTCGCTTGGTGACCAGCGGAGTGGCCAGGGACGACGCGGTGACCAGCAGACCGAGGAGCAGACCGAACCGGAACAACCGGCGATGCGGGCGGATGAAGGTCCAGAGGAGGCGGAGATTGGGGAGCCGACCTGGTGCATCGGGAGTAGCTGTCGTCACCTCGTCACACTAGTCGCGCGCCGACAGTCACCCCTTCTGTCCATCCTCCGGCCTACCCGGCCTACCCGGCCTACCCGGCCTACCCGGCCTACCCGGCCTACCCGGCCTACCCGGCCTACCCGGCCTACCCGGCCTACCCGCTCATCCCCGGCCGGCCTCCGGCCTACCCGCTCATCCCCGGCCGGCCTCCGGCCTACCCGCGCCCGATCAACGCGAACGGAAGCACCGCATCGGCCCCCGCCTGCCGGAGCGCCCGCGCCGCCACGGTGAGCGTCCACCCGGTGTCGGTGGAGAGATCGAGCAGCAGGACGGGTCCGCGATGCGCCGTCAGATCGGGTGCCTCGAAGGCGTCCACCAACGAGGCGACGCGGAACGCCGAGTTCGCGCCCGAGACGGGCCGGGCATCGGGCCGACGGTGCAGAACGCCCAGTGGCTCCAGCCTGCCGACCCTCGCCAGACGCTCCCCGAGGTCGTTCAACAGCGCCGGTCGGGAGTCGCTCTCCATGACCATCAGCCCGGTGGGCCGCTCGTCCCACGTCCACTCCGCGAGGACCTTGATGCACGCGGCCTCCAGCCCGTCGGGTGCCGGACCGTCCTCGCCGTCCGTCAGCGCGCGCAGGCGTGGTCCCCACACCGGGTCGGTGAGGCGGCCGAGGATGCGGCCGGTCTCCGGGCCGTCGGTGATCTTCCCCGACAGCTCGACGCCGACCTTCTTCAGTCCCGTCGGCCACTGCTTGCGGATGGCGAGGTCCAGCCCGGGTCGATCGAGACGGCGACGGGTCGACTCCACGTGATCGGCCGACACGTCCGCGGAGAGGTGCTGCCCGGTGCAGTTGTCGCAGCGCCCGCACCGGTCCGCCTCCGCATCCCCGGTGAGGGACGGATCGTCGAGTTGCCGGCGCAGGAACGCCATCCGGCACTCGTCGGTGCTCTGGTACTCGATCATCGCGCGCTGCTCGGACAGCCGTGCCTCGTCGAGTCGTTCGTAGCGCTCCCGGTCGTAGTGCCAGTGTTCCCCGGTGCCGAGCCAACCCCCCTTGACCCGCCGGACGGCACCGTCGACGTCGAGGACCTTGAGCACCATCTCGAGCCGAGTGCGTCCGAGCTCGACGAGCGGTTCGAGAGCCTGGGTGGACTGGGCGCGCTCGGTGTCCAGCACCTCGAGCACCCGACGTACGACGTGTTCGCGAGGGAAGGCGACGGACGCGAAGTAGCTCCAGATCTCCCGGTCCTCCGGACCGGGCAGGAGGACGACGTCGGCGCGCTCGGTGGCGCGTCCCGCGCGGCCCACCTGCTGGTAGTAGGAGATGGGCGACGACGGTGCACCCACGTGCACGACGAACCCCAGATCGGGTTTGTCGAAACCCATGCCCAACGCCGAGGTCGCGATCAGCGCCTTCACACGGTTCTGCAGCAGATCCTGTTCCGCCGCTTCGCGTTCCGTCGGATCGGTCTGGCCGGTGTAGGCGGCCACCTCCATTCCTCGATCGCGCAGCAGCGCCGCGAGGTCGTTGGCTCCCGCGACCGTCAGCGAGTAGACGATGCCCGAGCCGGGCAGGGTCTCGAGATGGTCGGCGAGCCAGGCTATGCGCGCCGTCGGATCGGGGATGGTGACCACGGACAGGTGCAGCGACTCGCGCTGGAGACCGCCACGCAGGACGGTGGTGTCGGCCCCGCCGACACCGAGCTGTGCCGCGACGTCCTCGACCACCCGATCGTTCGCGGTGGCCGTGGTGGCGAGAACGGGGACCCCCTCGCGCAACTCGGCGATGAGCGACCTGATGCGGCGATAGTCCGGCCGGAAGTCGTGACCCCAGTCGGAGACGCAGTGCGCTTCGTCCACCACGACGAGCCCCGCGTCCGCGGAGAGCGAGGGCAGCACCTGATCGCGGAAGTCCGGATTGTTCAGCCGCTCCGGGCTCACCAGCAGCACATCCAGTTCACCGGCCGCGACGCGTGCGTGGACGTCGTCCCACTCGGTGACGTTGCCCGAGTTGATGGTGGCGGCGGTGACCCCGGCGCGCTCGGCCGCAGCGACCTGGTTGCGCATGAGCGCGAGCAGAGGCGACACGATGACGGTCGGTCCGAGCCCCTGCTCGCGCAGCAGGCGTGCGGCGATGAAGTACACGGCCGACTTTCCCCATCCGGTGCGCTGCACGACGAGTGCGCGTCGATGATGGACGACGAGCGCCTCGATCGCCGTCCACTGGTCCTCACGGAGAACGGCATCGGGGCCGGCGAGGTCGGTCAGCAGCTCCTGTGCGCGCTCACGGGTACTCATGCGTCACGCGTCCCGGCGAGAGCCCGGTCGACCTCGGTGACGGTGGGAGCCGAGGACCCGGCGCCGTCGCGCGTGGTGGCCACGGCCCCTGCCGCACACGCGCGCCGAACCGCGGCGGCGGGGCCGTCGCGCCACGCGGCGGCCAGCGTGCCGGCGAAGACGTCGCCGGCGCCCGTGGTGTCGACGGCCTCGACGGCGGGCGAGGGATGGGCGGTGACGACGCCGTCGGCGCTGCGATGGCGGGCACCGTCGGCCCCCAGCGTGGTGACCACGTGCGGAATGCGGGCGAGTGCGTCGACCCCCAGGGCGTTCTCCTCGTCGCGGTTGACGATCGCGACGTCGACGAGACCCAGCAAATCGTCGGAGAGCGGTTGCACCGGTGACGGATTGAGGAACACGAGCGTACCGTTGGCCCGCGCGTGTCGCGCCGCCGCGACGACCGTCGCGACGGGCGTCTCGAGTTGGCACAGCAGGACGTCGGCTTCGGCGACGGCAGCCAGTTCCTCCGCCGTGAGCTCGGTCAGGGTCTCGTTGGCACCGCCCACGACGACGATGGAGTTCTCCGCGGCGTCGTCGACCGTGATGACAGCGACGCCACTCGCGCCCTCGACCTCGCGCAGCAGCGACGCGTCGACCTCGGCCCCGACGAGGGTCTCGCGCAGTTCGAGCGCGAAGGTGTCGGAGCCGACTGCTCCGACGAAGACCACCTCGGCGCCGGCCCGAGCGGCGGCGACCGCCTGATTGGCGCCCTTGCCGCCGGGGGAGGTGCGGAACGCGCTGCCGAGGACCGTCTCACCCGGTGCGGGCAGCGTGGGGGTGCGGGCGACGAGGTCCATGTTGATGCTGCCGACGATGGTGATGCGGGGACGTGCGGTGTCAAGATCGGCCATGGTGCACGACACTAACGGGTGGTTCGGACACCCGAGCCGTCTCGACGAGCGGGCGGCCAGTCCACGAACGACTTGCTCCGCGGCGGCGCGAACGTGCGCACCTTGGACGTGCGGAGACCCTGCCGGACCAGCCCCTCGGCGACGGTGATCGCCGCGGTCACCCCGTCGACGACGGGAACGTCGACCCTGGCCCGCACGGCGGCGTCGAGACCGGACATTCCGCCGCACCCCAGGACGATCACCTCGGCTCGGTCGTCGCGCACCGCGCGCTCCGCCTCGTCGACCACGGCGCGCACCGCGGCATCGGGATCACGGTCGAGGTCGAGCACCCCGAGGCCGCTGGCGCGGACCGACGCGCAGCGGGTGTGCAGGCCCGCGACGAGCAGTCGGTCCTCGATCAGCGGGACCGTGCGATCGAGGGTGGTCACCACCGAGTACGAACGCCCCAGGAACATCGCGGTGCTCGCCGCGGCCTCGGTGATGTCGACGACGGGAACGTCGAGCAGCTCCTGCAGGCCCTCGCGGCCGTGCTCGCCGTAGCCGGCCTGCACGACGGCGTCGAACGGTTCCGCGTACGCGCGAACGGTCTCCATGACCGCGACGGCGGCGAGGTACGACTCGTAGTTGCCCTCCACCGACTCGGCCCCGAACGCCGGCGTCAGCGCGACCACGGTGGTGCCCGGCGACGCGATCTCGCGGGCGCGCGCACCGATGGCCTCGGTCATGGATCGCGTCGTGTTGACGTTGACGACGAGGATGCGCACGGCAGCTCCGGAGTTCGACGGGAACGGGGTTCGGCGTCGCTCAGAGTAGACCCGCTCCGCAGGCCGGAAGATATATCGCGAACTCGGTTACGTTGGCAGCGCACGAGCGTGAACCGAACGAGAGGACCGGACCCACACCATGGCCGAACTGTTCTGCAACGGAGGCGCCATGCGTGGCGGCAACCTGCACCACAACGTCTCCAGTCACACCTTCCTCGGCTCGGTGCGGACGGCGCCGAACTACCGGTTCTTCGCGGTGCGCGACGAGTTCCCCGGCCTGCTGCTGACCGAGACCGGTGGCGCCTCCATCGCCGGTGAGCTGTACGACGTCCCGATGGAGAACATCCGCACCGACTTCCTGCCGGAGGAGCCCGTCGAACTCGAACTCTCGGTCATCGAGCTCGCCGACGGACGGTCGGTGATGGCCGTGGTGCTGCGACCGGGCCTGGTCGACTCGCTGTCCGCCGAGCTCACCGAGATCACGGATCTCGGTGGGTGGCGTGCCTATCGCGGGCTTCCCGATCCGGACGAGACCGTCTCCGCGGGAGCATGAGTCGTGTCCGCCGCTGCTGACTTCCTCCTCTTTCCCGATCTCGCCTCGCGCGCTCTGGGCGGGTCGGTGAGCGCCGCCAACGACGAGTTGTTCGCCCAGCGCGAGAACCTGATCAAGCCGACGGCGCCGTTCTTCGATCCGTCGGAGTTCGGCCACAAGGGCAAGGTGTACGACGGCTGGGAGACCCGCCGCCGACGCGACGACGGGCACGACTGGGCTCTCGTGCGGCTGGGTGCGGCGGGCATCGTGCACGGCGTCGTCGTGGACACCGCGTTCTTCCGCGGCAACTATCCGCCGTTCGTGTCGGTCGAGGCCGCGTCCGTCGAGGGCTACCCCTCGGCCGAGGAACTGTCGACGGTGCAGTGGCACACCATCGTCGAGAAGTCGCCGGCCGACGGTGACACGGCGAATCTGTATCCCGTGACCGATACCCGTCGCTGGACCCACGTCCGGTTGTCGATCTATCCGGACGGGGGAGTGGCGCGGTTGCGGGTGCACGGCGAGGTGGTGCCCGACCCGCGGTTCCTGACCGGAACGGTCGATCTGCTGGCGGCGGAACACGGTGGGCGGCTCGTGGAGTGCTCGGACGCGTTCTACGCGTCTCCGGCCAACATCATCCTGCCCGGCCGTGCCCGGAACATGGGTGAGGGGTGGGAGAACTCGCGTCGGCGAGGCGGCGGAAACGACCACGCGACGTTCGCTCTCGCTGTCGCCGGGGTGCCGCGGCACGTGGAGGTGGACACGTCGTACTACGTCGGCAACGCCCCGGGCTGGGTGCGACTGAGCACCGTCGACGATCGGGTCGCCGACGTCGCGGATCCGTCCGCGTGGGCCGAGGTCCTGCCGCGTACGGCGGTCCAGCCCGACACGCGGCACCTGTTCCTTCTCGACGGCGCCCCTGCCGCAACACATCTGCGCCTCGACGTCTACCCGGACGGGGGTCTGTCCCGGCTGCGGTTGTTCGGCGATCCGGACGAGCGTGGCCGCGTCGACGCGCGCGCCGCCTGGTGGGACGGGCTTCCCGCCGAACACCGCGCACTCCTCGCCGAGCAGGCCCCGGCATGAGCGCGTGGGATCTCGCGTTCCGCGCGCGCCGTGCGGTCGTGACCGCGGCCGACGGTTCCCGTACCGAGACGGCGTGCACGGTGGGGGTGCGGGACGGCCGCATCGTCGCCGTCGTGGGTCACGACGATCCCGTCGATGCGGACGTCGTCGTGGACCTGGCCGACGACGAGGTACTGCTCCCGGGCCTGGTGGACACCCACGTGCACGTGAACGAGCCCGGTCGCACCGAGTGGGAGGGTTTCGCGAGTGCGACGGCCGCCGCGGCCGCCGGGGGCATCACGACCCTGATCGACATGCCGCTCAACAGTATTCCGTCGACGGTCTCCACCGACGCACTCGACGTCAAACGAGCGGTGGCCGAGCCCGAGGCTCGCATCGACGTCGGCTTCTGGGGTGGCGCCGTACCCGGCAACGTCCCGGACCTGCGCGCGATGCACGAGGCCGGTGTCTTCGGCTTCAAGTGCTTCCTGTTGCACTCGGGTGTCGACGAGTTCCCGCCTCTCTCGCCCGCCGAGCTCGAGGAGGCGATGCGGGAGATCGCCTCGTTCGACGGACTGCTGATCGTGCACGCCGAGGACGCGCAGATCATCGCCGACTCCGAGAACGCCGGCGGCCGGGACTACGCCGGTTTCCTGGCGTCGCGACCGCGCGCCGCGGAGAACACGGCCATCGCCGACGTGATCGCGGCGTCGCGGCGGACGGGATGCCGCGTCCACATCCTGCACCTGTCGAGTGCCGACGCCGTGCCGCTCGTGGCGGCGGCGAAGAAGGACGGTGTGCGGATCACTGCCGAGACCTGCCCGCACTACCTGTCGTTCGCGGCGGAGGAGATCGCGGACGGGGCGACCCAGTTCAAGTGCTGCCCGCCCATCAGGGAGGCCGACAACCGGGACGCGTTGTGGCAGGCGTTGTCCGACGGCGTGATCGACACGGTGGTCACCGATCACTCGCCGTGCACCACGGAGCTCAAGCGGTTCGACATCGGCGACTTCGGTGTCGCGTGGGGCGGCATCGCCTCGCTGCAGGTGTCCTTGGCCGCCGTGTGGTCCGAGGCCCGTCGGCGTGGGCACTCTCTCGCCGACGTCGTCGGGTGGATGTCCGCGGCGACGGCTGCTCAGGTCGGACTGGAGAGCAAGGGCGCGATCGCGGTGGGCAAGGACGCCGACCTGGCGGTGTTCGCACCGGACCAGGAGTTCGTCGTGCACGCGGAGGAACTGAGGCACAGGAATCCGGTGAGTGCGTACGACGACCGCACGGTGACGGGCTGTGTGCGCTCGACCTGGCTCGCCGGACGACGCATCGATCTCGACGGTCCACCGCAGGGAAGGCTGCTGACGCGCGGCTGATTGCAGATTGTTGACAATCGGACGATCGTCCTCGACAGTGAGGGCATGACTGCAGCAGCATTCGTGCCTCGAACAGCCGACGCCTCCACCAGTGCTCACACCGCTCGGCTGTCGCCCGCCCTGAAGCAGGCCACACCCATCGTCGTGGATCACGCGTCGGGAAGTTGGATCACCGGGACCGACGGGCGCCGCTACCTCGACTTCACCACGGGTATCGGCGTGACCAGCACCGGACACTGCCATCCGCGCGTGGTCGCGGCGGCGCGCGAGCAGGTCGGCAAGATCATCCACGCGCAGTACACGACCGTCATGCACACGCCTCTGCTCGAGTTGACCGAGAAGCTCGGCACCGTCCTGCCGGTCGGCCTGGACAGCGTGTTCTACGCCAACTCGGGGTCCGAGGCCGTCGAGGCGTCGATTCGTCTGGCGCGCATGGCCACCGGCCGCCCGAACATCATCGCGTTCCACGGCGGCTTCCACGGTCGCACCGTCGCCGCGGCGACACTCACCACAGCCGGGACCAAGTTCCGGTCCGGCTTCGCTCCGATGATGGGCGGCGTCCACATCGCGCCGTTCCCGTACGCGTTCCGGTACGGCTGGGACCTCGACACCGCGGTGACCTTCGCCTTGCGCGAGCTCGACTACCTGCTGCAGACCGTGTCCGCCGTCGCCGACACCGCGGCGTTCATCATCGAGCCGGTCCTGGGCGACGGTGGTTACCTTCCCACCCCGCCGGCGTTCCTGGACGGACTCCGAGAGCGAGCCGATCGGCACGGCATCGTACTCATCGTGGACGAGGTCCAGGCGGGAGTGGGCCGCACGGGGAAGTTCTGGGGTCACCAGTTCTCCGATTCCACCCCGGACGTTCTCATCACGGCCAAGGGTCTCGCCAGCGGCTTCCCGATCTCCGCGATCGCCGCCTCGACCGCCCTCATGAGTACCGCCCTGCCGGGATCGCAGGGCGGCACCTACGGCGGGAACGCGGTGGCCGCGGCGGCCGCCGTCGCCACGCTCGACGTGGTCGAGGACGAGGGCCTGGTGGAGAACGCCCGTCTGCGCGGGGAGCAGCTTCTCGGTGGACTGCGTGAGATCGCGGCTCGGCACGACGAGATCGGAGATGCCCGCGGGCTCGGTCTGATGGCGGCATTCGAGTTCGTCGACGACGCCGGGGACGCCGATCCGGGCGCCGCGCTCGCTCTGCAGAAGGCAGCTCTGGACCGCGATCTCCTGTTGTTGACGTGCGGTGCGCTGGGCAACGTGGTGCGCATCATCCCGCCCCTCGTGGTGACGCGGGACGAGGTCGAGCTGGGACTCGAGCGCATCGCGGAGGCGTGCGACGCGGCGCTGGGAGTTCGGTCGTGACGACGACGGTCGACCGACCCGTGCCGGTGGCCGATCGCAGCATTCTGATCGGTGGTCGATGGCGGGACGCGGTGGACGGCCGCACGTTCGACGTCGAGAACCCTGCCACCGGCGAGACCATCGCGCGCGTCGCCGACGGGGGGCCCGCCGACGCCGCTCTGGCTCTCGATGCCGCGAGCGCCGCCCAGTCTGCGTGGGCGGCGACGTCGCCGCGGGAGCGGAGCGTCGTGCTGCGCCGTGCGTTCGACCTCGTGGTCGAGCGGACGGAGGACCTCGCCGCCGTGATGACCGCCGAGATGGGCAAGCCGCTCGCCGAGGCGCGCGGCGAGGTCGCCTACGCAGCCGAGTTCCTTCGCTGGTTCTCCGAGGAGGCCGTCCGCATCGCCGGCGATCACACCCTGACCGGCGACGGGTCGACGCGCATGGTGGTCACACGAGTACCGGTGGGACCGTGTGTGCTGGTGACGCCCTGGAACTTTCCGCTGGCCATGGGTGCCCGCAAGATCGGGCCCGCTGTGGCCGCCGGATGCACCATGGTGTTCAAGCCAGCCGAACAGACACCGCTCACCTCGCTCGCTCTGGCCCGCATCTTCCAGGAGGCCGGACTGCCGGACGGCGTCCTCAACATCGTCACGACCTCGGACGCGGGTGGCGTCGTCGAACCGTGGTTGCGCAGCGGCGTGGCTCGGAAGCTGAGTTTCACGGGCTCCACCGCCGTCGGCAGGCTGTTGCTCGGCCAGGCGGCGTCCACCGTCATGCGGACGTCGATGGAACTGGGCGGGAACGCGCCCCTCGTCGTCTGTGCGGACGCCGATCTGGGGACGGCGCTCGACGGAGCCATGATCGCCAAGATGCGCAACATGGGGGAGGCCTGCACCGCCGCCAACCGGTTGTTCGTCCATCGGTCCGTCGTCGACACCTTCGCGGAGCAGCTGACCGCGCGGATGGCCGAGCTGACCGTGGGAGACGGTGCGCACGAGGGTGTCCGGGTCGGCCCGCTGATCGATGCGGAGGGCCGCGCGAAGGTGCAGCGCCTCGTCGACGACGCGGTGAGACGCGGGGCGCGAGTCCTGACCGGCGGTGCCACGCCGGAGGGGCCGGGATACTTCTACCCTCCGACGGTGCTGGTGGACGTTCCACCCGACGCCGAGATCGTGCACACCGAGATCTTCGGGCCGGTCGCCGCGATCATCACCTTCGACGACGAGGACGAGGTGGTGCGCATCGCCAACGACACCGAGTGGGGTCTCGTGGGCTACGTGTTCACTCGTGACGTCGACCGGGCCTTCGATCTGGGCGAGCGTCTCGAGGTGGGCATGGTCGGTCTCAACACCGGGCTGGTGTCCAACCCCGCGGCACCCTTCGGCGGGGTCAAGCAGTCCGGACTGGGACGTGAGGGCGGGCGTCTCGGCATCGACGAGTTCCTCGAGGTGAAGTACTTCGCCGTGCCGCGTCGGCCGGGGCGGACGCTGTGACGGCCACTCGACGGCTGACGCCTCTCGACGCCCGCACCACGTCGATCGTCATCGCGGACCAGTTGCGCGAGCGCATCATCGACGGATCGTTCGCACCGGGGGAGCAGGTCCACGAGGCGACGGTCGCGACCGAACTCGCCGTCTCCCGCGGACCCGTTCGCGAGGCGCTGCAGCGGCTGAGTCAGGAGGGGCTGCTCGTCTCCTTCCGCAATCGCGGCGTCTTCGTCGTCGAGCTGGGTGAGTCCGACGTCGCCGAGATCTACCAGGCGCGCGCGGCCATCGAGATCGGTGCCGCGTTCACCGTTCTGCGGCGTGGTGACTCCGGACGCGTCGCGGACGCGTTGTCGCGCATCGTGGTCGAGATGCAGCCGGCCATCGACCGGGGCGACTGGCGGTCGGTGGCGGAGCGGGATCTCGCGTTCCACACCGCACTGGTCGCGGCGACGGGCAACAGCCGGATGGGCCGGATGTACGCGACGCTCGCCGCCGAGGCCCGCATCTGCATGGCCAACCTCGAGACCGCGTACCACCGGCCCGACGCGTTGATCGAGGAGCACACGCTGCT
Organism: Rhodococcus sp. NBC_00294; assembly: GCF_036163995.1. Classification (NCBI taxonomy): domain Bacteria; kingdom Bacillati; phylum Actinomycetota; class Actinomycetes; order Mycobacteriales; family Nocardiaceae; genus Rhodococcus; species Rhodococcus sp. NBC_00294. The sequence goes on from NZ_CP108043.1 coordinate 2,405,533, forward strand.
CGTCGATCTGCTGCGAGCGCAGGACTGGGCCCGGCTCGAACCTGCTCTGCGCGAACACATGGACACCGCCGTGCACGATCTGACGGCGTCGCTACGTGAGTCGGCGGAGACCGCGTAGTCACTCGCGCTGCGCCCGTGGGTGCGAGCACCTACGCTCGCTCCAGGAACCCGGATAACCTCGAAACTGTCAGGGGTACAGCATGATCGACACGATCAGTACGGCCGAACACAGCTCCCGCCTCGCTGCCGTGCGTGCCGTCATGGCCGAGCGGGGTCTCGCGGCGCTCATGATCACCGATCCGTCGAACATCTACTATCTGACGGCCTACAACGCCCTGTCGTTCTACACCCCGCAGGTGCTCTTCGTGCCGGCCGAGGGCGACATGCTGTTCTTCGCCCGCGCCATGGACGCGCACGGCGCCTCACGCACGTCGTGGCTTCCCGACGACCAGGTGTTCGGCTATCCGGAGACCCTGGTCCAACGGCCGGACACCCATCCCTTCGTCTGGGTGGCCGACACGCTGCGCGGACTGAGCCTGGTCTCGAACTTCGAGCACGGCCAGGTGGGGCTCGAGATGGACTCCTACTACTTCAGCCCGAAGGCGTTCGAAGCACTCGTGAAGTGCCTGCCGGAGTACCGGTTCGTCGATTCTCGTGAGCTGGTGAACTGGGTGCGATCGGTGAAGTCGGACACCGAGATCGAGCTGATGCGCGGGGCGGCGGCGATCTGCGAGAGCGCCATGGCGACCGCGATGGACGCGATCGCCGTCGGTGTGCGCCAGTGCGACGCCGCCGCGGCGATCTCCGCGGCGCAGGTGCGCGGCACGGACGACTTCGGCGGCGACCACCCGGCCATCGTTCCGATGCTGCCCACCGGTGAGGGTGCGGACACCCCGCATCTCACCTGGACCGACCGGCCGTTCCGGGACGGGGAGTCGACCGTGGTGGAACTGACCGGGGTGTTCCGCCGCTACCACGTCCCGATGGCGCGGACGGTCTCGCTCGGGCGACCGGACCCGCGCATGGCCGGTCTCGCCGCCGCCACCGACGACGCACTCGGAGCCGTGCTCGCGGAGATGAGGCCCGGAGTGCAGACCAGTGACCTCGCGGCGACGTGGAACCGTGAACTGGGCCGGGCGGGATTTCACAAGCCTTCCCGCATCGGGTACTCGATCGGCATCGCGTACGCGCCGGACTGGGGCGAGCGCACCATCAGCCTGCGCAGCGACGACGCCACGATCCTGCAGCGCAACATGACGTTCCACGTCATCGGCGGTATGTGGCTCGACGGTTACGGATACGAGGTGTCCGAGTCCGTGGTGGTCACCGACACCGGTATCGACACCTTCACCGCCTACCCGCGATGCCTGACAGTCAAGGAGTGACGGACATGCACGCACAGACGTACGAGACGACCACGCTTCCGTGGGCGCTGCGCACCGATCACCTCGTCGGGTCGATGATCGACTCGTCGACCTCGCTGCTCGCCGCGCAGAAGCACGACATCGTGCGCTTCGCCATGGGATCGCCCGCCGCCGAGGCGGTTCCGCACGCGGCGATGGCGGAGATCGCGGGCCGGGTCCTGACCGCAGATGCCTTCGACTACGGTGCGACAGAGGGTGATCCGGCTCTGATCGAGCAGCTGGTGGCCTTCTGCGACGCCTTCGGTGAACCGACGTCTCCCGATCGGTTGGTCATCACGTCGGGTGGCATGCAGGGGCTCGATCTCGCGTGCACGCTGTTCGTCGACCCCGGCGATCTGGTGATCGTCGAGAGCCCGACGTACACGAACGGCACCGCGACCGTGCTCAGCTACGGTGGCGACATCCTCGAGGCGCCGATGGATTCCGACGGGCTGATCGTCGAGGCGCTTCCCGAGTTGGTCGCCCGCGCGGGCCGACTGCCCACGATGATCTACACCATCCCGACGTTCCAGAATCCGTCCGGGACGACCATGTCGCTGCCGCGCCGACTGGCGCTCCTGGAACTCGCCCGCGAGTGGGGCGCCGTGGTGCTCGACGACGACCCCTACGGCCACCTCCGCTTCCAGGGAGATCCGGTTCCGAGCCTGCGAGCGCTCGCTCCCGACGACCCGCTCGTGTTCTCCGTGCGCACGTTCTCGAAGCTCATCGCCCCCGGTCTGCGCGTCGGGTGGGTGGACGCGGACCCCGCCGCTCGCCGGTTGATCATCAACGCGAAGCAGGCGATGGACACGTGCACCAACGTGCCGAACCAGCGGATCGTGGCCGAGTTCCTGCGACAGGGACTGCTCACCGAGCACCTGGCGTCCCTCGCGGACATCTACCTGCCCCGCAAGATCGCGATGCAGACGAGCCTGGAGCGGCACCTCGGTGGGAGGGTGCGCACCACCGATCCCGAGGGCGGCTTCTTCCTGTGGGTCACGCTGGTGGGTGACGACGCCGCTGTGGACACACGGCGGCTGTTCGAGATCGCACTCGCGCACGGTGTCGCCTTCATCCCGGGTCCGGCGCTGTCCGCGAACGGCCTCTTCGGCGATGCGATGCGACTGTGCTTCGCGTCCTCGACCCCCGAGCGCATCGACGTCGGGGTGCAGCGGTTGGCGGGTGCGCTGGACGCGGCCCGAGCCGAACTGTGACGGCGGCCGACCTCCAGCAGGATCGCGCGTCGACCGACGTCGCGACGGTCGAGCGGATCACGAGAGCGCTGATCGACGCCGGTCCCGACGAGTCCGCCGTGGTGGCCGAGATCTGCCGCATCGCAGAGAGTCTCGGTCTGCAGACCGTCGTCACCGACGCGTCGCCGGGGCGGCCGAACGTCGAGGTGGTCCTTCCCGGCGAGCCCGGCCCGGGCCTGCTGTTCCTCGGGCACTCGGACGTGGTGCCCGCCGGGGAGGGCTGGACCGGGGACCCGTTCCGCTCGCGGGTGCACGACGGTCGGATCGTGGGACGCGGCGCCTGCGACATGAAAGGTGGTCTCGCCGCTGTACTCGCCGCGATGGGGTCACCGGCCCGGCGCGGTGTGGTCCCGGCGCGCACCGTGACACTCGCCTGCGTGGTGGACGAGGAGGACACGGGCCTGGGCATCCGGGCATGGGTGTCCGACCGTACCGACCAGACCGGCCGGCCTCCGGCCTTCACGGGATGCGTCGTGGCGGAACCCACGGCCGGCACCGTGATCGTCGGGTGCCGCGGAGCGGCGAACATCGTGCTCACCGTCACCGGTCGGAGCGCGCATGCCGGCCGGCCCGAGAACGGTCGCAGTGCCGTGGTCGCGGCGGCCCGCGTCGTGGGCGAGATCGACGGGCTGCACGCGGAACTGGCCGCTGTGCCGCACCCGGTGCTCGGCGCCGCGTCGTGGAACGTCGGCCGGATCGACGGTGGGACCGGACCGTCGATCGTCGCGGGCCGCTGCCGGCTGGAGATCGATCGTCGCCTGCTGCCGGACGACGACGTGGACGCCGTCGTCGTGGACCTGCTCCGCCGGGCCCGCCTCGTCACGGATCTGGACGTCGACGCGTACGTCGAGATGGAGATGCCGGGATTCCTCACCGACGAGTCGAGCCCGCTCGTCGAGTCGGCGCTGGCGGCGCTGCGCTCCACGGGTGCGCCGGACCCGTCGACCGCGGTGTGGACGGCGTCCTGCGACGGGGGGTTCGTCGCCCGTGACCTCGGAGTGCCCACCATCGTGCTGGGTCCCGGTGATCTCGAGGCGCAGGCCCATCAGCCCGACGAGTCCGTGGACCTGCTCGAGGTCGCTCGCCTCTCCCGGGCCTACGCTCGACTGATGACGGAGCAGCGACCGTGAGCCCCTCCCGCACGAACGGCGGAGCGAGGCCGATCATCACCGTCCTGCACGACGGACTCCTTCCCGACCGGGTGCAGGAACTCGACACCTCGTACGAGGTGCGGCATGCCACCGCCGACACGTTCGGCGATGCGGTCGACGGCGCGCAGGCGGTCCTGCTGTGGGACTTCTTCTCGTCGGCGCTCCGGGACCAGTGGTCGCGCTGCTCCGCACTCGAATGGGTGCACGTCGCCGCAGCAGGGGTGGACAAGCTGTTGTTCGACGACCTCGCGGCGTCCGACGTCGTGGTGACCAACGCGCGCGGGGTGTTCGACGTGCCGATCGCCGAGTTCGTGCTCGCGTCCGTGCTCGCTCTGGCGAAGGACGTGCGCGGCACCGTCGAACTCGGCCGACAGGCGCGATGGTTGCGCCGGGAGACCGAGAACATCGCGGGGCGTCGAGCTCTGGTGATCGGAACGGGCAGTATCGGCCGGGCCACGGCGCGCATGTTGCGTGCCGTCGGTATGGACGTCGCCGGGGTCGGACGGACGGCTCGCACGGGTGATGCGGATTTCGGAACCGTCCACGCCAGTACGGATCTCGCGTCGGTGGTACCCGGCGCCGACTACCTCGTTCTCATCGCACCGCTGACACCGTCGACACGGGGCATGGTCGGCCGCGACGTTCTCGCGGCGGCCGATCCCGGGGTGCGCGCGATCAACGTGGGTCGTGGCGAACTGCTCGACACCGACGCGCTGGTCGACGCTCTGCGCAGCGGCCACGTCGGGGGAGCTGCCCTCGACGTGTTCGACACCGAGCCGCTGCCACCCGAGCACGTGCTGTGGACCCTCGACCACGTGCTGCTGACCGCACACATGAGCGGTGACACCGTGGGGTGGCGCGACCGGCTCTACTCCGGTTTCGCCGAGAATGCCGAACTATTCGCGGCCGGCCGACCGCTGCGCAACGTCGTCGACAAGTCCCTCGGGTTCGTCGCCGGGTGACCCGGTGACCGCGGGCGTCCGGTCGTATCCCTTGCGGTCGTAGATCGCGATCACCAGAGCGCCGAGGACCAGGCCGATGACGAGCCCGAGCAGCGTCATGCCGAGTCCGTGGGCGAGACCCGAGTTCCAGCGTGAGTCGAAGTAGAGGATCGAGCGCACGGCGAGATACACCTGATGCATCGGTTCGAATTGCGCGAGCCACCCGAAGAGCGCAGGTGACGCCTGGATCGGGATGGTGGCGCCGGCGGACGGCAGGCCCAGGATCACGAAGACGACGAGGTTGAGGATCAGCCCCGGAGTGCCGAAGATCGACAGCACCGACACCGCGGTGATCCCGACGGCCGAGATCGCCAGCACTCCGAAGAGCCACAGGCCCAGCGCATTCGGGATCGGCATGCCCAGTGCGGTGGCGATCGCGACGTAGAGACCGGACACCACGAACCCGATCACCACCATCGTGAGCCATTTCGCGGCGAGCACGCGCAGGCGACTGTCGGTGGATCGGCGACGCTGCAGGAAGGTGGGGCCGAACTCGAGCGGCACGAAGCCGAGTGCGCCGTCGACGAGAGCGCTGGCGATCATCGCGCCGGTGAAGCCGGCGAGCACGAGCAGCAGGGCGTAGTAGAAGGCGGACAGCCCGAGCCCCGTGCCGTCCGGAAGTGGGTCGTAGGGAGTGACGACGATGTCGACCGGCGCAGCCAGTGTGAGGGCCGCGGCCCCGGAGAGGGTGGCGCCCGCGGGCAGTGCCTCGGTCACTTGCGTCGTGAGTCGTTCTCCCAGAGTGCCGTTCGCGGAGTCGAGCGCCGTGTCGCCGATGGTGGTCATGAGGGAGGAACCGAGTGTGCCGGCACGCGGATTGGTCATGATCGTCACGATGGGTCGCTCGATGTCGCCCGCCACGACGGAGGCCTGCGTCAGGATCGACACTCGTTTGGTGAAGTCGCTCGGCACGACGATCGCGCCGTAGACGTCGCCGTTCGCGAGGAGGTTCTGCGCCTCCGCGATACCGACCTGCTTCAGATCGATCTTCTCCGCGTCGATGCCGTCCGCGATGCCCTGGCCGATCTGCTGCCCCAGGTTCGCCTGCTCACCGTTCGGCAGCACGTCGCCCTCGTCGCTGACCACCAGTGCCACCGGGAAGTGGCGGAGGTTCTCCTTGGGGTCGAGGATGCCGCCGAGGTACAGCGCCGCGAGCAGCGACATGACGACGGAGACCGCGACGACCGGCAGCACCCAGGTGGTGGGGCGCCGGAATGCGGGCGCAGCGGCTTCGGGGGACATGGCGGGCCTTCCGTCGGCATGTTCTCGGGGACCGATACACATCTGTATCGTCTCGTTCGATACGATAGTGCATCATGGCGGCGACTTCAGGCAACGTGACCGCGAGAACAGGCAGGACCGCCACTCGCAGCAGAGCACAGACTCGCGAGCGAGTGCTGGACGGCGCCCTCGAGGTGTTCGTCGAACGGGGTTTCGGGCGATCGACCCCGGAACAGATCTGCGAGCGAGCGGGATTCACTCGCGGAGCGTTCTACTCGAACTTCTCGTCGATGGACGAGGTCTTTCTCGAACTGTGGACGCGACAGGCGTCGGGACTGATCACGCGGGTACGCGGAGTGGTCGACGCCCTGGGGTACGACGCGTCCGACGGACGGTCCTTCGAGGAGATCGTCGTGGCAGCGCTGAGCGGACTGGTCGGCGACGTGTCGTGGCACGTACTCATGGCGGAGTTCGGCGCCCACGCGGCGCGGAACCCGGGGCTGGCGGCCGTGGTGACCGGGCACCGGGCCGCGCTCCGTGACGCCCTGCGTCCCATGATCGTTCACGGTCTCGCGACCCACGGGCGCGAGGTGGCGGTGGACGACGACACCCTCGGTCGGGGTGTCGTCGCCGCCTACGAAGGAGCGATGGCCCAGGCGATGATCGAGCCGGCCAACCCGGTACCCGCGCGACTCGCCCTCGAGCTCGTGGCCGCGGTCATATGGTCGTTCTCGCGCGAGCGCTGACTCCGCACATGGTCGTTCTCGCGCGAGCGCTGACTCAGAACGCCCGCTCGTACTGCGGAGGTGTGGCCGGGGTGATGTCCGCGCCGAGCTCGCGTGCCGCACGACGGGCCCAGTAGGGGTCGCGCAGCAGTTCGCGCGCCAGGAACACAGCCACGGCCTCGCCGGACCCGATGATGTCCTCGGCCTGCTTGGGCTCGGTGATCAGTCCGACAGCGGCCGCGGGGATGCGCGTCTCGCTCTGGATGCGCCGGGCGAACGGCACCTGGTAGCCGGGTTCGACGGGGATGGACGCCTTCGCGACGTTGCCACCCGTGGAGACGTCGACGAGGTCGACACCATGATCCTCGAGCTGCTGGGTGAGCAGGACGGTCTGGTCGGGCGTCCAGGCCTCGGAGTCGACGCCACGCTCCTCGCCGGTCCAGTCGGTCGCAGACACGCGCACGAAGACGGGCTTGTCGGCCGGCCACACCTCGCGGATCGCGTCGACCACGCGCAGGGTCAGGCGGACACGACCCTCGAAGCTGCCGCCGTACTCGTCGGTCCGGTGGTTGCTGGCCGGGGACAGGAACTGGTGCAGCAGGTAACCGTGCGCCGCGTGCACCTCGGCCACGTCGAAGCCGGCGGCCAGCGCGCGTACCGCGGCGGAGCGGAAGTCGTCGACGACCTTGTCGATGTCCGCGGTCGTCATCTCGCGCGGAGCCGGGTAGTGGCCGAACTCGACAGCGCTGGGTCCGACCGTCTCCCACGCGAGGGAGTCGTCCGCCGCCAGCGGCTTTCCGCCACGCCACGGTGCGTCGGTGGACGCCTTGCGACCGGCGTGGGCCAACTGGATCGCGGGCACACTGCCGTGCTGCCGGATCTCGGTGACCACCTCGGCCAACGCGTTCGCCTGCTGGTCGTTCCAGATGCCGAGGTCCCACGGCGTGATGCGGCCCTCCGGGCTCACCGACGCCGCCTCGGTCATCACCAGGCCGACGCCGCCGACGGCACGCGAGACGAGGTGAGTCCGGTGCCACGGTGTGACCGCGCCCGTCGAGGGTCCCTCCGCGTCCGCCGAGTACTGGCACATCGGCGACATCCACACCCGGTTGGGGAAGGTGACCTCACGCAGGGTCAAGGGCTCGAACAGCAGGCTCACAGTCATCTCCTCGTCTCGTCCTACACGCGCGCCGTCCACGACGACAGCGCTCAGGATGAACGAACAATTCGGCCGGGCGATCATTCCCGTCGGCCGGATCGTCCCGGGTGCGCTCGGGCGTACGGGCTGGTGGGAGCGTGACCTACCCTGGACGGCGTGACTGCCACCACCAGCGCCGAGGTGTCCACCCCCGATGCTCTCGAAGCGGACGTGCACGCCGCTGCTGCCCGCGCCCGGGTCGCCGCGCGCGCACTCGCTCTGCTGACGACCGCGCGCAAGGACGACGCGCTGCACGCCGCGGCGGACGCCGTCCTGGCCTCCGCCGACGCGATCCTCGCCGCCAACAGCGAGGACCTCGCACTCGCCGAGGCGTCCGGCACCCCGCCCTCGCAGCTCGACCGACTGCGGCTGACCCCCGACCGCATCGACGGCATCGCCGCCGGACTGCGCCAGGTGGCGTCTCTGCCGGATCCCGTGGGGGAGCTCCTCGAGGGTCGGACCCTGCCCAACGGACTCGAGATCCGGCAGCTCGCGGTGCCGCTCGGCGTCGTCGGCATGATCTACGAAGCCCGGCCCAACGTCACGGTCGACGCGTTCGGGCTCACTCTGAAGTCGGGCAACGCCGTCCTCCTGCGGGGGTCGTCCTCCGCCGCGCGATCGAACGCCGCGCTGGTGGGTGTTCTGCGGGCGGCCCTGTCGGCGCTGGACCTTCCCTCGGACGCCGTCCAACTCCTGTCCAGCGAGGATCGCGCGACGGTCACGCACCTCATCCGGGCTCGCGGACTCGTCGACGTCGTCATCCCGCGCGGTGGGGCCGGCCTCATCTCGGCGGTGGTGCGCGACGCGACGGTGCCCACCATCGAGACCGGTGTCGGCAACTGCCACGTCTACGTGCACGCGTCCGCGGACCTCGACATGGCCGAGCGCATCCTGCTCAACGCGAAGACACGTCGAGTGAGCGTGTGCAACGCCGCGGAGACGGTGCTGATCGACGCCGCCGTGGCCGACGTGGCGGTGCCGCGTCTGGTGCAGGCGTTGTCGGACAACGGCGTACGTGTCCACGGCGATCTTCCCGGTCTCGTTCCGGCCACCGAGAACGACTGGGCCGACGAGTACCTCTCCGACGACATCGCCCTCGCCGTCGTCGACGACCTGGATGCCGCCGTCGCGCACATCGACAGGTACGGCACGGGACACACCGAGGCGATCGTGGCATCGGATCTCGCTGCCACGCGTGCGTTCTCGGCTCGGGTGGACGCAGCGGCCGTCATGGTCAACGCCTCCACCGCGTTCACCGACGGTGAGCAGTTCGGCTTCGGAGCCGAGATCGGCATCTCCACCCAGAAGCTCCACGCCCGCGGCCCCATGGGGCTGCGGGAACTCACCTCGACCAAGTGGATCGTCCAGGGCGACGGGCACATTCGTCCGGCCTGACCCGCCTCCACCACCTCTCTGGAACAACCGAAAGGCCCGGCGTGACGCAGACGTACTCCGACATCGTTCCGTTCTTCTCCGACGTCGACGACGTGGCGACCCGCCTCGCCGCCACGGGGTACCTCGCCGACAAGGCGACCGCCACGGCGGTGTTCCTCGCCGATCGTCTGGGCAAGCCGCTGCTCATCGAGGGCCCGGCAGGCGTCGGCAAGACGGAGCTGGCTCGCGCCGTCTCGCAGGCCGCGGGAGCCGAACTGGTCCGCCTGCAGTGCTACGAGGGCGTCGACGAGGCGCGGGCACTGTACGAGTGGAACCACGCGAAGCAGATCCTGCGCATCCAGTCGAGTTCCGGCGCGGGGTGGGACGAGACACGCCACGACGTGTTCTCCGAGGAGTTCCTGCTGTCGCGGCCCCTGCTCACGGCGATCCGTCGATCGGATCCCACAGTGCTGCTGATCGACGAGACCGACAAGGCGGACATCGAGATCGAGGGCCTGCTTCTCGAGGTGCTCAGCGACTTCGCGATCACCGTGCCGGAGCTCGGCACCATCTCGGCGACCAGGCGGCCGTTCACGGTGCTGACCTCCAACGCGACACGCGAGTTGTCGGAGGCGCTGAAGCGTCGCTGCCTGTTCCTGCATCTCGACTTCCCGGACGCCGACCTGGAGCGGCGCATCCTGGCCAGCCGGGTCCCGGAGCTGCCGGAGGCGATGGCCGAGCAGATGGTGCGCATCGTGCAGGTGCTGCGGGACATGCAGTTGCAGAAGCTGCCGTCGGTCGCCGAGACCATCGACTGGGGCCGCACCCTGTTGGCTCTGGGCATGGACGAGGTGAGCGACGCGGCCGTGCGGTCGACGCTCGGCGTCATTCTCAAGCACCGCTCCGATCAGGACCGCGCCGTCGCCGAACTCCGACTCGGCTGACCCGTGACCGGGACGGTGGACATCTCCGGCATCCCCGCACACCTGGTGGGGTTCGTGGAGGCGCTGCGTCGCCGCGGTATCGACGTCGGCCCGTCGGAGACGGTCGACGCGGGCGCGGTGCTGGCCGTTCTCGACATCCTCGATCGGGAGGTGGTGCGGGAGGGTCTCGCGTGCGCGCTGGTGCGCCGACCCGGCCATCGACCCGCGTTCGACGCGCTCTTCGATCTGTGGTTCCCGGCCGCGATCGGTGCGCGGACCGCCGACGAGGAGAACACGGTCGGCCCGCCTCTCGCCGAGGACGGCACCGTCGATCTCGACGCTCTGAAACACGTGCTGGCGGAGCTGCTCGCGGACGGTTCCGCGGAGGCAATGGCGCAGGTCGAGCGCCTGGTGGGCGACATCGTCGAGACCTACGGCAAGTACAGCTCCAGCCGCGGCGAGTCGTTCTCGGAGTACCAGACGCTGCGCACGGTGGAGCCGTCGACGCTGCTGGCGAAGATTCTCGACGGACTGATCGGCCGCTCCAGCGGTCCCGGTGCACCCACGACCGGCGAGTTCGAGTCCGAACTGGCCCGTCGGACGGCCGCGGTCCGCATCGCGGAGTTCCGGTCGATGATCGAGAAGGAGACCCGTCGCCGCACCGCCGAGGTGCTGGGCAAGGAACGGGTGGCGTCCTACGGCGTCCCGCGCCTGGCCGAGGACGTCGACTTCCTCCGCGCGTCCGAGTCGGAACTGGCGGCCCTCCGCAAGAACGTCGCTCCGTTGGCGCGGCTCCTGGCGAGCCGACTGGCGGCCCGTCGACGGCGGTCGCGAGCGGGGTCGATCGACCTGCGGCGCACCCTGCGCAAGTCCTTGTCGACGGGCGGCGTCCCCATCGACCTGGTCAACCGCAAGCCCCGCACCGCGCGGCCCGAACTGGTGATCTTCTGCGACGTCTCGGGATCGGTCGCCGGCTTCAGCCAGTTCACCCTGCTGCTCGTGCACACGTTGCGCGAACAGTTCTCCCGAGTGCGTGTCTTCGCGTTCATCGACACCGCCGACGAGGTGACCCGGTTCTTCGACGCTTCGGCCGGACGCGCGTCGCTCGCCGAGTCGATGTCGCGCATGATCGCGGAGTCGGAGCTGATCACCTACGACGGCCATTCCGACTACGGCCACTCCTTCGAGACCTTCACCGCGCATCACCTCGATGCCATCGGTCCTCGGGCGTCGCTGTTGATCCTGGGCGATGCCCGCACCAACTACCGCGATCCGCGCACCGAGTCCCTCGCCCGCATGGTCACCGTCGCCCGGCACGCGCACTGGCTCAACCCCGAGCCGAAGGCGCAGTGGGGGACCGGCGACTCGGCCGCCGACGTCTATCGGCGGGTGATCTCGATGCACGAGTGCCGGTCGGCGGCGCAACTGGCCGAGGTCGTGTCGCGGCTCCTGCCCACGGGATCCTGACGTCTCTCGGTTCGGCCGAATCCTCTGTTCGGGGCAGGTCCACGTAGAGTCGTCACTCGTGCAGGAACCGACGACGCCGCCCGAGGGCCGACGCCCGCGACGTCTCGGCGTCATGGGTGGCACGTTCGACCCCATTCACCACGGGCACCTCGTGGCCGCCAGTGAGGTCGCCGACCGGTTCCAGCTCGACGAGGTCGTCTTCGTTCCCACCGGCCAGCCCTGGCAGAAGCAGGACCGGACGGTGAGCCCGGCGGAGGACCGCTACCTCATGACGGTGGTCGCCACCGCGTCCAACCCTCGCTTCTCCGTCAGCCGCGTCGACCTCGACCGTGCGAAGCCGACGTACACCGTCGACACGCTTCGCGATCTCGCCGACCAGCATCCCGGTGACCAGCTGTTCTTCATCACCGGGGCCGATGCTCTCAGCAGCATCATCGGGTGGCAGAACTGGCAGGAACTGTTCGAGCTGGCCCGCTTCGTCGGCGTGTCCCGCCCCGGGTACGAACTGGGTGCCGACCATCTGGCCGAGTACCTCGATCGGTTGCCGAAGGACGTCCTGACCCTCGTGGAGATCCCGGCTCTGGCCATCTCGTCCACGGAATGTCGACGGCGTGCCGCCGAGAACCGTCCCGTCTGGTACCTCGTGCCGGACGGCGTCGTCCAGTACATCTCGAAGCGGGACCTGTACCGCCCCGCCGGGGAGGAGCGTCACGACGGCATCGCGACCGTCTCCGAGCCCGCACCCCAGCACACCGGCACTTCCGCCACCACCGCATCAGCCCTACCAGGAGAGAACACCACGTGAGCGCTACACCCGAGGCCATCAGGGTCGCCAGCATCGCCGCACTCGCGGCGGACGAGAAGCTCGCCGCCGACGTCATGGCCCTCGACGTCTCCGACCAGCTGGTCATCACCGACTGCTTCGTCATCGCGTCGGCACCCAACGAGCGCCAGGTCAACGCCATCGTCGAGAACATCGAGGAGAAGCTCCGCGAGGCGGGCAGCCAGCCCGTTCGTCGTGAGGGCACCCGCGAGGGCCGATGGGCACTGCTCGACTACGTCGACGTCGTCGTCCACGTGCTCCACAACGACGAGCGTCACTTCTACGCCCTCGAGCGTCTGTGGAAGGACTGCCCGGTCCTCGAGATCGAGGGTCTCGGAGCCACGGACACCTCGACGCAGTACGGCACCGACGATCACGGTGTCGACGACGCCCTCGACCACGGTGTCGATCGCGTCACCGAACCGGACGAGTGACGTCCGTTCGTCGGTTGGTGCTGCTCCGGCACGGTCAGACCGAGTACAACGCGGCCTCGCGCATGCAGGGTCATCTCGACACCGACCTGACCGAGCTGGGTCGCACACAGGCCGAGGTCGCCGCTCGAGCGTTGGCATTGCTGCAGCCACACCGCATCGTCTCGTCCGATCTGCGACGGGCACACGACACGGCGACCGCGCTGTCGACGGCCACGGGTGTTCCCGTCGAGCTCGACGAGCGGCTCCGGGAGACGCACCTCGGTGACTGGCAGGGGCTGACGCACCTCGACGTCGACGACGTCTCACCCGGCGTCCGCGAATCGTGGCGCGCCGACGCCGAGTTCCGTCCGCCGGGCGGCGAGTCGCGCGTGGACGTCGCCGAGCGCTCGATGCCGCTGATCCAGGAGCTGCTGAAGGACCCGGAGTGGACCACGGCGCCCGTCGTCGTGGTCGCCCACGGTGGAACCATCGCCGCGCTCACGGCCGCACTGCTCGATCTGCCGGTCGACCGGTGGCCGGTGCTCGGGGGACTGGGCAACGCCAGCTGGGTGCAGGTCGCCGGACACGGAACGGACGACGTCTCCTGGCGCCTGGACGTGTGGAATGCGACGGCCGCCGTGGCGGGTGACGTTCTCTGATGTCCGAGGCGGATCGCCCGGTCCTGCTCGTCCTCGCGGACTCGCTCGCGTACTACGGTCCCGAGGGCGGACTGCCGGCCGACCATCCCCGCATCTGGCCCACGCTCGTCGCGCGCGAACTGGGCTGGGACGTCGAGCTCGTCGGCCGCATCGGCTGGACCTGCCGCGACGCCTGGTGGGCACTCACCCAGGATCCCCGTGTGTGGGCGTCGATACCGCTTGCCGGGGCGGTGGTCCTCGCGACCGGCGGGATGGACTCGTTGCCGTCACCTCTGCCGACGGCCCTGCGGGAGCAGATCCGCTACGTCCGACCGCCCATCCTGCGACGCGGTGTGCGCGCCGCCTACGGCTGGCTGCAGCCGCGGCTCTCGCACCTGGGCCGTCCGGTGGCCCTGCCGCCGCATCTGAGCGTGGACTACCTCGAACAGATCCGGGCCGCCCTCGCGGCCGTGCGTCCGGACGTCCCCGTCATCGCGACGCTCCCGTCGGTACATCGGTGCGACGCCTACGGACGTGTGCACGCCGGTCGCGAACCGGCCGTGCGGGCGACCACGGCGTGGGCTGCGGAGCACGATCTCCCGCTCGTCGACCTCAAGGCCGCCGTCGAGGAGAACATCGCGTCCGGTGACGCGAATCCCGATGGCATTCACTGGGGTTGGGACGCACACGTGCGCGTGGCCGAGTCCGTCGTCGCTGCCGTGCGCGCCTCCGCCCGCATCTGATCCACAGGGTCGTGGCCGTCCACAGATGAGCCCGGCGGCGGCTCGTCTCGTCCTGGCCCGGGCCTACCGTCGCGGGCATGGCACCCGAGATCGCTGCTCCCGAGCCGGCCGACCCCGAGGGCGGCCGGTCCGACGCGGTGCATCGCCGCGCGGGTCTCGTCGGCTCGCGCTTCCGGATCGATCCGGGGTCCCGCGGCGTCCGTGCCCTCGCCGTGGCCGCCGTCCTTCTCGTGGGCGCCGTGGGGACGGTGGTGATGCGAGATTCTCCGCAGGTCACCGCGGTGCCGCCGCTTCCCACTCTGATCACCGAGTCCGAGACGCCGACGACGTCGGCACCGGAATCCGCGGGAGTCGTGGTCAGCGTGCTCGGCGCTGTGATGCGCCCGGGACTCGTCACCGTTCCCGCCGAGTCCCGCATCGCCGATGTCGTCGCGGCCGCGGGTGGGCGCCGGGACGACGCGGACCTCTTCGGGCTCAACTGGGCGGCGAAGGTGTCGGACGGTGACCAGGTGGTGGTGGGGTCGACGACGGGGTCGGTACCGCTCGCTCCGGCGCCCGTGTCCGTGGCCGGTGAGGGGTCGTCCGATGCCGGCGGGAAGGCCCCGGGTCTGGTGTCGCTGAACGAGGCGACGGAGGCAGAGCTCGATGCCCTGCCCGGTGTCGGTCCGGTGACCGCGGGCGCGATCGTGCAGTGGCGCACCGAGAACGGCGGCTTCACGTCCGTCGATCAGCTGTCCGAGGTGAGCGGTGTCGGCCCCGCTCGGCTCGAGAAGCTGACGCCCCTGGTCACGGTGTGACCGACGCACCGGCCGTGGATCTGCGGCTCGTCCCGAGTGCGGTGGGGGCGTGGGCTGCGACCGTGGTGGCCGTCGGCGCGGGGTGGCGGCCCGCGGCGGCTCTGGCCGCGGTGTGCGTGCTCGTGGCGGTCGTCGGCTGGTGGTGCCGGCGTCGGCACGGCTGGGGATCGGTGGTGATGCTCGTCGTCGTGGCGGCCTGCTGCGTCACCGCGGCGTTCGCGGCGATGTCGTCCCTGCGGATGCACGAGGTGACGACGGGCCCGGTCCGCGAGGGCGCGCTGGGCGGTGCGTACGCGACGGTCGAGGGCGTCGTCACGGACGATCCACGTCCGATCACGGGCTCGTTCGCGGATCAGGTGCTCGTGCCGATACGAGCAAGCCGAGTGACGCTGCGCGGCACCGTCGTCGATGGGTCGGCACGGATCACCGTGTTCGCGCCCCCGGATCCGTGGCGGGCACTGGAACCGGGTGTCTCGGTGACGTTCCGGGCGCGGCTCGCGGCTCCCGATCGTGTGGGCGCGGTGGATGCCGTCGCACGTGCCACGGGGCCACCCGAGGTGGGGAGCGCGCCGGCCCTGCTCCGGTGGTCGGGCGTGGTGCGACGTGCTCTCGCGGAGGCCGCTGCCATCGCTCTGCCACGTGAGGAGGAGGGGCTGCTCCCGGGGATGGTGGTGGGGGACAGGTCGGGACTCGACGTCTCCGTCCAGGACTCGTTCACGGCGGCCGGAATGTCCCACTTGACCGCTGTGTCGGGTGCGAACTTCACCTTCGTCGTCGGGTGTGTCGTCCTCGGCGCTCGGCTGCTCTCGGCCGGCCCTCGGACCACCGCGGCGCTCGCGGGAATCGTCCTCGTCGCGTTCGTCGTGGTGGCGAGACCGTCACCCAGCGTCCTGCGTGCGGCGGTCATGGGTGTGCTGGGTCTGCTGGCGGTGATGACCGGCCGCCGTCGCCATGTGATGCCGGCCCTGTGCACCGCGGTGCTGGTGCTGCTGGCCGTCGATCCGGGACTGGCGGTGTCGTGGGGGTTCGCGCTGTCGGTGACCGCGACGGTCGCTCTCGTGCTGCTCGCCCCGGTGCTGACGGCGATGGTGAGCCGCGCCGACGCACCGCCCGGTCGCCGACGTCCGGTGCTCGACGCCGTGGCCGTGGCGCTGGCGGCGCACCTGGTGACCGCGCCGCTGGTCGCCGCCATGGCCGGAACGTTCTCCGTCTACTCGGTGGCGGCGAACGTGCTCGCCGCACCCGTCGTCGGGCCGGTCACCGTGATCGGCGCGCTGGCGGCCGTGGTGGCCGTCGTGAGCGTGGAGGCCGGGGCCGTCGTCGCCGGGGTGGCGTGGGTGCCGCTGCGGTGGTTGCTGGCCGTGGCCGCGTACACGGCGGACGCTCCTGGTGCGACGGTGCTCACTCCGACCGGGCCTCGGGGCGCCGCCGTCGTCGGGGGATGTGTCCTCGTCGCGGCGGGCGCGGCGGTGATGGTCCGGCGTCGGTGGCTGTCGGCGCACCGTGGCACCATCGACCGGTGAGTTCGACAGCGAGCAGCACCCGTCCCGAGCCCCTGCACCTCGTCCTGGGCGACGAGGAACTCCTCGTCGAGCGTGCGGTGTCGTCCATCGTGGCCGCGATGCGCGCGGCAACGGTGGGGGCCGGGGCAGAGGTGCCGGTCGACCGTCTGCGGGCGGGGGACACGACGGTCGCCGAGCTCGCGGAACTGCTCAGCCCCTCCCTCTTCGCCGAGGATCGCGTGGTCGTCTTCGAGGCGGCCGCGGAGGCCGGTAAGGACGCGATGACGCTGGTTCTCGACGCCGCGGCGACGCCGGTGGACGGTGTGGTCCTGGTCGTTCTGCACTCCGGTGGAGGCCGGGCCAAGGCCATGGTGGGGGCGCTGCAGAAGTCCGGTGCCGTGGTCCACGAGTGCGCGAAGCTGTCCAAGGCGTCGGAGCGCGTCGACTTCGTGCGGGCCGAGTTCCGCTCCCACTCGGAGACACGCGTCGCTCCCGATGCCATCGCCGCGCTCGTCGACGCGGTGGGGTCCGATCTCCGCGAACTGGCCGCCGCGTGCTCGCAACTGGTGTCGGACACGGCGGGGAAGGTCGATGTCGCGGCGGTCCGCCGCTATTACTCGGGCCGTGCGGAGGTCACGGGCTTCGACATCGCCGACAAGGCCGTGTCGGGTGACCGTGCCGGCGCCCTCGAGGCACTGCGGTGGGCGATGTTGGGCGGCACACCGCACGTGCTGCTCGCGGACGCACTGGCCGAGGCCGTCCACACGGTGGCGCGGGTCGGTTCGGCGGGCCGCGGCGATCCGTTCCGGATGGCGTCCGAACTGGGGATGCCGCCGTGGAAGATCAAGAAGGCGCAGGCGCAGGCCCGCATGTGGGATCCGCAGCGCATCGCCGAGGCACTGCAGGTGGTGGCCGCGCTCAACGCGGACGTCAAGGGCCAGGCCGCCGATGCGGACTACGCGGTGGAACGCGCCGTGAACGTGGTGGCGGGGCTGAGTTCGCGCTGACAGCGCCGCCCGGGCACACGACTACGCCCCGGGCATCGTGCTCGCCCGGGGCGTAGTGCTGACAAGCTACTGCACAGGAACTCTCGAGAAGAACTGCACAGGGACTCTCGAGAGGAGCCGCGAGGGCTCGGGAGAGATCAGAGCTTGTTGAAGGCCAGCGACAGTGCCGACTTCTTGTTGGCAGCCTGGTTCTTGTGGATGACGCCCTTGCTGGCTGCCTTGTCGAGCTTGCGGCTCGCAGTCAGCAGGATCTCCTCGGCCTTGGCCTTGTCGCCGGCTTCGGTCGCCTCACGGAAGGAGCGAATCACGGTGCGGAGCGACGACTTCACCGACTGGTTGCGCAGGCGCTGACGCTCGTTGGTAGCGATTCGCTTCACCTGGGACTTGATGTTGGCCACGCGTAGTTATCCTTCGTCTCTTCTCGGTCCGGGACGGCTGACTCCGGGGAACACTCTCGAGCCGTACGTGCAGTGCTTGTGAAAGCTGGTGACGGTGGGTGCGCACGAGCGTGCCCACGTCCGACGTACGAGACTACCAGCGTCGGTCCGGTAACCCAATTCGGTGATCTCGCTGCAGGGAGTCGGTGTGCACGTGACTCGTGAGGTTGCATGGAATTAACGTGTCCACCGTGCTCCAGGGGTACCTGTGAGGCAGCATGGCGACCATGAGTCCCCGATCAAGCGCTGCACCACAGGCGAAGAAGAGCCGTTCGCAGTCGCAGTCCTCGTCCGGGCCGAGCGTCTTCGACGGTTACCGGGACATCGGGAAGTACGGACTGGCGTTCGACGAGATGTTCGACGGCGACGGCGGGCTGCGTGGACCGTACAAGGGAATCCACAAGGCGCTCGCGCCGTCGGACGCCGCGGAACTGGACGCCCGCTCGGACGCCCTCGGCCGCGCCTTCGTCGATCAGGGCATCACGTTCGCGCTCGAGGGGCAGGAGCGTCCGTTCCCTCTCGACCAGGTGCCCCGGGTCATCGCGGCGTCCGAGTGGAACAAGCTCGAGCGCGGGATCAAGCAGCGGGTCAAGGCACTCGAGTTCTTCCTGGCGGACATCTACGGGGAGCAGGAGATCCTGCGTGACGGCGTGGTCCCGAAATCTTTGGTGACGTCGTGCGAACACTTCCACCGCGAGGCGTTCGGCATCGTGCCGCCCAATGGTGTGCGCATCCACGTCGCCGGTATCGACCTGATCCGGGACGCCGAGGGCACGTTCCGTGTCCTCGAGGACAACCTGCGCTCGCCGTCGGGGGTCTCGTACGTGATGGAGAACCGCCGCACCATGGCGCGCGTGTTCCCCGACCTGTTCGCCAGCCACCGGGTGCGTGCGGTCGGTGACTACGCCACGCACCTGCTGCGCGCCCTGCGTGCCGCTGCCGCGATCAACGAGGCGGACCCCACCGTCGTCGTCCTCACACCCGGCGTCGCGAACTCTGCGTACTTCGAGCACTCCCTCCTCGCCCGGCTGATGGGCGTCGAGCTGGTCGAGGGCCGCGACCTCTTCTGCCGCGACAACGTCGTCTACATGCGCACCACCGAGGGCGAGCGCCAGGTCGACGTGATCTACCGCCGCATCGACGACGACTACCTCGACCCCATGCAGTTCCGACCCGACTCCGTTCTCGGTGTGGCCGGACTGGTCAACGCCGCACGTGCCGGCAACGTCGTCATCTCCAGCGCCATCGGCAACGGTGTCGGCGACGACAAGCTCACCTACACGTACGTGCCGACCATCATCGAGTACTACCTCGGCGAGAAGCCGCTCCTGGCCAATGTCGACACGTACCGGTGCTGGCTGCCGGACGAGTGCGAGGAGGTGCTCGACCGTGTCGACGAACTGGTGATCAAGCCCGTCGAGGGCTCCGGCGGATACGGCATCGTGTTCGGTCCGGACGCGTCGCCCAAGGAACTGGCCACGATCAGCAAGAAGATCCGGGCCGATCCGCGCGGATGGATCGCGCAGCCGGTGGTGCAGCTGTCGACGGTGCCCACCAAGATCGGTGACCAGCTCGCGCCGCGGCACGTCGACCTGCGGCCGTTCGCCGTGAACGACGGTGACGACGTGTGGGTGCTGCCCGGCGGACTGACCCGAGTGGCGCTGCCCGAAGGGTCCCTGGTGGTCAACTCGAGCCAGGGCGGCGGCAGCAAGGACACGTGGGTGCTGGCCGGCCGCGCCACCAAGGAGGACGAGCGTGAGCTCGGCGGGGCGGAGATCGTGTCCGAACCCCCGTCGTCACCCACCGCGGAGCAGGGCCCCGAGCTCAACAGCCAGCAGATCCAACAGCAGCAGCAACAGCTGACCCACTCCCTGAAGGACGGTGCCCGCTGATGTTGGCTCGTAACGCCGAATCGCTGTACTGGATCGGCCGCTACGTCGAACGCGCCGACGACACCGCGCGCATCCTCGACGTCACGGTGCACCAGCTGCTCGAGGACGCGACGGTCGACCCCGACCACACCTCACGAGTGTTGTTGCGGGTGTTGGGATTCGAGCTTCCCGACGAGCGCCTGGACGTGTGGTCGTTGACGGAACTCGTCGCGTTCTCGCGCGAGGGCAACGGCTCCATCGTCGACTCGTTGTCCAGCGCCCGCGAGAACGCTCGCGGCGCACGCGAGGTCACCTCGAGCGAGATGTGGGAATGTCTCAACACGACGTACAACGCACTGGGTGAACGCATCCGAGCGTCGAAGCGTCTGGGCCCCCACGAGTTCCTGGGGTTCATCGAGGAGCGCGCAGCGATGTTCGCCGGCCTCGCCGACTCGACGCTCAGCCGCGACGACGGCTACCGGTTCCTGCTGCTCGGTCGCTCCGTGGAACGCATCGACATGACCGTCCGCCTGCTGCTCGCCCGTGCCGGCGACCGACCGTCGTCGCCGGCGTGGGTCACGGTGCTGCGGTCGGCCGGTGCACACGACACGTATCTGCGTACCTACCGTGGCGCTCTCGACGCTCAACGCGTCCTGGAGTTCATGCTCCTCGACCGGCTGTTCCCGCGCTCGGTGTTCTACGCACTGAGCGAGGCCGAACACTCGCTCGACAGCCTCGACCATCACCCCGACATGCGCGTCGGATCCCGTGCCGAGGCGCAGCGACTTCTCGGCCGCGCTCGCAGTGAACTCGAGTTCCTGCAGCCGGGTGTTCTGCTGGAGGACCTGCAGGACCGTCTGATGTCGTTGCAGGAGACCTGCCGCGAGGTGGGTGAGGCGATCTCCAAGCAGTACTTCCACGCAGCGCCCTGGGTCGCCTGGACGGACGCCGGAAGCCGAACGGACGAAGCACAATTGGAGGGTGAACTGTGAGCTGGCGGATGCGCGTCGTGCACACCACGGGGTACAACTACGACGCACCGGTCACGTCCTCGTACAACGAGGCGCGACTGACGCCGCGGAGCGACACCCGGCAGAACGTCATTCTGAACCGCGTCGAGACCGATCCGGCGACGAGGTCGTACCGGTACACCGACTACTGGGGCACCGCGGTCACGGCGTTCGATCTGCACGCTCCACACACGTCCCTCGAGGTGGCCGGGTCCTCCGTCGTCGAGACGGACGCGTTCGTCCCGCCGGAGGAGACCCTCGACTGGGAGGACCTGGCCGCAGACCCCGTGGTGGACAGGTTCAACGAGCTGCTCGGCCACAGCACCTACGTCCCTCGGAACCGTCAGCTGACGTCCGTCGCGAAGAAGTTGGCGAAGGATCTGGGGCCGTACGACGCCGTGGTGGCCGTCTGCGACTGGGTGAACCAGGAGATGTCCTACGTTCCCGGCACCACCGGGGTGCACACGTCCGCGGTGGAGGCGTGGGCCGAGAAGAAGGGCGTCTGCCAGGACTACGCACACCTCACGCTGGTGTTGCTCCGCAGTATCGGCATTCCTGCCCGCTACGTCTCGGGCTACCTGCACCCGAATGCCGAAGCGGTGGTCGGTGATTCGGTCGAGGGTCAGTCACACGCGTGGATCGAGGCGTGGACCGGATCGTGGTGGGGCTACGACCCGACCAACGGTGTGCCGGTGAACGAACAGCACGTCTCGGTGGGAATCGGACGCGACTACGCCGACGTGCCACCCCTCAAGGGAATCTTCTCCGGTGGCGGGTCCACGGAACTCGACGTCGTCGTGGAGATCACCCGGCTGGCCTGACGCCAGATCCGCCCAACAGCGAGCGCGTCAGTCTCTGACGCTCGTCCACGCAGGCGGTGAGCACCGCGGCGACGTCGTCGTCGGTGATCACCGTCGGGTGCCCGTCGGCGCCATGGTCGTCGCGTTCGATCGCGGCCACCACGGTGCGGCGCACGAGTTCTCGGACGTACGAGGCGGTTCCACCCTCGGTCGCCTCCACCAGCGGTGTGAGATCGGCTGCCACGTTCACGGCCGACAGGTAGAGCCGTGCCAACCGTTCGCGACCGCGGGTGTCGGGCAACGGGATCTCGACCGCGAGGTCGATACGGCCGGGCCTGTCCCGGACCGCTCGCTCGATGGAGTCCGGTCTGTTGGTGGTCAGGACGAACGTGACGTCCGCGTCGCCGTCCATGCCGTCCATCGCATCGAGCAAGGCGAACAGGAGCGAGTTCACACCCGTTTCCTCGCGCTCCCGGGCGATGAGATCGACGTCCTCGACCACCACGACCGACGGGCTCAGGCGGCGTGCAAGGGTGGTGGCCTCGGCGATGTGGCGCATCGCGGACCCGGTCAGCACGATCACCGTGCTGTCCGGCACGAGTCCGAGCAGGTGGCGGACCGTGTGGGTCTTGCCGGTTCCGGGTGGGCCGTACAGGAGTATGCCGCGACCCACGTGTTGGCCCGCTTCACGTAGTCGTGCTGCCGAGGACCCGACGGTGACGAGATGGCGAGTCATCGCCTCGAGGGTGCCGTCGGGAAGGATCAAGTCCTCGCCCGCGACGGTGGGCCTCGCCATGAACCTCACGAGGCCGTTGCCGCGTCCACCGCTCCCTCCCAGGGTCAGGACCTGCCCGCGCATGACGTCGTGGTCGGTCATGAGCGAGAGGAGGGCGTCCAGCGTGCTCGCACCGGCGTCTCGATCGCCGGACAGCACCTCGATCTGGAGTGGGGCCTGGTGGGCCGGGTCTGGAATGTGGAGCGCGACCGCCACGGGAATACCGCCGGGAGAGTGGGTGTCGAGCAACCCGAACACCGGGACGGACATCGTCGACGCGGGACCGACGTCCACCGACCGGTACTCGACCGGTGCGCCGCGACAACTGCCACCGCGACGGCAGGAACTCAGCATGGCGACGAGATCGTCGTGGTACCGCTCGTGGCCACGGACCGACGACCACCGTTGTGCCGCAGATGATGTCGACTCCTCCGGGCGGTCATCGGCATAGGCCTCGACGGCGAGGACGAGGGTCGCGGCCTGATAGGCGGGGAGTGAGCGGCGATGCGAGATCACCGCATCCGGAGGCGCCGCCAGGTGCGAGAAGATGTGCAGCGCAGGCTCTTCGAGCGGACCGGTGTCGAGTGTCCGGGCGCGATGTGAGAGATGGGACAGGGCTCCGCTGACGATGTCGAGGGAGTCCGGGGTATGCGTGAGGGTCACAGTGAACGCACTACCAGTGCGGATGGTTCGAAGGAATGTGACGCAGGATGTGGCGCCCGTGAGAATGGGGAAGAAGGGGGCGGAAATCACATCCGCACAGAGACGGTAGCACCGCGGCATGGATGTGCGCCAGAGCCGGCCGGAGCTGACGACCCTCGCGGCGTCCGGGCGGAGGTGATTCACTGGAGACCATGTCGGCCTCCGGATGGTTCCTCGTCGCCCTGATCGTTCTCGTCGCCGCCGTGCTCGCGTTCCGACTTCTCGGACGCGCCGCATCCGGCAGGCCCACTACCTCCGGCGAGGTCGGAACGGTCGGGTTGGACGACGGTGCTCGCGCCGAGATTCATCGACTGCTGGCCGCCGACAAGAAGATTCAGGCGATCAAGGTCTATCGGGAACGAACTGGCGCCGGACTGCGCGACGCGAAGGTGGCTGTCGAGTCCCTCGAACGCGGTGAGTCCCTACGCCGGGCCCGGTGCAGTGGGACGACCTCGTTCCGCGCCTCACGGCACTGAAGAACGAGGGACGGGCGATCGCCGCGATCAAGTTACTCCGCGAGCGGACCGGATTGTCGCTGCTCGAGGCCAAGAACGCCGTCGATCGACTGTGATCCGAGTTCAGTGCCAGGAGAAGTCGGAGCGCAGGCGCTGTGCCACCAGGTCGAAACGATCACGGGGGAGGACGGCTCCCTCTCGTCGGATCCCGCCCTCGGGAACGTCGAGCACGCGGTCGAGACGGACCCAACTCGGGCGTCCCTGCGCGTCCCACGGCCCGCCGCCGAGGCCGAGCCAGTCGCGGTCGCCGTCGTGCTTGCTCTGACTCGAGAGCATGAGGCCGAGCAGAGTGGAAGTGTCGCGGCCGACCACGAGCACCGGTCGATCCTTGCCCTGCGACGGATCCTCCTCGTAGGCCACCCACGTCCACACGACCTCGCCCGGGTCCGCGGCGCCGTCCAGCGCGGGGGAGTACTCGATGCGCCGTGCGCGCATGGCGGTGGGAACCGAGGTCGACGTCACGGGCCGTCCCGACGATGCTCCGGTGGGTGACGTGCCACCGGCACCGGACGCGCCGATGCGTGAACCCAACGACTGCGTCACCTTGTCGAGGGCGCCGGACCGCTGCAGCTGCCGGAACAGGCGCGGGCCTTCCGCCACTGCGAGTCGTCCCAGTTTCTTGCCGATCGACGCCAGAGTTGCCATGCCGACCAGGCTACCGAGACCCGAGGACGTAGCTCACCACCCGTGAGTGAGGTTCGGCTACCCTAAGTCCGATTTTGGGAGATTCCCGATGTGAAAGAGGGTTGTCGTGAGGCGTGGAAGTGTCGGACGTGTGGGTCGCCGCACGGTGGTGGCCGTCGGACTGAGTGTCCTGGCGCTGGTGTCGGCGTGCTCGTCCGACACCGAGAGCGGATCGACCGAGGGGTCGGTGACCGTGACTCACGCCTACGGCGAGACCGTCGTGCCGGCCGATCCGCAGCGTGTGGTCTCGGTCGGACTGACCGAGCAGGACACCCTGCTGGCTCTCGGCGTCGTTCCCGTCGGTGTCACGGAGTGGTACGGAGAGCAGCCGGACGCGACGTGGCCCTGGGCTCACGATCTGCTGGGTGACGCCCGGCCCGAGGTGCTCACCCAGGACGACGGCATCCAGTTCGAGAAGGTCACCGCCCTCGAACCCGACCTCATCATCGGCACCAACGCCGGTATGACGCAGGACGACTACACCCGGTTGAGCGCCATCGCCCCGACCATCGCCCACAGCGACGTCGATTCCCCCTACTTCGAGCCGTGGGATCAGCAGACCCGCACCATCGGAGCCGCGCTCGGCAAGCCCGACGAGGCGGAGGCGCTCGTCGAGAACGTCCGCACCCGGTACCGAGAGGCCGCCGAGGCCCACCCCGAGTTCGCGGGGAAGAAGGCCGTCCTCCTGCAGAACGCGATCTACGACGGCAACGCCATCGCCTATCAGGACGGTCTGAGCACCGACTTCCTCACCTCGCTCGGGTTCGAGATCCCGTCCGAGCTCGATGCCTTCGTCCAGGAGGAGGACGCCCAGGCGTACATCCCGTTGGAGAACCTCTCCGTGCTCGACACCGCCGACGTGCTGCTCTGGGCCACCGAGTCCCCGGAGGACCGCGCGACACTCGAGGCCGACCCGGTGTACTCGTCGTTGCAGGAGGTGCGGGAGAACAGGCTCGTCTTCACCGACGCGATCACGGCCGGCGCCATCTACTTCACCTCGCCGCTGAGCCTGCCGTACCTGCTCGACTCGCTCGTACCGGCATTCGAGAGCACCCTCGCGGGTGCCGGAGCGGCCACCACCACGGCCCCCGCCTGACCCCTCCGGCCTGCCCGCCCCACCTGCACGACCGGCCTCCGGCCTGCCCGCCCCACCTGCACGACCGGCCTCCGGCCTGCCCGGGACCCCGGCCGTGGTGACGTGCAGATATTCTGTACGTCACCACGGCCGTCTCGTCAGGAGTACCCCATCACCAATTTTGCGGACACGACGTTCACGGATCCCACCAGGATCCGTAACTTCTGCATCATCGCCCACATCGACCATGGCAAGTCGACGCTGGCCGACCGCATGCTGCAGCTCACCGGTGTCATCGACGACCGGTCGATGCGCGCGCAGTACCTCGATCGCATGGACATCGAGCGTGAGCGCGGCATCACCATCAAGGCGCAGAACGTCCGCCTGCCGTGGAAGGTGGGGGACACCGAGCACGTCCTGCACCTGATCGACACCCCCGGGCACGTCGACTTCACCTACGAGGTGTCGCGTGCACTCGAGGCGTGCGAGGGTGCCGTGCTCCTCGTCGACGCTGCACAGGGCATCGAGGCGCAGACGCTCGCGAACCTCTACCTGGCACTCGAGAAGGATCTGACGATCATTCCGGTGCTGAACAAGATCGACCTGCCCGCGGCCGACCCCGACCGCTACGCCGCGGAGATCGCCCACATCGTCGGCTGCGAGGCGGACGACGTGCTGCGCGTCTCGGGCAAGACCGGCATGGGCGTCGAGGCATTGCTCGACGAGGTGGTCCGTCTGGTGCCCGCGCCCGTCGGCGACGCCGACGGCCCCGCACGCGCCATGATCTTCGACTCCGTCTACGACGCGTACCGCGGCGTGGTGACGTACGTGCGTGTGGTGGACGGCAAGATCCTGCCGCGCGAGAAGGTCACCATGATGTCGACCGGTTCGACGCACGAGCTCGTCGAGGTGGGCATCGTCTCGCCGGACCCCAAGGCGACGAAGGGCCTCGGCGTCGGTGAGGTGGGCTATCTCATCACCGGCGTCAAGGACGTGCGTCAGTCGAAGGTGGGAGACACCGTCACCAGCGCCCGCAACGGCGCGACCGAAGCGCTCACCGGATACCGCGAGCCACGGCCGATGGTCTACTCGGGTCTCTACCCGGTGGACGGGTCCGATTACCCCGATCTGCGCGACGCCCTCGAGAAGTTGCAGCTCAACGACGCCGCCCTCACCTACGAACCGGAGACGTCCGTCGCTCTCGGGTTCGGGTTCCGCTGCGGATTCCTCGGTCTGCTGCACATGGAGATCACCCGCGAGCGCCTCGAGCGCGAGTTCGGGCTCGACCTGATCTCGACCTCGCCCAACGTCGTGTACCGGGTGGAGATGAACGACGGCGCCGAGCACATCGTCACCAACCCGTCGTACTGGCCGGAAGGCAAGGCGCGCGCGGTGTTCGAGCCGATGGTCAAGTGCACCATCATCTCGCCGAGCGAGTTCATCGGGTCCATCATGGAGCTGTGCCAGAGCCGCCGCGGTGAGCTCGGCGGCATGGACTACCTGTCGGAGACCCGCGTCGAGCTGCGCTACACCATCCCGATGGCCGAGATCATCTTCGACTTCTTCGACATCCTCAAGTCACGCACCCGCGGCTACGCGAGCCTCGACTACGAGGAGATCGGCGAGGAGTCGGCCAACCTGGTGAAGGTGGACATCCTGCTGCAGGGCGAGGCCGTCGACGCGTTCTCGGCCATCGTGCACGCCGACGCGGCCGGTGCCTACGGCAACAAGATGACCACCCGACTCAAGGACCTGATCCCGCGCCAGCAGTACGAGATCCCGATCCAGGCGGCGATCGGGTCGAAGATCATCGCGCGCGAGAACATCCGTGCGATCCGCAAGGACGTCCTGGCGAAGTGCTACGGCGGTGACATCAGCCGTAAGCGCAAACTGCTCGAGAAGCAGAAGGCCGGCAAGAAGCGGATGAAGACCATCGGTCGTGTCGACGTGCCACAGGAGGCGTTCGTCGCCGCCCTGTCCACCGACGCGTCCGCGGACAAGAAGAAGTAGGTCCGCGGTCGCTCCCGCGGGGACACCCATGACCAGGACCCCGCCGGCCGGCACCGGGTCCGCCGGCGACGACGAGCCGCCGTCGCTGGCCGACGCGGACCTGCTCCGTACCCCGCCGGCGACGCCGCGCGGAGTGCGCACGCGCGCTGCGCTCGTCGCGGCGGCGCGGGTGGTGTTCGAGCGTGCCGGGTACCTCGACGCCCGTCTGGTGGACATCACCGCCGAGGCTCGCTGCTCGTCCGGCACGTTCTACACCTACTTCGCGAGCAAGGAAGAGATCTTCGCGGCGGTGCTCGAGGTGTCGCAGGACGACATGATGCACCCCGGTACCGAACACGTGCCGGACGACGGTGATCCGGTCGCCGTCATCGAGGCGAGCACGCGCGCGTACTTCGAGGCGTACGAACGCAACGCGAAGCTGATGGAACTGCTCGAACAGGTGGCGGCCATCGACATCCGGTTCCGGCGGCTCCGACGCAACCGTGCCGACGCGTTCGTCCGTCGCAACGCGCGCAGCATCGCGGGTCTCCAGCGACGAGGCCTGGCGGACAGCGGCGTGGATCCCGTCGTCGCATCACTCGCGTTGTCGGGCATGATCTCCCGGCTGGCGTTCACCCATTTCGTGGTGGAGCCGTCCCTCGGCGAGCCGCCGACGTGGTCGTCGGATCAGCTGGTGCACGCGGCGACGCGCCTGTGGGTCAACGCCCTCCGACTCGACTGACCGTCACGAGTGCGCATGGCCGTGGGCGGGCTGGAACTGCCCGGCCTGCGCTGCCTCCTCCGCCCGGATGACGTGCACCACGGCGTTGATCAGCGCGAGGTGGGTGAACGCCTGCGGGAAGTTGCCCAGGTGCCGACCCGTCTTCGCGTCGATCTCCTCCGCGTAGAGCTTCAGCGGGCTCGCGAACCCGAGCAGCCGTTCACACAGTCGCTTCGCACGGTGCAGTTCGCCGATCTCGACCAGTGCGGACACCAACCAGAACGAGCAGATGGTGAAGGTGCCCTCCTCGCCGGAGAGCCCGTCGTCCGTGGTGTCGACGCGGTAGCGCAGTACCAGGCCGTCCTCGGTGAGCTCGTCGGCGATGGCGAGCACCGTCGCCCGGACGCGCTCGTCGTCCGACGGCAGGAACCGCAGGAGCGGCACCAGCAGCAACGAGGCGTCGAGTGAGTCGTCGCCGTATCGCTGGGTGAAGACTCCGCGCGAGTCGACGCCGTGCTCGAGAACGTCGGCCTTGATCTCGTCGGCGATGCTCGACCATTCCTCGGCGTACGCCTTCTCGCCGTGCAGCACAGCAAGTTTCGCTCCGCGGTCGAGCGCCACCCAGCACATCACCTTGGACGACGTGAAGTGCTGCGGTTCCCCACGTACCTCCCAGATGCCCCGGTCGGGCTCGCGCCAGTGCTCGATCGCTTCCTCCACCTGACGCTTCAGCAAGGGCCACAGCGACTCCGGAACATTCTCCCGCGAGCGCACGTGCAGGTAGACGGAATCGAGCATCGTGCCCCAGATGTCGTGCTGCACCTGGTTGTAGGCACCGTTTCCGATGCGCACAGGGACGGCTCCGTCGTACCCGGACAGGTGTCCGAGCTCCTCCTCCTCGAGCGTGCGTTCGCCGCCGATGCCGTACATCACCTGCAGCGGAACGGGTTCGCCGTCCGGGCCCGACGTCACGTCGGAGATGAAGGCGAAGAAGTCGTTGGCCTCGCGATCGAGGCCGAGCGTGTACAGACCCCACAGGGCGAAGGTGGAGTCGCGTACCCAGGCGTACCGGTAGTCCCAGTTCCGCTCTCCGCCCGGCGTCTCCGGCAACGACGTGGTGCTCGCGGCGAGCAACGCGCCGGTCGGTGCGTACGTGAGACCCTTGAGGGTGAGCGCGCTGCGCTGCAGGAACCCGCGCCACGGATGGTCGGGAAAGCGGCCGATGGTGATCCACTGGCGCCAGCACTCCGCCGTCTGCCACATCTTTTCGGCTGACTCCTCGAAGGTGCGGGGAGGATCGAGCGTCGACCACGACAGCGCGACGAAGACGTTGTCGCCCTCCGTCATCCGAGTCCGGGCGCGGGCCTCTCGCCCCTCGAGGCCGATGCGCAGATTGGTGGTCAACTTGAGAGTGGGTTCGGAGCCGTCGCCCGCCGTGGCGGTGGCCGTCGCCTCCTCGTAGACGTTGCCGGTGTACTCCCACACGGCAGGCTTGCGGTGGTAGTCGAACGCGGGCTCACAACTCATCTCGAGCTCGACCGTTCCGCTGACGCACTTCACGCTGCGGATGAGGCAGTGCTCGGCGTCCCAGTCGGACGGGGCCCGGCGGTGCGTGCGGGAGCGCTCGTCCGTGTTGTGCCACTTGCCCATCACCAGAGCGTCGCGGACCACCAACCATCCGGTCTCGGTCTGCCACGTGGTCTCGACGATCAGACCGCCCGGGAGATAGCGCCGCGCCGCGGGCACGTTCTGACCGTAGGGGCCGATGCGGAACTGCCCGGCACCGCGATCGAGCACCGCTCCGAAGATGCTGGGGGAGTCCGGTCGCGGAATGCACATCCACTCCACCGCACCGTTGCGAGCGATCAGACACGTGGTCTCGCAGTCCGACAGGAAGGCGTAGTCGTCGATCGGCGGAAACGTCGTGCGATGCGGCAGCCAGGTCTGGGCCGTGCCGGGAACGGTGTCGAGCGCGCCGCCCTCCTCGGCCGGCTCGGCCGCGCCGGGGCCGAAGACGGCTTCCCCCGCGCTGGCGACGCGGGGGACCACGGACTGTTCGTCGAACGGGCTCATCCGCCCATCATGAAGCCGTCCGGCGCCCCAGTCCACCGCGGAGAGCGAGGGACTACTGTCGTGAGGTGTGAACGCAGTGGCCACGTGGTGGGACGGAGTCGAACTCTGGATCGCCGGGTTGCCGTTCGTGCCCCAGGTCGCCGTCGTCCTGCTGGTGGTCGTGCCGGCAGCGGCACTCACCGCGTACGTCGTCGACATCGTGTTGTCGGCGCTCTTCGATGCCAGGCGGCGCTACTTCCGCCGGACGCCCGCCGACCGGGACCCCGCAGCCGTGACCACCGGCGACTCCGACCCCCGAGAGAAGTGACACCGTGCCCCGCTCCCGTGTGACCCTGGCCCTCATCGCGCTGATCGTGCTGGTGATCGTCGCGTGGCTGCTGACTCGGTAGCAGGCTCCCTCCGACTTTCTGCTAAATTCTCGGCTGTGTCCGACGCAGCCCCGCACCCGATCCGCCATGAACTGGCGCTGATCGCTGTCGGCATGCTCGCGGTCGCTGACGTCGACTGTCGCTGACCCCACACGGCGCGCCCTCACCGATTCCGGCGCGTTCCGCTCGTCAGTTCCGTCCATCACCGCTGTTCATGTCCGTGCCGCCGCGCGCTCGCGTGTGCCGCACTCCTCGAGAGGTCCACCGTGTTCCCATCACGTCGTGTCCGCCTGCTGTCCGCCGCCGCCGTCGCGGCCGCCCTCACCCTGACCGCGTGCTCCACCGGGTCCTCCGACACCGTCGGGGAGACCGCCGCGTCCACGTCCGGTCCGTCGCTCACCCTCGTCGGGTACGCCGTGCCCAAGAACGGGTGGGATGCCATCGGCGCCGCGTTCGCCTCCACCGAGAACGGTGACAACGTCACCATCAACGCCGACTACGGCGCCTCGGGCAACCAGTCGCGCAAGGTCGCCGACGGCGCACCGGCCGACATCGTCAACTTCTCGGTCGAGCCCGACGTCACCCGACTGGTGAAGGCCGGCAAGGTCGACGAGGCCTGGAACCAGAACGCCTACGGTGGCGTGCCGTTCGGCTCCGTGGTGTCCATCGTGACGCGACCGGGCAACCCGAAGAACATTCGCACGTGGGAGGACCTGATCCGCCCCGACGTGCAGGTCATCAGCCCCAGCCCGCTCAGCTCCGGCTCGGCGAAGTGGAACTTGTTGGCGCCCTACGCCTCCGTGAGCAACGGCGGCCAGGATCGCCAGGCCGGCCTGGACTACGTCACCGAACTGGTGAAGCACTTCCCGGTGCAGCCCGACTCCGGCCGCTCCGCGTCCGAGGCGTTCCTCCAGGGCCAGGGCGACGTCCTGCTCAGCTACGAGAACGAGGCGCTGTTGCTCGAGGGGCAGGGTCAGCCGGTGGAGCACATCGTTCCGGACCAGACCTTCCGCATCGACAACCCCGTCGCGGTCGTCAACTCCAGCGCTAATCTCGAGCAGGCCAACGCGTTGAACGACTACCTCTACACCGCGGACGGCCAGAAGATCTGGGCCGACAGCGGTTTCCGTCCCGTCGACCCCGCAGTCGCCGCCGACTACACCGACAAGTTCCCGACGCCGCAGAAGCTGTACACCATCGACGATCTCGGTGGCTGGGCTGCGGTGGACAGTGACCTGTTCGGCGAGAACGGTGCCATCAACGCGATCTACAAGGCATCGAGCTGACCATGACGACAGAGGTCGCCGGTCGGCGAAAGTTCCTCCCTCGCCGGCCGGCCTCCGGCCTTCCCGCCCGTCGCCGGCCGGCCTCCCATCTTCCCGGGGGATCGCTCACGCTCGGCACCGTCGTCCTGTGGCTCTCGATCATCGTCCTGCTGCCCCTGGCAGCCGTGCTGAGTCGCTCCCTGTCCGACGGACCCGCCGAGTTCTGGGACGCGGTCACCGATCCGCGGGCGCTGGCCACTCTGCGCGTGACGGTGCAGGTCTCGGTGGTGGCGGCGCTGATCAACGTGGTGATGGGAACCGTCATCGCCTGGGTGTTGGTGCGAGACGACTACCCGGGCAAGTCCGTCGTCAACGCGCTGATCGACCTGCCGTTCGCCCTGCCCACCATCGTCGCGAGCCTGGTGCTCCTGTCGCTCTACGGCCCGATGAGTCCGGTGGGCATCACGTTGAACGCCACCAAGGCCGGTGTCGTGCTCGCCCTCGCCTTCGTCACACTGCCGTTCGTCGTGCGCGCGGTGCAGCCGGTCCTCATCGAGCTCGACCAGGAAGTGGAGGAAGCAGCCGCCTCGCTCGGTGCGAGCAATCTGGTGATCTTCCGGCGGGTCGTGCTGCCGGTGCTGCTGCCGTCGATCCTCTCGGGTGCCGGACTGGCCTTCTCGCGGGCACTCGGCGAGTTCGGATCCGTCGTCCTCATCGGTGGCAACATTCCCGGCGAGACGCAGATCGCGTCGCAGCTCATCCGCGAGCAGATCGAGACCGATCAGCCCGTCGACGCGGCCGCAATCTCGGTGGTGCTGTTGCTCATCGCCTTCGTGGTGCTGTTCGTGCTGCGCATCTCCGGTAGCCGCCTCGCCCGGCGGGAGGAGCAGAAGTGAAGCTGTCCACCGGAACTCGACTGAGCCTCCGTACGGTCGCGCTGCTCTACCTGGCCGTGCTGGTGGTGTTCCCGCTGGGTGCGATCCTGTACCGCACGTTCGAGAACGGCATCGTCTCGTTCTTCCAGCTCATCACCACGCCGGCCGCACAGTCGGCGTTGCAGTTGTCGCTGATCATCGTCGCGATCGTCGTGCCGCTGAACGTGGTGTTCGGCGTCGTCACGGCCTTGGCTCTCGCGCGCGGCAACTTCCGTGGCAAGGGGTTCGTGCAGGCGGTCGTCGATCTCCCGTTCGCCGTGTCCCCGGTCATCGTGGGTGTCGCGCTCATCCTGCTGTGGGGTGCCGACGGCTGGTTCGGCTTCCTCGCCGAATGGGGCATCACGGTCATCTTCGCGCTGCCCGGCATGGTGCTGGCCACCATCTTCGTCACGCTGCCGTTCGTGGTGCGCGAGGTGGAACCGGTGCTGCACGAGATCGGACAGGAGCAGGAGGAGGCCGCGGCCACGCTGGGCGCGACGTCGTGGCAGACCTTCTGGCGCATCACACTTCCCGCCATCCGCTGGGGGCTGACGTACGGCGTCGTCCTGACGGTCGCCCGCGCGCTCGGCGAGTTCGGTGCCGTCATCATCGTCTCCACCAACCTGCCGGGCATCTCGCAGACGCTGACGCTGCTGGTGAACGCCAGGTACGAGGACTTCAACCAACCGGGCGCGTACGCCGCGTCGACACTTCTCATGGTCGTCGCCGTCATCGTGTTGCTGCTGATGACGGTTCTGGACCGCAAGCGAACCAAGGAATGAGCACCGTGACGACGACGACCACGACGACAGAGAAGCGCACGGGCGGCATCGAGATCTCCGTCCGGGGAGCGCGGAAGAACTACGGCGACTTCGCGGCCCTCGACGACGTGTCCCTCGACATCCCGTCCGGATCGTTGACGGCGCTCCTGGGGCCCAGCGGGTCGGGCAAGTCGACACTGTTGCGGTCGATCGCCGGACTCGAGGAGCTGGACTCCGGCGTGGTGGTCATCGCCGGCGACGACGTCACGACCGTCAGTCCGCAGAAGCGCGACATCGGATTCGTCTTCCAGCACTACGCCGCGTTCAAGCACCTCACCGTGCGCAAGAACGTCGCCTTCGGGCTCGAGATCCGCAAGCGGCCCAAGGCCGAGATCGACGAGCGCGTCGATCAGCTGCTCGACATCGTCGGCCTCTCGGGTTTCCAGACGCGCTTCCCGGCGCAACTGTCCGGTGGCCAGCGTCAGCGCATGGCCCTGGCCCGCGCGCTCGCCGTGGACCCGCGGGTGTTGCTGCTCGACGAGCCGTTCGGTGCCCTGGACGCCAAGGTGCGGGCCGATCTCCGCACGTGGCTCCGTCGACTGCACGACGAGGTGCACGTCACCACGGTGCTCGTCACGCACGATCAGCAGGAGGCGCTGGACGTCGCCGACCGGATCGCGGTCATGAACAAGGGCCGGATCGAGCAGGTGGGCGCTCCTCGCGATCTCTACGACACCCCGGCGAACGATTTCGTCATGTCCTTCCTCGGTGAGGTGTCGCGGCTCAACGGCCAGCTGGTCCGTCCGCACGACATCCGGGTCGGCCGCACACCGGATCTCGCGAACGCGCAGCAGACCGGCACGGCCGAGAACGCGGGGGTGTTGCGGGCGACCGTCGAGCGTGTCGTGCACCTGGGCTTCGAGGTGCGGGTGGAGCTGCGCAACGGCGCCACCAACGAGCTGTTCTTCGCGCAGATCACCCGCGGCGACAACGAGGCGCTGGGGCTGCAGAGCGGGGAGACCGTGTACGTGCGTGCCACGCGCGTGCCGGTGATCCCCGGCTGACTCACGCGCGTTCGACGCACCCCGACCGGACACACACGGTCGGGCCACGGAACGCCGGATCACCGCATCGCGTGACCATCGCCAGCACGTCGCCGGCGTGGATGTCCGACGGCAGGTCGAGCGCGGGGCACACGCAGCGCCCCGACCGGGTGCAGAGGCAACACGGAACCGGTCGGCACACCGGATGGCGCGAGGCGACGCGGACGGACACCGGGGCAACACCCCAGTCGGCACCGGTCGTGACGACGCGGAGGAGCCCTCGGTACACGTCCACCGACCGGACCCGGGTCACCGTGACCACCGCGGTGCCCGCTCGGACGGCCACGGCGTCGCCGTACTCGTCGCACAGATCGTCGAGGAACGTCTCGGCGCGCCCGTCGCTTCGGACACACAGCCTGCCCCCGTGGGTGTGAATCTCCCCGGGCCACAGCGCACGAGCATCGTCCGGAGACGACAGCGACGGCAGTAGTTCACGCAAGGTCATGACTCGACCCTGCATGCTCCACTGCCGTCGTCGGCGGTTCCTGACGTCGTCTCGACGCGGGGGCGTCTCTTCCTTACGCGTTCGATGCGCGCAGCACGGCTGCCGCGACCTCGGCCGGCGTCGCGGTGTCGTCGGCATCGACGTGGTGATCGGTGACCGGGATCCCGGCCGCAGCGATCTCGACTCGCGCGGCAGCGAGATCCTCGCCGTCCGCCGACGAGATGGGCACGATCGCGACCACTCCGGCATCCGCGAACAACCGGGCCAACCGGGCGAGTTGCACCGTCGCGGCGCGGGTTCCGGCTGCGGCGTCGATGTCGAGGACTCCGCGGACGTTGTCACCGCCGACGATGTAGGCGGTGCGACCGGAGGCGGTCAGTGCGTCCTCGAGCGCGACGGCGACGGCGGCCTTGTGCGAGGACGGGTGGCCGGTGAGCCAGATCGTCGCACCGTGCTGACCGGTACGGCGGACACGCTCGTCGCGGGTGATCGACGACGGAACCCAGGACGGGGTGTCCGAGCGGTCGAGCACCGCGCGGGACCCCTCGATGATGCCCGCGGCCACGGTGTCGTTCGTGTGCTCGTCCAGCAGGATGAACGCACCGGAGTCGCGGTTGTCCGCGTAGTCGTCGGTCACGATCACCGCACTGGTTCGCAGTGTCACCCGCGCGATGTCGTTGAGCGACAGGTTCTCCGAGCCGGGATGCTCGTCGAGCGTCTCCGGATCGAGTCGCGAGTGGATGCGCTGCACCGTCGCGCGCACCGTGGTGGTGGTGTGCTTGATCGCCAGTCGGTCGCCGACACCGAGAGGTGCCTCCGCCAGCCAGCACACGGTGGCATCGAATTCCCGTGCGAGCGTGGGCAGGTGGGCGTCGGGCTCGCCACTGACCAGGACGTCGCCGCGGGCGACGTCGATGTCGTCGGCCAGTTCGACGGAGACGCTGAGCGGAGCCACGGCGACGTCGCGGGCGTTGTCCAGTGTGTCGAGTGCCGTGACCACACTGCGCGATCCGGACGGCAGCGCGACGATCGAGTCGCCGATCTGCACGGTGCCGGCGGACAGCCGGCCGGTGTACCGACGGCGTTCGCCGTCGGTGGGGCGAGAGACCCACTGCACGGGCAACCGCAGCTCCGTGGCGACCGGTGCGGGAGCGACCAGGTCGATGCTCTCGAGGTGATCGAGCAGAGTGGGGCCCGTGTACCAGGGCATGGTCGAGGACGGCCGAACGACGTTGTCGCCCAGCTTCGCCGCGATCGGGATGACCAGGATCTCCGTGCCGAGGCGGGCACCGAGGTCGGCGAGCTCGCGCTCGACGTCACGGAAGCGGGACTCGTCGAAGTCGATGAGATCCATCTTGTTGACGGTCGCCACCAGGCGGTCGACACCCACGAGCGTCGCGATCCGGGCGTGACGACGCGTCTGCCGCAACACGCCGGCGCGGGCGTCCACGAGCAGGATGGCGACGTTCGCGTTGGAGGCTCCCGTAAACATGTTGCGCGTGTAGCGCTCGTGTCCCGGGGTGTCTGCGAGGACGTAGCTGCGACTCGGCGTGGAGAAGAAGCGGTAGGCGACATCGATGGTGATGCCCTGCTCGCGCTCGGCACGCAGACCGTCCGACAGGGCGGCGAGGTCGGCCACGCCCTCCTCGTCGGTCACGGCGTCGAGGTGATCGAGCGGAAGACTGTCCGTGTCGTGCAGCAGCCGCCCGATGAGGGTGGACTTGCCGTCGTCGACGGAGCCGGCTGTGGCGATGCGCAGCAGCTGACGCGGGGCGGTGGGAGCCGGGGACACCGGAACGTCCGACACCGGAAGCGGATTGGTGATGGTCATCAGAAGTACCCCTCGCGCTTGCGATCTTCCATCGCGGCTGTGGACGTGCGGTCGTCGGCGCGGGTCTCGCCGCGCTCGGACACGGTGGCCGCGGAGATCTCCGTGATCACCCCGGCGATGTCGGTGGCGTGCGAGCGCACGGCGCCGGTGATGGTGAGGTCGCCCACCGTGCGGTAGCGCACCATCTCGACGGCAGCGGTCTCGTGCTCGGTCGGGGAGGTGAACTCCGAGGTGGCGAGCAGGATGCCGTCGCGCTCGAACACCTCGCGCTCGTGGGCGAAGTAGATGGACGGCAGTTCGAGCTGCTCGAGCTCGATGTACCGCCAGATGTCCAGCTCGGTCCAGTTGCTCAGCGGGAACACGCGGACCTGCTCACCGCGCTTGATGCGGCCGTTGTACAGCGACCACGGCTCGGGGCGTTGGGCCCGCGGATCCCACTGGCCGAACTCGTCGCGGAAGCTCAGCACACGCTCCTTGGCGCGCGCACGCTCCTCGTCGCGCCGCGCACCACCGAAGGCGGCGTCGAACTTGTTCTCCTCCAACGCGTCCAGCAACGTCCGGGTCTGGAGACGGTTGCGTGAGCCGGAGGACCCGCCGACCTCGCGGACGCGACCGGAGTCGATCGACTCCTGGACGGACGCGACGACGAGGCGATGGCCGCCCTCCTCGAGTCGTCGGTCGCGGAACTCGATGACCTCGGGGAAGTTGTGTCCGGTGTCGACGTGCATCACCGGGAAGGGAACGGGGGAGGGGCGGAACGCCTTCTCCGCCAGGCGGAGCAGGACGATGGAGTCCTTGCCCGCCGAGAACAGCAGTACGGGTCGTTCGAGCTCGGCCACCACCTCGCGGATGATGTGCACGGACTCGGCCTCGAGTGCCCGGAGCTCGTCGACGTGGGTGACGTCCACGCTCGTGGCGGCTGTCATCGGGTTCCTTCCTCGGTCGAGTGCAGTCCGCACTCGGTCTTGGTGCTGCCGGCCCAGCGACCGCTGCGCGGGTCCGCTCCGGGAGCGGGCTTGGCCGTGCACGGTGCGCACCCGATCGACGGGTAGCCCTCGTCGACGAGCGGGTTCACGAGGATGCCGTGCTCGTCGATGTAGGACTGCATCTCGTCGTCGGACCACGCCGCGATCGGGTTGATCTTCACCAGGCCGAACGCCTCGTCGAAGGAGATCAGCGGCGAGTTGGCGCGCGTGGGTGCCTCGACGCGGCGGATGCCGGTGACCCAGGCGCTGTAGTTCGCCAGCTCACGCTTCAGCGGCACGACCTTGCGCAGTGCACAGCAGCGTGCGGGATCGCGGGCGAAGAGATCCTTGCCCTCGAGCCTGTCCTGCTCGGCCACCGACACGGTCGTCTTCGCGTCGATGACGTTGACCCCGTAGACCGACTCGACGGCGTCACGAGTACCGATGGTCTCGGCGAAGTGGTAGCCGGTCTCCAGGAAGAGCACGTCGACACCCGGATGCACCTGCGCGGCCAGATGGACCAGCGCGCCGTCCTGCATGTTCGACGCGACGATGTAGTCGTCGCCGAAGGTGTCCTCGGTCCAGCGCATGAGCTCGTCCGCCGAGGCGCCGTCCATCTCCCGCGCACCCCGCTCGGCGA
The DNA here is from genome assembly GCF_036163995.1 of Rhodococcus sp. NBC_00294. NCBI lineage: Bacteria > Bacillati > Actinomycetota > Actinomycetes > Mycobacteriales > Nocardiaceae > Rhodococcus > Rhodococcus sp. NBC_00294. The sequence continues at coordinate 2,444,116 of NZ_CP108043.1, forward strand.
TGGCGCGGAGCTCGGACTCGGTCAGGTGGCGATGGGTGGCGACGCTCATGAGACAACCTTTCGCGGGCGGACGGTCCAGGAGACAACGCGAGGGCGGGACACGCGATTCCCGTGCTCGCTCACTGCAGATCCGCGTCGTCGGCGCGTACGGCCCACTGCGCGAACCGCTCGCCCTCGTCGCGCTGCTTGACGAAGTTGCGGACGATACGGTCGATGTAGTCGCCCAGCTCGGCGCTGGTGACCTTGTGCTGGCGCAACTTCCGGCCGAAGGCACTGTCGAAGCCGAGGCTTCCACCGAGATGGACCTGGAAGCCCTCCACCTGTCCGCCGTCACCGTCGTCCACCAGTTGACCCTTGAACCCGATGTCGGCGACCTGCGAACGAGCGCACGAGTTGGGGCAGCCGTTGATGTTCACGGTGATGGGGACGTCGAGCTGCGCATTGACGTCGGCCAGCCGCTGCTCGAGTTCGGGGACGAGCACCTGCGAACGCTTGCGGGTCTCGGCGAAGGACAGCTTGCAGAACTCGATGCCGCTGCACGCCATCAGGTTCTTGCGCCAGATGGACGGCCGCGCCGGCAGACCCAGTGCGTCCATCTCGGCGATGAAGTCCTCGAGCTTCTCGTCGGAGATGTCCAGGACGATGAGCTTCTGGTACGGGGTGAACCGGATGCGATCCGACCCCGCCCGCGCGGCCGCGTCGGCGACCTTCGTCAGGATGGTGCCGGAGACGCGGCCCGCGATGGGGGCGAGTCCGACGGCGTTGAGGCCGTTCTTCAGCTTCTGGACCCCGACGTGGTCGACGGGCCGGGTCGGCTTCTCGGGGGCGGGGCCGTCGAGCAGCGGCCGCTTCAGGTACTCGGTCTCGAGCACTTCCCGGAACTTCTCCACGCCCCAGTCCTTGACCAGGAACTTCAGCCGCGCCTTGTTGCGCAGACGCCGGTACCCGTAGTCACGGAAGATAGAGACGACGCCTTCCCACACGTCGGCGACCTCGTGCAGCGGCACCCAGACCCCGAGCCGCTGCGCGAGCATGGGATTGGTGGACAGACCGCCGCCGACCCAGACGTCGAGGCCGGGACCGTGCTCGGGATGGTTCACCCCGATGAAGGCGATGTCGTTGACCTCGTGGACCACGTCCTGCTGGCCGGAGATCGCGGTCTTGAACTTGCGGGGGAGGTTCGAGTACTCCGGCCGGCCGATGTAGCGCTCGACGATCTCGTCGATGGCGGGCGTGGGATCGAGGACCTCGTCGAGCGACTCGCCGGCGAGCGGGGAACCCAGCACGACGCGCGGGCAGTCGCCGCACGCCTCGGTGGTCTTCAGACCGACCGACTCGATGCGGCGCCAGATCTCGGGGACGTTCTCCACCTCGATCCAGTGGTACTGCACGTTCTCCCGGTCGGACAGATCGGCGGTGTCGCGGCCGAACTCCTGCGAGATCTCACCCAGAGTGCGCAACTGCAACGCGCTGAGTGCGCCGGCATCGCAGCGGATGCGCATCATGAAGTACTTCGCTTCGAGCAGATCGATGTTCTCGTCGCCCGTGAAGGTGCCGTCGTAGCCCTGCTCGCGCTGGGTGTAGAGCCCCCACCAGCGGAAGCGCCCGCGCAGATCGGCCTTGTCGATGCTGTCGAAACCCTGCTTGGAGTAGATGTTCTCGATCCGCGCGCGGACGTTGAGCGGGTTGTCGTCCTTCTTGCTCTGTTCGTTCGCGTTGAGCGGTTCCCGGTAGCCGAGTGCCCACTGGCCCTCGGACCTCCGCTTGGCGGGACGGGTCGACCGTGCGCGCGGCGCAGCGGTGTCGGGGGTGTTCGTCATGGGCGCTCCAAGGTCGGGCGCCGAACAGGAAGGGGTGTCTCGGAGGGCTGGTCCGCACACCTCGTCCCTGACCGGCCGGGGGGTGTGCGGGCTGGCGGGAGGGTCAGACGAGCGGCCTCAGACAGCTGCAGACGCGTGCGAGATCGACGTGGCGCCGAGCCACGAGCATGATCTCCACGACTGTCATGAGCCCCATTCTGCCACGACGCGGGTGCCTCCCCCGACCAGGGCGTCGACGAGGAGGGAGGAGGACACTGGTCCGGTGATCCCCGTTCCACTCGCTCCTCCCGCTGTCGGTGTGCTCGCACCCGACTCGTTCGTCGATCGTCCGGCCGCGCCGTTCGGCCTCTACCTCCATGTGCCGTTCTGCGCGACGCGCTGCGGTTACTGCGACTTCAACACCTACACCGCCGGGGAGCTCGGAACGTCGGCGTCACCGCAGTCCTGGCTCGACGGAGTGCGCCGCGAGCTCGATCTCGCCGCGGCGACGTTCGCGCGGGAGTCGGGCAGCGTGCCCAGCGTCGACACCGTGTTCGTGGGCGGCGGAACGCCGTCGCTGCTCGGCGCCGACGGCCTCGCCGATCTTCTCGGTGCCGCGCGCTCGTCCTTCACGTTCTCGGCCGATGCCGAGGTGACGACGGAGTCGAATCCCGAGTCGACGTCGCCGGCCTTCTTCGACGGAATCCGCGCGGCCGGCTACACGCGCGTGTCGTTGGGCATGCAGTCGGCGGCACCGCACGTGCTCGCGATCCTCGACCGCACCCACACCCCGGGACGCGCCGGGGACGCGGCACGGGAAGCGGCGGCGGCCGGGTTCGACCACGTGAACCTCGACCTCATCTACGGAACGCCGGGAGAGAGTGACGACGACCTCGATGCGTCGTTGACGGCGGTGCTCGACGCCGGTGTCGACCACGTGTCCGCGTACGCGCTCATCGTCGAGGACGGGACGGCCCTGGCGAGACGGGTGCGCCGGGGCGAGCTCCCGGCTCCGGACGACGACGTGCTGGCGTCGCGCTACGAGCGGATCGACGCGCGTCTCGGCGCGGCCGGCTTCGGGTGGTACGAGGTGTCCAACTGGGCGCGGGGCGACGGTGCGGAGTGCCGGCACAACCTGGGGTACTGGGACGGCGGTGACTGGTGGGGCATCGGTCCCGGCGCACACAGCCACGTGAACGGGACGCGGTTCTGGAACGTCAAGCATCCGGCGCGATACGCGGAGACGCTGGCGAACGGGGCGCTGCCGATCGCGGACAGCGAATCTCTCACGAGCGACGAGCAACACATGGAACGTGTCTTGTTGACCGCGCGGCTGCGGGCGGGAATGGCCGCGGGTGACCTGTCAGCGGACGAGGTGGCCCGTGCGGACTCGATCGCGTCCGACGGACTGCTCGTCCGTCTGGGCGATCGGTACGTCCTCACCGACCGTGGGCGGTTGCTCGCCGACGGGGTCGTGCGCGACATTCTCGAGTGAGTGCCGCTCAGGAGAAGTAGGCGAATGCCGAGGTCACCAGTTCGATCAGATCGACTCTGCCTGCGAAGAGGTCTGTGAAGAAGGTCTGCCAGCCTGTCCATGGGTCCATACGGACAACCTATCGACTTCAGGCCCCGATCGCGTCGTAATCGAACACCCGCGCGTGCAGGACGACACGGTTTCGCAGCGCAGCCCGCACCGCCCGGTGCAGGCCGTCCTCGAGGTACACGACGCCGTGGTAATGCACGGCATGGGGAAACAGGTCCCCGTAGAACGTGCTGTCCTCGGACAGCAGACGGTCGAGTTCGAGCACCTTCGTGGTGGTCACGATCTCGTCGAGGCGCAGCTGACGTGGCGGAATCTTGGACCAGTCGCGGAGCGACAGACCGTGCTCCGGATACGGCTTGCCGTCGCGCACTCCCTTGAAGATCACACCGGTCACAGTAGTGACTCGGGCGAGCGGAATGGGGCACCCGCGCGTCGCCGACTAGAATCGGCTGGTCCCGCACAGCCACCGGTCCCGAGCGTAGGAGGGTTGCGATGTCGAGTACGGAGGATCGACGTTTCGAGGTCCTGCGTGCCCTGGTCGCCGACTATGTCGCGACGCAGGAGCCCATCGGATCGAAAGCACTGGTCGATCGACACAATCTGGGAGTGTCCAGCGCTACCGTGCGCAACGACATGGCCGTGCTGGAGGCCGAGGGCTACATCACGCAGCCGCACACCAGCTCGGGTCGTATCCCCACAGACAAGGGCTACCGGCAGTTCGTCGACCGCATCGCCGACGTCAAGCCGCTCTCTTCGGCGGAGCGACGGGCGATCCTGCAGTTCCTCGACACCGGCGTCGACCTGGACGACGTGCTGCGGCGCGGTGTTCGCCTGCTCGCCCAGCTGACCCGTCAGGTCGCCGTCGTGCAGTACCCGACCCTGTCCGCGTCGTCGGTCCGCCATCTCGAGGTGGTGGCCCTGACGCCGGCGCGACTGTTGCTGGTGCTCATCACCGACTCCGGCCGCGTCGATCAGCGCATCGTCGAACTCGGCGACGTCATCGACGACGAGGACCTCTCGCGTCTGCGGTCGCTGCTCGGCGGCGCGCTGGAGGGCAAGCGTCTCGCCCTGGCGTCGGCCGCGGTGGCCGAACTCGCCGAGACGGCGCCCGAGGATCTGCGCGACGCCGTGGTGCGCTCGTCGACCGTGCTGGTCGAGACGCTCGTCGAACACCCGGAGGAGCGGCTCGTGCTCGGGGGGACCGCCAACCTGACGCGCAACGCCGCCGACTTCGCCGCGCTCAGTGGGTTCCCGGGGTCGTTGCGCTCCGTGCTCGAGGCGCTGGAGGAACAGGTCGTGGTGCTCAAGCTCATCGCGGCGACCCAGGACACCGGCCGAGTGACCGTCCGGATCGGCGAGGAGACCATGGCCCCGGAGATGCGGGGCACCTCGGTGGTCTCCACCGGCTACGGCTCGGCGGGCAACGTGCTGGGCGGTATGGGTGTGCTCGGCCCCACTCGCATGGACTACCCGGGAACGATCGCGTCGGTCGCGGCTGTTGCTCGATACATCGGAGAGGTGCTGGCCGAACGATGACGGCCGGTGCACTCACCTGCCCCACCCGAACTTTTCCCGACCCACCTTCCACCAAGAGGATATGAGTACACACGTGGCACGCGACTATTACGGAACTCTGGGCGTCGACAACAAGGCGTCGGACCAGGAGATCAAGCGCGCGTATCGCAAACTCGCGCGTGAGTTCCACCCCGACGTCAACCCCGACGAGTCGGCCCAGGCCCGCTTCAAGGACATCAGCTCCGCGTACGAGGTGCTGTCCGATCCCGAGAAGCGACGCATCGTCGATCTCGGTGGCGATCCGCTCGAGAGTGGCGGCGGAGGCGGAGCAGGCGGCTTCGGCGGTGCCGGCTTCGGCGGCGGACTGGGCGACGTGTTCGAGGCGTTCTTCGGCGGCAACGGCGGCGGCACCCGCGGACCCCGCGGTCGCGTCCAGCCCGGCTCGGACTCGCTGCTGCGCACCACGCTGACGCTGGAGGAGTGCGCCACCGGCGTCACCAAGCACATCGCCGTCGAGACGGCCGTGCTGTGCGACGTGTGCACCGGTTCCGGGACCAACGGCGACTCGACGCCGGTCCGCTGTGAGACGTGCAACGGTGCCGGCGAGGTCCAGTCGGTCCAGCGGTCGTTCCTCGGACAGGTCATGACGGCGCGTCCGTGCCCCACCTGCTGCGGCGCGGGCGAGACGATCCCCGATCCCTGCCGCAAGTGTGGCGGCGACGGGCGCGTGCGTGCCCGCCGCGAACTGGCCGTGAAGGTGCCGGCCGGTGTCGGCAGCGGGATGCGCATCCGCCTCGCGGCGCAGGGCGAGGTCGGCCCCGGCGGCGGTCCCGCCGGTGACGTGTACGCCGAGGTGGTCGAGAAGTCGCACGACGTGTTCGTCCGCGACGGCGACGATCTGCACTGCACCATCCGCGTGCCGATGGCGGACGCCGCCCTGGGCACGTCCGTCAGCGTCGACGCGATTCTCGACGGTCCCACGACGATCACCGTCGACCCCGGCACGCAGCCCGGCTCGGTGCAGGTCCTGCGCGGTCACGGCATGCCCAAGCTGCGCAGCGGTGTCCGCGGCGATCTGCACGCGCACCTCGAGGTGGTCGTCCCGGCCCGCCTGGACTCCACGGAGACCAAGTTGCTGCAGCAACTGCGCACTCACCGCGAACGCGACAACGCCGAGGTGGTCACCACCGCATCGCAGCACACCGGGGGACTGTTCTCCCGTCTGCGCGACGCCTTCAGTCGCTGATCGGGCGGGGGACCACTGGTGGCGGCGACCGTCTACTTCCTCGATCCGCTGCCGTCTCCGGGGGAGTCGGGCGCGTTGGACGGGGCCGAAGGTCGGCACGCGGCCACGGTGCGCCGGACGACCGTCGGTGAGCGGCTGGTGCTGTCGGACGGCCGCGGCTCGCTCGCGGCCGTCGAGGTCACCGGCGTCGAGAAGGCCCGGCTCTCGTTCACGGTGCTCTCCGTCACCACCGCGGAGCCGCCCCGGCCCACGGTGACCGTGATCCAGGCGCTCCCGAAGTCGGAGCGCTCGGAACTGGCCGTCGAGACGGCGACCGAGGCGGGTGCGGACGCGATCGTGCCGTGGCAGTCGCTGCGCTGCGTGTCGCGATGGGACGGCCCGAAGGCCGTCAAAGGTGTCGCGAAGTGGCGGAACGCTGCCTCCGCGGCCGCCAAGCAGGCGCGGCGTGCCTTCGTTCCCGACGTCGCCGACCTGCACGACACTCGGATGGTGCGCAGCCTGGTCGAGGGCGTCGTCGCACGTGGGGGCATCGTGGTCGCGCTGCACGAGGCTGCGCCCGGGGCCTTCGCGGACCTCCCGTTCCGCGGCGCACCCGAGGTGGTGCTCGTCGTCGGACCCGAGGGCGGGCTCGACGACACGGAGATCGACATGCTCGTCGGTGCCGGCGCGACGCCCGCGCTCCTGGGGCCGACCGTCCTGCGGACATCGACCGCGGCGGCCGTGGCGTTGGGCGCGCTCGGCGTCCTGACCGATCGCTGGGACGGCGCGCCCCCTGCTTGATCTGCGGCGCGGGCCGCTGGTGCACGTGCTCCGGTTTCCGCAACCCGCTCCTGTCGCGACCGGAGCAGGTTGTTGCAACCGGAGCACCTGGCGCCGCCCGGCCCGTGTGCGGGAAGGGGCAGCTACGAGGGTTGCGCGCGACATACTGGAATGCGCTTCTCGGGGGAGACGTTAAAGTGGTGAGAGGTTCCCGTCGCGGCGAACCGAGTATCGAAACCCGAGAGAAGGCCATAGCCACCACGTGAGTGACAACATCCCTTTCGTCGGCACCAGAGGTGACGATGCGCAGGACACCACTCGTGCGTCCCGCGCGCAGAAGCGGCAGTCCTCACGCCCGGTTCTGACCGAGGCGCGTGTGACCGAGTCCATCGAACTCGACCCCGCCGTGATGTTCCCTCTGCTCGGGTCCGCCGACGGTAACCTCCGGGCGCTCGAGCAGGTGCTCTCCGCCGAGATCCACGTACGCGGCAACGTCGTCACGTTCGAGGGGGCACCGTCCGACATCGCCGTCGGCAAGCGGGTGCTCACCGAGCTCGCCGCCGTCGTGGTCGCCGGCGGACCGGTCACTCCGGACGCGGTGCGGCGCACCGTCGCGATGCTCAGCCGCGGCGTGAGCGAGTCTCCCGCCGAGGTCCTGAGCCTGGACATCCTGTCCCGACGAGGCAAGACCATCCGGCCCAAGACGCTGAACCAGAAGCGCTACGTCGACGCGATCGACGCCAACACCATCGTGTTCGGCGTGGGTCCCGCCGGAACGGGCAAGACCTACCTGGCCATGGCCAAGGCGGTGCAGGCTCTGCAGGCGAAGCAGGTCAGCCGCATCATCCTCACGCGCCCGGCCGTCGAGGCGGGGGAGCGACTCGGGTTCCTCCCCGGCACACTGCACGACAAGATCGATCCGTACCTGCGTCCGCTCCACGACGCGTTGCACGACATGATGGACGTCGAAGCCATCCCGAAGCTCATGCAGGCGGGCATCATCGAGGTCGCACCGCTGGCCTACATGCGTGGCCGCACGCTGAACGACGCGTTCATCATCCTCGACGAGGCGCAGAACACCACGGCCGAGCAGATGAAGATGTTCCTGACCCGCCTCGGCTTCAACTCGAAGATCGTCGTCACCGGTGACATCACCCAGGTGGATCTCCCCGGGGGATCGCGTTCGGGACTGCGTGCCGCCACCGAGATCCTGGTGGACATCGACGACATCCACTTCGCCAAGCTCGACAGCAGCGACGTGGTCCGGCACCGACTGGTCTCCGACATCGTCGACGCCTACGACCGTTTCGACGCCGCGGACGCCAAGTCCGCCAACCGCGCTGCGCGTCGCAGTGGCGGTCCCCGCGCCGCGCACCACTGATGTGGGCGTGCACGGGCACGGGGGCGTCGCCGCGCACTAGTACGGTGTTCGCATGAGCATCGAGGTCTCCAACGAATCCGGGATGGACGTCGGAGAAGAGGATCTGATCGCGGTCGCGCGCTACGCCATCGCGCAGATGGACGTGCACCCGGCAGCCGAGCTGTCCATGGTCCTCGTCGACTCCGCCACCATGGCCGATCTCCACATGCGCTGGATGGACCTGCCGGGTCCCACCGACGTGATGTCGTTCCCGATGGACGAGCTCGAGCCGGGCGGTCGCCCGGACTCACCGGACCCGGGTCCGTCGATGCTCGGAGACATCGTGCTGTGCCCGTCGTTCGCGGCGGACCAGGCCGAGAAGGCCGGGCACCCGCTCGAGCACGAACTCGCACTCCTCACCGTGCACGGTGTGCTGCACCTCCTCGGCTACGACCACGCGGAGCCGGACGAGGAGAAGGAGATGTTCGGCCTGCAGAACAGCATCCTCGAGGACTGGTACGAGAGTCTGCGCCAGGCCGAGCGCGACGCTCTGTCGGCTGCGCGGGACGCGAAACTGTTGGGCAGCACCGGCTTCGCGAATCCCCGGACCGATGCCGGTGGTGAGTCGACCCGGTGACCAGCGCTCCGGCACTGATCGTGCTCGCGGTTGTCCTCGTCCCTCTCGGTGGCCTCTTCGCTGCCATCGACTCCGCCGTCAACACCGTCTCCTCAGCACGCGTCGAGGAGATGGTGAAGGAATCTCGGGGCGGGGCGAGCGAACTGCTCCGCATCCTCGAGGACCGTCCGCGGTACGTCAATCTGATGGTGCTGCTGCGCATCCTGTGCGAGATCGGGTCCACGGTTCTGCTCGCCGGAGCGTTGCTGGACCTGCTCGCGCCGGCGCAGGCGCTGGCCATCGCCGCCGGCGTCATGGTGGTGGTCGACTACGTCGTCATCGGCGTGGGGCCCCGCACACTCGGCCGCCAGCACGCGTACTCCATCTCGCTGGGGTCGTCCTACCCGCTGCGCGCCATCGGCATCCTGCTGGGCCCGGTGAGCCGGTTGCTCATTCTCGTCGGCAATGCGATCACGCCCGGCCGCGGCTTCCGCAACGGTCCCTTCGCCTCCGAGATCGAACTGCGGGAACTCGTCGACATGGCGCAGGAGCGCGGCGTGGTCGCCGACGACGAGCGCCGCATGATCCAGTCCGTGTTCGAGCTCGGCGACACCTCCGCACGCGAGGTGATGGTGCCGCGCACCGAGATGGTGTGGATCGAGCGTGACAAGTCCGCCGGACAGGCGACCACCCTCGCCGTGCGGAGCGGGCATTCGCGGATCCCGGTGATCGGCGAGAACGTCGACGACATCCTCGGCGTCGTCTATCTCAAGGACCTCGTGCAACAGACGTACACGTCGTCCGACGGTGGCCGCAGCGTGCGTGTCGACGAGGTCATGCGTCCCGCGGTGTTCGTCCCGGACTCCAAGCCGCTGGACAGCCTGCTGGCCGAGATGCAGAGGGACCGCAAGCACATGGCCGTCCTGGTGGACGAGTACGGCGGTGTCGCCGGCCTCGTCACCATCGAGGACGTGCTCGAGGAGATCGTCGGCGAGATCGCGGACGAGTACGACACCGACGAGGTGGCCCCGATCGAGGAACTCGAGGACGGCCGCTTCCGGGTGTCGTCCCGGCTCCCTCTCGAGGATCTCGGCGAACTGTTCGACATCGAGATCGACAACGACGAGGTGGACACCGTCGGCGGCCTGCTGTCCTACGAGATCGGGCGCGTCCCGCTGCCGGGCGCCCGTGTCGAGGCACACGGGTTGATCCTGGTGGCCGAGGGCGGCTCCGATGCGCGCGGACGAGTGCGTGTGAGCACCGTGACCGCCGAGAAGCTTCCCGAACCGGACGCCGACGACGAGGACTCCGAGTCGTCGGACGAGAGAGACGAGATCGACCATGACCGAGACTGACGATTTCCACTCCGGGTTCGTGTGCTTCGTCGGACGGCCCAACACCGGCAAGTCCACCCTGACGAATGCCCTGGTGGGGGCCAAGATCGCCATCACGTCCTCCCGGCCCCAGACCACACGCCACACCATTCGGGGCATCGTGCACCGGGACCACGCGCAGCTGATCCTCGTGGACACCCCGGGCCTGCACCGGCCGAGGACCCTGCTCGGGCAGCGTCTCAACGACCTGGTGCGCGACACCTACTCGGAGGTCGACGCCATCGGTCTCTGCATCCCGGCGGACGAGAAGATCGGTCCCGGCGATCGCTGGATCCTGGAGCAGGTCCGCCACAACGCGGGCAGGACAGCGCTGGTCGGTCTGGTGACCAAGATCGACAAGGTCTCCAAGCAGCGCGTCATGGAGCAGCTGATCGCCGTCTCCAACCTGCTCGGTCCCGACTGCGAGGTGGTCCCCGTGTCCGCCGCGTCCGGCGAGCAGGTGGAGGTCGTCGTCGACGTCTTCGCGAAGGTGCTGCCGCCCGGGCCTGCGTTCTACCCCGACGGTGAGCTGACGGACGAGCCGGAGGAGACCCTCATGGCCGAGTTGATCCGGGAGGCAGCGCTCGAGGGAGTGCACGACGAGCTCCCGCACTCCCTCGCCGTGGTCATCGAGGAGGTCGGGCCCCGCGAGGGGTCGGACACGATGCTGGACGTGCACGCCATTCTCTACGTCGAACGTCAGTCGCAGAAGGCGATCGTCATCGGCAAGGGTGGGGCTCGACTGCGCGACGTGGGCACCGCGGCTCGCGGTCAGATCGAGAAGCTGCTCGGTACCCGCATCTACCTCGACCTCCGCGTCAAGGTGGCCAAGGACTGGCAGCGCGATCCCAAGCAGATGGGCAAGCTGGGCTTCTGACCCCGCGCTACCGTGCCGCGATCGAATCGTCGCGACACGGTAGCCGGGTCCAGGTTCAGGAGAGGTGCTCAGGCTCCGTCTGGGTCTTGTGGTGCTCGTCGGAGCGCATGGCGTCCTGGCCGCCGTGCCCCACTCCCGGGCTGCCGGCCCTGGCCGGACTCAACGAGACGACGATCGACTTCGACGTGGGGCAGTTGCTGTCGGTCGCCGACGAGTCCAACGGAACCAGCGGGTTGGTCTCCGGGTAGTAGGCGGCCGCGGACCCCTTGGGCGTCTGGTACTCGACGATCCGGAAGTTCTCGGCGACGCGCACCACGTCGTCGTCGTCCCACTTGGTGGTGATGTCGACGAAGTCGCCGTCCTTCATGCCGAGTTCCGCGATGTCGCCGCGGTTGACGAACACGACGCGGCGGCCGCCCTCGATTCCCCGGTACCGGTCGCTGAGTCCGTAGATCGTGGTGTTGAACTGATCATGGCTCCGGAACGTCTGCAGCAGAAGATGTTTCGGCGGCACCTGCAGAGCCTCGATGGGCGAGACGAAGAACTCGGCGAGGCCGGACTCCGTCTGGAAGGTCCGCGAGTCCCGCGGCGGGTGGGGGAGGACGAAGCCTCCGGGGCGCCGAGCGTTGACCTCGTAGCCCTCGCATCCCGGAACCACCCGCGAGATGTGCTGACGGATGGTGCGGTAGTCGTCGCGCATGCCCTTCCAGTCGAGACCGTAGCGGTCGCCGATCGTGGCCTCCGCGATCTGCGTGATGATCTCGACCTCGGACTTGACGTGCCGGCTCGGCGGATCGAGCGGACCGCGGGAGGAGTGCACCGAGCACGTCGAGTCCTCGACGCTGATCCACTGCGGCCCGCTGGCCTGGATGTCCTTCTCGGTGCGGCCCTTGGTCGGCAGGATCAGCGCCACGTCCCCGGTGACGAGGTGCGAGCGGTTGATCTTCGTCGAGATGTGCACCGTCATGTTCGTCTTGCGCATGGCATCGAAGGTGACGGTGCTGTCCGGCGTGGCCTGGGCGAAGTTGCCGCCTAGACCGAGGAAGAACTTCACCTTGCCGTCGCGCATCCCGCGGATCGAGTCGATCGTGTCGAGACCGTTCTCGCGGGGCGGATCGAAGCCGAACTCGCTCTCGAGTGCGTCGAGGAAGTGCTTCGGTACCCGCTCCCAGATGCCCATGGTGCGGTCGCCCTGAACGTTCGAGTGACCGCGCACGGGCAGCACACCCGCGTTCGGCTTGCCGATGTTGCCCTGAGCGAACGCGAGGTTGGTGATCTCCTTGACGGTGTTCACGGCGTTGCGGTGCTGCGTGATGCCCATGGCCCAGCAGAAGACGGTGGCCTTCGAGTCGCGCAGGAGCTTCGCTGCGTCTGTGATCTGGGCTCGGGAGAGACCGGTGACCGTCTCCACCTCGTCCCAGTCGACCGCCGAGACGTGCTGCTTCCACAGATCGAAGTTGTTGGTGTACTTCTCGATGAACTCGTGATCGAGGGCGTCCCACTCGACCAGCAGCTTGCCGATGGCCTGGAAGAGCGCCAGGTCGCCGTTGATGCGGATCGGCAGGTGCATGTCCTCGAGATCGGTGCCGGGTCCCACCATGCCGCGCGGGGTCTGCGGATTCTTGAAGTTGATGAGGCCGGCCTCGCGCAACGGGTTGATCGCCAGAATCTTGGCGCCGTTCTGCTTGGCCTTCTCCAGCGCGGACAGCATGCGCGGGTGGTTGGTGCCCGGGTTCTGTCCGGCCAGGATGATGAGGTCCGCGCCGTACACGTCGTCGAGCACGACGCTGGCCTTGCCGATGCCCATCGACTCCTGCAGGGCGAACGACGTGGACTCGTGACACATGTTGGAACAGTCCGGCAGGTTGTTGGTGCCGTATGCGCGAACGAAGAGCTGGTACACGAACGCGGACTCGTTCGACGCGCGGCCCGACGTGTAGAACGTGGCCTCGTTCGGGTGCAGCGAGCGCAGCTCCTCGCCGATGAGGTCGAAAGCCTCGTCCCACCCGATCGCCTCGTAGTGGGTGCCGCCCGACCGCTTGACCATCGGGTGCGTGATTCGTCCCTGCTGACCGAGCCAGTGCTCACTGTGCGAGTCGAGGTCGGCGATGCTGTGGCGCGCGAAGAACTCCGGGGTGGCGCGGCGCTTGTCGGCTTCCTCGGCGACGGCCTTCGCGCCGTTCTCGCAGAACTCCGCGGCGTGACGGTGACCCGGATCCGGATCGGGCCACGCGCAGCTCATGCAGTCGAAGCCCTCGGCCTGGTTCAGGTCGAGCAGGGTCCGTGCGGTCCGCACCGGGCCCATGCGCTCGAGCGAGCGCTTCATCGAGACGGCGACGGCGGTCGGACCGGCGGCATGCGTCTTCGGCTTCTCGATCGACAGGTCGGCCTCGTCGTAGTCCCGAGAGTCGTGTGTGCGTGTCATCGATCCGTCACTCCTTCATGTCGCGCGTGCCCCTCTGGTCGAGGGTAGTGCGCGGCGCCGACACGACCGGTCGGACGACGCGCTTCCACTCCTGTCTACCCGCGCCGACGATTCCGTACCCGTCGCCTAGCGTGAGGCCATGACGAGAACTCGCACCGTGTCCGATCACGTCGACGTCGCGGCATCGCCCGACGAGGTCTACGCCCTGGTCAGCGACCCGACACAGACGCATCGGTGGAGCCCCGAGAACACGGGAGCGGTGGTGGACGAGCCGCGCCGTGGAGGTACCTACGAGGGCATGACGTTCGTCGGCCGCAACAAGCGCGGCCGGGCGACGTGGAGCACGCGGTGCGTGGTGACGGCCGCCGAGCCTGCACGGCGATTCGCGTTCCGGGTGGAGGTCATCGGACCCGGCAAGCCGATCGTCCGCGCACGGAACGCGAGCTGGGAGTACACCTTCGCACCCGTGGACGGCGGCACCCGCGTCACCGAGACGTGGACGGACGATCGGCCGTGGCCCGACGCGGTGGCCGCGTTGTTCGACAAGGTGGCCACCGGGGGCAGTTCCTTCTCGTCCTTCCAGCGCCGCAACATCGCGCGGACGCTGGCGAATCTGCAGGCCGAGCTCGGCGCTCCCTGACCTCGCCCGGTCGTCCTGCGTGGGACAATGACATGGTGCCGGCGAGCAGAGGTGGAGTGTGAGGTCGTATCGCGATCATGCCGTCGTCCTGCGCCAACACAAGCTCGGTGAGGCCGACCGCATCGTCACGCTCCTCACCCGCCGCCACGGACTGGTGCGCGCAGTGGCGAAGGGCGTGCGCCGCACGACGTCGAAGTTCGGCGCCCGGCTCGAGCCGTTCGCCTACATCGACGTGCAGCTGTATCCCGGTCGCAACCTCGACATCGTGACCCAGGTACAGACCGTCGAGTCGTTCGCGTCCGACATCGTCGCCGACTACGGCCGCTACACCACCGGGTGCGCCGTCCTCGAGACCTCCGAGCGACTGGCGGGTGAGGAGCATGCTCCGGCGCCTCGTCTGCATCACCTGACCGTCGGCGCGCTGCGCACCCTGGCCTCCGGGGCTCGCGACTCGGAACTGGTGCTGGACGCGTTCCTGCTGCGGGCGATGAACTTCGCCGGGTGGGCTCCGTCGCTGGACGAGTGCGTGACGTGCGCTGCGCCCGGTCCGCATCGCGCGTTCCACGTCTCCGCCGGGGGAGCGGTGTGCACCCACTGTCGCCCCGCCGGGTCCAGCACACCCTCGGTGGGTGTGCTCGACCTGATGTCGGCCCTGCAGAGCGGCGACTGGGCGGGTACCGAGGCGTCGACCGACTCGATGCGCGTGCAGGCGAGCGGTCTGGTGGCCGCGCACCTGCAGTGGCATCTCGAACGGCAACTCCGCACCCTCCCGTTCGTCGAACGCAGCGGCGGGTCCGGGACCGCCGGGTCCGCACCCGCCGGAGAAACTCCGGTCGGGCAGGATGAGACCCGTGATCCGTCGAAGTCCACGCGAGCAGCCCACCCGGCGTGAGGTCCGCGCGCCCGATCCGCACCCGTCCGGTGCCCGCGCGCCGATCCTGCAGCCGGAGCTGATTCCCCGCCACGTGGCGCTCGTCATGGACGGCAACGGACGCTGGGCGCAGGATCGCGGACTGCCCCGCACCGCCGGTCACGAGCGCGGCGAGGCCGTCCTCATGGACACGGTCTGCGGATGCATCGACATCGGCGTGCGGTGGCTGTCCGCCTACGCGTTCTCGACGGAGAACTGGCGCCGCAGCCCGGACGAGGTGAAGTTCCTCATGGGCTTCAACCGCGACGTCATCCGCCGCCGCCGCGACGAGATGCACGAGATGGGGGTGCGCGTCCGCTGGGCGGGGCGCCGACCTCGTCTGTGGCGCAGCGTCATCAACGAACTCGAGACGGCCGAAGAGCTCACGAAGGACAACACCGTCATGACGCTGACGATGTGCGTCAACTATGGCGGCCGCGCCGAGATCGTGGACGCAGCCCGCGAGATCGCCCGTCGCGCAGCAGCCGGACAGCTCGATCCCGACAAGATCTCCGAGGCGTCCTTCGCGAAGTACCTCGACGAACCGGACATGCCCGACGTGGACCTCTTCCTGCGGCCGTCCGGCGAGCAGCGCACGTCCAATTTCCTGATCTGGCAGTCCGCCTACGCGGAGATGGTGTTCCAGGAGAAGCTCTTTCCCGATTTCGATCGCCGCGACCTGTGGGCCGCGTGCGTCGAGTACGCCTCGCGTGACCGCAGATTCGGTGGTGTGAAATGACGGAGCAGGACATCGTGGCGGCCCTGCAGGACCGTGCCCGGCTGGCACTCGGACAGTTCGCGGACGTGTCCGTGGGCGACGACGGATCGCTCGGGTTCAGCTACGCGGGCGCACTCTGCTCGCTGCGTGCGGTCGCTCTGAGTCCGGGACTCGAGGTGCTCGCTCTGACGGCCGTGCTGGCCTGGGACCGTCCGTCGTCGGGAACGCTGCGGGCGCGAGTGGCGGTGCGCAACAGCGAGTCCCAGTTCGGCTCGATCTCGCTCACGACGCACGGGTCGCAGGCCGACGTCGTGATGCGCTACACGTTCCCGGCGTCGGGTCTCGACGACGAACCACTCATGACGATGCTCGTCCTGGTGCTCTCGGGTGTGGAGAAGGCGCGCGTCGGCCTGGTGCCGTGACTCATCGCGCGGCGCACTCGCTGCAGGTGCCGAAGATCTCGGCGGTGTGGCTGACGTCGCTGAAACCGTGCTTCGACGCCACCGACTTGGTCCAGCGCTCCACGGCGGCACCTTCCACCTCGACGGTGAAGCCGCAGACGCGGCACACCAGATGGTGGTGGTGACCGTCGGAGCACCGGCGGTAGACGGACTCACCGGAATCGGTCCGCAGGACGTCGATGGTGCCGGCGTCCGCGAGGGCCTGCAGGGTGCGGTAGACGGTGGTGAGGCCGATACCGTCGCCACGCTTGCGCAGTTCGTCGTGCAGCTCCTGCGCCGACCGGAACTCGTCGACGGTCTCCAGCAGTTCGGAGATGGCGCTGCGCTGCTTGGTCGAGCGCACACCGATGGTGCGGGGAGCGGTCACGAGTGGTTCTCCTCCTGAGCGTGGGCGACGGCGTCGACGACGATGTGGGCGAGGTGGTCGTCCACCAGGCGGTACAGGACCTCGCGTCCGGCACGCTCACCGCGGACGACGCCCGCGGCCTTGAGGACACGCAGGTGCTGGCTGATGAGGGGCTGCGTGACGCCCAGCGCACCGACCAGCTCGTGCACGCACCGTTCCGACTCGCGCAGTTGCAGCACGATCGCGATGCGCACCGGAGCAGCGAGTGCACGCAGCAGGTCGCCTGCGCCGCCCAGCACGTCCTTGGACGGCAGCGGAACGGGGCTCGGAGCCGCGGGAGGGACCACCGTGTCGTCGATGCTCATGAAGGTCCTCCTGCGCTGTCGGGTGGCGCTTAATGGAAACAGTAACCACTTTCGACATCTACTCTGATATGCGCGGACGTGCATGTCAACTCACCGGTGCTCGAACACCGGGACGTCGCCGGATAGTCTGATGTGTCGCGAGCAGAGGGACACCCCCTCGCTCGGCAGTACTACCGACCACCCGAGATGGAGAGCTGGCCCCGTGGCACCGAAGTCCAAGATCGATACCGTCGCCAACCTGGCCAAACGCCGGGGACTCGTCTATCAGTGTGGCGAGATCTACGGCGGAACCAAGTCGGCCTGGGATTACGGCCCCCTCGGCGTGGAGCTGAAGGACAACATCAAGAAGCAGTGGTGGCGCAACATGATCACCAGCCGCGAGGACACGGTGGGTCTCGACTCGTCCGTCATCCTGCCGCGCGAGGTGTGGGAAGCGTCCGGCCACGTCGAGACGTTCTCCGATCCGCTGGTCGAGTCGCTCCACACCCACAAGCGCTACCGCGCCGATCACCTTCTCGAAGCGTACGAGGAGAAGCACGGCCACCCGCCGGAGAACGGACTCGCCGACATCCGTGATCCCGAGACCGGCGAGCCCGGTTCCTGGACGGAGCCGCGCGCGTTCTCCGGACTGCTCAAGACGTTCCTCGGACCTGTCGACGACGAGGCAGGCCTGCACTACCTCCGCCCCGAGACGGCGCAGGGCATCTTCGTCAACTTCGCCAACGTGCTCACCACGTCGCGCAAGAAGCCGCCGTTCGGCATCGGCCAGATCGGCAAGAGCTTCCGCAACGAGATCACGCCCGGCAACTTCATCTTCCGCACCCGCGAGTTCGAGCAGATGGAGATGGAGTTCTTCGTCAAGCCCGGCGAGGACGAGCAGTGGCACCAGTACTGGATCGACTACCGCATGAAGTGGTACACCGATCTGGGCATCGACCCGGAGAACCTGCGCCTGTACGAGCACGCGCAGGAGAAGCTGTCGCACTACTCCAAGCGCACCGTGGACATCGAGTACCGCTTCGAGTTCCAGGGCAGCGCGTGGGGCGAGCTCGAGGGCGTCGCCAACCGCACCGACTTCGATCTGTCGACGCACTCGAAGCACTCCGGCACCGACCTGAGCTTCTACGACCAGGCCAACGACGAGCGCTACACCCCGTACGTCATCGAACCTGCTGCGGGACTGACGCGTTCGCTCATGGCGTTCCTCGTCGACGCGTACCACGAGGACGAGGCGCCCAATGCGAAGGGCGGCGTGGACAAGCGGACGGTGCTGCGACTCGATCGTCGTCTGGCGCCGGTCAAGGCCGCCGTGCTCCCGCTGAGCCGCAACGCCGACCTGACGCCCAAGGCCAAGGACCTTGCGGCGACTCTGCGACAGAACTGGAACGTCGAGTTCGACGACGCCGGCGCCATCGGTCGCCGCTACCGTCGCCAGGACGAGATCGGCACCCCGTTCTGCATCACGGTCGACTTCGACACGCTGGACGACCATGCGGTCACCATCCGCGAGCGCGACAGCATGGCACAGGAACGGATCGCCCTCGATCAGGTCGAGGGCTACCTCGCCACCCGTCTGCTGGGCTGCTGACCGCTACTTCTGCAGAGCAGCGGTCATCTGCTCCTCGGTCTCTTTCCCGACCCGCTCGAAGGCGATGCCGGCGAGCGGGTCGGCCAGTTTCGCAAGGCCGTTGAACTCGATGTTCGCGTGATAGGTGATCTCGGTGGAGGTCGGGCCGGCCTCGTTCAGCGTGATGTCGTCGGTGCTCGTAGCCGTCTTGTTCGTGCCCTTCAGGACGATGTGGCCGGGCTCGTCGACCTCGAGACGGTAGGTCAGCTCGGTCGAGATGCCGTACAGCTTCGACGTGTTGTTCCATTCCGTGCCGACGGCGACCGGTCCGGGCGTGGACTGCGTGCACTCCACGGTGCCCGGATCCCATTCGGTGGCGTTCGCGAAGTCGCGCAGGTACGCGGCCACGTCCGCCCGTGATCGGGTGACGGTGAAGGTGCGGGTGACATCGACCATGGGTGGGGCTCCTGATGCTAGGTGGGTGACTCCAGAGTGCCCGTTCGCGCGCAGTACTGAAACACCACGTCAGCGGACACAGGAGTGCTGCTGGTACTCCACCAACTGGCGCTGCACCGACACGGGTACCGGGATGCGGGTGTAGACCGGCACACCGTCACCCACTGCGATCCACGCGGGGAACACGAAGGGCTTCCTGGCGTCCGCGATGACATGCGGTTCGCAGGACGCCGTCGACAGCGTGACCGCGACGATGTCGGCGAGTTCGGCGGCGGCACATTCTTCGGCGTGGATTCGGTTCAGGGTGTCGTTCTGCGACGCGAGCGGCACCTCGACCGCGATGTCGTCACTCGTCTCGACGACCGCTGTCGCCGGTTCCGCTCCGACATCGCACAGCGCTGTTCCGTACGGCACGGTGACGTCGATGCGGGAACCGCGGTCGAGCGTGATCTCGCGAGGTGTCGCGTCGACCGTCTCGAAGCCGGGAGAACGCAGTGCGACCGACCGGACGGTGACCGGCTGCTCCGACGCGCCGGTGAGCGTCACCTGAAGCTGTCCGCCCACCGCGTCGTCGTCGCGGCTCCGGTAGGCGGATGCGCTCACGGGGGCACGGACCTCCGGCGGCGGCGGTGCGCAGCCGACGAGGAGCGTCAGGGCAAGGGCGCTCGCCGCGACCCGGGCGGTCACCGGCTCAGAAACGTCCGCCGGACGAGCGTCCGATGCGTCCCGAGCTGCCGGAGCCACCGAACGAGCGCGGGCCGCCGCCGAATCCGCCGTAGCCACCGCCGCGACGGTTCCCGTACGAGCGGCCCCCGGAGAAGCCGCCGCGCAGCACGCTGTCGATGAGCACGCCGGTGAGGATGCCGCCCGCCGAGGACGAGCCGCCGTACCCACCGCTGTGCCGAGGACGCTGTGTCGCCTCCCAGTCGGCGACGTCCGCCTGAGCGAGGTGCGACGCCTGCGCGGCGAGGGACAGGGCGGCCGCGGCGTGCTGCAGAGCGCGTGGCGCGTCCGTGGCACCCAGCTGCTGGGCGGCTTGGACGTGCCGTTCGGCCTCGGCGAGCCGCGTGCGTGCCTGGACCTTCACCGCGCCGCTGCGGGCGCCGATGTACTCGCTCGCGGCACGCACCTGTGCCTGCGCCGACGCGAGGTCCCGGTCCAGTCGAGCGCGGGCATGGTCGTCCTGTTCCTTGCTCTGTGTGGCGACGGCGAGTGCGGAGTCGAGTTGCGCGTCGGCCGCGACGAGGGCGTTCATACTGCCCAGCGGATCCTGCGTGCCGCGGGTCCGTGCCCGACCCAACGCCTCGGCGACGGCGGCCCGTGCCGCGGCGAGTCGGTCTCCGCCGTGCGAGGCGAGGCGGTCCGCCGACGCGATGTCGGCTTCCGCGTCGGCCATCGCCGCGTCGAGCCCGGAGCGCGCGGCCTCGATGTCGGCGTCGGCGTGCTCGACGGCGTCGAGCAGCGATCGGGCGCGCGACAGCGCACTCTCCGCGGTGCGCACCGCGGCCACCACCGGTCCCTGGTGACCCACCGGTTGCGCGGCGGCATCACGCCCCTCGTCGATGCTCGCGTCGGCGAGCTCGAGCTGTTCCTTCGCCAGGTCGACGTTGTTCGCCACCGGCGCGAGGACGGAGCTGTCGTACCGCCCCGCGAGGCTCGTCAGGGTCGCTGCCGCCGCGTCCAGCCGCGCCGTCTGCTCCACCTGCCCGCGCGTGAGCGCGTCGAGACGGGAGTCCGCGTCGATCAACAGGTTCCGGATCTCGTCGAACTCGGCGACCTTCTCGTCGAGGTGCCGGTCCGCGTCACTGCACGAGGTGATGATCGACAGGAGCATCTGGCGCCGCTCGTCGGGCGACTCGGGGATCGCGTCGTCCAGACGCTGCCTCGTCTCGAACGCGGCCGCGAGCGCGCGGCGGGCGCCGTCGAGAGCCTCGACGAACGGGCGAGCCGCGGCCTGTCCCAGTTCGCCGACGGCAGTGGACAACTCGTCAGCACTGGCCCGGATCGCCTCGTCGGTCTCCACCAGCAGAGCGCGGGAACGCTCGTCCAGGACGTCGAGCGGGAGAGCGGCGAAGGCCGCGGGGTCACTGCCGTCCAACTGCTCGGCGGCCTCCAGTGCATCGGCTCGCCGCCGCCGTGCGCGCAGCCGAGTGAAGGCGAAGGCGCCCAGTACGAGGACGAGGATCACGCCGACGGCGACCCAGAGACCTGCCGATCCCGAGCCGGTGGTCGACGCCGCCTTGCCCAGGCCGGTGGCTGCCGCCGTCGCCGCGCCCGCCCAGTTCTCCTCGCGCAGCGCCGGTTCGATCGAGGCCTGCTCGAGTTCGGAGATCTCCGAGTCCGAGATGCTCGACAGCGCCTGGGGAACGTTCAGGACGTACGAGCGGGCCTGCGTCGCGACCGCCATGAGCACATCACGGTCCCCGAAGTCGCTGGTGGACGCCGTGCGCTCACCCCACGAGGTGGCAGCCTGGCCCGAGAAGTCGTCGACGAAGACCACCCAGAGCCGGAAGCCCTGCTCGTCGTAGAGGGTGTCGACGGCGGACTGCACCTCGGACACCTCACCGGCATCGAGTGCGCCGGCCTGATCGGTGACCTGCTCGGGCACTCGGAACGGTTCCTCGGCGGAGGCGGGCACGCCCACACCGACCACGGCGAGGACGAACAGGATCGCGGTGGTGGCGGCACGCAGGAGCACTCGGACCCGGGTCATGGTGGGAACCTACCGGGAGCGTGGCCGAACGGTGCGAACGAGGACGAGAGACCCGTGACAACTGTCATGCCGCGGTCGTGACGCACGAACGAGGGTTCGTCCCTCGCATCGGAGCAGTGTTCTTCTCATGACCACACCAGCGATTCACCTCGACCATCTGCGGAAGTCGTTCGCCGGGCCGGGCCACACCCGTGTCCAGGCCGTCGACGACCTGTCACTCGTCGTCCACCCGGGCGAGATCGTCGCGTTCCTCGGGCCCAACGGCGCCGGCAAGACCACCACGATCGACATGATGCTGGGCCTCGGTCGACCCGACGAGGGCTCCGTCGCCCTCTTCGGCGGATCGCCCGAGGACGCCGTCGCGACGGGCCGCGTGTCGGCGGTGATGCAGAGCGGGGGACTGCTCAAGGACATCACCGTCGAGGAGACCGTTCGCCTCATCGGCACCCTGTACTCGTCCACCCGGCCCGTCTCGGAGGTCCTGGCACGCGCAGGCATCGCGGACATCGGGGGCCGGATGGTGGGGAAGTGCTCCGGCGGTCAGCAGCAGCGGTTGCGGTTCGCGCTCGCCCTGCTCCCGGATCCCGATCTCATCGTGCTCGACGAGCCGACCACGGGCATGGACGTGGAGGGCCGACGTGAGTTCTGGGCCGCCATGCGCGAGGACACCTCGCACGGACGCACGGTCCTGTTCGCCACGCACTACCTCGACGAGGCGGACGCCTACGCCGACCGCATCGTGCTGCTGCGCGACGGGCGCATCGTGGCGGACGGCACCGCGGCCGAGATCAAGAACGTGGCGTCCGGCCGGCGGGTCTCGGCGATCCTGCCGGGCGCGCGGGCAGCCGATCTGCTGGCCGTTCCCGGCGTCGACGACGTCGAGATCCACGGTGACCGGCTCACCGTCCACGCGACGGACTCTGATGCAGTCGCTCGATACCTGTTCGCACACACCGCAGCTCGCGAGGTGGAGATCGTTCCCCACACTCTCGAGGACGCGTTCCTGACCCTCACCACCGACACCACCGGGAGCCTCGCATGACCGCCACCGATTCGACCACCACCACCACTGTCCGGACGCTGCCGGCTCGGGGCGGATTCAACGCCGGCTTCCTCGCACTCGAGATGCGCCGGATGTTGCGGAACCGCCGCACCGTCGTCTTCGCACTCGTCGTGCCGCCGATCTTCTTCCTCATCTTCGGGCTGCAGGGTGATCTGAAGACCGAGTCGGCAGGATCGGCGAACGTCACCGGCTACGTCATGGTGAGCATGGCCCTCTACGGCGCGATGCTGGCCACCACGAGTGGCGGCGCCATGGTCTCGATCGAACGCGGACTCGGATGGAGCCGTCAGCTGCGGCTCACCCCGCTGACCCCCACCGCGTACATCGCGGTGAAGGTCGTCGTCGCCATGGCGCTCGGGCTCGTGTCCGTGGCCGTCGTCTTCGCCGTCGGTGCGGCGACAGGCGCGACTCTTCCCGCCGCGGCATGGGTGGAGTGCTTCGTGCTCGCCTGGATCACCTCGATCGTGTTCGCGGCGTTCGGCCTCTTCATGGGGTACCTGCTGCCGTCGGAGAACGTGATGCAGATTCTCGGACCCGGTCTCGCTGTGCTCGCGTTCGCCGGTGGTCTCTTCGTCCCGGCGAGTGGATGGTTCGCGACTGTGGCGAAGTTCGTCCCCACGTACGGGGTGGCCACGTTGGCGCGGTCGCCGCTCGGGGACACCTCGTGGACGTCGCTGGTGGAGGCGCTCGTCAACGTCGCGGTGTGGACGACGATCTTCGTGATCGGCGCGATGACGATGTTCCGCAAGGACACCGCCCGCGTATGACACGTCCGGACACCAGGGGGTCTAGCGTGGCGGCGGTGAGCAGGACCACCGCCGCCGCGCTCGGCCGTCGTCAGGGCCTCGTGCAGTCACTTCGGTCGCATTTCGTCATCGAGCCGCGCGAGGTGAACGTCGACGACAGCGAGGGGACGCGACTGCGCGCCGCCGTGCGCCGAGGCTGGATCTTCAGTGCGGTGTGGCTGGCCTACCTGATCTATCCGGTACGGGCGGTGTGGAGTTACGACGGGCCCGTCCACTGGCAGGTGGCCGCAGCGCTGTGTCTGCTCGCCTTCGCCGCGGTGTTCCTGGGTGGTTTCCGCGACTTCCGTGGTCGGCTGCACGCCGAGGCGCAGGTGCGAGTACCCCGACAGTGGGCTGTGGTGGTGGCGCTGATGCTGCTGCTGGTTCCGGTCGCTCCCGCAGCCGGCGACTCCGTGTTGACGGGATGCGTGTTCGTGGCGGTTCTCGCCGTCATGACCCTCCCGCCCCGATCAGGTCTCCTCGTGCTCGCTGCGAATGTCGCCGCGGTCGAGGTGCTTCCCCGTGTCGTCCCGAAGTGGACCCCGGACGATTCCGCCGGGTTCACCGTGGCGGTGGCCGCGTTCGCCGCCTGGGGAATCAGCCAACTCGTCGCTCGCAACATCCAGCTGACCGAGGCGCGCCGCCGCCTGTCCGACCTTGCCGTGGTCGAGGAGCGCGAGAGAGTCGCTCGCGACGTCCACGACATCCTCGGCCACTCGCTGACCGTCATCACCATGAAGGCCGAGCTGGCCGGGCGACTCGTCGAGGTGGATCCGGCGCGTGCCGCTGTCGAGATCGCCGACGTCGAGAGCCTCTCGCGCGCAGCGCTCGCCGACGTGCGATCGACGGTGGGCGGGCTGCGACACCTGCGACTCGACACCGAGATACGCGGAGTGCGCAGCGCCGTCGAAGCGGCAGGGATGACACTGCACATCGAGGGGTCGGTGCGTGACGTGGCGGAGGAGTTCCGTGAGCTGTTCGCCTGGGCGCTCCGGGAAGCGGTGACGAACGTGGTGCGTCACAGCGGCGGAACCGAGTGCCGGGTGCGACTCGATGCCCGCCGGATCACCGTCGCGGACAACGGCATCGGGCCGCAGGGCGAGTCCACGGGCACCGGCCTGCGGGGACTCACCGACCGCGCGGACGCCCTCGGCGCCGTCGTCCGGGTCGCGCGCGGAGGAGACGGTGGGTTCACGGTGACGGTGACGGCGCCGTGACGATCCGACTCCTGCTGGCCGACGACCAGGCCCTGGTCCGCGGCGCTCTGGCCGCCCTGTTGGGACTCGAGCACGATCTCGACGTCGTCGCGGAGGTGGGGCGCGGCGACGAGGTGGTGCCCGCAGCGCTCGAGCACCGTCCCGACGTGGCGCTTCTCGACGTCGAGATGCCCGGGGGAGACGGCATCGCCACCACCGCCCTGCTGAGGGCGGCAGTCCCCACGTGTCGCGTGCTCGTGGTCACCACCTTCGGACGGCCCGGGTACGTGCGGCGGGCCATCGACGCCGGTGCCGGCGGATTCGTGGTCAAGGACACGCCCGCTCGCCAGCTCGCCGAGGCGGTCCGGCGGGTCCACGCCGGGATGCGCGTCATCGACCCGGCACTGGCGACGGAGACGCTGACGGCCGGGAACTCGCCCCTGACACCGCGGGAGCGGGACGTCCTGTCCGCGGCTCGCTCCGGGACCACCGCCGGGTCCATCGCCGCCGCACTGCACCTCTCCGAGGGCACGGTGCGGAACCATCTCTCCGCCGCCATCGGGAAGACCGGTGCCACCACGCGCGCCGAGGCCGTGCGCATCGCGGAGGACAACGGGTGGTTGTGAGGCGCGCCGGACCGATCTCCGCGGGTGCGGCTGGCAGAATCGACGTGTGAGTACCGACTACCGCTACGACGACCCGTACGTGCCGCAGCCCGATCGTCTCGGCTTCGGCGGCACCGTCGCGCGCTGGCTCCGTCGGCTCGTGGCGGGCGTGGTCCTCGTGGGAGTGCTCCTCGTCGGTGGGACCGCCGTGCGGGTGTGGCAGGTGGCTCGGATCGACGATCACACGCCGTCGGACGCCATCGTCGTGCTCGGCGCGGCCCAGTACGACGGCGTCCCCTCGTCGGTCTTCGAGGCGCGACTCGAACAGGCGTCGGCGCTGTTCTCCAGCGGGGTCGCTCCGCTGATCGTGACGGTCGGTGGCAAGCAGGTGGGCGACAACTACACCGAGGCGGCGTCGGGTCGGAACTACCTGATGGATCAGGGTGTTCCGGGCGAGGACATCGTCGCCGTCGAGGAGGGGTCGGACACCCTGCTGAGCATCGAGGCCGTCGCGGCGGAGTTGCAGTCGCGAGGACTGACCGACATCACCCTGGTGAGCGATCCGTGGCACTCGCTGCGCACCCGCACCATGGCGCGCGACGCCGGTCTGGACGCGTGGACGTCGCCCACTCGCCAGGGCCCCGCCGTGTTCACCCGCGAGTCGCAGATCCACGGGATCGCCAGGGAGACAGCGGCTCTGCTGTGGTACCAGCTGACGCACTACTCCGCGGACTTCCAGTACACGGCCAGCCAGTGACGCAGTACGACGCGGCGGACCTCGAACGACTGGTGGCGGAGGGGCCGAAGACGGCCGCGCTGGTGCTCACCGAGACACCCGGCGATTCGCGAGGACACTTCGCCCGTGATCGCGCCCGGGTGCTGCACTCGGCCGCGTTGCGACGCCTCGCCGACAAGACTCAGGTCACCGGTCCCCGTGAGGGCGACACGCCCCGCACCCGATTGACGCACTCTCTGGAGGTCGCCCAGATCGGGCGCAGCATCGCCGACGGCATCGGGTGCGACCCCGATCTGGTGGAACTGGCCGGGCTGGCTCACGACATCGGCCACCCGCCCTACGGACACAACGGCGAGCGGGCCCTCGACGAGGTGGCCGAGTCCTGCGGCGGGTTCGAGGGCAACGCTCAGAACCTTCGGATCCTCACGGTGCTGGAACCGAAGGTCCTCACCGAGGACGGCGCCAGCGCCGGGCTGAACCTCACTCGTGCCTCGCTCGATGCCGCGATCAAGTACCCGTGGTTGCGGCCGCGGCCGGGCGCGAAGTTCGGCGCCTACGACGACGACGCCGACACCCTCACCTGGATCCGCGAGGGCGCACCCCAGGGTCGTCAGAGCCTGGAGGCGCAGGCGATGGACTGGGCCGACGACGTCGCGTACTCGGTGCACGACGTGGAGGACGGCATCATCGCCGGGCGCATCGACCTCCGGTCGCTGGCCGACCCCAGCGAGCAGTCGGCCCTCGCCGAGATGTCGGTGAGCGAGTTCCGCGGCTTCGACCGTGACCACATGCGCGAGGCCGCTCAGCGGTTGTCGGAGATGCCGGTGGTCACCGATGCGTCAGGCTACGACGGCACTCTCGTCCGCTCGGTGGCGCTCAAGCGGATGACGAGCGAACTGGTGGGCCGATTCACCACCGCCGCCATCTCCAGCACCCGGGAGGCAGCCGACGGCAGGCCTGTGCGGCGCTACGAGGCCGATCTCTCCGTACCGTCGCTGGTCCGAGCGGAGGTGGCGTTGCTCAAGACGATGGCGCTGCGTTACGTGATGTCCGACGCCGGGCACCGGCTCCGGCAGGACCGTCAGCGCGATCGCATCCACCGCGTCGCGGCCTGGCTGCTGTACTCGGCACCGACCTCGCTCGATCCGATGTTCGTTCCCGTGTGGAACGCCGCCGCGGACGACTCCCAGCGCATCCGCGTCGTGGTGGATCAGATCGCGTCCTACACGGAGTCGCGGCTCGAACGGGTGGACAAGAGCAGCCTCGGAGCGCAGGCGTCCTGGGGTTAGCGGGTCCGGGTCGGTACGGCGGGGGAGCCGTGTCGGACCCGGCACTAGACTGGGCTCGTGGCCGGCCGGATACCTGAACGCGATGTAGCCGCCATTCGCGAACGCACTCGCATCGAGGACATCGTCGGCGAGTACGTCGCACTGAAGGCTCCGCGAGGCGACTCCATGAGCGGGCTCTGCCCGTTCCACGACGAGAAGAACCCGTCTTTCCACGTCCGGCCGAATCACGGCACCTTCCACTGCTTCGGCTGTGGTGAGGGCGGCGACGTGTACACGTTCCTGCAGAAGATCGAGCACATCACGTTCGTCGAGAGCGTCGAGCAACTCGCGGATCGGCTGAGCTACTCCATCTCGTACGAGGGTGGCGGCACCTCGGTCCAGCGTGATCGTGGGACCCGGTCCCGCCTCGTCGCGGCCAATGCGGCAGCGCAGCAGTTCTACGCCGAGCAACTCGGATCACCCGAGGCGCAGGCGGCGCGGGACTACCTGACGCAGCGCAACTTCGATGCCGCCGCGGCACAGGAGTTCGGGTGCGGGTTCGCCCCGAGTGGGTGGGACACGCTCACCAAGCATCTGCTGAACAAGGGCTTCGAGTTCAAGGAACTCGAGGCGGCCGGGCTGTCCCGCGAGGGCAAGCGGGGTCCGATGGACCGGTTCCACCGTCGATTGCTGTGGCCCATCCGCAACCTGTCCGGTGACGTCATCGGCTTCGGCGCACGCAAGATCTTCGACGACGACACGATGCCGGGAAAGTATGTCAACACTCCGGAGACGTTGCTGTACAAGAAGTCTCAGGTGCTGTTCGGCCTCGACCTGGCGAAGAAGGACATCGCCAAGGGGCATCAGGCCGTCGTCGTCGAGGGCTACACCGACGTCATGGCCATGCACCTGGCGGGAGTCAAGACGGCGGTCGCCTCGTGCGGTACCGCTTTCGGTGACGAGCACCTCGCGCTCCTGCGTCGGCTGCTGATGGACGACAAGTTCTGGCGCGGCGAGATCATCTACACCTTCGACGGGGACTCCGCCGGTCAGGCCGCCGCGATGAAGGCCTTCTCGGGAGACCAGAAGCTCGCCGGCCAGACGTTCATCGCGGTGGCTCCGGACGGGATGGATCCGTGCGACCTGCGCCTCGAGAAGGGGGACGCGGCGGTACGTGATCTCGTCGCGCGTCGTACCCCACTCTTCGAGTTCGCCATTCGCGGCGCTCTGTCCGAGTGCGATCTCGACACCGCCGAGGGACAGGTCGAAGCCCTGCGCCGCACCGTGCCGATGGTCGCCCAGATGAAGGACCGTGCGCTCCGCGACAACTACGCGGCTCGGCTCAGCGGCTGGGTGGGCTGGATAGACGAGCGCATGGTGGTCAACCGGGTGCGCGAGGAAGCGGCCAAGATCGCGAAGGGTGGCGCTCCGGCGCCGCTCCGGCGGCCGGTGCGCAGTACCGAGACCGAGAAGGCCGCGCCGGTCGGACCGGCCCATCCGGCGCGCAACGACCCCACGCTGTGGCCGCAGCGCGAAGCCCTCAAGGCCGTCATGCAGCACCCCGGTATCGCCGGGTCCGTGTTCGATTCGCTGCCGCCCGAGACGTTCGGGCACCCGGCGTACGCCGCGGTGTCCGAGGCGGTCCGCGAGGCCGGTGGAACGGCCGCGGGGCTCGGGGGCGGGGAGTGGCTCGACGCCGTCGGCAAGAAGGCGGAGCCGAAGGGATTGCGCTCCCTGGTCACGGAACTGGCCGTCGAGGCCATGCCCATCTCCGACGAGGCGACCCCGCGCTACATCTCGGGGGTGCTCGCGCGTCTGCAGGAGGTGTGGGTCGGCCGGCAGGTGGCGGAACTGAAGTCGAAGCTGCAGCGCATGTCACCCATCGAGAAGCCGGACGACTACAACGCGCTGTTCGGCGACCTCATCGCGCTCGAGCAGTACCGCCGCAGCCTGTTGGAGCAGGCCGTCGGCAGCACCACGGACGCGGAGTTCCCCGCCGTCTAGAGCTTGTCGTGCGGGATGTAGAGCTGAGTGTCGTCGACCTGCTTCATCGGCTCGAGCTTCGGCTGCGTGCTGAGGGTGTCGGCCAACTTCTGGCGTCCGGCCGACACGACCTTCTTCGTCGCCGGGCTCGACGCCACCGCCTTCGTCGCGCGGCTGATCTGTTCGTAGCGCGCCCGCCCCGCCTTGGTGCCGAGCACGTATCCGGCAGCGATGCCGGCCAACATTCCCATCATGTGAGCGTGAGTCCTTTCGAGACGTCTGAGACCATCCTGCCCGACGTGACCGGGCACGGCGAACTCCCCGGGGCGGGTGCGGCGAAACGAGAAGAGCCCGTGACCGACGACGGTCACGGGCTCTGTGTGCTCCCCCATCTGGACTTGAACCAGAAACCCTTCGATTAACAGTCGAATGCTCTGCCAATTGAGCTATGGGGGAATGTTCGTGGCTCCGACAGCACCCTCTCGGATGCATCCTCGCCGAGAAGAGACTCTAACCCATGGCACCCGTCGACCACCAAATCGCCTCGTCCTGGCACCACCACACCCGGCCTGGTCAGGGTAACCTAACTCGGAACGACGACCTCGACTGCGGGAGCACCGACGATGACCGACGACACCGAGCCGACCTTCTACTGGGCCGAGGTGGTGGACCGGACGACACTGAGCCCCAACCTCGTTCGCCTCACCTTCGGCGGAGAGGACCTGCGCCGGTACCGCCCGGCCGGTGTGGCCGACGAGTGCGTCGCGCTCTACTTCCCGGCTCCCGGCGACGCTCGGCCGCCGGCCATGCAGTGTGTCGACGGGGTGTGGTGGTACCACGACGACGCCGCCCGTCCCGAGGGCCGCAACTACACGGTGCGCCGGGTGACGGACGCCGGTGAGCTGGTGATCGACTTCGTCGCCCACGACGGCGGGGTGGCCGCCTCCTGGGCGCTGTCGGCGCGACCGGGCGACGTCGTGGTCGTCACTCCACCGCGGCACTGGTTCGCGCCGCCGGCGGACACCGCGTGGTTCCTCCTCGCGGCGGATCTCGCCGGGCTTCCGGCGCTGGGCCGAGTGCTCGAGGAGTTGCCCGCGAACACTCGGGCCCATGCGATCGTCGAGGTTCTCGACGAGGCCGACGTGCAGACGTTCGAGTCGGCGGCCGAGGTGACAGTGCAGTGGTGCGTCGGGTCCGGTAACGGGCACGGTCCCGGAGTGCTGCCGGACGCGGTGCAGGCGTGGGAGTTCCCGCCGGGCGAGGGTTACGTCTTCTTCGCGGGGGAGGCCGCGGACTCGCGTGCCGTCCGCAAGTACGTGCGACGCGAGCAGGGTATGGGCGTCGACCGTTTCGACATCATCGGCTACTGGCGCGTGCGAGCCGAGCAGTGGCTCGCGAAGTACACGGCGGTGGAGAAGGAGGTGTCCGCCGTCTACGTGGGCGCGCTGCAGGAGGGCCGTTCGGAGTCCGAGGCGGCTCTGATCTACGACGAAGCGCTGGAGAAGGTGGGGCTCTAGAACGCGGTCCACGCGCTCCCCGGCGTGCAAGGATGCCCCATGAGCTCACTGCAGCCGTTCCACGTCATCGTTCTCCTGCTGATCGTGCTGGCGGTGGTGGGCCTGATCTACGCACTGGTGCGGCGGCGCTGACGCCCACCCTCCCGGCGCACTCCTCGGCGCGCGAACTCCAGGAGCACCGCACCCGAAGCAACCCCTGCCACGATGTCGATCCACATCCGGTCCGACCCGGCGACGGCCAGGACGAAGCCGAGCACCCCGAGAACGGTCAGCACCGAGCCCAGGACGTCGAACAGTCGCAGGTGCCACAGGCGCGCCAGGACGACGAAGTGCACGCCGACCACGACGGCCACCCAGGCGACCCCGGCCTCGGGCAGTCCGAGAGGCCCCGCCACGATGCGGATGCCGACGAAGAGCAGCACCACCTCGGCGAGCACGATCACGACGTAACCGCGTCCGAACGGTGTGACACCCGCGGGCACCGTGGCCACGGGATTGCGCGCGATTCCCACGAGAACGGTGATCGCGGCCGCCGCAGCGGCCACGCAGAACGCGAGACGCAGGAGTGTCGGCGACGACGCCGAGTTGACCACCACGAACACGAGTCCGAACACGGCGCCGATGAGGGATCCGAGCTTCTGTGGGGGCAACCGGCGTCGGGTGGTCATGGACTCAGTGTGGACGGTCTCCGGTCCGCGCGGTCACTTTCCGCGGGGGAGGTGCGGTCCTGGAGTGGAATACATTGCCCTCCGAATCGTCTTTGGGCTCGCGTGCGATGCCGAAACGCCACATCAACGGCCCGACGAGTCGATCGAAGACCGCCGGGACCAGCGAGTAGCCCGCCGACGCGAACTTGTTGACGAGGCCGAACACCGCATCGGCGTCCCGCTCACGCTGTGGGCGCCGGACGACCGCCGCGACGGCACGGGCGATGACCTCGGGCTCCGCGACGGGGGGAGGCGGCGATCCTGCTCTCCCGACGACGGTGGCGGCCTGCTCGTAGATCGGCGTGTTCACGGCACCGGGTGCGACGGCGCTGACGTGCACGCCGGGATACTGCCGAACCTCTTGCTGGAGAACACGGGTGAGGCCGCGCAGCCCCCATTTGGACGTGACGTAGGTGCCCATCCACGGCACCGCGATACGGCCCAGCAACGAGCCGATGACCACGAGGTGGCCGTGCTCCTGGTCGCGGAACACCGTGAGCGTCGACCGTGCGACGTTCGCGGACCCGAGCAGGTCGACCGACACGGCGTGATCGAACACCTCTGCCGGGGTGTCGAGGAACGTCCCGTAGGACATCACCGCGGCGGAGTGCACGCAGACGTCGAGGCGGCCGAACTGCTCGACGACCTCGGTGACGACCTTGGTCACGTCGTCGCCGCGCACCACGTCGACCGGCTTGACGGCCACCGCGGCGGCGCCGCGTTGCAGGCATTCGTCGGCCACGGCGGCCAGACCGTCACGGCCACGGGCACACACGACGATGGACCAGCCGCGCTCGGCGTAGAGGTGGGCGGTGGCGCGACCGATACCGCTGGACGCGCCGGTGATCAGGATCGTCCCGGCGGATCGACGATCGGTGGGAGAGATGGACTGGGTCATGGATCACCTCGAGTATCGACGCGCTGCCGACGTCGGCGCGCGTCCGGAGAGTCGACGGCCGAGACCGTCGATGGTGACGCCAGTTCTCGACGCCGTCGACGCCGCGGATGTGACCGGCGGCGTCCCAGAGCAGTACCCCGAATTCGGAGTCACGAGCAGGACGAGACCGATCAACGCCGATATTTCTCGCGATACATCGCGTTGTCCGCCCGCCTCATCAGTTCGTCGAGGTCCGGGCCGACGCCGCCGGGGGCGGGGTTCCACACCGCGACCCCCGCACTGACGGAGAGCTGCGCGGCGCCGAGCCCGTCGAGGGCGGTCGCCCCGAGGTCGAGGACCTCCTGTTCGCCGGCCCCGGGGAGGACGACCACGAACTCGTCGCCGCCGACGCGGGCGATCAGATCGTCGGAGCGAAAACTTCTGTGGAGAATGCCGGACAGTCGTACCAGCGCCGTGTCGCCCGCGTCGTGGCCGGCTCGGTCGTTGATCTCCTTGAGACCGTCGAGATCGAGATAGAGGACACCGACGGGCACGGCATCACGTTCGCAGTCGGCGAGCGCGGGCGAGGCGCCCCGCGCGAGACCGCGCCGGTTCAGCAGCCCCGTCAGGTCGTCTCGGTGAGACAGCGAATCGGCTCGAGCGCGTGCTCGATCCACCGACCTGTAGCGCTCCCACAGCAGACCGATGGTGCGGATCCGCACGTAGTGGATCAACCCCGCCACCAGAACGGTGCGCACGATCGCGGCCGCGAAGGTGCGCACCCCGGCGTCTCCGATCCCGTTGACCGAGGCAAGGGCGATCCAGGCCAGTACGCCCCCGGTGACGACGACGACCACGTGCCATCGTCGTTGCAGCAGCGCGGCGGCGGCGACGATGGAGAGCGCGAGTCCGAAGGCGGGGAAACCGGAGTCCGCATCGGCGTTGCCCAGAACGGGACTGGCGATGATCAGGGCTGCGGCGACGAACGTCACGACGTCCGTGTGACGGTAGAACCACACGGCCCGCGGCGTGTGCAGAGCCCAGAACGTCGTGGCCGCGAGCGCGGCGACCAGCAGGTTGTAGGACTGAACCCACCAGTGGACCGCATAGTCGGGGTCCGTCACCACCCACAGGAACACCGCTCCGTACAGAACGGTGCTCAGCACGCAGATCGCGGCGAGGCCCTGGACGACCACCACGTCCGATCGCACCGGATCGCCGTCGCGCCACTGCCGACGCGCTCGGCGTGCGGACGCCACCAGCGCGCCCGCCCCCGTGTCACTCACTCGCGCAGACCACCCTCGCTCCGGGCTCCCATGGCCCGTGTCACCACCACGCTACCGGGCGGACGAGTCCTCGCCACGTGAGAGGCGCAGGGCGCGACCACGTTCGACGTGTTCGCGATCGGTCTCCTCGTTCTTCTCCGAGACGCGCGTGTCGCGCGGTGGAAGCTGCAGATGGTCCTCGGCCTCGATGCCGGCCTGGAGTTGGCGGCCGCGTTCGAGTTCGGAATCGAGTTCCGCCCCGAACAGCAGAGCGAGGTTCGTGATCCAGAGCCACAGCAGGAAGATGATCACGCCGGCCAACGACCCGTAGGTCTTGTTGTAGCTGCTGAAGTTCGCGACGTAGAAACCGAAGAGCACGGACGCGAGGATCCACACGACGATGGCCATGCCGGCCCCTGTGCTGATCCATCGGAACTTCGGCTGCTGCACGTTGGGTGTGGCGTAGTAGAGGATCGCGACGGCCAGGACGATCAGCGCGAGGACGACGGGCCACCGCGCGATGTTCCACACCGTCAGTGCGGTGTCGCCGGCACCGATCGCGTCACCCACGGCCGTGGCGACGGGACCGCTGACGGCCAGCATGAGTCCCGCTGCGGCGATGCAGATCAGGCCGACCAGAGTGACGACCAGCATGACCGGTCGGAGCTTCCAGATCGGTCGGCCCTCGTCCACCTCGTACATCCGATTCATGGCGCGGCCGAACGCGCCCACGTAGCCGGACGCCGACCAGAGGGCGCCGGCCAGACCGATGATCAGGGCGAGTCCGGCGGTGGGCGCCTGGACGAGCTGCTCGACCGGTCCGCGCAGTGTGTCGACGGCGGACGACGGCCCCAGGTCGGACACGATGTCGAGCACCGCGGTGACGGTGCGCTCGCCCTGCCCGAACACGCCGAGAAGGGACACGACGGCGAGAAGAGCCGGGAACAGCGACAGCACCGCGTAATACGTGAGAGCAGCGGCCAGATCGGTGCACTGGTCCTTGGAGAACTCGCGCGCGGTCTTGCGCAGGACGTAGAAGAACGACGGCCTGGTGAGATCGGTGGGTGAATCGGGCTTCCGAGGATCGTCCGGGTCCGCGTGGGCCGGGTCGTCACCCGTCGTCTGCTCTCGGGTCATGGACTGCGGACTACCCGCACTCACCCGACGCAAACCGCCGCCGGGTCACGCGGACAGCGGCGGGGTCGGGGCGTCGTCCACCTCGTGCACGCCGCGGACGAACTCGGCGAGAGCGTCCTGCGCGGTGTGTCGAGGCGCCCACTCCAGCAGGTCGCGGGCGCGACCGGAGTCCATGATGGGAAGCCGCAGCACCGCGTCGAAGAGGCCGGGGTCGGTGGGAACGAGGCGTGCGGTGAACAGAGCATCGAGGGCGAGTCGCACCGCGGACGCGGGCAGAGGGATCAACCGCGCGCGGAGAATCTCCGCGAAGGTGGCCGGGGTGATGACGGGGTCCGCCGCGAGGTTGAACGCGCCCGACACCTCGCGCACCGCCGCCGCGGCGAATGCTCGTCCGACATCACGGGAGTGCACTCCCTGGAACACCAGATCCGCGATGTCAGGGAAGACCGGGACGAACGCGGGTCGCACCAGCCGGGCCGGGACGAAGGGTCCGCCGAACAGTCGACGCTGCTCCGTGGACGCCGACGCCTCGAAGACGAAGGCCGGGCGCATCCGGACGACCCGGAGGTCGGGATTCCGCGTCTCCACCCGGTCGAGCACACGCTCGAGATACGACTTCTCGCGCGTGTAGGCCGCGCCCTGCCAGCCGTGCGTCGGCCAGTCCTCGGTCACCCGAACGTCTTTCGATCCCGGGGAGTAGGCACCGACCGACGACGCGTGCACCAACGCGCTCACTCCGGCCGCCGCCGCGGCGTCGAAGACCCGCATCGCGCCGACGACGTTGACGTCCCAGGTCTGCACCGGATCGCGCGACGGCTGGAACTGCCACGCCAGGTGTACGACGACGTCGACTCCGTCGAACAGCGGGACCAGGTCGTCCCGTGCGATGTCCGCCTCGACGAACGTCGTCCGTGCGGGAGCCCACGCCGGACGACCGTTCGTCGGCACGGGCGAGCGCCGCGCGATCGCACGGACCGCGGAGACCGCCGGGTCGTCGACCAGCGCGTCGACGACCGAGGTCCCGAGGTTTCCCGTCGCTCCGGTCACGGCCACGACGAGCCCACTGCGTTGTTCCGGCATGTCGTGGCGATACCCGTGCGTCGGGGAGCCAAACGGGTACCCCGGCTCCCGCGTCGCCGTTCAGCGCCGTGACTTGACCCGATACATCGCGTTGTCGGCGCGCCTCGTCAGGTCGTCGAGATCCGGCGCGTGTGGTCCCGGACTCCACACTGCCAGTCCGACACTGACGGACACCTCGGTGGTCATCGAGAGATCGCGGATGGACGCGCCCAGATCCAGCGCCACGGTCCGGTCCGTGTCGGGGAGAACCACGACGAATTCGTCACCGCCGACGCGGGCGACGATGTCACTGCCGCGGAACGCGGTCCCCAGCATCTCGGCGAGTCGTACCAGTACGGCATCTCCGGCATCGTGCCCGAGGGTGTTGTTGACATCCTTGAGACCGTCCACGTCGAGGTAGAGAACGCTCACGGGCCGAGACTCTCGTCGGCACCGATCCAGTTCGGTCGCCGCACGTCGCTGGAGGCCGCGACGGTTCGCCAGGCCGGTGAGATCGTCGACGTGCGACAGGGAGTCGGCCGCGGCACGTTGCTCGTCGACCATCCGATACTTCTCCCACAGCAGGTCGATGGTCTTCATGCGGAAGTAGTGGATGACCGC
The DNA here is from genome assembly GCF_036163995.1 of Rhodococcus sp. NBC_00294. Lineage (NCBI taxonomy): Bacteria > Bacillati > Actinomycetota > Actinomycetes > Mycobacteriales > Nocardiaceae > Rhodococcus > Rhodococcus sp. NBC_00294. The sequence goes on from NZ_CP108043.1 coordinate 2,480,624, forward strand.
GACGACGAGAACGGTTCGCAGCACCGACACCGCAAAGGTCTGCACGCTCACGTCCGTGCCGTGAGCCACCGCCAACGCCGTCCACGCGCACACCGCCAGCGTGGTGAACGTGACGATGTGGGCGCGACGTTGGAGTATTCCGGCGAAGGCCACGATGGCCAGAACGAGTCCGAAGGCCGGGTAAGCAGACCCCGCGCTGGCATAGGCGAGGACCGGACTGCCGACGACGAGAATCGCGGCCACCAGGGTGACCGCGTCCGTGTGCCGGTAGAAGATGGCGGCACGCGGGGTGTGCAACGCACACCAGGTGATTGCGGCGGTCACCGTGACCCCGAAGGTGTAGGTCTTCGACCACCAGGAGAACGCGTAGTCGTCGGCCGTCGTCATCCAGACCAGGACAGCGCCGAACAGGAGCGTGCAGAGTGCCGTGATGGTGGCGAGTCCTTCGACGATGACGAGGTCGGAGCGCACCGGATCACCCGCGCGTGCCGTGGATCGCCACACCGTCCGTGAGTGCTGCGCACGGTCCGTCCACGAACCGGGACCGGTGATTCTCGCCATGTAGACCGTCCTCGTGACCAGCCCCCGTCACCCGCTTCCAGGTGAAATGTACTCGACCCGACCCGTTCGTGATCCCGTTCGCCCGACCTGCCGGAACCGAACGTCAGGGAGCGTCGGTGAGGTACCCGCCGCCGCGGGGGAAGTACTCCGCAGCAGGGATCGTGCGGTCGTCGTCCTCGGTGCGCACCGCGTCGATCACGAGCGCTCGGTTACGGCCGAGGTGGGCGTTCGGGCCGGAGACGATCGCCATGCCGTCACCCTCGTGGATGAAGACGCGACCGGGTGTACCGCCGTAGATGCCCTGCGACACATGCGCTTCGACGATGCGGAGCCGACGGCCACGGTGATGGGTCCACGCGTTGGGGTAGGGGTCGGACTGAGCGCGGACCAGACGGTCGATGTCCTCGGCCGGCCACGTCCAGTCGATACGGCTGTCGATGTCCGCACGCTTGTGGAAGAACGTCCGCTGCGAGAGGTCCTGCGGGGTCCACACCGCGGTGCCGCTCTCGATCGCGCCGAGTGCCTCGAGCAGTACCTCGGGAATGAGGTCGATGGTCGCCTGCACCAACTGGGTCGCGGTGTCGCGCGGGCCGATCGGAACGGACCGCTGGATGACGACGTCGCCGGTGTCGAGTTCGTCGTCCATACGGTGCGCGGTCAGGCCGGTCTCGGCCGCGCCGCTGATCAGCGACCAGATCACGGGGGAGAAACCCGTGAACCGGGGCAGCAGTGAGTCGTGCAGGTTGAGGGTGCCGTGCGGCGGCATGTCGTAGATGGACCGGGGCAGCTTGGTGCGCCAGTTGTTCGCGACGATGATGTCCGGCTTCGCCTCCTCCAACGCGACGCGCATCGCATCGTCCGGAGTGAGGGCGAGGTGGACCGGCACGTCGTGGGCGCGTGCCAGATCTTCCACGGAATCCGACCAGATCGACTCGTACGAGTGCTCACTGGGAGGATGGGTGACGGCCAGGACCACCTCGTGATCGGACTCGATGACCGTCCGAAGCGTCGTGTGTCCCCAGGTCTGATAGCCGAACATCGCCACTCGCATGCTGGTTAGCCTAACCTTCCCCGGCCACCTCTCGGCATCAGCCCCTGAGCATCACCGGGACGCCCTGGTAGGGCTGCAGGGTCATAGGGAAACTGCCCAGCTCGTCGACGACGGCGATGTCCTGGTCGGTGAACAGGTCCACCACCGTGGCCCCGCCGGTGAGGTGCTTCGACTGCACCGTCGCGTGGATCTCGTCGCCCGTGAAGTTCAGCACCGTCGCCGAGATGGATCCGTTGCCCAGCTGGTGCACCAGGACGAGCAGCCCCTTGTGCGACACGGACGGGACGTCGAGCTGGGTGGCCGTCGCGATGCCGTACCTCGTCCGCACATCGAGGATGCGGGACAGCTGACGCGCGAACGACGTCGAGTCCTTCATCTGCTCCGGCAACGAGCCGTAGAGACTGCGGCCACGGGGGATCCCGGACTCCGACCGGGTGGCGTCGGGCGAGGTGTTCATGAGGTCGTGAGCCCCACGGTTGATCCAGCGGGTGTCGCCCTCACGGATGAGATCGGCGACCTCCTCCGCCGGCACCGGGAGGATGCCGGTGAGGTCCCAGCCGGACAACGCGAACACGCCCGGTTGCAGCGCGTTGTACATGGCCAGCATGAGATGGGCGCGCTTGACCGTCTCGATGTCGGTGTCGTCCATCCGGTCGAGGTCGCGGATGCCCAACGACGCCGTGATGACCGACGCGGTGGTGCAGGCGATCCCGTTGTTGGTGAACGTGCGGTTGTACGGCGCCCACCGGCCGGTGAGTCGTTCGCACAGTTCGGCGCGGATCTGGTCACCCAGATCGCCGCCCTTGATCACGTCGCCGCCGTACGAGAACTCGTCCTCACGGTGCAGGGTCGCGAAGTGCACCAGCTCGAAGGTCATCTCGTCGTGATTCTGCAGCGCGTGCACCAGCGAGGCGGTGTCCACACCGTGGTCCCGCGCCAGATTCATGGTGAGCCTGAGAAACTCGGTGTTCCCCATGACGAGCGCGTGGTGATAGGCGGGGCGGTTGATGAAGTCGTAGGACAGATCGGCGCCGCTGCTTCCCATCGCCTTGATGTCGTCGATGGTGAGGTTCAGCTCCTGGAAGGTGAAGCCACCCATCTTGCGCACCACACTGGAGATGAGGTGATTGGCGGCCTCCGAGAGCGGGTGGCCCTCGGACCATCCCGGACCCTCGGTCCGGCGCTCGACTCCGAGGAACCCGTTGGCGTCGAGACGCAGTGCGCCGGCGCCGAGGTCCGCGATGGAGTGGCAGGCGTCGCCGATGACGAGGCGCATACCGGCGAACGAGGGATCGAGCCAGTTGATGGAGGGCTGACCCGCCTTGAAGTAGTGCAGGTACACCCAGCGGCGCTCGACCCCGTCGACTCCGCGGATGACCGGCGTGGCACTCCAGTTGGTCTCCTTGACGCCCATCTCGTAGAAGATGACGCGCTGGAGCTGGCCGACGATGTACCCGGCACGAGCGAGATTGGCCTCGGACTCGGCATCGATGTTCACCGAGTCCTGGCCCGCCTTCACGCGGGGGAGCAGGTGCCAGTCCTGCGGCTCGATCTCCACCATGTGGTAGATGCCGGGGTAGTCGGAGACGTTCATCTCCGCCAATCGGAAATCGGCGCCCTTGCCGGTGTGTCCGGGGACGATGTCGTCGATGACGATGCCCTCGTAGGCGGACGCGACGACGCACAGCCGCCGGAACTCCTCCTCGGAGCCGAACGCCGGGTCGATCTGCATGCTGACGCGGTCGAAGTGGCCGTCGACCGACGGTGTGGCATGCCACCCGTGCAGTCCGCCGGCCTCCTTGACGGGGCCGGTGTGCACGGCCGTGATGCCGATGTCCGAGAACACCTGCCACAGAGCCTCGTCGCCGAGCGTGCCGAGAAAGCTCTGTCCTGGAGCCGCGATGAGCGAGATGGGATACGCGGTGAACCACACGGGTGCGCGCTCGACGGCTCCGCGCGGATCCGGCGACGCGTAGGGGTTCTGCCACATGCTGCCCTTGCCGGACAACTGTTCCGCGATCAGCTTGGCATCGTGCAGCATCGACCGGTCGACGAGCCACGACACGTACTCGGGATTGGAGGCGTCGGCGTCACCCTGGGGCAGCGCGCCCGCGGTGCGGTACGCACGACGCACCGACGGCTTCAGTGGGCGAGGCCTGGCCGGGTAGAAACTCTCGTCGTACGTGATCTCGCTGGGTTCGTGCTGAACTTCCGGATCCACTGTTCCTCCGATGTGACGGGACGCGCGGACATCTTCGATGGGAAGCTCCCACAGGCGTGCCTGGTCTGCATGCCGTCCGGGGAACTACCCGAGGGTCGACGAACCGAAACGCCGACCGCACCTCAGACTACGCACGGACCGACGGAGTGTGCCGAACACGCCTCGGTGGATCGGCGGGCGTGTGATCGAATGGTGCAATGGACACGGAAGGGCGGGCCGAAGGTGGCCTGACACCCGAACGACTCGGTGAGATCGTCGGCTCGCTGGGTCGACGCATCGAGGACACGGACGAGCTCGGCGAGTTGCTGCAGCGGTCGGTGGATCTCGCGCACGACGTCATCAGGGGCGCCGACAGTTGCGGCGTGACAATCGATTACGACGGCACCACGTACACGGCGGTCTACACCGACAGCACCACCCTCGCAGTGGACGAGATGCAGTACGAGACCGGCGAGGGTCCGTGCCTCGAGGCGTCCCGTACCGACACCACGATCGTCGTCGACTGCGACAGCACCGAGCAGCGGTGGCCGGAGTTCGCGGCCGCGGCGCGCACCGAGGGTGTGCACTCGTTCCTCGCCTCGCCCATCAGGACTCTCGACGGCGTGATCGGCTCGTTCAACCTGTACGGCTCGTCCGCCGACGCCTTCGACGACATGGACGCCGACATCCTGGACAGCCTCACCACCACGGTGGGACGGGCCATCGGAGAGCACGCTCGCTACACCGACGCCACCACCACGGTGAGCGGACTGCGCGACGCCATGGCGCGACGCGCCCCCATCGAGCAGGCCAAGGGCATTCTGATGGCGATGCGCGGTCTCGACGCGGACGCCGCGTTCGACGTGCTCTCGCGTGAGGCGCAGCGCCGGAACATGCGAGTTCGCGAGGTGGCCGCCGACTTCGTGCGCGACGCCACCAGGACCGATCCGGCCGGCTGACGGTCAGCCGGCGCGTCGCTCCAGCAGCATCGAGGTGACCTCGTTCGCGCTGGCCGGGTGGGCGAGCCAGAAGCCCTGGGCCAGATCGCAACCACTGTCCCGCAGACGGTCGAACTGGGCCTGTGACTCGACACCCTCGCCGACGACGGCGACGTCGAACGCGTGTGCCAGGGACACGATGGCGGACACGATGGCCTCGGGCTGCTTGCCCGGCATGGCCTGGATGTACGTCTGATCGATCTTGAACGCCTCGATGACGGGATACCGGCTGAGGTAGGTGACGGAGCTGTGGCCGCTGCCCAGATCGTCCAGGAGGATGGACACGCCCATCTCGTGCAGTTCGGTGAGGGCGTCCCGCACCTGCGCCGTGTCCGCGAGCCACACCGTCTCGGTGATCTCCAGGCCGAGTCGGCCCACCGGCAGACCGGAACTGGCGAGGATGCGGGCGACGCTGGCCACGAACTCGGGCTGGCGAAGCTGCAGGGCACTGACGTTGACCCGCACGCCGACGTCCGAGATGGCCTGCCACTCCGCCGCCTGCACGCACGCGGTGTGCAGAGCCCACAGGCCGAGGGTGTTGATCTGGCCCGTGCGCTCGGCGATCCGGACGAAGGTCTCCGGGCTCACCGAGCCGAGGGTGGGGTGCTGCCACCGCGCGAGTGCCTCCACGGCGGTGATGCGGCCGGTCGCGATGTCGAAGATGGGCTGGTACGCGAGCGTCAGGATCTGGCTGTCGAGAGCCGACCGGAGATCGGCCGACAGAGCCAACTGGTTGCGGCGGTGCTCGCGATCGTCGGTGTCGAACACCGCGACGTTCCCGCGACCGGTGTCCTTCGCGCGATACATCGCCACGTCGGCGCGGCGGATGAGCTCGTTGCCGGGCACGGTGTCGTCCGCCAACGCGACGCCGATGCTCGCGGTGATGCGCAGTTCGTTGCCGTCGACGACGATGGCCGCCCGCACGGCGTCCGCGTAGGCCTGCGCCACGGCGATCGACTCCTCCGGACCGGAGAGGTTCTCGCAGACCGCCACGAACTCGTCGCCGCCCAGGCGAGCCACGGTGTCGCCGGGGCGCGATGCCCGGGTGAGGCGGTTGCCGATGGACACCAGAGCCGAGTCGCCCGCCTCGTGCCCCAGCCCGTCGTTGATGGACTTGAAGTCGTCGAGGTCGATGAGCATGACGGCCGTCGTGGTGGCCTTCGCGACGCCCCGTTCGACGGCGGACTCGATCCGGTCGTACGCCAGCGCGCGATTGGGGAGCCCCGTCAGCGGGTCCCTGAGGCTGCGGTAGCGCAGTTCGCTCTCGACACCGACACGATGCACCGCTGCGGACACGACGTCGGACACCGTGTCGAGGGCGCCGGTGTCGAGCATCGGATTGTCCGGGACCAGAATCGGCGGCCCCGCCGTCGTGATGTCGATGATCGGCACGGACGACCCGGTGGCGGAGGAGAGATAGCGCGAGTCGACCCCGAGGACGGTCAACACACCCCACGGCTGGCCGGTGCCGTCGATCGGCACGGCGACCGCGTTCTCGACACCACCCGCGACGAGGGCGGCGACGTCGAACCTGGACTCGTGCGCGTCCCCGGACCACACGATCCGGGTGGCCGATCGGCTGGCGAACGCGGTGATCGAGGACGGCCCGGTGGCGCACAGATCGTGCGGTGCGTCGTCCCCCGTGGCGGCGACGATCTCGAGAGTGGCGGGCAGGTCGTGCGCGCGGGTGATGACGGCGCACCGCGCCCCGTACAGCGTCACGACGGCGTCGGTGGCCGCCGACAGAAGGTCGTCGAGCCGGCCGCGCAGAGCGAGCCTGCTCAGCTCGGCGACGACCCGCTGCTCGGACGCCCGGAAGGTCGACGCGTCCAGAGCCTTCTGCAGGAGATGGTCGTCGGCATTCTGTGCAGAGGCGTCGCGATGGATCGAGACGACCAGGGACGAGTCGTCGTCGTGGCCGCGTACGGCGAATGCTGAGGTGGACACCGCGAGCCTTTCTCCTGTGAGGTGATGCACCAGTTCTGTTCGGCCGAGCCAAGTTCCGTGGAGCTGGACAGCCGAGAGGATGTCCGTGAGCGTCGTGGGGGGAGTGGGGACGACGACGGCGTCCACGGTCGGATCGTCCGGCGGCCCGTGCTCACCGCCGTCGAGTCCGAGAGTCCTCGACGCCTCGGGATTCGCGTGGACGATCCGGCCGTCGGACGTGGACACGAGCACCACGTCGGGGGAATGGTCGAACACCGTCGCGAGACCGAGTCGCGAGGACATGAAGGCCTCCGACAGCGTCGGGCGCGGGTCTGATCCATCCTCGTCGGGCATCATCGTCGTTCCTCACGGCTCTGCCGTCGGTCCTGCCTCTCTCGTCACCGTTCGGAGCCGACGAACAGACGGGTAGCCGGGTCGATCGCTTCGAAACAAACCTAGAGTTCAAAATATAGCAGACGAACAGCCGAAACGACGGTGTGTGCGTGTCGGGACAACGGTGTCCCGGCGAGGGGGACGTCCTGGCCTGACGACCGAGGTGTGGGAAGGCGAAGGGTCCGAGTGGGGCGGGCGGGGCTCGAACCCGCGACCAATGGATTATGAGTCCACGGCTCTAACCGACTGAGCTACCGCCCCCGGCGCTGACGCGCGCTCACGATACCTGGGCAGGATTAGCGACGGCGGCCGCGGGTACGCGTGCCGCATGACCGAACCGAACGGCGACTCGCCCGTGTCCGACGAACCCTCGACCTCCTCGGAGAGGCCCTACGACTCCTCGCGCGACCCCGACGCGGACCCGTCGGAACTGGACGACGCGGCCGGAACGCAGCCCGACCAGGCGGAGGGCTGACGTTCAGCTCGGTGTGAGCGTTCCGACTCGCAGCATCTCGAGGACGACGTCGGCGGGCTGGGGGCGGGCGTAGAGGTACCCCTGCGCGCGCGAGCACCCCAGTTCCAGCAACACGGCACGGGCGTCGACGTCCTCGAGCCCCTCCGCGATGAGGTCGAGGTCGTAGGCCCGAGCGAGGGCGGTGACGGCCTCGACGATCGCGCGGTCGTCTCTACTGGTCGCGAGGTGGGTGACGAACTCGCGATCGATCTTGACGGCGTCGACCGGCAGCGTCTTGAGATGCGAGAGCGAGCTGTACCCGGTGCCGAAGTCGTCGATGGCCACGCGTACCCCGAGTGCACGGATGTCGCGCAGAGCCCGTGCGGCCAGGACGATGTCGTGGACCACCGCCACCTCGGTGATCTCGATGCAGAGGTACTGCGGCTCGAGGGAGTACCGGGACAACGCCTCTCGTACGGTGTGCACGAAGTCGAGCGAGACCAACTGTGCGGGTGACACATTGACCCGCAGTGCGATGTCCAGTGTTCCCAACGTCGAGCGCCACGACGCGTACGTTCTGCACGCGGTGTGGAGAACCCACCGTCCGAGGTCGGTGGCCAGGTTGACGGCCTCGGCGATGGCGATGAACTCGACGGGCGGCAGCATGCCCCGCGTGGGATGCTGCCACCGCACCAGGGCCTCGACCGCGGTGATGCGGTCTGTCGTGAGGTCGATCTCGGGTTGGAAGTGCAGGAGCAACGACTCGCCCTCGATCGCTGCGCGCAGATGCAGCTCGATGTCGTTCTGCAACTCGTTGCGTTCGCGGATCTCGGAACTGAACAGCGAGACCTGATTGCCCCCGGCCGTCTTGGCGGCCAGCGCAGCCTGGTCGGCGTCCGCGATCACCGAATCGACCGTACCGCTGCCGGGGATGCCCAGTGCGACACCGATACTGGCGGTCCGTGAGACGTACTCGCCCGCCATGTCGACCCGTGCGGTCACCACGGTGAGGATGCGGCAGGCCTCGGCGTACGCGTCGTCCTCGGTCATCGGACCGGGAAGAACGACCACGAACTCGTCGCCGCCCCACCGTGCGAGAAGAGTGTCCGCGTCCGAATGCCGCTGCAGCCGTGCGCCGACCGTGCGGAGGAACGTGTCACCGGCCGAGTGCCCCAGGAAATCGTTCAGAGCCTTGAGACGATCGAGGTCGAAGTAGAGCACCGCGAATGCGTCACCGCCCCCGGCGAGTCGAGCGGACAGCAGCTCCGAGACACCCCGCCGGTTGAGCAACCCCGTCAACGCGTCGTGCGTGGCGGCCCACCGCAGGTGCTCCTCGGCGGCGATCCGAGCCTGCAGTTGGGAGAAGAGGGTGGCGATCGCTTTCAGCGCCTCGACCTCCTCGTCGGACCACTCGCGGTCGCCCGACGCGACCAACCCCAGGGTTCCGGTCGTCGTGTCGCGGGTGACGAGCGGGACCGATGCCATCGAGATGCTCTGATAACCCGAGGCGCTCTCGACGCGTCGGCGGTAGTCCTCCATGGCGGGATCGGGGCGGAAGAGCAGCGGCTCCTTGAGGTGCTCCGTCGCGGCGAACACGGGGTCGGCGTCACGAAAGGTGACGGTCCCCAGTGGGTCGGGATCAGGGACGTCGGTACGAGCGGGCCACTCCGCCACCATCACGGTGGCACGGCGTTGCGCGTCGTGATGCCGGAGATAGGCGGCGTCCACGTCGAAGTAGTCGACGAGATTCGAGAGGACTTTCTCGTATCCCGCACCGACCGTGGCGGCGTTGACGCCGATCAGATGGGTCGCCACACGGGTCACCAGCACGTCGAAGCTCGGACGGCGCTCCAACGTCGGGTCTCCTCGCGTGGCTGCGGAGCGCTGGACTGCACTCGTTCAGCCGACTGTACCGCGAAGAGTGCCGTCAGCGAGGTCGACGCCGACTTCGAACGGCGGGAATTGCGCAGTGAGACAGTCGCAATACGAGGCCGACCGGTTTGTCTCGCGGCTGAACAGCGGTATCGAGGAAGCGGTGACGCAGTGCGCGTAGTCGCTCGGCGTAACGCGGGGACAGAGCGTCGAATTCGTGCTCCTCCGAGGCGTAGAGGAACACGGGAGACACGGGATGAACTGCCAGACCGTGCAACTCGGCCGTGATCCACGCACGCTCCACTGCACCGCCGGCGCCGACGTGATCGCGGCCGGTGGTTCCCGGCGCGAACACGACGAGTACCGCGGACGTGGTCGCCATCCGAGCGCGCGTGTCGTCGCCCAACGCCGTGCCGGTGTCCCAGTCCGCGAGAAGACGCATCACGTCGGGTCGTCGGGCGACGTCGAGCTTGACCAGGTCGGTGGCGTCGAGGGCCAGAGTGGCGACATCGATACCGGTGTCCGGGTCGTCGTCTCCGGGCCACCGCAGTTCGGACATCATCTCGGCGTGCAGCGTGGTGGTGAGGTAGCGGAGTCGGTCCGATTCCGCCAGGATCTCGCCGATCTCGGACAGCGCCGCCCGATCCGTGATCACGATCGCTGAGCCGTCCTCCGCTGCAGCCGCCGCGCGCAGGTCGCGCACGACCTCGTCGGCCAGTGCGGTCGGTGTGCCCGGATGACGGTTCGTCGAACGCCGCATCATGGCCTCGTGGAGGGGAGCGAGGGCAGTGTCCGGCCTTCGCGCCAGTGTCAGGTCGACGCGTACGCGACCGTCCCCCTCGTCGACGACGGTCGGCACCGCCGTGAGTCCGGCTTGGGCCGCGGCGACCCGAGCGTTGAACACCGCGGCGCCCAGGGCGATTCGGCTCCCGCGGTGCGCGACATCGAGACCGGTGGTGCGCAGAGGGTCGAGCGTGATCGTGACGACGTCGTCGGACGTGGTCACGATCCACGGCTGAACGTTGCCGCCGGACGGTGCGCGCCGAGCGGCCTCCACCATCGAGTCCACGACCGAGGTCGGTGTCGTGGGCGCCGTCGTCGGTGCCGGCTCGTCGATGGGGTCCCGGGCGCTCTCGGTCGTTCCGAGGGTGTCGAGAGCGCCGTCGACGTCGACACGGGTGCGACCGGACGGCATGGAAAGGCCCAACACGATGCGCCGCACCACCGCTGCGACCGTCGCCCCTCCCAGAGCGACGTCGCTCCCGAGCTGCGGCCACGTCGAGATCGTGCGGTCGACTTCGACCATGGACGCGGCGAACCGCGCGGACACGTCGGATGCACCGAGGATCGACATGACGTGGGGTGCCTTGTCGCGCGTGCTGAGACCGCTGAGGGCGCCCGACGAGAGAGTGCCGACGGCGCCGTGGAAGATCGGACGATCGGGCTCGAGATCGAACCGTTCCACGTCGAGAAGTCCGCGGTCGCTGGTCTCCATGATCACCGGGATGCGATGCCGCTTGGCGGCTTCACGCAGCAGGACCTTCACGTCGAGGGAATCGCATTCCTCGACGACGATGTCGAGGCCGTCCAGGAAGTCGTCGACCGTGTCGGCGGTGATGCCGCGTGCTTCGACGCGCACGGACAGGTAAGGGTCCAGCTCGGCGATGCGCCGGGAGACGATGTCGGTCTTGCTCTCGCCCAGGTCGAGAACGGTCGACGGGATCCGGTTGAGGTTGGAGAGCTCCAACTCGTCGAAGTCGGCGACCCGCAATTCCCCGCACAGTCCCTCGAGGGCCAGGGTGTGCGCGACCGCGTGCCCCACGCTGAGACCCACGACGCCGATCTTCGCCGCGCCGAACCGGTCCTGCTCCTCGGCGGTGATCTTGTTGCGGTTGCGGTCGAGCCGGAGCCGCCGGAACCCGCGAGGCCCGAGAACGCGGACGAGCGTGCGGCGCCACGGATAGTGCACCCAGCGAGGGGATTCGTCCAGAACGTCGTCATCGGGCCGGGGGACCAGCGCGGACAGTCCCCGTGCCTGGGCGTCGAGTGTGTCGAGAACGACGGTCACACCGTCGCCGAGCAGAGACTCGACGACCGCTCGATCGTTCTCCGAGTGTGGATCGAGAACGAGTGCAGCAGAGCCTGTCAGCGCATCGGTCACGAGTCGCTCCTTCGTGTCGGGCCTATGTCGTTCCCGTGGACCAGGTGTGGACCAGTTGCGCTGCCGCGTCGTCGATCCGTCGAGCGTGATGCGCGTGAGCGGTCTCTCGGAACGTGTTCAGATCCCACCAGAGGGCCCTCGTGCTGTAGCGGTCGTCCGGATACGGCGTGGGGTCGATCGTATCGGCCACCACGGCCCCCGACTTCTGCCACATGGACACGGCATGGTCCGCAGCGGTGGAGAGTGCGAAACGCACCCCGAGCAACGAGCACGCCAGCGGTCCTGCGTGCGCGATCATGTCGACGAGACGTTTGTCGCGTGGCGCTGCACGATCCACCCAGCCCGATTTGAGCTCGATGACTCCCTCGCGGAGACGGTCGTTGACAGCGTCTCGCAAGACGTTCCGCGCCAACGGGTTCCGTTGCCACTCCAGGTCGGCGTGCGTCTGACGGGCGTGCTCGTACGGACCCTGGACGCGGATGCCGGCGAGCATGCGCCCGGACGCATCCAGGGCGCACAGAAAGATGGTCGTGTTCCGCCCGTCGCGGATGGTGTCGTACTCGAGGGCGACGGACACGTCGTGCCGCTCGTAACTGATGCGTGCACCTTCGAGGTAGCGACGCCACAGATCCGGGCGGGAGGTGGGGGAGGTGGCGACCACGGTGCACTCGAACACCGGATCGTCGTAGTACCCGAAGGCGTGTGTGGGGCGTGTGTGCGTGGTCGAGAGTGGCGGGGCCGTCATGGTCTGGCGCTCCTGTACTCGGGATGGTGTCCACCGGGGTTCAGCGGTCGTGCCTCCGGCCCGGCGAGTCAGGCCGCGGGGGCGACCGGCGTCGACTCGACGAGCAGGTATCGACGGTCCCCGACCTGTACCCGGGAGAGTTCGAGATCCACCTCGACGGCCCCACCGTCCTTGCGGACCAGCCGGAGCCGAGCGTCGGCCGAGCCGTCGAGGGCGGCAAACGCCCGCGCGGTCGCATCGGCGAGGGCCTCGGTGTCGGCAGGATGGAGCACTGCGGACGATCCGAGCAGCGCGAGCTCACCCGAGTCGTAGCCGAGCAGGTTGCTGCACGCGGAGTTGTAGAACGCGAGAGCGCCGGAGCCGTCGTGCACCGTCGTCGCCCGGTCGGACCGCACGACTCGGTAGTACAGGGACGAGAGGTCAGGGGCAGCCGTGACCGAGCTCGCTGACGTATTCATCGATACCAGGTCCGACATGGGACCGATAGTGGCACAGTGACTTACGGTTCTGCCACGGTGCAACTGAGGCAAAACCGGTAAAGAGTCGGTTTTTATGTGTGATGTCATGAGTTGCAGGTCACTGCATTTTCGGATCAGATGTTGATCAGAATGCGCGGAAGATGCCTCGAGCTGCGAGTACGACACGCTGCATCGACCGGGTGGGGTGGTGACGGCCGTGCGGGGGCATCGGGCCGATCAGGGGATTTCAGGAGAAGTCATGGATCGGATGGAAGGTCGGACGAGTGTCCGGCGGCCCCTCAACACGCTCGTGTCCGAGTTGGCGACGCGGTTGCTCGGTGCCGACTCCGCGAACGTCGTCGAGGCGTACCGGGCGCTGCTCCGAGACCTGTCCACCGATTTCGGGATGGACACGTGCTTTCTCCGGCACAACGACGAGCGCATCGACGCGTCGATTCTCGTCGCGGAGTGGCCCCCGCGGCCCGTCGTTCCCGACCCGGATCCGTTGGGCGTCGTGTACTTCGACAGAGCGGATCCCGTGTTCGCCCGGTCGCGCAGCCAGACCGAGGTCGAGATCTACAGGCCGAGCGATCAGCCCGAGAACTACCGCGACCGGGTGAAGGACGCATCAGGGGTTCCGGCGACCACGATGGTCGCGGTACCCCTGGTCGGCGACGGCCGCACCCTGGGCGTCCTGGGTTTCGTTCGATTCGCCGACCGCGAGTGGACCGCGGAGGAGCTCGAGGCCGTCACTGCGGTCGGAGCGATGCTCGCCCAGGTGCAGAGGCGCGTGGCCGCGGAGAACGAACTGCGCCACACCGCGATGATCGACGAACTGACCGGGCTGATGAACCGTCACGGGCTGACCGAGCTGCTCGACGGGCGCGCCGGCGACGGCACCGCGGTGGGCGTGCTGTTCGTGGACATCGACCGGCTGGCCGCTCTCAACGACTTCCTCGGCCATCGCATGGGTGACGAGTTCCTGCGCACCGTCGCGGACCGCATCCGCCGCCGACTGCCGGACGGGGACGTGGTGGCGAGGCTCGGCGGGGACGAGTTCGTCGTCGTCCTCGGTGGTGCGCCCACGGCCGAGGACGGCGCGGACCGTGCGGAGATGGCCCGTTCGGTGGTCGCCGAGCCGATGGTGGTGGGGGACGACAGGGTGACCCGCACGGCGAGTATCGGCGTGGCCGTGGGAACCGCGGATCCGTCGGAGATGCTGCGCCGGGCGGATCAGGCGGCGCTGCACGTGAAGTCGTCGGGTGGCAACGGCGTCGTCCTCTACTCGGACGAGATCGCGGCGACCAACGACCTCCGGACCGACGTCGAGCTGACGCTGGGCCATGCCATCTCCCACGACCGGTTGGTGCTGCACTTCCAACCCGAGGTGGACCTGCGTTCCGGTGAGATCACCGCAGTGGAAGCTCTCGTCCGCTGGCCGCATCCGACCCGCGGCATGCTCGGGCCCGACGTGTTCGTGCCCATCGCCGACGCGGCGAACCTCGCCCCGGAACTCGGGCGCTGGGTCATCGATGCGGCGTGCCGGGCGTATGTGAGCTGGCGGGACGCCACGGGTCGCACCGACCTGGTTCTGCGCGTGAACATCTCACCGGTCCACCTCGCCGTGCGCGACTTCGCGCAGGAGGTGGCGGACGTCCTGCGGACCCACGGGATCGACCCGGCCTGCTTCTGCCTGGAGCTGTCCGAGGTCGCGGTGGTGGATTCGGTGGCGCGATCGGGCGCAGCCCTGACCTCCCTGCGCGACAGGGGAATCAGGACGGCCATCGACCACTTCGGTGTCGGCTACTCGTCACTGCTGCATCTCAAGAGGTTGCCGCTCGACGTGCTCAAGATCGACAGGCACTTCACCGACGGGCTCGGCGTGGACGGCGACGATCGTGCGCTCGTCTCGGTCATGATCGGACTTGCTCGGTCACTCCGGCTCGACGTCGTCGCCAACGGAGTCGAGACGTCCGCGGCGGCGCGCACTCTGGTCGAGCTGGGCTGCCACCGCGCGCAGGGTCACGCCATCTGTCCGCCCGTCGACGAACCCACCCTCCGCTCGCTGCTCGTCGACGGGACCCGGCTGCTCGACGTGTCCTGATCGTCGGTCCTGACGAGCCGGAGCGTCACCGGGACACCGTTGAGGACGGCATTTCCCGCGACGCCCTCGACGCGGTCCGGATCGGTGAGGTCGTTGACGCTCGGTCCGCGGACGTCGCGGGCCACCGTCAGTCGCACACCGTCGCGGTCATGCCCGAAACCGTGCGGGATGCTCACGACGCCGGGCATCACCGAGTCGCTCGCCGTCACCTCGATGCGCACGGAGCCGGCGGCGGACACGACCTCGACGGTGTCCCCGTCGGCGATGCCGAGACGGTCGAGATCGGCGGGATGTGCCAGCAGACCGTGGCGCGGCTTGCCCTTCACGAGACGCGGCGCGTTGTGCATCCACGAGTTGTTGCTGCGAACGTGGCGGCGCCCGATCAGGAGCAGTTCGCCGTCCGCGGACGGCGTCGCGGCGAGTAGAGCGCTCCGCAGTCTGTCGATGTCCGGGGTGATCACGTCGTGCATCAGACCGATACGCCGATCGCGGGTGAGCAGCTTGCCCGGCAGACCGGGACGCAGCGGACCGAGGTCGGTGCCGTGCGGGTTCTTACGAAGTGTCCGCAGAGTGACCCCGCGAGCGCGCAGCAGCAGGAGTTCGACCGTTCGGGCGGGGGACAGCCGAGTGCGCACCTCACGGACCACGGCCGCGGCGTTCACCCGACCCAGGGTCCGCGCACGCGGTCCGCGGCGGCGGACGGCGGCGTAGCGCAGACTCAGATCGCGGAAGATCTCCCAGTCGTGGCGCGCGTCGGCCTCTTTCGGCAGGACGGCCGGATTGAACTTGGCGGTGTTCCGCACCGCGAACGTCGAGAAGATCAGGTCGTAGTGGTCCCGCTCGAGGGCCACCGTGGACGGCAGGATGATGTCGGCGTGGCGTGAGGTCTCGTTGACGTAGATGTCGAAGGACACCATGAAGTCGAGCCCGGCGAACGCGTCGTCGAGTCGGGGGCCGCCCGGCATCGACAGCACCGGGTTGCCCGACGCCACGACCATGGCGCGGACGCGCCCGGGCCCGTCGGTGGTCATCTCGTCCACGAGGGTCGACGCCGGGAGCTCGCCACTGAACTCGGGCAGATCCCGTACCCGGCTGCGCCACTTGTCGAAATGACCGCGGCCGGTGATCTTGTTCGCGATCAGGTCGACGGCCGGATCGGTGAACAGCACGCCGCCGACCCGGTCGAGATTGCCGGTCAGGATGTTCAGGACGTGCACCGCCCACTGGCACACGGTGCCGAATTCCTGGGTGGAGACACCCATCCGGCCGTAGACCGCGGCCGATCCGGCACTCGCGAGATCGCTTGCCAGCGCGCGGATCACGTCGGCGTCGATACCGGTGAGAGGTGCCACGGCCTCGGGCGTGAACGCCGCCACCGCCTCGGTCACACCCTCGACGCCGTCGACGTACGGGGCGGGGGTAGCGGCGCCGTCGGCCAGGACGACGTGAACGAGCGCCAGCAGCAGATGAGCATCCGTGCCGGGACGGATGAAGTGGTGGGTGTCGGCGACGTCCGCCGTCTCGGTGCGCCTCGGGTCGATCACCACCATGCGCCCGCCCCGTGCGCGCAGTTCCTTCACCCGCTTCCCGAAATCGGGCACCGTCATCATGGATCCGTTCGACGCCATCGGGTTGGCGCCCAGGACGAGGAAGAAGTCGGTGTTGTCGATGTCGGCGATCGGCTGACGGAGCTGATGCCCGTAGAACAACATGTTGGTCAGCTGGTGCGGCAACTGGTCCAGCGACGTGGCGGAGTACCGGTTGCGGGTGCGCAGCATCGACAGGAACGGGATGCCGTGGGTCATGGCGCCGAGACTGTGCACGTTGGGGTTGCCCGCGTAGACACCCACGGCGTCGGCGCCGTGCTCGTCACGGATGGCGGACAGGCGTCGTGCCACGAGGTCCACCGCTTCGTCCCACCCGATCTCGCGCCACCCCGACTCGGTGCGCTGCAGCGGTCGGCGGACACGGTCGGGGTCGTTCAGGATGTCGACGAGCGCGGTCGCCTTGGGGCAGATGTGTCCGCGGGACAACGGATCCTTCTTGTCCCCGCGGACGGACTGCACACCCTCGTCGGTCACCGTGTACTCGAGTCCGCACATGGCCTCGCAGAGGGTGCAGGTGCCGTGGGCGGTGCGGGTGGTTCCAGCCGAGGTCATTCCACGCACGCTAGTCGCGTGTACCCGGACGCATCGAGATTCTGTGACGAGTGTGAATTACAGTCGGGCTCGTGGTCACCGGCAACGCATCCGAGATTCTGTCCTCACTCACCGACTGGCCGGTCCCGGCGGTGTCGGCCGCGGTGATCACCGACGGTCCCGACGTGGCCGCGCGGCACGGTGATCGGGACCGCGTGCAGGAACTGGCCTCGGTCACCAAGCTCCTCGTCGCCTACGCGGCGCTCGTTGCGGTGGAGGAGGGAGCCGTCGAGCTCGACGAGGCGGCGGGACCCGAGGGATCCACCGTCCGACACCTTCTCGCCCACACCTCGGGAGTCGCGTTCGACGACCGACGGCCCACCACGGCGCCGGGGACGAAACGCATCTACTCGAGCGCCGGCTTCGAGATTCTGGCGGAGCACGTGACCGAGCGTTCCGGCATCGAGTTCGGGGAGTACCTGTCCGCCGCCGTGCTCGAACCGTTGGGTATGACCTCGACCGAGCTGCACGGGTCGGCCGGCCACGGAGCCCGGTCCAATCTCCGCGACATGGAGGCGTTCGCGGCAGAACTGCTCGCACCGACGCTCGTCTCCCGCCAGACCGTCGACGAGGCGACGATCGTGCAGTTCGAGGGACTCGGAGGCATCCTCCCCGGGTACGGGTCGCAGCGACCCAACGACTGGGGTCTGGGCTTCGAGCTCCGTGACCACAAGTCGCCGCACTGGACGGGGGAGACGAACTCGGCGCGCACGTTCGGGCACTTCGGGCAGTCGGGAACGTTCCTCTGGGTGGACCCCGAAGCCCGCGTCTCGTGCGTCGTGCTCGCCGACCGCGCCTTCGGGGACTGGGCCAAGCCGCTGTGGACCGCGTTGGGTGACACGGTGCTCGCGGGCGTGTGACCCGCCGCGACACGCCGCCGGAACCCACGCGACACACCGAACGACTGGTGTAACAGGGGTAACTCGAGGCACACTGGTAGAAGCCGTACATCAGCAGACGCGTCAGGCCGTTGGGGAAGACGTCCCTCGTCGAAGCTGGAGGCAACGGTGAACGCACTGAACCAATTCGCGGACTCGACCACGGGTGTCGTCTACATTCACTCGTCGCCGGCCGCGCTGTGCCCGCATGTCGAATGGGCGCTGTCCGATGCGCTCGACTGCCGAGCAAATCTCAAGTGGACCGCGCAGCCCGCATTCGACGGTCAACTGCGGGCCACCACCAACTGGACCGGCCCCGTGGGCACCGGCGCCCGGTTGGCCAGCGTGCTGCGCTCATGGCAGATGCTGCGTTTCGAGGTCACCGAGGACCCCAGTGAGGGTGTCGACGGTGAACGCTTCGCGCACGTGCCCGGCCTCGGCCTGTGGCACGGCGCCACCAGTGCCAACGGCGACGTCATGGTGGGCGAGCAGCGACTGCGGTCGATCCTGGAACAGGGCCGCGGCGACGTGTACGCGCAGCTGGATCACGTTCTCGGTACCGCCTGGGACGCGGAGCTCGAACAGTTCCGTCTCGGTGGAGTCGGCGGAGAGGTCACCTGGCTCGCGAGTTAGTGGGCCTCCGGCCCCCGTGAGCCTTTTGCGCATCCAGGGATGCGCACAAGGCTCACGGGGCGACGCCACTCAGAGCGGGATGTTCTTGTGGCGACCACGGCGCGCCGGGGCGTCCGCCAGCGCGCGGGTGAGAGTGCTGCGGGTGGCGGCCGGATCGATGATCGCGTCCACGACGCCGATGCCCACGGCCCGCTCGACACCACCGGCGATGGCCTCGTGCTCGGCCGTCAGACGGTCGTGCAGCGCCTCGCGCTCGTGATCGGGCGCCGCTGCCAGTGCCTTCTTGTGCAGGATGCCCACGGCCGCCTTGGCGCCCATGACCGCGACCTCGGACTCCGGCCAGGCGTAGACGGCCGTTGCTCCGAGAGCCCGTGAGTTCATCGCGATGTATGCGCCGCCGTAGATCTTGCGGGTCACCAGTGTCACGCGGGGCACGGTGGCCTCGGCGAACGCGTGCAGCAGCTTGGCACCGCGGCGGACCACGCCCTCCCACTCCATGCTGACGCCCGGGAGGTATCCGGGGACGTCCACGACGACGACGAGCGGGATGCCGAAGGCATCGCACAGGCGGACGAAGCGGGCGGCCTTCTCGGCGGACTCGGAGTTGAGGCACCCACCGAGGCGGATCGGGTTGTTGGCGATGACACCGACCGAGCGACCGCCGAGGCGGCCGAGCCCGGTGACGATGCTGCGCGCCCAACCACCCTGGAACTCCTCGAAGGACGACTCGCCCTCGACGTTGTCGAGGAGCTCGTGGACGACCGGGTGCACGTCGTACGCGCGGCGGTTCGACGCGGGCAGGAGTGCCTTGAGATCGGTGTCGCCGTGCTGGGCGGCGGCCAGGTCGAACTCGCCCTGCTCACTGAACATCGACACGAGCCGACGTCCCCGTGCGAGGGCGTCGAGTTCGTCGTCGGCGACGATGTGGCAGACGCCGGACTTGCGGAAGTGGGTGTCGGGCCCACCGAGCGAGGCCATGTCGACCTGCTCGCCGGTGACGCTGCGCACCACGTCGGGACCGGTCACGAAGACCCGGCCCTCGGGGGCCATGATCACGACGTCGGTGAGCGCGGGGCCGTACGCGGCGCCGCCGGCGGCGAATCCGAGCACGACCGAGATCTGCGGAACGGTGCCTGACGCACGGACCATGGCCTCGAAGACCAGCCCGACGGCGTGCAGGGCCTCGACGCCCTCGGCGAGACGGGCCCCACCGGAGTGCCAGATGCCGACGATGGGCGCTCCGGAGTCCAGGGCCTCGTCGATGGCGGAGACGATGTGCTTGCAGCCGTCGACTCCCATGGCGCCGCCCATGACGGTGGCGTCGGAGCAGTAGGCGATGGTGCGGACTCCGTCGATCTCACCCGAGGCGGCCAGCACACCGGACTTGTCACGGTCGTGCAGCGGGGTGGTCGTACCGGAGTCGAAGAGCTTCTCGAGACGAGCGAGGGGGTCGCGCGGGTCACGCGACGAGGAGTGGCGGGTGTGCGGAGCGAGGACGGTCATCGTGTTCTCCCCTTCATACTGCCGCTCCCGGCAGGGGAGTGGTGGTGCGGGCGAAGATCCGGCGACCGCGGTCGCCGGATCTCCGCCCTCGTGCGCGTACGACTGTCACGCCGTGACGGCTGCGGAGCCGTCAGTGGCGTCCGAAGGCGAGCGCAACATTGTGCCCACCGAATCCGAACGAGTTGTTCAGTGCGTACTCGATCTCGCCGCGACGGGCCTCGCCCGACACGACGTCGAGGTCGATCTCCGGATCCTGGTTGTCCAGGTTCAGCGTGGGCGGAACGATCCCGTCCCGGATGCTGAGCACTGTCAGGATCGACTCCAGGGCGCCGACAGCGCCGATGGAGTGCCCGAGGGCCGACTTCGGTGCGTACACCGATGCGTGGTTGCCCACCGCAGCGTTGATCGCGGTGGCCTCGGCCGTGTCCCCGATGGGAGTGGCCGTGGCGTGGGCGTTGACGTGCGAGATGTCCTGCGCCGTCAGTCCCGCCGTCTCGATGGCCCGGCGCATCGCACGCGCCGCACCGGTTCCGGCCGGATCGGGAGCCACCAGGTGGTACCCGTCCGAGGTGATGCCGGCGCCGAGAAGGCGAGCATGGATCGTCGCGCCGCGAGCCTTGGCGTGCTCCTCGCTCTCGATCACCATGAGCGCACCGGACTCGCCGAAGACGAAGCCGTCACGATCCTTGTCGAACGGCCGCGAGGCCGCCTGCGGATCGTCGTTGCGTGTGCTCATGGCACGCATCATCGAGAAGGCCGCGATCGGCACCGCGTCGATGTGTCCCTCGACCCCACCCGTGACCATGATGTCCGCGTCGCCCATGACGATCATCCGCCATGCGTGAGCGATCGCTTCCGATCCCGACGAGCATGCCGACACCGGTGTGATGACACCGGCGCGTGCACCCAGGTCGAGCCCCACGACAGCCGACGGTCCATTCGGCATGATCATCTGCACGGCGAGCGGGGACACCTTGCGGTACCCGCCCTCGCGCATCTTCTTGTCGGCGTCGAGCAGTGCGTCTCCGCCGCCCAGGCCGGTGCCGATCGAGACGCCGAACCGCTCCGAGTCGACCTCGGGGCTGCCGGCGTTCTTCCACACCTCCTTGCCCAGGACGTATGCCATCTGCTCGACGTAGCTCATGCGTCGTTGCTCGACGCGAGAGAGAAGAGTCGATGGATTGACGGCCAGATGGCCGCCGATGCGAACCGGAAGATCGAACTCGGTGACGAAATTGTCCTCGAGCACGTCGATGCCGCTCTCCCCGTTCAGCAGTCCCTTCCACGTCGCGTCGACGTCACCGGCGATGGAGGTGGTCACCGCCAGGCTGGTCACGACGACGTTGCGGAAGCCCCCGTTGGCTGTGCTGGGCGTGGTCACGGTCGTGCTCACTCGCCTGCGGAGTCGCTCTGGTTGTCGAGCTTCGCCTTGATGGCCTCGGCGGCCTCGGGGTTCTCGGCTTCGAGCTTCTGGATGTAGTTCACGGCGTCGCCGACGGTGCGGAGGCTGGCGAGATCCTCGTCGGGGATCTTGACGCCGTACTTGTCCTCGGTCTGCACTGCGATCTCGACCATGGAGAGGGAGTCGATGTCCAGGTCGTCGACGAACGACTTCTCGACGGTCACCTCGGACGGCTCGATGCCGGTGACCTCTTCGATGATCTCGGCGAGTCCGGCGATGAGTTCTTCCTGCGTGGCCACGGAGTGGCTCCCTTCGTGTAAGGAACTGTGCACACGACGCGACTGTGCGCCGGTGCGGATGCTGTCTCGACGAACGCTCGTTCTCGAGTCGGGCCGGCTACGTACCGGCCCCGCTCACCTCACGACGTGCGGTGAGCGATGCGCATCCCCGGCCCGGCCCGTGACGGACCGGCGGGGTTGCGCGCAGTAACCTAACCGACCGATACCGGGGCGGTGAGGCCGGAGACGTCCTCCGGAGTCTTGAGGGCGACCGTCGGGGTGCCGCGCATCTCGCGCTTGGCGATCCCGACGAGGGTGCCGGCCGGCGGGAGCTCGACGATCGAGGCGACCTCGGCCGCGCGCAGCGTCGCGGTGCACAGATCCCACCGGACGGGCCGGGTGACCTGGCCGGCGAGCTTGGCCAGTGCGTCCGCGCCGGAGGTGACCTCGCGGCCGTCGAGGTTGGAGAGCAGGCGACGCGTCGGCTCGGACGGCGTGATGGAGGCAGCTGCGGCGACCACGGCGTCCTGCGCGGGTGCCATGAAGCGCGTGTGGAACGCGCCGGCGACGGGCAGCGGGCGAATGCGTGCCCTCTCGGGCGGGTTCGCGGCGAGCTCGGCGAGGTCGGTGAGGAGACCGGCAGCCACGATCTGGCCGGCGGCGTTCCGGTTGGCGGCCTCGAGGCCGAGCTCGGTCAGACGCTCGAGGACCGCGTCCTCGTCGCCACCGAGCACGGCGGACATGCCGGTCGGAGCCAGTGCGCAGGCCTTGGCCATCTCGGCGCCGCGGATCGCGGCGAGAGCGACGGCGTCGTCGGCGGAGATGACGCCCGCGACGGCGGCTGCGGCGAGTTCACCGACGGAGTGGCCGGCGACGACCATGTTCTCCGGCAGTCCGTGCGTGCGCTCGATCTCCTCGAAGGCGAGGAGCGCAGCGGCCACGACGAGCGGCTGGGTCACGGCGGTGTCGGTGATCTCCTCCGCCGTGGCGGTGGTTCCGAGCCGCGTCAGGTCGAGGCCCGACGCCTGCGACCAGAGGGCGAGACGATCCGCGGCCCCGGGGAGTCCGAGCCACGGCACGAGCATGCCGGGTGTCTGAGAGCCCTGTCCGGGCGAAAGCACTGCAATCACGGAACTAAGAAAACACTGTGAAGGCCGTTTCAGGAGATGTTCTACGCGATGAACCTTGTCGGTCGTATTTGTCAGAACCCTACAAACGCCCTGCAGGATGGGTCGCATCGTTCCTGGCGCAAGATCCGTTACTGTATGAGATTCCCAAATGTTCCGGCTGTGACTGTTGTTATCGGTGATGGGCTTTCGTTATGGGATTGCGACAGGCGACCCACTGTTGCCGCGATTCTCAGGACGTACGCATCACGGGCATTGGTGGGATCCCGACCAGTCACCTCCGCGATTCGCTTGAGCCGATATCGCACAGTATTTGGATGAACAAACAGTGACCTGGCACACGTCTCGACCGCTCCGCCGCAATCGAGATACGCATCGAGCGTGTCCGAGAGTGCCGATCCGGCAGCCTGGAGCGGCTGGACGATGAGCTCGTTGAGCGACGTGACCGCCGCCTGATCGCCCAGCAACGCTCGTTCCGGCAGTAGTTCACCCGCGTGCACCGGCCGCGGTGCTCCCCGCCATCCGACCACCGCCTGCATCCCCGCGAACGCCTCCACGGCACTCGAGTGCGCGGCGCCGAGGGTGCGGGTCGTCGGGCCGATGACCACCGGGGTGTCGGAGAAGTTGCGCATGAGGTCGTCGAGGAAGGCGGCACTGGTCGGGTCGCCGGAGAGATGACCGGAGACCACCATGACCAGACGCGTGCCCTGCACGACGGCGAGCGCGGCGCGATGGTGGCGCTGCGCCACCGTGTGCACGGTCCCGACGACGGAGACGCCCTGATCCGGTGGAGGCGATCCGACGAGCACGGTGGCCGGCGCGGTCGCGTCCCAGTTGAGGGTCGCGGCACGCGAGAGCATGTCCGAGCCCGTGTCGCCACGGACGACGGCGTCCACCACGAGGGCCTCGAGCCGGGTGTCCCACGCGCCACGCGACTCGGCCGCGCTCGCGTACACCGACGCGGCGGCGAATCCCAACTCGCGCCCGTAGCGCAGCACTGCTTCCGTGAGCGCGACGAGTTGCTGATCGTTGCGCGCCAGGGCCGGGAGCCACTGCTCGAAGAACTCCATGGCGACCCGGACCATGTCGACGGTCTGCCGCAGAGTCAGGCGCCGCGCCAGATCCTGCGGGATGACCTGGAACGCGTCGAGGCTGAAGCGGATGTCGCTGTCGGGGTTCTGCAACCACTCGAGGAAGTTGACGACGGCCGTCTGCACGAGCATCTGCACACTCGCGCGCTGCGACGCATCGAGGTCGCTCACGAACGGCAGCTGATCCTGCATCTGGGTCAGCGCCTCGGTGGAGAGCCTGCTGGAGAACTGCTTCACCCGTCGCAGCAGTGCATCGGGAAGCGGGACTCGTTGTTGTCTCGCGCGGATCGCGCCACCGGGTCGGTGGGCCTCCGCGGCGGCGCGGCGGAGTTCGCGGCGTTCCCGGACACGCTCCGATTCCCCCTCCGGCGAACCGTCGGGGGAATCGGGAGCGATGTCGGCCATGGCCACGAACTTACGCGGCGTGCCTGGTGCAACTGTCAGGCGACGCCCGGATCGGCCGTGGAGATCGGAGCGGCCAGGACGTCGTCGATCTGGTAGCGCTCGGCTGCCTCGACGGCCTTGTCCTTGTCCACCTCACCCGAGCGGGCGAGCGCGGACAGCACGGCGACGACGATCGACTCGGCGTCGACGTTGAAGTGCCGCCGTGCCGCGGTGCGGGTGTCGGAGAAGCCGAACCCATCGGTGCCCAGCGTCGTGTAATGGCCGGGAACCCACTGACGGATCTGATCCGGGACAGCACGCATCCAGTCCGACGCGGCGACGAAGGGTCCCTCCGCCTCCTGCAGCTTGCTGGTGACGTACGGGACGCGCGGCTCGTCGCCGGGGTTGCGCAGGGCCTCGGTCTCGGCGTCGACACCGTCGCGGCGGAGTTCGCCCCAGCTGGTCACCGACCAGACGTCCGCGGACACGCCGTAGTCCTCGGCGAGGAGTTCCTGCGCACGCAGCCCGGACGGCATGCCCACACCGGAGACCAGGATCTGTGCCTTCGGGCCGTCGGCCTTGCCCTTCTGGAACAGATAGATGCCCTTCAGCAGACCCTCGACGTCGAGGTTCTCGGGCTCCGCCGGCTGGCGGTACGGCTCGTTGTACAGAGTGATGTAGTAGAAGATGTTCTCTCCACCGAATCCCTCCACACCCTCGGTGCCGCCGTACATCCGGCGCAGACCGTCCTTGATGATGTGCGCGATCTCGAACGAGAACGCCGGGTCGTACGCGACGGCCGCCGGGTTCGTCGCCGCGAGCAACAGCGAGTGTCCGTCGGCGTGCTGTAGGCCCTCACCGGTGAGTGTGGTGCGGCCGGCGGTGGCGCCGAGCACGAAGCCGCGGGCCATCTGGTCGGCAGCGGCCCAGAGGCCGTCGCCGGTCCGCTGGAAACCGAACATCGAGTAGAAGATGTACAGCGGGATCATCGGTTCGCCGTGAGTGGCGTACGACGTGCCGACGGCCGTGAAGGACGACGTCGAGCCGGCCTCGTTGATGCCCTCGTGCAGGATCTGGCCGGTGACGTTCTCCTTGTAGGCGAGCATCAGTTCCGAGTCGACCGAGGTGTAGAGCTGGCCGTTGCGGTTGTAGATCTTGAGCGACGGGAACCACGAGTCCATACCGAAGGTGCGGGCCTCGTCGGGGATGATCGGCACGACGCGATGGCCGATCTCCTTGTCGCGAAGAAGTTCCTTCATGACGCGGACGAGCGCCATGGTCGTCGCGACCTCCTGCTTGCCGGAACCCTTCATGATCGACTTGTAGGTCGAGTCGGGCGGCATGGGCAGCGGCTTCGCCGACGTGCGACGCTCCGGGACGTATCCGCCCAGGGCCTTGCGGCGATCGAGCATGTACTGGATCTCGGGGGAGTCCTCGCCCGGGTGGTAGTACGGGGGCAGGTACGGATCCTTCTCGAGCTCCTCGTCGGAGATCGGGATGTGCTGGATGTCGCGGAACGCCTTGAGGTCGTCCAGCGTCAGCTTCTTCATCTGGTGGGTCGCGTTGCGGCCCTCGAAGTGCTTGCCCAGCGTGTAGCCCTTGATGGTGTGCGCCAGGATCACCGTCGGCTGGCCCTTGTGCTCCATCGCGGCGGCGTACGCGGCGTGGACCTTGCGGTAGTCGTGGCCACCGCGCTTGAGGTTCCAGATCTCGGCGTCGCTCAGATCCTTGACCAGTTCCTTGGTCCGCGGATCGCGCCCGAAGAAGTTGTCGCGGACGTAACTGCCGTCGTTGGCCTTGTACGTCTGGAAGTCGCCGTCGGGCGTGGTGTTCATCAGGTTCACCAGGGCGCCGTCGCGGTCCTTGTGCAGGAGCGTGTCCCACTCGCGGCCCCATACGACCTTGATGACGTTCCAGCCGGCGCCGCGGAAGAACGACTCCAGTTCCTGGATGATCTTGCCGTTGCCGCGCACCGGGCCGTCGAGGCGCTGCAGGTTGCAGTTGACGACGAAGGTCAGGTTGTCCAGACCCTCGGTGGCCGCCACGTGAGCGAGGCCTCGCGACTCCGGCTCGTCCATCTCGCCGTCGCCGAGGAACGCCCACACGTGCTGATCGGTGGTGTCCTTGATGCCGCGGTCGGCGAGGTAGTGGTTGAAGCGCGCCTGGTAGATGGCGTTCATCGGGCCGAGGCCCATCGACACCGTCGGGAACTCCCAGAAGTCCTGCATCAGACGCGGGTGCGGGTACGACGGCAGGCCGCCACCCTGATCCGCGTGGCTGTACTCCTGGCGGAAGCCGTCCATGCGCTCGGCCGGAATGCGACCCTCGAGGAACGCGCGGGCATAGATGCCGGGGGAGGCGTGGCCCTGGATGAAGATGTGGTCACCGCCGCCCGGGTGGTCCTTGCCGCGGAAGAAGTGGTTGAAGCCCACCTCGTACAGAGCAGCGGACGAGGCGTACGTGGAGATGTGGCCACCGACGCCGACGCCGGGGCGCTGCGCGCGGTGCACCATGATCGCGGCGTTCCAGCGGATCCAGGCGCGGTAGCGGCGTTCCATGGACTCGTCGCCGGGGAACCACGGCTCGTTCTCGGTGGGGATGGTGTTGACGTAGTCGGTCGACGTCAGCGCGGGAATGGACACACGCTTCTCACCGGCACGCTCGAGCATGCGCAGCATCAGGTAGCGGGCGCGCTGCGGCCCGGAGCGCTCGAGGAGCTGGTCGAAGGATTCCATCCACTCGTCGGTCTCGTCACTGTCGATGTCCGGAAGGTACGACGCCACCCCCTCTCGGATGACGCGAACACGGCCGTCCGTGCTCGCCTTCCTGGCGACAGCGCCCATCGCGGCGTCTGCCGCGTCGGTGCGCTCTTCCTTCGTCGATTCCGACAACGTGTGTTCTCCTCGATGTGGCGGGAGCATGGTGTGCTCCCGGTCCAGTGCGAGCCGGTCCTGTGACGCCGGCCCGCTGTGCAGCTTCACGGTGATCTGGGTCAATCTCGGGTGATCGAGGTCAATCCTGCCCCATCGGACCCCGCTTGGTGCAGGTGGTTCCCGATTGGGTAAGCGTGAAATCAATGCAACGGAAAAACGCGCAGATCGCCGCGTCGGCTTGCGCCGGGGCGCCCGACCCTGTTCGCTTTGACTACTGCACACTTTGCTGTATCGCCCGGTCGGTCTCGATCGGGTTCACGACTCGAAGGAGGACACGACCGTGGTCGCCGCGGCGGACGCCCAGAACTATGCCCAGAAGCTCGGAGTCACCCGCGACATGGTCGTGCAAGAGTTGGGTTGGGACGAGGACACCGACGACGACTTGCGGGCCGACGTCGAGGAGATGATCGGCGGCGAGACCGTCGACGAGGATTCCGACGAGGTGGTCGACGTCGTGCTGCTGTGGTGGCGCGACGGGGACGGAGACCTGGTCGACGCCCTCATGGACGCCATCACCCCCCTCTCCGACGACGGTTTCGTGTGGGTCCTCACTCCCAAGACAGGCCAGTCCGGCCATGTCGAGCCCAGCGAGATCGCCGAGTCCGCACCCACCGCGGGCCTCACCCAGACCTCCACCACGAACCTCGGTGCGTGGATCGGCAGTCGGCTGGTGCAGCCCAAGGCTCAGCCCACGAAGCGCTGATGACGCTCGAGGTGGGAGTCGAGGCTCCCGACTTCACGTTGAAGGACCAGAACAACCAGCCCGTCACGCTGTCGGACTATCGCGGCACCAAGAACGTGCTGCTGATCTTCTTCCCGCTCGCGTTCACCGGCACGTGCCAGGGTGAACTCTGCCGGGTGCGCGACGAGCTGCCGAAGTTCGAGAACGACGACACCGCGGTGCTCGCCGTCTCGGTCGGTCCGCCTCCCACGCACAAGATCTGGTCCGCCGAGCAGGGATACACGTTCCCGCTCCTGTCGGACTTCTGGCCGCACGGCGCCGTGGCGCAGCAGTACGGCGTGTTCAACGAGGACCTCGGGTTCGCCAACCGCGGCACCTTCCTCATCGACACGTCCGGAGTGGTGCGGTTCGCCGAGATGATGGGTCCGGGCGAGGCCCGTGACCAGGGGGCTTGGGAGAAGGCCCTCGCCACGCTAGATTCTTGAGCGCGTTCCCCGGCTCGGTCGGGGAACGACGGGGCGTATAGCTCAGCGGTAGAGCTCTGGTTTTACACACCAGCGGTCGGGGGTTCGAACCCCTCTGCGCCCACATCATGGACATGCGGCCCAATTGCGAACGGTGCGACGTGGATCTGCCCCCGTCGTCCGTCGACGCTCATGTCTGCACCTACGAGTGCACCTTCTGCACCGCCTGCGTCACGCGCCTGTCGAACGTGTGCCCCAACTGCGGTGGCGGCTTCGCCCCGCGTCCGGTTCGACCGGCTCGCGAATGGCGGCCGGGGTTGTCGGTGGCGCTGCGACCCGGATCGACCGTGCGAGTGCACACGCAGTACACCGAAGCGGAGCTCGACGAGTTCGTGGACCGGGTGAAGGGTGTGCCGCCGACTGAGCGGTGAACGGGTTGTCGTGCGCTGGGCGATGGGGTGCTGGGGCTGCCGGGCGCTGCGCCCGGTGTTGTGCGCACGCTGAGCGTGCGCACAACACCGGGCGGTGCGCGCGGGGGAGCGCGACGGGGCGGCGCCGACCGGTCAGAACACCTGCCGGTACAACTCCTCGATCTGCTGGGCGGTGGGGACCACCGGGTTGTTGTTCGGCGAGCCCGAGGCAAGTGCCTGCTCCGCCATCAACGGGACGAGCTTCTCCCACTTGTCCGCATCGAGACCGTGCGCGCTCGGGGATGGCACTTCGACCGTCGCGCAGAGGTTCTCGATGTAGGTGACCAGTGCTGCCGAGGCCACGTCGTCGCTGTCACCCTCATGTGCGGCGCCGAGTTGCCGCGCGCACTCCGCGTACCGCTCCGGGGCACCGGGTATGGAGAATGCGGTGACGGCGGGCAGCAGCATCGCGTTCGACAAGCCGTGTGCGACATGGAAGTGGCCACCGATGGGTCGGCTCATGCCGTGCACCAGACACACGCTGGCGTTGGAGAACGCCATCCCGGCCTGGGTGGACGCGGCCATCATCGCGGCGCGCGCCTCGGCGTCGTCCCCGTCGGTGTACGCGCGTACGAGGAACCGTCCGATGGTGCGCATGGCGTTGAGGGCCAACGCATCGGAGATCGGGTTCGCCTTCGTGCTGACGTACGCCTCGATGGCGTGGGTCAACGCGTCGACACCGGTGTCCGCGGTGAGGCGTGGCGGCATGGACATCGTGAGTTCGGGGTCGACGACGGAGGCGATGGGGAGGAAGGACAGGCCGGGGCACAGCATCTTCTCGTCCGACTCGCTGTCGGTGATGACGGTGAACTGCGTTGCTTCCGAACCGCTTCCGGCCGTGGTCGGGATGGCGATGATGGGCAGCGCCGGTCCGGTGTACGGGCCGGGTGCCTTGTAGTCGCGCATGACGCCGCCGCCCTTGCTCAGCACCGACAGTGCCTTCGCGGTGTCCATGGGGCTCCCGCCGCCGAAGCCGATGACGGCGTCCGCGTCGTGCGCTGCGACGGCGGCGACCCCGGCGGTGAGGGAGTCGGTGGTGGGGTCGGGAACCGTCTCGGCGAACAGCGCGCCGGTCTTGCCGGCGGCCGCGATGATGCCCATGACGCGGTCCGCTGCACCCGTGCTGACCATGAACTTGTCGGTCACGAGGAGGGGGCGCTCGACTCCGAGGTCGTCGAGTACCTGGCCGAGGTCCTCGACGGCGCCGGGTCCCATACGCAGGAAGCGGGGAAAGGAAATGGATGTCGACATCGTCGTCGTGCTCCTTCTCGTGATCGGGCGGTGCGTGATGCGGAAATGCCGATGCCGCACCGCCTCCCGAACTGCGGAGAGACGATGCGGCGCGGCGTGGACCTGACTAGTCGTTCTCGGGGAATCCCAGGTTGATGCCGCCGTGGCTGGGGTCGAGCCAGCGGGAGGTGACGGCCTTGGCGCGGGTGAAGAAGTGCACGCCCTCGGTGCCGTGGGCGTGGGTGTCGCCGAAGAGGCTGTTCTTCCAGCCACCGAAGCTGTAGTAGGCCATGGGAACCGGGATCGGCACGTTGATGCCGATCATGCCGACCTCGACCTCGTTCTGGAAGCGTCGAGCGGCGCCACCGTCGTTGGTGAAGATGGCGGTGCCGTTGCCGTAGGGGTTGTCGTTGATCAGCTGCAGCGCCTCGTCGTACGTGTCGACGCGGACGACGGAGAGCACCGGTCCGAAGATCTCGTCGGTGTAGATGCTCATCTCGGGGGTGACGTGGTCGATGAGGGTGGGTCCGAGCCAGAAGCCCTCGTCTCCGCCGTCGGCCTTGACGGTGCGGCCGTCGACGACGATGGTGGCGCCGGACTCCTCGCCCGCGTCGACGTACGAGGCGACCTTGTCGCGGTGCGCCTTGGTCACCAGTGGGCCCATGTCTGCGCCGCGGGTGCCGTCGCCGGTCTTGAGCGGGGTGGTGCGCTCGGCGATCTTGGCGACCAGCTCGTCTGCGATGTCGCCGACCGCGACGAGGGCGGAGATTGCCATGCAGCGCTCACCGGCGGAGCCGAAGCCGGCGTTGACCATGGCGTCGGCAGCGAGGTCGAGGTCGGCATCGGGGAGCACGATGGCGTGGTTCTTGGCGCCGCCGAGGGCCTGGACGCGCTTGCCGTGCGAGGTGCCCGTGGCGTAGACGTACTGCGCGATGGGGGTGGAGCCGACGAAGCTGATGGACTTGATGTTGCGGTTCTCGAGCAGCTCGTCGACGGCCGTCTTGTCACCCTGGAGAACGTTGAAGACGCCGTCGGGCAGGCCCGCTTCCTTCCACAGCTCGGCGATCCAGATGCTCGCCGTCGGGTCTTTCTCGGACGGCTTGAGCACGACGGTGTTGCCGGCGGCGATGGCGATGGGGAAGAACCACATCGGCACCATGGCCGGGAAGTTGAACGGGCTGATGATGCCGACGGGTCCGAGCGGCTGGCGCAGGGAGAAGACGTCGACTCCGGTGGAGGCGTTCTCGGTGAAGCCGCCCTTGAGCAGATGCGGGATACCGCAGGCGAATTCGACGACTTCCTGGCCGCGGCTGATCTCGCCGAGCGCGTCGGAGAGGACCTTGCCGTGCTCGGCGGTGATGATCTCGGCGAGTTCGCCCTTCTTCGCGTTGAGCAGTTCGCGGAAGTTGAAGAGGATCGCGGTGCGCTTGGACAGCGAGGTGTCGCGCCAGGCGGGGAAGGCGGCGGTGGCCGAGTCGATGACGACGCGGGCATCCTCGACGGTGGCGAGAGCGAGCTCGCCGGTGACCTGACCGGTGGCCGGGTTGGTGACGGGGGAGGTCTTGTCGGAGGTGCCGGCGAACGGCTTGCCGTCCACCCAGTGCGTGATCGTGTTCACGGAGATTCCTTCGGTCGAGTGCTGGCCTGTGACCTGAGTCTCCCTAGCAGAATTGCGTCTGTCAAAGGCCAAAGGCGCACTCTCGCGTGCAGATCTGCACGTGGTGGGTACGCTCACGGCATGTTCTCCGCCGATCACCTCCGCTTTTTCCTGGAGGTCTCGCGCCACGGGCGCCTCAACAACGCCTCGCGAGTGCTGGGTGTCGACCACACGACGGTGGGCCGCCGCATCACCAGTCTGGAGAAGGCGGCGGGCCATCGACTCTTCGATCGCACGCCGTCGGGCTGGCGGCTGACGGAGGCGGGGCGGCGCCTCGTGGGCTACGCGGAGACGGTGGAGTCGACGCTGATCGCGGCGTTCGAGGACCAGACGACGTCCGTGGGATCGCTGACCGGCTCCGTGCGGATCGCCGCCCCGGACGGTTTCGGTGCCTTCGTGCTCACGCCGCAGCTGACGCGGCTGCGCCGGGACCACCCTCGACTCGACGTCGAGCTGGTCACCGCCACGGAGCACGACGCGCTGAGCACCCGCGGCTTCGACGTCGCCGTGAGCCTGGAGCGGCCGTCACCGCGATTCATGTCATCGCGGAAGCTGGCGTCGTACGAGCTCAAGCTGTACGCGTCACCGTCGTACCTCCGCGCCGCGCCCACACTGGAGAGCCTCGACGACCTGCGTCGGCACGTCCTGATCTGGTACGTCGACGCGCTGTTGGACGTGGTGCCGCTGCGCATCCTCGACGCCATGCATCTCGACGGTCGACCGCAGTTCCAGACCAACAACATCACCGGGCACTGGCTCGCGGCCCGCCACGGGCTCGGGATCGCACCGTTGCCCAACTACATCGGCGAGCCGGACGACCAGCTGGTCTGCGTGTTGCCCGACGAGTTCGCCGTGCGCCGCGACTACTGGACCGCGATGCCTCGCGATCTCACGCGACTGGCGCGGGTGAAGGCCGTCGACGAACTACTGCGATCGATCGTCGCCGACGACGTGCACCTTCTGGCACCGGATGCGGACGATCAGTGAGCCCGTCGCGGTAGTGCGAAGACCAGGACGAACGCGAGCACGGCGAATCCGGCGCTGACTCCCATGGCGTGCGCCGCGCTGTCGGTGAACGCCGTCGCGACGGCGTCCTCACCGGGGCCCATGACGTTCAGCGAGCCGAAGAGGACGCTACCGATGATGGCGATGCCGATCGCGCTGCCGACCCGCTGCATCGTCGAGATGACACCGCTGGCGGCGCCCGCGTCGGGCCGATCGACCGTCGCGACGATGAACTGCGCATTGGGAGCGATGAAGGCGCCGTTGCCCAGGCCTGCGATGAACAGGGGCAGCAGCAGCTTCCAGTTGGTCAGGGCCGACGCATCGGTGAACAGCAGGACCAACCAGGCCCACACGAGTCCCAGGGTGACGAGGGCCGTGCCGAGCACCAGGACGTTGCGGCCGAGACGTTCGGCCAGCCTGTTGGACTGCGACGACGAGATGATGCTGCCGATCGCGAACGGGATCGACACCACGCCCGAGGCGAGGGCCGAGTTGCCGAGACCGGTCTGCCACAGGATCGAGATGGTGAAGAAGATCGACGTGAAGGCAGCGAAGTAGACGAGGGCGAGAATGACCCCGCCGGTGAACGCGGGCCGGGTGAACAGTCGCGGCGGGACAAGAGGGGTGCGGCCGGCACGCGAGTAGCGCACCTCCCACGCGCCGAACAGCCCGATGAGCACGATGCCGGCGCCGAGTGTCACATACGTCCAGGTCGGCCATCCGGTGTCCTGGCCCTCGATGAGGGGGACCAGGATCGCGACGAGACCTGCCGTGACGAGTGCGAGACCCACCCAGTCGATACCGCGCGCGGGGGCGTCGGGGGAGTCGATCTCGGAGCGGGTCGGCAAGATCTTCGCGGCCAGGATCAAGCCGATGAGTCCGAACGGCAGGTTGACCCAGAAGACCAACCGCCACCCGCTCTCGCTGCCGGCGGCCTCGATGATCAGACCGCCGATGATGGGGCCCAGTGCGGACGAGACGCCGATGACGGCGCCCATGATGGCGAAGGCCTTGCCCCGCATCTGCGGCGGGAACAGCAACTGGATGTAGGCGGTGACGGCGGGGACGAAGATGCCGCCCGCGAGTCCCTGCACGATGCGCGCCGCGACGAGCTGCAGATCGTTCTGCGCGAGTCCACACGCGAGGCTGGCCACCGTGAAGAGGGCGAGTCCGGTGAAGAACACCCACTTGTGGCCGATGCGGTCGCCCACCCGACCCGCCGGGATCAGTGCCAGGCCGAACGCGAGCGCGTATCCGGAGATGATCCAGGACAGGGTGGCCTCGGACGCGTCGAGGCTCGTGCGGATGGTGGGGAGCGCGACGTTGACGATGGTCGTGTCGAGCAGGGCGATGAACATGCCCATGAGCAGGACGATCAACGACTGCCAGGCGCGTCGGGAGACCGCGGGGGCCGCGTTGTCGGCCGAGGTGGAAGTGGTGGACACCCGAGAAACCTTTCGCACAGGACAGTAACTGACGACCGTATTCGGTGAAGACGTGAGTCTCGGACCGGTCGTGGCCGCATTCTCTAGAGTTGCGTGCACCACGGAGCGCGGCGCACGGGGTGCAGCGTTCCCCGCGGGACGCGCACGCAATCACCGCTTCGCCGGTGACGGAAGCGAGGGGGATCTTCGATGACACATGCGTTCACGGACGATGCGTTGGGGCGCGACGACGCGGTGGGGCTCGCGCTGCGAGTGCGCAGGCGCGAGGTCTCCGCCGCGGAGCTGGCGTCGGCGGCACTGTCGCGCATCGAGAAGATGGCCGAGTTGGACGCGCTGGTGGGGCCACCACTGACGACTCCCGTCGTCGGCGACCAGGCGGGGCCGTTCGCGGGTGTGCCGACGCTGATCAAGGACAACAGCGACGTCCGAGGGCTGCCGACGGGCCAGGGCTCCGAGATCATCCGTGCTCGTCCCGCGGACCGGCACGGTCCCGTGGCCCGCGAGATGCTCTCGATGGGGTTCGGTGTCATGGCCAAGACGACGCTGCCGGAGTTCGGTCTCAGCGCGTCGACCGAGTTCCCGACCCGGCCGCCCACCCGGAACCCCTGGAACACCGAGTACTCGACGGGCGCGTCCTCGGGCGGATCCGCGGCGCTGGTGGCGGCGGGGGCGGTTCCCCTCGCACACGGCAACGACGGCGGCGGCTCGATCCGGATCCCAGCGGCCTGTACGGGGCTCGTGGGCCTCAAGCCGTCGCGCGGCAGGTTCGTGCTGCCGGCGCTGGAGAAGCTGCTGCCCGTCGCGATCGTCTCCGAGGGCGTGCTGACGCGCAGTGTCCGTGACACCGCCGCGTTCTGGGCCGCGGCCGATCACGCGAGTGCACGACGCCTGCGACCGATCGGCACCGTGACGGGCCCGTCGGCGCGGCGTCTGCGGGTCGGTGTGATCCGGCAGTCGCCCGCGGGCGGCCCCACCGACGTCGAGACGCTCGCCGCGCTGGACGACGCCGCCGCGCTCCTCGAGCGCCTCGGTCACACGGTGGACGAGATGACCACCGTGCCGATCGACCCACGCTTTCCCGAGGACTTCGTCGAGTACTGGTCGTTCCTCGCCTACGTTCTGCAGAAGACGACGCCGCGTCTCGAGGGCCGCACGGAACGCGACTTCGACACGCTTACCGTGGGACTCGCGGACCGCTTCCGTCGTACGCGGTACCGATTGCCGTCGGTGGTGCGTCGACTGCGCAGGGCCGGTGCCGACTACGCCTCGATGTTCGCGAGCGTCGACCTGGTGCTGTCCCCGGTGCTCGGGCACACCACGCCGCGGCTGGGGCATCTGTCGCCGCACGTGCCGTTCGACGAGTACCTCGAGAGGCTCACGTCCTACGCCGCGTTCACTCCGCTGCACAACGTGGCGGGAGCGCCGGCGATGTCGCTGCCGCTGGGGCGCTCGAGCGCCGGACTGCCGGTGGGGGTCATGTTCTCCGGTGTGCAGGGCGACGAGCGAACGCTGCTCGAGGTGGCCTTCGAGATCGAGGGCGCGGCACCGTGGCGTTCCCTCGCCGACTGACACGAGAACGTCGCCCGTTCTCCGTGTTGCGACCCCCGACGGGCCGGCGGGTGCCTAGTGTTCTGGGACAGGGGGCGACCCGAGCCCGCTGACAGGCACGAACGTCGGAGGAACACATGTCCGCAGGGCTCGTCGACATCCTGATCCGCATCAGCTACCTGTTCCGCGGCTGGAGCTTCTAGTCAGGCGTTCGGGTTCGCCACGTTCTGCAGTCGCACCTGACCGCGGGCGATCTCCTTACCGGAGTCGGCGCTGGTGATGATCACCTGCCAGAGCTGCTGTACCCGACCCTGTTGCAGCGGGGTGGCGACCACGTCGACCCGCCCCTCGGTCATCGACCGGAGGAAGTCCGTTCCGTTGTGGACGCCGACGGCGAACTGTCCGCGGTCCGAGACCGCCACGCTCGCACCGATACTCGCGGCCGATTCGACGGCCGAGGCGTAGACGCCGCCGTGCACGACGCCCCACGGGGTGTGATGATCGCTCGTCAGATCGATGTGTCCGCGTACCTCGGTGCCGGTGGCCGTGGTGACCTGCAGCCCGGCTGCGGCGGTGAAGACGGTGTCGGCGAAGTTCTGTAGGTCGGTCATGGGGTCTCCTGTGTAGGCGGACCCACAGTCAACCCCAACGAGCTCAGCGTCGGTCGACGTGTCCACCGAACACGATGGAGGCGTCGGCGAGTGCCACGCTCACGGTCGGCGTGCGTCCGTGCAGGTGACCCAGCGGACCGTCCGATGCGAACGTCCACGTCGTCGACAGCGCGCGGGTGGTCGCGTAGATCGTGTTGCGGGACACGACGGTGCGACCGCCGAGGTGCTGTGCGGTGGTGAGCGGAATGCGCGGCGTGCCCGGTGTGAGTCGGCGCCCGACCCGCGCGTCGAGCGCCGCGACGGGGGCACCGTCGAAGGTCATGGACGCGGTGACACGCGGCCCGCTCGTCTCGCGGCGGAATTCGCCCAGATGCTTCGGTATGGACCACAGTTCGCGCCCACCGGTGCGGGACTGCGGACTGTCGACCCAGATGTGCGGGATGGTGGCCATGACGGTGAGGCCGCGCCGGACGAGTACCGAGCCGATCAACTCGTCGTAGGACAGGACGCCGCCCGAGGTGTAGCGCACGAAGGCCGCGGAGACGACAGCGTGCCCGCCGACCGTCACCAGCCGGGCATCGGCGTCGGACACGGCGGACACCACGTCCTTCGGGAGCTCGTGGACGGGAACGCGGTAGACCGACACCAGCAGGGTGCCGCCGAGGTACCAGGGCTCCGGCGGATACAGCTCGCCGTCCGCGCCGGTGTGCCAGTCCTGCGTCCGCGTCGACTCCGTCATGCGCACAGGGTAGCCGAATACGTGGACGTCCGACTATCTGACCGTGACGCGGCGGATAGGATCGCAGACGATGATCACCGCACCCGCCGTCGGAATCGTGTCCGGATACCTCGCCGACCTGATGCTGGGGGATCCACGACGCCGTCATCCCGTGGCCGCCTTCGGATCTCTCGCCGCCGCCCTCGAGACGCGGACGTACCGGGACGACCGACTCGCCGGAACCGTCCACACCGCACTGCTCGTCGGTGGAGCCATCGGCGCGACGGCCGCGGCGGATCGACTCGTGCGCGATCACCCGGTTCCGCGTGTGACGCTGACGGCCGCCGCGGTCTGGGCGTGTCTCGGCGGAACGACGCTGGCCCGCACGGGTCTCGCGCTGGCCGACGCCCTCGACGCCAACGATCTTCCGGCCGCGCGGGCGATTCTGCCGTCGCTCTGCGGGCGTGATCCCGCTCTGCTGGACGACGCGGGCGCGGCGCGGGCGGCGCTCGAATCGGTGGCCGAGAACACGTCGGACGCGACGACGGGCGTGCTCTTCTGGGCCGCGGTGGCAGGGGCTCCCGGCGTTGTCGGCTACCGCGCGGTCAACACCCTCGACGCGATGATCGGCTACCACTCGCCGCGCTACGAACGGTTCGGATGGTGTGCCGCCCGGCTCGACGACGTGGTCAACCTGATCCCCGCCCGACTCACCGGACTCCTCACGGCAGCATCGGCGCCGACGGTGGGTGGGACGCCGCGGGACGCCCTGGCCGCGTGGCGCGCGAGCGCGTCCGACCATCCGAGCCCGAATGCCGGAGTGACCGAGTCGACCGCCGCGGGCGCCCTCGGAGTACGGCTCGGCGGCGAGACGGCCTACGCGCACGGTGTCGAACAGCGGCCCGTCCTGGGCCGGGGAAGCGTCCCCACGACGAACGATCTGCGGCGTGCGGTGCGCCTGTCGGCCGCGGTGCAGGCGAGCGCCGCGGCGGTGTCAGCGCTTCTTGCCGTAGCGATCGGTCAGCAGCGTCGTCGACTCGGCCGCGGGCGCCGACTTCCTTCGTAGGCCTCGCCGCGGCTTCAGCAGCGCGTCCAGTCCGTCGTCGTACTCGTCGGGAGCGGCGGTGGGCTCGAGATCGTCGCTCGGTTCGAGATCGTCACTCGACTCGGCGTTGCCACGCCGCCGTTCCTTGATCTCGGCGCGCACGAAGTACGCCAGACCCAGCGGAGCCATGATGCCGAACGCCAGCCACTGCAACCCGTAGGACAGGTAAGGCCCGGCGTCGAGCTGCGGCAGCGCGAGAACACCGAGACCGCCGGGCTGCGCGTCGGCGAGCTGCACGTACCCGTCGACCGGATCGGTGCCGGTCAACTCACCGACCTGGGCGGGCGTGATCGTGTAGACCTGCGGGACCCCGGGACCGGCGACGGCGGGCTTGTCCGGAACCGACGGTTCCGAGACGCGCAGGCGGCCCTCCAGCGTGACGGTGCCGGCCGGCGGGGGATCGAAGGTCGGGACGTCGATACCCGTGGTGGGCAGCACGTAGCCGCGGTTCACCAGGATCGTGGGCCCGGCGTCGGTGACGAACGGGGTGAGGACCTCGAAGGCCGGGGTGTCGTCGACGCTGCGCAGGCGGACCACCACATCGCTGCCGGCGTCGTACGTCCCGGTGACCACGACCCGTCGCCAGTCGTCCTCGGGGGCGACGACCTGCTCGGTCAACAGGTCGGCAGCATCGACCGGTTCCGCGTCGAAGGAGCGGCTGATCTGCTCGTTCCGCGCCGACGTGGTGGTGTTCTTGCCCAGTTGCCAGGGCGCGAGAACGGAGAAGCAGAGGTACGCGAAGAGGATGACGACAGCCGCGAGTGCCAACCACCCGGGACGGAGAAGGAACGACAGTCGGCGCACGACTACACAGCGTAGTCGTCGCGTCGCGACGGGGGTGTCAGTGCTGCGTGAGGGCCTTGAGTAGACCGGGGACGGCCGCCTCGATCTGCTCGCGCACCGTCCGGAAGTCGCCGTCGTCGCCATAGTACGGATCGGCCACCGAGTCGGAACCGGCGTCCGGGTCGAACGAGCGCAGCAGTGCCAGCCGGTCCGCGGGGACGCCGAGGCGACGGAGGTCGCGCTCGTGAGTTCGATCCAGCGCGACGACGAGGTCCGCACCCAGGATCTCGGGATCGACGGTGCGGGCGCGATGGGCCGACGGGTAGCCGTGCGACTCCAGCTCGGCAGCGGCGCGCGGGTCGGCGGCGTCGCCGACGTGCCAGTCGCCCGTACCGGCGCTGGTGACGCGCACCCGGTCGTCCATCCCGGCATCCGCGAGGGCCTGCGTCACGATCTTCTCGGCCATCGGCGACCGACAGATGTTGCCCGTGCAGACGAAGGTCACGTGCACCGTCATGCCGCGTCCGTCGTGAGCGAGGAGAGCAGCGTGGTGAGTTCCGCCGCCGATCCGACGGACCACGAGGCCGCGTCGTGCTCGGACTCGAATCCGTATCCCCACCGGACCAGGACGACGGGGATGCCCCAGTGCCCGGCGCCGAACACGTCGTGGTCGCGGTCGCCGACCATCACCACCGACGCGGTACCGCCGTCGGCCGTGGACCGAGCCGGGCGCCCCACCTGCTCGAGTGCGCGCGCGACGACGTCCGCCTTGGACCGGCGGCTGCCGTCGTCGCTGGCGCCCGCGATGAAGCGGAAGTAGTCGGCCAGGCCGAAGTGTTCGAGAATGCGCCGTGCGAATCGTTCGTTCTTCGACGTCGCGACCGCCATCGGGACACCGGCGGCCACGAGCGCGTCCAGCACGTCGACGATGCCCTCGTACACCCGGTTCTCGGACCAGCCGCGGCTGTCGTAATACTCCGTGTAGGCGGCGCGGGCGCGCTCGACCCTGTCCTCGTCGAGACCGAGGGACCGGAACGTGTCGATCATCGGCGGACCGATGACGTGCGCCCGGACGTCGTCGCCGGGCGGCGGGCTCCCCACCGTCGCGAGCGCGTGATCGAAACCGGCGAGGATGCCGGGTGCGGAATCGGTGAGGGTGCCGTCGAGGTCGAAGAGGACGAGGTCGACGGCTGTGGTGGACATGGGGGTCAGTATATGGAGCGCCTACAGTCACCCGAGTGACAGGCGACGCCCGTATCGATCCGCTGCTTCGCCACCACGGCGACGTGGAGGTCGAGGCGGGCATGCTCGACTTCGCGGTGAACGTTCGTGGGTCCCGGCCCCCCGAGTGGTTGCGGCGCAAACTGATCGAGGCCGTCGACCGACTCGCGGCGTATCCGTCCGAGGCCG
Organism: Rhodococcus sp. NBC_00294; assembly: GCF_036163995.1. Lineage (NCBI taxonomy): Bacteria > Bacillati > Actinomycetota > Actinomycetes > Mycobacteriales > Nocardiaceae > Rhodococcus > Rhodococcus sp. NBC_00294. Next base: position 2,521,102 of record NZ_CP108043.1, read on the forward strand.
AGGACCGGCGGGTTCGCGACCGAGTGGCGTTGCGCCACGGTCGATCTCCGGACGAGGTGCTGTTGCTCGCCGGAGCGGCCGAAGGATTCGCGATGCTGCCCCGGCTGCGCCCGCGCCTCGCCGCGGTCGTCCACCCGTCCTTCACCGAGCCGGAGTTCGCCCTGCGCAGTGCCGACGTCCCGGTGCATCGGGTCGTCCTGCCCGCGCCGTACCGGCTCGTCGACGCCGCCGTTCCGCACGACGCCGACATGGTGGTGCTGGGCAATCCCACCAACCCGACGTCCATCGGCCATCCCCGCGCGGACGTGCTCGCACTCCGGGCGGAGGGACGCGTGCTCGTCGTGGACGAGGCATTCGCCGACACCGTGCCCGGCGAGCCCGAGTCCCTGGCGTCGCAGTCTCGTCCCGACGTGGTGGTGCTGCGCAGCCTCACCAAGTCGTTCGCCCTCGCGGGGCTGCGGTGCGGGTACGCGCTCGGAGCGCCGGACGTCCTCGCCACACTGAACCGGGGCCGACCCCACTGGCCGCTGGGCACCCTGCAGCTGGCCGCGATCGAGGCGTGCTGCGAACCCGACGCCGTCGCGTCCGTGGACGCCGACGCGCTCGTGCTCGCCCGCGAGCGGCAGTACCTCGTCGAACGGCTCCGCGTACTCGGGGTGGAGGTGTCGGCACCGGCGACGGCGTCGTTCGTGCTCGTCCGCGCGGAGAACGGCGCAGCGATCCGGGCCGCGTTGCGGGACCGCGGTGTCGCGGTCCGCCGAGGCGACACCTTTCCCGGCCTCGGCCCGGATCACCTGCGGATCGCGGTGCGGGGCGCGGACTCCGTCGACCGACTCGCCGACGCGTGGGGTGACGTGGTGCGCGAGATGGGCACACCTAGGGTCGAGTGATGGCATCGACGGGAACCGCAGCGCCCACCCTGGCCGAGATCATCGACGTGCTCGACGCGGCGTACCCGCCCCGGCTCGCCGAGAGCTGGGACTCGGTCGGTCTGGTGTGCGGCGATCCCGCGAACTCCGTGACCACCGTGATGTTAGCCGTCGACGCCACGGCCGCCATCGTCGACGAGGCGATCACCGCCGGTGCCGATCTGCTCGTGGTGCACCACCCACTGCTGCTGCGCGGCGTGGACACGGTCGGTGCCCACACGCCCAAGGGCGCGTTGGTGCATCGCCTGATCACGGCGGGGTGCGCTCTGTTCACCGCCCACACCAACGCGGACTCGGCGCAGCCCGGAGTGTCCGACGCGCTGGCGACACTGCTGGGCCTCACCGATCTGCGCCCCCTCGACGAGAAGTCGGACGGGGGCCTCGACAAGTGGGGTGTGTACGTCCCGGTGGCCGACGCCCCCGCCGTGCGGCAGGCCATGTTCGACGCGGGCGGCGGGTCGATCGGCGACTACCGCGAGTGCAGCTGGAGCGTCGTGGGCGACGGCCAGTTCCGTCCCGTCGACGACGCGCGGCCGGCGATCGGCACCGTCGGCACCGTCGAGTCGGTCGAGGAACGGCGCGTCGAGATGGTCGCTCCGCGCTCTGCACGCGCGGCCGTTCTCACCGCGCTGCGCTCGGCGCACCCCTACGAGGAAGTGGCGTTCGACGTCGTCGAGACGGCCGGGTTGCCGACCGACTGCGGGCTGGGCCGGATCGGGACGCTGGCCGAGCCGATGTCGTTGCGCGCCTTCGCCGACCGCGTCGGCAGCCGGCTCCCGTCCACTGCCTGGGGAGTGCGCGCCGCCGGCGACCCGGACGCGACGATCCGGCGGGTGGCCGTGTGCGGTGGATCCGGGGACTCGATGCTCGGCACCGTCACCGCAGCGGGTGTCGACGCCTACGTGACCTCCGACCTGCGACACCACGTGGCGGACGAACACCTGCGGGCCGGCGGACCTGCGCTGATCGACGTCGCGCACTGGGCGGGGGAGTTCCCGTGGTGCGCCCAGGCGCGCGACCTGCTGGACAGCGCGTTCGGTGATCGCGACGGCTGGACCACCCGGACACTGACGATCAGAACGGATCCGTGGAGCATCGGCGTCCGTCCCCCGCAGGACTAGTACCGTGACACGCGTGAACGTCGACCCGAAGATCCAGCTCTCCCTCCTCGACCTGGCCGCCATGGACACCGAACTGGCCCAGCTCGCACACCGTCGACGCACTCTTCCCGAGCAGGTCGAGCTCGATGCACTCGAACGCGAGCGGATCGACCGCAAGGACGCAGCCGTGGGCGTGCAGATCTCGCTCGACGATCTGGACCGGGACATTCGCAAGCTCGAGGGTGAGGTCGACGCCGTGCGCCGCCGCGAGGAGAAGGACCGCGCTGCGCTGGCCTCCGGCGCGGCTCCCGCGAAGCAGCTCAGCGAACTCCAGCACGAGCTTGGCAGCCTCGAGCGCCGCCGCGGCATCCTCGAGGACGAGTTGCTCGAGGTCATGGAGCAGCGCGAGGCGTCGCAGAGCGATTACGAGCACGCCGGTGCCAATCTGACACAGGTCGAGGACACGATCGTCGACGCCACCCGTCGACGCGACGACGCGCTCGCCGACGTCGAGAACGCCGAGCGCACTCGGTCGGCGCAGCGCGAGGAGCTCGCCGCGCAGCTGCCCGCCGAGGTGTCCGCGATGTACGAGAAGCAGCGTGAGAGGTCGGGCATCGGTGCCGCCCTGCTGCGTGGTCGGCGCTGCGGTGCGTGCCGGATCGAGCTGGATCGCGGCGAGATCGCGCGCATCGCCGGCACCGCGCCCGACGTGGTCGTGCGGTGCTCGGAGTGCAACGCGATCCTGGTGCGCACCAACGAGTCCGGTCTGTGAGTCCCCATCCCGACTCCGTCCTGGTGGAGGCCGACGGGGGATCGCGAGGCAACCCCGGGCCCGCCGGATACGGCGCCGTCGTGTGGGACGCGGCGCGAGCCACGGTGTTGGCCGAGCGCCGCGAACACCTGGGAGTGGTGACGAACAACGTCGCCGAGTACCGCGGACTGATCGCCGGTCTCGAGGCGGCCCGCGAACTCGGGGCCTCGCGCGTCTCGGTGCGGATGGACTCCAAGCTGGTGGTCGAGCAGATGTCCGGCCGCTGGAAGGTCAAGCACCCGGACATGATTCCGCTGCGCGCGCGAGCAGCCGCTGTCGCGGACACGTTCGACGACGTGCAGTACGCGTGGATCCCGCGCGCCGAGAACTCGCATGCCGACCGGCTGGCCAACCAGGCGATGGACGGTGAGGACGCGCTGCTCACCGGTGCGGCCGAGGTCGCGAGCGCACCGACGCCGGTGTCGGAACGGCCTGCCTGGCAGTCCGTCTCGGGTGCCGCGACCCGCACGATCCTGCTGCGGCACGGCCAGACCGCCCTGTCGGTGGATCGTCGGTACTCCGGCCGAGGCAACCCGGAGCTCACCGAGCTCGGGCGAGCGCAGGCAGCGGCCGCGGCGCAGCGTGTCGCACTGCTGGGCGGCGTCGACGTCGTCCTGAGCTCACCGCTGGGCCGGGCGCACGACACCGCGTCGGCCGTCTCCCGCGCGACCGACGTCCCCGTCACCGTCGTCGAGGACCTGACGGAGACGGACTTCGGCGAGTGGGAGGGCCTCACCTTCCTCGAGGCCACCGAGCGCGATCCCGAGCTGCATCGGCGGTGGATGGGCGACACGTCCGTCGCGCCGCCCGGCGGCGAGAGCTTCGACGCCGTCCTCGAACGGGTGCGCCGGGTCCGCGAACACATCGCGACCGAGTACGCGGGGAAGACCGTCGTCGTGGTCTCGCACGTGACGCCCATCAAGACGCTCCTGCAGCTCGGCCTGGACGTCGGCCCGTCGATCCTCTACCGGATGCACCTCGACCTGGCGTCCATCAGCATCGTCGACTGGTTCGACGACGACGCGGCCTCCGTACGCCTGGTGAACGACACGTCCTTCCTCTGGGCCTGATGGAGGAACCGACACGTCGTTCCTCTGGACCCGACCACTACACCTGCAGGGCGAGCCACAGGGCGACGGTCGCCGCGACCACGGTGATCGGTGTGGTCACCAGACCCACCACGGTGAACGTCCGCAGGCTCGGCGGCTCGCCCTCGGCGCGAGCCACGCGGCGCCACAACATGATCGCGAGCGACCCGACGTAGGTGAGGTTGGGCCCGAGGTTGACGCCGATCAGCATGGCGAGCAGCGCGCCCACCGGTGCAACGCCTGTCGTCGACGTCAGTGCGGCGAGCAGCAGCAGCGTCGCGGGCAGGTTGTTGAGCACGTTGGAGGCGACCGCGGCCACCGCGGCGACGGTCAGGAGCGCGAGCAGCGTGGACGACGTCGGCAGGATCTCGGTGACGGCCTCGCCCACCGGACCCCCGGCGAGTCCCGCGACCACCACTCCGAGCGCGAAGACGAACACGCAGAACCACAGATCGAGTGCACGCACGATCGCGACGGGAGTCGTCTCGGACCGGCGCAGCGCAGGAACGGCGAGCACGATCGCGGCCGCCGCGGCCACCCACACCGGTTCGAGGCCGAGCGACCCACTGATCGCGAAACCCACCAGAGCGCAGCCGATCACGACGAGGGCGAGCGTCGGCGCCGCCACGGACGGACCGTCGTCGTCCGGCGGGTTCTCCACCTCGCGCAGGTCGGCGCGGAACAACCAACGGAACGCCGCGTACTCGAGCGCGATCGCGACGACCCACGGCGCTGCCATCAGCGCGGTGAAGTGCAGGAACGACAGACCGGTGGCCGAGAACACCAGCAGGTTGGTCAGATTCGAGACCGGCAGCAGCGTGGAGGCCGAGTTCGACAGGTGTGCCACGGCATACGACGCCGGCCGTGGCGACATCCCGGCGCGGCGGGCGGCGGCGATGACGACCGGGGTGAGCAGGACGACCGTCGCGTCGAGACTGAGCACTGCCGTGGTGAGGGACGCGGTGACGAACACGAGCATCAGGAGCCGCGTGGGGGAGGATCGCGACCGGGCGTGCAGGACGGACGCGATCCACGTGAACACACCGTGCGCGTCGGCGAGGTGAGCGAGAGCCAGGATCGCCGCGAGGAACGCCACCGTGGGGGCGAGCTCCGCCGTCTCCTCGAGTGCGTCGCTCGTCGACACGACTCCGAGCAGGATCGCCAGTGCCGCGGCCGGAACGGCGATGGTGGCCTCGGGGAGTCCGCGAGGGCGAGCGATGGCGAAGACCAGGACGGCAGCCACCAGCAGCGCGGCCACGACGGTCCGCGCGGTGGAATCGGTGATCACGCGAGGATCTTGCGCAGCGTGCGGAGGTTTCGCGTGGTCGTCGTCGACTTGTAGGACGCGCGCGCACTGGCCTTGCCGACGACACTGGACAGGGTGTCACCGCGCACGACCTCCCAGAACAGGACGTGATGCGGCCCGAGTGTCGACCTCTCGACGACGGGGTCGGCCGTCTCGCCGATCGCCGCGAGATCGGTGGTGGACACACCGTCCGTCGAGAAGATCACGTAAGGGTGGCGTACCGCCTCGTCGGTCTCCCACGGGAAGGCGGCGACGATCTCGGCGAGCTGCTCCACGGTCACGACCACCACCCACGCCTCGTAGCCGAAGGCCTGCCGCAGGACGCCCTCCACGTCGGAGCGCACCACGGCCGGGTCCTGCGTCGTCGCGGTGAGCACCACGTTGCCCGACGCGAGAACGGTGCGCACCGCGGTGTATCCGGCGTCCTCCAGCGACGACCGCAGGGCCGCCATGGAGATGCGGATGCCGCCGACGTTGATGCCGCGCAGGAGGACGACGAAGGTCATGCGCGTGACTCTAGATCCCCGGTCCGACCGTCCGTCCGCTCGGCACACCCACCCCCCGCGAGTACGTCCGAACTGTCGTGATCGGGGCTCGCCCAGCGACGGTTCGGACGTACTCGCGTGGGTCGACGAGGGGGTCGGGCGTGGGTGGGACGGGGGTGGCGGAGCGGCTACCATGACGGGGCGGACGAGTTGGCCGGGCGGCCGCGGCACGGAGAACTGACGACCGGCGTCGTCAAGCTTCGAGCCGAGGAAAGTCCGGACTCCACAGAGCAGGGCGGTTGCCAACAGCAACCCGAGGCGACTCGCGGGACAGTGCCACAGAGAAGAGACCGCCGACCGGTCCTCGGATCGGTCGGTCAGGGTGAAACGGTGCGGTAAGAGCGCACCAGCACCCCGGGTGACCGGGGTGGCTCGGTAAACCCCGCCCGGAGCAAGATCGAAGGTCGCACCGCCGTTCGCGGTGGTGCGTCTGCGCAGGTGTTCGAGGGCTGCTCGCCCGAGCCTGCGGGTTGATCGCTCGAGGTACCCGGCGACGGTGTGCCCAGATGGATGGTCGCCACCCGGGATTCGTCCCGGGGACAGGATCCGGCTTACACGCCGACTCGTCCGCGCACACGACCAGCACGGACCGCTACGTCGGAGGGCGGACTAGAACATACGTTCGATGTCCTCTACAGTGAGTCTCGGCGGGCCGGCGGTAGGAAACTACGGGAAGCGTCGGCCCGCCGCCACGTATCGAGTCCTCCTGAACGACGAAAGGCCCCGTCCTCGATGAGGGCGGAGCCGTTCGTGAGCAGAGTGGATCAGATGGGGTCGACCACCAGCAGGGTGGCCCAGTACGTCGCGGCGTCATGGCCCATCAGCGGCAACAGTTGATCGAAGAGAAGGGTCGACATGTCGTACTCCTATCGGGTGCGTGGTCCGGCTCCGGTCCGGCGTGTGTACCCGGACATGCGAGAAGTGTAACGCGGCCGCCGGTCCCGCGGTGTGTGCGGTCGGCGCGTCGCCGACCGTGAATCGCGGGGCCGCAGAACGCGAAGTCTGTTCCGTCGGGGCAGATCTGGGGCACACTGTCGATCATGAGTGACGACGACGATCAGTGGTACTTCCGCATCAGCGACAAGGCTGTCGTGCAGGGTAAGGAGGCCGGTGCGATGGACCGCATGGGCCCCTACCCCGACAGGGCCACCGCCGAGCGCGCCCTCGAGATCGCCGCGGAGCGCAACAAGGCCGCGGACGACGCCGACGACACCTGGTCTTCGTGACCGCATCGGCGCGCTCGTGACCGCGTCGGTGTCGAGGCGGGCCGTTGCGCCTCGGGTCGACGGAGTCGACTTCTCGGCTGTGCGCGCCGAGTTCGACCTGCCGACCGGGTACCCGCCCGACGCTGTCCCGGTGGCGGACTCTCGTCCGACGCGGCGCGACGCGACCGACCTCGAGTTCGTGACCATCGACCCGCCCGGGTCGATGGATCTGGATCAGGCTCTCGTCGTCCACCGCACCGACGCGGGTTTCCGCCTGTACTACGCCATCGCCGACGTCGGTGCGGTCGTCGCGCCGGGAAGCGTGCTGGACGAGGAGGTGCGCCGCCGTGGACAGACGCTCTACCTCCCGGACGACAGCGTGCCGCTGCACCCTCGGCAGATGTCCGAGGACGCGTCGTCCCTCCTGCCGGACCGGGTACGGCCGGCCGCGCTGTGGACCATCGACACCGACCCCGCGGGGACGGCGACGTCCTGGCACGTCGAGCCGGCGACGGTGCGCTCACGGCAACGGTTCACCTACGCCGAGGTGCAGTCGGCTGTCGACTCCGGCACCGTGCATCCGTCGCTGACGGCGCTGCAGGATCTCGGTCGGGCGCGGCGGGCCCTCGCGGTCGCGCGCGGCGCCATCGAGCTCGCGCTTCCCGAACAGGAGGTCGTCGCCGACGGTTCCGACCGCGGCGGATGGCGCCTCGAGATCGCGCCGCGCACCGAGGCCGACGCGTGGAACGCCGAGATGTCCCTGCTCACCGGAATGTGCGCCGCCGCGATCATGCTCGAGGCGAAGGTCGGCATCCTGCGCACTCTCCCGCCGCCGGGCGCGTCGGACGTCGAGGCACTGCGGGCGGTGGTGCGGGCACTGGGCCTGCAGTGGCCGACCGGTGCCTCGCCCGGCCAGGTTCTCGCCGGCCTGGACCCGGCGGCTCCCACGACTCTCGCCGTGATGACCGAGGCGACCACGCTGTTGCGCGGCGCCGCGTACGTCGCATTCGACGGTGAGACACCCGAGCAGCCGGATCATTCCGGGATCGGTGGCCCGTACGCCCACGTCACCGCGCCGCTACGTCGGCGCGTCGACAGGTACGCCACCGAGGTGTGTCTCGCCCACTGCGCCGGAACCGCTGTCCCCGACTGGGTGCTCGCCGAGTTCGCGGAGCTGCCCGACGCGATGCGGCGCAGCGATTCGCTGGCGTCGAAGGTGGATCGCGCGTGTATCGACCTCGTCGAGGCCAGGGTGCTGGCGGACCGCGTCGGCGACACCGTCTCCGCCGTCGTGCTGCGCGGACGTACCGACAAGCGGCCCGCCGAGGTCTTCGTTCCCGAGTACACCGTCGTCGGCCCGTGTTCGGGAGACCCGGCCGAGGGCACGACCGTCGCCGTGCGGGTGGGGCCCGTGGACGTCGCGACCCGGCGAGTGGAGTTCTCGGTCGGGTAGGCCGGACGCCGGTCGGGGGATGGCCGGGTAGGCCGGTCAGGTTGTCAGTCGAGGGAGGCTGCGCGGCGCCGCAGCTTCGTCCACGCGCGGGGGAGCGGCTCCAGCGCGTCCGCGCTGTCGTGTCCCTCGTTCGCGTACAGGACACCGAAGGTGAAGGTGTCCTCGCCTCGCTCGGCCGCGGAGGCGGCCTCGGTCAGGATCGTGGCGCGCGACACCGCACTGTCCTGGACGTCGCCGAGGACGGACTGCACCTTCTTCGCGGCCTTCGCGACGTCGGCGGCCGTCGTGCGTACTGCTCCGTCCGAGAGTGCGCCCGCCGCTGCCTCGGCCGCGTAGCGCAGCTTCTTGGCGTTCTTGCGCACGTCGTGCAGAGCCTCGGCACGCTCGTCGCCGGTGAGCGCGGCCGCGTGAGCCTCGGCTCGGGCGATCGTGCGGTACTGGCCGCGGAGCACCTTCCGGAAGACCTTGTCCGCGCGGCCGTCCGACGGACCGACGGTGGGTGCTGCCAGTAGTGCATCGAGCGCGTCGAGCAGGGCGAAGTAACGCTCGCCGCTCAACTCCCGCACGATCTCCTCGTGCGCGAGCGTGTACAGCCGCCTCTGGGTGCCGACGAGGGTCTCGACCACGGGACCGCGCACAGCGTCGGACGGCAGCGCCGAGAGCGACGCGTCGTAGCGGGCCGCCAGCACCTCTGCGTCGCGAGCGGTGCCGAGAATGTCGGCGAGCCAGGACAGTTCGCCGCGGACCGTGTCGACGGACGGTCGGTCGAGCAGGTCGCGGTAGGACCGCAGCACGCTGCGCAGTCGCCGCGTGGCGACGCGCATGGCGTGCACCGCGTCGTCGTCGTTCTCCCGCACGCGCGGATCCGCCGCGAGGAGAGCGGACACGTCGGTGGCCAGGGCGGCGAGCAGTGTGGACCCGGCGGTGCCGTCGGGCGTGGCGTCGCCGGTCCGGAGATCCGCCAGGCGGGATCCGAGCGCCCGTGCGAGCTTCGACGGTGAGGAACCGGGATCGGCGCCGTGGGAGAGCAGGTAGGTGCTCACCTTCTCCAGGGTGCGGCGGTCACCGTCGAGCAACTCCACCTCCCATTCACGCCAGCGAACAGTGGTGTCGTCCAACAGGTTCCGGGCGGTGACAGTGTCGTCGCACAGCTCCGCGGCGGTCTGGTGCCGCTTCGTGGCCACGACGGTGACGATGCGTCGGGTCTCGATGCTCGCGACGGGCACGAGCGGTTTGCCTCGCACGTGCGCCGTCACGCGATCGGCGACCTCGGCCGGCACGCGAGCGGTGTTGCCGCCCGCGGACAGCGGGCTCCGCAGCTCGAGACGCTCGTCGGACGAGACGGGCATCTTGATGTGCCAGCCCGCGTCGGAGCTTCCGGTCCGTCGACGCACCGTGATGCGTCGACGCGCCAGATCGAGATCCGGGGTGTCGAAGTACGTGGAGACCGGGTGTGTCAGCTCCGGCGCGGACGCGGACACGATCGACTTCGCCCCCGTGAGCTCGGGAACCGGCGTGTCCATGCCGACGTCGAACTTGGCCTCGATCTCCGTGTGCGCATCCGCACCACCTGAACTCATGGTGACATCTTTACCACCTGCAGGTGAACGGCCGGTTCGTCAGCGGCGGAAGGAGTCCGTCGCCTCGACGAGGTGATGGATGATTCCCGGTTCCGCGGCGGAGTGCCCGGCGTCGTCGACGATGTGGAGTGTCGACGACGGCCAGGATCGATGCAGATCCCAGGCGCTCGTGGCCGGGCACACCACGTCGTAACGGCCCTGCACGATGACACCGGGGATGTGGGCGATGGAGTCCATGTTCGCCAGCAACTGATTCTGTTCCAGGAACCCCTGGTGCACGAAGTAGTGATTCTCGATGCGCGAGAACGCGAGTGCGAACCGTGCCTCGGAGTTCTGCTCCACGCGTTCCGGTTTCGGGAGCAGGGTGCTGGTGGCGCCCTCCCACGTGGACCAGGCGACCGCCGCGTTCAGCGCGGTCTCCGGGTCGGACGAGTGAAGGAGTCGGTGGTAGATCTCCACGGGGTCGCCGTCACGCTCCGCCGCCGGGATCGGGGCGAGGAACTTCTCCCACAGTTCTGGGAAGAGGTGTCCTGCGCCGCCGCGGTAGTACCAGTCGATCTCCGACTCACGCAGCAGGAAGATGCCGCGCAGCACCAGTGACGTGACGCGGTGCGGGTGCGCCTGGGCGTACACGAGCGACAACGTCGATCCCCACGACCCGCCGAACACCGACCACGTGTCGATGCCGAGATGCTCACGCAGGACCTCCATGTCGGCGATGGAGTGTCCGGTGGTGTTGACGGAGAGATCGGCGCCGTCGGCGACGTGCGGCGTGGACCGACCGCACCCGCGCTGGTCGAACAGCACGATCCGGTAGGCCTCGGGATCGAAGTAGCGACGCTGATCGGGACCCGTGCCGCCGCCCGGTCCGCCGTGCACGAACACCACCGGAGTGCCGTCGGGGTTGCCGCTGACCTCGAAGTGGAGGTGCTGACCGTCGCCGACATCGAGCATCCCCGAGTCGTGCGGGTCGAGTTCGGGGTAGAGGGACCGGCGCGCCGTCATCGTCACAGCCCCACGAGGCCCGACGCGAGATCGGGAATCTCGAGGATGTCGACGACCTGGCTCCGGACGTCGGAGCACGCGTCGGTCGCGGCCGTGTCGACGATCCCGCGGTTCTGGATCACTGCGGCGTTCAGTCCATAGCGTGCCGCCCACGTCTGCACCAGGATGTTCAGGCCGCCGCGGCCCACGGTCGGGCCCTGCACGCGCCAGTTCGACAGCTGTGCCTCGAGGTCGGTGCACAGCGACTGAGCCTGATCCTCGGACACCGTCGGGGTGGCCGCAGCCGCCGACGTGGTCGTCGTGGGAGCGGCCGTCGTCGACGCAGTGGTGGTGTCCGTCCCGCCTGCGCACGACGTCAGGGTCACGGTCGCTGCTGCCAGAACACCCGCCGCGGCGAGTCCATGTCGCATCATCATGGCCCCGAGTGTGCCACCCGGGTGCTTCCCCGACCGGCTCGCCCGCGTCGCTCGCCAGGGGTCGCAGTCCTAGAAGCTGTGCTCCTGCGCGGGGAAGGCCCCCGACCGCACCTCGGCGGCGTAGGTCGACGCCGCGGCGCGCAGCTGGTCGCCGACGTCGCCGAAACGCTTGACGAACTTGGCGGTGCGACCGCTGGTGAAGCCGGCCATGTCCTGCCAGACGAGAACCTGGGCGTCGCACTCCGGACCGGCACCGATGCCGACGGTGGGGATCGTCAGCTTGCGCGTCACCTGGCCGGCGAGATCGGCGGGCACCATCTCCATGACGACGGCGAAGGCGCCGGCCTCCTGGACGGCGATGGCGTCGGCCACGAGCTGCTCGGACGCGTCGCCGCGGCCCTGCACGCGAAAACCACCGAGTCCGTTGACGCTCTGCGGGGTGAAGCCGATGTGCGCCATCACGGGGATACCGGCGGCGGTGATGGCGGCGATCTGCGGGGCGACACGCTCGCCGCCCTCGAGCTTGACCGCGTTGGCCTGGCCCTCGCGCATGAAGCGGACAGCGGTCTCGACGGCCTGCTGCGGAGAGATCTCGTAGGTGCCGAACGGCAGGTCGGCGACCACGAGTGCGTTGGGGGCACCACGGACCACGCCGCGGACCAGGGGGATGAGCTCCGCGATGTCGATGTGCACCGTGGTGTCGTAGCCGTAGACGACGTTGGCGGCCGAGTCGCCCACGAGCAGGACGGGGATGCCGGCCTCCTCGAAGATGCGCGCGCTCGAGTAGTCGTAGGCGGTGAGCATGCTCCAGCGGTCGCCGGAGGCCTTCATCGCCTGCAGGTGGTGGGTGCGGGTCTTGCGGCCCGTGGGTGCGGATCCGTACAGCGGGGTCTCAGCAGCAGACATCGAGCGTCCCTTTCGTCCTCGAGGCCCGCTCGGCGGGTCCCCGGGTAGAGGTGATGACGCGTTCAGTCTGCCACCGCCGGGTTCCGCGGCACGAGTGCGCTTGGTCACACACCACGCCGTGCCACCATCGAGAGGTGTCCTCCCGTCGCGCGTCCGTCCGTCTCGCCGTCTCCCTCTCGGTTCTCGCGGTGTTGGCCGCGGCGTGCGGCTCCGATGTCGGCGGCACTCCCACCGACGACGAGGGTGGGTCCGTGCCCGTCACGACGACGGAGACGCGTGCCGATCAGCCGTCGACGCTGGACGCCTTTCGGGCGCAGCGTGTCACGTGGGGATCGTGCGAGGGATTCGTGACCGACGGGTCCGAGTTGGACCCGAGCCTGCAGTGCGGCCGGGTGACCGTGCCGATCGACTACGACGATCCGGCCGGGCCCACCGCCTCACTGGCGTTGTCCCGGTCGGCGGCGACGGGGGAGAAGGTGGGCTCGATGCTCGTCAACCCCGGCGGACCCGGCGCGTCGGGCCTCTCGACTGCGACGGTGGCGCGGGGTACCGCCGTCGAATCGTCGTTCGACGTCATCGGATTCGACCCTCGGGGCATCGGTGCGTCGGTGCCGGCGGTGCGCTGCGACACTCCGCGGGAGTTCGACGCCGAGCGTGCGGACAACGACGTGGACACCTCGCCCGCCGGCATCGCCGAGACCGAGAAGGAGAATCAGGACTACGCCGCGCGGTGCGCCGAGCGCAACGATCCGGTGTTGCTCGAGCACCTCACGTCGGCCGACGTCGCGCGGGACATGGACGTCGTCCGGTCGGTGCTCGGCGACGATCAGCTGACGTATCTCGGATTTTCGTACGGGACGCGGCTGGGCTACACCTACGCCGAACTCTTCCCCGAGAACGTGCGCGCGATGGTGCTCGACGGCGCTCTCGACCCCGCTGCGAACGCGGCCGACGAGGTGGTCGCCCAGGGCGCAGGCTTCCAGTCGGTGTTCGACGCCTTCGCGGCCGACTGCGCGGGACGGTCCGACTGTCCACTCGGTACCGACCCGGCGGGAGCCGTGCGTTCCTTCCGGGCCCTGGTCGATCCGTTGGTGGACCGGCCCGCGAGCACCGAGCTCACCGGGCCGGAGGGTGCCCGCTCGCTGAGCTACGACGACGCCGTGACCGGAGTGCAGCAGGCGCTCTACAGCACCGAACTGTGGGGACCGTTGCGGCGCGGACTGACTCAGCTGGAGAACGGTCAGGGCGACATCCTGCTCTCGCTCGCCGATCTCTACAACGGGCGCCTGAGCGACGGCACGTACAGCAACACCAACGACGCGTTCACCGCCGTGCGGTGCGTCGACGATCCGCGGGTGACCGACCGGGCGGAGGAGGGCGCGCTCGACGCCCGGTTCCGCGCCGCCGCGCCGTTCCTGGACGACGGCCGGGGCAACGGCACCGCGCCGCTCGAGCCGTGCGCCTTCTGGCCGGTCCCCTCGGCGGCCGACCCGGGGCCGGTCTCGATACCGAGACTCGCACCGACCGTGGTGGTCTCGACCACCGACGATCCCGCAACCCCGTACGAGGCCGGGGTCGCTCTGGCCTCGCAGCTGGGCTCGTCGCTGGTCACCTACGAGGGGAATCAGCACACCGCCTCGTTCGCCGGGATCGCCTGCATCGACGACGCCGTGTCCGCCTACCTCGTCGACCTGACGCCTCCACCAGCAGGTCTGCGCTGCTGAGTCGTGACCTCACAGTCGTCGCCACCGCGCTGTGAGGTCCAGAAAGTGCGACCGGTTTCACGATGTAACACGGATTTAATGCAACGTGCCTAGCCTGACGGTCATGGATCGCCAAAAGGAATTCGTGCTTCGCACTCTGGAGGAGCGCGACATCCGGTTCGTCCGTCTGTGGTTCACGGACGTGCTCGGCTACCTCAAGTCCGTGGCCATCGCTCCGGCCGAACTCGAAGGCGCGTTCGAGGAGGGCATCGGCTTCGACGGCTCGGCGATCGAGGGCTTCTCGCGAGTCTCCGAGGCCGACACCGTGGCCAAGCCCGACCCCACGACGTTCCAGATCCTGCCCTGGACCACCAGCAAGGGCGAGCAGCACTCCGCCCGCATGTTCTGCGACATCGCGATGCCCGACGGGTCGCCGTCCTGGGCCGACTCCCGGCACGTGCTGCGTCGACAGCTCTCCAAGGCCGCGGACCTCGGATTCAGCTGCTACGTGCATCCCGAGATCGAGTTCTTCCTGTGCAAGGAACTGCCCGACGACGGTCGGCCCCCCGTCCCCGCGGACAACGGCGGCTACTTCGACCAGGCCGTCCACGACGAGGCGCCGAACTTCCGGCGCCACGCCATCGACGCCCTCGAGTCCATGGGCATCTCGGTGGAGTTCAGCCACCACGAGGCCGCGCCCGGTCAGCAGGAGATCGACCTGCGCTACGCCGACGCCCTGTCCATGGCCGACAACGTGATGACCTTCCGCTACCTCGTCAAGGAGGTCGCGATCGACGAGGGCGTGCGCGCGACGTTCATGCCCAAGCCCTTCAGCGATCAGGCCGGCTCGGCCATGCACACGCACATGAGCCTGTTCGAGGGCGAGACCAACGCCTTCCACAACCCGGACGACCCGATGCAGTTGTCCGAGACCGGCAAGGCCTTCATCGCGGGCATCCTCGAGCACGCCAACGAGATCAGCGCGGTCACCAACCAGTGGGTCAACTCCTACAAGCGTCTGATCCACGGCGGCGAGGCCCCCACGGCGGCGTCCTGGGGTCCGTCGAATCGCTCTGCGCTGGTACGCGTTCCGATGTACACGCCGAACAAGGCGTCGTCTCGCCGCGTCGAGATCCGCAGCCCCGACTCGGCGTGCAACCCGTACCTCACCTTCGCCGTGCTGCTCGCGGCCGGACTGCGCGGGGTGGAGAAGGGATACACGCTGCCGCCCGAGGCCGAGGAGGACGTGTGGTCGTTGACCTCCGCCGAACGCCGCGCCATGGGCTACCGGGAGCTGCCCAGCAGCCTCAACGAGGCGCTCGCCGCCATGGAGGGCTCCGAACTGGTGGCCGAGGCGCTCGGCGAGCACGTCTTCGACTACTTCCTGCGCAACAAGCGTCGTGAGTGGGAGTCGTACCGTTCGCACGTGACGCCGTTCGAGCTCAAGACCTACCTGGGTCTGTAGCGACTGCGCGATTGTCGAGTGGACGGGGCTGTCGAGTAACGTCGACACGCCATGAACATGTCGGAATGCACCACCGTCCCGAGATTCGTCGACCCGCGGTTCGTCCACCCGACGTTCGCTGACGCCGACCCGGCGGTCGACTCGTACACCGTGGTGGAGGCTCGCCCGTGATTCCGCCCAGTTCCCGTTCCACCGTGCCCAGCCCCGGACGGCTCGGTCTCGTCGAGGCGTCGGCCCCGGCGAACCTGTCGCTGCTGGGCTGGACCGACGAGGACAGCACCGAGCTGCTGTGGTCGCTGTCGCGCTCGCCCGACGCCGATCTCGCGCTGCGCACTCTCGCGCGCCTCGCCGAGGATCTCGGTGACAACTGGTCCGACCTCGACGCCCGCCTGCGCACCGACAAGAGTCTGCGCGGCCGCATGTTCGCTCTCGCCGGATCGTCCAGCGCTCTCGGTGACCACCTGGTGTCCGAGCCGGAGAAGTGGCGCCTGCTCACCACCTGCACGGAGTCGTTGCCCACGGCCGACGAGCTGCGCGACTCGATGCTCGCGAGCGTCGGTGCCGTCGCGGAGACGGGCGACGACGCCCTCGGTCAGGTGTTCCGGGCCGAGCTGACCGGACCCAAGGCCATCATCGCGCTGCGCACGGCGTACCGCGACCACCTCATGATCCTGGCCGCCGCCGATCTCGCGGCGACCGTGGAGAACGAGCCCGTCGTGCCCTACGAGGTGGTCGGTCGTCAGCTGTCCGATCTGGCGGACGCGGCGCTCACCGCGGCACTGTCGGTGGCCGTCACCGTCACGTTCCCCGACGGGCCCTGCTCGGTCCGACTCGCGGTCATCGCGATGGGCAAGTGCGGTGCGCAGGAACTGAACTACGTGAGCGACGTAGACGTCGTCTTCGTCGCCGAACCCTCCAACTCCCTCGCCACCCGCATGGCCGGCGAGATGATGCGCATCGGCTCGTCCGCCTTCTTCGAGGTCGACGCCGCACTGCGTCCCGAGGGCAAGCAGGGCGAACTGGTCCGCACTCTCGACTCGCACCTGGCGTACTACCAGCGGTGGGCGAAGACCTGGGAGTTCCAGGCGTTGCTCAAGGCGCGCGCCATGACCGGTGACGCCGAGCTGGGCCAGGCCTACGTCGACGCGGTGACGCCGATGGTGTGGGTGGCCAGTGAGCGCGAGGACTTCGTCCCCGAGGTGCAGGCGATGCGCCGCCGCGTCGAGGAGATGGTGCCGGCCGAGCTGCGCGAGCGCGAGATCAAGCTGGGGCGCGGCAGCCTGCGTGACGTCGAGTTCGCCGTCCAGCTGCTGCAACTCGTGCACGGACGAGCCGACGACTCCCTCCACGAACGCGGTACCGTCGCCGCGCTGTCCGCTCTCGCCACCGGCGGCTACATCGGGCGTGACGACGCGGCAAACCTCACCGCGTCCTACGAGTTCCTCCGCCTCATCGAGCACCGGCTGCAGCTGCAGAAGCTGCAGCGCACGCACCTCCTGCCGCCGGACGACGACGACGAGGCGATGCGCTGGCTCGCCCGCGCCGCCCACATGCGTCCCGACGGCAACCACGACGCGACCGGCGTTCTGCGCCAGGAGATCCGTCGCAACGCGCAGCGGATCCGGCGGTTGCACGCTCGGCTGTTCTATCGCCCTCTGCTCGAATCGGTGGCCCGGCTGGACAGCGACTCGCTGCGCCTCAGTTCGGATTCCGCGATCCGGCAGCTCTCGGCGCTCGGCTACTCGGCTCCACAGAACGCGCTCGGACACCTGAGCGCACTCGTCGGCATGGGTGCGCGCAAGGGTCGCATCCAGTCCCTGCTGCTGCCGACGCTGCTCGAATGGCTGGGCGACACACCGGATCCCGATGCGGGCCTGCTGGCCTACCGACGGCTGTCCGAGGAGGTCGCCGAGCAGTCCTGGTTCCTGCGGCTGGTCCGCGACGAGGGCCCGGTGGCGCAGCGCCTGATGCAGGTGCTCGGGTCGTCGGAGTACCTGCGCGGTGTGTTGGTCAACGCGCCGGAGGTCATCCGGCTCTTCGCCGACGGATCGACCGGCCCCAAACTGCTCGACGTCGATCCCACCGAGACGTACGGCGCCATCCTGAAGTCCTCTGCGCGCTACGACGATCCGGTACGCGCGGTCGCGGCGGCGCGGTCCCTGCGTCGCTACGAACTGGCGCGGGTCGCCTCGGCGGACATCCTCGGACTGCTCGAGGTCCCCGAGGTGTGCCGGGCGCTGTCCTCGGTGTGGGCAGCGGTCATCAACGCCGCCCTGGACGCGGCGGTCCGTGCGTCCGTCGCCGAGCGCGGCGGCACCGCTCCCGCGTCGATCGCCATCATCGGCATGGGTCGACTCGGTGGTGGTGAACTGGGCTACGGGTCCGACGCCGACGTGTTGTTCGTGTGCGAGCCGGCCGAGGGCGCCGACGACAGCGACGCCGTCAAGTGGGCCAACGCCATCGCCGATCGTGTCCGCAAGCTCCTGGGTTCGCCGAGCCAGGACCCGCCGCTGGAGGTGGACACCGGACTGCGTCCCGAGGGGCGCAACGGGCCTGTCGTGCGCACACTCTCGGCCTACGACGCGTACTACTCGCAGTGGGCGCAGCCGTGGGAGGTGCAGGCCCTGCTCCGCGCCCACCAGGTCGCCGGCGATCAGGACCTGGGAATCCGGTTCCTGCTCATGGCCGACCGCATCCGGTACCCCGAGGGCGGAGTCTCCGAGGACGCCGTCCGCGAGATCCGGCGCATCAAGGCCCGGGTCGACGCGGAGCGACTGCCCAAGGGAGCCGACCCGAAGACGCACACCAAGCTGGGGCGCGGGGGACTGGCCGACGTCGAGTGGACCGTGCAGTTGCTGCAACTGCGTCACGCCCACCGCATTCCGGCGCTGCACAACACGTCGACCCTGGAGTGCCTCGACGCGATCGGCGCCGCGGAGCTCATGAGCCCGGGCGACGTCGACCTCCTGCGCCAGGCGTGGCTCACGGCCACGAAGGCCCGTAACGCGCTGGTCCTGGTGCGCGGCAAGCCGACCGATCAGTTGCCGGCTCCCGGCAAGGTGCTGTCGGCCGTCGCGCAGGTGGCCGGCTGGCCCAGTGGCGACGCGGGGGAGTTCCTCGACAACTACCTGCGCGTCACCCGTCGGGCCAAGGCCGTGGTGGAACGCGCGTTCGGTTCCTGACCCGTACCGGTTCTGCACAGAGAACGACCCCGCTCGGCCGACTGTGCCGGGCGGGGTCGTCTTCTGTGCAGTATGTGTACCTCGGTGTCAGTCGGCCCCGGCGGTGACGAAACCCTGCTGCACCATCCAGTCACGCGCCACCTCGGCGGGTTCCCGGCCGTCGACGTCGACCTGCTTGTTCAGCTCGGTGATGGCGTCGATGGTGAGCGCCGCGGACACCGGCGCGGTGATCTCCGCGATCTCCGGGTAGCGGTCGGCGATCTCCTGACGCAAGTTCACCGTCGCGTTGTAGCGCGGGAAGAACAGCTTGTCGTCCTCGACGACCACCAGGTCGAGGCCCTTGATGCGGCCGTCGGTGGTGAACACCTCGCCGAACTTGCACTGCGAGCCGTCCGCCGTCGCCTGGTAGATGATGCCCGTCTGCAGGATCTGGCGGTTCACCGCGTTCGCGTCGAAGCCGTACGCCGCCGCCATGCCGGGGAAACCGTCCTGGCGGGAGTTGAACTCGGTCTCCACGCACACCGCCGCGGCGGCGGGATCACGCTGCACCAGGGCGGCGTAGTCGGACAGCGTCTTCACGCCGGTCTCCTGCGCCGTCTGCTGGTTCATCGCGAGTGCGTACGTGTTGTCCATCGGCGCCGGGTTGACCCAGACGATGCCGTTCGCCTTGTCCGCGTCGCGCACCGCGTCGTACTGCTCTGTCGCGTCGGGAATGGGAGTCTCGTTGCCGAGGTAGTTGATCCAGCCGGTGCCGGTGTACTCGTAGGTGACGTCGACCTGGCCGCTGATCATGGCCTGCCGCGTGCTGTTGGATCCCGAGATGTTGGTCAGGTCGCGGACGTTCGCCCCCGCCGCCTCGAGCGCGAACTCCAGGATGTAGCCGAGGATGATCTGCTCGGTGAAGTCCTTGGAACCGACGGTGAGCTCGGCACCTTCGAGACCCGGCTGCGCCGTGATGCTTCCGGGTTCGACGGCCAGGGGCACCGCGCTGCCGGACTGCAGCCCGCAGCTGGTGAGGGCGAGGGTGGAGACCGCGCACAGTGCGATCAGGGTACGGCGCATCAGCGCAGTCCTTTCGGTCCGAGGAAGGCCTCGGCGAGAGCGCCCAACCAGTCGACGAGCAACGCCAACGCAACCGCGAGCACGGCGCCCACGACGAGGATGAGCGGCTGATTGAGCTTGTACCCGGTGTCGATGAGCACGCCGAGGCCGCCGGCGCCCACGAGGAAGCTCAGCGTGGCGGTACCGACCGCCAGCACGAGAGAGGTGCGCAGGCCGGCGAGGATGTACGGCACCGCGAGTGGGAACTCGATGCGCCACAGGATGCCGGAGCCCGACATGCCCTGTCCGCGTGCGGCATCGATGTAACTGGCGTCCACCTGCTGGAACCCCAGCATGGTGTTCCGCAGCACCGGGAGCAGCGAGTAGAACGCGATGGGCAGGACACCGACCCAGAACCCGGTGCTGCCGGTCGCGAGGAACAACAGGACGAGCAGGCCGACGGCAGGCGCTGCTTGACCGATGTTCGCGATACCGATGAAGACGGGAGCGAGTCGTCGATAGCCGTTGCGAGTGAGGATGATTCCGAGGGGCACCGCGATCAGCACGACGAGTGCCGTCACGACGAACGTGATCAGGACGTGCTCGAGAACGCGCTGGGAGATCGTGGCGACGTTGATCGTCGCCGCCTGCGTCGCCGTGAGATCACGCGTGAGGGCGTAGACCAGCGTGACCACCACGAGGACGAGAACCAGTGCGGGCTGGACGACCAGACGGATCCGTTCGGCTCGCCGCGCTGCCCTGGCCGCGGACTTCGCATCGCCCTCTGCGTCGGCGGGATCGTCGACGACGGACGCCTCGACCGACGCCGTCACGACGACGCGCCCGAGACGGACGCCGCGCCCGCGTCGACCACGTCGTCGTGGTCGTGCGCGTGCTGCGAACGGATGGTCTTGATGGTGTCGATCAGTGCCTCGATGGTGACGGTGCCGACGTACTCGCCGCGCTTGCCCGTCACGGTCGCCGTCGCGTTGCCCTCGGCGAGCAGGGCCTCGAGCGCGTCCTGCAGCGTGGACTGGATCGACACGAGCTCACCGATCGGCACACCGACGTCGCGGAGGCTGCCCACGCCGGCGAGGTGACGACGGTCGGTCCACCGGATGGGCCGCTTCCGGGAGTCGAGGATGAGACCCCACGCCTCCGGATCGGTGCCGAGCGCCCGGTTCATCGTCTCGACCGGCTCGTCCTCACCGAAGGCGGGAACATCGCTGAGCTCGATGTCGCGCACACGCATGAGGGTGAGCTGCTTGAGAGCCGCACCGGCGCCGACGAAGCCGGCCACCGTCTCGTCAGCGGGATTGGCCAGCACGGCCTCGGGGGTGTCGTACTGCAGGATGCGGGACTGGTTGCCCAGGACGGCGATCCGGTCGCCCAGCTTGACGGCCTCGTCGAAGTCGTGTGTGACGAAGACGATCGTCTTGCCCAGCTCGGCCTGCAGGCGCATCAGCTCGTCCTGCAGGAGGCCGCGGGTGATGGGGTCGACGGCACCGAACGGCTCGTCCATCAACAGCACCGGGGGGTCGGCCGCCAGAGCGCGGGCCACACCCACGCGCTGCTGCTGCCCACCGGAGAGCTGGCGCGGGTAGCGCTCGCGGTACTGGCCCGGATCGAGTCCGACCAGATCGAGCATCTCGTCGGTGCGGTCGGAGATCTTCTTCTTGTTCCACCCGATGAGCCCGGGGACCATGCCGACGTTCTGCGCGATCGTCATGTGCGGGAACAGGCCGGCCTGCTGGATCGAGTAGCCGATGGTGCGTCGCAGCTCGTTCGGATCGATGGACAGCGCGTCCTTGCCGCCGATCGTGATCCGGCCGGACGTGGGCTCGATGAGGCGGTTGATCATCCGCATCGTCGTCGTCTTGCCGCAGCCCGACGGTCCCACCAACACGACGACCTCACCCGCGGGGATGGTGAGCGACACGTGGTCGACCGCGGCGGCCTTCTGGTTGGGGTAGGACTTCGTCACGTCCTCGAGGACGATCTCCGCTCCGGTGGTGGTGCGAGTCGTGTCAGTCACGGATACCCCTCGAGGTGGTGAGTTTGCCGATCAGGACGTAGATCCCGTCGAGGATCAGCGCCAGGATGACGATCAGGACGGTGCCGGTGAGGGCCTGGGGAACTGCGGTGGGGCTGCCGACGCGGGCGAGGCCGGAGAACAGGAGATTGCCGAGGCCGGGGCCCTTGGCGTACGCGGCGATGGCGAGAATGCCCATCGCCATCTGGGTGCTGACGCGCATCCCCGTGAGAATCGACGGCCACGCGAGAGGAATCTCAATGCGACGCAACACGGTGGCTCGACTCATGCCGATACCGCGTGCCGCATCGCTGACCGCCGGATTCACCGCGTCGAGTCCGACCACAGTGTTCCGGATGATCGGCAGCAACGAGTACAGCACCAGCGCGGTGACGGTCGGCTTGACGCCGAGACCGAGAATGGGAATCAGCAGTCCCAGCAGCGCGAACGACGGGATGGTGAGCACCGTGCTCGCGAGAGCGGTGGCGACGGCGGAGCCGGCGGGACTGCGGTAGACGAGGACTCCGATGGCGACACCCAGGATGGTCGCGATGACGACACACTGGACGACGGCGGAGACGTGAAGATAGGAATCGATCGCGAGCTGCCTTCGGCGGCCGACGATGAAGTCCCACAGAGCATCCATCAGGTGCAGATCCTTCGCTCGGCAACAGGAGAGACGCGACTGTGGTGGTGCCACGACGTCCGGCGGCCGGGTGGATCGTCACCCGGAACACAGCGGACACCCGTGTCTACCCCGAAAGTTCAGAGTTCAATCCAGCTTTCGGTCGAGTCGTGTCCGCATCGTTCCCGAATCGTCCCGGAAACGACGCGAGCCCGCGCCGGACAGGGTCCGGAGCGGGCTCGACGTGGTGGAGCGTGACTCAGCAGTCGTAGTACAGCTGGAACTCGTACGGATGCGGACGGAGGTTCACCGGCGCGATCTCGTTCTCACGCTTGAGCGAGATCCAGGTCTCGATCAGGTCGGTGGTGAAGACGCCACCGGCGGTGAGGTACTCGTGGTCGGCCTCGAGGCGGTCGATCACGGCAGGCAGCGAGGTGGGTGCCTGCGGGATGTTCTTCGCTTCCTCGGGCGGGAGCTCGTAGAGGTCCTTGTCGACGGGAGCGAGTGGCTCGATCTTGTTCTTGATGCCGTCCAGGCCGGCCATCATCTGCGCGGCGAACGACAGGTACGGGTTACCGGACGCGTCGGGCGCGCGGAACTCGAGACGCTTGGCCTTCGGGTTGTTGCCCGTGGTGGGGATACGGACGGCGGCCGAGCGGTTACGGCCCGAGTACACCAGGTTGATGGGGGCCTCGTAGCCCGGCACCAGGCGGTGGTACGAGTTGATCGTCGGGTTCGTGAACGCCAGCAGCGACGGCGCGTGGTGCAGGATGCCGCCGATGTAGTGACGAGCGAGATCCGACAGACCCGCGTAGCCCTTCTCGTCGTAGAAGAGCGGCTTGCCGTCCTTCCAGAGCGACTGGTGGACGTGCATGCCCGAGCCGTTGTCACCGAAGAGCGGCTTCGGCATGAAGGTCGCGGACTTGCCGTGCTGCCAGCAGGTGTTCTTGACGATGTACTTGAACAGCTGCAGGTCGTCGGCTGCACGCAGCATGGTGTTGAACTTGTAGTTGATCTCCTGCTGACCGCCGGTGCCGACCTCGTGGTGGCCGCGCTCGAGCTCGAAGCCCGCGTTCTGCAGGTTGGTGGAGATGGCGTCGCGGATGTCGACGTAGTGGTCGTACGGCGCGACGGGGAAGTAGCCGCCCTTCGGGCGGACCTTGTAGCCGAGGTTGGGGGACCCGTCGGCCTCGGTCTCGGCGCCGGTGTTCCAGGCGCCGGAGCTCGAGTCGAGCTCGTAGAACGCGCCGTTCATCTGGGAGTCGTAGCGCACCGAGTCGAAGATGTAGAACTCGGCCTCGGGACCGAAGAACGCGGTGTCGGCGATGCCGGTGCTGGCGAGGTACTCCTCGGCCTTGCGCGCGACGTTGCGGGGGTCGCGGCTGTAGGACTCGCGGGTGTACGGATCGTGGACGAAGAAGTCCATGTTCAGCGTCTTGGCGTGACGGAACGGGTCGATCTGAGCGGTGCCGTAGTCGGGCAGCAGCATCATGTCCGACTCGTGGATCGACTGGAAGCCACGCACGGACGAGCCATCGAACGCGAGACCGTCTTCGAGGGTGTCCTTGGTGAACGCCTTCGCCGCGATCGAGAAGTGCTGCTGGATACCCGGGAGATCGGTGAAACGGATGTCGACGTACTCGACGCTCTCGTCCGCTATGTACTTGATGACCTCTTCGGCCGTGGTGAAATCCACGCTGGAACTCCTTCTTGTCGAGTGCTGGTCCGCGACGTCTGTGTGAGTGCGGCAGCTGCGCCACGCCGACGGTAGGGAAGTGGTGTTGCCTCACCGTCAAGTCCGTGTTTCGTCGGTGTTACGCGTCCCGTCGTCGCAGCTGGTGGCCGGTGGGAAGACCCTCCCGCCGGGGCGACACCTATCCTGGAGCAATGGCCCCGCACTCACACCAGTATGGAGAACACTCATGGCACGGATGACCGGATCGTGGCTCTCGGGCCCCGCCGCCGCGCTGCCCGACGGTGACCACGAGCAGCAGGCCTACCAGGGCGAGTACCTGGGACTTCCCAAGGTGGGGCCGGGTTCGCTCGCGCCGACACCGAGGCGTGTCGCGGCATTGGCCATCGACTGGCTGATGTCGATGGGTGTGTCCGCGCTGTTCCTCGGCGGCAGCGTCGCCGGGGGCAACCTGTCGACCCTGACCCTGGGAGTGTGGTTCCTGCTCGGATTCGTGTCCGTGAGCTTGTTCTCCTTCACGCCCGGTCAGTTCTGCATGGGCATGCAGGTGGCGCGCATCGACGCTCCGGGCCGCGTGGGAGTCGTGCGCGCGCTGGTGCGTCAGGTCTTCATCGCCTTCGTGGTGCCCGCCGTCATCACCGACATCGACAGCCGCGGCATGCACGACCGCGCGACGGGCACCGCACTCCTCATGTCCCGGTAGTGGGGCTCACCCCTCGTGCGCCCTTTGCGCATCCCTGGGTACGCACAAGGCGCACGGGGCCGGAGGCCACTAGCGACGCTTGATGGTGCGCTGCACACCCTTCATCTTCGCGCCGCCCGGCATCGGTCCCTTGGGGAGTGCCGGGCCACCGCGGGCGCCCAGCGCCGAGAGCCGTGACTCGATGGTCTCCATGCGCTTGCTGTCGATGTTCTTCGGCAGCTTGGTCAGGTACTTCTGCAGCTGCGAGAGCGGCACCTGGCCCTCGTCGTTGCCGACGACGACGTCGTAGATCGGGGTGTCGCCGACGAGGCGTGCGGTCTTCTTCTTCTCCTGCGCCAGCAGTGCCTTCACGCGCTGCGGTGCGCCCTCGGCCACCAGGATGACGCCGGGACGACCGATGACGCGGTGCACGGCGTCCAGCTGCGTGGTGCCGGCGATGGCGGTCTTGACACGCCACCCGCCCTGCAGGTTGTCCAGTGCCCACGCGGCGGCGCCGGCCTGGCCCTCGGCCTTGCCGTACACCGACTTCTGCACGCGGCGACCGAAGATCACGAACGCGATGAGCACACCGATGAGGAGCCCGAACGGCAGCAGGAGCCACTCGATCCCGAAGATCAGCCCGATCAGGAAGAACAGCACCGCCATACCGACGACCGATCCGATCATCAGCGGCAGGAGGAGCTTGTCCTCCTTGCGCTGCATCTGGAAGGCCTGCCACAACTGGGAGCGCCGTTCCTTCGACGCCTGCTTGCGTGCTGCCTTCGCCGCGGCCTTCGCCTCTTTCGAGGCCTTGCCCTTGCCTGCTGTACCGCCGTTCGCCATGGCTCCCAGGATAGGCGCAGACGCAGCGCGGCCCGCCATCCGGTAGGACGGCGGGCCGCGTGGTGTCGCTGGGGGTGTGGGGTCAGCGGGCTGCCAGGCGCGCCATCAGCGAGCTGGCTTCCTGGGACGCCTCGCCGCCGTGCTCGAGGTGGGACATGTTCTCGGAGATCGCACGGCCGTGGTGAGCCATGGCCTGCGCGTAGAGGCGACCCGCGCGGTACGAGGAGCGGACCAGGGGACCGGCGAGGACGCCGGCGTAGCCCATGGCCTCGGCGGCCTTGGAGTGCTCGACGAACTCCTCCGGCTTGGCCCACCGGTCGACCGGATGGTGCCGCGGCGACGGGCGCAGGTACTGGGTGATGGTGAGGATGTCGCAGCCGGCGTCGTGCAGGTCCTGCATCGCCTGCGTGACTTCCTCGTAGGTCTCGCCCATGCCCAGGATCAGGTTCGACTTGGTCACCAGGCCGGCGTCGCGCGCCGCGGTGATGACGTCGAGGCTGCGCTGGTAGCGGAACGCGGGACGGATGCGCTTGAAGATGCGCGGCACCGTCTCCACGTTGTGCGCGAGCACCTCGGGGCGCGAGGAGAAGACCTCGGCCAGTTGGTCGGGGTCGGCGTTGAAGTCGGGGATCAGCAGCTCGACACCGGTGTTGGGGTTGAGGCGCTTGATCTCACGGACGGTCTCGGCGTACAGCCAGGCGCCGCCGTCCTCGAGATCGTCGCGGGCGACACCCGTGATGGTGGAGTAGCGCAGACCCATCGCCTGCACCGACTCGGCCACGCGGCGCGGCTCGTCCCGATCGAGGTCGGCAGGTTTGCCGGTGTCGATCTGGCAGAAGTCGCAGCGACGGGTGCACTGCTCACCGCCGATGAGGAACGTGGCTTCGCGGTCTTCCCAGCATTCGTAGATGTTGGGACACCCGGCCTCTTCGCACACCGTGTGCAGTCCCTCGCGCTTGACGAGTCCCTTGAGTTCGGAGTACTCGGGGCCCATCTTCGCGCGGGTCTTGATCCACGACGGTTTGCGTTCGATCGGGGTCTCCGCGTTTCGGATCTCGAGGCGGAGAAGCTTGCGTCCGTTCGGAGCTTGTGCAGGAGAGTTCTCGGGTGCGACGGTCACCGCATCGATGCTACTCGCGGGGGGTCATCCGCCGAAGTTCACCGTGGTGAAGCGTGGCGTGGGTGCGACCGGCGTTCTGTCCAGATCGTGCACCGCCAACGGCAGGCGACCGTCGAGTGCGTCCAGGATGCGCTGCGTGACCGCCGGAGTGACCTCGTCGACGGTCACGTCGCGGCCGAGTTCGTCCGACAGTGTGGTGACGCCGGCGTCCGCGATACCGCACGGAACGATGGTGCCGAAGCCCTCCAGGGACGCATTGCAGTTCAGGGCGAAGCCGTGCAGAGCCACACCCCGCTGCACGCGGACCCCGATGGCAGCCACCTTGCGTTCGGGCTGCCGTCCCGGACCAGAATCTCGGGCTCCGCGCACCTCGCCGGCCGCGAGCCAGACGCCGGAACGGCCGTCGATACGCCCGACCTCGAGGCCCAGATCGGTGCACACGGCGATGAGTGCTTCCTCGATCAGCCGGACGTACCGAACGACGTCGACGGGCTCCGCGAGCCGCACGATGGGATAGCCGACCAGCTGCCCGGGACCGTGCCAGGTGATCTTGCCGCCACGGTCGACGTCGATGACGGGGGTGCCGTCGCGCGGCCGATCCTCGGGAGCCGTACGCCGACCCGCGGTGAAGACGGCGGGATGCTCGAGAAGCAGCAACTCGTCGGCGCCGACGTTCTCGGCACGACGGCCGGCGACCTCGCGCTGGATCTCGAGAGCGTCGAGGTAGTCGATCGTGCCGAGCGAACGCACGAGCATCGGCCGGGAGTCGGCGCGGGCGGAGCGGGTGATCATGACATCGAAGAGTACGCCGCCGGGTCAGCCGACGGTGTCCGCGAGCGCCTCTCCGATGGTGTTGTGCTCGAACGTGAATCCGTGCTTCTCGAGCACCGCGGGGATGGCTCGCGGATTGTGCAGGATGGCCTCGTTCGCGAACTCGCCGATGATCGCGGAGATCGCGAACCCGGGCACCATCCACGGTGCCGGGCGATGCACCGCTCGCGACATGGCGCTGTTGAACTGGGCGTTGGTCACCGGTGCGGGCCCCTGGAGGTTGACCGGTCCGGTGATGTCCTGATTCTCGAGGGTGAAGACGATCGCCCGGACCTCGTCCGTCAGTGAGATCCACGGGAAGTACTGGCGGCCGCTGCCGAGCCGACCGCCCAGCGCGAAGAGGTACAGCGGGCGGAGCTTGCCCATCATGCCGCCGTGCCGGGACAGGACGGCAGCGCTGCGCAGGAACACCACCCGGACGCCGTTCGAGGCCGCGAAGGACGTGGCGTCCTCCCAGTCGCGACACACCTCGGCGAGGAAGCCCGTACCGACCGGCGCCGTCTCGTCGACCACGGTGTCGCCGGTGTCACCGTAGAAGTTGATGCCGCTGGCGTTGACGAGCGTCGGCACCTTCGCCTCGACGACGGCGCGGGAGATCACCTCTGTGGGGACGATGCGACTGTCGCGGACGGCCTGCTTGTACGCGCCGGTCCACCGCTTGTCACCGATCCCGACACCGCACAGGTTCACCACGGCGTCGGCGCCCTTCAGCGCCTCCGGGTCGAGCGATCCGGCGGTGGGATCCCAGCCGATCTCGTCCGGTCCCGCGGGTGCACGGCGGACGAGGCGGAAGACGTCGTGCCCTCCGCTGCGCAACGCCGCCACGAGCGACGTGCCGATGAGTCCGGACGAACCTGCGATGACGATGCGCACGAGTGACTGCCTCCTGGGACGGCGACGGGGGCACCCACTGCACGGTGTGCAGCGAGTGCCCCCTCGTTCGACAGGTCACAGATTCCCGGAGGTCGGGGCTGCGAAGTGTCGGGGACTTCCGAGATTACCGAAGAAGCGTCAGAGGCCGAGGTCGGCTTCGAACGCGCCCTCCTCGAGGCGGTGCTTGATGGTGGTCAGGAAGCGACCCGCATCGGCGCCGTCGACGAGACGGTGGTCGTAGGTGAGCGGCAGGAACGCCATGGAGCGGACACCGATGGACTCGCTGCCCGAGGCGTCGGTCACCACGACCGGGCGCTTGACGATGGCCCCGGTGCCCAACATGGCGGCCTGCGGCGGAACCAGGATCGGCGTGTCGAACAGGGCGCCCTGGCTGCCGATGTTGGTGATGGTGAACGTGCCACCGGACAGCTCGTCCGGCTTGAGGCCGTTCGACCGTGCACGTGCCGCGATGTCCGCGATGGCGCGTGCGATGCCGGCCAGCGACAGGTCGCCCGCGTTGTGGATGACGGGGGAGAGGAGGCCCTGCTCGGTGTCCACCGCGATGCCCAGGTGCTCGGCGTCGTGGTACGTGATCTCCTTCTTCTCCTCGTCGATGCTCGCGTTCACGTTGGGGTGAACCTTGAGCGCCTCGACGACGGCCTTCGCGAAGAACGGCAGGAACGTCAGGTTGACGCCCTCGCGCTCCTTGAACGTGGCCTTGGCGCGGGTGCGCAGTGCTGCCACCTTGGTCAGGTCGACCTCGAACACCTGCGTGAGCTGCGCCGACGTCTGCAGCGACTCGCGGGTCTTCTTGGCGGTGATCTGCCGGATGCGATTGATCTTCTGCGTCGAACCGCGCAGGTGCGCGAGTTCGGGCCGCACGCCGGCAGTGGACGGTGCCGAGGGCGTGGCGGACGCGGCGGGAGCTGCGGCAGCCGGAGCAGCCTTCTCCTCGGCCGGTGCCTTCTTCGCCTCTGCGGCGGCGAGGACGTCCTGCTTGCGGATGCGCCCACCCACGCCGGTTCCCGACACGGAGTTCAGGTCGACGTCGTTCTCCTGCGCGAGCTTGCGCACGAGCGGCGTGACGTACGGGCTGGAACCGCCGGCGTTCGATCCGCCGGCCGGCGCCTCGGACTCCGACTTCGAGGAGTTCTCGGACTTGCTCTCGGACTTCGGCTCCGGCGTGTAGACCTCGCCGGCGGGCTCGGGGTCGGCCTGCTTGGCGGGCTTCTCGGCGGGCTTCGCCTCCGCCTCGGGCTCCGGCTTCTTCTCCGGCTCGGGCTTCTTCTCGGGCTCCGGCTCGGGCTCGGGCGCGGACTCCTTCTTCGCGGGAGCACCGGAACCGATGACGGCGAGCCGGCCGCCGACCTCGACGGTGTCGTCCTCCTCGGCGCTGATCTCGAGCAGGGTGCCGGCGACCGGGGACGGGATCTCGGTGTCGACCTTGTCGGTGGAGACCTCGAGGAGCGGCTCGTCCACGGCGACCTCGTCGCCGACGGCCTTGAGCCACCGGGTGACGGTGCCTTCCGTGACGGACTCGCCCAGTTCGGGCATCGTGACGGGAGTGCCGTCGCCGCCACCGGTTGAACCGCTGCTCGCACTGCCCTCGTCGTCGCTCTCGGGTGCGGGCGCGTCGGCCTCGCTCTCGCCCTCGACGGACGCCTGCTCGGCGGCGTCGGACGGGCCTGCGTCGGCTTCGTCGCTGCTCGAGTCGTCGCTGCTCGAGTCGTCGCCGTCGGACGGTGCCTCGTTCGCGTCACCGATGACGCCGAGCTCACCGCCGATCTCGACGGTGTCGTCCTCCTGCGCGACGATCTTGGTCAGGACACCCGCTGCCGGAGAGGGAATCTCCGTGTCCACCTTGTCGGTGGAGACTTCGAGCAAGGGTTCGTCGACTTCGACCGTGTCCCCCTCCTGTTTCAGCCACCGTGTGACAGTCCCCTCGGTGACGCTTTCACCGAGAGCTGGCATCTGGACGGAGAAGGTCATGTCTGTTGACTCCTCGACAAGTTGTAGTACGGGTGTAGCGGCTCGTGGTCGCTAGCGGGTGTGGTGTCTAGCCGGTCGCGGTACGTGGACCATTGTGGCCGCGTCGCACCGTTCTCGCGGCGAGTTGTGCCGGTAACGGGTGACGCGCACCGTGAGATGGTTCACGCGATGCCCGATCATCCTGTCACTTCGTGAGACGGTTCGCGCTCGGTGGGGTCGGCGTGCCGTCCGGATGATGGTGTGGACCGGATTGAGTGCATTTCGTGCACGCGAGAGTCGCGTGCACTGCTCGGCGGATGGAGGAGACACCGTGGGACTGTTCGACAGATTCAAGCGCCCGAGTCGATCCCGAGGCGGAGCGTCCTCGTCCGACAGAGCGCATCTCGCCGACTGGACGGCCGCCCGCATCGGCGTCGAGGCCTACGTCGAACCGGAGACGACGGTCACTCCGATCACCGTGGTGCTGGTCGCGAACGACGGTGAGTGGACCCGCCGCACGGTGGGCGGCGAGAAGGGCGCGCGCAAGCTGGGCGAGGACCTGAAAATCCCGGTCTACGACGTGCGCAAGACCGGGTATCCGCAGCGGATGCGGGACCACGACGCCCGACAGAAGATCATCCGGAGGCGCGAGCAGGGAGCCTGAGCTCCCCGCTCGCGCGAGCGGGTCAGCCCTGCTCGGCGATGTCCTCGAGCACCGAGATCATGGTGCGCACCGGGACACCGGTGCCGCCCTTGCTCGTGTAGCCGTGCGGCCCGCCGGTGTTGAAGGCCGGCCCGGCCACGTCGATGTGCGCCCACTGGACGCCCTCGGCGACGAACTCCTTCAGGTAGAGCCCGGCCGCGAGCATGCCGCCCCACCGGTGGTTGGTGACGTTGGCGAGGTCGGCGACGCGGGAGTCGAGATCGGGTCGCAGTTCGGCCGGCAGCGGCATCGCCCAGGCGTTCTCGCCGATGCGCTGCGAGATGGCGGCGACGCGGTCGCGGAACACCTCGGTGCCCATGACACCGGGGGTGCGTGTGCCGAGGGCGACCATCTGCGCTCCGGTGAGGGTCGCGGTGTCGATGAGGTAGTCCGGCTCGTCCTCGCAGGCGCGCACGATGGCGTCGGCGAGAATGAGGCGGCCCTCGGCGTCGGTGTTGATGACCTCGACCGTGGTGCCGCCGTACTGGGTCAGCACGTCGCCGGGACGCTGCGCCGTGGACGACGGCATGTTCTCGGCCATCGGCACCGTCGCGGTGACGTCGATCGGCAGCTTCAACTTGGCCGCCAGCACCACCGTCGCGACGACGGCGGCCGCGCCGGCCATGTCCGAGGTCATGTTCTCCATCCCCGCCGCGGGCTTGATGGAGATGCCGCCGGTGTCGAACGTGATGCCCTTGCCGACGAGAGCGACGGTGGGGGACTTCTTCTTTCCGCCGGACCAGGACAGCCGGACCAGACGCGGCGGGCGGGACGAGCCCTTGCCGACGCCGACGATGCCGCCGTAGCCCCCGCGCTCGAGTGCCTTCTCGTCGAGCACCTGCACGGTGAGGCCGGCCTCGGTCCCGAGGGCACGGGCGCGCTCGGCGAACTCGGCCGGGAAGAGGTGGCTCGGGGGCGTGTTGACGAGGTCACGCGCGGTGGCGACCGCCTCGGCGACGGCCTCGGAGCGCGCGAGTTCGGCGCGAGCCTGCTTGTCGCGCGGCGATCCGACGAGCAGATCCACCCGGGTGATCGGTGTCGCGTCGTCCTTGGGCGCCGACTTCTGCTTGTACTCGCTGAACTGGTATGCGCCGAGGTAGAGGCCCTCCGCGGCGGCGGCGAGGCCGACGGCGGACAGGGTCGTCGCGACGTGGCCGATGCCGGTGAGCGCGCGCGCCGCCGATCCGGCCGCACGACGCAGCACGTCGTCGGTGCGCTCGGCGGCGGTGCCCAGACCGACGGCGAGAACGCTGGCGGCGGGTAGGGACGAGGGTGCGGGAACGCGGGTGACCTGATCGGCCCGGCCGGTGGCGCCGAGGGCCGTGACCGCGGCGAGGACGTCTGCGGCGGCGTTCCCGAGGAAGTCCTCGCCGACGATGCGGACACCGTCGTCGGTCTTCTCGAGTCCGACGACGACGACCTCGACGGCCTTGTCGATGGTTCCGGCGAGGACCAGTTCGGGTCCGAGTGTGCGCTGCGACTGACTGCTCACGTGCTGCTGCTCCTGATGGTCGGGGACGGTCGGTGAGGGTGGAGCGACGCAGTCGATCGTATGCCGACCCCGACATCGGGCTCGTCTGAGTTAGCGTTCCCCACCATGAGCGAAGAGTTGTTGCACGGTCCGGTCCACGAGGCGCACGTCGCCCTCGGAGCCACGTTCGCCCCCTTCGGCGGGTGGACGATGCCGGTGTCGTACGCGGGCACCGTCTCCGAGCACACGTCGACGCGCACCACCGCGGGGTTGTTCGACGTGAGTCACCTGGGCAAGGCGGTCGTCTCCGGTCCCGGCGCCGCGGCGTACGTCGACTCGGTGCTGACCAACGCGCTCGACCGCATCGGGCCCGGCCAGGCGCAGTACACGTTGTGCTGCACCGAGAACGGCGGAGTGGTCGACGACCTCATCGCCTACCTCGTGTCCGACGACGAGGTGTTCCTCGTGCCCAACGCGGCCAACACCGCCGCCGTGGTCGAGGTGCTCGCGCAGGGTGCCCCGGCCGGCATCGAGGTCCGCTCGGCCCACCGGGAGTACGGCGTCCTCGCCGTGCAGGGACCGCGGTCGGCCGACGTCCTCGCCGCCGTCGGGCTGCCGTCCTCCCTCGATTACATGGCGTTCGAGGACGTCGCGTTCGGATCCGGCTCGGTACGGGTCTGTCGCACCGGCTACACGGGGGAGCACGGGTACGAGCTGCTGCCGCAGTGGGACACGGCCGCGTCGCTGTTCGAGGCGCTGCTGGGCGCGGTGCGCGAGGTGGGCGGCGAGCCCGCCGGTCTCGGAGCGCGCGACACGCTGCGCACCGAGATGGGCTACCCGCTGCACGGGCACGAGCTGTCCGTCGACATCAGTCCGCTGGAAGCGCGCTGCGGCTGGGCGGTGGGCTGGAAGAAGGACGAGTTCCGCGGACGCGACGCCCTCGTGGCGCAGAAGGAGGCGGGCGCACCCCGCACCCTCGTCGGCCTCCGCGCCGTCGGACGCGGTGTGCTGCGTCCGGATCTGACCGTCCTGCGCCCGGGGAATTCGGTCGGCACCGGAGAACCGGTCGGTGCGACCACGTCCGGCACCTTCTCGCCGACCCTCAAGGTGGGCATCGCGCTCGCGTTGCTCGACACCGCGGCGGGCGTCGCCGTCGGTGACGCGGTCGACGTGGACGTGCGTGGTCGGGCGATCGCGTGCGAGGTGGTCAGGCCGCCGTTCGTCGAGGCGCACGTGCGGTGAGATGCCACACCACGCTGCTTTAGAGTGTTCGGCATGACTGGCCTGGAATTCACGCGTCACGAGCACCCGTCGCCCGCCACCGCGGAAGCGCGGGCAGCGGTGTTGCAGGCGCCCGGGTTCGGCGTGCACTTCACCGATCACATGGTGGCCATCGACTACGACGCCGGCACCGGGTGGCACGACGCGGTGGTGACGCCCTACGCGCCGTTCCCGATGGATCCCGCGGCCATGGTTCTGCACTACGGCCAGGCCATCTTCGAAGGTCTCAAGGTCTACCGCCAGCCCGACGGCAGTCTCGCGTCGTTCCGCCCCGGCGCGAACGCGGAGCGCCTGCAGAGCTCGGCCGCGCGGTTGGCGATGCCGGCCCTGCCGGTGGAGCTGTTCCGCGAGTCCATCGAGCAGCTGCTCGCCGTCGACCACGAGTGGGTGCCCGTCGCCGGCGGCGAGGACGCGCTCTACCTGCGGCCGTTCATGTTCGCCACCGAGGCGGGGCTGGGCGTGCGCCCGTCGTCCTCCTACCGCTACCTCCTCATCGCCTCGCCCGCCGGCGCGTACTTCCCGCGCGGGGTCAAGCCGGTCAGCGTGTGGCTCTCCACCGAGTACGTGCGCGCCGCGCCGGGCGGCACCGGCGCCGCGAAGTTCGCGGGCAACTACGCGGCCTCGTTGCTGGCCCAGGCGCAGGCCGCGGACCAGGGCTGCGACCAGGTCGTGTGGCTCGACGCGCTCGAGCGCCGCTACGTCGAGGAGATGGGCGGGATGAACCTGTTCTTCGTCTTCGGCTCCGGACCCGACGCGCGGTTGGTCACGCCGTCCCTGTCCGGCTCGCTGCTGCCCGGCATCACGCGTGACTCGCTGCTGGCGCTCGCCACGGACGCGGGCTTCGCCGTGGAGGAGCGCAAGATCTCCACGGACGAGTGGCAGAAGAAGGCGGAGTCGGGCGAGATCACCGAGGTCTTCGCGTGCGGCACCGCAGCCGTGATCACCCCAGTCGGCAGCGTGAAGTCGGCCGAGGGCGACTTCCGTATCGGTACCGGAGAGCCCGGCGAGGTCACCATGGCGCTGCGCGACACACTCACCGGAATCCAGCGCGGCACCTTCGCCGACACCCACGGCTGGATGAGCACGCTGCGCGACTGATCGCTCAGCCGACGAGGCAGAGCACGAGCACCACGGCGGTGGTCAGCTCGATGCTCGCCCCGAGCACGTCACCGACGAGACCGCCGAATCGCCGAACGCAGTGCCGGGCGAGCAGAGTGACGGCAGCGAGTGCCACCGCGACGGCTGCCACTCCCTGCAGCGGGACGCCGGGGACGGCGAGCAGCCCGGCGGCGAGTGCCACGAGGACCCACAGGGTGACCACGGCGGGTGACTGCGACGCCGCGACGAGTGAGCCGAAGCCACTGCCGGTGGCGGCCGGCACCGAGCGGCGGCACACGATCACGACGGCGCACCGGGACACGACGGCAGCGACCACGATCGCGAGAGTGTCTCCCCGAGAGACGAGTTCGCCCATGGCCACCGCCTGCACGCCGAGAGTCAGAACGAGGGTCGCGGCCCCGAACGGTCCGGTGGACCCGGACTTCATGATCGCCAGCGCACGCTCGGCCGGGCCGTAGGACCCGAGTCCGTCCGCGGTGTCCGCGAGCCCGTCGAGATGCATTCCGCGGGTCAGCAGCGCCAGGGTGCCGACGCCCAGCAGTCCCGCGAGCGTCGGCGGCAGGTCGGCTGCGGCGCACGACCACACCACCAGTGCGGCCGCGCCGCCCAGCGCCAGGCCCACGAGCGGGACGATCCCGATCGCGCGGCGTGCGTCGTCGCGATCGACGGCGACCGGACCACGCACCGGCAGCACCGTCAGCCAGGAGAACGCCAGGCGCACCGGGTCCAGGAACATCAGGGCCGCGTGCTCACTCCGGCATCGGAGAACGTCGCCATGTCGGCGAGTGTCGCGACGGCACCGGACAGGATCGGCAGCGCGACCATCGCCCCCGAGCCCTCGCCGAGGCGCATCGACAGGTCGAGCAGGGGATCGAGTCGCAGGTGTGCGAGCGCCAAGGCGTGTGCCGGTTCCGTCGACCGATGGCCGGCCAGCCACCACGACGAGGCGCCGACCGAGAGATCGTTCGCGACCAGTGCCGCCGCCGTGACGACGACGCCGTCGAGCAGCACCGGTGTGCGACGCACCGCGGCCTGCACCAGGAAGCCGGTCATCGCGGCGAGATCGGCGCCGCCGACGGTGCGCAGCAAAGCGATCGGGTCGCGGGTGACGGGACGCGCACGCCGCAGGGCGTCACGGATCGCGGCGGTCTTGCGGATCCACCCCGCGTCGTCGATGCCGGTACCGCGGCCGACCGCCGCCACCGGTTCGGTGTTGGTGACGGCAGCGATCAGCACGGTGGCGGGGGTGGTGTTGCCGATGCCCATGTCGCCGGCGATCAACAGGTCGGCGCCGCCGTCGACCTCCTCGTCGGCGATGTCGCGGCCCGCTGTCAGGGCGGCGATCACCTCGTCCTGCGACAGTGCGTCCTCGCGGTCGATCGACCCACTGGAGCGACGCACCTTGTGCGACGACACGGAGTCGTCGGTGTCCGCGTCGACCGCGATGTCCACCACTCGCACGGTCGCACCGGACACCGTCGCCAACGCGTTGATCGCGGCGCCGCCGGCGGCGATGTTCGCGACCATCTGCGCCGTCACCTCGGGCGGGTACGCGGAGACCCCACCGCGGGCGATGCCGTGATCGCCGGCGAAGACCACGGCGCGAGCCCGAGCGAACCGATGCGGAGGGCTCACGCCCTGGCACGACGCGACCCACACGGCGAGGTCCTCGAGACGGCCGAGCGAGTC
Organism: Rhodococcus sp. NBC_00294; assembly: GCF_036163995.1. NCBI lineage: Bacteria > Bacillati > Actinomycetota > Actinomycetes > Mycobacteriales > Nocardiaceae > Rhodococcus > Rhodococcus sp. NBC_00294. Next base: position 2,557,767 of record NZ_CP108043.1, read on the forward strand.
CGCGGGCTTGGTCAACGACGACTGCCTGGCTCTCGCCTCACGGGCGATCTCGGCGTCGGGTGGATCCACCGGACGGAACAGTGCGGAACTCTCGGTCACCACGTGCCTCTCGATCGGTCGGTGGGTCGGTCACTCGGTCGGGTGAGGGGGACGGACAACCCGGCCACCACCAACGTCACCGCGTCACACACCTGCGCGAGACGGGCGTTCGCGGCACCGATCTCGTCGCGGAAGAGTCTGCCCGCCCGCGACTCCGGGATCACGCCCAGACCCACCTCGGGGGAGACGAGCACCAGCGGACCCTCGAACCGGTCGACGGCCGTCACCAGGTCGTCGACCGCCCCCACCACCGTGCCCCGCGGCGAGTCCCACGCGCGCAGATCGTCCAGCGCGCCGGTGAGCCAGGTCCCCAGGTCGTCGACCAGTGTGGGCACGTCGTCCCGCAGGGCCTCGGACAGTGCCGCGTACGAGGTGATCTCGACCGTGGACCAGTGCTCCGGCCGCGTCCGTCGATGCGTGTCGATGCGGGCGTCCCAATCGGCGTCCGCACTGTTCCGCCGCCCGGTGGCCACGTACCGGACCTCGGCGTGACCGGCCAGCAACGACTCCGCATGGCCGGACTTGCCGGACCGGGCACCTCCGAGGACGAGCGTGCGCGTCACCGCGGGTGCGCTCAGACCGCGTCGCCGGGGCCGACGCGAGGCTTGGGGGCACGCATCTTGCGGACCTGCGACGCGCGGACGAACGAGTACCAGCCGAGCTTGAAGCCGCCGTCCGGAGTCTCGGGGAAACGGTCCCGCACCTTGTTGTTGACGCGGCGGCCGAGCAGATAGCCGTCGATACCCATGAAGATCATCATGATGAACAGCGCGAGCGTGACGATCGACTGCACCTCGGGGCTCAGGAACAGTGCCACGAGCAGGATCAGGGCCATCGGCATGAAGAGCCCGACGAAGTTGCGACGCGAGTCGACCAGGTCACGCGCGTAGGCGCGGACGGGGCCCTTGTCGCGGGGGAGGAGGAACTTGTCCTCGCCGGCCATCATGCGGGCACGCTGGTCCGCGGCCTTCGCGCGACGCTCGGCCGAGGCGGCCTTGCGCTCGTCCTTGCTGCCCCGCGTCGCCTTGCGTCGCGCCCGGGCCTCCTTGGCCGTCAGCGGCGCCGGTGCGACCGGGCCACGGCGGCGGCCCTCGGCCTCACGCCGTGAGGGCGTCGGACGGCCCTTGCCGAGGCTGACGTTGCCGCGGGTCTGCGCCGTGCTCTCGTCCAGGCTCGTCGACTCGTGGTCGACGGGGGTCTGGGTGTCGGACTTCTCACTCGACTTACCGAAGGGCAGCTTCACCCCCACAGGTTATTCGACGTTCACCACCACGCGAACACCGCAGTCGTGGGCTCTCACGACCGGCGCTCCTCGTTAGAGTGTTCCGATGCGCGTTCTCATCGCCCCCGATTCCTTCGGAGACACCCTGACCGCGGCCGAAGCAGCCGACGCCATCGCGGCGGGGTGGTCGAGCGCGCGCGACGACGAGCTGATCCTCGCGCCCCAGTCCGACGGCGGACCCGGGTTCGTCGACGCACTCGCGGCCGACGGAGGCGAGGTGATCGAGTCGACCGTGTCCGGACCTCTCGGCGACGTCGTGACTGCGCGCTGGTTGCTCGACGGCGCGACCGCCTACGTGGAGGTCGCGCAGACCGTCGGTCTCGGACTGCTCGGTCGTTCGCCGGATCCGGAGTCGGCCGTCGCGGCGTCCAGCAGGGGAGTGGGGCAGATCGTCGCGGAGGCGCTGACCCGTGGTGCGACCACCGTGGTGGTCGGTCTCGGTGGCAGCAGCTCGACCGACGGCGGCGCGGGCATGATCGAGGCTCTCGGGGGACCCGACGCGGCGGTCGCGGCTCTCGCGGACGTCGACCTCGTCGCGGCCACGGACGTCGACAATCCGTTGCTGGGTCCGGCCGGTGCGGCCGCGGTGTTCGGACCGCAGAAGGGTGCGGACGCGGACACCGTGCGTGTCCTGGAGGAGCGGAACGCCGACTGGTGCGTCGAGCTCGATCGCGTCGCCGAGCGCGCGGTGGCGGACCTGCCGGGGGCGGGTGCGGCCGGCGGCCTGGGCGCCGCGTTGCTCGCGCTGGGAGCGACCCGCACGTCCGGGGCCGATCTGGTGGCCGAGCGCACCCGTCGCCACGAGGTGATGCCGACGGTCGACGTGGTGCTGACGGGCGAGGGGAAGTTCGACTCGCAGTCGTTGCGAGGAAAGGTGGTGACCGCTCTCGCGGGGTCGGCTCGCGAGCACGGTGTGCGCACGGTGGTCCTCGCCGGTCAGGTGCGTCTGGGCGAGGACGACATGCGCGCGGCGGGCATCGAGTCGGCGCACTCGGTGACCGATTTCGCCGGATCGGTCGACCTCGCCATGTCGGACGCGCGTGCCCAGCTGACCGGACTCGCCGCGGACGTCGCCCGCACCGGCTCGTGGGCGTGACCGCCCCGGCGATCGTGTGGAATAGCGGGGTCGGGAGTACCGTTGACTGTGTTCGCCGGCGTTGTCGCCGAGAGGGCACGAACGATAGGGAGAACCCATGACTGTGCAGAACGACGTCGCCACCAGTGACGTGACCACCACCGACACCGAGACGCACGCCGTCCTGATGACCGAAGCGGCCTCGTCCAAGGCCAAGGCACTGCTCGATCAGGAAGGCCGCGACGACCTGGCGCTGCGCATCGCGGTTCAGCCCGGCGGGTGCGCAGGGCTGCGCTACCAGCTGTTCTTCGACGACCGCTCGCTCGACGGCGACCTGGTCAAGGACTTCGGCGGCGTCACGCTCGCCGTGGACCGGATGAGCGCGCCGTACGTCGAGGGCGCGTCGATCGACTTCGTCGACACCATCGAGAAGCAGGGCTTTACGATCGACAACCCCAACGCCACGGGTTCGTGCGCGTGCGGTGACTCCTTCAACTAAGTCCCGAGTAGTCTCCCGCCGTCCCCGGCACCCTGCGTGGGTGCCGGGGACGACGTGTGTCCGGGGTGCGTCGTCCCGGGGCGTCCGTCTGATGGGGTTCACCCACTCGTCACCCGGGTAAGGTTCACAGCAGTTCTCCTCCACCTGCTGCGAAAGGCCCTCGGACGTGACCATTGCGGTGTCCGGCTCCATTGCTACCGACCATCTGATGCGGTTTCCCGGTCGGTTCGCCGACCAGTTCCTCGCCGATCAGCTGGCACACGTCTCGCTGAGCTTCCTCGTCGACGACCTCGTCATCCGCAAGGGCGGGGTGGGCGGCAACATCGCCTACGCCATGGGTGTTCTGGGCGGCGCACCGCTGCTCGTCGGCTCGGTCGGTCCCGACTTCGCCGAGTATCAGACGTGGCTCGAGGACAACGGCGTCGACTGCTCCGCCGTCACCCTCTCCGAGACGGCTCACACCGCGCGTTTCGTCTGCACCACCGACGAGGACATGGCACAGATCGCCTCGTTCTACCCCGGCGCGATGACCGAGGCCGGCGACATCTCCGTCCACACCGTGGCCGAGGGTCGCGACCTGGAACTCGTCCTGGTCGGCGCCAACGACCCGGCCGCGATGATGCGCCACACGGCGGAGTGCCGCGAACTGGGCATCCCCTTCGCCGCGGATCCGTCGCAGCAGCTCGCACGCCTCGACGGAACGCAGGCCACCGAGCTCATCCAGGGTGCCGAGTACCTGTTCACCAACGAGTACGAGTGGGGCCTCCTCCGTCAGAAGACCGGGCTGACCGAACGCCAGATCCGCGACACCGTCGGCCTGCGCGTGACCACGCTCGGCAAGAACGGCGTCGAGATCGTCGGCGCCGACGGCACGGACATTCGCGTCTCCGTGGTCCCGGAGACCAGCAAGGTCGACCCCACCGGTGTCGGTGACGCGTTCCGCGCCGGCTTCCTCGTCGGCCGCGCCAACGGGCTGGGCCTCGAGCGCGCCGCCCAGCTCGGATCGTTCATCGCGGTGCTCGTGCTCGAGACCACCGGCACCCAGGAATGGACGCTCGTCCGTGACGACGCGATCAAGCGCCTCACCGACGCATACGGCGACGAGGCCGCGGCCGAGATCGCCGCGATCCTCCCGCAGTAGTTCGCGTCTGCCGGCTAGAGCCGAACCGGGTACGTGGGTTCGGCGATGGCCGGCACGATGCGCTTCTCGACGAAGATGCCGTGCCACACCATGAAGATGAGCACGGTCCACAACCGGCGGCTGTGATCGCTGCGTCCCTCGCGGTGGTCGTTCAGCATGCGGGTGATCGCGGCCTTGTCGAGCAGGTGATCGGTCTGGGAATCGGCGATCTGCTGGTGCGCCCAGTCGAAGAGCTCGGTGCCACGCAGCCAATGCCGAAGCGGCACAGGGAAACCCAGCTTCGCGCGGTTGAGCACATGATCGGGCACGATGCCGTCGAGTGCCTTGCGTAGCGCGTACTTCGTCGTCGACTTCGTGATCTTCTGCTCCAGCGGCAACTGCTCCGCCACCCGGAACACCTCGTTGTCGAGGAACGGCACGCGCAACTCCAACGAGTTGGCCATCGTGATCTTGTCGGCCTTCACCAGGATGTCGCCGCGCAGCCACGTGAACAGGTCCAGATGCTGCATCCGCGCCACCGGGTCCCAGCCGGCGGACTGCGCGTAGATCGGCGCCGTCACGTCCTGATGGGTCCACTCGGGCCGGAACTCGCGCAACACCGACCGCAACTGCGCATCGTTGAAGCTGCGCGCATTGCCGTAGTAGCGCTCCTCCAGGCTCATCGACCCGCGGTGCAGGAGACTCTTGCCGCGGGTGCCCTCCGGGATGCGCTCACTCAGTCGACCGGCGGCGCGTCGCAGGGAGGGTGGCAGCTTCTCGAACGGTGCGAGCGACAACGGCTCCCGGTAGATGGTGTAGCCGCCGAACAACTCGTCCGCACCCTCGCCCGACAGCACCACCTTGACGTGCTTACGTGCTTCCTTGGCGACGAAGTAGAGCGGCACCAGCGCCGGGTCCGCCACCGGATCGTCGAGATACCAGACGATCTCGGGGATCGACGCGGCGAACTCCTCGGGCCCGACGACCTTGATGACGTGCTTGGCGCCGATCGCGGCGGCCGACTCGGCCGCGACGTCCACCTCGGAGTAGCCCTCACGCTCGAAACCGGTGGTGAAGGTGACCAGATCCGGGTTGTGGCGCATGGCGAGCGCGGCGATCGCCGTGGAGTCGATGCCGCCGGACAGGAACGAGCCCACGGTGACGTCGGCACGCATGTGCTTGGCGACGGAGTCCTCGAGCGCCTCGGCGATCTCGCGGTAGCGCGCCGCCTCGGTGCCCGACGGGACGGGACGCACCGGGAACGTCGGCCGGAAGTAACGAGTGACGGTCGGCTCGGAGCCGGGAGTCAGTCGAGCGGTGCAGCCGGACTCCAGGCGACGGATGCCCGCGTGGAGCGTCTCGGGTTCCGGCACGTACTGCAGCACCGTGTAGTGCTCCAGGGCGCGGGGGTCGAGCTCGTCGGACACGCCCAACGACTCGAGGAGTTCGAGAATGCTCTTCTTCTCGCTCGCGAACGCGGTGCCCGCGGCGCCCGTCGAGTAGAACAGCGGCTTGATGCCGAACGGGTCACGCGCGAGGAACAGTTCCCGCTTCTCGGTGTCCCACAGCGCGAAGGCGAACATGCCCCGCAGGCGTCGAACGGCGTCGTCGCCCCAGAAGTGGAACGCGGCGAGAATGGCCTCGCCGTCACCCTCGGTGGCGAACGTCGCGCCGTGCTCGCGTGCCAACGTCTCGCGCAGTTCGAGATAGTTGTAGATCTCGCCGTTGAACACCAGCGCGTAGCGCTCCGGACTCTCCGCGGGACCCCAGCGGAGCGGCTGGTGCGAGTGCTCTATGTCGATGATCGAGAGCCGGTTGAAGCCCAGCGCCAGATCGTCGTCGTGCCACGTCCCCGGCTCGTCCGGCCCGCGGTGTCGCATGCAGTGCGACGCGTGGCCGACGGCATCGACGACGTCTTCCGCGGATGCGTTCGACGTCAGCAGTCCCAGCAGTCCACACACGGTCGGTACGCCTCGTTTCGTTCGGGTGTCGGCCCGGTAGCGGGCCTGGTCACAGGCGTCGCCGGGACCTCGACGGCCCGACGCGCATCGGTCCGAGTATGCCGCAGTGCGGCGGGAACGCCGAAGTGACCGGCCGGGCCCGGTGTCGCCGCCCAACTCGCACCCGACCCGACACGAGAACCGAGCCCGCTTTGGTCTACGCTGCGTAGTACACGAGTACCTCGTGCGTGTGAGCGACTTCGGTGGCTCGTCCGGACGGTTCTCGTACTCTCCATCTGGCAATCAGGAAGGCGTGATCGTGGCGCAGCGTGGTGGTGGATCCGGTCGTCGGACGACACGACGAGTCGGATTGGTGGCCTCTCTTGCAGTGGCCGCCGTGGTGCTGTCGGGCTGCGGCATCGACAATTCCGTACTTCGATTCGGATGGCCGTCGGGCGTCACGCCGCAGGCCGAGCGGATGCGCGAGCTGTGGACGTGGTCCGTCATCGCGGCGCTCATCATGGGCGTCATCGTGTGGGGCCTGACCTTCTGGACAGTGGCGTTCCACCGCAAGAAGAAGGACTCGCCGGAGTTCCCGCGCCAGACCGCATACAACGTCCCGCTCGAGCTGTTCTACACGGCCGTGCCGTTCGTCATCATCGCCGTCCTCTTCTACTTCACGGTCGTCGTGCAGAACTACGTCCAGGAGAAGCAGGACAACCCCGACGTGGTCGTGGACGTCACCGCGTTCCAGTGGAACTGGAAGTTCGGCTACCGCACCGTCGACCTCAAGGACGGGCAGCCGCTGTACGACGGCACCGACCAGGAGCGCGAGCAGGCAGCAGAGGAGGCCGGCACCCCCGAGGGTGAGGAGCCTGGCCCGCTGTTCGGCCGCGAGAAGTCCGACCAGTCGTACCTGCACTACAACGAGGTCGAGACAGTCGGCTCCAGCTCCGAGGTCCCGATTCTCGTGCTGCCCACCGGCAAGCGCATCGAGTTCGAGATCGCGTCCTCCGACGTCATCCACTCGTTCTGGGTTCCCGAGTTCCTGTTCAAGCGCGACGTCATGCCGAACCCGGACGAGAACAACTCCGACAACGTGTTCCAGATCAGCGAGATCGAGCGTGAGGGTGCCTTCGTCGGGCGCTGCGCCGAGATGTGCGGCACTTACCACGCGATGATGAACTTCGAGGTTCGCGCGGTCAGCCCCGAGGCCTTCGAGAACTACATGGCGGCGCGTCGCGACGGCCAGACCAACGCTCAGGCGCTGGAGTCCATCGGCGAAGAGCCTCGCGCGACCTCCACCTCGCCGTTCAACACCGACCGCACCGTCAAGGCTGCGACCGTGGCAGAAGGAAACTGACATCCCATGAAGATCGAAGCGAAACTCTTCGAGATCCTGACCGGGTTCTTCATCCTCGTCGGAATCCTCTACGGCGTGTTCACCGGCTTCTCGCGGACCGGCATCGAGTGGGCCGGCCTCACCGCCATCGCCCTCTCGGCGGGCCTGACGCTGATCGTCGGAACGTACTTCCGGTTCGTCGCTCGTCGACTGGACACCCGTCCCGAGGACTACGACGACGCGGAGATCGCCGACGGTTCAGGCGACCTGGGCTTCTTCAGCCCCGGTAGCTTCTGGCCCATCATCCTCGCCGGATGCGCCGCCTTCATGGCCCTTGCGTTCGCGTTCTACGAGCCCTGGATGCTCGCGGTCGGCGCCCTCGCCATCATCGCCGCCGCAGCCGGACTGGTCTTCGAGTACCACGTGGGACCCGAGAAGCACTGACACAGCTCCACCCCGAACGCCCCCGGCCCGTGGTCGGGGGCGTTCGGCGTCGGTGAGGTGGGATTGCGCCCTCCTGGTGGGCTTCTCGCACCTCCGGTGTTCCCGCACCCACGCTGCGCCGTCGCACGTCGCCTTGCCGAGCAACACGCATGCGTGACGCGAGGAAGGGTGCGGGAACTGGGGCCCTGCCGGCCGCTCGCGCGATGATGACGACATGTTCGAGAACTTCGACGAATCGATGATCGAGGTCGAGGCCGCGTCGATCCTCACCCGGCACTGCGGCGCGGGCGATCTCCCCGTGCTGTTGCTGCACGGGCACCCGCGTACGTCGGCGACGTGGCACCGTGTCGCCCCACTGCTGGTCGACGCAGGACATACGGTCGTCTGCCCGGACTTGCGCGGGTACGGCCGCTCGCAGGGCCCGGCGCCGACACCCGACCACTCCGCACACTCGAAGCGGGCGATGGCCTCGGACATGGTGCAGGTGATGGCCGCACTCGGGCACCCACGCTTCGCCGTGGTCGGTCACGACCGTGGAAGTTACGTGGCCCTGCGCCTGGCCCTGGACCACTCGGGCCTCGTGACCGCGCTGTCCCTGCTCGACTGCATCCCCATCAGCGAGCACCTCGACCGGGCGGACAGTCGATTCGCGACCCGATGGTGGCACTGGTTCTTCTACGCCCAGCCCGACCTCCCCGAGCGCGCCATCACTGCCGATCCCTCTTCGTGGTACCGCGGCGATCCGGCCCTCATGGGAGTGGAGAACCACCGTGAGTGGCTGACGGCGATCCACGATCCCGATGTCGTACGCGCGATGCTCGAGGACTACCGAGCGGGACTCACTGTCGACGCCGACCACGAACGCGCCGACCGAGCGCAGGGGAGGACGTTGGCCGTGCCGGTGCAGGTGCTGTGGTCCACACGGGACGACCTTGAGGAGTTGTACGGCGATCCGTTGACCATCTGGCGTGCGTGGGCGCCGGGCGTCGTCGGGCACGGCATCGATTCGGGACACCACATGGCCGAGGAGGCCCCGCACCACCTCGTCGACGCGCTGCTGCCGTTCCTCGCCTCGGCGGGGCGGTGGGATCCAGTGCAGTAGCCCGCGCTCCACACGGTCCAGTGCACCGGATCTGCTGGAGCGGGGCTTTCGTGTGCAGTGATCCGCGGTGGGCGCGGATCACTGCACACAAGAGGGGTGGGTGGCATCCCGATCCGCCGGCGCGGATCTCGGACTGCGCTGACACCCCGCCTCGCCGAGCGACGACGGGTGCGGGAACGAGCGGTGGGGGAGGGGACAGACGAGAAGAGGCGCCACCCGAGTGGGTGGCGCCTCTTCTACCGTTCAGCGGGTCGCTCAGTGCCCGTTGGACTCCGGTCCGTGACCGTTGCCGTTGGACGAGCCGTTGCCGTTCGAGTGGCCGTTGGACGAGCCGTGGCCGTTGGACGAGCCGTTGCCGTTCGAGTGCCCGTTGCCCTGCGACAGGATCTTCGCCTGGTAGGTGCGGAGCATGGTGAGCTGATCGTGCTCACCCTCGTGCGACAGACGCTCGTGCAGCCGGTGCTCCTCGTCCGAGTCCGGAGTGAAGATGCTGCCCGAGCCGGGCTTGCCGGCGGAACCGAGCTTGTTCATCTTCTTCGGGATCGCAGCACCCTGGTACTCGAGCGGGATCGGGTGGCCGTGATCGTCGACCGGGCCGAGGGGCTGGTGGATCTCGACGTAGGCGCCGTGGGGCAGACGCTTGATGACACCCGTCTCGATGCCGTGCTCGAGCACCTGGCGATCGCTGCGCTGGAGACCGATGCAGAAGCGGTAGGTCAGCAGGTAGACGATCGGAGGCAGGACCACGAGGCCGATGCGGCCGATCCAGGTCATCGCGTTCAGGGAGATCGAGAACTTGTACGCGATGATGTCGTTGACGCAGCTGAGCGTCAGGACCACGTAGAAGGCGATCGCCATGGCGCCGACCGCGGTACGCACCGGAACGTCGCGGGGACGCTGCAGCAGGTTGTGGTGAGCGTCGTCCTTGGTGAAGCGCTTCTCGATCCAGGGGTACGCGATCATGATCGCGAACACCGCACCCATGATGACGGCGACCCAGAAGACGGCCGGGATCATGTAGTTGCCGATGTAGAGCTCCCACGCGGGCCACAGTCGAGCCAGTCCGTCCGTCCACATCATGTAGAAGTCGGGCTGTGAGCCGGCGGAGACCTGCGACGGGTTGTACGGGCCCAGGGCCCACACCGGGTTGATCTGCAGTACTCCACCCATGACCGCGAGGACACCGAAGGTCATGGCGAAGAAGGCGCCGGACTTGACCGCGAAGACCGGGAGGATGCGGACACCCACCACGTTGGTCTCGGTGCGGCCGGGGCCGGGGAACTGCGTGTGCTTCTGGTACCAGACGAGCGCGAGGTGAGCTGCGATGAGCGCCAGGATGATGGCGGGCAGGAGCAGCACGTGCGCGACGTACAGGCGCGGGATGATCAGCGTGCCGGGGAAGTCACCGTTGAAGATCAGCCAGTGCATCCACGTTCCGATGACCGGGATGGAGATCGTGATGCCCGAGAAGGCGGCGCGCAGCCCGGTACCGGACAGCAGGTCGTCGGGGAGCGAGTAGCCGAAGAAGCCCTCGAACATCGCCAGGATGAGCAGCAGCGAGCCGATGACCCAGTTCGCCTCACGCGGGCGACGGAACGCACCGGTGAAGAAGATGCGCATCATGTGCACGATGATCGAGCAGGCGAACAGCAGAGCTGCCCAGTGGTGGATCTGACGGATGAACAGACCGCCGCGCACCTCGAAGGACAGGTCCAGCGTGGTGGCGTACGCCTTGGTCATCTCGACACCGCGTAGGGGAGCGTAGGCGCCCTGGTAGGTGGTCTCCGTCATGGAGGGGTCGTAGAAGAGGGTCAGGTACGTACCGGACAGCAGCAGGATGACGAAGCTGTACAGCGCGATCTCACCCAGCAGGAACGACCAGTGGGTGGGGAAGACCTTGTTGATCTGACGACGCATACCCGCTGAGAGGTGATAGCGGGAGTCGACGTCCTCGGCTTGCTTCGCAGCGAGCGTGGCGATGGATGGACTCATCGTGAACCTTCCGATGACGACGCAGCAGAAGCGCTCTCCTGCTCGTGTACTCCGGCCGGACGTTCCCAGTAGGCGGGTCCGAGCGGCTCGATGAAATCGCCCGCGGCGACGAGGTAGCCCTCGTCGTTGACCGTGATGGGCAGCTGCGGAAGAGCGCGGGCGGCCGGTCCGAAGATCGGCTTGGCGTACTCCAACGCGTCGAATTGCGACTGGTGGCACGGGCACAGGATCCGGTTGGTCTGCTGCTCGTACAACGATGTGGGGCACCCGAGGTGGGTGCAGATCTTCGAGTAGGCGAAGTAGTCGCCGTAGTTGAAGCTCTCCTGGCCCTTCCGCTTGATGGTGCGGTCGGCGTCCTCGGTACGCAGACGGATGAGCATGACCGCGTTGCGGATGCCCTTCAGTGCATGCGAGAGCTCCTCCTCGTTGCCACGCTCCGACTCACGGAACGGGAAGACGGTCTCCATGGCGCCGGCGTCGAGATCCTCCGGGCGGACGAGAACGATGTCGTCGACGCGTCCGGTGTAGCGACGCAGGTAGACGGTCTCGCCCTCGTAGTTCGGCGTCCAACCCGAGACCCAGAGCGAGGACTCGTCGCCCTCGGCCCACGGGTTCTTGATCAGACCGCCGAGCGGGAGGATCGACATGACGCCGAGCGCGCCGCCGCCGAAGACGAGGCTGCGCTTGATCATCTTGCGTCGACCCAGCGTGGAGGTGTCGAAGGAGTCGCTGAGCTCGGCGACGACCGTCTTCTTGTCCACCTCGCTCGATCCACCGTCGTGGCGATCCTGGATGGACACCTCTTCGGGGATGAACTTCTTGGTGAACTGCACGGCACCGACGCCGACACCGATGATCGCGAGACCCATGGTGAGACCGATGAGCGGTGTGTACAGGCTGTACAGCCCATAGCTGTCCTCGCCCATGCCGGCGTACTGCCACGGCCAGAACAGGTAGATGGCGATGAAGGCCACGGCCGACACACCCGCCAGGAAGAACCAGAGGCTGACGCTGCGCTCGGCGCGCTTCTCGGCCTTGGTTCCGGGGACGGGCCAGCGTGCGCGACGGAACGCCACGTCCACGTGATCGAGGTTGGTGCCGAGTGCGACGAGCTCGTCGCGGCTCATGGCGGCCAGTTCCTCGTCCGTGTACTTGCGGTCCGGGTCGAAGCCCTCGGGGAACTTGTTCGGATCGCCGGGCACGCCGTCGTCCTTGCGGTTGTCGTCGCTCATGACCTCACTCCGATCCACAGTGCTGCTGCGACGACCGCTCCGATGCCGACCACCCAGATGGCGATGGCTTCCGTACCGGGGCCGAAGCCGCCGAGTCCGTATCCACCGGGAGGCTGCGTCTCGGAGGAGGACTTGACGTAAGCGATGATGTCTTTCTTCTCTTCGGGCGTGAGCTGGCGGTCCGAGAACTTGGGCATGTTCTGCGGGCCGGTGACCATCGCCTGGTAGATCTGCTGCTCGTTCGCCGGGTCGAGTGTGGGTGCGTACTTGCCCGAGGACAGCGCGCCGCCGCGACCGGTGAAGTTGTGGCAGGACGCGCAGTTGAGGCGGAAGAGCTCGCTGCCGCGGGCGATGTCGCCGCCACGGAGTGAGTCCTGCGCGATCTCACCGTTGTCGGTGCGCACCACCGTGGGTCCGCCGCCGTTGGCCTGGATGTAGGCGCCGAGAGCGTCGACCTGCGACTGGTTGTACTTCGGGGGCTTCCGCTCGGCCTGGGCCTCGTTGCGCGCCATCGGCATGCGACCGGAAGAGACCTGGAAGTAGACGGCTGCTTCGCCGACGCCGATGAGGGACGGTCCGCGGTCCTGGACACCCTGGAGGTTTGCGCCGTGGCACGTCACGCAGGACGTGTCGTAGATCTGCTGGCCTTCGCGCACCATGGCCGCGCTGTCTTCCTGCGCGGTGGCGACCTGGGCGTCGGGGGTGAGGGCGGCGGCGAGGAAGCCCGCGCCGACGAGACCCATGAACAGCGCCATGGCGCCACTGACCCGGCGACGGGTACGACGCTTGCGACGCGCCTTGGTCGCCGAGGCGTCCGGCGTACCGGCGGACACGACAGTGCCGTCGTCGTCGGGAGTGGCGGGGGGAGAGGAACTCATCTGTATCCCTTGTCGTGTCGGGACGGCTTGTCGGATGCGACCGATGAGGCTGTCATCGGGTATTCGACGCCTGCTCGGTCAGCGGATGAAGTAGATCGTCGCGAACAGCGCGATCCAGACGATGTCGACGAAGTGCCAGTAGTACGACACGACGATGGCGGCGGTGGCCTGAGCCGGCGTGAACTTGCTGACCAGGGTGCGGGCGATCAGGAAGACGAAGGCGATCAGACCGCCGATCACGTGCAGGCCGTGGAAGCCGGTGGTGATGTAGAAGACGGAGCCGTAGACGCTGCTCGAGATCGAGGTGCCCTCGTGGACGAGGTGGTAGTACTCGTAGCCCTGGCCGGCGACGAAGAACGCGCCCATGGCCAGAGTGATCGTGTACCAGCGACGCAGTCCGAACACGTCGCCACGCTCGGCGGCGAACACGCCCAGCTGGCAGGTGAAGGACGATGCGATGAGCACCGCGGTCACGGGGACGGCCAGCGTCAGGTTGAGCTCGGTCGGCTCCGGCGGCCACTGGCCGGGAGCGGCCTGAGCCCGCGCGACGAAATACATCGCGAAGAGGCCGGCAAAGAACATCAACTCGCTGGACAGCCACACGATGGTGCCCACGCTGACCATGTTCGGTCGGTTCAGCGAGTGGACACGCTGGGTGATGGCGGATCCCGAAGTACCTACTGCGCTCGTCACATCGAGAAGTATGACTCGTCGTAGTACGGATGGCATAGCCGGGGCGGTATTGGCGAGTCGAGCATCGTTCGCGCGCGCGTGACACAGAATGTCTCCTCGTGGTCCGGTCGGCCCGTCTTCCTGGACTTTCTGTTCAATAGTACTCGTCTGTGCACGTCGGACCGGGTTCCGTCGACCCCCGCGCCCGTGATGTATCCCGCACGCCGGAGTCTCGACCCGAGCTTCAGACTCGATGCCTCCCGAGCGACTCCGGAACCGGTTCCAGCGGCATCTGGCACTGTCGTGACATGACTTCGGGCTCTGGTCGTGGGCGGACACGGTGGTGGCAGCGGCTGTTCGGCCGGGCGGCTCCGGAGCCCCTCGACCCCACTCGCACCGACCTCGTCGTGGTCGCGTCGTGCTTCGACGACGTGGAGGCGTGCTCGACGACCCTCGAGCGCGCGGCGCACACGGACCCCCTCTGGTCCGCGGACGACGACGTGGTGTTGCGCCACCACCTGCTCCTCCCCGCCGATCAGATCGCCGACGCGGTGTCGGTGGCGGCGCAGGACGGATACAGCGAGGCGACCGCAGGTCCCATGGCGCAGACTCCCGGGCATCTGCCCGGCGGTGTCTCCGACGCGACCGTCCTGGTGCTGCAGCGGGTGCAGGTGCTCGACGCGCTGCACTGCTCGCAGGAACGGTCACGGATGGCGGGGTTGGCCCAACGGCGCGACGGGGTGGTACTGGGCTGGGACGCCCTCCAACCGGCTGCCGAGGACGCATCGCCGGAGCACTAGGCTTCCCGCTCATGAGCGCTGGGGATGGCACGCGTACATGGGCACAGGTCCTCGGGGCCCTGGCATCACGCCAGGACCTGACGGGTGCCGACACGGCGTGGGCGATGGACGAGATCATGTCGGACAACGCCACCGCGGCCCAGATCGCTGCCTTCGGTGTCGCCCTCAAGATGAAGGGCCCCACGTCGGACGAACTGCGCGGACTGGCCGACTCGATGCTCGGCCACGCCAAGCGCGTGCCCGTGGACGACGACGTCGTCGACATCGTCGGTACGGGCGGCGATCGGTCCCACACGGTGAACATCTCGACGATGGCGTCGGTGGTCGTGGCGGCCGCGGGAATTCGGGTGGTCAAGCACGGCAACCGGGCCGCCTCGTCCAAAAGCGGCGGAGCCGACGTGTTGGAAGCGCTGGGCGTGCGTATCGACCAGGGGCCGGAGCGGGTCGCGGCGAGTGTCGCCGAGCTGGGCATCGGGTTCTGCTTCGCGCCCGTGTTCCACCCGGCGCTGCGCTTCGCTGCGGCGCCTCGCAAGGAGATCGGCATCCCCACGGCCTTCAACGTCCTCGGGCCGCTGACGAACCCTGCGAGTCCGCGCGCCGGTCTGGTGGGATGCGCGTTCGACGATCTCATCGACGTCGTCGCGGGCGTGTTCGCGGCGCGCGGCAACTCCGTCCTCGTGGTGCGCGGCGACGACGGGCTGGACGAGATCACCACGTCGACGACCACCTCGGTGCGCATCGTCCGGAACGGTGTCGTCGACCACGCGGTGCTCGATCCACGCGATCTCGGTATCGAGCGGGTGTCCCTCGACGCCCTCCGAGGCGGGGACGCCGCACACAACGCGGACGTGGCGCGTCGGGTGTTCGGCGGCGAACGAGGCCCCGTGCGGGACGCGGTGCTGCTCAATGCAGCAGGTGCCATCGCGGCGTTCCGCGGCGTCGACGGTTCGCTCGAGGACGCGATGGCCGGTGCGTTGACGACGGCAGCCGCCGCGGTGGACGACGGAGCCGCTCAGACCCTGCTGACGCGATGGGCGGCGTTCACGTCGGCCTGAGTCACTCGCCGATGGAGAAGCCCGCGTCGACGTCGGCGCTCGAGTAGGACTTGAACGCGATGTGCGTGTCTGTCCGCACCACGCCGGTGACGCGGTTGACGCGCCCGGTGATCACCTCGGCGATCTCCTCGTGCGTACGCACCTTGACCACGGCGATCAGGTCGACGTCGCCGGCGCACGAGTACACCTCGGACACACCCGGTACGTCGGCGACGGCACGCGCGGTCTCCGGAATGGAGTGCACCTCGGCGTGGATCAGAACGATGGCGGTGATCATGGTGAACCTTCCGAACTGTCGTGAGAGGGCGAACTGCGGGTCAGCCTAGTTCTCGGCCGTGCGGTCATCCCCAGGCCATCGTGCGTTCCTTCTCGCGGCGTCCGACGTCGCGCACGGCGGCGCACCACTGTGCCCATCGCCCCGCTCCGTGCGCCGGTTCGCACCATCCGTCCGTGGTGTCGACGATGCGGACGCCACCCGACTCGAGCCACCGCGCGATCAGCGCCACCTCCTCCGGCGTGGCACCGCGTAGGGGAGTGGCGTCCGGCACGACGGTCTCCGCACCGGCGACGAGTGCTTCCACCACGGGCATGGGTGCGACGCCGCGGCGGGAACGACCGGCACTGGCGAGACGTCCGTGCCGGACGACGACGAACTCCCACCCGCCGTCGTCGGCGCGGCGGGCGGCGATCAACTGCTCGATGGCCGCGAGTGCCTGCAGCCGCTGCACCGACCGCAGGGCCGTCAACAGGGTGGCCGCGCGGTCGCGCAGGCGGGCCGCGGACTCGAAGAGCAGATCCTCGGACAGTGCGTCGATCCGGGCGGCGACGGCATCGAGCACCGCTGCGTCGGCACCCTCGGTGAGAGCACGGAAGGCGACGGGCGCGTCGGCGTACTCCTCGGGAGTGAGCGGGCTCGCCGTCGCCGCCGTGCATCCACCGACGGCCTCGGTGGAACAGTCGTGCACCGCCGAGGCGGCGATGCGGTGGGTGCAGGAGCGCAGCCGGGTGTGCTCGGCGACGAGAGCGGCGGCCTCGGCGGCCGCCCCGCGAACGGAGAACGGTCCGAGCGCGCCGGGCGCCGGTGTCCGGACGATGGAGATGCGCGGGAACGCCTCGCTCGTCAGGGTCAGCCACCAGCCCTTGCGGGGGTACTTCGATCGACGGTTGTACGGGGGCGTGTGCGCACTGATGAGCCTCAGTTCGCGCACGCCCGCCTCGATGGCATGGCTGCACTCGACGTGGTCGACCCGGGTCGCGAGGGCGACCATCTCCTTCATGCGTCCGCGGGTCTCGGATCCCGTGAAGTAGTTCCGGACGCGGCGGTGGAGGTTGCGCGAGGTGCCGACGTAGAGCACCTCGTCGGACGGTCCGCGGAAGAGATAGACACCGGGGGCGTGCGGAAGGCCCGCCGCGAGCGTGCGTTTGGCGCGGTGCGCCGAGGACACCGTCGGCAGGTAGTCGACGAGTTCGGCGTAGCTGTGGACGCCCTGGTTGCCCACCCGTTCGATCAGCCCGTGCAGCACGTCGACCGTGGCCCGTGCGTCGTCGAGAGCCCGGTGGGTGGGCCTGGTGGACACCTGGAAGAGGGTGGCGAGCGAGGACAGCTTGACCGAGGGCGCCTCGTCACGGGTGAGCACCCGCCGGGCGAGCGTGACGGTGCACAGCACCCGGAACGACGGCCACGCCAGATCCATTCGCGTCGCCGCCGCGCGGAGGAACGCGGTGTCGAAGCGCGCGTTGTGCGCCACCAGCACGCTGCCGCGGGCGAACTCGACGAAGGTGGGCAGGACCCGCTCGATACGAGGGGCGTCGAGAAGCATCGCACCGGTGATGCCCGTCAACGCGACGATGGCGGGCGGAATGGACCGGCCCGGGTCCACGAGCGTCGCCATCTCACCGATCACCCGGCCGCCGCGAACCTTGACGGCACCGATCTCGGTGATCGCGTCCTCGCCCGGTCGGCCTCCGGTGGTCTCGAGGTCCACCACCACGAAGGTCGTGTCCCGCAACGACTGGTCCAGTTCGTCGAATGCGAGCTGCACACCGCGTGCATGCCCCGACACCACAGTCGCCCCATCAGTCACGTGCGTCACCGTAGGTGGTCCCACCGACAGGAACCCGGTCCGTCCACGACGAGCACGCCGTGTCGGTGCACGTCGTTAGCGTCCGTTTCCGAGGCGTGATCGAGCGTCGGATCGGGTGTGATCCGGGCTGAACATCACGGCGAGAGACCGTGAACCACAATGAGACGGAGATCACATGATTGTCGATTGCGGCGAGTGCACCGTGCGCGGAGACGCGTGTTCGGACTGTGTCGTCTCGGTGTTGCTGGGGGTGCCGGGCATGCCCGCGGCGTCGGCCGGCGGCCCGCGTGACGCCCCCTTCGCCACGCGCAGAATGCGTCTCGAGCAGGACGAACAGGAGGCGATGGCCGTTCTGGCGGAAAGCGGGTTGGTGCCCCGGTTGCGGTTGGTAGGCAGAGAAATTCCCTCACCGCAGGAGACCGGCCACGACCGACCCGCTGCGGGGCCGGAGCACGCCGCGGGGTGAGTCGGACCGTGATCGTTTCGCGACACGAGTCGGCTGGGCTCGACATCGGGGATGCCGTTTCGTAATCTTTCCGAGACATTGCGGAGTCGAGCAGAGCCACCAGGGACTGCGCCGCAAGGTCACCGCCTAATCGGCCGCCTCTTCCGGGTGGTCGTACCGGGAACCCACCGTTACACCGGGGTGAATCCCGTCGCAGTCGCACCAGCGGCTCGTCGGGTAGGGCTGATCTTCCCAGCCCGAACCCGTCAGCTAACTCGGTCGGCGGATATCAGGAAGAAACGGAGCACATCTTTTCGTGGCGAAACACCGCAAACCCAGCACTGCCTCGCGGCCGGTCCGCAACGTTCTCGTCGCCGGCGCGCTCACCGCAGGCGCTGTCGCCATCCCCGCCGCCCCCGCCTTCGCGGCACCGGTGGAGATCCCCGGTATCGGCACCTTCGAGGTCCCGGACCAGATCCTGAGCCAGCTTCCCCCCATGCCGCAGGTCCCCGCGCTTCCCGGCCCGGCCGCACCGCAGTCCAGCGCCGCGCAGGTCGCCGTGCAGGCAGCCGAGAGCAAGGTCGGCGCACCGTACGTCTACGGAGCCGCAGGCCCCAGTGCGTTCGACTGCTCCGGTCTCATGAAGTGGGCGTACCAGCAGGCCGGTATCGAGCTTCCCCGCACGAGCTACGACCAGGCCGCGGCCGGCGTGCCCGTCTCGCAGGCGGATCTGAAGCCCGGCGACGTCGTGTCCTTCTACGGCGGCTCGCACTCCGGCATGTACGTGGGCAACGGCAACGTCGTCCACGCGTCCACCGAGAGCCAGCCCGTCAAGATCGCTCCGCTGTCGTCGATGCCCTTCGACGGCGCACGTCGCTACGCCTGACGCAGCGACACCTTCGCTCGACACCCTGACGCCGCACGAAACCGATCGCCCGGTCGGTTCTGTGCGGCGTCAGTCGGTGAATCCGCCGTTTTCGACGGGTTCTCGGGCTTCGTGGACAGAATCATCGTTCGCGTCGTAATCTTTCCGTGACGTCCTCGGCCATCATCCGCGCCGCCGAGCGACCCGGACTCGTCCAGATCGGAGAACCGTTCATCGTGCCGTCATCGGTCCACCCCCGCGTTCGTCCCACTTCTCGTACGAGACTGCGTGGACTGGTGATCGTGAGTGCGATGACAGCGGCGATCGCCGTCCTCCCCGCCGGTCCCGCCGGCGCCGACCCGGTTCCCGGCGCGTCCGCCTCCGAGGCGGTCACGAAGCTCACCGATCTCTCGCGCGAGTCCGAGCAGACCACCGAGGCGATGCACAACGCCCAGATCGAGCTCGACGCGAAGCTCGCCGCCCAGCAGGAGGCGGACGCTCGACACGACGCCGACCGTGCCGCCCTCGACGCGGCCACGGCGCAGATCGACACGGTGCGGCCCGCCGTCGACAAGATCGCCCGTGCCAACTACCAGGGCGCTCGGACGAACCGGCTCTTCGCGGTCATGGTCAGTGATTCCCCGCAGCAGTTACTCGACCAGATGTCCGCTCTCGACATCATCTCCACCGACGCGGCCGCCACCGTCGGCACCTTCCGGGAGGCCAGCGACGCCGCAGCGGCAGCCGAGGCGGCGTCACAGCAGTCCGCCGACGCGGCCCGGGTGGCCACGGAGCAGGCGAAAGCTGTCAGCGACGACCTGCAGGGCAAGCAGAGCCGTCTGCAGAGCGAGATAGCCGATGTCGTCGCCGCGTTCGGTTCGCTGTCCGACACGGAGAAGCAGGGGCTGGCCGGCGCCGCGTTCCCGCCGGGCTTCGATCCCTCCGCCATCCTCGGCGCCCTCCCGCCGGGATCGCAGGCCGGAGCACTGTCGGCCGCGTTCACGCAGATCGGCAAGCCGTACGTGTGGGGTGCGACCGGCCCGGACGGGTACGACTGCTCGGGCCTCGTGGTGTGGGCCTACAAGCAGATCGGTAAGACTCTCCCGCGGTCGAGTCAGGCGCAGGCCGCCGGCGGCACCCCCGTCGACAAGGCGAACCTCCAGCCCGGCGACGTGGTCCTGTTCTATCCCGACGCATCGCACGTGGGTCTCTACGCCGGTAACGGCAACGTGGTCCATGCATCGACCTTCGGTGTTCCCGTTCGTGTCGAGTCGATGGCATCGTGGCCCTTCTACGGCGCTCGCCGCTACTGACGGTCCGCGCCCTGGCGGCGCTGGGCCTGGTTCTCTCCCTTCTGGTGGCGTGTTCGCCGTCGGCACCCGACGAGCAGACGCCCACGACGACTGCGGGCCCGGACGCCCGCACCGTCGGTGTCACGGCACTGCTCGACTTATGGACGGCCGCACTCCGCTCCGACGACGAGGCCGCGCTGCGCGAGTTGATCGACTCCGACGCTGACCCGGGATTCGCTGATCGCGAGATCGCCCGCGCGCAGGCGCTGCGCGGTCTGCCGCTGTCCGACTTCGGCTACGAGATCACTCCGGGTCCGGAGACTCCGGTGCCGGTCGATCGGGCGGATGCACTCGCGGCCACCGAGGTGTGGGCGCCGAACGTCGCACTGCGCTACGCCTGGGCCGACGCCGACATCGGTTCCACGAGTCGCGACATCGCACTCGTCGTCGCTCGTCGGGGCGACACGTGGCGTCTGGTCTCCGATGCCGACCTGCCGCAGTACGGGCGCACCACGTGGCGTGGCCCGTGGGACTTCGGGCCGGTGGTCACGGAGCGGGTCGCCACCGGGTCGACCACGTCGCTCGTCGTGGGTCACGAGGCGCAGCGCGCCTTCATCGACGACCTCGCCGCGGAGCTGCCCTCCGCGGTGGCGGCCGTGACCGAGTTCGCCGGGCTCGGATGGTCGCGCCGCGCGGTCCTGACGGTCACCGGTTCCGATGCCGAGTTCATCAGTGCGGCAGACGGATTCACGTCCACCGATGTCGCGGCCTCGACGATCGCGGATCCGGTCCGCGGGGGCCTGGTCACCGGCCAGCGCATCGTCTTCGGCCCGACTGCGCCGGACCGGCTCACCGACTCGACCCGCCGCACCGTGCTGCGCCACGAGCTCACCCACGTGGCCATGCGCGCGGTCACCGGGGAGGACGCGCCCCTGTGGATGCTCGAGGGTTTCGCCGACTACTCGGGCTATCGAGGCTCGGGACTGTCCTTCGACGAGATCGCGCCCACCCTCGCGGCCGTGGTCCGCGCGGCGGGACCGCCCAGGGTCCTCCCGGAGGACTCGGACTTCGCCGCGGGTGGCAGTCGCGGATCGATCGCGTACGAGTCCGCCTGGTCGGTGGCCTCGTTCGTCGCCGACCGGTTCGGGGAGCCGGTGCTCCGGCAGCTGTACGACCGTTTCGCGGCCGGACCGACCGATCCCACCGTGACCGATTCGGTCTTCTCGGCCACGCTGGGCTTCGGCACCGTCGACTTCCTCGCGCAGTGGGGGCAGTGGGTGGCGGAACAGGCCGCCGGGCAGAGCTGACGGCGGTCTCCGTCTACGGTGGTCCCATGCGTCGAACGCTGCTGGTGACCAATGACTTTCCTCCGCGGCGCGGCGGCATCCAGTCGTATCTGCACACCTTCGCCCAGCTGTTGCCCGCGGACGAACTGGTGGTCTACGCACCGCGGTGGCGTGGCGACTCCCACGTGCGGTTCGACGCGGAGCAGCCCTTCGAGGTGGTGCGGCACCCGACGACGTTGATGCTTCCGACACCGGACGTTGCCCGTCGGGCGGCCAGGCTGGTGGCCGACCGACAGTGCGACACGGTGTGGTTCGGGGCCGCTGCTCCGCTCGCCGTGCTCGGACCGCACCTGCGCCGTGCCGGAGCCGAGCGCGTCGTGGCCTCCACCCACGGTCACGAGGTGGGCTGGTCGATGCTGCCGGCGGCGCGGCAGGTGCTCGGTCGTATCGGCTCGACGGCGGACGTCGTCACCTTCGTCAGCCGTTACACGCGCGGCCGATTCGCCGCGGCCTTCGGGGCGGACGCGGCCCTCGAACACGTGCCGCCGGGGGTCGACTCGACCGTGTTCGCGCCCGACACGTCGGCACGGGAGACACTGCGCGCGCGCTACGGCCTGGGTGATCGGCCGACCGTCCTGTGCCTGTCGCGGTTGGTGCCGCGCAAGGGACAGGACATGCTGATCCGGGCGCTACCGGGGATTCGTGCGGAGATCGACGGGGCCGTGTTGGTCGTCGTCGGCGGCGGTCCGTACGGCGACACCCTAAGGGCTCTGGCGCAGTCGTGCGGGGTGGCGGATCACGTCGTGTTCACGGGGTCGGTGCCGGCCGAGGAACTGGCGGCACACCACACCCTCGCCGACGTGTTCGCCATGCCGTGTCGCACCCGCGGTGCCGGTCTGGACGTCGAGGGCCTGGGCATCGTGTTCCTCGAGGCGTCCGCGTCCGGCGTACCGGTGGTCGCGGGCCGGTCGGGTGGAGCGCCGGAGACCGTCGTCGAGGGCGTCACCGGCACAACCGTCGACGGCACCTCGGTCGACGACGTCCGGCGCGCCGTCGTGGACGTGCTGTCCGATCGTGACCGCGCCGCGGCGATGGGGGCCGCGGGACGCGAGTTCGTCTCCACCGAGTGGCGGTGGGACGACCTCGCCGCCCGACTGGCTCACTTGCTGTAGATGGCCTCGATGTCGCTCGCGTAGGACTTCTGGACCACGGCGCGCTTGAGCTTCATCGTCGGGGTCAGCTCGCCGCCCTCTTCGGTGAAGTCCGCCGGCAGGATCCGGTACTTCTTGATGGACTCCGCGTGCGAGACCGTCTTGTTGGCTTCGGCCACGGCAGCATCGATCTCCGCGACGAGGTCGGGATCCTTCGTCAGGTCGGCGACGGTGGCGCCCTCGTCCTTGCCGTTGCGCTGCTTCCAGCCGGGGAACGCATCGGGGTCGATGGTGATGAGCGCGCCGATGAACGGCTTCTGGTCACCGACGACCATGGCCTGACCGATGAGCGCACTGGCCCGCAGCGAGTCCTCGAGGCCGGCGGGTGAGACGTTCTTGCCACCCGCCGTCACGATGATCTCCTTCTTGCGCCCGGTGATGGCGATGAAGC
This sequence comes from Rhodococcus sp. NBC_00294, assembly GCF_036163995.1. Taxonomy (NCBI): domain Bacteria; kingdom Bacillati; phylum Actinomycetota; class Actinomycetes; order Mycobacteriales; family Nocardiaceae; genus Rhodococcus; species Rhodococcus sp. NBC_00294. Next base: position 2,580,873 of record NZ_CP108043.1, read on the forward strand.
CGTCCTCGTCCACGGCGCCGAGATCGCCGGTGTGGAACCACCCGTCGGTCAGCGCCTCGGCGGTGGCGTCGTCGTTCTTCCAGTAGCCCTCGAAGACCACGCCGCCCTTGAGCAGGATCTCGCCGTCGTCGGCGATGCGGACGGCGTTGCCCGGCAACGGCTTTCCGACGGTGCCGATGCGCTGTTCGTCCGGCGTGTTCACCGCTGCCGCGGCGGTGGTCTCGGTCAGGCCGTAACCCTCGTAGATGGTCACACCGATGCCGCGGTAGAAGTGCGCGAGGCGCTCACCCAGCGGGGCGCCGCCCGAGATGGCGAGTTCGCACTGCCCACCGAGCGCTGCGCGAAGCTTGCCGTAGACCAGACGGTCGAACACAGCGTGCTTGGCGCGCAGCACGATCGACGGGCCACCGGTGTCCCGCGCCGCGCTGTAGGCGACGGCGGTGTCGGCGGCCGCGTCGAAGATCTTGCCCTTGCCGTCGCCGTGAGCCTTCTGACGCGCGGTGTTGTACACCTTCTCGAACACGCGCGGGACGCTGAGGATGAAGTGCGGTCGGAACGAGCCGAAGTTGTCGACGAGGTGCGGGATGTCGTGGGTGTGCCCGAGTGTCGCGCCCTGGTCGAAGGCGGCGATGGACACCGCACGTGCCAGCACGTGGGCCATCGGCAGGAACATCAGGGTGGTGCGTCCCTCGGTGAGCATGCGGCCGATGGAACTGGCGGCGATACCGCGGGACTCGGCGATCAGGTTGGAGTGCGTGAGCACGCAGCCCTTCGGCCGTCCCGTGGTGCCGGAGGTGAAGACGAGCGTCGCCGGGTCCGAGGAGCGCAGCGCCGCGACGCGGTCGGCCACCGTCGCGTCGGTGGTCTGGGCACCGGCGTCGGTGAGGACGTCGATGGCGCCGGGCCGCTCGGCGGAGGCGTCGATCTGCAGGACCGTCGCGACACCCGGCAGCACGGGAAGGATGTCGGTGAGGATGTTCGTGTGGGCCACCGTCTCGGCGATCATCGCGGCGGCGCCCGAGTTCTCGAGGATCCACCGCACCTGGTCCGACGAGGACGTCTCGTACACCGGAACCGTGACGGCGCCGGCGGACCAGATCGCGTAGTCGAGCAGGGGCCACTCGTAGCGGGTCGACGACATGAGGGCGACCCGGTCGCCCTGCTTCACGCCGGATGCGATGAGCCCCTTGGCCACTGCGCGAACCTGGGCCGCGAAGTCCGCTGCGCGAACGTCCGACCACCCGTCGCGGGTGGCGCGGCGGTACACCACGACGTCGGGCCGGGTCTTCTCGTGCGCGAACACGGCGTCGACCACCGACGCGTCGTCCTCGATGGTGAATGGTGCCGGGACGGTGAACTCGCGCACGGATTCCTCCGATGTCGTAGCGGTTTCGGACGAGGCTTCACAGTAATCCTGTCCATTCCCCGGATGTCACCGGCACGTGCTCGTCGACCGAGGTCGTCGACGCCGTCGACGAGGGCACGTGGGATTCTGGTCCGCATGAGCAGTGTGCAGGTCGCCGACCAGACGTTCGTCGCAGCACGGGCCGAGGACGTCGCGGCGCTCGTGTCGGACACCCGTCGATGGCGGGCCTGGTTCCCGGGTCTCACCGTCACGGTCCAGGAGGACCGGGCCGAGAAGGGTGTCCGCTGGGTCGTCGGGGGACAGCTCCAGGGAACCATGGAGGTGTGGCTCGAGCCGATGCTCGACGGCGTCGTACTCCACTACTTCCTGCACGCGGAGCCGACCGACGGAGTGCAGGAACCGTCCACCCACCGCCGACGAGTACTGGGCAAGCAGATGTCGTTCGAGATCAAGGCGCTCCTCGAGGCCGGGCGGGCGGCGGGAGAACCGCCGGTCCCGGGGCTTCGGTCCTGACTCGCGGGTACTCGCGGCGACAGGAACCGACCCCGCCGTTCGGGCGGTGCCACCGGACGGTCGATCATGTGGGTACACGGACGCCGATCAGGTGACGGCACGCGGCGCGGAGGGAACGAGTTCCATGGCAGACAAGACCACGAAATCGATCGTCGTCGGAGCGGCGCCGGACGAGGTGATGGCGGTCATCGCCGATTTCCCCAGGTATCCGGAATGGGTCACCGCGGCCAAGTCGGTCGAGATCCTCGAGGAGGGGGAGTCCGGCCGGGCTCGCCGGGTCCGGTTCGTGCTCGACGCGGGCATGGTCAAGGACACCTACGAGCTCGAGTACGACTGGCGGCCGGACGGCACCGCGGTGTCGTGGACGCTCGTCGCGGGGGAGATGCAGAAGTCCCAGGTCGGGTCCTATGTGCTCACCGAGAAAGGTGCCGGAAGCACCGAGGTGACCTACGAACTGACGGTCGATCTCGCCATTCCCATGATCGGCTTGTTCAAGCGCAAGGCGGAGAAGGTCATCACCGACACCGCGTTGAAGGAATTGAAGAAGCGAGTCGAAGGCTGAGCGATCGCGTTCCCGAGACCGCCGCGCGGATCACGTTCGTCGTCGGAGCCGGCGGTGCGGGCAAGTCCACCGTCGCCGCGGCCCTGGCCGTCGACGCACACCGCGCCGGTCGGCGTGTGCTCCTCGCGTCGGTCGACGGCGCGGATCCGTCGGACCTGGTGTCCGACGTCGCAGTCGAGGTGCTGCGCATCGACCCCTCGGCCGTTCTCGAATCGCAGTACCGCCTGCTGACCACGGCTCTGGCGATGGCCGGACGCCACGACCACGGCGCCGGTCCGACGCTGCCGGATCCCGAGGAGCTGACGTCGCTGCCGGGCGCCGAGCCGCTCACCGCGCTGCTCGAGGTGGTGCGCGTCGCCGACAGCGGCGAGTGGGACGACGTGATCGTCGACTGCCCCGGACCGATGTCCTGGCGGGAGATCGTCGCGACCCCCGGAGCTGTCGCGGGGTACGTCGAACGCATCTGGCCACGTCATGCCCGCGTCGTGGCCTCGACGGGCCAGGACGTCCGCGCGGCCGTCCTGGTGGAGCTCGTCGATCGTGTCGTGGCGGCGGCGACGTCGGTCACCGCCGTGCTCGAGGACGACGGACGGACCTCTGCCGTCGTCGTCTCGCGTCCGACTGCGCGGTCCTTCGCAACGGCGCGAGAGCTGGTGGCCGTCACCAGTTTCCACGGCGTCCGCGTCGATCGTGTGGTGGCCGTGGGGGTGATCCCGGACCTCGGGGCCGGGGCGCCGTCGTCCGTGCTGGGCACGCATCCCGGCGTGTTCTGGATGGACCGGGCGCACGCGGAGCATCGCGCGGCGCTGGCGGAGTTCCGCGGCGCGGTGGGCGACCTCCGCGTCGACGTCGTGTCGGCCCAGCCCACCGAGCCGGTAGGGTCGACTGCTCTGGGGGCCGTCGCGGCCGACCTGAACGGGCAGGTGGCGGCCGGACACGGCGGCGCGCTGCCCGCGCTGTCGCCGCGGGTGCGGCACGAGTCCGGGCAGGGCCTGGACTCGGTGTACGTGATGGACGTCCCGCTGCCGTTCGTCGACACGGACTCGGTGGCGGTGGGTCGGGTGGAGGACGACGTGATCGTGAGTGCGCAGGGCAGTCGACGACGACTGCGGTTGGCGTCGGTGCTGCGTCGGTGCGTGGTCACCGGTGCCGGCGTCGACGACGGCGTGCTGTCCGTGACCTTCGCTCCCGACCCGGCGCTGTGGCCGGAGAACCTGCAGAAGGCGGACGTACCGGAAGAGTCCGGCGATGGATGAGGGCCGGCGGGACCTGGCGGCCGAGCTCCGGGTGCTGGCCGAGTTGCTCATCGACCGGGTCGAGCCGGTGCTGCGTCGCCTCGACACCGAGGACGCGCCCGAGTGGCAGGGCTGCTCCTGGTGCCCGTTCTGCGCTCTCGCCGCTGCCCTGCGCGGGGAACGCCACGATCTGCTGACGCTGGTCACCGGTGAGATGGACGGTCTGATCGACGTGCTCCGGGACTTCCTGCAGACCCACGGTTCGGGGCGACACACGCCCGGCGACGCGGAACGAGCCGACGCGCCGGAGGGCGCTGCGCCACCCGTCGTTCGCCCCGCGAGCTATCAGCCGATTACGGTGACCAGGACGCGTGAACCCGACCCGGCACGCAGACCCGATCGCGACCGGTGACACCGGTCGCCCGCCACCACGTGAGGATGCCGCAGACGTGAGCGCCCAGTCCCGGTCCAGCCGGCCTCTGACCATCGGCATCGACGTGGGCGGCACCAGCATCCGCGCGTCGGTGGTCGACGTCGACGGTCAGGTGCTCGACTCCACCCAGGCGCCCACGCCGCAGTCCTCCCGCGCACTCGAGAACGGCATCGACCGGGCCGTGCGCGAACTCGCGAGCCGCCACGACATCGCGGCCGTCGGTCTCGCCGTCGCCGGGTTCATCAACTCCGACCGCACCGTCGTGCGCTTCGCCCCCCACCTGCCGTGGGTGAACCGCCCGGTCGCGCGAGAGATGACGGAACGCCTCGGCATCCCGGTCATCCTCGAGCACGACGCCAACGCCGCCGCGTGGGCGGAACACCGCTTCGGTGCGGCCGCGGGCGGTGGGAACGTCGTCATGATCGCGATCGGCACCGGCATCGGCGCCGCACTCCTCATCGACGGCAAGCTCTACCGCGGCAGCTACGGCATCGCGCCGGAACTCGGCCACCTGCAGGTGGTTCCCGACGGGCGTCAGTGCGCGTGCGGCAAGCGCGGCTGCTGGGAGCGCTACTGCAGCGGTACCGCGTTGGTGGACACGGCGATCGAGCTCCTCGCCGCCAACCCGCGGGGATCGACGGTGCTCGCGCGTGAGGCCTTCCTCGATCCCGGATCCCTCACCGGTCGACGCATCGCCAACGCCGCGCAGGACGGTGACCTGGTGGCCATCGAGACGATGTCCGAGTTCGCACGGTGGCTCGGCATCGGACTGGCGCTGGTGTCGGACGTCTACGACCCCGACCGCATGGTCATCGCCGGCGGCGTCGCCACGTCGTCCGCGCTGTTCCTGGACACCGCCCGTGAGCACTACGCCGCGCAGATCACGGGCGCCGGCCACCGGCCCCTCGCCCGGATACGCGGAACCCAGTTGGGGGAGGCCGCGGGCATGATCGGCGCGGCCGAGCTGGCGCGCGTCGAGGTGGGCGCGGCACGCGCCTGACCGCCTCGGCGGACGGATTCGTGTCCGGCCGATGGCCGGGTGATGACGGCGGTGTGAGATGTGTCCGAGCTGACGCTCGAACTGTGGCTGGTGTCATAAAGCCCCGGTACAGTTACGCCCACGAGATGTCCGAGCGGGCCGCGGGCATCGCGGTGCGGGTCGCGGGTACTTCGAGAAAGGCATGTCGGGCATGTGGTACTGGATATTCAAGTACGTCCTTCTCGGGCCGGTGTTGCAGGTGATGGGCCGTCCTCGCGTGGAGGGCCTGGAGAACATCCCCGACGACGGGCCGGTGATTCTCGCCAGCAACCACCAGGCGGTGTTCGATTCGTTCTACGCGTGCCTGGTCGTGCCGCGTCGCATCACGTTCCTCGCGAAGAGCGAGTACTTCACCGGCAAGGGCCTCAAGGGCCGCTTCCAGAAGTGGTTCTTCTCGTCGGCGGGACAGGTCCCGATCGATCGCACCGGTGCCTCCGCCGCGCAGGACGCGCTCGATGCGGGACTGCGCGTGCTGGCGAAGAACAAGGTGCTGGGTATCTACCCGGAGGGCACGCGCTCGCCGGACGATCGGCTCTACAAGGGTAAGACGGGTATGGCGCGTCTGGCTCTCGAGAGCGGCGTCCCGGTGATTCCGGTCGCGATGATCGGCACCGCGAAGATGAATCCCATCGGCTCGCGGATTCCGCGCCCCACCAAGCTCGGCGTGAAGTTCGGTAAGCCACTGGACTTCTCGCGGTACGAGGGCATGGCCGGCAACCGGTTCGTCGAGCGCGCCGTCACCGACGAGGTGATGTACGAGCTCATGAAGCTCAGTGGTCAGCAGTACGTCGACGTGTACGCGGCGAGCATGAAGAAGACGCCCGCCCCCGTGGTGGATCCGGCTCCGTCGACCGAGGCCGCGCGCATCCCCGACACCCGCGCGGGCTGAGTCAGACCGCCTCGGCGGTCACCCCCGGGCGTTCGGGACTGCGTCGATCGCGCAGCGGCACCGCCGCCACCGCGATCACGAACACCAGTCCCCACCACACGTAGGACGAGGCCTGGATCTGGTCCCACAGGGGCCAGCCCAGGCCGTTCCATCGTCCGGGCGCGAGGCGCCAGTGCGACGGATAGTGCAGCAGCACTGCGCCGATCACGGCGAGGGCCACCAGTGCGGGGGCGCGCCGCGTCACGCCGACGTGCACCAGGACCATCAGCATCGGCACCGTCCACACCCAGTGATGCGACCACGACACCGGTGAGACCAGCAGGCCCAGAGCAGTATTGACGCACAGGGCCAGCAGGTACTCGTGTGCCGCCAGAGCGCGTCGCATCGCGACGAGGGCCACCAGCCCCACGACGGCGCTGCACACGATCCAGACGATCGTCCGCGGGCCGTCCGCGAGACCCAGCCGCGCGAGCATCCCGGTGAGGGACTGGTTCGAGATGTACCCCGGCCCGCCGATGCGGTCGGAGTCGAGCAGCACCTCGGTCCAGTACTGCACCGAGTCGCGGAACGTCGCGACGAATCCGAGTGCCGTGAACCCGAGGAACGACAGGCCGGTGACCACGGCCGCCCGGTACTGCCTGCGCAGCAGGAAGTAGAGGACGAACACCGCCGGCGTGAGCTTGATGGCCGTGACGAAGCCGATGAGCAGACCGCGCGGCCACGGGGTGCGCTTCAGCAGGACGTCGAGGACGACGAGGCACATCAACACGACGTTGATCTGCCCGTAGTCGAGGGTGGACCACACCGGTTCGAGCGCGAACGCGATCGCGGTGATGCCGCCCGTGACCCACGCCGTCGTCCCGGCCGACAGGTGCACCAGAGAGCGCAGGCACACCGCCACCGTGACGGCGAGCAGGATCATCGTCATCGCCGTCATGATCAACGAGGCCGCCGGCAGCGGGAGGACCGCCATCGGCGCGAAGGACACCGCGGCCATCGGGGGATAGGTGAACGGCAGCGGGATGTTCACCGAGGTGCGCGGCAGGACTCCGTAGAGATTCACGCCGTCGAGCAGAGCCCGGCCACCGATGCGATACACGTCGAGGTCGAGCCGGTAGATCGCACCCCACTCCCGCAGCGGGGGCAGACCGACCACGTTGAACGCGATGCCCGCCACGAGCCCGACGCACACCGCGACCTTCGCGATCACGGCGACCGGTCGGGGCAGCGACGCCCCCGGCCCGGTGTAGGGAGGGGCGGACGGCAGAGTCCACGTCATGGTCGGGGTGGATCCTTTCGGTGACCTAGGCTCGCAGACGTGCGTTATTTCTACGACTGCGAGTTCATCGAGGACGGCCGCACGATCGATCTGGTGTCCATCGGGATCGTGGCGGAGGACGGGCGTGAATATTACGCCGTGTCCACGGAGTTCGATCCCGAGCGCGCGGGCACCTGGGTCCGCCGCAACGTCCTGCCGAAGCTCCCGCCGTTCTCGTCGCCGCTCTGGCGCTCACGCAGCCGCATCCGCGACGACATTCTCGAGTTCGTGTCGGCGCCGCACGGCACCGTCGGACCGACCGTCGAGATGTGGGCCTGGGTGGCGGCGTACGACCACGTCGCGCTGTGCCAGCTGTGGGGTTCGATGACGGCGCTCCCGCGGATCATGCCGCGGTACACGCGGGAGTTGAAGCAGTACTGGGAGGAGCACGGGTCGCCCGCGCTGCCGCCGGTGCCGGACGACTCGCACGACGCGCTCGCCGACGCCCGGCACAATCTCGCGAAGTTCCGGGCCGTCGAGGCCGCGAGAGCGTGGTCCGGTCGGGAGTGACACACCGCTGGTCCCGGCCGTCGGAGCGGGCGACTACTCTGTACGCGTGAACTGGACTGTCGACGTTCCGATCGAACGCTTGCCCGAGCTTCCCCCGCTGCCCGAGTCGATGCGCGAGCAACTCGACGTGGCGCTGGCCAAGCCGGCGGCGCAGCAGCCCAGCTGGCCCGCCGATCAGGCGGAGGCCATGCGCAAGGTCCTCGAGAGCGTGCCGCCCATCACGGTCGCCAGCGAGGTCGAGGCGCTGTCGGAGAAGCTCGCGTCCGTCGCCCGCGGCGAGGCGTTCCTGCTGCAGGGCGGTGACTGCGCCGAGACCTTCGTCGACAACACCGAGCCCCACATCAAGGGCAACATCCGCACGCTGCTGCAGATGGCCGTCGTGCTCACCTACGGCGCGTCGATGCCCGTGGTGAAGGTCGCGCGCATCGCCGGCCAGTACGCCAAGCCCCGCTCCTCCGACGTGGACGCCCTGGGCCTGAAGTCCTACCGCGGCGACATGGTCAACTCCCTCGTGGCCGACGACGCCGTCCGCCAGCACGACCCGTCGCGCCTGGTCCGCGCCTACGCCAACGCCAGCGCCGCGATGAACCTGGTGCGCGCGCTCACCGGCGCCGGCATGGCCGACCTGCACAAGGTGCACGACTGGAACCGCGAGTTCGTGCAGAACTCGCCGGCCGGTGCCCGGTACGAGCAGCTCGCCTCCGAGATCGACAACGGTCTCAAGTTCATGGACGCGTGCGGCGTCACGGATCCGAACCTGCACCAGGCCACCATCTACGCCTCTCACGAGGCGCTCGTGCTCGATTACGAGCGCGCGATGCTGCGTCTGGACAACGACGACGAGCACGCCAAGCTCTACGACCTGTCGGCACACTTCCTGTGGATCGGCGACCGCACGCGGCAGCTGGACGGCGCGCACATCGCGTTCGCCGAGCTGGTCTCCAACCCCATCGGACTGAAGATCGGTCCCAGTACGACGCCCGAGATGGCCGTCGAGTACGTCGAGCGGCTCGACCCGACCAACAAGCCCGGCCGGCTGACGCTGATCTCGCGCATGGGCAACGGCAAGGTCCGGGACCTGCTGCCGCCCATCATCGAGAAGGTGCAGGCCACCGGTCACCAGGTCATCTGGCAGTGCGACCCCATGCACGGCAACACGCACGAGGCGTCCACCGGCTACAAGACGCGCCACTTCGACCGCATCGTCGACGAGGTCCAGGGCTTCTTCGAGGTGCACAACGAACTCGGGACGCACCCGGGTGGCATCCATGTCGAGCTCACCGGTGAGAACGTCACCGAGTGCCTCGGCGGCGCCCAGGACATCTCGGACCTCGATCTGTCCGGACGGTACGAGACGGCCTGCGACCCGCGACTGAACACGCAGCAGTCTCTCGAGCTGGCCTTCCTCGTCGCGGAGATGCTGCGCGGCTGATCGCCGGAGCAGAACTCAGGGCAGCGCGGTCAGAGTGACCGTGCTGCCCTTCTGCACTCGGTCGCCCTGACCGGGCGACTGGGCGATGACGAGCGAGCGATCCGTCTGCGCGACCTGGCGCACCACCACGGTGAGCCCCAGGCGTTCGAGTTCCGACCGCGCCGAGCCGACGGTGCGTCCGAGCATCGAGGGCACCTCCACGGCCGTCGACACCCGCAGCGTGACGGTCGATCCCGCGGTCACGGACGTGCCGCTCGCCGGGTCGGTCCCGATGACACGGCCACCGTCGACGTCCTCGTCGAAGACGGAGTCCACCGTCGCCACGGTGATGCCGACCCGATCGAGTTCTGCGCGCGCCTGCTGCTCCGTCTCGCCCCGGACGTCGGGAACGTCGACGGGGGGAGCGCCCTTGCTGGTCACCACCCGGACCTCGCTGCCCACCGGCAGGACCGTCCCGGGCGCGGGGTCGAGTGCGGCGACCGCACCGACGGGTGCGGCGCTGCTGAAGGCGTCACCGCCGTCCACGGGGACGAACGTCCGCTCCCGCAGTGCCGCCTCCACCGTGGTCGAGTCCGCGTTTCCGAGGGCCGGGACGGTGGGCCTGCCCTGAGAAACGAGAAGGGTCACGGTCTCGCCCCGGGCGATCCGTGACCCTGCGGGAGGATCGGTTCCGAGTAATCGGTCCACGGGATCGCTGTCGGTGTAGCGGCCCTCGACGGTCGCCGAGAGATCGGCCGCCTCGATGGCGGAGACGGCGGTGGATCGGTCGAGCCCGTCGATCGCCGGCACCGCGGTGAAGCGGCCGGACCCGGCCCACCAGCCGACGGTGCCGAGCAGGACCGCCACGATCACGACGATCGCGAGCCACGTGAGTGCGACTCGACGCGACCTGCGCTTGTCCGCGTCGAAGTCCGGGAACGCGAAGGCTTTCCGGTCCACCGGCTCGGCGGCGGTGGACCGCGGTTCGTCGGCGCCGCGGGGAGTCGCGGTGGTCACCATCCGCGTGTGCTGAACGCCGCCGGTGGACGGCTGCCCGCGGTCGGAGGCGGCGGAGAAGTCGTCCGCGGGGACCGACACGATCTCCGTCTCCGGAGTACGCGGAGCCTGCGGAGCGTAGGGGCGCGGAGCGTTCAGCGTCTCGGCGCTCAGATGCTCGGCCGACCGTGACGGGGACGGCACCCGGTAGTGGGGCAGAGCGAGGGTCCTGGTGACCGAGCGCACCGCGTCGCCCATCGTGCCGGCGTCGCGGAACCGCTCCTCGGGCCGCCGCGCCGTCGCGTCGCGCACCAGTGCGTCGAAGTGGGGCGGCACCCCTGCGATCACCGAGCTCGGCGGCGGAACGTCGTTCTCGATGCGCTGGTACGCGATCGAGAGGGAGGTGTCTCCCTGGAACGGCGTGCGTCCGGTCAGCAGTTCGAAGAGCAGGATGCCCGCCGAGTACACGTCGCTGCGCGCGTCGGCCGATCCGGTGGTCACCTGTTCGGGGGAGAGGTAGGCGGCAGTGCCGAGGATGACGCTGTTGGACGTCGTCGTCGACGCGGCCACGGCGCGCACCAGACCGAAGTCGGCGATCTTGACCTCGCCCGCGTCGGAGATCAGCACGTTCTCCGGTTTGACGTCGCGGTGCACGAGGCCACCGCGGTGCGCGACCGCGAGTCCGTCGAGTACGGGTTGGAGAACGGCGGCGACGGCGTGCGGGGGCATGGGACCGCGTTCGCGGAGCAACTCGCGCAGCGTGCCGCCCTCGACCAGTTCCATGACCAGGAAGGCGTGCTGACCGTCGCGACCGTGATCGTGGACGGCGACCAGCCCCGGGTGGCTGAGCCGGGCGACCGCGCGCGCCTCGAACTCGAAGCGACGCACGAACTCGGGGTCGGCGGCGAACTGGGGATCCATGATCTTGATGGCCACGGGCCGGTCCAGACGCAGGTCGAGACCCCGGTAGACCGTGGACATACCGCCGCGGGCGATCGGCGCGTCGACGCGGTAACGACGGTCCAGCAGCGCGCCGAGCAGCGACGGACCTGACGTTGTCACCTGCGTCCACTCTCCTGTCGTGTTCTCGCATCGATCGATGCCGATCAGTCGATGGTAGCCAGTGTGACGGATGAGGTAGCAGTCACGTGTGCGGGAACACGGCGCGGGAGGCGGGCGTCGGCGAATTGTCCTGGCGGCGGGCCGTGACTACCTTTGACCGCGTGAGTGCCATTCCCTACTGCGACGACGTCCTGCCTGCCGACGAGGCCGTGATCGCGATTCCCGACGCCGCCGAGATCATGGGCGTCCCCGTGACGAAGCTCTACCAGATGGTGCGTGAGCACAAGCTGATCGCGGTGCGCCGCGATCGAGTGGTCTCGATCCCCGCGAAGTTCGTCGGCGAGGACGGCGAGCCGATCAAGTACCTCGCCGGTGCGATCGCGGTTCTGCTCGACGGCGGCTACAACCACCCGTCGATTCTGCGGTGGCTCTTCACCCCGGACGACAGTCTGCCGGGCATGCCGGCCGACGTGCTGCGCGGCGACCACGCCCGCGAGATCATCCGCCGCGCCCAGGCCATGGCCTTCTAGCGCTCGATCGGATCAGGCGGCGCGTGACCCGGGCCGCGGGAGCCGTTCTCCGGCTCTGACGAGAAGACCTCGACCGGCCGCGGTCGCGGCGACACGAGCGCGCCGAGGAGTGCCCACGCGAGAGCGGACGGACAACGACCGGTAACCGTCGTTCTCCACGGCTTCGAGGATGTCCTGGTACAGCGCGAACGCGACCCGGATGCCCTCGCGCGCCCGCGGTTCCAGCAGGGCGATGCCGGGCTCGGCGGTGCGGTAGAGCGCGCGGGTGGTGGCGATGATGTCGGCCAGAGCGCGGCGGACCCTCGGGTCGACGGAGTCCGTGCGGCGGCACCACCACAGCAGGTCCTCGTCGACGCCGTAGGCGGTGAGCACGTCGCCGGGCAGATAGATGCGGTCGCGCGCGAGATCCTCGCCCGCGTCGCGAACGAAGTTCGTGACCTGGAAAGCCTCGCCGAGAGCCGACGCCGTCGGGCGGGCCTCCTCGACCGGACACACGGTGCCGAGGACGGGGAGCATCTGCAGCCCGATCACGGCGGCGGAGCCGTACATGTACGTCGACAACTCGTCCATGGTGGCGTAGCGATCCTTGTAGATCGCCGAGTGCGGTACGTCCATGAGCATCGACGTCATGAAGGCGGTGAAGTACTCGGACGGGATGTCGTAGCGACGTGCGGTGTCGAACAGGGCCGCCAGGATCAGCTCGTTGCGCCGGTCGGGTCCGGGCGGGACCGACGTCGGCGGGGCGATGGTCGAGGCGAGACCCTCGTTCAGTCGCTCCTCGATGCGGGTGAGCAGCGCCAGGTCGAGTGCGACCGCCGTGTCGTCGCCGCGTTCGGCGATCATGTCGACGTCGATGATGTCGTCGACCATGCGTGCGAACGCGTACAGCGCGTGCACCGCGGGCCGACGGTCGGTCGGCAGCAGGCGGGTGGCGAGGAAGTACGTCTTGCCGTGTTCGGCCGCGACGTCCCGGCACAGCGCGTAGGCCTCGGGAAGATCGGTCACTCGGTCAACTCCTGGCTGGGCTGGTCCGGACGGGGCTGGTCCGGGCGGGCAGTCTCGGCGCGGACGCGCGGGGCCGGGATGAACGTGTTCTCGTGCTCCGGGTGTGTGACGGCCCGCAGGCGGAGGGGATCGACCGTCCGGAGCGACAGCGCGGCGACCACTGCGGCGAACGTCGCCAGCACGACGTGCGGGAACGTGTAGAGACCGATGGACCCGTCCGGCTGGAACACCAACATGAGCCAGGCGGACAGGCCCACCAGCACGGTCAGAGTGGTCGCCGACATGGTGAGACCCGCGGCGACGGCGAGAGGCCACGAGTAGTACCAGGGGAGAGCGGCCGGGGACAGGATCACGATGGCCACCAGCGACACGAGGATGCCCAGCAGTGCGCCGCGCTCCGAGTGGCGCGATCGCCACCACGCCGTGGCCAGGATCGCGGCCAGAGCCACCGCGCACAGCATCCTGGTCACCTCGAGCACGGGGCCGAGCCGAGCGCCCGTGAACCACCCGGTGAAGACCGTGACCAGGTGGGCGAGGATGGTCGGTAGCGAGAGCCAGTTGATGATCTTGGCCGAGCCCGAGAGCGCCGTCAGCCAGCCGATGCCGACGCCGGCCACCAGGGACGCGACGACGAACACCGCGACGAACACGGCGAAACCGATACCTGCGGTCTTCGCGAACACCAGCAGGACGTGCTGGCGTCGCGGCGGGTCACCACGCTCGGCCCGCGCCTCGTTCTCGGTGCGGAGCCGGTCGCGCTCGTGGAGCATCCAGATCCACACCAGGAAGGGCAGCGCGATGCCCGCGGTGGCCTTGATCGCCACGGCGACCGCGACGAGCCCCATCCCGGCGACGTGGTGCCGGTCGAGGACGGCGGCGATGCCGGCCGTCATGAGACCGACCATGAGCATCTCGTTGTGGACGCCGCCGATCAGGTGGATCAGGACCAAGGGATTGAGCACGGCGAGCCACAGGGCCACGGCAGGATCCGCGCCGAAGTGTCGGGCGATGCGGGGGACCGCCCACATGGTGAGGGCGAGCCCCGGCAGCATGGTCAGGCGCAGGAGCATCGTCCCGGCGATCACGTTGTCGCCCGTGAGCGAGGTGATGCCCTCGCCCAGCAGGAGGAACAGCGGGCCGTAGGGCGCGGTGGTGGTGGTCCAGACGTTGCTCACGTTGTCCAGCAGCACACCGGGATTGGCGACGGGACCGACGGCGTACGGGTCGAACCCGTCCCGGAGGAGGGCGCCCTGTGCGAGGTAGGAGTACGCGTCGCGGCTGAACATCGGGACCGCGAGCAGGAGCGGCGCGATCCAGAGCGGCACCACCCAGCGCAGCTGCCGCACCGTGGTCCGGTGACCGAGAGTGGCGCGTCCGAGACGGACCCACGCGGCGATCATGAGCAGCACGCCGATCCACACCATGACGGTCGACAACACGAGTCCGTGCCCGAAGCGGAGCCAGGACAGGTGCATCGCCTCGAGCAGCGGGTCACGACGGCGCACCGCACCCGAGCCGAAACCGCCGAAAGTGATGAGCGCGGACCCGGCCAGACCCACCAACGTGGCGCGGCCAGCGCGTCCCCCGAAGAACCGTCGTGTCGATCGCCACGACGACTCGTCGGTGGCGTCCGCGGCCCGGAGTGGGGAGGACGTCGTCATGTTCCTCCCCGGAAGACGCGACATGCCGGCGACCGTGCGGAAGCCGGGCTGAACTCACGTGAGTTTAGAGGCTCCGGACCGGAAGACGAACCGGCCCGCCGTCAGACGGCCACACGGGCCGAGCGACGCACGGACGGATCGATGCGTTCGGCGGCCAGTCGACCCGAGATCAACACCGTCGGCACACCCACTCCGGGGGTGGTCCCACACCCGGCGAGGACGACGTTGTCGATGCCCTTGACCAGGTTGCGGCGCCGGAACGGGCCGGTCTGGCGGAAGATGTGCGACGCCGAGAACGGGGTTCCCGCGACCATCCCCTGCGCGAGCCAGGTGGCCGGCGTGTCGATGTGGTCGATCTCGAGGTGCTCGGACACGCCGGTGTAACCGCGGCGATCCATCTCGAGCAGGATCTCCCGCACGTAGGGGTCGGTGATGGCGGACCAATCCAACGGCGCGCTGTCGAGATTGGGGCAGGGCGCGAGGATCGAGATGGGCTCCTGCTCGACGCCGTCGTGCGTGACGCGCAGAGCCGGATCGGTCAGCGAGGTCCGGGTGATGAGCAACGACGGGTCCGACATGAGTGTGCCGCGCCCGCGCGAGGCGGTGAGCTCCTCGAACGTCTCGTTCCAGTTGTGCCCGAAGTCGATGACGTGGTGCGAGCGGGACGACCACCGCGCGGTGACGTCCACCGGCACGCGGCCGTGCACCACGACACAGGACGGTGACGCCCGGATCTTGCGGCGCACGGTGATGCCGGCGGTGGCGAGAAGGCGATCCGTCACCAGGAGATCCGGCGTGAGGATCAGGGAGTCGCACGTGTGCCGCTCGCCGTTCTCGGTCACCACCGCGCGAGCGCGGGTCCCGCCCTTCTCGATGGCGGCCACGCCGGTGGAGAGCAGCAGCGTGCCGCCCGCACTCACGAACGCGTCGGCCATCGCGTTCGCGATCGACTGCATTCCGCCGTCCGGGAACGACACACCCAACGACGTGTCCATGTGCGAGATCGCGGAGTAGACCCCGAGAGCTTTGGCGGGCGCGACACCGGCGTAGAGAGCCTGGAAGGTGAAGATGCGGCGCAGTCGCGGGTCGTCGATGAGCTTGTCGATCCGCTTTCCGAGTTTTCCGAACCCCCCGAGACGCAGCAGGGTCAGCGTGTTCGCTCGCGCCCTGCGCTCGCCCACGAGGTCGAGCGGTGAGTCGACGTTGTCGTCGATGTAGCGGTCGAACTCCGCGTCGAACATCGATCCGATCCACGCGCGGAGAGTGCGGTAGCGCCGAGCCTCGTCCGGCCCGCACTTCTCGCCGACCTCCGCGATCATCCGCTCGGGATCGGAGTGGACGTCGATGGTGGTGCCGTCGGCGAAACGGGTGTGGTACGCCGGATGCAACGGTGTCAGACGCAGGGGAGGCGTGGTGGACTCGCGGGTCGCACCCACCGCGGCGAGCGCCTGATCGATCAGGTCGGGCATCGTGAGAACGCTCGCGCCCGTGTCGATGCGGTAGCCCGGCGCCGCGACGGAACCCACCCGGCCGCCGACGGTGTCGGACTTCTCGATCACGGTGACCTCGCGACCGGTGCCGCGGAGGTGGAGCGCCGCGGCGAGGCCGGACAGACCGGCGCCCACGACGATCACGTGATCGGTGGGTCCGGACACGGTGGCATGCGTCATGAGGTTCTCCTGGTGGCGGTGTAGGCCATGGCCGTGAGCCGCCTCTTGGCGTCCTCGGTGACATCGGACGCGTTCAGCGCCGCCAGGGCGCTGTCGGTCAGTGTGGTGATGCGGCGCTCGACGTCGTCGACGGCACCGAGATCGATCATGTGCGCACGCAGGTCGTCGACGGCAGCCTCGGAGAGGTCCGTGCCGATTCCCGCGCGCAGAGCAGCCGCGGTGGCGGGATCGCGTTCGTCCGCCGCGTCCAGGGCTGCGGCGAGGAGCACCGTCCGCTTGCCCTCACGCAGATCGTCGCCGGACGGCTTGCCGGTCACGGACGGATCCCCGAACACTCCCAGCAGGTCGTCCCGCAGCTGGAAGGCGATGCCGATGTCCGCACCGAACGTGCTGTAGACCTCCAGCAGGTCGGGGCCGGCGCCGGCGAGCGTGCCGCCGATGAGGAGAGGGCGTTCCACCGTGTAGGCCGCCGTCTTGTAGCGGTCGATCTGGAGCGCGGCCTCGACGGAATCGTCTCCACTGGCCTCCACGGCGATGTCGAGCAGCTGTCCGCCGAGCACCTCGGTGCGCATCGCGGACCACACCGGAGCGAGGCGTGCCGACGTGGCGGAGTCCAGTGCCGCCGCGCGGACGAGATCGTCGGCCCAGCAGAGCGCGATGTCGCCCAGCAGGATCGCGACCGACTCGCCGAACTTGTCCGAGTTCCCGCGCCACCCGGCCGCGCGGTGCCGTTCGGCGAAGGTGACGTGGACGGTGGGGAATCCGCGACGGGTCGAGGACGCGTCGATGATGTCGTCGTGCACCAGCGCGCACGCCTGAACGAATTCGAGGGCGGAGCACACGTCGAGGACGGCGTCGGCCTCGGCGGCGTGCGGATCGCCGCCCGCACCCAGGAAGCCCGTCCACGCGAAAGCGGGGCGGATCCGCTTGCCGCCGCGGAAGACGAAGGAGGTGAGCTCTGCCACGGCGTCGGTGTAGATGGGACCGACCGAGTCGACCGTGGCCTGTTGCGTCGCGACGAAATCGCGCAGGGACGTCTCGACCGCATCGACGAACGTCCCCAGCGGCCACTGATCACGGTCGTCCGCGGCGGACTCCACGTCGAGCGGTCGGTGGGCGGCGGGGCTGTGCGGTGCGGCGGACAGAGTTTCCTCCGGTGTTCGGGGCGGCGGACGGTGTCCGCAGGCAGTCGGTCGGGATGCGGTCGGGTCTCGGGCGCAGCGTCCTGGCACCCCCGACTCTATCCGGGTATTCGGACACGGCGCCGGTGCGGACGACCTGGGGGCCCGAGCAGGTCGGCGCGGGAATCTATGCTGTGAGGCGTGACAGACGAATCCTCCCGCGCGCGGGTCAGCCGCACTCCGTCGGTGATCGACCGGTTGAATTCCGCGGCGCACGGGAGTGTTCCGTTCTCCGTCGAGTTCTCGCCTCCTCGCGACGAGGCCGCCGAGGACCGCCTGTGGCGTGCCGTGCGCACCTTCGAGCAGATGCATCCCGCCTTCGTGTCCATGACGTACGGGGCGGGCGGATCCACGCGTGATCGCACGGTGCGGGTCACCGGCGAGCTGGCGGAGGTCACCAACCTGCTGCCCGTGGCCCACCTCACGGCCGTGGGGCACAGCCGCACCGAGCTGCGCGCGATGGTCGGGGCCTACGCGGACCGCGGCATCTCCAACATTCTCGTGTTGCGCGGCGACCCTCCCGGCGATCCGCTGGGTCCGTGGGAGAAGCATCCGGACGGCGTCGAGTACGCGGAGGAACTGGTGCGGTTGGTCTGCGAGCTGGGCGACTTCCACGTCGGTGTCGCGTCGTTCCCCGAGGGACATCACCGCGCGCCCGATCTCGACCACGACACCCGCCATCTGGTCGCGAAACTGCGTGCGGGCGCCGAGTACTCGATCACCCAGATGTTCTTCGACGTCGAGGACTATCTCCGCCTGCGTGACCGTGTCGCCGCGTTCGATCCGGAGCAGGGCGCCAAGCCGATCATCCCCGAGATCATGCCCATCACGTCGCTGCGCAGCGTCAAGCGTGCGATGGAGCTGTCGGGATCTGCGCTGCCCGCATCCGTCGAGAAGCGCCTGTCCGCCGCGGCCGGGTCCGACCCGGACGAGAACCGGGCCGCCGTGCGCGCGGTGGGCATCGAGATCGCCACCGAGATGGGGGAGCGACTGATCGCCGAGGGCGCCCCCGGCCTGCACTTCATCACGCTGAACTTCGCGAAGGCCACCAGTGAGGTCGTCGGCAATCTCGGGCTCGCCCGCCCGGTTCCGGAGGGCACGGGTGGGATCGGTACCGGATCAGTGCCGGGTGGCCAGAACGCGCGACTTCCACACGAGAGTGCCCTGGCGGCGTCCCCGGTCCGATGAGGCCAGCAGCGCCGAGCCCGCCGCGATGGACAGTGGGTGCAGCGCCGAGGTGACGACGTCGCGGGCCAGCGAGTCGTCGCTGCCCTCCGCGCGCCGCGCAGCGATGCGCGACACCCATCCCGCCAGGTACCCGGCGACTCCCCACCGGCGGGTCGATCCGCGCGCGGCCATCGCGATCGGTGGCAGGACCCATACGGCTGTGGCGATCGCCGAGACGGCGAGAGTGCCTGCAGCGCCGCCGAACTGGGACCAGAGCCACTTCGCGTGACCGGCACGCACCTGCGCGGCGTCGGTGTACATGCGGCACGTCGCGACGCGCCCGCCGTACGCCACTGCCGTCGGGAGACCGCGGGAGCGGACGTGCCGCACCAGCGTCAGATCGTCGGCCACCGCGAAGCGTGTGCACTCGTGTCCGCCGACCACGCGGTAGGACGGTGCGTCGAGCACGAGGAACTGCCCGTTGGCCACGCCCATCGACGGCCGACGGCCTCGATTGGCGGCCCGGACGAGGAGGGTCACCGACCACGACCACGACAGCAGAGGCTGGACGACCCGCTCGATCGTCGTCACCGCCGTCTCCGCGGGCCACGGGCAGAGCATGGCCACGTCGTGCTCGCGGAGAACGGACGCGGCGGCGTCCAGTGCATCAGGATGCAATCGCACGTCCGCGTCGAGGAAGACGACGAGGGTCGGATCGGTGGTCGCGAGCGCGCGGCGGCCGAGGTCGAGGCAGGCGAGGGACTTGCCCATTCCCGGCGCGTCGGCCGGCTCGGTGGTGCGGCCCGCCAGGATCCGGAAACGCGGATCGTCCCCCACGACGGCCCGGGCGACGTCCGCGGTCCCGTCGGACGAGTCGTCGTCCAGCACGAGCACGGTCATCGCGGACCGGGAGCGCTGAGCCAGCAGATCCCGCAGCAGGTCGGGGAGACGGTCTGCCTCGTCACGGGCAGGAATGCAGACCGTGATGCGCTCACCGGCCCGCACCGTCGCCGCGGACGAGGGCAGCACGCGGGGTGCGGTCGCGGCGTTGATCAGGGCGATGCCCGCGGTGGCGATCGAGGCGAGAGAGCCGACTCGGACCGCGTTCCGGGCTCGGCGCCGGGCGGTCACCGGCGGCCGGCCGACTCCGCATCGCGTCGGCGTCCGCCGGAAGCGTCGCGGGCGACGTAGGCCATGCCGCCGACGATGGCCGCGATACCCACGGTGACACCGAAGACGATGCCGGCCCACCCGGCGAAGCTGCGCGTGTTCGGATCCGAGTAGCGCACCTCGGCGCGCAGGGTGCTGCGCTCGCCGGCGGGGAGCTTCCAGGACACCACGTTGTCGCCCTCGCGGGCGCCGTTGGTGGTGGTGACACGGGCGGGGAAGGCGATGGTGAACTGCACGTCGCTGCCCTCGGAGGGTACGGAGCTCAGATCGACCTGGCCGGCGAGAGTGACGAGGTCACCCGCGCGGACCAGGGACAGCTGGTAGAGGCCGACCGACTGGTCGGACAGTGCCGCGAGCTGCTGCACGTCACCGAACGTGAGGTCGCTGAACAGCGCCTCGCTGCCGACGTACCCGTCCGAGTCGTACGGCTGCACCCGGATCTTGCTGCCCAGGCTGTCGGGGACCTCCATGCCCGGTCCGGTGTCACCCTCGGCCGTCGGCACCGTCGCGGCGACGATGCGGCCGGACACCCGGTCGTTCGAGGACACGCCCATGGACACCTGTGCCCGCAGGCACCCGGCCAGCAGCGGAACCGTCAGCAGGGCGAGCACGAGGACGGAGACCACGCGGCGCGGTACGGAAACGCGCGGCGACGTGCGAGGAGCAGCGGGGTGGGGCACAGCGGTCATCGTGCCAGGCCGCCGCGACACCGTCAGTGAACGGGTCGGTCAGCGCGGCGTGGCGCGTCGCGAGCGATGTCCGACCGGGGTCGGGACAGGGCGAGGAGGAAGGGGACACCGACGACGCCCATGGCGACGAGGCCGTACAGAGCGGACCAACCGAGGTCCGGCAGGAAGACCGCATGGGCGAGAGCAGAGCCGAGCCACGTCCACACGAACAGCCCCCACGGCACCAGCGGGCTCACCGTGGGCGTGCGCATCGGTGACCGCCCCAGGACCTCCATGGCGGCGGCCATGAGCGCCGCGACGAGCAGCCATCCCACATAGTTGGTCCACGGGATGCCGTCGAGCCCGGGCAGGGGAGCGAAGGGACTGCACCAGGTCCACTGACCGTCGGCCACCATCTGAGGGTCGAGATACAGATCCCACCCCACGACGCCGACGGTGGTGAGTCCCACGCGGGTGAGCACCGGTCGGCGCATCCGCTGCGCGACGACGGCGGCGGCGCACCACACCGGGTACAGGCCGGCCGTCCAGGCGAACGGAACCACCACCGGCACGTGGGCCAGGGAGGGTCCGATGCGGTCCTGCGCGTACTCGTAGCACCCGAAGGGCATGCCGGTTCGCGTGCCGATGATCTCGGCTGTCAGACCGATCCCGGCGGTGAGCAGCACCATGAGCGTGGCCCACCCGGCCCCGCGTGCGCTCGCCGCGTGCGTGACGCAGGCGGCGGCGAGCAGAGCGACGACACAGAACGTCACGGCGTCCTTGACGCCGCCCGAGACGAGCGGGTAACTGATCTGCGCGAGGACGGCCGCGACGGCGAAGCCCACCGCGACGGGTGTGGCTCGCCCCGACGCGCGGAGAGTGTCTCCCGACCTCATCGGCGGCCCGGGAGAGCGGCGCCCAGACGCGACGCCACGCGCTTCAGAGGACTGCCCGCGCGTTCGGCGATCGCGAGCCGGGCGGCACTGCGGCCGCTGGATCCGGAGACACCGCCGCCGGGGTGCATCGAGGCGCCGGTCAGGAAGAACGACGGGGCTCCGGGCACGGTCATGTCCGCGAGCGCCGGCATGGGGCGCCACATCATCATCTGGTGCAGTGACATCTCGACGTGCATCACGTTGCCCCCGACGAGCCCGAGTTCCTGTTCGAGGTCCCACGGGGACTGGGTGTGCCGCTGCAGGATGCTGTCGGCGAAGCCGGGGGCGTACTTGTCCACCTCGGCGACGATCCGATCACCCTCGAGTTCCGCCACCTCCGGGCTGCCGCCTCGCCAGCTCCGACCGTCGGCCAGTCGGTACGGGTGCCACTGCGACCACAGTGAGACCTGGTGTTCGCCGGGCTTCGCGATCGATGGGTCGACCGCGCTGAAGCTCATGGCCAGCACCACCGGCGCCGGCGGGAGATCGCCTGCCGATGCTGCTCCGTGCGCCCGACGGAGCTGGGCCCGGTCGTGTACCAGCAGTTGCAGTCCGCGGCTGGACGACTCGACGCCGGGAGCGCCGGGATACTGCGGCAACGACGACGTCGATGCGCGGACCACCATGCCGATGCCCGGCCCCACGTCGATCTGCCGTCGCCACGACTCCGTCGTCGCCGTGTCGAAACCGCCGGCGTCGAGGAGGTCGAGCGTGGTCAGGATGTGGCACCCGGCGATGACCGTGCGTGCGCGCACCTCCTCGCCACTCGCGGTGCGGACCGACCATCCGTCTCCGACACGCGTGACCGACACGACGGCGTCACCGAGGGTGACGGTGCCTCCGTCGGCCTCGATCTTCGTCTGCAGCGCGACGCTCAGCGCGCCACTGCCGCCGACGGCGCGGCCGGGCGGGGTCGTGTGCATCAGAGCGTTGAAGGCCACCATCGGGGCCGTGCCGGGCTCGGACATCGGCGGACCGGACTGGGCGCCGAACCACGCGAGAGCCGCTTTCAGGCGCTCGCTGTCGAACCACCGGTTCAGAAGCGAGTCGCCCGACGCGAGGAACTCGCGGGACAGGGCCGCCGCACCGTCGCTCGCGTCCATGCCCCAGAAGGAGGACAGCAGAGCCCTCCCGGTGGGCGGACTCCCGAACGACTTCATGACACGTGCGCTGCGGGGCCCCCACAGTGCGACGAACGCGCGGTACGCGTCCGCGTCCTTGCGTCCGCACGCCGCCTCGATCGAGGCACAGGTGGCGTCCAGGTCCACGGAG
Organism: Rhodococcus sp. NBC_00294; assembly: GCF_036163995.1. Taxonomy (NCBI): domain Bacteria; kingdom Bacillati; phylum Actinomycetota; class Actinomycetes; order Mycobacteriales; family Nocardiaceae; genus Rhodococcus; species Rhodococcus sp. NBC_00294. The sequence goes on from NZ_CP108043.1 coordinate 2,603,466, forward strand.
AACACGATGCCCGGCTCGTCGGTGCCGGGCGGAGGCGGCGCGAACGCCCACGGGTCGCAGTCGAGATAGCGCAGGCCGTGATCGGCGAGACGCAACTCCTCGATGATGCCGGTCTGCCGGATCATGATGTGCGCGGACGAGCCCCGATCCACCTTGTGGCCGGGGAAGCGCTCGACCGTGGAGGCCGCGCCTCCGACGACGGTGTCTCGTTCGAGGACGCGGACGGACCATCCGGCATCGGTCAGGTAGGCGGCGGAGACGAGTGCGTTGTGACCCGATCCGACGACGGCGGCATCGATCACGTGGTCGGCCCCTCTTCTGTGGTGGTGTCGAGACCGAGTCCGGTCCCGGGTGTCAGGGGTAATTCGCGGCCGAGCACCGCGAAGGGTCGGGCGTCCCCGGCGAAGTGGAATCGGCGCACGACGTCCTGGAACCCCGTCCGCCGGTAGAGACGCCATGCTCGATTGTCCTCGCCGGTGACCTCGGGGGTGGAGAGCAGCACGGAACTCTCCCGGCGGCCCGCCATGAGGGCGAGCAGGAGCCGTTCGCCGAGACGGTGCCCCTGAGCCTCGGGGGAGACGTGCAGCTCGGTCAACTCGACGTAGTCCGAGAGGACCCGCTCGGCGTTCTCGGCGGACCACCCCGCTCGTCGCATTCCGTCGCGGACCTGCTGATGCCACCACTGATGTGGCGCTCCGCGATAGCAGTAGGCGATCGCCACCAGGTGGTCGTCGTGTGAGACTCCTCCCACCGCGCCCCACCCCGGCCGCAGGATGTGCTCCGCCCACATCGGCGCCCGATGCAACTCGGTTCCGCGCGGGTAGCCCATCGCGGCGACGTAGACGGACAGGGCTTCGGTCAACCGTCGGCGCATGTCCTGCGGGGTGAGTTCGATCAGACGAATGCCCTCGTCGGAGGGGCCGCCTCGGGCGTCGTGAACGGTACTCACCTCGATCCCTCGCATCGTGTCGGACGTCCGCGCTACAGTGAAGTCATCGAACACGCGTTCGAACGAATCGACCTCGGGTCGATCGGCCCGACATCGGGTCGATCGCGCGAGACGGTCCGGAGAACATGTCCGACCTCCATGCTTACATCGCGCTCGATCGGCCCGCTCAGGGGAGTAACCGACAGGCCGACGGTGTTGAGAAGGACGTGGGACGCCGATCGGTTCACGTGTCGGAGAGGGAGGTAGCGCAATGGCTCGGAGCACGGGTGGTCACACTGCGGCACGCCGCAGCTCTGCAGACCGCACGGAGGGTGGTGAGGCGATGACGAACGGCACGGTGGTCTCGTTCGACGCCTCCGCGGCGGCGCCGTCGCGCACGCACGCCCGCGCCCGCATGTTGCTGCGTCGCGCGGACGCCATTCTCGGTGACGCGGCCGGTGCACCATCGGCGGCCGACATGTTCCTCGAGTCCTACGTCGCCGCGTTGCGCGGTGCCGGCGCCCTGCTCGACGCGGTCGATCCGGTGCCCAAGCGTGGGGCGTCCCGCAGCGCCTGGGTGCGCATGCGGACGGCTGCGCCGGAGTTCACGGAGTGGGCGTCGTACTTCGCCGCGTATTCCACGCTGCGTGCGTCCATCGAGGCGGGCTCGGCCGATCGGCTCGACGCGGCCGAGGCGGACGAGTTCTTCTCGCAGGTGGGACGCTTTCTGCACCGCGTCGAGGACCGTGTGACCTCGCGGTCCGACGCGGTCGCGCAGCCCGCGTAGGCCTGGTCGCCACCACGGAGCGACTTTTTCTCGCATACTGGTGGTGCAGGTAGGTGGCTCGCCGCCGATTCTGCTCGTATCATCGACAACAGGTAGCCGGACCGATCGGCTACCTCTCACTTCTGGCCAAGAGGTGAGAGCCACCATCCAGTGCCGGGGGAGGTACCGTGCCACTCTCCGAGCACGAGCAGCGCATGCTCGACCAGATCGAGAGCGCTCTCTATGCCGAGGACCCCAAGTTCGCGTCGACCGTGCGCGGCGGACGGATTCGAGCCGCATCCACGCGGCGTCGTTTTCAGGCCGTCGCTCTGTTCGTGATCGGCCTCATTCTGCTCATTGCAGGCGTGGCCCTCCCGTTCAAGCCCGGTGGATTCCCGATCATCAGTCTCGTCGGCTTCGTGTTCATGTTCGGCTCCGGCGTTCTGCTCTTGCTGCGCAAGCCCACCGCGCCCCAGTCCGAGCAGTCCGAGGGCGACAACCCGCCGGCACCGGGAAGCGGCCCGCGCCGTTCCGGTTCCGCACCGCGCCGAGGTCCCCGCAAGGGATTCTCCTCGCGGATGGAGGATCGTTTCAAGCGACGGTTCGACCAGGAATGAGAGAGACCGGAGCGGTCACATCGATCGCTCCGATTCTCGCGTGAGGGGCAGCGCGCCTCTCACACCGATGCTGTGACACATCAGCGCGGCACCCACCACGGGTGCCGCGCTGATGCCGTTCAGGGACCCGTGGGTGTCGATCCCCCCACCGCGCCCCACCGAGGGTGGTCTCGGCCCCCAGATCCCCACCACGCCCCACCCGGCACCCCTGGCGACTCCGCCGCGCGCGGTCACCCGGGCCCGTGACGCGCGAACGTGCCGTTCGACCTGCAATTATCCGGTTCACGGGGGTCGCGGAACGGTGGGGGACACCTCCACTCCGTGCACGTGGGTCCTCCCGCTGCCGGACCGACTTCGCTGCTCTTTGTGCGTGCGACCTGGCCCTTTAGTGACGAGTCACTGAAATGTTCCGCCGTGTCGATTGAATGTGGGGGAAAGTGGGGTAATGTGGCGGACAGCGGGGATCGATGGAGTCCCGCGAACTGCACGACACGGGGTCGAGGAGGTGCCGAGTGTTTCTCGGTACCTACACGCCCAAGCTCGATGACAAGTTTCGACTGACGTTGCCGGCGAAGTTTCGCGAAGACCTGGCGGGAGGAGTGATGGTGAGCAAAGGGCAGGACCACAGCCTGGCCATCTACCCCCGTGACGTGTTCGCGGAGCGGGTGGCGAAGCTGTCGAAGGCCTCGCGGTCGAACCCGCAGGCGCGCGCGTACATCCGCAACCTCGCGGCCGGTACGGACGAGCAGCGGCCGGATTCGCAGGGTCGCATCACCATCGGGTCCTCGCACCGCGAGTACGCGGCGCTGTCGAAGGACTGCGTCGTCATCGGCTCGATGGATCATCTCGAGCTGTGGGACGCCGCGTCGTGGGAGCGGTACTCGCAGGAGCACGAAGAAGATTTCTCGCAGGCAGTGGACGAATCGCTCATGGACATGTTGTAGCCACACCCGGCCGGCGGCGAGTGCCGCGTGGCCTCTGCCCGAACCGGGCCTTGACGTACTTCCCCAACGCCAAGTACCGGTCGGACCCTGACGTACTTCCCCAACGCCAGGTTCCACTGTCGGACAGAGACCTCGACGCACTCACCGCTCCACCTGGCACGACACACAGCTCGAATGCGAATCAGGCGGGAGATCACCACCATGGCGGAGGACGAGCAGGCATCCGCCTCGCCTTTCTCGCACGTTCCGGTCCGTCTTCCTCGGGCCGACGAACTTCTCGGACCGGCGTTCGTCGCCGCTGCTGCGAACGACCGCGATCCCGTCTACATCGACGCCACTCTCGGCCTCGGCGGTCATGCCGAACACTTCCTCACCGCGTATCCGCGGTTGCGTCTCGTCGGTCTCGACCGCGACCCGGACGCGTTGGCCATGGCCGGAGAACGGCTGGCTCCCTTCGGTGACCGCGTCTCGCTGGTCGCGACCACGTACGACGGTATCGAGGACGCGCTGGCGTTGGTCGGCCTCGGCGCGACGGACAGCGTCGACGGGATCCTCTTCGATCTCGGCGTCTCGTCGATGCAGCTCGACTCCACCGATCGTGGCTTCGCCTACTCCGTGGACGCACCGCTCGACATGCGGATGGATCCCACGACGGGTCGGACCGCCGCGGACATCCTCAACACCGCGTCGCACGGTGAGATCGCCCGCATCCTCAGCACGTACGGCGAGGAACGCTTCGCCGGCCGCATCGCCTCGGCGATCCTGCGCCGCCGGGAGACGGAACCGTTCGTCACCAGCGGGCCTCTCGTCGAACTGCTCTACGCGAGCATCCCGGCGGCGACGCGTCGCACCGGCGGACATCCGGCGAAGCGGACCTTCCAAGCACTGCGGGTCGCGGTGAACGAGGAACTCGACTCGTTGCGAGACGCCATCGCACCGGCTCTCGACTCGCTGGTCGTCGGGGGACGCATCGTCTTCATGTCGTACCAGTCCCTCGAGGACCGCGTGGTCAAGCAGGAGCTGACACCGCGCACCCGCTCCACCACGCCGGAGGGGCTCCCGATGGAGCTGCCGGGAAGCGGACCCGAGTTCCGGCTGCTCACTCGCGGCGCCGAGAAGGCCTCGCAGGACGAGATCGACGACAACCCCCGCGCGGCTCCGGTCAGACTGCGCGGCGCAGAACGCATTTCCAGGAGGTCGTCATGAGTGTTCCGGTGGACGTGACCGGATCGGACGGCAACCGCCGCGCCGGGTCCTCGCTCGAGACGGTGCGCGCACCGCGGCCTCCCGCTCGCACGGGCGCGGCCAAGCGCGCGTACGACAAGCGTCGCCAGCGTGCGATGTCCCACGAGTCCGACCCGCGCGCGCAACGACCCACCCGATCCGTCGCGGCTCGGATCCCGTTCGTGGCCAGCATCATCGGGCTCCTCGCCATCGGACTCGCCTCGACACTGCTGTTGAGCACACGCGCTGCGGAGGATTCGTACCTGCTCAGTGCGGGGCGTGCCACCAACCAGGAGCTGACGGAACGGGCCGCCGCGCTGCAACGTGACGTGGAGACAGCGAATTCGGCTCCCGAGCTGGCCCGTCGCGCGACCGCACAGGGAATGATCCCGACGAAGGACGTTCCGCGACTGGTGGTCCTGCCGGACGGCGTCGTCCAGGTGATCGGTACGCCGGCACCGGCCGCCGGTCCACCGGCTCCCGACTTCGCGGCCGCCACCCCGTCGGGCGGTGCGGCGACTCCGAGTGCGCGCCCCGGGGCACCCGCGTCCGGCGGGGAGGCGCTCACTCCCGTCGGTCGCCCCGGTACGTCGCCGAGTGCGTCCGCGACCCCGACCACGTCGGCACCCGCAGCATCCACCACGCCGGCCCCCACGACGTCCGCGCCCGTGGCACCGACGACCACGCCGATGCCGGAGAATGCTGCGCCGCAGCCTCTTCCGGCTCCCGCCGCCGCGGTGGGCGAGCAGCAGGTACCCATCGCAGGAGGCGCTCGGTGACCACTCGACAGCCGTACCGGAGCACCGGCCGCGACCACGGCGACCCACGCGCTCGGCCGGCCACCGGCTCCGGTCCTCGCGGTCCTCGTCCGCCGCGTCGACAGGGTCCACGCAAGTCCGAGACGTTCGACTTCCGGTTCCGCTACGGCCGTTTCGCGATGTTCGCGATCCTGGGCGTCGCGACGCTGCAGTTGCTGTGGATCCAGGGCATCGACGCCCCGTCGCTGTCGGCGCAGTCGGCCAGTCAGCGCACCACCACCATCGTCGATCCGGCGACGCGAGGGTCCATCACGGACCGGGACGGCAATCCCATCGCGTTCACGATGGAGGCGAAGGCGCTGACCTTCCAGCCGCAGCGAGTGCGTGTGGAGCTCGAGGAGGCGAAGGCGAAGGACGACACGAAGCCGGATCCGGACGATCGCATCCGCGAGGTCGCTGCCGGTGTCCACGGCATCCTGGGCGACCTGGTGTCGGAAAAGGACCTTCTCGACAAGATGACCGGAGCCTCGTCGTTCGAGTACCTCGTGCGCAGCATCGATCCCGCGGTCGCGGCGACCATCGCCGAGCAGTACCCCGAGGTCGGCCTCGAGCGGCAGGACATCCGCGAGTACCCGGGTGGGGCGCTCGCCGCCAACATCGTCGGGGCGACCGGCTGGGACGGCCACGGCCTGCTCGGCCTCGAGGACTCCCTCGACCCGGTGTTGGCCGGTACCGACGGCTCCCGCACCTACGACCGCGGCAGCGACGGCGCGGTGATTCCCGGTAGTTGGCGCGACCAGCAACCCGCCATCGACGGCTCGAACGTGGAGCTGACGCTCGACAGCGACATCCAGTACTACGTTCAGCAGCAGGTCCAGCAGGCCAAGGATCTGTCGGGCGCCAAGAACGCGTCGGCCGTCGTCCTGGACTCGCACACCGGCCAGGTGCTGGCCATGTCGAACGACGGCACCTTCGACCCGGCCATCGGCGTGGGCAACAACTCGCCGACGGCGCAGATGGGCAACCTCGCGGTGTCCAGCCCGTTCGAGCCGGGATCGGTGAACAAGATCGTCACGGCGGCGGCCGCCGTCGAGGACGGTCTGACGAACCCCGACGAGGTGCTGCAGGTTCCCGGCAGCATCACGATGTCCGGTGCGACGGTCAAGGACGCCTGGGATCACGGCGTCGCGCCGTACACGACCACCGGTGTGTTCGGTAAGTCCTCCAACGTGGGCACGCTGATGCTCGCGCAGCGGGTCGGCGAGGATCGCTACGCGGACATGCTGGACAAGTTCGGGCTGGGACAGCGCACCGACGTGGGCCTGCCCGGCGAGAGTGCCGGCAGTGTCCCGGCCCGCGACCAGTGGTCCGGCGGCACGTTCGCGAACCTCCCGATCGGGCAGGGCCTGTCCATGACCCTGCTGCAGATGACCGGTATGTACCAGGCGATCGCCAACGACGGCGTGCGCATCCCGCCGCGCATCGTGTCGGCGACCGTCGGCAAGGACGGTCAGCGCACCGCGGAGCCGCAGCCCGAGGGCGTGCCGGTGGTCAGTGCCGACACCGCGCGCACCGTGCGCGACATGTTCCGGGCCGTCACGCAGAACGACACCGGCAACCAGCGCGGCACCGGTGTCGCCGCCGGTATCGAGGGATACCAGGTCAGTGGCAAGACCGGCACCGCGCAGCAGGTCGATCCGGAGTGCAAGTGCTACTCCAACTCGAACTACTGGATCACCTTCGCCGGCATCGCGCCGGCGGACGATCCGCGCTACGTGATCGGCATCATGCTCGACGCCCCGACCCGCAGCTCCGACGGATCGGGCGGGCAGTCCGCCGCTCCGCTGTTCCACTCGATCGCGTCCTGGATGCTGCAGCGTGACGCGGTGCCGCTCTCGCAGGAAGGTCGTCGGCTCCTCCTGCAGGCGGACTGATCCGTCGACGGTGCAGGGCGTTCACCTGCACCGGGGCGGACTTCGCCATGGCACGTCTCGTGGCGTGCCGACTCGCCGGTAATCTGATGCGTCGGCCGCTGACCACCGGTCGGCGGCACTCGCATGTTCGGCGCCGAGGCAGTCACCGCACCGGCCCGAACACCCACCGTCCGCCCGTCACCACAGCAGAGGAGCGTCTCGAAGTGCCCAGCTCGACTCTCCGCCCGCAGCGGCCCACGGTCACGTCGGCGACCGAGCTGGCCGGAGAGATCGGTCTGCGCCACGGAGTGCTCGTCGACGGTGCGCTGGTCGACGCGACGGACGACGTCGGCGTCACGGGCATCGAACTGCGCGCGCAGAGCATCCTGGCGGGCGATCTCTTCGCGGCCCTGCCGGGCGCTCGGTCGCACGGCGCCGCCTTCGCGGGCGAGGCGCTCGAACGCGGAGCGGTCGCCGTGGTCACCGACGACGAGGGTGTGGCCCTCATGATCGGTTCCGGCGTGCCCGACGGCACTGCCGTCCTGGTGCATCCGCAGCCCCGCTCGATCCTCGGCACGCTGTCCGCGGCGGTGCACGATCGGCCGTCCGACAAGATGACGGTCATCGGCATCACCGGCACCTCGGGGAAGACCACCACGTCCTATCTGGTGGAGGCGGCGCTGCGCGCTGCCGGACGCACTCCCGGGCTCATCGGCACCATCGAGACCCGTATCGGCACCGAACCGGTGCCGTCCGCGCTGACCACGCCCGAAGCTCCGAATCTGCACGCGATGTTCGCGGCGATGTACGAGCAGGGGGTGGACACGGTCGTCATGGAGGTGTCCTCCCACGCGCTGTCCCTCGGCCGGGTCGACGGCACCACCTTCGCGGTGGGCGCGTTCACGAACCTCTCGCAGGACCACCTCGACTTCCATCTCACCTTCGAGGACTACTTCGCGGCCAAGGCCCGGTTGTTCGCCGAGGACTCGCCGGTCCGCGCGGATCGCGCCGTCGTCTGCGTCGACGACCGGTGGGGCCGGCGCATGGCGGAGATCGCGGCGGCCGGGGGCCGAGCCGCCCCGCTCACCGTCGCGACCACGACCGAGGGGACGGCCTCCTGGTCGGTGACGTCCTGGTCGTCCGGGCCGGACGGCACCCAGCAGTTCGAGGTCGCCGCACGGGACACCGTCGTGTCGGCGTCACTCCGGATGCCGGGGCGCTACAACGTCGCCAACGCCGTGGTCGCCGCCGCCGTGTGCGCGGAGGTCGGGGTGGATCCGGCGGTCGCCCTCGCCGCGATGGCCGAGGTCGACGTGCCCGGCCGCATGCAGCGCGTCGAGCGTGGTCAGAACTTCCTGGCCGTCGTCGACTACGCCCACAAACCCGCCGCACTCGAGGCGGTGCTGGCCACTCTGCGCGCTCAGACCGACGGCCGCATCGCCGTCGTCGTCGGCGCCGGGGGAGACCGCGACGCCGAGAAGCGGCCGCTGATGGGCGAGGCCGCGGCGCGCGCCGCAGACCTGGTCGTCATCACCGACGACAACCCCAGATCCGAGGACCCGGCCGCCATCCGCGCGGCCGTTCGGCGAGGCGCCGACGCCGTCGGCGGTAGCGCCGAGGTGCGCGAGATCTCTCCGCGCGACGAGGCGATCCACGCCGTGGTGCAGTGGGCGAAGGACGGCGACGTCGTCCTGATCGCCGGCAAGGGCCACGAGGTGGGGCAGGACGTCGGCGGCATCAAGTACCCCTTCGACGACCGCCGTGTGCTCGCCGACGCCCTCGACCGACAGAAAGGCTCGATGTGATCCGACTGTCCCTGTCCGCCGTCGCGGACATCGTGGAGGGCACACTGCACGACGTCCCCGATCCCTCCGTGGAGATCACCGCCGGCGTCGAGTTCGACTCCCGGAAGATCACCGAGGGCGGACTGTTCCTCGCTCTGCCCGGTGAGCGCGTGGACGGCCACGATCATGCCGCCGGTGCCGTCGCCGCCGGTGCCGTCGCGGTGCTCGCAGCGCGGCCGGTGGGCGTTCCCGCCATCGTCGTCGAGCACGAGGACGGACCCGGCGCGGCCGTTCTGGACGCACTCGGGAAGCTGGCCGCGGCGTCCGTCGCCGAACTGGCCGCCGGCGATCTCACCGTCGTCGGTGTCACCGGAAGCTCGGGGAAGACATCGACCAAGGATCTGATCCGCGCGGTGCTCGAGCGTGCGGGCACCGTGGTCGCACCGCCCGGCTCCTTCAACAACGAGCTCGGGCATCCCTGGACCGTGCTGCGCGCGGACGCCTCGACACGGTTCCTCGTCCTCGAGCTGTCGGCGCGGGGACGCGGCCACATCGCCGCGCTGGCCGCGATCGCACCGCCGCGGATCGGTGTGGAACTCAACGTCGGCACCGCGCACCTCGGCGAGTTCGGCTCGCGCGAGAACATCGCCGAGGCCAAGTCCGAACTGGTACAAGCGCTTCCGGCTGCGGAGGCCGGTGGTCGGGCGATCCTCAACGCCGACGATCCGCTGGTGGCAGCGATGGCGTCGAAGACCACCGCTCGCGTCGTCACCTACGGGTCGGACACCAGTGCCGACGTCCACGCGCTGGACGTCCGCCTCGACGAGACCGCGCGCGCGTCGTTCACCATGGTCACGCCGTCGGGGAGCGCTCCGGTGTCGCTGCTGGTCCACGGCGAGCACCAGGTGGGCAACGCATTGGCGGCGGCGGCCGTCGGCCTGGACTGCGGCATGGACGTCGAGACCGTCGCGGCCGCGCTGTCGGGCGCGGAGGCCGCCTCGGCCCGGCGCATGGACGTGCGCACGCGCGCCGACGGCGTCACCGTCGTCAACGACTCCTACAACGCCAACCCGGATTCGGTACGCGCCGCGCTGAAGGCGCTCGTCACGATGGCGCGCAGTGGCCGCGACAGGGGTCGGCGGTCCTGGGCCGTGCTGGGTGAGATGGCCGAACTCGGCGACGAGTCGGTGATCGAGCACGATCGGATCGGGCGCCTCGCGGTGCGTCTGGCCGTCAGCAAGATCATCGTCGTGGGAACGGGTCGCCCGTCGCACGGCCTGTACCAGGGTGCCGTCATGGAAGGGTCCTGGGGCGAGGAGGCCCACCTGGTTCCCGATGCCGACGCCGCGATCGCGCTGCTGCGCGACGAGGTTGAGCCGGGTGACCTGGTGTTGGTGAAGGCGTCCCAGTCGGTGGGGCTGTGGACCGTCGCGGAGGCATTGCTGAGCGAGCAGGGGGAGACTCGGTGAGACAGATTCTGTTCGCGGGCGGTATCGCGCTGGCGGTGGCGATCCTGCTGACGCCCGTGTTGATCAAGGCGTTCTCGAAGCAGGGGTTCGGCCAGGAGATCCGGGTCGAGGGTCCCGCGAGCCATCAGTCCAAGCGCGGCACGCCCACCATGGGCGGCGTCGCGATCCTCGCCGGTCTGTGGGCCGGCTACTGGGGCTCGCACCTCATCGGCATCGGCTACGACGCGGACGGGCCGTCGGTGTCGGCGCTCCTGGTGCTGGGTCTGACGACGGTGCTGGGAGTGGTGGGCTTCCTCGACGACTTCATCAAGATCCGCAAGCAGCGCAACCTCGGACTGAACAAGACGGCCAAGCTGGTGGGTCAGCTGTTCGCCGCGGTGATCTTCGGTGTCCTCGCACTGCAGTTCAACGGTGCCGGCGGACTGACGCCGGGCAGTGTCCAGCTGAGCTACGTGCGCGACATCGCGACCGTCTCCATGGGCGGCATCGTCTTCATCCTGTTCTGCTACCTCCTCGTCAGCGCCTGGTCCAATGCGGTCAACCTGACCGACGGCCTCGACGGACTCGCGGCCGGATCGATGACCCTCGTGCTGGGTGCGTACACCGTCATCACGTTCTGGCAGTACCGGCAGGCGTGCACCACGAGTCCGGGACCCGGCTGCTACGACGTGCGTGATCCGCTCGACCTGGCCCTGATCTGTGCCGCTGCGGCGGGTGCGTGCATCGGCTTCCTGTGGTGGAACGCGGCGCCCGCCAAGATCTTCATGGGCGACACGGGCTCGCTCGCGCTCGGTGGCCTGCTCGCCGGCCTGTCCATCGTCACCCGGACCGAGCTGCTGATGGTCGTCATCGGTGCGCTCTTCGTGGCCGAGGCCGCGTCCGTCGTGATCCAGGTGGCGGTCTTCCGGTCGAGTCGCCGACGAGTGTTCCGGATGGCCCCGTTCCATCACCACTTCGAGCTCGGAGGTTGGGCCGAGACGACGGTGATCATCCGTTTCTGGTTGTTGGCCGCCATCTCGTCGGCCGTCGGACTGGCTCTGTTCTACAGCGAGTACCTCTCGGCGATCGGCGACTGACGTGGTGTTGCACGATCCCCGCGAACCCCTCACGTCACCGCTCGACCTCCGGGGTCGCCGGGTTCTCGTCGCCGGTGGCCGGGTGTCCGGCCGCGCCGTGATTCCCGCGCTGCTCGAGGTGGGAGCCTCGGTGACGGTGGCCGACTCGGACACGTCGTCCCTCGAGGCCTGCGCCGATCTCGGCGTTGACACGGTGTCGATGGACGCGATCGCCACCGACCGCGACGCGGTGACCGAGAGCGCCCTCGTCGTCACCAGCCCGGGATTCCGCCCCGATTCGCCGTTGCTCACCACCGCGCTCACGGTCGGCGTGCCGGTGTGGGGCGACATCGAGTTCTCCTGGCGTATCGATCAGGCCGAGGTCTACGGGCCGCCGCGCACCTGGTTGGTGGTCACCGGGACCAACGGCAAGACCACGACGACGTCGATGCTCGCGGCCGTCCTCGACGCGGCGGGAGTGGCGTCCGCGGCGTGCGGCAACATCGGCGTACCGGTCGTGGACGCGCTGCGGCGCGACCCCCGGGCGGACGTGCTCGCCGTGGAACTGTCCTCCTTCCAATTGTTCTGGGCGCCGTCGGTGCGACCGGCGGCCGGAGTGGTGCTCAACATCGCCGAGGACCATCTCGACTGGCACGGCGGCATGGAGGCCTACGTCCAGGCGAAGCTCCAGGCGCTGCACGGCGACGTCGCCGTGGTGGGGCTGGACGACGCGATCGCGTCCACGCTGCGAGCGCGCGCCGCGGCTCCGATCACGGTCGGGTTCACTGCGCACGACCCTGCTGCCGGCGATGTCGGTGTCGTGGACGGCACGATCGTGGACCGCGCGTTCGGTGACGCCGAGTCGCTGGTGGAGACGGACGCCATCGAACCCGCAGGGCCCGCGGGACTGCAGGACGCGCTCGCCGCGGCGTCGCTCGCGCGCGCGGCCGGGGTCTCGGCCGAGCACATCTCGGCCGGTCTGCGGTCGTTCCGCGTCGGACCGCACCGCGCCGCCGTGGTGCGTGAGCTCGGTGGGGTGCTGTTCGTCGACGACTCGAAGGCCACCAATCCGCACGCCGCGAGGTCGTCGATCCTCGCGCACGACCGCGTCGTGTGGCTCGCGGGCGGTTTGCTCAAGGGCGCGGAGGTCGACGATCTCGTCGCCGAGGTCGCCCCGCGGCTCGTCGGTGCCGTGGTGTTCGGCCAGGACGGCGACGTGATCGCGGCAGCACTCGGGCGACACGCGCCGGATGTGCCCGTGGATCGGGTGCCGTCGGGAGACGATGCTGGAGTGGCCGATGCGACTGATGTGACTGACGGTGACGAAGTGATGGCACAGGCGGTGCGGGCAGCCGCGCGCCGCGCCGAGCCGGGAACCACCGTGCTCCTGGCACCCTCGACCGCCTCGTTCGATCAGTTCCGGGACTACGGGCACCGCGGTGACAGCTTCGCCGCCGCCGCCGCGAGCCTCGGCCCCCACGATCTCGCTCCCACCGCCGACCACGGCACGCCGGCATGAGCCCGGCCCGCGGCGCCACGACACCCCCGTCGCGCGCCGGCGGACCCGTGACCGAGCCGGTCACCTCCGCCCGCCCCGGCCGTACGGCTCCGCGTCGACGACCCGTCCGCGCGAAGTTCGAGACATGGGTGGACCGGCCCCTCGCGTCCTTCCACCTCATCGTCACCGTGGCGGCACTGCTCACCATCCTCGGACTCGTCATGGTGCTGTCCGCGTCGTCCGTCGAGGCCTACGCCGAGGACGGTTCCGCGTACACGATGTTCACCCGGCAGGCCATCTTCACCGTGGTCGGCCTGATGCTCTTCGTCGTGGCGCTGCGCCTCCCCATCCGGATCCTGCGCAAGATGTCGTTCCCGATGTTCGTGGTGTCGGTGATCCTGCTGGTGCTCGTGCTGATCCCCGGCATCGGAACGGTCGCGCAGGGCACCCGCGGATGGTTCACCATCGGCGGAGTCGGCCTCCAGCCGTCGGAGATCTCGAAGGTGACCTTCGCCGTGTGGGGCGCGCACCTGCTGGCGTCGCGCCGGGCGGAGCGTGCCGACCTCAAGGGTCTGCTGATTCCCCTGGTGCCCGCCGCGATGGTGATCTTCTTCCTCATCGTGATGCAGCCCGACCTCGGTACCACCGTGGCCCTGGGCATCATCCTCATGGCTCTGCTGTGGTTCGCGGGTCTGCCGGTCAAGGTGTTCGGATCGGTCGTCGGCGGCCTCTTCCTGGCGGCGGTGGTGCTCGCCCTGACGGCCGGGTACCGCTCCGCGCGTATCCAGCAGTGGCTGAACCCCGGCAGCGACCCGCAGGGCACCGGATACCAGTCGCGGCAGGCGCTGTACTCCCTGGCCGACGGTGGGTTGTTCGGTCTCGGCCTGGGTCAGAGCCGAGCCAAGTGGAGCTATCTTCCCAACGCGCACAACGACTTCATCTTCGCGATCATCGGCGAGGAACTCGGCCTGGTCGGGTGCATCGCGGTCATCGGACTGTTCGGGCTGCTGGTCTTCACGGGCCTGCGCATCGCGGCGCGGGTGCCCGATCCGTTCATGAAGATCCTGGTGGCGACGTTCACCGTCTGGATCCTCGCGCAGGCCGCCATCAACATCGGCTACGTCATCGGGCTCCTGCCCGTGACGGGACTGCAGTTGCCCCTGGTGTCCGCGGGCGGAACGTCCACCGCCATCACACTTCTGGTGCTCGGGCTGCTCGCCAACATCTCGCGACACGAGCCCGAGGCGGTGGCCGCACTCGCGTCGGGTCACGACGGGAAGTTCGGCAGACTGCTCAGACTGCCGGTGCCCGAGCCCTACTCGCCGGTCAAGGCGTCGCAGGCGCGAGGCGGACCGCGTGGTCCGGGCCGACAGGGGGTGGCGGGACCCGCTGCGCGCCAGGCGTTGCCGCCACAGGCGCGACGACGCGAGTCCGAGGCCCGCGCGGCACGCCCCGCTCCCGAGCGACACACGTCCGGACGCCCGTCCGCGCGGGATCCCCGACGGGGCGCCGCGGACATGGCACGCAGCGCCGCTGCCCGCGACGCACGATCACGAGAACGGAGACATCACCGGTGACAGGCTCTTCCGGCGTGTCAATCGTCGTCGCCGGCGGCGGCACGGCGGGACACATCGAACCAGCTCTCGCGGTGGCCGACGCCCTGCGGGAGCTGGACCCGTCGATACGGGTGACGGCACTCGGAACCGAACGCGGGCTCGAGACGACGCTGGTGCCCGCTCGCGGTTACGAGTTGGCGCTCGTTCCGCCGGTGCCGTTGCCTCGCAAGCTGACCCGGTCGCTGTTCGCGTTGCCGGCGAACGTCGTGCGATCGGTCCGCGTCACGCGTGCGGTCCTGCGCGACGTCGACGCCGACGTGGTGATCGGCTTCGGCGGGTACGTCGCGCTGCCGGCCTACCTCGCCGCTCGCGGCACGGTGCCCGTGATCGTGCACGAGGCGAACGCGCGCGCCGGTATCGCGAACAAGGTGGGCGCCCGCGTGGCGACGAGAGTCCTCGCCGCCGTCGCCGGCTCCGGGATCCACGGCCGCGGGTCGTCGGAGGCCGAGATCGTGGGCATCCCCGTGCGGCCGACCATCACCGAGCTCGACCGCGCCGGACTGCGCGCCGAGGCGCGTGCGCACTTCGGACTGCCGCAGTACGGTCCCGTGCTGCTCGTGTTCGGTGGGTCGCAGGGCGCCCGCTCGCTCAACCTCGCCGTGTCCGGCGCGTCGGCCGCGCTCGCGGCCGCCGGCGTGTCGGTGCTCCACGCGCACGGCCCGAAGAACACCCTCGACGTCGCCACGGCCGATCCGGACGCCCCGTACGTGGCGGTGCCGTACCTGACCCGCATGGACCTCGCCTACGCCGCCGCCGATGCCGTCGTGTGCCGGTCCGGCGCGATGACCGTCGCGGAGGTCTCGGCCGTCGGTCTGCCCGCCTTCTACGTACCCTTGCCCCATGGCAACGGGGAACAAGAACTCAACGCGGGCCCGATCGTCGCGGCCGGCGGTGGTGTCGTGATCGCCGACGCCGACCTCACGCCGGAGTTCGTGGCCACCGACGTGGTGTCGCTGCTGACCGATCCCGATCGCGTGTCGGCCATGAGTGCGGCCGCCGCGGGCGCGGGTCATCGAGGCGCCGCCGCGGAGGTCGCGCGCATCGTTCTCGAGGTCGCCGGACGAGGTGGTCGGGCATGACGCGACACACCGTCGACGCGACCCTGCCGCCCGAACTGCAGCGCGTGCACATGGTCGGCATCGGGGGAGCGGGCATGTCGGGGATAGCCCGGATCCTGCTCTCGCGCGGTGGCCAGGTGTCGGGCTCCGACGCCAAGGAGAGTCGCGGCGTGAAGGCGCTGCGCGCCCGCGGTGCCCAGATACGGATCGGGCACGACGCGTCGGCGCTCGACATGCTCGAAGGCGGCCCGACGGCGTTGGTCACGACGCACGCGGCCATCCCGAAGACGAACCCGGAGCTGGTCGCGGCCGCCGAGCGTGGTGTGCCCGTCCTCCTGCGTCCGGCCGTGCTCGCCTCACTGATGAAGGGTTTCCGCACCGTCCTGGTGTCGGGGACGCACGGCAAGACCTCCACCACGTCGATGCTCGTCGTCGCGCTGCAGCACTGCGGTGCGGATCCGTCCTTCGCCGTGGGCGGCGAGCTGAACGAGGCGGGAACCAACTCTCATCACGGCACCGGCGAGGTCTTCGTCGCGGAGGCGGACGAGAGCGACGGGTCGCTGCTGCAGTACGACCCCGACGTCATCGTCGTCACCAACGTGGAGGCGGATCACCTCGACTACTTCGGCAGCGAGGACGCCTACGTCCAGGTGTTCGACGATTTCGCCGCTCGTCTGTCCGCCGGCGGTGCGCTGGTGGTGTGCACGGACGACCCCGGGTCGCGGGAGCTGGCGCGTCGGGTCGCCGCGAAGGCGACCGACGGTGTGCGGGTTCTGACCTACGGCTCCGAGGACGCGCAGGTCGACGGCGCCGAGGTGTCCGCGACGCTGCTCGGGTGGGAGCCCGAGGACACCGGCGGCGTGGTGCAGTTCCGGCTGGCCGGCGAGGACCGTGCCCGCACCGTGCGCCTGGGTGTGCCCGGCCGGCACATGGCGCTGAACGCGCTGGCCGCCATCGTCGCCGCGCGCGAGACCGGGGCCGGAGTCGACGAGATCATCGAGGGGCTGGCCGGGTTCGCCGGTGTGCACCGACGGTTCCAGTTGCAGGGCCGTGAGCGCGGCGTGCGCGTGTTCGACGACTACGCCCACCATCCCACCGAGGTCCGCGCGGTGCTCGGTGCCGCGGCGGACCTGGTGCGCACCGCGGACACCGCGACCCCCGGTCGCGTGATCGTCGTGTTCCAGCCCCACCTGTACTCGCGCACGGTGACCTTCGCGGACCAGTTCGCGGCCGCCCTGGATCTGGCCGACGAGGTGGTCGTGCTCGACGTCTACGGCGCGCGCGAGGAGCCGGTTCCCGGTGTCAGCGGAGCGACGGTGGCCCGGTCGGTGACCAAGCCGGTGCACTACCAGCCCGATCTGTCCGCGGTGCCGCGTCAGGTGGCGCACCTGTGTGTCGCCGGCGACATCGTGGTGACGATGGGCGCGGGCGACGTGACCATGCTGGGAAGCCAGATTCTCGACGCTCTCCGCTCCACCCCGGCGCGGCGCTGAGTTCGGGACGTGACATGGCAGGACGACAGACCGTGAACGCGCGCGGTACCGGCCGCACCCGACCCGCGGCCACACCGCGTCGTGTCGGTGCGGAGCGGTCGACGCGGTCGCGCACGTCGACGCGGGCGCCGGCGCGCGAACCGCGTGTCGGTCGCCGCGGCAAGCTGTTGATCCTTCTCGCGCTCGTCGCCTCGGTCGCCTTCGTGGCGGTGTCGTACTTCGGTCCGCTGTGGGCGGTCTCCTCCGTGCAGGTGAACGGCAACGCCGCGGTCTCGCGCGAGCAGGTCGTGCAGACGCTGCAGGTCGCGGAGGGGACACCCCTGCCGAGAGTGGACACGGATGCTGCCGCGGCGCGGGTCGCCGCCATCCCGAAGATCGCGTCGGTCCGGGTCCAGCGCGTGTACCCGTCCACGGTGCGGGTCACGGTCGAGGAGCGCGTTCCCGTCGTCTTCTTCGACGCGGCGGACGGTACCCATCTGATGGACGCCGAAGCCGTCGACTTCGCGGTGGAACCGCCCCCGCCCGGGGTGGTGCGCATGGTGGTGGCCAGCCCGTCCTTCGGCAACCTCGAGACCCGTGCGGCCCTGTCGGTGCTCACCGCGCTGCCCGGTCCGCTGCGATCGCAGGTGGCACAGATCGACGCGCCGACCATCTCGGCGGTGTCGTTGACGTTGTACGACGGCCGGGTCGTGGTGTGGGGGAGCAGTGAGGACACGGAGTACAAGGCGTCCATCGCTCTGCCACTGCTCACTCAGCCGGGTCAGACCTACGACGTGTCGAGTCCGGATCTGCCGACCATTCGGTGACGGTGACGTCCCACATATTTTTCCTGCGCGTGTCGGCGCGCCTAATGGAACCCGCCGAGCGGTGTCTCTAGCGTTTCACCCAGTCGATCACTTGACATAACTATGAACCTATGGTTCAGGTTGAGGGTTTGCCTCGACTGCATCATGCACACCAACCACGGAAGGCGAGAGCCCATGACGCCCCCGCACAACTACCTCGCCGTAATCAAGGTCGTCGGCATCGGCGGCGGCGGCGTCAACGCGGTCAACCGCATGATCGAGCAGGGACTCAAGGGAGTCGAGTTCATCGCGGTCAACACGGACGCGCAGGCGCTGCTCATGTCGGACGCCGACGTCAAGCTCGACGTCGGTCGCGAACTCACCCGAGGCCTCGGCGCGGGTGCCGATCCCGAGGTGGGCCGCAAGGCCGCCGAGGATCACAAGGACGAGATCGAAGAGGTGCTCAAGGGTGCCGACATGGTGTTCGTCACCGCGGGCGAGGGTGGCGGTACCGGCACCGGTGGAGCCCCCGTCGTCGCGAGCATCGCGCGCAAGCTCGGCGCCCTCACCGTCGGTGTGGTGACGCGGCCCTTCTCCTTCGAGGGCAAGCGACGCGGCGGTCAGGCCGACGTCGGCATCCAGGGTCTGCGCGAGTCGTGCGACACCCTCATCGTCATCCCGAACGACCGGCTGCTGCAGCTCGGCGATGCGGCCGTCAGCCTCATGGACGCGTTCCGCTCCGCCGACGAGGTGCTGCTCAACGGTGTCCAGGGCATCACCGACCTCATCACCACTCCCGGCCTCATCAACGTGGACTTCGCCGACGTCAAGGGCGTCATGTCCGGTGCGGGCAGCGCCCTCATGGGCATCGGGTCCTCGCGCGGCGAGGGGCGCGCCATCAAGGCGGCCGAGTCGGCCATCAACTCGCCGTTGCTCGAGGCGTCCATGGAGGGTGCACGCGGAGTGCTCCTCTCCATCGCCGGCGGATCCGATCTCGGTCTGTTCGAGATCAACGAAGCGGCATCGCTGGTGCAGGAGGCCGCGCACATCGACGCCAACATCATCTTCGGCACCGTGATCGACGATTCGCTGGGCGACGAGGTGCGCGTCACCGTCATCGCCGCCGGTTTCGACGGCAGCGGTCCGGCCCGTCGCCCCATCGAGGCACCGCAGAGTCAGTCTCGCGGCGCCACCGTGGGAACGGCCCGCGCGGGCGAGACGCGTACCGAGGACGACGGTCCCGCCGTCTTCCGCGACGCGCCGTCCTCGTCTCTTCCCCCCATCGGCGAGCGCGCCGCGCGTGCCACCGGACATCCCGTCCGGGTGGAGGACGAGGGCGACGACGACGTGGACGTGCCCTCCTTCATGCGTCGGTGAGCATCTCCGACCGCGGCTACCGTGTCCGGCGCGTGACGACGTCACGCGCCGGAGGCGTGTCCGAACCGCCCTACGATTCCTTCAATCTCGGTGATCACGTCGGTGACGACCCGGCGCACGTGGAGGCCAATCGGCGTCGTCTCGCCGAGAAGATCGGTCTGTCTCCCGAGCGTCTCGTGTGGATGGACCAGATTCACGGTCGATCCGTCGCGATGGTGGACGGACCGGTCTCCGGACCGGTCGAGGCCACCGACGCCCTCGTCACCACCCAGCGCGACCTCGCGCTCGTCGTCCTGGCCGCCGACTGCGTGCCGCTCCTGTTGTCCGACGATGCCGCGGGCGTCGTCGCCGCCGTTCACGCCGGCCGCGTCGGTGCTCGGATCGGCATCGTCCCGCGCGTTCTCGACGCCATGGTGGCCGCGGGCGCCGCCGTCTCCCGGATCGAGGCGTTCCTCGGCCCGGCGGCCGGGGGAGACGACTACGAGGTGCCGCGCACCATGCAGATCGACGTCGAGACCCACCTGCCGGGCAGCGCGACGCGTACTCGCAAGGGCACACCCGGTCTCGACATCCGGGCGGGCCTGCGTCGCCAGTTGCTCGAGGCCGGCGTCGCCGGAGTGGCCGCCGATCCGCGCGAGACCATCACGGACCGTTCGCTGTTCAGCCACCGCCGGGGGTCGCCCACGGGGCGGCACGCCGGTGTCGTGTGGATGGACACGACCTCGTGACCGCGCCGGACGATCGGCGGACGTATCTCGCGGACCATCTCGCCGAGGTCCGCGATCGGCTGTCGCGCGCCTGTGCGGCCGCGGATCGCGCACCCGATTCCGTGACCCTGCTTCCCGTCACCAAGTTCTTCCCGGCCTCCGACGTCGTACTGCTGCGCGAGCTCGGGTGCACCGAGTTCGGCGAGTCGCGCGAGCAGGACGCGTCTCCCAAGGTCGCCGAGATCGGCACCGACGGTGTGCGCTGGCACATGATCGGCCGCCTGCAGCGCAACAAGGCGAAAGCTGTTGCCGCCTGGGCACATGCGATCCACTCGGTGGACACCGACCGTCTGGTCACCGCACTCGGCAAGGCGGTCGCGGGCGCGGTGGACAACGGTGACAGGACTGCGGATCTGGACGTCTACGTGCAGGTGAGTCTGGACGGTGACACGCATCGCGGAGGCGTGGACCGCGAAGACCTGGAGGCACTCACCGCGCAGGTGTCCGAGACCTCGGGTCTGCGACTCGCCGGGCTCATGGCGGTGCCCCCGTTGGGTGCGGACGCCGACGCGTCGTTCGAGGATCTGCAGCGTCTTCACACGCAGGTCCTCGCCTCGCATCCGGGCGCGACCGGACTCTCGGCCGGGATGACGGGCGACCTGGAAGAGGCTGTCCGACACGGGTCCACGTGTGTGCGTGTCGGAACCGCAATCCTCGGTCCTCGGCCGATAACCTCGCCTTGACGACATGAACACCATCGTCACCATGGACTTACTCCAGTCACACGAGTACCAGCCACACCGCCACGCCAGGAAGGTCGACCGATGAGCACGTTGCACAAGTTCAAGGCTTACTTCGGCATGGTCCCACTCGACGATTTCGAGGACGACTACCTCGACGACACGGATGCGCCCGTCGCATCCCGGTCGTCGCGTGGCGGATACGGAAAATCGATGGACGACCATGACTACGCCGATCGCGACTACGCCGAGCCGGCGTTCGTCGGTGGTCGCCGGGACGAGGACGACGACTACGAGCGTCCCGAGCCCCGGCACAGTGCTCGGGTGGCGCCGCTGTCGTCGCGCTCCGGTGGCGGATCCCGCTCCGGCGGCGCGATGCGCACCTCCACCCGCGGCGCCCTCGCGATGGACACTCGCATGGACCCGCACTCGGAGCTGCGTCGCAGCGAGCCTCGTCACGCCGAACCGCGCGTGTCCGACCGCCGCCAGGCCGCACTCGACGACGGGGGCCCCATGTCGACCATCACCACGCTGCGTCCGCGTGACTACAGCGAGGCGCGCACGATCGGCGAGCGCTTCCGTGACGGCACGCCCGTCATCATGGATCTGGTCGAGATGAGCAACGCCGACGCCAAGCGCCTCGTCGACTTCGCCGCGGGCCTCGCGTTCGCGTTGCGTGGTTCGTTCGACAAGGTCGCCACGAAGGTGTTCCTGCTCTCACCGGCCGACGTCGACGTCTCCGCCGAAGAGCGTCGCCGGATCGCCGAGACGGGTTTCTACAACCAGCAGTGACGTCTCACACGGCGCGGTGGGCCGGTCTCGCGGTGCGAGATGGCCTCCCCGTGTCGCGAGATGGCCTCCCCGTGTCGCGAGATGGCATTGTGGTGTCGTGCGTGATCAGAAAGTTGTGTCGGTGTCGGTCTCTCCTGCGTCTCGCAGGACGGTGAGCTGAGTGTTCGCGGTCCTGTACTTCATCCTCTTCGTCTTCTGGCTGTTGCTCATCGGCCGGATCATCGTCGAGTTCATCCGATCCTTCGCACGTGACTGGCGTCCGACGGGTGTGGTCGTGGTCGTACTCGAAGCGATCTTCACGGTCACCGATCCGCCGGTCAAACTGCTGCGGCGCATCATCCCGCCACTGAATCTGGGCGGTGTCCGGCTCGACCTGTCCATCATGGTGCTGCTCTTCATCGTCTTCATCCTGATGCGCGTGGTGCAGGGCGTCGGCTGACGGTGAGTTCCGTCGACGGCGACAGTGTCCCGTGTGACAGAATGTTGCTCGAAGGTGCACGATGAGTGACCATCGCTCTTTGTGCGATATAACTGAATGTCCTGGTTGCCCCCACTACGGCAGCCGGGTGCCACTGCCACTGTTGATCGAACGAATGCTCGCGTACATCGCTTGTCGATGCTCCACCGCTCTCGAGACGCGTGAAGGGACCCTTCCATGCCGCTGACTCCCGCCGATGTGCACAACGTCGCGTTCAGCAAGCCGCCCATCGGTAAGCGCGGATACAACGAGGACGAGGTCGATGCATTTCTCGATCTCGTCGAACAGGAGCTGTCGCGCCTGATCGAGGAGAATGCCGACCTGCGTCAGCGGGTCGGAGAGCTCGATCAGGATCTCGCCGAGGCCAAGAGCTCGGCAGCGTCGCGTCAGAGCACCCCTGCCCCCGCGCCTGCTCCCACCCCCGCACCGGCACCGCGTCCGGAGCCCGCCAAGCCGGCACCGGTCGTCCAGGCCGCTCCGGCACCGGCTCCTGCCCCCGCCGCGGCGTCGTCCGCCGGCGATTCGAACATGCAGGCTGCGAAGATCCTGGGTCTCGCCCAGGAGATGGCCGATCGCCTCACCGGTGACGCGAAGACCGAGTCCGAGCAGCTGCTCGGGAGCGCTCGCGCCAACTCGGACCGTCTGGTCAGCGAGGCGCAGAGCCGCGCCGAGTCCCTCGTCTCCGAGGCTCGCCAGAAGGCCGACGCACTGCTGTCCGACGCACAGACGCGCTCGGAGACACAGCTGCGCCAGGCCAAGGAGAAGGCCGACGCGCTCGAGAGCGATGCCGAGCGCAAGCACACCGAGATCATGGCGACCATCAACCAGCAGCGTTCGGTCCTCGAGGAGCGCATCGAGCGCCTCAAGACGTTCGAGCGCGAGTACCGGGTCCGCCTCAAGTCCTACCTCGAGTCCCAGCTGCAGGAACTCGACCAGCGTTCGTCCGCACTGCCGGTCGACAGTGGTCAGGATCCGTTCAGCAAGGACAACGGCCAGTCGTCGAACTTCGGACAGTCGTACGCCAAGGGCAACAACTGATCCGTCCTCGTCAAGGCTGTTCCGGGGGGAACCAGCGGGGGGATCGAGGGTGAACGGATGAGTGCGTGCTTGTTCTGACGCTGGTTCTGGCGGGCGTCGGGTTCGCGTTACTCGTCGTGTCGCTCGTCACGGGATCCGTGGTGTGGGCCTGGGCCTGCATCGCGGTGTGTCTCGTGGGTGCGGTCCTCTTGCTCGCCGGTGCCCTCGCGGGCCGGCGGCGGTAGACTGCCTCACGTCGAAGTACAGGTAGGTCCAGCGATGATCCGGCCATCACCGGGGAGCTGTCCGGAAGAACGGTCTCGGCCCGCACGGGTCGGTGCTCAGTAGAACCGGACGGGTCGAGCCCGTCACAGCTCGATCGGAGAGTGGGTCGCCTCGGCGGCCAAGCGGGGTGGTACCGCGGCTTCCGGCGCAGAGTGCCGGTCGTCGTCCCCGTGCCGCATCGAACGGGCACAGGAGCACCGCAGCCATGACCACCACCGACGACACCTCGACACCCGACGCCGGGTACCCCCGCGTCCGCTACGCCTCGGAGTCCGGAAGTCCCGATTTCCCGGCTCTCGAGCAGCAGGTCCTCGCGCACTGGGACGCGGACGGCACATTCCGAGCCAGCGTCGACGCGCGTGCCGACGCGGATGAGTTCGTCTTCTACGACGGGCCGCCCTTCGCCAACGGCCTCCCGCACTACGGCCATCTCCTCACCGGCTACGTGAAGGACCTGATCCCGCGTTTCCAGACCATGCGCGGGCGCAAGGTGGAGCGACGGTTCGGCTGGGACTGTCACGGTCTCCCCGCCGAGCTCGAGGCGGAGAAGCAGCTCGGCATCACCGACAAGAGCCAGATCGACACGATGGGTCTGGCGGAGTTCAACGCGTACTGCAAGCAGTCCGTTCTGCGGTACACCGGCGAGTGGCGCGACTATGTCACGCGCCAGGCGCGGTGGGTGGACTTCGACAACGACTACAAGACGCTCGACCTGGACTTCATGGAGTCGGTCATGTGGGCGTTCAAGGAACTGCACGACAAGGGCCTGGTGTACCAGGGCTTCCGCGTGCTGCCCTACAGCTGGTACGAGCAGACGCCGCTGTCGAACCAGGAGACCAGGCTCGACGACGCCTACAAGATGCGTCAGGACCCAGCGGTCACGGTGCGGATGACGTTGAGCGCGCCCGGCTCCCCGCTCGACGGTGCGGACGCACTGATCTGGACCACCACCCCGTGGACCGTGCCGTCCAACCTGGCGATGGCCGTACGCCCCGACATCGACTACGTGCAGATCGAGGACGGCGCGGGCGGCCGTGTCGTGCTCGCACGAGATCGGGTGTCGCACTACGCCCGTGAGTTCGGCGACGAGCCCGTGGTGGTGTCCGAACACACCGGTGCCGATCTGATCGGTCTCGCCTACGCGCCGCCGTTCGATTTCTTCCTCGGTCACGAGAACAGTCATCGTGTGCTGTCGGCCGACTACGTGACCACCGACTCCGGTACCGGAATCGTCCATCTCGCACCGGCTTTCGGTGAGGAGGACATGGACGTCGCCACGGCCAACGGCATCGAGGTGGTGCAGCCGCTCGATGCGGGCGGCAAGTTCACCGCGATGGTGCCGCCGTACGAGGGTCTGATGATCTTCGATGCCAACCCGGTGATCATCAAAGACCTCAAGGCGTCGGGAAAGCTGGTGCGGCACGAGACCATCGAGCACTCGTACCCGCACAGCTGGCGTTCGGGTCAGCCGCTGATCTACATGGCGGTGCCGTCGTGGTTCGTCTCCGTCACCAGTTTCCGCGACCGGATGGTCGAGCTGAACCAGGACATCACGTGGGTGCCCGAGCACATCCGCGACGGCCAGTTCGGCAAGTGGCTCGAAGGCGCGCGTGACTGGAACATCAGCCGGAACCGGTACTGGGGCAGCCCCATCCCGGTGTGGGTGTCGGACGACCCCGCGTACCCGCGCACCGACGTGTACGGCAGTCTCGACCAGATCGAGGCGGACTTCGGGGTCCGTCCGAACGACCTGCACCGGCCGTTCATCGACGAGCTGACCCGTCCCAACCCGGACGACCCCACGGGCCGGTCCGTCATGCGTCGAGTCCCCGAGGTACTGGACTGCTGGTTCGAGTCGGGCTCGATGCCGTTCGCCCAGGTGCACTACCCGTTCGAGAACGCCGAGTGGTTCTCCACGCACAACCCGGGCGACTTCATCGTCGAGTACAACGGTCAGACGCGTGGGTGGTTCTACACCCTCCACGTCCTGGCGACGGCGCTGTTCGACCGGCCCGCCTTCCGGACGGTCGCGGCACACGGCATCGTGCTGGGCGAGGACGGGCTCAAGATGAGCAAGTCCAAGGGCAACTACCCGGACGTCAACGAGGTGTTCGACCGCGACGGCTCCGATGCCATGCGGTGGTTCCTCATGTCGTCCCCGATCCTGCGGGGCGGCAACCTGATCGTCACCGAGCAGGGCATCCGCGAGGGTGTGCGGCAGGCACTGCTGCCGATGTGGAACGCGTGGAGTTTCCTGCAGCTGTACGCGTCGAAGCCGGGGACGTGGCGGACCGATTCCACCAACGTGCTCGATCGCTACATCCTGGCCAAGTTGGCCGAGACCACGCGCGTCATCACCGAGGCGTTGGAGGCGGTCGACATCGCGGGGGCGTGCGACGAGTTGCGTCAGTTCTGCGACGCGCTGACCAACTGGTATGTGCGGCGTTCGCGTCAGCGCTTCTGGAACGAGGACGCCGACGCGATCGACACTCTGCACACGGTGCTCGAGGTGCTCACCCGCGTCGCGGCCCCGTTGCTCCCGCTCGTCAGCGAGGTCGTCTGGCGGGGACTCACCGGTGGGCGCTCCGTGCATCTCGCGGACTGGCCGGTGGTCGGTACCGAGTTGCCGGCCGATCCCGACCTGGTCGCGGCGATGGACGAGGTCCGCACCGTCTGCGGCGCGGCACTGTCGCTGCGCAAGGCGAAGAACCTGCGCGTCCGCCTGCCGCTGCAGGAGCTCACCGTCGCCGCCGACGACGCCGAGCGGCTGCGCCCGTTCGCGGACCTCATCGCCGACGAGGTGAACGTCAAGCGTGTCGATCTCACCGAGAACGTCGACGTGCACGGCCGTTTCGAGCTCGTCGTCAACGCCCGCGTGGCCGGTCCGCGTCTGGGCAAGCAGGTGCAGGTGGTCATCAAGGCGGTCAAGGCAGGGGAGTGGAGCGAGACCGACGGCGTCGTCACGGCGGCAGGTCTCGAGCTGCTGCCCGAGGAGTTCACCCGGCGCCTGGTCGCGGCGGAACCGGAGTCGACGGCGGCGCTCCCGGGCAATGCCGGGCTGGTCGTGCTCGACTCGGAGGTCACCGAGGAGCTCGAGGCCGAGGGGTGGGCCAAGGATCGCATCCGCGAGTTCCAGGACGCCCGACGCTCCGCGGGTCTGGACGTGTCCGACCGCATCGCGGTGAAGGTCGACGTTCCCGCCGAGCGCCGGTCCTGGTTCGACACGCACCGCGATCTCATCGCCGGCGAGATCCTGGCCACCGATCTGCAGGTCGGCGATCCGGGTTCGGCAGCAGTCGATCTCGGCGACGGAGTGCGGGCATCGCTGGTGAAGGCCTGACGGTGTGAGCGGCGGGTCGGCCGAGCGCAGCAGACGCTGGGTGTTGCATCTCGACATGGACGCGTTCTTCGCGTCGGTCGAGCAGCTCACCCGGCCGACGCTGCGGGGCCGACCCGTGCTCGTCGGCGGCGGCGGTGGTCGAGGCGTCGTGGCGGGATGCAGCTACGAGGCACGCGTGTTCGGTGCCCGGTCGGCGATGCCGATGCACCAGGCTCGACGACTCGTCGGATCCGGTGCGGTGGTGGTGCCGCCCCGCGGCAAGGTCTACTCGGCTCTCTCCACCGTCGTCTTCGACACCGTGCGGCGCGTCGTGCCGGTGATCGAACAGCTTTCGCTCGACGAGGCGTTCGGTGAGCCCGCGGAGTTGGCGGGAGCGACCGTGGCCGAGGTGGAGGAGTTCTGCGCCGCGCTGCGTGCGTCAGTCCTGGACGCGTCCGGGCTCGTCGCCTCCATCGGAGCAGGAGCGGGCAAGCAGATCGCGAAGATCGGCTCGGGTCTCGCGAAGCCGGACGGCATCCGGGTGGTCTCTCCGGCGGACCAGGCCGCCCTCCTCGAGACTCTGCCGGTGCGGAAGTTGTGGGGCATCGGGCCGGTGGCCGAGGACAAGCTCCGCCGACTGGGAGTGCACACGGTCGGTGCGTTCGCCGCGATGCCGGAGGCGGAGGCCGCGTCCGTACTCGGTTCCGCCGTCGGCCCCAGCCTGCACCGTCTCGCACGTGGTCTCGACGATCGACCCGTGGCGGAACGCGCCGAGTCCAAACAGGTCAGTGCCGAGACCACCTTCGCCACCGACATCGTCGACATGGCCGGGTTGCGATCCGCCATCGTCGCCAGCGCGGAGGCCGCCCACACCCGATTGACGAAGGACGGGCGGGCGGCCCGCACCGTCGTCCTCAAGCTCCGCAAGTCCGACATGAGCATCGTGACCCGTTCGGCCACACTGCCGTACGCGACGGTCGATCTGGCGACGATCGTGGCCACCGCGCAGCGGCAGGCTCTCGATCCGCGCGAGCTCGGCAGTATCCGACTCGTGGGCGTGGGCCTCGCCGGGCTGTCGACGGTCCGGCAGGAGTCGCTGTTCCCCGAACTCGACCAGGAGGGCCTCGACGTCGACTCCTCGGTCACCGCGGCCGAGCCCGCGCCGGTCGTCACGAGCGACGTCCTGCTCTGGCGGCCGGGGCTCGACGTCCGACACGACGAGTACGGCCACGGGTGGGTGCAGGGCGCAGGGCACGACGTGGTGACCGTGCGGTTCGAGACGCGGAGCACGGGCCCCGGGGTGGCGCGGACCTTCTCCGGAGACGACGAGCACCTCGCGGTGGCGGATCCGATGGACAGTCTGGCCTGAGGCTCACCGATCGAGTCCTGTGACCCATCCGCGGGGCGCGCACCGCCGAATACGCGTGACTGCGGCGTCTGTCGCCGCACCCGTACGACGAGGAGTGCCCGTGCCCGGCACCGAGTTCACGCTGCGAGCCTCGCTCCCATGGTGAGCGATCAGCGGCACCCGCTCGCGGGTCTGCGCGGAGCCGAGTGGGTCGCCGTCTGTGCAGATCTCCTGCACGCGGACGGAGCGACCGCAGTACTCACCTCCGCGCACGCCCCGGACAGCAGGCGCGTGCTGTACCCGACCGCCCACGATGCCGTGCAACTGGCGGATCTGCAGTACCTCCTGGGCGAGGGACCCCACGCGGAGACGATGGCGGACGGTCGGATGCACAGTGTGTCGGTCGACTCGGCGGCGGATCGCGTGCGATGGCCCCTGCTGGTCGACTGTCTCATCGAGTCGGGGGTGCGATGGGTCCGGACCGTCGCGGTCGGAGCGAGCAGCCGGGTCGGCACCCTGCAGTGCCACGGACGCGGTCCCCTCGGCACACCCGACGAGAGGACCGTCGCGGCGGTGGGCAGACTCGCCGATGTGCTGGGCGACGAACTGGTCACCTGCGGCCTGGCAGGCGTACCGGCGGATCCGGGCGGTGAGTGCGACCTGATCGACGAGGCCATCGGTGTCCTGGCCGGTCGTCACCGGATCGACGCGCCCGCGGCGTCGGCCGTGCTGCGGGCGGCGGCGTTCGCGGCGGATCGCACGGTGGCCCTCCAGGCCCGAGCCGTTCTCGGCGTCTGAGCGGTGTGTCGGCAGCATCTGTCGACGCCCGGGACGACACGAGGAGGTTTCGGCGTCCGAACTGCTCGTCGTGACGGTCTTCCGGCGCTCGTTCCTTCCGTGTCTTCGGCGTTTCCGGTGACATGCGGGAAATGCGTTCGTGCAATTGTGATGTGTGCGAACAAGTACTGTCACCCGACATTTCCGTCCGTTACTGTGACCGAGTCCACTGACCTTCGGGGAAAGGCTCGTCATGAATGTCAGACTTCTCGCTCGGGCGTGTGCAGCGGCGTCTGTCGCCGCTGCGGCCCTGGTCGTTCCCAGCGCTGTGGCCACCGCGGCGCCGTGTACGGACGTCGACGTCTCGTTTGCACGCGGGACCGGTGAACTGCCCGGACTCGGCATCACCGGTGGACCTTTCACCAGCAGTGTCACCTCCACGCTCGCCGGACGGTCCGTCAGCACCTACGCCGTGAACTACGCTGCCGACTTCTCGCAGGCCAGCGCCGGGCCCGGCTCGCGTGACCTGGTCGCGCACATCACCTCCGTCGCAGCAGCATGTCCTGCAACGCAATTCATCATCGGTGGGTACTCACAGGGTGCCACTGTGGTCACCAATGCCGTGGGTCTGCGCACCCCGAGCAGTCTCACCGGTTCCGTGCTGCCCGCCGGCGTCGCCGACAGGGTCGAGGCCGTCGTCGTGTTCGGCAACCCGTTCGGTCTGACCGGGAGGACCATCGAGTCGGCGAGCGGAACCTACGGCCCGCGCGCCCGCAGTTTCTGCAACTTCGGAGACCCGGTGTGCCAGATCGGCGGATTCAATTCCTTTGCGCATCTCACCTACGCGAGCAATGGCAGCGCGGGTCAGGGTGCGACATTCGCAGCCTCCCGAATCAGCTAGATGGCTCATTGTTCGACTGATCGGGGCTCGGTGGACTGAATGCGCGCGGTGCGAGCCGGCGCGGCGTCGAATCCGGCACCCCGCACCCGGCCAGAGGTTCGCCCCGTGCGCAGCGCGCGGTGTTCTGCGCAGGATGCAGAGTGCGCGCTACCCCGTGCGGTGCGCGCGGCGGCCACCGCGCCGGCCGACGCCGCCCACCCTGTGACCCCTCTCGAGGGCGCGACGAGCTTTACCGTTTCCTCAGAACTGGTCGGTAAGGTCTGGCCCGACGCTCGATACCGAGTCAACTCACGAGATGTAAGGACGTACACGTGAAGCTTCCCCGTACCGGACGCGCACTGGTGGCAGGCATGGCAGTCGCCGCCGCCCTGACGATGACGGCGTGCAGCAGCGGCGAGGACGGCGGCACCACCGACGCCACCACGTCGGCAGCCACCACCTCCAGCGCAGTTGCGGAGGCACCGTCCGATCTCCCCCCGGTTCCCACCGCCGAGGAGCTGAACACGCGCCTGCAGGAGAGCCTCGATCCCAACGTGCCGCTCGAGCAGAAGGTCCAGTACGTGCAGGGCGCGGAAGCCGATCCGGAGCTCATCAACAAGGTCGCCGAGGCCGCTCGCGTGAACAACGCGAAGATTCAGGTCCTCGACGTGACCGATCTGGGCGACGGCACGCTCAGCTCCAACGCCACCATCGATCTCGGTGGCCAGGTCAATCCGCTCCAGGTCGCCTACGTGGCCGAGGACGGGGAGTGGAAGCTGTCGAAGGACAACGCTTGCGCGATCGTGTCGCTGGCGCAGCTGACCTCGCCTGCCTGCACCGCCTGACACCGCAGTACCGACCACACGACGCCGGCATCACCTTCGGGTGGTGCCGGCGTCGTCGTGTCTCAGCGCAGCCGGTCGGCGGCGGTGCGCGCGAGCGTCCGCACCAGGTCGGGGTCGACGGGCTCGGTCCCGGTGGCCACCAGTTGGCTCAGGGTGGATCCGGAGACGGTGAGGATCGCGTCCGTCGTCAGGGACACGCCGTCGCTGCTCACCACGAGTCGCACCGCCACGGAGGCGTCGCCGATCGGGGCGACGTCGGTGAGCAGGGTCGAGGAGCCGACGCGGTAGTCCACCCGCACACCGTCGGCGTCCGTGCCGCTGAAGGTCGCGCATCGTGTGAGCGAGTCCTGCACGGCCGCGAACGCGGTGAGGGCGCCGGGACCGTCGTAGCTCGCGGCGTCCTGGTCGATCGACGAGAAGTCGGGTCCGCCGTAGGAGACGGATGCGGCGCTGATGACGCCGGGCACCTGGGTGGCGATGGGCGCCAGCACCGCGGCGCACTCGGCGGGGTCGGTGCTCGACCGGTCCTCGGCCGTCGCGCCCGGAGCGCTGGGGTCCAGCGGAGGCAGGTCGTAGCCGGTGTAGCCGGGTGGGAGGTCGGCGATGCTCAGGAGCCGACCGGCGAGCAGAGCGTTGTCGGTGATCGGGCCGGTGCCGGTGGCCGACGGCGGAGGGACCGGAGTGAAGGCGGGGAGCCCGACGGTGGGCGCCTCGGGCGTGGCCTCGCTCGGTGTGTCGCCGACGTCCCGATCGGTGCCGCATCCGACGAGCACCACCGCGAGCGCTGCCGTGACCGCGCCCAGTCGTCTCAACTCCACGTCACCGTGTTGCTGGTGGTCTGCTTCAGCGTCGTCTGGCTGTTGGCGTCCCGGTAGACCTGGTCGCCGCCGACGGCGACCGTGCCGCCCAGGGGAAGCGGCTTGGACGGATCGATCCGCAACTGCCCCTGGCCGGTCATCACGAACGACTCGATGTTCAGGGTGCCCTGCTCGTCGGGCAGCTGCCAGATCGGTTCCTCCGGCGACTGGGTCACGGCGACGTCGACCGTCGCGACGCCGTCGTCGAACGAGGTGAGTGTCGCCGTCGTCGTCTGCAGCAGCGAGATCCCGCTGACGACCTCCTGGGTGACGGTCCATCTCGCGCCGACGCCGATGGGCTCTGCCGGGAACGGGACGGCGCGGTACACCGCCTGGGACAGCGCCTGCTCGACGGCTGATCGAGCGATGTCCCGGGCGTCCGGCGACGGATCGATGGTGAGTGCGGTGACGGCACCCGACGGCGTGGTCGCGAAGCCTGCGGACGATCCCGCGGTGGGCCCGAGGCTCGCCTGCAGGGTGGCGTCCGACGTGGTGGCCGCACCGAGTGTCATGTCGACCTGGAGTCCGTCGGACCCGGCCGCCGAGCGTGAGGTCGCCGTCATCGGCAGCGTCAGCGGCGGGGTCGAGAAGTCCTGCGACTCGGCAGCGTCGATCTGCTGGCTGATGGTCGACTCGGCCACGAGGGTCGCGGTCTGCTCTGCTTCCGACGGGGTCGCGGTGACGACGGTCCGCGGCTCGGCTCCGGCATCGACCAGCGTGGTGGTGACGGCGGAGACCGGGAGAGTGACCGCGGACGTGCTGGGGGTCAGCTCCTCGGTCGCGGGTACGTCGGTGTCGGTCCCGCACGCCCCGAGCGAGAGGACGACGGTGACCGCTGCCGCGGCGACGAGGGTGGTGGAGCGTCGGCGGGGTCGTGTCGAGAGCAGTGTCACGCGCCCGAGGTTAGCGTCGGATCCTGAGCGGCCGGTGAGCGGTGAGGGCAGGTAGTGGACAATGGTGGGGTGACCGACGTGGAGAATCCGGACCGACCCCTGGCCCGACGTACCCGACGGCTGTTCGCTGTCGCGGCGGTCGTGCTCGCCCTGGACCTGCTCACGAAGATCGTCGCGGTCGCCGTCATCGAGCCCGGTCGACCGATCGAGATCATCGGTGACACCGTCACCCTCCGCATGGTGCGCAACGCGGGCGCGGCGTTCTCGATGGCCACGGGCATGACCTGGCTGTTGACGCTGGTGGCCGTCGCCGTCGTGGTGGGTGTGATCCGCATCGGACGCACTCTTCGCTCCGGCTGGTGGGCCGTGGGCCTCGGCCTGGTGCTGGGCGGCGCGCTCGGCAATCTGATCGACCGATTCTTCCGCTCGCCCGGCCCGCTGCAGGGTCACGTCGTGGACTTCGTGTCCATCGGCTGGTGGCCGGTCTTCAACGTCGCCGATTCCTCCATCGTCTGCGGGGCCGTCCTGCTGGTGATCATCACGCTGTTCGGGATCGAGCCGGACGGGACTCGCCGTGCCGACGACAAGGGTGACGACCCCGCGGTGACCGAGAGCGCAGCGGCGACGGAGTCGGAGAAGAAGGCGTGAGGGAGACACGGTCGATGCCCGTTCCGGACGGGCTCGACGGCATGCGCGTGGATGCGGGACTGGCTCGGCTGCTGGGGTTGTCGCGGACCGTCGTCGCGACCCTCGCCGAGGAGGGCGCCGTCCAGGTCGACGGTTCCACTGTGGCGAAGTCCGACCGTCTCGGCGGCGGCACGTGGCTCGAGGTGGAACTGCCCGAGCCCGCGCGTCCGTTGACCATCGAGGCACAGCCGGTGCCGGGCATGGAGATCCTGTACTCGGACGACCACATCGTCGTCGTGGACAAGCCGGTCGGAGTGGCCGCGCACGCGAGCGTGGGCTGGACGGGACCGACGGTGATCGGTGGTCTCGCGGCCGCTGGATTCCGCATCTCGACGTCCGGGGTCCACGAGCGTCAGGGCATCGTGCACCGTCTCGACGTCGGGACGTCCGGCGTGATGGTGGTGGCGACGTCGGAGCATGCGTACACCGTGCTCAAGCGCGCGTTCAAGGAGCGCACGATCGACAAGCGCTATCACGCTCTGGTGCAGGGACATCCGGACCCGAGCAGCGGAACCGTCGATGCGCCCATCGGACGACACCGCAGCAACGACTGGAAGTTCGCCGTCACGGCCGACGGCAAGCCCAGCATCACCCACTACGACACGGTCGAGGCGTTCCAGGCCGCGAGCCTGCTGGACGTGCACCTCGAGACCGGGCGCACTCACCAGATCCGGGTGCACTTCTCGGCGCTGCGGCATCCGTGCTGCGGTGATCTGACCTACGGTGCCGATCCGCGCCTGGCCGAACGGCTCGGCCTCGAACGCCAGTGGCTGCACGCCCGCGCACTCGGGTTCACTCATCCCGGTGACGGCCGCTACGTGGAGTTCTCGAGCCCGTACCCGGCGGATCTGCAGCACGCACTGGACGTGTTGAGAGCGGGCTGAGACGCGTGCGCGCCGTGTCCGCGGCGTCGGTCGTCGCGTTGATCGTCGCGGTGCTCGTGCTCGGTGTCCTCGACCCGGTCCGTGGTTCGTCGGTTCGCACCGATGCCCTCGGTCCCGACAACGACGAGACCGCCGCGCAGTACGTGGCCCGGGTGGACCCGCCCTCCGGCGACGGAGATCGGTGGGCGCTGGTGTCCTTCACCCGGTCGATGCGTGCCGACGAGATCGCGCCCACCGTCGACGGAATCAGGGTCTCGGTCGTCTATGCGCACGTGCCGATCGACCGCGTGCAGACCCCGCTCGTGGTGGTCCCGGTGCCGGACACCGACTCCGTGCTCGCGTCGTCCGTCCGTCTCGCCGCCGGCCTCGTTCCGCCCGGACGCGACCAGCGCGGGAACGCGATCGCGACGGTGGTGCGCGCACGCCTGCAGGCCGACTGTGACTGCGCCGCAGGAGTTCTGGTACGTGCGAGTGTTCCGGAACTCGCCGCGCTCGCGGGCCTGGACGGCATCCGCGCGGTCGAGGCATTGCCGGGGGACGCGGTCTACGGCCGGTTCGCGGTGGCACCGCTGTATCCCGAACGCGACGGCGACGCGGTGCAGCCCGACGACGGCCCGGTTCCCGCCTCCTGACCTCAGGACCCGAGCAGGCCGAAGCCGAGCACCGCCGAGTCGTCCGCCCAGTCCAGATCGTGAATGCGGATCCCGCCCATCTCGTTGCCGCCGACGGTCGTGACCGTGTCCCCGTCCACCGCGACCACGATGTTCGTGTGCTGCCCGACGAGCAGATCCCCGACGGGCCCACCCGACTCGTACAGGACGACGTCGCCGACCGCGGGAGAGTGGTCGCCGACCGGCGCGAAACGGCCCTGTTCCTGGTAGTACTCCGTCAACGTGTAGACACCGGGAATGCGCCACCCACCCGAGTGCGGATTGGTGAACGGCTGTCCGGCCTGGCGCATCACGTGACTGACGAAGTCGGCGCACCAGGCCTCGTCGACGCCCTCGGAGTAGAACGTGGCGGGACGGGGATCGCGGTATTCACGCTCCACCACCTCGAGCACACGCTGCTGCGCCGGGGACAGGGACGCGTCGGCCGCGGGGAAGTCGGCGGTGTCCCACGGGTACCACCGCTCGGGCGCGGTCCACAGCACCGCCGCGACGGCGACCACCGCGAGGGCGACGACGCCGGCGACGGTACGGCGGAGGCGGGTGGTGGGCATGCCTCGACGCTACCGAGCCGGGCCTCCGTGGTCAGGATCGCGGCGCCGATCTTCACGGAACCCTCACATGATGGACTGGGGACATGAGACGTGTGGGGCGCCGACATCTGATCCGTGCCGTCGGCGGGTCCGCCGCCGCGGTGCTCGTCGTCGTGCTCGGATCGGCGGCGTGGGTCGCCGCCTCGTCCCACGGTCGGCTGTACACGGCGGACACCGCGCCGCGTGCTCCCGTCGCCATCGTGCTGGGCGCTCGGGTCCAGGAGGGCGAACCGTCGTCGTTTCTCGCCGGTCGTCTCGACGCGGCACTCGATCTGGCGCGTCGCGGTACCGTGCGCGCACTTCTGTTGTCGGGCAACGCCGCCGGCACGTCGGGTGACGAGGTGGAGGTGATGACGCGCTACCTGGTGCGCCGCGGCGTCGATCCCGACCGCATCGTGGCCGACCCGTACGGTCTGACGACCCACGACACGTGCCGACGCGCTGTGGCGACGTACGGAGTGTCGACGGCCCTGATCGTCAGTCAGGACACCCATGCCGCACGTGCGGTGGCCCTGTGCCGAGCTGCGGGGATCGATGCCGGCGGTGTCGTCGCTCCCTGTGACTGTTCCCGGCGCTCGCTGCTGCGGCAGTTCGTACGCGAGATGCTCGCGCGTCCCAAGGCCGTGCTGGACGTGCTCCGCGGCTCCGCGCCCGCGGTGCAGTCGCCACCGACCGACGCGGTGCGCCGCGCCGTCGAGATCGGCTGACCCGAGTCACTCGGATCACCTCGAGCCCAACCCTGTTCGCACCGTCGCACCGCGAGCAGTCCGGAGACCCGAGCGCGAGTGTTCCTGTCGCGATGCTTGCGGCGACAGCTCCGGCGCATCGAGCTCAGTCCGTTCGTCTCGCGGACGACGTCGTTGCGCGGCTTCGTGTTCGACGTGGCGACCGGTGCGCTGCGTGAGGTTCAGCCGGCCTGATCGAGCGTGTCGGTCAGCCCGCGCTGCCGCGGCGGGCCTTCTCCAGCGCGGCCAGTGTCGACATGACGGTGGCGCGCTGACGTTGCAGGTCGCTGAGCCGGGCACGCGCGGGCAGACCCGACGACGCCTCGGCGTCGGCGATGCCGGCCTCGATGGCGGTGAGCTGCTCGAGCAGACCGGTCACGCGATCGGCGAGCACGGCGACGTCCACCGTGCTGACGGCACCCGACGGAGCGGAGGACGCCGAGCGGGACGGAGTGGTGCGGACGGCGGCGGACGCACCGGCGCGGGCCGAGGCCTTCCGGACGTCGGCGGCCGCGGGACGCTTCGGCAGGCGGACCCGGTCGAGAGCGGCACGCGCACTGCGAGCCGCGGTGCGGTGCTCGAGCTCCTCGTCGTCGTCGGACGTCACCGCGCCGCCCAGAGGACGCAGGCCGTACATGCCGATGAAGCGACGCGCCGCGTCGATCGTGTTCTCGTGTTCACGGCACTCACCGCACCGGGGCTCGTCCCGGTAGATCTCGATGTCGGTCCGGCTGCCGCACCACACGCAGCCGCCGGGACTCCACCGCCGGGTGACGGGGGTGTCGTCCGCAGCGGTGTCGTGGGGTGAGGTGGTGGTCATCGTGGAGGAGGCGCCGGAGCCGAGATTTCGATCGTCGATCACGTCGAACCAGCGTAGTGCACGACACGAGGCCCGAGGAGCGGGAGCGGCTGTCGCCTCGTGCTTTTCGCGTCGTCGGTGACCAACGTCATGACACACCCGGCTCCGCTCGGTCGTGTCATCGGCGTGTCGCGTCAGCAGACTCGTCGGTCTTCCCCCGGGGCTCCCGACCGTCCATACTCGGCAGTCGTGAGCACACTCGAAGTCACGACCGTCGCCGACGGCGTGCACGTCGCGTTCGGGCCGGACGTCAACTGGACACTGTTGGTCGACGGCGAGGACGTGACGCTGGTCGACTCGGGATATCCGCGGTACGTCGGTGCGGTCGTCGAATCGCTCCGTCGTGTCGGTCGGCGTCCGGAAGACGTGCGGGCGATCCTGCTGACACACGCGCACATCGACCACATCGGCGGCGCCGGCCACTTCGCCTCGACCTACGGCACGCCGGTGCTCACCTCGGACACCGAGGCGCGGCATGCCCGACGTGAGTATCTCGAACAGGCATCGCCGCTCGACGTGGCGCGTAACGTCTGGCGGCGCGGTGCGCTCGCATGGACGGTGCGCATCGCTCGCGCGGGCGGAACCGAATCGGGCGCCGTCGCCGACGCCGAGGGGTTCGACTCGGTCGTCGGATCCGTGCCGGGTGGGCCGTTGGACCTGCCGGGCGGGCCGGTGCCGCTCGACAGTTCGGGTCACACGTCCGGTCACACCGGGTATCACGTGCCGGGTGCGGGGGCCGTTCTGTCCGGTGACGCCCTGGTCACCGGACACGCTCTGAGCGTTCGGACCGGACCGCAGATGCTGCCGCCCCTGTTCGCGCACGATCGGCCGCGGGAGTTCGACGCGCTCGACGCTTTCGTCGGCCTGGACGCCGACGTCCTGATTCCCGGACACGGGGGAGTGCATCGCGGGTCCGTCGACGACGCGGTGCGGCGGGTCAGGTCCGCACGCGCCTGAGTCGACTCCGGGTCAGCGGGGTCGCCGAATGCGGATGGGACCCTTCGCCGTCGACGGGTCGACCACGTTTCCGCCCTGCGTGATCTCCGCCTCGCCCGCGGCGACGAGACGGCGGGCGGCGCGGCGGACGGGTTCCATCAGGGGGCGCCAGTCGTCCGGCGCCACGGCGCGAGCCACGTCGGAGGGACAGATCGACGAATCGCGCGAGCGACTGTCGAGCAGCCGCCGGATCGCGTCCTCGAGGCCGTCGTCGGCTCCCGCGGAGCCCGTGCGTCGGCACGCGTCGCTGCAGTACTTCACCGAGTCCCAGTCGCGTTCCCACTTCTTGCGCCACTCGATCCGTCGACCGCAGACGGCGCAGGTCTTGTCCGCCCGAGCCTCGGCCTCGCCGCTCGGCGCCTTCTTCCTGTGTGCCACCTCGTCGATTGTGCACCGGTCGGGGATAGCGTGAGCGCGTGCGCAGTCTCACGTCCTCTCTCGGCTCCCGGCGCGGTGGAGCTCCCCGGTCGTCCTCCAGCGTCGGCATGGCCAGCGGTGTCGGTGCGTACGGACTGTGGGGACTGTTCCCGGCCTTCTTCGGCGTGCTGTCCTTCGCCGGACCCGTCGAGGTCCTCGCGCACCGCATCGTGTGGACGTTGGTGCTCATGCTCGTCGTCCTGGCGGTGTTGGGACGACTGTCCACGCTGCGCGGTCTCCCGGCGCGCACGTGGGGTGTGGTGGCGTTGTCGTCGGCGTTCATCTCGATCAACTGGGGCGTCTACATCTTCGCGGTCTCGCAGGACCGTGTGGTCGAGGCAGCCCTCGGATACTTCGTCAATCCGCTCGTCAGTGTCCTGCTCGGCGTCGTGGTGTTCCGGGAGCGGTTGGGCCGTGCGCAGATCGCGGCCCTCGCGCTGGCCTTCGTCGCGGTGGTCGTGCTCACCGTCGACTACGGACGGCCTCCCGTCATCGCCCTCACCCTGGCCTTCTCGTTCGCGCTGTACGGCGTCATGAAGAAGGTGGTCCGGCTCGAACCCACCACGTCGCTGACCGCGGAGGGGCTCGTGGGGGCGCCGATCGCGATCGGTTACCTGGTGGTGCTGGGCGTCACCGGGGGAGCGAGCGCCCTCTCGCTCGGGGTGCCGCACGCCCTGCTGCTCGTCCTCGCCGGGCCCGTCACCGCACTGCCGCTGCTGCTGTTCGGGGTCGCCGCGCAGAAGCTGCCGTTGGTCACCCTCGGTCTGCTGCAGTACCTGACACCGGGCCTGCAGCTCGCGTGGGGAGTGCTGGTGCTGAACGAGGACATGCCCGCGTCGCGGTGGATCGGTTTCGCGCTCATCTGGTGCGCGCTGGCGATCTTCACGGTCGACTCCGTGCGGCGTCTGCGGGCGCATCGCGTGGCGTCGGTGCCGGTCGAGGCGGCGTCCGCGGACACCCCGCGCTAGTCCTCATCCGTCACAGTCGTCACACGCCGCGTGTGCGGAGAATGTTGTCGGCCCGACGACCTAGAGTGGATCCCGTGTCGGACTTCGTTCATCTCCACAATCACACCGAGTACTCCATGCTGGACGGGGCGGCGAAGATCGCGCCGATGTTCGCGGAGGCCCAGCGCCTGGGGATGAGCGCGGTCGGGATGACCGACCACGGCAACATGTACGGGGCCAGTGAGTTCTACAACGAGGCCAAGAAGGCCGGGGTCAAGCCCATCATCGGGATCGAGGCCTACATCGCCCCGGAGTCCCGTTTCAACAAGAAGCGCGTGCTGTGGGGAGACCGCAGCCAGAAGTCGGACGACGTCTCGGGCAGCGGCGCGTACACGCACATGACGATGGTGGCGGAGAACGCGACGGGTCTGCGCAACCTGTTCAAGCTGTCGTCCCTCGCGTCCACCGAGGGGCAGCTGGGCAAGTGGGCGCGCATGGACGAGGAGATCATCGCCAACCACGCCGAGGGCATCATCGCCACCACCGGCTGCCCGTCCGGCGAGATCCAGACCCGGCTTCGTCTGGGCCACGAGCGTGAGGCGCTCGAGGCGGCGGCCAAGTGGCAGGAGATCTGGGGCCCCGACAACTTCTTCCTCGAACTGATGGACCACGGTCTGTCGATCGAGCGGAGGGTGCGAGAAGGACTGCTGAGCATCGGGGAGCAGCTCGGCATCCCCCCGCTCGCGACCAACGACTGCCACTACGTCACCAAGGACGCGTCGGTCAATCACGAAGCGCTGCTGTGCATTCAGACCGGCAAGACGCTGAGCGATCCCACCCGGTTCAAGTTCGACGGCGACGGCTACTACCTCAAGTCCGCGGAGGAGATGCGCGCCCTCTGGGACGACGAGGTGCCCGGCGCGTGCGACTCCACGTTGCTCATCGCCGAACGCGTCCAGTCCTACGACGAGGTGTGGGAGCACCGCGACCGGATGCCGGTGTTCCCGGTGCCGGAGGGCTACACGCAGGGCACCTGGCTCCGCAAGGAGGTCATGGACGGCCTGCACCGCCGCTTCCCCGATGGTCCGACGGAGGAGTACCTCTCCCGTGCGGACTACGAGATCAGCGTCATCCTCGAGATGGGCTTCCCCGCCTACTTCCTCGTCGTCGGTGACCTCATCAACCACGCCAAGGAGGTCGGCATCCGCGTCGGCCCCGGTCGAGGTTCGGCGGCCGGGTCGCTCGTCGCCTACGCGATGGGGATCACCAACATCGACCCGCTCCCGCACGGTCTGCTGTTCGAGCGGTTCCTCAATCCCGAGCGCGTCTCCATGCCCGACATCGACATCGACTTCGACGATCGCCGACGCGGCGAGATGGTGCGCTACGCCACCGAGAAGTGGGGCAGTGATCGTGTCGCGCAGGTGATCACGTTCGGCACCATCAAGACGAAGGCCGCCATCAAGGACTCGGCCCGCGTGCAGTTCGGGCAGCCGGGCTTCGCCATCGCCGACCAGATCACCAAGGCACTGCCCCCGCCCGTGATGGCGAAGGACATCTCGGTCGCGGGTATCACCGATCCGACGCACGAGCGGTACAAGGAGGCCACCGAGGTCCGCTCGCTGATCGACTCGAACCCCGACGTCGCGAAGATCTACCAGACGGCCAAGGGTCTCGAGGGGCTGATCCGCAACGCCGGCGTCCACGCCTGCGCGGTCATCATGTCCTCGGAGCCGCTGACCGACGCCATCCCGGTGTGGAAGCGTCCGCAGGACGGCGCCATCATCACCGGCTGGGACTACCCGTCCTGCGAGGCCATCGGCCTGCTGAAGATGGACTTCCTGGGGCTGCGCAACCTCACGGTCATCGGTGACGCCATCGACAACATCAAGGCCAATCGCGGCATCGACATCGACCTCGACGCCCTGCCTCTCGATGATCCGGCGACGTTCGAACTGCTCTCGCGCGGAGACACTCTCGGCGTGTTCCAGCTCGACGGCAGCGCGATGCGGGACCTGCTGCGCAAGATGCAGCCCACCGGATTCGAGGACATCGTCGCCGTCCTGGCGCTCTACCGGCCCGGTCCGATGGGCATGAACTCGCACAACGACTACGCCGATCGCAAGAACGGCCGTCAAGAGGTCAAGCCGATTCACGCCGAACTCGAGGAACCGCTGAAGGTCATCCTCGGCGAGACGTACGGCCTGGTGGTCTATCAGGAGCAGATCATGCAGCTGGCGCAGAAGGTCGCCGGCTACTCGCTCGGCCAGGCCGACCTGCTGCGGCGCGCCATGGGAAAGAAGAAGCTGTCCGAGCTGGAGAAGGCGTACGCCGGATTCCGCCAGGGCATGCTGGACAACGATTTCTCCGAGGCCGCCATCAAGGCGCTCTGGGACACCGTGCTCCCGTTCGCCGGCTACGCGTTCAACAAGTCGCACTCGGCGGGGTACGGGCTGGTGTCCTACTGGACGGCGTATCTCAAGGCCAACTACCCGGCCGAGTACATGGCCGGACTGCTCACCAGTGTCGGCGACGACAAGGACAAGGCGGCGATCTATCTCGCCGACTGCAGACGGCTCGGCATCACCGTGCTGCCGCCGGACGTCAACGAGTCCGAGCTCAACTTCGCCTCGGTGGGCGAGGACATCCGCTTCGGTATGGGCGCGGTGCGCAACGTGGGCGCCAACGTCGTGGCGTCCATCATCTCGGCGCGCAAGGAGAAGGGGAAGTTCACCGACTTCTCCGACTACCTGGCCAAGATCGATGCGACTGCCTGCAACAAGAAGGTCACCGAGTCTCTCGTCAAGGCCGGTGGTTTCGATTCGCTGGACCATCCACGCAAGGGGCTGATGCTGATCCACGCCGACGCGATCGACTCGGTGCTGGGCACCAAGAAGGCGGAGGCCATCGGCCAGTTCGACCTGTTCGGCGGCGTCGACGCCGACGAGTCCATCACCTCCGTCTTCAACGTGAAGATCCCGGCCGAGGAGTGGGACAGCAAGCACCGTCTCGCTTTGGAGCGGGAGATGTTGGGGCTGTACGTGTCCGGGCATCCGCTGAACGGAGTCGAGCACGTGCTCGCGGCTCAGTCGGACACCGCCATTCCCACGATCCTCGAGGGCAGTCTGAAGGACGGCACGCAGGTCACGGTGGGCGGCATTCTGGCGTCGGTCAACCGACGGGTGAACAAGAACGGTCTGACCTGGGCGTCCGCCCAGCTCGAGGATCTCACCGGCGGTATCGAGGTGCTGTTCTTCCCGCAGGCGTACTCCGTGTTCGGTGCGGACGTCGCCGAGGACGCCGTGGTGCTGGTGAAGGCCAGGGTGTCGGCTCGGGACGATCGGATCTCGCTCATCGCGAACGACATCGCGGTTCCCGATCTGTCGTCCGTCGGTGTCGCCAAGCCCGTCGCCGTCAGCTTGCCGACGCGTCAGTGCACCGCGGACAAGGTCGGGGCGCTCAAGCGGGTGCTGGCCAGCCATCCCGGTACCACCGACGTGCACCTGCGCCTCATCAGTGGCGACCGGGTCACCATGCTCAAGGTGGACGAGAAGCTGCGCGTCACACCGTCGTCGGCGCTGATGGGCGATCTCAAGGCGCTGCTCGGACCCGGCTGCCTCACCGTCTGACGCTGCCTCACCGTCTGACGCTGCCTCACCGTCTGACGCTGCCTCACCGTCTGACGACGGCCGACCGCTCGACGGCTGCCGCGAGGTAGGCATCGGGATCGACGCCGAACGGGTTGTCCCGCAAGCCCTCCGCGATGACGTCGCGGTAGCGGTCGGCCGGCACTCCGCGTTCTCGCACGTGGCTCGACGTCAGAGTCATCGCCGGGACGCCGTCGATGTCGTCCAGGCGCAGCGCCGCGTCGTACTTGCCGCGGTGCGGCTCGGGCGACACCTCGACCGGCAGCAGCGCCCACGCTCCCGGCCGTGTCGGTAGGGACGCGCGGACGTCGAGTGTCTGCTCCGTCTGCGCGTTCTCCACCGTCGAGATGTGGTCGAGGGCGGCCCAGTCGAGCAGGTAGGCGCGGGCGATGCTGTCGGAGTCGGGGGAGGGTGTGAGCGAGAGGAACGCGGACGCTCCGGTCCACCGGGCCGAGACGCCGGCGAAGTACACCGCATGCGGCACGGTGATCCACCGGTGTTCGCGAGGAAGCGAGAGTGTCCGCGGGGCGGCGTGCGCACCGAATCTGCTGTCGGCCGCGGAGCCGCCCAAGTAGGCGTCGAGGCGTGCGGGCAGGGTGTTCGAGCCGTAGCCGACGTACCAGACGAGTTCGTGACTGTTCACAGGGACGGACGGTACCGTCGGATCGTCACGTCGAACTCGACCGAGAGGGATGATCCCATGATCACGAACTTCATCAACGCCGTGCTCGAACTCGTCGGTGGCATCGCCGCCGGAAGCAGCGGTCTCTACCTGGCCCCCGGTGTCCTGCCGTTCGGTTCCTGACATACGGCCGGACCACACGAACGCCGACGGGGCGCCCACGTGGAGTGGGCGCCCCGTCGGTGTCTGTCCGTGATCAGTGTCGGGTGCGGAACCGCTCGGTCGCGCCGAGGGCCCACCACAGCGTCACGCCGACAGCGGCGGAGGTGAGGACTGCCGTCTGCATGCTGACTGTCAGTGCGAGAGCGGCGAAGAGGATGACGGCGACCATGATGCTCTCGAGCTTGTAGAGCGGCCAGTCGGTGCCGGCCACGTCCACGGTACGAACGCTCGTCGAGTGCCGCGGGCGTGTGAACTGCAGGTCGACCGTGGTCATATTCGCCTCCCGAACCATTCGTGTTCCGTGTGCCGTGCGTTGGTCCCCAGGCTACACGTACATGGAAGTTAGGGCGACCGAAACCTCCTGATCACCCTGCGGATGGTTGCCGGAGACCGCCGAGGTGTGTGTACTGGGATCATGCCGCTGCACGGAGAGTACGAGCCGAGTCCGTCCACCTGGGCCGCCGATCAGGCCGACCTGTACGAGAGCTCGGGAGGGACCGAGGGCACCGAGATGCGGGGGATGCCCGTCATCCTCCTCACGACCATCGGGAACAAGACGGGCAAGCTCCGTCGGACCCCTCTGATGCGCGTGGAGCACGACGGTGCGTACGCCGCCGTCGCGTCGCTCGGCGGCGCGCCGAAGCACCCCGTCTGGTACTTCAACGTGCTCGCGAACCCCCACGTCGAACTGCGGGACAAGACCGAGAAGTG
This sequence comes from Rhodococcus sp. NBC_00294, assembly GCF_036163995.1. NCBI lineage: Bacteria > Bacillati > Actinomycetota > Actinomycetes > Mycobacteriales > Nocardiaceae > Rhodococcus > Rhodococcus sp. NBC_00294. The sequence continues at coordinate 2,647,667 of NZ_CP108043.1, forward strand.
GGACATGGTCGCGCGCGAGGTCCACGGCGAGGAGAAGGCGCAGTGGTGGGAGCGCGCGGTCGCAGCCTACCCCGACTACGCGGACTACCAGAAGAAGACCGACCGCGAGATCCCTGTCTTCGTGCTCGAGCGGGCCTGAGCGCAGATTCGTCACCCCCGCCGGCGGCCGCTCCGCAGGTGAGGGTGGGTCGGTGGTCGTCGCACCACCGTGGCAGCATGTCCGTGTGACCGAGACGACGAGCCGTACCGACGCCGCTGCGCCGACCGCAGACGACATCGATGCCGCGGCCGTCCGGCTGCGGGACGTGGCCACCCGCACCCCGCTCGAGTTCTGCGAGCGGTTGTCCGAGCAGACGGGTGCGCGGATCCACCTCAAGCGCGAGGATCTCCAGCGCGTGCGCTCGTACAAGTTGCGCGGCGCGTACAACCTCATGCTGCAACTCGACGACGACGAGCGCGCGGTCGGTGTCGTGGCGGCGAGCGCCGGCAATCACGCGCAGGGTGTCGCGTTCGCGTGTCGGGCGCTCGGCATCCGCGGTCGCATCTACGTGCCGACCAACACCCCGAAGCAGAAGCGCGATCGCATCGCCTTCCACGGCGGCGACATGGTGCAGGTCATCAGCGTCGGCTCCACCTTCGATGCGGCCGCGGCGGCCGCCCTCGCCGACGTCCGCACCACCGGGGCCACCATCGTGCCGCCGTTCGACGACCCGAGAACCGTGGCGGGACAGGGAACCATCGCCGCGGAGATCCTGGAGCAGCTCGGTGCCGCTCCGGACGTCGTCGTGGTCGCGGTGGGCGGTGGTGGGTGCATGACGGGCATGTCGGCCTACCTCGCCGAGCGGTCGCCGAACACCTCCGTCGTCGGTGCGGAGCCTACCGGCGCCGCATCCATGGCGGCGGCGCTCATGGCCGGCGGCCCCGTCACACTCGACGAGATCGACCCGTTCGTCGACGGCGCCGCCGTGCGCCGGATCGGCGATCTCCCGTACCGGGTCGTGTCGTCGCTCGGCGCGACCGTCGCCTCGCATGCCTCGGTGACGGTCGGTGCGGGCGACGACGGACGCGGGTCGGTGGTGGTCACGCAGGTGGACGAGGGTGCCATCTGCACCGCGATGCTGGATCTGTACCAGAGTGAGGGCATCATCGCCGAACCCGCCGGAGCGCTGTCGGTGGCCGCGCTGTCGCAGATCGACATCCCGGCCGGCTCGTCCGTCGTGTGCCTGATCTCGGGCGGTAACAACGACGTCTCGCGCTACGGGGAGATTCTCGAACGGTCGCTCGTGCACAAGGGGCTGAAGCACTACTTCCTCGTCGATTTCCCGCAGGAGCCGGGCGCACTGCGCACGTTCCTCGACGTCGTTCTCGGTCCGGAGGACGACGTGACGCTGTTCGAGTACGTCAAGCGCAACAACCGCGAGACGGGTGCCGCGCTGGTGGGTATCGAGCTCGGTTCGGCCGCGGGCCTGTCGTCCCTCCTCGAGCGGATGGAGACGTCGCCGATGCACGTCGAGCATCTCGAGCCCGGGTCTCCCGCATACCGCTACCTGACCTGAGTCATCCGGCCGACCCCTGACCGCTCGGGTCGACACTGCTCGAACCGCCACCGAGGAGCCGTTCGACCACGTCACGGTGCAGGTCGGGCGGCGTGTGGGGGAGGCCGAGCAGCGCGGCGAGGTAGATGCCGTCGCCCACCAGCCGCACGATCTCGGCCTGCACCGGATCGGTCACCTCGCGCTGCAGCGCGCGGTCCCACATGCCCATGACGTCGATGACGGCCTGCTGCACCTCGCCGGGTCTGCCGTCGATGCTGCGCAGCGCGGCGAGAGTGGAGCGGTAGAGCGCCACCTCCTCGGCGGACGAGGCGTCCGGTGGCTGGAGATACCACTGCGCCAGCGAGGTGCCGGCGGCCTCCGCCTCGACGCGTTGGACGTCGGATCGTTCACCGAGGCGACGCACCAGCGCGGCCATCATCGCGTCCTTGCTGGGGAAGTGGTACAGCAGACCGCCTTTCGAGACGCCGGCCCGAGAGGCCACCGCCTCGAGGGTGGCCTTGTCCGCGCCGTCGTCGAGGAGCAGCGTCTCGAGGGCGTCCAGGATGCGGTCGCGTGTGTCGGCTGCCATGACACGCACTGTACCGGCCGGACGGTTGTTGCTACGCTGTCGGTGTCCGTCGACTGTACCGTCCGGACGGTAAACGAAAGAGGTGCCTCGTGTCCGTGTCCCCGGCAGCGTCCGTGCAGCCGAATCCCGACGATCTCGTACCGGCCGGCGCCACCCGCCGCGACTGGCTCGGTCTGGTGGTGCTGGCCGGTGCCGTGATGCTCATCGCCGTCGACGGCACCGTCCTCGACATCGCGCTGCCGTTCCTCAGCGCGGATCTCCGCCCGAGCAGCACCGAGCTGCTGTGGATCATCGACGTCTACTCGTTCGTCCTCGCCGGCCTGCTGGTCACCATGGGCACCGTCGGCGACCGCATCGGACGACGGCGGTTGCTCCTGATCGGCGCGGTCGGTTTCGGGCTGTCCTCGGTGCTCGCCGCCTTCGCGGTCGACCCCGCGATGATGATCGCGGCCCGTGTGCTGCAGGGCATCTCGGGTGCCACGTTGATGCCCGCCACCCTGGGCCTGATCCGCACGATGTTCCAGGTGCGCCGTGAACGCACGCTCGCGATCGGTGTCTGGGGTGCCATGGCCGGCGGCGGCGCGGCGGCGGGTCCTCTGGTGGGCGGGTGGCTTCTCGAGCACTTCTGGTGGGGCTCGGTCTTCCTGATCAACGTGCCGATCATGATCGCGCTGGTCGTCGTGGGTCCGTTCACCATCCCGGAGTCCAAGGATCCGGAACCGGGCCGATTCGACGTACCCAGCGCCGCGCTGTCGATCCTGGCCATCGTTCCCGTCGTCTACGCGATCAAGGAGACCGCGGCTCACGGGCCGCACCCGTCGATGATTCCGGTCGCGCTGGTCGGTCTGGCCGCGGGCACCGTCTTCGTCCGCCGGCAGGGCCGACTCGCCGCTCCGATGATCGACCTGACGCTGTTCGCGCAGCGTCGCTTCTCGACGGCCGTCGCGACGAACCTGCTGTCCGTCTTCGCGCTCGCGGGAGTGCTGTTCTTCGGCTCGCAGTACCTGCAGTCGGTTCTCGGCACGTCGCCTCTGGAGGCCGGTCTGATCATGCTGCCGGGAACGGCGACGAGCATCGTCGCGTCGCTCGCCGCCGCACATCTCGTACGCCGCTGGGAGGCGGGCACCGTTCTCGCCGTGGGACTCGGGGTCTCCGCGGCGGGGGCACTGCTCCTGACACGTCTCGGTCAGACCGACGGCATCGCCGTGTTCATGGCGTCGTTCGTCCTGGTCGGTGTCGGCGCTGGCCTCGCGCTGACGCTGACGTCGGATCTGGTGGTCGCCTCGGTTCCCGCGCCGCGCGCCGGCGCAGCGTCCGCGATCTCCGAGACGGCGTACGAACTCGGAATCGCTCTCGGCGTCGCGTTGCTCGGGTCGGTGGTGATGGCCGTGTTCCGTGGCGGTATCGACACGTCGGCGCTCGACCCGGACACCGCGTCGGGTGCCCGCGAGACCATCGGCGAGGCGGTCTCGCTCGCGCGGACGCTACCGGCGGAACTCGGTGACGCTCTGACCAGTTCGGCCGGCGCCGCCTTCGTCGACGGGATGCACGTCGCGGCGGTGGCCACCGCGATCGTGCTCGCCGCCAACGCTCTCCTCGTGGCTCTGGCTCTGCGTGGCTCGGACGCCGGCGGCGCGCCGGCCGAGCCGGAGAGTCACTCCAGCGGAACTCACTCCAGCACGACGAAGGAGTGACCCGGAACGGTCGTCGCCGACGCGGTCGCGTTCGGCGTCGGCTCGTCCCACCACAGCAGCGGTGAGCCGCCCACCGGCACTGTCACCGGCGAGTCGGTGAGGTTGCACGCGATGCTCAGACCACGGCCCGCGGTGGGGTGCGCCCGGTGGATCACGATCCATCGGGCGTCCTCGTCGTAGTCGACGTGCACGCCGGTCAACCACGGGTTCGTGATCTCGGTGCGCTGGGCGCGCAACGCCAGAAGTGCTCGGTAGCAGTCGAGTACGCGGGCGTGATCGCCCTCGGTGACCTCGTCCCAGTTCAGCTTCGAGTTCTCGAACGTCGCGGGATCCTGCGGGTCGGGGATGTCCTCGCTGTCCCACCCGTGGGACGCGAACTCGGCCTTGCGGCCCTTCGCGGTGGCCTCACCCAGCTCGGGTTCGGGATGGGAGGTGAAGAACTGGAACGGGGTGGAGGCGTCGAACTCCTCACCCATGAAGAGCATCGGGGTGAAGGGGGACAACAGGATCAGCGCCGCCTTGACCGCCAGCTGCCCCGGCGTGAGTGAGAAGCCGGGACGATCGCCGATTGCGCGGTTGCCCACCTGATCGTGCGTCGTGGTGTACGCGACGAGCGAGCTCGCCGGGAGCACCCGTCGGTCCAGGGGTCGACCGTGCACGCGGCCACGGAAGGTCGAAAACGTCCCGGCGTGGAAGAAGCCCTGCGTGATGGTGGTCGCGAGGCACTGCATCGAGCCGAAGTCACCGAAGTAGCCCTGACGTTCGCCGGACACCGCTGCGTGCACGGCATGGTGGACGTCGTCGTCCCACTGGGCAGTGAGGCCGTACCCGCCGCCCGCCCGGGGAGTGATGAGCGTCGGGTCGTTGAGGTCACTCTCCGCGACCAGGCTCAGGGGTCGACCGACGTGCGCCGACAGGGCCTCGGTCTCCACGGCGAGCTGCTCGAGGATGTGGGTGGCCGTGGTGTCGGCCAGGGCGTGCACCGCATCGAGACGGAGCGCGTCCACGTGGAACTGCTCGAACCACCGCAGTGCGTTGTCGATGATGTAGCGCCGCACCGTGTCCGACTCCGCGCCGGCCACGTTGACCGTCTGTCCCCAGGAGTTCGCACCCTCGGACATGTACGGGCCGAACTTCTCAAGGTAGTTGCCCGACGGACCCAGGTGGTTGTAGACCACGTCGAGCGTGACGGCCAGCCCCCGGGCGTGGCAGGCGTCGACGAACCGCTGGAAACCTTCCGGACCGCCGTAGCCCTCGTGGACGGTGTACCAGAGGACGCCGTCGTAGCCCCAGTTGTGTGTCCCGTTGAAACCGTTGACCGGCATGACCTCCACGAAGGTCACGCCGAGGTCGACGAGGTGATCGAGTCGGTCGATCGCCGCGTCGAACGTCCCCTCCGCGGTGAAGGTGCCGATGTGCAGTTCGTACAGCACGCCGCCCGCCAGCGGGCGACCCGTCCACGCGTCGTCGGTCCACGCGAAGGTGTCCGCGGAGTACAGCGCCGAGGCCTCGTGCACGCCGTCCGGCTGCCGCGGCGAGCGCGGATCCGGGATCACCGCATCGTCGTCGTCCAGGACGAAGCCGTACCGGGCACCGTCGGCGGCGGGCACCTCGGCGCTCCACCACCCGTCCTTCTCGGTCATCGGGTGCAGGTCGCCGTCGAGGTGCAGTCGGACCCGCTCGGGTGTGGGTGCCCAGACCGCGAACGTCCGGGGTCCAGTGGTGCGGGAAGCGGCGCGAACCGGAGTGCTCATGGACGCATCCTTACCCAGTAGCCGGGCCACCGACACCGGACCGGCGGGGGAGTTGCACCACACCCGGGTCGTCGGGTTCTGTCGCGGTGGTCGCGGTGAGTGCATGCTGGTGGTGTGGACGACGACATGCACGCCCGGTCCGACGACATCTACGAGCTCCCGATGTTCCCGCTCGGCTCGGTGGTACTTCCGGGGGACGACGTGCCGTTGCACGTGTTCGAGCCCCGCTACCGCGCGATGGTGCAGCACTGCCTGGACACCGAGTCGCACTTCGGGGTGGCGCTCATCGAGCGAGGCCACGAGGTCGGCGGCGGGGACGTGCGCGGCGTGGCCGCAGTGTCGACCCGGATCGACCGCGCCCTCCCCACACCGGACGGGCGCTTCGTGCTCGAGTGCCGCGGAGTCGACCGGATCCGCGTGCTGGAGTGGCTGCCGGACGATCCGTACCCGCGGGCGCGTGTCACCGCCTGGCCCGATCTCCCGGCGGGCGACGAATCGCTGGACGAGGTGTACGACCTCGTGCAGGAGCGCACCGACCGGCTGTTCGAGATCCTGACCGGCATCGCACGCTCGCGTGATCTGCCCACACCCGAGGCGCCGCGTGTCGACGCGGACGGAACGCGCTCCGGCGCCGAGGTCTGGGAGTTCGCGTCGTCCCTGCCGCTCGGCTCGTCCGATCGCGCGAAGGTGCTCGCGGCAGAAACGGTCGGACGACGACTCCACGTCCTCGCGACCGCTCTCGAGGACGTCATCGCGATCGCCGAGTTCTCCGCGCTGCCCGATCTCTGACCGTCCGACGACGCGGTCGGGGTCTCGATCCGACAGTCGTGGTCCGCGGTCGTTGCTCGCCCACTAGGGTTCTCGGGGCGGGGGTACGCAATCGACACAGGAGGACCCGAGTGGCTCACGAGCGAGCGGGACAACGGGCACAGGCATCGGATCTGGTTGATCTGTCGCATCTGGTGACGGCCTACTACAGCGTGAAGCCGGACGTCGAGAATCCCGATCAGCAGGTGGTCTTCGGTACCTCCGGACATCGTGGATCGTCCCTGGACGGCGCCTTCAACGAAGACCACATCGTGGCCACGACACAGGCCATCGTGGAGTACCGGTCCGCGCAGGGCACCACGGGACCGCTCTTCCTCGGTCGCGACACCCACGCGCTCTCCGAGCCCGCGTGGGTCACCGCCGTGGAAGTTCTCGCCGCCAACGACGTTGCGGTGCTGGTGGATTCGGCAGACCGCTACACGCCCACCCCGGCGGTGAGCCACGCGATCCTGCGTCACAACGCCTCGGGTCCGTCGGCGCTCGCGGACGGCATCGTCGTCACGCCGTCCCACAACCCGCCGCGCGACGGCGGTTTCAAGTACAACCCGCCGAACGGTGGACCCGCCGACAGCGACGCCACCTCCGTGATCGCGGCGCGCGCCAACGAGATCCTGCGCTCCGGTGTGTCGTCCGTGAAGCGCGTGTCTCTGGCGTCGGCACTGGCCGGGTCCGTGCAGAAGTACGACTTCCTCACCACGTACGTGGACGATCTCCCGTCCGTCGTCGACATCGATGCCATCCGGTCCGCGGGTGTGCGCATCGGCGCCGATCCGCTGGGCGGTGCGAGCGTCGACTACTGGGCGGCGATCGCCGAGCGACACCGCCTCGATCTGACCGTGGTCAACCCGCTCGTCGACGCGACATGGCGGTTCATGACCCTGGACACCGACGGCAAGATCCGGATGGACTGCTCGTCGCCCAACGCGATGGCGTCGTTGATCGGCGCCCGGCACGACTACGACGTGTCGACGGGCAACGACGCCGATGCGGACCGGCACGGCATCGTCACCCCCGACGGCGGACTGATGAACCCGAACCACTACCTCGCGGTGGCGATCGACTACCTGTTCTCGCACAGGCCGGGATGGCCCGCCGAGGCGGCGGTCGGCAAGACCCTCGTCAGTTCCTCGATGATCGACCGCGTCGTGGCCTCGCTCGGTCGCACCCTGCTCGAGGTGCCCGTGGGGTTCAAGTGGTTCGTGCCCGGTCTCGTCTCCGGTGAGATCGGGTTCGGCGGCGAGGAGAGCGCCGGCGCCTCGTTCCTGCGGACGGACGGATCCGTCTGGACCACCGACAAGGACGGCATCATCCTGGCCCTGCTCGCCTCCGAGATCACCGCGGTGACCGGGAAGACACCGTCGACCCGCTACCGGGAGCTCACCGAGCAGTTCGGTGACCCGTCCTACGCACGCACCGATGCGCCCGCGACGCGCGAGCAGAAGGCCGTGTTGGCGAAGCTGTCGGCGGAGCAGGTCACCGCGACCACCCTGGCGGGGGAGGACATCACCGCCACGCTCACCTCGGCTCCCGGCAACGGGGCGGCTCTGGGCGGACTCAAGGTCACCACGGACAGCGCCTGGTTCGCCGCTCGGCCGTCGGGTACGGAGGACGTCTACAAGATCTACGCCGAGTCCTTCCGCGGTGCGGATCACCTCGCCGAGGTGCAGAGCGCCGCACGCGATCTCGTGTCGTCCGTCCTGACCGGGGAGTGAGCGCCGCAGCAGGGGCCGGTGCCGGGACGCGGGGGACCGCCCCCGATCCCACCCGCGACATCTGGATCCTCGTCTCGGCCGCGTTCGTCATCGCACTCGGCTTCGGCATCGTCGCGCCCGCGCTCCCGGGGTTCGCGCTCGCCTTCGGGGTCGACGAGTTCGCGGTCACCGTCATCATCAGTGCCTTCGCGGCGACACGGCTGATCTTCGCGCCCGCCAGCGGATCGCTCGTGCAGCGCATCGGCGAGCGCCGGGTCTACCTCACCGGTCTCGTCGTCGTCGCGGTGTCGACCGGGTTGTGCGCACTGGCCCAGACGTACTGGCAACTCCTCCTCTTCCGGTCGCTCGGCGGTATCGGGTCCACCATGTTCACCGTGTCCGCGCTGGGACTGCTCATCCGGATCGCCCCGCCCGATCGCCGCGGGCGCGTCTCCGGCATGTACGCGTCGAGCTTCCTGGCCGGCACAGTCCTGGGCCCGTTCGTGGGCGGCATCGTGCTCGGTGTCGGAGGTCTGCGGGCGCCGTTCGTCTTCTACGCCGTGACGCTGGTCGCGGCCGCCGCCGTCGTGGCGGTGGGCCTACGAACACCCGCCGCGACCACGGAGGCCCATCGGGACGCGGCGGTCGTGCTGCGGTTCGCCGACGCCCTGCGCTCCCCGACGTACCGGTCGGCCCTGCTGTCCAACTTCGCCAACGGATGGGCGGTGTTCGGCGTGCGCACGGCCATCGTGCCGCTGTTCGTCGTCGCCGCGCTCGGACGCAGCGATTCCATGGCCGCCGTGGCCCTCGCGGTGTTCGCGGTGGGCAACGCGGTGGTGTTGGTGCCGGCGGGGCGATGGTCCGATCGGTACGGGCGCAAGCCGTTCCTCGTCGCCGGGCTCCTGCTGTGCGGCGCATCGACCGCGACCATGGGCATCTCGGGATCGACGGAGGTGTTCCTCGTGATCACCTTCGTCGCCGGGCTCGGGTCCGGGCTGATCACGCCGACCCAGCAGGCGGCGGTGGCCGACATGATCGGCTCGCGCGCCCGCGGAGGCCCCGTCCTCGCCGCATTCCAGATGGCCATGGACGTGGGCTCGGTCATCGGGCCGCTGGTCGCCGGTGTACTCGTGACGGAACTCTCCTACGCGGCCGCGTTCGGGACCTCGGGCGCCATCCTGCTGATCGCCGCGGTCGGTTGGATGGTGGTACCCGACACGCGGTCCGGGCGGGTGTCGCTGACCGGGAAGCCCAGCGCGGTGACGATCGATCCGGACGGCGACTCAGGCGGTGCCGACACCGATGAGGGATCCGACGGCGTAGGTCGCCGCGACGGCGAGTGAGCCGAACAGTAGTTGGCGGAGCGCTCCGACGACGGTCGACCGCGAGGTGAAGTGCGCGGCGAGCGCGCCCGCGATCATGAGGCCCACGGCGCCGCACGCGAGCCCGAGGGCGAGGACGTCCGATCCCAGCAGGAACGGTATGAGCGGAATGATCGCGCCGATCGAGAACAGGACGAAGGACGATCCGGCCGCCACCCACGGTGACGGCTTCTCGGTGGGGTCGACACCCAACTCCCGCGAGATGTGCAGATCCACGGCACGATCGGCGTCCGTGTGGATCTCGCGCGCGGCGACCGTGGCCGTCTCGGTCGACATGCCCATGTCGGTGAGCATGCCCACCAACTCCGCCTGTTCGGCCTCCGGGTACTTCGTGAACGCGGCGCGCTCGGTGGTCACCTCGGCATCGATCTGCTCGTTCTGGGTGGACACGGACGTGAACTCGCCGAGTGCCATCGAGAACGCTCCCGCGACGAGGCCGGCGATGCCGCTGAGGACCAGCGCGTGCGTCGAGACGCCCGCACCGCCGACACCCGCGATGAGCGAGGTGTTGGTCACCAGTCCGTCCATGGCCCCGAACGTGGCGGCCCGGAGCCAGCCTCCCGAGACGTCGGCGTGTGTGTGATCGATGTCGTGGGGCAGGCCGGGCCCTCCCTCGACGGGCACGGCGGACGCCTGCGGATCACGGGGCTCGATGTGGGTCACGGGGCGAATGTACGCGCGCCGGAACGTCTCTACCAGCAAGCATTGGCATACCTGACATCCAGTTCTCAGCACACTGTCAGTCGCGCATGACACAGTATTCGCGTGAATGCCTCGAAATCGTCGTCATCGAAATCGTCGAGCAAGTACACGCCACAGAAGTCGTCGAGCACGTCGACCTATGTTCTGGGCGGTCTCGCTCTCCTGGTCATCGCGGCCGTCGTCATCGGCGGAGTGTTGTGGCAGAATTCCCGCAGCCAGCCGCGCGCCGACGGATACGGGTCTGTGCAGAATGCGGCGGTCACCTCCTCGGTCGACGACGACGGCGTGGTGCGGCTGGGTCTCCCGGAGGCGACACGCACGGTCGACATCTACGAGGACGCGATGTGCCCGTACTGCGCCGAGTTGGAGAACACCTACGGCCAGGAACTCGCGCAGAAGATCGACGAGGGCACCATCGCGGTGCGCTATCACATGCTCGACTTCCTGAATCAGTTGTCGCCCAGCGGTGACTACAGCACCCGTGCGGCCGCCGCATCGCAGTGCGTCGCCGCCACGGGCGACGGGCCCGCCTACTCCGCATTCCACTCGGCCCTGTTCTCGCCGGACTTCCAGCCGGAGGAGAAGGGCAGCGCGGACCACACCGCGGACGAGCTCGCCGCCCGCGCCACGGAGGCGGGAGCCTCCGACGACGCGGCGCAGTGCATCACCGACGGAACGCGAGTGGCGGACGCCGCCACCGACGCTGCGACGGGCAGCGCGGCGCTCGCAGCTGCCGGCGCGCGAGGCACTCCCACCGTCATCGTGGACGGCGCGATCGTCGACACCACCACCAACTCCGCCTGGGTGTCCGATCTCGGCTGACGCTGATTTGGACCTCGTCGAACCGATGGTGTAACTTCGGTCGAGCGTTCTTCGAGCGGTGCGAAACACTCTTTCTCACGGTCAGAAGGGCACGGGGCTATGGCGCAGCTGGTAGCGCACCACACTGGCAGTGTGGGGGTCAGGGGTTCGAGTCCCCTTAGCTCCACCGATTGACAGCTCCACCGGAGTAACGGCTCCACCGAAGTAGGCGGACACGCGAAAGGCCCCGTACCGGTCAGGTACGGGGCCTTTCGCGTGTGATGTGGTGTCAGTGCGCTGCGTCGTACGCGCTCTGCACCTCGGAGGGAATGCGCCCGCGGCTCGACACCGTGAATCCCGCGTCCACGGCCCATTCGCGCACGGCCCTGGTCTGTTCGGGACTGCGTCGTCCCATCGGCTTCGTGCTGCGTCGTCCGCTGCGCGTTCCGGCCGACACCTTCGCCGCGTGCTCGATGTAATAACCCAGAACACGTCGGAACTCGGCGGCATTGTCGGGCCCGAGGTCGATCTCGTAGTGCGTGCCGTCGACCGCGAACGTGATGTGTTCGCCGTCGTCCTCGAGAGGTGTTCTGTCGATGTCGTCGACCAGCTGAACAACGACCTTCTTCGCCATGTCTTCTGCTTTCGTCGCTGAGCTCGGTTAATCACGCTTTGCCGAGACCATACCGTGTGAACCGCCCTTCCAATTCGGTCGGGGGCGCCGCGATACACGTCATTTTCTCGGGGCGCGGAGCCATTGTGCACGGATATCGCGATTCACGCTGTCCGGACTCGCGAACGGTCACGACGGGGTCACGGACGGCTACCGATCATCACACGTTCAACCAATTCGCCGTGCCATTCTTGGAAATCGCGAGAACATCGTGTCGGCGTACGTGCGCCGAGGTGGGAAGTGGGGCGTATGCGATCGTCGGTTGCACGACACTGTGGTGTCTCGATCCTCGCGGTCGCACTGGTCTCCGTGGCGGTCCCGCCGGGGGCCGCTGCGATCCCGGTGACACCGGACGCACCGCTCGCGGGCACCGTGATCTTCCTCGATCCCGGACACCAGGGAACGGGCCACGGGGAGAACCTCGCAGCGCAGGTGGACGACGGCCGGGGCGGTACGAAGGACTGCCAGACGAGCGGGATGACGGCGCTCGGCGGAACGCCGGAACACACCATCGTCTGGGACGTGTCGCAACTGGTGGCCTCGCGCCTCGAGAGTCTGGGTGCCGAGATCGTGCTGAGCCGGCCGGACGACACGGGATGGGGTGGCTGCATCACCGACCGCGCGCGAGCGGCGAGTGCATCGGGCGCCGCGGTGGCGGTGAGTGTTCACGCCGACTCCACCTCACTCCGCTCCGACGACGCGCATCACGGATTCCACGTCATCGTGCCGGCGCTGCCGGTGCCGTCCGCCGACGTCGACGAGGTGCAGTCCGGTGAGGGACGGCGTGCATCCACCGCCATGCGGGACGCGTACGAGCGAGCCGGATTCACCCCGGCGAACTATGCGGGGGTGGACGGGCTGCAGGTGCGATCCGACGTGGCCGCCCCCGCTCTCACGACCGTCCCCGTCGTCTTCCTCGAGATGGGCAACGGGTCGAACCCGTCGGATGCCGCCGAGCTCGAGAGTGCCGAGGGTCGCGCGTCCCATGCGGCGGCGATCGCGACCGGGATCGTCGATTTCGTGGCGGGAAGGCCGGAGGCCGGTCGGTAGGGGCGGGGAGGCTGAATCGGCTGACGTACCCTGACGCGGTGTCTCGCAGCGCTGTTCCGGTCGTTCTCGTCGCCGGGTACCTCGGATCCGGTAAGACGACGTTGCTCAACCATCTCCTCCGCCGCAATCACGGCATTCGAATCGGTGTGGTGGTCAACGACTTCGGCGCCGTGGACATCGACTCGATGCTGGTCGCCGGGCAGGTCGACTCGATGATCACCCTGGGCAACGGCTGTCTGTGTTGCGCCGTCGACACCGAGGATCTCGACGAGATGTTCGGAGCCTTCACCGCGACCAGTGCCGCCGTCGACGCGATCGTCGTCGAGGCCAGCGGTGTGGCGGAGCCACGTGCTCTCATCAGGATGGTGGTCGCGAGCACCGACTCGCGGATCCGGTACGGCGGCATGGTGATGGTCGTGGACGCCCTGCACGTGCTCGAGTCGACGGCCCGGCACCAGCACCTCGCTCAGCATCTCGGTCTCGCCGACCTGGTGGTGGTGAACAAAGCGGATGCGGTGGGACCCGGACGCATCGACGAGGTGCTCACGCTGGTGCGCGACGCGGCTCCCGCTGCCCCGACGGTGGTGACGTCGCACGGAGCCGTGGACGTGTCGCTCCTTCTCGATCCGCCGGAGCGCCCCGACGACGGGTCCCGGCAACTCGCCCTCGACGATCTGTTGCGGGAGCAGGACGATCCCCACGACCACCTGCACGCGAGTTACGAGACGTTCAGCGTCGAGACCAGCGACTGCCTCGATCCGCGGGCGTTCTTCGAGTTCCTCGAGAACCCGCCGGCGGGGCTGTACAGATCCAAGGGATTCGTTCGATTCGGCCGTGGCGCGGCGCGATTCGTCGTCCAGACGGTCGGCGTCCACATCGACGTCGAGACCGCCTCGTCCCGCGGAGACACCGCGCTGGTCTTCATCGGCTCGGGACTCGACGTCGCGGCGGCGCGTTCCCGGATCGAGGCGATGATCCGCACCGAGAGTGCGACCGACGCAGAATCACTCGTGGTGCACAGGTTCCTGCGCACCGGCGACCGCTAGAGCCCCACCCACTCGCTGGTGCCGCCGGGGAACTGCTGGCGCTTCCAGATCGGCACCTCGGTCTTGATGCGATCGACCAACGCCTGCAACGCTGCGAATGCTTCGGCGCGATGGGGAGACGCGACCGCGGCGACGAGAGCGGTGTCACCGATCGTCAGGTCGCCGACGCGATGCACGGCCGCCGTCGGCAGGCCGGACGACGCGGCCGCGTCCTCGCAGCAGCGACGCAGGAACTTCTCGGCGTCGGGGTGGGCTCGGTACTCGAGTGCCGACACCGACTCGTCGTGGTCGTGGTCGCGGACGACTCCCCAGAACACCAGCACGGCACCGTGTTCAGGACCCGAGACGGCGTCGGAGACCTCCGCCGGATCGATCGGATCGCTCGAGATCCGGGCGAGAACCGTTGTCATTCGTGAGCACCGCCTCCGCGTACCTGGGCGACGAGATGGTCCACGATCGGATCCAGCACCGTCAGTCCGTCCTTCACTCCGCCGGGTGATCCGGGCAGGTTCACGATCACTGTCTTCCCAGCGACGCCCACCAACCCGCGGCTGATCGAGGCGTGCACGGTGGCTGCCAGTCCCGTACGTCGGATCTCCTCCGCGACGCCGGGTAGTTCGCGGTCGAGCAGTGGCCGGGTGGCGTCGGGTGTGGCGTCGGTGGGGGAGACGCCCGTGCCGCCGGTGCTGATGATCAGGGCGGGTCCGCCGGTGAGGGCGTCTCGTAAGCCCGCGGCCACGTCGGCGTCTGCCACGACGAGAGGCCCCCGAACGTCGAAACCGCGGTCACCGAGCCACGACACGATGCGCGGTCCCGTGGTGTCCTCGCGCGTCCCGGCTGCGCCGCCGGTGGACGCGACGACGACGACCGCAGTTCGATCGCCGAGAGGCGTTGCTGTGGAGGAGGTGTCGGGCTGGTGGTCGTCGCGCGTCCACACGCCGCGCTTGCCACCCTCCTTGCGGATCAGACGCACCGACTCGATCGACGCTGCCGGATCCACGGCCTTGACCATGTCGTGCAGCGTGAGCCCGGCGATGGACACCGCCGTCAGTGCTTCCATCTCGACGCCCGTCCGCCCGGTCGTGACGGCTGTGGCCTCTATCGTGATCGTGTCGTCGGTGAAGCCGAAGGACACTGCGACCGAGGACAGCGGAAGCGGATGGCACAGCGGAATGAGATCGGACGTCCGCTTCGCTCCGGCGATGCCGGCGATGCGCGCGGTCGACAGGACATCGGCCTTCGGCATGCCGTCGGCACGCACCAGGGCGATGACGTCCCGAGTCGTCCGCAGGGACCCGGCGGCGACCGCGGTGCGCGTGGTCTCGCTCTTCCCGCTGACGTCGACCATGCGGGCCCGGCCGTCGGAGTCCAGGTGCGAGAGCCCTGTGGAGGAACTCCCGGATGAGTGCGCAGCGGATGAATCGTTCACAGCGGCCACACTCGCACACTGTTGCCCGCAGGCACCTCGACGGTGTCCGCGGGGACGTCCACCAGGACATCAGCGGCGGCCATCGACACCACCAGGTGCGACCCCGGTCCGGACGACACCACGACGCCGGTCTCCGTGAGTCGGCCCCGCAGGAACTGACGCCGTCCGGGCAGGGATCGGACGGCCTCGTCGGCGATGCGCTCGGTGACGGTCGCGTCGGGGAGGCCCGAGAGCCTCCGGATCGCCGGACGGGCGAAGACGAGGTAAGACACCAGGGTGCTCACGGGATTGCCGGGGAAGCTGATCACCGGGGTGCCGTCGAGGTCGGTCCACCCCTGCGGCCCACCGGGCTGCATCGCGACGTGGGTGAAGGTTCCCCCGCGGGGGCCGAGCACGTCCCGGACCACCTCGAAGTCGCCCATCGACACACCCCCCGAGGTGATGATCACGTCCGCGTTCTCGGCGGCCTCGGACAGCATCGCGGAGAACTCGTCGGCGGTGTCGGTACTGCGGCCGCGGAACGTCACCACGGCGCCGTCCGCGGTCACCGAGGTCGCGAGCGTGAGACCGTTCGAGTCGTACAGCTGACCGGGTCCGAGTGCACTGCCCGCCTCGACGAGTTCGGCGCCGGTCGCGATGACCGCGACCCGCAGCCGGGGGCGGACGGTGACGTCGGATCGGCCGACGGCCGTGAGAGCGCCGAGGTGACGGGGGCCGAGCGTCGTGCCGGCCGGGACGACGACCGACCCCGCCGCGATGTCGCTGCCCTGCTCCCGTACGTACTCACCCGAGCGCCGTGAGCCGAGGACGCGGACACCGTCCCCGTCCATCTCGGTGTCCTCGACGGGGATCACCGCGTCGGCGCCCTCGGGTACCGGAGCGCCGGTCATGATCTTGCGTGCCGTGCCCGAGCGATGCCGTTCGTCCCCGGCGTCGCCGGCGGCGAGAACGCCGGTGACCGGCAGTGTGACCGGTACGCGGGCAACCGATTCCGCGTCGACCGCGTATCCGTCCATCTGGGAGTTCCGGAAGTTGGGGACGTCGATGAGGGCCTCGATGTCCGCGTGCGTCACGCGGCCGAGCGCATCGGTGAGCGGAACCGTCTCCGGGGGGCGAGCGGACCACGCGCGGGTGATCATCTCGTCGATCCGAACGGCGTGATCCTCGACCGAGCGTGCCGACGTCGTGTGCGCATGGCCCATGCGGTCATCCTAGAGCGGGAATGAGGACGGTCGGGTTCCCGTTGCCCCGAACGGGCATACTGACGTGAACGGCGAGTGGAGGTGATCGAATGACGACGGTGAGCATGGGAATTCCCAGCCTGCCCGGTGTCGTGCGCGCGCCGTCCATGGTCGGCCGTCCGGACGTTCCGCACCTGCTGGACAGTTTCGGTCGCATCGCGCGGGACCTGCGCATCTCGGTCACCGAGAAGTGCTCGCTGCGATGCACCTACTGCATGCCGGCCGAGGGGCTGCCGAACCTGGAGTTCGAACAACTGCTCACTGCGCAGGAGATCGCCCGCCTCGTCGGCGTCGCCGATCGACTCCTCGGTGTGCGCGAGGTCCGCTTCACCGGCGGCGAGCCGTTGGTCCGCAAGGACATCGTGGACATCATCGCCCTGACCTCTCAGCACGCACCCGGTGTCGAACTGTCGATGACCACCAACGGCATCGGCCTCGAACGCCGAGCGGAGCGTCTTCGCGAGGCGGGTCTGACCCGGGTCAACGTCTCTCTCGACACGATCGACCGCAAGCACTTCGCATCGTTGACCCGGCGGGACCGGTTGCCCGCCGTGCTCGGCGGCATCGACGGGGCCCTGGCGGCCGGACTGACGCCGGTCAAGATCAACGCCGTTCTCATGCGCGAGACTCTGCACGGCGCTCAGGACCTGGTGCAGTGGTGCCTGGACCGAGGTGTCGATCTGCGGTTCATCGAGCAGATGCCGCTCGACGCCGACCGGGAGTGGGCGCGCTCGACGATGGTGTCGGCGGCGGAACTGCTCGATCTGCTCGGGGAGCGGTTCACGCTCACCGAGATCGGCCGCACCGATCCGTCCGCGCCCGCCGAGGAGTGGACCGTGAACGGTGGCCCCGCCACGGTGGGCATCATCGCCTCGGTCACCCGGTCCTTCTGCGCCGACTGCGACCGGACCCGGTTGACGGCGGAGGGGACCGTGCGGTCCTGCCTGTTCAGCGACTCCGAGACCGATCTGCGGGTGGCGTTGCGCGGGGGTGCGACCGACGAGGAGATCGCGGACCTCTGGCGTGGAGCGATGTGGAACAAGTGGGCCGGCCACGGGATGGAACGTGAGGACTTCGTGCCGCCGGAACGCTCGATGGGTGCCATCGGTGGTTGAGTCCGTGACTGTGGACGTGCGGTACTTCGCGGGGGCCGCGGACGCTGCGGGCACCACGCAGGAGTCGTACGACCTGAGGGTCGGCGCGACCGTGGCGGACGTGAAGTCGGCGCTGCGTGGACGCCACGGGCAGAAATTGAATCGTGTGCTGGACGTGGCGGTGTTCCTCATCGGCGACGAGATGGTCCGCGACGACGCCTACCCCGTCGGTTCCCGGATCGACGTCCTCCCGCCCTTCGCCGGCGGCTAGAGATGGCGTTCGTCAAACGGCGTGAGGACGCGCATCCCGACTTCTTCGCCGCCGAAGCTGCAGGTCTGCGGTGGCTCGCCGACGGGGGAGCGCCTACGGTCGACGTCCTCGAGGTCGCGGCCGACCACATCGTTCTCGAACGCCTCGACTCCGTCCGGCCGACGCCGGACGCTGCTCGCCGCTTCGGCGCACTGCTCGCCCGCACCCACGACAGCGGTGCCCCCCGGTTCGGCTCGCCGCCTGCAGGTTTCGACGGAACGCTGTTCATCGGATCGCGCACCATGTCGTCGGTGGAGCACGACCGCTGGGGTGAGTTCTACGCGCAGGAACGGGTGCTGCCGTATCTCCGTGTCGCGGTCGACGCCGGCACGGTCACGCGGGACGAGGCCGACCTCGTGGAGCGTGCCTGCTCCGTCGTCGCGGACGGGTCGTTCGACTCGACCGACCCTCCGGCGCGTCTGCACGGCGACCTGTGGACCGGCAACGTGCTCTGGACGCCCGGCGGCGTGACGCTCATCGACCCCGCGGCGCACGGCGGACACCGCGAGACGGACCTCGCCATGCTGTCCCTCTTCGGCTGTCCGCACCTCGAGCACCTTCTCGACGGCTATCAGGAGCAGCACGAGCTCGCTCCGGGTGCCGAGGAACGGGTGCCTCTGCATCAGCTGCATCCCCTCGCCGTGCACGCGGCGGGCCACGGCCGGAGCTACGGCGTGGCACTGGCCGACGCCGCGACGCGAACCCTCGCGCTGGCCTGAGGTCAGGCGGAGGCGATGCGGCGGGCGAGATCCTCCCAGCCGCCGGCGAGGCGCTCGGTGGTCATTCCGGCGTCGCGTTGCAGGTGCAGCACCAGAGTGGCCTCGAGCGGGGCGAGCAGCGCGTAGGCCAGCAACGTGACATCGCCCGACACGCCGATCTGCCGCAGCAGTGTGCTCACGTGGGTCAGGCCGACCGCGTGGGCGGGCGCGGAGAAGCGCGAGACGGGCGAGTTCTCGGCTGCCCGCAGCACCTCACCCTGCACGGCGACCAGGTCGAGGCGGGCACGGCCGAACGCGACGAGTCGATCGAGCGGTGGTGCGCCGGGGCCCAGCGGGGGAGGACCGAAGAGGAAGGCCTGTTGGAGTTCGGTCTCGGTGTGGTCCAGAAGAGCGAACATCAGACCCGCACGACTGCCGAACCGACGGAACACGGTGCCCTTGCCCACACCTGCGCGGGCTGCCACGGCGTCCATGGTGACGGAGTCCGCTCCGCGCTCGTCGACCAGCCCGATCGCGGCGTCGAGGAGCAGACGGCGGTTGCGCGCGGCGTCGCAGCGCTCGCTGTCGTCGGCCGCCATCGGCAGAGGGGCATGTGTCACACCGTCAGGATAGCGC
Source organism: Rhodococcus sp. NBC_00294 (assembly GCF_036163995.1). Taxonomy (NCBI): domain Bacteria; kingdom Bacillati; phylum Actinomycetota; class Actinomycetes; order Mycobacteriales; family Nocardiaceae; genus Rhodococcus; species Rhodococcus sp. NBC_00294. Next base: position 2,666,820 of record NZ_CP108043.1, read on the forward strand.
GTCACGGAAGAAAGTGGACTACGGTCCGGTTGTAGATCACGGACACACTTCGTCGAAAGGACCCACCCATGAGTCGCGTCATCGCACTCGTCGGCAGCCTCCGCGCCGCCTCCATCACCCGTCGTCTCGCCGAGACCGCCGCGTCCGTCGCACCCGAGGGCGTCGAGGTCGTCATCCACGAGGGCCTCGGAGACCTTCCGTTCTACAACGAGGACATCGACACCCCCGAGTCGGTCGCCTCGCTCGACACCGTGACCGCTCTGCGCGCGGCCGTCCAGGACGCCGACGCCGTGTTGCTGCTCACGCCCGAGTACAACGGCACCATCCCCGCAGTACTCAAGAACGCCATCGACTGGCTCTCCCGCCCCTACGGCAGCGGCGCCATCTCCACCAAGCCGACCGCCGTCATCAGTTCCTCGCCGAGCTCGAACGGCGCCCGGTGGGCCAAGGAGGACACGGAGAAGGCGGCGCGGATCGCCGGCGCGAGCGTGCTCGATGACGTCGATCTCGCCATCGGTGGCGTGGTGGCCGCGATCGACGGGGGCCATCCCCGTGACAACTCACAGATCGCCGCGGACATCGCCGAGGTTGTCACGGCGCTCACCCGCGCGGAGCTCGTCGACGCCTGAGGCTCGAGGCCCCGTCCGCAGCGCGGTCTCGCGACGCGCCCGAGGGGTCGCGACACGCCGGAGTTTTCCGCGTCCGACCAGGTAATTCCACCAGTGTCATTACAAAGTGTGGTGTTGCCTTGCACTGTCGGACACTAGGTGTAGTGTCTTGAACACCGAGAGGCCACAACGGCTCGAGGCCCGCATCACCCCCTTTTCGGAGGGGTGGATGCGGGTCCGGCGCGGTCTCTCGGACAGGTTGTCAGTGGTGTGCACGGCAGAGTCGGCGGGTCTCGCTTTCTCCAGTGCGATCCCACAGCAGCAGTGCAGGACAGCTCTCGGGCGAACAGCGAGCGCATCCGGACACAGGATGCGGAGAAGAGGATTCATGAGCGCCACCACCGTCACCGTCTACACCAAGCCCGCCTGCGTGCAGTGCAAGGCCACGTACCGCGCTCTCGACAAAGAGGGCATCGAGTACGACGTCATCGACATCTCGCAGGATCCCGAGGCACGTGACTACGTCATGGCGCTCGGCTACCTGCAGGCACCTGTCGTCGTCGCAGGCGAGGACCACTGGTCCGGCTTCCGTCCCGACCGCATCAAGACCCTCGTCACCGCCGCTGCCTGAAGCGCGTCCGCCGCGCCTTCCGACGAGGAGGCCGGCTCGGGTGAGTTCCCGACTCACCGCTGACGGCCGACCCACCCGGTCCGCGCCGTCGCGAATGTCGAAGAAGTGCGCAGAGTCGGCGGAGGATGGAGCATCGTGTCCGAATCGCTGGTCTACTTCTCGAGTGTCTCGGAGAACACCCACCGGTTCGTGGAGAAGCTCGAGATCCCCGCGACGCGCATCCCCGTCCGCTATCCCCGCGACGACGTGGAGATCGACCGTCCGTACGTCCTGATCCTCCCGACCTACGGCGGCGGCACCACCGCGCTGGGGCGCGACACGAGTTACGTCCCCAAGCCCGTCATCCGGTTCCTCAACGACGAGCACAACCGGTCCCTCATTCGCGCCGTCATCGCCGCGGGCAACACCAACTTCGGCGATTCGTACTGTTTCGCCGGGGACGTGGTCTCGGCAAAATGTCAGGTCCCGTTCCTCTATCGCTTCGAAGTCATGGGTACCCCGGAGGACGTGGAGCGGGTCCGCACCGGACTCGCCGAGTTCTGGGACCGGCTCGACGCGACCTGCACCATCTGATCGTCCGCACCAGTACCGCCCATCATCGATCTCAGGAGTACGCACATGGCACCGACCATCACCGACTCGTCTCCCGCCGTGTCGCGCCGTGACGACTCGGAGCTCGACTATCACGCTCTGAACGCGATGCTCAACCTGTACGGGCCGAACGGCGAGATCCAGTTCGAGAAGGACCGGGACGCCGCGCGGGCGTACTTCCTGCAGCACGTCAACCAGAACACGGTCTTCTTCCACAACCTCGACGAGAAGCTCGACTACCTCGTGGAGGAGAACTACTACGAGGCAGAGGTTCTCGACCAGTACTCGCGATCCTTCGTCAAGGGTCTGATCGAGCACGCCTACTCGAAGAAGTTCCGGTTCCCCACCTTCCTGGGTGCGTTCAAGTACTACACGTCCTACACACTCAAGACGTTCGACGGGAAGCGCTACCTGGAGCGCTTCGAGGATCGGGTGTGCATGGTCGCGCTGACGCTGGCCGCCGGCAACGAGACTCTCGCGACCGACCTGGTCGACGAGATCATCGCCGGCCGCTTCCAGCCGGCCACTCCCACGTTCCTCAACTCGGGTAAGAAGCAGCGCGGCGAGCCCGTCTCCTGCTTCCTCCTGCGCATCGAGGACAACATGGAGTCCATCGGTCGCTCCATCAACTCGGCACTGCAGCTGTCCAAGCGTGGTGGCGGAGTCGCGTTGCTGCTCAGCAACATTCGTGAATCCGGTGCGCCGATCAAGCGCATCGAGAACCAGTCGTCGGGCGTCATCCCCATCATGAAGCTGCTCGAGGACTCGTTCTCGTACGCGAACCAGCTCGGAGCGCGGCAGGGTGCCGGCGCGGTGTACCTGCACGCGCACCACCCGGACATCTACAAGTTCCTCGACACCAAGCGCGAGAACGCCGACGAGAAGATCCGCATCAAGACGCTGTCCCTCGGCATCGTCATCCCGGACATCACGTTCGAGCTGGCGAAGAAGAACGAGGACATGTACCTGTTCTCGCCGTACGACGTCGAGCGCATCTACGGCAAGCCCTTCGCCGACGTGAACGTCAGCGAGACCTACCACGAGATGGTCGACGACGCGCGCATCCGCAAGACGAAGATCAAGGCGCGCGAGTTCTTCCAGACTCTCGCCGAGCTGCAGTTCGAGTCGGGCTACCCCTACATCATGTTCGAGGACACGGTGAACCGGGCCAATCCCATCGAGGGCAAGATCACGCACTCGAACCTGTGCTCGGAGATCCTGCAGGTCTCGACGCCGTCCACGTTCAACGAGGATCTCTCGTACAGCCATGTGGGCAAGGACATCTCGTGCAACCTGGGTTCGCTGAACATCGCGAAGACCATGGACTCGCCCGACTTCGCGCAGACCATCGAGGTCGCCATCCGCGGCTTGACGGCCGTGTCGGACCAGACCCACATCTACTCGGTGCCGTCCATCGAGCAGGGCAACAACACCTCGCACGCCATCGGCCTCGGCCAGATGAACCTGCACGGCTACCTCGCTCGTGAGCGCATCCACTACGGCAGCGAGGAGGGTGTCGATTTCACCGACATCTACTTCTACACCGTGCTGTTCCATGCGCTGCGGGCCTCGAACCGTCTGGCGAAGGAGCGCGGCAGCTACTTCGGAGGCTTCCCGCAGTCCAAGTACGCGTCGGGCGAGTTCTTCGACAAGTACACCGAGCGCGCCTGGGAGCCCAAGACAGCGCGTGTCCGAGAGTTGTTCTCCCAGTCGGGAATCAGCATCCCGACGCAGGACGACTGGGTCGAGTTGAAGGCATCGGTGCAGCAGCACGGCATCTACAACCAGAACTTGCAGGCCGTCCCGCCGACCGGCTCCATCTCGTACATCAACTACTCCACCAGTTCCATCCACCCGGTGGCGTCGAAGATCGAGATCCGCAAGGAAGGCAAGATCGGCCGCGTCTACTACCCGGCGCCGTACCTGACCAACGACAACCTGGAGTACTACCAGGACGCGTACGAAATCGGCTACGAGAAGATCATCGACACGTATGCGGCAGCGACGCAGCACGTCGACCAGGGCCTGTCCCTCACGCTGTTCTTCAAGGACACCGCGAGCACCCGCGACATCAACAAGGCGCAGATCTACGCGTGGCGCAAGGGAATCAAGACGCTGTACTACATCCGGCTGCGCCAGATGGCCCTCGAGGGGACCGAGGTCGAGGGTTGCGTCAGCTGCATGCTCTAGTGGGCTTCGCCCCCGTGCGCCTTGTGCGCATCTGACGATGCGCACAAGGCGCACGGACGGGTGTCGTACCGGTCGTGCACCATCCCCGCATGCGCATCCGGGGGGACGAACATGAACTGCATCGACTAGTGGACGACCAGTCAGGCCTGTTCACGCAATCGCAGGTGACGGGCCTAGGGTACAGCCGAGACAGAGTTCGGCGCCACGTCGAGTCGGGCCGCTGGGCGATCGTTCTTCGGGGCGTCTACGCCATCGCAGCAGGTCCGCTCGATCGGGAACAGACTCTGCGCGCCGCCCTGCTCTACGGCGGCCCGGACTCCTTGCTCAGTCACCGGAGCGCAGCGGAGGAGTGGGGTCTGCGGCGAGTCTCATCGGGTGCACGCGCCCATGTCACGGTTCCCTACGGCCGTTCGGCGCGGTGCCAGAGTCCCACCAGGGTTCGCTCCCGAGTGACGGCGACGGGACCGGTGGCCCGCGTCGGGTCAGTTCTACATCCCGGGGTCGTGGTGCATCGGTCCCGCGCTCATGCACACATCGTGCACGACGGGCCGCTACCGAGAACCCGTGCGGCCGACACGGCGATCGACCTTACGACATCCGAATCGACTGCGCGCGAAGCGATGACGAGTCTGGTGTCCTCCGTGAGCAGTCGGATCGTGCGCCTAGACGACATCCGTGAGCGACTCGAGAAGCGTCGCCCCTACCGCTACCGTGTGGCCCTCGAACAGGCTGTGCGGTACATGTCCGACGGGGTGCAGTCCGTTCTCGAACTCGCGTACGCACTCGAGGTCGAGCAGGCGCATGAATTTCCCGTCGGTGCACGTCAGAGCCCTGTTCGCGTCGACGGGCGGACATTGTTCGAGGATGTCGACGATTCGAACGTCGGCGTCGACCTGATCGTTCGCCTGGACGGCCGTCGGTTCCACGCGATGCCCGGCGTGGCCTTCCGCGACCGTCGACGCGACAATGCCGCGGAACTTGCCGGCCGCCCGCGTCTGGTCTTCGGGTACGACGAGGTGGTCGACGATCCCTGCGGTGTCGCACGTGAGGTGACGACCGTCCTCCGTCGTGAGGGGTGGGTAGGCGAGTGGTCGGGCTGCGCCCGTTGTGAGCCTCGTGCGCATCTCTGAACGCGCATGAGGCGCACGGGTCGGAGACACACGGTGTTGTGTTGGCCCCCGGGGCATGCCACAACGGGTAGTGTTGCCGTCAGTGACAATTCGCGGCCACGGCCGCATTTCTCGCAGTCCCCGGCGCACCGCAGGTGCAGCCGTGAAGCAGAGTCATCGATCAGCAGGTAGGTACCCATGGTGAAGCTCATCGATCGCGTCTCCGCGATCAACTGGAACCGCGTCGTCGACGACAAGGATTCCGAGGTCTGGGATCGGCTCACCAGCAACTTCTGGCTGCCCGAGAAGGTGCCGATCTCGAACGACATCCCGTCCTGGGACACGCTGACGGACCACGAGAAGCAGCTCACCATGCGCGTCTTCACGGGTCTGACGCTGCTCGACACGATTCAGGGCACCGTCGGCGCCGTGTCGCTCATCCCGGACGCCATCACTCCGCACGAGGAGGCGGTGTACACCAACATCTCGTTCATGGAGTCGGTGCACGCCAAGTCCTACTCGTCGATCTTCTCGACGCTGTGCTCCACGCGCGACATCGACGATGCGTTCCGCTGGTCGGAGGAGAACCCGAATCTGCAGCGCAAGGCGTCCATCGTCATGGACTACTACAAGGGCGACGACCCGCTCAAGCGCAAGGTCGCCTCGACCCTGCTCGAGTCGTTCCTCTTCTACTCGGGCTTCTACCTGCCGATGTACTGGTCCTCGCGGGCCAAGCTCACCAACACTGCCGACCTCGTGCGCCTGATCATCCGCGACGAGGCCGTGCACGGGTACTACATCGGCTACAAGTACCAGCGCGGACTCGAGACCCGCTCGCCCGCCGAGCGCGAGGAGCTGAAGAACTACACGTTCGATCTGCTCTTCGAGCTGTACGAGAACGAGACCGAGTACACGCAGGACCTCTACGACGAGGTCGGTCTGACCGAGGACGTCAAGAAGTTCCTGCGCTACAACGCGAACAAGGCGCTCATGAACCTCGGCTACGAGGGCCTGTTCCCGAAGGACGAGTGCGACGTCAACCCGGCCATCCTGTCGGCGCTCTCACCCAACGCCGACGAGAACCACGACTTCTTCTCGGGTTCGGGCAGCTCGTACGTCATCGGCAAGGCAGTCAACACCGAGGACGACGACTGGGACTTCTGACCCACCTCACCTCGGGGCACCGTCCGCTTTGCGGGTGGTGCCCTGAGTCATGTCTGGTGAGCACGTCTCGAGTGCGAGGTGCTCCGGTTCCCGCAACCCGCTTCGGTTGTAGCAGGAGCGGGTTGCGGAAACCGGAGCACGTGCGCCGTTGCGCCCTCCTGCAACGGTTGTAGCAATCTGCACCGGTGGTGACCGGTGAAGGTGGCCGAAATCGGTGAGGGTGTACGGGCGCGCCCGACACTGAGCAGCGGTGCACACAGGACGCGGCAGGACGGCACGACCTACCGTCGGAACCAGGCCTCCGGGCCGTGGTCCAGCGCCTTCGCGATGCGGAGAGTCGAGGTGTCGGTGATGTCCGCGGGCAGCGCATCGCGCGCGAACCACTGCACGTCGAGGTTCTCGTCGTCCGCGACCCGCGCCTCGCCGGCGACGTACCGGGCGAGGAAGCAGACGTCGAGGTACTGGGTGCGGTCGCCGTTCGGGTAGACGATGGGCTCGGTGACGTCGACACTCGTCAACCGCACGAGCTCGGCCGTCACGCCCGTCTCCTCCAGGATCTCCCGGAGGGCGGCCGGTCCGGGTTCCTCGCCGGGCTCGAGGACGCCGGACACCACGGCCCAGAGCTCGTTGTCCTTGCGACGCGTCAGCAGGAGCCGATCGTCGGCGTCGAGCACGACGGCACTGACACCGGAGAGCCAGAGCGGATCGTGACCGATCTTGGCGCGCAGGGTGGTGATGAACTCGGGTATCGGCACTCCCGGAACGCTACCGCCGACGCGTCAGACGTAGCCGTTCAGCGTGTTCGACACGTCGGTGAGGACCGCGCCCGCAGCCACGAGGCCCTCGCCCGACCACACCGTGTCGTCGACGCTGAACACGCGACTGTCCGTCGCGGCGCCGAGGTCCTTCCAGGCGTCCGAGTCCATGACCTCGGTGCCGCGTTCCAGCCCCGCCTGTCCGTCGAACATGACGTAGATCAGGTCGCCCTCCGCGTCGGACAGATCGTCCTGCGGGAGTGCGCGGGTCTCGCCCAGCTGAGGCCCCGGTCGTCGCACGCCCGCCTGCGCGAGTACCTGCCCCGCGAAGCTGTCGTCGCCGAGCAGTTGTGTGCCGTCGGCGCCGAAGCGCACGAGAGACGCCTCGGTGATGCGGGAGTTCTGCTCGCGGCCCACGGTCTCGGCGCGTGCGCGGTACTGCTCCGTCGCACGGGTGGCGGCGTCACGTCGTCCCATCGCCGCGGCCGCGAGCGTGGACCGTTCGAGCCACGACGACGACGCGCGCGTGAGAACGGTCGGGGCGATGCCGTCGAGTTGCGCGGTGACGGCGGGGTCGAGGGCGTCGCCGCCGATGATGACGTCCGGAGCCAGTGCTCGGATCGCGTCGACGTCGGGGGAGCCCTCGGGTCCGACGCCGGCGATCTCGGCGATGCCGGTGCCGAGGTAGTCCGGGCGCAGCAGGCCGGACGGGGGAGCGGTGGGAGCGAGCGGCGCCGTGGGTGCGCCGACGACGCGCTCCCAGGTGCCGACGGCGCACGACGCGTCGAGTGCCGTCATGGTGAGAACCACGACACGTTGCGGATCGGCGGGCACCGTGGTCGCACGGCCGCTGCCGACGACGAGCCGGGTGTCACCTTGCTGACCGACCGAGTCGACCGGCTGCGGGAGCGCGCACAGGCCGGCGGTGTCACGTTCGATGCCGACGACGCCGGCTCCGGCCACGTTCGTGGTGGTCCGCACAATGGTGGAGGCGTCGTCACTCGAGGTGTCGCCGCAGGCAGAGAGGGCGAGCATCGCGGGAATCGTCGCGAGGGCGACGACCGATCGAGCGTGACGACGAGAGCGATCCGACATGGCCGAGACCTTACGGGCAGTCCGGAAGCCGGTCGCTCGGCGAGTGGCGGGCAGGCCGTGCTCCGGTCGTGGAGGCCTTCGGAAGAGGGCCTCCCGCGGGCCGGAAAATGCGACACCCGGGTGGAAGTACGACACTTCGTAGGACCCGTGCCGCAGTTCGTGTGTCATGGGGTTACGATCCATAGAGCGCACGAATTTCATGCGTCCACCTCGGGCACGGGGAGACGCGCTTTCAGGAGGATCAGTGACTGCCCTAGCGCCCCAGCCAGTCCCCGAGCTGACGGCTTCACGGCCGTACCCGCCCCGTATGGGGCCCAAGGGATCGTTCATCCACAAGATGGTGACGACCACCGATCCGAAGACGCTCGGGATCATGTACATGGTTACGTCGTTCGGCTTCTTCTTGTTCGGTGGCGTCCTCGCCCTGCTCATGCGTGCGGAGCTCGCCCTCCCGGGCATGCAGTTCCTGTCGAACGAGCAGTACAACCAGCTCTTCACCATGCACGGCACGATCATGTTGCTGCTGTACGCGACGCCCATCGTGTTCGCGTTCGCCAACTACATCCTCCCGCTGCAGATCGGTGCGCCCGACGTGGCGTTCCCACGTCTGAACGCGTTCAGCTACTGGCTGTACCTGTTCGGCGCACTCATCGCCTCGGCGGGCTTCATCACCCCCGGTGGCGCTGCAGACTTCGGCTGGACGGCCTACACGCCGCTCACCGACGCCGTGCACTCGCCGGGCGTGGGCGCGGACTTCTGGATCATGGGCCTCGCGCTCTCGGGCCTCGGCACCATCCTCGGTGGCGTGAACATGATCACGACGGTCATCTGCCTGCGTGCCCCGGGCATGACCATGTTCCGGATGCCCATCTTCACCTGGAACATCTTCGTGACGATGATCCTCGTGCTGCTCGCCTTCCCGCTGCTCACCGCGGCACTGCTGGGACTGGCGGCCGACCGACACCTGGGTGCGCACCTGTTCGATCCGGCCACGGGCGGTGTGTTGCTGTGGCAGCACCTGTTCTGGTTCTTCGGTCACCCCGAGGTGTACATCATCGCGCTGCCGTTCTTCGGCATCGTGTCGGAGATCTTCCCGGTCTTCTCCCGTAAGCCGCTGTTCGGTTACACGGGCCTGATCTACGCCACCATCGCCATCGCGGCGCTGTCCATCGCCGTGTGGGCCCACCACATGTACGCGACCGGTGCGGTGCTGCTGCCGTTCTTCTCCTTCATGACGTTCCTCATCGCCGTCCCGACGGGTGTGAAGTTCTTCAACTGGATCGGCACGATGTGGAAGGGCCAGCTGACGTTCGAGACGCCGATGCTGTTCTCGGTCGGCTTCCTGGTCACGTTCCTCTTCGGTGGTCTGTCCGGTGTGCTGCTCGCCAGCCCGCCCATCGACTTCCACGTCACCGACTCCTACTTCGTGGTGGCGCACTTCCACTACGTGCTGTTCGGCACGATCGTGTTCGCGACCTACGCCGGTATCTACTTCTGGTTCCCGAAGATGACGGGCCGGATGATGGACGAGGCTCTCGGCAAGTGGCACTTCTGGGCCACCTTCGTCGGCTTCCACGCCACGTTCCTGGTGCAGCACTGGCTCGGCGCCGAGGGATTCCCGCGTCGCTACGCGGACTACCTCCCGTCCGACGGCTTCACGGTGCTCAATTCGATCTCGACGGTCGGTGCTTTCGTCCTCGGCGCCTCGACGTTGCCGTTCCTCTGGAACGCCTTCAAGAGCTACCGCTACGGCGAGGTCGTCACGGTCGACGATCCGTGGGGCTACGGCAACTCCCTGGAGTGGGCGACCAGCTGCCCGCCGCCGCGCCACAACTTCGTGGAGCTCCCGCGTATCCGCTCCGAGCGCCCCGCGTTCGAGCTGCACTACCCGCACATGGTCGAACGCATGCGAGACGAAGCGCATGTGGGACCGGGCCACGGTGGAGGCAAGACCACCGAGGTGCTCGAGCAGGCACGCCGCGCGCCGATCGCGACCAGCGATCACGAAGGTTCGGGCGACCGCGACAAGTAGTCCTCTCGTTCCACGACCGTTCCAGCGACGAGCCCCTCTCCTCACGGTGAGGGGCTTTTCGTGTGACAAGGAGATACCTCGATGGTGGAGACACCACCCCCGCCGACGTCCGTGCTCGTGACGGTCACCGGCGGTGACAAGCCCGGTGTCACATCCGTGCTCTTCGCCTCGCTGGCGCGACACGACGTCAGCGTCGTGGACGTGGAGCAGGTGGTCATTCGCGGTCGCCTGACGCTCGGTGTCCTGGGCAGTTGCCCCGGGGACGTCGAAAGTTTGCAGGAGCACCTCGAGGAGGCCATGGGCACGGTTGGTGTCCACGTCGACGTCGAGGTCGGGGGAGCGCACGGTCGTTCGCCCCTCTCCACCCACGTCGTCGTCGTGTTGGGACGGCCCGTCACCGCGCGAGCCATCAGCGTGCTGTCGAGCGAACTCGCGCGACAGGGCGCCAACATCGACTCGATCCGCGGTATCGCCGACTACCCGGTGACGGGACTCGAGCTGTTGGTCTCGGCCCGTCCGCAGGAGGAGGGCGGGCTGTCGAGCGACGAGGCCGACGAGGCGTTGCGGTCGGCGCTCGCGACCGTGGCTGCCGGAGTCGGTATCGACGTCGCCGTCGAACGGTCCGGACTGGCTCGTCGAGCGAAGCGCCTCATCGTGTTCGACGTCGACTCGACGCTGGTGCAGGGCGAGGTCATCGAGATGCTCGCGGCGCGGGCCGGAGTCGAGGACGAGGTCCGAGCCGTCACCGAGGCGGCCATGCGAGGCGAGATCGACTTCGCGGAGTCACTGCACCGTCGAGTCGCGACCCTGGCCGGGTTGGACGCATCGGTCATCGACGACGTCGCCGAGGATCTCGAGCTCACGCCGGGCGCGCGCACCACCATTCGGACGTTGCGACGACTCGGCTATCACTGCGGCGTGGTGTCGGGCGGTTTCCGGCAGGTGATCGAGGGCTTGGCGCACGAGCTCGAACTGGACTTCGTGAAGGCGAACACCCTGGAGATCGTCGACGGCAAGCTCACCGGCCGCGTGATCGGCGATGTCGTCGATCGCGCGGCGAAGGCGGTGGCGCTGCGCCAGTTCGCCTCACAGGTCGGTGTGCCGATGGAGCAGACGGTGGCGGTCGGCGACGGTGCCAACGACATCGACATGCTCACCGCGGCGGGTCTCGGCATCGCCTTCAACGCGAAGCCGGCGCTGCGCGAGGTCGCGGACGCGGCGCTGTCCTATCCGTTCCTCGACGCGCTGCTCTTCGTCCTCGGTGTCACCCGCAGTGAGATCGAGGCCGCCGACTCCCTCGACGGCGGGGTTCGCCGCATCCCCATCCCGTGATCGACGAGGGTCCCCTGGAGGACGTCCGGCCGTCCACCCTCGAGGAGCGCCACGCGGTGCTGGTGGCCGGGACGAGTGCGGCCGGTTCCTACGGCTCGCGAGTCGATCCGCCCGATCCTGCCGACGTGCGCGCGATGCCGCTGGTGCTCCACATCCCCAAGGTCGATCCGCCGGCCCGGTCCGACCTGCTGGCCGCGGCGGCGTCCGCGACGCTGCAGGTGTGCCTGGACGAGCGCATCGCCCCGGGCGGTCCCTGGCACGAGGAGTACACGGCGTGGCTGGGTGCGCGGATCCGCAAGGTGTCCCGTCGCGCGCGGGGCGCGCAGTGGACGGCAGCGCAGGAGGTGGACGGCGTGACCGTCGACGCGGGCGGGGCGTCGGCTCGGGCCTACGTGCCGTGCCGTGTGGGTGATCTGGACTCGAGGCTGCGCAAGCTCCAGGTGGGAGGCACCGACCTGCCGGCCGACGACCCGGGACCGCACGCCGAGGGTGCCGTGCGGCTCTGGGTGGACGCGGAGCTCGAGTGACCGTCGGCAAGACCGCCGCCCAGGTGGGACACGCCGTGATGCTCGCTGCCGGTGCCATGACGGTCGAGGACGTCCGGGTGTGGCAGGACGCGCAGTGGGCCGTCAGCGTTCGTGATGCCGATGCCGAGACCTGGTCTCGCCTCGTGGCCGAGTGCGAGCGCGGCACCGCCGTCGGCGTGCGGGACGCCGGCTACACGGAGGTCGCCCCCGGGTCGATGACCGTGATCGCCGAGCTGGACGTCCCGCGCACCGCCTGAGTCAGGACGGGATCGTCGAGATGTAGACGAGCACGATCGGACCGGCCACTCGGACGGTGCTTCCCGCGGTGACGGGCGACGCGTCCACCGGTCGACCGTCGGGTGTCGCGGAGTCGAAGACGGGAACGTAACCGGGTGCCTCGTCCGGCCCGTGTCGACGGTGATCGGGGAGGACGATGTTCGCATCGCCTCCCGAGTGCACCACCAGCAGAGCCGAATCGAAGGTCTCCGCCTCGACCCCTGCGTGTCGGAGCGCGGGGATGCGCACGTCGGATCCGTCGACCCAGGCCTGCAGGGTCCGGGCGTGATCGTCGTTCCACCGATCGCCGACGATCTCGGCCCCGTCGTGGTCGAACCACATGAGATCCGGTTCGCCGCTGGGTGTGTCACGACCGGCGAAGAACTCCTGTTGGCGCAGAACGGGTGCCGATCGACGCAGCCGCAGTGCTCGTCCCAGAGTCGCCGTCAGGGCGTCGTCCCGTCTCGACCAGTCGATCGCGTGCGCATCCGCGGCCGATGTTTCCTGCGGCACGCAGTAGGCATTGTTGTTGCCGTGCTGCGTGTGTCCCAGTTCGTCGCCGGCCAGGAACATCGGTGTCCCGGTGGACAGGGCCAGGGTCGACAGCAGCGCACGCACGTGTCGATCGCGCGCCGCGAGCACGGCGGGGTCCTCGGTCTCGCCCTCGACGCCGTGATTCACCGAGAGGTTGTTGTCGGTGCCGTCGCGGTTGGACTCGCCGTTGGCCTCGTTGTGCTTGGCGTTGTAGGACACCAGGTCTCGCGCGGTGAAGCCGTCGTGAGCGGTGACGAAGTTGACGGACGCCCACGGCCTGCGTCCGGTCGGCGCGAACAGATCTTCGGATCCCGCGAGGCGTGACGCCAGCTCACGCACACCGCCGTGCCCGGCGAAGAAGCGGCGCAGCGTGTCTCGGTAGCGGTCGTTCCACTCGCTCCACACGCCGCCGAACCCGCCGACCTGGTACCCGGGCCCGGTCGCGTCCCACGGCTCGGCGATCAGCTTGGCACGGCACAGGATCGGGTCGGCGGCGATGGCGCTCAACATCGGGGCGTGCGGATCGAAGCGCCATCCGCCCGGCCTGCCCAGAGTGCTGGCGAGATCGAAGCGGAAGCCGTCGACCCCCAGTTCGGTGACCCAGTACCGCAACGAGTCGCAGACCATCCGGACGACGGCCGGGGACGCGGCGTCGACGGTGTTGCCGCATCCCGTCAGATCGATGTCGTGACCGCGGGCGTCCAGCAGGTAGTACCCGCGCGCGTCCAGGCCGCGCCACGAGAGGGAGGGGCCGTCGACACCGCCCTCGCAGGTGTGGTTGTAGACGACGTCGAGGATCACCTCGATACCCGCCTCGTGCAGCGTGTCCACCATCGTGCGGAACTCGGTGACCTCGGCGCCGGGGACCGAGGCGTACGACGGTTCGACGGCGAAGTACGAGCCGGTGCTGTAGCCCCAGTGGTTGCGCATCCCTCGGGCGCGCACACCGGGTTCGGTGAGGCACGCGTGCACCGGAAGCAGTTCCACCGCCGTCACACCCAGCGTACGAAGGTGCTCGAGCACCGCAGGGTGAACAAGTCCGAGGTAGGTGCCGCGTAGATTCTCGGGGACGTCCGGATGGGCACCGGTGAACGACCCGACGTGCACCTCGTACACGACGGTGCGGTCCCAGTCGGTCTCGAGTCGCGGTGCGTCCGAGGCCGGCAGGGGAGCGGTGACCACCGCGAGGGGAGCATGTCCCAGCGAGTCGACCGTCGACTGCGGTCCGAACGGGTCGTCGCGATACGGCAGGAGGGCTCGCGCGTCGCCGAGGCTGCCGACGATGCGCCGTGCGTAGGGGTCGAGAAGGATCTTGTGCGGATCGAACCGGTGACCGGCCTCGGGATTCCACGGTCCGGAGACGCGGTAGCCGTAGACGGATCCGACGCCGGCCTCGGCGACCACACCGTGCCAGATGCCGTACGTGCGCTGGGTGAGGAGGTGACGCGACTCCCGTGAGTCGGGGCCTGACCCGTCCACCAGACACACCTCGACGGCGTGCGCGTCGGGTGCGTGCACGGCGAAGCAGACGCCGCCCTCCACGGGGTGGGCGCCCAACGGGAAGGGCCTGCCCGACGCGGCGGCGGACTTCGGTGAGTTCTGTTCGTGCGACACGCGTGCTGATCCTGCCGTGGATGCACCCCGCGCGTGCGGGAAGATGGAAGGCGTGTCCTCTCCTGACCCAGACCTGCTCGTCGAACTCGCCGATGTCTCCGTCGTCCGCGGAGGGACGACCCTCGTCGGCCCCGTCTCCTGGAACGTGGAGCTGGACGAGCGGTGGGTGGTCCTCGGACCGAACGGTGCGGGCAAGACCACGCTGCTGCGCGTCGCCGCGGCGGAGATCTACCCGACCTCCGGCACCGCGCACGTGCTCGGCGAGACGCTCGGGCACGTCGACATCTCGGAACTCAAGCCGCGCATCGGCCTGTCGTCCTCTGCTCTCGCCGGACGCATCCCGTCCGACGAGGTGGTGGCCGATCTGGTCGTGTCGGCGGGGTACGCGGTGCTCGGTCGCTGGCGTGAGAAGTACGACGAGGTGGACGACGAGCGTGCGGTCGACATGCTCGAGACGGCCGGTATCGAGCATCTCGCTCGCCGGACCTTCGGGACGCTGTCCGAGGGCGAACGCAAGCGTGTCCTGATCGCCCGCGCTCTGATGACGGACCCCGAGTTGCTGCTGCTCGACGAGCCGGCCGCGGGTCTCGACCTCGGAGGCCGCGAGGATCTCGTCGCCATCCTCACCGACCTCGCACTCGACCCCGACGCCCCCGCGACGGTGCTGATCACGCACCACGTGGAGGAGATCCCACCGGGCTTCACCCACGCGATGCTGCTCAAGGAGGGCGGAGTCGTGGCGCAGGGTCTCATCGACGACGTCATCACGGAGGAGAACCTGTCCACCGCGTTCAGTCAGGCCATCGCCCTCGAGCGCACCGACGGGCGCTTCTTCGCGCGGCGCAAGCGGTCGCGGTCGTCCCATCGGCGAGCGCGGTGACCGAACCGGTCGCGCTGCGGGACGCCTCCACCGTCATCCTGCTGCGCGATGCGCCGGCAGGGCTCGAGGTCTTCCTGCAGCGGCGAGTCGGACGGATGGCGTTCGCCGCCGGCATGACGGTCTTCCCGGGCGGCGGTGTGGATCCGACCGATCGCACGCCCGCGGACGGGGAGGACCGGTGGGCCGGCCCGTCACCCGCGTGGTGGGCGGCACGGTTCGGCACCGACGACGACGCCGCGGCGCGGGCCCTGGTGCTCGCCGCGGTGCGCGAGACCTTCGAGGAGTGCGGTGTCCTGTTCGCCGGGCCCGACGCGCACACCGTCGTCGCGGACACGTCCGATCACGCCGACCGGCGTCGTGCCGTCGAGAAGCACGAGATCTCTTTCGGTGAGTTCCTGGCCGAGACCCGACTGGTGGTGCGCTCCGATCTGCTGCGCCCGCACGCCCGTTGGATCACGCCCGAGGGCGAGACGACCCGTCGGTACGACACCCGCTTCTTCGTCGCGGCGCTCCCGTCCGGGCAACGTCCCGACGGCGAGACGTCCGAGGCCGTCGACGCCGCGTGGGTGCGGCCCGCGGATGCCCTCGACGAGTTCCGTCGCGGCGACCGCATGCTGATGCCGCCCACCTGGGCGTGCCTGCGGCATCTCGCCGGTCACGGGTCGGTGGCCGAGGCCATGGCCGCAGAGGCCGATCTGGCGCCGGTGCAGCCCGTCATCAGCGGATCGGGTGGATCCGTGCGGGTGAACTTCGACGGCGCCGACGAGTATCGCGCCGACCTCCCCCCACGCACCGAGCGGACGTCGAACAGCTAGCGTGCTGGCCATGGCTGAATTCGTGACTCTCGACGTGACCGACGGCATCGGCACCATCCGGCTCTCCCGGCCGCCGATGAACGCTCTGAACCGCCAGGTGCAGGGTGAGCTCCTCGAGGTGTCGCGGGCCGCCGCCGAGGATCCGGATGTCAAGGCGGTCATCGTGTACGGCGGTGAGAAGGTGTTCGCCGCCGGCGCGGACATCAAGGAGATGGCGGAGATGTCCGCGGGTCAGATGACCGACGCGATCGGCGCTCTGCAGGCCGGTCTCGGAGCGATCGCGTCCATCCCGAAGCCCACCGTCGCCGCCATCACCGGATACGCCCTCGGCGGCGGTCTGGAGGTCGCCCTCGGTGCCGATCGCCGCATCGCGGGCGACAACGCGAAGCTCGGCGTCCCCGAGGTGCTGCTCGGCGTCATTCCCGGCGGTGGCGGCACCCAGCGACTCGCCCGGCTGATCGGCCCGAGCCGCGCGAAGGACATGGTGTTCACCGGCCGTTTCGTCGGGGCCGAGGAGGCGCTCGCCGTCGGTCTCGTGGACGAGGTGGTGGCCCCCGATGCCGTCTACGAGGCGGCGCGCACGTGGGCCGGTCAGTTCGTCCGCGGTGCCTCGCGCGCCCTCGCCGCAGCCAAGGCGGCGATCGACGAGGGTCTGGACACCGACCTCGCGACTGGCCTGAAGATCGAGGCGCACGTCTTCGCCTCGCTGTTCGGAACCGAGGACCGCGCGATCGGCATGGCGTCGTTCCTCGAGAACGGCCCGGGCAAGGCCGACTTCACCGGCAACTAGCCTCCCGCACTCGTTCAGATAGGGTTCCCTTCCATGACCGCTCGTGAACCGCACACCGACACCGCCGCCTCGACCGCACCGTCGGATCCGGCGCCGCGCCCGCACGCGAGTGCCGAGGAAGTGCAGGCCGCACGGTCGGACACCAAGCTGGCCCAGGTGCTCTACCACGACTGGGAAGCGGAGACCTACGACGACAAGTGGTCGATCTCCTACGACCAGCGCTGCATCGACTACGCCCGCGGCCGTTTCGACGCGGTGGCCGGATCCGAGGCCCTGCCGTACGGTCGCGCGCTGGAACTGGGCTGCGGTACCGGCTTCTTCCTGCTCAACCTCATGCAGAGCGGCGTCGCCGCGACCGGGTCGGTCACGGACCTGTCGCCGGGCATGGTCAAGGTCGCGCTGCGCAACGCCGAGAACCTGGGCCTCGACGTGGACGGCCGCGTCGCCGATGCCGAGACCATCCCGTACGAGGACGACACGTTCGATCTCGTCGTCGGTCACGCGGTGCTGCACCACATCCCGGACGTGGAGCAGTCTCTGCGCGAGGTGCTGCGCGTGCTCAAGCCCGGCGGCCGGTTCGTGTTCGCGGGCGAGCCGACGACGGTGGGCAACTTCTACGCGCGGTGGCTGGGGCGTCTCACGTGGGAGGCCACGACCCGCACGACGCGGTTGCCGTTCCTCGCGGACTGGCGTCGCCCGCAGCAGGAGCTGGACGAGTCGTCCCGTGCCGCGGCACTCGAGGCCGTCGTCGATCTGCACACCTTCGACCCGACGGAGCTCGAGAACATCGCCGTCGCCGCCGGTGCGGACGACGTGCAGGCCAAGACCGAGGAGTTCGCCGCAGCGCTGCTGGGCTGGCCGGTCCGCACCTTCGAGGCGGCGGTGCCGGCGGAGAAGCTGGGTTGGGGCTGGGCGAGGTTCGCGTTCAACGGCTGGAAGTCGCTGTCCTGGCTCGACGAGAACGTGCTGCACCACGTCGTGCCCCGTGGCTACTTCTACAACGTGATGATCACGGGCACGAAGCCGGACACCGGCGCGCTCTGACGCGTCGGTGGGATACTCGTTCGACCTCGACGACGTCGAGTACCTGGCCGGGGCGTCCGACGCGCTGGCCGCGGTCGGTGACCGTGCGCTGACGCCCGCCACGCTGGTCTCGGACATCGGCCGGATCCGCAGCGCCTTCGGTGACCGCGCCGCCGCGCTGATCGAGACGGTCACCCTGCGTCGCAAGGCCGCGACCAAGCTGCCGTTCGCCGGAACGTGGTTGGTCACCGACGACGCGGTGCAGCAGGCCACCACCGAACAGGTGTCCCGGCACCGGGCCGAGCGGCTGCGCGGACGTCGCATCCACGACGTCACCTGCTCGATCGGCACCGAACTGCACACCCTGCACTCGGTCGCGGACATCGTGGTGGGTAGCGATCTCGATCCGGTGCGGTTGGCCATGGCACGACACAACGTTCCCGACGTGGCCGTGCTGCGTGCCGACGCGGTGGCCCCCACCACGCGCGGCACCGTCGTCGTCGCCGACCCCGGCCGCCGCGCCGGCGGCCGCCGCCGTCACGACCCCGCAGCCCTCGAACCCCCGCTTCCGGACCTCCTCGACGCCTATGCCGGCCGCGACCTGGTGGTCAAGTGCGCACCGGGTCTCGACGTCGACCGTCTCGACCTCACGAGCCGACACACGCGGGCCGAGGTCGAACTCGTCTCCCTCGACGGCGCCGTCCGCGAGGCGTGCCTCTGGCTGGGGGAGGTGGCGGACCCCGCTGTGCGTCGCCGTGCGACGGTGCTCCGGTCGGACGGTTCCGCGTGGGAGGTGACGGACGCCGACTCGGACGCCATCGACGAAGATCGTGCCCCTGGCAGGTACATCGTCGATCCCGACGGCGCCGTCGTGCGGGCCGGTCTCGTGCGCCACTACGCCGCGAGACATGGACTGTGGCAACTGGATCCACGCATCGCGCACCTCACGGGAGACGCGATACCGGAGGGGACGACGGGCTTCGAGATCCTCGACAGGTTGCCCTTCACCGAGAAGGTGTTGCGCAAGCGGCTCGCGGAGCTGGGATGCGGGTCGCTCGAGATTCTCGTCCGCGGCATCGACGTCGATCCCGCGTTGCTGCGCCCCCGGCTCGATCTCCGGGGCACCGTGCCGCTGGGGCTCGTGATCACCCGGATCGGGCGCTCGGGGGTGGCCTTCGTGTGCGGGCCGCGCACCGGGCCTCAGCGGAACGAGTAGAGGGATCCCAGCGCGGTCGGGACGACCACCTCGCCGTCCGAGCCGACGACGACTCCGGGGCTGTAGCCCTCGGCGCCGGGGAGCGCGTCGGTGTCGACCGTCTCGCCGGTGGCCGTGTCGAAGGTGACGAGTGCGAGCCCGTCACCGTCGCCGACCACCGTGTAGCCCGTGGTGCCACCCGCCAGTGCGGAGGAACCCTGTGTCACGAGATCTGGCCGCTCCCACACCGTTTCGGGTCGCTCGCCCGCATCGCGGATCGCCCGCAGATGCGACCCCGCGCCGCCCGCGGGGACGATGGTGCCGTCCGCAGCGACGGACACACTTCCTGCCGCGCGGTCACCGACGAAGTAGGACCAGATCTCGGAGCCGTCCTCGGTGGAGTACGCCCGCACGGTGCCCTCGACGTCCGTGAGGTACACGCGGTCACCGTCGGGTGACACCACGGGGCTCGATGTCACGGCGGCGGGAAGCAGGGGCGACGACCACGCCTCGGTGAGCCCGGGGGAGTCCCCGCCGGTATAGGAGAGCGCCACGAGCTGGGGAGCGATGGCGCCGGCGCGCCACAGGACGAGGTAGACGGTCGAGGACTCCAGATCGACGGCCGGTGCCGCCGCGACGGCGCAGTCCGGCCCACCGCCCAGGCAGGCCAGCAGACCGTCGTCCGCGGGCCGCAGCGTGGTGTTCGGCGCGTCCAGGGGCGTGGGATTGGGGTTCAGGTCCAGTACGGGTGCGACCGCGTTCCCGGTCTGGTTGCTCAGCACGTTGATCTGACCGAACTGGGTGACCACCAGGACGTTGCCGTCGGGCAGGAACTGCGGGGTGCGCGGTACCCCGTAGACCGGTGTGCGCCAGCGCAGTTGACCGTTCTGGTTGATCGAGCTCATGCTGCCGTCGTCACCGGCGTAGAGGTTGGACGCCGAGTCGGCGACCGCGGTCGACGAGACGCCGGAGGGTCCGAGCGAGTTGCAGAACCGCTTGCGTCCGGTCTCGCCCTGGAACGATCCGAGCGCGCAGCCGGCGTCTGCGGTCATCGTCACCGTGATCTGACCGTTGGGCGCGACGGAGGGACGTGTGGACGTGGGAGCGCCGAGAGGGCGGGTCCAGTCGAGAGCGAGGGAGCGACTGCCCTCGGTGGTCACGGAGGCGGAGTTGTGGGCGTCGGCGAGACCGCCGCGCCAGCCCTCGTCGCCCAGGATGTCGATGGGCCCGGAGTCACTGCCACAGGCCCCGAGGGCGAGGGCGCCGACCGCGAGGAGAGCGGCACCGGCTCGACGAGTGCGCACCGAGGTACGCGGGTTCTCGTCGTGCATGCACTCTCCTGATGTCGGGTGATCGGCTCGCACGAGACTAACGGCTGAAACGATGCGTCACGGTTCCGACCCCCGGTGGTCGGCCCCCGGGTTCCCTGCGGCGGCGCCGACAGTAATGTGCCGCCCATGACCAGCATGTGGAACGCGCCGTTGCGCACCCGGTGGCGAGGATCGCGGCGACGCGACCCCGACCAGGCGCGCTTCCTCACGCTCGCGTCGCTGCGCTGGGTGATCGGCCACAAGGCGTACACGCCCTGGTACCTGGTGCGGTACTACCGCCTCGCGCGTTTCAAGGCCGCGAACCCGCACGTGGTGCTGCGCGGAATGGTGTTCCTCGGCAAGAACGTCGAGATCCACGCGACGCCCGAGCTGGCGCGACTCGAGATCGGTCGCTGGGTGCACATCGGTGACGGCAACGCGATCCGCTGCCACGAGGGGTCGCTGCGCATCGGTGACAAGGTGGTGTTCGGCAAGGACAACGTCGTCAACACCTATCTCGACATCGAGATCGGTGCGTCCACCCTCGTCGCCGACTGGTGCTACATCTGCGATTTCGATCATCGGACCGAGGACATCACGGTGCCGATCAAGGATCAGGGCATCGTCAAGTCGCCCGTGCGGATCGGCCCGGACACGTGGATCGCCGCGAAGGTGACCGTGCTGCGGGAGACCGTCGTCGGTCGCGGCTGCGTCCTGGGCGCGCACGCGGTCGTCAAGGGTCACGTGCCCGACTACGGGATCGCGGTCGGCGCACCCGCACGAGTGGTCCGGAACCGTCGCACCGACTGGGAGGCCGGCGCGGAGGACCGCGCGGCGTACGTCGCCGCACTGGAGGACATCGCCCGCAAGAAGTCGCTCGGGAGCGAGTGACTCAGTCCCGTTCGGGCAGTGGACGTTCGCTGATCGTGGGCCTGCCCAGCGGGAAGCGCACCCGGCGCTTCGCGGTGGAGTAGACCGTGGCGGTCTCGCGGGCCACGGAGTGCCAGTCGAAGTCGGACGTGAGTCGCGCACGTGCCGCGTCACTCCGGGTACGTGCCGCAGCGGGGTCGTCGAGTGTGCGCCGCACCGCCGTCGCCAAGGAGCCGACATCGCCGGGAACGAAGGACATCCCGGTGACGCCGTCGACGACGGCTTCGCCCAGGCCGCCCGCGGTGGAGGCGACGAGCGGTGTGCCGGCCGCGGCGCCCTCGAGGGCGATGATGCCGAAGGGCTCGTATCGACTCGGCAGCACCAGCGCGTCCGCCCGGTGCAGATGCCCGAGAACGCCGTCGTGGCCGAGGGATCCGACGAACGTCACCGCCCGGCGCACCCGGTGCACACGCGCCAGATCGACGAGGTGGTCGAGCTGGGTCCCGTCGCCGACGACGGTGAGCGTGGTGCCGGGGTGCGTCCGTCGGACACGCGGGAGTGCCGCTATCAGATCCTGCACCCCCTTCTCGTACTCCAACCGACCCACGAAGAGCAGGGACGGGGCGCCGGTGCGCGCCGCGCGAGGACGGTACGTCCAGGTCCGGGTGTCGATGCCGTTGCGTATCACGTGGACCGGGGACGGAAGCGGACCGAAGAGGCGGACCACCTCGTCCTCCATTCCCGCGGAACACGTGATGACGGAATCGGATTCGTGCGCCAGCCACCATTCCACGGAGTGCACCTGGCGGTTCACGCGGCCGGAGACCCATCCGCTGTGGCGTCCGGCCTCCGTCGCGTGGATCGTCGAGACCAGCGGGACGTCGTAGTACTCGGCGAGCGCGATCGCCGGGTGCGCCACCAGCCAGTCGTGGGCATGGACGACGTCGGGAACCCACCCCTCGCCGATGCCGGGCTTGGAGAGTGCGAGGCCGGCGCGCACCATCGCGTGACCCATCGCGAGCGTCCACTCCAGCATGTCCACTCCGAAGGTGAAGTGCGCCGGATCCTCGGCCACGGCGACGACGAGCACACCCTCGGCGACCGAGCTCACGGTGGGGTGGGTCGCCGCGTCGGAACCCGTGGGGCGGCGGGAGAGGACCACCACCTCGTGTCCGGCCGCGGCCAGTTCCACCGCGAGATGGTGGACGTGGCGACCGAGGCCGCCGACCACCACGGGCGGGTACTCCCACGAGATCATCAGGACCTTCACGCCCGCACCTCCCGACCCGTCGGTTGCAGACGCCGCGCATCGAGGTCCGGGAACAGATCGTCCGCCTGGTTCCACCCGGATGCAAGGTCGGCGGCTCGTGCGTGATGCCCGTGCACGCGGGCGTCGGCGATCTCGCGCACCGCGTGAGCGTGCTTGTGGGCGCGGTCGCGGGCGTACTGCGCGGCCGAGTCCTTGCTCACCATGAAGGCCCAGTCGCTCGAGACGGTGAGCATCGTCTCGCGCAGTATCTGGTCCGCGACACGGTCTCGCAGACCGCCGGGGGGTGCCGCGTCGACGGCGTCGAGCGCGGTGGCGGTGACATCGGCGTTGAGATCGACCAGGTCGCGGACGGGATCGCCCGCCCACACCCGCCAGTCCTTCCCGCTGCCCCAGGAGGTGTCCGGGAGTTCGACGGGGTCACCGACGTAGCCGTCTCGCTTCGCGCCCGCGAGTGTCCCGACGCGGATGCCGGCCTCGGGGAGCGCACGCAGGATGCCGGCCAACCATGCCGGACCCTCGTGCCACCAGTGTCCGAAGAGCTCGGTGTCGAAGGCGGCGACCACCAGTGCCGGGGACCCGGTGCGCGTGTGTTCGGAGCGCAGCCGGCGGCGAACCACGTCGACGAAGTCCTCGACGTGCGTGCGGACGGCTGCTGCGGCGCGCTCCGGGTCGTACGGCGCCTTGTCCGGGCCCGCGACGCTTCTGCCGGTGACCCGGGACGGCTTCAGCCCGGTGTCGTGGTCGTAGGTGTGGAAGTCGCGGTACGCGGAATGACCGGGATAACCGGACTTCGGTGACCACACGCGATAGCTGACCGGGAGATCACGACCGAACGCGACGACGTGGGTGTCGCCGACCGGACGGCCGCACGTCGTGTCTCCGTGCAGAGCCGGGCCGTCGACCATGAAGTGTCCGACGCCCGCGGCGGCGTAGTCGAGTTCCATCCCTGCGGTGAAGGCGCACTCGGGTGCCCAGATGCCCTCGGTGCCGCGGCCCCACCGGCGTACGGCGTCGGCGCGTCCCTCGCGGAGCGCGAACGTCCGCAGTCGTGGGTCGAGCAGAGGTTGGAACGGGTGCATCGACGGCCCACCGAGCAGTTCGACGGCGCCAGAGTCGGCCAGTTCGCGCAGTCGGGGGGCGCCGCCGTGGCGCCAGCGGGTCTCGTACTCGTGCAGAGCGGCAGCCGATCGCCGGTGTTCGCGGTGACCGAGCGCGCGGCGGTCCGGGTCACGGGACGCGGCGGCTTCGGCGGCGCGGAGCTGCCAGTTGCCGAGCCAGTGATGCATCCCGTCGAGGCTGTACGGATCGTCCAGTTGGGCGGCGAGTACCGGGGTGACGCCGAGGGTCAGCAGATCGGTGCGACCCTCGTCGGCCAGGGTCCGCAGTTCGCGGACCACGGGCAGGTACGAATCTGCCCACGACTGGTAGAGCCACTCCTCCCCGACGGGCCACCGCCCCTGGTGGGCGAGCCACGGGAGATGGGAGTGCAGGACGAGCGCGAACATGCCCGGTTCGTCGGCCGAGGTCGCGCTCGTCACGTGCTGGACGGTTTCCGGGCCACCGCGACGAGATCCAGGCTCTCGTCGATCGCCTCGGCGTGGATGTCGAAGTCGTCGACGGTGATGCCGGCGACGTCGGAGACGAGGGTCGCGGGCCACGGCTCACCGGCGAGCGCGCGGTCGATCTGCGCGTCGATGAACGATCCGCCGTGGGTCGCGTCGAGTGCGCGCAGTCGCTCGCCGTGATGCACGCCGGTCATCGAGTCGATCTCGAATCCCGTGTCGGACAGCAATTCCCGTAGTTCCGCGGCTGCGAGCTCGCGGGTGTGGAAGGGGTTCAGCGGGGTGTCCCGGCCGGGGGAGAACGTGATGCGGTTGGGAGTGCTGACGAGGAGGACGCCGCCGGGAACCAGAACCCGGAGGCACTCCCGCAGGAACTCGGCCTGGTCCCACAGATGTTCGATCACCTGGAAGTTGACGACGACGTCGACGCTCTCGCCGCGCAGCGGCAGCATCGCGAGGTTGCCTCGGGTCATGGCGACCGACGGGTACCGGCGAGCGACGTGTTCGGCGGCGCTGCGGTCGTAGTCGAGACCGATCACCCGTGTTGCCGTCCGCGCGATCATGTCCGCGCCGTAGCCCTCGCCGGAGCCCGCCTCGAGCACCACTCGGTCGGCGCAGGCCGGTGCGAGACGGCGGTACACGACCTCGTGCCGACGGAACCAGTAGTTCTCCTCGGCTATGCCGGGCACGGTGCGCTCGCCGGTGAGCGGGAGGGGTGTCTCGGTCGACACGGTCGTGTCGGTCGCGGCGTCGTTCATCCGGGCGACAGTAGTTCCCACCTGCCCGGTCGAGCGACGCCGGTCGGCGGTCCGAGGGGCCCCGGGGGTGATTTCTCGGCCCGACAGGAGTAAGTTACCCATCAGTAACCACGAATGGGGTAACGTCCGTGACACGTCGGTTCCGGGGCTTCGGCCCACCGCGCGCAGCGTGAACTCCGAATACGTTTCGGGCCCCGCGCTACGAGATCAAGACCTGATTCACCGAGACAGGACACAGGAGGTCGACGAAGACCCATGACGAACATCGTCGTACTAATCAAGCAGGTTCCCGACACGTGGTCCGAGCGCAAGCTCTCGGACGGCGACTACACGCTCGACCGCGACGCGGCCGATGCCGTGCTCGACGAGATCAACGAGCGCGCCGTGGAGGAGGCACTCCTGATCAAGGAGCGCGACGGCGGCGAGGTCAAGGTTCTCTCGGCAGGACCCGACCGCGCGACCGAGGCCATCCGCAAGGCCCTCTCCATGGGCGCGGACAGTGCTGTGCACGTCAACGATCCGGCCATGCACGGTTCCGACGCCATCCAGACCGCGTGGGCTCTCGCTGCCGCACTCGGCCAGGTGGAGTTCGAGAACGGTGAGGCCGCAGATCTGGTCATCGCCGGCAACGAGGCGACCGACGGCCGCATCGGCGCGGTCCCCGCCATCATCGCCGAGTACCTCGGCATCCCGCAGCTGACCCAGATGCGCAAGCTGGTCGTCGCCGACGGCAAGGTCAGCGGCGAGCGCGAGACCGACGAGGGCATCTTCGGCCTCGAGGCGGATCTCCCCGCGATCGTCAGCGTCACCGAGAAGATCAACGAGCCGCGCTTCCCGTCCTTCAAGGGCATCATGGCCGCCAAGAAGAAGACGGTGCAGGTCCTCACCCTCGCCGACATCGGCGTCGATCCGGAGACCGTGGGCGTCGCGAACGCCGGCACCACCGTCACCACGGTGACCCCGAAGCCGCCGAAGACCGCTGGTGAGCGCGTGAACGACGAGGGCGACGGCGGAACCAAGGTCGCCGAGTACCTCGTCGCGCAGAAGATCATCTAGATCCCCGTCACCAGCACACATTCGTCTCACTGCAGTACAGGAGAAACACCATGGCAGAGGTACTCGTACTCGTCGAGCACGCAGACGGGGCACTGAAGAAGGTCACCAGCGAGCTCATCACGGCCGCCCGCGTTCTGGGTGAGCCGTCCGCGGTGGTCACGGGAGCGCCGGGCACCACCGACGCGATCGCCGCCGCACTCACCGAGGCCGGCGCCGCGAAGATCTATGTCGCGGAGTCCGCCGACGTCGACGGCTTCCTCGTCACGCCCAAGGTCGACGTGCTGTCGTCCCTGGCCGAGTCGGTCTCGCCCGCCGCGATCCTCACGTCCGGTGGCATCGAGGGCAAGGAGGTGGCGGGTCGTCTCGCCGCTCGCCTCGGTGCCGGACTGCACCAGGACGTCGTGGCGATCAACGCCGACAAGTCCGCCACGTACTCCATCTTCGGTGGCGCGTTCACCGTCGAGGCGAAGACCAACGGCGACGTCCCGGTCATCTCGCTCCGCCCGGGTGCCATCGACGCCGAGCCGCAGGCCGGTGCCGGTGAGCGTGTCGACGTCGAGGTTCCCGCGCAGGAGGAGGCCGTCGTCAAGGTCACCTCGCGTGAGCCCGTCGCCGGCGGCGACCGCCCCGAGCTCACCGAGGCATCGGTCGTCGTCTCCGGTGGTCGCGGTGTCGGCAGCGCGGACAAGTTCTCCGTCGTCGAGGATCTGGCCGACTCGCTCGGTGCGGCCGTCGGCGCGTCGCGTGCAGCCGTCGACTCGGGCTACTACCCGGGCCAGTTCCAGGTGGGTCAGACGGGCAAGACCGTCTCGCCCCAGCTGTACGTCGCGCTCGGCATCTCCGGTGCGATCCAGCACCGCGCCGGCATGCAGACGTCCAAGACGATCGTCGCCGTCAACAAGGACGAGGAAGCACCGATCTTCGAGATCGCGGACTTCGGCGTCGTGGGCGACCTCTTCGACGTCACGCCTCAGCTCGCCGAGGCAGTGAAGAAGCGCAAGGGCTGATCCCCTCAGCAGTACCCGAGAGTCCCGCTACCGTTCGTCGGTAGCGGGGCTTTCGTCGTTCGTGCACCTTCCGGTCACGTCGTGTTGTGAGTGCCGTCGAGTGGGCTCGATA
Organism: Rhodococcus sp. NBC_00294; assembly: GCF_036163995.1. Classification (NCBI taxonomy): domain Bacteria; kingdom Bacillati; phylum Actinomycetota; class Actinomycetes; order Mycobacteriales; family Nocardiaceae; genus Rhodococcus; species Rhodococcus sp. NBC_00294. Next base: position 2,693,926 of record NZ_CP108043.1, read on the forward strand.
GATCTATGTGCCATGACATCAGATGTGTGCGACTCGGCACCGACCGTCATCACCCCGTCCTCGGCCGACGAGCACGTGCTCGTCTCCGACAAGCACCACTCACTCGTTCTCGGATCCACCCCGGAGCACGTGCTCGCGGCGCAGCGGTTGCGCGCCACCGTGTTCGGCTCGGAAGCGGGGTACGAGTCGACCGCCTTCGACGGCGGCCTCGACGCCGACCGCTTCGACGACCACTGCGATCACCTGCTCGTCGTCGACAACCGCACCGGCGATCGTGTCGGCTGCTACCGCATGCTCACCCCGGACGGTGCGGAGCGCGCCGGCGGGTACTACACGGCGACGGAGTTCGACATCAGCGAACTGCGTGCACACGAGTTGCGGACGGTCGAGATGGGTCGTGCGTGCGTCCTGGAGGGCCATCGATCCGGCTCGGTGCTGGCGCTGATGTGGTCCGGGATCCTCCGGTACATCGACGTCGGTGGCTACGACCGGGTGATGGGCTGTGTGTCGGTCCCCATGGCACTCGGCGACGGGGAGCCGGACGGCGCGCACGTCAAGGGCGTGTACGACCTCGTCGAGAAGCGGCACCGCTCCGAGGTCCGCGCGTATCCCCGGACCCCCGTGCGGGTCGACGGTGTCGCCCTCGCCGACATCACGGCACCCTCCCGCACCTCGGTGCCGGCCCTGATGCGCGGCTACCTGCGCATGGGCGCCTCGATCTGCGGGGAGCCGGCCCACGATCCCGATTTCGGCGTCGCGGACTTCGTCACCCTCCTGCACATGAAGGACGCCAACGTCCGCTATCTCGACCGGCTCCGCTCGGCCGCGGCGACCGCGGAGTCGCACGCGTGACGACACACGCCTGGATGCCCGCCAGCCCGTGCGGGACGGGGTGCCATCCGGCGGTCTCGGCGACCGTGGGCACCGCACGCGTGGTGGTGCGCTGCGTCCTGGTGGCGGTGCTGCTCGCCGTGGTCCCGCTCCTGCTGGCGGGCCGGGTGTTGCCGGCGGGCGGTCGAGGCGCCACCGCACGTGCCGGAGCCAGGGGACTCCTCGGCGCGCTCGGTGTCCGGGTGACTCTGGTCGGCGACCGCACGGCCGAGCCCACCGGCGTCGGAACGCTCGTCGTCGCCAATCACGTGTCCTGGACGGACGTCCTGGTGCTGGCAGCCTGTTTCCCGTGCCGCTTCGTCGCCCGCGCGGACCTCGTGGACTGGCCCGTCCTGGGTCTGCTCGCACGCATCGTGCGGGTCGTCCCCATCGCCCGTGAGCGACTCCGCTCCCTACCCGGCACCGTCGACGAGGTGACCGAGGCCTTGCGATCGGGAGCCACGGTGGTCGTCTTCCCCGAGGGCACCACCTGGTGCGGAACCGCCTACGGATCGTTCCGTCCCGCCCTGTTCCAGGCGGCCATCGACGCCGGTGCGGTGGTGCGGCCGATCGCGGTCACCTACCGCGACGTCGACCACCGTCCGACGACGGCCACCGCCTTCGTGGGCGACGAGACCATCGGCGAGTCGATGTCGAGGATCCTGCGGCTGAAGGGCGTCCGTGCCGCCGTGCGGGTGTGCGAGGACATCGCGCCCATCGACGATCGTCGACTGCTGGCGCGCAGCGCGGAGTTGGCCGTGCGCCGACACCAGGACGAGACGGCAGTTCCGCCCCTGCGCGTCACCCGCACGCGACTGCCGCGCCGGGATCGGCTCGCCCAGCCGGTCCGCCCCGGTGAGTACGCCGGAACCGTCGTGCGCGCGAGCTGACGCACGGCAGTTCGGGCGTGCTCGCGCGGGGGAGAGGCGAGGTCCGCGACCGGTTATCCTGGACCACGTCATGCCACAGCCCCCACGTGTGCCCGGAACGCCGGTGTACCTCGATCATGCCGCGACCACTCCGATGGTCCCCGCGGCGATCGAGGCGATGACGGAGATCCATCGGACCGTGGGAAACGCGTCGTCCCTGCACGGATCGGGGCGCACGGCCCGCCGCCGCATCGAGGAGTCGCGGGAGTCCATCGCCGCGGCGCTGGGCGCTCGTCCGTCCGAGGTCATCTTCACCTCCGGCGGCACCGAGAGCGACAATCTGGCGGTCAAGGGCATCTTTTGGGCACGCCGAGCGCGTGATCCTCGTCGCGTCCGCGTGATCACCAGCTCGGTCGAGCATCACGCCGTGCTCGATGCCGTGGAGTGGCTCGAACGTCACGAGGGCGCCGCGGTGTCCTGGTTGCCGGTCGAGGCCGACGGCCGCGTCCTCCCGTCGACGCTGCGCCGAGAACTCGAGCTGCACGCCGACGAGGTCGCCGTCGTGTCGATCATGTGGGCGAACAACGAGGTGGGCACCATCATGGCGATCCGCGAACTCGCTGCCATCGCGGCCGAGTTCGACGTGCCCATGCACAGCGACGCGGTCCAGGTGGCCGGTGTCCGTGAACTCGACTTCGCGTCCAGTGGTCTCTCCGCGCTGTCCATCGCGGCACACAAGTTCGGCGGACCCCAGGGCGTCGGCGCGCTGCTGCTCGGACGCTCTGTGCCCTGCGAATCACTGCTGCACGGAGGCGGTCAGGAACGCGACGTCCGGTCCGGGACGCCCGACACGGCAGGTGCCGTGGGCATGGCGGCCGCCCTCGAAATCGCCGTCGCCGGACGGGCCGACACCGAGGCGCGGCTCGTGGCGTTGCGCGAGCGTGTCATCGAGGGTGTCCTCGACGCGGTGCCCGGCGCGTCGGTCAACGGTGCCCGCGGCGCGGACAGACTCCCCGGCAACGTGCACGTCACGTTCCCCGGATGCGAGGGCGATTCACTGTTGATGTTGCTCGACGCGTCCGGTGTCGAGTGCTCGACGGGATCCGCGTGCACGGCGGGTGTCGCGCGGGCGAGTCATGTGCTGCTGGCGATGGGCGTCGATGCGGCCGATGCCCGCGGATCACTCCGGTTCTCCTTGGGCCACACCAGCACCGACGCCGATGTCGACGCACTGCTCGAGGTCCTGCCGCGCGTCGTCGAACGTGCGCGGGCCGCCGGCATGGCGTCCAGTTCGAGATGACGAGAACGTCGAGACGAGAAGAGTGGTGACATGAGAGTTCTGGCAGCGATGAGCGGCGGCGTCGATTCCGCCGTGGCGGCGGCGCGTGCCGTCGATGCCGGCCACGAGGTGGTCGGGGTGCACCTGGCGCTGTCCACCGCTCCCGGCGCTCTGCGCACCGGGTCGCGCGGGTGCTGCTCCAAGGAGGACGCCGGGGACGCGCGCCGCGCCGCGGACGTGCTCGGGATCCCGTTCTACGTCTGGGATTTCGCGGATCGGTTCAAGGAGGACGTGATCGACGACTTCGTCGCGTCCTACGCCGCAGGCGAGACCCCGAACCCGTGCCTGCGCTGCAACGAGAAGATCAAGTTCGCGGCGCTCGCCGATCGGGCCGAGGCGCTCGGTTTCGACGCGGTCGCCACCGGCCACTACGCCCGGCTCGAGGACGGCGTGCTGCGTCGTGCGGTCGATGCCGACAAGGACCAGTCGTACGTGCTGGGCGTCCTCACCGCGCGCCAGCTGTCCCGTGCCCTGTTCCCGATCGGGGACACCCCGAAGGCGGAGGTGCGTGACGAGGCCGCCCGCCGCGGTCTCGCCGTCGCGGACAAGCCCGACAGTCACGACATCTGCTTCATCCCCTCCGGCGACACCCGGGCGTTCCTCGGCGCCCGTATCGGCGTGCGCCCCGGATCGGTGGTCGACGCGGACTCCGGCGCGGTGCTCGCCGAGCACGACGGTGTGCACGGGTTCACCGTCGGCCAGCGCAAGGGCCTGGGCGTCGAGGGACCGGCCGCCGACGGCAAGCCGCGGTACGTCACCTCCATCGAGCCCGAGACCGGGACCGTCCGGGTCGGCTCGGCGAGCCGCCTCGACGTGTACGGCATCGATGCGAGCACACCCGTCTGGACGTCCGGCACGGCGCCCGAGGGCGACGTGGACTGCGTCGTCCAGGTCCGGGCACACGGCGGACTCGCGGACGCCGTCGCTCGTGTCGACGGCGACACTCTGCGCATCGGTCTGCGGTCCCCGCTCACCGGAGTCGCACGTGGTCAGGCAGCCGTGCTGTACCGCCCCGACCCGGCAGGCGACATCGTGGTCGGCAGCGGCACCATCGCGGGAACCTCCGCCGAGTCGCCACTCACCGCGTCCGCTCGCCCGTGACGGATCCTGCTGCCGCTCTGGCAGGCGTGGCGACGGGTATCGGCTCGTGGCCGGGAACGGACATCGCGAACGCCGTCACGACGGTGATCGGCGAGCTCCCCGACCTGCCGCACGTCGTGGAACTCCCGGCGCGAGGTCTCGGCGCCGACATGATCGGGCGCACCGGCGTGCTGCTGGTCGACATCGAGATCGATGCGGCCACCAGCGGATACCGCGTGAGCCGACGGCCGAGTACGACGAGCCGCCGGGCCCGCGACTTCCTGACGGAGGACCTCGACGTTCTCGAGGAGCAGTGGGAACTGGCCGGGCTGCGCGGATCCGGCCGCGCCGTCAAGGTGCAGGCCGCGGGCCCGCTGACGATGGCCGCGGACATCGAGCTGGCGTTCGGTCACCGCGCCTTGACCGACCGCGGTGCGGTGCGCGACATCGCCGGGTCGTTGGCCGAGGGAGTGGCCGCGCACGCCGACGAGGTCGCGAGGCGGCTCGGCGCCGAGGTGGTCGTCCAGTTCGACGAACCTCGCATCGCGGCCGTGCTGGCCGGTCGCCTGCAGGGCGTGACGAGCCTCGAGCAGATCGCCGCGGTGCCGGCGCCGGAGGTAGCCGACCTGCTGGGCTCGGTGGTGCAGCGGGTGAACCGACCCGTGATCGTGCACACGTGCTCCGCCGACGTCCCGTTCGAGGTCTTCGGACGCAGCGGGGTGCACGGCGTCTCGTTCGATCTGTCCTTGCTGTCCACGTCGCGGTACGACGCGGTCGGCGATTACCTGGAGAGCGGCGGTGTCGCCGTCCTGGGGGTGGTGCCGGGAACCGACCCGGAGAAGTACCCGGCGTGGCGCGAGAGTGCGGCGCCCGCAGTGGAACTGATGGATCGGTTGGGCTTCCCGAGGCGGTACCTCGCCGAGCGCGTCGCCGTCTCACCCACGTGTGGGTTGTCCGGCGCGAGCCTGCCGTGGGCCCGGCACGCTCTGACGGTGCTGCGCGACGTCCGCGCTGCTTTCACCGAGGATCCCGACGCGCTGTGACACCGGCCTTCGTCACCGGGAACGGTGTCGGAGCGCTCCGATAGTCTGCGATCGTGGACGAGATCGAGACACCGCCGGACCTGGTCCCGGCCTCACCCGAGCAGAAGCAGGAGTGGGACGCGCTGGCCGAGGAGGTCCGCGGTCACCAGTTCCGGTACTACGTGCGGGACGCGCCGATCATCTCGGACGGGCAGTTCGACGAGTTGCTGAAGCGCCTGCAGGCGATGGAGGAGGAGCATCCGGATCTCCGGACGCCCGACTCGCCGACGCAGCTCGTCGGTGGCGGCTTCGAGACGGATTTCACGGCTGTCGACCACCTCGAGCGAATGTTGTCCCTGGACAACGTGTTCGACGCGGACGAGCTGCGTGCCTGGGCGCGCAGGGTCGAGGTGGAGGCGGGGGAGAACCTGCACTACCTCTGCGAGGTCAAGATCGACGGTGTCGCGCTCAATCTCGTGTACGAGAACGGCCGACTGGTGCGCGCCGCCACCCGCGGTGACGGACGCACCGGGGAGGACGTGACGCTCAACGCGCGCACCATCGACGACATCCCCGAGGTGCTCACCCCGTCGGACGGGTTCCCGGTCCCGACGCTGCTCGAGGTGCGGGGCGAGGTGTTCTTCCGACTCGAGGACTTCCAGGCGCTCAACGCCTCTCTCGTCGAGCAGGGCAAGCCGCCGTTCGCCAACCCGCGCAACTCCGCCGCGGGGTCGCTGCGGCAGAAGAATCCCGCGGTCACCTCGCGGCGGCGGCTCGGCATGATCTGTCACGGGTTCGGCCGGATGGAGGGCTTCGCCCCCGCCGCCCAGTCCGTCGCGTACGACGCGCTCGCCGCCTGGGGTCTGCCGGTCTCGACTCACACCGCACTGGTGCAGGGCGTCGACGCGGTGGTCGAACGCATGGAGTACTGGGGCGAGAATCGGCACTCGGTCGAGCATGAGATCGACGGCCTCGTGGTGAAGGTCGACGAGATGGCGTTGCACCGCCGACTCGGATCCACGTCACGCGCACCCCGCTGGGCCATCGCCTTCAAGTATCCGCCGGAGGAGGCCACCACGACATTGGTCAACATCGAGGTGAGTGTCGGGCGCACCGGGCGAGTGACACCGTTCGCGTTCATGGAGCCGGTGCTCGTGGCGGGGTCGACGGTGTCGCGTGCGACCTTGCACAACGCGTCCGAGGTCGTGCGCAAGGGTGTGTTGATCGGTGACACCGTGGTCATCCGCAAGGCGGGCGAGGTGATCCCGGAGGTGCTCGGTCCGGTGGTCGACGCACGCACCGGGGACGAGCGGGAATTCGTCATGCCGACGCACTGCCCCGAGTGCGGAACCGAACTCGCACCGACCAAGGAAGCGGATGCTGACATCCGCTGCCCCAATTCGGAATGGTGCCCCGCCCAGAGGCGTGAGCGGGTCTTCTTCATCGCAGGGCGCAACGTGTTCGACATCGAGGCGCTCGGGTACGAAGCGGCGACGGCGCTTCTCAAAGCTGACGTCATCCAGAACGAGGGTGACCTCTTCATTCTCACCGAGGACGATCTCACCAAGACGGAGATCTTCCGGACCAAAGCTGGTCACCTGTCCGCCAATGGTCGTCGTCTGCTCGACAACCTCGAACGCGCGAAGATCAAGCCGCTGTGGCGTGTTCTGGTCGCGCTCTCCATTCGCCACGTCGGTCCTTCCGCCGCCCGCGCCCTCGCCGCCCGCTTCGGGTCACTCGACGCCATTCGGGCGGCGACGGAGGAGGAACTGGCCGCCGCCGACGGGGTGGGCCCCACCATCGCCCGCGCAGTCGTCGAGTGGTTCGACGTCGACTGGCACCGCGCCATCGTGGAGAAGTGGTCGGCGGCGGGCGTGCGCATGGAGGACGAACGCGACGAGAGTATCGAGCGCACGCTCGACGGTCTGTCGATCGTCGTCACCGGATCGCTCGCCACGTTCACGCGTGACGACGCGAAGGAGGCGATCCTGGCCCGCGGCGGCAAGGCGGCCTCGTCGGTGTCGAAGAAGACGGCGTTCGTGGTCGTCGGCGACGCGCCCGGATCGAAGCACGACAAGGCGCTCGAACTCGGTGTTCCGGTGCTCGACGAGGACGGGTTCCGCACGCTGCTCGGCGAGGGGCCCGACGCGGCCCGCGCGCTGGTCGCCGGGGCGGACTCAGCCGAGGACGGTGGCGACGATGCCGGCCAGGTAGCCGAGCCGGGCGATCTCTGACGGTCGGAAGTCCGGTCCGCCGGGTCGTCCGAGCACCAGCACGGTGCCCGACGATCCGAGCGGTGCCGCGGCCAGTGTGGTGTCCATGTCCTTCCACGACTGCGGAACCCATGCTCCGGTCGGGTCGAGGACTGCCGGCTTCTCGAGGGGCATCCACGGCATGTCGTCGGCCCGCGACTCGGGCGCCCCGGAGCTGCCGACGATGACGGCCGGACCGTGATCTGACATGCCCACCACGGTGCTCCATCCGACGCGCAGCACCCGCGGCGCACCGTCCACGAGCACCTGCAGACGGTCGTCGTGCGCCGTGGCCACCTGATCGATGAGCTCGAGCTCGCGGTGTGTGTCCAGGATGCCGGCGTAGGGACGGATCGAGTCCACGCGGACGTCGGTGAGCTTCTCGGCCGCGGTGATGAGTGTGTCGGGGAGGGCGCCCGGCGCGACGTCCACCACTAGATCGTCCACCGCGAATCCGGCTCCGCGTTCGATGACGTCGAGCGACAGGATGTCGGCCCCCACCGAACCCAGGGCGACGGCGAGCGACCCGAGACTGCCCGGACGGTCGGGCAACTGGACCCGCAGGAGATACGACACGCCGACATCCTCGCACTCGACGCCGTCTCCATCGAGTCGCACGCGGCTCACGGGAAGGTGGAGGACGGCCGGGCTCGCCGTCCCTCGCCGCGACGCGAGGCCGTGACGGTGGGGTGGTCGCCACGAACTAGGCTGCTCGGCATGCGTTACGAATCGAAGGGGGCCTGACGGACGTGTCTGCCATATCCCGCGACGAGGTCGCCCACCTCGCACGACTGTCCCGGCTCGCGCTCGAGGAGCACGAACTCGATGCGTTCGCCGGTCAGCTCGACGCCATTCTGGGCCACGTGAAGGCGGTGTCGGAGGTCGACGTCTCGGACGTCGACGCCACCGCGAGTCCGCTCGCTGTGACCAACGTCACCCGGCCAGACGTCATCGTCCCGGGTCTCGGCCCGGACAGTGCCCTCGCCGAGGCGCCCGCGTCCGAACAGAGCCGCTTCGCGGTGCCGCGCATCCTGGAAGAAGAGTGATGACCGCCGCCGAGCAGACCGATCTGATCCGGTCCACCGCGTCCGACCTGGCCGCGAAGATCCGTACCCGCGAGGTCTCCGCCGTGGAGGTCACTCGCGCCCACCTCGATCGCATCGCCGAGGTCGACGGAACGCTGCACGCCTTCCTGCACGTCGCGGGGGACGAGGCGATCGCCGCCGCCCAGCGCGTCGACGACGCGTTGGACGCGGGTGAGACGCCCGCGTCGAAGTTGGCCGGCGTCCCGTTGGCGCTGAAGGACGTGTTCACCACCACGGACATGCCCACCACCGCCGGCTCGAAGATCCTTGAGGGATGGGTCTCGCCGTACGACGCCACGGTCACCGCGAGGCTGCGTGCCGCGGGAATCCCGTTGCTGGGCAAGACCAACATGGACGAGTTCGCGATGGGGTCGTCCACCGAGAACAGCGCGTACGGACCGACCCTCAATCCGTGGGACACCACTCGGGTGCCGGGCGGTTCGGGCGGCGGTTCGGCCGCGGCGCTCGCGTCGTTCCAGGCACCGTTGGCCATCGGTACCGACACCGGTGGCTCGATCCGGCAACCGGCTGCCGTCACCGGAACCGTCGGGTGCAAGCCGACGTACGGCGGCGTCTCCCGGTACGGGCTCATCGCCTGCGCCTCTTCCCTGGATCAGGGCGGTCCCTGCGGGCGGACGGTGCTCGACACCGCGTTGCTGCACCAGGTCATCGCCGGACACGACCCCCGCGACTCGACGTCGGTCGACGCGGCGGTGCCGGACGTCGTCGCGGCGGCGCGCCGCGGCGCGGGTGGAGATCTGACGGGCGTGCGCGTCGGCGTCGTCAAGGAACTGCACTCGGACGCCTATCAGCCGGGGGTCATCTCCTCCTTCGACGCCGCCGTCGAGGTGCTCACCTCGCTGGGCGCCGAGGTGGTGGAGGTGTCGTGCCCCAACTTCGATCACGCCCTCGCCGCGTACTACCTCATCCTCCCGTCGGAGGTGTCGTCCAACCTCGCCCGCTTCGACGCGATGCGCTACGGACTGCGGGTCGGTGACGACGGAACGCACAGTGCCGATCAGGTCATGGCGATGTCGCGTGCCGCCGGGTTCGGCCCGGAGGTCAAGCGCCGCATCATGATCGGGACGTACGCGCTGTCCGCAGGCTACTACGACGCGTACTACGGCCAGGCTCTGAAGATCCGGACGCTCATCGCCCGGGACTTCGATCGTGCCTACGAGAAGGTGGACGTCCTGGTGTCGCCCACCACCCCGTCGACGGCGTTCGCGCTGGGCGAGAAGGTCGACGACCCCATCGCCATGTACCTGTACGACCTCTGCACCCTGCCGACCAACCTGGCCGGTCACCCGGCCATGTCGGTGCCGTCCGGTCTCGCGGACGGTCTCCCGGTCGGGCTGCAGATCATGGCTCCGGCGATGGCGGACGATCGCCTCTACCGGGTCGGTGCGGCGTACGAAGCCGCACGGGGAGAGTTTCCCCAGCCGTCCGCGATCTGATCCGACCGTGCCTCCGCGCGCCGGAGGTAGCAAGATGGTGACGAGCATCGTGCGCGGCGACCCCGCGTCGACACCCGCGATCGAGAGGCACCGACCCATGCGTATCGGAGTACTGACCGGCGGCGGCGACTGCCCGGGACTCAACGCGGTCATCAGGGCCGTCGTACGCACGGCGGACGCCCGCTACGGGTCGTCGGTGGTCGGATTCCTCGACGGCTGGCGCGGCCTGCTCGAGGACCGTCGTATCCAACTGCGCAACGACGATCGCAACGATCGACTGCTCACCAAGGGCGGCACCATCCTGGGGACCGCACGCGTCAATCCCGAGAAGCTGCGGGCGGGGCTCGACCAGATCAAGCAGACGATGGACGACAACGGCATCGACGTGCTCATCCCCATCGGCGGCGAGGGCACGTTGACCGCCGGACACTGGCTGTCGCAGGAGGGCGTGCCCGTCATCGGGGTTCCCAAGACCATCGACAACGACATCGACTGCACCGACGTCACGTTCGGTTTCGACACGGCACTCACCATCGCCACCGACGCGATCGATCGGCTGCACAGCACCGCCGAGTCCCACCAGCGCGTCATGCTCGTCGAGGTGATGGGGCGGCACGCCGGCTGGATCGCGCTGCACTCCGGCCTCGCGTCCGGCGCGCACATGACACTGATCCCCGAGCAGCCCTTCGACGTCCAGGAGGTGTGCGATCTGGTGAAGAAGCGGTTCCAGCGCGGGGACTCCCACTTCATCTGCGTCGTCGCCGAGGGAGCGACGCCCAAGGAGGGGTCGATGGAGATCCGCGACGGAGGAATCGACGAGTTCGGCCACGTCCGGTTCACCGGTGTCGCACAGCAATTGGGCGTCGAGATCGAACGCCGCATCAACAAGGAGGTCCGCACCACGGTGCTGGGCCACGTGCAGCGCGGCGGCAAGCCCACTCCGTACGACCGCGTCCTCGCCACCCGTTTCGGCGTCAACGCCGTCGACGCCGTGCACGCGGGGGAGAAGGGCAAGATGGTCTCCCTCCAGGGCGCCGAGATCGGCCTGGTGGACCTCGAGGAGGCCGTCCGCCAGCTCAAGCGGGTTCCCGAGAGTCGCTACCTGGACGCGGCCGCCTTCTTCGGCTGACACCGAGGGGGTTCGGCCCACCGGTCCGCAGTAAACTCGGCACCATGACTGCTGCCACCTCATCGCACTCGACGAGCCTGATGGATTACGACGAGGTGATCTCCCGGTACGACCCCGTGCTGGGCATGGAGGTGCACGTCGAGCTCGGTACCGCCACCAAGATGTTCTGTGGGTGCCCCACCGAGTTCGGTGCCGAGCCCAACACCCAGGTGTGCCCGGTGTGCCTCGGCCTGCCGGGTGCGCTGCCGGTGGTCAACGCGGCTGCCGTCGAGTCCGCCATCCGGATCGGCCTCGCGCTGAACTGCTCCATCACGCCGTGGGGTCGGTTCGCGCGGAAGAACTACTTCTACCCGGACCAGCCGAAGAACTACCAGATCTCGCAGTACGACGAGCCGATCGCCACCGAGGGCTTTCTCGACGTGGTGCTCGACGACGGGTCCACGTGGCGGGTCGACATCGAGCGCGCTCACATGGAGGAGGACACCGGCAAGTCGTTGCACGTCGGCGGCGCCACCGGTCGTATCGACGGAGCGAGTCACTCACTGCTGGACTACAACCGGGCCGGTGTGCCTCTCGTCGAGATCGTCACCAAGACCATCGAGGGCGCCGGCGACCGCGCGCCCGAGGTGGCCCGCGCCTACGTCACCGCGCTGCGGGAACTGATCCGCGAGCTCGGCGTGTCCGACGTGCGGATGGACCAGGGCTCGCTCCGGTGCGATGCCAACGTCTCGCTGATGGAGAAGGGCGCCACCGAGTTCGGCACCCGGACCGAGACCAAGAACGTCAACTCCCTCAAGAGCGTCGAGGTCGCCGTCCGCTACGAGATGCGCCGTCAGGCAGCAGTTCTCGCAGAGGGCGGCGAGATCGTGCAGGAGACGCGGCACTTCCAGGAGGCCGACGGCAGCACTGCGCCCGGTCGCAAGAAAGAGACCGCGGAGGACTACCGCTACTTCCCGGAGCCCGATCTCGAACCGGTCGCCCCGGACGCCGCCTGGGTCGAGGAACTGCGCGCCACCATTCCCGAGGCGCCGTGGATCACCCGCTCTCGCATCCAGAAGGAGTGGGGCTGGTCCGATCTCGTCATGCGCGACGTCGTCAACGCCGATGCGCTCGGCCTCATCACCGCGACCGTCGATGCCGGTGCGACACCCGACGCCGCCCGCAGCTGGTGGGTGGCGTACCTGTCGCAGCAGGCCAACACCCGCGGCGTCGACCTCGCGGACCTGGCGATCACCCCGGTTCAGGTGGCCCGCGTCGCCGCGCTGGTCGCCGACCGCACACTCACCAACGCCAACGCCCGCAAGGTGGTCGACGGTGTCCTCGATGGTGAGGGTGACCCCGACGCCGTCGTCGAGGCACGCGGACTCGCTGTCGTGCAAGACGATTCGGCGCTCGAGACGGCCGTGTCCGAGGCGCTCGCGGCCAACCCCTCCGTCGCGGAGAAGATCCGCGGCGGCAAGGTGCAGGCCGCCGGGGCCATCGTCGGTGCCGTCATGAAGGCGACCAAGGGCCAGGCCGACCCCGCGCGAGTCAAGGAACTCGTCATCGCCGCCTGCAGCTAGAACGACCGGCCTCCGGCCTTCCCGCCGACCGACCGACCGGCCTCCGGCCTTCCCGCTAGTCGCTCCCGCCGCCGCCGGCCGGCACCGGCACGATGACCACTCGGTCGTCCGTCGGCACCGGCTGGCCGCCGTCCTTGTTCACGGTGGTCACCCACACCTGGCCCTGAGCGCCGAGCGACGCACCACGCAGGCGGCCGTACCGGTCCTGTGCGGTGAGGGTCGGCGGCGTCGTCACCGCGTTGGTGTCCGGGTCCACGGGAACCAGTGCCAGCGCACGGGCACCGGACATCGACACGGCCACCGAGCCGGGTGCGGCCGCGCATCCGCCGACGCCCGGCTTGTCCGGCCACGTCCACACGGGACTGACGACGGCACCCTCGGGCGTGATGCGGGACAGCCGGTCCTCGGTGGCCGTCGCATCGGTCACCCAGGTGCTGCCCGTGGCGTCGATGCAGACGTCGCCGGCGCGGCCGATGCCGCTCATGACGACGCGGGGAGCCGAGGTGGAGTCGACACGCGGGTCGGTGACGGCCAGAACCTTGCCTGCGAGCGACGCCGGGTTCGCCGCAGCGGCGGGATCGCCCCCGTCGCCGGTGATCACCCGGAGTTCGTCGGGTGACGAGAAATCGAGGGCACCCGAGCTGGTGGTCCCGCGGGGGATGCCGGCGAGCACGGTCTTCGGGACGTCTCCCGCCGCGATGCGTACCACGCGGTTGTCGGTCGCCGTCGTGATGTACGCGTAGAGGAGGCGGTCCTCGTCGTAGGTGGGGGACAGCGTGATGTCGAGCAGTCCGCCGTCGCCGTCGCCGTCGACCGGGACGGTCACGACGGGTCGGGGTGCCTGGCCCGGAGCCACCTGGAAGATGGTGCCGGTGCGACGCTCGCCGACCAGGGCCGATGCCCCGCCGGGGAGGACGACGAGGCCGGACAGGGTGTCGAGACAGGTCGCGACCACGTTGGGATCCGGATCCACGCAGGGGCCGGTGGCCGGCGACGGCGCGGGCGGCGTGCTGGAACCCGGCGCTCCCGGCTCCACCGGTTCGATGTCGGCAGCGCCGAACGTGGGTTCGGGGGAGAACTCCGTCGAGGCGGAGTCGTCGAAGCGTGCGCATCCCGCGGAGGCCGTGACGATCGCCATCACCGCCGCGCCGAGCACGAACGATCGCCGGGCCGCGCGCCGAGTCCCACCCACTGTCATGAGATCCCACGGTACGGGTCGCGCCTGCGCCGGGAACGGGCCCGCCGCATCTACGCTGATGCACGTGAGTGAGAAGTCCGATGACACAGGCCGTTCCCCGTCCGGTTACGAGCCGGCGGCGAGTCCCTACGACCAGCCGACCGAGCGGATAGGCGGGGGCAGCGGAGCACAGCTCCCGCGCACCGACGACGAACTCGACGCCGAACGGTCGCGTACCGCGCATCCCACCGAGAAGCTCACCGGCTACCCCGGTGACACGACGACGGCAAGTCGCACCGAACCGGCCTACGACGACAGCGCGACGCGCGCGATCCCGGTGGCAGGAACCGATCGCACGGCGACCCCGGCCGAGGTGCGGCCCGAGGTGGTCCCGGAGCGTCGCGGCACGCTCGATCTCGGACTGCTGATCCTGCGCGTGAGCGTCGGCGCGATCGTGCTGGTGCACGGTCTGCAGAAGCTCACGGGATGGTTCGACGGTCCCGGGCTCTCGGGCTTCCAGGAGATCGTCGCCGGGTCCGGCTACGACCAGGCACGTCTGCTGTCCATTCTCGGTGCGGTCGGCGAGGTCGCCGGCGGTGCGCTGCTGATCCTCGGCCTGGCCACGCCTCTCGCGGGTGCCGCAGTCCTGGCCGTCATGATCAACGCCTGGCTCGTGCGTCAGGTCGGCGAGCCGGGGTTGCAGTTCTTCGCCCCTGCAGGTGTCGAGTACGAGACGCTGCTGGTGCTGGCGTCGGCGTCCATCATCCTCACGGGCCCCGGACGGATCGCCGTGGACGGCGGACGTGGATGGGCGCGCCGCCCCTTCATCGGGTCGTTCCTCGCGTTGGCCATCGGCATCGGCGGTGCTGCAGCGCTGTGGATCTTCCTGAACGGCGCCGACCCCTTCGCCTGATCCGTGCGTCACCGTCCACAACTCGGCCGGATCGACGGGATTCCGTCGATCCGGCCGAGTTGTGGTCGTTCAGGCCCGCGGTTCGGCCTCGTCCTGCTCGACGGCGGACTCGGCCTCGACCGGCTCGTCCTGAGCGGGCTCCTCGACCGGCGACGGATCCGGCACCGCGCCGCCGCTCGCCGCGGACAGAAGCGGGAGCTTGTCGACGGTCACGCCCGGCATCCGGACGGTCGAGCCGTCCTCGAGGGTCGCCTTGCCCCACCCGAGCTTCGGGAACAGCAGTCCCGTCACGGACGACCACGGCACCGTGGTGGAACGGAACGCCCTGCGCGAGACGAACCGCTCCGGAGTGACGGTGGTGCGGACGCGGATGATCCAGTATCCCAGCAGGACCGGGAGCGCGAGCATCCACCCGAAGAGCTCCGGCGCCCCGACCACGGGGAACGTGACCCCGAACAGGAACAGCGCCACGCCGGACAGCGCCAGGGCCGGGATGCGGAACACCGTGGGGGCCGCGGGGGAGGCGTCGGAAGTGGGGCTCTCGGTATGGGAGACTGTCACCGGTGGTTCGGACTGCTGCGAAGACGACACCCCTCCATCTTCGCACTGCATAACGCCATCCCACATAATGGGACAACGAGTTCGGTAAGTTTGACTGGCACCGCATCACGCGCCTAACGTCACACGCGTGAAGCGTGAAGAGTTCCTCGTGATCGGCAGGCGCGTCGTCGCCTGAGCCGAAACGTTTTCACGCTCAGCCACGACGCGCCACCCTCGTACAGCATCTGCTGGCGAGGGTTTTTTCTTGCCCGGATGAAGTTCTAAGGAAGCACCAGTGAGCGCACCCACCGCCCGGCCCGGCCCGGCACCACGCAAGGCTCCGCCCGCCGCCGATCGTCCCACTCCGTCCGCGACGCCGCAGCGTCGTCCCCTCGCGCCCGAGCGCGTGACCGGAGCGAAGTCCGTCGTCCGCGCACTCGAGGAGCTCGAGGTCGACGTCGTCTTCGGCATTCCCGGTGGTGCCGTACTTCCCGTCTACGATCCGCTGCTCGACTCGGCGAAGGTCCGGCACGTGCTGGTGCGACACGAGCAGGGTGCCGGCCACGCCGCCACCGGCTACGCGCAGGCCACCGGCCGCGTCGGCGTGTGCATCGCGACGTCCGGTCCCGGCGCCACCAACCTGGTGACGCCGCTGGCCGACGCGCAGATGGACTCCGTCCCGGTCGTCGCCATCACCGGACAGGTCGGCCGCGCGCTGATCGGTACCGACGCCTTTCAGGAAGCCGACATCTCGGGCATCACGATGCCCGTCACCAAGCACAACTTCCTCATCACCGACCCGCTCGACATCCCGCGCATGATCGCCGAGGCCTTCTACCTGGCGTCCTCCGGACGACCGGGCGCGGTGCTCGTCGACATCCCGAAGGACGTCCTGCAGGCGCAGACCACCTTCTCGTGGCCGCCGGAGATGAAGCTGCCGGGCTACCGCCCGGTGACGAAGCCGCACGGCAAGCAGGTGCGTGAGGCCGCGCGGCTCATCGCGGCAGCGAAGAAGCCGGTGCTGTACTGCGGCGGCGGCATCATCAAGTCGAACTCGTCGCCCGAGCTCCTCGAGCTGGCGGAGCTCACCGGCATCCCCGTCGTGACGACACTGATGGCGCGGGGCGTCTTCCCGGACAGCCACGACCTGAACCTCGGCATGCCCGGCATGCACGGAACGGTCGCCGCGGTCGCCGCACTGCAGAAGAGCGATCTGCTCATCACGCTCGGCGCTCGTTTCGACGACCGCGTGACCGGGCAGCTCGACTCGTTCGCCCCCGAGGCGAAGGTGGTCCACGCCGACATCGATCCCGCGGAGATCGGCAAGAACCGGTTCGCCGACGTGCCGATCGTGGGTGACTGCCGCGAGGTCATCGTCGAGCTGATCGAGGCGATCCGCGCGGACCAGGCCACCGGCACCGCGCTGGATCTCGCCGACTGGTGGACCTACCTCGACAACGTGCGGCGCACCTACCCGCTGAGCTACGACCGTCCGTCGGACGGTGCGATGTCGCCCGAGTTCGTGATTCAGTCGATCGGCAAGTTCGCCGGACCCGACGCGATCTACTGCGCCGGGGTCGGACAGCACCAGATGTGGGCCGCTCAGTTCATCAGTTACGAGAAGCCGCGGACGTGGCTCAACTCGGGTGGACTCGGCACGATGGGCTACGCGGTCCCGGCTGCGATGGGCGCCAAGATGGGTCTGCCCGACACCGAGGTCTGGGCCATCGACGGTGACGGCTGCTTCCAGATGACCAACCAGGAGCTCGCGACCTGTGCGGTCGAGGGCATCCCGATCAAGGTCGCCGTCATCAACAACGGCAACCTCGGCATGGTGCGGCAGTGGCAGACGCTCTTCTACGAGGAGCGCTACTCCAACACCGAGCTCGGCACGCACGGCGCCGTCCGCATCCCCGACTTCCTCAAGCTCGCCGAGGCGCTGGGATGCGTCGGACTGCGGTGCGAGCGTGAGGAGGACGTCGACGCGGTGATCGCGCAGGCGCGTGCGATCAACGATCGCCCGGTCGTCATCGACTTCATCGTCGGCAAGGACGCCCAGGTGTGGCCGATGGTCGCTGCGGGCACCGGCAACTCCGAGATCATGGCCGCCCGCGGCATCCGTCCTCTGTTCGACAACGACGAGGAAGCGGCGCAGGAGCCCGGCTCGGTCGGCGACGTCACCGAGGCGGCCCAGGGCGCGAATTCGAAAGGCATCGACCTGTGAGCACCAGTCACACCCTGAGCGTGCTCGTCGAGGACAAGCCGGGCGTGCTCGCACGCGTGGCGTCGCTGTTCTCGCGCCGCGGATTCAACATCGCCTCCCTCGCGGTGGGCGGCACCGAGGTTCCCGAGATCTCGCGCATGACCATCGTCGTCACGGTCGACGAGTTCCCGCTCGAGCAGGTGACGAAGCAGCTGAACAAGCTCGTCAACGTCATCAAGATCGTCGAGCAGGAAGCCGATTCGTCGGTCGCCCGTGAGCTCGTGCTCATCAAGGTCCGCGCCGACGCGAGCGTGCGGAGCGAGGTCATCGAGACGGTGAACCTGTTCCGCGCCAAGGTCATCGACGTCTCGCCGGAGGCAGTCACCGTCGAGGCGACCGGTACCCGCTCGAAGCTCGAGGCGTTGCTCCGGATGCTCGACCCGTACGGTGTTCGCGAGATCGTCCAGTCCGGCGTCGTCGCGGTGGGTCGTGGACCGAAGTCCATCACCGCGTCCCGCTAGTCACCCAACCCAGTAGTTTCGATTACCCGGTCACATGCGACCGGGACAGATGTAGGAGGAAACCACAGTGGCAGTCGAGATGTTCTACGACGACGATGCCGATCTCTCGATCATCCAGGGCCGCAAGGTCGCTGTGATCGGATACGGAAGCCAGGGCCATGCGCACTCGCTCAGCCTGCGCGACTCGGGCGTCGACGTCCGTATCGGTCTGAAGGAAGGCTCCAAGTCGCGTGACAAGGCTGCCGAGCAGGGCCTCGGCGTGGGCACGCCGGCGGAGGTCTCCGAGTGGGCCGACGTCATCATGCTGCTCGCTCCGGACACCGCCCAGGCGCAGATCTTCAAGGACGACATCGAGCCCAACCTCAAGGACGGCGACGCGCTGTTCTTCGGCCACGGCCTGAACATCCACTTCAAGCTCATCGAGGCCCCGGCCAACATCACCGTCGGCATGGTCGCCCCCAAGGGACCCGGCCACCTCGTGCGCCGTCAGTTCGTCGACGGCAAGGGTGTTCCCGCCCTCATCGCCGTCGACCAGGATCCGAAGGGTGAGGGCCAGGCTCTCGCGCTGTCCTACGCCCGCGGCATCGGCGGCACGCGTGCCGGAGTCATCAAGACCACGTTCAAGGAAGAGACCGAGACCGACCTCTTCGGTGAGCAGGCCGTGCTGTGCGGCGGCACCGAGGAACTGGTCAAGACCGGTTTCGAGGTCATGGTCGAGGCCGGCTACGCGCCCGAGATGGCGTACTTCGAGGTTCTGCACGAGCTCAAGCTGATCGTCGACCTGATGTACGAGGGCGGCATCGCGCGCATGAACTACTCGGTGTCCGACACCGCGGAGTTCGGCGGCTACCTCTCCGGGCCGCGCGTCATCGACGCCGGCACCAAGGAGCGCATGAAGGCGATCCTGGCCGACATCCAGTCGGGCGAGTTCACCAAGCGCCTCGTGGCCAACGTCGAGAACGGCAACACCGAGCTCGAGGGCCTGCGCAAGCAGAACGCCGAGCACCCCATCGAGGTCACCGGCAAGAAGCTGCGCGACCTCATGAGCTGGGTCGACCGTCCCATCACCGAGACGGCCTGACTCTCGCATTCCTGACACGGGGCACCCGCGGTCGAGTTCCTCGACCTCGGGTGCCCTGCGTCGGGTCGCGGCTCGGCCACTAGGCTGACGCCCGCACGAATCCGGAACCACACCTCTTCTCCGTCACCTGATCAGGGAGTTCTCCACGTGAGCCAGCCAGGCCGCCCCGTCGTCCTCATCGCCGACAAACTTGCGCAGTCCACCGTCGAGGCTCTCGGCGACGGAGTCGAGGTCCGGTGGGTGGACGGTCCGGATCGTCCGGCCCTCCTCGCCGCGGTCCCCGATGCCGACGCCATCCTGGTCCGCTCCGCGACCACGGTCGATGCCGAGGTGCTCGCTGCCGGTACCAAGCTCAAGATCGTCGCCCGCGCCGGCGTCGGCCTGGACAACGTCGACGTCCCCGCAGCCACCGAGCGCGGCGTGCTCGTCGTCAACGCCCCCACGTCCAACATCCACACCGCTGCCGAACACGCGGTGACGCTCCTGCTCTCGGCTGCTCGCCAGATCCCCGCCGCCGACGCCACACTGCGTCAGCACGAGTGGAAGCGCAGCAAGTTCAACGGCGTCGAGATCTTCGGCAAGACCGTCGGCGTGGTCGGGCTCGGCCGTATCGGTCAGCTCTTCGCGCAGCGTCTCGCCGCGTTCGAGACGCACATCATCGCGTACGACCCCTACGTCTCGCCGGCTCGTGCCGCGCAGCTCGGTATCGAGCTGGTCAGCCTCGACGAGCTTCTCGAGCGCGCCGACATGTTCTCCGTGCACCTGCCGAAGACCCCCGAGACGAAGGGTCTGATCGGCAAGGAGGCGCTCGCCCGGACCAAGAAGGGCGTCATCGTCGTCAACGCTGCCCGCGGTGGACTGGTCGACGAGCAGGCTCTCGCCGACGCGATCACCAGCGGCCACGTCTTCGCCGCGGGTATCGACGTCTACGCGAGCGAGCCCTGCACCGACAGCCCGCTGTTCGAGCTCCCGCAGGTCGTCGTCACCCCGCACCTCGGTGCCTCGACCACCGAGGCCCAGGACCGCGCCGGCACCGACGTCGCCAAGTCCGTCCTGCTCGCCCTCGCCGGCGAGTTCGTGCCCGACGCGGTGAACGTCTCCGGCGGTGCCGTCGGCGAGGAGGTCGCGCCGTGGCTCGACATCGTGCGCAAGCAGGGCGTCCTGCTGGGTGCCCTGTCGGACGAGCTCCCGACGTCGCTGTCCGTCGACGTGCGCGGTGAGCTGGCGTCCGAGGACGTCGACATCCTCAAGCTGTCGGCGCTGCGGGGACTGTTCTCCGCCGTCATCGAGGACGCGGTCACCTTCGTCAACGCACCGTCGCTCGCCGAGGAGCGTGGTGTCACGGCCGACGTGACCAAGGCCAGCGAGAGCCCCAACCACCGGAGCGTCGTCGACGTCCGTGCGGTCTACGGCGACGGGACCGTCGTCAACGTCGCGGGCACCCTCACCGGTCCCCAGCACGTGGAGAAGATCGTCAACATCAACGGCCGCAACTTCGATCTGCGCGCCGAGGGCAAGAACCTCATCGTGACGTACGACGACCGTCCCGGCTCGCTCGGACGCATCGGCACCGCCCTGGGCGACGCCGGTGTCGACATCGCCGCCGCGGCACTCAGCCAGGACGCGGAGGGCGGTGGCGCCACCATCCTGCTGCGCGTCGATCGTGATGTGGCGCAGGACGTTCGGGACGCCATCGCCGCCTCCGTGGGCGCGACGACCATCGAGCTGGTCGACCTGTCCTGATGTCGACGCCGAACGAGGGGACTTCGATGAAGCTGGGTGTCGTGGCCGGAGACGGCATCGGACCGGAGGTGGTGGCCGAGGCACTCAAGGTGCTCGAGGTGGTCGCGCCCGGTGCGGAGACCACGGAGTACGACCTGGGTGCACGGCGCTATCACGCGACGGGGGAGATCCTGCCGCCGTCGGTGCTCGAGGAGCTCCGCGGACACGACGCCATCCTGCTCGGCGCCATCGGTGATCCGTCGGTGCCCAGCGGTGTGCTCGAGCGCGGATTGTTGCTGACCGCACGATTCGCGCTGGATCACCACATCAACCTGCGCCCGTCCAAGCTGTACCCGGGTGTCGTCGGTCCGTTGGCGGGCAACAAGCCGGTCGACATCGTCGTCGTGCGGGAGGGCACCGAGGGCCCGTACACGGGCAACGGCGGCGCCATCCGCGTCGGCACTCCGCACGAGGTCGCCACCGAGGTCAGCCTGAACACGCGGTTCGGTGTGGAGCGCGTGGTCCGTGACGGCTTCGCGCGAGCGATGGGTCGTCGCAGGCACCTGACCCTGCTGCACAAGACGAACGTGCTGGGGTTCGCGGGATCGCTGTGGAAGCGGACGGTCGACGAGGTCGCCGCAGAGTTCCCCGACGTCGAGGTGGCGTACCAGCACATCGACGCGGCGACGATCCACCTGGTGACCGACCCGGGCCGCTTCGACGTGATCGTCACCGACAATCTCTTCGGCGACATCATCACCGATCTCGCGGCCGCGGTCGCCGGTGGTATCGGTCTGGCCGCGAGCGCGAACATCGATGCGACGCGCACGAATCCGAGCATGTTCGAGCCCGTGCACGGCAGTGCGCCGGACATCGCCGGCAAGGGAATCGCCGATCCGACGGCCGCCATCCTGTCGGTGTCGCTCCTCCTCGCACATCTCGGCGAGACCGAGGCGGCGGCGCGCGTCGAGTCCGCCGTCGCGCAGGACCTGGCGACGCGCACCGCCGGGGACCCGGGCACGACCGCGGCGATCGGCGATCGGATCGCCTCACTGGTGTAGTCGGTCTCGCGCTTCTCGCGGAATGGTCGGTACCGCGAGAAGCGCGATCGCCGCGGACACCCCGAACGCCACCGCGTACGACGTGTGCGTGATCAGGGCGCCGAACACCGGGGGAACCGCCGACGCGGCGATGAACTGACTGGTGTTCTGCGCGCCGAGTGCTCGCCCGCTCCAGAACGGACCCGCCCGCTCGGCCACGGCGGTGAATGCGAGCCCGTTGGGTGACACCGTCGCCACCGACGCGACCACGAGTATCACCACCGATACCGCGAGGCCCGCGGCGTCCGCGATCGCCAGCGCGGCCATCACGGCCACGACGCCGACGGCGACCCACCGCATCGGTCCGAGTCTGCTGCCCACCCGGTCCGACACTGCGCCGGCGGCGATGCGTCCTCCCGCTCCGAGGATCTGCGAGACGGTGATCAGGACACCGGCGGCCTCCGGGGACCAGGCCCGTTGGTCCACGAGCCAGACGAGGGCGAACGTCCACACCACGTACTGCGGCACCACCAGCGCGACCGACGCACCGTGTATGCGCCAGAGATCGCGACGCCCGCGGTAGGGGTTCGCGAGGAGATCGGCACTCGAGGCGGCCGATCGGGAGGGCCGCGGCGGATCGAACACACCGACGAGGCAGGCGAGAGCGGAGAGGGCGGACGCGACCGCGGGAAGGAGCATCGCGGTTCCCACTCCGTGATCGCGGGCGATACCGGGAATCAGCAACGCGGACAGCGCGACTCCGAGAGGGAGTGACATCTGCCGGATTCCCATCGCCAGGCCGCGGCGGTGGGGAGGGAACCACCCCACCACCACGCGTCCGGTGGCGGAGTTCACGCTGGCGGCGGCCATGCCGCCGAGCAGCAGGAAGACGGCCAGCGCCACCGTGGACTCCGTCGCGGCGGCGCAGAAGGCGGCCATCGACGTCAGCACGGAACCAGCGATCAGGGATCGCCGTTCGCCCACGCGGTCGACGACGGCGCCCCACGCGAACAGAGTCAGGACGATGCCGGCCGTCGGCATCGCCACGACCAGACCCGCCGACGCGAGCGAGAGTCCGCGCTGATCCCGAAGTGCGGGGATGAGGAAGGCGGCGCCGTTGAGAAGCAGTGCCGTGGAGGCCGTCGCGAGCATGCCGATCACGAGCATCGCCCACCGACCCGCCGTGGACGTGGTGTAGCGCTGGACGCGACTCATACCGGCTCCGTTCTCACTATGTGGGACAACATTCTCGCCTGTTGAACTCCCGGTCGCCGATGCTACCCCGTACGTGATCGTCGTTCGTCGCCCGCCGGTGTCCGCTCGACGCCGCTCGATAGACTTCCGCCATGCGTCTTGGTCGAGTAGCGAGTCCCGACGGTGTTGCATTCGTCGCCATCGAAGGCGACGGAGACGAGAGGACGGCGCGAGAGATCGCGGAACATCCCTTCGGCACACCCACCTTCACCGGCCGGAGCTGGTCCCTGGCCGATGTCCGCCTGCTGGCGCCCATTCTGGCCAGCAAGGTGATCTGCATCGGCAAGAACTACGCGGCGCACGCCGCGGAGATGGGCTCGGACGCACCCGAGGACCCGGTCATCTTCATCAAGCCCAACACGTCCATCGTCGGACCCGGTGCGAACATCGTGCGTCCGCCGACGTCGTCCGAGGTCCACTTCGAAGGTGAGCTCGCGGTGGTCATCGGCCGTCCGTGCAAGGACGTTCCGGCAGCACGCGCTCTCGACGTGGTGCTCGGCTACACCGTTGCGAACGACGTCACGGCCCGCGACAACCAGCGCCACGACGGTCAGTGGACCCGCGCCAAGGGTTACGACACCTTCTGCCCACTCGGCCCGTGGATCGAGACCTCGCTCGACGCCTCGGATCTCGCTCTGACCACCACGGTGGACGGCGTGGTGAAGCAGAACAGCCGTACGTCGCTCCTGCTGCACGACGTGCCGAAGATCATCGAGTGGATCTCGTCGGTGATGACGCTGCTTCCCGGTGACGTCATCCTGACCGGCACCCCGGAAGGCGTGGGGCCGATCGTGGCGGGCGAAAGCGTGTCCGTCGAGATCGAGGGCATCGGCACGCTGACCAATCCGGTGGTGGACAAGTGACCGCCGCGAGCGTTCCCGCATCCGACGTCCGCGTCCGGTTCTGCCCGTCGCCCACCGGAACCCCGCACGTCGGGCTGGTGCGCACGGCGCTGTTCAACTGGGCGTTCGCCCGCCATCACGGCGGCGCATTCGTGTTCCGCATCGAGGACACCGACGCGGCACGTGATTCCGAGGAGTCGTACCAGGCGCTGCTCGACGCACTGCGGTGGCTCGGACTCGACTGGGACGAGGGTCCCGAGGTCGGTGGGCCGTACGAGCCGTACCGGCAGTCGTTGCGCCGCGATCAGCACCTCGCCGTGGTGCAGCAGCTCGTCGACGCGGGGGAGGCGTACGAGAGCTTCTCCACACCGGAGGAGGTGGAGGCGCGGCATCTCGCGGCCGGCCGGGATCCGAAGTTGGGCTTCGACAATCACGACCGCACGCTGACCGACGAGCAGCGGGAGGCCTTCCGCGCCGAGGGACGCAAGCCCGTCGTCCGGTTGCGTATGCCCGATCACGATCTGTCGTGGAACGACCTCGTGCGCGGCGAGACGACGTTCCGCGCCGGCACGGTCCCCGACTTCGCGCTCACCCGCGGCAACGGTGTCCCGCTGTACACGTTGGTGAACCCCGTGGACGACGCGCTGATGAAGATCACGCACGTCCTGCGCGGTGAGGATCTGCTGTCCTCGACCCCGCGTCAGATCGCGCTGTACGAAGCCCTCGTGCGCATCGGTGTGGCAGAACGCATTCCGCAGTTCGGGCACCTCCCGTTCGTGATGGGGCAGGGCAACAAGAAGTTGTCGAAGCGCGACCCCGAGGCCGATCTCTTCCTGCACCGGGAGCGCGGGTTCGTCCCCGAAGGTCTGCTGAACTACCTGGCTCTCCTCGGGTGGGGATTCTCCGAGGACCGGGACGTGTTCTCGCTCGACGAGATGGTGGGTGCCTTCGACATCTCGACGGTCAACTCGAACCCGGCCCGCTTCGACCAGAAGAAGGCCGACGCCATCAACGCCGAACACATCCGGTTGCTCGAGCCGGCCGACTTCGCCGCGCGCCTGCGGGCGTATCTCGAGACGCACGGCCATCCGATCGGGGTGTCGGACGCAGCGTTCGCCGAGGCCGCGGAACTGGTGCAGACGCGCATCGTCGTGTTGTCCGACGCCTGGGGACTGCTGAAGTTCCTGCTTGCCCCCGCCGACGAGTTCACGGTCGATCCGGCATCGGCAGCCAAGAATCTGGGCGCCGACGCGGCACCCGTTCTGGACGCGACGGTGAGCGCCGTCGAGGGCGCACCGGAGTGGACTGCGGAGGCCTTGGAGTCGGCTCTCAAGGTCGCGCTGATCGACGAGATGGAGCTGAAGCCGCGTAAGGCGTTCGCGCCGGTGCGCGTGGCGGTGACCGGTTCCCACATCAGCCCACCGCTGTACGAGTCGATGGTGCTGCTGGGCCGGGAGCTGACGCTGGCCCGCTTGCGGTCGGCCCGTGCGTCGATCGTCTGAGGTGACTCGGGGCAGTTCGGGCGAAAGGGTGTGGTGATGAGCTTCACCGATCGGATCGACAGAT
The DNA here is from genome assembly GCF_036163995.1 of Rhodococcus sp. NBC_00294. Classification (NCBI taxonomy): domain Bacteria; kingdom Bacillati; phylum Actinomycetota; class Actinomycetes; order Mycobacteriales; family Nocardiaceae; genus Rhodococcus; species Rhodococcus sp. NBC_00294. The sequence continues at coordinate 2,719,450 of NZ_CP108043.1, forward strand.
TTCAGCAGCGGCATCCCGCCATGGGGTTCCCGTTGGCCGTGTTCTACAAGTTCTTCGACGACCAGGGCGGCTACCTGGCAGCGCTCATCGCCTACTTCGGTTTCATCTCGCTGTTCCCGTTGCTGCTGCTGTTCTCCACCGTCCTGGGCATCGTCCTGGCCGGTGATCCCGAACTGCAGCAACGGATCATCGATTCGGCCATGAGCCAGATCCCCTTGATCGGTGAACAACTCGGCCAACCGGAAGGGCTGAGCGGGGGGACCGGGGCCATCGTCATCGGTGTCCTGGGATCGCTCTACGGCGGCCTGGGTGTGGCGGTGGCCGCACAGAACGCGATGAACGTCGCCTGGTCCGTCCCGAAGAACGATCGCCCCGATCCCGTCCGGGCGCGGGTGCGCGGCTTCGGCCTGCTGCTGACCGTCGGGACGGCCGTCATCGGCGTCACGGTCCTGAACGGTTTCAACGCGGCGGGCTTCTTCGGCACGGTCGCACAGGTGCTCGTCACGATCGCGGCGATCGTGCTCAACACCGCCACGTTCGTCGTGGCGTTCCGGCTCGGGACCACGCGTGCGGTGAGCGTGCGCGACGTGCTTCCCGGAGCCGTCATCGGCGCGCTGCTGTGGCAGGCCCTGCAGTCCTTCGGTGGGCTGTACGTCCAACGCGTCGTCGGCGGTGCGGACACCACCAACGGTGTGTTCGCGATCGTCCTCGGGCTGCTCGCGTTCCTCTACATCTCCTCGCTGGTGTTGGTGCTGTGCATCGAGGTGAACGTCGTGCGGACCGACAGGTTGCACCCGCGCGCTCTGCTCACCCCGTTCACGGACAACGTCGAACTGACCGACGGTGATCGAGACGCGTACACGGCGCAGGCGGAGGCGCAGCGAAGCAAGGGTTTCGAGGAGATCGAGGTCACCTTCGGCGAGCCCGACGGGTCGCAGTCGACCGACTCAGCCCGCTGACCAGCCGATTTGGTGAATGCGGGATGGTGTTTGGTAGTGTTCTCCACGGCTCGAAACGGCCCGGAGAACGCGGCCGGACCAGGCCATTGGGGTATGGTGTAATTGGCAACACAGCGGTTTCTGGTACCGCCATTCTAGGTTCGAGTCCTGGTACCCCAGCGGAGAAACACCCGATTTCGTCGGATGCTCTCGGCCGGTTATGCTCTCCCGGTTGCTCCACCTGATTCACAGATGAAGATCCTGGCCCCGTCGTCTAGCGGCCTAGGACGCCGCCCTCTCAAGGCGGTAGCGCGGGTTCGAATCCCGTCGGGGCTACAACAAAACGAGGACCACCGCGATGCGGTGGTCCTCGTTTTCGTCGATGCGGTACCAGATGGTTTGGTTCGACTGGTGGGCGAGTGTCCGATTGTCGTACGTTGTTTGTGTGTCTTCACTACTGATTGCTGTTCCCGTCTACGGCCAGATCGAATACACCCATGCCTTGGTGAAGGATCTGCGGCGGGAGAACGCCACCTTCGTGATCATCGACAACCGCGGTGACTACATCCCGCTCGCCGACGAGCGCGTCGTCACGCCCGGCCGCAATCTCGGCTGGGCCGGCGGGTCGAACCTCGGGTTCCGCATCGCCTTCAGCGACGGCCACACCCATGCGATGACGCTGAACAACGACACGCGGTTGTCCCGCGGGTTCCTCGACGCGGTGACCGACCCGCAACTGCCGTCCGATGCGGGCATCGTCGTGCCGGTCTACGACGATGCCTATGGCCACCGAGACATGAAGACGACGTACTCGGGGCCCGCCGAGGACTACGTCCCGGTCGACCGGTACCGCAAGTGCTTCGCCGTGGACGGAACCGCCATGACGATCACGAAGGACACCTGGCTCGCACTCGGCGGGTACGACGAACGCAACTTCGGGTCCACGGGCTGGGGTGCGGACGTCGACTTCTGCATCCGCGCCACAGCAGAGGGATTCGGCAGCTATGTCACCGAGCGCGCGTTCATCAACCACTTCGGCCGCGCAACGGCCATCGCGATGATGGGCAACCGCAAGTATCTCGCCAAGTCTGCGGTGGGCATGGTGGGCGGTGTGCTGCGCCTGCACCGGGGCAACGTGAGGAAGTGGCTGTCCACGCCGCAGCCGACAGTGCACGAGTTCGAGCGCTCCGACGCCGTCTCGTCGAGAGGGCACGTTCCGGTGACCCGGTCGGCGCAGCGTCGGAGCCAACGGTGGGGCGAGCGTTCGCACGGCTGATCCGGTACGCGAGACCGAACCCCCGGATCGGCCGGGCTCCGCCTCAGAGGCGCTTCTGCACGGCGTCCGCGGCCGCGAGAAGGTCGGCGGCCCAGCGCGCTCCGGGGCGGCGCCCCATGCGGTCGATCGGGCCGGACACGGAGATCGCGGCGACCACGCGGTCGTCGCGTCCGCGGATCGGTGCGGCGACGCTGGCGACGCCGGGCTCGCGCTCGGCGGCGCTCTGCGCCCAGCCGCGCTTGCGTACCTCGGCTAGCACTCGCTCACCGAAGGCTGCGTCGGGGAGGACGCTGCGCTGTAGTGCGGGGTCGGCCCACGCCAACAGCACCTTGGCGCCGGAGCCGGCGGTGAGGGGGAGGCGGGCGCCGACGAGCACGGTGTCGCGCAGCCCGGTGGGAGGTTCCATGGAGGCCACGCACACGCGCACCGTGCCGTCGATGCGGTAGACCTGCACGCTCTCCCCGGTGATCTCGCGCAGCCGTGGCAGCACCGTGGCCGCGGCGTCGAGAAGAGGGTCCTCGGCGGTGTGCGCGAGTTCGGCGAGCGCCGGCCCCGGTCGCCACAGTCCGTCGGCGTCGCGGCTCAGCATGCGGTGCGTCTCGAGTCCGATGGCGAGCCGATGCGCGGTGGCGCGGGGGAGCCCGGTGGCGGAACACAGGTCGGCGAGGCTGCACGGTTCGAGTGACGCAGCCTGCAGAACGCTCATTGCTTTGTCCAGAACGCCGATGCCGCTATGCTGTCCCATGTAGCGATACTAGCGTCTCACAACGTGAGATGGTGATCGTCGTCGGTCGAAAGGTGGAGTCATGGCAGCGAAGACCCTGGCGGAGAAGGTCTGGGATCAGCACGTCGTCGTTCGCGGCGGTGGTGAGGGTGACGCGACCAAGCCGGATCTCGTCTACATCGATCTCCACCTCGTGCACGAGGTCACCAGCCCGCAGGCGTTCGACGGACTGCGTCTGGCCGGTCGGCCCGTGCGCCGGCCCGATCTGACGATCGCGACGGAGGACCACAACGTCCCGACGGTCGACATCGACCAGCCGATCGCGGATCTCGTCTCCCGGACGCAGGTGGACACCCTGCGGCGCAACTGCGAGGAGTTCGGCATCCGCCTGCACTCGATGGGCGACATCGAGCAGGGCATCGTGCACATCATCGGGCCCCAGCTCGGTCTGACGCAGCCGGGAACCACTGTCGTGTGCGGGGACAGCCACACCTCGACGCACGGCGCGTTCGGCGCCCTCGCGATGGGCATCGGCACCAGTGAGGTCGAGCACGTGCTGGCGACCCAGACACTGTCGTTGCGCCCCTTCAAGACCATGTCGGTCACGGTGGACGGCGAGCTCGGTGACGACGTCGGCAGCAAGGACCTGATCCTGGCGGTCATCGCACAGATCGGTACGGGCGGTGGGCAGGGCTACGTCATCGAGTACCGCGGCGAGGCCATCCGGAAGATGTCGATGGAAGCGCGGATGACCATCTGCAACATGTCCATCGAGGCGGGCGCGCGCGCGGGCATGATCGCCCCCGACGAGATCACGTTCGAGTACATCAAGGGTCGGCCGCACGCTCCCTCCGGTGAGCTGTGGGAGCAGGCCGTCGCCGACTGGTCCACGCTCGTCACCGACGACGGTGCCGTCTTCGACAAGGAAGTGCGGATCGACGGGTCGGCGCTGACTCCGTTCGTCACCTGGGGCACCAACCCCGGTCAGGGCGCCCCCCTCAGTGCGTCGGTACCCGATCCGGCCGAGATCCTCGACGAGGGCGAGAGTCAGTCCGCCGAGAAGGCGCTCACCTACATGGGTCTCGAGCCGGGCACGCCGTTGCGCGACATCGCGGTCGACACCGTCTTTCTGGGGTCCTGCACCAACGGTCGGATCGAGGATCTCCGTGTGGCAGCGAAGATCTTGGACGGCCGTACCGTTGCCGACGGTGTGCGGATGCTCGTCGTTCCCGGCTCGATGCGCGTGCGCGCACAGGCCGAGGACGAGGGACTGGGCGCGATCTTCACTGCCGCAGGGGCGGAATGGCGCCAGGCGGGGTGCTCGATGTGTCTCGGCATGAATCCCGATCAGCTCGCTCCGGGTGAGCGATCGGCCTCGACGTCGAACCGCAACTTCGAAGGGCGCCAGGGCAAGGGCGGCCGTACGCACCTCGTCTCACCGGCCGTCGCCGCCGCCACCGCGGTGCGTGGACGGTTGTCGGCTCCCGCCGATCTCGGCTGAGTCGACCGAGAATCCGTCCGCCCCGTCCCTCGTACGCCCCGTCAGGAGCTCGTCATGGAATCGTTCACCACGCACACCGGAATCGGTGTCCCGCTGCGCCGCAGCAACGTCGACACCGACCAGATCATCCCCGCCGTGTACCTCAAGCGCGTGACCCGAACGGGTTTCGAGGACGGGCTCTTCGCGGGGTGGCGCACCGATCCCGGTTTCGTCCTCAACACCCCGCCGTTCGACAAGGGTTCGGTTCTCGTCGCCGGACCCGATTTCGGCACCGGGTCCTCTCGGGAGCACGCCGTGTGGGCACTCTCGGACTACGGATTCCGGGCCGTGATCGCGTCCAGATTCGCCGACATCTTCCGCGGAAACGCCGGAAAGGCGGGTCTGCTGGCCGCCGTTGTCGAGCAATCGGATGTGGAACTGCTGTGGAAATTGCTCGACGAGCGCCCCGGGACGGAACTCACCGTCGACCTCGAGACGAAGACGATCAGCGCCGGAACACTGGTGGTGCGCTTCGATATTGACGACTACACGAGGTGGCGTCTGCTGGAGGGGCTGGACGACGTCGCGCTGACGTTACGCCAGGTAGAGGCCATTTCCGAGTTCGAGAAGTCGCGTCCGGAATGGAAGCCGAAGACACTTCCGGCGCCCGATCAGGCTCGGTGATTCCGGGCCGAAAAGGTCCTTCCCGCGACACTCATTGTGGCTGCGACGATTACAGCCGAACAGACTGTTTTGGCGTGGCTCGTGGACTCGTGCGCATTTCCGGTTTACCGTGGTACTCAGTCGGTCCGACGACGGGCCAATCAGTATGCGGAGGAATCACCGATGAACAAGGCAGAACTGATCGACGCCCTGACCGAGAAGACAGGCGCGGATCGCCGGAGCGCCACGGACGCTGTCGAGAACATCGTCGACATCATCGTGCGCGCCGTGCACCGCGGCGAGTCGGTCACCATCACCGGCTTCGGTGTCTTCGAGCAGCGTCGCCGTGCGGCCCGCGTCGCTCGTAACCCGCGCACCGGCGAGACCGTCAAGGTCAAGCCGACGTCCGTTCCCGCGTTCCGTCCCGGTGCTCAGTTCAAGGCCGTCATCGCCGGTGGCCAGAAGCTGTCCGCCACGGGTCCCGCCGTGAAGCGTGGCGCCTCCGCAGCCCCCGCGAAGAAGACTGCGGCAGCGAAGAAGACGGCGGCGGCGAAGAAGACCGCGGCCAAGGCTCCCGCGAAGGCGGCGACCAAGGCTCCCGCCAAGACGGCGGCGAAGAAGACCACGGCCACCAAGGCACCGGCCAAGACGGCGGCGAAGAAGACCACGGCCACCAAGGCACCGGCCAAGACAGCGGCCAAGAAGACCACCGCCACCAAGGCACCCGCCAAGACGGCAGCCAAGAAGACCACCACGGCCGCCGCGAAGAAGACCACAGCGACGAAGGCACCGGCCAAGACTGCAGCCAAGAAGACCACCCCGGCCAAGAAGGCCGCGCCCGCGAAGAAGGCGCCCGCCAAGAAGGCGCCGGCGAAACGTACTGCACGCAAGTAACGTTCCCGTTCGGCACGAAGGGGCCCCGGACCATCGGTCCGGGGCTCCTTCGTGTTCGTGTCGGCCGTGCCGGCAGTTCAGTCGTGCCGGCTACGCGGGAGTGGCGAATCGGTGTAGTCCGCTGCCACCAGCACACCACCGACGAAGCTGAGCACCCAAACGCTGGCCTTGCGTGATCGGGTGCGGGAGAGTTCGACGCCGTCGCTCTCGGCCCACCACTCCATCAGGTTCGGAATCACCTTGCCCTGACTGCAGATCACCGGGACGCCGGACGTCGAGGCGATGATCTCGCGTGCGCGCTGACGTCCCTTGTCGGGATCCTGCGCGTACCCCTCCTCGGTCAGCGTGGGCTCCAGGGCCAGATCGACTCCGACGGACTCGGCCCACGGCGCGATGGTCTGGACGCACCGAGCACGCTCGGCGGTGAATCCGTCGGTGCCGCCGTAGGCCTGGATCAGAGGAACCAGTGCGGCCGCCTGGCGGACCCCGACGCTGTCGAGAGGCCGTTCGGCGTCGTCCCCCTTGTAGCGAGCCTTGCTCCCCGCCCGCGCATGGCGCACCAGCACAGCCGTACTCGTCGGGACCGGGTGCTGCGCGAAACGGCCGACGACGTCCCGGTCCGCCTCGTAGGTCGCGAGATCACGAGCCTCGGCGGGAGTGAGCCACCGCAGTTCGTCGACCTCGTCGTTGACGGCGAACTCGCCGTCCACGACTCGAGCGGCCCAGTAGTCCACCTGCTTGATCTTCTTCGAGCGCGGGAGCGGGTAGGTGGTGGTTCCGAGACCGTGTCCGAGAACGCACCGGAAACCGGTCTCCTCCCACACTTCTCGGACGGCGGCGACAGCGGGTACCTCGTCGGCCTCGACCTTGCCCTTCGGAAGGGACCAGTCGTCGTAGCGCGGTCGATGCACCAGCGCCACCATCGGCTCGTCGCCCTCGGGGCCCGGACGCCACAGCACCGCACCCGCGGCCAGGACCGGATCAGGCGTCTTCGATGCGCGTGAGCTGCTCATCGACCCACCTCACGATCCGGTGTAGCGACGCTGGCGCATGAGGGACACCTGGTGATCCCGCACCGTCTCGCCGCTCGCGGGGGACGCCGTCCAGGCGCCGTCGGACTGCAGTACCCAGCAGCGGGTCGTGACGTCCATGGCCGAGTCGAGCATCGAGTTCAGCTGACCGGACAGCTTCGGGTCCTTCACCTGAGCCATGACCTCCACGCGTCGATCGAGGTTGCGGTGCATCATGTCCGCGCTGCCGATCCAGAACTCGTCGATCGCCTCGAAGTGCAACACACGCGAGTGTTCGAGGAACCGTCCGAGAATCGACCGCACCTGAATGTTCTCGCTGAGACCGGGTACGCCCGGCTTGAGAGCGCAGATACCGCGGACGACCACCTCGACCTGGACGCCCTCGGTGGACGCCCAGTACAGCGCGTCGATCACCTGCTCGTCGACGAGTGCGTTGGCCTTCAGGCGGATTCGGGCTTTCGCGCCGTCCTTGTGCGCCCGCACCTCGGCCTCGATGCGCTCGACGATTCCCGCCCGCACACCGAACGGCGCGACGAGGAGGTTCCGGTACTGCTCCTTGCGCGAGTAACCGGTGAGCGAGTTGAACAGGTCGGTGAGGTCGGCGCCGATCTCGTCGGCGGCCGTGATGAGACCCACGTCCTCGTAGAGTCGGGCGGTCTTGGGGTTGTAGTTGCCGGTGCCGATGTGGCAGTACCGGCGAATGGTGTCGCCTTCGCGGCGGACGACGAGGCACGTCTTGCAGTGGGTCTTCAGGCCGACCAACCCGTAGACCACGTGCACGCCGGCCTGCTCCAGTTTGCGTGCCCAGGCGATGTTGGCCTGTTCGTCGAAGCGCGCCTTGATCTCCACGAGAGTCACGACCTGCTTGCCGGCCTCTGCCGCGGCGATCAGCGCGTTGACGATGGGGGAGTCGCCCGACGTCCGATAGAGGGTCTGCTTGATGGCGAGCACGTGCGGATCGGCTGCCGCCTGCTCGATGAAGCGCTGCACGCTGGTGGAGAACGAGTCGTACGGGTGATGCAGCAGCACGTCCCCGTCGCGCAGCGTGGAGAAGATCGACTTGGGCGTCTCGCGCTCTCCGAAGGCGGGGTGCGTCGCAGGCACGAACGGTGCATCCTTCAGGACGGGCTTGTCGACGCCGTAGAGCTGCATGAGGCACGACAGATCGAGCAGTCCCGGCACCTGGATGACGTCGCCGGGATCGACGTCCAACTCGCGCAGCAACAGGCTGAGCATGTGGTCGGTCATGTCGTCCGCGACCTCGAGGCGCACGGGCGATCCGAAACGGCGGCGCGCGAGTTCGCGCTCGAGGGCCTGCAGGAGGTCCTCGTCCCGATCCTCCTCCACCTCGAAATCGGCGTTGCGCGTGATGCGGAAGGCGTGGTGCTCGACGATCTGGAGTCCCGGGAACAGAACGTCGAGATGCGCCGCGATGAGCTCCTCCATGGGAAGGAACGCGGGCACGGCGCCGACGTCGCCTCGGTGCAACTGCACGAACCGATCGACGTTGTCCGGGACCTTCACCCTGGCGAAGTGCTCGCCGCCCGTGGTCGAGTCCTTCACCGTCACAGCGAGATTGAGGCTCAGTCCGGAGATGTACGGGAACGGGTGGGCGGGATCCACGGCCAGCGGGGTGAGGACGGGGAACACCTGCTCGGTGAAATACCGTGTCAGACGGGTCCGCTCGTCGGAGGTGACCTCCGACCACCGGATGACCGAGATTCCCTCGTTCGCCAGCTCCGGCAGGATGCGGTCGATGAAGGTGCGGGCGTGACGGTCGGCGATCTCCTGGGTGCGCCGGGCGATCAACGCCAGCTGTTCGCGGGGGGAGAGTCCGTCGGCGGAGCGGACGGACAGGCCGGTCTCGTCGCGGCGCTTGAGGCCGGCCACCCGCACCATGTAGAACTCGTCGAGGTTGCTGGCGAAGATGGCGAGGAACTTCGCCCGCTCAAGCAGCGGAAGCGACGAGTCCTCCGCGAGTGCCAGCACCCGTGAGTTGAAGTCGAGCCAGCTCAACTCGCGGTTGAGATAGCGGTCCTCCGGGAGCAGGTCCACCGGCACCGCGGTGTCCGATGTCGCGGCCGGCGGTGCCGTGGGTGCGGAGGGTGCGCGGCTGGCCAGCGGCGCGCTCCACTCACCGTCGACGGCGTCACCGGGTGCTGCGGAACTCGTGGGGGCCCCGGAACGGGAAGGGGCGTCGGTCGTGTTCTCGGTCGCCTCGTTGGTCACGCGTCGATCATCCCTCACGCGGGCCGAGCGCGAGTAGTCGACCGCGTGCGAATTCGCGACGGGCCTCGCCCGGCCGTGTCAGCGCGCGGCGGTCCAGCCGAGCTCGGCGAGCAGCGCGGCGGTGTGCGGCCCCACCCCCAGGTCGAGGGCGGCGCGGACGTCGTCCGCCGTGTCCACGTCCAGACGCAGACCCGGCCAGGTGCCGCGGAGAGGGAACGCCCCGGAATCGACGTGGCGCGAGGCCGAGTCCGGACCGAACCGTGGTTCGAGGCGCCGGGGGCGACCCCGCACGATCAGGGCCGACGTTCCGGTTCCGGTGTGATCGATCACCACCGAGCGGGTGTCCGGGGGAGCGGCGGCGTAGGCCGCGACCAGTTCCGCGGTGCGCAGGGCGGGGAGGTCGGCCTGCAGGGCGATCACGTCGCCGCCGTGGGCGTCACTGATCGCGTCGTCCGCTGCGGACAGGGCGCGGTTGAGTCGCTCCACGGTGGTGGCGGCACCCGACTCGGGTTCGGACACCGTGTGTCCGCCGAGGGCGACCGCGACGCTCGCGACGCGAGAGTCCGGCGTGACGACCGACCATCCGGTGACGACGTCCGCCGCTGCGGCGGCCGACGCGGTGTCGCGCAACATCGCCAGCACGAGTTCGGCGCGTTCGTCGCCGGGGAAGGTCGTGGACAGTCGGCTCTTCGCGTCGACGAGGTTCTTCACCGCGAGCACGAGATGGACACCGCGCCGTGGGGCGGTGTCGGTCGGAGGTCGACTGGGCGTGCTCATGACCGTCGATCCTGCCAGCAGTCATTACCGCCGACTTCGTTCGGCAGGCCTCCGACATCGCTACTGTGAGCCGCCAGGGCTGCCGAGCGGGCGACGGCCTCGTGTCGATCGAGGAAAGGCTGGGTCATGGTCAAGGCAGCGGTGCTCGGTTCCGGTTCGTGGGGAACCGCGTTCGCGAAGGTGCTCGCCGACGCGGGCACCGACGTGACCATGTGGGCGCGTCGAGAGGAACTCGCGACGTCCATCCAGGAGAACCACCGGAACGACGACTACCTTCCGGGAGTCGCACTGCCGTCGGCCATTCGAGCGACTCACGACGCCGCGGAGGCGTTGGACGGGGCCTGCACGGTCGTCCTCGCGGTGCCCTCGCAGGCCTTGCGCGCCAACCTGGCGGAATGGGCACCGCTGATGGGGTCGGACGTCACCCTGCTCTCGCTCGCCAAGGGCATCGAGACGGGGACCCTCATGCGCATGTCGCAGGTGATCTGTCAGGTCACCGGTGCGGACCCGAGTCGCGTCGGCACGTTGTCGGGACCGAACCTCGCCAAGGAGATCGCCGCCGAGCAACCCACCGCGACGGTCATCGCGTGCCCGGACTCCAATCGCGCGATCGCGCTCCAGTCGGCGTGTGCCACCAGCTACTTCCGCCCGTACACGAACTCCGACGTCATCGGGTGCGAGATCGGCGGTGCGTGCAAGAACGTCATCGCCCTCGCGTGCGGCATGGCGGCGGGTGTCGGTTTCGGGGAGAACTCGGTCGCCAGCATCATCACCCGCGGTCTCGCCGAGGTGACCCGTCTCGGTGTCGCGCTCGGCGCCAACCCGTCGACGCTCGCGGGTCTCGCCGGGGTGGGTGACCTCGTCGCCACGTGCTCGTCCCCGCTCTCGCGTAATCGCACGTTCGGCGAGCGGCTGGGTTCGGGTGGCTCGCTGGAGAGTGCGCAGGAAGCGGCGCACGGTCAGGTGGCCGAGGGTGTGAAGTCGTGCACATCCATTCGAGCTCTCGCGGAGGCCTACGACGTGGAGATGCCGCTCACCGACGCGGTCCACCGGGTCTGCCACGAGGGCCTCTCCGTTCCGGACGCCGTCCACAGCCTCCTGGGGCGTCGTCACAAGCCGGAGTGAACCGCGGCGGTGCGCGTCACGCCTCGTCCGGGGTTCGCCGGTACGGTGCTCACGTGACCGATCCCATCAAGGTCGCCGTGATCTACGGCGGTCGAAGCAACGAACACTCCGTCTCCTGCGTCTCGGCAGGAAGCGTCATGCGTCACCTCGACTCCGACCGCTTCGACGTGATCCCCATCGGGATCACGCGCGCCGGAACGTGGGTCGAGGGCACCGCCGACCCGACGGAGTTGCAGATCCGGGATCGGGTTCTCCCGTCGGTCGCCGGTGCGGGCGTCCCGCTCGCTCTCGGAGTCGATCCCGAGAACCCCGGTCGCATCACGCGCTCCGTCGACGGGACGGCCGAGGACATCGGTGCGGTCGACGTCGTCTTCCCGGTGCTGCACGGTGCCTACGGCGAGGACGGCACGGTCCAGGGGCTGTTCGAGGTCGCCGGCGTCCCCTACGTGGGACCGGGAGTCCTCGCGAGCGCCGCGGCGATGGACAAGGAGTTCACCAAGAAGCTGCTCGCGGCCGAGGGCCTTCCCGTCGGGCGCCAGGTCGTCCTGCGCCGCGATCGCGAGACCCTGACCTCCGACGAGCGCGACGTCATCGGTCTCCCCGCGTTCGTGAAGCCGGCCCGCGGCGGATCGTCGATCGGGATCACGCGCATCGTCGACTGGGCCGAGTTGGACGACGCGGTGGCCGTTGCGCGAGAACATGATCCGAAAGTCGTGATCGAGGCCGCCATCGTCGGCCGCGAGGTGGAGTGCGGTGTCCTGGAGATGCCGGACGGCTCCGTCCGCGCCAGCGTCGTCGCCGAGATCCGCATGGACGAGGCCTCGGCGTCGGCCGGTGGTGCGACGTTCTACGACTTCGACAGCAAGTACCTCGACGACGTGGTCGAGTTCGACATCCCGGCCCTGCTGGACGACGACGTCTCGACGGTGCTGCGGGAGATCGCGGTCCGTGCCTTCGCTGCGCTGGATCTGCAAGGTCTCGCGCGCGTCGACTTCTTCGTGACCGACGACGGTCCGGTGATCAACGAGATCAACACGATGCCCGGCTTCACGGCCATCTCGATGTACCCGCGGATGTGGGAGGCGACGGGCGTCGGCTACTCGCAGCTCGTCGGCACTCTCGTCGACACCGCGCTCGCACGGGGGACCGGACTGCGGTGAGAGGTCGGCCCTGCCGGATCAGTTGATCGGAGCGGGGTCCAGCGGCGTCTGCGGAAGGGCTCCCGACACCGCGGCAGACAGGGCCTGGATCGGTGTGGGGCCCGTGCCGTCGGGGATGGTGGCCGCGGCGTACACGCCCCGGTCGACGACGAACCAGGTGCTCGCGGCGAGGCCCTGATCCGCGCCCGACACCCGGAACCACTGCACGCCGTCGACGACGTCGAGAGCGGCGGCCTGATCGAATTCCGCCGGACGCTCGAGCCCACACCGCAGCACGATGGGGTCGGTGACGTCCTCGGACTGCCAGGCGGCCGCACCCACGGGCGCGGGGTCGGCCAGCTCGGCGCGAGTGAACGAGTCGAACGTCTCGGGCAGTGCGCCGAGCAACGTCGCGCACTGGGTGCTCTCGGCGAGCGGCGAGGGGACCGCGCCGAGAGCGACGGGCTCGCGGACGGGAGTTCTGTTCGCCATGACCGCCGCGACGATGATGCCGACGACGAGCGCGACGGGCAGGGCGATCGCGGTGGCGATTAGAGCGGGGTGCAGACCCGTGGCCGACTCGTCCGTCGCGGTCGGTTCGTCCTGCGTCATCGTGCTCCCTCGTGTCGAACGGTCTCGGCGGAAACGTTACCCGCGCCCTGACGGGGGCCCGGATGCGTGACGACGACGAGGCCCCGTGGGATGCTGCACGACGGTGATCCACGACGGTGATGGAGGAGTTCTGTGTCACAGGCGGACGATCCCGCGACCGGGACGGTGGGGGACCTCGGTGAGTTCGCACTCATCGGCCGCGCGACGGCCGGCCGTGTCCACCCCCCATCGGTCGCGATCGGGCCGGGGGACGACGCGGCGGTGATCGCCGCCCCCGATTCCCGCGTCGTCGTCACGACCGACATGCTGGTGGAGGGTCGACACTTCCGCCTCGACTGGTCGAGTCACCACGACGTCGGCCGAAAGGCCATAGCGCAGAACGCCGCGGACATCGCCGCGATGGGCGCGCGGTGCACGGGATTCCTCGTCTCGATGTCGTGCCCGTCGACCACCGCGGTGTCGGACGTGGACGCGCTCACCGCGGGTCTGTGGGCGGAGGCGACGCGAGTCGGCGCGTCGATCGTCGGCGGGGACGTCACGGGAGGGGACCGGCTGGTGTTGTCGATCACCGCGCTGGGTGACCTCGAGGGTCGACCCCCGGTGCTGCGGTCCGGTGCCCGGCCGGGGGACGTGCTCGCACTGTCCGGACCCACCGGCCGGTCCGCTGCTGGGTGGGCACTGTACGAGGCGGGCTCGACCACCCACCCGGATCTGCTGGCAGCACATCGCGTCCCGACGCCCGATCCCGCCGACGGTCCGGCCGCGGCGCGCGCGGGAGCGTCGTCGATGTGCGACGTGTCCGACGGCGTGATCGGCGACGCGGGACATCTGGCGGCGATGTCCGCTGTGCGGCTCGACATCTCGTCGGCCGACATGGAGATCCCCGAGGACGTGGTGCACGCCGGCACCGAACTCGGCGTCGACCCGCTGCACTGGGCTCTCGGCGGCGGGGAGGACCACGTGCTGCTCGCGACCTTCGCCTCCGACGACGTGCCGACCGGCTGGCGCCGGATCGGATCCGTGAGTGCGGGAACAGGAGTCACGGTGGACGGTGTGCGATGGGAAGGACCTGCGGCATGGACGAGCTTCTGACGGTCACGACCACTCGGCTCGACGACCCGGACGTGGTCGCGATGATCGACGAGGTCCAGCAGGAGTACGTGCGCCGCTACGGCGGCCCCGACGAGACGCCGCTCGACGTCCGAGAGTTCCTGCCGCCGCACGGCGTGATGCTGCGGGCCGACCTGGACGGCGCCGTCGTCGGTATGGGCGGCTGGCGGACCCACGAGCACGGAGGACCCGAGGCGGAGGGCCTGCGCACCGGCGACGCGGAGATCAAGCGCATGTACGTCCGCACCGAGGCGCGAGGCGCGGGCGTCGCGCGTGCCCTGCTGCGGACGATCGAGGACACCGCCCGCGACGCTGGCCGGCTACGACTGGTCCTCGAGACCGGATTGCGTCAACCCGAGGCCATCGGCCTCTACACCTCGAGTGGGTATCGACCGCTCGTACCGAAGTTCGGCCTCTACCGGCACGAGGAGCAGTCGGTGTGCATGGTGAAGGATCTGACCGGATGACATGCTGGAGCCATGACCGTCTACGCACTCGGTGACCGTGAACCCGACATCCACCCCACCGCCTATGTGCATCCCGATGCCGTCGTCATCGGTGCGGTGACACGCGCTGCGGGAGTGTCGGTGTGGCCCGGGGCGGTGCTGCGCGGCGACTACGGGACCATCACCGTGGGGCAGGACACGAACATTCAGGACGGCACCGTCGTGCACTGCACGCCGATCCATCCGACCGTGATCGGCGCCGGGTGCGTCGTCGGGCACAACGCGCACGTCGAGGGGGCGACCATCGGAGACGCGGTCCTCATCGCGTCGGGCAGTGTCGTCCTCAACGGCGCGTCCATCGGATCCGGCGCGATCGTCGGCGCCGGCGCCGTGGTCCCCTTCGACGCCGTCGTGCCCGAACGCCGGATGGCACTGGGGGTTCCGGCAAAGGTCCGCGAGAGCCACGAGGTGGCGGAGGGGCACGTGGACGTCAACGTCGCGATGTACAAGGCCAATGCGGAGTACTACCGGGGCGCGCTGCGCGTGCTGTCGTGACGGCGCCCGTCGCGGATCCGGGGTGGGCGTCCGCGCTCGGTCCGGTGGCCGACGACATCGCCCGGATGGGCGACTTCCTGCGCGCCGAGAACGCCGCCGGGCGAGGCTACCTGCCCGCCGGGGAGGACGTGCTGCGCGCCTTCAGCCGCCCGTTCGAGGAGGTGCGTGTGCTGGTGCTGGGACAGGATCCCTACCCGACGCCGGGACATGCTGTGGGACTGAGCTTCTCGGTCGCACCCGACGTGCGGCCGGTCCCGCGCAGCCTCGCGAACATCTTCACCGAGTACAGCGCCGATCTCGGCCTGCCGACGCCCACCACCGGTGATCTGTCTCCGTGGGCCGATCGTGGTGTGCTCCTGTTGAACCGTGTTCTGACCGTGGAACCGGGCAAGGCGGCGTCGCACCGGCGCAAGGGCTGGGAAGCGGTGACGGCGCAGGCGATCACCGCTCTGGTGAACCGACCCGGCCGCCCCCTGGTCGCGGTCCTCTGGGGACGCGACGCCGCGACGGCCAAGCCGCTGCTCGGGTCCACGCCCACGGTCGAGTCCGTCCATCCTTCACCGCTGTCCGCGTCGCGGGGGTTCTTCGGGTCACGGCCGTTCAGCACCGTGAACGACCATCTCGCGACGCTGGGCGAGGAACCCGTCGACTGGCGTCTGGACTGAGGCGGCCGTCAGTGGCCGAAGGACGGCCGGCGCTTCTCCACGAAGGCGTCGACACCCTCGATGCCGTCCGCGGTGGACGCCTGGTGAGCGATCGAGTCGGTCTCGGCGTCGAGCTGATCGGACAGCGACGCGGAGTCCGAGGCGAGCAGTAACCGCTTGGTCGCACGGGACACCTCGGTGGGCCCGGCCGCGAGAGAGCGCGCCACCCGCTCGGCCTCCGATGCGATGACGTCGTCACCGACCAACCGTGTCAGCAGACCCAGGCGGTAGGCCTCGTCCGAGCCGAGAACGCCGTCGGTGAGCAGGATGTCGCGCGCGCGGCGGGTGCCGATGATGCGGGGGAGAGCCCACGTCAGACCGCCGTCCGGAGTGAAGCCGAGCGCCGGATACGCGGGACGGAGCCGGGTGGATCGACCGCCGATCGCGATGTCGGCGTGACACACGAGCGACATGCCCGCTCCCGCTGCCCAGCCCGGTACTCCCGCCACGACGGGGACCGACACCGAGGTGAGCGCGCGGACGAAATCGTGGAACGTGTCGGCGAGCTGCCGGACGAACGCGCTTCTGTCGGGCGCCCCGTGGAAGGCGCGCACGTCGCCACCGGCGCAAAAGTTGGATTCGGCGCCGACGAGCAGCACGGCGCCCACGGACTCGTCGAGATCGGACAGCGACGCAGCGCCTGCGGCCATCGCCTCGCCGTTCAGCACGTTGCCGCCGCGGGGCGTCGCCACCCGCACGTACAGGACACCGTCCTCGACGGTGACGGGGGACGTGGCCGGGGGGTCGACTGATTCGGTCATCGTTCGAACTTAGACCAGGACTGCTCGGCTCCGGAAACGACAGAGTCGCCGGAGACGACAGAGGCCCCGATACCGAGGTATCGGGGCCTTGCCGTGAAAATGTCGTGCGGGAACGTCAGCCCCGGACCACCTTGCCGGCCTTGAGGCACGAGGTGCACACATTGAGCCGACGAGAGTTACCCGGCGCGACCTGCGCGCGGACGGTCTGGATGTTGGGGTTCCAGCGACGGTTGGTACGGCGGTGCGAGTGCGAAACCGACTTACCGAAGCCGGGTCCCTTGGCGCATACGTCGCAGACGGCAGCCATAGTCGCGAACTCCTTGGTATTCGAGGTGAGACCGGGACACGATTCGAACCGTGGCCGGTGTGGGGCAAGATCTTCGTACAACTGCGCCCGATACCTCCGGGCATGCCGGACGCGTCAGACGCAACCCTGCAAGACTAGCCGCTCGGGTGCCCCGAGTCCAAACCGGCCCGCGCGCGCCGATGCCCCAGGTGCCTGGTGGAATGGTCGCACAGATGGCGGCAGCATCAGGACGGGAGCAGCGCGGTGGTTCAGCTCGGTGACCGGCTCGACCACGTACTGGGTCGCAGGGCCGCCGATCCGCTCGAGACGGCGTTCGGTCTCGTCACGGTCGAGGACCTGCTGCGTCACTACCCCTTCCGCTACGTGACACAGGGTCAGGAGCTGGCCCGCAAGGACCCGGACGACGGTGAACGCATCACCGTCGTGGGGACGGTGTCCAAGGCGGACCTCGTGCCCATGAAGGCGCGCAAGGGCCACATGCTCAAGGTCGTGCTCACGTGCGACGGTCAGAACGTCTCCGCCACCTTCTTCAACGGTCACAAGGTGCGTCACAACATCACGGTGGGGTCGCGCGCGATGTTCTCGGGCACGGTCAAGTGGTTCCGGACGTCCTGGTCGCTGAACCACCCCGGTTACCTGATGCTCGAGGGCGACGAGGACGACCTGGTGGGGCGCCCGCACGGCGGCGGCGAGCTCGCCGGCATGGCTCGCGGCGCCACGGACAGTTCCGGTGCGGTGAACATGTCCATGCTGTCGCTTCCGTTCCTTCCCATGTACGCGGCGACGCGGGAGGTCGAGAGTTGGACCTTCCTGCGCTGCGTGCGTCAGGTCCTGGACCAGCTCGATCGCGTCGAGGATCCGCTGCCCGAGACGGTGCGCGCCGAGCATGCGCTGATGAGCCTCGACGACGCACTGCGGGTCGTGCACTTTCCGGAGTCCGAGGACGATATCGAGAACGCGCGCTACCGTCTGCGCTTCGACGAGGCGACGGCGTTGCAGTTGGTGCTCGCCGAACGGCGCCACTCGGTGGCGGTGCGCACGGCGCCGGCCTGCCCGCGCGTGGCCGACGGTGTCGCCGCCGCCTTCGACGAGGTGCTGCCGTTCGAGCTGACCGACGGGCAGAAGGAGGTCGCCGAGGAGATCGAGAGCGACCTGTCCCGCACTCGGCCGATGAGCCGGCTCCTGCAGGGTGAGGTGGGATCGGGCAAGACGATCGTCGCTCTGCGCGCCATGCTGCAGGTGGTGGACGCGGGACTGCAGTGCGCGTTGTTGGCACCCACCGAGGTGCTCGCCACACAGCACCACCGGTCGATCACGCGGCAACTCGGGGCGCTCGCGACGGCCGGGGAACTGGGTGCGCCCGACCGCGCCACCCGAGTGGTGCTGCTGACCGGATCGATGTCGACGGCCGCGAAACGTGCCGCGCTGTTGTCGATCGTGACCGGAGACGCAGGCATCGTCATCGGCACTCACGCACTCATCCAGAGCACGGTGTCGTTCTTCGACCTCGGGATGGTTGTGGTCGACGAGCAGCACCGCTTCGGAGTCGAGCAGCGGGACGCGTTGCGCGCGAAGGCGAGAGAGGGCGTCAGCCCGCACCTGCTGGTCATGACGGCCACGCCCATTCCGCGGACGATCGCCATGACCACGCTGGGCGATCTCGAGACGTCCACCCTGCGTGAGCTTCCCCGCGGACGCGCGCCCATCCGCACCTCGGTCGTTCCCGCCCAGCACAGACCTGCATGGGTCGAGCGAGCGTGGAGCCGGATCTCCGAGGAGGTGGCCGCCGGCCGCCAGGCCTACGTGGTGTGTTCGCGGATCGGCGACGAGAAGCCCGAGGATCTCGGCAAGGACACTCCGGACACCGCGTCGGCGGTCGATGTGTACGAGTCGCTCCGCGCCGGCGCTCTGGCGAACCTGCGCGTCGGGTTGCTGCACGGGCGGCTGCCCACGGAGGAGAAGGACGAGGTGATGTCCGCGTTCAACGACGGCGACATCGACGTCCTCGTCTGCACCACCGTGGTGGAGGTCGGTGTCGACGTCCCCAACGCCACGGTCATGGTCATCGTGGACGCCGACCGGTTCGGCGTGAGTCAGCTGCATCAGTTGCGTGGCCGCATCGGTCGTGGCGGCCACCAGGGTCTGTGCATCCTGCTCACCGAGCTCGCACCGGGCACCCCCACCTACGCGAGGCTCGACGCCGTCGCGGCGACGACCGACGGGTTCGAGCTCGCCGTTCTCGATCTACGGCAACGCCGGGAGGGCGACGTGCTGGGCGCAGCGCAGTCGGGCACCACGACGACCCTGCGACTGTTGTCGCTCCTCGATCACCTCGACATCATCACCGCGGCCCAGACCTTCGCCCGCGACGTCGTCGATCGGGACCCGGGGCTCGTGGAGCACCCCGGGCTCGCGGCGATGATGCGGTCCGCGGTCGATGTCACCCGTGTCTCATATCTGGACAAGTCATAGCTCCGTCTCGCCCGTACTGAAGGTAGGTTGACCGGAATGTTCTCCAAGGTGCTGGTGGCAAATCGCGGCGAGATCGCGATCCGTGCGTTCCGTGCGGCGTACGAACTCGAGGCGCAGACGGTGGCGGTGTTCCCGTTCGAGGACCGCAATTCGGTGCATCGGACGAAGGCCGACGAGGCGTACGAGATCGGTGAGCCGGGGCATCCGGTGCGCAACTACCTGTCGGTGGATCTGATCGTCGACGCGGCGGTGCGTGCGGGTGCGGACGCGATCTATCCGGGGTACGGGTTCCTGTCGGAGAATCCGGAGTTGGCGGCGGCGTGTGCGGCGGCGGGGATCACATTCGTGGGTCCGTCGGCGGAGGTGTTGGAGCTGACGGGTAACAAGGCGCGGGCGATCGCGGCGGCGAAGGATGCCGGGTTGCCGGTGTTGGCGTCGTCGGAGCCGTCGACGGATGTCGATGCGTTGGTGGCGGCGTCGGAGTCGATGACGTTCCCGGTGTTCGTCAAAGCGGTCGCGGGCGGTGGTGGCCGCGGTATGCGGCGGGTGGCGGAGCCGTCGGGGTTGCGTGCGGCGATCGAGGCGGCGGCGCGGGAGGCGGAGTCGGCGTTCGGTGACGCGACGGTGTTCCTGGAGCAGGCGGTGGTCGAGCCGCGGCACATCGAGGTGCAGATTCTCGCGGACACCCACGGCGATGTGATCCATCTCTTCGAGCGTGACTGCTCGGTGCAGCGCCGTCACCAGAAGGTGGTGGAGCTGGCGCCGGCGCCGAACATCTCGGACGAGCTGCGGGCCCGGTTGTGCAGTGACGCTGTGGCGTTCGCGCGCAAGATCGGGTACTCGTGTGCGGGCACGGTGGAGTTCCTGGTGGACCGGGACGGTAACCATGTGTTCATCGAGATGAATCCGCGGATCCAGGTCGAGCACACGGTGACCGAGGAGATCACCGATGTCGACCTGGTGCAGTCGCAGTTGCGGATCGCCTCGGGGGAGTCCCTCGAGGATCTGGGGTTGCGGCAGGAGGACATCCGGATCCGGGGTGCGGCGATGCAGTGCCGCATCACGACGGAGGACCCGGCGAACGGGTTCCGCCCGGACACCGGCCGTATCACCGCGTACCGCACCCCGGGCGGTGCGGGTATCCGTCTCGACGGTGGGACGACGTTGGGTGCGGAGGTGTCGGCGTACTTCGACTCGATGCTGGTGAAGCTCACCTGCCGTGGTCGCACGTTCGAGGACGCGGTGGCGCGGTCGCGGCGGGCGTTGGCGGAGTTCCGTATCCGCGGTGTCTCGACGAACATCGGCTTCCTGCAGGGACTTCTGCAGGACGAGGACTTCCGTGCGGGCAACGTCACGACGTCGTTCATCGAGGAGCGACCCGAGCTGTTGACGGCGCGGTCGTCCGGCGATCGCGGTACCAAGATCCTGACCTACCTCGCGGACGTGACGGTGAACAAGCCGCACGGCGAGCGTCCGAGCACGGTCTACCCACAGGACAAGCTGCCGGACATCGATCTGTCCGTCGCGCCGCGCGACGGGTCTCGGCAGCGGCTGCTCGAGCTCGGTCCCGAGGGTTTCGCCCGCGACCTGCGTCAGCGAAAGGCGTTGGGCGTCACCGACACCACGTTCCGCGACGCCCACCAGTCCCTGTTGGCCACGCGCGTGCGGACCTCGGGACTGCTGATGGTCGCCCCCTACGTCGCGCGGACCACACCCGAACTGTTGTCGATCGAGTGCTGGGGCGGTGCGACGTACGACGTGGCGCTGCGGTTCCTGCACGAGGATCCGTGGGAGCGGTTGGCGGCGCTACGCGAGGCGGTGCCGAACATCGCCCTGCAGATGTTGCTGCGCGGGCGTAACACCGTCGGCTACACCCCCTACCCGGAGCGGGTGACGACAGCATTCGTCGAGGAAGCGGCGGCGACGGGTGTCGACATCTTCCGCATCTTCGACGCGCTGAACAACGTCGATCAGATGCGCCCCGCGATCGACGCCGTCCGCGAGACCGGCACGACGATCGCCGAGGTGGCGATGTCGTACACCGGTGACCTGTCGAACCCCGACGAGAAGCTCTACACCCTCGACTACTACCTGCGGTTGGCGGAGCAGATCGTCGACGCCGGCGCGCACGTGTTGGCGATCAAGGACATGGCGGGGCTTCTGCGGGCGCCGGCGGCGACGACGTTGGTGACGGCGCTGCGCAAGAATTTCGACCTGCCGGTGCACGTGCACACCCACGACACCCCGGGTGGTCAGTTGGCGACGTACCTGGCGGCGTGGCAGGCCGGGGCGGATGCTGTGGACGGGGCGTCGGCGTCGATGGCGGGCACGACCAGTCAGCCGGCGTTGTCGGCGATCGTGGCGGCGGCGGCGCACACCGAGCGGGACACCGGGTTGGATCTGGCGGCGGTGTGCGATCTGGAGCCGTACTGGGAGGCGATCCGAAAGGTGTACGCCCCGTTCGAGTCCGGGCTCCCCGCCCCGACCGGGCGGGTCTACACCCACGAGATCCCGGGTGGGCAGCTGTCCAACCTGCGTCAGCAGGCCATCGCGTTGGGTCTGGGGGACCGGTTCGAGGACGTGGAGAAGGCGTACGCGGACGCGGACAGGTTGCTGGGCCGGCTGATCAAGGTGACGCCGTCGTCGAAGGTGGTGGGCGATCTGGCGTTGCACCTGGTCGGTGCGGGGGTGTCGATGGAGGACTTCGCGGCGGATCCGGGGAAGTTCGACATCCCCGATTCGGTGATCGGGTTCCTGCGCGGCGATCTGGGCACCCCGGCCGGTGGGTGGCCGGAGCCGTTCCGCACCACCGCGTTGGCGGGGCGCGGCGCCGGGCGTGGGGAGGCGACGTTGACGACGCAGGACGAGGTGCTGCTCTCCGGCACGTCGGCGGAGCGGCGTGATCGTCTCAATCATCTGTTGTTCCCGGGGCCGGCGAAGGAGTTGGCGGAGCACCGGGAGAAGTACGGGGACACCTCGGGGTTGTCGGCGAATCAGTTCTTCTACGGGTTGCGCCGCGGGGACGAGCATCGGGTGCGCCTGGAGAAGGGTGTGGATCTGCTGATCGGGCTCGAGGCGATCTCGGAGCCCGATGATGCGGGGATGCGGACGGTGATGTGCATCCTGAACGGTCAGTTGCGGCCGGTGTCGGTGCGGGACAGGTCGATCTCGGCGGATGCGCCGACGACGGAGAAGGCGGACCGGGACGATCCGTCACATCTGGCGGCGCCGTTCGCCGGGGTCGTCACCTTGACGGTGACGGAGGGTCAGTCGGTGTCGGCGGGGGAGACCGTCGCGACGATCGAGGCGATGAAGATGGAAGCAGCCGTCACCGCGCCGCGGGCGGGCACCGTCACCCGTCTGGCTCTGTCCGGTGTCGCGCAGGTCGAGGGCGGGGACCTGATCTGCGTCATCGCCGTCGGCGACACCACCGACCGCTCCTGACAGGGTCTCGCAGTGACCAGGATCGTGGCCGGGACGGCCGGCGGGCGTTCGCTCGTCGTGCCGTCCCGCGGCACCAGACCCACCGCGGACCGGGTCCGAGAGGCGCTCTTCAGTGCGCTCGAGAGCCGGATGTACCTCGACGGTGCGTCGGTGCTGGACCTGTACGCGGGATCGGGCGCTCTCGGCCTCGAAGCGCTCTCGCGCGGAGCCGAGCACGTCCTCCTCGTCGAGAACGACGCGCGCGCGGCGGCCGTGGTCGCCCGGAACATCGAGTCCGTGGGACTGCCGGGAGCGCAGGTGCGTACCGCGCCCGTCGCGGCCGTCGTCGGCGGGACACCGGAGCGCCGCTACGACCTCGTGCTCGCCGATCCTCCGTACTCCGTGTCGGACGGCGCCGTGTCCTCGGTGTTGGACCGACTCGTCGAGGGCGAATGGCTCGCCGAGGACGCCCTCGTGGTCGTCGAGCGGTCCTCGCGCTCGCCCGCGACGCTGTGGCCCGCTGGGCTCGTCGAATTGAAGGCCAAGCGCTACGGCGAGGCTCGCATCGACATGGCCCGGTTCGAGGTCGCGCAGATCGAGCACCCCGCACAGGGAAGCTGATACGTTCACCCACCATGAGCCGCGCCCTGGTCCCGGGATCCTTCGATCCGATCCACAACGGTCATCTCGACGTGATCTCGCGCGTCGCAACGCAATTCGACGAGGTCATCGTCACGGTGGTGGTGAACCCCAACAAGAGTGGACTCTTCACCGTCGACGAACGGGTCGAGATGCTGGCGCAGGCCACCACTCATCTGCAGGGTGTGCGCGTCGCGACGTGGCAGGGGTTGCTCGTCGACTTCGCGTCGGAGTCCGGGGCCACCGCCATCGTCAAGGGTCTGCGCAACGCCGCCGACTTCGACTACGAGGTGCAGATGGCGCAGATGAACCGGCGACTCACCGGCGTGGACACGGTGTTCCTCGGAACCGACCCGGTGCACAGCAGCCTGTCGAGCTCGCTCATCAAGGAGATCGCGCGACTTGGCGGAGACGTCACGACGATGGTCCCGGCCGCCGTGCACGACCGACTGCTGGCCCGGCTCGCCGAGCGCTCCTGACCGGGCCGGACGGCGACACACCGGGGGACAATCGTGCGGACCGGTGCGCGTACCGGGCACACTGACACCGGAGATCGCGCCCGACGGGTGTGGTCGCCGAACTCAGAGACTGTCGATCGAAGTGAGGGCCGAGCACGGTGTACCGGGTATTCGAGGCGCTCGACGAGCTCGTCGCGATCGTCGAGGAGGCGCGCGGCGTCCCGATGACCGCGGGATGCGTCGTCCCGCGTGGTGATGTGCTGGAGCTGCTGGACGACGTCCGAGACGCCATTCCGGGTGAGCTCGACGACGCGCAGGACGTGCTGGACCACCGCGACAAGCTGGTGTCGGACGCACGGACCGGTGCCGAGAAGACGATCTCGTCGGCCGACGCGGAAGCCACCAGCACGGTGGAGAACGCGCGGGACGAGGCCGATCGACTCCTGGCCGACGCGAAGGCCCACGCCGACCGGATGGTCGCCGAGGCCACCGCGCACGCCGAGAGCCTCGTCGCCGACGCCACCGCGCGCGCCGACGCCACCATCGCGGACGCGGAGCACGAGTACGAGACGCTGACCGAGCGCGGCCGCGTCGAGTCCGCTCGCTCGATCGACGCCGGCAAGGCGGCCTACGAGCGTTCCGTCGCCGAGGGTCTCGCCGAGCAGGAGCGCCTGGTCTCGCAGACCGAGGTGGTGCAGTCCGCGCACGCGGAGTCCGCTCGGGTCATCGACGCGGCGCACGCCGAGTCCGATCGTCTGCGTACCGAGTGCGACCTCTACGTCGACACGAAGTTCGCGGAGTTCGAGGAGATCCTCTCCGGCACGTTGCGGTCCGTCGGTCGGGGACGGCAGCAGCTCCGCACCGGCAGTGGCGTTCCGAGTTACGACACCGATTTCGCCGACTCGCGTGGTGAGGGCCGCTCGCGCTACTGACCGCCACGCAGATCCCTCCTCGCAGGGATGGCTGGTGTGATTTGGCGCTGACCTGACGCTCCCGTATCGTGGAGTGGTTGCCCGCACCGCCCGTGAAAGGATCGTTCGTTGTCTCCCGCTGCTCGTCGCCACTCCGCCGAACCCGTCTCGGGGCTGGTGGTGGACACCCGTCGTCTGGGTCGCCGCGCAGGGTCGATGATGCCGGTCGCTCGCACCGTTCCCTCCCCGTCGCGCATCGGTCTGGACCTGATCGCGATCCAGGAGGGGGCCGACATCGATCTCGATCTCCGGTTCGAGTCCGTGTCCGAGGGTGTGCTTGTCAGCGGCACGGTCGACGCCGACACCGTCGGTGAGTGCTCGCGGTGCCTCGAGCCGTTCACGTCACACGTGCAGCTCCACCTGACGGAGCTGTACGCGTACCCGAACAGCGTCACCGAGGCCACCACGGACGAGGACGATCTCTACCGGGTCGAGGACGACGCGATCGATCTCGAACCACTGATCGTGGACGTGGCGGGGCTCACCCTGCCGCTGCGACCCCTGTGCACCGAGGACTGCCAGGGACTGTGCCCGGAGTGCGGCATCCGCCTGTCGATTGCGGAACCGGGTCATGCGCATGAGACAATTGATCCTCGCTGGGCCGGTCTCGCGGCGAAGCTGCAGACCGACACCGACCAGACCTAGTCGGCCGGCGCACCCTGCGCCTGCACGACCCGTGCTTCACCAGCACGACATTGCACCGAACGAGTACGAGGAGAAGTAGAAGTGGCTGTTCCGAAGCGCAAGATGTCGCGGTCCAACACCCGATCGCGACGCAGCCAGTGGAAGACCACTGCACCCACCCTCATCACCTGCCCCAACCGCGGGTGCGGCGAGAAGACCCTGCCCCACACGGTGTGCCCGAACTGCGGCACCTACAAGGGTCGCCAGGTCACCGCGGCAGTCTGACGGTGACCTCACAGTCGCCAGCGACAGACCGGAGCGGCGAGGACGATCATGCATCGCTTCTCGCCGCTCTTGGCGTGTCTCTGGACCACGACCTGCTCGTCCACGCTCTCACCCACCGCTCGTACGCGTACGAGAACGGTGGGCTACCCACGAACGAACGCCTCGAGTTCCTCGGAGATTCCGTTCTGGGTCTGAGCATCACCGAGCAGCTGTACAGCGCCCACCCCGACAAGTCGGAGGGCGAGCTGGCCAAGATCCGCGCGAGCGTGGTCAACATGCACGCGCTCGCCGAGGTGGCTCGCCAACTGGGTGACGGCGGACTCGGTGCGCACCTGCTTCTGGGCAAGGGCGAGGAGATGACCGGTGGGCGCGACAAGCCGTCGATCCTCGCGGACGGCATGGAATCGCTTCTCGGCGCCATCCACGTCGAGCACGGCATCGACGTCGCACGCGAGGTGGTGCTGCGTCTGTTCGACGCGTTGCTCGAGCGTGGACCGCGTCTCGGTGCCGGCCTCGACTGGAAGACCAGCCTGCAGGAGCTCACGGCCGAGAAGGGTCTCGGTGTTCCCGCGTACGAGATCACCGCGACGGGACCGGACCACGACAAGGAGTTCACGGCCACCGTGCTCGTCGGCGGATCGCCGCACGGGCAGGGCGTGGGGCGCTCGAAGAAGGAAGCCGAGCAGCGCGCCGCCAGCGCGGCCTGGAACGCTCTCAGTGAATCGGCCTCCGCAGCGCTGATCGCCGGCCCGACCCCGGAGATGTCGTCCGACCGGAATGCCTGAACTTCCCGAGGTCGAGGTGGTGCGACGCGGACTCGCGTCGCACGTCGTGGGGGAGACCCTCGTCGACATCGAGGTCCTTCATCCGCGTGCCGCTCGACGGCATCTCGAGGGAAGTCTCGATCTCCAGTCGCGACTGGCCGGCACCACCGTCGTGTCCGCCGAGCGCCGTGGCAAGTACCTCTGGCTCGTGGTCGCCGCGAACGACGACGCGACCGGCCCGCTCGAGTCGATCGTGGTGCACCTGGGCATGAGCGGGCAGATGCTCGTCCAGCCCGCGGACGCACCCGACGAGAAGCATCTCCGCATCCGCGCCCGACTGGGCAGCGGCACGGATCTGCGATTCGTCGATCAGCGGACGTTCGGCGGGTGGGCGGTCGCCGACCTCGTGGAGGTCGACGGCTCCCGGGTCCCGGTTCCCGTGGCGCACATCGCCCGCGACCCACTCGACCCCCAGTTCGACGCGGAGTCCGTGGTGACGGCGATGCGGGGCAAGCACACCGAGATCAAGCGCGCTCTCCTCGATCAGACCGTCGTGTCGGGCGTGGGCAACATCTACGCCGACGAGTCGTTGTGGCGCAGCAAGATCCACGGCAATCGACTCACCGATTCACTGACTCGCCCGGCGCTGCGCAGGTTGCTGAACAACGCGCACGCTGTCATGGGGGAGGCACTGGCGCAGGGCGGCACCTCCTTCGACGCGCTGTACGTCAACGTGAACGGTCAGTCGGGGTACTTCGACCGGTCACTGGCCGCATACGGCCAGGAGGGTCTCCCGTGCCCTCGCTGCGGCGCTCCCATCCGCCGCGAGAAGTTCATGAATCGGTCGTCCTTCAGCTGTCCGAAGTGTCAGCCGGCGCCGAGGGTTCGGCGGGGATGATTCCGGTGCGTGGCGTAAAGATCGCATCAAAGCGCCTGCTCGCAGCGTCAACAGAGCGTCAGTAAGGCCGAGATGGGCGCGTAGGGGGTGGACGCTGGCGTAGCTGCCGAGCATCCGCCGGCAGGTCGTCGCCGTTTCACGAGGATTGCATCCATGGCTGACCTGGCCTACCTACTCACCGCGGCAGCAGGTTTCGCTGCGCTGGTGTTCACCGTTCTTCGACTCGGTCGATCCGCATGACCGCCGCTGGAATCGAGAGCGTGATGTTGATCGTGGTCTCCGCGGCACTTGCGGTGTACCTGCTGATCGCCTTGCTCGACCCCGAGAGGTTCTGAGCCGTGACTCCCGCACTTGCGGCCGGGCTTCAGATCGCGGCCGTCGTGATCGTGCTCGCTGCCGCCTACGTTCCCCTCGGCGACCACATGGCGCGCGTCTTCACCACTCCGCGAGATGAACGTGCTCGTGACGAAGTGGTCAGCTCTGCCGCACGACAGGCTGCGGGATCGACGATCACCACGACCACCACGCTCGACCCGCCGAAGCCGACGAGCAGGTCGGTATCGGCAACGGCGGACTGGCGGGTGGAATCTCTGCTGTATCGCGTGTGCCGGATCGACCCCCGCGCGGAACAGACGTGGGTCGGCTACGCCTTGTCGCTGCTGGGCTTCTCTGCTGCCGGCGTCTTCTTCCTCTACGCCCTCCAACGTGTTCAAGGTGTTCTGCCACTGAACAACTCGCTGCCGGGCGTCAGCCCGTCGGTCGCGTTCAACACGGCGATCTCCTTCGTCACCAACACCAACTGGCAGTCGTACTCACCCGAGACGACGATGAGCAATCTGACTCAACCTCTCGGCCTCGCAGTACAGAACTTCGTCTCTGCCGCAGTCGGACTGGCTGTGGCCGTCGCGGTGATCCGCGGGTTCGTCCGTGTGCGCAGCGGAGGTGAACTCGGAAACTTCTGGGTCGATCTCACGCGCGGCGTACTGCGGATCCTGCTGCCGTTGTCGTTCGTCGTGGCGCTGATCCTGCTGACGCAGGGCGTCGTCATGTCGTTCCACAGCGGTTTCGCCTCGACGGGTCTGGACGGCAGCTCGATCACGAACGCACTCGCTCCTGTCGCCTCTCAGGAAGCGATCAAAGAGCTCGGTACCAACGGTGGCGGAATCCTGGGGGCCAACTCGGCGCACCCGTTCGAGAATCCGACGCCGCTGTCCAACATCGTCGAGATCATCGCCCTGCTGTTGATCCCGGTCGCATTGACGCGCACCTTCGGAACCCTCGTCGGAGAACGCAAGCAGGGTCTGTCGATCCTCGCCGTCATGGCGTTGCTGTGGGCCGGCATTCTCGCCGTGACGCTCGCTGCGGAATCCGGTACTCGTGGCGTCGCTGCGCAGGCCGCCGGCGCCATGATGGAGGGCAAGGAACAACGATTCGGCATTCCCGGCTCGGCCCTGTTCGCAGTCAACACCACCGGAACATCGACCGGTGCAGTCAACTCCGCGCACGACGCCATGTCCCCGCTCGGCGGTGGAGTCGTCATCCTGAACATGCTCTTTGGCGAGGTCGCACCCGGCGGAGTCGGGACCGGCCTCTACGGAATGCTGGTGCTGGCCGTCATCGCCGTGTTCGTGGGTGGGCTTCTGGTCGGACGCACGCCCGAATACCTCGGGAAGAAGCTCGGCAGACGCGAGATCACGATGGCAGCGCTGTCGGTACTGGTCATGCCGGCGCTCGTTCTGATCGGGACCGGTGTCACGGTGATCCTCGGTTCCACCAGCGGAGCGCTCGGCAACAGCGGCGACCCTGGAACTCCGGGTTCGATCCACGGGTTCAGCGAGGTGCTCTATGCCTACGCCTCCGCGTCGAACAACAACGGAAGTGCGTTCGGCGGACTGACCGTGACCGACGACTGGTTCCAGACCTCCCTCGGCATTGCGATGTTGCTCGGCCGATTCCTTCCGATCGTGTTCGTTCTGGCTCTCGCCGGCTCACTCGTGACCAAGCGTCGAAGTCCGGCCGGACCCGGCACGCTCCCCACCACGGGACTGCTGTTCGCCGGTCTTCTCACCGGCACGATCGTCCTCGTCGCTGCGCTCACATTCTTCCCGGCCCTCGCGCTGGGCCCCTTCGCGGAGGCTTTGCAATGACCCTCGTCAACGACCATCCCACTCAGTCGGAGGCGACACCCGACGACGGCGCGCCGGCTCCTGTCACATCCGGCTACTTCAGCCCCACACAGCTGTGGACCTCGTTGCCCACCGCATTCCGCAAGCTCGATCCGCGTCACCAGGCCCGCAACCCGGTCATGTTCGTCGTTCTGGTCGGCTCGGTCATCACCACTGTCATGGCGATCGCCGACCCGTCGGTGTTCTCCTGGCTCGTCACCGGGTGGCTCTGGTTCACCGTGGTGTTCGCGAACCTCGCCGAGTCCGTTGCCGAGGGTCGCGGCAAGGCCCAGGCGGCCAGTCTGCGCAACGTCAAACGGGACACGCTCGCGAATCGTCGGCTGCCCGACGGGTCCGTCGAGAGCGTGCCCGGCACCGAGCTGAAGGTCGGTGACGAGGTGGTCGTCACCGCAGGGGAGGTCATTCCCGGTGACGGTGATGTGGTCGACGGCATCGCATCGGTGGACGAATCCGCCATCACGGGTGAATCCGCACCGGTGGTGCGCGAATCGGGCGGTGACCGAAGCGCCGTCACCGGCGGCACGACCGTGCTGTCGGACCGGATCGTCGTGAAGATCACCGCCGCACAGGGTGAGACGTTCGTCGACCGGATGATCGCGCTCGTCGAGGGTGCGTCGCGACAGAAGACTCCGAACGAGATCGCTCTCAACATCCTGCTCGCGTCCCTGACCATCGTGTTCCTGCTTGCCGTCGTGGCCATCGGTCCCATGAGCATCTACGCGGGGTCGGCGCAGGATCCGGTCAAGCTCATCGCACTTCTCGTCTGCCTGATTCCGACGACCATCGGCGCACTCCTGTCCGCCATCGGCATCGCCGGTATGGACCGACTGGTGCAGCGCAACGTTCTGGCCATGTCGGGCCGCGCGGTCGAGGCCGCCGGCGACATCGACACCCTGCTCATGGACAAGACCGGCACGATCACCTTCGGACATCGCAGAGCCACGGCACTGCATCCGGCACCCGGGGTCGATGTTCGGGAACTCGCCGACGCGGCTCGCCTGTCGTCGCTCGCTGACGGAACTCCCGAGGGACGCAGCATCGTCGAA
Organism: Rhodococcus sp. NBC_00294; assembly: GCF_036163995.1. Classification (NCBI taxonomy): domain Bacteria; kingdom Bacillati; phylum Actinomycetota; class Actinomycetes; order Mycobacteriales; family Nocardiaceae; genus Rhodococcus; species Rhodococcus sp. NBC_00294. The sequence continues at coordinate 2,749,987 of NZ_CP108043.1, forward strand.
CTCGTCGCACGCGACTTCGGCGGGGATGTGGATCCCACAGCTGGGGGTGAGTTCGTTCCCTTCACCGCTCAGACCCGCATGAGTGGGCTGGACGTCGACGGTCAGCAGATCCGAAAGGGCGCCTCCGACAGCGTGTTCGCCTGGGTTCGCGTGCAGAGTGGCCACGCCGCCGACACTGCGGTACGTGATTCGGTCGAATCGGTGTCCGAAGCGGGCGGTACACCGCTCGTCGTCGCGGTCGCCGAATCCGGATCGAGCGCCCGAGTTCTCGGAGTCGTCGAATTGTCGGATGTGGTCAAGCCTCACATCGCCGAACGATTCGAACGGTTGCGCGCCATGGGCATTCGGACCGTGATGGTGACCGGCGACAACCCCCTCACCGCTCGGGCCATCGCTGCGGAAGCCGGGGTGGACGACTTCCTCGCCGAAGCGACACCGGAAGACAAACTGGCCTTGATCCGCCGTGAACAGAACGGTGGTCGGCTGGTCGCGATGACGGGGGACGGCACCAACGACGCTCCCGCGCTGGCTCAGGCCGACGTCGGCGTGGCGATGAACACCGGCACGTCCGCAGCGAAAGAGGCGGGCAACATGGTGGATCTCGATTCCGATCCCACGAAGTTGATAGAAGTGGTCGAGGTCGGAAAGCAACTCCTCATCACCCGCGGAGCGCTCACCACGTTCTCGTTGGCGAACGACCTCGCCAAGTACTTCGCGATCCTGCCGGCACTGTTCTCCACGGTGTATCCCCAACTCGACACGCTCAACATCATGCGGCTGGCAACTCCGCAATCAGCGATCGTCTCGGCCGTGGTGTTCAACGCCTTGGTCATCGTGGCGCTGATCCCTCTTGCGCTGAAGGGTGTTCGGTACACGCCGTCCACCGCGTCGACACTGCTCGGCCGCAACCTCGCCGTCTACGGCGTCGGCGGCGTGATCTCGCCCTTCATCGGTATCTGGCTGATCGACCTCGTGGTCCGACTCGTTCCTGGAATGGGCTAGCAATGCGTACATTTTCGGTGTTCTTCAAACAGGTCGTCGCCGGGTTCACGGTCCTGTCGGCGTTGACGGTACTTCTCGGCATCGGGTACCCAGCGGCGGTGTGGGCGGTCAGCCGGATCGGGTCCGACTCGGCGGAAGGCTCACCCATTCGCGATGCCTCGGGATGTGTTGTCGGCAGCTCGCTCATCGGCGTCGACACCGTGGTCGCAGACGGACGACCCGATCCGTATTTCCACACGCGCGTCACAGGGTCGGTCGCCGACGACGACGCTTTCGCCGCGGGCGACCCCTCCGCCGCTCTCCCTCTGAACCAGGGTCCGAGCAGTGACATTCTCGCGTCGTTCATCGAGCAACGTCGTGCTGCGATCGCCGAGCGTGAGAACGTCGATCCGGCGGCGGTGCCCGTCGACGCGGTCACCGGTTCCGGTTCGGGTGTCGACCCGGACATCAGCCCGGCGTACGCGGAGCTTCAGGTCCCCCGTGTGGCGGCAGCAACCGGCAACTCCCGGGACGAGGTACGCGCGCTGGTGGCCGCGAACACCGACGGTCGTCAGTTCGGATTCCTGGGACAGGCGACGGTGAACGTCGCCACGCTGAACGTCGACCTGGGACTGACTGCACCCGACTGCTCGACCACGGGTGGATGATGAGCACGTGAGCATGCACGCCGACGCCGCGGACGAACGCACGACACCGGGGGGCAGGGGAGAACTGCGCATCTATCTCGGTGCGGCGCCGGGCGTGGGAAAGACGTTCGCGATGCTCGGCGAGGCGCACCGTCGCCAGTCCCGCGGGTGTGACGTCGTCGCCGGCGTCGTCGAGACTCACGGACGCACTCGAACGGCAGAGATGCTGGAAGGCATCGCAGTACTGGCGCCGACCATGGTCGAGTATCGCGGAGCCTCGGTCCCCGAACTCGACGTCGACGGCGTCGTGGCCAGAATGCCGGAAGTGGTCCTCGTCGACGAACTGGCCCACACGAACACTCCGGGCAGTCGTAACGCCAAGCGCTGGCAGGACGTCGAGGAGTTTCTGGCCGCCGGGATCGACGTGGTGTCGACTCTGAACGTGCAGCACCTCGAGAGTCTCAACGACGTGGTCCAGCGCATCACCGGTGTGGTGCAGCGAGAGACGGTTCCCGACGCTGTCGTGCGAGCCGCGGCCCAGGTAGAGCTGGTCGACATCACCCCGGAAGCGTTGCGACGCAGACTGTCACACGGGAACGTCTATGCACCCGAGAAAATCGACGCGGCATTGAGCAACTTCTTCCGCCGTGGAAACCTCACCGCTCTGCGGGAGTTGGCGCTGCTGTGGTTGGCGGACCAGGTCGATGCGGCGCTGGCCCGCTACCGCGCCGACAACGCCATCAGGGACACCTGGGAAGCGCGAGAGCGTGTCGTCGTCGCGGTGACAGGCGGACCCGAGTCCGACACTCTCGTACGCCGCGCCAGCCGGATCGCCGCGAAGTCCAGCGCCGAACTCATGGTGCTGCACGTGGTGCGAGGTGACGGGTTGGCGGGGGTGTCCGCCGCGCACATGGGTGCGGTGCGGACCCTGGCCGGCGCTCTGGGCGCCTCGATGCACAGTGTCGTCGGCGACGACGTGCCCGTGACGTTGCTCGAGTTCGCCCGCGGGGTGAACGCGACGCAACTCGTGCTCGGAACGTCGCGCCGGTCACGGTGGGCACGGGCCGTCGACGAGGGCATCGGATCGACCGTGGTGCAGAACTCCGGCGCGATCGACGTCCACATGGTCACGCACGACCACGCCTCCACCGGAGTCCGACGACTGTCGTCGCCGACCGTCCGGCGCCCGGTCGCCTGGATCGCCGCGCTCGCCGTACCGGCGGTGGCGGCGGGATTGATCTCGCTCGTGGACGACCTTCTCGATCTCGGCGGCGAGAGCGCGCTGTTCTTCATCGTCGTGCTGGCGGTGTCCCTGCTCGGCGGTGTGGCCCCCGCGATCCTGTCGGCGCTGTTCTCCGCCCTGCTGCTGAACTTCCTCTTCACCGAACCGCGCTACAGCTTCACCATCGCCGAGCCGGACAACTTCGTGACCACGGTGGTGCTGCTCGTCGTCGCCGTGGCGGTGGCCGTGCTCGTCGACGCGGCCGCCCGGCGGGCACGGGACGCCCGCAGCGCGTCGCAACAGGCGGAACTGCTGGCGCTGTTCGCCGGATCGGTGCTGCGTGGAGCCGACCTGCCCGCTCTGCTCGAGCGGGTGCGCGAGACGTACGGGCAGCGCGCCGTGGCGGTGCTGCGCTCGGGGCACGGCGTCGTCAGTGCAGTGGGGGAGAACCCGCCCACGAGCGTGGACGCCGCCGACACCGCGGTGGAGGTGGGCGACGAGGAGTACGCCCTCGTCCTCGCGGGGCACCGCACCCGCGCGACCGACCGGCGTGTCCTCACGGCGGTCGCCAATCAGGCGGTCGGCTTGATCCGCCAGAGCGAACTGGCCGCGGAGGCGAGCACCGCCGCGGCCGCCGTCGAGTCGGACACACTGCGGCGGGCACTGCTGTCCGCCGTGGGACACGACCTGAGGACGCCGCTGGCCGCGGTCAAGGCCGCCGCCTCGAGTCTGCGCAGCGAGGACGTCACCTTCTCGCCCGAGGACACCGCGGAGTTGCTGGCGACGGTCGAGGAGTCGGCGGATCAGCTCACCGCGCTGGTGGAGAACCTGCTCGACTCCTCGCGCCTGGCCGCCGGCGTGGTGCGGCCGGTGTCGGCGCGTGTGTTCCTCGACGAGGTGGTGCACCGCGCCTCGGCCTCCGTCGGTCCGGCGCGGTCCCGCCTGCAGGTGGAGGTGGGGGATCTGTCGGTGCTGGCGGACGAGGGTCTGCTGGAGCGAGTGGTGGCGAATCTGATCGACAACGCTGTGCGGTACGCACCCCACGGCGAGATCCGCGTGTCCGCTCGTGTGGACGACGACCGCGTCCGGCTCGCCGTGGCCGACCACGGGCCCGGTATCGCGGACGGCTCGGAGGAGACCGTCTTCGACGCGTTCCAGCGGCTCGGGGATCGCGACAACACCACCGGCGTCGGCCTCGGACTGTCCGTGGTGCGCGGCTTCGTCGAGGCCATGCACGGCACGGTGTCGACGCAGCGCACCGTCGGCGGCGGGCTGACCGTCACCGTCGACCTGCCGGCGGCGTCGTGACCGAGAACGGGGGAACGACCGAGACGCCGCGGCCGGGACCGCCGCCCACCCGTGTCCTCGTCGTCGACGACGAGCCGCAGTTGCTGCGGGCGCTGCGCATCAATCTCGGGGTGCGGGGCTACGACGTGTCGACGGCGTCGACCGGAGCGGGAGCTCTGCGCGCCGCCGCCGAGAGGCATCCGGACGTGATCGTCCTCGACCTGGGTCTGCCGGATCTCGACGGCCTGGAGGTGCTCGCCGGACTTCGCGGGTGGACCACCGTGCCCGTGATCGTGCTGTCCGCCCGTTCGGACTCCGGCGACAAGGTCGACGCGCTGGACGCGGGTGCGGACGACTACGTGACCAAGCCGTTCGGCATGGACGAGTTCCTCGCCCGGCTGCGCGTCGCGGTTCGGCGCGCCGCACGCACGGCGGACGGCGACGGCGAGGCGGTCGTCGTGACCGACTCGTTCACCGTGGATCTGGCCGCGAGATCGGTGACGCGCGACGGGCAGCCGGTCCACCTCACCCCCACCGAGTGGGGCATGCTCGAGATGCTGGTGCGGCACCGCGGCAAGCTGGTCGGACAGCGAGAACTGCTGCGCGAGGTGTGGGGTCCGGCGTACGAGACCGAGACCCACTATCTCCGGGTGTATCTCGGTCAGCTGCGGCGCAAACTCGAGCCCGATCCGGCGCATCCACGCCACCTGCTGACCGAGGCCGGCATGGGGTATCGCTTCCGAACCTGATGCGCCTCACCGCCGGCGGCCCACCGCTCCGATAGGTTGGCCGGTGTGCTGGTCGACGGAAGAGACATCCCGGTCACCGGGAGCGTCCTGCAACCGTTGACCCGGCGAACGAGCGACATCCTGCGGGTCGTGACCGCGGCGATCGTCCTGGGGGCGATCGTCGTCGGTTCGTTGGTGACCCGCAACGAGTGGACAGCGCTGGAGCGCTCGATCTCCGACATCGTCGGCGTGCTCACCCCGAGCCAGTCCAATGCCGTCTATCTCGTGTACGGCGTCGCCATTCTGGCTCTCCCGTTCACCGTGCTCGCCGGACTGGTGGCGGCACGCCGCTGGCGGCTGCTCGCGGGTTACGTCGCTGCGGCCGTGGTGGCCGCACTGGCGTTGTCGGTCAGTGGCAGCGGGATCTCCGCGCCGAAGTGGCACATCGACGAATCGACGCGCCTGGACACCCTGCTCTCGCAGATCCTCGACGATCCGCGCTGGATCGCCATCGTCGCGGCCGTGCTCACCGTCTCCGGCCCGGGGCTGCCGATCCGCTGGAAGCGGACGTGGTGGGTGCTGCTGCTGGCTTTCGTCCCGATCCATCTGCTCATCAGCACCGTCGTCCCCGCGCGCTCGCTGCTCGGTCTCGCCGTGGGGTGGCTCGCCGGATCGCTCGTGATCTGGGTGGTGGGCACCCCGGCACTCGAGGTGCCGCTCGCCGAGGCCGTCCGTGCCCTGAAGCGCCGGGGAGTCGACATCGCCGGGTTCGTCGTTCTGCGCCCGGCGGGTTCGGGTCCCCTGGTGCTCTCGGGACGGATCGGGCCGGTGGGCCACGACGTCGTCGTCGAGCTGTTCGGTCCCAATCAGCGCAGCCGCGGCGCCCTGCGTCTGCTGCGCCGACTGGTGACTCTGCGGTCGTCGGAGAGCCCGCCCCTGCACGCCTCACAGCGCCGCGCGGTGGAGCACCGCGCGTTGATGGGCATCGCGCTGAACGACCTGGGCGTGGCGGCCTGTGTCCCGACGGCGGTGTCGGCCCTCGAGCGTGGCTGGGTCCTGTACGCCCACAGCGTTCCCCGCGGTCGGCGCGTGGACCCCGAGCGTCCGGAGGATGCGCACGCACTGTGGCGGACTCTGGGAGTGCTGCGCTCCCGGCAGATCTCGCACGGAGACCTCCGGGTCGACGACATCCGGATCGACGAGGACGGCACCGCATTGCTCGGTGGCTTCGACACCGCGGAACTCGGCGCGTCGCAGGCCCAGTTGCACTCGGACGCCGCGCAGCTGATGCTGACCACCGCATCGCTGTACGGGCCCGACGTCGCCGTCGACGCCGCGATCGACAGGCTCGGCCCGGCGGACGTTCTCACCGCCTCACGCCGGCTCACGCCGTCCGCCATCCCGACCCGCGTGCGCCGGGCGGTGCACGACGCCAAGGGGGTGCTCACGGCGACGCGCGACACGGTGCTGGCCCGGACCGGGACCTCGGCGATCGCCACCGAGCAGGTGACGCGGTTCTCGCGCAATCAGGTCGTGCAGTTGGTCCTGCTCATCGCGCTGGTCTACGTCGCGTATCCGTTCATCAGTCAGGTCCCGACCTTCGCCTCCGAGCTGGCCTCGATCGACTGGTGGTGGGCACTGGTCGGTCTCGCGATCTCCGCCGCGACCTATTTCGGAGCGGCCGCGGCGCTGTGGGCGTGCGCCTCGGGCGCCGTGGGTTTCCTGAACACGACGATCATGCAGGTGGCCAACACGTTCGCGGCGACGACGACTCCGGCGGGTGTCGGCGGACTGGCGCTGAGCGTCCGCTTCCTGCAGAAGGGCGGGTTGACGCTCACGCGCTCGACCGCCGCGGTGGCCCTGCAGCAACTGGTGCAGGTGATCTCACACGTGACGCTGCTCGTGGTGTTCAGCGTCGCGGCGGGCCAGTCCGCCGACCTGTCCCGCTTCGTCCCGAGCGCCACGATCCTGTACCTCATCGCCGGTGTCGCGTTCGGCGCCCTCGGCGCCTTCCTGTTCGTGCCCACCCTGCGGCGCTTCCTGCGCACCGCGGTGCGGCCTCAGCTCGCGGAGGTCTACTCGGACCTCTCGGAGCTCGTGCGGCATCCGGCACGCTTCACCGTCATCGTGCTGGGCTGCGCTGCAACCACTCTCGGTGCTGCCTTCGCGCTGTGGGTGAGCATCGAGGCGTTCGGCGGGGGCACCACCTTCATCACGGTCACCATCGTCACGATGATCGGTGGGACGCTCGCCTCCGCAGCCCCGACGCCGGGTGGCATCGGCGCCGTGGAAGCCGCTCTCATCGGCGGTCTGGCGGCGTTCGGGTTGCCCGCCACCATCGCGGTGCCGTCCGTTCTGCTCTATCGCGTGCTCACGTGCTGGATCCCGGTGTTCCTCGGCTGGCCGATCATGCGGTGGTTGGCGCGCAAGGACATGATCTGATCCCGGCCGTCACGACATCCGCAGTGCCAGATAGAAGTTCACGCGGTCCTCGAGTCCGGAGAGATCCCGACCGGTGAGTTCCTCGATGCGCTGGATGCGGTAGCGCACCGAGTTGACGTGCAGGTGCAGCCGGGTCGAGCACGCCGTCCACGATCCGTTGCAGTCGAGGAAGGCTCGCAGAGTCGGGACGAGATCGCTCTGATGGCGGTCGTCGTACTCCACGACCGGATCCAGCAGACGCGAGCGGAACAGCCGTCTCATCTCGTCCGGCACGCTCGCCAGGAGCAGCACCAGGTCCGCCAGTTCGTCGTGCCCCACGATGCGGACCCCGTCGCTGCGGCCGGCCGCGAGCCGGCGGGCATACCTGGCTTCGTCGACGGCGCCGCGGAGTTCGCCCGCCGTCACCGCGCCGCTGACGCCGAGCGAGACGTCGCTGCCGGCAAGTCCGGGACCGAGGCGATCCATCCCCGACCGCACTCGCGGCGTCAGGTCGTCGTCGGTGGGAACGATCGCGACCACCTCACCGTCCGTCACACCGATCGCGCCGCCGCTCGGGAGCAACTCGCGCAGGACCACCCGGAGTTCGCCGGGGCGGAGGGGGCCACTCGCGACGGCCGCGGCGACCACCGCGTACCGAGCGTCGGTGTCGAGGCCGACCACCGTCATCTGGGCGAGGGTGTCCGCGACCGATCCGCCCGCGGTGATCACGCGGATCAGCTGGTGCGCCGAGCGTCCGGACGACCCGAGGCGGTCGTCGGTGCGCTCACGTTCGAGCGCGACGATCGACGCCACGTCCTCGGCGAGGGCGAGCCGCTCGGGAGTCCAACTGCGCCAGTCGCTGCGGAAGGCCACCATCGCGTCGGCGACGCGCGACGTCCGGTCACCGTCGACGGCGAGGAGGGACAGGCCGTGGGACACCACGGGAAGTGTTCGTGCCGTGAGGAAGTCGTGCGCCAGATCGTCGGGACGGATCTCGTCGGGAAGCGGATGGGACGAGGCCACGACGCGCCCGCCGGGGGTGAGCACCCAGCACTCCAGTCCGAGATCCTCGGACACCAGGTCGAGAAGTGGCCCGATGCCGTCCCCGGCGCCGGCGCCCGACACCAGGCGGCGGTGCCGGTCGAGGACCGACCGGAGATCGGTCGCGCGCTCGCGCGAGAGCGAGCGCACCACGCTCTCCGTGATCGTCGCGAAGGCCACGGCGGCGGACACCCGGAACAGGGGCAGCCCGTGTCGGCGGCACGACTCGACGAGATCGGCGGGCACCACGCCGTCGTACGAGGCCGCCAGTGCGGCGACGCCGGCACCGGTGATCGCACGGACGAAGACGTCCGAATCCTCGGGTCTCGTGTGCCACATCAGTCCGGTGAGGACCAGTTCTCCGCCCTCGAGATAGCGACCGGGATCGAGCATGTCGGTCGTCACGACCCATCGGATGACCGTATCTCGTCCGTCGTCGGACACGAGGGGGTCGAGTCCGAGATGGGGCATGTCGAGTAGGTCGTGCACCTTCATTCGGAGGAACCTACAGTGAATCGCGTGTGATGCGGGTCATAGTCTGTCGTTCCTGCGTCTCGTCCGCCGGACGGCGGGCGGGTGTACTTCTCCCATGGACTTTCTTCGGCCTCAGACCTGGGCGGACGCACTCGCCGTCGCAGCCGATCGACCCGATGTCGTCCCCGTGCAGGGGGGTACCGACGTCATGGTCGAGATGAACTTCGATCTGCACAGACCGACGGCGCTGCTCGACCTGAACCCGATCACGGAGCTCACCACCTGGGAGGAAAATCCAGACGGGTCGCTCCGCGTCGGTGCCGGCATGCCGTACGTGCGGATCATCGCCGAACTGGGCGATCGGCTGCCGGGAATCGCGCAAGCTGCGCGCACGGTCGGTTCGCCCCAGATCCGCAACAGGGGGACGGTCGGCGGCAATCTCGGGGGCGCATCGCCCGCCGGCGATCTGCACGCGCCGCTGCTCGCCTGCGGCGCGATCGTCGAGGCCGAGTCGGCCGCTCGGGGCACACGCATGATTCCGGCCGAGGAGTTCTACGTCGGCGTCAAGCGTCACTGCCTGGAACCGGACGAGCTGATCCGCGCGTTCCACGTGCCGCCGGCCACCGGGCCGCAGTACTTCTCGAAGGTCGGCACGCGCAACGCCATGGTCATCGCGGTGTGTTCGTTCTCGCTCGCCCTGTTCCCGGCCGAGCGACGTGTCGGGACGGGCATCGGTTCGGCCGCCCCGACGCCGCGGCGGGCCACCGCCGCCGAGGAGTTCCTCGCTGCCGAACTCGACTGGAACGGCCCGCTCGACGACGCCGTCGCCCGCCGGTTCGGCGACCTGGTCCGTGAGGCGGCGAGCCCGATCGACGACGTACGCGGCACGGCCGACTATCGGCGACATGCGCTGGCGGTCATGGCGAGACGCACTCTCGCCTGGTCGTGGCGCGACCACAGGAACAACGGAGAGGCGGCGTGAGCATGAGAGTGAACTGCACGGTGAACGGCACCGACCAGAGCGCGGACGACGTGTGGGAGGGCGAGAGTCTTCTCTACGTGTTGCGCGAGCGCATGGGCCTGCCCGGATCGAAGAACGCGTGCGAGCAGGGGGAGTGCGGTTCCTGCACCGTCTATCTCGACGACGTGCCGGTGTGCTCGTGCCTGGTGGCGGCCGGCCAGGTCGAAGGTCGACGCGTGCGCACCGTGGAGGGACTCTCCGACGGGGAGGCGCTGGGCCCGATCCAGAAGGCCTTCGTGGAGTGCGGCGCCGTCCAGTGCGGCTTCTGCACACCCGGGCTGGTGGTCCAGGCGCACGACCTCGTCGAGCGGGTGCCCGATCCGTCCGATGCGGAGATCCGCGAGGCCCTCGCCGGAAACCTCTGCCGCTGCACCGGTTACGAGAAGATTCTCGACGCCGTCCGACTCGCCGCCTCACGAAGGGCCGATTCCCGATGAGTGTTCGCATCGTCACCAACGCCTACATCGCACCCGTGGTCGGTGCCGAGATCCCGCACGGGTACATCGTCGTCGACGGGCCGCTCGTGACCGCGATCGGCGCGGGTCCCGCGCCGATCGATCCCGGCGCCGAGATCATCGACGCGCGTGGCGGACTGGTCACGCCCGGTCTGGTCAATGCCCATCACCACCTGTACCAGTGGGCGTCGCAGGGACTGGCGAAGGACAGCACCCTCTTCGAGTGGCTCGTGACCCTCTACCGGCCCTGGGCGAAGATGGACGCCGAGGTGGTCGGCGGGGCCGCGCTGGCGGGGCTCGGCTGGCTCGCGAAGTCCGGGTGCACCACCAGCACCGATCACCACTACATTTTCCCGAAGGGACGGGGCGATCTGTTCGCCGCCGAGATCGACGCGGCGGCGCGGATCGGAGTGCGTTTCCACCCCTGCCGCGGGTCGATGGACCGGGGCGTGTCGGACGGCGGGCTCCCGCCCGACGAGGTGGTGGAGAAGCTCGACGACATCCTGACCGCCACCGCGGATGCGATCGACACGTACCACGACGCGTCGTTCGGGTCGATGCTGCGCATTGCCGTGGCGCCGTGCTCCCCGTTCTCGATCAGCAAGGACCTGCTCGTGGAATCGGCAAGCCTCGCCCGAGCGAAAAGTGTTCGGCTGCACACACATCTGTCAGAGACGGTGGACGAGGAGGAGCACTGCCTCACCCAGATGGGCTGCACGCCCGTGCAGTACATGGAACAGGTGGGGTGGCTGGGCGACGACGTGTGGTTCGCCCACGCCGTCCACCTCCACGATTCCGACATCACCTCGCTCGCGGCAACGGGTACCGGCGTCGCGCACTGCCCCAGTTCGAACGCGCGACTCGGCGCGGGAATCGCCCGTGTCGCCGATCTGCTGCACGCCGGCGCGCCGGTCGGTCTCGGCGTGGACGGATCGGCGTCCGCCGAGATGGTCTCGCTCGCCGGCGAGATCCGTCAGGCCGTGTACATGCAGCGGGCACGCTACGGGCCGACCGCGCTGAGTGCCCGCCAGGCTCTCGAGGCCGCGACACTCGGTGGCGCCACGGTCCTCGGCCGGCAGGACGAGATCGGGTCACTCGAGGTGGGCAAGCTCGCCGACCTCGCGATCTGGCGTACCGACGGCTTCTTCGCCGCGATAGACGATCCCGTCGTCGCGCTCGCGTACGGGCAGACGCCGCCACTGGGCCACCTCATGGTCGGCGGTCGGACGATCGTGGAGGACGACACGCTGATCAGCGTGTCGCAGGACGAGGCGGCGGCGGCCGGAGCGAACGCACACCGTCGTCTCATGGCTCTCGCGAAGGACGTCCTGTGAGCGCCCCCGGACGGACGCGCCCCGGCGCCTTCCCCGGACCCGTGGACGCACCGGGCCTCGGACGCGTGGGAGACAGTCCGCTCCGCCCCGACGGGACCCTGAAGGTCAAGGGAGAGTTCGCGTACTCGTCCGATCTGTTCATCGACGGCATGCTGCACGGCGCCACCCTGCGGAGTCCGCATCCCCGCGCGCGCATCGTGTCCGTGGACATCTCGGCGGCGCTCGCCCTCCCCGGCGTGGAGGCCGTGCTCACCCACGAGGACGTGCCGGGACGCCCGTGTTTCGGCCTCGACGGCACCTGGGACCAGCCTGTCCTCGCCTTCGGCGAGGTGCGTCACGAAGGCGAGCCCATCGTCCTCGTCGCGGCGGATCACCCCGAGACCGCGCGCCGGGCGATGGAACGGATCGAGGTGGTCTACGAGGTGCTCGAGCCACTGTGCGACGCCCGCCGTGCCGCACTGGATCCGACCTACCCGAAGGTGCAGGAGCGCGGCGGAATCGCACGCCACCAACCGGTGCGCGTCGGCGACGTGGCCGCTGCGCGTGCGCGGGCCGACGTGATCGTCAGCAGCGACTTCTCGGTCGGCATCCAAGACCAGGCCTTCCTCGGACCCGAATCGGGTCTCGCGGTTCCCGGCGACGACGGCGGGGTGGACCTGTACGTCGCGACGCAATGGATGCACAACGACCTCGAACAGATCGGGCCGTGCCTCGGACTGCCGAAGGAGAAGATCAGGATGACGCTCTCCGGCGTCGGGGGAGCGTTCGGCGGGCGCGAGGACCTGTCCATGCAGATCCACGCGGCCATGCTCGCGATGTACACGGGCAAGCCGGTCCGGATGGTCTACAACCGCTACGAGTCGTTCTTCGGGCATGTGCACCGGCACCCGGCGCAGATGCACTACGAGTACGGCGCCACGAGCGACGGCCGGCTGTTGTTCGCGGACGTCGAGATCATCCTCGACGGCGGCGCCTACACGTCGGCCACGCTGAACGTCGTCGGCAACGCTGCGTCGCTGGGCGTGGGACCATACGTGATCCCGAACATCGAGATCGACGCGTACGGCGTCTACACGAACAACCCGCCGTGCGGCGCGATGCGCGGATTCGGCGCCGTACAGGCATGTTTCGCGTACGAGTCGATGATGGACCAGCTCGCCGAGGCGTGCGGTCTGAGCCCGGTCGAGGTCCGCCGCGTCAACGCCGTCGCACAGGGTTCGCTCCTCGCCACCGGTCAGGTGATCGAGGCTCCCGCGCCCCTCGCCGAGATGCTCCTCCGGGCCGAGGCGATGCCCATGCCCGCGCCACTGGACACCTCCGACATCCGCAACCTTCCCGGAGGCGCGTCGCAGACCACGCACGGTGAGGGCGTCGTGCGGGGAGTCGGCTATGGAGTGGGACTCAAGAACATCTGCTTCTCCGAGAACTACGACGACTACTCGACGGCGCGGGTCCGACTCGAGGTCATCGGCGGCGAGGTCACCGCTCTGGTGCACACGGCCGCCGCCGAGGTGGGACAGGGCCTGGTGACACTCGAGGCGCAGATCGCCCGCACCGAGCTGGGGGTGTCGCGCGTGACGATCCATCCTGCCGACACCACCGTCGGGAACTCCGGGTCGTCGTCCGCGTCCCGCCAGTCCTACATGACCGGCGGTGCGGTGAAGGCCGCGTGCGAGGCGGTCCGGGAGGCCGTGTTCGTCCTCGCCGGACTGCATCTCGGTCGCGCCGCGACGGACCTGACTCTCGACGGCGGCAAGGTCGTCTCCCGCACCGACGGCGTCCTGGCCACGATCGAGGACGTTCTCGGCGACCGGGTGGTCGAGCAGACCCGCGAGTTCCACCACCGTCCCACCACCGGCATGGATCCCGTGACCGGGCAGGGCGCGAGCCACACCCAGCTCGCGCTGTGCGTGCACCGCGCGGTGGTCGACGTCGACGTCGAGCTCGGTCTGGTGAAGGTCGTCGAGATGGCCGCCGTCCAGGACGTCGGCAAGATCCTCAACCGGCTCTCCCTCGAGGGGCAGATCCACGGCGGATCGGCTCAGGGACTGGGCCTGGCCCTGATGGAGGAGATCGTCGTCGTGGACGGGCTGGTGAAGAACCCGTCGTTCACCGACTACCTCATCCCCACCATCCTCGACATGCCGCCGATGAAGCTCGACATCCTGGAGAACCCGGACCCGCTGGCGCCGTACGGCCTTCGCGGCGCCGGCGAGCCTCCGACCCTGTCCTCCACCCCCGCAGTCGTCGCTGCCGTTCGCGACGCCACCGGTCTCGCCCTCACACGAGTACCGATACGACCCGAACACATCACGGACCCGGGAAGGCCCTGACCTCATGACGAAACTCGATCCCGCGACGACGGTGGGCAGCGGCGGACGCCGCTCCCGACTCGACACCTTCTTCTCCATCACGATGCGCGGCTCCACGATCACCCGTGAGATCCGCGGTGGCATCACGACGTTCGTCGCGATGGCCTACCTGATCGTGCTGATCCCGCTCATCATCGGCGACGCGCAGGACGTCACCGGTGCGACCCTCGATCCGGCACAGTTGAGCACCATGGTCGCGCTGTCGGCGGGGCTGACGACCGTGCTGATGGGCGTGGTGGGCAATGCGCCGCTCGCCATGGCGGCAGGGCTGGGAGTGACGCCGATCGTGGTGTTCCAGGCCGCGCCGTTCATGACCTGGCCCCAGGCGATGGGTCTCGTCGTCCTCGAAGGTGTCATCATCGTCGTCCTCGCGCTGACCGGTGTCCGCCAACTCATCATGGACGCGATCCCGCGCGTGCTGAAGCAGGCCATCGGAGTGGGCATCGGAGCGTTCATCGCTCTCATCGGTCTCGTCGACGCCGGGTTCGTCGGCTACGGCGACAACGCCTCCACCGCAGTCACACTCGGAATCTTCGGCAAGCTCGCAGGCTGGCCGGTCCTCGTGTTCTGCGTCGGCCTCGTGGTCATGATGGTGCTGTTCGTCCGGCGCGTCCCCGGTGCGATGCTCATCGGCATCTTCGTCGCCACCAACCTCGCCATCGTGCTGAACTCCGTGGTCGACATCGACCCACGCGCATGGGGTCCCGTGGTGCCCTCGGTACCCGATTCCATCGTCGCCACACCGCGATTCGACCTGCTGTTCGAGGTGGACGTGTTCGGCGGCTTCGCCCGCGCCGGCGTCGTCACCGCCTCGGTCGTGCTGTTCACGCTGGTGCTCTCAGGCTTCTTCGACGCCATGGGAACCATCCTCGGAGTGGGGGAGGAGGCCGGGCTCGTCGACAAACAGGGGCGGCTGCCCGGACTGAGCCGCATCCTCACCGTCGACGGCATCGGTGCCATCCTCGGCGGCGCGATCAACGGGTCCGCGAACACCGCGGTGGTCGAATCGGCCGCCGGAGTCGCGGAGGGTGCTCGCACGGGACTGGCCAGCGTGGTCACCGGTGGGCTGCTCACCAGCCTCATCTTCTTCACACCACTCGCCGGCGTCGTCCCGGTCGGCGCGGCAGCTCCCGCGCTGGTCCTCGTCGGCGCGTTGATGATGACTCACGTCCGCAAGATCGACTGGGAGGACACCGAGATCGCGATCCCTGCCTTCCTGACCATCGTGCTCATGCCTTTCACGTACTCGATCACGGTTGGTGTGGCGGCAGGGGTGTTGTCCTACACGATCATTCGCCTCGCCAAGGGAAAGGTGCGGCAGACGCACTGGCTGCTGTACGTCATGAGCGCGGTGTTCGTCGTGTACTTCGCACTGCACCCCATCGAGGAAGCGCTGGGCATCTCCTGATGCGGGACATCGCGGACCGGCTGATGGCCTGGCGCGACGCGGGGCTGTCCTGCGCCGTCGCGACCGTCGTCGCCGTCTCGGGCAGCGCGCCCCGGTCACCCGGTGCCGCGATGGCCGTCGCCTCCGACGGACAGGTGGTGGGGAGCGTGTCGGGCGGCTGCGTCGAGGGTGCCGTCTATGCGCTCTGCGAGGAGGTCCTGGAGACCGGCGTCGCGGTCCGCCGGAGTTTCGGCTACAGCGACGACGACGCGTTCGCCGTCGGTCTCACCTGCGGGGGCGAGATCGAGGTGTTCGTCTCGCCGGCGCCCGACCCCGCGGTCCTGCGGTCGTTCGACGGCGCCGTCGCCACCGTTCAGCTCCTCGACTCCGTCGGCACGGTCCTGGCCGTGAGGCCGGACCGGCACCTCGGATCGACCGGCTTCGCCGACGTCGACCGGATCGCTGTCGACGAGGCCCGCGCGATGCTGGACGCCGGCAGCACCGGAATCCGTTCCGTCCGATGCCGGCCCGGAGTGGAGATGTTTGTCGTGTCGTACGCCCCACCGCCGCGGCTGCTCGTGTTCGGGGCGATCGACCATGCCGGCGCCCTCGCCCGGCTCGGTACCTTCCTCGGCTACCGCGTGACGGTGTGCGACGCGCGCCCGGTGTTCGCCACACGGGCACGGTTTCCGGACGCCGACGAGGTGATCGCCGAATGGCCGCACTCCTATCTCGCGCGCACGGACGTCGACGCGCGCACGGTGGTATGCGTCCTGACCCACGACGCGAAGTTCGACGTGCCGCTGCTCGAGGTCGCGCTCAGGTTGCCGGTGGCGTTCATCGGGGCGATGGGATCGAGGCGGACCCACCGTGACCGGCTGGCACGGCTGCGCGAGGTGGGGATGACCGAGACCGAGCTGTCTCGGCTGCGCTCGCCCGTCGGCCTAGACCTGGGTGCGAGTACGCCCGAGGAGACCGCGGTGGCCATCGCGGCGGAGTTCGTGGCAGCGCGGCGCGGAGGCAGCGGCATGTCCCTGACACTCGGGGACGGCCCGATCCACCACGCGACCGTGCCCGACCGTCGTCAGGCGTAGCCGAGTTGTGTGCAGTGATCCGCGGTGGGCGCGGATCACTGCACACAGGCGGACCGGGAACGACCGTGCCGCCCTGCGCGTCGAACCACTCGTGATCGACAGACTGCTCGCGGCTCAGGACGGCGTGGTCACGTCCGCACACGCTCGAGCTGCCGGCCTGAGCTCGGACGCTCTCGAACGACGAGTCCGCTCGGGACGGTGGCGACGGGTGAGTCCCGGCGTGTACGTCGCCCTCGACCGACCGTTCACCGACACAGCGCGGGTGCGGTGCGCAGTGTGGTCGACCACCAGCGGAGTGCTCACCGGGACGAGCGCCGCGTTCTGGTTGGGCCTGACGACGCATCTCCCGCCGCTGGTCGAGGTCACCGTTCCGCTCACCGCGTCGGGACGCCCCGCGCCGGGGGTTCGGTTGCGCCGCCGCACTCTCGATGCGGCAGACATCGTCGAGGTCCGCCGTGTCCGCGTCTCCGGTCTGGCGCTGACGGTGCTCGAGGCATCCGTCGTTCTCGGCCAGGAGGTCATGGACCGGCAGCTGCAGCGGCACGCGACTCTTCTGGGCCTACGGCGGGCGCAGGACCGCAATCGCGGACGACACGGCAGCACGAAAGCAGAGCGGTTGTTGCGGGCGGCCGAGTCCGGCGCTCGATCGGAGGCGGAGCGACTCGTTGTTCGCCTGCTCACCGTATCCGGGCTCCGCGGGTGGGTGGTGAACCATCCGTTCGGCGGGTACGTGCTCGACATCGCGTTCCCGTTGCAGCGCTTGGCGATCGAGATCGACGGGTGGGCATTCCACTCCGACACCGCGGCCTTCCAGCGTGACCGTATCCGGCAGAACGTGCTGAGCGCGTCGTGGACGGTGCTGCGCTACACCTGGCGCGACCTGACCGAGCGTCCCGGCGACGTGATCGCGGAGATCCGCGCGCTCGTCGATCGTGTGCAGTGATCCGCGGTATCCGCGGATCACTGCACACAAGCCAGCGCTACTCGGTGGGACGTGAGGACGACCAGCGTTCCCGGGCCGCGGTGGCCGAGGCGTCGTCGAGCTCACCGAACAGCCGCAGCCGCGACAGTCCGCCGTCCGGGTAGACGTCCAGACGCAGGTGCGTCGCGGCAGGCGAGGCATCCAGGGCGAACCGGTGCCGGGTGTCCGGAGCCACGGCCGTCCGCGGTAGCAGTTCGTGCCACGCGCCCTCGTCGTGGACGTCGGCGGTGCGCGCGTCCACGGTGGTGATCCGGACCCACCCGGGCGCGTTGCCGACGTAGTAGCTCGTGTCCACTTCGAGGTGGCGGGGAACACCCGCGGCCGCCAGTGCGAACACCGCGAAGTCGTTGCCTCCGTGTCGTCGTCGCGCGTTCTCCCAGCCCTCACCCATGTTGCGGGCGCGGCCCGGCATGATGATGTTGGCCGGCGAGGAGTAGAACGCGTCGGAGCACTCCGTCAGGACGGCGCCGTTCTCCGCGGCGAGCAGGTCGACCGTCCCCGTCAGGAACCTCGGGTCCGGGACCACCTCGCCGTGCACCCGGAGTCGGGCCACGCCCCCGTCGGGAAAGATGTTGAGGCGCACATGTGTCCACCGGTGATGATCGTCGACGCTGTAGGCGTTCGCGGTTCCGCCGAGTGCCGGCGATCTCTCGACGAGGGTGTGCCAGTCGGCCTTCTCCAGCTCCTCGCTCGACGGGTGGCCCTCGACGCAGGCTCCGTCGACGGACACGAACGGCGGGTAGTTGCCGAGGAAGTGTGCCGTGTCGACGATGACGCCGTGCACGATGCCGGCGGCACCGAGTCGAACGATCGCCCAGTCGTGTCCGTCGTCCCGGCGGCGACGGGTCTCCCACCCGTCGTAGACCTTGCCCTTGTGCCCGAAGTCGTGGGGATCGAAGAACGGGGGTTCCGGCCGGATCAGGTTCTCCCGCTGGGCGAACAGTTCGTCGTTCGCCGCGCTGACGCTTCCTCCCAGGGCGCGGGAGGCGAGGTCGACATGGGCGGTGAACGCAGCGGTGGTCATGAAACTCCTTCGGTGAGGTACGAGGTGGCGATGGTCGCGCCGATCCGCCGGAGCAGCGTCGGAGCGCGGCGCATCGACGCGGCGAGATCGGGTTCGAGATCGGCGAGCGAGTAGGAGCGGACGATGCCGTGGTCGAGTAGGCGATCTGGTGCGAGCGTGATTCGGCCGGCGACGGCGATCACCGGGATGCCTTCGTCGCGGGCGACGTGGGCGACGCCGACCGGGACTTTGCCGTGCAGGCTCTGCTCGTCCAGCGATCCCTCACCGGTGACCACGAGGTCCGCCGACGCCAGTCGGCGACGGAAGTCGACCAGGTCGAGCACGGTGTCAATTCCGGACCGCACCGTCGCTCCGAGCACTGCCATCGCGCCGAAGGCAGTTCCGCCGGCTGCGCCCGCACCGGGCCGATCGGCGTGGGCAGCGCCCGCGACCTCCGCCCATCGCGTCATCGCCTGCTCGAGGACACGCACTGCGTCCGGGCCGGCGCCCTTCTGTGGTGCGTACACGGCGGTGGCGCCCGCAGGGCCGAGCAGTGGATTGTCGACGTCGCACGCGAGTTGGAAGGAGACACCGGCCACCGCGGACGTCATCGCGTCGAGATCCAACGTCGCCGCCTCGCGCAACGCCTCACCGCCGCCGGTGATCTCACGGCCACGGGCGTCGAGGATACGCACACCCAGTCCGCGGAGCATGCCGGCGCCGCCGTCGGTGGAGGCGCTGCCGCCCAGCCCGATGACGATGGTCCGGGCGCCGTCGCCGAGAGCGTGTCGGATGACCGTCCCGAGTCCGAAAGTACTGGTGTCCAACGCGTTCGGGGCACCGCCGGGCAGTAGCGACAGTCCCACCGTCGACGCGAGTTCGACGACCGCGGTGGCTCCCCGCCGCGCGTACGAGGAGTCGACAGGCGTGCCCGTCGGACCGGTCGTGGACACGGGCACGCGGTCCCACCCGGCGGCGACGGCGGCGTCGACCGTGCCGTCGCCGCCGTCCGCCACCGGCAGTCGCACGACGTCCCACGACGGTGCGGCGGTCGCGATGCCCTCGGCCAGGGCATCGGCGACCTCGATCGCCGTCGCCGATCCCTTGAACTTGTCGGGCGAGAGGAGAACGCGCGGCATCCTCAGTCCAACATCAGCAGTGCCGTGGGTGCATCGGCGGACGATCGCGCGAGATCCTCGAACTCGCCGACATTGTCCAGCTCGGTGCCCATCGCGATGTTCGTGACGCGCTCCAACACGATCTCGACGACGACGGGGACCTTGTGCTCGGCCGCCAGGGTGCGGGCCGAGGCGAGTGCGTCCGCGATCGCATCCGGGTCGGTGACGCGCAACGCCTTGCAGCCCAGCCCCTCCGCGACGGCGACATGATCGACGCCGTAGCCCTTGGGGATGCCCGGTTCACCGTCGACCGGGTCGTGGTGATTGATGTTGTCGAAACCGAGCTGCACACAGAAGTCCATGTCGAAGGCACGCTGGGCCTGTCGGATCAGACCGAGGTACGAATTGTTCACCAGCACGTGCACGTAGGGCAGGTTGAACTGCGCGCCGACGGCCAACTCCTCGATCATGAACTGGAAGTCGTAGTCGCCCGAGAGACCCACGACGGGGGTGCTCGGGTCCGCCGCGACCACACCGAGCGCGGCGGGGATCGTCCACCCCAGTGGACCGGCCTGGCCACAGTTGATCCAGTTGCGCGGCTCGTACACGTGCAGGAACTGTCCGCCCGCGATCTGCGACAGCCCAATCGTCGTGACGTAGCGGGTGTCCCGGCCGAAGACGCGGTTCATCTCCTCGTACACGCGCTGCGGCTTGATCGGGACGTCGTCGAAGTGCGTGCGACGCTGCATGGTCCGCTTCCGCGTCGCGCACTCCTCCACCCAGCCCGTGAGGTCGCGGAGCGCACCGGCCGCGCGGCGGTCACGTGCGACGGCCACGAACTGTTCCAGTGCTGCCGCAGCGTCCGAGATGATGCCGTAGTCGGGGGCGAACACCCGTCCGATCTGAGTCGGCTCGATGTCGACGTGGACGAACGTCCGCGTCCCGCGGTAGGTGTCCAGGCCACCGGTGTGTCGGTTGGCCCACCGGTTCCCGATGCCGATGACGAAGTCCGAGGCGAGCAGCGTCGCGTTGCCGTAACGGTGCGAGGTCTGGAGCCCGACCATCCCCGCGGCGAGGCGATGATCGTCGGGAATGGTGCCCCAGCCCATCAGCGTGGGGATCACGGGGACGTTCAGGATCTCGGCCAACTCGACCAGGAGGTCCGATGCGTCGGCGTTGACGATGCCTCCGCCGGCGACGATCAACGGTCGCTCGGCGGCGAGCAGCATGTCGATCGCCCTCTCCGCCTGTGCCCGCGAGGCACGCGGCTTGTGCACCGGCAGTGACTGATACGTGTCGGGGTCGAACTCGATCTCGGCCATCTGCACATCGATGGGCAGGTCGATCAGGACGGGCCCCGGGCGCCCGGACCGCATCAGGTGGAACGCTTGCGCGAAAGCGCCGGGCACCTGCGCGGGCTCGAGGACCGTCATGGCCATCTTCGTCACCGGTGCGGCGATCGACGCGATGTCGACGGCCTGGAAGTCTTCCTTGTGCAGTCGGGCCGCCGGTGCCTGGCCCGTGATGGCCAGTACGGGAACGGAATCCGCCATCGCGGAGTAGAGACCGGTGATCATGTCGGTGCCGGCGGGCCCGGAGGTGCCGATGCAGATGCCGATGTTTCCGGCCTTCGCCCGCGTGAACCCCTCCGCCATGTGGGACGCGCCCTCGACGTGGCGGGCCAGCACGTGCCGGATGCCGCCGTGCGCCCGCATGGCCGAGTAGAAGGGGTTGATCGCAGCGCCGGGCAGACCGAACGCAGTGGTCGCACCCTCGAGTTCGAGAATCTTCACCGCGGCGTCGGCCGCGCGCATGCGGGTCATCGGCTCGCCTTCCCGGACAGCTGCTCGACGCCGCGGAACAGGGCCGAGTGGTCGAGTCCGCCGTCACCGTTCGCGCGTGCCGACGCCATCAGTTGGGCGAGCAGGGCACCCATCGGCGTGACGACACCCGCCTCGCGTGCCGCGGAGCCGACGATGCCGAGGTCCTTGTGGTGCAGGTCGATCCGGAACCCGGGCTCGAACGATCGGTCGAGCATCTTCTGTGCCTTCTGCTTCAGGACTGCCGATCCGGCGAGGCCGCCCCCCAGAACCTCGACGGCGGCGCGCATGTCGACGCCGTAGGCCTCGAGGAAGACGATCGCCTCCGCGAGCACCTGG
This sequence comes from Rhodococcus sp. NBC_00294, assembly GCF_036163995.1. NCBI lineage: Bacteria > Bacillati > Actinomycetota > Actinomycetes > Mycobacteriales > Nocardiaceae > Rhodococcus > Rhodococcus sp. NBC_00294. Next base: position 2,771,713 of record NZ_CP108043.1, read on the forward strand.
ATGTTGCCGGCCACGATCAATTGGTTGGCGGCCTTGACGGTCTGCCCGGAGCCGTTGGGTCCGACGTGGACGACGGTCGAGCCCACCACGTCGAGAATGGGTTTGGCCGACTCGACGTCCTCGGCGCTGCCGCCGACCATGATCGACAGAGCTCGGTTCTCGGCGCCGGCCTGACCGCCGGACACAGGCGCGTCGATGATGCGGAACCCTCGTGACCGGGCCTCCTGCGCCAGCGCGCTGGTGACGTCCGGTCGGATGCTGGAGAAGTCGATGATCAGGGCGTCTGCAGGTGCGTTGTCGAACACCCCGCCCTCGCCGGTGAGGACGTCCTGGACGTCGGGGGAGTCGGGCACCATGACCGCGATGACGTCCGCGCCGGTCACCGCCTTGGCGATCGATTCGGCCGCGGTGCCGCCGGCCTCGACCAGTGGTGCGGTGCGGTCGGGTGTGAGGTTGTACCCGACCACCTGATGGCCGGCATGTGCGAGGTGGACGGCCATGGGGCTGCCCATGATGCCGAGTCCGATGAATGCGATGGTGCTCATGGCGGATCCTTATGTGGAGTGCGAGTGGGTGAGCCAGTCGAAGGCGGTGTCCCGAGCGGCCTTGTATTCGAGTCCGATGACACCGCGGTAGCCGTTCTCGGCGAGGCGCGCGAGGTGCGCGTCCAGATCGAGGGCGCCGCTGCCGGGTGCACCGCGACCGGGCGAGTCAGCAATTTGGACGTGTCCGATCAGGGCGGCCCGGGTGTCGATGACCGCGGCGACGTCGTCACCGTTGACGTCGAGGTGGTACAGGTCGGCGAGCAGTCGGAGCGAGTCGACGCCGCGGGCGGCGACCCGATCGATCACGGCGACCGCGTCCGCGGCCGTCGTCAGCGGGTAGGCGGGAGCTCCGCTCACCGGCTCGATCAGGACGACTCCACCGAGTCGGGCGACGGCGGTGCCGGCGGCCACCAGGTTGTCGGTGGCGACGCGGTCCTGTTCGACGGGATCGACCCCCTCGAGCCGATTGCCGTAGAGCGCGTTGAACGCTCGGGTACCGAGTCGCTCACCGATTCCGACCGTGACGTCGATGTTGTCGCGGAACGCCGCGATCTGTGCCGTGTCTGACAGGATTCCCCGATCACCGGCCGGCATGTCGCCCGCGGCGAAGTTCAGCCCGGTCAGTCGGACCCCGGCATCCTCGACCGCGGTGACGAAGGCGTCCACCTCGCGGTCGGCGGGCACGGGAGAGGCGAAGGGCCACCAGAACTCGACGGCGTCGAATCCGAGATCCCGAGCGAGCCGAGGGCGCTCGAGGAGGGGCACCTCGGTCAACAGGATCGAGCAGTTGACCGCGTACGTCCACGTCTCGCCGCCGCTCACGAGACGTCGCCGGACGACGGGGCGGTGAGCCCGCGGTACCGCCGCCAGCTGCCGGCGGCGGTGATGTCCGTCAGGCCCGTGTGGTCGTCGAGCAGTATGCCGGGCCGAAGACCCACGGCGAGAACGGAATCACCGTTCTCGAGCTGCACGACCGTCAGTTCGAGCTCGGGTGGCTCGTCGGGCAGGAACCGAGCGCGGATGTCGTTCATCGGGACGTCGTACAGCTCACCCTCGATGGCGGCGCCGCCGTCCGGGGCGAGCATCAGGGCCGGGAACTCGTCCCGTACCGAGTAGAAGCGGTAGTCGGGTGTGGTGCGCACGGTGCCGAGGAAGGTGTGGGCGGCGACGTTGTGGTGCAGAACGCCACCACGCATAGCGTCGCCGTTGCAGAAGAGTCGAGCCATCGAATGGACCTCCAGAATCCGTATTGTGGAATAAATATTCCGCGGATGCGTCGAGTGTCACGGGTCACAGTGGGGATGTCAACCCCTGGACCGCGCCGTGCGAGGCGCTGCGGATCGAGGGTTGACAGCGCGTGTGACCGCTGTCACTCTTCGTTTTATGGAATTGCTGTTTCGCGATACGGAATCCAAGACCCCCGCGAATGACGGCGGAGAAGAGCACCTCCGTCACTGCCTCGACATCCCCCGGTGGGGCCGGGCGCTGCTCGCGCTGACGCCCTTCGCGGACGAGAGATCGCTGCACACCGCGGTGATGTCGGTGGCCGCCCCGTTCACGCCCGCCGAGATCGACGGTGCGCTCCGGCACCATCCGCGCATCGGGGACCGGCCCGTCGGTGACGACGCCGGCGCCGCGTTCGCACGCTCGGAGCAGTCCGGCGTGGACAGCTCCGATGCGCGGGTCGGCGCTCGGCTCGCAGCCGGCAACGAGGAGTACGAATCGCGATTCGGTCGGGTGTTCCTCGTCAGAGCGGCCGGCCGGAGTGCCGCCGACGTGCTCGCCGAGCTCGATCGGCGGCTGGGTCACGACGAGTCGACCGAACTCCGCGAAATCGAGGACGCTCTGCGTCAGATCGCCGCTGTGCGGCTCCTGGGACCGGGTGTCCTGTGACCGAGCCCGCTCACGTCACGACGCACGTACTCGATGCAGCCGATGGGGTTCCCGCACAGGGCGTGTCGGTCGTACTGGTGCGTGAACGCGACGGCGTGACCCTGGCCTCGCGCGTGACGGACGCGCAGGGGCGCATCACCGATCTCGGTCCCGCCCGCCTCGAACCGGGCGTCTACCGGCTGACCTTCGACACCGCGTCCTACTTCACGCGCGGGGGCCGTCCGACCTTCTACCCACGGATCGACATCGCCGTCGACATCCGTTCCGCCGACGAGCACTACCACGTACCGATTCTTCTCAGCCCGTTCGCGTACACGACCTATCGAGGGAGCTAGACATGAGCACGATCGTTCTCGGAGCCAACCAGTACGGCAAGGCCGAATGCCGCCTCGTGCGCATCGACAGGGAGACCCCGCGCCACCGCATCACCGACATCTCGGTCACGTCGCAGTTGCGAGGAGATCTGTCCGCGGCGCACACCGACGGCGACAACGGTCATGTCGTCGCGACCGACACACAGAAGAACACCGTGTACGCGTTCGCACGCCACGGGATCGGTGCCATCGAGGAGTTCGCGCTGCGTCTCGGGCGGCACTTCACCACCGATTTCGACTGGATCACCGGCGGCCGCTGGGAGATAGAGCAGTACTCGTGGGACCGCATCCCGACGGGACCGGAAGGGCACGATCATTCCTTCGTCCGTGCTGGCGACGAGAAGCGCACCACCATCGTGACCGTGGACGGCGACGACACCTGGATCGTCTCGGGCCTCAGCGATCTGGTGGTGCTCAAGTCGACGGGCTCGGAGTTCTGGGGCTTCCCCACCGACAGATACACCACTCTGCAGGAGACGACGGATCGCATCCTCGCCACCTCGGTGAGTGCACGGTGGCGGTACCTCACCACCGAGCTCGATTTCGACAAGACGTTCACCGACGTCCGCTCCATCATGCTCGAGACCTTCGCGACGGTGCATTCACTGGGGTTGCAGCAGAGCCTGTTCCAGATGGGGACGAACGTTCTGGAGGCGCATCCCGAGATCGGCGAGATCAGATTCTCGATGCCCAACAAACACCACTTCCTCGTCGACCTGGAACCGTTCGGGCTCGACAACCCCGGCGAGGTGTTCTACGCCGCGGACCGGCCCTACGGGCTCATCGAGGCCACCGTCGAACGTGACGACGCCCCCGACGCCGGCCGGGCGTGGGACACCGTTCCCGGATTCTGCTAGGAGACGGCGATGACACGCGCAGCGCACGATCCCGCCCGCCCGGAGGACGAGCGGCTGAGTCTCGGCAAGACGTACGTCTACGGCCTGCAACACATCCTGACGATGTACGGCGGGGTCATCGCGCCTCCGCTCATCGTCGGCGGCGCCGCCGGTCTGTCCGGTACCGACATCGCGATCCTGGTGTCGGCGGCCCTGTTCGTCAGCGGCGCGGCGACTCTGCTCCAGACACTCGGGTTGCCGTTCGTGGGCGCCAAGCTACCTCTGGTGCAGGGCATCTCGTTCGCCTCCGTGTCCACGATGGTGGCCGTCGCGAGTGGGCCCGGTGGGCTGAACGCGGTGTTCGGCGCCATCATCGCCGCCGGTGCCATCGGCATCCTCGTCACACCGTTCTTCAGCAGGATCGTCCGCTTCTTCCCACCGGTGGTCACCGGCACCATCATCACGGTCATCGGAATCTCGTTGCTGCCCGTGGCCTGTCGGTGGGCCATGGGTGGGACGGAGTCCGCGCCGGACTGGGGGTCGACCTCGAACATCGGGTTGGCCGGTGTCAGTCTCCTCGTCGTCCTCGTCGTCAGCCGGTTCGCGCAGGGCACAGTGTCGCGCCTGTCCATCCTGATCGGCATCGTCGTCGGCACGATCGTCGCGTCGCTCCTCGGCGAGGCCGACTTCGGTGACGTGGGCACGGGCGCGATCTTCAGTCTCCCGGAGCCGTTCGCCTTCGGGACGCCCGTCTTCCAGATCGGGGCGATCATCTCGATGGTCGTGGTCATCCTGGTGATCATGACCGAGACGACGGCCGACATCCTCGCGGTGGGCGAGATCGTCGGCACCGACGTCGATTCCCGCCGCGTCGGGGACGGTCTCCGGGCCGACATGCTCGCCACCACCGTTGCCCCGATCTTCGGGACGTTCCCCGCGAGTGCCTTCGCACAGAACGTCGGCCTCGTGGCGGTGACGGGCATCAAGAGCAGGTTCGTGGTGGCCGCCGGTGGATCGGTCCTGCTGGTGCTGGGGTTGTTTCCCGTCCTCGGACGTCTCGTCGCCGCGGTACCACTGCCCGTGCTGGGCGGCGCCGGCATCGTGTTGTTCGGTTCGGTGGCGGCGAGCGGCATTCGCACCCTGTCGAAGGTCGACTTCGACGGCAACCTGAATCTCGTGATCGTGGCCGTGGCCATCGGATTCGGCGTGCTTCCCATCGCCGTGCCCGGATTCTGGTCGGCGTTCCCGGAGTGGGTGCACGTGGTGTTCGACTCGGGAATCAGCGCGGCGAGCATCGTCGCGGTGATCCTCAACATCTTCTTCAACGAGATCACTGCCGGTCGACGGTCGTCGCCGTCGGTGGTCGCAGCGGCACCACCCATCGTGGTCGAGCGAAGGGAATGAGCCGTTTCTTCCGCCTGGTGGAATAGGCTCGGCGGCATGGAGTCCAGTGGCGGCGTGCAGTCGGTCGAGCGCGCGTTCGACCTTCTCGAGATCATGGCCGGTGCGGGCGGGTCGGTCGGTGTCAGCGAGCTGGCCGAGGCGGCCGAGCTGCCGATGCCGACCATCCACCGTCTGCTCAAGACCCTGGTGGCGCTGGGATACGCACGCCGACTCCCGTCGCGCCGGTACGCCCTGGGGACACGGCTCATCGCCCTCGGTGAGCGATCCGCCAAGCTCATCGGCTCGTGGGCTCGTCCCTATCTGGCGGAGCTCGTGTCGATCACGCACGAGACGTCCAACATGGCGTTCCTCGAGGACGACATGGCCGTGTACGTCGCGCAGGTGCCGTCCGAGCATGCGATGCGCATGTTCAACGAGGTGGGTCAGCGCGTGTTCCCGCACAGCACCGGGGTGGGAAAGGCGTTGCTCGCGCAGCTACCCGACGAGGAGGTGCTCGCACTGCTCGCCCGGACGGGGATGGCGCCGAAGACGGTGAACACCCACACCACACCCGCGGCGCTCCTCGCAGATCTCGCCGTGATCCGCGAGCGCGGGTACTCCGTGGACGAGGGGGAGCAGGAGGTGGGGGTGCGGTGCTTCGCGGTTCCGGTGATCGGCGCCCCGACACTCACCGCGATCTCGATCGCGGGCCCGTCCGCCCGCGTCACCCCCGACACCGCGAACGACTATGTGCCACTGCTCGTCTCGGCCGCCGAACGACTGGCGAAGGACCTGGCCGCGGACGGTCTCGGTCGCCGCTGACTAGACTCGATCCATGGCTGAACTGTGGGTCGATCGCACCGGGACACGTCGTTACACCGGCAAGAGTTCGCGCGGTGCCGAAGTGCTCATCGGGTCCGAGGACGTCGAGGGTGTCTTCACTCCCGGTGAGCTGCTCAAGATCGCTCTCGCGGCGTGCACGGGCATGAGCTCCGACCGTCCCCTCGCCCGCCGGCTCGGTGACGACTACGACGCGACCGTCCGGGTGTCGGGCGTCGCCGATCGTGACGAGGAGCGCTACCCGCGGCTCGAGGAGGTGCTGACGGTCGACCTCAGCGCCCTCGATCCGGAGGCCAGGGAACGGTTGCTCACCGTCGTCACCAAGGCCGTCGACAAGGTGTGCACGGTGGGGCGCACGTTGAAGGCGGGCACCGAGGTGGACCTCCGTATCGAGGTCGAGGAGTGACGGCAGTCGACCTCGAACGGCTGAGCGCGTGGGTCCACGGCAGTGTCCAGGGCGTCGGTTTCCGCTGGTGGACGCGGTCGCGCGCGTTGGAACTCGGGCTCGTCGGATCAGCGACCAACACGTCCGACGGCCGGGTGCACGTGGTCGCCGAGGGAGATCGAGCGGATCTCGAGGCGCTGCTCGCCGCACTGCGATCGGGTGACACCCCGGGCTCGGTGACCACCGTGGTGGACAACTGGGAATCCGCGCGCGGCGGACTCGACGGGTTCGTCGAACGCTGAGAGAGCAGGGCTGGGTAGTCTGAACCGCCATGCACCTCAAGAGTCTGACGCTGAAGGGCTTCAAGTCCTTCGCCTCGGCGACGACTCTGCGTTTCGAGCCCGGCATCACCTGCGTCGTGGGGCCCAACGGATCGGGCAAGTCGAATGTCGTCGACGCCCTGACCTGGGTCATGGGGGAGCAGGGCGCGAAGGCGCTGCGCGGCGGCAAGATGGAGGACGTCATCTTCGCCGGCACGTCCGGCCGCGCCCCGCTGGGCCGGGCCGAGGTGACGCTGACCATCGACAACAGCGACGGCGCGCTGCCGATCGACTACTCCGAGGTCTCGATCACCCGCCGCATGTTCCGCGACGGTGCCGGCGAGTACGAGATCAACGGCAGCTCGTGCCGACTGATGGACGTCCAGGAACTGCTCAGCGACTCGGGTATCGGCCGTGAGATGCACGTCATCGTCGGTCAGGGTCGACTCGCCGCCATTCTCGAGTCGCGGCCGGAGGACCGTCGCGCCTTCATCGAGGAGGCCGCCGGCGTCCTCAAGCACCGCAAGCGCAAAGAGAAGGCCGTCCGCAAGCTCGACTCCATGCAGGCCAACCTCGCGCGTCTGACGGACCTCACCACCGAACTGCGTCGGCAGCTCAAGCCCCTGGGCCGACAGGCCGAGGTGGCCCGGCGCGCGCAGACCGTGCAGGCGGACCTCCGCGACGCGCGCCTGCGCATCGCCGCCGACGATCTGGTGACACGCCGGACCGAACTGGCGGAACAGTCGCACGACGAGACGAAGGCTCGCGAGGAGTACGCCGCGGTCCAGGACGCGTTGGCCGAGGGCGAGGCGGTGCTGGCCGAGGGCGAGCAGGACCTCGCGCGACTCACCCCGAGCGCGGAGGCGGCGGCGCAGACGTGGTTCCAGCTGTCCGCTCTCGCCGAGCGTGTCGGCGCCACCGTGCGCATCGCGACCGAGCGGGCACGTCACCTCGGTGACGAGCCGGAGGACCGCCGCGGTCCCGACCCGGACGAGCTCGAGCAGCGTGCGGACCGGGTCGCCGAGGAGGAGCTGCAGCTGACCGAGGCGGTGGAGTTCGCGCGCGCCACCCTCGATGCCGCGAGGGAGCAGCTCGCGGAACGGGAAGCGGCCGCGGCGGACGCGGAGCGCGCCCACGCCGCTGCCGTGCGCGCCGTCGCCGACCGCAGGGAGGGCCTCGCGCGGCTCTCCGGTCAGGTGGACGGGCTGCGCGCTCGGGCCGAGTCGTACGACACGGAGGTGGCCCGTCTCGCGACCGCGATCGAGGACGCGAGGCACCGCGGCGACGCCGCACAGGCCGAGTTCGACATCGTCCAGGAGAAGGTCGGCGAACTCGACGCCGGTGAGGCGGGACTGGACTCGCAGCACGAGAATGCTGTCGAGGCACTGGCCATCGCCGACGCCCGCGTCGCGGAACTGCAGACGGGAGAACGGGAGTCGAGCCAGCGAGTGGCATCGCTGCGCGCCCGGATCGACGCTCTCACGATGAACCTGGAACGCGGCGACGGCGGTGCGTGGCTGGGGGAGAAGCAACAGCACGGCGTCGTCGGCAGGTTGGGCGATCACCTCACCGTGCGGCCGGGGTACGAGGTGGCTGTGGCCGTGGCGCTGGGAGCCGCGGCCGACGCCGTGGTGGTCTCGTCGGTCGAGAACGCCCGCGAGGCGGTGTCGGCGCTCAAGAGCGAGGACGCCGGCCGCGCGGCGATCGTCTACCCCACGGGCGCGGCGTCCGAGGAGCGGACGATCGGCTCCGGCACCTCGATCCTGTCGGTGATCGAGGCGTCCGAGTCGGCGCGCGGCGCGCTCGCCTCGTTGTTGGCGGGCACCAGCGTCGTCGACACGCTGGAGGAGGCCACCGCCCTGGTCGAGGACAGCGCCGACGTGCGCGTCGTGACACGCGGCGGCGACCTGGTGGGGCGCGGGTGGATCACCGGTGGGTCGGACCGCCGACCCAGCACGCTCGAGGTGCAGGCGGCCATCGACGAGTCGGTGACCGAACTGGCGGCGACGGAGCGTCGGACCGAGGAACTCGCCGCGGCGCTGTCCGGGGCGCTCGCCGAACAGGCGGACCGCCGGGAGGCCGCCGATCAGGCGTTGGCCGCGCTCACGGAGTCCGACGCCGCGATGTCCGCGGTGTACGAGCAACTCGGCCGACTGGGCCAGGTCGCCCGTGTCGCGCATGCCGAGTCGACCCGGCTGCAGTCCCAGCGCGAACGGGCCGAGCATCAGCGGGACGAGGCGGTGACCGCGCTCGCCGAACTGGAGGAGCGCGTGCGCCGGGCCGAGGACGACCAGGGCGGCGACGCCGACGGGGACGGTGAGGCGGAGGAGTGGGCGCGGGCCCGCGAGGACGCTGCCGCAGCGGTCACCGAGGTGCGGTCCGTCGAGGTCGACGCCAGATTGTCCCTACGCACCGCCGAGGAGCGCGCCGACTCGGTCCGCGGCAAGGCCGACCAGCTCCGTCGGCAGGCACGGATGGAACGAGAAGGCCGTGCGCGGGCCGAGCGGGCACGGGCACGCCGCGTGCAGTCCGCTGCGGTGGCCGCCGCGGTCGCCGAGGCCGGGACTCGTGTCGCCGGACGGCTGGAGCGCGTCGTGGCGGACGCTGCCGTGCGCCGCGACGAACTGGCTCGCCGTCGTTCCGACCGAGCGGCCGAGCTGGACCGGACGCGGGAACAGGTTCGCGCCCTCGCCGCGCGCGCCACGCAGTTGACCGACGCGGTGCACCGCGACGAGGTGGCCAAGGCGCAGGCGGTGCTCCGCATCGAGCAGCTCGAACAGAACGTGGTGGAGCAGTTCTCCATCGCGCCCGACGACCTGATCGCCGAGTACGGACCCGACGTCACGCTGCCGCCGACCGACCTCGAGATGGCGGAGTACGAGCAGGCGAAGGAACGCGGCGAGCAGGTGGTGGCCCCGGCCCCGATGCCGTTCGACCGCGCGGAGCAGGAGCGCCGGGTCAAGCGTGCGGAGAAGGACCTCGCGACGCTGGGCAAGGTCAACCCGCTGGCTCTCGAGGAGTTCGCCGCCCTGGAGGAGCGCTACAACTTCCTGTCCACCCAGCTCGAGGACGTGAAGTCGGCGCGCAAGGATCTGTTGGGCGTGGTCGCGGACGTCGACGCCCGCATCCTGCAGGTGTTCACCGAGGCCTACGCCGACGTCGAGCGCGAGTTCGTCGGCGTCTTCGCCAAGCTCTTCCCGGGCGGTGAGGGCCGACTGGTACTGACCGACCCCTCGGACATGCTCACCACCGGCATCGAGGTCGAGGCCCGTCCGCCGGGCAAGAAGGTCAAGAGGTTGTCGCTGCTGTCCGGCGGCGAGAAGTCGCTCACCGCGGTCGCGATGCTCGTCGCCATCTTCCGGGCCCGGCCGTCCCCGTTCTACGTCATGGACGAGGTCGAGGCGGCGCTGGACGACACGAACCTCCGTCGCCTCATCGGCCTGTTCGAGCAGCTGCGGGAGAAGTCGCAGCTCATCGTCATCACGCACCAGAAACCCACCATGGAGGTGGCCGACGCGCTGTACGGCGTGAGCATGCGCGGCGACGGCATCACGACGGTGATCTCGCAGCGGTTGCCCAAGCGTGCCGTCCTCGAGCCCGCGGGGGAGGTGGCGACTCCCGAGCCACCGTCCTGACAGGATGGTCGACGTGACTACCGAACTGTGGATCGTCGTGGCGGCCGTCCTCGCACTGCTCGTCGTCGTTCTCGTCGTCGGGTTGGTGTTGCAGCGTCGTCGCCGCATCTCCCTGGCCCGTCCGGACACCACCGAGCAGGTCCGCGAGGTCGACCGATCGGGTGGCTACAAGGCCGGGACCGGATTCGACTTCTCGCAGGGCACGGCGGCTCCGCCCACGCCGGCGCCCCGGAAACCGATCCCCGAACCCACCCTCGAGCGCACCGACACCGACGATCAGCCGCGGGTCGGTGACGACGCGTCGGTTCCTCGCGACGCACCCAAGCGGGGCATCACCGACATCTCGCTGCCGGACCCGGTGCTCGACGAGCCCGCTCCGGCCACGGAGGCACCGCCTGTCGAGACCCCGCCCGTGGTCGTCCCTCCGGTGCAGGAGGAGACGCCCGCAGAACCGGCGAGCTCCGCTCCGGTGCTCGACGAGATCGAGCCCACGTCGGGCCGCCTCACCAAACTGCGCGGTCGACTGTCTCGATCGCAGAACGCCGTGGGCCGGTCGTTGCTCGGACTGCTCGGTGGCGGCGACCTCGACGAGGACTCGTGGGAGGAGGTCGAGGACACCCTCCTCGTCGCCGACCTGGGGAGTGCGGCGACCGCCGAGATCGTCGCGACGCTGCGTGAACAGATGGCCGTGCGCAACGTGCGGACGGAGCCCGAGGCCCGCGCCCTGCTGCGAGAGGTGCTGATCGAGCAGCTCACCCCGTCGTTCGACCGCTCGATCCGTGCGCTGCCGCACGGTGACCGGCCGTCGGTCCTGCTCGTCGTCGGCGTCAACGGCACCGGCAAGACCACGACGACCGGCAAGCTCGCCCGCGTCCTGGTGGCGGACGGTCGTCGGGTCGTGCTGGGCGCGGCCGACACCTTCCGCGCCGCGGCGGCCGACCAGCTGCAGACGTGGGCCGAGCGCGTGGGCGCCGAGGTGGTGCGCGGCAAGGAGGGCGCGGATCCGGCCGCCGTCGCGTTCGACGCCGTGACGCGCGGCATCGCCGACGGAGTCGATGCCGTGCTCATCGACACGGCGGGCCGACTGCACACCAAGACCGGACTGATGGACGAGCTGGGCAAGGTCAAGCGCGTCATCGAGAAGAAGGCGCCCGTCGACGACGTCCTGCTCGTGCTCGACGCGACCATCGGTCAGAACGGTCTCGCGCAGGCCCGGGTCTTCGCTCAGGTCGTCGACATCACCGGCGTCGTGCTGACCAAGCTGGACGGCACCGCCAAGGGCGGCATCGTGTTCCAGGTGCAGCGTGAACTCGGTGTCCCGGTGAAGCTCGTGGGCCTCGGTGAGGGCGCCGACGACCTCGCTCCGTTCGAGCCCGGCGCGTTCGTCGACGCTCTTCTGGGCTGATCGCGAGCCCCGCTCGGGCCGCCGAGAATTCGACTCTCGTCGAGTCCTCGGCGGCCGAACCGGGCGAAAAGACCGAGACGCAACACGGTCGCAACATGATTCGGCTGTGCGTTCACACCGACGAAACACCGCAGTGTCGTCGCCGAAACGTCGAGTGAGCACCCTTCTCCTCAGGTCGTCAGCCGCCATCGGCTGGGGCGAGGAAGAAGGAGGAGGCTCAAGGTGGATTTTCCCACTATCGGTGCGCCCGACACCGGTGACACCGCATGGATGCTGACAAGCGCGGCATTCGTGTTGCTCATGGTTCCGGGTCTTGCGTTCTTCTACGGCGGCATGGTCCGCGCGAAGAGCGTGCTGAACATGATCATGATGAGCATCAGCGCGATGGGCGTCGTCGGCGTTCTCTGGGTGCTGTACGGCTACTCGGTCACGTTCGGCGAGGACAAGGGCAACCTGATCGGTGACCCGTTCCAGTACTTCGGGCTCAAGGGCCTGATCGGCGGAACGTACCTCGCGTCCGAGGACGAGGCCGGTGTGCTCACCGATGCCGCGATCCCGCTCGTCGGCACCATCCCCGCGACCGTGTTCGTCTCCTTCCAGGCCATGTTCGCGATCCTGACGGTCGCGCTCATCTCCGGCGCTGTCGCGGACCGCATGCGCTTCGGTCCGTGGCTGCTGTTCGCCGGACTGTGGGCGACCCTCGTCTACTTCCCGGTCGCGCACTGGGTCTTCTCCTTCGACGAGGTCACCACCACGACCGGTGGCTGGATCGCCAACAAGCTCGCGGCGGTCGACTTCGCCGGCGGTACCGCCGTCCACATCAACGCGGGTGCCGCGGGTCTGGTGCTCGCCGTCATCCTGGGCAAGCGCAAGGGATGGCCGGGTACTCCGTTCCGCCCCCACAACCTGCCGTTCGTCATGCTGGGTGCCGGCCTCCTCTGGTTCGGTTGGTTCGGCTTCAACGCCGGTTCCGCCGTCGGCTCCAACGGCATCGCCGGTGCCACCTTCGTCACCACCATCGCGGCCACGGCCGCAGCCATGCTGGCCTGGCTCCTCACGGAGCGCATCCGTGACGGGCACGCGACGAGTCTCGGTGGTGCATCGGGCATCGTCGCCGGACTCGTGGCCATCACCCCGGCCTGCTCCTCGGTCAACATCCTCGGTGCACTCGTCATCGGCGTCGTCGCCGGTGTGCTCTGCGCACTGGCCGTCGGCCTGAAGTTCAAGTTCGGTTTCGACGACTCGCTCGACGTCGTCGGCGTCCACCTCGTCGGCGGTCTGGTGGGCACGCTGCTCGTCGGACTGGTCGCCACCTCCGAGGCACCGGCCGGTGTCGAGGGGCTGTTCTACGGCGGCGGATTCGACCAGCTGTGGCGTCAGGCAGTCGGTGCCGGCGCGGTGCTGCTCTACTCTCTGGTGGGTACGACCATCGTCGCGCTCATCGTCAAGTACACCGTGGGCCTCCGGATCGACGACGATGGTGAATCCATGGGAGCCGACGAATCGGAACATGCCGAGACCGCCTACGACTTTGCGGCACTCGGTGGGTCAACACTGGGACGCGTTCCCAGCAAGGAGGCGTGAGACATGAAGTTGATCACTGCAATCGTCAAGCCGTTCACTCTCGAGGACGTCAAGACGGCTCTCGAGCAGGCAGGCGTTCTCGGTATGACCGTGAGCGAGGTACAGGGGTACGGCCGACAGAAGGGCCACACCGAGGTCTACCGCGGTGCCGAGTACTCCGTGGACTTCGTTCCCAAGGTGCGCGTCGAGGTCGTCGTGGACGATGCGGCCGTGGACAAGGTCGTCGAGGTCATCGTCGAGGCAGCCCGTACCGGCAAGATCGGTGACGGCAAGGTCTGGGTCTCGCCCGTGGAGGCCGTCGTGCGCGTGCGCACCGGCGAGCGTGGCTCCGACGCTCTCTAGTTCCCGTCAGTCCGGCCGCGGATCCGCCTCGTTCGACGGGGCGGATCCGCGGCCGATCTGTTTCTCGGCGACACGACACCAGAAGGAGTGAGCCCCGTGGGAGGTTCCGAAGCAGCGGCGGATCTCGTCCGAGCGCGCGAGCAACTGCTCGCCGGCCAGGGCCGGAATCGACGACTGGACGCGACGGCGCTGCGCCAGGCGCTCGTCGATCTCCACGAGTTCTGGCTGACCACCAAGGGTTCCGAGGTGGGTATCAAGCCGGACAGCGGATTCGCCATCGTCGCCGTCGGCGGGCTGGGTCGTCGCGAGATGCTGCCGTACTCGGACCTGGACCTGGTGCTGTTGCACGACGATCTCGATCCCGCGCTCGTCAGCAGTGTGGCCGACCAACTCTGGTACCCGCTGTGGGACGCGCACATCAAGCTCGATCACAGTGTCCGCACGGTTCCGCAGGCTCTGGACGTGGCCGCCCACGACATGACCGCGGCCCTCGGTCTGCTCGACGCCCGACACATCGTGGGCGACGCCGAACTCAGTTCGATGTTGATCGACGGGATCCGGCGTCAGTGGCGCATCGGGATCCGCGATCGGTTCGACGAGTTGCACGCGCTGACCCGCACTCGCTGGGGGCGTAGCGGCGAGATCGCCCACCGGGCCGAGCCCGATCTCAAGAGTGGACGCGGCGGACTGCGCGACGTGCAGCTGCTCGACGCGCTCTCCATCGCGCAGCTCACCGACGCGATGCCGGGCCTCGGGCCCGAATCACCGGGCGGTGGACTGGATTTCGCTCACCGACGGATCCTCGACGTCCGTACCGAGCTGCACCGGGTGGCGGGCCGTGCCCGTGATCAGCTGCGAGCGCAGGACGCGGACGAGATCGCCGCCGCGCTCCGAATCGGCGATCGGTTCGATCTCGCACGCGTACTGAGTGATTCGGCGCGCACCATCGTCTACTCGACGGACGTGGGCCTGCGTACCGCCGGGAATGCCATACCGCGACGCGGACTCTCGCGTCTCCGCCGGGTACCTGTGCGTCGGCCCCTGGACGAGGGGGTCGTCGAGCACGCCGGCGAGGTGGTGCTGGCGCGGGACGCCCGCCCCAACAAGGATCCGGGACTGATCATGCGTGTCGCAGCGGCCTCCGCGGTGACAGGGATGCCGATGTCCGCGTCGACCCTGGGCCGGCTGTCCGACAGTGCACCGGAACTGCGCGAGCCGTGGCCGAAGGAGGCACTGAACGACCTGCTGGTGGTCCTCGGATCCGGCCGCCGCGCCATCGACGCGATCGAGGCTCTGGACCGGACGGGCCTGTGGGGGCGTCTGCTTCCCGAGTGGGGGGCGGTGCGCGACCTGCCGCCGCGCGACGCCGTGCACACCTGGACCGTGGATCGCCATCTCGTCGAGACCGCCGCTCACGCGAGCGGTTTCACCACCCGGGTCGCGAGGCCCGACCTGCTGGTCCTCGGGGCACTGCTGCACGACATCGGCAAGGGCCGCGGGGGAGACCACAGCATCGTCGGCGCGGATCTGGCCACGCAGGTGGGCAAGCGGCTCGGTCTGTGGCCGTCGGACGTCCGGCTGCTCGAGGCGATGGTGCGCCACCATCTGCTCCTGCCGGACACCGCGACCCGACGCGACCTGGACGATCCCGCGACGGTGCAGCGGGTGGTCGACGCGCTGGACGGCGATCCGATCCTGCTCGAACTCCTGCACGCGCTGGCCGAGGCGGACTCGCTCGCGACGGGACCCGGTGTCTGGGGGGACTGGAAGTCCTCGCTCATCGGTGAGCTCGTGCGGCGCTGCCGCATGATCATGGCCGGTGAATCACTGCCGACGCCCGATCCGATCGACGCGGCGCTCGCGGCCCGCGCCGCCGAGGGCGGAGTCGACGTCGATCTGCAGCCGTCGGACAGTCCGCACACGTTCGAGGTGACGGTGACCGCGCCGGACAGGCTCGGCCTGCTGTCCAACGCGTCGGGCGTGCTCGCTCTGGCCGCGCTGCGGGTGCTGTCCGCGTCCGTGGTCAGCGCGAACGGGTTCGCGATCAACCGCTTCGTCGTCACGCCCACTTTCGGGGCGCCGCCCCAGCCCGGCCTGCTGCGCCAGGAGCTCATCCGGGCACTCGACGGGGACCTCGACCTGCTCGCGCAACTCGACCTCAAGGAGGCCGGGGCACGGATCGCCGCGTCGGACGGCGATCTCGGAGCGCTCGACTCGTCGGAGGTGCTGCTGTACGCGCAGGCGCCGCCGCGGGTGCTGTGGTTCGACGGTCCGGACGGTGACTCCGTGATCGTGGAGGTCCGCGCCGAGGATCGGCTCGGGCTGCTGTGCCGGCTCTCGTCCGTCTTCGAGAAGCACGGTGCCGACGTGCGCTGGGCCAAGGTCACCACCCGCGGATCCTCGGTGGTGGACGCGTTCTGCGTCGACACCAGCGGGGCGTCGGAGGGCGGCGCCGGATCGCGGGCACAGCGCGAGGAGCTCGAACGCGCGCTGCTGGCCGTCGTCCCCGCCCTGCGTCCGAAGGAGCCCGAGTCGGACGACTGAGGTACGCGTCGGGCCGGGCCACCGCCGGGTCGATCGACCGTTAGTCTGGTCGACGGAGTCTTCACTTCTCTCGCGATGTTCAGGAGTATCGGTGTTCGAATCACTGTCCGACAGATTGACCGGAAGCCTCAAGGATCTGAGAGGCAAGGGTCGGCTCTCGGGCGCCGACATCGATGCGGTGTGCCGCGAGATCCGCCTGGCACTGCTCGACGCCGACGTCGCGCTGCCGGTCGTGCGCGCTTTCATCACTCGGATCAAGGAGCGCGCGAAGGGCGCCGAGGTCTCCGCTGCTCTCAACCCCGCGCAGCAGGTCGTCAAGATCGTCAACGACGAGCTCGTCGGCATCCTCGGTGGCGAGACTCGGCGGGTGGAGTTCGCGAAGAACCCGCCGACCGTCATCATGCTGGCCGGTCTGCAGGGCTCCGGTAAGACGACACTCGCCGGCAAGCTCGCCAAGTGGCTCAAGGACCAGAACCACACCCCGCTCCTCGTGGCCTGCGACCTCCAGCGCCCCGGTGCGGTGAGTCAGCTCCAGATCGTCGGCGAGCGTGCGGGCGCCGCCGTCTTCGCGCCGCATCCGGGCACGTCGATCGGCGGCGGCGAGAATGCCCTCGGCGTGACCGCGGCCGATCCGGTGGAGGTCGCTCGCGCCGGTGTCGCGGAGGCCAGGGCCAAGCAGTACGACGTCGTCATCGTCGACACCGCGGGCCGTCTCGGTATCGACACCGAGCTCATGGGCCAGGCCGCCGGTATCCGCGACGCGACGAACCCCGACGAGATCCTGTTCGTGCTCGACGCGATGATCGGCCAGGACGCCGTCAGCACGGCGCAGGCCTTCCAGGACGGTGTCGGCTTCACCGGCGTCGTGCTGACCAAGCTCGACGGCGACGCCCGCGGTGGCGCCGCGCTGAGCGTCCGCGAGGTCACCGGTCGACCGATCATGTTCGCGTCGACGGGCGAGAAGCTCGAGGACTTCGAGATCTTCCACCCGGATCGCATGGCGAGCCGCATCCTCGGCATGGGCGACCTGCTCAGCCTCATCGAGCAGGCCGAGACCGTCTTCGACGCGAAGCAGGCGGAGGACACCGCCGCGAAGATCGGGTCCGGCCAGTTGACGCTCGAGGACTTCCTCGAGCAGATGATGGCGATCCGCAAGATGGGACCGATCGGCAACCTGCTCGGCATGCTGCCCGGTGCCGGTCAGATGAAGGACGCCCTCGCGTCGGTGGACGACAAGCAGCTCGACCGCGTGCAGGCCATCATCCGCGGTATGACACCCGCCGAGCGGGCCGATCCGAAGATGATCAACGCCTCCCGTCGTCTGCGCATCGCCAACGGTTCCGGTGTGAAGGTCTCCGACGTCAACCAGCTCGTCGACCGCTTCTTCGAGGCCCGCAAGATGATGGCGTCGATGGCCGGCCGCATGGGCATGCCCGGCGCGCGCAAGCAGGTTCAGCGCAGCAACAAGAAGGGCAAGAAGGGGAAGAAGGGCGGTCGCGGACCCACACCGCCGAAGGGCGTGCGGGGAGGCTTCCCCGGTATGCCGGGCGGAATGCCCGCGGGGATGCCCGATCTGTCCTCGATGCCGAAGGGCCTCGACCAGCTTCCGCCGGGCCTCGAGGGCATCGACCTGTCGCAGCTGAAGCTCCCCAAGAAGTAGGGCGGAGCACGCGGTGCGCATCTCGCCGAGTCTGCATCTGCGCGGCGTCGTGCTGCCCGGCCACGACGAGGTGGACGTCTGGGTGCGAGACGGCCTCATCTCACTGGATCCGGTTCCCGGTGCCACCACGGTGGCGCGGGGCGGCTGGATCGTTCCGGGTCTCGTCGACGCGCACTGCCATGTCGGTATCACGTACGGCGGCGGGCACGAGGATCACGACGGCACCGTCGCGCAGGCCACCACCGAGCGCGAGGTGGGTGCGCTGCTGCTGCGTGACGCGGGATCGCCCGTCGACACCCGCGCACTCGACGACCACGAGGATCTGCCGCGCATCATCCGTGCGGGTCGGCACATCGCGATGCCCAAGCGCTACATTCCCGGCCTCGCCGTCGATCTCGAGGACGAGTCGCAACTGCCCGAGGCCGTGGCTCAGCAGGCGCGCCTCGGCGACGGGTGGGTCAAGCTGGTCGGCGACTGGATCGACCGCGAGGTCGGCGACCTCGCACCCTTGTGGGACGACGCGGTCCTGCGCCGGGCCATCGACGCCGCCCACGCCGAGGGCGCCCGGGTCACTGCGCACGTCTTCGGCGAGGACGCGCTGCCCGGGCTGATCGGTGCCGGCATCGACTGCATCGAACACGGCACCGGCCTGACCGACGAGACCATCGAGATGATGGTCGAGCACGGAACCGCACTGGTGCCCACGCTCATCAACATCGAGACCTTTCCGTCGATCGCCGACTCGGCCACCCGCTATCCGCGCTACGCCGATCACATGCGCGATCTGCACGCCCGAGTGGCGGACACGGTGGGGCGCGCGCACGACGCCGGAGTCCCGATCTACGCGGGCACCGACGCGGGCGGCAGCATCGAGCACGGGCGGGTGGCCGACGAGGTGGCGGCGCTGGTGGGCGTGGGCCTGTCGCCGACCGACGCCCTGGGTGCGGCCAGTTGGACGGCGCGGCGGTGGCTCGGGCGTGCGGGCATCGAGCACGGCGCACCCGCGGATCTGGTGTTCTACTCCACGGACCCACGAACCGGGCCGGACGTCCTGTCGGCGCCGGACGTGGTGGTGTTGCGCGGCCGGATCTGGTGACCGGGCTGGGATTATGACGCTCGGGCGGTGTCTGGCAGAATAAGTCGCTGTTCGCCCGTCTCCGGTTCCGTACCGAGCGGCGGTCACAACACCCATCCACCGCAAAACCGGGTGCGCATGCCGTGCGCATCGCTGAATTGCGCCGTGACCAGCGGTCGCGTCCCGCGACCACATCGAAAGAGGCTTCGTTTCACATGGCAGTCAAGATCAAGCTCACCCGTCTCGGCAAGATCCGCAACCCGCAGTACCGCGTCGTCATCGCCGACGCGCGTACCCGTCGCGGTGGCCGTGCCATCGAGACCGTCGGCAAGTACCACCCGAAGGAAGAGCCGTCGCTGATCGAGATCGATTCCGATCGCGTGCAGCACTGGCTGAGCGTGGGCGCACAGCCCACCGAGCCCGTCGAGGCACTCCTCAAGATCACCGGTGACTGGCAGAAGTTCAAGGGCCTGCCGGGCGCCGAGGGCACGCTCCGCGTCAAGGAGCCGAAGCCGTCCAAGCTGGACCTGTTCAACGCTGCGCTCGCCGCCGCCGACAACGAGCCCGTCGCCGAGGCCACCACGCCGAAGAAGAAGAAGGCCGCCAAGGCCGACGACGCCGAGAGCGCACCGGCAGACGAGACCGCCGACGCCACCGCCGAGTCCACCGAGAAGTAGGACCCACCTGTGAGCACCATGGTCGCCGACGCCGTCGAGCATCTGGTTCGCGGCATCGTGTCCAATCCGGACGACGTTCGTGTCGAGATGATCACCGGTCGCCGTGGCCGGACCGTCGAGGTGCACGTGCACCCCGACGATCTGGGCAAGGTCATCGGCCGTGGCGGTCGTACCGCCACCGCGCTCCGTACCCTCGTCTCGGGTATCGGCGGCCGTGGGATCCGTGTCGACGTCGTCGACACCGATCGCTGATCACCGACGTGGAGCTCGTCGTGGGCCGCGTGGCCAAGTCGCACGGCATCAAGGGCGAGGTCGTCGTGGAGGTCCGCACGGACGATCCTGACGAGCGGTTCGCTCCGGGATCCGTTCTGCACGGCCGTGCGCGTCGCGACGACAGCACGACCGACTACACGGTGGAAGCCGCCCGGGAGCATTCCGGGCGGCTTCTGCTGCGTCTGAAGGGAATCGACGATCGCAGTACCGCCGACGCGATGCGCGGCACCCTGTTCGTCGTCGACACCGCGGATCTACCCCCGTCCGACGATCCGGACGAGTTCTACGACCACGAGCTCGAGGGCATGACGGTGCAGTTCGCTCCGGATCACCAGTCGGCGGGCACGGTGATCGGCACGGTCAGCGAGGTGCTGCACTCCGCTGCGGGGGAGTTGCTGTCGATCACGCCGGCCGACGAGAACGTCGGCCGCGAACTGCTCGTACCGTTCGTGTCCGCGATCGTGGTGTCGGTCTCCCGCGAGACGCGGACCGTCGAGATCGACCCGCCCGAAGGGCTTCTGGACGGCGAGTGACCATGCGTATCGACGTGGTGACGATCTTCCCCGAGTACCTCGAGCCCATGCGTACCGCGCTGCTGGGCAAGGCCGTGCAGAACGGTCTGGTGACCCTCGGTGTCCACGACCTCCGGGACTGGACACACGACGTGCACAAGGCGGTCGACGACTCGCCCTACGGCGGCGGCCCCGGCATGGTCATGAAGCCGACGGTGTGGGGAGACGCGTTGGACGACGTCATGCGCGACGCCGACCCGATCCTGGTGGTGCCCACGCCCGCCGGAGTGCCCTTCACCCAGCGCACCGCCGAGAGATGGTCACGCGAGGATCATCTGGTGTTCGCATGCGGCCGTTACGAGGGCATCGATCAGCGAGTCTTCGACGACGCGGCGACCCGGGTGCGCGTCGAGGAAGTCAGCATCGGGGACTATGTGCTCATCGGCGGCGAGGCCGCGGTGCTGGTGATGACCGAGGCCGTGACGCGGCTGCTGCCCGGCGTCCTGGGCAATCAGCTCTCGCACCAACAGGACTCGTTCTCCGACGGTCTCCTCGAGGGGCCGGGATACACCCGACCGGCCACGTGGCGCGGCCTGGACGTGCCGCCGGTCCTGTTGTCCGGCAACCACTCCCGCATCGAACAGTGGCGGCGGGAACAGTCGCTCGAGCGTACCGCTCAGCGCCGGCCCGACCTCCTGCCCTGACGCGATCTCTCAGGCGACGACCCCGGTGGGGAACAGGATCTTCAGCGCGCCGGTGACGGTGACGCGCGCGTGCTTGGCGCCGTCGTCGTCCGTCACCGCGGTGTCCGCCGTCGTCTCCGCGCTGCCGCCGTCCGCGCCGTACCAGGGATCCTCCCGCGAGAGCACCGCCACCACGTAGCGCTCCCCGTCGCCGACGAACCCGGTGCTCAGGTGGATCCACCGACCGTCGACGCAGCACATCCAGCCTTGCTTGACCCCGCGGACCGTCTCGCCCGGGAGTGCCCGCGGGATGCCGAAGGTCTGGGGATAGCCGTCTGCCCCCTCGGGGGTGAACGCCTCGAGGTCTCCGACGACGGTCGCCCGGTCCGCCGGGTTCAGTCCGCCGGTGCCGTCGAGGACGGCGTCGTAGTACCGCACCAGGTCGGCCGCGGTGGTCCGGGTGTTCCACCAGATCCCGTCCGCCGACGCGATTGTGGCGGGCAGGCCGTAGCGGCCGGCGACGCGTGCCACGACGTCGGATCCACCGGCGGCGTCCCACAGGACCTGCGCCGCACTGTCGTCCGACGACGAGAGCATCGGCGCGATGAGGGCACGGGACTCCTCGTCGAGGGCGAACTCGCCGCGCGACGAGCGGTAGAGCAGATCGTCGGCGATGAACAACTTGACCACCGACGCCGTCTCGATCGGATCGTTGTCACCGGAACCCATGTACGTCCCGGTCTCCCGGTCGAGGAAGCCGATGGAGAGCGTCGCGCCGCGCGCGGCCGCGCCGTCGAGTGCCTGCTGCAGGCGGCCGGTGAGGTCCGGTGCCATCGGCATCTCGGGTTCGGGGAACTCCGGTGCGACCGGGATCGTCGTCGCCGCCGGCTCGGCCGGCTGCGCGCAGGCCGCCGCCATCGTGGTGGCGAGCGCCACCGCCGCCAACATGGTGGAGGCTCGTCGCAGGCGCGCCGAGGGAGTTGTCACGTGACTACCGTTCTGTCATCGAGTGCCCCCACATTCGAGAGTGGACGTACCGGGCGCGTCGGCGCTCGGAACCCGGGGCGGCACCGTCACTCCACGGTACCGGCGCGGTAGGGTCCATCGCCGTGACGACCGCTGTGAAATCTGTCAATCGCCGGATCGCCGAGGAGCTCGACGTCGCGGAGGAGCGCGTACGCGCCGCCGTGGACCTGCTCGACGGGGGTGCGACGGTGCCGTTCATCGCGCGCTACCGCAAGGAGGTCACGGGCACGCTCGACGACACCCAGCTGCGCACGATCGACGAGCGACTGCGATACCTGCGCGAGCTCGACGAGCGCCGCGCCGCGATTCTCGAGTCCATCCGCTCGCAGGGCAAGCTCGACGACGCGCTCGAGGACTCGATCGTGCTCGCGGACACCAAGGCGCGCCTCGAAGACATCTACCTCCCGTTCAAACCGAAGCGCCGCACCAAGGCGCAGATCGCGCGCGAGGCCGGCCACCAGCCCGTGGCGGACGCCCTGCTGTCCGATCCGACCACCGATCCGAAGTCCTTCGGCGAGGAGCAGCTCGCCGGTGCGCGCGCGATCCTCGTCGAGCACTTCGCCGAGGACGCCGACCTCGTCGGGTCGCTGCGCGAGCTGATGTGGACCCGTGGCCGGTTGACCAGCGCGGTGCGACCGGGCAAGGAGACGGACGGTGCGAAGTTCTCCGACTACTTCGCGTTCTCCGAGTCCTTCACCTCCGTTCCGTCCCATCGAGTACTGGCAGTCCTGCGCGGGGAGAAGGAGGAGGTGCTCTCCCTCACGATGGATCCGGAGCCGAACACCGACGAACCCGCACCCGGTACCGCGTCGGTGTACGAGACCCGCATCGCGGCGCGCTTCGGTATCGGCGACCACGGCCGTGCGGCCGATCGGTGGCTCCTGGACACGGTGCGATGGGCGTGGCGGACCAAGCTTCTGGTCAGCCTGGGCATCGACACCCGCATGCGCCTGCGGCAGTCCGCGGAGGAGCGCGCGGTCGACGTCTTCGCCTCCAACCTTAAGGACCTGCTGTTGGCTGCGCCCGCCGGCAGTCGCACCACCATGGGCCTCGACCCCGGGTTCCGCACGGGAACCAAGGTCGCGATCGTGGACCCCACCGGCAAGGTCCTCGCGTACGACACCATCTATCCGCACAAGCCCCAGGGCAAGTGGAACGAGGCGCTCGCGACGCTGGCCGCACTGGCGGCGAAGCACCGTGTCGATCTGCTGGCCATCGGCAACGGCACCGCGTCGCGTGAGACCGACGCGCTGGCGGCGGAACTCATCGCGAAGTACCCGGACGCGAACCTGACCAAGGCGATGGTCTCCGAGGCCGGCGCCTCCGTGTACTCCGCGTCCGCCTACGGGTCGCGCGAACTGCCCGATCTCGACGTCTCGATCCGCGGCGCGGTCTCCATCGCCCGTCGTCTGCAGGATCCCCTCGCGGAACTGGTGAAGATCGACCCGAAGTCGATCGGCGTGGGGCAGTACCAGCACGACGTCTCGGAATCCATGTTGGCGCGTTCCCTGGGCGCCGTCGTCGAGGACGCGGTGAACGCGGTCGGCGTCGACGTCAACACCGCCAGCGTGCCTCTGCTCGCGCGCGTCTCCGGCGTGGCCACCACTCTCGCCGAGTCGATCGTCGCGCACCGCGACGAGAACGGCCCCTTCCGATCCCGATCCGCACTGCAGAAGGTTCCGCGGCTCGGGCCCAAGGCCTTCGAGCAGTGCGCCGGGTTCCTCCGCATCACCGACGGCGACGACCCCCTCGACCGGTCGAGCGTGCACCCCGAGGCGTATCCCGTGGTGCGCCGCATCGTCGACAGGGCCGGCATGGGAGTCCGTGAGGTGATCGGCAACGAGCGGGTGCTGAGGTCCCTGCGCCCGCAGGACTTCGTCGACGACCGGTTCGGACTCCCGACCGTCACCGACATCCTGTCCGAGCTCGAGAAGCCCGGCCGCGATCCGCGTCCGGAGTTCGCCACCGCCACCTTCGCGGCCGGTGTCGAGAAGGTCGCCGACCTCGAACCGGGCATGGTGCTCGAGGGAGTGGTGACCAACGTGGCGGCCTTCGGCGCCTTCGTCGACGTGGGCGTGCACCAGGACGGACTCGTCCACGTCTCGGCGATGTCCGACCGCTTCGTCTCGGACCCGCACGACGTCGTCAAGTCCGGACAGGTCGTGCGCGTGAAGGTCATGGAGGTCGACCTGCCGCGCCAACGGATCGGCCTGTCCCTGCGACTGACCGACGAGATCGGCGGTACGGCAGCGGCATCGGCTCCACGGGGCGGGTCGGGAGGCCAGGGCGCGCGGAACAGGCAGAAGACCGGAGCCGGACCACGCAAGGGAGCGCAGTCCTCGGCACCGGCCGCGGCAACGGGATCGATGGCCGATGCCCTGCGGAAGGCGGGCTTCGGAAAGTAGAGGGTGTCGCGGCGGCGCGGATAGACTTCCTCGTCACAGGACGGGCACGGCAGGAAGGCGCTGCGATGGAGCGGTGGATGCACCACGTCTCCGACGAGGGGCGCATCCCGCTGCTGTTCTTCCTCGTCGGGTTCATCGCCGGGTTCGTCTTCATCCGGTTCAGCGTCCGCATGATCCGCGCGCAGGTGTCCTGGTGGCCGGGCAACGTCACGCCGGGCGGACACCACGTGCATCATGTCGTGTTCGGTGTGGTCGCCATGCTGGTCTCGGGTATCGCGATGATCACCGTGTACGTCGACGGCACCCAGACCACGGGCGCGGCGCTCGCGGCGTTCTTCGGTATCGGTGCGGCACTGGTACTCGACGAGTTCGCGCTCATCTTCTATCTGGAGGACGTGTACTGGGCCGAGCAGGGCCGCACCTCCGTCGACGCGGTCTTCGTCGCCGTGGCCGCCACCGTCATGCTGCTGTTCGGTCTCAAACCGCTCGAGTTCTTCGACGTGGCCGGCTTCCGTGACGATCCCAGCGTCGCGGTGCGGAGCATCATCGTCGTCCTGGCCGCGCTCAATCTCCTCCTCGCCGCGATCGTCCTCGCGAAGGGCAAGATCTGGACCGGGCTCGCCGGCCTGTTCTTCCTGCCGCTGCTCGTGATCGGCGCGATCCGGATCGGCCGGCCGGGGTCACCCTGGGCGCGCTGGCGCTACACCCGACGCCCACGGCGGATGGAGAAGGCCCTGCGGCGCGAGCGCAACCTGCGCCGTCCCGTCGTCCGCGCGAAGATCTGGATGCAGGACGCCATCGCGGGCACGCCCGACGTCGCGCACGTGCGCGCCGCTGCCGAGGACGAACTCGATCGCATCGTCCTTCCGGCGCCGGCGCCGGGGGAGTCGCGCCCCGATCGCGAATCGGTCGGCGCGGGCTGATCCGGCCGATTTCGTCGGGCACCTGTTCTCTGGCACAATCGTGGGGTTGCCTGACACCGGGCGTGCTACTCGCATGCCCGGCATCCGGTGGACACCTATTCGGAGTACGAACCAGTCGAGCGTCGACGGCATCCGCCGACGGCAGCCGCTCGGGTCCTCTGCTCGAGATCTCGTCACAGCAAGGATGAACCATGAACACCCTGGATTTCCTGGACAAGCAGTCGCTGCGCAGCGACATCCCCGAGTTCCGCCCGGGCGACACACTGAACGTGCACGTGAAGGTCATCGAGGGCTCCAAGGAGCGCGTGCAGATCTTCAAGGGCGTCGTCATTCGACGTCAGGGTGGCGGCATCCGCGAGACCTTCACGGTCCGCAAGGTGTCCTTCGGCGTCGGCGTGGAGCGCACCTTCCCCGTCCACACCCCGAACATCGCCCAGATCGACGTGCTGACCCGCGGTGACGTGCGTCGCGCGAAGCTGTACTACCTGCGCGAGCTGCGCGGCAAGGCAGCCAAGATCAAGGAGAAGCGCTGATCTTCGGCGTTCCACTCGCTGGACGGCCGGACACAGGGGACTCGTTCCCCGGTGTCCGGCCGTTCTGCGTCCCGGCCGTTCTGCACCGCGGCGCTGCCGCTAATCTTGACCCGTGACGGACGAGCGCGCGGGCGACGACAACGACGAGGCGCAGCGAACCAAGAAGCCACGGTCCTTCTGGCGTGAGCTCCCGATTCTCATCCTGGTCGCCCTGGTGCTCAGCTTCCTCTTGCAGACCTTCGTCGCGAGGGTGTACCTGATCCCCTCGGAATCGATGGAGCCGACCTTGCACGGCTGCACTGGTTGCACCGGTGACCGCATCGTCGTGGAGAAGATCGGGTACCGCTTCGGCGATCCGACGGCCGGTGACGTCGTCGTGTTCCGCGGACCGCCGTCCTGGGACGGCGACTACGTCTCCACGCGGTCGTCCAACGTCGTCGTCCGCGGCGCCCAGGAACTCGGATCCCTCGTCGGCCTGGTCGCACCGGACGAGAACGATCTGGTCAAGCGCGTCATCGCCACCGGCGGTCAGACCGTCGAGTGCTGCGACGAGCAGGGACGCGTTCTCGTCGACGGCAAGCCGCTCGACGAGCCGTACATCACCATGGACTTCGACTTCGTGCCCGGCACGCTCACGTGCGACACCCCGATCCGTTCCGGGCGGTGCTTCGGGCCCGTCACCGTGCCCGAGGGCAACGTGTGGGTCATGGGTGACAACCGCAGCAACTCCGCCGACTCGCGCTTCCACGTCGCCGACGAACTGCAGGGAACCATCCCGCTGGACAACGTGATCGGCAAGGCGCAGGCCATCGTGCTGCCGCCCGGTCGCTGGGGTCTCATCGACGATCCGGACATCCAGGGGCAGTGAGTTCGGGGCCCATGAAGTCGACCACGCGGCTCTCCCGGACGTCGTGGCCGCCGCGCACCGTCATCCGGCGTGCGGGTGGCATGCGCACCATGGAGTCGGCCCTTCTCCGGTCGGGGCTCGGGCCCGTGGCGGGCGTGGACGAAGCGGGTCGTGGCGCCTGTGCGGGCCCACTGGTCATCGCCGCGTGCATCCTGGGCGATCGCGCCCGCGCCGCACTGGACCTTCTGGACGATTCGAAGAAGCTGAGCGAGAAGACGCGGGAGGCGTTGTTCCCGAAGGTGATTCGCTGGGCCACGGCATACTCGATTGTCACCGTCCCCGCGGCCGAGATCGACCGCATCGGCATCCACGTCGCCAACATCGAGGGCATGCGCCGCGCGGTCGCCGGACTGTCGGTCGACCCCGGGTACGTCCTGACCGACGGTTTTCGGGTGCCCGGGCTTCCCGCGCCGTCACTCCCGGTGATCGGTGGGGACGCCACCGCGGCCTGTATCGCCGCCGCGAGCGTGCTCGCCAAGGTGCATCGCGACCGCATCATGCGGTCACTCGACGGAGACATCCCCGGCTACGACTTCTCCGTACACAAGGGCTACAACACGACGCTGCACAAGGACGCCCTCGCCCGTCTCGGGGCGAGCCGGGAGCACCGTCGCTCGTGGTCGAACGTCGCCTGCCTCGAGGATGCCGGCGCCGCACCGACGGTGTCGCCGTAGGAGCGGGGTCGATGGGAACACGAGGGCGCCGATGCGCGATGATGGCGGCATGAGTGCCGAGGATCTCGAGAAGTACGAAACCGAGATGGAACTGTCGCTGTACCGGGAGTACCGCGACATCGTCGGCCAGTTCACCTACGTGGTGGAGACCGAGCGTCGCTTCTATCTCGCGAACTCGGTGGAGATGATCCCGCGGAACGCGGACGGCGAGATCTACTTCGAGGTGCGGATGTCCGATGCGTGGGTGTGGGACATGTACCGACCCGCGCGCTTCGTCAAGCACGTCCGGGTGATCACGTTCAAGGACGTCAACATCGAGGAACTCGACAAGCCGGATCTGAGACTTCCTGAGTGACGGGGACTTCCCGAGTGACGGGGACTTCCCGAGTGAATCAGCGCTGATCCGTTCCCAGGATCCGCGCGTTGAGGTGCCACCCCTCGTAGCCGTCGTCCACGCCGCCGCGCTGGTCGTGCTCGATCGACGCGCGCGGAATGGACAGGATGCGTGCCGTCCGTAGCGCCCACGAGTAGTCGCCGCACCCCACCTCCCTGGTCGATTCCCGACCCAGCGCATCGTTCGACGTCCACAGCAGTGCATAGGGGTGAGCGGGCCGCCGATCGTCCGGCACGCGGCGGAGAAGGAACTCACTGCCGGACGGCGTCCCGCTCGCCGACGAGTCGCGTGCAGTGTTCATGACCCGATCATCGCAAACCCCAGGGCCGAGCGCCGCGCAACAGGGGGTTTCGGTGGTCCGTCATCCCCGGGTCGAGCGTCGTCCCCGGGTTTTCTGCGGCCGCAGGTCGGCGCCGCGGCACGGTCGCCGCGTGCCTGCACAGTCGTGCTCCGACACCGGGGTGCCCACCACCGGGCACCGGGTCGGCGAGGGGAGCCATGGCGACGAACGCGGAAATGGGCAGAGCGGGCGAGGAGGCTGCCGCGTCGTATCTGACGACGGTGGGTCTGCGCATTCTCGACCGCAACTGGCGGTGCCGGCACGGCGAGGTCGACATCATCGGCGTGGACGGCGACACCGTCGTGTTCGTCGAGGTGAAGACCCGCTCCGGCGACGGGTACGGCACTCCGGCCGAGGCGGTCACGCCGGCGAAGGCACAGCGCATCCACCGGCTGGCCGGGCTGTGGCTCGCCGAGCGGTCCGGTCCGTGGGTGCCGGTGCGGTTCGACGTCGTGGAGGTCGTGATCGCCGACGGCCGGGGGCCTCTGCTCTCGCATCTGAGGGCGGCGTTCTGATGGCGCTGGGACGGACGTTCTCGGTCGCCGTCACGGGCATCGACGGCATCCTCGTGGAGATCGAGGCCGACGTGGGGCGGGGCCTGCCGGGCGTGCACGTGGTCGGACTCCCCGATGCGGCGCTGCAGGAGTCACGGGACCGAGTGCGGGCCGCGGTGAACAACTCCGGCCAGAGCTGGCCCGCGTCCAAGGTGGTGCTCGCGCTGTCGCCGGCCACACTCCCGAAAGTGGGATCCGTGTACGACCTGGCACTGGCGTGCGCGGTGCTCGGCGCCGCCAAGGTGGTGCCGCCGGGTCTGTTGGCCTCGACGGTGCTGGTGGGTGAGCTGGCACTCGACGGGCGGGTGCGGAGCGTGCGCGGGGTCCTTCCCGCCGTGCTCGCCGCACGCGGAGCGGGATGGACCCGCGTGGTGGTGCCGCAGGACAGCCTCGCCGAGGCGGGCCTGGTCGGCGGGATCGAGGTCCTCGGGGCCGCGCATCTGCGGCAGGTGATCGAGTGGCTCTCGCACCGGTGCACTCTCCCGGAACCGATGCCGACACGGCCGGGTCCGGAGCCCCGGTACGGCGATCTCGCCGACGTGGTCGGACAGTCCGAAGCACGCTGGGCTCTCGAGGTCGCGGCCGCCGGCGCACACCATCTGATGTTCACGGGGCCGCCCGGTATCGGCAAGACGATGCTCGCGGGTCGGCTGCCCGGACTGCTGCCGCCGCTGACGGAGGGTCAGGCCCTGGAGGTGACGGCGGTGCACTCCGTCGCGGGGACACTCACGGCGGAGTGTCCGTTGATCACCACCGCCCCGTTCATCGCGCCGCATCACACCACCTCGGTGGCGGCACTGGTGGGCGGCGGAAGCGGCATGGCGCGACCGGGTGCGGTGAGCCGGGCGCACCACGGCGTGCTCTTCCTCGACGAGTGTGCCGAGATGTCGGTGCGCGTGCTGGAGGCACTGCGTACCCCGCTGGAGGACGGCGAGGTGCGCATCGCGCGGCGCGACGGGGTCGCCCGCTATCCCGCTCGCTTCCAACTGGTGCTGGCGGCCAATCCGTGTCCGTGCGCCTCGCCGCGGACCG
Source organism: Rhodococcus sp. NBC_00294 (assembly GCF_036163995.1). Taxonomy (NCBI): domain Bacteria; kingdom Bacillati; phylum Actinomycetota; class Actinomycetes; order Mycobacteriales; family Nocardiaceae; genus Rhodococcus; species Rhodococcus sp. NBC_00294. The sequence goes on from NZ_CP108043.1 coordinate 2,801,467, forward strand.
CCGACTGCGTGTGTGCGCCGAACGCCCGCCGGCGCTACCTCGGCAAGCTGTCCGGACCACTGCTCGACCGGGTGGACCTGCGGCTGTCGATGCAGCCCGCTGCGACCGGATTGTTGACCGACGACGTGGGGGAGACGACCGAGGTGGTGCGCGGCAGAGTGACGGCAGCGCGGCAGGCGGCGGCGGAGCGGTGGTCCGAGTTCGGCTGGCGAACCAATGCCGAGGTACCCGGATCAGCACTGCGCCAGCGCTTCCGGCTCGAACGCGAAGCATTGATTCCGATCGAACGGGCGCTGCGGCGCGGTGGCATCACGGCGCGGGGCGCGGACCGCATCCTGCGCTTGGCCTGGACGCTCGGCGACCTCGAGGGGCGGATGTCTCCGGGACCCGAGTGCGTGGCGTCGGCGATGAGTTTTCGCGAACAGGGGAGTGGCGTGTGAGTGGAGCGCAGAATCCGGAGACCCTGGCGTGGGCGTACGTCTCGACGGTGGTGCAGGGTCCGTCGCGCGCCGTCGAGCAGCTCATTGCCTCGCGCGGAGTGGTGGACGCCGCGGCGACGATGCGCACCGGGGACGTTCCGAAGGCGGTGTGGGACCGCGTGTCGGCGCGGGCACATCTCGACACCGCCGCGGCGAGCCTCGACCTGATGGCTGCGATGGACGGTCGACTGGTGGTGCCGTCGGACGAGGAGTGGCCCGCCTGGCGGTTCCTCGGATTCGAGCGGCCGGACGGGGCTCTGCCCACTCGCGACGGCGGTGCGCCGTTGGCGTTGTGGGTGGTGGGTCCGGCGCCGGTGGCGTCGTCCACGGAGCGGGCGGTGGCCGTGGTGGGAACGCGCGCCGCGACGAGCTACGGGGAGCACGTGACGGGTGAGATCGCGGGAGACCTGGCCGTGGACGGGTGGACGGTGGTCTCCGGCGGCGCGTACGGCATCGACGGTGCGGCGCATCGCGCCGCGCTGGGCGTGGGCGGCTGCACGGTGGCGGTGCTGGCGTGCGGCGTCGACCGGGCGTACCCGGCGGGGCACGAGCGTCTGCTGCGGAGAGTGTCGGAGACGGGTGCGGTGGTGTCGGAGTATCCGCCGGGCACACCACCCGCCCGGTACCGCTTCCTCTCCCGCAACAGGCTGGTGGCCGCACTGTGTGACGGCGTGGTCGTGGTCGAGGCGGGATGGCGCAGCGGGGCGCGTAACACGGCGTCGTGGGCACGGGCACTGGGGCGACCGGTCATGGCGGTACCGGGGCCGGTGACGTCCGCGTCGTCGACGGGGTGCCACCGGATGATCCGCGAGGGCGAAGCGCGTCTGGTGACGGGTGCCCGGGACGTGGTGGCCGAGGCGGGTGCGGTGGGTGCGGGTGTCGAGGACGACGACGACCGGGACGCCCTGTTCGGCCGCGATCTCGATCGCCTGCCGCAGACTCCCGCCCGCGTGCTGGACGCGTTCCCGGCCACGGGAGCCCGAACGGTGCAGCAACTGTCCGTGGACTCCGGCGTGCCCGTGTCGGCGGTGCGGTCAGCGCTGGTGGTCCTCGAGATCGAGGGACACGCCGGCCGCGACGAGGCGGGATGGGTGCGCATCGAGAAGATCCGGTGAGGGCTGTGCCGGGAGCAGGTCCTCTGCCCGCAGGGAGGTGCCGGGCAGGATCGCGTCGCGCAGGTCCGGCTTGACGCCGCTGATGATCCAGGTGCACAACGCGGCGAGCTGAGCGGACACGAGCGGCGGTACCGCGTCCCCGATGTGGCGGTACATGTTCGACAGCGATCGCGCGCGGAACACGTAGTCGTCCGGAAAACCGTTCAGCAGGGCCAACTCTCGCACCGTGCACAGCCGGTCCTGCTCGGGGTGGGTGTAGCGGCCGTTGCCGAAGTGGGCGCACTCCCGTTTGACGGTGGGCGCGGGACGGTCCCACCACAGTCGGCCGTAGACGTCGGGGTGCGACCCCAGGCGGCCGGCGGCGACGAGGCGCTGCATCGCGGGCGTCAGGTGGTCGTCGCCGCCGGGGGCGGACCTGAGGTCGAGCCAGGAACCGCCGTCGTGGGGGAGGGCGTGGAGGCGGCGGCGGGTCGACTCGCGACCGATGCTGGGCGAGAGGTGCATCGGATCGCCGGACGCCGTCTCACCGGCCTCGACGCGGGGCAGGTGGCCGATCGCGCGCCGCACCGTGATCGCCTCCGGTGCGATGGTCGTGCCCTCCCACAATTCGGAAAGAGTGTGCAATTCGTGATCGCGCCGCACCGCGACCACCAGGGATCTCTCGCGTCGTTGCGGTAAGCCGACCGAACTGAGCATGTGCACCGAGGCATCGACGTCGTAGCCGAGGTGATCCAACCGCAGAGCCAACGCGTCGAGATGACCACGGAAATTACCGCCGACCAATTCTCGTGCGTTTTCCATGACGAGGACGATCGGGCGCAGAGCCTCGACGGAGTCGGCGACACGGGTCACGAGCGAATTGCGTGGATCGTCGGTGAGATGATTTCGAGGATTTGCACGGGAGAAGCCGGTGCACGGCGGGCACGCGCTGAGTACGTCGAGTGGTCGTTCGTTCAGACGAGGGGCGAAGAGTCGCGCCAACTCGGCCCCGGTGACAGCGGAAAGATCCACGGCGTGCGGCACCGTTCCGATATTCGCCTCGTAGGACGCATTGCATTCGAGAGATCCGCGCGCACTGCTCGGTTTACCCAGTTGTGCGTCCGCCGCGCCGACGACCTCGAACGCGCCGTGTCGTGCGAAGCCGCAACTCATTCCGCCCGCACCGCTGAAGAGATCGACGAAGGTCAGCGAACCGGACGGTCTCGTCGTCGACGACACGGCACGCGTTTCCGAGAAACTCTGTGCGGTCATCCGTGAACCCTTCGTGGCCGACGTCGACGGGAGTGGCCGCGTCGAGTATGCGTCGTCACAGTACCGGCGACCGCGGTGAGCCCGATCGTCCCGTGTCGGTCACGAACAACAGGTCGTCGAATTCACGACCGAGATGTCGTGATTCGGATGTTGTCAGGGCGGTGTCGGGTCGGTGTCACGATGTCGACCATCTCGGCTGTTATCTTGGAGGAAATTCTTTCTCCACCCGGTATCGAGGAGCGCAGAACAATGGCACGACGCACCACCGTCCAAATGATCGACGATGTCGACGGTTCACTCATCAAGGACGGGCAGGGCGAGACGGTCGAGTTCGCGGTCGGAGGCGTGTCCTATTCGATCGATCTCAACAGCAAGCACGCCAACGAGTTGTACGACCAATTCGCATTCTGGATCGAACACGCGGAGAAGGTGGGCGGCAAGAAGTCTCGCCGGAACGGGTCCGCCGCGGCGCCGAAGAAGGGCCGCCAGAATCTGCAGGACGTGCGGGCGTGGGCCAAGGAGAACGGCTTCGAGGTCAGCACCCGCGGGCGCATCAGCCAGGAGATCCAGGACGCGTACGACGCCGCACACTGACCTGTAGTGGGGCCGTCGGCGAATTAGGGTAGGCTTACCACGTCTTGCGGCCCCACCGGCGGCAAGGCCCGTACCCGATGGAGGTGCCCTGTGGCGCGACGACTGACCACCCTGACCGTTCTCCGCACCGAGCGGCTCACCCCGCACATGGTGCGCGTGGTGCTCGGCGGTGCGAACTTCGACGAGTTCGCGCCGTCCGAGTTCACCGACAGCTACGTCAAGCTGCACTTCGGTGACGCCGACGAGCCGACGTTGCGCACCTACACGGTGCGATCGGTGGACACGCAGGCCCGCGAAGTCGCCATCGACTTCGTCGTCCACGGCGACGAGGGTGTCGCCGGCCCGTGGGCGCTGAGCGCCGCGGCGGGGGACCAGCTCTCGTTCTTCGGTCCCGCCGGCGCGTACTCGCCTCGTGCGGACGCCGACTGGCACCTTCTCGCCGGCGACGAGACGGGCGTGCCCGCCATCTCCGCAGCACTCGCGGCGCTTCCCGAGGGAGCCGTCGCGCGAGTGGTGCTCGAAGCAGCAAGTCCGGAGGACCGCGTCGAGATCGCGGCGCCGACCTCTGCCGACATCCGCTGGGTGTACCGCGACCAGGATCCGGGTGGCTCACCGCTGGCCGCCGCCGTCCGTGCGGTGGAGTGGCTGCCCGGTCAGCCTCATGTCTTCGTGCACGGTGAAGCGCAGTCCGTGATGCACGAGATCCGGCCTTACATCCGCAAAGAGCGTGGCGTGACTGCGGAATGGGCCTCGATATCGGGATACTGGCGTCGTGGCCGCACCGAGGAGGGATTCCGCACCTGGAAGCGAGAACTCGCTGCCAGCGAATCCTGACGATCTCGCGCTCCTCGCGAGATTCACCGAGCATCTCGCTCTGCAACGCAACCGCTCCGAGCACACCGTGCGCGCCTACGTCGGCGACGCCCGTGCTCTGATCGGCTTCTGTCGAGACGCGCACGGTGATCCGTCCGCGGCACTCGACGACGTGATCACTCTTCGCTCCCTGCGCTCGTGGCTCGCCTCGATGTCGGTCGCGGGAGTGTCCCGCTCGACTCTCGCGCGTCGAGCGAGTTCGGCGCGCACCTTCACCGCGTGGTCGTGCACCGTCGGAGCACTCACCGCGGACCCGGCGGTGCGGCTGTCGGCACCGCCGTCGCGTCGGACGCTCCCGGGCGTGCTGCGTGAGCGTGACGCTCGGGACGCGATGACGGCCGCGACATCCGGTGCCGAGCAACAGGATCCGATGGCCCTGCGCGACAGGGTCGTCGTCGAGCTCCTGTACGCGACCGGAATCCGGGTCGGCGAACTGTGCGGTCTCGACGTGGACGACGTGGATCTCGACAGACGGGTGCTCCGCGTCCTCGGCAAGGGCGACAAGGAGCGCGTCGTACCGTTCGGCGCGCCCGCGGAGGACGCGGTGGTGCAATGGTCGACCGTGGGCCGCCCCGCCCTGGTCACACCGGACTCCGGCGCGGCCCTGCTCCTGGGGCGTCGCGGCGGACGCCTGAACCAGCGGCAGGCGCGCTCGGTGGTGCACGAGGTGCTGTCCGCCGTGCCCGGTGCCCCGGACCTGGGTCCGCACGGCCTCCGACACTCCGCCGCGACCCACCTGCTCGAGGGCGGCGCCGATCTCCGCGTCGTGCAGGAACTGCTCGGGCACGCGTCGCTCGCCACGACGCAGATCTACACCCATGTCTCCGTGGAGCGGCTGCGCGCGGTCCACGATCAGGCACATCCGCGAGCCTGACGTCGGGTCCTGTCGACCACCTCGCACGCTCGTGCACGTTTGGTACCGTCTGCACGGGGGATGTGACCGTGCCGGCGCTGTGAACCACACCGTTCGTCCCTGATCGGCAATCGGAGCAGACCGTCGACAGGAGGGTGGGACCGTGGATCGTCGAGACGACAGCCCGCACTCCTCTGGTCCCGGCAGCCGGGCGGGTACGAACGGACCCTGGTCTCCGCCCGAACCGGAACGATTCTCTCGGCCGTCCGTTCCGCCCTCCCACGTTCCCGCACCGCACCATCCGGGCCTCGCCGATCCGCGACGCGACTCGGCCGCCTTCGGTGCGGAGAGTCCGGTGCGCCGACCCGGGTCGCCCTTCGTCTCGCCGGCCCCGTCCTCCACTCGGCCGGGGTGGCGCCGCGCCCTGGATCGCGTCCTAAGCAGTGGGCGACCGGGTGACCGTGGTGCGGTCGCCTCCGAGGCGGAGCGTCGCCACCAGATCGACCGCATCCGACAGCCGTTGCGAAGCGATTACCGGATCGCCTTCCTGTCCCTCAAGGGCGGGGTGGGCAAGACGACCGTCACCGTCGGGCTGGGGTCGGTGTTCGCCTCCCTGCGACGCGACGACGTCATCGCCGTCGACGCGAACCCCGACTTCGGAACGCTGGGGGAGCGCGTCCCGCGGCAGACGATGTCCACGGTGCGCGATCTCCTCGCTGCCCGGCCGACCATCCGGAGTTACGCCGACATCAGGGAGCACACCTCCCAGTCGTCGAGTCGTCTCGAGGTCGTCGCGGGGGAGCGTGACCCGGCCGCGTCGGAGGCGTTCACCGAACAGGACTACCGCGCGGTCATCGACACCCTCCGAGCGCACTACAACCTGATCCTCACCGACTGCGGCACGGGCATCATGCACTCGGCGATGGAGGGGGTGCTGTCGCTGGCGCACGCACTGGTGCTCGTCAGCTCGCCGGCGGTCGACGGCGCCAAGAGCGCCGCCGCGACCCTCGACTGGCTCGGGCTGCACGGGTACGCGCACCTCGTCGAGCGGACCGTCGTCGTCATCAGCGCCCACCGACCGGGCGCCGCGAGCATCGACATGGACGAACTCACCCGGCACTTCCTCGCGCGCTGCCGCGCCGTCGTGGTGATTCCCTTCGACGATCATCTGGCGGAGGGCTCCGTCGTCGATCTCGATCGACTGCGCCCCCGCACGCGCGCCGCCTTCATGGACCTGGCGGCGATGATGGCGGACGATTTTCCCGACGCGGAGGGCCGGCACGCGTCCGCGCCGCAGTCGATGCCGCAGCGTCACCGCGCGTACTGAACCCGCGTCACTCGGGCTCGGCCAGGGGTTTCAGCACCACCACACCGCGGTCGACGAGAGCCGTGGGATCGAGGTAGTCGCCGCCGCGACGCGCTCCCCAGTGCAGGCACCACGCGGCGACGCACCCCTGGTGACCTGCCTCGAGGACACCGATCGGCTGACCTCGTCGCAGCCGGGTGCCGACCGAGACGGTGGGCGTGACCGGTTCGTACGTGGTCCGGAGGCCGCCGGCATGGTCGATCGAGACGACGGGGCGGCCGGCGACCGCACCTGCGAACACGACGACGCCGTCCCCGGCCGCGACGACGGTGTGTGTCGGATCGGAGCCCGCGTCGAGGTCGACGCCGCGATGGCCCGGCAGCCACCGCTCGGGTGGCGGGTCGTACGGGGTCACCACGGCGGGACGGGGCTGCAGCGGCCAGTCGAACGGGCGTCCGTCCGTGTCCGCGGCGGCTACGGATCCGGACGCCAGCAGGGCTGCCGTCAGCGCCGCGGACACGAGCGCCGAACGCGGCGACCAACGGCGGGCGGAGCGGAGACAGGTCATCCCCGCACTCTCGCGGACCCGACGACAGTGGTCCCGCGTCGAGCCACCGCACCCGGGGACGGACCGTCCTCCGTGCACAGGCGGTCGACCCGGTTATGACCTGCGGCGTCGCGGACGTACACTGACTTCTGCGGCCTGTCCACACGGGTCGACTTCGCGCGCTCGTCGCGCTTCGGTACGGAACGGCACCTGTCGATCCTCCACCGGAGCACGGGTTCGTCGGCTGGTCCTGCACTGCAGGTCCGACGGACGACGAGCGCCAGGGCACGACACACCAGCGGTACGGCGGACCCACGGGTTCGGCGATCGACGGTGCTCGCGCATCAACCGGCACACGAAAGAGAGATCCACAGCTATGGCTGTCGTTACCATGAAGCAGCTGCTCGACAGCGGCACGCACTTCGGGCACCAGACCCGTCGTTGGAATCCGAAGATGAAGCGATTCATCTTCACCGATCGCAACGGCATCTACATCATCGACCTGCAGCAGACGCTGACGTACATCGATCAGGCGTACGAATTCGTCAAGGAGACCGTCGCCCACGGTGGCACCGTTCTCTTCGTCGGGACCAAGAAGCAGGCACAGGAGTCCATTGCGGCCGAGGCGACTCGGGTCGGAATGCCCTACGTGAACCAGCGCTGGCTCGGCGGCATGCTCACCAACTTCACCACTGTCCACAAGCGTCTGATCCGGCTCAAGGAACTCGAGTCGATGGAGCAGACCGGTGGCTTCGAGGGCCGCACGAAGAAGGAAATCCTCATGCTCACGCGTGAGATGACCAAGCTCGATCGCACCCTCGGTGGTATCCGGGACATGTCCAAGGTCCCGTCGGCGATCTGGATCGTCGACACCAACAAGGAGCACCTCGCGGTCGCCGAGGCTCGCAAGCTGAACATCCCGGTCATCGCGATCCTGGACACCAACTGCGACCCCGACGTCGTCGACTACCCGATCCCGGGCAACGACGACGCGATCCGTTCCGCAGCACTCCTCACCAAGGTCGTGGCGTCCGCCGTGGCCGAGGGCGTGCAGGCGCGTGCCGGCCGCAACGCCGGTACGGACGAGAAGCCCGAGGTCGGTGCCGGCGAGCCCCTGGCCGAGTGGGAGCTCGAGCAGCTCTCGCAGGCCTCCCCGGCCGCCGAGGCGACGCAGCAGGCCGCTGCCGAGACCCCGGCAACCACCGACGCACCTGTCACGGAGGCTCCGGCCGCCGAGGGCGCGAACGGTGCGGCGGCTCCCGCCGAGACCGAGGCACCCGTCGCGGACGTTCCCACCGCGCAGAATTGATCACGGTCGAGACCCGGTGTGCCCGTTAGTGGCGCACCGGGTCTCGTTCTGATTCACCCCCTCTCTCGTCACACACGAGACGCATCACCCGTGCGTCTCCACGAGCAATGCAAGGAGGCTCGCCCACGATGGCGAACTACACTGCCGCCGACGTCAAGCGGCTCCGTGAGCTGACCGGCTCCGGCATGTTGGACTGCAAGAACGCGCTCGCCGACAACGACGGCGACTTCGACAAGGCCGTCGAGCAGCTCCGTATCAAGGGCGCGAAGGACGTCGGCAAGCGCGCTGAGCGTTCCACCGCCGAGGGTCTCGTCGTCGCGAAGAACGGTGTCCTCCTCGAGATCAACTCGGAGACCGACTTCGTCGCCAAGAACGAGGAGTTTCAGAACTTCGCGCAGTCCATCGCGGACGTGGCGGCCGAGGGCAAGCCGGCCGACGTCGACGCCTTGAAGGCGCTGCAGCTCGACGGCAAGACCGTCGACGCCGCACTGCAGGAGCTCTCGGCCAAGATCGGCGAGAAGCTCGAGATCCGTCGCGTCGTCTCCTTCGACGGTCCGGTCGCGACCTACCTGCACAAGCGCAGCTCTGACCTCCCGCCCGCCGTCGGTGTCCTCGTCGAGTACACCGGTGAGGGCGAGGCCGCAGCCGAGGCCGCTCGCGGCGCAGCGATGCAGGTCGCCGCGCTCAAGGCCAAGTACGTCACCCGCGACGAGGTCCCCGCCGACATCGTCGAGGGCGAGCGACGCATCGCGGAGCAGACCGCCCGCGAGGAGGGCAAGCCCGAGCAGGCACTGCCCAAGATCATCGAGGGTCGCGTCAACGGCTACTACAAGGACGTCGTGCTGACCGAGCAGTCCTCGGTCCAGGACAGCAAGAAGACCGTCAAGGCTCTTCTCGCCGACGCCGGAGTCACCATCACGCGCTTCGTGCGTTTCGAGGTCGGCTCCAACTGAGCCTCGTGACACCCGAGTGACGTCATGACCGTGCCGTCCACCCCGATGGGTGGACGGCACAGTCATGTGCGCCCCGTGCCGACGCATGGGGCAAGATCAGGCGCAACAGTGTCGTGCGGACACCGACCCGCACACGCCCCACGGACAGGAGCCTTCATGACCGAGTCGTCGCCCGCCCGCACCGGATTCTCCCGAGTGCTGCTCAAACTGGGCGGTGAGATGTTCGGTGGTGGCCAGGTCGGGCTCGATCCCGACGTGGTGCAGAAGGTGGCGGAGGAGATCGCGGACGTCGTCCGTTCGGGTGTCCAGGTCGCCGTCGTCATCGGCGGCGGGAACTTCTTCCGCGGAGCCGAGCTCCAGGTGCGCGGTATGGACCGGTCCCGCTCCGACTACATGGGCATGCTGGGCACCGTCATGAACTGCCTCGCCCTGCAGGACTTCCTCGAGAAGCAGGGCATCACCACGCGCGTGCAGACGGCCATCACCATGGGGCAGGTCGCCGAGCCGTACATCCCGCTGCGCGCCGAACGCCACCTCGAGAAGGGGCGCGTGGTCATCTTCGGAGCCGGCATGGGCATGCCCTACTTCTCCACCGACACCACGGCGGCGCAGCGTGCGCTCGAGATCGGCGCGGAAGTGGTGTTGATGGCCAAGGGCGTCGACGGGGTCTACTCCGCGGACCCGCGAGAGGATCCGACCGCCACGATGTACACCGAGATCTCGCACCGCGAGGTCATCGAGAAGGGGCTGAAGGTGGCCGATGCCACAGCCTTCAGCCTCTGCATGGACAATGGGATGCCGATCATGGTCTTCAATCTGCTCACCGAGGGAAACATCGCGCGAGCGGTGTCGGGTGAGAAGATCGGAACCCTGGTCAAGTGAGTCACCACGTGCAGTCGCTGCACACTCGAGGTTTTCGGAAGGAACGGTCGTGATCGACGAAGCGCTCTTCGACGCCGAAGAGAGAATGGAAAAGGCCGTCACGGTCGCGCAGAACGATCTGTCGTCCATTCGGACGGGTCGCGCGAACCCGGGGATGTTCTCGAAGATCGTGGTCGAGTACTACGGCTCGCTGACCCCCATCACCCAGCTCGCGGGCATCAACGTGCCCGAGGCGCGCATGGTGATCGTCAAGCCGTACGAGCAGGCCCAGTTGGGCCCCATCGAGACTGCGATCCGCAACTCGGACCTGGGGTTCAACCCGTCCAACGACGGACACATCATCCGGATCTCGATCCCGCAGCTCACCGAGGAGCGGCGCCGCGAGTACGTCAAGCAGGCCAAGAGCAAGGGTGAGGACGCGAAGGTGTCCATCCGCAACGTCCGCCGCAAGGTGATGGACGAGCTCAAGCGCATCCAGAAGGACGGCGAGGCAGGCGAGGACGAGGTCACGCGTGCGGAGGCCGAGCTCGACAAGACCACCGCGAAGTACGTGGCGCAGGTGGACGAGATCGTGAAGAACAAGGAAGCGGAACTGATGGAGGTGTGACCTCCGCACGTCCCGGTGGCCCAGATGAAGTGAAACGAGAAGCAGTGTCCGTATCGGCCGACAACGGTTCGACCGCCGATCCCGCCCCGAAGACCTCGCGGGCGGGCCGCGACCTCCCCGCGGCGATCGCGGTCGGCGGCGCACTGGGCGTGTCGCTCATCGTCGTCCTGGTCCTGGTTCCGCTCGTGTTCATCGGCATCGCCGCGGCCGCGGTCGCCGTCGCCTCGTGGGAGGTGACGAAGCGGCTGCGGGAGTCCGACATCTCCGTGCCCCGGATCCCGGTGATCCTCGGAGGTCAGGCGATGATCTGGCTCGCGTGGCCGTTCGGCGCACTGGGCGCGCTCAGTGCGTTCGCCGCGACGGTACTTGTCACGATGGTCTGGCGCCTGTTGTCCGGTGGTCTGGACGTGGCACCGAAGAACTACCTGCGCGACTGCGCGATCTCGATCTTCGTCCTGTCGTGGCTGCCGCTGTTCGGTGCGTTCGCGGCGTTGCTGACCCTCGAGGACGACGGCGGCTCGCGCGTCCTCGTGCTCATGATCGCGGTGGTGTGTTCGGACGTCGGCGGCTACGCGGCCGGAGTCCTGTTCGGACGGCACGCGATGGCGCCGGCCATCAGCCCGAAGAAGTCCTGGGAGGGGCTCGGCGGATCGCTGCTCTTCAGTGTCGTCGGGTGCGTCCTCACCGTCACGTTCCTGCTGGACGCGAACCCGTTCGTGGGGGCCCTGCTGGGCGTGCTCATCGTCTTCTCCGCGACGCTCGGCGACCTGGTCGAGTCGCAGGTCAAGCGGGAGCTCGGGATCAAGGACATGGGGACGATGCTTCCCGGTCACGGCGGACTGATGGACCGCCTCGACTCCGTTCTGCCCAGCATCCTCGTGACGTGGATCGTTCTGACGATCTTCGTCTGATCCTGTGCCCGGTCGCGACGGCGTGATCGCCAGTCCGAACATCTGGAACTGGCCCGATGTGTACGAGGCCGAGAATCGCGCCCAGGACGTCACCGGCGAGATCGAGGCGGTGCTGCGGGATCTCACGCCGTGGGCGGGACGCGACGTCGTCGACGTCGGATGCGGAACCGGATTCCATCTGCCTTTGTTCGCCCGCGAGGCACGGTCCGTGGTCGGTGTCGAACCACACCCACCACTGATCGAGCGTGCTCGGCACCGGGTCGCGGGCTCGGCTGTGCGGGTGCTCCGGGGGACTGCGGATCGGCTGCCGCTGGAGGACTGCTCGGCGGACGTCCTGCACGCCAGGACGGCCTACTTCTTCGGGCCGGGATGCGGGCCGGGCATCACCGAGGCCATGCGCGTCCTGCGCCCCGGGGGTGTGGTGGTGGTGGTGGATCTCGACGCCACGGTCGATCCGTACGGAGGATGGATGCGCCGCGACCTGCCGCACTACGACCCCCTCACCGTCGAACGATTCTTCGCCGCGCAGGGTTTCGACCTGCGCCGGGTCCGGACGCGGTGGTCGTTCGCGGACCGCGAGGAGGCCGCTGCGGTGCTGGGAATCGAGTTCTCGCCGCGGGTGGCCGCTCGCGCGCTGCGGCAGCTCACCGGCACGTCCGTCGAGGTCGGATACCGGGTGCACACTCGTCGCAGACCGCATGGACTCGAGACGGCCTGAGCCGCCGCGTCGGCGATCAGGAATCGAGAAGCAGCCCCGATGCGCACCGGCTACCGTGTCCGCTGACCCGTTCGCTGCACCACGAAGGACATCAGCCATGGCCACGAAGTCGAGTACCGCACGGCACGTCGCCGACACCCACGATGTCATCCGGGTGCAGGGGGCGAGAGTCAACACTCTGCAGAACGTGAGCGTCGACCTCCCGAAGCGCCGTCTGACGGTCTTCACCGGCGTGTCCGGATCGGGCAAGAGTTCGTTGGTGTTCGGCACGATCGCCGCCGAGTCCCAGCGCATGATCAACGAGACGTACAGCGCGTTCGTGCAGGGGTTCATGCCCAGTCTCGCGCGGCCCGACGTGGATCTGCTCGACGGTCTGACGACGGCCATCATCGTGGACCAGCAGCGGCTCGGCGCCGATCCGAGGTCCACCGTCGGTACCGCCACCGACGCCAACGCGATGCTGCGCATCCTCTTCAGCCGTCTCGGACAGCCGTACGTGGGCTCCCCGCAGGCGTTCTCGTTCAACGTGGCGTCCATCTCCGGTGGGGGAGCGGTGACGGTGGAGAAGGGCGGACGTCAGACGAAGGAGAAGCGCACCTTCAGCATCACCGGCGGGATGTGTCCGCGGTGCGAGGGGCGCGGCTCCGTCTCCGACATCGACCTCACGGCGCTCTTCGACGACAGCAAGTCGCTCAACGAGGGTGCGATCACGATCCCCGGCTACAGCATGGAGGGGTGGTACGGGAGGATCTTCCGCGGCTCCGGCTACTTCGATCCGGACAAGCCCATCGCGAAGTTCACCAAGCGCCAGCGCGAGGACCTGCTGTACCGGGAGCCGACCAAGATCCAGGTGGACGGCATCAATCTCACGTACTCCGGTCTGATTCCCCAGATCCAGAAGTCGTTCCTGTCCAAGGACGTCGACGCGATGCAGCCGCACATCCGGGCGTTCGTCGAACGCGCGGTGACCTTCGCCGTGTGCCCGGAGTGCGACGGCACGCGGCTCAACGAGGGTGCACGGTCCTCGAAAATCGACGGCGTGTCGATCGCCGACGCGTGCGCCATGCAGATCAGCGATCTCGCGACGTGGATCCGCGGAGTGTCGGCACCGTCCGTGGCCCCGCTGCTCACCTCGCTGGGAGACACCCTCGACTCGTTCCGGGAGATCGGACTGGGCTATCTGAGTCTCGACCGGCCGGCGGGCACGCTCTCCGGTGGTGAAGCGCAGCGCACCAAGATGATCCGACACCTCGGATCGTCGCTCACCGACGTCACCTACGTCTTCGACGAACCCACCACCGGACTCCATCCCCACGACATCGCCAACATGAACGATCTGTTGATCCGGTTGCGCGACAAGGGAAACACGGTGCTCGTCGTCGAGCACAAGCCCGAGACGATCGTCATCGCCGACCACGTCGTCGATCTCGGACCCGGCGCCGGAACGGCCGGTGGCACGGTGTGCTTCGAGGGCACCGTCGAGGGGCTGCGGACGAGTGACACCATCACGGGCCGGCACTTCGACGACCGCGCCGCGGTGAAGGACGCGGTGCGCACGTCGACCGGAGCGGTGGAGATCCGCGGCGCCGATTCGCACAACCTGAAGTCGGTGGACGTCGACGTGCCCCTCGGTGTCCTGGTGGTCGTGACCGGGGTCGCCGGGTCGGGCAAGAGTTCGTTGATTCACGGCTCGCTCTCGGGCCGCGAGGACGTCGTGGCCGTCGATCAGGGCGCGATCCGCGGCTCGCGGCGCAGCAACCCCGCGACCTACACGGGCCTCCTCGAGCCGATCCGGAAGGCCTTCGCCAAGGTCAACGGAGTGAAGCCGGCTCTCTTCAGCGCGAATTCGGAGGGAGCGTGCCCGACGTGCAACGGCAACGGGGTGATCTACAGCGACCTCGCGATGATGGCCGGAGTCGCCACCGTGTGCGAGCTGTGCGAGGGCCGACGGTTCCAGAACTCGGTCCTCGAGTACCACCTCGGCGGCCGCGACATCAGCGAGGTGCTCGCGATGTCGGTGGCGCAGGCACAGGAGTTCTTCGCCGGCGGTGACGCTGCGCTACCGGCGGCGCATCGAATCCTGACCCGGCTGAACGACGTGGGCCTGGGCTATCTGAAGATCGGTCAGCCGCTGACCACACTGTCCGGCGGCGAGCGTCAGCGGCTGAAGCTGGCGACGCACATGGGGGACAAGGGCGGCATCCTGGTCCTCGACGAGCCCACGACGGGACTGCATCTCGCCGACGTCGAGCAGTTGCTCGCCCTGCTCGACAGGCTGGTGGACGCCGGGAAGTCGGTGATCGTCATCGAACATCACCAGGCCGTGATGGCCCATGCGGACTGGATCATCGACCTCGGACCGGGCGCCGGGCACGACGGTGGCACCGTGGTCTACGAAGGAACACCCGCGGACCTGGTCGCGGCACGGTCCACCCTCACGGGTGAACACCTCGCCGCGTACGTCGAGCGGTGACCGTCAGCCGATCGAGAAGACCGCGGCCTGAGCGGTGATCTTCTTCGCCTTGGCCAGGCGGGGGAGATCGCTGCCGTCGCGCACGCCGGAGCCGTCCTCACCGAGCTGGGCGATGACGTCCCGAGCCCACGCCACATCGGCAGCGCTGGGTGCGAGTTCGCGGTTGACGATGGGGCCCTGATCGGAGTGCATGCACAGCTTGCCGGTCATGCCCATGGAGACGGTGAGCTGGCTGTCGCGGCTCAGCATGCTGTCGTTGACGGCGAGGGTGGGGCCGTCGATGGGGCCGGGAAGCCGGGCGGCGCGGCTCGACACGACGAGCCGGGCGCGCGGGTAGGCCATCGCCATCGGGTCGTCGCTCATGCCGGTGTCGCGCCGGAAGTCGCCGCTGCCGAACGCCAGGCGGAAGGTGGCCTCGGCGCGCGCGATCTCGGGGGCAGCCTCGAGACCCATGGCCGACTCCACCAGCGCCACGATCCGGCAACCGTGACCCAATCGGTCGGCGGTGGCCTCGACCTGGCTTCCGCTCTCGGTCTTGGCGAGCATGACGCCCTCGAGGGTGTCGATGCCGCGCAGCGCGTCGAGATCGTCGGCCCAGTACGGCGTGGTGGCGTCGTTGATGCGTACCCAGGCGCGGCCGCCGGCACGGAGCCAGGACACGACGGCATCGCGTGCGGCGGGCTTCGCGCCCGGTGCGACGGCGTCCTCGATGTCCAGGATCACGGCGTCGACGGCGGACTCCGCGGCCGGGGTGAAGAGTTCCGGCTTGCTCGCAGGAACGAGAAGCCACGAGCGCGCCTTGTCGGCGGCCACTCCAGATAGCACGGGGTTCTCCAGGAAGGTCGTCACGTGTGCAGTCCTCGCTCGGTGTGTCGCTCGTGGGTCGCGTCGAGCTGCGACTCGTACCGTTCGACCACCACTGTGCACGGCAGACCACCACACGTGAAGGTTGTGTCAATAGTGTTCACGTGCGCGACGGAACACCGACGGCCGCGACGTGAGATCGCTCACGACGGCGGCCGAGAAACTACTTGCGCTTGGCGGCCCGGCGGACCTGCAGGATGCGCACTCCACCCGCGGTGGCCATGACGAGCGCACCGGCGACCGCGGCGAGGAGCATGCCGATGCCGATGGGCAGGTCGAAGGTCCAGCCGAACAGGTGAATCGGGACGCTGTCGAGGTTCTGGATGATGAACACCATCAGGACGACCAGGATGATCGCGCCCACCACGAGACCGGTGTAGAGCGCCGCCGCACGGGTGTGCTTGACGCCGTCGGGCGTCTTTCCCTGCGCCAGGCGGGTGTCCGTGGGCCCGGTCTGCTCGACGGGGAGACCCGCGGCGGTGGAGGAGGTGTCCAGAGGAGCGTCCGTGCCGGTCAGGGCGTTCGGATCGGATGCGTCGTGCGATGAGCGGGCCATGTACAGATCATGCTGTACGGAGGTGGCGAATGCACGTCTGCCCCGACCGTGCCCGACAGTGTCGCCGAACAGTGAGAGAATGGTGCTCACTATGGCACCCATCGCTCTCCCTCTCGTGTTCGACGCTCCCCGTCGCGGCATGCCCGCGAAGCACCTCGCCGACCTCGACGCGGACCAGCGTCGAGCGGCCGTCGCCGAGCTGGGCCTGCCGGCGTTCCGCGCCGACCAGCTGGCGCGGCAGTACTACTCCCGGCTGGAGGCGGACCCGGCGAAGATGACCGATCTTCCGGCGTCGGTCCGCGAGAAGGTCGGGGACGCGCTGTTCCCGACGCTGCTCACGCCCGTCAAGCACATCGCCTGCGACGGCGGGGACACGCGCAAGACGCTGTGGAAGGCCGCCGACGGCACACTGCTCGAGTCGGTTCTCATGCGGTACCCGGATCGCGCGACGCTGTGCATCTCGAGCCAGGCCGGGTGTGGCATGGCCTGCCCGTTCTGCGCCACCGGCCAGGCCGGCCTGCAACGCAACCTCTCCACGGCCGAGATCGTCGACCAGGTGCGGAGCGCTGCGGCGGATCTCCGCGACGGTGCGGTCGAGGGCGGCGAGGGGCGACTGTCCAACGTCGTCTTCATGGGGATGGGGGAGCCGCTCGCGAACTACAAGCGCGTCGTCGCGGCGGTCAAACGGATCGTCTCGCCCGCGCCGGAGGGCCTCGGCCTGTCACAGCGCTCGGTGACGGTGTCCACCGTCGGGCTCGCGCCCGCGATCCGCAAGCTGGCCGACGAGGGTCTGACGGTGACGCTGGCCGTGTCGCTGCACTGCCCGGACGACGAACTGCGCGACACGCTCGTCCCCGTCAACAACCGCTGGCCCATCGCCGAGGTCCTCGACGCGGCGCGCTACTACGCCGACACCACGGGGCGACGGGTCTCGATCGAGTACGCGCTGATCCGCGACATCAACGATCAGCCGTGGCGAGCGGACATGCTGGCCAAGAAGCTCAAGCGCGCCCTGGGGGCGCTGGTCCACGTGAACCTGATCCCGCTCAATCCGACACCCGGCAGCGAGTGGGACGCCAGTCCGAAGCCGGTGGAGCAGGAATTCGTGCGACGCGTCCGTGCGCACGGAGTCTCGTGCACCGTGCGTGACACGCGGGGTCAGGAGATCGCGGCGGCCTGCGGGCAGCTGGCCGCCGAGAACTGAGCCGTCAGGAGCGGCGCGGCTTGCGGCGGAGCAGGATGTCGCGGACCAGCAGGCCTGCGATGGCCACGGCGAAGCCGACGAGCCAGATGTCCTCGACCCGGCCCGTGTGGTTACCGATGATCATGACCAGCAGGATCGCGACGGTGACCCAGCCCGCGATGCGCGAGGTACGGGGGCCTTCGCCGCTCCACCCCCACTCCGCGGACGGCACCTCGGCGGTGCTGACCTTGGTCGTGGGAACGCGCTCGACGTCCGAAGCCTGGTTGCGGCTGATGTCGGTCACGGCCGATCCTCCTGAAAGTCTGTGATGCAGGTGGTCCCTGGTGGGCTGAATCCTAGCGCGCTGTACGACCGGCCGTCGTAGGGGCAGTCGCCACGACGTGTCAGGCGGTGAGGGCCGCTATGTAGCGACCGGTCGCGATGCGCTGGGTCGCCCTGTTGAGGGGCCCGCCCAGTGCGACGACCCTGTTGCCGGGCCGCGAGAAGGCGCGGATGTGGGCGGTCACGGCGTCGGTGACCGGATCGTGTCGGACGGTGAAGCGCTCCTCACCCGACTCGGGGTGACCCGGCAGCGTGCCGTACGCGAAGCCCCGGTGGTGCGACTCGTCGATCACCTCGACTACCCGGCACGGGATGCGGACCGGACCGAGTAGCAGGACCACCACGGTGTCGACGGTCGCCGACGCCGCGCTCGACCGCACCCGCAGCCCGGCGCCGCGATGCATGTCCCACTCGACGATGCGGCGTCCGGCCCGCTCGAAAAGTTCGAGGCCGGTCCCGATGCGCTTCTCTACGTCGACGTGGTGGTAACCCGCCGGCATCGACTCGTGCGCGGTCCCTCCGATCTCGGCGTACGTGAGGGGCGTCGAGAAGTACGAGTCCGGATCGGCGGACGGGAGCAGGGGCACGCCGTCCATCCTCACACGGTGAGCCGCAGTTGCCCGCTCACCGTGCTCTCAGTGAGGTCGTCCACACTGTCCAGGTGACGGAACAGAAGGCACGTGGGACCGACGGACCCGTGCGGGTGCTGGTGCTCGGCAGTACGGGGTCCATCGGCACCCAGGCGCTCGAGGTGATGGCGGCTCGACCGGACCGTTTCACCGTGGTCGGGCTGGCCGCCGGCGGAGGCAACGTCGATCTGTTGCGTCGACAGATCGCCGAGACCGGTGTCCGCGACGTGGCGGTGGCCGACGTCGACGCTGCGCGGACCGTGGACACGCCGGGGCTGCGCTCGGGGGCCGACGCGGCGACGTCGTTGGTCCGCGAGGTGCAGGCCGACGTGGTCCTCAACGCGCTCGTCGGGTCTCTCGGTCTGCCGCCGACGCTCGCTGCGCTGGAATCGGGAGCTCGACTGGCGTTGGCGAACAAGGAGTCTCTCGTGGCGGGCGGCTCGCTGGTCACGTCCGCGGCGGCTCCGGGCCAGATCGTTCCCGTCGACTCCGAGCACTCGGCTCTCGCCCAGTGCCTGCGCGGCGGTCGCGCCGACGAGGTGGCCCGACTGGTGGTCACGGCGTCCGGTGGGCCGTTCCGCGGCTGGGATCGCAAGGGCCTCGAGTCCGTGACGCCGGAGCAGGCCGGCAAGCACCCCACCTGGTCGATGGGGCCGATGAACACGTTGAACTCGGCCACCCTGGTGAACAAGGGCCTCGAGGTGATCGAGGCGCATCTGCTGTTCGGCATCCCGTACGACCGCATCGACGTCACCGTGCATCCGCAGTCCATCGTCCACTCGATGGTCACGTTCACCGACGGATCGACGCTCGCTCAGGCCAGCCCGCCGGACATGAAGCTGCCGATCGCGCTGGCACTCGGATGGCCTGATCGCATCGCCGGCGCCGCGACGGCCCTGGACTTCACCCGAGCCCACACGTGGGACTTCGAACCACTCGACGACGAGGTGTTCCCGGCGGTCGAGCTCGCGCGCACCGCCGGCGCGCTGGGCGGCTGCATGACGGCGGTCTACAACGCGGCGAACGAGATCGCCGCCGAGGCGTTCCTCGACGGGCGCCTGTCGTTCCCGCAGATCGTGGACGTCGTGTCCGACGTGGTCGACGCCGGACGCGGCGACTGGTCCGCTGAACCGTCTACGGTGGACGACGTTCTCGCAGCGGACACGTGGGCTCGGGGCACCGCCCGCACACTCGCCGCCACACGATCGAAAGGCTGAACGAGAAGATGGTGTTCGTTCTCGGTGTGATCGCCTTCGCGATCTGCATCGGCATCTCGATCGCGCTCCACGAGTGCGGGCACATGTGGGTGGCCAAGGCCACCGGCATGAAGGTGCGCCGCTACTACATCGGGTTCGGGCCCAAGATCTTCTCCTGGCGTCGCGGCGAGACCGAGTACGGACTCAAGGCGATCCCGGCCGGTGGCTTCTGCGACATCGCGGGCATGACGGCGGTCGACGAGCTCGCTCCCGACGAGGTCGAGCGCGCGATGTACAAGCAGAAGACCTGGAAGCGCCTCGCCGTGATGTTCGGCGGGATCGCGATGAACTTCGTGCTGGCGTTCGTGCTGGTGTACACCCTCGCCCTCGGCTGGGGTCTGCCCAATCGCGACACGACGGCCACCGTGGCGGGGACCCAGTGCGTGGCCCCGCAGAACGTCGAGGGCGACATGGCGCCCTGCTCGGGTCCCGGTCCCGCGGGTGCCGCGGGCATCCGGGACGGTGACGTCATCACCGCCGTGAACGGCGAGTCGACGCCCACGTTCGGCGACGTCGTCGCGGCGATCCAGGACGAGCGTGGATCGGTGTCCGTCACGGTCGAGCGGGCCGGTGAGACCCTCACCGTGCCCGTCGACGTGCAGGAGACGGACCGTCTCTTCGCCGTCGAGAACGGCGCACCCGACGCTACGGAGCTGCGCACGGTCGGCGCCATCGGCGTCGCCCGCACCCCACTCACCCTCGACTACGACGCGGTGTCCGCCATCGGCGGATCGGCCTCCTACACGGTGTTCATCGCGGGGCAGACGGTGCAGGCCATCGTCGATCTCCCCAGCAAGGTGGGGGCACTGTGGACGTCGATCACCGGTGGTGAGCGGGATCCGAACACTCCCATCAGCGTGGTCGGTGCCAGCGTCATCGGCGGTCAGGCGGCGGAACGCGGCCTGTGGGAGGTCTTCGTCACTCTGTTGGCGACCCTCAACTTCTTCCTCGGTGCCTTCAACCTGCTCCCGTTGCTCCCGCTCGACGGCGGTCACATCGCCGTGACCGTCTACGAGGGCATCCGGAACAAGATCCGCTCGCTGCGGGGGCTGGGCAAGGGTGCGCCCGTGAACTACCTCAAGCTGATGCCGGTGACGTACGTCGTCATTCTCATCGGCGGCGCGTTCATGCTCCTGACCCTCACCGCCGACATCGTGAACCCCATTCAGATCTTCCGCTAGAAGCGCAGGTCCGGCGTGACGGCGCGAACACACGGCGGTCCTCCGGGCGCGACTACAGTGGGGAGAGTCAGTCGGCACCAGATGCCGTCAGAAGCTCGAAAGGATCGAAGTGACCGTTGGACTGGGCATGCCGGCCGGACCCGTACCGGTGCTCACACCGCGACGGAAGACTCGTCAGCTTCAGGTGGGCAGCGTCGGTGTCGGCAGCGACTCGCCGATCTCGGTGCAGTCGATGTGCACCACCAAGACTCACGACATCAACTCCACCCTGCAGCAGATCGCCGAACTCACCGCCGCGGGATGCGACATCGTCCGCGTCGCGTGCCCGCGTCAGGAGGATGCGGACGCCCTGGCGACCATTGCGCGCAAGTCGCAGATCCCTGTCATCGCGGACATCCACTTCCAGCCGCGGTACATCTTCGCGGCCATCGATGCCGGGTGCGCCGCGGTGCGCGTGAACCCCGGCAACATCAAGGAGTTCGACGGCCGCGTCAAGGAGGTCGCGAAGGCGGCCGGTGACGCGGGCATCCCCATCCGTATCGGAGTCAACGCAGGATCCCTCGATCCGCGCCTGATGCAGAAGTACGGCAAGGCCACGCCCGAGGCGCTGGTGGAGTCGGCGCTGTGGGAGGCCGGCCTCTTCGAGGAGCACGGTTTCGGCGACATCAAGATCTCGGTCAAGCACAACGACCCGGTCATCATGGTCGAGGCCTACCGTCAGCTCGCCGCCAAGTGCGACTACCCGCTGCACCTCGGCGTGACCGAGGCCGGGCCGGCGTTCCAGGGCACCATCAAGTCCGCCGTCGCCTTCGGGTCGCTGCTGGCCGACGGCATCGGCGACACGATCCGCGTCTCGCTGTCCGCGCCGCCCAACGAGGAGATCAAGGTGGGGACGCAGATCCTGCAGTCCCTCAACCTCCGTCCCCGCAAGCTCGAGATCGTCTCCTGCCCGTCCTGCGGACGCGCACAGGTCGACGTCTACACCCTCGCCGA
Source organism: Rhodococcus sp. NBC_00294 (assembly GCF_036163995.1). Lineage (NCBI taxonomy): Bacteria > Bacillati > Actinomycetota > Actinomycetes > Mycobacteriales > Nocardiaceae > Rhodococcus > Rhodococcus sp. NBC_00294. The sequence goes on from NZ_CP108043.1 coordinate 2,823,342, forward strand.
CCAGGTGACGGCCGGACTCGAGGGCATGGAGATCCCGCTCCGCGTCGCCGTCATGGGTTGCGTCGTCAACGGTCCCGGTGAGGCGCGCGACGCCGATCTCGGTGTGGCGTCCGGAAACGGCAAGGGACAGATCTTCGTCAAGGGCGAGGTCATCAAGACGGTGCCCGAGGCGATGATCGTGGAGACCCTGATCGAGGAGGCGATGCGTATCGCCGAGTCGTACGAGTCCGACCAGGAAGCCGCCGGCGGATCGCCCGTCGTGTCGGTCAGCTGATTCTCCTCGTCTGCGGCGACATTTCCTGGCAGTGTCACCATGACAACGGGTGTGCTCGGTGTGGATCGGTGGTCACGGAGGTGGCGGGATGCTCAAGCTGCTCGGCGCTAAGGCGCTGACGAGCCGCGACACGAACGAGGTCGTCCGTGTGCTGCGCAGTGATCCCGTCGCATCGTGCATGGTGCTGGCACGTGTCGAGGAATCGGGCGTGGAGCCCCGCGACAACCACGGTGAACTGTGGTCACGCGGAGGTCCGGCATCGTCCCTGTGTTTCTCGGGAGCCAATCTCGTGCCGTTGTTCGGTACCTACGACGATCTCCGGAGTTTCGCCGAGCGCGCGTTGCGCTCTCCCCGCGTCTGCTCGTCGCTGGTGGGGCGAGCCGAACTGACGCTGCCGTTGTGGGACATGCTCGCCGCGGACTGGGGGACCCCGCGTGAGGTGCGTGCCGAGCAGCCACTGCTGGCGTTGACGAGCGCGCCCACCGCCGTGGACCCCTACGTCCGACGCGTCACCGTCGACGAGCTGGACGTGTACCTCACCGCTGCCGTGGCGATGTTCATCGAGGAGGTGGGCGTCGATCCGCGCGCGGGCGACGGCGGACGCGGCTATCGGCGGCGCATCGCCTCGTTGATCGCGGCGGGTCGCGCCTGGGCGAGGTTCGAGGAGGGCCGCGTCGTCTTCAAGGCCGAGGTCGGATCGCTGTCCACCTCGGTCGGTCAGATCCAGGGCGTGTGGGTGCACCCGCTCTACCGCGGGCGCGGGCTCGGCACCGCGGGAACCGCATCCGTGGCGGCCGCGGTGGTCGACAGCGGCCGCACGGCCAGCCTGTACGTCAACAGCTTCAACGTGCCCGCCCGCCGGGCCTACGAGCGTGTCGGGTTCGAGCGCGTCGCCACCTTCTCCACCGTTCTGCTCGACTGACACGCTGTCAGGGTGAGGGCCGCGGGCGTCCCGTCGCCCTACGATGAGGATCGATGACCTCTCGTGAACACGGCCGTGCCACCCGCGTCCTGATCGTGCTCGTCGCGGCGATCACCGCGGTGGCGGCCTCGGCGTGCACCCCGAAACCGCAGGGCCCCGAGTCCGCGGCCGATTCGTTCGTCTCCGCGCTGGCCGAGCGTGACAGTGCCGCCGCGGCGCAGGCCACGGATCGGCCGGACCTCGCGACCGCCGCCGTCGATCAGGCGTGGGACGGCCTGCAGGCCGAGTCGCTCGACGCGGCGACCGGCGCGGTGAGCGTGAACGGCGACACCGCGACCGTCGACTACACCTACACGTGGCACCTTCCGAAGGACCGCACCTGGACCTACGACGGGGCCCTGCAGATGGGCCGACGCGACGGGGCCTGGGTGGTCCGGTGGAACTCGACCGATCTGCACCCCAAGCTCGGGGACACCCAGTCGATGGTGCTGCGGTCCACGTCGGCGCCGCGGGCGCGGGTCAACGAGCACGCGGGGTCGGACGTCCTGGTCCCCGGGGTGGTCCAGGGGGTGTCCTTCGACGCCGCCGAGTCGACCGACGTGGTGGGCACGGCGCGCACCCTCGAACGCATCCTGAAGCCCTTCGACGCGTCGATCACGGCGCAGTCCATCGTGGAGTCGGCGACCGCGACGCAGGGCCCGTACCGCCTGATGACCCTCCGGGACGAGGACTACGACGCCGTCGCGCCCGGTCTGCTCGCGTTGTCCGGGGTGTCGGTGACGGAGCAGTCCGACCTGGTCTCCACCGATCGCACGTTCGCCCCCGACCTGGTGAGCCAGGTGAAGAAGACCGTGATGGACCGCGTCGACGGTGCCGCGGGCTGGAGCGTCGTGGCGGTCAACACCAACGGCGCGGACACCGGTGTGTTGACCGAGACGGCGCCGCAGCCGGTTCCGTCGATCAGTATCAGCCTCGACCGTCCGGTGCAGGTGGCCGCACAGAACGCCGTCAACGTGTCACGGGACCAGGCGATGATGGTGGTGATCCAGCCGTCGACAGGCGACATCCTCGCGGTGGCGCAGAACCCGGCGGCGGATCGCGACGGTCCCGTGGCCTCGACCGGCCTCTACCCACCGGGCTCAACCTTCAAGATCATCACGGCCGGTGCGGCGATCGAGGAGGGACTCGCGACGCCCGAGACCACCGTGCCGTGCCCGGGCCGCATCGTCATCGGCGAGCGCAGCGTGCCCAACTACAACGAGTTCTCCCTCGGGGACGTCTCGATGAACACGGCCTTCACGCGCTCGTGCAACACCTCGTTCGCGAAGCTCGCCAGTGAGATGTCCGCGAGTGCTCTCACCGACGCGGCGGCCATGTTCGGCGTCGGGCCCGACTACGGCGTCGTGGGTCTGCCCACCGAGTCGGGATCCGTCCCGCCCGCAGAGGAATTGGTGCAGCGCACCGAGGACGGGTTCGGACAGGGAAAGGTGCTGGTGTCGACGTTCGGCATGGCTCTCGCCGCCGCGACCGTCGCACACGGATCGACGCCCGTTCCCCGGCTGATCCAGGGGGAGGAGACCACGATCGACGGTGACCACCCGCAGATCGAGCCGGCCATGGTCGACGGACTCCGCGGGATGATGCGCTCGGTGGTCACGAGCGGCACCGCGGACCGGATCGCCGACCAGGGCGAGGTGTACGGCAAGACGGGTGAGGCCGAGGTCGAGGGCGGATCCCATGCCTGGTTCGTCGGATATCGCGGTGATCTCGCGTTCGCGACACTCGTCGTGCGCGGCGGCAGCTCGGACAATGCCGTAGCCGTGACGCGGGACATGATCACCGCGTTGCCCGCCGGATACTGACCGCGACCGGCGGCGACTACGCTGGTGCCATGTCCGTCCGCACCGTTCTCGAACCCGGCACCGTCTCACCCGTTCTCGATGTTCCCAAGTCCGTCGAGCGCCCCGAGTACGCGTGGAAGAAGACTGCGCGCGAAGGCCACGAGCCGTGGGTGCAGACCCCGGAGACCATCCAGAAGATGCGTCTGGCGAGCCGCATCGCCGCGCAGGCACTGCAGGAGGCCGGAAAGGCCGTCGAGCCGGGCGTCACGACGGACCGACTCGACCGTATCGCCCACGAGTACATGGTCGACCACGGCGCGTACCCGTCGACGTTGGGCTACAAGGGTTTTCCGAAGTCCTGCTGCACCTCGCTCAACGAGGTCATCTGCCACGGCATCCCCGATTCGACGGTCGTGCAGGACGGCGACATCGTCAACATCGACGTCACGGCGTACATCGACGGGGTGCACGGTGACACGAACGCCACCTTCCTCGCCGGGGACGTCTCCGAGGAAGCGCGCCTGCTCGTGGAGCGCACCCACGAGGCCACCATGCGGGCGATCAAGGCGGTCAAGCCGGGTCGCGCTCTGAACGTCGTCGGACGGGTCATCGAGGCGTACGCCGATCGTTTCGGGTACGGCGTCGTCCGGGACTTCACCGGCCACGGCATCGGCACCACCTTCCACAACGGCCTGGTGGTGCTGCACTACGACGAGCCCACCGTCGAGACGGTGCTGGAGCCCGGGATGGTCTTCACCATCGAGCCGATGATCACCCTCGGCGGCATCGACTGGGACCAGTGGAACGATGGCTGGACCGTCGTCACGCGGGACCGATCCTGGACCGCCCAGTTCGAGCACACTCTCGTCGTCACGGAGACGGGCGCCGAGATCCTCACCCTCCCTTGACCCTTCGCGGCGCCATTCTGGTCGCGGGAACCACCTCGGACGCGGGCAAGAGTGTCGTCGTGGCGGGGTTGTGCCGCCTCCTCGCTCGACGCGGTGTGAGGGTGGCGCCGTTCAAGGCGCAGAACATGTCCAACAACTCCGTCGTCACGTTGGACGGCGGGGAGATCGGTCGTGCGCAGGCACTGCAGGCCCGGGCATGCGGTCTCGAGCCCAGCGTGCGGTTCAATCCGATACTGCTGAAGCCGGGCGGGGACAGGACGTCGCAACTGGTTGTTCGCGGCCGGGCCACCGGCACCGTGGGCGCCGCCGACTACATGACGCACCGACAGCATCTGCGCTCGGTCGTGGCGGAGGAACTCGACGCTCTGCGGGCCGACTTCGACGTGGTGATCTGCGAGGGCGCCGGATCACCCGCCGAGATCAACCTGCGGGCCACCGATCTGGCGAACATGGGACTGGCGCGCGCTGCGAGCCTTCCCGTGATCGTCGTGGGCGACATCGATCGCGGGGGAGTGCTGGCCCACTTCTTCGGCACTCTGGCCGTGCTCGACGCGGCGGATCAGGCACTGATCGCGGGGTTCGTCGTGAACAAGTTCCGCGGCGATCCCGCGCTGCTGCAACCGGGACTCGACACCCTCGAGGCTCTCACGGGCCGACCGACGTTGGGCATCGTTCCGTTCAGCGACGAGTTGTGGCTCGACGCCGAGGACTCCCTCGGGACCGTGGCCGACGCACCGCTGGGCCGGCCCGCTCCTCCGATCGGATCGCAGTGGCTCCGCGTCGCCGCCGTGCGGTTACCGCGTATCTCGAACTCCACCGACGTCGAGGCCCTGGCGTGCGAACCGGGGGTGACGGTGCACTGGGCGACCGAGGCCTCCCGACTGGCAGATGCCGATCTGGTGGTGCTCCCCGGCTCCAAGGCCACGGTCCAGGACCTGGACTGGCTTCGTGGCACCGGTATCGCAGACGAGCTGGCGCGGCGCGTGGCTCGCGGTGCTCCGGTCCTCGGGATCTGCGGCGGTTACCAGATGCTGGGGAGAACGATCACCGACGCCGTGGAGTCGGGTGCCGGGCAGGTGCAGGGGCTCGGCCTCCTGGACCTCGACATCGCATTCGCTGCGGACAAGGTGCTCTCCCGGGTCAGCGGGCATGTCGGCGCGGTCCCCGTGACCGGCTACGAGATCCACCACGGCCGGGTGACCCGAAGCGGCGACGAGCCCTGGTTCACGGGCACCGGTGACGAACCCGAGGGCAGCGTTCGTGGACGGGTGCGCGGCACCCACTGGCACGGCCTCCTGGAGAACGACGACTTTCGTCGGGCCTTCCTCACGGAGGTGGCGGAGCAGGCCGGCCGCACCGGTTTCGTGGTGGCCCCGGACACCGATGTCGACGCGATGCGCACCGCCCAGGTGGATCTGTTGGCCGACCTCATGGAGAGCTCCTTCGACATCGATGCGCTTCTCACGCTCGTCGCCGAGGGCGCTCCCGCCCTGCCCGAACTGCGCGTCACGCAGTCGTCCGCCGCAGAATGACGCGTGTTCCCAGACCGGCCGCGGACGCGACGAGGAGTGGCAGCAGCACCATGGTCAGCAGCCGCGGTGCGTCGGCGACGGTCTCGATGACCGCGCCCCACCACCCCTGCCAGGTTACGACGAAGATCACGGCGCCGATCAGAACAGCTTCGGCCAGCACAGCCGTCCAGATGCCTGTCACCCGCCACCGCACGTAGATCGCGCCGGCCAGCATGCCGATGAGGTTGCACATCAGGAACGCCGCGATGAGGAAGAACAGTTCGATGGCGGCACTGCCCGCGAGAGGTGTTGCCAGAGAGAACGTCTGCATGCGCACACCGAAGCCGTCGGTCGCCGACTCCACCAGGGAGAGTGCGAACAGGCCGATCCCGAATATCAGGGCATGAACGACGGCGACCGCGACGGTGGCGGCGAAGAACTCTCTCCGTGTCACGCCCAGCCCGAGAGTGAAGGGAAACACCTGCGTGAGGATCTGAGCGAACAGAGTCAGGCCGAAGATGAAGACGAAGGTCGCCCCGCCGGTCTTGATCGACATGCTGCCATCGGGGACCAGGGAGAGAACGGCCCAGGTGATACCGACGATGACGGCCAGGATGCCGAGCGGCCACGCGAAGGCGAGCGTCCGGTAGTGGGTGTGGACGCGCATCACGGAGACGATGCGATCGCGAGCGGGGGCGGCGGGGGTGTCGAGCGCGGTGGTCATGACGGGACGTCCTCTCGGGTGTCGGACATGGCGGGCAGCGCGGTCCGACCGCGTGCGGTGCAGTGGACGACGAACTGTTGCAACGACACGGGTTCGATGCCGAGCCCGTCGGCAGCGGCCCGGACGAGGTCGGCGTCGCCGAGGGGCCCCAGTACGGTGGTGCGGGCCATCGATCCGAACGACTCACGATGCAGCACAGCGTGATCCGCCACGAGTCGCTCGACGGCGGTAGCGGATCCGCCGATGGTCACGGCGCGTCCGCGAAGGTTCTCCGCATCATCATCGACCACGACGGTGCCGTCGCTGATGACGACGACACGGTCGATGAGGTCGCTGACCTCGTCGATGAGATGGGTCGACAGCACGACGGTTCGCGGGTGGTCCGCGAAATCCGCGAGCAGGTGGTCGTAGAACATCTGCCGGGCCACCGCGTCGAGACCGAGGTACGGCTCGTCGAACAACGTCAACGGCGCGCGAGATGCCAGACCCACCACAATGCCGAGCGCCGACGTCATGCCGCGAGAGAGCTTCTTCACCTTGCGCCCACGGGGGAGGTCGAAGTCGTCGGTCAGTCGACGGGCAAGGTCTTCGTCCCAGTCACGCATCAACATCGCCGCGGACGACAGGACCTGGCGGACCGTGAAGTCCTCGGGGTACTTCTGGCTCTCCTTGACGAAGCAGACGTCGCGCAGGACGGTCGCATTCTCGTACGGGCGGGCGCCGAACACTGTCACGTCACCGCCGTCCTGCCACGTCTGACCGGTGAGGATCTGCATCATCGTCGTCTTGCCGGCGCCGTTGCGCCCCAACAGTCCGTGGATGCGGTGCTCCTGCAACTCGAAGGTGACGTCCTCGAGTGCGGCGACGTCGCCGAAGGTCTTGGTGACACCGCGGACGGTCGCCACTGCCGCGGTCATCGCCGTGCCTCCATGGTCACGGAATCGACAGTCGACGCTCGCGACTGGGCGTCGATCATGTCCTGGAGTTCGGCGGTGCCGAGGCCGAGTTTGCGTGCCTCGGCCACGAGCGGCCGAACGTACTGCTCGGCGAAGCCCTCGCGCCGACGGAAGCGGAGCGCATCTCGTGCGCCCGAGGTGACGAACATTCCGATTCCTCGCTTCTTGTGGAGAATTCCGGCCGTGACCAGATGGTTCAGGCCCTTGCCTGCGGTGGCGGGGTTAATGCGGTGGAAGGCTGCCAGCTCGTTGGTCGAGGGAACCTGGCTCTCCTCGGCGAGCGAACCGTCGATGATCGAGTTCTCGATCATCTCGGCGATCTGCAGGAAGATCGGCCGGCCGTCGTCCATCACCGGGACCACCGCGCCCGGAGGTGCCGCAGCCTCATTGGTTCATTACTCATGTAATGAACCGTACAACCTTCGGCTCGGTCGTGGCAAGGGCTGCGAACGTGCAGGGTCGGGTAGCGTCGGGTCCCATGCAGCAGCAGACCGTCTCCCTGCCCTCCGGCGATCTGACCGTGCGAATCGACGGGCCGGACAGTGGCCACGCGGTGCTGTTGCTCCCGGCCGACGACGACGGCGCAGACGTCTTCGACGACACGGCGGCGCGGCTGACGACATCGGATCTGCGCACTGTCACGCTCGAGCCCGGCGTGAGTCCGAACGACACCGATCTCGTGGCGCTGCTCGATGCTCTCGGGTTGCCGTGGGTCAATCTGGTCGGCAGGGGAGAGGGCGCCGACCGCGCCTGGTCGCTCGCCGCCCGCACGTTCGGGCGCGTGTCGAGCCTGGTCGTCATCGACCGGGGTCACCCGGCTGTTCGTGACGACTCCGGTTGCCCGGCAGTCGAGTTGCGTACGACGATGGTGGTCGTGGACCCCACCTTTGCGGAGGAGGCATCCGCGACGAGCCGCTACGTCTACGGCGACTACCGCGTCGTCACGCTCGACTCGTCGACCCCGGACGCCGCGGCCGCAGCACTGGCCACCGAGATCGTGATGCGCACCAGCGCCTGGTGATCATTCGCCGGGCGCGGTGAGGTAGTCGTTCCCCTGCGAGTCGCGGATGTGAACGATGCCGTTGCGAAGCTTCCGGTAATGCCACTGCCCCCGTGTCTTCAACCCGTGATGCCGGCGGCACAGGGGTTGAAGGTTGGCGGCGACCGTCCATCCGGCTCTCCGGGGGTCGGTGTGGTCGAACGGGACGACGTGATCGAGGTCGCAGTCCTCGCTGGGCACAGCACACCCCGGATGGACGCACGTCGGATACAGGGCTGTCACCAGCGACGCGATCGCCTCGGACGGCCGGTAGGTCAACGCCCCGGCCGGGGGTACGGCGAAGCCACCGTGGCCGTCGGGGTCGGCTACGGCGCGGTCCAGCGCCGATGGTGGGAGCGCGCGGAGACAGTCGACCTGCTCCCTGGCTTTGCGGGCTGTCGTGCTGCCCAGCTTCCCCGCGGTCGGTGTCCAGCCTGCGGGCATACGGCGGGTGCGGCGGACTTCCCGACCCGTGATCGGCACAGGCGGGTCGGGGACGGTGGGTGGGTCGTGCTCCGGGCAACGGCAGCTGCATCCCGCCCGCGGTTCAGTTCCGCGGGCTGCGGTGATGAGTGCTTGCCACGTCGCATCCCCGGCGATCCTCCGTGCAGTGTCCGCAGGAACCGGACCCCAGCCGACGAGGTGACCGGGTTCCCCTGCCAACCCCGCCGCCGTGGCGGCGTCGAGGACGATGACGGCATGATGGGCCGGTGCGGCCGGCGACGGCGCGTGGGCGCAACTCTCGTCAACGCAGTCGCACGGCAGAGGTGTGCCGGTGATGATCGCATGCGCAGCGTCGAACAACCGCGCCGGCAGCGAACTCGGATCGGTCACCCCTCGGGCCGCCTCGACGATGGCCCGCTTCATCCCGGCGATCTGCTCTGCGGGGCCACGAACCTTCAGCTCGGCTTGACCTCGCGCCAGCTTCCTGACCGAGACGTACCGTTCCGTCGTCGCGCGCTCCCGAGCGATGCGGTGCCACTCCGCGTCGAACTCCGCGAGAATCCGATCGACCGCCGCTGCCACCGCACCGGGAGTGCACCTCGACGCGGCAGCGATCACACGCTGCAGCAGCGCTTCGGTGGCGTTCGGAACCCCGGCCACCGACCGGCACACCGTCCGGAACGACGCATACGACAACCGGCCCGCATCGAACGCCTCCGCCACCGCAGGATGCGCGGTGCGGGTCAGGAACAGCCACTCGGTCACCGTGCGCGTCGACACCGACAACGCCGCCGCGACCTCCGCCACCGCACAGGTCTCAGCAGCCTCGGCGTCGAACACCCCACCCGGACCGAGCACCGCCGGCCGGCGCGACGACTCCTGCACGTACGCACACGACGCCCTGACTGAAAGCGCCAGAGCGGCCTGAGCATCACTCTTGGCAGCCGTCAGCTGGTCCACCGACAGTGTTGTCTCGTACATCGATTCACCCCCCGGTGACGTCCGAACGCAGCGCCCCCCGACGCCAGATCAGACGGTAGCTCACCCCACCGACACACTCCGGGCCAGGAATGTCACGCCAGACGGACACGCCAGTCTTCTACGTCGCACTGCCCGTCATCGCCGTTGCCCGCCGCGATCACGGTGCCGTCCGACCTCAGCCCGAGGGTGTGCGTCGGCCCGGCCGCCACTGCGACGATGTCTCGCCACGACGCGACATCGCACTGACCTCGATCGTCGTATCCCGCCGCGACCACGTGACCGTCGTCGAGCAGACCCACTGTGTGCCGACTGCCGGCCGATACGGCGACGACGCCGACCCAGTCGTTCGCATTCCCACCGCTCGCGCCGACGATCGCCACTCTTCCGTCGACGGTCAGAGCGACGGAATGGAGATGGCCCGCCGCGACCGACCGCACGTTCGTCCACTCTGTCACCGAACACTGACCTCGCGAATCGGTGCCTGCCGCGATCACGGTTCCGTCCGAGCGCAGTCCGACGGAGTGCCAGTCCCCGGCAGCGACCGCCACGACACCGGCCCACGACGACACCTCACACGCACCCTCGTCGGTGCGACCTGCGGCCCTGACGGTGCCGTCTGCAGCCACACCCAGTGTGCGTCGCCACCCCGCCGCAACGCCCACGATGTGCGACCAGTCGGTGACGTCGCACTGTCCGTGCGCGTTCCAGCCGGTCGCCACGACAGAGCCGTCGGCTCGCAGCCCCACGGTGTGCGACTGTCCGGTGTTGCGAGCGGTGTGCACGTTCCCTGCGGCCACGGCCACCACGTCGGACCATTCCTCGACGCGGTGACCCGTCACGTCACCCGCGAGAGTGACCGAGCCGTCGGCGCACAGTCCGACGGAGTGGCGACGTCCCGCGGCGAGGACATCCGCGTGTTGTCGCACCCGGCGTCCGATTCAGTCGAGATCGAGTCCGAGGAGCGCGTTCTCGACCACCTCGGGCAGTGCCGGGTGGATCCAGTACTGGCCCCGTGCGACGTCGCGGACGGACTGCCCGAACGTGAGGGCCTGGATCAGCGGTTGGATCACGGTCGGCGCCTGCTCACCGATGATGTGCGCGCCCAGCAGACGGCCGGTCGCGCGGTCGGCGATCACCTTGCAGAGACCCTCGTCGTCCTCCATCGCCCAGCCGTACGCGACGTCGGCGTACTTCTGGACCTTGACCGCGATGTCGTATCCCTGGTCACGAGCCTCCTGCTCGGTGAGCCCCACCTCGGCGATCATCGGATCGGTGAACACCGCGGACGGGACGTAGCGGTGATCGAAGCGCTTCCACCCCGTCGTGTCGGCCCACGACGGCTGAAGGACGTTCTCCTGCACCACACGCGCCTCGGCATTGGCGACGTGCTTGAGCTGGTACGGCGACGAGACGTCGCCGAGTGCGAAGACGCCCTCGGCCGACGTGCGGCCGAACTCGTCGACCGCGATGCGGCCGTCGTCGTGCAGGTCGATGCCCGCCTCGTCGGCGCCGAGCTGATCGGCGTTGGGAGCGCGACCGATCGCCACCAGCAGCGCGTCCCCGCGTACCTCGGTGCCGTCCGACAGGGACACCACGACGTCGTCGCCGTCCTGACGGACACCGGTGGCATCGACCGAGAGTCGGACGTCCCACTTGTCTTGCGCGAGCGTGGTGAACTGCTGCGAGATCTCGAGATCCGACTTGCGGAGGAGGCGCTCCTTGCGCGCCAGGACCGTCACGTGCGAGCCGAGGGCCGAGAACACGTGCGCGAACTCGGCGGCGATGTAGCCCGACCCGAGCACGATCAGCCGCTCCGGAAGGGACGGCAGCCGCATGATGTCGTCGTTGGTGTGGAACGTGACGCCACTGTCGCGGATGAAATCGGGGACGGTGGCACGCGAGCCGCTCGCGACGACGACCTTGTCGGCGGTGACGACACGGCCGTCACCGGTGTCGATACGGCGCGGTCCGACGAAGCGCGCGTGGCTGCTGAACAGCGTCACGTTGGGCGAACCTTCGCGGCGGTACTTCTCCCCGCCGTCCGCGATGGGGTCGATCCGGCCGAAGACGCGGTCCACGATGTCGGTCCACCGCACCTTGTCGATGTGGGCGTCGATGCCGTACTTCGACGCAGTGGTGACAGCGCGGGCCACCTCCGCCGCGTAGACGAACATCTTCGTCGGGATGCATCCCACGTTGATGCAGGTGCCGCCGAAGATGGACTCCTCGAACATCGCGACTGTCAACCCGTCGAAGCGCTCGTCGAGAATCGAGTTGCCGGAACCGGTTCCGATGATCGCGAGGTCGAAATGCTGGACATCGGACCCGGTGTCCGCCGTGGCGCTCACGATCCGGTCGCCAGTTCTGCGTGGTCGCCGCCCGAGGGCGCGTCGGACAACCCGCTGCCGCGGTGCCGCAGCCAGTCGTCCATCTCGGCGAAGGCGCGTTCCAGCGGCTCGGGTGTGGAGAGGAAGACGTCGTGGCGGGCGCCCTCGATCGGCACGATCGTCGTGCGGTTGCCCAGGCATCCCGCCCACCGCGCGATCTGTCGGACGTCGAGAACGGCGTCCGCGGCGTCGACGTCCGGCACGTAGGTCTTGGAGAAGCGGGTGACCTTGGAACGCAGGATCAGGGACGGTACGCCGATGTCGAGTCCCCGGTGCAGTTCCGCGTGGCCGCGACGGACCGCGCGGATCCAGCCGAGCTTGATGGGGAAGCCTGCCAACGGTTTCCACGACAGGTCGTAGTCCCACTCGCCGTTGCCACCCGAGCTGATGGAGAGTCCGTAGGTGTCCAGACCCTGGCCCGGCAACGCGCGCAGGGGAGCGACGCGGCCCAGGACACCGATCGCGACGGTTCCGACACTGCGCACGAGAGGCGGGCCCTGGAGGTCGAACCACGGACTGTTCAGCACCAGACCGGAGATGCCGGCGGCAGCGGCGCCCCCTCGGGTGCGTTCGAGACGATCGAGCCACAGCGGGACGATGAGGCCGCCCGTCGAGTGCGCCGCCATCAGGACCTCGGCGCCCGTCTCCTCGCGCACGATCGCCAGCGCCCGGTCGAGTTCCTCGTCGTACAGCGCCAGGTCGGACACGAAGTGCGGCGACTGCCCCTCGCCGATGGAGCGTCCGCACTTGCGCAGATCGAGTGCGTAGAACGCGTGTCCCAGATCGGCGAAGTGCTCGGCCAGATGGCGCTGGAAGAAGTAGTCGGTGAAACCGTGCACGTAGAGAACTGCGCCCTTCAGCGTCGCGGAACCCGTCACGGACCGCGTCAGGCGCACGAGAGTGGCCCGCACCTCGCCCTCGCCGTCCGGGTCGGAGCCGAGCGGTATGGTCAGTTGCTCGTAATCGTCACCGAGTACATCGGGCGCCCATGTAGTCACACTCACACAGTAATGGCCGCTTCGCAGGGGTGGCGAGGGGCACAATCGGGTACAGAGACGGTGACTGTCGCGGTGACGCGGCACGGCGCCGCGGACAGCAGCATCCGCACCGCACTCCCTGCCGGGAGTGCCGATGGACGAAGGAAGTCGATCCAGCAGTGGGCGAACACGATCAGAACAGTCAGTCCGGCACCAAGTCGGGATCGAAGGTGGAGAGGACCGACGTCGTCCTGATCGGCGCGGGCATCATGAGTGCCACGCTGGGCACGCTCCTCCGTCAGGTCGAGCCCACCTGGTCCATCTCCGTCTTCGAGCGTCTCGACGCCGCGGCCGCGGAGAGCAGCGACCCGTGGAACAACGCCGGTACGGGCCACTCCGCCCTCTGCGAGCTCAACTACACCCCGCAGGGCAAGGACGGCTCCGTCGACATCAGCAAGGCGCTGAACGTCAACGAGCAGTTCCAGGTCTCGCGGCAGTGGTGGTCGCACGCGCTGGAGGCCGGCGTGCTCGCCGACCCCAAGAACTTCATCAACCCCATCCCGCACGTCAGCTTCGTGCACGGCGAGGACAACGTGAAGTATCTGCGTGCGCGGTACGACGCGCTCTCGGGCAACCCGCTGTTCCCCGGTATGGAGTACATCGACGACGAGACCGAGTTCGCCCGTCGCCTCCCGCTGATGGCGAAGGGGCGCGACTTCAGTGATCCGATCGCGCTCAACTGGTCCGACGGCGGCACGGACGTCGACTTCGGCGCACTGACCAAGCAGCTCCTCAACCACCTCGCGGTGGAGGGCGCGTCAGTCAACTTCGGGCACGAGGTCCGCGACCTGTCCAAGAACTCCGACGGCACCTGGACCGTCAAGGTCTACAACGGGCGGACGGGCGTCACGCGCAAGATCGTCACCAAGTTCGTCTTCGTCGGCGCGGGCGGCGGCGCCCTGCACCTCCTGCAGAAGTCGGGCATCGCGGAGGCCAAGGGCTTCGGCGGTTTCCCCGTCAGCGGTGAGTGGCTGCGGTGCACCACTCCCGAGCTCGTCGAGCAGCACTCCGCCAAGGTGTACGGCAAGGCCTCGGTCGGTGCGCCCCCGATGTCGGTGCCGCACCTCGACACCCGCGTCATCGGTGGCAAGCCCGGGCTCCTGTTCGGGCCGTACGCCGGCTGGTCGCCCAAGTTCCTCAAGCAGGGCAAGATGACCGATCTCGTCAACTCGGTCAAGCCGAACAACCTGTTCTCGATGCTCGGTGTCGGTGTCACCGAGATGGCCCTCACCAAGTACCTCGTCACCGAGCTGCTGCAGTCCGAGACCGACCGCGTGGAGACGCTGCGGGAGTTCATGCCGTCCGCTCAAGGCAAGGACTTCGAGCTGGTCACCGCCGGACAGCGAGTCCAGGTGATCCGTCGCAAGGGTCGCGGCGGCGTGCTCGAGTTCGGCACCGCCGTGATCAACGCGGGCGACGGCACCATCGCGGGCCTGCTCGGGGCGTCACCCGGCGCGTCCACCGCCGTGCCGGCGATGCTGGACGTGCTGAAGCGCTGCTTCTCCGACAGGTACAGCTCGTGGGAGCCGACCCTCAAGGACATGGTTCCGTCCCTGGGCACCAAGCTGGCCGAGAACCCGCGTCTGTTCGACGAGATCTGGTCGCACACCACGCGAGTGCTGCAGCTCGACACGACCTCGGCCACCGGCCGGCAGGTCGCGCACTCCGGAACTGTGTGATACCACCATCACATGACGACGGCGACTGCAACACTCAAGCGATCCTGGGCACTCGACCTGTCGAACGAGACCCTCTACGAGCTGCTCAAGCTGCGCGTGGAGGTGTTCGTGGTGGAGCAAGCCTGCGCCTACCCCGAGCTCGACGGTAAGGACCTGCTCTCCGACACCCGCCACTTCTGGCTCGAGCGCGACGGCAGCGTGGTCTGCACACTGCGTCTCCTCGAGGAGCACGACGACGGCGAGAAGTCGTTCCGCATCGGGCGCCTGTGCACCCACCGCTCCTCGCGCGGGCAGGGCCACACCACGCGTCTGCTGCGGGCTGCGCTCGCGGAGGTCGGGTCGTCCCCGTGCCGCATCAACGCGCAGAGCTACCTGGTGGAGATGTACGCAAAGCACGGCTTCTACCCGGACGGCCAGGAAGTTCTCGAGGACGGCATCCCGCACACGCCCATGCGGCGCGGCGGCGGCAGTCCCTGGAGCGAAGGCGACAAGAACTGACTCGCCTGCACCGACACTGAACAACCGACGAACGTCTCGGAGAAGCCCGTGTGACTCGGGCGCGGTCCCGCCACTGTGACGTGGTCCGGCCTTCTTCAGGAGGTCGGATCACGGAGCCAGATCGCCGAGCGTTCGTGTCACTGCTGCGTGAGGAGACCACGCGCAGCATCGTCTCGACTCCTCGGCGCGGTCACCGAGGTCGAACAGGACCACACGCGTGAATCCCGGATATCCGTTCTCTGCCATCGTCGGTCAGGACCGACTGCTGTTGGCGCTCTCACTCTGTGCCGTTCACCCCGGCATCGGCGGCGTGCTCGTACGCGGTGAGAAGGGCACGGCGAAATCGACCGCCGTGCGTGCGCTGACGGCGCTGATGCCTCCCGTCACGGACTCGGCGGGCACCCGGCCCGCTCGGCTCGTCGAACTGCCCGTCGGTGCGACCGAGGACCGCGTCGTCGGGTCCATCGACTTCGAGCGCATCGTCCGTGACGGCGAACGCGCCTTCACCCCCGGCCTGCTCGCGGCAGCGGACCGTGGCCTGCTGTACGTCGACGAGGTCAACCTTCTCCACGACCATCTCGTCGATCTGCTGCTCGACGCGGCAGCCATGGGCCGGGTACACGTGGAGCGGGACGGTATCTCGCACTCCTACCCGTCGACCTTCGTGCTCGTCGGCACCATGAACCCCGAGGAGGGGGAGCTGCGCCCGCAGCTGCTCGATCGCTTCGGCCTCGCCGTGGACGTCTCCGCCTCCCGCGATGTCGACACGCGGATGACGGTCGTCCGTCGCCGACTCGACTACGAACGCGACGCCGTCGCGTTCGCCGAGGCGCATGCCGACGCCGACGCGGAGATCGCGGCCCGCATCGCCGGTGCGCGGGACCGTGTCGCCGACGTCGAGCTGCCCGACTCGGAACTGCGTCGTATCGCGGCCGTGTGTGCGGCCTTCGACGTCGACGGGATGCGCGGTGACCTCGTCGTCGCGCGCACCGCGACCGCTCACGCCGCGTGGCGGGGCGGCACCACGGTGACCGAGGACGACGTGCGCGTCGCCGTCGAACTGGCGTTGCCCCATCGGCGTCGGCGCGATCCGTTCGATGCTCCCGGACTCGCGGACGGCGAGCTGGACGACGCGATGTCGCAGGCGGACGAGGACGTGCGACGTTCGGAACCGGAGCCCGATCCCGATCCCGACCCGGACGGCGGCGGCGCACCCGATCCCGCTGCCGAGGACGGTGCTCCCGAACAGTCGAGCTCCGACGATGCACCGTCGGCCGACGAACCGCCCCCGCGGCCGTCGACCGGTGGCAGCTCCGGAACCGCCGCGTCCGGGGACGGCTTCGATGCCCGGCTCCTGCAGATCGACGGTGTCGGCGACGGCGCACCCGGCCGTCGCTCACGCGCGCGGGTGTCCTCGGGTCGTGTCGTGCGTGCGACCGACTTCACCGGCGGCTCACTCCATCTCGTCGGCACTCTGATGCGTGCCGCGGAGCGCAGGGGAGCGGCCGAGTCCGGCCGGTTGTCCATCGCGGGCGGTGATCTGCGCGGCGTCGATCGCGAAGGGCGCGAAGGCAATCTGATCGTCTTCGTCGTCGACGCCTCCGGCTCGATGGCGGCGCGCGACCGCCTGTCTGCGGTCACCGGTGCCGTCGTGTCGTTGCTGCGCGACGCCTACCGACGCCGCGACCGCGTCGCCGTCGTCTCGGTGCGGGGCAGCGACGCGGAGGTGATCCTCCCGCCGACCCGGTCGGTGGACGTCGCCGTCACCCGACTCCGCGACGTACGCACCGGTGGCAGAACGCCGCTCGCGTCGGGCTTCCTGACGACACGCGACGTCGTCGCACGTGAGCGGGTCCGGGAGCCGGGGCGTCGTGCCCTCGTCGTCACCCTGACCGACGGCCGAGCCACCGGTGGGCCCGATCCGGTGGGACGAGCCCGCCACGCCGCCGCACTGCTGGCCGCGGACAAGGTGGCCTCCGTGGTCGTCGACTGCGAGTCCGGCATGGTTCGCCTCGGACTCGCCCGTGACCTCGCGACCGCCCTGCGCGGCACCTACATCTCACTGCCCGAACTGTCGTCGGCGAGCGTGGCCGGCGTCGTCCGGGCCGCAGCCTGAGGAGATTCTCCATGCCACAGGGAGTTCCGGCACCCGGCACCGTTCCCGACGACGGCCTGACCACCAGGCAGCGTCGCAACCTCCCCATCCTCGCCGTCCACACGGGCCCCGGAAAGGGGAAGTCCACCGCCGCGTTCGGCATGGCGATGCGCGCCTGGAACCAGGGCTTCGACGTCGCGGTCTTCCAGTTCGTCAAGAGCGCCAAGTGGAAGGTCGGCGAGGAGTCGGTGTTCCGCACCCTCGGTGATCTGCACGACGAGACCGGCGTCGGCGGCGCCGTGGAGTGGCACAAGATGGGCTCGGGATGGTCCTGGTCGCGCAAGCGCGGCGACGAGGTCGACCATGCCGAGGACGCCCGCGAAGGGTGGGCGGAGATCGCGGCGCGCATCCGGGACGAACGGCACCGCTTCTACGTCCTCGACGAGTTCACCTATCCGCTGCACTGGGGGTGGATCGACGTCGACGACGTGGTGCGCACCCTCACCGACCGGCCCGGCAACCAGCACGTCGTCATCACGGGCCGCAACGCACCCACCGCGCTGCTCGACGCCGCCGATCTGGTCACCGAGATGTCGAAGATCAAGCACCCCATGGACGCGGGTCGCAAGGGTCAGCGCGGCATCGAATGGTGAACGATCTGCCCGCCGTCGTCATCGCGGCCCCCTCGTCCGGCAGCGGAAAGACCACCATCGCCACCGGCATCATGGGCGCACTGCGCGCCGCCGGCAGGCGGGTCGCTCCGTTCAAGGTCGGCCCGGACTACATCGATCCCGGGTACCACGCCGTCGCCGCAGGACGGCCCGGTCGCAACCTCGACGCCGTCATGACGGGCCGCGACGCGATGGTGCCCGCGCTGCGCTGGGGTGCGAGCGGGTGCGACATCGCGGTCGTCGAGGGCGTCATGGGTCTCTTCGACGGTCGCATCGACCCCCACGCCACCGGACCCGCTGCGGAGGGGTCCACGGCCGCGGTCGCCGCCGCGATCGGTGCGCCGGTGATCCTGGTGGTGGATTCGCGAGGGCACAGCCAGAGCATCGGCGCGCTGGTCCACGGGTTCTCGACGTACGACCCCTCGGTCCGCGTCGCCGGGGTGATCCTGAACCGGGTCGGCAGTGAGCGACACGAGGCGGTGCTGCGACAGGCCTGCGACCGGGTCGGCGTTCCCGTGATCGGGTCGGTGCCTCGCGCCGGCGCGCTCGAGGTGCCGTCGCGTCACCTCGGCCTGGTGACCGCAGCCGAGCACGGCTCCGCCGCGGTCGACGCCGTCGCGGCGATGACCGAGCTGGTGTCGCGCCATGTCGACGTCGACGCTCTCGCTCGCATCGCGGCGACGGCGCAGGTTCCGACGGCGGAGCCGTGGAGTCCGGACGCCGCGGTGGGGGTGCGGATCGAGGGTCCGCGTCCGGTGGTCGCCGTCGCCGGTGGCCCGGCGTTCACGTTCGGCTACGCCGAGCAACCGGAGGTGCTGCGTGCCGCGGGAGCGGACGTGGCGGTGTTCGATCCGCGCCACGACCGGTTGCCCGAGGGTGCCACCGGCCTGGTCGTCCCCGGCGGCTTCCCCGAGCTCCACGCCGCCGAGCTGGCCGCCAACGAGCCACTGCTGCACGACATCCGGGCTCTCGCCGACGACGGGTGGCCGGTGCACGGTGAGTGTGCGGGCCTCCTGTACCTGGCCACCTCGCTGGACGGGCACCGCATGGCGGCAGTGCTCGACCTCGACGTCGAGTTCGGGTCGAGGCTCACCCTCGGCTATCGAGACGCGGTGGCGCTGACGGGGTCGGTGATGTTCGACGTCGGCCAGCGCATCACCGGCCACGAATTCCACCGCACCCACGTCGTCCGGTCGGGATCGTTCGAACCCGCGTGGGCCTGGCGGCGCGACGGCAGCACTGTGCAGGAGGGATCCGTCGGCGCAGGCGGACGGGTGCACGCGTCGTATCTGCACACCCATCCGCTCGCGACGGCCCGGGGATTCGCTCGGTTCGTGGCGGCCTGCCGGCCGTCCACCGATCACGCCGCGAGCAGTCCCTCCAGGTAGTCCAGGAGCCGTGACACCTCCCGCGGGGCGCCGAGGACGACGACCTTGAGCCGGTCGCGTTGCGCGTCGTAGGCGGTGTTGACGCGCAACGGTTCACTGTCGGGACGCGCGTCCCCGGTGGCTCTCGCGAGCAGTGCGGTCAGCCGATCCGCGGTCTCGCGGTCGACGGTGTCGATGTCGACGATCGAGGTGACCTCGACGCGATGCTCGGTGCGCAGTGTGGAGGCGGCCTGCCCGGTGAACGTCTCGAGGTCCTCGCCGGAGATGCGGTACTGCTTGCCGATGCGGACGGCGGGAAGGCGCCCGGACCGCACGTAGCCGCGGACGGTGCGCACGTGCAGCCCCAGCATGTCGGCGACATCGTCGACCGAATACATCCGCACAGTCATCCAAACAACGTAAACATCCCCTGTCGCACACGTCAATTGGGACATCTACGTGCCCCGTGGCGGCTTTTCCCGGACATGTCGTCGGGAGACTTTTCCGACAGGTTGCCGGTGAACGGCGCGGAAATCGGGCATTGGTGGCAATCTGGATCGAATGACCGACATCGACCAGAGACTGATCCTGGGGCCGTTCGTCCGCTACGTCAGTACCGATCGCGCGACCTTCTGGGTGGAGACGTCGCACTCCTGCACCGTCACGGTCACCACGTCCTCGGGCGCCTCGGTGGACGAGCGCACGTGGGGTCTCCACGGGCACCACTACGCCCTCGTCGCCGTCGAGGATCTGCCGCAGAACTCCCTCGTCGACTACACCGTCGCGATCGACGGCGAGCAGGTGTGGCCCACTCCCGACCGCCGGGCCGTCGTGCACACGATGTGCGACGACGAGCCCGTCACCGTCGCTTTCGGATCCTGCCGGCGGGGTGACACCTACAGCGACGAGGCGTTGACGCGCATCGGCGCCGACGCTCTGGTCGGGCTCGCCGACCGTGTCGCGAGCGAAGAGCCCGACACCTGGCCGGATCTTTTGGTCTTCCTCGGCGATCAGGTCTACGCCGACGATCCGTCGCCCGAGATCGTCGAGCGCCTGCACGCCCGGCGCGAGGCCGGCGAGCGTGCTGCCGGCGCCCGCTCGGAGGAGGTCGAGGACGAGATCTGCGACTTCGAGGAGTACACCTGGCTCTACCAGGAGTCGTGGGGCGACGACCGCGTCCGCCAACTGATGGCCACGGTCCCGACGTGCATGATCCTCGACGACCACGATCTTCGGGACGACTGGAACTCCTCCGCGGACTGGCGCGCGGAGGTGACACAGGCGTCCTGGTGGGAGGACCGCGTGATCGGCGCCTTCTCCTCGTACTGGGTCTACCAACACCTGGGCAACCTGTCCCCGCGCGAACTCGAGGACGACGCGATGTACGCGGCCGTGCGATCCGCCGCGAGCGACTCCGAGCGTGAGACGCTGCTCGCCGAGTTCGCCCTGAAGGCGGACGCGGAACCGTCCTCGGCGCGCTGGAGCTATCACCGCGACATCGGCAACACGCGTCTGGTGATGATCGACAGCCGATGTTCGCGTGACCTGTCGCCCGAGCGCAGGGCCATGGTCGACGACGTCGAGTGGGCATGGGTGCGCGAGCACACGCTGAAGTCGGGCAAGGAGCACGTGCTCCTGGGTTCCTCGCTGCCCTTCCTCATGCTTCCGGGGCTGCACGCGGTGGAGCAGTGGAACGAAGCGGTGGCGCAGGGCGCGTGGGGGAAGCGGTTCGGTCGGATCGGGGAGAAGCTGCGTATCGCGCTCGATCTCGAGCACTGGGCCGCGTTCGGAAAGTCGTTCGGCGACATGGTGGATCTGGTCGACGAGGTGGTCGTGGGACCGGACGCGCCGAAGTCGGTCGTGTGGTTGTCGGGTGACGTGCACTGCTCCTACGTCGCGAAGGCGGAGACCCGCGTGTCGACGTCGACGTCTCTGTACCAGCTGACGATGTCGCCGTTCCGCAATCCACTGAACCTGCCGATCCGGGCGGTCAACCGCCTGGCGATCCGTCGCCCGGTGGCGAGGATGCTCGCGCGCCTGGCGCGCGGAGCCAAGGCGGAACCCGTGCACGCGGAGTGGAGCACGGAGGCGGGTCCCTGGTTCGACAACGGGGTGATGTCGTTGACCACGGACTCGCAGGCGCTGCGTCTCGAAGTGAACCACGCCGCGGTGGTGAACGGGCGTCAGACGCTCAGCACCACGGCTCGCTACGACCTCACGCCGTCCGGGGTGCGGCAGCGCTGATCGTGCCCGTGCCACGACAGGTAGGGTCTTCCGACGTGGACGCGACCGATTCTCCCTACCTCGCAGGGCTCGATCTGGCCGGTCGTCGCGTGGTCGTCGTCGGTGGGGGCAGTGTCGCGCAGCGGCGGCTCCCGCTGCTGGTGTCGTGCGGCGCGAAGGTCGTCGTCATCACCCGTGAGGCCACCCCGGCCGTCGAGGGCATGGCGAGCTTCGGTCAGATCGAGCTGGAGTTGCGCGACTATCGCGACGGCGATCTGCACGAGGCCTGGTACGCCATCGCCTGCACCGACGAGGCCGAGACCAACGCGGCCATCGTCGCGGAAGCGGCGCGCTCCCGGATCTTCTGCGTGCGCGCGGACGTGGCGAGAGACGGCACGGCGGTCACGCCTGCCAGCGCGGAGTACGACGGTCTGACCGTCGGCGTGCTCGCCAGCGGAGAGCATCGCCGGTCCGCCGCCGTGCGCAACGCCGTGCTGGACGGGCTGCAGTCCGGGGCCATCGCGGACGCACCGGAGAAGTCGATCGCGGGGGTCGCACTCGTGGGCGGTGGACCGGGGGACCCGGACCTCATCACCGTGCGGGGGCGCCGCCTGCTGGCGCGTGCCGACGTGGTGGTGGCCGACCGTCTTGCGCCGCCCGAGCTGTTGGCCGAACTGGGACCGCACGTCGAGGTGATCGACGCGTCGAAGATTCCGTACGGCCGGTTCATGGCACAGGAGGCCATCAACGACGCGTTGATCACGCATGCCCGCGCCGGCCGGTTCGTGGTCCGACTCAAGGGCGGCGATCCCTACGTCTTCGGCCGCGGATACGAGGAACTCGAGGCGTGCACCGCAGCGGGCATTCCCGTCACCGTCGTTCCCGGCATCACCAGCGCCATCTCGGTGCCGTCCGCCGCCGGTATCCCGGTCACCCATCGTGGCGTCACGCACGAGTTCGTCGTCGTCAGCGGTCATCTGCGCCCGGATCACCCGGACTCGCTGATCGACTGGCCGTCCCTGGGCCGGTTGCGCGGCACCATCGTGCTGCTCATGGCGGTCGAGCGCATCGGAGCCTTCGCGGACGTGCTCGTCGAGAACGGGCGCGCCGCGGACACGCCGGTCGTGGTGGTCCAGGAGGGCACGACGCGGTCGCAGCGGGTGGTGCGGGCAGATCTGACCACCGTCGCCGAGCGGGTGCGTGCGGAGAACGTGCGCCCCCCGGCCATCATCGTCATCGGACCGGTGGCGGGATTCGACGCCGCGGCCGTGATCGGCGCAGCCTCGTGACCCGGCCGATGACCTATCCCGTGACCGAGCGGGCCTTCGGACTCGCGATCATCGCGCTCAGCGGCATGCAGTTGATGGCCGTGCTCGACGGCACCGTGGTGAACCTCGCGCTCGCTCCGCTGCAGGCCGAACTCGGCCTCAGCGATGCCGGTCGCAACTGGGTGGTCTCGTCGTACGTACTGGCCTTCGGCGGGCTCATGCTCCTCGGCGGGCGCATGGGCGACGCCTTCGGACGCAAGCGCATGTTCCTCGTCGGAGTCGCGCTGTTCACGGTGGCGTCCGCGGCCTGCGGACTCGCGCAGAACGAGGCGATGCTGGTGCTGGCCCGCGTGATCCAGGGCGCCGGCGCCGCCGTCGCGTCGCCCACGGCGTTCGCACTGGTGGCCACCACGTTCGCGCCGGGGCCCGTCCGCAACCAGGCCATCGCCATCTACGCGGCCATGACCGGTGTCGGCTCCTTCTCCGGTCTCATCATCGGCGGCGCGCTCACCGAGGTCTCGTGGCGGTGGATCTTCCTCATCAATGTGCCGATCGGTCTCGCGATCCTGGCCCTGGGATGGCGCGCGCTCACCGAGACGGCCGGCGAACGGGCACCCCTCGACGTGCCGGGGGCGATCCTCGCGACGCTCGGATCCACCGGTGTCGTGTTCGGCATCGTCGAGGGTCCGGAACGAGGCTGGACGGACGTCGTCACCCTCACCGCGATCGTTGTCGGTCTGTTCCTGCTGCTCGCGTTCCTCACCGTCGAGCGGCGCGCCAGGAACCCACTGCTGCCCTTCGAACTCTTCCGCGACCGGGACCGCGTCGCCACCTTCGTCGCCATCTTCTTCTCCGGCGGCGCCCTGTTCGCGATGACCGTGATCGTCGCGGTGTTCGTCCAGGACGTGTTGGACTACAGCCCGCTGCGCGCCGGCATCTCGTTCATCCCGTTCGGTGGCGGCATGGCGCTCGCCGCCGTCGCGTCGTCGTGGCTGGCGCCGCGGGTCGCACCACGCTGGATCATCGCGACCGGCGCGGTCCTCACCGTCGGGTACCTGATCTTCGCGTCGACCATCACGGTGGAGTCGACGTACTGGAAGAACCTGTTCCTCCCCATCGGCGGCATCGGTTTCGGCGTCGGACTGGCGGTCATCGCCCTCCCGCTCTGCGCGATCGCCAACGTCGACCAGAAGAACATCGGGCCCCTCACCGCCATCTCGCTCGTCGCGCAGAACCTGGGTGGCCCACTCGGCCTCGCTGTGGTCAGCGCGATGGCGGCGTCAAAGACGCTCTCACTGGGCGGTCGGACGGGCTCGGCCGTCGACATGACCCGGCCGGAGATCGTCGCGTTGGGAGAGGGCTACACGTTCGCTCTTCTCGGCTGCGCCGTTCTCGCCGCGGTCGCCGCGGTCTCGGCGTTGTTCATCCGCTACAGCGCGGCCGACGTCGCCCAGGCCAAGGCAGCCCAGGACGCGGTTCACCGCTGACGGTCGGCGGGCAGGTCCGCCTCGTTCGCCGCCGCCCGCCCGGACTCCCATCCCGCGAGGTCCAGCCGGGGTCCACGGACCGACCGGGTGGCCGGGAACAGTCGCTCGACCTCTGCCTCGACGGCCACCGTCTGCGTCGCCAGCATCGGCAGCAATTCGCCGGACCGGCGACTCGCCTCCTCGAGGGCCAGCGCGTCCGACTCGGCGAGGCGTTCACCCAGCCGCACGGCATAGGCCCACAGGAACGCGGTGTCGAAGCCGGATGCGGCCTTCTTCCGCCGAGCCGGTCGGGGAGCGCGAGCCAGAGCGCGCGCCGCCTGCACCGAGAGGGAGGTGAAGAGCATCTCGGTCTGCTCCACGTCGACGGGTGCACCCACCACCGTCGCGAGGGCGTGATCGGTGTCCCAGACCACCCGGGTGCGGTTGACCGTCGCCACCACGTGCAGCAACTGGGCACGCGCATCCGCGTGCGGATTGTCGACGTGCACACGCCTGCTCATGACGTCGGTCCGGCCCTCGGCGAGCACGAGGGTGTCGACGGAGTACTTCGTCATCAGTTCCTGCGCCTTCGCGGTGAACGCATCGGCCTCCTCCTCGAACTCGGTCGAGTCCGCCTTGGCGAGAAGCCCCCTGATGCGCCCGAGCATGCCGGACCCGACGACGGTGTCGGGCGGCAGAAGGCGTGCGGTCCGGGCCGACGGCCACTGCGACGGCAGCGCGCCGATCCGGGTGAGTCGGGGCAGGCTCTGCCACCGCCCGAGCAGCGTGAGCACGGCGATCCACTGGTCACTGACGGCGATGTAGTCGGACGCACCGCCGAGGCGCAGACGCGCGGCGAGCAGACTCGGAGACGCGTCGACGGGCGACTCGACGTCCGGGCGCAGCGCCCGGATCGCCTCGACCTGGCGCACCCAGCTCTCGGGCGCGCGCGAGGTGGCGTCGGAGAGTTCGGCCTCGTGCAGGAGGGCCGCCGCGGCGAGTCCGGTGACCTCGGCGGTGCAGTGGCGGCGGACGACGTGCAGCAGGTCGAGCGGTTGCCACCCCTCCTCGTACAGCGCCGTGATCGTGGACAGGAGCGTGACGGACCCCTGAGCGAGGGGATCCGCGTCGGTGCAGGCGACCAACTGGTCCGCGACGTCGTCCACCACGCGTTGCGAGGCGGTGCGACCGACGGCGGCATCGGCGCCGCGCTGCAGCAGTTCCGGGACCGGGTTCATTCGGTCAGCACGATCACCTCGGTCGGCGATGCGACCTCGGCTCGGAGTCCTGCACGGACGGCGACCGCGGCGACGGCCCGTGCGCTCGTGGGTTCCGCGCGGGTGACGGTCAGCGCCCGTGCCAGCAGTCCCTTGTGATGCTTGTTGAAATGGCTGACGACGGTGCGGGATCCGTCGGGTTGCTCGGTGAGCACGGTGGCGGTGACCGCGCCGGGTATGGGGCCCAGGTCGCGGTAGATTCCCGAGCGCAGATCGACGACGAGACCGTCGGCCGCGGCGGTGACCGCCGCGGGCAGCACCGGCTTCCACAGGGCGCGGAGCGTGGGGAGCCCGGGCAGTGCGGACCCGCCCGAGAGCCGGTACGCCGGAACCGGATCGTCCGCTCGCACCGCACCGAAGAGGGCGGACCCGATCGCGAGGCGCTGCCGAGCCTTGGCCTTCTGCGCCCGGGTGAACGATGCCGCGTCCAACGCGTCGAACAACACTCCGGTGTAGCGCTCGAGAGCCGGTCTCGTCGCCGAGACCGTCAGGGCCGCATTGCGCTCGATCTCGTCGTCCTGCTTCGGCGAGAGTCCCAGGGCCGTGCGGGAGGCCGCGGGATCGTCGGCGAGGGACACGAGAGCGTTCACCAGCGTCGATCGGACGTCGGTGAGCTGCGGAAGCCACAGCCGGTCGAGATCGAGCGGATCACCGCGGCCGCCCGCGGACTTGGTTTCGGACGGTGGCAGAAGAACGAGCACGGCAGGAACGGTACCGACACACCCACGGACTAGGCTGTGCGCCTGTGATCACCCGTCTGTCCCACCTGTTCCTGCGCACGCTCCGCGACGATCCCGCCGATGCCGAGGTACCGAGCCACAAGCTCCTGGTGCGCGCCGGCTACGTCCGCCGCATCGCTCCCGGTGTGTACTCGTGGCTGCCGCTCGGGCTCCGGGTGCTGCGCCGCGTCGAGCAGGTGGTGCGCGAGGAGATGAACGCGATCGGTGGCCAGGAGATCTCGCTGCCGGCGCTGCTGCCGCGCGAACCGTACGAGGTGACCAACCGCTGGACCGAGTACGGCGACGGGCTGTTCCGGCTCAAGGATCGCAAGGGCGTCGACATGCTGCTCGGGCCGACGCACGAGGAGCTCTTCGCGCTGACGGTCAAGGGGGAGTACAGCTCCTACAAGGACCTGCCGGTCACGCTGTACCAGATTCAGACCAAGTACCGCGACGAGGAGCGTCCGCGGGCCGGCATCCTGCGCGGCCGTGAGTTCGTCATGAAGGACTCGTACTCGTTCGATCTCGACGAGGCGGGTCTGAAGACCTCTTACGAGGCCCACCGCGAGGCGTACCAGCGAATCTTCGAGCGCCTCGGTGTCAGCTACGTCATCGTCGCAGCCACGTCCGGGGCGATGGGCGGGAGCGCGTCCGAGGAATTCCTCGCGGAATCGGTCGTCGGCGAGGACACCTACGTGCGGTGTGTCGAGTCCGGGTACGCCGCGAACGTCGAGGCCGTCACGACGCCGGCTCCGCCGTCGATCCCCCTCGAGGGCCTGCCGCAACCGACGGTGCACGAGACCGGCGACACCCCGACCATCGCGACGCTCGTCGACTGGGCGAACGGTGCGGATCTCGGCCGCACGGTCACCGCGGCGGACACGCTCAAGAACGTGCTGCTCAAGACACGCGTCCCCGGCGGTGAGTGGGAACTGCTCGCCATCGGCGTTCCCGGTGATCGTGACGTGGACGAGAAGCGCCTCGAGGCCTCCCTCGCCCCCGCCGAATTCGTCATGCTGGGCGACGCGGACTTCGCCGCCAATCCGTTCCTCGTCAAGGGGTACATCGGACCGAAGGCCTTGCAGGACAACGGCGTGCGTTACCTCGTCGACCCTCGCGTCGTCGACGGCACGGCGTGGATCACCGGCGCGAACGAGAAGGGCAAGCACGTCGTCGATCTGGTCGCGGGCCGCGATTTCGTCGCGGACGGCACCATCGAGGCCGCCGAGGTGCGCGACGGTGATCCCTCTCCGGACGGCCGCGGCGCACTGGTGTCCGCTCGCGGCATCGAGATCGGCCACATCTTCCAGCTCGGTACCAAGTACACCGACGCCTTCGCGGTCGACGTCCTCGGCGAGAACGGCAAGCCCACCCGCTTGCTCCAGGGCTCGTACGGCGTCGGCGTGTCTCGCCTGGTGGCTGTCATCGCCGAGCAGATGCACGACGACAAGGGTCTGCGGTGGCCCGCGTCCGTCGCACCCGCCGACGTGCACATCGTCATCGCCAACAAGGACGTGGGCGCGCGCGAGGGTGCCGAGGCGCTCGCCGTCGAACTCGACGCGCACGGACTCGAGGTCGTCCTGGACGACCGTCCCAAGGTGTCTCCCGGTGTGAAGTTCAAGGACTCCGAGCTGATCGGTGTGCCGCTCGTCGTCGTCCTCGGTCGCGGCTGGGCGGACGGCACCGTCGAGCTGAAGGATCGCTTCACCGGTGAGGCTCGCGACGTTCCGGCCGAGTCGGCGGGCCGGGAGGTCCTGCGCGCGGTCGGGCGACCCGTGTGAGCACCTCGTCGTCGAGCGAGTCTCTCCCTGCCGTCCTGACCCGGCTCGTCGACGCTCGCCGAGTCCTGCTGATCGCGCCGACACACGGACGATCGGCCGCTCTCGCGGCCGACGCGGTCGGCGAGCGCGGCTCCGTCGTGGTGCTCGCCGCGGACGAGAGCGTCGCGGCCGTCCAGGCCGACACGGAGGCGGCACGAGGCCGGGTGGAGATCGTCGCCGGCGAACCCGCCGGATCGTTGCCGCAGCTCCGCACGGACGACGACACGACCTTCGGTGTGGTGTCCGCCGACGTCTCGCGGGCCGGTGCGGCCGAGGCCGTGCAGTACCTCGAGTGGGCGCTGGTGCTCGGTCGACCCGGGACCGCCGTGGTGGTCACCGGTGACGCCGACGGGGCGACGTGGACAGCGGTGCAGGACATGGTCGACGGTCACCCACGGCTCGCCGCGGCGTCGTGGACCGCGGGCACCGCGGTGATCGTCGCCGCCGTGACCGATCAACCCTGAGTCGAGGTCCCGACCGGCGGAGGGGTCAGGTCGCCGGAGTGCCGGGAAAGGCCACCGTCGACGGGAAGATGCCGAGAATCGCCTTCCACGCCGAGGCGCGCCGAGCTGAGTCCGTGAGGGCGACGATGCCGATGTCGCGGGTGTGCCCGGACTGGGCCCGTTCGACGACCGACCGCCAGGCGACTGCGGCGTCGTCCTCGACCTGCGCCGCGAGCCGTGCCGCTGCCACCGCGTCGGTCACCGGGAACGGCACCGTGTACCCGGCCGCGGGCTCCGGTGCGGTGACGCTGGCCGCGGTCAGGGCGTCGATGGTGCCGTCGCGCCGCGCTCGGTGGTCGGCGGCGTACTGCGCGACCATCGGATCGCGGGTGGGGTTCGAGAACGCCGCGATGACGCCGTAGGCGAAGACGGCGGCGAACTCCACGTTCAGCGCGTCCACGAGGGCCTGCTGCTCCGGGCCGAGATCACTCATCCGGCCACCGCCGCGGACGCCAGCGTGCACGCGGCACTGATCGACCCGAGCAGGCCCGCTCGGTAACCGGACAGCGCACGCGCGTCGTCCGCTGCGCTGCGGCCCGCGTCCGACAGCGCCGTGGACAAGTCGGTGAGTGCCGGAGCCGGCACCGGCTCGGCAGTGCCGGTCGCCGCAGCGGCGGTCTCCGACACCGTGGGCGGGGGAGTGAGACGTGCGATCTCGGTGTCGAGCGCGTCGGCGTGGGCGGTCCGCTGATCGGCGATCACGGTGAGAGTGTCGACCGCCGCCGGGTTCTGCGCGATCGCCGCCGTTGCGGCGGCGGCGTCCCGGCGGGCCCGGGCGGCATGGGCCGCGAGCGGATCGGGCTGCGCCGCCTCGTCGTCCTGCGCACCGTCCGAGCACGCGACCGTCGAGGCGAGGATCGTCGTGCCCGCTACCGCCGCTCCCGCACCGCGCAACATCGTGCGCCGCGAGAGCGTCGGGAGACTGCGGCCGTGCAGGAAGACCGGTCGGTGCGGAACTGTCGGTGGCACCCGGTCATCGTGCCAGACACGGACACCGTCCCCGCGCCGGACACGAGCACTCTCGGCGCGACGACGCAGCGTGTCGGGAGACGCGCCCCGGTCGCGGTATCGTGGTCCCTTCCCAGTTCGCCGGTGGCGAGCTGTACAACTTCAGCGAGGAGTGGTCGAGCGATGCCGGTTCCATCCAGGGAGAGGGTCGTCGCACTCCTCTCCGCACACGTGGCGGGCCCGGGGTTCACCGACGGCGATCTCGATCTCGAAGACGTCACCGTGTCGAAGGCCGGTGCTCACAGCGTCGTCAAGGTGATCGTCGACCGGGATTCCGGATTCGAGCTCGACGCGCTCGCTCGGCTGAGCCACGAGATCTCCGACATCCTGGACGCGGCAACCGAATTCGGGGACACCGCGTACAACCTCGAGGTGACCACGCCCGGTGTCGACCGACCCCTGACCGAGCCTCGCCACTGGCGTCGTGCTCGCGGCCGGATGGTCACCGTCGTGCTCGGGGACGAGACGATCGACGCCCGCGTCGGGGAGCTCAGGACCTCGGAGGGCGGTACGACCGAACTGGATCTCGTTCTCCGCTCGCGCACCGGTCCGACGCTGCGCACCGTGCCGCTCGACTCGGTCACGTCGGCCACCGTGCAGGTGGAGTTCAAGAAGCCCAATCCTGCGGAGCTCGAGATGGCGGGCGGCGTCACGCCCGGACGCTTCGATCCGCTGAACCCGCCGGAGGAGCCCGTCTCCGGTGACGAAGACGACGACACAGACGACGAAAGCCGATAACGACGTGAACATCGACATGACTGCCCTCCGCGCGATCGAGGCGGAGAAGGGCATCACCATCGACGCGGTGATCGAGACGCTGCAGAGTGCGCTGCTCACCGCGTACAAGCACACGGCCGGTCACCGGTCCGACGCCTACATCGACGTGAATCGCAAGAGTGGCGAGGTCCGCGTCATGGCACGCGAGACCGACGAGAACGGGAACTTCGTCTCCGAGTGGGACGACACCCCCGAAGGGTTCGGTCGCATCGCCGCGACCACCGCGCGTCAGGTCATCCTGCAGCGACTCCGAGACGCCGAGAACGAGAAGTCGTTCGGTGAGTACTCGACGCACGAGGGCGAGATCGTCGGCGGTGTCATCCAGGCCGACGCACGGCTGAACGCACGCGGCACGGTCGTGGTGCGGATCGGCAGCGACTCCGAGGGCGTGGACGCGACCATCCCGCCGGCGGAGCAGGTGCCCGGTGAGACGTACGAGCACGGCGACCGGATCAAGTGCTACGTCGTGGGCGTCACCCGCGGCAATCGCGGCCCGCAGGTCACCCTGTCCCGGACGCACCCCAACCTGGTCCGCAAGGTGTTCGCGCTCGAGGTGCCGGAGATCGCGGACGAGTCCGTGGAGATCGTGTCGGTGGCCCGCGAGGCGGGACACCGGTCGAAGATCGCCGTGCGGACGTCGGTGTCCGGCCTCAACGCCAAGGGCGCGTGCATCGGTCCGATGGGCCAGCGTGTCCGCAACGTCATGAGCGAGCTGGCCGGCGAGAAGATCGACATCATCGACTACGACGACGATCCCGCCGTGTTCGTCGGGAATGCGTTGTCACCGTCGAAGGTTGTCTCTGTCACGGTCGTCGACGCGGCTGCCCGCGCCGCTCGTGTGGTGGTGCCCGACTATCAGTTGTCGCTCGCGATCGGCAAGGAAGGTCAGAACGCGCGGCTCGCCGCGCGCCTGACCGGGTGGCGTATCGACATCCGGAGCGACGCCGCGCCGACCGAGGACGATCACTGAGTCGGCGCGCGCGAGCGGGCGACGTTCCGAACCGGACCGAATCCGCGTTAGACTGTGACACGGCTCGACACGCGTTGTCCGACGACACCGCGTCCGCACCAGCTGGACCGGTGCGTACGTGCGTAGGATGCAGACAGCGCGAGTCGCCTTCCGCCTTGGTGCGGATCGTTGCCGGCGTCTCCGACACCGGCACGGTCGGTGCCGTGGTCGATCATCGCCGCAGACTGCCCGGCCGGGGTGCATGGTTGCATCCCGACGCGACTTGTCTGCAGCAGGCGGAGCGACGTCGAGCATTCGGGCGTGCCTTGCGCGTGACCGGTCCGCTGGACCTGTCCGCGCTTGCCCGAGAGTTCGCACCGTGACGGTGTGGACCACACCCGATCGACCGGCCGAACGGTCGCGGCACCTCGCCGCGCCACGAGGAGAACAGGTACACGAATTCATGAGCACACCGTGAAGCACCGACGATGAACATCGTTTCGAGATAACCCGAGGTCGTGCGGGCGCCTGCCATAGGAGCCGCGCTCGACCTCTCAGTGAGGAGAGCAGTGGCAGGCAAGGCCCGCGTGCACGAGTTGGCTAAAGAACTCGGTGTCACCAGCAAGGATCTACTCGCTCGGCTGAAAGAGCAGGGCGAGTTCGTGAAGTCGGCGTCGTCGACCGTGGAAGCACCGGTCGCGCGACGTCTCCGTGAGTCGTACCCGTCCGCGTCCGGCGACGCGGCACCGTCGACCGGCGCCCGTCCGTCCGGAAACGGCGCAGGCCCGAAGCCGGGCGGCCCCCGCCCCGGTCCGAAGCCGGCTCCGGCGGCCCCCGAGGCACCGGCCGCAGCAGCACCCGAGGCGCCCGCCGCGCAGGCTCCGGCCCCGTCGGCTCCCGCCGCCCCGGCACCCGCTGCCCCGGCTCCGACACCCGCAGCACCTGCCGCTCCCGCGGCACCGGCTGCTCCGGCGGCACCCGCCCCCGAGGCACCGGCAGCGTCGGCGCCCACAGCGCCCACTGCTCCCGGCCCCAAGCCGGGACCGAAGGCACCGCGCGTCGGCAACAATCCCTACTCGTCCGCACCCGTCGAGCGCCCCGCGCCGCGTCCCGCTCCGGGACAGGCCGGTCCGCGACCCGGCGCCCCGCGTCCGGCTCCGGGCCAGGGTGGACCTCGTCCGGCCGGCGGCGCACCCGCTCAGGGTGGAGCAGGTCGTCCCCCCGCAGGTCAGGGTGGACCTCGCCCCGGCGGACCCCGTCCCAATCCCGGCTCCATGCCTCCCCGCCCGAACCCGGGTGCCATGCCGAGCCGCTCGGCTCGCCCGGCTCCCGCAGCCGGCGGTCGTCCGGGTCGTCCCGGCGGCGCACCGGGCGGTCGTCCCGGCGGTGCCGGTGGCGGCGGCGGTTACCGCGGTGGCGGCGGCGGTGCACCCGGCGCTCCCGGTGCCGGCGCACCTGCCGGTGGCGGCTTCCGTGGTCGTCCCGGTGGCGGTGGCCGTCCCGGCCAGCGCGGCGCCGCGGCAGGCGCGTTCGGTCGTCCCGGCGGCGCAGTCCGTCGTGGCCGCAAGTCGAAGCGGGCGAAGCGCGCCGAGTACGAATCCATGCAGGCTCCCGCAGTCGGTGGCGTGCGGTTGCCCCGCGGCAACGGTGAGACGATCCGCCTCGCTCGCGGCGCATCGCTGTCCGACTTCGCGGACAAGATCGACGCGAACCCGGCTGCACTCGTGCAGGCGCTGTTCAACCTCGGCGAGATGGTGACGGCGACTCAGTCGGTCAACGACGAGACGCTCGAACTGCTCGGCGGCGAGATGAACTACGTCGTCCAGGTCGTGAGCCCGGAGGACGAGGACCGCGAACTGCTGAACTCGTTCGACCTCACCTACGGCGAGGACGAGGGCGGCGAGGACGAGCTCGAGCAGCGTCCCCCCGTGGTCACCGTCATGGGTCACGTCGACCACGGCAAGACGCGACTGCTGGACTCGATCCGTAACGCCACCGTGCGTGAGGGCGAGGCCGGTGGCATCACGCAGCACATCGGTGCCTACCAGGTCCTCACCGAGCTCGAGGGCAACGAGCGTCTGGTCACCTTCATCGACACCCCCGGTCACGAGGCCTTCACGGCCATGCGTGCCCGTGGTGCCAAGGCCACCGACCTCGCGATCCTCGTGGTCGCGGCCGACGATGGCGTCATGCCGCAGACGGTGGAGGCGATCAACCACGCCCAGGCAGCAGACGTGCCGATCGTGGTCGCGGTCAACAAGATCGACAAGGAAGGCGCGAACCCGGACAAGATCCGGCAGCAGCTGACCGAGTACGGCCTCATCGCCGAGGAGTACGGCGGCGACACGATGTTCGTCGACATCTCGGCCAAGCAGGGCACCAACATCGATGCCCTTCTCGAGGCAGTGCTGTTGACGGCCGACGCGGCGCTCGATCTGCGCGCCAACCCGGACATGGACGCACAGGGTGTCGCCATCGAGGCACATCTCGACCGTGGTCGCGGACCGGTAGCCACCGTGCTCATCGCTCGCGGAACCCTGCGTGTCGGTGACTCGATCGTCGCCGGCGATGCCTACGGCCGCGTCCGTCGCATGGTCGACGAGCACGGCGAGGACGTCATCGAGGCGCTCCCGTCGCGTCCCGTTCAGGTCATCGGCTTCACGTCGGTGCCGGGTGCCGGTGACAACCTGCTCGTCGTCGACGAGGACCGCATCGCCCGTCAGATCGCGGACCGCCGCAACGCTCGCAAGCGCAACGCGCTGGCAGCGAAGTCGCGCAAGCGGATCAGCCTCGACGATCTCGATGCCGCGCTGAAGGAGACGTCGCAGCTCAACCTGATCCTGAAGGGCGACAACTCCGGCACCGTGGAGGCGTTGGAGGAGGCGCTCGTCGGTATCGCGATCGACGACGAGGTCGAACTGCGCGTCATCGACCGCGGCGTGGGTGGTGTCACCGAGACCAACGTCAACCTGGCGTCGGCGTCCAACGCGATCATCATCGGCTTCAACGTCCGTGCCGAGGGCAAGGCGACGGAGCTGGCGAACCGCGAGGGCGTGGACATCCGGTACTACTCGGTGATCTACCAGGCGATCGACGAGATCGAGAAGGCGCTCAAGGGTCTGCTCAAGCCGGTCTACGAAGAGGTCACGCTGGGCCAGGCCGAGATCCGCGCGCTGTTCCGTTCCTCGAAGGTCGGAAACATCGCCGGTTGCCTCGTCACCTCGGGTCTGGTGCGCCGCAACGCGAAGGCTCGACTGCTGCGTGACAACAACGTGGTCGCCGAGCTCGTCACCATCTCGTCGCTCCGGCGCGAGAAGGAGGACGCCACCGAGGTCCGCGAGGGCTACGAGTGTGGTCTGACGGTGACGTACTCCGACATCAAGGTCGGAGACGTCGTGGAGGCATACGAGCTTCGGGAGAAGCCGCGCGACTGATCGACGAGAACGTACGGGTGTGGCCCGCGGCATGTCCGCGGGCCACACCCGTTCGTCGAAGACGGTGTCCGACCCTGCTATCGATGAGGTGCTCGTGTTTCTCGGTGCTCTCGAACTCGACATCCTGCTCGGCGACGTACATTCGCTGAAGGAGAAACGTTCGGTGATCAAGCCCGTCGTCGCTGCCCTGCAGCGCTTCGGTGTGTCGGCCGCCGAGACCGGGGAACAGGAGCGTTACCGTCGTTCGATGGTGGGTGTCGCCATCGCCACCGGGGACGTCGCCCACCTGCACGAGGTACTCGACTCGTGCGAGCGACACGTGGCCGAGAGGCCGGAACTACAACTACTCGCAGTTCGGCGCCGAGTGTTCGGGCCAGAGGACTGATGGACGAAGGAGACGCATCGTGGTGGACCAAGCCCGCGCTCGTAAACTGGCCAAGCGCATCGGTGCGATCGTCGCGACGGCCATCGATCACGAGATCAAGGATCCGCGGCTGTCGTTCGTGACGGTCACCGACACCAAGGTGACCCCGGACCTGCACGACGCCACCGTCTACTACACCGTGCGCGGCGAGACGCTCGACGCCGAGCCCGATTTCCAGGCTGCCGCTCTGGGTCTGGAGAAGGCCAAGGGCGCTCTGCGCACCAAGGTCGGTGCCGGTACCGGTGTGCGCTTCACCCCGACGCTGACCTTCCGTGCGGACACGGTGCCCGACACCGCGCGCCACATGGAGGAACTGCTCGAGCGTGCCCGCCAGATCGACGACAAGGTGGCTCAGGCCGCTGCGGGGGCGCAGCCCGCCGGTGATCCGGATCCGTACAAGGTGCCTCGAAGCGACACCGACGAGCTCTGAGACCCCGGTGACCGACACGCTGCGCGCAGACATGCAGAAAGCCGTCCGTCTTCTCGAGGACGCCCGGACGGTGACTCTGCTGTGCCACGTGCAACCCGACGCCGACACCATCGGCAGTGCGCTCGCCCTGGCCGTCGCGCTCTCGCGACGCGGCGCGCGGCCGACCGTGTCCTTCGCGGCGCCCGCCTCGTTGCCCGAGTCGATGATCGGTCTGCCGGGAGCGGAGTTCCTGGTGCCGCCCGCCGAGGTCCCGACGGACGCGGACCTGGTGGTCACCGTGGACGCCGGCAGTCGAGGCAGGCTCGGGTCACTGGGTGACCGGTTGGACGGCGCCGTGTCCCTGGTCGTCGACCATCACCGGTCCAACACCTTCTACGGCACGCATCACGTGATCGATGCGAGTGCGGAGTCCACCACAGCGGTGGTCGCCGTGCTGTTCGACGAGTGGGGCGTCGAGATCGACCGGGACCTCGCGCACTGCCTGTTCGCCGGCCTCGTGACCGACACCGGATCGTTCCGCTGGGTCCGGCCGGGCTCCCACCTGCTGGCCGAGCGACTTCTCGCGACCGGGATCGACGGCGCCGCCATCTCGCGCCGCCTGCTCGACACCCACCCCTTCGCCTGGCTGCCGATGCTGGGCGCCGTCCTCGGCTCGGCGCGCCTGGTGCCGGACGCGGCCGGCTCGCGAGGGCTCGTCTACGCGATCGTGCGGCTCGAGGACTCTCGCGGACTGCGTCCCGAGGAGATCGAGAGCGTCGTGGACATCGTGCGCACCACCGCGGAGGCCGAGGTGGCCGCCGTGTTCAAGCAGAACGAGGCGGGCTGGGCCGTGTCGTTGCGCGCGAAGAGCAGTGTCGACGTCTCCGTCGTGGCGTCCGCGCTGGGAGGGGGCGGCCACAAGTTCTCCGCCGGCTACACCGCGACGGGCCCGATCGAGGACGACGTCGACGCCCTGGTCGCCGCGCTCGGGTGACCGATCGCTCCGCCGTGGACGGGCGGGTGTCCGCTCGCACCCTGTTCGGCCTCGCGTTCCCTGCACTCGGCGTCCTGGTGGCCGAGCCGCTGTACCTGCTCTTCGACTCCGCGGTGGTGGGTCGACTCGGTGCGCTCCCACTCGCGGGTCTGGCCGTCGGTGGCCTCGTTCTCGCCCAGGTGAGTACGCAGCTGACGTTCCTCTCGTACGGGACGACCGCGCGCGCGGCACGGCTGCACGGTGCGGGCCGGGACGACGACGCCCGCAACGAGGGCGTCCAGGCCACGTGGCTCGCAGTGGTGCTGGGCCTCCTGCTGATCCTGGTGGTCCAGCTCTTCGCGAATCCGATCCTGTCGGTGCTGGGCGGTGGGGGAGACATCACCGCCGAGGCCACCACGTGGCTCCGGGTCGGCGTGCTCGGCACCCCGTTGATCCTCGTCACGCTCGCCGGGAACGGGTGGATGCGCGGCGTGCAGGACACCGTGCGGCCGTTGCGGTACGTGGTGGCGGGGCTCGCACTGTCGGCCGTGCTGTGTCCCGTCCTCGTGCACGGTCTGATCGGCGTTCCGGCCCTCGGCCTCGTCGGATCCGCCGTGGCCAACGTCATCGGCCAGGCCGTCGCCGCGACGCTGTTCGTCTCCGCCCTGATGCGCGGGCCGCGGACCTGCTCGCTCCGGCCGGATCTCGCGATCATCCGCCGCCAGCTCGTCCTCGGCCGGGACCTCGTGCTCCGCTCGTTCGCCTTCCAGGCCTGCTTCCTGTCCGCGGTGACCGTGGCGTCCCGCTTCGGTGCCGGTGCGGTCGGGGCCCATCAGGTGGTTCTGCAGTTGTGGAATCTCGTCGCGTTGATGCTGGACTCGTTGGCCATCGCCGCACAGTCCCTGGTCGGCGCCGCGTTGGGAGCGGGCCGTGGCCGCGCCGCGTCGATGCTCGCCTCGCGGGTGACCGCGTGGTCCGTCGGTTTCGCCGTGGTGCTCGCAGGACTGTTCGCCGCCACCCACGCCGTGATCCCGCCGCTCTTCACGTCCGACTCGTCGACCCTGACGAGCATCGACGGCATCTGGTGGTTGTTCGTCGCGCTGATCCCCGTCGCCGGCGTCGTGTTCGCCCTCGACGGTGTGCTGCTCGGGGCCGGGGATGCCGTCTTCCTGCGGAACGCGACTCTCGCGAGCGCCGTCGTCGGATTCCTACCGCTGATCTGGCTCGCGGCGATCCTCGACTGGGGGTTGCCGGGAATCTGGGTGGGCCTGATGGTGTTCGTCAGCCTGAGAGCGGTCTCCGTGGTCTGGCGGACCGCGTCGGGCGCCTGGATCAGAACGGGGACCGATACCGTCGGGAGCCGAACATCAACCGCAGAAGGGTCGTGAGTGTGCCAGCCAAGTTGTGGGCCGTCAGCGACATCCACGTCGGTCACAAGGGCAACCGGCCCGTCACCGAGGCCATCGAACCGGAGAGCCCCGAGGACTGGCTGATCGTCGCCGGAGACGTGTCGGAGAAGACGGACGACATTCGCTGGGCGCTCGCCGAGCTGAGGTCGAAGTTCGACACCGTGATCTGGGTGCCGGGAAACCACGAGCTGTGGACCACGGTCAAGGACCCGGTACAGATGCACGGTGAGGCGCGCTACGACTACCTGGTCACGATGTGCCGGGAACTGGGTGTGCTGACGCCCGAGGACCCGTTCCCCGTGTGGGAGGGGGAGGTCGGGCAGGCCGGAGGCCGGTCGGGATATGTGGGCCCTGTCACGCTGGTGCCGATGTTCGTGTTGTACGACTACTCTTTCCTGCCCGCGGGCACCACGAACAAGCTCGACGGTCTGGCCCTGGCGCGCAGCCGCAACGTGGTGGCCACCGACGAGTTCCTCATCACCCCGACGCCCTACGCATCCCTCGACGCGTGGTGCGCGGCGCGGCTGGCGATCACCGAGAAGCGGTTGGCCGAGGTGGACACCTCGATCCCGACGGTGCTGATCAACCACTGGCCGCTGGTGCGGCAGCCCACCGAGGTGCTGTTCTATCCCGAGTTCGCCCTCTGGTGCGGAACCACGGCGACCAAGGACTGGCACACCCGCTACAACGCCCTGTGTGCGGTCTACGGCCACCTCCACATCCCACGGACGACGTACTACGACGGCGTCCGATTCGAGGAGGTGTCGGTGGGCTACCCGCGCGAGTGGAAACGCCGCGGACTCCCGGATCAGGTGCTGCGACAGATCCTTCCGGTCCCCGAGTACCCGCCGGGATCGTTGAACAAGTTCGGCGGCCACTTCACGGTCACGCCGGAGATGGAAGCGGAAGTGGAGAAGATGCGAGCGGAGAAGCGACTGTGACGACGGCACGAGAGACCTCCCTGCTCGGCGGGCTGCTCGCGCGCGGCGTCGTCGCCGAGGAGCTGTTCGAGGATCCGCCCGGTCTCACCCCGCACCCCCGCGAGGCGCATCTCGTGGAGAAGGCCGTCGACAAGCGCAAGCGCGAGTTCACCTCGGCGCGGCACTGCGCCCGACTCGCGATGGGCCGGCTCGGACTCGAGCCCGGTCCGATCCTGCGCGGCGAGATGGGATCGCCGGTGTGGCCGGGCGGCGTCGTCGGCTCGCTCACGCACTGCGACGGCTATCGCGCCGCCGCCGTGGGCTACGCGTTGCAGGTCCGCTCGGTGGGCATCGACGCGGAACCGCACGAACCGCTGCCGGACGGCGTGCTGAAAGCCGTGAGCATCGAGGCCGAGCGTGAGGTCCTGGCCACCCGCACCGACGACGAGGTGCAGTGGGACAAATTGCTGTTCTGCGCGAAGGAGGCGACGTACAAGGCCTGGTACCCGCTGACCGGGCGGTGGCTCGGATTCGAGGACGCGCACATCACCTTCGAGCGCGATGCCGACTCGGCGGGACGCTCGACCGTCACCGGTACCTTCCGCTCCCGGCTGCTGGTCCCCGGCGACACCACCAGCGGCGCACCGCTCACCTCCTTCGACGGACGCTGGGCCGTCTCCGACGGCCTCGTCGTCACTGCGATCACGGTCTTCTGACGGCCGGCCTCCGGCCTTCCCGCGATCTTCTGACAGACTTCTCCCTCGTGCCAGCTCACCCCAAACCCCCCACAGGACTCGACGGCGCCGGACTTCTGGTGGTGGACAAGAGTGGCGGAGTCACCAGCCACGACGTCGTCTCCGCCTGTCGCAAGGCCTTGAAGACGCGCCGCATCGGACACGCCGGCACGCTCGATCCCATGGCGACGGGGGTGCTGGTGCTCGGTGTCGAGCGAGCGACCAAGATGCTGGGTCTGCTCTCGCTGACCACCAAGGAGTACACCGCGACCGTCCGCCTCGGAGCCGCCACCACCACCGACGACGCCGAGGGCGAGACGGTGTCGACGGCGGACACGAGTGCGGTGACGGACTCCGGGATCGACGAGGCCGTCGCCGCGCTGACCGGGAAGATCAGTCAGGTCCCGTCGAGTGTCAGCGCCATCAAGGTGGACGGCAAGCGCGCCCACGCTCTCGTTCGGGAGGGCGAGGACGTCGTGCTCGAACCGCGCACGGTCACCGTCTCCCGCTTCGACGTCCTGGAGCGTCGCCGGGGGAGCGACGTGATCGATCTGGACGTCCACGTCGAGTGCACGTCCGGGACCTACGTGCGGGCGCTCGCGCGAGACCTGGGTGCGTCCCTGGGCGTCGGCGGCCACCTGACCGCGTTGCGGCGCACCCGGGTCGGACCGTTCACGTTGGAGCACGCCCGCACTCTCGACGAGGTGCGGGACGACCCGCACGTGAGCCTCGACATCGACGCTGCCGCTCGCACGGCGTTCCCGCACCGGACGGTCACGTCGGACGAGGCCGAATCGTTGAGCCAGGGACGCTGGCTCGACCCGATCGGGATGCCCGGCATCTACGCGGCACTGGACGAGAACGGCCACACCATCGCCCTGGTGCAGGAACGCGGCAAGCGGGCCAGCACCGTGATGGTCGTGCGGCCGGCCACGCTGCGCCCCTGAGTTCGTCGGGGCGGTCCGGCGTCAGTCCGTGGTCATCCAGATCGCCTCGGCGGCAACATGACCCAGGTCGAGTACCGTGTCGGCCACCTGCACGGCCACGGTCCCGGCGAAGTCGCGGCGCTCGACCATCGTGATCGACAGGTCGAGGGTGATGCCGATGGAATCGAAGTACCGCAACATGTCCGGATCCGAGTCGGAGATGCGGGTGACGTGGCCCTTCTGGCCCGCGACGAAATCGCTGAGCGGTACCGCCGGCGGCGCGGGAATGGTGCCGTCGATGGTAGGGATGGGATCACCGTGCGGGTCGCGTGACGGCCGACCGAGTTTGGCGTCGATGCGCTCGACGAGCAGGTCCGACACCGCGTGTTCGAGCACCTCGGCCTCGTCGTGCACCTCGTCCCAGCCGTAGCCCATCTCCTCGACCAGCCAGGTCTCGATGAGCCGATGCCTGCGGACCATGCCGATGGCGGCGCGCCGCCCGGCCTCGGTGAGTGTGATGGACCCGTAGCGGGCGTGGTCGACGAGGCCCTGATCGGCGAGTTTGCGTACGGCCTCGGAGACCGTGGACGGCGAGACGCACATCCGGGAGGCGAGCATCTTGGTGCTCACCGGCTCGTCGGAGTACTCGCTCGCGGTCCAGATGACCTTGAGGTAGTCCTGCGCGACGGTGGAGAGGGCAGGGGCTGGCACGCCGACAGCTTAGCCGTCGGTGCGCCGGACGTGACCGGTCGATCGTCGGCCCGTAGGCTCCTGGTCGTGGAGAGATGGCGAGGTCTCGACGATGTCCCGGCCGACTGGGGCAGATGTGTTCTGACGATCGGCGTGTTCGACGGCGTACACCGCGGCCACGCCCAATTGATCGACCGCGCCGTGACATCGGCGGCGGCACGCGGAGTGCCGAGTGTGCTCATGACCTTCGATCCGCATCCGATGGAAGTGGTGCGTCCGGGCAGTCACCCGGCCCAGCTGACCACCCTCACCCGGCGTGCCGAACTGGCCGAGGAACTGGGCATCGACGTCTTCTGCGTCATGCCTTTCACGCCGGAGTTCATGAAGCTCACCCCCGATCGCTACATCCACGACATCCTCGTCGAGCGGCTGCACGCCGCCGAGGTCGTGGTGGGGGAGAACTTCACGTTCGGCAAGAAGGCCGCCGGCAACGTCGATCTGCTCCGGTCCGCCGGCACGCGGTTCGGGTTCGCGGTCGACGGTGTCACTCTGCTGGCCGAGGAGTCGGTCACGTTCTCCTCCACCTACATTCGCGCCTGCGTCGACGCCGGTGACGTCGCGGCCGCCGCCGACGCGCTCGGTCGACCCCACCGAGTCGAGGGCGTGGTGGTGCACGGTGACGGCCGTGGCCGCACCATCGGCTACCCCACGGCCAACGTCAAGCCGCCCATGCACGCCGCCATCCCGGCGGACGGGGTGTACGCGTCGTGGTTCACGGTGCTCGGACCCGGACCGATCATGGGTACCGTGACTCCCGGAAAGCGTTGTCGCGCAGCGGTGTCGGTGGGGACCAATCCCACGTTCTCGGGACGCACCCGCACGGTGGAGGCGTTCGTCCTGGACGGCGACGCCGATCTCTACGGGCAGCACGTCGCGGTGGACTTCGTCGAGCGTCTGCGCGGCATGGAGGCCTTCGCCTCGGTGGACGAGCTGATCGCGCAGATGGATCTCGACGTCGACCGTGCCCGCGACATCCTCGCCGCCCTGGACGCCTGAATGAAGAGGTGTCGTTCGGGCCTCGGCCACTGAGGTAGGATGGACGACTGTTGTTCGCTGCGGTCCGCGGCGGCTGCAACACCGCGCCCTCGGGTGCGGCACCATCCACGCGCGGACGGCACTGCATCAG
The DNA here is from genome assembly GCF_036163995.1 of Rhodococcus sp. NBC_00294. Classification (NCBI taxonomy): domain Bacteria; kingdom Bacillati; phylum Actinomycetota; class Actinomycetes; order Mycobacteriales; family Nocardiaceae; genus Rhodococcus; species Rhodococcus sp. NBC_00294. Next base: position 2,865,791 of record NZ_CP108043.1, read on the forward strand.
GAGTTTCACTGTGGCTTTGACCACCGAACAGAAGAAGCAGATCCTCGGCGAGTACGGCGTCCACGAGACGGACACCGGATCGCCGGAAGCCCAGGTGGCGATGCTCACCAAGCGCATCCAGGATCTCACCGAGCATCTCAAGGTGCACAAGCACGATCACCACTCGCGTCGCGGCCTGCTGCTGCTCGTGGGTCGTCGTCGTCGTCTGCTCAAGTACGTGCAGAAGGTCGATGTCGCGCGGTACCGCTCGCTCATCGAGCGTCTGGGACTGCGTCGATAATTTCCGTCATGGTTCACGCGATCGCGCCGGCGAGGCAGCCCACGGCTGTTCCTCGTCGGCCGTTCGTCGTGGACCGGTAGTGTCACAGCAGTACTCCCTCTCCGGGAGTGCACAGCACCACAGGTAGGCCGCCGACTCGGCGGTGAGCACCATCAGCCGTTCGTCCCCGACACACGTCGCGGTGTCGGTCTTCGGTAGTGGTCTCTCGGTTTACGGACGCGCGGAGCGCGACCCGGCCCGGGGGACTTCGATCGTGGGCCGCCTCCGCTCGCACGTCGACTCGGGGACGCCGCACCGGACCACCGGGTTCGAGTGCGCGCCCGGGTGGGCACGGCGAAGACGAGAGGACGAGAAGACTTCCATGTCAGAGACCACCACGAACACCGCAGCGGCCACCGAGGTCGACGAGGGCGTGTTCGAGACCACCGCCGTCATCGACAACGGGTCGTACGGCACCCGCACCATCCGCTTCGAGACCGGCCGGCTGGCCAAGCAGGCCGCCGGCGCCGTCGTCGCATACCTGGACGACGAGACCATGCTGCTCTCGGCCACCAGCGCCTCGAAGCACCCCAAGGACCACTTCGACTTCTTCCCGCTGACGGTGGACGTCGAGGAGCGGATGTACGCCGCCGGCCGCATCCCCGGATCGTTCTTCCGTCGTGAGGGACGCCCCAGCACCGACGCCATCCTGACCTGTCGCCTGATCGACCGGCCGCTGCGTCCGACGTTCGTCGACGGACTGCGCAACGAGATCCAGGTCGTCATCACCGTGATGAGCCTCGATCCGAAGGACCTGTACGACGTCGTGGCCATCAACGCCGCGTCGGCGTCCACCCAGCTCGCGGGCCTGCCGTTCTCCGGCCCCATCGGCGGCGTCCGTGTCGCCCTGATCGACAAGCAGTGGGTCGCGTTCCCCACCAACGAGCAGCTCGAGAAGGCCGTGTTCAACATGGTCGTCGCCGGCCGCGTCGTCTCGGGCACCGGTGCGGACGCCGACGTCGCGATCATGATGGTCGAGGCCGAGGCGACCGAGAAGGTCATCGCCCTCGTCGAGGACGGCGCGCAGGCGCCCACCGAGGCCATCGTGGCCGAGGGCCTCGAAGCAGCGAAGCCGTTCATCGCATCGCTGTGCGAGGCGCAGAAGCAGCTCGCCACGGCGGCCGCCAAGCCCACCGGCGACTTCCCGCTCTTCCCCGCGTACCAGTCCGACGTGTTCGAGGCTGTCGAGGGTGCGGCTCAGATCCCGCTCAACGAGGCACTCACCATCGCTGGCAAGACCGAGCGCGAGAGCAAGCTCGACGAGGTCAAGAATCAGATCCTCACCAGCGTGGGCGACCGGTTCGAGGGCCGCGAGAAGGAGATCGGCGCAGCGTTCCGCTCGCTGACCAAGAAGCTCGTGCGTCAGCGCATCCTGCGGGACCAGTTCCGCATCGACGGCCGCGGCATCACGGACATCCGTGAGCTCTCCGCCGAGGTCGCCGTCATCCCGCGCGCCCACGGCAGCGCGTTGTTCGAGCGTGGCGAGACCCAGATCCTGGGCGTCACCACCCTCGACATGGTCAAGATGGCCCAGCAGATCGACTCGCTCGGACCCGAGACCAGCAAGCGCTACATGCACCACTACAACTTCCCGCCGTACTCCACCGGCGAGACCGGACGCGTCGGATCGCCGAAGCGTCGCGAGATCGGCCACGGAGCCCTCGCAGAGCGCGCGCTGCTCCCCGTGCTCCCCAGCCAGGAGGAGTTCCCCTACGCCATCCGTCAGGTCTCGGAGGCGCTCAGCTCCAACGGCTCCACGTCGATGGGCTCGGTCTGTGCGTCGACGCTGGGCATGCTCAACGCCGGTGTGCCGCTGAAGGCACCGGTCGCCGGCATCGCCATGGGTCTGGTCTCCGACCAGGTCGACGGTGAGACCCGCTACGTCGCCCTCACCGACATTCTCGGTGCGGAGGACGCGTTCGGCGACATGGACTTCAAGGTCGCCGGCACCCGCGAGTTCGTCACCGCCCTGCAGTTGGACACGAAGCTCGACGGCATCCCGTCGCAGGTTCTGGCCGGTGCGCTGTCGCAGGCCAAGGACGCGCGCGTCACGATCCTCGACGTCATGGCCGAGGCCATCGACGCTCCGGACGAGATGAGCCCGTACGCACCGCGCGTCACCGCGATCAAGGTCCCCGTGGACAAGATCGGCGAGGTCATCGGGCCCAAGGGCAAGATGATCAACTCGATCACCGAGCAGACCGGCGCCAACATCTCGATCGAGGATGACGGCACCGTCTACGTCGGTGCTGCGGACGGCCCGTCCGCACAGGCCGCGATCGACATGATCAACGCCATCGCGAACCCGCAGCTGCCCAAGGTCGGCGAGCGGTTCCTCGGAACCGTCGTCAAGACCACGGCATTCGGCGCGTTCGTCTCGCTGCTCCCCGGTCGTGACGGCCTGGTGCACATCTCCAAGCTGGGCAGCGGCAAGCGCATCAACAAGGTCGACGACGTCGTCAGCGTCGGATCGAAGCTCCGCGTGGAGATCGCCGACATCGACAACCGCGGCAAGATCAGCCTCGTCCCGGTCGAGGACGACGCGGCAGCCGCCGCGCCGGCCGACGATCAGGTCGCCACCTCCGACGAGGTCAGCGCTGAGTAAGAAGTACACGAACGCGGCGGCGCGGTCTGCGGAGCTCTCGGGCTCCCGGCCGCGCCGCCGTGTGCGTACACCCGAACCGTCCGGCGTCCGCCGCACGGTGTTGCCGGGCGGCGTCCGAGTCGTCACGGAGTTCGTTCCCGGCGTGCGGTCCGCCTCGGTCGGCGTCTGGGTCGCCGTCGGTTCGCGCGACGAGGGCCGCACCGTCGCCGGTGCCGCGCACTTCCTCGAGCACCTGCTGTTCAAGGCCACCCCCACCCGTACGGCTCTGGACATCGCGCAGGTGATGGACGGAGTCGGCGGCGAGCTCAACGCGTTCACGTCCAAGGAGCACACGTGCTTCTACGCGCACGTGCTCGACGAGGACCTGCACCTCGGACTCGACCTGGTGGCGGACGTGGTGCTCCGCGGTCGCTGCCGCGCCGAGGACGTCGATGTCGAACGCCAGGTGGTGCTCGAGGAGATCTCGATGCGCGACGACGACCCCGAGGACCTGCTCGGTGACGCCTTCCTCACCGCGCTGTTCGGTGACCACCCCATCGGTCGTCCCGTCATCGGATCGGTGGAGTCCATCGAGTCCATGACGCGGAATCAGCTGCACTCGTTCCACACTCGGCGCTACACCCCGCCGCGCATGGTGGTGGCGGTCGCCGGCAACGTCGACCACGACGACGTGGTGGCGGGGGTCCGTCGCAGTTTCGCCGACCGGATCGCCGGTGCCGCCGAACCGGCACCGCGGCGTGGGGGAGCGGGCCGCATCACCGCGCGCCCGGCCCTGAGCCTGACGACGCGGGACAGTGAACAGGCGCACCTGTGCCTGGGCGTGCGGGCGTTCGGACGCCACGAGGGTCATCGGTGGGCGTTGTCGGTTCTGAACACCGCCATCGGTGGAGGGCTCAGTTCGCGTCTGTTCCAAGAGATCCGGGAGGAGCGCGGTCTCGCGTACTCGGTGTACTCGTCGGTGGACACGTTCTCCGACACGGGTGCGTTCTCGGTGTACGCCGGATGCCAGCCCGAGAATCTCGGCGAGGTCACCTCGGTGATCCGCGACGTGCTCGCGTCGGTGGCCACCGACGGCATCACGGACGCGGAGTGCGCTCGCGCGAAGGGGAGCATGCGCGGGGGACTGGTTCTCGGACTGGAGGATTCCGGATCGAGAATGAACCGGATCGGTCGCAGCGAGCTCAACTACGGCGACCACAGGTCGGTGGAGGAGACGCTCGCGCGCATCGATCAGGTGACCAACGACGAGGTCCGCGATGTCGCCCGGACCCTGCTGGCGCGGCCCATGGCGGCCGCCGTGGTCGGGCCGTTCTCGAAGGTGACGAAGCTCCCGGCCTCGGTACGCGGAGCCGTGGCCGGGAGCTGAGGCGTCTCAGGCCAGGTGAACGGTGGCCATCGCCTTGTGGCCGAGGATGCGCTTGCCCTTGTAGCGGGCGTCGATGGAGACCACCGCAGTCCGGGTCGCCTCGTCCTTCGACTTCACCGTGCCGTCGATGACGATCTCCGACTTGGACACCGGGTCGACCATGACGGGGCTGGTGAAGCGCACGGTGCAGTCCTTCAGGGCACCCGGGTCGCCGAGCCACTCGGACACGAAGCCGGTGCCGAGGCCCATGGTGAGCATGCCGTGGGCGACGACGGTGTCGAGCTCGAGCAGCGACGCGAAGTGGTCGCTCCAGTGCACGGGGTTGTTGTCGCCGACCACGCCCGCGTAGTTCACGAGATCGCCGCGCGAGAGCAGCACCGTCCTGGTGGGCAGTGCGTCGCCGACCGCCACGTCCTCGAAGCGCCGACGGGCATGGCCGGTGTGCGGGACGACGACGGGCGGGGCGTAGACCGTCTCGAGGTCGTCACCGCCGGGATTGACGTCGGCCACCTCGTCGGACGTGGACAGGGTGAACATGCCGTTCATGACCATGCCGCGCGCGACGTCCGCGATGCTGTCGTCGCCGTCGTCGGCGCGCCCGATGAGCAGTGTGGTGTACGTGATCTGCGCCAGCTCGTTGCGCTGGTTGGTGATGACGGTCTTGGTCACCATCATGTCGCGGCCGACGACCGTGCGGAAGGAGTCGAGCGAGACGTCGCACGTGAGCCGGTCGCCCGCCAGGATCGGCGCGAAGTACTCGGCATGCTGGTCTGTCTGCAGCATCCGGCTGAGGTCGTATCCGGTGGCGATGCGCTCGAGCAGCTTCTGCTGGGCGATGATGCCGACCAGCGAGAAGAACGTGGGCGGCGCCATCAGCGCCGGATAGCCGACCTCGAGTGCGCCCTCCTCGGTCCAGTGGACCGGATGGAAGTCGCGGACGGCTTTCGCGTACTCCCGCACCTTCTCGCGGCCGACCTCGTAGTAGTCGTCGGCGCGGTAGTGGTAGCCCACCATGTCCAGCGCATGCTGCGCCGGGTCGAACGTGGTGTCGCTCGCGACGGCGTCGGTGGCCAGGATCTCGGCAGTCATGACGGCAACCTAACCCCGGCGACGAGCGCTGTGCAGTGCCAACGGAGTTCTCCGGGCTGATCACAGAAAAGCGACTTCGAGATTGTTATACGCACCCAATGCTGATCGGCATGCGGAGAATCAGGCCCCGAGGCTCTTCCTCATCCTGGTGAACGATCGGGCGTTGTTCATCGCCAGGACGGCGACGACGTCGTCCGCTCGCTCGTACACGGCGACGAACGAGCCGGCCTCCGGGTCGCCCTCGACCACGCGCACCGAATCGGTCGACTGGCGACGGCCGGCGAACTGGATGCGAGAGCCGTACTGGTCCGACCAGAAATACGGAGCACCGGACGGCGCGGGCTGCGCCCCCACGATCGACCGCGCCACTCGCCGAGCCTGGGTGACCGCGTGCGACCAGTGTTCGCTGCGATGGTGGTCCTGCAGCACCTCGTCGAACGCGCGAGCGCAGTCCCCGATCGCGTAGACGCCCGGAACGGTGGTGCGGCACTGCGCGTCGGTGACGAAACCGCCGTCGATGGCGAGGCCGGACGCTGCCGCCCACTCCGTGTTGGGGATCGATCCGATTCCGATCACCACGACGTCGGCGGGCAGTACCGTCCCGTCCCCGAGCAGGACGGAGGTGACGGCCCCGTCGCGGCCCTCGAGAGAGTCGACGGCGGCGCCGAGCAGGAGGGTCACGCCGTTCGCACGATGCAGATCGACGCAGACCTCCGCCATCGTCAGGCCGAGCGGGCCGGACAGGGGAGCGGTGGACGCCTCGACGATGGTGACGGAGATGCCGAGGCCGGCGGCCGTGGAGGCCACCTCGGCTCCGATGAATCCCGCGCCGATCACCACCATGGTGGTCGCCGTGGCCAGCGACGAGCGCAGTGCGGCGGCGTCGTCCAACGTGCGCAGCGTGTGAACGCCGCGGAGGTCGTCGGCGCCCAGCAGGGTCCGTGCGCGCGCGCCGGTCGCGATGACGACGACGTCGGCACTCACCTCCCGCCCGTCCGCGAGCTCCACGCTCCGACCGGTCATGCCGACAGCCGGTGTCCCGAGCACCCAGTCGACGTCGAGCGCATCGGGTTCGGGAACGAGCCACGGGTCGGGAGCCGATCCCTGCAGGAAGGCCTTGGAGAGGGGCGGGCGATCGTACGGCAGGTGGGGCTCGTCGCCGACGACGGTGACGCGACCCGTGAACCCGTCCTCGCGGAGAGCGGTCGCGACGGTCGAGCCCGCGAGCGACGCCCCGACGACCAGGACGGAGTTCACCGTCTCGACGTCGGGCCTGTCGGGGGTCGTCACGAGCCGGGGAGGTCGAGCACGACCGCGCCGTCGACGACGTGCACCGCATATGTCCGAACGGGAGTCTTCGCCGGTGTGCCCGAGGGGGCGCCGGTCCGCAGATCGAAGCACGACTCGTGGAGCGGGCACTCGACCGCGCAGTTCTCCACCCATCCGTCGGCGAGCGAGGCGTCCTGGTGTGTGCACGTGTCGTCGATCGCGAAGAGGCCCTCCTCGGTGTGGAAGACGGAGATCGCGGTGTGACCCGGCGGGGTGACGGTGGCGACCTCGCCGACGGGGAGGGCCGATGCGGAGCAGACGGCGACGCGATGAACGGTGTCCGGCATGATGCCTCCCGCAAGTGTGACGGTGTTGCGTCGATCGCAACTGTGATCGATCTGCGCAACAGGATGCACCAGGACGATCCACCACGTCAATCGCTGCACCGGTGTGTCGAACCACAGCGTGCCGGGTTGACAGCCCGGCCCGGGGCGTCGAGTCTGTGTTGCGTAAACCACCCATCGTTGCGCTGATCGCAACAGGTCCCAGGGGGACGCTCGTGACACCTCGTATCGTCGTCATCGGCGCCGGCATCGTCGGGACCTCCCTGGCGGAAGAACTGACCGCCCGTGGGTGGACTGACGTCACCGTGCTCGACCAGGGGCCGCTGTTCTCCACCGGCGGATCCACCTCGCACGCCCCCGGGCTGGTGTTCCAGACGAATCCCTCGCGCTCCATGGCCCACTTCGCGGCCTACACGGCCGACAAGTTCCGCGCACTCACGCACGACGACGGGCCGTGCTTCGACACGCTCGGCGGCCTCGAGATCGCGACGACCGAAGCTCGGTGGACGGATCTGCAACGCAAGGCCGGGTGGGCGCGCTCGTGGGGCATCGAGGGACGGCTCGTCGACGCCGCGGCCGCAGCGGCTCTGCACCCGCTCGTGGACCCGGACGTCGTGCTCGGCGCGTTCCACACTCCGAGCGACGGTCTCGCCCGGGCGGTGCGGGCCGCCGAGATGCAGGCGCGTGCGGCGCAGGCCCGCGGGGCGGTGTTCCGGGGGGACAGTCCGGTGACCGAGATCCTCCAGGCGAGTGGACGTGTGACGGGAGTGCGGACCCCGCACGGCGACGTGCCGGCGGACATCGTCGTGTCGGCCGCGGGCTTCTGGGGTGCCGAGCTCGGGCGCACGGTGGGCCTCACGGTTCCCCTGGTCCCGATGGCGCACCAGTACGCCTACACTGGACAGATCGAGGTGCTGGTCGGCCGGAACACCGGTGCGACGGACGCGAGTCTGCCGATCCTTCGTCACCAGGACGGCGACCTCTACTACCGGGAGCACGGGGATCGTCTCGGTATCGGCTACTACGGCCACGACCCGATGCCCGCGGACATGGGCGCGCTGTCGTGGGACGCGGACGGTGACGCGTCGTCCGTGGCACCCCCACCGATGCCGTCGATGCTGCCGTTCACCGAGGACGATTTCGCGCCGGCCTGGCGTGAGTCCGCGAGAGTGCTTCCGGCGCTGCGGGAGTCGAAGGTCGAATCCGGATTCAACGGCATCTTCTCCTTCACTCCCGACGGTCACTCGATCGTCGGGGAGCACCGGGATCTGGCCGGCTTCTGGGTGGCGGAGGCGGTGTGGGTGACGCACTCCGCCGGTATCGCGCGCGCTCTCGCCCAGACCCTGATCGACGGCGCCTCGGAGATCGACCTCCACGAGTCCGATCTGTATCGCTTCGAATCGGTCGAGCGCAGTCCCGCCTTCATCGCCGCCACCAGCGCCCAGGCGTTCGTGGAGGTGTACGACATCGTGCACCCCCGCCAGCAGCGCACGGCGCTGCGAGGACTGCGGCGCAGCCCGTTCCACGCCGCGGAGGTCGCGCTGGACGCCCGCTTCGTCCAGGGCGGAGGCTGGGAGCGCCCCGCCTGGTACGAGAGCAACGCGGGCGAACTCGCGGCGCTCCTCGAGACCGGGTTCCACCTTCCGGCCCGCGACGAGTGGTCCGCGCGTCACTTCTCCGACATCGCCGTGGCCGAGGCCGCGGCGACGCGGAGCCGGGTCGCGATGTACGACATGACACCGCTCACCCGGTACGACGTGGAGGGACCCGGCGCAGCCCACTTCCTGCAGCACCTCACCACCAACGACGTGGACACCGCGATCGGCCGTGTCACCTACACGCTGATGCTCGACGAGAGAGGCGGGATCCGCAGCGACCTCACGGTCGCGCGACTCGGCGCCGATCACTATCGCGTCGGAGCGAACGGTCCACTCGACCTCGATGCGATGCTGCGCCGCGCCAGGGCGGGAACGCCCGACGGTCCGGTGACGGTGCGGGACGTCACCGGAGCGACGTGTTGTGTCGGAGTGTGGGGTCCCCGTGCCCGCGCGATGGTGGCACCGCTGGCCGACGCGGACCTGGGACACAAGGCCTTCGGCTACTTCCGCGCAGTGCGGACGTACCTCGGTGCGATTCCCGTGATCATGATGCGGGTGTCGTACGTCGGCGAACTCGGGTGGGAGATCTACACCGACGCCGAGTACGGCGGCGCCCTGTGGGACCTGTTGTGGGAGGCCGGGTCCGACCACGGGGTGATCGCTGCCGGTCGGCTCGCGTTCGACAGCCTGCGACTCGAGAAGGGGTACCGCGCGTGGGGGCACGACATGACCTCCGAGGACACCCCGGCCGACGCGGGCGTCGAGTTCGCCGTCAAGGACGCCACGGACTTCGTCGGTCGGTCGGCCCTGGCCGCTCGGCCCGCGACGCGACGGCTGCGGACCCTCGTGTTCGACGACCCGGACGCCGTGGTGCTCGGGAAGGAGCCGGTCTCGCTCGACGGCACGGTCGTCGGGTACGTCACGAGCGCGGGATGGTCGGCGACCCTCGGGCGGTGCGTCGCGTACGCCTGGCTTCCGCTGGACACTCCACTCGGCACCGCGGTGTCGGTGACCTACTTCGCCGCCGCACTGGGTGCGACGGTGTCCGACGACGCGGTCGTCGATCCCGCCGGACAGCTGATCAGGAGATGAGCCACGTGAGCTACGACGTCATCGTCATCGGACTCGGCGGCATGGGCAGCGCCGCCGCCTTCCATCTGGCCGACCGCGGACAGCGGGTGCTGGGGCTCGAGAAATTCACTCCCGCCCACGACAAGGGATCGAGCCACGGCGGATCGCGGATCATCCGGCAGTCCTACTTCGAGGACCCGGCCTACGTCCCGCTCCTCCTGCGGTCCTACGAACTGTGGGACGAACTGAGGAGCATGTCCGGCAAAGAGGTGCATCGGATCACCGGAGGACTGTTCCTCGGGCGCGAGAGCTCGGTGACGTTCTCGGGCTCGCTGCTGGCGTCACGGCAATGGTCGCTGCCGCACGAGATCCTGGATGCCGCGCAGGTGCGCGAGGCGTTCCCCACCTTCGATCCCGACCCCGACGAGGTGGCACTGTTCGAGGCCGCCGCGGGTTTCGCGAGGCCCGAACTCACCGTTCAGGCCCATCTGGATCTCGCCGAGAACCGCGGTGCGACATTGCAGTTCGGTGAGACGGTGCTCGGCTGGGAGGAGTCGGGGGACGGCGTCACCGTCACCACCGACAAGGGGACCCACACGGCGGGCCAGGTGGTGATCTGCCCCGGTGCCTGGGCGCCGCAGTTGCTCGAGCAGTTCGCGGTACCGATCGTCGTCGAGCGCCAGGTACTGCACTGGTTCGGCGCGAGCGCCGGTACCGCCGCGTACGAGAACAACCCGATCTTCATCCACGAGGCCGCGGACGGTATGCAGGACTACGGTTTCCCGGCGATCGACGGTCCCGACGGCGGCGTCAAGGTGGCCTTCTTCCGCAAGGGCATCGAGTGCACGCCGGACACCATCGACCGTACGGTGCACCCGCACGAGATCGAGGCGATGCAGACCCGGGTGCGGCAGACGGTGCCCGGCCTCGACGGGCCGAGCGTGCACTCCGCGACGTGCATGTACTCCAACACTCCGGACGAGCACTTCGTCATCGCGCGGCACCCCGACGCCACCAACGTCACCGTCGCGTGCGGGTTCTCCGGCCACGGTTTCAAGTTCGTGCCCGTCGTCGGTGAGATCCTGGCCGACCTTGCTACCACCGGGACGACCGCGCACCCCATCACCCTCTTCGATCCCCGCCGATTGGTGACCGTATGACAAGCGCCGCGCCCCGCACTCAGTCGTTGATCCCCACTCTCCCCGGATCCTGGTACACCAGCGCGGAGACGTTTCTGGCCGAGCAGGAGCACGTGTTCGAGACGATGTGGTTCTGCGCCGTCCGCAGTGCCGATCTCGCGGCACCCGGCGCCTTCCGCCGCGTCGACGTGGGCCGCGAGAGCGTGCTGGTGGTGCGCGGGCGTGACGGGGTCCTGCGCGCGTTCCTCAACGTGTGCCGCCACCGCGGCGCACAGATCTGCACGGAGGAGTCGGGCCAGGTCAAGCGTAATCTGCAGTGTCCGTACCACGCCTGGACGTACGGGCTGGACGGGAAGCTCGTGGCCGCTCCCAATCTGTCCGCGTTGTCGGACGGGTCCGGTGCCCCGCTCGACCGTACGGAGTGGGGTCTGATCCCCGTCGCGCTCCGGGAGTGGCTCGGCTACGCGTGGCTGTGCCTTGCGGACGAGCCGCCGTCCTTCGAGGACGAGGTGATCGGCGCGGTCACCGAGCGGCTCGGCGACCCGACGGCCATCGACCGGTACGACATGCCGTCTCTCGAACTCGGTCGCCGCGAGGTCTACGACGTGGCGGCCAACTGGAAGCTGATCGTCGAGAACTTCATGGAGTGTTATCACTGCGCCACGATCCACCCGGAGCTGACCGAGGTCCTCCCCGAGTTCGCGGACGGGCTCGCGGCCCAGTACTTCGTCGGCCACGGTGCGGAGTTCGGCGCGGAGATCGACGGATTCACCGTGGACGGGTCCGCGGGGTTCGGCGCCCTGCCGACGCTCTCGGAGGATCAGGACCGGCGGTACTACGCCATCACGATCAAGCCGACCGTCTTCGTCAACCTGGTTCCCGACCACGTGATCCTGCACCGCATGTACCCGGTGTCCGCGGACCGCACCGTCGTCGAGTGCGACTGGCTGTACACGCGGGACGTCGTCGAGTCCGGCCGCGACGTCAGCCGATCGGTCGAGTTGTTCCATCGCGTCAACGTGCAGGATTTCGACGCATGTGAGCGAACCCAACCGGCGATGAGCTCACGGGCATACCGTGACGGTGGCGTTCTGGTGCCGGCCGAGCATCACATCGGGCTCTTCCACGACTGGCTGGCGGAACGCCTGCGGGAGGACGGGCGCCTGCAGGGGTGACCGATCGGTGAAAGGGTGGGGCAGTGAATCAACAGACCGAGCACGACGTCGATCCGACACTGTTCGAGCGCGTTCTCCTCATCGGGGGTGAGTGGGTCCCTGCCACCTCGGGGGAGACCCGAGACTGCATCGACCCCGCGACCGGTCGCGTCCTGGTGTCGGTCGACGAGGCCTCGCCGGACGACGCCCGCGCCGCCGTCGCCGCGGCCCGTGCCACCTTCGATCGCGGCGACTGGCCCGCAACCCCGGTCGCGGAACGCTGTGCGGTGCTCGACCGCGTGGCGGATCTCCTGCAGCGCGACAAGGAGCGACTGTCGGTCATCGAGACCCTCGACACCGGGAAGACGTTGGCGGAGAGCCGCATCGACATCGACGACGTCACCTCGGTGTTCCGGTACTACGCTCAGCTCGCCGCCGTCTCGAGCGATCGTCTCGTCGACGTGGGTGATCCTGCGGTCATCTCGCGCGTGGTGCACGAGCCGATCGGTGTCTGCGTGATGATCGCGCCCTGGAACTACCCTCTGCTGCAGATCTCGTGGAAGATCGCGCCTGCGCTGGCTGCCGGCTGCACGATGGTGCTCAAGCCGAGCGAGGTCACCCCGCTGAGCACCATCGCGTTCACCCATCTGCTGGAGGAAGCGGGGGTGCCGGACGGTGTCGTCAATCTGGTGCAGGGCAGCGGCGCGACCATCGGGCCGGCGCTCACGGACAATCCGGACGTCGACTTCGTGTCGTTCACCGGTGGACTGGCGACCGGCAGTGCGATCCTCGCGAGTGCCGCGCCGCACGTGACCAAGGTGGCGGTGGAACTCGGGGGCAAGAATCCGCACATCGTGTTCGCGGACGCCGCCGACGAGGACACGTTCGACGCCTCCGTCGACCAGGTGCTCACCGGCGTCTTCCTGCACTCCGGCCAGGTGTGTTCGGCCGGAACACGTCTCATCGTCGAGGACTCGGTGGCGGATCGGTTCGTCGACGAGATCGTGCGCCGCGCCGAAGCCATCCGGATGGGACCGGGAACGGATCCGTCCAGCGAGACGGGGCCACTGGTCTCCACGACTCAGCGCGACAAGATGGAGGCGTTCGTCGAGACCGCCCTCGCGGAGGGTGCAGTTCTGCGCACGGGCGGCCGCGCACCGTCCGATCCGGCTCTGGCGGACGGAAGTTACTTCCTGCCCACGGTGTTCGACCACTGCTCTCGTGAGATGGACATCGTGCAGCTCGAGACGTTCGGGCCCATACTGACCGTCGAACGGTTCACCACCGAGGAAGAGGCACTGCGACTGGGCAACGACACGGACTACGGTCTCGCGGCCGGTGTGCGCACCACCGATCCCGAACGCGGCGAACGCATGGTGCGCGGGCTGCGACACGGAACCGTGTGGCTCAACGACTTCGGGTACTACACGGCCGCGGCCGAGTGGGGCGGTTTCAAGAAGTCGGGCAACGGGCGCGAACTCGGGCCCGCGGGACTCCACGAGTACCAGGAGACCAAGCACATCTGGAACAACACCGCAGCACCTCGGGCGGAGTGGTTCGGCACCACCAGCTAGTTTCTTCCATTCTCACGTGAGCGAGGCGACATGGTGTCTTCCACTTCCGACGTCGAGGACGGCGGTCTCGGCGATTTCGGATACAAGGAATCTCTCGACCGCAGTCTGGGCAAGTTCGCGAGTTTCGCGGCCGGCGTCAGCTACATCTCGATCCTGACCGGCACGTTCCAGCTGTTCTACTTCGGATTCGGGTCCGCGGGCCCGGCTTATCTGTGGTCCTGGCCCATCGTCTTCGTCGGGCAGATGGCCGTGGCGCTGTGTTTCATGGAACTCGCGGCCAAGTATCCGGTGGCGGGCTCGGTCTACAACTGGGCGAAGCTGCTCGGCAGCCGCATCGTCGGATGGTCGTCGGGGTGGCTCATGCTCACCGCGTCGATCGTCACGTTGTCGGCGGTGGTGCTCGCCCTGCAGGTGAACCTGCCTCGGTTGTGGTCCGGCTTCCAGCTCATCGGGGACGGCACGGGGGAGTACGACTACGCCACCAATGCCGTCGTTCTCGGCACCATCATGATCGCGTTCACGACTCTGGTGAACGCCGCGGGCATCCGGTTGATGGCGCGGATCAACAGTGCCGGCGTCTTCATCGAACTCGTCGCGGCCGTGCTCATCGCCGTGATCCTGGCGTTCAACATTCAGCGCGGCCCGGAGATCTTCTTCTCCACCAACGGGTACGGAACCGAGGAGAGTGCCGGGTACCTGGGCGCGTTCCTCGTGGCGTCGCTGGCGTCGGGCTACGTGATGTACGGCTTCGACACGGCGAGCTCGCTCGGTGAGGAGACCGTCGAACCGCGGCGTACCGCCCCCAAGGCGATCCTGCGGGCCATCCTCGCGTCGTTCGTCATCGGCGGCGCCATCCTCGTGTTCGCCGTCATGGCGGCGCCGGATCTGAACGATCCCGAGCTGGGCACGCCGCAGGGTGGACTGCAGTCCATCGTCACCTCGGTGCTGTCCGGACCCCTGGGAACGGTGTTCCTGATCTGCATCCTGGTGGCCGTCACGGTGTGCTCGCTCGCGGTGCACACGGCGGCGATCCGCCTCACCTTCGCGATGGCGCGCGACAACGCGCTGCCGTTCGGCGAGCGGCTGGCCACCGTGCATCCGAAGTACCAGACGCCCGTGGTGCCCGCCGTCGTGATCGGTCTGCTCTCGATCCTGATCCTGGTGATCAACGTGGGGCAGCCCAAGATCTTCACGGTGCTCACGTCGATCGCGATCATCATGATCTACCTGGCGTATCTGATGGTCACGGGACCGCTCTTGAAGAAGCGACTGAAGGGCGAGTGGCCGCCGAAGGACCTGAAGGAGGGTGGCTACTTCACGATGGGTCGCTGGGGTCTGCCCGTCAACATCTTTGCGGTCGTGTGGGGCGCCGGTATGGCGCTGAATCTGGCGTGGCCGCGCGAAGCCGTCTACGGGACACCCTGGTACAACACCTGGGGTGCGTTCGTCTACATCGGTGTCATCCTCGGGCTCGGATATCTGTGGTACTTCACCGTCGGTCGCGGACACATCGGTACGTTGACGTCACACGCAGCGACCACCACAGCGGGTACGGCGGAAGGCGAGAAGGTATGACGGACGCGATCTTCGACTACGTCATCGCGGGCGGTGGAACAGCGGGATGTGTTCTCGCCGCACGCCTCAGCGAGGATCCCACCGTGACCGTGTGTCTGGTCGAGGCGGGACCCACGGACGTCGGGAACGACGACATCCTGGTGCTCGACCGGTGGATGCATCTGCTCGACTCCGGCTACGACTGGGACTATCCCGTCGAGCCGCAGGAACGCGGCAACAGCTTCATGCGCCACGCGCGGGCGAAGGTGTTGGGCGGCTGCTCGTCTCACAACTCGTGCATCGCGTTCCATCCACCGGCCGGGATCCTGGACGACTGGGAGGCCATGGGCGCCACGGGCTGGAACGCCGAGTCGATCCTCCCGTACGTCTCGCGCGTCACCGGACCGGTGACGCTGCGGGACGTTCCGCCACTCGATCCGTGTGGTGCCGCCGTCCTCGAGTCCGCGGCCGGCGTGGGACTGCCGACCGTGCAGTTCAATCGCGGTGAGACGGTGCTCAACGGGGCCGGCTGGTTCCAGATCAACTCGTCCGACGACGGGTTGCGCATGTCCACCTCGCACGCGTACCTGCATCCGATCATGGCGACGCGCCCCAATCTCGAGGTCCGCACGGGTTGCTGGGTCAGCGAGATCGTCATCGACGACTCGCTCACGGCCACCGGAGTGCGGTATCAGCGTCCTGATCTGACGGGGCACGACGTCGTCTCCGCACGCCGTGAGGTCATCGTCACCGCGGGTGCGATCGACACTCCGAAACTGTTGATGCTGTCGGGAATCGGGCCCTCGGTGCACCTGCGCGAGATGGGGATTCCGGTGCGTGTCGACTCGGCGGGCGTCGGCGCGAACCTCGACGACCACGTCGAGGGCCTGGTGTTCTGGGAGGCGTCGAAGCCGATGGTCACCACGTCGTCGCAGTGGTGGGAGATCGGCCTGTTCGCCACGACCGAGGACGATCTGACGTATCCGGACGTGATGATGCACTACGGCAGCGTGCCGTTCGACATGAACACCCTGCGCTGGGGCTACCCCACCACGGACAACGGCTTCTGCCTGACTCCCAATGTGACACAGGGCCGTTCACGCGGAACCGTCCGACTGCGCTCACGCGATTTCCGTGATCGCGCCAAGGTCGATCCGCGGTACTTCACCGACAGCGAGGGGCACGACGACCGCGTGATGCTCGCGGGTCTCAAGCTCGCTCGACGCATCGCCGACCAGCCGCAGCTGAAGGACTGGATCGCCCGCGAGTTGGCGCCGGGGCCGGACGCCGTCACCGACGACGATCTCCTCGACTACGTGCATCGCACTCACAACACCGTGTATCACCCGGCCGGCACCGCGAAGATGGGTGCCGCGTCGGATCCGATGGCGGTGCTCGATCCCGAATTGCGCGTCAAGGGCGTGCACAATCTGCGGGTGGTCGATGCGTCGGCGATGCCGAAGCTGCCGGCGGTGAACCCGAACATCACGGTGATGACGATGGCGGAACGGTGTGCCGACCTCGTCACCGGCTGACACGCTCGCAGAATTCCTCGCCGGTCACTCGCCGTTCGACTCGCTGACCAGAAGCGATCTCGCCGATCTGGCGGCGACGGCGTCCACCGCCGAGTACGCGGCGGGCGACGTCGTGGTCGGACCGGGTGTCGACGACATCGACGCGGTGTGGGTGGTGTGGTCCGGCAGCGTCGACCTGCTGCACCCCGACGACGTCGACGGCGCCGCGCCGCTCGACACGATCGAGCCGGGTGGGCTGTTCGGCTTCTCGGCCATGCTCGTCGGTCTGCGCACGACCTTCACGGCGACGGCGGCGCGGCCGTCGGTCGTCGTGCGCCTGCCGGGTCCGTCCGTGCGACCGGTGTTCGCGAGCCCCGCGGGCGTGACGTACCTGGCTCGCACGATCGCGCAGTCCTTCGGCGGCCGGTCCATCGCCTCACCGAGTCCCGACGGCGCCGGTCTGTCGGCGGCGCCCGGCGGCACCGCGGCCGCCCTCGTGCGTCGTGCGGCGGCGACCGTGGACGCCGACACCTCGATCCGCGACGCGGTCTGCCTGATGACGGAGCGCGGGTCGTCGTGCGTGGTGATCCCGACGATGCGGGGCCGGTACGGCATCTTCACCGATCGAGACCTGCGGACGCGGGTGGTCGCCGCCGGTGTGCCGGTGGACACACGGATCGGATCCGTCATGACAGTGCCCGCGGCCGTGGTGGACGCGGACCGGACGCCCACCGGCGTCCTGTTCGAGATGCTCGAGCTCGGCGTGCAACACATGCCGGTCGTCGATGTCCGGGGCGGTCTGGTCGGTGTCCTCGAGAGCGCCGATCTGCTGGCCAACTCGACCACCCGCAGCTTCTCGTTGCGTCGGCACGTCGAGGCAGCCGTGTCCACCGACGCGTTGATCGAGGTGAGTGCGGGTCTGCGTCCGCTGATCGTCGATCTGTGGCGCACCGGGACCACCGCGGGGGCCGCGTCCGGGATCCTGTCCGTGGTGGTGGACGCCCTCGTCCGTCGTGCCGTGGAGCTGGCGATCGCGGCATCGCCGACCCCGCTCCGCGGCCGAGATCTCGCGTGGTTGTCGCTGGGAAGCGTCGGACGACGGGAGGCGATGCCGTCGTCCGACGTCGACAGCGCGTTGTCGTGGAGCGACGGCCTCGCCGGCCGAGAGGAGGCGCTCCGCCGCCTCGCCCGCGCCGTGCACCGCACGCTCGACGCCTGTGGACTGCCCGCCGACACCAACAACGCGATCGCGTCCAGCCCCCGCTTCGCCCGGTCGGCCTCCGCGTGGCGCGCGGCCGCGAGCGGCTGGCTCGACGACCCCCTGGGCGATCGCGGCATCGTCATGTCCTCGCTCCTGGTCGACGGCCGGGTGGTGTGGGGCGATCCCGATCTCCACTCGGTTCCGGACGCGTACCGCGAGATGGCCGTCGAGCATCCCGAGGCGCTGCGGCTCCAGCTCCGCGATGCGCTGGCCACCCGAGCACGGGTGCGGTCGGTGCGGGACGTGCTCGCGCGGCGCGGTACGACGGTGGATCTCAAGTCGCACGCGGTGTCGCCGATCGTGAACCTGGCGCGGTGGGGCGGTATGAGTGTCGGCGTCGCCTGCGCGTCGACACCCGCCCGGCTGACCGCGGCGGCGGGCAACGGATTGCTGTCGGAACTGGACTCACGCGTGCTCATCGACGTGTTCGAGCGGCTGCAGCACCTGCGTTTCGGCCATCAGGTGAACTGCCTGAGCGACGGGCGCACCCCGACTGACGTCGTGGCCCTCGGTGAGCTGACACCCCTCGAGCGCAGCATGGTGATGGACGCGATCCGGGAGATCGCGTCGGTCCAGCGCAGGGTGGGCCACGTGGCGTCCACCGTCGGTGTCCCCGTGCCCCGCGCGGTGCGCGACCGCTGACACCCGGTGCCGGATAGAATCGGACACCATCATGGCTTCTTCCGAGATCTCCGTGTCCGACACGTCCGGCACCGACGACGGCGACGACGCGGGGAGAGCGGTGACGCGCGGTACCGCGGTGCAGTCGGTCGACCGCGCTCTCGAGGTCCTCGAGATCGTCGCTCGACTCGGGACGGCCGGTGTCACGGCCATCGCCGACGAACTCGGGGTGCACAAGTCCACCGTCTCGCGGCTGCTGGGGGTGTTGGACGCCCGCGGCTTCGTGGAGCAGGTGGGTGAACGGGGCAAGTACCGGCTGGGGTTCACCATCGTCCGCCTCGCCGGGTCCGCGACGGCCGAACGCGACCTCGCGAAGGCAGCGCAGGGCATCTGCGACATGTTGGCCGAGAAGGTGGGGGAGACCACCAACCTCGCGGTGCTCGACGAGGACCGCGCCGTGAACATCGTCAAGGCTCGGTCCGAGTCCGAGGTCGCGCTGCGTACGTGGGTGGGCCAGGGCAGCCCGGTCCACGCCACGTCGAGCGGGAAGATCCTCCTCAGCGGACTGTCGCGGGACGAGGTGCGTCGGCGGCTCCCGTCCCGGTTGGACTCCTTCACGGAGACCACGGTGACCTCGTCGACCGCGCTGGAGCAGGAGCTCGAGGCGGTGCGCTCGCGGGGCTGGGCCTCGGTGCGTGAGGAACTCGAGATCGGTCTGAACGCGGTGTCCGCGCCCGTGCGTGACCACACCGGGGACGTCGTGGCTGCGCTCAGCGTCTCGGGTCCGGCCTACCGGCTCGAACCGGACGACTTCGCGTCCGTCGCGGCGGACGCGATGAGTGCGGCCCTCGAGATCAGCCGCAAGCTGGGATACGGCGGCGACTGACACCGTGACTTCTCACAGTCTCGGCGGTGAGTGTTACGAATGGAAACATACTTCAGGTATGGTTACGGAGTCCTTGACCTGATCGCCGATAGTTTCCTCGGCAGTTGGCGGTGTTGCGGTATGACCGGTCTCCACCCGCGCGGCGTGCTCGACGCACCGCCGTCGTCGGCGCTCCAGAGCGGTGTCGTCGCCGCGATCGACGCGGTGGCGCGGCGGAACCCGTCGAGTCTCGCGCTGGTCTCACCCGCCGACTCGATCACCTACGGCGAGCTCGCCGTGGCCGCCAGAAACCGCGGAGCCGCGCTGCGCCGTGCCCACGCCGGCGACCGCGTCCCGCTCGCCGTACTCGCCGACGGCTCGGTCGACGCGGTCACCTCCGTCCTGGCCGTCCTCGCCTCCGGACATCCCCTGTTCGCCGTCGACGCCGAACTTCCCGACGTGCTCCGCGCGCACGCCTGCGCGGCCGTCGGTGCCGTACCGGCCGCGTCGGTGACGTTCGATGCTCGTCGCGACGCCGTCGTGGATCACGAGGGTGTCTGGTGGGAGTCGCCCGCCTGGGATCAGGGTCTCACCGAAGCCGGCCGGCCCACCGCACTCGACACCTGGCGGCCCGCCCTCGTCGCGCTCGGTCCGGGCACGACCGGACGCGTCACCGTCACGCACGAGGAGTTGGCCGCGTCGGTGTCCGATCTCGCCGTCCGTGCGGGTCTCGCGCCGGGCACTCTCTTCGACCTGTCTCACCCGTCGGCCTCGGTCGCGGGTCTCGTCGGACTTCTGGCCGGTCTGGTCACCGGCTGCACCGTCAGCGCGCCCGGACGGGGATTTCCCGCGGCGGTGTGACGCCCGGGCCTCCGGTGCGATGCACGTCCGCGTCCGTCGGGGCACACTGTGGCGGTGACCGACGCCGCAGATCAGCCTGCACACCCGACCGTCGAGCACTCTCGGCTCGCCGAATCGCCCGGAGCACAGAGCGCCTGGCGTACCTGGGGCCCGTATCTCGCGGGCCGTCAGTGGGGCACCGTGCGCGAGGACTACTCCGAGGACGGCAACGCCTGGGAGTCCTTCCCCTTCGACCACGCCCGCTCGCGCGCCTACCGATGGGGCGAAGACGGCCTCGGGGGCATCTGCGACCGCTTCGGCTTCCTCAATTTCTCGGTGGCCCTGTGGAACCGGCGCGATCCGATCCTCAAGGAGCGGCTGTTCGGACTCACCAACGGTGAGGGCAATCACGGCGAGGACGCCAAGGAGTACTGGTGGGCGCTCGACGGAACGCCCACCCACAGCTGGATGACGTGGCTCTACCGCTACCCGCAGGCCGAGTACCCCTACGAGGGGCTGCGTGAGGCGAGCCGCGCGCGCACACGCATGGACCGCGAGTTCGAACTGGCCGACACCGGGGTGCTGGACGAGAACCGGTTCTTCGACGTGGTCGTCACCTACGCCAAGGCGTCGCCGGACGACGTGTGCATCGTCGTCGACGTCACCAATCACGGGCCCGAGGCCGCATCGGTCGACGTGGTGCCGCATCTGTGGTTGCGCAACACGTGGTCCTGGGGGCGCGACGATCGCACCGCCTCCATCGTCGACGTCACGGCGGACGCGCTTCCCGGAGACATGGCCGTGGTGCGTGCGGAGCACGGTTTTCTCGGCCGGTACCACCTCGCCGCTCAGGGTGATGCGCGAGTGCTGTTCTGCGACAACGAGACGAATGCGGTGGAGCTGTTCGGCGCCGCGGAGAACCTCTCGGCCTGGACGAAGGACGGCATCGGTCGGCGCATCGTCGAGGGCGACGAGTCGGCCGTCAATCCGGACGGCACGGGGACGAAGAGTGCGTTCTGGTACTCGCTCGACGACGTGGCGCCCGGCGAGACCCGCAGCATCCGTCTCCGGTTGAGCACCGCGGTGCCGGACTCGTTCACGTTCGGCCCCGGCTTCGACGCGGTCCTCGCCGACCGACGGTACGAGGCGGACCAGTTCTACGACCACGTCATCGGCCCGGATCTGTCCGCGGCCGACCGCCACGTCGCACGGCGCGCCTACGCCGGCCTGCTGTGGTGCAAACAGCTCTACCGCTACGACGTACGCGAGTGGGCGCAGGGTGATCCGGTGGGAGCGTCGGCGCCGCAGTCGCGACTCGACGCGACCGCCCGCAACCATGCCTGGTCGCACTTCTCGCTCGCGGACGTCGTCTCCATGCCGGACGAGTGGGAGTACCCGTGGTTCGCCGCATGGGATCTCGCCTTCCACACCATCCCGCTGGCGCACGTCGACCCGGACTTCGCCAAGGAACAGCTCGTGCTCATGTGTCGCGAGTGGGCGATGCACCCCAACGGTCAACTGCCCGCGTACGAGTGGGAGTTCGGAGACGTCAACCCGCCGGTCCACGCCTGGGCGGTGTGGCAGGTCTACCGCATCGACGGACACCGCGACCGTGAGTTCCTGGTCCGGGTGTTCACCAAGCTGCTGTTGAACTTCTCGTGGTGGGTCAACCGCAAGGACGCGGGCGGCTCCAACATCTTCGAGGGCGGCTTCCTCGGGATGGACAACATCGGGATGTTCAACCGCTCGGAACCACTGCCTCCCGGTTTCCGACTCGAGCAGTCCGACGCGACCAGTTGGATGGCGTTCTACTGCCAGCAGATGTTCAAGATCGCGATCGAACTGGCACGCCACGACTCCGCCTGGGACGACGTCGCGACGAAGTTCTTCGCGCACTTCCTGTCCATCGCGGAGGCCGTGGGATCCTTCGGGTCGGCGCAGATGTCGCTGTGGCACGAGGAGGACGGATTCTTCTACGACGTCCTCGCCCCACCGCACGGTGACGCGGTGCCGCTGCGGGTGCGCTCGATGGTGGGCCTCCTGCCGATCCTGGGGGCCACCGAGATCCCGTCGTGGGTGCCGAAGGAGTGTCCGGACTTGACGTCTCGCTTGCGGTGGTTGCAGCACCGGAGACCGGATCTGGTGTCCCCGATGATGTCGCGCAACGACAACGGGACCTGGCGCATGCTCCTCGCCCTCGTCGATCCCGATCGGCTGCGGCGCATCCTCGAGCGCATGTTCGACAGCGACGAGTTCCTGTCGTCCTTCGGTATCCGGTCGCTGTCCGCGTCCTACCGCGACGGCGTCACGATGGAGGTCGAGGGCCGATCACTGTCCATCGAGTACGAGCCGGGGGAGTCCCGCACGTCGATGTTCGGCGGGAACTCGAACTGGCGTGGTCCGGTGTGGTTCCCCGTCAACGTGCTGCTTGCCGACAAGCTCCGCGCCTATGGTCGCTACTTCGGCGACACGTTCACCATCGAGATCCCCACCGGGTCCGGCGTGCAGCGCACCCTGGTCGAGGCCGCCGAGATCATCGAGAACGGCCTCGCGGACCTGTTCCGCGTGCGCGGATCCGGTCGGCCGTCGGACGGCGATCGCATCGAGTCCTCGGACGATCCGCTGTGGTCGGAGCATCCGACCTTCAGCGAGTACTTCGACGGGGACACCGGAGAGGGGCTCGGCGCCAGCCATCAGACCGGCTGGACCGCGCTGGTCGCGCATCTTCTCAATCCCAGAGTGCCGCAACCGCCGACGCCGCCGGGTTAACGTGGCGGCATGAAGATTCGCGGAGCTGTCCTGGAAGAGATCGGCCGTTCGCGGCCGTTCGCGGAGTCGCGTCCCCTGACGGTGTCCGAGCTCGAGCTCGATCCTCCCGGCGAGGGGGAGATCCTCGTACGCATCGAGGCGGCGGGGTTGTGCCATTCCGATCTGTCGGTGGTCGACGGCAACCGCGTGCGCCCCGTCCCGATGCTGCTGGGGCACGAGGCCGCGGGCATCGTCGAGGGCGTCGGCCCGGGGGTCGATCTCGCGCTCGGCACGCGCGTGGTGATGACCTTCCTGCCTCGATGCGGTGAGTGCTCGGGGTGCCGGTCGAACGGGCGCACACCGTGCATCCCCGGCAGCGCGGCCAACAACGCCGGCACTCTGCTCGGCGGAGACGTGCGGCTGCGCCGCGACGGCGTCGAGATCAAGCACCATCTCGGGGTGTCCGGTTTCGCGACGCACACGGTGGTGGACCGCCGGTCGGTGGTGCCCGTGGGCGACGACGTCCCGCCGGCCGTCGCCGCGGTGCTCGGGTGCGCGGTGCTCACCGGCGGCGGCGCACTGCTGAACGCCGCGTCCCCCACCGAGGGCGACACCATCATGGTGGTGGGGCTCGGCGGAGTGGGCATGGCCGCGGTGCTCACCGCGGCCTCGCTCGGACTGGGCGACGTCATCGGGGTCGATTCGATGCCGGAGAAGCTGGAGACGGCCCGCGAGTTGGGCGCCACGTCCGTGTACACCCCGCAGGAATTGGCCGAGTCCGGCGTGCGTGCCCAGATCGTCGTGGAGGCCGCCGGCAACGCGCGCGCCTTCGAGACCGCTCTCGCTGCCACGGCTCCGGGCGGCACCACCGTGACAGTGGGCCTGCCGTCGCCGGACGCCCGAGCGTCGATCTCGCCCCTCACGCTCGTGGCCGAGGCGCGGACCATCGTCGGGAGCTACCTCGGGTCCGCCGTTCCCGAACGGGACATTCCGACGTACGAGCAGATGTGGCGCGAGGGCCGCTTCCCGGTGGAGAAACTGGTGTCCTCACGCATCACGCTCGACGGGATCAACCGGGCGATGGACGAACTGGCGGACGGCAAGGCGATTCGTCAGGTCATCGAGTTCGACCACTAGGCTGTCCCCGACGGTTCCAGGTGAGGGGTGAACAGGTGACAGAGGCGATACGTGTCGGAGTACTCGGCGCGGCCGGCAAGGTCGGCCAAGCGGTGTGCGAGGCCGTCGAGGCCGCGGCCGACACGGAGCTCGTCGCTCGCGTGGACAAGGACGACCGGCTCGAGACGTTCGCCGAGAACGGCGCGCAGGTCGTGGTCGACTTCACCCATCCCAGTGTCGTCATGGACAACCTGCAGTACCTGATCGGCGCCGGGATCCATGCCGTCGTGGGCACCACCGGGTTCGACGACGAGCGACTCGATCAGGTGCGGTCCTGGCTCGCGGACTCGCCCGCGACCGGAGTGCTCATCGCTCCCAACTTCGCCATCGGCGCCGTGCTGTCGATGGCGTTCGCGCAGCAGGCGGCACGCTTCTTCGACTCGGTCGAGGTGATCGAGCTGCACCACCCGAACAAGGCGGACGCGCCGTCCGGCACCGCGTACCGCACGGCGGCGCTCATCGCGGACGCGCGGCGCGCGGCGGGAGTGGGCCCGAGTCCCGACGCGACCACCACCGAACTCGACGGTGCGCGCGGCGCCGACGTCGACGGAGTGCGTGTGCACTCCGTGCGCCTCGCCGGTCTGGTGGCGCACCAGGAGGTGCTCCTGGGAACGCAGGGCGAGACTCTCACCATCAGGCACGACTCGATCGACCGCACCTCCTTCACTCCCGGTGTGCTGCTGGGCGTCCGGTCCATCGCGGCGCGGCCCGGGTTGACGTTGGGCATCGAACCGCTGATGGATCTGTGATGAGCAGCGGGAAGTCCGGAGGACGGTCGGCGTGAGCAAGTATTCGCGAGTGGTCGCGATCATCGCCGTGATGGTGTTGGTTCTCGGCGTCTACTTCGTCATTCTGGGCGGGCGGGGGATCGACTTCATCCAGCTCGGCGGTCCGGTGAACATCGGGCTGGGTATCGGTGTGCTGATCCTTCCGCTGCTGGGCCTGTGGATCGTGGCGGCGACGCTGCGGGCGGGTTTCCGGCACCAGCACCTCGCCCGTCGGATCCACGACGAGAATCTCGAGCTGGACGTCGACGACCTTCCGCGCATGCCGTCCGGGCGCATCGAGCGCGGCGCGGCGGATTCGCTCTTCGCGGACGTCAAGGCGGAGTACGAGAAGTCGCCCGACGACTGGCGCACGAACTACCGTCTCGCCCGTGCGTACGACTACGCGGGCGATCGCGGGCGCGCACGCGAGATCATGCGGCGCGCCGTGGAACTCGAGCGCACCGAGAGCGCGTGACCGTCCTGCTGGTGGTGCACCACACGGTGTCGCCGCCCATGGCGGAGATGCTGGAGGCGGTGCTGGCCGGGGCGCGGAGTCCCGACATCGAGGGTGTCGACGTCCGGGTGCGCCCGGCCCTGGGTGCCACGATCGCCGACGTGGTCGACGCGGACGGCATCCTCCTCGGCACTCCCGCGAACTTCGGGTACATGTCCGGTGCTCTCAAGCATTTCCTCGACACGGTGTACTACCCGACGCTCGGGTCGATGAACGGAAAGCCTTGGGGCGCCTGGGTGTACGGCAACAACGACACTGCGGGCGCGGTGCGCGCACTGACGAGCATCGTGAGCGGATGGGGCCTCGAGCCGGCCGCGGTGCCCGTCGAGGTGACCGGGTTCGACGCCGCTGCGCGGGAACGGCTCGTCGAACTCGGTGGCACGGTGGCCGCGACGATCATGCCTGCCTGATCACTCCGGAAGGGTCAGCGGGGATGCGGGATCCGGCGCGCTCTCGACGAACGCCGGCGGGTTCGCCGTGTCGAACGTGGTGGGCAGGGTCGCGCACGTCGCGCCGGGCTCCGGGAAAGTGTTCGGATTCAGGCGCAGTGCCGAGACGAAACGGTCGATGCGCTCGTCGTCGCTGCTCTCCACTGCCAGGCGATGCCCCCACGACTGCAGCGAGATCCGGCGATCCATGCCCGGATACGGCGACATCATCAGGTACGGCTCGCCCTCCACCCGCGCGGCCAGCGCTGCGATCTCGCTGTCGTCGAGCGCTGCGGGGTCGTATGCGATCCACACGGCACCGTGTTCGAGGGAGTGCACCATGTTCTCGGTGCGCACGGCCTCCGGATAGACCACGCCGGTGCACGTCGCCCACGCGTTGTCGTGTCGACCACCCATCGGCGGTGAGAAGGCGTACGCCACACGGTAGTTCGGCAGTACGTGGTAGGCGGGCGGGTAGTCGACCACCTCGATGCCGTCGAGCGCGAGAGAGGGGTCGGGATTGTCGGCGGTGGGCACCCACGCGTCGGCCGTCGGACGTCCCTCGACGGCCCTGCCGCAGCCCCCGGCGAGGAGGGCGGCCGACAGGATCAGGGGAACGAGCGCCGACCGATGCATGATTCGAGAGTATCCGTCCGGCCGCACCGTCCTGCTCGTCAGCCGTTCCGCACCACCGCGACGACGAAGACGCGTCGGAACGGGAAGAAGGTGGTCCCGTCGGATCGTGCCGGGTAGGCCTCGGCCAACAACGGAGCGAGGTCGTCGCGGAACTCGTCCCGACCCTTCTCGTCGAGGAGGTCGAAGATCGGGGTGAGAGCGGTGCCGGAGACCCAGTCGAGAACGGGCCGGGCACCACGGAGTTGCTGGACGTACGTGGTCTCCCAGGCGTCCACGGCGCAACCCCGGGCGGCCAGCAGGTCGGCGTACTGCTCGGGATCGTCCACGGCGTTCGCGTGCCGCAGCTCGAGAGTGGGAAGTCGCGGTGCCCAGGCGTCCGATGTCGCGAGGTCCCGGATGATGCGGTGCGACGGTGCATCGAAATTGCCGGGCATCTGGACGGCGATCACGGCACCGTCCGGCAACTGGCCGGGCCAGCGCGCCAGCAGTTCCCGGTGTTCGGGCACCCACTGCAGAGTCGCGTTGGAGACGACGACGTCGGTGTCGGAGGACGGCACCCAGTCCCGCACGTCGAGCACGGTGGCGTCCAGACCGGCAGCGCGCGCGGCCGCGACCATGTCCGGCGAGTTGTCCGACGCCTCGACGGCGGCGTCCGGCCAGCGGTGCGCGAGCAACGCCGTCGCATTGCCCGGGCCGCAGCCGAGATCGGCGACGCGCCGGGGACTCCCGACAGAGATGCGTGCGAGCAGTTCGCGGAACGGACGGGTGCGCTCGTCGGCGAAGGTGAGGTAGTCGGACGGGCTCCACATGATGGCTCCTTCGACGGGCCGGCAAACAGTACGCTTGTACTGTTACGCACGTTACGCCGGAGTGAGCAGTACTGTCCACCGGCGCTACGGTCGCTGGACACGTGAGGGTGAGGAGGCTGCCGGTGCCGCACACGAGTGCGCCGCGATCAGGTGTGGCGTTGCTCGTCGTCGCCGCCGTGCTGTGGGGGACCGGCGGTGTTCTCGGAACCGCGCTGGGTCGCTCCGCGGACCTCCCGTCCACCGCGGTCGCCGCGTACCGGCTCGGCCTCGGCGGGCTGATGCTCCTCGCGGTCGTGGCCGCGACCGGGGGCGTCCTGCCGCGCGGCCGACCTGTGTGGAGTCGCATCGCCGTCATCGGAACACTCGCCGCGGTCTTCCAGGGTGCCTACTTCGCAGCCACCGTCACGGCGGGCGTGGCGGCCGCGACCCTGGTGACCATCGGGTCGGCTCCGGTGGTGGTCGTCCTCGTGGAGTCGCTGACGGCACGTCGCCGCCCGGCGGGTGCCGTCGTGCGGACCGTCGTCGTCGGTGTCGCGGGGCTCGGGCTACTCGTCGGTTCCCCGGCCGACGGCGATCTGCGGTCCACCGTCGTGGGCGGCGCTCTGGCGGTGGTGTCGGGCAGTGCGTTCGCGACGATGACCCTCGTCGGTCGTCGACATGCCGCGCAGGGCGACGACACCGTCGTCACCGGATGGTCGTTCGTGCTGGGCGGGGCGCTGCTCGCGGTGGCAGCGACAGCCACGGACCGCACGGCGCTGCTCCCGGTCGTGTCGGTGACGAGCATTCTCCTCGTGCTCAGCTTCGCCCTCGTCCCGACGGCTGTGGCCTACAGCGCGTACTTCCGCGGACTGCGGACCGCGGCGGCGTCGACGGCGGCGGTCGTCGCACTCCTCGAACCTCTCACCGGTACCGTCCTCGCAGTGATCCTGCTGGACGAACGACTCACGGCGGTGGGCGCCGTCGGTGCGGTGCTGCTCCTGGTGTCCGTCGTCGACGCCGGAGTGACCCACGCCCGGACGAACGCAGGCGGTGCCCGTGCGTGAGCTGTCCGCTGCGGCTGCGCGTCGCACGGCCGTCGCGGCCCAGGGCTTCGGTCGAGCGCGGTCCGGTGCGGTCTCCGGCAGGCGCGCGGTGGCGGGTGTGGTGCGCTCGACGAAGTTGCTGCAGATCGATTCGGTGTCCGCGGCGGTGCGGGCGCACTACGCGCCGGTGTTCAGTCGTGTCGGCCCCTACGACCGTCAGGCGCTGGACGATGCGGCATGGACCGACACGGCGCGATCGCCGCGCCTGCTCGTCGAGTACTGGGCGCACGAGGCGGCATTCCTGCCCGTCGCCGACTGGCCGCTGATGCGGTGGCGGATGGATCAGTACGAGCACGGTCGGTGGGGCGGCGCCGCGAGGGTCGCTGCGCGCAGTCCCGGACTGGTGGAGGACGTGCTCGACGCGATCCGCGACCAGGGGCCCGTCACCGCGCGAGAGCTCGAAGTTCTGTTGGATCGCCGGAGACCCGGCCCCAAGGGGCCGTGGTGGGACCACAGTGACGTCAAGGTGGTGTGCGAACAGCTCTTCGCCGGCGGCATGTTGTCGGTACCGCGGCGGGAACGGTTCACGAGGCTGTACGACCTCGCCGAGCGCGTGCTGCCCCCGGACGTCGTGTCGCGACGGGTGGACGAGGTGGACGCGGTGCGTCAGCTCGTCGAGAAGTCGGCCGAGGCGATGGGGGTTGCCACGGCGGCCGACCTGCGCGATCACTACCGGCTGTCGGCGGCCCAGACCACTCGGGCCGTGGCCGACCTGGTGGACGCGGGCGTGCTGGTGCCCGTGACCGTGACCGGGTGGCGGGATCAGGCCTTCCTGCATCGAGACACCCGGGTACCGCGGTCGGTCGAGTCGGCCGCACTGCTGTGCCCGTTCGACCCGCTGATCTTCGGGCGTCCGCGCACCGAGCGTCTCTTCGACTTCCACTACCGCATCGAGATCTACACGCCCGAGCCGAAGCGGACGTACGGGTACTACGTCTTCCCGTTCCTGCTGCACGACGAGCTCGTCGCCCGCGTCGACATCCGGGTCGATCGCTCCGCCGGAGTGCTCACGGTGCCCGGTGCGTTCACCGAGCCCTCCGTCGACGCCCGCGGCCGCCGTGGCGAGGTGGCGGCGGCGCTGGCCGCGTCGGTGACGGAGATGGCGCGATGGCTGGACGTGGCCGACGTCGTGGTCGGTGACCGTGGTGATCTCGCGGCCGACCTGGGCCGCGAGGTACGCGCCGTCTCTCGATGACGCCGCCACCCCATAGTCTGTGTCGAATGTCCCAGCGTCCAGTGTCAGAGCATCGAGCCGGTGCCCCGTTGTCCGTTCAGCTCGTGGCCGCGACGTCCTTCACCCCTCCGTCGGAGGTGCCGTGGGAGACCGACGCCGACGGCGGTCAGGCGTTGGTCGAGTTCGCCGGCCGGGCCTGCTACCAGAGCTGGTCGAAGCCCAATCCGCGCACCGCGACCAACGCCGGGTATCTCAACCACCTACTGGCCGTGGGGAACTGGTCGGTGTTCGAGCACGCGTCCGCGAGTTTCTACATCACCGGCATCTCACGCTCCTGCAGTCACGAGTTGATCCGGCACCGCCACTTCTCCTTCTCGCAGCTCTCCCAGCGTTCGGTGTCCGAACGCGACGCGCTGATGGTCGTGCCTCCAGCTCTCGAGTCCGACGCGACGTTGCGTGAGTTGTTCCAGAATGCGACCGACTCGTCCCGTGCCGCGTACGACGCGTTGCTGTCCGCACTCGAAGCGGAGACCGGTGCGGACTCGCCTGCGGTCGTCGCCGGGAAGCAGGCGCGGCAGGCCGCGCGCTCGGTGCTCCCGAACGCCGTGGAGACGCGCCTGGTGATGACCGGGAACTACCGGTCGTGGCGGCATTTCGTCACCATGCGGGCCTCCGAGCACGCGGATCTCGAGATCCGACGGCTCGCGGTGGCCTGCCTGCGGCGCCTCGTCGAGGTCGCACCCGACGTCTTCGCCGACTTCGAGATCGAGACACTGGCCGACGGAACGGAAGTCGCCAGGAGTTCGTACGCGGGGGAATAGGCGGCGCGGGTCGTGGGGGTCCGGCGGCCGGACGGGGACCGGGTAACCTTCCTGACCATGACCATCGGTGACACCGCGAGGACTGTCGACGCTGCGGGGACTGTCGACACTGCGGCACGAGTGCAGACGAGCAGCACGCCCTCGCCGTTCGGTGCCGTCTCCGTCGCGATGGTGACACCGTTCACTCCGGACGGTGCTCTCGACATCGACGCCTCCGTCGCACTGGCCGCGCATCTGGTCTCGAGCGGGTGCGACAGCCTCGTGATCTCGGGAACGACGGGCGAGTCGCCGACCACGACGGATCGCGAGAAGGCCGACCTGCTGCGCGCCGTGGTCGCTGCCGTCGGAGATCGCGCTCGCATCGTCGCCGGCGCCGGTACCAACGACACCGCGCACAGCATCGAACTCGCTCGTGCCGCCGCCGACGCCGGGGCACACGGACTGCTCGTCGTCACCCCGTACTACTCGCGCCCGCCGCAGGCCGGCCTGTACGCCCACTTCGTCGCCGTAGCCGACTCGACCGATCTGCCCGTCATGCTGTACGACATCCCGCCCCGCTCGGTGGTGCCGATCGAGACGGAGACGTTGCGTCGCCTCGCCGATCATCCGCGCATCCTCGCCGTCAAGGACGCGAAGGGCGACCTCGCCGCGGGAGCCGAACTCATCGCCTCGACCGGTCTCGAGTACTTCTCGGGCGACGACCCGCTCAACCTGCCCTGGCTGTCCGTCGGGGCCGTCGGCTTCGTCAGCGTCATCGGGCACCTCGTGCCCGGCAAGCTCCGGGATCTCCACTCCGCCTGGGCCGCGGGCGACATCGCTGCAGCGCAGGCCATCAACGTCGGTCTGCTCCCGATCGTGCGGTCGTTCGCCCGACTCGGCGGCGTCACGGGCTCCAAGGCGGGCCTTCGACTTCTCGGCATCGACGTGGGGGAGCCCCGTCTGCCACAAGTTCCACCGTCCACCGATCAGATCGATGCTCTGGCAGCCGATCTTCACCGTGCAGGAGTTCTTTGATGACTCGACCGCCCAGGCGGCGCAGTGCCACCCGCAGTGCCGGACCGCCCGCGGAACTTCCTCCGCAGGAACAGCAGCCCGCTCCTCCCGCACCGAAGGCCGAGGCCGCGCCCGTGCAGGAGGCCCCCGCGGCGCAGGCGCCGGCGAAAGCCGCTCCCGTGAAGGAGGCGCCCGTGAAGGACGCGCCGACCGGCCGCGACCGCCAGTCGGGCGGCTCGCGATCGTCGAACGGCAACTCGGGCTCGGGTGGGGGCCGCGGTCCTCGGTCGCGTCCCGCGCGCACCCCGCAGAACTCCGCTGCCATCCAGCGACCCGATGCGCGCACGGTCGTGGACAAGACGCAGCGACTCGGAGCCCCGCCCAAGGCACCGAAGAACGGTCTCCGCGTCGTCGCCCTCGGCGGCATCGGCGAGATCGGCCGGAACATGACGGTCTTCGAGCACAAGGGCAAGCTGCTCATCGTCGACTGCGGTGTGCTCTTCCCCGAGGACGCACAGCCCGGTGTCGACCTGATCCTCCCGGACTTCCGTCACATCGAGAACCGGATGGACGACGTGGTCGCCCTGGTGCTCACCCACGGTCACGAGGACCACATCGGTGCCGTGCCGTTCCTGCTGCGCCTGCGCCCGGACATCCCGGTCATCGGCTCCAAGTTCACGTTGGCGCTGCTGGCGGCGAAGTGCCGTGAGCACCGCCAGAAGCCGAAGCTCGTCGAGGTGCGCGAGGGCGAGAGCACGAACCACGGACCGTTCGAGCTCGAGTACTTCGCGGTCAACCACTCGATCCCCGACGCGCTCGCCGTCGCCATCCGTACCGATGCCGGTGTCGCGCTGCACACCGGCGACATCAAGCTCGACCAGCTGCCGCTCGACGGCCGCCTGACCGATCTCGGCGGGTTCTCGCGACTCGGCGACGAGGGTGTCGACCTCTTCCTGGTGGACTCCACCAATGCCGAGGTGCCCGGATTCGTCACGCCCGAGCGTGAGATCGGCGGTGTCCTGGACACGGTCATCGGCAAGGCCAGGAACCGCGTGATCGTCGCGTCGTTCGCGAGCCACGTGCACCGCATCCAGCAGGTCATCGACGTCGCACACCGCTACAACCGCAAGGTCGCCTTCGTCGGGCGGTCGATGGTGCGCAACATGGCCATCGCCCAGGAGCTCGGGTACCTGACGGTGCCCTCGGGTGTCGAGGTCGACATGGACACCGCGACGAAGCTCGCGGACGACAAGCTGGTCCTGGTCTCCACCGGCTCGCAGGGCGAGCCGCTCTCCGCGCTGTCCCGGATGGCGCGGGGTGAGCATCGTCAGATCAACATCCGTGCCGACGACCTGGTCGTCCTCGCGTCGTCGCTGATCCCCGGCAACGAGAACTCCGTGTTCGCCGTCGTCAACGGGCTCGCGAAGCGTGGCGCCAAGGTGGTCACGCAGCAGAGCGCCAAGGTGCACGTCTCCGGCCACGCGTCGGCCGGCGAGCTGCTGTACCTCTACAACGCGGTCCGTCCCACCAACGCGATGCCCGTGCACGGCGAGTGGCGGCACCTGCGCGCCAATGCCGCTCTCGCGGTGTCGACGGGTGTGCCGGAGGAGCGCGTGGTGCTGGCCGAGGACGGCGTCGTCGTGGACATGGTCGACGGCCTCGCCGAGATCGTCGGCCAGGTGCCGGTGGGCCACGTGTACGTCGACGGCCTGTCCGTCGGCGACGTGGGCGACTCGACGTTGTCCGACCGCCTCGTCCTCGGTGAGGGCGGCTTCATCGCCATCACCATGGCCGTGGACACCACCACCGGCAAGTCCGTCGGCACTCCCGAGGTCTCGGGTCGCGGCTTCTCCGACGATCCCGCGGCACTGAAGGAAGCGGCGCAGCTGGTCGAGGCGGAGTTGGTGCGTCTCGCCGGCGAGGGTGTGCGGGACACGCACCGCATCGCGCAGTCGGTCCGCCGCATCGTCGGTCGCTGGGTGGCGGACAAGTACCGCCGCAAGCCGATGATCGTGCCGACCGTGCTCGAGGTCACGCCGAGCTGACACGGTCGCACTCGACAGGCCGGCCCCGGGGACACCCCGGCGCCGGCCTGTCGTGTCTCTCGCCCCGTCGTCGGCCGGCTAGGCGAGCAGGTTGTACAGACCGACGAGGCCCAGCAGGACGATGCAGGCACGCAGCACCCGCGGTGACAGACGCCGGCCGTACCGTGCTCCCACCGCGCCGCCGATCAGGGAGCTGACGGCGATGAGACCGGCTGCCGCCCAACTGATCCGGTCGAAGGCGAAGATGATGAACGATGCCGCCGCCACGACGTTGACCACGAGCGACAACAGATTCTTGGCCGCGTTCATGCGCTGGATGTTCTCCGGCAGCAACGCGCCCATGACGCCCATCAGCAGAATGCCCTGGGCCGCGGTGAAGTAGCCGCCGTAGACACCCACGGCGAACGTCCCGATCACCAGCAGCACGAAGCGTCCGCGGCCGATCCCGGCGGCGGTGTCCGGCTCGGAGCGCTTCTGGGCCCAGGCCTGGATGCGGGGGCCGGTGACCACCAGGACCAGCGCCAGGATCAGCAGCACCGGAACCACGGCGGTGAAGGTCTTCTCGGGCAGGTGCTGCAGGAGCCAGGCACCGAGCACGCCGCCGAGCAGCGATCCGGGGAGCTGCCAGCGCAACCGCGACCACTGGCCGCGTAGTTCGCGTCGGTAGCCCCATGCGCCGGAGGCGCTGCCTGCCACCAGTCCGATCGCATTGCTCATGGTCGCCGTGACGGGTGGGTAACCGAAGGCGATGAGAGTGGGGAACGTGATGAGCGTTCCTGACCCGACGACGGCGTTGATGCCACCGGCGGCGAACCCCGCGAGCAGCACGAGGACTATTTCGGAGACGGGCACACCGGCGACCGTACGACACGGCTAGATTCGTGTGTCATGAGCCTTGCGCACGACGAACGTCTGGAACTGGCCGACACGATGGCGAAGGTCGGTCCGGACGCTCCCACCCTGTGCGGTGACTGGACCGTCCGGGATCTCGCGGCGCATCTGGTGATCCGCGAACGCCGCCTGGATGCGGCTCCGGGCATCTTCCTGCCGCCGCTGGCGGGGTACACGCGCCGCGTGCAGGACTCGGTCGCCGCGGGGGAGTGGGTGGGCCTCGTCGACGACGTGCGCACGGGACCTCCGGTGTGGTCGCCGTACAAGCTCCTCGACGCGCAGATCAACCTCGGGGAGATGTTCGTCCACCACGAGGACGTCCGGCGGGCCGACGGATCCGCACCGACTCCGCGAGAACTGAGCGCCGAGATGCAGACCGCCCTGTGGGGTCTGCTGGGTCTGCTCGGCCGTGTCGCCTACAGGGGAGCCCCCGTGGCCGTGGACGTGGAGACCCCGGACGGTCGTCGGCGCACGTTCGGGAAGAAGTCGGCCTCGCGCCGGGTGGCGCTGCGCGGGGAGCCGTCGGAGCTGGTGCTGCACGCGTTCGGCCGCGATGCGGTGGTGCTGGAGTTCGACGGCGACCAGGCGGACGTCGCCGCGGTGAAGGGCCTCGACCGCGGCGTGTGAGAGCGGGCGAGCTGTTACTGGTGTTGCGGATGGTCCGGATGGGGTCGACCGACTAGCCTGACGGGTATGGCAGGCAAGACGAGTACGCGCGCGTCCCGATCCGGCGCGGCCGGATCGAGCAAGGCAGGCACCGGCACGAGTGGTGCCTCCACCGGACGCGGGCGGACGGTCACGACGCCGCGCAAGCCCACCGCCCCGCGGTCGTCCACCGGGCGCACCCCGGCGACTCGCTCGTCTGGTACCGCACGGTCGTCGTCCGGAGCCCGACCTCGCAGCGCCCCCAAGCGCACGATCTCGCCCGGTCGCGCGGCCCTGAACTCCGTGGGTCGCGGCATCGGCAAGGGGTGGGGCCTCGCCGCGCGCGGACTCGGTGCCACCACTCGCACCGTCGGCAAGGCCGCCGACATCGAACACGGCCACCGCCGCGACGGCATCGCCCTCGGGTGCCTCGCGGTCAGCGTGGTCGTCGCCGCCGGTCTCTGGTTCTCGGCCGGTGGCCCGGTCGGGGAGTGGATCGAGATCGGGCTGCGCGCCGTCGTCGGCAGCGCGGCCATCCTGCTGCCGCTGCTCGGCATCGGCGTCGCCGTAGCC
This sequence comes from Rhodococcus sp. NBC_00294, assembly GCF_036163995.1. Taxonomy (NCBI): domain Bacteria; kingdom Bacillati; phylum Actinomycetota; class Actinomycetes; order Mycobacteriales; family Nocardiaceae; genus Rhodococcus; species Rhodococcus sp. NBC_00294. The sequence continues at coordinate 2,901,276 of NZ_CP108043.1, forward strand.
CTGATGCGGACCGAACCCGCTCCCGACGACCGCCCCCGGCTCGTCCTCGGGTCTCTGCTCGTCGGCCTGCCGATGCTCGGACTCTGGCATCTGGGTTCCGGATCACCGGACGACCTGGCCGGGCGTGCGTCCGGCGGCGGCTTCGTCGGCTTCGTCGTCGGCGGTCCGCTCAGCAGCGGGGTCACCGTCTGGCTCGCCGTGCCGCTGCTCCTGCTCGCGGTCCTGTTCGGCGTCCTTCTCCTCACCGGGACGACCGTGCGCGACATCCCCGCGCGTCTGCGGACCCTGTTCGGTACGGCGAACCGCGGCGACGAGTACAGCGACTACGAGGACTGGGAGGAGGAGTCGCACCTCGGTGACTTCGCACCGGACGGGTACGACTCCGCGGGCTACGGCTCCTCGTACGACGAGTACGACCCGGCCCTGTTCGACGCCGACGGCTACCCGGTCGACGAGAAGCCGGCGAGGTCGCGCCTCCGCCGATCGTCCGCGCCGGCCGACGCGTACCCGGTGGAGGAGTCGGCACCGGTGGACGACGCTCCCACCGAGTACGTGCCGGTGCCGCCGCCCGTCCGCACGCGTGCGAAGGAACCGGTGGTCGAGCCGACGCCGAAGCCCGCTCCGGTCGTCGCGGCGACTCCGCCGAAGCCGAAGGAGGACGACAAACTCGTCGTGGACCGCGTCGTCGACGGCGACTACGTCCTGCCCTCGCTGTCCCTGCTGATCGACGGCGACCCGCCGAAGACGCGCAGCCAGGCGAACGACGCGATGATCGAGGCGATCTCCGAGGTCCTCGAGCAGTTCAAGATCGACGCCGCCGTCACCGGCTTCACCCGCGGACCGACGGTCACGCGCTACGAGGTCGAGCTCGGACCGGGCGTCAAGGTCGAGAAGATCACGGCGCTCGCCCGCAACATCGCGTACGCGGTGGCCACCGACAACGTGCGTCTGCTGGCCCCCATCCCCGGCAAGTCGGCGGTGGGCATCGAGGTGCCCAACTCCGACCGCGAGATGGTCCGCCTGGCCGACGTGCTGACGGCGCCCTCGACCCGCAAGGATCACCATCCTCTGGTCATCGGCCTCGGCAAGGACATCGAGGGCGACTTCGTCAGCGCCAACCTCGCGAAGATGCCGCACCTCCTGGTGGCGGGCTCCACCGGCTCGGGCAAGTCGAGCTTCGTCAACTCCATGCTGGTGTCATTGCTCGCGCGGGCGACGCCGGAGGAGGTCCGGATGATCCTCATCGACCCCAAGATGGTCGAGCTGACCCCGTACGAGGGGATCCCGCACCTCATCACGCCGATCATCACGCAGCCGAAGAAGGCTGCCGCGGCCCTCGCCTGGCTGGTCGAGGAGATGGAGCAGCGCTACCAGGACATGCAGGCAAACCGGGTGCGCCACGTCGACGACTTCAACAAGAAGGTGAAGTCGGGCGAGATCACCGCACCGCTCGGCAGCGAGCGCGTCTACAAGCCCTACCCGTACATCCTCGCGATCGTCGACGAGCTCGCGGACCTGATGATGACCGCGCCGCGGGACGTGGAGGAGGCGATCGTCCGCATCACGCAGAAGGCGCGCGCGGCCGGCATCCACCTCGTGCTCGCGACCCAGCGCCCGTCCGTCGACGTCGTCACGGGCCTGATCAAGACCAACGTCCCGTCCAGGCTCGCGTTCGCCACGTCGTCGCTGACCGACTCCCGCGTCATCCTGGATCAGCAGGGTGCGGAGAAGCTCATCGGTATGGGCGACGCCCTGTTCCTGCCGATGGGCGCGGGCAAGCCCACCCGTCTACAGGGCGCCTTCATCACCGACGAGGAGATCACCGCGGTCGTCGACTTCGCCAAGAACCAGGCGGAGCCGGAGTACCAGGAGGGCGTCACCGCGCAGAAGGCCGCGGAGAAGAAGGACGTCGACGCCGACATCGGCGACGATCTCGACGTGCTGCTCCAAGCCGTCGAACTCGTCGTGACGAGTCAGTTCGGCTCGACGTCCATGCTGCAGCGCAAGTTGCGCGTCGGCTTCGCCAAGGCCGGCAGGCTCATGGATCTGATGGAGACGCGCGGCGTGGTCGGCCCGAGCGAGGGATCGAAGGCCCGCGACGTCCTGGTCAAGCCCGACGAGTTGGACGGGCTGCTGTGGTCGATCAAGGGCGGGGATCCGGGAGAGTCGGACAATCCGGACGAGTGACGGTGGCCCCGTTGTGAATTGACTCTCACGCTAGCTGAGTTTTACCTGTGCATTACCCTTCGCGTGCCTCCATACGGCCGGGGCTGTGGCATGGTTGTTCTCAGGAGGGGAGTATCCCCAGCTTGCGAAGGACCCGTCAGCACGATCGAGCCCTGCCTCGATCCGGGTCATCGGCAGACACAGTGGTCACACGAGACATCATCACTGGTTCTGTGGGAGAGACCTCCGGAGCCCACCCATGGACTACCGGAGGTAGTTGCTCACATGAATGTCTCGTCCACAGTCTGGATCGTCACCATCGTGGTGATCCTGGGACTCTTCGTCTTCGACTTCTTCGCTCACGTGAAGACCCCCCACGAGCCGACCTTCAAGGAATCGGCGACGTGGTCCGTCGTCTACATCACGATCGCCATCATCTTCGGCGGAATCGTGTTCTGGCAGTACGGCGCGACCTACGGCGGTGAGTACTTCGCCGGGTACGTCACCGAGAAGGCGCTCAGCGTCGACAACCTGTTCGTCTTCCTCATCATCATGACGACGTTCGCCGTACCGCGTCAGTACCAGCAGAAGGTGCTGCTCATCGGCATCGTGATGGCGCTCGTGATGCGCGGTGGCTTCATCGCCCTCGGTGCCGCGGCCATCAACAACTTCAGCTGGGTCTTCTACCTCTTCGGTGCGTTCCTCATCTACACGGCCTACAAGCTCATCAAGGAGGCCGGGGAAGAGGAGGAGAACGAGGTCCAGCAGGACACCAAGATCATGAAGTTCGCCAAGAAGATCCTCCCCACCACGGACGAGTACCACGGTGATCGTCTGACGGTGAAGATCGACGGCAAGCGCGTGGTCACCCCGATGCTGCTGGCCCTGGTCGTCATCGGTTTCACCGACATCCTGTTCGCGTTGGACTCGATCCCGGCGATCTACGGTCTCACCACCGAGCCGTACATCGTCTTCACGGCCAACGCGTTCGCCCTCATGGGTCTGCGCCAGTTGTACTTCCTGATCGGCGGACTGCTCGATCGCCTGGTCTACCTGTCCTACGGCCTGTCCCTGGTACTGGCGTTCATCGGCGTCAAGCTCGTCCTCCACGCGCTCCACGAGAACGAGCTCGGCTTCATCAACGGCGGCGAGAACCTGTCGGTCCCCGAGATCAGCACCGGAGTGTCGCTCAGTGTCATCATGGGCATCCTGATCGTCACCACCGTGGCCAGCCTGCTCAAGACCCGCGGCGACGCGAAGCCCGCGGTGAAGGACGGCGAGACCGGAAGCCCGGTCCTCGGCGACGACACCACGGCCGCCTCGACCGGTACCACGTCGACCGGCGTCATGGACACCGAGCGCGACTCGCGCTGATCCGTCCCGCACGAGAACAGCCCGGCACCGAGAGGTGCCGGGCTGTTCGTGTGTCCGGCGGGTGCCGGAGGGCGGGTCACTCCGCGAGGACGCCCATCACCGGCTTCCACTCCTGGATCGCCACGGCGTCGACGAGCTTCTCCACCGCGAACGGGTCCTCGGCGAACAGCGTTCCCACCTGGTCCGCACTCTCACCCTTGACGATGATGGTGGCGCCGCTGTCGTCCGCGTACGGCCCCGCCACCACCACGATGTCGCGAGCGAGGAGATCCCGCAGCCAGTCGCGGTGCTCGGCGCGGACGCGGTCGCGTCCCTCGGCGGTGGCCGACGAGTACGTGTAGTTGACGAGGAAATGGGCCATCGATGTTCTCCTGCGGTGTGAGCGGGTGGTGGGTGATCTAGAGCGTGAGCAGCATGCGGGTGTTGCCGAGAGTGTTCGGCTTGACGTAGCTGAGATCGAGGAACTCGGCGACACCGGTGTCGTACGAGCGACACATCTCCGCGTAGACCTCGGCGGTGACCGGGGTCCCGTCGATCTCGGAGAACCCGTGGCGGGCGAAGAACGGCACCTCGAAGGTGAGCACGAAGATGCGGGAGAGCTGCAGTTCGCGGGCGACGTCGATCAACCGGGACACGATGAGGTGGCCCACGCCGTGGCCCTTGACGGACGGATCGACGGCGACCGTGCGGATCTCGCCGAGATCCGCCCACAGCACGTGCAGCGCGCCGCAGCCGGCGACGACACCGTCGACCTCGGCGACCCAGAACTCCTGGACCGCCTCGTAGAGGGTCACGAGATTCTTCTCGAGCAGGATCCGGCCCGCGTAGATGTCGATGAGTCGCTTGATCTCCGGGATGTCGGAGGTGCGGGCACGGCGCAGGCGCACGCGCTCGGTGGTGGACCCGGACGCGGTCCGGACGTCTGCGCGATCCTGCGCCGCCCGGGAGTCCGTCTCCGGATCGAGGTCGGAAGTCATGGGGTGAACAGTAGTCATCGGGCGTACCGATATTGTGACCGTGTGTCCCGCGCCGGTAACTCACGTCACGTCCCGAGAGCGGGCTCGGCGACGTGAGCGCTCAGTACGACGTCGGTCGTGGCCCCGGTGACGCGTCCGCGCCGACGCCGGACGCCGTCGTCGGCTCGGGCCCGCTCACTCCGGCTCCACTGCTCAACATCGCCAACGTCCTGACCGTCCTGCGGATCGCGCTGGTCCCGGTGTTCCTGTGGGCTCTGTTCGCGGACGGTGGCCAGGAGACCGGGTGGCGGCTCGCGTCCTTCGGGATCTTCGTCGTCGCGGCGATCACCGATCGCATCGACGGCCAACTGGCGCGCAAGCACGGGCTCGTGACGGAGTTCGGCAAGATGGCGGACCCCATCGCCGACAAGGCACTGATCGGGGCGGCCCTGGTCGGACTGTCCATGCTGGGGGACCTGCCCTGGTGGATCACCCTCGTCATCGGTGCCCGCGAGATCGGCATCACGCTCCTGCGGTTCGCCGTCCTGCGGCACGGTGTCATCCCCGCGGGACGCGGCGGCAAGCTCAAGACCCTCGTCCAGAGCGTGGCCATCGGGGTCTACGTTCTGCCGCTTCCCGACGCTGTGATCCCGGCAGCGATGGTGCTGATGATCGTGGCCGTGGCGCTGACCGTGATCACAGGCCTCGACTATGTGGTGCAGGCAGTGCGGCCGCGGGTCCGGACACCACACGACGGGCGATGAGCCGTCCGGTGCTCCGCCGCGTGCGGATCGCGGGCGGGGGTTAGGGTTCTCTCACCCGTTCCGACGGGTGTCCACACGCGTCGCGGGAACCGATCGGACCGTTCCGGCGTTGTAGGTGGACGAGGGTCGAGCGACGGTGCACCGACAGGCGTTCCCGCGGTCGACCACGACGTAGTTCGAACACGATGAAGGAGGGGCCACATGGCGCTGCTCTTGCGTGAGGCATTGGGCGACAGTCTTCGCCGCACACGGGTCGCTCAGAGCCGCACGTTGCGCGAGGTCTCCAACACGGCGCGCGTCAGCCTCGGGTATCTCTCGGAGGTCGAGCGTGGCCGCAAGGAGGCGTCGAGCGAACTGCTCAACGCCATCTGCGATGCCCTCGACGTCCCACTGTCGGACGTTCTGTTCGATGTGAGCGAATCGCTCACGGACACGATGGCGAGTGCGGCCGCGTCGACGGGTGTTCCCGCCGAGCGCGGTGCGGCCCACATCTCGGACGAGACGCGCGTGGTCATCCCGGCCCCGACCGCGCGAGCACTCGCCGCTGCCTGATCTTCGCGTCCCGTTTCCGACCATTCGTGGTTCGACATGGGATCATGGCGGGTACCGATCACAGACAGACCGCGTGTCCCGGACACGCGCAGCATCACCGGCGGTGACGGTCGCCAGCCGGGTCGCGTACGCGGCGGATCACATGGAGGCAGGAAGAACCGATGGCCAATCCTTTCGTCAAGGGCTGGAAGTATCTGATGGCTCTGTTCAACTCCAAGATCGACGAGAAGGCGGATCCGCAGGTCCAGATCCAGCAGGCCATCGAGGACGCCCAGCGTCAGCACCAGGCGCTCTCGCAGCAGGCCGCGTCGGTCATCGGTAACCAGCGCCAGCTCGAGATGAAGCTCAGCCGCCAGCTCGACGAGGTGGAGAAGCTGAACGCCAATGCGCGCCAGGCCGTCACCCTCGCCGACCAGGCCAATGCGGCTGCCGACGTCGAGAAGGCCACCCAGTACACCAATGCCGCCGAGGCGTTCGCGGCTCAGCTGGTCACCGCCGAGCAGAGCGTCGAGGACCTCAAGGTTCTGCACGACCAGGCGCTCCAGGCCGCCACCCAGGCCAAGAAGGCCGTCGAGCAGAACGCCATGACGCTGCAGGCCAAGGTCGCCGAGCGCACCAAGCTGCTCAGCCAGCTCGAGCAGGCCAAGATGCAGGAGCGCGTCAGCGAGTCGCTCCGCTCGATGGACTCCACGTTGTCCGCTCCGGGCAACACGCCCAGCCTCGACGCCGTCCGGGACAAGATCGAGCGCCGCTACGCCAACGCGCTCGGCTCCGCCGAGCTCGCTCAGAACTCCGTGCAGGGCCGCATGATGGAGGTCCAGCAGGCGAGCGTCCAGATGGCCGGACACAGCCGCCTCGAGCAGATCCGCGCCTCCATGGCGGGCGACTCGCTCACCGCTGGCCCCTCCGCGGACGGCGTGTCCACGCAGAAGAACCTGTCGTCCCCGCAGGCGACCCCCGAGCCTCCTCAGGCCAACTGATCCGCCTGCACGAGACCCTCACGGAGCGTTGATGTCCGGACACGGCGACCCGCACCGACGGCCGATGTGGCACGAGCGGCCCACTGCTCCGGCCGAGGTGGGGCGCGCGGCCGATCTGGTGCGCGCTCGGGCTCGTGGCGTCGTCGACGTCACGCGGCCGTTCCTCGACGCCGCCAAGTCGTGGAACGACCCGCGGAAGAAGGCCGAACGGCGGATCCGTCGGACTCGCCGGCGGGCCACGCTCTTCGGTGCGGCGTCCGGGTCGATGGGCGTCGCCACCGTCACGGTGGCGGCCACGTCCGCACCCGACTGGATCGTCGTCGGGGGATCGGGCACCACGGTGTTGTTCGCGGTGCCCGCCGTGGCCGCGGCGGCGGCCTACCGACGGCTGCGGGCCCAGCCACTGCCGGCAGCAGCGCCGGTCCGCCGTGCTCTGCCTCCGGTGGGCTCCGCCGCTCGCGAGCCCATCGAACGTCTCGCGGCCGCCGAACGCAGTTTGCACGAGCTGACGGGCATCCTCGCTCGATCCGGGGCGGTCGCCGCGGACGACGTGCACGACACGACTCGGATCGCCGCGGCCGCGTCGGTAGCCCTCACCGAGGTCGCGCACGACATCGTCGCGATGGAGAGAGCAGCGCTGGGAAGTCCGGCTGCAGCGGTCCATCTGTCCGGGTCCATCGGGTCCACCGCGGCCCGGTTGACGGACGGTGTGCACCAGTTCGACGGGCTCGTCGCCGCGGCTGCGTTGCTCACCGCGCCGGGCGCCTCCGGTTCGCTCACCGCACTCGACGCGCGACGGGACGCCCTCCAGTTCGCGTCCGATCGCCTCGAGGGCTGGGCATTCGGCCTCGAGCACCTGCAGAAGCCCTGACCTCGGCGGCGGTCTCACCCCGACCGCGACCCTGAGATCGACCTACCGTCCTCGGGGTCGACCCCGATCCTCACCCTGAACTCCGCGACGATTCGGTGCTGTGCCAGTTCGGTTCTGGCAGTGTCGAACTCGTCGACGGATCGCCGGTGAACTCCACCGCGGCCGGCGACGGGAGTCCCCGACGAGAAGGAGTTCGACATGTTCTGGAAGATTCTCGGTGCGATCGTTCTGGTGTGGATCGGCATCGTCGTTCTCGGCGCCCTGCTGAAGGCGCTGTTCCCCCTGGTGGCGCTGGCCGTGGTGGGAACCGGTCTCTACTTCCTCTTCCGCGCGATGAGCGGCGATCGCGACTCGGCGAAGTCACCCTTCTGACGTCCCCGGTGCCGCGCTGACCTAGGCTTCGCCCATGCTCGTCGCGGTGGTCGCCGGCCCCGATGCGGGGCACGCCTTCCCTGCCATCGCGCTCGCGAAGGCGCTGACGGCCGCAGGAGAGACGGCCGTGGTCTACACCGGCGATCGGTGGCTCGACGCCGCGCGAGCGGACGGGGTGGACACTCGCCTGCTGCCGGGACTGGAACCGCGACCCGAGGACGACGACGCGGACGCCGGCCGCAGAATCCACGAGCGAGCGGCCCACATGTCCTCGATGCTGCTGCCGGTGCTCTCCGAGGCGGCTCCCGATCTGGTGGTCTCGGACATTCTCACGGCCGGCGGCGGTCTCGCCGCCGAGCGGCTGGGAGTTCCCTGGGTGGAACTGTCTCCGCACCCGCTCTACCGGCCCTCCGTGTCGTTGCCCCCGATCGGGAGTGGTCTCGCACCGGGCACGGGACTGCGAGGTCGGTTGCGGGACACCGTGATGCGAGCTCTGACGGACCGCTCCGTCCGAGCGGGGCTGGCGCAGCGCGCTCGGGCGCGCGAGGGCGTCGGTCTGCCCGCGTCGGACCCCGGCCCCGCGCGGCGCCTCGTCGCGACCATCCCCGCGCTCGAGGTGCCGCGGTCGGACTGGCCGGCCGAGGCGCGGGTCGCCGGTCCGTTGTTGTGGGAGCCGACGACCGCTCTCCTCGACCCGCCGCCGGGGACCGAACCGCTGATCCTGCTGGCACCGTCGACGGCCGCGACCGGCGCCGTGTCCATGGTCGAGGCCACTGTCGAGGCGGCGGCGGCCTCACGTGCGCGCGGCCGGAGTCGTCGACTGGTGATCACCACGGTGGACGACGTTCCGGCCGGTCTACCGTCCTGGGCGGTGGGCGGACTGGGGCGCCAGGACGCGCTGCTGCCGCTGGCGTCGGTCGTGGTGTGCGGCGGCGGCCACGGGATGTTGGCGAAGTCGCTGTCCGCCGGCGTCCCGGTGGTCGTGATCCCCGGCGGGGGAGATCAGTGGGAACTGGCCAACCGCGCGGCCCGGCAGGGAAGCGCCACGATCGTGCGTCCGGTGTCCGCCGACGCCGTGGCGGAGGCGATCGACCGGGTGCTGAGCGACTCGACGTACGCCGCCGCGGCAGGTCGCGCCGCGGCGACCGCCGCCGCGGTCGAGGATCCCGTCGCGGTGTGCCGCAGCGTGATCGTCGACTCCCGCCCGCGCTGAGGGGGAGCGCGGACGTCCCGGGTTACGGTGACATGGTGCGCCTGACCGACTTCCACGACCGTGTCGCCGAACAGTTCGGAACCGTGACCGGGGACTCGATGCTGGTCGACCACCTGCTGCTGAGCCTCGGGAACCGCACCGCCGCGCAGGCCATCGAGGACGGCGAGGATCCGAAGGACGTGTGGCGTGCACTGTGCGTCGAGTTCGACGTTCCCCGATCGCGGTGGTGAACCTCCGGCGTGTCGCTGGGTATCGAACACCTGTTCGCTTATAGTCGTGTGCAGAGTCGACGGGAATCGCACGGCAGCGGTTCTTGTCGGTACCCCCCTCTACCTTGGCGACAGATCGACGGGGTACAGACGCTTCGGGGACAAGAACTTCGAGAAGGAGACCATGATGGCTGCAGCTGCATACGATCGGGACAAGGCGCTCGATCTCGCGCTCGCGCAGATCGACAAGAACTTCGGCAAGGGGTCGGTCATGCGTCTCGGCGACGAGGCCCGTGTGCCCATCGCCGTCATCCCCACGGGTTCGATCGCGTTGGACGTCGCGCTCGGCATCGGCGGACTCCCGCGCGGCCGCATCGTCGAGGTCTACGGCCCGGAGTCCTCGGGTAAGACGACGGTCGCGCTCCACGCGGTCGCCAACGCACAGGCCGCCGGCGGCATCGCCGCGTTCATCGACGCGGAGCACGCCCTCGATCCGGACTACGCCGCCAAGCTCGGTGTCGACACCGACGCGCTGCTGGTCTCCCAGCCGGACACCGGTGAGCAGGCGCTCGAGATCGCGGACATGCTGATCCGGTCCGGTGCCATCGACATCCTGGTCGTCGACTCCGTGGCAGCCCTGGTTCCCCGTGCTGAGATCGAGGGCGAGATGGGTGACAGTCACGTCGGTCTGCAGGCCCGCCTGATGAGCCAGGCCCTGCGCAAGATCACCGGCGCCATCAGTTCGTCCGGCACCACGGTCATCTTCATCAACCAGCTGCGCGAGAAGATCGGCGTCATGTTCGGCTCGCCCGAGACCACGACGGGCGGTAAGGCGCTGAAGTTCTACGCATCGGTGCGCCTGGACATCCGTCGTATCGAGACGCTCAAGGACGGAACCGACGCAGTCGGTAACCGCACCCGCGTCAAGGTGGTCAAGAACAAGGTGTCGCCGCCGTTCAAGCAGGCCGAGTTCGACATCCTGTACGGCAAGGGCATCAGCAAGGAAGGCTCGCTCATCGACATGGGTGTCGAGCACGGCTTCGTGCGCAAGTCCGGCTCCTGGTTCACCTACGAGGGTGATCAGCTGGGCCAGGGCAAGGAGAACGCACGCAAGTTCCTGCTCGAGAACACCGACATCCGTGACGAGATCGAGAAGAAGATCAAGGAGAAGCTCGGCATCGGTGCAGACGTGCGTACGCCCGACGAGGCCGTCGCTGCTCCGGTCGACTTCTGACAGCAGGTCTCTCGACTGTGAACGACGACGAGTTTCCGGACTCGCGTGCACCGGGCGCCCGACGTACGTCGGGCGCCCGGTCCCGTTCCGGCCGCCGATCGGGCGAGACGCCGCCCCCGGGCGGGGGCACGGCGGTGCAGGCCAAGGATGCCGCGTTGCGGTTGCTCACCGATCGCGCCCGGAGCCGCGTCGAGCTCGAACAGCGGTTGGCCGCCAAAGGATTCACGGACGAGATCATCACGTCCGTGCTCGACAGGCTGACCGAGATCAAGCTGGTCGACGATCGCGACTTCGCCCATCAGTGGGTCCGCTCGCGACACACGTACTCGGGCCGAGGCAAGCAGGCGCTGCGCACAGAACTACGCACCAAGGGCATCGATCCGGTGCTGGCCACCGAGGCACTCGACATGATCGAGCCCGAGGACGAGCGGGAGCGTGCGCGCGAACTGGTCGTCAAGAAGCTCCGAGCCCCGGCTCTGCTGTCCGCTCTGAACGAGGAGATCGAGGATCCGCGGGAGCGGCGTGCGCAACGCGACAAGGTGGTGCGCAAGCTCGTGTCGATGCTCGCGCGTCGCGGGTTCGCCCAGGGCATGGCCTTCGACGTGGTTCGGACAGAACTCGAGGCCCTCGGAAACGATTCCGAAGGCCTCGAGTACTAGAACGTCAGACTGTCGCGCCACCCATGGCGGCACCCTGATCGACAGGAACCGGACTCTTCTTCGCTCGTCGCAGTCGCTTCTCCACCTTCGTGGCGAGGTACGTCAGCAGCGAGTTCAGGATGATCATGATGATGGCCACGATGATCAGCGCCGGCAGGAAGTTGCCGTAGAAGGCACCGACCTGCTGGCCCGACCGGACCACCTCGACATAGCCGATGATGTAGCCCAACGCGGAGTCCTTCAGCGCCACCACCATCTGCGAGATGATGGCCGGCAACATCGCGGTCACGGCCTGGGGAAGCAGGATCATGCGCATGATCTGGCCCTTGCGCAGGCCGATGGCCATGGCCGCCTCGGTCTGACCCTTCGGCAGGGACTGGATGCCCGACCGCACGATCTCGGCGATGACCGAGCCGTTGTAGAGCGTCAGGCCCGTCACCACCGCGGCCAGGGCCAGGTAGCGGGACTTGAACACCTGGTACTCGGCGAAGAACTGGTACAGGAAGATCATCAGGATCAGCACCGGGATGGCGCGGAACAGTTCGACGAAGAATCCGGCGACCAGCCGCACCGGCCGGTGGTCCGACAGGCGCGCGATGCCCAGGACCGCGCCCAGGATCAGCGCCAGCACGATCGACAGCCCCGCGGCGACCAGGGTGCCCTGGATGCCGGGAACCAGGTACGTCGTCCAGGTCGACGACTCGACGAACGGGCTCCACTTCTCCGATGTCAACTGGCCCTTCTCGTCCAGCTTCGCGTAGATCACGTACGCCGCCAGCAGTACCAGGACGAGCACGACGGCCGAGATGATGTGATTGCGCACCTTGGCGCGGGGCCCCGGAGCGTCGTAGAGAACGGTGGCGCGTTCGGCGGAGGCGACCTTCTTGGGCGGTGCCTCGGTGCTCAGAGGTGCGTTCGCTGTGGTCATCGGGCAACCGCCAATCGCTTGCCGAGGTAGCCGAAGAAGAGGCCGGTGGGGAAGGTCAGGATGACGAAGCCGAGCGCGAAGATACCGCCGACGACGAAGATCGCCGCCTCGTTCTCGATCATTTCCTTCATCAGGATGGCCGCTTCGAGGACGCCGATCGCCGCGGCGACGGTCGTGTTCTTCGTCAGGGCGATGAGCACGCTGCCCAGCGGGCCGATGACCGCACGGAACGCCTGGGGGAGCACGATGAAGCGCAGGTTCTGCGAGAACGTCAGACCGAGCGAACGCCCGGCCTCCGCCTGACCGACGTTCACGGTGTTGATTCCGGACCGCAGCGACTCGCACACGAACGAGGCCGTGTAGATGCTGAGACCGAGAACGGCGAGCCGGAAGTTGTTGTCCGCCTGGCCGGTCGGGGACGCCTGATCGGCGAGCGTGACGCCCAGGGTCTGGTAGAGGCCGAAGGCGCAGAACAGCAGGATCAGCGTGAGCGGGGTGTTGCGGAAGATGGTGACGTAGGTGGCACCGATCCACCGCGCGACGGGAACGGGGGAGACCCGCATCGCCGCGAGCAGGGTGCCGAGGACGAGAGCGCCGATGGCGGAGAGCACCGTCAGCTTGATCGTCATCCAGAACGCGTCGAGGAGTTCGGGCGCGTAGTCACTCAGTATGTCCACCGGCGACTCCTTCCGAGAGCGGTGACGAGTCGAACGGACGGTTCACCGGTGTGAACCGCCCGTTCGGGTCTCGCGAAGAGTGGTGATCAGTAGCGATCGACGGTCGGCTGTGCGGGCAGCGGGTACCCGGACGGTCCGACGGTGTCCTCGAATGCCTTCTGCCACGACCCGTCCTCGATCATGGCGTCGATCGCGTCGTTGATCTTGGTGCGGGTCTCGTCGTCGCCCTTGGCCAGGCCGATGCCGTAGCGCTCCTCGGTGAACGGCTCGCCGACCACCTTGAGCTCACCCGGGTACTGAGCCGCGTAGCCGGCCAGGATGATGTCGTCGGTCGTGACCGCGTCGACGGCGCCGTTGCGCAGTGCCTCGACACAGGCGGAGTAGGTGTCGAACTCCTGCAGCTGCACGTCCTGCGCGTACTGGTCCTTGACCTTCTGCGCGGGGGTGGAGCCCGAGACGGAGCAGAGGCGCTTGCCACCGCTGAGCGACTCGGGGCCCGTGATGTCGGTGTTGCCGTCGGCGACGAGAAGCGACTGTCCGGCGACGAAGTACGGTCCGGCGAAGTCGACCTTCTCCTTGCGGGCGTCGGTGATCGAGTAGGTGGCGACGATGTAGTCGACCTCACCGTTCTCGATCAGCGTCTCGCGCTGCGCCGACGGCGACTCCTTGAACGTGATGTTCTCCGGCGTGACACCGAGCTTGCCGGCGACGTACTTCGCGACCTCGACGTCGAAGCCGCTGAACGAGCCGTCGGGGGTGCGCAGGCCCAGGCCCGGCTGGTCGAACTTGATGCCGACGGTCAGCTTACCGCTCTCGGCGCTGGACGATGCGCTGGTGGCCTCGTCGCCACCACACGCGGTGGCGGCGAAGGCGAGCGCGAGTGCGGCGACGCCGACACGGGCGGTACGGGTGATTCTCATCGAGATCCTCCAGAAGGTGTGACGAGCGGGTGGGAGATCAGTGACTCAGGATCTTGCCGAGGAAGTCCTTGGCGCGATCGGACTTCGGTGTGGTGAAGAAGGTTTCGGGATCGGTGTCCTCGACGATCTGACCGTCGGCCATGAAGATGACACGGTCGCCGGCGCGGCGGGCGAAGCCCATCTCGTGGGTCACCACGACCATGGTCATTCCCTCCTTGGCCAGCGAGGTCATGACGTCGAGCACTTCGTTGACCATCTCGGGGTCGAGCGCGGACGTCGGCTCGTCGAAGAGCATCACCTTGGGGTTCATGGCGAGTGCACGCGCGATGGCGACACGTTGCTGCTGGCCGCCGGAGAGCTGTGCGGGGTACTTGTCCGCCTGGTTGGCGATGCCGACGCGCTCGAGCAGACGCTGCGCGGTCTTCTCGGCCTCGTCCTTCTTCATCTTGCGGACCTTCGTCGGCCCGAGCATGACGTTCTCACGAATCGTCTTGTGCGCGAAAAGATTGAAGGACTGGAAGACCATGCCGACGTCCGCGCGGAGCGCGGCGAGCGACTTGCCCTCGGAGGGAAGTGCCTTGCCGTCGACCTCGATGGTGCCCTCGTCGACGGGCTCGAGCCGGTTGATGGTGCGGCACAACGTCGATTTACCCGACCCGGAGGGGCCGAGGACGATGACGACCTGGCCGCTGGGAACGTCGAGTTCGATGTCCTTGAGGACGTGCAGATCACCGAAGTGCTTCTGCACGCCGTGCATCGCGATCATGGGGGCAGACGATGCTGTGGACGAGCGATGTTCGCGCTCGCCGTCAGGGTGGGTCATGGCGATGACCCTAGAGGTAGTTTCCTCCGCCACTGCTCGTTTTGGTGCGGGGACCGCGGATATGTAATGGAAACTTTACTCGGACCGCTCGGTGGGTCGGGTTCGAGCGCCGCCGTACCCTGGAGGGGTGGACACGATCGACACCCAGACCCTGCCTGCGCGGTCCGGGACTGCGCGCACCTACGAGGTGCGCACGTACGGCTGCCAGATGAACGTGCACGATTCCGAACGACTGTCCGGCCTTCTCGAGAAGGCTGGTTACGAGAAGGCCGACTCCGGGTCGTCCCCCGATCTCGTCGTCTTCAACACGTGTGCGGTACGGGAGAACGCCGACAACAAGTTGTACGGCAACCTCGGCCAACTCCGGCCGGCCAAGGACGAGAACCCGGACATGCAGATCGCCGTCGGTGGGTGCCTCGCACAGAAGGACCGCGACGTCGTGGTCACGAAGGCGCCGTGGGTGGACGTCGTGTTCGGCACCCACAACATCGGATCCCTGCCGGCGCTGCTCGATCGGGCGCGCCACAACCAGCGCGCCGAGGTCGAGATTCTCGAGTCGTTGGACGCGTTCCCCTCGACTCTCCCGGCCAAGCGCGACTCCGCCTACTCCGGGTGGGTGTCCATCTCGGTGGGGTGCAACAACACCTGCACCTTCTGCATCGTGCCCGCACTGCGCGGCAAGGAGGTCGACCGCAGGCCGGGCGACATCCTCGCCGAGGTGCAGGCCCTCGTCGACGAGGGCGTGCTCGAGGTGACGCTGCTCGGACAGAACGTCAACGCGTACGGCGCCTCGTTCGCGGATCCCGAGCAGCCGCGTGACCGGGGTGCGTTCGCATCGCTCCTGCGCGCGTGCGGGGAGATCGACGGTCTCGAGCGCGTCCGGTTCACCTCGCCGCATCCCGCCGAGTTCACCGACGACGTCATCGAGGCGATGGCGTCGACGCCCAACGTGTGCCCGACGCTGCACATGCCTCTGCAGTCCGGATCGGACCGCGTGCTGCGTGCCATGCGCCGCTCGTACCGCAAGGAGAAGTTCCTCGGCATCATCGACCGGGTGCGCGAAGCCATCCCGCACGCGTCACTGACGACGGACATCATCGTGGGCTTCCCCGGGGAGACCGAGGAGGACTTCCAGGAGACCCTCGACGTCGTCCGTCGCGCTCGCTTCAGCAGCGCCTACACGTTCCAGTACTCCAAGCGACCGGGAACGCCGGCCGCCGACATGCCGGATCAGGTGCCGAAGGCCGTCGTGCAGGAACGCTACGAACGGCTCGCCGCTCTGCAGGAGGAGATCTCCCACGAGGAGAACCGTCGCGTCGTCGGAACCGAGGTGGAGTTGCTCGTCGCCGACGGGGCCGGACGCAAGAACGCCGTCACCGAGCGGATGAGTGGACGCACCCGCGACGGGCGACTCGTGCACTTCACCCCGACGGGCGCCATCGACCGCGCCGTCCGGCCCGGCGACGTCGTCGTCACCACGGTGACCGACGCGAAGCCGTACCACCTGGTCGCCGACGTCCCGGTGCGCTCGCACCGGCGCACCACGGCCGGCGACCGACACGAGCGGGGCACGATGCCCCGGACCGCACCGGTCGGTGTCGGGTTGGGGTTGCCGTCCGTCGGCGCCCCGGCGCCCGAGCCGGTCACGACGATGGGATGTTCACTGTGAGTACCGAGCCGACGACCGGGTCCGATCCGGCGGCCGCCGAGAAGCGGATCTCGGGTCGTATCGACCCGGGGGTCCGCGCCGTCGTCGTGGCAGTGGTGGTGTTGTTGCTGCTATTGAGCTTCGCACTGCCGCACACAGGTTCGGCCAACGCGTGGGACGTGCTGGTGCACGACGAGGACGCCGTGGCGGAGTCGGTGGCACTGCCGTCACGCATCTTCGTGTGGCTGACCCTGGTGTTCGCGGTCGGCTTCTCGGCCCTCGCCCTGGTCACTCAACGCTGGGCGCTGGCCTGGGTCGCGCTCTACGGGTCCGGGGTGGCGACGGTGCTGGGCATCCTGGCCATCTGGTCGCGTCAGACCGTTCCCGTCGGCCTCACCGGGGCCGGCCCCGGGCTGGGCCTCGTCCTCGGCTGGTTGCTCGTGGTCGTGCTGGCGTTCCACTGGTTCAAGGTGGTGTGGAACCGCTCCAACGCTCAGTGGGCGGCTGCCGCCGCCCGGCGCGACGCGGCCGTGATGGACGAGGCGCGGCGCGAGAACGTGCTGGACACGTCCCGGCGCCGCGACAACTGATCCTCCGGAGTCACAGACCGCCGAGGGCGCTGTCGGCGGCGTCGGCCCACTCGCGCCACTGCTGTGCCTGCGCACGGGCCTTCTCGGCGTCCTTGGCCTTGCCCGCGGCCTCGGCCTTCTGGGCCTGCTCCTCGAACTGCGCGACCCGCTCGCGGAACTGAGCCGCGCGCGCCATCGCCTCGGGGTCGGTGCGTCGCCACTCGGAGTCGGCGGCGTCGCGGACGCGCTTCTCGATCGCGCGGAGCTTGCCCTCGAGATCGTGCATCTTCTCCCGCGGGACCTTGCCGATGGCGTCCCACTTGTCCTGCAATGTCCGCAGTGCTGCGCGGGCCGCCTCGATGTCCTTGGACGGGTCGATGTGACCGGACTCGGCCAGCAGCCGTTCCTTCGCCTCGGCGTTCTGCTCGAACTCCGCGTTCTGCTCGGACTGAGCCGCGTTGCGTGCCTCGAAGAACACGTCCTGGGCGCCCTTGAACTTCTGCCACAGCGAGTCGTCGGCGTCGCGGGGAGCCCGGCCGGCGGCCTTCCACTCGGTCAGGAGATCGCGGAACACCTGCGCGGTGCCCACCCAGTCGGTGGACGACGACAGTTCCTCGGCCTTGGCGACCAGTTCTTCCTTGCGCACCTTGGCGGCACCGCGTTCGCGGTCGAGATCGGCGAAGTGCGCGCCGCGGCGGCGGTTGAACGCCTCCCGTGCCTTGGAGTAGCGCTTCCACAGGGCGTCGTCGACCTTGCGGTCGACGCCGCGGATGGTCTTCCACTCCTCGAGGATCACGCGAAGACGGTCACCCGCGGCCTTCCACTGCGTGGATTCGCTGCCGATGGTCTCGGCCTCGACGGCCAGCGCCTCCTTGCGTGCCGTCGATTCGGTCCGCTCGGAATCCTTGCGCTTGCGATGCTCGGCGGCGACCTCGTCGGAGTGTTCGATCACGGCCTGCAGGCGGGTCGCCAGCGCGTCGATGTCGCCGATCACAGCAGCGGTGGGCAGGGTCTCGGCGAGCGCGACGGCGGCGGTCTTCGTCTTCTTGGCGTCGCCGGCGCCGGAGGCGAGTCGCGCTTCGAGGAGTGCGACCTCCGTGGCGAGATCGTCGTAGCGGCGCCCGAAGTGTGCGAGGCCCTCGGCCGCGTCACCGGCCTGCCAGGAACCGACCTGCCGCTCTCCGTCGGTGGTACGTACCCACGCGGAACCGTCCTCGTCGACCCGGCCCCAGCGGGACGGATCGGTCACGACCGGGACGACAGCGGGCGTCGTCGGCACGTGGTGTGCAGCCGGATGCGGCGTCGGGTGCGACTCCCCGTCGCCTGTGGACGACGACGGTGCGGACGGATCGGCCGGGGCACTGGGCCGGGTGGGCGCCGGGCGCGGTGCGCCGCCGGGTCGAGGACCCGGTCGGGGCCCGGGCCGGGGAGGTGTGGGGCTCGCCTGCGCCTCGCCGGGGGCGTTCTCGGTCGTCTCGTGCTCGGTCATGGTTCTCTCCGTCTCTGCCGCGCGTCACGGCTGCCTGGCGCTACGTGGTTCTCTGCTCGGTCGTTCTCGGCCCATTCAACCCCCTCCGCGCGTCGGCGACCATGCAAACCCCGAGGGACGCGCGGAAAAGGGACGCCCTCGGACGGTCGACTACCGTGGCGTCCGTGCTGTCCGCCCTCGCCTTCGTCCCGTCGCCTCCGTTGCTGCTCGCGGAGCTCGCCGGTTCCGCCACAGGCGAACTGGACGATCTGCGTGCAGCCGTGCGCGAGGTGTGCGACGACCTGGGGCAGTCCTGTCACGGCTGGATCGGGGTCGGGGTCGGTGCGACCACGACCTGGATCGACGGCGATGCCGCGGGTACGTACGCCGGTTTCGGGGCCGATGTCGTGGTCGGTCTCGCCCCGGATCGCGGGCCTGTCGATCGCGCGATGGAGTTGGCCGCGCTGACCGTCGGGCTGCTTCGCGAGCAGGCTGTTCCGCAGTGGTCGGTCCCCGTACAGCTCGTCGCTCGGAACGCGAGTGTCCAGGACGTGGCGGCGGTGGCGCTCGACCTGCGCGGCCGCGTCGACGCCGCGCCCGGCCCCGTGGGGCTGCTCGTCGTCGGTGACGGGGCGACGACCCTGACCGACAAGGCGCCCGGCGCGTTCGACGACCGGGCCGAGGCGGTGCAGCACGCGATCGACGATGCGCTCGGCAGAGCCGACGTCGATGCGCTGGCGTCCCTGGATCCTGCTCTGTGTGATGCCCTCGGCGTGGACGGGCGGGTGGCATGGCAGGTGGCGGCCACGCTGGTCGGACCCACACGAGTGGTGCCGCACAGTCTCTTTCGCGGTGCCCCCTACGGAGTCGGGTATCACGTCGCCTCGTGGTCGCTGTGACGCGACCGACACCGGTCGCGGTGATCGGACCCACGGCCACGGGCAAGTCGGCCCTCGCGCTCGATCTCGCCGAGCGCCTCGGCGGGCACATCGTGAACATCGACGCGATGCAGCAGTACCGAGGCATGGACATCGGTACCGCGAAGACGCCGGTCGCGGAGCGTCGCGGCATCCCGCACCACCGACTCGACGTCCTGGACGTCACGGAGACGGCAACGGTGGCGGCGTACCAGGACGCCGCGGTGCGGGAGATCGAGGAGCTGCTCGAGCAGTCCGTCGTGCCCGTCGTCGTCGGCGGATCGATGATGTACGTCCAGGCTCTGCTGGACCGATGGCAGTTCCCGGCCACGGATGCCGCGGTGCGTGCCGAACTCGAGGCCAGGCTCGCCGCCGAGGGGGTCGCGGCGCTGCATCGCGCACTCGCCGAGTCCGATCCGGCGGCCGCGGCATCGATCCTGCCGACCGACGGCCGACGCATCGTCCGCGCGCTCGAGGTGGGACGCCTCACCGGGAAGCCGTTCGCCGCGTCGGCGCCCACCATCGGCGAGCCGCGCTGGGACACCGTCGTCCTCGGCATCGACCGTGACACCGACGAGCTGGACGCGCGCATCGCGGCACGCACCGACGCGATGTTCGCCGAGGGGCTCGTCGCCGAGGTCGAGACCCTCGTGGGTCGAGGACTGCGCGAGGGAGTCACCGCCCCGAGAGCGATCGGCTACGCGCAGGTGCTGCAGCTGCTGGACGGCGAGATCGACGAGGCGGCCGCGCGCGAGGCGACCTTCGTCGGTACCCGTCGCTATGTTCGCCGCCAACGGTCCTGGTTCGGCCGCGATCCCCGCGTGCACTGGCTGCGCGGGGGCGCATCGGACCTGCTGGACGCCGCACTGCGCACGAGGGGAGAACACCGATGAGCGATGCGCTCGTCCTGTCGAGGAACGCGCGGTTCCAGCAGTGGCAGTCCTACCTCGTCACCCGCGGCAAGCGCACCAAGGCGGGAGTCTTCCTCGTGCAGGGAGTGCGGCCGGTCACACTGGCCGTCCAGCACGAGTGGCCTCTCGAGTCCGTGCTCTATCGAACCGGCGACCCCTTGTCGTCCTGGGCCACGTCGACTGTGGACCGCTGCCGGGCCGCAGGCGTGTCCGCGGTGGGTGTCGCGCCGGAGTTGATGGCGGAGCTCGGCGAACGCGTCGATCAACCACCGGAGGTCCTGCTCCTCGCACGGTCCCGGCTCCTCGATCCCGGCCACTGGACTCCGACGGGCGACGCGCCGGTGGTGGTCGCGTTCGATCGGCCGACGTCGCCGGGCAATCTCGGCACCCTGATCCGGTCCTCGGACGCCTTCGGAGCGTCCGGGCTGCTGGTCAGCGGGCATGCCGCGGACCCGTTCGATCCCGCGTGCGTCCGCGCGACCACCGGGTCCCTGTTCGCACTCCCCGTGGGACAGGTCGGAGGTCCGGAGCAGGTTCGCGCGATGGTGGACAGGCTGCGGCAGCAGGGCACCGACATGACGATCGTGGGCACCGACGAGACCGGCACGGTGGCAGCGCACGAGCACGACTTCACAGGAGGAACGGTGCTGGTGGTGGGCAACGAGACCCGCGGCATGAGTGCCGCGTGGCGGGATGCCTGCGACGTCGTCGTGTCCATCCCGATAGGCGGCGCGGCGAGCTCCCTCGGAGCACCGTCCGCCGGCGCCGTCGGGCTGTACGAGATCACCCGCCAACGGCTGATCGCGCGGACGTCCGCGCCGGTGGGAGACTGATCCCATGCAGTTCACCAAGGGACACGGAACGCAGAACGATTTCGTCGTGCTGCCGGACCCGGACGCACTCCTCGATCTGAGCGCACACCGCGTGGCGACGCTGTGCGATCGCCGAGCCGGGCTCGGCGCGGACGGGGTACTGCGAGTCGCCCGCAGCGGTGCTCTCGTCGACCGCGGCGTGCTCGACGTGCTGCCCGAGGGCGTGTCCGCCGGCGACTGGTTCATGGACTACCGCAACGCGGACGGGTCCATCGCGGAGATGTGCGGCAACGGTGTCCGGGTGTTCTCCCATTACGTTCGTGCGGCCGGTCTCGTGGACTCGGACGAGTTCGTCGTCGGATCGCGCGCCGGCGGAAAACCGGTCACGGTGCACTCGCACGACGCCACCGACGCCGTGGTCACCGTCGAGATGGGCACCCCGCAGGTCTTCGAGACCTCCGACACCGAGGTCGACGGCAGGTCCTTCACGGGCATCGGCGTCGACGTCGGCAATCCGCACCTGGCCTGCGTGTCCGCCGATCTCGATGCGGAGACCCTCGGCGACCTCGACCTCACGGCGCAACCCACCTTCGACGGTGCGGTGTACCCGCACGGGGTCAACATCGAGTTCGTCACCGTGCCGAAGGACGGTGCGGTGAGCATGCGTGTCCACGAGCGCGGCGTGGGGGAGACCAGATCGTGTGGCACGGGCATCGTCGCCGCCGCGGTCGCGGCCCTGCGCTTCGACGGGTCCGGCGACGGCGAGCTGGCCGTCCACGTTCCCGGTGGTGTCGTGTCGGTGCGCGTGTCGAACGGTTCCGCGTCGATGCGGGGGCCGTCGGTGCTGGTGGCGTCGGGGGAGCTGTCGGACGCCTGGTGGGCGGGGCTGGAAGCGTGACGGCCGGGGTGCGGGTATTCCCCGCGACACGGTTGCGTAAATGACAGTGCACGTCAGGACGTTCTCGTGGATCATGGGTCTCGTATGACGACAACGAATGCAGCGGCCGACAGGGCCGACACGACAGGTTCCTCCCACAGCGACGGGTTCGAGCAGGACGCCGAGTGGTCCACCGGCGACATGCAGCTCGACGATCGCAGCGCACTGCGCCGTGTGGCCGGACTCTCCACCGAGCTCACCGATGTCACCGAGGTCGAGTACCGCCAGTTGCGGCTCGAGCGCGTGGTGCTCGTCGGTGTCTGGACCAGCGGTTCCGCCGAGGAGGCGGAGTCCAGCATGACCGAACTCGCGGCTCTGGCCGAGACGGCGGGTTCCGAGGTGCTCGAAGGGCTGGTGCAGCGTCGCGACCGACCCGACGCCTCCACCTACATCGGCTCCGGCAAGGCGAAGGAACTGCGCGAGGTGGTCATCGCGACCGGCGCGGACACCGTCGTGTGCGACGGTGAACTCACGCCTGCGCAGCTGACGGCACTGGAGAAGATCGTGAAGGTGAAGGTCATCGACCGCACCGCGCTGATCCTCGACATCTTCGCTCAGCATGCCTCCTCCCGCGAGGGCAAGGCGCAGGTCGCCCTGGCGCAGATGGAGTACATGCTTCCGCGTCTGCGCGGCTGGGGTGAGTCCATGTCGCGTCAGGCGGGTGGCCGCGCCGGCAGCAACGGCGGTGTGGGCCTGCGTGGTCCCGGTGAGACGAAGATCGAGACCGATCGTCGTCGCATTCGCGAGCGCATGGCGAAGCTACGTCGCGAGATCCGGGGCATGAAGCAGGCCCGCGACACCAAACGTGAGCGCCGGCTGCAGGGCAACGTGCCGTCAATCGCCATCGTCGGCTACACCAACGCGGGGAAGTCGTCGCTGCTCAACGCGTTGACCGGATCCGGTGTGCTGGTGCAGAACGCACTGTTCGCGACCCTGGATCCGACCACGCGCAAGGCGACGCTCGAGGACGGCCGCGAGTGCGTGCTCACCGACACCGTCGGCTTCGTCCGCCACCTGCCGACCCAGCTGGTCGAGGCGTTCCGCTCCACGCTCGAGGAGGTGACGGACGCCGATCTGCTGCTGCACGTGGTGGACGGGTCCGACCCGCTCCCCATCGGGCAGATCGAGGCGGTCCGCGAGGTCATCGTCTCGGTGGTGCGCGAGCAGAACGCCGCGGCGCCCGAGGAACTGATCGTGGTCAACAAGATCGACGCCGCGGATCCCGTCACGCTGACGCAGCTGCGGGGCCTGCTGCCGGGTGCGGTCTTCGTGTCCGCGAAGACCGGTGAGGGCATCGAGGAGCTGCGGACACGACTCGGCGAGCTGGTCCGCCCGCCCGAGGTGTCGGTCAGCGTCCTGCTGCCCTACGACCGCGGCGACCTGGTGTCGCGCATCCATGCGGACGGACGGATCTCGAGCACGAGTCACGAGAGCGGCGGTACGCGCATCGACGCGACCGTACCGACGGCGCTGGCCTCGATACTCACGCGATACGCCCACAGCGCGTGAGCCGTCGGTTCGCGCCAGTGCTCGGCGCTGCCGTGGTGGCGCTCGTGGCAGCGTCTCCCGCGGCGGCGCAGACCGAGGCACCGGATGCGGAGCCGTACTGTGTGCCGACCGATCCGGGACTGTCCGAACTCTCGGGTATGACGGTGCTCGACGGGACGGTGTACGCGATCGGGGACAGCGGCGCCGACGACCGTGTCGCGCGCCTCGACTCCGAGTGTGCTGTCGCGGAGTGGCTTCCGAATCCGGTGGATCCGTACGACGTCGAGGATCTCTCGTCGTTCGAGGGGTCGTTGTGGCTCGCGGACATCGGCGACAACGACCGTCGACGCGACGCCGTGGCCCTCACCCGGATGGATCCTGCGGCCGGTGGTGCCGGTGAACTGCACCGGCTCACCTATCCCGACGGTGCGCACGATGCCGAAGCACTCCTCATCGGGCCCGACGGCCGTCCCGTCGTCCTCACGAAGGACGGTCTCGGAACCGGTGCCGTGTACACCGCGGACACGTCGGTGTCCGATCTCCCGAGTCCCGGTCCCACCCCGCTGCGCCGCGTGGCCGACTTCGCGCCGTCCGCGACGACCACACCCGGGGGTCCGCCGCTGCTCGACGGCAGTCGCCTGGTCACCGGCGGCGCCGTGAGCGCCGACGGGTCCATCGCTGCCGTGCGCACCTACACCGATCTGTACCTGTGGTCCGTGCGGGACGGTGACGTGGCCGCGGCCTTCGCGTCGGCCCCCGCCCGCGTCGTCGCGCTCCCGCCGCAGCCGCAGGGCGAGTCGATCGCCTTCACCTCGGACGACGAGGTGCTGCTCGGGTCCGAGCAGGGTGTGGACACGGCTGCAGCTCGTCCCGCCGTCCTCGTCCTGCGCGATGTGGCACCCTCCGCCGAGGCCGGCCCGGAGGCCACCGAGACCGCGGACTCCGAATCACCCGCCGAGCCCACCGGGTCCATCCTCGTTCCGTTGATCGCCGCCGCGGCCTCGGTCGGTGTGGTCGTGGTGCTGACCCTGTTCTTCGTGCGTCGACTGTTCCGGTCGCGGTAGACACAGAAGCACACATGACGACGGCCCCCACGGTGTGTGGGGGCCGTCGTCGTCTGTGCGGAAGATCAGGCGTCGAGGTCCGACGCGACCAGTGCGGCCACCTTGTCGAGCGTGGCCTGATCGTCGCTGGTGATCGTGACCTCGGTGCCCTTGGTGGCCCCCAGCGTCATGATCATGAGCGCGGAGCCGCCGTCGACGGCCTCTTCGCCCTCCACCTCGAGGGTGACGTCGACGCCGGAGTCGGCGACCGCCTCGGCGATGACGGCGGCGGGACGGGCGTGCAGGCCGATGGCGGATCCGACCGTGACCGTGGTGCTGGGCATCGTGGTGATCTCCTTCTTCGTCAGGTGAGTGCTGGTGTCGATACTGCCAGCTGTGGGGGTGGTGACGTGGGTGTCAGGCTGCGACGGCGACGGGTTCGTCGACGATCTCCGCAGGCTTCTTGCCGGCGAACTGCTTGGCTGCGGTGATGAGCGCCGCGGAGACCACGGTGCCGATCGCCAGAGCCAGCAGGAACAGGAAGAAGTTGTTCATCGCGAAGAACACGAGCAGTCCGCCGTGGGGTGCGCTGAGCGTCGTCCCGAAGGACATGATCAGGGCGCCGGTCACAGCGCCTCCGGCCATCATCGAGGGGATGACACGTAGAGGGTCGGTCGCGGCGAACGGGATCGCACCCTCGGAGATGAACGCAGCTCCGAGAAGCCATGCAGCCTTGCCGTTCTCGCGCTCTGCCTCGCTGTAGAGCTTCGGTCGCAGAGTCGACGAGAGTGCCATGGCGAGCGGGGGAACCATACCGGCAGCCATGACGGCGGCCATGATGCGCAGCGATGCCTCGTTGTCGACGCTGAGCCCGGCGGTGGCGAAGGCGTAGGCGGCCTTGTTCACCGGTCCACCGAGGTCGAAGCACATCATGAGGCCCAGGATGATGCCGAGGATGATGACCGACGAGCCCGAGAGGCCGTTGAGGAAGTTGGTCAGGCCGGTGGTGATGGCAGCGAGCGGGCGACCCAGCACGAGGAACATCAGACCGCCGACGACGAGGGTCGCTCCCAGCGGGATGATGACGACGGGCATCAGGCCACGCAGCCACGGCGGCACCGCGATCCGGCTGATCCACAGCGCCACGAAGCCGGCGATGAGGCCACCGACGAGGCCACCGATGAAGCCGGCACCGACGAACAGGGCCACCGCACCGGCGGTGAAGCCGGGTGCCAGACCGGGACGGTCCGCAATGGCGAAGGCGATGTAACCGGACAGAGCCGGGACGAGGAAGCCGAAGGCCAGGCCGCCGAGCTGGAACAGCACCGCACCGATGAAGATGCGGAGCCCGCCGTCGGGCAGGTTGGTGAGGCTGTTGTTGGTCATGATGTCCTCGGCGACACCCTTGATCTCGTATCCACCGAGAAGGAAGCCGAGGGCGATGAGGAGTCCACCGGCCGCGACGAACGGGATCATGTAACTGACACCGGTCAGGAGGATCTGGCGCAACCGCGTGCCCCAGCCGAGTCCACCGGCAGCGGCGGCAGCGGACGCTCCCGGTGCGGTACCGGAGACGCGTGCGGCGTTCGGGTCACCGCCGGCGCGCAGAGCCTCGGCAACCATCTTGTCGGGCTCGTTGATCGCGCGCTTGACGCCGGACTCGATGACAGGCTTGCCCGCGAAGCGCTCGCGGCCCTTGACGCCCACGTCGGTGGCGAAGATGACGGCCTCGGCCGACGCGATGAGAGCCGGGTCCAGTGCCGTGGAGCCGCTCGAGCCCTGCGTCTCGACGTGCACGGTGACGCCCGCACGGTCGCCGGCGTCCTTGAGGGAGTCGGCAGCCATGTAGGTGTGGGCGATGCCGGTGGGGCACGCGGTGATGGCGACGATGTGCTTGGCAGCGTCCGCCGTGGCGGTCGGAGCGGGAGGAGCGGTCTTCGTGGTGGTGACGGGGGCAGCGGCCTTCGGAGCTTTCGGGGCCAGAACGCCCTCGACCAGTGCGACGACGTCGGCGGGGGTGGCCGCCTCGCGCAGCGATGTCACGAATGCGGGCTTGACCAGCGCGCGTGCGAGCGAGGACAGCAGCTTCATGTGCTCCGCGCCTGCGCCCTCCGGTGCGGCGATGAGGAAGACCAGGTCCGCGTCGCCGTCGGGTGCGCCGAACTCGACCTTCGGGTTCAGGCGAGCGAATCCGAGCGATGCCGTCGTGACCGCGGCGGAGCGGCAGTGTGGAATCGCGATGCCGCCGGGCAGGCCGGTGGCCGACTGGGCTTCACGCGCCATCGCGGCGTCGCGGAGTGCATCGGCATCGGATGCGCGGCCCGCGTCGGTGAGGACGCGAGCGAGGCGGGCGATGACGTCGTCCTTCGTCGAGCCGAGATCGGCGTCGAGCAGGATGAGGTCCTCGGCGATGATGCCGGGCTTGGCATCGTGAGCCGTGGTGGGACTGGACATGTCGTTTCCTCTGGGAGTGGAGTGGAGCTGGGAGATCAGGACTGGGGTTTCAGGACTGGGGTACGGCGGGTGACGAGTCGAGGGTGTGGACGGGGACGGCAGTGACGTCGACGTCGGACGGCGTCGGCAACCGGGTGCCCGGTAGGGCGGCGGCTGCGGATCCGTAGGCGACGGCCCGGGCGAGTCGACCGGCACCGTCCTCGCCGTCGAGATCGGCCAGGATGTATCCGGCCAACGACGAGTCGCCCGCGCCGACGGTGCTTCGCGGGGTGATCGGGGGAGGGGTGGCGAACCACGACCCTGTCGCGGTGACCAGGACGGCCCCGGACCCACCGAGTGTCGCCAGGACGGCAGCCACTCCGCGGTCGACGAGAACGCGCGCGGCCTCGACCGTGGGATACGGGTCACCCTGTGCGGCACTGGCTTCGAGAGCCGCGCCGTCGTGTCCGGTGAGGTGTGCGAGTTCTTCCGCGTTCGGCTTGATCAGGTCCGGTGCCGTGGCGGGGAAGCCCGCGGCGAGCGCCGAGAGGGGATCGTCGGAGGTGTCCACGGCAACCTTGGCCGACACCTCGTGCAGCGCGGTGACGAGGCGGCCGTACCAGGTGGCGTCGATTCCGGGCGGGATCGATCCGGACAGGACGACCCAGTCGGCGCGCTGCGCGAGTTCCAGGACGGACGCCATCAGGGCGTCGACCGTCTCGGGCGCGAGTCCGGCCCCGGGCTCGTTGATCTTGGTCGTCGTGCCGTCGGACTCGCTGATGGTCAGGTTCGTGCGCGCGACACCCGACGTGGGTACGGCGTGGTACCGGACTCCGAGGGTGCCGAGCGCGCTGAGCAGCGGATCGGAACCGCTGCACGGGAGCACCGCTGTGGCGGTCCGTCCGGCGGAGGTGACGACGCGTGCGACGTTGACCCCCTTGCCGCCGGGCTCCGTCGTGGTCAGTGCGCTGCGATGCACCGATCCGCGCACCAACGGCACGTCGAGGGAGACCGTGCGATCCATGCTGGGGTTGGCCGTCAGGGTGAGGATCATGCGACCACCACCTCCAATCCGTGTTGCTGCAGACGGGTGCAGTCGGTGTCGGTGATGCCGTCGTCGGTGACGAGGACGTCCACACAGTCGAGTGCGGCGAAGGACATGAAGAACTGCAGGCCGATCTTGGCCGAGTCCGCGACGACGATCACGCGGTCCGCCGCGCTCACCATCGCGCGCTTGACGGCGGCCTCGTCGGTGTCGGGAGTCGAGAGACCGTGGCCGACGCTGATCGCGTTGGTGCCCATGAACGTCACGTCGACACGCACGGTCCCGAGCACTCGCAGGGTGTCCTCGCCGACGGTCGCCTGCGTGACACCGCGGACGCGGCCACCGAGCAGGTGGAGATCGAGGGACGGAACCGCGGCGAGACGCGTCGCGATGGGAAGCGAGTTGGTCACCACCGTCAGATCCGACTCGACGGGGATCAGCGCGGCGAGGCGACCGGTGGTGGTGCCGGCATCGAGCGCGATGGATCCGCCGGGTGCAGGCAGGTAGGCAAGGGCGGCAGCGGCGATGCGGTCCTTCTCCTTCGCGCGGGTGTGTTCGCGCTCGGCCATCCCTGGCTCCACCGCGGTGACCGACGTGGCGGGCACTGCGCCACCGTGGACTCGGCGCACGACGCCCATACGGTCGAGCGAGGCCAGGTCACGGCGCACGGTCTCGGTGGTGACACCGAACGTGTCGGCCAGGTCGGCGACGGAGACGCGACCGCGCTGTCCGATGAGGCCGGCGATGGCGTTCTGCCGCTCTTCCGCGTACATCGTGTTCACCGCCCCTCCGTCCGATCCGTTGTTTCACTGTTGGTTTATGTTGTTTTACGCCCGTCTCTGTTGACATGTCAAGGGGTTCGAGTAATCTGAGTCACAAGAGCCATCGCGGGAGACGCGATGCACAGCGGGTAGGCGAGATGCCCCCGCACCACCGCGCAGCAGGAGGAAGCAGATGACGGGATCGCTCACCGCGAACGAGGCACAGCCGACGGCCCACGCGGTGCAGGGCACGCCGGTGGTGCCCGGCGTCGGCTACGGCCCCGCGATCCGCCCGGCGCCGCGCCCCTCACGTCCCGACACGGCCGTCGAGATCGCCGAGGACGCGCGCGATGCAGAGAAGGAGCGCTTCCGCGCCGCGGCGGCCGAGGTCGGTCGACGTCTGCAGGCCCGTGCCGCACTGGCAACCGGCTCCGCGTCCGAGGTGCTCGCCGCCAACGCCGCGATGGCCGAGGACCGCGGGTGGATCGGCGCCGGCGTCAAGGCCATCGGCAAGGGTTCCGACGCCGCGTACGCCGCCGTCACCGCGACGGACCAGTTCGTCGCCATGTTCGCCAAGCTCGGCGGACGCATGGCCGAGCGCATCACCGACCTCATGGACATCTGCGACCGCGTGATCGCCGAGCTGTCCGATCTCCCGGAGCCCGGCGTGCCCACCCCGTCGGAGCCCTCGGTTCTCCTGGCGGAGGACCTCGCACCCGCCGACACCGCGGGACTCGACGCCACGCTGGTCGTCGGCCTCGCGACCTCGCTCGGTGGACCCACCAGCCACACCGCGATCATCGCCCGTCAGCTCGGCATCCCGTGCATCGTCGCGGCGACGGGCCTCGACGACGTCCCCGCCGGGACGCTCGTCATGGTGGACGGCACCACCGGCCGCATCGAGATCGAGCCCGATCCGTCCACGGCACGCTCCGCGGTCGAGGAATCGGCCACCCACCTCGCCGAGGTGGCCGACTGGAGCGGGCCGGGCCGGACGTCCGACGGTCACCGTGTCGACATCCTCGCGAACGTGCAGGACGGCGCCGGCGCTCGCGCAGCCCGGTCCACCGCGGCCGACGGCGTCGGACTCTTCCGCACCGAACTCAGCTTCCTCGACCGCGACGTCGAGCCCACCGTCGACGAGCAGGCCTCGATCTACGCCGAGGTGCTCACCGCGTTCGAGGGCACCAAGGTGGTCGTCCGCACGCTCGACGCCGGCTCGGACAAGCCGCTGCGCTTCGCGAACCACGCCGACGAGGCCAACCCGGCCCTCGGAGTGCGCGGCATCCGTATCGCCGAGGGCAATCGCGGCATCCTGCACCGCCAGCTCGACGCCATCGCGGCCGCGGCGGCCTCGACCGAGTCGTCTCCGTGGGTGATGGCCCCGATGATCGCCACGTCCGCCGAGGCACAGGCCTTCGCCGCCGACGTGCGGGAACGCGGGCTCACCCCCGGCGTCATGATCGAGGTGCCCGCCGCGGCGCTGCTCGCGGACCGGATCCTCGATCACGTCGACTTCCTGTCCATCGGAACCAACGACCTCGCGCAGTACACGATGGCGGCCGACCGCATGTCCGCCGACCTGGCCGCACTGACCGATCCGTGGCAGCCCGCAGTCCTGACGCTCGTCGCCCACGCGGCGAAGGCCGGCGCAGCGGTGAACAAGCCTGTCGGAGTCTGCGGAGAGGCCGCCGCGGACCCGTTGTTGGCCTGTGTCCTCGTCGGCTTCGGCGTCACGTCCCTCTCGGCCGCGTCGGCCGCCGTGGCCGGTGTCGGCGCGAAGCTCGGCACCGTGACCCTCGAGCAGTGCAAGGCCGCGGCCGAGGCCGTGCTGTCCACCTCCAGCCCGGCCGAAGCACGCGAGGTTGCCGCCGGCCTGCTCGGGTGATGCGCTCCCGCCCTCCGACCGCCCTCCGGCCTTCCCGGTGACCTGCCGACCGGCCTCCGGCCTTCCCTGTGACCTGCCGACCGGCCTCCGGCCTTCCCGGTGACCTGCCGACCGGCCTCCGGCCTTCCCGCATGACATCATTTCCGCCGTGACGACAACTCGATCCAGGCAGTTTTTCCCTCGCTGGTCCGTCCACGGTGACGGTCGCACCGTGGCGCCCGACGCGGTCGTCGCTCCCGACGAACGGCTCTCGTGGCCACGCACGATCGGGATCGGGATGCAGCATGTCGTCGCGATGTTCGGTGCCACTCTGCTGGTGCCGACCATCACAGGGTTCCCGGTCACGACGACGCTGTTCTTCTCCGGTCTGGGTACCGCGATCTTCCTGTTGGCCACGCGCGGCCGGATCCCGAGCTACCTGGGCTCGTCCTTCGCATTCATCGCACCCTTGGCGGCGACGGCGGGCGACGGTCCCGCTGCGCAGCTCGGCGCGGTGCTCGTGGTGGGCGTGGTGTTGTTCCTGGTCGGCCTGCTCGTCCGGTTGGCGGGGAGCCGCGTCCTCGACGCCGTCATGCCGCCGCTCGTGACCGGCGCGATCGTGGCGCTCATCGGCCTGAACCTCGCGTCCACCGCCGCGACCTCGTACGAAGCTCAGCCGCTCGTCGCGACCGTGACTCTCGTGGCGGTCCTGCTGGTCACCGTCGCGGTGCCGGGGCTGATCGGCCGCCTCGGCATCCTCGTCGGCGTCGTCGTGGGGTGGGTGTTCGCTGCCGTCACCGGTGCTCTCGATCCCGCACGCGTCGACGCACTCGGTAGCGCGTCGTGGATCGGACTGCCCGAGTTCACGGGCCCTTCGTTCCAGCTGTCCGTCGTGCTCGTCGCACTGCCCGTCGTCGTGGTGCTCGTCGCCGAGAACGTCGGTCACGTGAAGGCGGTCGCGGCGATGACGGGTCGGTCCCTCGACGACGTCGCCGGTGACGCCCTCATGGCGGACGGCGCGGCGACCGTCCTCGCCGGTGCCGGTGGTGGTTCGGGCACCACGACCTACGCGGAGAACATCGGCGTCATGGCCGCCACCCGCGTGTACTCCACCGCTGCCTACTGGGTCGCCGCCGCCACGGCGCTGGTGCTCTCGTTCTCCCCGAAGTTCGGCGCTCTGATCTTCACGGTCCCGAGCGGTGTGATCGGCGGCGCGACGCTCGTGCTCTACGGTCTCATCGGCCTTCTCGGCGTGCGGATCTGGCAGGAAGCGGGGATCGACTTCACCAAGCCGCTCAACCTGATGGTCGCGGCGGCCGCCCTCGTCGCCGGTGTCGGTGACTTGACGCTGACCATCGGATCCGTCGAACTAGGCGGCATCGTGTGGGGCTCGGTCGGCATCCTGGTCGCGTACCCGGTGCTGCGCGCGCTGTCGGAGCGGCGACGAGACTGAGCGGTCTGTGCCACGCTGAAGCGGTGAGCCACCCACACCTCGACCCGATGCGACCCGTGCGCCTCGCGCCGGACGAGTGGCCGTCGACGCCGGCGTGGAAGGTTCCGCTGATCGGCGTCGTCTGGGTTGCAATCGTCGTGGCGACCTTCGCGCTGCCGAACTCTGTTGCTCGTGCGGCCGTTGCGGCTGTTGCCCTGATCGTTGCTGTGGTTCTCGCCGTTGCGTCGACGATGCGGACCGTGCGCGAGAGCGGCGACCAGCGCATCTCCTGGTTGCGCGGCCCCGCGGTGCGTCGCCGTGACGTCGACCTGCTGCGGAGTGCCAGTGGTTCGGCGGTGGTCGTCGTCGGCTTCGCTCTGAACGGCGTGCCGGGTCAGTACTGGTGGGTGACTCTGGCAATCGTCGCCTGGGTTCTGCCGCCACTCGTCCTGCAGGCTCGGCACAATCGCCGCGTCTAGGCTGGCTCCGTGCCGCATGCCCTCGTCGCGACCCGACACATCGATGCGGAAACGGTGATCGAGCGGAGCCGGTTCCTCGCCCGCGTGGTCACCGTCCACACCGAGTCCGAGGCGCTCGACGTGGTCGCTGCGGTGTCGGCAGAGTTTCCCGATGCGGGCCACCACTGTTGGGCTTTCGTCGTCGGCGCAGATCAGGAGCACCGCCGTCAGCGCGCATCGGACGACGGCGAACCTGGCGGTACGGCAGGTGTTCCGATGCTCGGCGTGCTGACCGGCCGCGACCTGGTCGATGTGGTGGCCGTCGTCAGTCGGTGGTTCGGGGGCGTCAAGCTCGGTGCCGGTGGACTGGTGCGCGCCTACTCGGGCGCGGTGAGTGCGGCGCTCGACCGCGCGGAGGTCGGCGAGCTCGCGCGAGTCGACGTCCTCGAGATGGACTTGTCCCATGCTGATGCCGGTCGGGTGGAGGGCGTCCTGCGAGTGCACGGATTCGCCGTCGACGACGTCGCCTACGGATCCGACGTGCGGCTCCGGGTGATCGGTGACGGCGACCGGCTCGACGGTGTCCTCGCGTCCGCGACCGGCGGCGGTGTGGTGGCCGAGCGCGTCGGGCACCGGTGGGTGCTCGGGCTCTGAGGCGGCTGGGTGCGTTGAGCCGCGGATACCGCGGCTCAACACACCGGATCCGCCCAGCGACGCCGAGGTCACCGAACGTGCTCGCACTGGTCATCGACCCCGCTCGTACCTGGTTCTAGGCTCGAGACAGATCCGCCGTACGCACGACGAGGAGAATCATGAAGCGCACGTTGTTCGAGCCCGAGCACGACCTGTTCCGCAGCTCGTACAAGAAGTTTCTCGAGCAGCACGTCGCGCCGCATCACGCGGAGTGGGAGACGCAGAACATCGTCGACAGAGGTGTCTGGGTCGAGGCCGGCAAGCAGGGCTTCCTGGGCATGGCAGTGCCGGAGGAGTTCGGCGGCGGCGGAGTCAAGGACTTCCGCTACAACGCCATCGTCACCGAGGAGACCACGGCCGGTGGGTACAGCGGCATCGGGTTCACGCTGCACAACGACGTCGTCGCTCCGTACCTCATCGAGCTGACGAACGACGAGCAGAAGCAGCGCTGGCTGCCCGGCTTCTGCTCCGGTGAGCTGATCACCGCGATCGCGATGACCGAGCCGGGCACGGGCAGTGACCTGCAGGGCATCAAGACCAAGGCCGTCCGTGACGGTGACGACTGGGTGCTCAACGGCTCCAAGACGTTCATCACCAACGGCATCAACGCCGATATCGTCATCGTGGTGGCGTGCACCGATCCGGAGAAGGGCGCGCAGGGCTTCAGCCTGTTCGTCGTCGAGCGCGACATGCCGGGCTTCGAGCGCGGCCGCAACCTCGACAAGATCGGTATGAAGGCGCAGGACACCGCGGAGCTCAGCTTCACCGACGTCCGCATCCCTGCCGCCAACATGCTCGGTCAGGAGGGTATGGGCTTCATCTACCTGATGCAGAACCTGCCGCAGGAGCGCCTGTCGATCGCCGTCGTCGCGGCTGCCGCGATGGAGTCCGCGCTCGCGATGACGATCCAGTACTGCAAGGACCGCAAGGCGTTCGGCAAGCCGATCGGCAAGTTCCAGAACACGCGATTCGTGCTGGCGGAGTGCGCGACCGAGACGACTGCCGTCCGCATCATGGTGGACAAGTACATCGAGCAGCTCAACGCGAACGAGCTGTCGGTCCAGGAAGCCGCCATGGCGAAGTGGTGGACCACCGAGAACCAGGTCAAGCTCATCGACCGGTGCCTGCAGCTGCACGGTGGCTACGGCTACATGAAGGAGTACCCGATCGCCAAGGCGTACATGGACTCCCGCGTGCAGACCATCTACGGCGGCACGACGGAGATCATGAAGGAGATCATCGGTCGCGGTCTGGACCTGTAGGAACCTCGAACACGACGACGCCGGCGCTGGAAATCCAGCGCCGGCGTTCGTGTGTCCGGAATCAGAGCTTGCGCATCACGGTGACGACCTTGCCCAGCACCACGGCGTCGTTCCCGGGAATGGGCTCGAACAGGTCGTTGTGGGGGAGCAGCCAGACGTCCCCACCAGTCCGCTTGAACGTCTTGACGGTGGCCTCTCCGTCGATCATTGCGGCGACGATGTCCCCGTTGTCGGCCACGTTCTGCTGACGCACGACCACCCAGTCACCGTCGCAGATGGCGGCGTCGATCATCGACTCACCGACGACGCGGAGAAGGAACAGCGAGCCGGACCCGACGAGCTCGCGCGGAAGCGGGAACACGTCCTCGACGGCCTGCTCCGCGAGAATCGGACCACCCGCGGCGATACGTCCCAGGACGGGGACGAAGGTCGGTGCGGGCAGGCGATCGTCGTCCGACGACGGTGTGTCCGCGCTGTCGAGGTGATTCGTGGTGTCCGCGGCGACGAGATCGTCCTGCGCGACGGCAGAGACCTCTTCGGGGCGCCCGTTCTCGCCCGGCAGACGCACGTCGACGGCGCGGGGACGGTTGGGGTCGCGGCGCAGGAACCCCTTGCGTTCGAGGGTGCGCAGTTGATGCGCGACCGACGAGGTGGACGTCAATCCGACGGCGTCACCGATCTCCCGGATGCTCGGCGGATAGCCGCGCTCGACGACCGACGCACGGATCACCTCGAGCACTCGCCGCTGACGTTCGGTGAGACCGGACTCGGTGTCGGCGGTCGTGGCCGAGCCGGTCGCTGACGCGCGCCCGCCGACCGTGCCGGATGAGCTGTCGTCCTTCATCGAGATACCTCCATCGGTAGCAGTGGACGTGGGGCAGGTGGTGCTGGTGTCACGTCCGTTGTGCGTGTGTCGAACCTAAACCGAAACGGGACTCGGATCAAACACCTGTTCGAAGCGTGTCGCGTGTTCGATGCACTTTGTCGGACCGGACTGCTATACATCGAACATGCGTTCATTCGAACGCGTGGGCGAATGTGTTGTTCGAACACCTCGGTGCATCGGCGACGCGGACGGCCACCGGCTATCCACGAGGAGTGGTTGCAATGACTCGAAGTGACCTGCTGACTGTCGGCACCGCACGTTCCATCGACATGCATGCACCCGTCCGCACGCGCTGGACCTGCGACGACGATTCCTACTGGGGTATGGCCGACCGCGCGGCCGGGTCCACGACGACCGACGTGCGCGAGCGCACCACGGTCCGCCGCAGCCCCGCTCCGCGCGACTCCCGCCGCCCCGACGGCGGCACTGTCGACTACCGTCGCCGCTCGAACGGTGTCTCGCAGGTCGAACACCGCACTCGTCGGGGACACGGATTCGCGACGCCCATCGCTGTGGCGCTGATCACAGCAGTGTCCGTTCTGGGGCTGGTGGGGTTGGCGAACATGCGCTCCGCCGACGTCCCGGCACAGCCGTCCATCTCGGAGCAGGTGGAGATGGGCGTCGTCTCCGGACGCTGACACCGGC
The DNA here is from genome assembly GCF_036163995.1 of Rhodococcus sp. NBC_00294. Taxonomy (NCBI): domain Bacteria; kingdom Bacillati; phylum Actinomycetota; class Actinomycetes; order Mycobacteriales; family Nocardiaceae; genus Rhodococcus; species Rhodococcus sp. NBC_00294. The sequence goes on from NZ_CP108043.1 coordinate 2,937,249, forward strand.
CGGACACGCCCCCGGGGCCGCGGAAGGCCCTCCCGGTACGCTGGACACACCGAGAGCCGCCGTGGCGCTCGGGAAATGCCCGAGCCATCGAGGGGTCTCTGTCCGATGCACTGCCCGTTCTGCCGTCACCCCGACTCGCGCGTCGTCGATTCGCGCGAAGCGGAGGAGGGCCAGGCGATCCGGCGGCGTCGTTCCTGCCCCGAGTGCGGTCGACGCTTCACCACGGTGGAGACAGCAGTGCTCTCCGTCGTGAAACGCAGTGGCGTGAGTGAGCCGTTCAGTCGCGAGAAGGTGGTCAAGGGAGTCCGTCGGGCCTGCCAGGGCCGCCAGGTCGACAACGACGCGCTCGTCCTCCTCGCCCAGCAGGTCGAGGACACGGTGCGGGCTTCCGGGTCGGCCGAGATCCCCAGCAACGAGGTAGGGCTCGCCATCCTCGGGCCACTGCGCGATCTCGACGAGGTGGCCTACCTCCGATTCGCCTCCGTCTACCGCTCGTTCAGCAGTGCGGACGACTTCGAGCGCGAGATCGAGGACCTTCGTCGCCACCGTGCCGAGCACGATGCCGCCCCCGCCCAGGACGCGGAGCCCGCCGCTCAGCGGTGAGTCAGCGCCGCACCGCACGTCGGACGTCGTCGATGGCCTTGCGCACCCGCTTCTCGCTCACCGGGTACAGCGTTCCCAGGGTCTGAGCGAACAGGTTGACCCTCAGCTCCTCGATCATCCAGGCGATCTCCCGCACGGCATCGCTGCGGCCCACCGAGTCCGGTACCGACCCGAGCAGGGCGTCGTAGTCCGCATAGACGCGGTCCAGCACGTCCATCCCCGCCGCGTCGCGGCGAGCGCTGGACGGGAATGCGCGAAGTCGGCGCTCGGCCGCCTCGAGGTAGCGCGGAAGGTGTGGCAGGTGAGCTTCGCCGGTCTCGAAGACGTATCCGGGGAAGATCAGCCCGTCCAGCTGCTGGCGCACGTCGTCCGCGGCATCTCCCGTCGCGTCGTCGAGTGCGAGGCGGACCCTCGTCGCGGCACCGAGAGATGGTTCCGCCACCCGGAGCACCGCGGCCGTCCGGCCGGCGAGCTCGCCCCGGACCGCCTTCTCCAGCACCGCATACGCCTCGGGCGTGGACACCGGGCCGCCGTGCTTCATCATGAGCTCGTCGGCCGCGAGGGTGCGGCAGTCCTCGACGAACGCCTCGATGCTTCCGTGCGGATTCTGCCCCAGCGCGAGCCGCTGAGCCGGGGAGCGTCCGGTGAGCAGGTTCTTCGTCGACAATGGGATGGCGTCGAGCAGGAGGCGTCGGGTGCCCTCGCGCATCGCTGCTCGCTGCTCGGCGGCGGTGCCCAGGACACGAACGGCGACCCCGCCCTTCTCGGGAACCAGGGCGGGATACCCGGTCACCCTCTGCGAGTTGACCGTTCGGGTGACGGTGGGCTCGAGTGTGCCGATGGTCTCGGACGTCCACCGTGTCACCGGGGCCTTCTCCGAGTCCTTGGCGGCGACGCCGACCGCAGCGGCCGCGGCAGCACCGAGTCGGGTGCGCAAGGCGGAGAGGGACGTGTCCTTGTCCAGTCGACGGCCGCGATCGTCGACCACCACGAACGTCATCTTCAGGTGGCGGGGCAGCGCGGACGGGTCGAAATCCGACGGTGCGATCGGCACGGCGCCCATGCGGGTGAGTTCACGCGACAGTGCGACCAGTAGTGGTTCCGTCCTCGGTCGCATCGCCGCGACGGCGGCCACCGCGTGGTCGGGCGCTGGGACGACGTTGCGGCGCAACTCCTTCGGAAGAGTCTTGATCAGGGCCGTCACCAACTCGACGCGCATGCCGGGGACGAGCCAATCGAATCCGACGTCGGCGACGCGGGGGAGGAGGGCGATGGGAATGGTGATGGTGACGCCGTCGTCCTCCTTGCCCGGCTCGAACTGGTAGGTCAGGGGGAACTGCGCCTCGCCCTGACGCCAGGCGTCGGGGTAGTCGCCCTCGACGACCGCGGCGGCGTCCGGGTTGACGACGGTGGCGCGGTCGAAGTCGAGCAGGTCCGGCGTCGTGCGGGACGCCTTCTTCCACCACCGGTCGAAGTGACGGGCCGACACCACGGTCGCAGGTACACGCTCGTCGTAGAAAGCGAAGAGGGTGTCGTCGTCGACGACGATGTCGCGTCGGCGGGCGCGCGACTCCAGTTCCTCGGCGTCGCTGCGCATCTCCTGGTTCGCGTGGAAGAAGCGGTGGTGCGTCCGCCACTCGCCCTGTACGAGAGCGTGGCGGATGAACAAGTCGCGAGACACCTCGGCATCGATACCGCTGAAGGTGACGGGCCGACGGGCGGCGAGAGGAATGCCGTACAGCGTGACGCGTTCGTAGGCCATCGCCACTTCGCGCTTCGTCGACCAGTGCGGCTCCGAGTACTGGCGTTTGATCAGGTGCGGGGCCAGCTTCTCGGCCCACTCGGGCTCGATGCGCGCACCCATCCGGGCCCAGAGTCGGCTGGTCTCCACGAGTTCGGCCGCCATGATCCAGCGCGGCGGCTTGCGGAACAGGCTCGAACCGGGGAAGACGGCGAAGGTCGACCCACGTGCTCCGAGGAAATCCTTCTTGTCGCCCTCACGAAGACCGATGTGCGACAGCAGACCCGGCAGCAGTGCCTGGTGGATCACGGCATGGTTCGGCTCCGAGGAGTCGGCCGTGTCAGGCATGGTCCAGCCCAGGCCACGCGTGATCTGGCGCAGCTGACCGTGCAGGTCCTGCCATTCGCGGATGCGCAGGTAGTGCAGGAATTCCGATCGGCACATGCGTCGGAACTGGTTGGAGGACAGCTCTCGGCGCTGGTCTCCCAGATACGTCCACAGTTGCCACAGTGCGAGAAAGTCCGAACCCTCCACCACGAAACGCTTGTGCATCTCGTCGGCGGCCTGCTGATGCTCCGCGGGCCGCTCGCGCACGTCCTGGATCGAGAGCGCCGAGACAATGACGAGAACTTCCCGCAGGCATCCGTTGCGGTTGGCCTCGACCAGCATGCGCGCCATGCGCGGGTCGACCGGGAGGCCGGCGAGCTCCTTGCCGAGCGAGGTGAGCACGGGCCCGTCCTCGCCCTGCGACTCGAGCGCCCCGAGTTCGTCGAGCAGGCCCAGGCCGTCACGGATGCTGCGCGGGTCCGGTGCCTCGACGAACGGGAACGCGTCGATGCGGCCCAGCCCCAGCGAGGCCATCTGCAGGATCACCGATGCGAGGTTCGTGCGCAGGATCTCGGGATCCGTGTACTCGGGGCGGGCCTCGAAGTCCTCCTCCGAGTAGAGCCGGATGCAGATGCCGTCCGCGACGCGACCGCACCGGCCGGCACGCTGGCGGGCCGACGCCTGCGAGATGGGTTCGATCGGCAGACGCTGCACCTTGGTGCGCAGCGAGTACCGCGAGATGCGCGCGGTTCCGGGGTCGACGACGTAACGGATGCCGGGCACGGTGAGCGACGTCTCGGCGACGTTGGTGGACAACACGACTCGTCGACCGGTGTGGCCGGTAAAGACGCGGTGCTGCTCGGCTGCCGACAGCCGGGCGTAGAGCGGAAGAATCTCGACGTTGCGCAGTCGGCGATCCTTCAGAGCATCGGCGGTGTCGCGGATCTCGCGCTCGCCCGACAGGAACACGAGGACATCGCCCTCCGGTTCGGTGAGCAGTTCCTCGACGGCGTCGCACGTGGCGTCGACCGGGTCGAGTTCGATGGTCTGCTCGCCGTTCTCGACCGTGAGCGGCCGATACCGGACCTCGACGGGGAACGTCCGGCCCGACACCTCGACGATCGGCGCGTCGACCCCGTTCACCGCGAAGTGGTGCGCGAAGCGGCCAGGGTCGATGGTGGCCGAGGTGACGATGACCTTCAGATCGGGACGCTGGGGGAGCAACCGGGCGAGATAGCCCAGGATGAAGTCGATGTTGAGGCTGCGCTCGTGCGCCTCGTCGATGATGATCGTGTCGTACCGACGCAGCAGCCGATCCCGTTGGATCTCGGCGAGCAGGATGCCGTCCGTCATCAGCTTGACGAGGGTGTTGTCGCTGGAGTGGTCGGTGAAGCGCACCGTGTAACCGACGGCGTCGCCGATCTCCTGCCCGAGTTCGTCGGCGATACGTTCCGCGACCGTCCTGGCGGCCAGTCGCCGGGGCTGTGTGTGTCCGATGACGCCCTGGACGCCGCGACCGAGCTCGAGGCAGATCTTCGGAATCTGTGTCGTCTTGCCCGAGCCGGTCTCGCCCGCGACGATGACGACCTGATTCTCCGCGATGGCGGCTGCGATGTCGTCCTTGCGGGCGGACACCGGCAGTGCCTCGGGGTACGTGATCGTGGGAACGGAGGCTCGACGAGCCGCGATCGTGGCTTCGGCGCGGCCGATGTCGGCAGCGATCGATTCGAGTTCGGCGGGCTTGCGGCTGCGGTCGAGCCGACGGCGCAGCCTGTGCGCGTCACGGAAGGTGAGGTCGGACAGGCGGGCCGTGAGGTCGCGGCGGGTGGGTCCGGAGGACGGGGGAGCAGATGTCGACATGGCTCACGCCAGTTTATCCGTCACCGCTGCGTCAGGATGCGTGGCCCGTCGTCCGTGATCGCGATGGTGTGCTCGGAATGGGCGGTCATGGATCCGTCGGCCGACCGGAGGGTCCATCCGTCCGGGTCCATGACGAGCTTCGCCGTCCCGCGGGACCACCAGGGTTCCAACGCGAGTGTCATGCCGGCCCGGAGCGTCAATCCCGATCCCGCACGGCCGGCGTTGGCCACGTGCGGGTCCTCGTGCATCGTCCGGCCCAGGCCGTGACCACCGAAATCGGTGTTGACCTGCTTTCCGGTCGCCCGCGCGACGTTCTCGATCGCCGCCGAGATGTCCCCGAGTCGCCCACCGACGACGGCCGCGGCGATGCCGGCATCCAGTGCGCGCTGCGTGCTCTCGATCAGTTCGACGTCTGCGGGATCAGGGTTGTCGCCGACGACGACGGTCAGCGCCGAGTCGGCGACCCATCCGTCGATGGACACCGCGAAGTCCAGACTGAGGACGTCACCTGCCGCGAGCGTGTGGTCGAACGGGAGGCCGTGCAGCACACGGTCGTTGACCGACAGGCAGATGACGTTGCGGAACGGCCCGCTGCCGAACTCGGGGGCGTAGTCCCAGTAGCAGGACACCGCGCCGCGGGTGGCGACGAGGTCGCGGCAGTGATGCTCGAGATCCATCAGGTTCACGCCGGGCTGCGCCTGCTCCGACAGCGTCGTCAGTGTCTCGGCCACGAACGCGCCGGTCACCGCCATCTTGTCGATCTCGGCAGGGCCCTTGAGCTCGATCATCCGTCCATCGCTTCCTGTCGGTATTTCAATACCAACGAACGGTAGCAGACCGGTACAGGAATACCGCTATGCTGACCTTGTGGTCCGCATTCCGCTGAGTCCCGAGCAGGTCGAGGCCGGTCGTCGCCTCGGCGCCGTCCTGCGCGCCGCACGAGCGGGACGAGACCCCGAGATCGTCGCCCGTGACGCCCGGATCTCACCCGAGACGCTCCGCAAGATCGAGGTGGGTCGGATCGCGAGCCCCAGCTTCGGGACCGTGCTGCAGATCTGTGCGGCACTGGGACTGCCGGTATCCGACGCGGTGGACGCATGGCAGGGCGACAGGGAGCATCGCGTCGCGATCTAGTGCTTCGTTGCTCGGCGCCGAGGACCGCGCTCGTGTGAGGATCGCTCCATGACTCCGCCGGACGATCGCGTCGCCACCCCTGTCGCGCTGCGCGTTCTCCGAGTCGTCGCCGCGCTGCTCGGGCTGGCCGCCCTGATCTGGATCCCCGTCCGGTCCGCGGACGTCGCCGGATTCTCGCTAGCCAACTTCTTCAGCTACTTCACCGTGCTGAGCAACGTGCTGGCCGTCGTGGTCTTCGTGGTCGGCGGGGTCGTCGATCCCCGCTCCGAGACCTTCGACAGGCTTCGCGGGGCGGCCACGACCTACATGGTGATCACCGGAATCGTGTACGCGGTGTTGCTGTCGAACGTCGACGTGCAGATCCAGGACGCGTGGACCAACTCGGTGCTGCACCGCATCGTGCCCGTCCTCATCGTTCTCGACTGGATCCTGGCGCCACCACGTCGTCGCAGCGCGGAGAGCGGGCCGGTGCTGTGGTTGGTCTTTCCCGTGGTCTACGGGGTCTACAGCCTGATCCGCGGGCCCATCGTCGACTGGTACCCGATCCGTTCCTGGACCCGCGGGAGCGGGGGTACGGCCCCCTCGCGATCGGGCTCGCCGTCCTGGTCGTGGCGTTCCTGCTCATCGCCCTGGCGGTCGACAGGGTGGGCGAACTGGCGGCGTCCCGCCGGTCGCGGAAGCACGCCACGAGTGGCCTAGGCTGACCTCTCGTGACCACTCCCCAGCACACGTCCTCCGCGTTCTGGCACGGCTTCGCCGACATGCACACCGTCGAGTCCGGCGGCCGATTCGTCGTCGCCCGAGGTGAGGGCGCGCGCATCTGGGACACGGCCGGCACCGAGTATCTCGACGGCACCGCGGGTCTGTGGTTCATGAACGTGGGTCACGGCCGCACCGCCATCGCGGACGCCGTGGCGCGGCAGCTGTCCACGCTCGCGCACTACTCGACGTTCGGCGACGTCGTTCCCGACGTGACGCTGGAACTCGCCGACCGCCTCGCAGCGATCGCGCCCGTCGCGGGCAGCAAGATCTTCTTCACCTCGGGCGGCTCCGACTCGATCGACACCGCTGCCAAGCTGGCCCGGCGTTACTGGCACCAGATGGGCAAGCCCGGCAAGACCGTCGTCGTCGGCCGCCAGAAGGCGTACCACGGCATGCACGTCGCCGGCACCGCACTGTCCGGACTCCCGCTGAACCGGGAGAACTACGGCGAGCTGATGACGGACGCGCGGACGGTCGCGTGGGACGAGGGCAAGGCGCTGCTCGAACTGATCGAGAAGGAGGGCGCGGACACCATCGCCGCGTTCTTCGCCGAGCCGATCATCGGTGCCGGCGGGGTCTACCTGCCGCCCGAGGGCTACTTGCACGAGGTGCGTCAGATCTGCCGCGACCACGACATCCTGTTCGTGGCCGACGAGGTGGTGACCGGATTCGGTCGTATCGGCGGAGCGTGGTTCGCGTCGTCGAAGCTGGGCCTCGAGCCCGACATGATGTGCACCGCGAAGGGTCTGACGTCGGGCTACGTGCCGATGGGTGCGGTCTTCGTCGCCCCGCGCGTCGCCGAGCCGTTCTACGAGGGCGGCGCCTGGTGGCGCCACGGCTACACGTACGGCGGGCACGCCGGCGCCGCTGCCGCGGCCATGGCCAACCTCGACATCATCGAGAACGAGGACCTGCTGACGCACGCGTCGCGCCTCGAAGCCACGCTGCACCGGCATCTCTCGCCCCTGGCCTCGCACGACCTGGTCAGCGAGGTCCGCAGTGGGATGGGTGTCGTCGCCGCGGTGCAGTTCGCCGATCCGTCCTACGCGATGCCGTTCGTCAAGACTCTGCGCCGCGAAGGTGTCTCCGCGCGAGCGGCCGGAAACGGCGCGATCCAGTTCTCGCCGGCGTTCGTCATGACCGACGAGCAGGTCGAACAGATGGCGTCCGCCACCGCGCGGGCGCTGGACGCCACGGTGAGCTGAGCGTCGTGGCAGTTCCCGATCACTGGATCCCGCACGCCCGCGAGGACGGCGAGGTGGTCGGGTGGATCGACATGCAGACGGCGACTCCGAATCTGATCCCCATCGATCGACTGGGTCGACTCCTGTCGGCGGTGTCGGAGTGGCCCGATGCGGAAGAAGCGTTGGAGCGCCGCGGCCTCCGGTTCCTCATGAACAGGTTCCGGTTCGAGGGGCGCACAGTGCGCATCCGATCTCTGGACGACCACCGCATCGTCCTGACGACCGCCGCGTCCGATGCTGTGGGGGACGTGGGCGAGGAATACATGCTGGACTTCCCCGCGGGGCCGGAGTTGGTGGAGTCGCCGTAGTTCCCACGGACGTCATCGGGAGTGGTGGATGCTGCAGCATCAGCGGGAACCGATTCGATCCGCGGGACGGCTGCTCACGGGGTCGTCTGCAACTGGCTCAGGCGGCTCGCCATACGTTCGGCATCGACCGGAAGATGCCGGCTCCGGAGGAACTGTCCGAGTGGAACGTCCGCGAGAAAATCGGTACGTATCGACGCGTCGTAGAGCACGTCGACGAGGCTGCCGAACCGATGGGCGGCGTCTCGTCCGAGGCGGTCGGGTCCCGGTACCTCGCTGATGACCCACCGAGGAAATCGGTCCGCGAGCTCGAGGAAGTCGGACGGTGCGGTGGGTCGCGCGCACAGAGCGTCGAACGTGAACCACACCAGGTCCGGACGAACAGCTCGAGCGACGACCGTACGTACCCCGATCGAGAGTGAGGCCGCGTCTCCGTCACCTGGTTCTCGCCGATCGGAGAATCGGTCCCCGGTCATCCACCGTCCCGCGGCGAACCCGCTGCGCGGTGTGTCGAGGTCCAGGGTGCGATAGTCGATCGGGCCGTCGACGTGCACGATCGCCAGTGCCTGCTCGATGCGGTGGATGGTAGGCTCGAACATGCTGTGGAACAGAGGGTTCGGAAGCAGCCGTTGCGGAGGGTAGTTCGACGTCAGGATCACTCTGACGGGCCGCCGGAACAACGCGTCGAGCAGTCGGTCGACGAAGATGCCGTCCGCCGGGTCATGGACGTGGAACTCGTCGAAGCACACCAGTTCCGCATCACCGAGCATGTGATCGAGCGCGGCGTCGAGGTCGTGAGCGCGCAGGTTCAGCTCGGCGTGCAGGTCGGTGAAGAAGCGGTGACAGTGTGTCCTCGTCGTCCGGCTGGTGCGTGCCTCCGCGAGGAAGGTGTCCATCAGCCAGCTCTTGCCCCGACCGGGCGGACCCCAGAGGTAGATCCCCTGGCCGGCCATGGTTTCGAGACGGGTTGCGGCCTCGAGCTGAGACGTGTCGAGAACAAGCCCTCGCGTCGCCGCTGCTGCGGCCAGCGTTCCCTCGGGTACGAGAGGCCCGCGCACGCGTCGTCGCCACATCGTTCGACGGTACGAAACCCGGGCCGCGCGCGATACGTGTCCTGTGCCACGCAATGGACGACTCGATGCTTCCCTCGGACAGCGTGGGGAATTTGCGGGTGCTGCAGCGCCCGTGGGAAGACTTTAGATCCACGGCAAGGCGCTGGGTCCGAGAACGCCTCGTGCCGCCGGCGGTGGACCCTAACGCGAACACGATGATCGGCGGAAAGTCGTTCGCCCTTGCGTCTCAAACTTGTGGCGGCTTCAGAACGCTTTTCCTTGGCTTATCTGCAGCCCCCCTCGGTAGAGCATTGGTATTTTGTAAGTAGCTCCAGTTTTTTCAAGAAAACCAATACTCGCTAAATAATCGATCTTCAGTTGAGAGTGTTCGCCAAGGATCGCCGACAGGCTGCTTAGGTTTTGCTCCGCTTTTCCGCCACGGAAGCCTAAGATTATCTCAGAGTATTCACCCGCTTCAGCGAGTAGCGTATCTTGGACGCGTTCCTGGCTTAATGCGTCCAGTCCAAGCTTCAAAGCCTCCGATGTAATAAGCGCTTCGCCCTCCTCGTGTAAGCGGGGCGTCCGATTTTCCGCGCGAAGTTGCGATTCCCGAGCTTTGTTGACTAGGTCGATCAAGTTTCTCGGCGGCTTAACGTTGCTATCTCCAATCCGGCTCAAGATCCAGTTCCAGGTCAAAGGTTTCCGGTCGCCGCGATCGACTTTTTCGGGGAATAGTGCATCAAAATGCGTTTCGGCATCATCGGGTCGAGCGTCCAACATTTTCAGAAAGTTCGTATTCTCAGATACGCGTTTGCTCAGCAGGTTGGAAAGATCCGCGTCGTCCCAAATTATCTCAACTTTTCTTGCGTTGATATGGGTTAAGTTCACGAACCCACCCTGGATTATCCGACCAAATAAGTCACGTCGTACGAAGATTTTTAGTTTTAATGCTTGATACTCCTGCATGTCGAGGTAGGCCCGTAGCAGTCCACGTAGAGCGGGGGTCTCAACAGCCGGGCGTCCTTGGAATGCCTCATCGAGTCTGTCGACTGCAAGCCAGATGGATATCTCTTGCTCGTCGAGTACTTTCGTTAGAGCGGACAGCGCGTGCTCAACGAGTGGGACTCCTTCTACATTCGAACTCTTCTCAAAAAAATCGACGCTAGCATCGACCTCGAACCCGACGGTTTTAACTGAAGCCGTAGCGGTTTTGATGTTAATGGATCGGCGAATAGCCTGGACAATTCTTGCGAATACGCCTTTGGGGGTATCGTCCGGTGTTCTTAATCCGTTCTTTTTTAAGACTTCCTCGATCCATCGGAGCTGCGGCGAGTATTCGTATTCGTCAAGGAGTTCTAGTAGCCAATTGCCGGCTAACGCGACGAAGTATGTCTTCCAAAGTCGTACATAGTCCGATTCTTCTAATAGATCGCCCGCTTCCAGGGTTTGGAAGACAGGCGTTCCCTTGATGTTAAATGCTGAAACTACTTCTACGTTGGCAAGTTCAGGAATGTCGGAGTAGCGTTGGCTTAAGATTCTATAGAGCGCACTCTTGCCAGTCCCTTTGTCGCCCGCAATAATGTCTGCTCTATCGTTGATAACTATATTGAATGTTTCGGTCTCGACGAAATACCGTTCCAGCAGGTCGTCGTGTTCCGCGACCGATGAGCCTAAGTCGAGAGCAGCTAGTAGATCCCGAACGAGCACGTAAGTCCTCCAATGGATTGATTCAGATGCTTGACCTGACTATATCGCCTAAACCGACGTTGGCATGACTCACCGACGCCCACTGGCAGGTCCGGCAGCACACAGTTGGTTTTAACCGGTATCAGAGGTAGTCGTCGCTGGAAGTCGGTGATGGTGCGCCAGCCAAGGGTTGGTCGCAACGGCGTGCTTAAAGCTATCTGAGTTCGGTTGCAGGCTGTTTCTAAGCGGGTGGCGAGGGCATCAAGGCGCATCGACAGACCGGCCTTCATCATTGCGCTTATCGCTGGCATCGAGCATGCCCCACTAGTCCCGCCTGAGAATCTCGAAGGTCGAACGGCGTCATGGGCAGCCTGCGTTTTACGCCGCGTCGGGACGCGAGTCCGGGTCCTGCCGCGCTGCTGCACCGTCGGGTTGACCGGTGCGGCGGACGGTGAGGTGACGATCGAACGCTAGCGCTTCGTGGACGTGGCGACGGCCAGCCGCTGGTGCAAGCGCTCGCGGACCTCGTCCGGCTCGTACTGGCGACGCTGACGCTCGTTTCGGGCGACGAGGACGCCGGACGCTGCCACGCCGACGGCGCCGGCAAGACCTGCGACCTTCAGCAGACCACGCACGGAGATCTTTCGGGATCGTGCAGCCATTCATGAAGGCTAGCGCCACGAACTAGGCTCGTCGTCGATGAGTGTCGACGGAGTGTCCTCAGTCAACCTCGCCACCGCCGTGGAGACCACGCGGACGGGCGATCTCTGGATCTTCCGTGGCCGGTCGGCGGCGGATCGTGCGATCCAGACGCTGACGAACAGCCCGGTCAATCACGTGGGAATGGCCGTGGTCCTCGACGATCTTCCGCCCTTGATGTGGCATGCCGAGTTGGGCCAGTCGTTGCCCGACATGTGGACCGGGCGGCATCAGCGTGGTGTGCAGCTGCACGATCTCCACGATGCCGTCCGCCACTGGGGTGAGCGCTACGACCAGCGGTGCTGGTTCCGGCAACTGCAGACGCCGATCACCCGCGCCCGGGAGGACGAGCTGATGCGCACGATCGCCCGCCTCGACGGAACGGCATTTCCCACGACCGCGCGACTCGCCAGTCGATGGTTCGTCGGCCGACTGCCGTCGCTGCGCCGGTCGGACGAGGACAGTGTCCGCCTCGAGACGGCGTACTGCGCCGAGGTGGTCGCGCTGACCTATGAGGCCATGGGTCTGCTCCACCCGCGCGAGTCACCCGAGCCGCTGAAACCGTTCGACCGGGTAGGACTGAAACCGCCGCGCCGACGAGCCAACTGGTACGACCCCGGCAGGTTCTGGAGCGGTGATCACCTGCCGTTGGCGGAGGGTGTCGAATTGGGGCGGGAGATCGCGGTCGTGCTCGACTAGAAGGTCCGCGACTCGTCCACCACCACGCGCCCGCCGAGCTCCACCCACCCGTCGTCGGACAGCGTGGTCGACAGCACGGAGCCTCGGCCCTGCACGATGCCCAGGTCGCGACCGAGCAGTTCGGTGACGCGGACGGCGGCCGCGCCCGTGGCTTCGTCCTCGGGGACGCCCATGTCGGGTGCGAACATGCGGGAACGGATCGCACCCCGGTCTTCGTCCACCCACGCCCAGACGTAGTGGTGACCCTCGGTGAAGTCGGACGGGTCCACGTCGAGGACCTCGGCAGGCGAAGAGACCCGATGGAACTCGAACTGCGGCGCCCACGCCGGCCGGGCCCGGACGTAGGTGACGCCGTCGGCGACTCGGACGGCAACCTCGCCCGCGGGGACGAGCAACGTCTCCACGGGCGTGCCGCGGTCGGCCAGCCATGCTGCCGTGCCCACGGTGGGGTGCCCCGCGAACGGCAGTTCGACCGCGGGCGTGTGGATGCGGAGAGCGGTGGAGTCGACAGGGCCGGTGGGAACATCGACGAACACCGTCTCGCTGTACTGCAACTCGTGCGCCACGGACTGGCGATCGGACGGGGCGACGGCGGTGGCATCGACGATGCCGAGGGGGTTGCCCCACCGACCCTGGTCGTCGGTGAACACCCGCACGACATGGACGTCGAATGGCATGGTCTTCCTCTCAGCCTGCGGTGACGGTGATGTCGTCGAACACGACCTCGGCGAGGGCGTCGGACTCCTCTACGTCCACGGTCGCGTCCAGCGACCAGCCGTGGTCGCCGTCCGGATCGTCGAGAACCTGACGCGCAGTGGTCTCCTCGCGGGTCTGGACGAACGAGAACAAGTGCGGTCCGCGGGCGGCGGGCGTCATGCCGATCTCGCCGTACTCCTCGAAGTAGGGCTCGAGCTCGTCCTGCCAGTCGACCTCGTCGCCCAGCTCCTCGAGGAGGTCCCAGCGACGACGGGACGCCAGCTCGACGCGTCGGAACAGGGCGTTGCGCACCATGATCCGGAACGCTCGGGGGTTCGCAGAGATGGGTTTCGGTGTGTCGGCTCCGTACGCGACGACGGGTGTGCCGTCCTCCTCGAACGTCGGATCGGTGAGGTTCTCCCACTCGTCGAGAAGGCTGGAGTCGACCTGGCGCACCGTTTCGCCGAGCCATTCGGTGATGTCCTGGACGTCCTCGGTGCGAGCCTCCGGTGGAACCGTCTGTCGCAGAGCGCGATACGCGTCGGCGAGGTACCGCAGGACGGACCCCTCCGAGCGGGAGAGACCGTAGTGCGAGATCAGCTCCGTGAACGTCATCGACTTCTCGATCATGTCGCGCACCACGGACTTGGGGGAGAGGCCGAACTCGGACAGCCAGGGGTGCCCACCGCGGTAGATCTCGAAGGCGGGGCCCAGAAGATCGGCCAGCGGCTTGGGCCACGTGACCTCCTCGAGCAGCTCCATACGCTCCTCGTACTCGAGACCGTCCGCCTTCATCTGCGCCACCGCCTCGCCGCGCGCCGCGTGTTGTTGGGCCATCAGGATCTGGCGGGGGTCGTCCAGGGTGGCCTCGATGACGGACACCACGTCGAGCGCGTAGGACGGCGACTCCTGGTCGAGCAGCTCGAACGACGCGAGGGCGAACGGCGACAGCGGCTGATTGAGAGCGAAATCGCGCTGCAGGTCGACGGTGAGCCGTGCGGTGCGCCCGTCCTCGTCCGGCTCGGGAAGCTGCTCGACGATGCCGGCGTCGCGTAGACCCCGGTACAACCGCACCGCCTGGAGAATGTGTCGCCGTTGGTTCGCCCTGGTCTCGTGGTTGTCCTCGAGCAGATGCCGCATCGCGTCGAAACAACTGCCCGGGCGGGCGATGACGTTGAGCAGCATCGAGTTGTTCACCGAGAACTTCGATGTCAGCGGCTCCGGGCTCGCCGCCACGAGTCGCTCGAAACTGGGCTTGCCCCAGGAGACGAAACCGTCGGGTGCTTTCTTGCGCTGAATACGTTTCAGCTTCTTGGGATCGTCGCCCGCCTTGGCGACGAGTCGGGCGTTCTCGACCTCGTGTTCGGGTGCCTGCACCATGACGGTGCCGAGCGTGTCGTAGCCGGCTCTGCCTGCGCGACCGGCGATCTGATGGAACTCGCGGGCGCGCAACTGGCGCGTGCGAACACCGTCGTACTTCGTCAGTCCGGTGAGCAGCACGGTGCGGATGGGCACGTTGATCCCGACGCCGAGAGTGTCCGTTCCGCAGATCACGGCGAGCAGACCCTCCTGCGCCAGCTTCTCGACGAGCCGCCGGTAGCGCGGCAGCATGCCCGCGTGGTGCACGCCGATGCCGTGACGGACCAAGCGGGACAGCGTCTTACCGAAACCGGTGGTGAACCGGAACCCACCGATGGCCTCGGCGATGGCCGCACGGGTCTCCTTGGAGGCGACGGTGATCGAGGTGAGCGCCTGAGCCCGTTCGAGTGCGGAGGCCTGCGTGAAGTGCACGACGTAGACAGGTGCGAGGTGCGTGGAGACGAGTTCCTCGATGGTCTCGACGACGGGTGTGAGTCGGTAGGAGAACATCAGGGGCACAGGGCGTTCGGAGCCTTCGACGACGGTGGTGACCCGTCCGGTCCGGCGGGTCAGGTCGTCGCGGAAGAAGGAGACGTCGCCGAGAGTGGCGGACATCAGCAGAAACTGGGCGTGGGGAAGTTCGATGAGCGGCACCTGCCACGCCCAGCCGCGATCGGGCTCGGAATAGTAGTGGAACTCGTCCATGATCACCTGGCCGATGGACGAGTCCGGCCCCTCCCGCAGTGCCATGTTGGCGACGATCTCCGCTGTCGCACAGATGATGGGTGCCGACGCATTGACCGAGGCGTCGCCCGTGACCATGCCGACCTTGTCCGCACCGAAGATCTCGCACAGTGCGAAGAACTTCTCGCTGACGAGCGCCTTGATCGGCGCCGTGTAGAACGATCGGATGCCGGCCGCGTACGCGGCGAAGTGAGCGGCGATGGCCACCATCGACTTTCCCGACCCGGTGGGGGTGGCGAGCACGACGTTGTTGCCGGAGACCAACTCGATGACGGCCTCGTCCTGCAGCGGATACAGCTCGAGTCCACGGTCGGAGACCCAGGTGGTGAACGCGTCGTACAGATCGTCGGCCGACGCGGAGTCAGGAACCATCTCGGTCAGCAGCATCACTACAGGTTACGTAGCCGACCTCTCGTCCGACCCCATGGCACCCAGGACCGCCTGCCTCGTCGTCGCACTGCCGGTGATGGCGTCCTCGCCGACACCGGAGACGAGCATCTGCCGCCATCGCTGTTCGTCGAACTTCAGCGGCATCGTCGTCCCGAGGAAGTTCTCCAGGACCTCGAGGAAGCGCATCGGATCGTCGCGGTACGGGAAGTGGCCCGCGCCGGCGAAGACGTCGAGGCGGGAGCCGGGCATCGCGGCGTGCGCGAGCGTCGCGTGGGCGATGGGGATGACCGTGTCCTGATCACCCCAGATGAGTTGCACGGGCAGGTTCTCGGTCAGGTAACACCGGTCGAGCATGGTGACCACCTGCCCGCGCCAGTCGACGACGGCCCGCAGCGTGCGCAGGTAGGCGTCGTAGGCGGTGGAGTCGAGGAGGTTGCCGAGAACGCGGACCAGATCGGGTGTGTCGTGCAGGACGGCCCCGGGGTGCAGAGGAGTGCCGTCCAACTGGTCGATCGCAGCGCCCGCCATGCGCAGCATGCGCATGGCGCCGGGCAGGCGCAGCAACTTGAACGCCTCGTTGACGATGGGCGTGGACATGAGTCGCAGCGCCGGGTGGACGTCTTTGGTGACACCGCCCGCCGAGACGAGGACGAGGCGCTCGACCATGTCCGGATACTGGTAGGCGAACTGCATGGCCACACCGCCGCCGAGCGAGTGGCCCACCACGGACACCGCGTCGATGTTGAGGGTGACGAGCAGATCGCGGATGCCGTTCGCGTATGCGGCCACCGAGTAGTCGGCACGAGGCTTGTCGCTCAGTCCGTGGCCGAGCAGGTCCGGCGCGATGACGGTGTACTTCGACGCGAGATGGGGGAGCACGTCGAGCCAGGTCTCGGAGCTGTCACCGATGCCGTGGATCAGCAGCAGTACCGGTCCGTCTCCCGCCATCCGGAAGGCACGTCGATAACCGTGCACCGTGCGGAAGTGCAGCCGCGGTTCCGCGTCGGGAACCGGACGCAGGGCGCGGCGGCGTGTGTCGGACATCCCGGCCCCTCTCGATCGGCGGCACCGTGTGTGTCGCCGACCGAGCGTAAACCGGGATCGTCACCGTTCACACAGCCGTCGGGTTACGGCTGGGTAAGAACTCGTGACGTCAGGAGCGGTCTGTTCCGTCCTCGGGACCCTCGGGCGACGGCTCGTCCTCGACGAACTCGGTCTGCTCCGCGAGGAACTTCTCGAACTCGGCACCCAGTTCGTCGCCGCTGGGCAGTTCCTCGTCCGCGGCGAGGAGCGTCGACTGCTGCTCCTGCGCCGTGACGAAGGTGTCGTACTGACGCTCGAGTGCCTGGACCACGGACTGGACCTCCGGGTTGCCCTCGACGTGCTGGTCGACCTGCTCGCGCACCCGTGCCGCAGATTCCGTCAGTGCGTTCAACGGAATGGTCAGCTTCGACGATTCAGCTACCAGTTCGAGCAGCGTCTCCGCCGCGCTCGGGTACGCCGTCTGTGCCAGGTAGTGCGGCACGTGCACCGAGAAGCCCATCGATTCGTGGCCGTGCTGAGCCATGCGGTACTCGAGCAGGGACGAGGCGCTGGCCGGCACCTGCAGCTCACCCGACCACTTGTGGTGCTCGCCCACCAGGTCGGTGTCGCTGGAGTGGGCGGTGACGCCCAGCGGCCGGGTGTGCGGCACCGCCATGGGAATGGAGTTGAGGCCGATGGTGCGGCGTACTCCGAGCTGCTCCGACAGCAGACGCACCGCGGCGGTGAACTTCTCCCACTTCAGGTCGGGTTCGAGACCTGCCAGCAGCAGGAACGGGGTGCCCACGGCGTCCTGCACCGCGTAGAGATTGAGGTGCGGCTCGTCGTAGTCGGAGAAGTGGTCGGCGGAGAACGTCATCATGGGGCGACGTGAGCGGTAGTCGAGCAGCTCGTCGACGTCGAAGGACGCCACCAGTTCGGTCTCCAGGGTCTCTCGCAGATGCGTGGTGGCCAGCTTGACCGCGTGACCTGCGTCGGAGAAACCCTCGAGGCCGTGGACCAGCACCGGACCCACGCCGTCCTCGGACGACACTCGGGGCGCTGGAAACTCCAGCTCGTACATTCTCGACTTCTCGTCCATGCCGGTGTCCTTCCTCGTCGCCGTGCGTGTCCTGCCGGGGCACCACTGTGCGGTTACCCCATTTTCCCACAGCGACCCTGCGCGACCGGGCTTCACCCGTTTCTCCTCCCAACGACGGCGGGGACCCCGACATTCCCCGCCGTCGCCGGTCAGCGCGTGAAAGCCTCCAGAGCCCGGATCTTGTTGGCGACGTCCAGCGCCGCGACCTTGTACGCCTCGGACATGGTCGGATAGTTGAAGACGGCGTCGACCAGATAGTCGACCGTGCCCCCGCACCCCATGACCGCCTGGCCGATGTGCACGAGGTCGGTCGCGCCGGAACCGAAGATGTGCACGCCGAGAACCCGACGGTCGACGGTGGACACGATCAGTTTCAGCATCCCGTGGGAGTCTCCCGCGATCTGTCCACGCGCGAGTTCGCGGTAGCGGGACACGCCCACCTCGTAGGGAACGGAGTTCTTCGTCAGTTCCACCTCGGTCGCGCCGACGTAGGACACCTCCGGGATGGAGTAGATGCCGATGGGCTGAAGGTCGGTGAGCTTGTTCCCCGGCTCGCCGAAGGCGTGATAAGCGGCCAGTCGGCCCTGATCCATCGACGTCGCGGCCAACGCGGGGAATCCGATGACATCACCGACCGCGTAGATCGTGTCCACCTTGGTCTGAAAGTCGTCGTCGACGTCGATCCGTCCTCGGGCGTCCGCCTCGAGTCCGGCCTTCTCCAGATCCAGCCCGTCGGTCATGCCCTGACGTCCGGCCGAGTACATCACCGTCTCGGCCGGGATCTTCTTCCCGCTCGCCAGCGTGGTCACCGTTCCCGACGGACCCACGTCGACGGCCGTGACCGCCTCGCCGAAGCGGAACGTGACCGCGAGGTCGCGCAGGTGGAACTGCAGCGACTCGACGATCTCACGGTCACAGAAGTCGAGCATGGTGTCGCGCTTCTCGACCACGGTCACCTTGCATCCGAGCGCCGCGAACATGGAGGCGTACTCGATCCCGATGACGCCGGCTCCGACCACCACCATCGACGACGGGATGAACTGCAGATCCAGAATGCCGTCGGAGTCCAGCACGCGGTAGTTGTCGAACTCGACGTCGTCGGGACGGGCAGGCGCCGTCCCGGTGGCGATCACGACGTTCCGCGCACCGACCGTGATGCGCTCGCCGCGGCTGCGGTCGTCCACCGCGATGGTGTGCGCGTCGAGGAACCTGCCCTCGCCGGTGATCATCTCTATTCGGTTGCGCAGTAATTGCGATCGGACGACCTCGACCTCCTTGCCGATCACGTGGGACGTCCGGGCCAGCAGATCCGACGGCGTGATGTTCGCCTTGACGCGATAGCTCGCTCCGTAGAGCTCGCGTTGATTGAGGCCTGTCAGATAGAGAACCGCCTCGCGCAGCGTCTTCGACGGGATGGTGCCCGTGTTGACGCACACGCCGCCGAGCATGCTGCCCTTCTCGATGATGGCGACGCGCTTGCCCAGTTTCGCCGCCGCGATCGCGGCCTTCTGCCCTCCCGGTCCGGAACCGATGACTACCAGGTCGTATTCGAGTTGGTCCGACATGCCCCAACAAGTAGTCCCGTCAGGAGAATCCGGTGTGCCGTGCGTGTCACGACTGGGTGAACACCTCTCCGATGCAGCAGTTCGCACCTGTGCATCGTTAGGGTGACGGTGAAGTTCGCAGCACCCGGCAGTACCGACAGATGGAGGCAAGAAATGCCACAGCAGGTCCGCGGCGTCGTCGCTCGGAGCAAGGGTGCTCCGGTGTCCCTCGAGACGATCGTCATCCCCGATCCGGGCTCCAACGACGTGGTCGTGCGGGTGCAGGCCTGCGGCGTCTGCCACACCGACCTGCACTACCGCGAGGGTGGCATCAACGACGAGTTCCCGTTCCTGCTCGGCCACGAGGCGGCCGGCATCGTGGAGACGGTCGGCGACGCGGTCACCCACGTCGAGGTCGGCGACTTCGTGGTGCTCAACTGGCGCGCCGTGTGCGGTCAGTGTCGTGCCTGCAAGCGCGGTGAGCCCTGGTACTGCTTCGACACGCACAACGCCTCGCAGAAGATGACACTCGAAGACGGCACGGAACTCTCGCCCGCACTGGGCATCGGCGCCTTCGCCGACAAGACCCTCGTGCACGAGGGCCAGTGCACCAAGGTCGATCCCTCCGCCGACCCCGCCGTCGTCGGACTGCTCGGCTGCGGCGTCATGGCAGGCCTCGGCGCGGCGATGAACACCGGCAACGTCGGTCGCGGCGACTCGGTCGCAGTGATCGGCTGCGGTGGTGTCGGTGACGCCGCCATCGCCGGTGCCCGGCTGGCAGGAGCGGGCACGATCATCGCGGTGGACCGCGACAAGGGCAAGCTCGAGTGGGCGACGGGCCTGGGTGCCACGCACACCGTCGACGCCTCCGACGTGGACGCGGTCGAGGCCATCCAGGAGTTGACGGGCGGCTTCGGTGCCGACGTGGTCATCGACGCCGTCGGACGTCCCGAGACGTGGAAGCAGGCCTTCTACGCCCGCGACCTGGCCGGCACCGTCGTCCTGGTCGGTGTCCCGACGCCGGACATGACGCTCGAGATGCCGTTGATCGACTTCTTCAGTCGCGGCGGTTCACTCAAGTCCTCCTGGTACGGCGACTGCCTTCCCGAGCGCGACTTCCCGATGCTGGTCGACCTGTACCAGCAGGGTCGTCTGCCGCTGGAGAAGTTCGTGACCGAGCGCATCGCGCTGGACGACGTCGAGGCGGCGTTCGACACCATGGCCAAGGGTCAGGTCCTGCGTTCGGTGGTGGTCCTGTGACCACGCCTTCCGGCTTCCGTGTCGAGAAGGTCGTCACCTCGGGCACGTTCGAGCTCGACGGCGGATCCTGGGCCGTCGACAACAACATCTGGATCGTCGGCGACGACTCCGAGGTGGTGATCGTCGACGCGGCGCACGACGCGGCCCCGATCATCGACGCGGTCGGTGGCCGGAAGGTCGTCGCCGTGGTGTGCACCCACGGACACAACGACCACGTGACGGTCGCGCCCGAGCTCGCGGAGCGGCTCGACGCACCGATCCTGCTGCACCCGGCAGACGACGTGCTCTGGGAACAGACGCACCCGGGACTGGCTCACCGTGATCTGGCGGACGGGGACCGGATCTCGGTGGCCGGCACCGAGATCGAGGTCCTGCACACGCCGGGTCACTCACCGGGATCGAGTTGCCTGTACCTCCCCGAGGCCGGTCAGCTCTTCAGCGGCGACACGTTGTTCTCCGGCGGGCCCGGTGCCACCGGGCGGTCCTACTCGGACTTCCCGACGATCATCGGCAGCATCCGGGAACGACTGTTCGCCCTGTCACCGGAGACGGTGGTCAACACCGGACACGGGGACGGGACGTCCATCGGCGACGAATCGCCCCATCTCGAGGAATGGATCGCACGCGGATCCTGAGCCGAGTGCCGGGTAACGAACCGGACACCCCTCGGTGTGGCCCGCGGGCGGGCGGGCGCCGGTGTGGCAGCGTCGAGGCCACGCACGGTCACCGGACGCCCGGGGACCTCACCGACAGGGGAGACATGCAGACGCGAGCGACGAGTACCGGTGCCACCAGCAGAGTGTCCGCGGTGCGTGCCGGTGCGCTCGTCGCCCTCGCCGCCGCCGTGCTGGCGGGATGCGGTGGCTCCACGGTGAGCGGGACGCCGGAGGCCGGCGGTCCGCCGCCCTCCGCCGCGCCGTCCAGTGCACCCGGCTCGTCGTCGTCGACCACCACCACACCGTCGAGCTCTTCGTCCAGCACCTCGGCGAGTCCCGACGCGGCGGGATCGCTGTCGGCCCTGCTCCTCGATCCCAGCACCTTCACGGCGCCGTACCAGGCCGTGGTGTTGCCCCCGCAGGCCGTGGCGCAGGCGGCTCAGGACCTCGACGGCATCGCGGCCGACGCGTCCGTCGAACCGACGGGATGCAAGCCCGAGGCACGATCGTCCGATCCCGACTCGACGGCACTGCTCGTCGCGACCGATCCCGACGACCGGGCCACCATCTCCATCGAGTTGTCGCGGGTGGACACGACGCTGGAGGATCGGAAGGCACTCTGGGAGCAGTGCTCCGAGGTCGAGGCCACCTCAGCCGGTGTGACGAGCCTGGTGACCACCGACATCGTCCCGCCCCCGCCCATCGGTGCCGACGACACCCTCGCGCTACGTCGTACCGTCACCTCCGGTGGCCAGGCGGGCGAGGTCACGCAGTCCATGCTGTCGCTGCTCGCCCAGGTCGACGACGTCCGCGTCACGGCGACGTACATGTCCTTCGGGGAACTGACGCCCGACTCCGCCACGCTCGACCGCACGTTCACCGCCGCGGTGCAGAAGGTCAAGGCCGGGGGATAGCCCATGTCATGGGCAGTGCCCGAGCTGTTCCGGGTCCTCGACCTCACGGGTGTCTTCGCCAACGCCCTTCTCGGCGGCGCCGTCGCTCGGGCCTTCCGCTTCGACCTGGTCGGCTTCTCGGTTCTCGCCATCGTGTCGGGGCTCGGCGGCGGCATCATCCGCGACACGCTGCTCCAGGCCGGGCCGCCCGTCGCACTCACCGACTACCGCTATCTGACGGTGGCGCTGATCGGTGCCGTCGTCGCGTTCGCCGTGCGCTTCGAAGGGCGTGGGTGGGACCGCGTCTTCCCCTACGTCGACGCGCTGGCACTCGGTTGTTGGGCCGCGGCGGGAGCGCAGAAGACCCTGGGCGTCGGGCTCGGGTGGCTCCCGGCCATCGGGCTCGGCGCCGTCACCGCGGTGGGCGGCGGTGCGATCCGCGACGTCGCGGTGGGGCGCATCCCCACCATCTTCGGTGGCAACACGCTCTACGCGTCGTGCGCCCTGATCGCGAGCGCCACCCTCGTGGTGATGCAGGCTGCAGGGCAACCGACGATAGCTCTGATCGCCGCGACCGTGGTCGGCGCGGCCCTGTGTCTCCTCGCGCGCCGTCGCGGCTGGATGTTGCCGGAGGAAGTGGTGTGGCGCCGTCCGCGGCGCCGACGAGGCCGGTGAGTCAGGGGCTGTCGACGAGGACGGTCATGGGCCCGTCGTTCACCGACTGCACCGCCATGTGTGCGCCGAACACACCTGTCGCGACCGTGATGCCGCGCGCACGGAGCGACGCCACCACCGCATCGACCAGCGGTTCTGCGATGTCGCCCGACGCCGCACCGTTCCACGACGGCCGACGGCCCTTGCGCGTGTCCCCGTACAGCGTAAACTGGGACACCACGAGGACCTCGGCTGCGTCGGGATCGTCCGAGACGGATCGTTCGTCCGGCAGGATGCGGAGATCCGCGATCGTGCGGGCGACGTATTCGACGTCCGCGCCGCCGTCCGACGGTGACACCCCGACGAGGGCCAGGAGTCCGGCGCCGATACGTCCGACCTCCACGCCGTCGACTCGAACGGTCGCTTCGCTCACTCGCTGAATCACTGCGCGCACGGTTGCCTCTCGTCGTCTCCTGACGAGTGTGGCAGCCGCGCGAGCGTCCATCCCCGGGCGCGGGCCGATCCACAGGCCGTTTCATCGGCCCAGGTCGACCCCGGAGGACCTGTCGGCCGCACGCGGACAGTCCTCCTCATGACTCGACGCCCGTACCCCGTTCCCCGCCATCGATCCCCGTCGTCCACGACGGCGGACCACCCCGTCGTGACGTCGGTGGGCGACCTCATCGCCGCCGTTCCGGCTCTGCTCGGCTTCGTGCCGGCGCGGTCCATCGTGCTCATCTGCCTCAGCACCGGCAGCCCCACCGTCGTGGAGATGTGCATGCGGCAGGACCTCTCCGACCGGCTCGACTCACCCGAGCTCGCCGACGTGATCGAGCGGTGCGGCGAGGTCTGCACGAGAGAGGGTCTGGACGCGGTCGTCGCGGTGCTGATCACCGGGTCGAAGTTCACGATGCCGTACGAGGTGGTGGCCGATGCGCTGCGGGACACACTCGACCCGCGCGGGATCGACCTGTTCGGTGTGCACCACGTGTCCCACCTGGCGGTCGGTCAGCGGTGGCGCAGCCTGGGTGGTGATCCGCGGTGCGGCACGCTGCCCGATCCCGGATCGTCGCAGGTCGCGGCGTCCCGCGTGATGGCGGGACGGCAGATCCGCACGTCCCGGTCGGAGATCGCGCTGCTGCTGCAACCCGTTCCGGAGTCGGAGTGCGAACGGTTCCGCAACAGCCGACTGCGGGTCGAGCTGGAGGACGGGCCGGTCGGCCACTCGGACCTGCTGGCGGACACGGTCGTCTTCCTCGAGGCACTGCACGCCTCCGACGAGCTCGACCACCTGACGGCGGCGCGCATCATGGTGGCGATCAGCACGATCGCGGTGCGGGACGCCGTTCTCGGCCTCGCGACGACCGCGCTGGGACCCACGGCCGAGGCGGTGTGGGTCGAGCTGACGCGGCGGGTCAGCGGACCGGACCGAGCGCACCCCGCGACGATGCTGGGGGCGTGGGCGTACCTGCGCGGAGACGGACCGCTCGCCGGGGTGGCGCTGCAGACGGCGTTGACCGCGGATCCGGAGTACCACTTCGCGCAACTGCTGGACACGGCTCTGCAGAACGGTGTGCGACCCACCGTGGTGCGTGAGCTCGTGCTGTCCGCGCGGTCACTGGCGGAGGATCTGGGGGTCGAGCTGCCGCCGGACGCGGTGTGAGGCCCGGGGTCAGCGACGGGCGGAATGCGCCCTGTCGCCGAGAGACTGCAGGAACGCCCAGGCGTCCGCGACGATCACGTCGAGATCGGTGAGCTCGGGCTTCCAGCCGAGCTCGGCCATGGCCTTCTCGCTCGACGCGACGAGCACTGCCGGATCGCCGGCTCGCCGGGGTGCGTCCGTGACGGCGATGTCGACGCCGGTGACGCGGCGGCACGCGTCGATGACCTCGCGCACCGAGAACCCTTCGCCACTACCCAGATTGAAGATCCGGTGACTCCCGGGGACGCTCTGGGACAGGGCGCGCAGGTGCGCGTCGGCTAGATCGCGGACGTGAATGTAGTCACGGACGGCCGTACCGTCCGGTGTCGGCCAATCGGTGCCGAACACCGAGATGGACTCACGGTGTCCGAGAGCGACCTGCAGGACGAGAGGAATGAGGTGGGTCTCGACGACACGGTTCTCGCCGAGGCCGGCGTGTGCTCCGGCCACGTTGAAGTACCGAAGGCTGGTCGCCCCGAACCCGTGCGCCGCGGTGTATCCCGTGATCGCGTGGTCGATCGCGAGCTTGCTGGCTCCGTACGGGTTGGTGGGCCGAGTGGGAAAGTCCTCCGTGATGGGCGTGCGCTCGGGCTCCCCGTACGTCGCGGCGGTCGAGGAGAACACGAGCCGCGGAACCTGGTGCTCGACGATGGCATCGAGCAGTTCCAGCGCCGCACCGAGGTTGCCGCGCCAGTACTTCTCCGGCTTCTCCACCGACTCGCCGACCAACGACTGAGCCGCGAAGTGGAGGACCCCGTCGACCTTCTCGCGTCCGAGCACGGACGAGACGACCTCGGCGACGGGGCCCTCGACGAACTCCGCACCCGCGGGCACCCCGTCGGCGTTGCCGGTGGACAGATCATCGACCACGACGACGTCGTGATCGTTCTCCATCAGGACGGCCGCACACACACTGCCGACGTAGCCGGCGCCGCCGGTCACCACGAACTTCACTCGAACTCCGATTCCTGTGTCTGGGAACTCCGCGAGAGACCCGAGCAGCTAGATGGTGCGGACCTGAACGGCGTGCGCCATCTCCTCGGACAAGTCGACGTCGTCGTGGCCCGGCACGGTGATGGTGACCGCGCCCGGCGTGACGGACACGGTGACGCGCGCGTCCGGGACTACTCCGGCCTCGCGCAGGCGCGCGATCGTGTCGGGGTCGGACTGCACGTACTCCGCGAGGCGGCGCACCACCACGGCGGTGGGCGTTCCGGGCGCGATGTCGCTGAGGCGCACCAGATCCTCCGGCTGCTCGGTCGGCCGGGACGAACCCAGCAGTGCGAGACCGGGAATCGGGTTCCCGTACGGCGAGGTGGTCGGGTTGTCCAGCACCTCGACGAGGCGACGTTCGACCTCCTCGCTCATGACGTGCTCCCAGCGGCAGGCCTCGGCGTGCACGTCCTCCCAGCGCAGGCCGATCACGTCCACGAGCAGCCGCTCGGCGAGCCGGTGCTTGCGCATCACGGCGACCGCGAGCTCACGGCCCTTCTCCGTCAGCTGCAGATGCCGGTCGCCCGCGACCAGGAGCAGCCCGTCGCGCTCCATCCGAGCCACGGTCTGGCTCACGGTCGGTCCACTCTGCTCGAGGCGCTCGGCGATGCGGGCGCGCAGGGGAACGACCCCTTCTTCTTCCAAGTCGTAGATGGTCCGGAGATACATCTCGGTGGTGTCCACCAGATCCTTCACAATCACACCCTTCGTCGTCGTGGATTCTACCGGTACGGACGGTTCACCGGTGGGTCCAGGTGCGGCGTGGTGAGCCGCGGTGTGTCCGCCCTGCCACGACCCGTCGAGCACGTGTGCGCGAGTCGATCACGAACGCCGAATCGGACACGTAGGTTGAGGGCCATGACTCTGCAGTCGTCCTCGACATCGCAGTCGCCTCCGGGGCAGCCCGCTCTGGTCTGGAGCGCGGACTACCTGAACTACCGGTGGAGCGACGACCACCCGATGAATCCCACCCGCCTCGCACTCACCATGGATCTGGCACGGGGGATCGGTCTGCTCGAGGGGACCGAACTGCTGCCGCCGGAGGTCGCGTCGGACAGTGAACTGTTGCGGGTGCACACACCGGGGTACGTCGAGGCGGTCAAGCGCGCGCCGCGTGACCTGCCGCTGGGTTCGCGGGCGTCCGAGGTGCTGCACGGTCTCGGATCCGAGGACAACCCGGTGTTCCCCGACATGCACGAGGCCAGTGCGGTCATCGCGGGTGGCACCCTGACCGCCGCGCGGGCCATCGCGTCGGGACGCTCGCGCCGCGCGGTGAGCATCGGCGGGGGCATGCACCACGCCATGGCCGACTGGGCGTCGGGCTTCTGCGTCTACAACGACGCGGCCATCGCCATCTCGTGGCTGCTCGACAACGGGTACGACCGCATCGCCTACATCGACGTGGACGCTCATCACGGTGACGGTGTCCAGGCGGCGTTCCTCGCCGATCCCCGCGTCATGACGGTCTCGGTGCACCAGCACCCGGCCACGCTGTGGCCCAACACCGGATGGTCCACCGAGGTGGGTGCCGACGCCGCGGAGGGCACCTCCGTCAACGTGCCGGTCCTGCCCGGCACGGGAGACCGGTTGTGGCTGAGAGCGTTTCACGCGGTGGTACCCGGAGCGGTGGCGGCGTTCAAGCCACAGATCATCATCAGCCAGTGCGGCGTGGACAGTCATCGGGAGGATCCGCTCGCCGATCTGGGACTCACCGTGGACGGGCAGCGCGCCGCGTTCCGTGCGATGCGCGACCTCGCCGACCAGGTCTGTGAGGGTCGGTGGCTCGCGGTGGGGGGTGGCGGATACGGGTTGGTGCGGGTGGTGCCCCGTGCCTGGACCCATCTCATCGCCGCGGTGCTCGACCGCGATCTCGATCCGACGACCTCCATTCCGGACGAGTGGCACGAGAAGGTGCGGCTCGCCGCGCCGAGCATCGACCTGCCGTCCACGATGAGCGACGACGGCGACGTGGACTACCCGCCGTGGGACGGGCCGGGTGGTTCCCCGGAGTCGGGTGTCGAGCACGTCGATCGCGCCATCCAACGCATCGACACCGCCATCGTGGCCACCCGCCGCGCCGTCTACCCGCTGTGGGGACTCGACCCGGAGGATCCGCGTGACTGACGAGACACCCGCACCCGAGACACCGACAGCGCAGACGGCACCGGACGCGCCGACGCCGCCGGATCCGAAGGAGCTCGAGCGGCAGCGGGCCGAGAACTACCCGCGGCACTGGGCCGCCGACGTGCTCGCGTCCGACGGCCGCGTGGTGCATCTGCGGCCGATCGTGCCCGGTGACGCCGACGCCCTGGTCGAGTTCCACGGCAAGCTGTCCGAGCGGACGCGATACCTGCGCTACTTCGGTCCGTACCCCACCATGCCCAAGCGCGACATCCTCAACTTCACGACGGTCGATCACACGTCGCGGGTGGCCCTCGTCGCGACGCTCGGCGACGAGATCATCGCCGTCGGCCGGTACGAGCGCCTGCCGCAGGGCGACGGCAACTCCGCCGAGGTGGCCTTCGTCGTCGCCGACGCGCACCAGGGTCGTGGGCTCGGTCCGATCCTGCTCGAGCATCTGGCGGGGGCGGCCGCGGAGAACGGGGTGCGCCGCTTCGTCGCCGAGGTGCTCGCGGAGAACCGCAACATGGTCACCGTGTTCCGGCAGGCCGGCTACCAGGTCAGTCGCAGCTTCGACGGCGGCGTGCTCAACCTGGACTTCGACATCGATCCCAGCGACGCGCTCGTCCAGGTGCGCAACTCCCGCGAGCGCGCGGCCGAGGCCCGCAGCGTCCGCAACGTGCTCGGCCCACGCTCCGTCGCCGTCATCGGTGCCTCGACGGACCCCGAGAAGGTGGGCAACGCGGTGCTGACCAACCTGCTGCGCGGGTCGTTCACCGGACCCGTCTATCCCGTGAACGCGGAACACACGTCGGTGCGCGGAGTGCGCGCGTACCCGACGGTGCGGGACATTCCCGACGAGGTGGATCTCGCGGTGGCCGCCGTGCCGGCCGACCAGATCGACGCGGTGCTCGACGACTGTCTCGCCAAGGGTGTGAAGGCGCTGGTGGTGGTCTCGTCCGGGTTCGGTGAGACGGGAGAGGACGGGCGCGCGAACGAACGGCGCCTGGTGCACTCCGCTCGTGCACACGGCATGCGCCTGGTCGGCCCCAATGCTCTCGGCGTCGCGAACCTCGATCCCGCGGTGTCGCTCAACGCCACGCTCGCGACGGACCTCCCGGGTCGCGGACGCGTGGGCTTCTTCTGCCAGTCGGGTGCCCTGGGTATCGCCATCCTGGCGCAGGCGTCGAAACGGCTCCTGGGACTGTCGACTTTCGTCTCCGCCGGCAACCGCGCCGACCTGTCCGGCAACGACCTCCTGCAGTACTGGGACCAGGACGAGGCCACCGAGGTGGTCCTGCTCTACCTCGAGAGCTTCGGCAACGCCCGCAAGTTCTGGCGCATCGCGCGCCGGGTCGCGCGGTCCAAGCCGATCGTCGCGGTCAAGAGCGGACGCGGAGCCGTGCCGCCCGCGCTGGCGACCGGCACGGACATCGACGACACGATCGTGCGTGCCCTCTTCGAGCAGGCGGGGGTGATCCAGGTCGACTCGATCGCCGAACTGTTCGACTGCGCCATCCTTCTGGGTTATCAGCCGCTGCCGGCAGGTCCGCGGGTCGCGGTGGTCGGCAACTCGACGGCGCTCGGCGTCCTCGCCGTCGACGCCGCACGCGACAGCGGCATGACCGCACCGGACCCGGTCGACGTGGGCGCGCAGGCCACGCCCGAGGAGTTCGCGGCCGCGGTCACCACGGCGCTGCGGTCGGACGACGTGGACACCGTTCTCGCGGTCTTCGTGCCTCCGGTCGCCGTCCGTGTCGCCTCCTACGCCGAGGCACTCGGCGCGGCGGTCCGCGGCGCCGACAAGCCGGTGCTGACGACCTTCCTCGCCGCCGAGGGCATTCCGGACGTACTGGCGGTCCGCGGCGACGACGGAACGCCGATCCGCGGATCGGTGCCGTCCTATCCCGACCCGGCGCGGGCGGTCTACGCGCTGCAGAAGGCGTGGCGGTACGCCTCGTGGCTGAATCGACCGGCCGACAGCGTGGTGCGGCCCGGCGGCGTCGACGCCGACGCGGCGCGCGCACTGGTGGCCGGCTGGATGGCGGCCAGTCCCTCGGGGCGGTGGCTCTCGGACGTCGAGACCGAGCAGTTGCTGCGGTGCTACGGCGTGGAGATCGCCGCCTTCCGCACGGTGACGGACGAGGCCGAGGCGGTGGAGGCGGCCCGCGAGCTGGGAGGACCCGTCGCGGTGAAGGCCACCGGCGATCAGTGGCGACACCGCCCCGACCTGAGCGGTGTCCGCCTCGACGTCGTGGGGCCGGACGCCGTCGCCCGCGCGTACCGGGATCTGTTCGAGGCATCGGGCACCCCGGTGATGCAGGTGCAGCGGATGGCGACCAAGGGGATCGGGTGCCTGGTGCGGGTCCAGGACGATCCGTCGTTCGGCTCACTGGTGTCGTTCGGGCTGTCCGGCATCATGTCGGATCTGCTGGGAGACAGGGC
Source organism: Rhodococcus sp. NBC_00294 (assembly GCF_036163995.1). Taxonomy (NCBI): domain Bacteria; kingdom Bacillati; phylum Actinomycetota; class Actinomycetes; order Mycobacteriales; family Nocardiaceae; genus Rhodococcus; species Rhodococcus sp. NBC_00294. The sequence continues at coordinate 2,966,940 of NZ_CP108043.1, forward strand.
GTACCGCGTGCTCCCACTCACCGAGAGGGAAGCCGCGGAGCTCATCGACGCACCGCGGGCCGCGCCGATGCTGTCGGGGTACCGCACCGCGTCCCCGGTGAACAAGGGCGCGCTGGTGGACGTCGTGCTCCGGGTCTCCACACTGGCGGACGATCTGTCCGAGGTGCGCGAGCTGGTGTGCGACCCGGTCCTCGCGTCACCGAGTGGCGCGGAGACCACCGACGCACGGATCCGTATCGGACCCGAGCCCAGCCGTATCGATCTGGGCCCCCGTCGCCTGCGCTGAGCCCGTCATCGACGACAGGCCCCCGGCGAGAGCCGGGGGCCTGTCTCGTGATGCGGGGGACGATCAGCTGGCGTAGGACCGCAGTCGCTCGGCGCGGTCGCCCTGACGCAGCTTGCCCATGACCTCACGCTCGATCTGGCGTACGCGCTCACGCGAGAGGCCGAACAGCTTGCCGATCTGGTCGAGGGTACGCGGCTGACCGTCGTCGAGGCCGTAGCGCAACCGGATGACCTGTTGCTCACGCTCGTCCAGCGTGGCGAGCACGCTGCGCACGTCGGTGTGCAGCAGCCCGGCGATCACGGCGTTCTCGGCGGACGTGGCCTCCGAGTCCTCGATGAAGTCGCCCAGCGGCGCCTCCTCGTCGCTGCCGACGGGCATGTCGAGCGACACCGGGTCTCGGCTGTGGTCGAGCAGATCCGCGATCTTCTCGACCGGGATGCCGGACTCCTCGGCGAGCTCGTCGTCGGTGGCCTCGCGGCCGAGCTGCTGGTGCAGCTCACGCTTGATCCGCGCGAGCTTGTTCACCTGCTCCACCAGGTGCACGGGGAGACGAATGGTGCGGCTCTGGTCCGCCATGCCGCGCGTGATGGCTTGACGGATCCACCAGGTGGCGTACGTCGAGAACTTGAAGCCCTTGGCGTAGTCGAACTTCTCCATCGCACGGATCAGACCCAGGTTGCCCTCCTGGATGAGGTCCAGCAGCGGCATCCCGCGGCCCGTGTAGCGCTTGGCGAGTGAGACGACGAGACGGAGGTTGGCCTCGAGGAGGTGTGCCCGAGCGGACTGGCCCTCGCGGACGATGAGCGCGAGGTCACGCTTCTTGGCGGGGGAGAGGCGCTTGCCGGTCGCGAGCACATGGGTCGCGTACAGACCCACCTCGATCTTCTTCGCCAGATCGACTTCCTCCGCGGCCGTCAGCAGAGCCGTGCGGCCGATGCCGTTGAGGTAGACGCGAACGAGGTCCGCTGCCGGGCTCTGTGCATCCAGGTCGGCATCACTCGGTCGAGGGCGAATGGTGGTGGGGCTGGTCATGACGTGCCTCCTGATCGGTGGTGTCTCACTGGCTACAACGCCGGGACACGTCAGAAAAGTTCCCGAAGCCCACCTCCGTCAAACACTCTGAGCTGCGGTTTCACCACCTCAGCCCTGAGAAGTTGCTGAGAGAAACGACTGCTCGGCTCAGGTGGGGATCACCAACCCGTGCACGACGAGCCCCGCGACCAACGCGACGACCGAGTCCGTCAGCTCCGCGGCGTCCACACCGCGTGCGGCCGCGAGAAGCTCGGTGAGGTCGCCGACCGTCAGTCCGCCCGCGCGCATCCCGGCCAGGAGTGCCGCCCCGTCCGCGTCGATCTCGTGGGACCACGCGGGCCCGTCGCCGCGGTGGACCCGGCGTACGACGGTGATCCACCCACCGTCCGGATCGGGGGTGGAGACCTCCTCGAGTGCCGTGGTCGGGGCGACGGCCACACACTCGTCGAGCAGATCGTGTGTGCGGAGCCAGTCCACCCGGTCCAGGACGTCGAGTGCCTCGTCGCCGAGGGGATCCTCGTACCCGTGCATCAGGTCCTCCGCGAGGACGCTGGTGGGCCGGTCGGTCCGGCGGAGGTACACGAAGCCGAAGCCGACACCCGTGACGCCGGCGGCGTCGAGGTGATCGAGCCAGGCGGTCGCCGTCTCGTCGACGGCCGGGTCTCGCAGATCGAGTCCACCGTCCCGCAGCCACGTGCCCACGTAGAGAGCGGGGTCCGCGATGTCGCGCTGCACTATCCACGCGTCGACACCGTGGTCCGGCAGCCAGGAGGCGACCCGTGACCGCCAGTCCTCACCGTCCACGTGAACCCAGGAGGCGAGCAACGAGGCGGTCCCGCCGGGAGCGAGATGCTCTGGTGCCGCTCCCACGACGAGGCTGCTGGCACCGTCGAGGTCCAGGCCGGAATCGCGGTAGGAATGGGAGACTCGGCCCGATCCGACGACGAAGGGCGGGTTGGCGACGATGCGATCGAAGGTCCGCCCCGCGACGGGTGCGAACCACGAGCCCGGGATCGTCTCGAAGTCCAGACCGTTGAGGGCAGCCGTCATACGGGTGAGGGCGATGGCCCGATCACTGACGTCGGTGGCGGTGATCGACCGGGCGTACGGCGCCGCGTGGAGCGCCTGGATGCCGCAGCCGGTACCGAGATCAAGGACGGTGGGCGGACTCCCGTCGACACGGGTGGGTGTCCCGCGGACCAGCGACAGCGACGCGTGCCCGACGCCGAGCACGTGATCGGATCCGATACGCACGTCGCGCATGCTGCCGTCGATGTCGGACACCACCCACCGCGTGCCCGTGCCGAGATCGAGGGGGCGGATGTCGAGCAGACTGCGCACGGTGTCGCTGCCGGTCTCGAGGAGGCCGGCAGCGACCGCCCCGTCGAGTGTCGTCGGCGCGAGGGCGGTGGTCGCGGCGTCGATCGCCACGTCGTCGGAGAGCAGGAACAGTCGGACCAGCGTGCCGAGGGGACCGAGTTCTCCGCAGCGGCGACGCACCGGTGCGGGTTCGCCACGTCCCAACGCGGCATGGACCGAGTCGCCCAGTGCCTCCAGGATCCCGTCCGCGGTGAAGTCCGCTCGGTCGAACGCGACCCGCAACGTGGACGCGAGGTCGACGAGGCGGTCCGCGTCCACCGGGACGGACGGGGGAGGCGAGGTGCGGTGGTTCGAGTCGGTCACCGCGTCAGTGTGTCAGCAGACCGATCTCGGGACGGACCCGTCTCAGGACGTGGCGCGCGGATTCGAGATCGCGCGGCGGTCGAGATCGGGTTCCTCGTCGAGGTTCACCACCGGGTGGCTGCGGGCCTCCAGCGCGGTGGAGTCGGTCGCCCGCCAGCCGTAGCGGCTGGGCTCGTCCGCAGTCCGCGGCGGTCGGTCGTTGGCTATCAGGACTGCCATCCACGGGAGAGGAATGGACACGCCGACGATGGCCATGGCGATCCACGGATTCTGCCACGCGCCGTACGACAGCGCCGCGAGGACCAGCGCCGGGATACGGAAGGACATGATGAAGAGGTATTTGCGCACGCGCGCTCGGTGCTGTTCCTCGACCGACGTTCGTGCCTCGGTGATCAGTACGGCCTCGCGAACGCTGTCGCGGGGTGAGATGCCGTCGTGTGCCATGACTCCACTGTGTCACTACTGAACGAAGTGTGCAGTAATCGGAGGTGGTGAGATGTGCGACGCGCGTGTCGGGAACAACCGTCATAATCGATGCATGAGCACGCAGACCAAGGAACGCCCCGACGTCAGCACCGACGAGACCACCGACGACGACACTCCGAAGTTCTTCCACTACGTGAAGAAGAACCGCATCGCCGAGAGCGCGGTGATGGGCACCCACGTCGTCGCACTGTGCGGCGAGGTCTTTCCCGTCACGAAGTCGGCCAAGCCCGGGTCACCCGTGTGCCCCGACTGCAAAAAGGTCTACGACGGCTTGCGCAAGGGCGAGTGATCCTGCCGATCACGCGTCACCTGACGCTTCTCCGGTGACTCGCCGCCGTCCCGATCCGACCGTGCGATGCGGATCGGGCCGGTGGCCAGCCGGCCGAGAGCGCCGACGGTGCCCGCACCCGGATCGGCTGCTTTCTCGGCGATCCATCCCTTGACCTGGTCCATGCGTGTGGCGCGCGCCGGCCAGAACTCCTGGACCGTGGCGTTGAACTCCGCCCCCAGCACCACCGCGAATCCCAGGAAGAACGTGAAGAGCAGGAAGGCGATCGGAGCCGCGAGCGCGCCGTAGGTGTAGCCCGTTCCGGTCACCCAGGACAGGTAGGTGCGCAGCACCGCACTCGCCAGCATGAAGAACACTCCGGCCAGCAGCGATCCGCCGAGCAGGCGGTGCCACGGCAGCGAGGTGTGCAGAGCCACCTTGTAGAGCGTCGTCAGGCCGACGATGAGCAGCAGTCCGACACCCGGGTAGTACGCGATGTCGATCACCTGCGAGCCGATCTCGAACCACGACGACGGCAGCACCCGACCGATGATGGTGGGCCCCAGCGCGACGAGGGGCAGGACGAACACCGCGACGATCAGGAACGCGACGTACAGCAGCAGGGCGAAGATGCGCTGCCACACGGGGTTGCGCGCGTCCTGCTGACCGTGTGCCTCGACGATGGAGTCGACGAAGGTGGAGATCGCCGACGAGCCGGCCCACAACGACAGCAGGAAGCCCACGGACACGACGGGACCGTGTCCGCTGTTGAGGATGTCCGTCAGCGTGGGGGCGATGATCTCGTCCACAACGTTGTCGCTGAACAGCGTGGAGCTGAACGTCACGATCTTCGACTCGATGATGTCGAGAGTGTTCGGTCCGAACCACCCCGCGATGTAGGTGAGGCTGCCGAGGAGTGCGAGCACCAGCGGCGGCAGCGACAGGGTCTGCCAGAAGGCGGCGGTGGCGGACTTGCCGAAGATGGAGTCGTCCCACGCCTTGCCCGCCGTCCTCGCGACGACGCGCCAGGCCGTGCGCAGCGGCCGTCCCGGGACGGGACCGGGCCCCGGCTCTCCGTCGGGCGTCGACGCTGCCGCGGTGTCCCGATCGGACGTGTTGTCGGCGGGTGCGCTCATGATGACTCCAGCATGGCCCACCGGCGTCGCTCGGGCACGTCCCGGCCCGGTGTGTCGCCGTCGCGGGCACCGGCGGCGACGTGCGCATTGGTGGGCGTGCCGACGTCCGCGATAGTCTGATCGACGGATGTGCACACGAGACGACGAGCCGAACGGGAGTTCCATGCCACGGGTGGTTCGCATCCTTTCAGGTGGACGTACGGCGCCGGACGAGGCCCGTTCATGACGGCCGAGATCGGCGAGAAGGTCGACAGCGCAGGAGGTCTCCCTGTGACAGGGCCGGCCGGAGTCACCCTGCCGCCACTGCGCGCCTGGCAGCGGCGAGCGCTCACGAAGTACCTGTCGGCGGGTCCGACCGACTTCCTGGCCGTCGCCACTCCGGGAGCCGGCAAGACCACGTTCGCGCTCCGCGTGGCGCTCGAGCTGCTGAGCGACCGCACCGTGGACCAGGTCACGGTCGTCGCTCCCACCGAGCACCTCAAGCACCAGTGGGCGGAGGCGGCGGCGCGCGTCGGACTCGCCCTCGACTCCCGCTTCTCCAACAGCACCGGGCAGACGTCCAGCGACTTCCACGGCATCGTCGTCACGTACGCACAGGTGGCGTCGCACCCTTCCCGCCACCGGGTGCGGACCGAGAACCGCAAGACGCTCGTGATCCTCGACGAGATCCACCACGGCGGTGACGCCAAGAGCTGGGGCGAGGGCATCCGCGAGGCCTACGGCGACGCGACGCGCCGCCTGGCACTGACGGGAACGCCCTTCCGCAGCGACGACAGCCCCATTCCTTTCGTGAACTACGAGCCGGACGACGAGGGCCTGCCCCGGTCGCGCCCGGACCACAGCTACGGCTACGCCGACGCGCTGGCGGACGGTGTCGTGCGGCCGGTCGTCTTCCTCGCGTACTCGGGCGAGGCACGCTGGCGCAACAGTGCGGGCGAGGAGTTCGCCGCCCGTCTCGGGGAGCCGCTCAGCGCCGAGCAGACGGCGCGGGCCTGGCGTACCGCTCTCGACCCGTCCGGTGAGTGGGTGCCGTCGGTGCTCGCCGCGGCCAACACCCGGCTGCACCAACTCCGGCAGGGCGGCATTCCCGACGCGGGTGGCCTCGTCATCGCGTCGGACCAGACCACCGCGCGCGCCTACGCGGGAATCCTCGAGGCGGCGACGGGGGAGACCCCGACGCTCGTGCTGTCCGACGATCCCGGGTCCTCGGCCCGCATCGCCGAGTTCGGCGCGGGAACGTCGACCTGGATGGTGGCCGTGCGCATGGTGTCGGAGGGCGTGGACGTCCCGCGCCTCGCGGTCGGCGTCTACGCGACCAGCGCCTCCACACCGCTGTACTTCGCCCAGGCCGTCGGGCGCTTCGTGCGTTCTCGTCGCAAGGGTGAGACTGCGAGCGTGTTCCTGCCCTCGGTGCCGGTGCTCCTGGACCTGGCCAGCCAGCTCGAGGCGCAGCGCGACCACGTCATCGGAAAGCCGCACCGGGAGAAGGACGGTCTCGACGACGACCTGCTCATCGAGGCGAACCAGCAGAAGGACGAGCCCGGCGAGGAGGAGAAGGCGTTCACCTCGCTCGGTGCCGACGCAGAGCTCGACCAGGTGATCTTCGACGGCTCCTCCTTCGGCACCGCGACGTTCTCGGGCAGCGACGACGAGGCGGACTATCTCGGCCTGCCGGGCCTGTTGGACGGCGACCAGATGCGCGCGCTGTTGCGGAAACGGCAGGAGACGCAGCTGGCACGCCCGGCGACGCCCACGGAGACTCCGGCTCCGGTCACCCTCCCGCCCGCCGGGCGGTCCGCGGACGCCGCGAAGCTGGCCAATCTGCGCAAGGAGCTCAACGGCCTGGTGGCGATGCATCACCACCGCACCGGCAAGGCCCACGGCATCATCCACGGCGAACTCCGACGGAGCTGTGGTGGGCCGCCCACCGCGATCGCGACGGCGGAGCAGCTCACCGAGAGGATCTCGGCCCTGCGTTCGTGGTGATCGCAGCACTGCACGAGCCCCGCGCACGACGAAGGGCGACCACCGGATCGGTGGTCGCCCTTCGTGGTGTCAGGAGTCGAGTGCTGATGCTGTGGGACCGAGTGCCCCGGTCATCACGCCATGGCGTCGGAATCCGCGTCCGCGACGATGGTGGCGTTCATCTCGAGGAGACGCGCTTCGTGCTCATTGGCGTGGTGACGGCAGAACAGCAGTTCTCCGCCGGTGGGGAGGACGGCACGCACGCGCGCTCCCGCTCCGCAACGATCACACCTGTCGGCAGCGGTGAGGGTGGTGTCGGTCAACAATTCGGGCATGACTCCTCCGTACTGACCGTGACTACCACGGTCCTGGGGTCGGTCCGCCACGTCGGTTCGACGCGGTTCGTTCACTCTTACAGACGTATGGGGTTCGTGCGTTGTTCCCACGCGGATGGCCGTGTGTTGTCACAGACACGAAACATGCTGGTGAACCACGTCCCTCCCGAGCATCGTTCGCTGTCGGCAGAACTCACCCGCCCCTGTGCGCCCGTGTCGCGACCGGTGGATACGGTTCGACCATGACGGATGTGGACGCGCGCGGCCTCGCGTCGGTGGGGCGTTCGTTCCCGCCGTGGTCGGTGCCGTTCGTCTTCGTGGTCGGAGCGCTCGCGCAGTATCTCGGTGCCGCCATCGGCGTCCATCTGTTCGACACCATCTCGCCGGCGGCCGTGGCGTGGCTGCGCGCGGCAGGCGCAGCGGCCGTTCTGCTGGCCTGGCGTCGTCCCTGGCGCACGCGATGGACGGCCCGCACCATCGCGGTGGCCGGTGGGTTCGGTGTCGTCACGGTGGGAATGAACCTGGCGTTCTACGAGGCGATCGCCCGCATCCCGTTGGGCACTGCCGTGGCGATCGAGTTCCTCGGTCCTGTCCTCGTCGCCGCACTCGGATCGCGGCGCGCTCGCGACGTGCTCGCACTCGTCCTGGTGGTCGCGGGAGTCGCGCTGGTGGCCGGAGCGCGATTCGACGTGGGCCTGGTCGGGGTGGGTTTCGCACTCCTCGCCGCCGGACTGTGGGCCGGCTACGTGGTGCTCGGGAAGTCGGTCGCGACGGCGGGCGACGGGCTGGACTCCCTCGCCGTCGGCATGGCGGTGGCGTCGGTGATCCTCGCCCCGCTCGCGTTGACGCCCCAGGTCATCGAGGATCCGTCGGTGTTCACCGCGCCGTCCACGTGGCTGCTGGGTGTCGGGGTGGGTGTGTTGTCGAGCGTGATCCCCTACGCGCTCGACCAGGTGGTCCTGCGCACGGTCGGACGGGCACGGTTCGCGTTGTTGCTCGCGTTGCTGCCCACCACTGCGACGGTGGTCGGCGTCGTGGTGCTGAGGCAGGTGCCCTCGATCGCCGAACTCGCGGGCATCCTGTGTGTGATCGTCGCCGTCGCGCTGGGCGGTGTGGAACGACGCGCACGACCGGCGCCGCCGGCCGACACGACGCGACCGCAGGACCCGACACGAGCGGACGGCCGATGACCGAGATCCTGGTGCACATGTGCCCGGCGGCGGACTGGGAGGCGAGTGTGGCCGCGGGGGAGGTGGCACCCGCGTCGCTCGCCGAGCAGGGGTTCGTCCATCTGTCGACGCCGCAACAGGTTCATCTCCCGGCCAACCGGCTGTTCGCCGGGCGCCGGGACATCGTGCTGCTGTCGTTGGAACCCACTCGACTGAAGGACCGGCTGGAGTGGGAGCCGGGAGTACCCGGCGATCCGAGTTCGATGCTGTTCCCGCACCTCTACGGACCGGTCCCGCTCACCGCGGTGGTCGAGGTGCAGCCCTACCTGCCCGACGACGACGGGACGTTCGTCGCCGTCGGGTGAGGTGCGGAACTGTCAGTCGAGGTAGTCGCGCAGCACCTGCGACCGGCTCGGGTGCCGCAGCTTCGACATGGTCTTCGACTCGATCTGTCGGATGCGCTCACGCGTGACCCCGTAGACCTGGCCGATCTCGTCGAGCGTGCGCGGCTGGCCGTCGGTGAGGCCGAAACGCAGTCGCACGACACCCGCCTCGCGCTCGGAGAGGGTCTCGAGAACCGACTGGAGTTGGTCCTGCAGGAGGGTGAACGACACCGCGTCGACGGCGACGACGGCCTCGGAGTCCTCGATGAAGTCGCCGAGCTGGCTGTCGCCCTCGTCGCCGATGGTCTGGTCGAGGGAGATCGGCTCGCGAGCGTACTGCTGGATCTCCAGCACCTTCTCGGGCGTGATGTCCATCTCCTTGGCGAGTTCCTCGGGAGTGGGCTCACGACCCAGGTCCTGCAGGAGCTCACGCTGGATGCGTCCGAGCTTGTTGATGACCTCGACCATGTGCACCGGGATACGGATGGTGCGGGCCTGGTCCGCCATGGCGCGAGTGATGGCCTGACGGATCCACCACGTCGCGTACGTCGAGAACTTGTAGCCCTTGGTGTAGTCGAACTTCTCCACCGCGCGGATCAGACCGAGGTTGCCCTCCTGGATGAGGTCCAGGAACGCCATGCCGCGGCCGGTGTAGCGCTTGGCCAGTGAGACCACGAGGCGCAGGTTGGCCTCGAGCAGGTGGTTCTTCGCCCGGTTGCCGTCGCGGCAGATCCAGGTCATGTCGCGGCGCTGGGCCACGGGGAGCTTCTCGCCCTTCTCGGCGGACTCGGCCATGAGCTGGACGGCGTAGAGACCGGCCTCGATGCGCTTGGCGAGCTCGACCTCCTCCTCGGCGTTGAGGAGGGCGACCTTGCCGATCTGCTTGAGGTAGGCGCGGACGGAGTCGGCGGAGGCGGTGAGTTCGGCGTCCTTGCGGGCCTGTCGCAGCGCCTCGGACTCCTCCTCGTCCCACACGAAGTCGCCCGACGCCTTGTCCTCCGGCGTGGGTTCGGTGGTCGCGTCGTCCTCGACCTCGTCGCCGACGGCGACGACCTCGACGACGTCCGACTCGGCTGCGAGCTCGCCCTCGGGAACGTCGATGTCCTCGATGTCCGCGGTGGGCTCGTCGGCGTCGTCGCCGGTCGCAGGAGACGTCGCCTTCTTCGCTGCGGTCTTCTTCGCTGCGGCCTTGCGCGGCGCGGCCTTCTTGGCTGCTGCCTTGCGCGGGGCCGCCTTCTTGGCCGGGGCCTTCGCGGGTGCGGTTCCGACGGCGCCGGGTGCGGTGCCGTCGGCCGACGCGGTGTCGACGGCCGGAGTGCTGTCGACTGCCGGCGCGGTGTCCGCGGTCTGACGAATATCGATGGCTGCCACGTACGCCCTTTCGTGACGGTGTCGTGCGGCGTCACGCCAGAGTGATGATCCGGCGGAGAGGTCTGTGGATTTCCCGGCGTGAAACCGGGGCGTGGACCATTGTAACGACCGCCGCGAGTGCACAGCACCAACGCGCGGGAGGACGCCGAGGTTCCCGGCTCACCGGCAGTGGGGTGTGAGTCACATCGCGCATCGGCGAGCCGACGCGGCGCAGGTCAGAGGGGCGCGTGTCCGCCCTCGGCGAGAATCAGGGCGCCACACCGGACTGTGCGGCGAGGGCCGCGCCGACGATTCCGGCGGCGTTGCGCAGCGTCGCGGGCTGCACCGGGGTGCGGTTGGTGAGCAGGGGGATCCACTTCTCGGCTTTGCGGCTGATGCCGCCGCCGGCGATGAAGAGGTCCGGCCAGAACAGATCCTCGATGCGCTCGAGCACGCGCGAGACCTCTTTGGCCCACGCCTTGTACGACAGTCCGTTGTCGTCCTTGACCGACGACGCGGCGCGGTGCTCGGCCTCCTTGCCGTCCACCTCCATGTGCCCGAGCTCCGTGTTGGGCAGGAGGACACCGTTCTGCAGGATCGCGGATCCGATGCCGGTGCCGAAGGTCAGCAGGATGACCACACCCTTGGAATCTTTGCCGCCGCCGAACTTGTCCTCCGCGATGCCCGCGGCGTCGGCGTCGTTGAGCACGGTCACCGAACGACCCCCGAGATGGTCGCGGAACAGCGCGCCGGCGTCGGTCCCGATCCAGCCCTTGTCGACGTTCGCGGCGGTTCGCGCCACGCCACCGGTGACGACGCAGGGGAGGGTGATGCCCACGTCCCCGGTCCACTCGAAGTGGTCGACGATGGCCGCGACCGTCTCGGCCACGGCCGTGGGAGTCGACGGTTGCGGGGTCTCGATCTTGTAGCGCTCGCCGATCAGTTCGCCGGTGGCGAGATCGACCACGCCACCCTTGACGCCACTGCCACCGACGTCGACACCGAAGCCTCGGCCCTCGGGGTGCGAGCCCGTCTTCCCGGCGATGGAGACCGGGCCGGGTTCGGTGTGGTCGTTCGTCATGACAGAACCTCCTGGTGGCGTACGCACGCGTCGGCGACCGGCGCGTTCGTGCGAGATCTGGTGCGCGCACGTCACCCTAGTTGCTGACGGCGTTCCCGGTCGCGCGGCACCGCGGCGGGTGGCGCGCCGTACCGTTCCGCCGCCCGATGTGTTCGGATTACCGGGTGACTCCTCATGACGATCTGCCGCAGGACGACTCGACGAGCGCCCTCGACCCGGAGATGTTGCGCCGCATCGCCGTCGACGTCGCACGTGAGGCGGGACGCCACGTACGTCGGCGTCGGCCGGAGGTGTTCGGCGCGGGCGGTGCGGCGGTAGACGCCGTCCGGTCGAAGTCGACGCCCACCGATCCGGTGACGGTGGTCGACACCGAGACCGAACACGTCATCCGGGACCTGTTGAGCCGGCTGCGTCCCGACGACGCGGTACTGGGCGAGGAGGGCGGCGGGGAGGACATCGCCCCGTCCGGTGTCCGGTGGGTCCTCGATCCGATCGACGGCACCGTGAACTTCCTCTACGGCATCCCGGCCTACTCGGTCTCCGTGGCCGCGCAGATCGACGGTGCGTCGGTGGCGGGCGCCGTGGAGGACGTGGTGGGGGATCGCACGTACGCGGCGTCGCTCGGCGGCGGCGCGTGGTGCTCGGACGCGGGCGGAGACTGGGTGCGCCTGCGAGTCAACGACATCGACGACGTGGCACTCACGTTGGTGGCCACGGGATTCGGTTACGACGCGGCGCGCCGCCGCCGTCAGGGCGCGCTGATCGCGGCTCTGCTCCCCGAGGTGCGGGACGTTCGTCGCATCGGCTCGGCGGCACTGGATCTGTGCATGGTGGCGGCGGGGCGCGTCGACGCCCACTTCGAGCACGGGCTCAGCCCGTGGGACTGGGCGGCGGGCGCTCTGGTCGCGGCGGAGGCGGGTGCGCGGGTGATCACTCCGTCGCCGCACTCCCGCAGCGACGACGGCGAGGTGACGATCGCCGTGGCGGAAGGTGTGGCGGACGGGTTCCTGTCCGTACTCGACCGTCTCGGTGGCGTCGCCGCCATCGCCAAGGCCTGACCCGCGTCAGCAGTTGACGCGATGCGCGGCGGCGAGCAGATCGACGTCGAGGTTCGGTGCCGCGGCGCCCGGAGCGACGTCCGCGAGCGAGCGGATGACCTCCTCACCGTCGGTGTTCGGTTCCAGCGCACGGAAGTTGGTGCCCAGCGCGAGATCCACGGTGTCGTCCTCGCGGGTGTCCTGAACGAACTCGGCGCACGGCGCGACCAGTGCGACGGTGCCCGCGGCGGCCACGCCGGCCGCGCCGAACCGGATCTGAGCTATGCACTGCATGTTCTGGTCGACGTAGACCGGGTCGTTGCCCACCTGCACGTCCGGTGCGCTGGCGAAGCCGAAATCGCTGAGATCGGCGGCGATCTCGGCGGCCTGGCCGCCCTGTCCGTTCGCGTTGAACACGCGCACGCGGGTGGCGGACAACGGGGCGGGCTGGGTGTCCGTGACCACCGAGGCGTCCACGACGCTGCCGGGCTCGGCGGCCGCGGGGGCGGCGGGATCGGAGGCCGGCTGGGGGGCGTTGCAGGCGACGGCGTCCGTGCCGGTCTCGGTCGTGGTCAGGATGTTCACCCACACGGCCGCACCGGCGAGGGCGAGCACGACGAGCACCACGAGGATCGGGAAGGCCCGACGCCGCGCGTACGGCCGCCCCTTGTCGTCGGTCGAGGAGCCGTGAGTGATGAGTGAGACCACGGGAGCGTGCCCTTCTGCTGATACGTGTCGCGCTGTCGTGTCACGGGCGGTGACTCGCTCACTGTAGTGGGCCGCGTCGGCATGTGACGCGCGACGCACGGCAGGTGGGAACGTCTGCACGGTCGACGGCGTTGGCCGGGGTGAACAGGGGAGATGCGGTTCCTGCGGGAGCCGTTCGCGCCACGACACACCGCGCTGGGCAGGGTGTTTTCCACACCGGCTCGTCGTCGGCTATTGTCTGGCGGCCCGGCGGATCGAACTCACGGCCGGTCGGGCTCCTCGGGCCTGCACGCCCGCAGCAAGAGAATGTTTCCCGTCACGGGGATTCGGGCACAGTCGGCTCACCCGCACGCCGGCCGTCATCCGTCAGGACGACGGCTGCGAATAGGTGAGCGAGAAGGACGGAGATCCTCCCGGCGGAAGTCGGGAAGAAGTCCGACCGGATCGATGTTCTGCCACGAACAGCAGACGAGGAACACGAACGACCTGCATCGGGATCCGAGGGTGTGAGTCCGACAGAGGACGAGTTCGTCGAACAAGAAGCGGTCGACGTCTTGAACATCCCCCATGAAGGCGATCGAAGGAGACCGGGCACACCCGGTCTCAGCAGGAAGGTAAGGGGAACAACATGGCCACCGATTACGACGCACCACGCCGTACCGAGTCCGACGACGTGTCGGAGGACTCCCTCGAAGAACTGAAGGCACGCCGCAACGAGGCGCAGTCCGCCGTCGTCGACATCGACGAGACGGACACCGCGGAGTCCTTCGAACTGCCGGGCGCAGACCTGTCCGGTGAGGAACTGTCCGTGCGTGTCGTGCCGAAGCAGGCCGACGAGTTCACGTGCTCGAGCTGCTTCCTGGTGCATCACCGCTCGCGGCTGTCGTCCGACAACGGCGGCGTTCTGGTCTGCCGCGACTGCGCGGCCTGACCGAGGAGACCTCCGTCAGGAGGTCGGTGGCTGCGGAGTCAGAGCCGCAGCCACTGCATCCGGGTTCCGGGTGCTCACCAACCAGTACGGTGTCGGGTCGTTCTCGTCGTCGAGGACGACCAACACCATCGGCTTGACCCACGAACGATGCTGAACGAAGGCGGAGGGGTCGAGCTGGCGTCCGAGGGCGGCACTCTTCGCCGTCCCCGGCACCACCGCCACCCGATCGATCACCGATGCGGGGAGCCGAGCCTTGCCGGCGTGCAGCATGCGCTCGCCGTTCTGCTCCGTCACCTCGACGCGCATCCGGCCCAGGTACGTGACCACCCAGATCGCGAACGGCACCAGCACCACGTACGGCAACCAGGCCATCACGCCGGGTGATCCCATGTGCACCTCGGCCGAGAGGATCGCCGCGACGCCGATCGCGGCCACCCAGTACCAGACGGGTACGCGGAGCCGTTCGCTGTAGACGACCGTCTCACCCCCGCCGTCGTGTGCCGTCCCGGACGTCCGGGTGGCGTGATCTGCTGAGGTCTCTCTCGAAGCTGCGTCGGACACGTCTCCAGAGTAGAGGGTCGGACGGGCGGGAGGTCGACGGTGCATCTGCGAGTAATCTCGACCGATGTGAGCGATCTGACGGCCGAGACGGCGACACGCACGACCCGCGGAGACCAGGGATCGGCACCGGCCGTCGAGACGGTGGCCGTCAGACGACTCGATCCGGACATCCCTCTGCCCGTCCGTGCACACGCCGGTGACGCGGGTGTGGACCTGTGTTCCACCGTCGACGTCGTCATCGAACCCGGTGAGCGTGCCATGGTCGGTACGGGCATCGCCGTGGCGCTGCCGGTCGGCACCGTCGGCCTGATCCACCCCCGGTCCGGCCTCGCCGCGCGAGCGGGATTGTCGGTGGTCAACACGCCGGGAACGGTCGATGCCGGTTATCGCGGCGAGATCAGGGTCTGCCTCATCAACCACGATCCACGCACCCCCATCGAACTGCGGCGCGGGGACCGCATCGCCCAGCTGCTGGTGCAGCGGGTCGAACTGCCCGACTTCGTCGAGGTGGCCGAGCTGGACGACACCACCCGGGGTGTCGGCGGCTACGGCTCCAGCGGCGGACACGCGGTTCTCGATGCCGTCACCGCCAGCGAGAAGGAGAACTGAGCATGTTCGGACGCAAGAAGAAGGGGCGCGACGACGTCGACGCCACCGATCTCGACTCCGCGCAGGACGTCGAGGTCGAGGAGGTGGACGAGGTCGACGAGGTGGACGGTACGGCGGACGACACCACCGGGCCGTGGTCGATCGACGACCTGGACGGCGACCGCGAGAGCATCGCGGAGGGACGGCTCGATCTGGGAAGCGTGCTGTTGATGCTTCCGGCCGGCGGACAGCTGCAGGTCGAGATGACGCAGGCCGGCGCACCCCAGGCCGTCCACATCGTCACTCCGAACGGGCGCATCACCGTGGCCGCCTTCGCCGCACCGAAGTCGCCCGGTCAGTGGCGTGACGTCGCCGCTGAGTTGGCCGACACGCTGCGCCGCGACAACGCGCGGGTGGCCACCGAGACCGGCCCGTGGGGCCGTGAGGTGGTGGGCTCCGCGGCCGGCGGGGATCTGCGTTTCATCGGCGTAGACGGGTACCGCTGGATGATCCGCGGCGTGGCGAGCGGACCGGCAGGCAGTGTCGAGGCCGGATCGCCGCTGGTCGAGCAGGCGCGTGCCGTCGTGGCGGCGACCGTGGTCGATCGCGGCTCGGATCCGCACCCGGTGCGGACGCCGTTGCCCATCAGTCTGCCGCCGGCACTCGCTCAGCAACTCGCGGCCGCGCAGCAACAGCAGATGGCGGCCGCACAGGCGCAGGCACAGGCGGCGGTGCAGCAGCAGGTGCCCCAGCAGAAGGTACCTCAGCAGCAGGCACCTCAGCAGCAGGCTCCCGACGCGGACGCCGCCGAGGCGCAACGTCGGCGCGGGCCCTCCGGTTCGGCGATGCAGCAGCTCGACTGAGTTCTCGGCGATGCAGCGGCTCGACTAGGACCCGCCCGTCGCACGGCGGAGCGCGGTGACGCCCAGCCTGCCGAGCTCGCCCGGGGACGCGGCGAGGACGTCGAGCGCGAAGGTGTCGAGGTGCGCCGTGGGAAGAGCCGCGCACCAGTCCTGCGCGACACCGAGCGGATGCACCGGGTCGTCGATCGCTGCCACCACGCCGACCGGCACCGCGAGGGATCGCAGGTCGTCGAGGGTGGGTGCCACGTACCGGGCGGCGTCGTCCAGCGCCGTCGGCAGCATCGGCCACTGTGCTCGCCACGACCGCGTCAGCGCCTCGGCGAGCCACCGCGGACTCGACTGCGCCATCGCCGCCACCGACGCATCGAGGCCGTGGGCCCGCAGCGTCGCCGCCGTCGCGGCGGCACCGACCGCAGCGGGGGAGTCGCCCGGAGATCCGGTCCACGCCGGCATCGCGAGGACGGCGCCCTGCGCGGCGCCCCGACGGTCGAGCGCCCACCGCGCCGCGACCGCCGCGCCGAGTGAGACACCGCCCACGATCAGGTCCCCTCGAACGGCGCCTCGTACGTGGTCGAGCGCCCGCACGTAGCCCCCGACGACGTCGGCGGGTTCGGGCTCGATCACCCGCAGCGACCAGCCGAGATCCGCCATGGCATCACGGAAGGCCCCCTCGACGAACGACGCGTCGGAGCCGGTGCCGGGCAGCAGTACGACGGTGGTTGTCTCCATGGTGTCCGCATCTTCTCGTGGCGTTCACCGACCCGACCGGCCGGGTGTGGTGAGGCGTGCTCGGAAAGGTCTACAGTGGCGCTGACAGAAGCAGAACATCCGCCGCGGAAGGCCCGCGCGAACCGCTCCAGGAGCACTCATGGCACCCGCTGCCGCAGGATACTTCCGCCGCATGGCCCGGAAGTTGACCGAGGACATCGATCAACTCGATGCCGAGGAGTTGGAGTCGACGTCGAAGGCGTCCGGCGCCCAACGAGCATGCGATTGCACTCGCGGTGACGAGGTCACCATGGTCGGACGGCTCCGCAGCGTCGAGACGTGCAGCAAGGCCGCCAACGCCATCGTCGAGGCCGAGTTCTTCGACGGCACCGACACCATCTCGCTGATCTGGATCGGCCGACGCAAGATCGCCGGCATCGAGTCCGGCACGCAGTTGCTGGTCCGTGGTCGCGTGGGGGAGCGCGAGGGCCGCAAGGTCATCTACAACCCGTACTACGAGCTGCGCACCGAGGACTAGTTCTTCGGGAGCCGCATCGTCTGGCACCCTGAACTGCATGAGCGAGTCACCGAACAGTCAGCCCACCGAGGACGCGCCTCCCGAGACGATCCTGTCCCAGCTCGGTGGGGTCAGCGGACTGGTGTTCTCCACCCTGCCCGTGCTGGTCTTCGTTCCGGTCAACTCCCTCGCCGGTCTCACCGCGGCCATCTGGGCCGCCCTCGGTCTGGCCGTGGCGATCCTGGTGTGGCGCCTCGTGAAGCGGGATCCGATCCAGCCGGCCGTGTCGGGATTCTTCGGCGTGGCTGTGTGCGCGTTCATCGCCTACCGCACCGGAGACGCCAAGGGCTACTTCCTGTTCGGGATCTACACCTCGCTCGCGTACGGCGGGGTTTTCCTCGTCTCGATCCTCGCTCGTCGGCCGCTCGTCGGCATCGTGTGGGGCTACCTCAACGGCACCGGCAAGGCCTGGCGCGAGCATCGGGCTGCCGTCCGCGCGTACGACATCGCGACGTTCGCCTGGGTTCTCGTGTTCGTCGCGCGGTACGTCGTGCAATCGCAGCTCTACGACTCCGACCAGACCGGGTGGCTCGCGGTCGCCCGCATCGCGATGGGCTGGCCGCTCGCGGCGGTCGCGTTCGCCGTCACGTTCTGGGCCGTGCGACGGGCCGACGCTGTCGTGGCCGCAGCGACGCACCGGGAGAGCGAGACCACCGAGGTCGTGGACGCGGACCGCATCGAGCCCTGACGGCTGTCGGTCGGTCCTGTCCGTCAACGCTGGGAGAGTCCCAGCACCTCGCGGAGTTCGTCCTCGACGTCGACGGTGGTGACGAACAGCAGTTCGTCGCCGCCCTCGAGCGGGTCGTCCTTCTCCGGGACGATGACGCGGCCACCGCGCAGGATGGTGACCAGCGCGACGTCGCGAGGAAGCGTGATGCGGCGCACCGGCTTGCCCGCCAGCGGTGTGTTCGCCGGCAACGTGATCTCCACGAGGTTCGCCTTGCCCTGGCGCAACGTCATCAGGCGCACCAGATCTCCCACCGAGACCGCCTCCTCGACGAGCGAGGCCAGCATGCGCGGTGTCGACACGGCGACGTCGACTCCCCACGACGCGTCGAAGAGCCACTCGTTGCGCGGGTCGTTGACGCGGGCGACCACTCGGTCGACGCCGAACTCGGTCTTCGCCAGCAGGCTCAGGACCAGGTTGGCCTTGTCGTCGCCCGTGGCGGCGATGACCACGTCGTACGACTCGATGCCGGCGCCCTCGAGGGTGGCCAGCTCGCAGGCGTCCGCGTGGATCCACTCGGCCGCCTCGACCGATGCCGGGTCGACGTGGTCGGCCTTGCGTTCGATCAGCAGGACGTGATGGTCGGACCTGAGGAGCTCGCGGGCGATCGAACGGCCCACGGCTCCCGCTCCGGCGATGGCGACTCTCATGACGGATCCTTCGGTGACAGGTCTGGTGCGGGGACGGACACGAGGTGAGGCAGGAGCCGTCAGTCCTCGGGCGGAGGGTTGCTCGCGAGCGCCACGGCCTCGGCGACCATGCCGTCGACCGCCGCGATCCACACCTCGTCGTCGGCCTGGATCACCGTCTTCCGGTCGGGCAGGAGTCCGGCACCGAAGCGGATGATGAAGGCCACTCGGGACTTGGTCGCACTCTCGAGCGCGGTCACGCCCTTGCCCACCCATCCCTCGCCGATGTCGAGGCGGGCCACCGCGACGCTGCCCGACGGATCGCGCCACTTGGTGAGCTCGTTGTCGTGGATCAGCGTGTGCAGGAATCGATCCGTCGTCCACGGCACCGTGGCCACCGTGGGGATGCCGAGGCGTTCGTACACCGCGGCGCGCTTGGCGTCGTAGATGCGCGCGACGACGCGCTCGACACCGAACGTCTCGCGGGCGACACGCGCGGAGATGATGTTGGAGTTGTCGCCCGAGGACACCGCGGCCAGTGCGTCGGCCTTCTCGATGCCCGCCTCGACGAGCACGTCCCGGTCGAACCCCATGCCGATCACCTGACGTCCGGTGAAGTTGGGACCGAGCCGGTGGAACGCGGTGGGATCGCGGTCGATGACCGCGACCTCGTGGCCGATGCGGGTGAGTGCACCCGCGAGGGCGGAGCCGACGCGGCCACACCCCATGACGACTACGTACAACAGACGCTCCGTTCGGGAGTCGAGAGGACGGTGCCCAGGTGATTGCTGCCGGGAGGGACTTCGCGCAACGCTATCGGTCACCCTGCCCCACGGTCGAGCCCGGTACGGCCTACGCTCTGCGATGTGTCCAAGCTTTCGACGGCCACCAAGAGGCTGCTGCTGGGTAGGCCGTTCCGTAGCGACACGCTCGGACACACGCTCCTGCCCAAACGCATCGCCCTCCCGGTGTTCGCGTCCGATGCCATGTCGTCCGTCGCCTACGCGCCCGAAGAGATCTTTCTGGTGCTGTCGGTCGCCGGGATCTCGGCGTACTCGTTCTCCATCTGGATCGGTCTCGCCGTCGCCGTCGTCATGGCGGTGGTCGTGGCGAGCTACCGCCAGAACGTGCACGCCTACCCGTCCGGCGGTGGCGACTACGAGGTGGCCACCACCAACCTGGGACCGACCGCGGGCCTGACCGTCGGCAGCGCCCTCCTCGTCGACTACGTGCTCACGGTCGCCGTGTCCATCTCGGCCGCCGCCTCCAACATCGGATCGGCCCTGCCGTTCGTCGCGGAGCACAAGGTGCTGTTCGCGGTCGCCGCCATCGTGCTCATCACCTCGATCAACCTGCGCGGCGTCCGCGAGTCCGGTACCGCGTTCGCGATCCCCACGTACGCCTTCATGGTGGGCATGGTCGTCATGCTCGTGTGGGGCCTGGTGCAGGTGTACGTCCTCGGCGACGACGTGTCGGCCGAGTCGTCGAACTTCGAGCTGCAGGCGGAGGACAGTCACCTCTACGGCATCGCGTTCGCGTTCCTGCTGGCGCGCGCGTTCTCCTCCGGGTGTGCGGCGCTGACGGGTGTCGAGGCAATCTCCAACGGCGTGCCCGCCTTCCGCAAGCCGAAGTCGCGCAACGCCGCCACGACGCTCCTGCTGCTCGGCTCCATCGGCATCACGTTGCTGCTCGGCATCATCCTGCTGGCGGAGAAGATCGGTGTGAAGTACGCGGCGGACCCGGCGACCCAACTCGTCGGGGCCCCCGAGAACTACCAGCAGAAGACGCTCATCGCGCAGTTGGCCGAGGCCGTCTTCCGGCACTTCACGCCCGGCTTCTACTTCATCACCATCGTGACGGCGCTGATCCTGGTGCTGGCCGCCAACACCGCCTTCAACGGGTTCCCCGTACTCGGGTCGATCCTGGCCCAGGACCGCTTCCTGCCCCGCCAGTTCCACACCCGCGGCGACCGGCTCGCGTTCAGCAACGGCATCCTGTTCCTCTCGGCCGCCGCCATCTTCTTCGTCGTCATGTTCGGCGCCGAGGTGACCAAGCTGATCCAGCTCTACATCGTCGGAGTGTTCGTCTCGTTCACGCTCAGTCAGACCGGCATGGTGCGGCACTGGACTCGGTTGCTGCGTACCGAGACCGACCCCGCGCAGCGCCGGTCGATGATGCGGTCGCGTGTCGTCAACGGCATCGGCCTGGCCATGACGGGCGCCGTCCTGGTGATCGTCCTGCTGACCAAGTTCCTCGCGGGCGCCTGGATCGCGATCATCGCGATGCTCGCGATCTTCGGATTGATGAAGCTGATCCGCAAGCACTACGACTCGGTGGCCACCGAGCTCGCCGACGTCGAGTGGGACGGTGTGCTGCCCAGCCGCACGCACTCCATCGTGCTCGTGTCCAAGCTGCACAGCCCGACGCTGCGCGCCCTCGCCTATGCCCGTGCGACCAGGCCGGACACCCTCGAGGCGATCACGGTCAACGTCGACGAGGCGGACACGCGCACCCTGGTGCGCGAGTGGGAGAAGAGCGACCTCAGCGTCCCGCTCAAGGTGGTCGAGTCGCCGTACCGCGAGATCACCAAGCCCGTGCTCGACTACGTGCGCCGGGTCAAGCGGGACTCACCGCGCGACGTCGTCACCGTGTTCATCCCGGAGTACGTGGTGGGTCACTGGTGGGAGCAGGTGCTGCACAACCAGAGTGCGTTGCGACTGAAGAGTCGCCTGCTCTTCCAGCCCGGCGTCATGGTCACCAGCGTGCCCTGGCAGCTCAACTCGTCCGAGCGGGCGAAGCGCGAGAGCCTCGAGAACGCACCGGGCTCGTCCCGTCGTGGTTACGAGCCCACCTCGGCCGAACGGCGATCCGAACGATGACCGACTCGTGGCTCGGCGCGGTCGTCGAGGTCCGCGTGGGCAAGCCGGGACACGGCGGCTTCTGCGTCGCACGGCACGAGGGCCGCGTCATGTTCGTCCGGCACAGCCTTCCCGGCGAGCTGGTGACGGCGCGGGTCACCGAAGACACCGGAAAGTCCTTCTGCCGCGCGGACGCCGTCGAGATCCTGGAGGCCTCGCCCGACCGCATCGCGCCGCTGTGTCCCATCTCCGGCCCCGGTGGGTCGGGATGCTGCGACTTCTCCCACGCGACCGCCGAGGCCGGACGCCAGATCAAGGCGGCCGTCGTCGCCGAACAGCTGAGCCGCGTCGGGGGCATCGAACGCACCGTCGAGGTGGAGTCGCTCGGTGATCAGACCGGCTGGCGGACGCGCATCCGGTTGGGTGTGGACGACGAGGGACGGCCCGGTTTCCACCGGCTCCGCAGCGCCGACATCGTGACGGATCTGGCCTGCCCACAAGCGGTTCCGGGGATGTACGACGGGCTGGCTGCCCGGTCCTGGACGCCGGGCGCCGATCTCGCGGTGGCCGTCGACTCCGACGGCACCCGTCACGTCGTGGAGATCGCTCCTGCCGTCGATCGTCGCGTGCGCGCCGACACCGGTCGCCGCGGCGCCTCCTCGCGCCGCGCCGCGAAGTCCGGTGACCGCGCGCACCGAGTGCGCGAGGGCTCGGGTCGGGCCGTCGAGCGCGTCGGGTCGCGCGAGTGGACCGTGGACTCGTGGGGGTTCTGGCAGGCTCACCGGGCGGCTGCCACGCAGTACGCCGAGGTGGTCCGGGAATGGTCCGGTGCTCGGCCCGGTGACACGGCCTGGGACCTCTACGCCGGTGCGGGCACCTTCGCGTCCGTCGTCGCCGAGGCGGTCGGACCGGGCGGCACCGTCGCAGCGGTCGAGTTCTCCCACCGGGCGGTGGTGGACGGGCGTGCGGCGGTGACGGACCTGCCGCAGCTGTCGATGCAGGCAGCGCCCGTCGAGCGCGCGATCGGATCCCTGCCGCCGCAGCCGTCCGTCGTCGTCCTCGACCCGCCACGATCCGGCGCCGGCAGACAGGTGATCGCGTCGGTCGCCGGTGCGCACCCGGATCGTGTGGTGCACATCGGGTGCGACCCCGCGTCCTTCGCACGGGACGCGGGGCTCTACCTCTCGCACGGCTACCGCCTGGAGAATCTCCGTGCGTTCGACGCCTTCCCGATGACCAGCCACGTCGAGTGCATCGGATCGTTCGTCCGGGACTGACGCGTCACTTGGCGTTGTACAGGCGCATCGTGATCGGTCCGAACACCGCCAGCAGTCCGACGGACCAGATGCCGGTCCACATCAGCGCGTCCGTCTCGAGCACACCGTCGGCGAAGCCGCGCAGCGTCGTCACCAGATGCGACACCGGATTGACCGACACGAACGCCTGCAGCCACCCGGGCATCGTCGTCGGGTCGACGAAGATGTTGCTGGCGAAGGTCAGCGGGAACAGCACGAGCATGGACACGCTCATCACCGCGGTCTCGCTGCGCAGCATCAGCGCGAACATCGTCCACACCCACGAGACGCAGAACGAGAACGCCAGCAGCAACGCCACCGACGCCAGCACGCCGAGCACGCCGCCCGCCGGCCGGAAGCCCAGCGCGAGACCCAGCACGAGCACGATCGTCGAGGCGAGGGTGTAGCGGACCACGTCTCCGAGCAGGGCGCCGACCAACGGCGCCGGCCGCCAGATGGGCAGCGACCGGAACCGATCGAAGACGCCCTTCTCGATGTCCTTGTTCAAGGTCAGACCCGTGTACATCGTGATCATGACGACGGTCTGCACCAGGATGCCCGGCAGCAGGAACTGGATGTAGGCACTGGTCGAGCCCGCCAGGGCGCCGCCGAACAGGAACGTGAACATCAGCGTGAACATCACCGGGAACATGGTCACGTCGAACAGCTGCTCGGGGACGTGCTTGATCTTCAGCAGTGCTCGCCACCCGAACGAGAGCGCCGCCGACATCGACGACGGTCGATCGGGACGGGGACCGGAGTCGCGGAGCAACTCGGCGATGGTCGGCTGCGCGGTGCCCGTCGCGGCGGTGGGGGAGTTGGTGGTGGTCATTCTCAGGACGCCTCCAGTTCTGTCGTTCGTCCGGTCAGTGCCAGGAACACCTCGTCCAGGCTGGGTTGCCCGAGGGCGTAGGTGGTGACGCCGATGCCGTCGTCCGACAGCGTCGCGAGTGCGCGGGCCACCAGGGCGGTGTCGTCGACCAGCGCTGTGACGGCGAAGGGATCGGACTCGAGAGTCACGTCGGTGTGCAGGGTCGCGCGCAGGACGTCGGCGGCGTCGTCTCGGCGCGACTGTTCCGCGACGCGGACGTGCAGCGACCCCGAGCCGACCGATGCCTTGAGCTGACCGGTGGTGCCCTCGGCGATCACGCGGCCCCGGTCGATGACTGCCACCCGGTCGGCCAACTGATCGGCCTCGTCGAGGTACTGCGTGGTGAGCAGGACCGTCGTGCCGCCGGCGACCAGGGAGCGCACGATCTCCCACACCTGGTTGCGGCTGCGGGGATCGAGACCCGTGGTCGGCTCGTCCAGGAACATCAGCTCCGGCGTGACCACCAGACTCGCCGCGATGTCGAGGCGGCGCCGCATACCGCCGGAGTACGCCTTGACCTGCTTGCCGCCGGCCTCCACAAGATCGAAGACGCCCAACAGCAGATCGGCACGCTCCCGCGACGCCGGGCGCGAGAACCCGTACAGCCGCGAGAGGAGCACCAGGTTCTCCACTCCGGTCAGGTCCTCGTCCAGCGAAGCGAACTGGCCCGTGAGCGCCACCTTCGACCGCACCGCGTCGGACTCCGTCGCCACGTCGTGGCCGAGCACGCGGGCCGACCCGCCGTCGATGCCGGTCAACGTCGCCAACATGCGCATCGTCGTGGTCTTGCCGGCCCCGTTCGGCCCCAGCACCCCGTAGACACCGCCCCGCGGGACGGCGAGATCCACGCCGTCCACCGCCACGGTGTCCCCGAACCTCTTCACCAGACCGACCGCCTCGATCGCCAGGCCCCCGGCCTTCCCGTCCGTCGGCGGCCGGCCTCCGGCCTTCCCGTCATGTGTCGTCATGTGAGTGCTGACTCCTGATCCGCCACGATCTCATCGGTATGTCCGGATCGTCCGATCCGGTGCGACGAGCGTCCCGCAGTCATTGCAGGTCCGCAACGGGTTTTTCGCCGGAGACGCCGGTCACCGATCCACTCACGCCCCGGTGACGAATGATTCCTGCACGATGTTCGCGCCGTGGCGTGGGCGCCATTGCCCGGCGGCGTGGCCGCCATGATCCGGTGGCGTGTACGCCAGGACCGCGACGCGCAGGACCACGATCGCCGAGGGGGTGAGGATATGACGACGATGGCCACTAGTCTCATGGTCGATGAACTCGACGATGAACGTCTCGCAGCGAGGTGGGGGTCTGTGAGCGCCGGAGGTACGAGCGCAGCCGACCCGAGCGCCGGCGAGCCTCGGCACCGACGCGCCCCGGACGACACCGCCGATCCGTCGTGCCCCGTTCCCGATCCCGACCTCAAGCGTCGGCGTGTCGCCGAGGCCGACGAACTGCGTGCGTTGCTCGCACGTGTCGCCACCGGTGACCGCCGAGCGTTCGCCGATCTGTACGACGCGACCTCGTCTCGGGTGTTCGGCATGGTGCTGCGTGTGCTGCGCGATCCCGGGTTCAGCGAGGAGACCGCGCAGGAGGTGTTCCTGCAGATCTGGAAGACGGCCGACCGATACGACCCCGCGCAGGGGTCTCCGCTCGCCTGGATGATGACGTTGGCGCATCGCCGCGCCGTCGACCGTGTCCGGTCGGAGCAGTCCGGCACGGATCGCGAGGCGCTCTACGGCTCCTCGACCCACAGTCCCGCGCACGACGAGGTTCTCGAATCCGTCACCCAGACCCTGGAGTCGGAGTCGGTGGTCCGATGCCTGGACACGCTGACGGAGACCCAACGCGAATCGGTACGGATGGCGTACTACAGCGGGTTGACGTATCGGGAAGTGGCCGAGCGCCTGGGCGTGGCCGTTCCCACCGTGAAGTCCCGGATCCGGGACGGTCTGATCAAGTTGAAGAATTGTCTGGGGGTGGAGACCGGTGAGTGACGGAGAAGGTCGCCATCGCCGCCATGACGACGCGTCTGCACCCGACGACGTGTCGGAGCAGGATGCGATGCAGGACGTGAACGAGATGAACGACAGCGTGGTGGACGACGCCTACGCCTACGCACTGGACGCGATCGACCCCGCCGAGAGGGCGGACATCGAACGCAGGCTCGCGCAGTCGGACGCGGCGACGCGGTCGTGGTTCGAGAGCATCGTCGAGTCGGTCGACGAGACGATGGCGCTCAGCGCGTCGTCCACGGCCGCGGAACCGCCCTCGTCGTTGCGTGCGAGCATTCTCGCCGCGGTGGAGAGCACTCCGCAGGGTGATGCCCGGCCACTGGCCGATCCGATCGACGACGCTCCGGTCGCCCCGGTGGTGTCGCTCGACGATCGCCGCCGCACACGCCTGCGCGTGCTCGCGGCAGCCGCGGCGGCCGTCGTGATCGTCGGAGTGGGCGGCGCCGTGGTCACGCAGCAACTGGGAGACGCACCGTCGTCGCCCACGTCGCAGGTGCTTGCGGCCGGTGACATCAGGACCAGCACCGTCGAGGTCGAGGGTGGCGGTACCGCCACCGTGCGCTGGTCGCGCTCGCAGGACGCCGCCGTGGTCACGCTCGACGGGCTCGCGGAGCCCGGCGACGGCAAGGTGTTCGAGATGTGGCTCATCGGAGAGGATCCCGCGCCGCGCCCGGCAGGTCTCGTCCCCGCCGATGCCGCCACGCCCGCTCGCGAGCACGTCGTCACAGGCTTGAGCGACGCGACCACGTGGGCGGTGACGGTCGAGCCTGAGAGCGGTTCGGACGCACCCACCACCACGCCCATCGCCGCGGTCACGCTCGACGCCTGAGCGCAGCCGCCGGCTCAGACGACGCCGGAACGGCGCAGTGCGGCGACGATCGACTCGGCCTGCTCGTACGCGCGATCGAGAAGCACCTCCAGCAAGGCTGTCTTCGCAGCGGGGTTGCTCTCGGTCAGCGCGTCGAAGTCCTTCGGGCCGAGGATCGCGACCGTGGTGTCCTTCATCGCGGTGATGCGGAGCCCGAAGCGTGAGCGCCGGACCAACGGCATCTCACCGAAACTCATGCCGGCGGACAGCGTCGACACGGCGCGGGCCCGGCCGTCCGCGCCGATGAAGTCGACCGCGACGCGGCCGGACAGCACCATCACCAGACCCAGTGACACGTCACCGACCTCGGCGATGACGGTGCCTGCGCTGTACTGCGCGTCCGTCGTGCGGGAGGTGATCGCATCGCGGTGGGCCTCGTCCAGCGCGGTGACGATCGGGTGCTGATCGACCGTCACCTCCGTGGGTTGCCGTGCGCCGCCGCACCACCGGTCGAGGACGGTGTCCTCGCCCCAGCGCAGTGCGGAGTCCAGATCGTCGAAGACCCGGCCACTGCCGTCGTGTTCGGACAGGGACGACACGGTGTGCGCCATCGCAGCTCGGGGATCGACCAGGACGGCGGCACAACCCTGTCGGCGGAGCCCGGCGGCGAGGGTGTCCAGCATCGAGCGGGCGACGTCGCTCACCTCGTCGACCCGACGCATGTCCAGGATCACGCCGTCGAGTGCGCTCCCGTCGTCGGCGCCGTGGTCGACGGCCGTGGACACCGCGCGCACGACGCTCTCCGCTGCGGAGAACAGCAGATCGCCGTGCAGTTCGAAGACGCGGACTCGGCGTCCCCGCGCGGCGAGCGTCTCCTGTTCGGCGGCGGTGCGCCGGCGACGCGAGGGGGAGTCGGCGACGGTGTACTCGGCGCGCACGGCGCTGCGTGCGGCCCGGCCGACGTGGAGGAAGTGCAGTTCGAGGCGCGAGGACAGCTCGCGGCACGCCTTGACTCCGCGCACGCTGTTGCCGTGGGCGTCGAGTCTGGGTGAGAACACCGAGATACCGAGCTGACCGGGCAGGACCGCGAGCACCGCACCGGCGACACCGCTCTTGGCGGGGAGTCCGACGCGGTTGACCCAGTCGCCGGCTCCGTCGTACATGCCGCACGTCGTCATGACGCTCAGCACACGCTCGACGAGCACCGGTTCGAGGGCTCGGACGTCGGTACACGGGTTGAGGCCGTTGTTGGCGAGGGTCGCCGCCATGACGCCGATGTCGCGGCACGTGACGTCCAGCGAGCACTGGCGGAAGTAGAGATCGACCATCGCGTCGGGATCGCCCTCGACGATGCCGAAGGAGCGCAGCATGTGGCCGATGGCGCGGTTGCGATGGCCGGTGCGTGATTCGGAGGCGTGCACGGCGGCGTTCATGGCGAGTTCGCGTCCCGCGTACCGCGAGAACGAGGCCCGGATCCGTTCGAACTGTTCGTCGGGCGTCGCGCCTCGCACCAGCGACGCGGAGGTGATGGCGCCCGCGTTGATCATCGGGTTGCGCGGGCGCTCGGTGACGGGGTCGAGGCTGATCTCGTTGAACGGCTCACCGGACGGCTCCACGTCGATCTTGCGGGCCACCGCGGTCTCGCCGCGATCGGTGAGAGCGAGGGCGTAGGTGAACGGTTTGGACACCGACTGGATCGTGAAGGGCACGTCCGTGTCGCCCACCTGGTACACGTGGCCGTCGGCCGTCGTGAGGCAGATACCGAAGCGATCGGGGTTCGCGGCCGCCAGTTCGGGGATGTAGTCGGCGACGCCACCGGAGGTGTCCGCCACACACAGCGCGTGGACCTCCTCCAGAATCTCCTGCACGACGTCGGTCATCGTCACCACTCTCTCGATTCTGTGCCGCGGCTCGGCGCTCGTACGGTAACCCGCCGATCCGGGTCCACGTAGACTTGTCCGAACTGGCCTGTCCGAGTGCCTCACGGCACGACGGACGACAAGGCAATCTTCGGAGGGGAGCGATTTCGTTGGGTGTTCTGGACGGCGTGCACGAGCCCAGCGACCTGCGTGCCCTCGGCCCGGTGGAGCTGGCCGAGCTGGCGGACGAGATCCGTCGGTTCCTGGTCGAGAAGGTGTCTGCCACGGGTGGCCACCTCGGACCCAATCTCGGTGTCGTCGAGCTGACTCTGGCCATCCACCGCGTGTTCGACTCGCCTCGTGACCCGGTGATCTTCGACACCGGCCACCAGGCGTACGTGCACAAGATGGTCACCGGTCGGGCGGACCGCTTCGACTCCCTGCGCAAGGAGGGTGGGCTGTCCGGCTACCCGTCCCGCAGCGAGAGCGAGCACGACTGGGTCGAGTCCTCGCACGCCTCGGCATCCCTCTCCTACGCCGACGGCCTCGCGAAGGCCTTCGAGCTGACCGGGCGCGGCGATCGTCACGTCGTCGCGGTCGTCGGGGACGGCGCCCTCACCGGTGGCATGTGCTGGGAGGCGCTCAACAACATCGCGGCCGGCAAGGATCGTTCCGTCGTGATCGTCGTGAACGACAACGGTCGCTCCTACTCGCCGACCATCGGCGGCCTCGCGGACCATCTCGCGACGCTGCGCCTGCAGCCCAACTACGAACGCGCGCTGGACACCGGCCGTCACATGGTGAAGAACCTGCCCGTGGTCGGGTCGGCCGCGTACGCCATGTTGCACGGCATGAAGGCCGGCCTGAAGGACGCGATCAGCCCGCAGGTCATGTTCACCGATCTGGGCATCAAGTACCTCGGTCCGGTCGACGGACACGATCAGGCGGCTCTGGAATCGGCGCTGCGCCGCGCGAAGGCCTTCGGCGGGCCGGTCATCGTCCACGCGGTGACGCGCAAGGGCATGGGCTACTCCTTCGCCGAGAACGACGTCGCCGACCAGATGCACTCGACGGGAGTCATCGACCCGCTCACCGGCCTGGCGACCAGCGTCGCGGCTCCGGACTGGACGTCGGAGTTCTCCCGTCAACTCATCGCCCTGGGAACCGACCGCGAGGACGTCGTGGCCATCACCGCCGCGATGGCCGGACCCACCGGTCTCGCCGCGTTCGGCGAGGTGTTCCCGGACCGTTTCTTCGACGTGGGCATCGCCGAGCAGCACGCGCTCACGTCCGCCGCCGGTCTCGCACTCGGTGGTCTGCATCCCGTGGTGGCGATCTACTCGACGTTCCTCAATCGGGCGTTCGATCAGCTGCTGATGGACGTGGCACTACTGAACCTGCCGGTCACCCTCGTGCTCGATCGCGCCGGGGTCACCGGATCGGACGGCGCCAGCCACAACGGCATGTGGGACATGTCGCTGCTCGGCATCGTGCCGAACATGCGCGTGGCGGCGCCCCGCGACGGAGCGACCCTGCGCGAGGAACTCGCCGAGGCACTCGCGGTGTCCGACGGTCCCACCGCGCTGCGCTTCCCCAAGGGCGCCATTCCCGACGACATCGAGGCGGTGCGGCGTCTGGACGACTCCGTCGACGTGCTGCACGAGCCCGAGGGGGAGTCGGACGTACTCCTCGTCGCCGTCGGTCCGTTCGCGTCGTTGGCACTGGACACGGCGCGAGAACTCGCCGCGGACGGTGTCTCGGCCACGGTCGTCGATCCGCGGTGGGTGCTGCCCGTTCCGGACTCGCTCGTGAAGCTCGCCGCGGACTTCCGTCTGGTGGTCACGCTCGAGGACAGCGGTCTGCACGGCGGCATCGGTGCATCCGTGTCGGCTGCCCTGCGCGCCGGCGGCGTCGACGTCCCCTGTCGGGATCTCGGTGTGCCACAGCAGTTCCTGGACCACAGCTCGCGGGATCGCATTCACGCCGACATCGGCCTCACCCCGTCGGACATCGCCGGCCGGGTGCGCGGATGGATCGCACACCGGCCCGGCGACATCTGACGGTCGCTACGTCGCCTTGGTGGCGGCGTCCTTCAACTGCGGGAGGATCCGGTCGAGTACCCACGGGGTGCTCACCGGGTTGACGTTGCTCAGACCGGCGATGACCTGCTCGTCACTGAGCGCGACTGCGGATCCGGAGGCGACCGCGGGCAGCGTCGCCACAGCCGGAACCGAGGCAAGGTCGAAGCCCTCCGGAGTGAACGCGACGATCACGTCGGCGTCGAAGCTCTGCACGTTCTCCAGTGACACGGTGGAGAAGAAGGTGTCCGCGGAGTCGGCTTCGTCGAGTGCCACGACGCCGGGGGCGTTGACGAAACCCATCTCGTTGAGAACCTGCACGCGCGGATCGGACGGCATGTAGACGTTCGCCTGACCGGCGTCCGTGTCCAGGTTCACCACCGCGACGGTCTTGCCCGCGAACTCCGGATTGGCCTCGGCCTCCGAGGCGAGCCGCTGGCCCATACCGTCGATGAGAGCCTGTGCCTCCGTGGGCTTCCCGACTGCCTCACCGATCATCGTGGTCTGGTCCTGCCACGTCGTCTGCCAGGCCTCACCGGGGTAGGCGACGACGGGCGAGACAGCGGACAACGTGTCGTAGTAGGACTTCGGGAAGCCCTCGTAGGGGGCGAGCACCAGATCGGGCGTCAGTGTCGCGATGGTCTCCACGTCGGGATCTCCGGCTGCGGGATCGTCGTACAACGTCGTCGCGTCGGCGTCGTAGTACTGCTGCGCCCACGGCATCACACCGTTCTCGTCGGCGCCGTAGGTGTACTTCGGCTGCCCGACGGGCGTGACGTCCAGAGCGCCGAGGATGTCCTGCGCGTTCCATCCCATCGTGACGATGCGCTGGGGCTGAGCCTCGACGACGGTCGAGCCGAAGGCGTGGTCGACGGTGACGGGGAACGCGCCCCCGGACGCGGCTGCGGGCGCGTCGGAATCGGTGTCGGACGAGCATCCGGCGACGAGGGCGAGCGCGGCAGTGGCCGCGATGGCGGGGAGAAGTCGAGAACGTTTCACATTGGGTAGCCTAACCTATCCATCGTCAGCCGTGTAGATGCGACGGCGATATGGATTCGGTCTGCGAGTCTTTCCTTGGCCGAGCACCGCTCGAACCGCATCTCTCATCGTCAGGTTGTACTAATCGACGGCGAGTTCTGCAGAGCTTGCTTGATCAAGCTCGACCGACACTGCGGGGGACCAACTGCTGACGGTTGCTCTGGCCTGCTGTTTCGCTTGCTGTATGCCTTCTGAGGGAATGCTGGGTAGGTGTTCGGCGCGGCCGAATCGCTGGGAATCGGGCTCAGTAGGATTACGTGATGCGTAACAGCCACTCTGACTTTCCGGACTCGCGGCATGCGTCCGTCAGCGAGTGGCCGGCACAGTACTCGCTACCTGGGCGCCGATTCGCGGCGAAGGAAGAACAGACCCTCTATCCGGATTTGCGATTTCTTGCATCCACATTGCCGCGTGCGACAGATGGTGTGATCGTAATCCCTGAAATGGTGGGACCCGTCGGTGTGCCGGACTTGGTCGCTGTAGTTCGCACTCCGGCACTTGACGCCAGGCTGGCAGCCGGCATTGCTCCAATAAGGACGTGGAATGACGCCCGGCTCGTTGCACATTGTGGGCCAACGCGTGGGCTCTCGATAGAGTCGCTATCTCATCGCATGGGTGCGGAGACGAAAGCTACTCGACGCCGAGTGATGCGGTTGGAGCGACAGGGCGCCTTAGTGGTCAGCAGGGGTCTTGTCAGTCGAGACTCCCGAGTGCAACCACTGGGTCGTGTCTATGCGCTTGAGGCCAAAGTAGCAGACTGGTCTGGGGCGATAAGCCAGGCGCTTCGTTACGCCACTTGGGCGGATGGTAGCGGTGTCGTACTAGCGAGACTTCCGCGGGACGTCGCGCGAGTTGTTGATACCGCGCGTGACCTAGGGGTAGGGCTCGCGCTGCAGTCTAAATGGCTTGTGCGCCCACGCATCCACAGGCTCTCAACCGCTAATAGACTTTTAACGAGTGAATATATCGTCGCAGCACTTGGCGTACAAAAAGTTTGACAGGCGATCCGTGAGTCAGTCAAACCCATAAGCCTTCGGGTTCGGCGTAAGCTTTCAATGCCTGCAACGGCTGGCTTACCCAGCGTAGGCGGCTGTCGGCAGTTACAGTTCCTGAAATTAGTCGATTTATATTATTGAAGTCGAGACTTGCTTGCTCGTAAAACTCGCGGAGTTCTTGCACGCGATCGCGCCTGTTCGTACCGTGGCTTACAATTCGACTCACTATTCCATTTATCTGCCGAAAATGGTGCAGCCGCTCTGCTGCGTCATCTGAAGGCGTCTGGCCTCCCCTTATCCTCTGTGCTTCAGATGTGCCGATGGTCCTGGTTATGGTGTCCGCGGCGTCGCGACGCAGCACAGCGCCTAGCCCGCCTTGGGTGACGTATGATGCAGAACGCCTGATAACCGGTGGGGTAACCTTATAAGATTCGGGATCGTAGAACCGCATCGCACGTGTCCACCCAGTCCCTACAACGGAAGCTCCTGCGGCTATCGCGGGTAGTGCGGAATAGTCCGCGTGGGTAACTACGACCTCGCTTCGACGGGACAAAGAGTCGACTGTTCTACACAATCCGGCGAATGCGCTGGAATCTGCCAAATCCGGAATGCTGTCTTCAACCGTCAAATTGTTGACCGTCAGTACCCAGCGAGGCGAGCGCAAGGCGGCCAAGCTGCCCACATAGCTATCAAGTGCGGTTCCGGAACGCCAGAAAGTTCTTGTACCGACTAACCTCTGACATGAGTCGGAATCGAGTCGGCTAGCAAGTTGCGCAGTCTCTAAAGCATGGTTCGCATCCGCGCTGTTAGGACTGTCAAGTGACACTGTTGCTGCGAGAGGCGTAACGCCGAGTGCTGTCTGGTGTGCGAATACGCGTTCAAGGTGTTCGAGTCGCCTTGAAGGAGTATCCAAACCTACGCCGGAAGGACCCCAGAGCTGCCATGTGTCGTAATGCGGAGTATCACTCGTACCTGCTGCGAGGTGGGCATGAGTGTCGGGATCGAAGTAGACAGTCTTACCGGCAGCGTGAACAGTCTGGACAACGTCTTTGGCTGCCTTGTGTCGTGGTATTGACACGCGTGGCGTATGGAATGCGCTTATGAATAAACCCGCGACTGAACCGTCTGCAATCGCTGCGCTAGCCCAGCCTAAATGCCCACCCTGCCTACCATCTTGAATCATAATTGGCATTGCGATCCCTATATCTCATTAAGCGCGGCGATTAACTCGCTTGCGTCGAGGTAGCGCCGTGCTGGCTGGCGTTGCAAGCATGCATCGATCACGGCTCCCAGATCTGGGTCCACGCTCGATAACTTGGACTGAATAGAATCCACCTGGCCTGTAGTTAACTGCCGGAGATACGCGTCTTGGTCCGCGATGTCAGGAAAGGTGGGTTGGCCGGTGAGCGCTTCGTATGCCAGGATTCCGACGCAGAACACATCGCTTGCCTCGATTGGTCGACCGCCGGGCGCATGCTCCGGGCTTAGGTAACCGGGAGTGCCTGGATGATAGAAACCGGTAAGCGCGGCCTTGTTGAGATGACGTGCATATCCTGGGTCCATCAGAACAAATTGATTTGAAGTCAGCCTCCTAATGTTCCCAGGGGACAGATCGCGATGTACAACGCCTTGTTGGTGGAATTCGTTTAATCCGTGCGCGAGATCCAACATAAGTGCGCGAACTTCTTTGCCATCCCATGGATATGAGTTCTTGGCTGAGGATAGATCCTCTCCATCTAGCATCTCTTCCGCCCAACATATGGCTTCAGGGCTGTCGCCAATCTCAATCGCTTGCGACAGCACTCTAACTACGTATTGCGAATCGATGTCGGCTAGAATTTCCACCTCGCGGTGAGCGCGCTCCAACACTATCGCCGAGGCGGAGCCAGCGGGTAATCGAACGACTTTAACGACAGCGGATTTACCTTCAAGTTCGCTCGCATAAACCAGCTTTTGCCCGCCAGGTTTCAATTCTATGAGTTCGCCCGTACCCAAAGCGGCACGTGCCTCTTCAAGCAATTGTGTTAGGTCCAAGGGTAGGCCTCGTCTCGTCATTGCACGGCGTGTCAAAATACGGAGCAACCCGCATATAGGTTAGTTTCGGCAGATGAGGTGCGCGATCCACCTGCGTTCTGGTCACCGCATCAGCATACTGGCTGACTCGACGTATCGTGCTGATTCGCGGCGTGCCCGCGCAGCGTTGATGCGGCTCGGTTTGCAGGAGTCTGCATCGACCCAGTCGGGCGCATCGCACATGAGGCGATGCCTTCCTAGCACTCGCGTTACTTGTTCAGGTCGGTCGCGGGCGGTCTAATTATTTTTGCCTTCAGGATCAAGGTCGTTCGCATTGTCGACGGCGGTAGCCGGTGAGCAGCGGACTACCACCGGGCGACACAAAAGAGCGGCCTGCTCTCGAAGCAAAGCTTGAGAACAGGCCGCAATCATATTTGGCGCTCAGAGGCTGGCGACACCCTTGTCGAGGAACCGGTGACCGGTGACGGCCTCGGAGGTTCCGGTGCGGTCCAGGTACGGCACGATGCCGCCGTTCCAGAACCCGAAGCCGCCGCCGAGGATCAGGCAGAGGTCGATGTCCTGGGCGGCTGCGACGACGCCCTCCTGCAGCATGATGTCGATCTCCTCCGCGAAGGCGCGGCGGGTGCGATCGAGCACCTGCTCGGCCGTCGACGGTGAATCGCCCTGCGGCCACAGATCGGCGATCTCGGGGTCGACGGTCTTGGCTCCGTCGGCGCCGTAGGTCCACACCGCGGACTTCTTGTTCGCGACCATCGCCTGCAGGCCGGGGGAGTCGTGGAACCGCTCCGGGTAGTACTCGGCCATGGTCTCGCCGGTGTGCAGTGCGACGGCGGGGCCGACGAGCGAGAGCAGCGTGAGCGGGCTCATCGGCATGCCGAGCTCGCTGATGGCGTTGTCCGCGACGTCGAAGGGCGTGCCCTCGTCGATCGCGTTCATGACCTCGCCGAGGGCGCGGGTGAGCAAGCGGTTGAAGACGAAGCCGGGCTTGTCGGCGATCAGCACGGCCGACTTCTTCAGAGACTTCGCCGTCGCGAATGCTGTTGCGAGCGTGGCATCGTCGGTCTTCTCACCGCGGACGATCTCCAGCAGCGGAAGAACGGCCACGGGGTTGAAGAAGTGGAACCCGACGACCCGCTCGGGGTGCTTCAGCTCCGCCGCCATACGGGTGATCGACAGCGACGATGTGTTCGTCGCGAGAATCGTCTCGGGGGAGACGAACTCCTCGAGCTCGGCGAAGACCTTCTTCTTCACGTCGAGGTTCTCGAACACTGCCTCGATGACCCAGTCGGTCGTCGCGAATGCGGACTTGTCGAGCGATCCGGACACCAACGCCTTGAGACGGTTCGCCGCGTCGGGGGAGAGTCGCTTCTTGCCCTGCAGCTTGTCGATCTCGGCGTGAACGTAGCCGACGCCCTTGTCGATGCGCTCCTGGTCGATGTCGGTGAGGATCACCGGCACCGTCAACTGACGTACGAACAGCAGGGCGAGCTGGCTGGCCATGAGGCCGGCGCCCACGATGCCGACGCCGGTGACCTTCCGGGCGAGGGACTTGTCGGGCGCTCCGGCAGGCCGCTTGGCACGCTTCTGCACGAGGTCGAATGCGTAGAGCCCGGCCCGCAGTTCGTCGGCCATGAGAAGGTCAGCCAGCGCCTCGTCCTCGGCAGCGAAGGCGGCGTCGAGCGACGCGGAGTCGGTGATGTCGGTCGACTTCGCCAGCTCCAGCAGCTGCACGGCGCGCACCGGTCCCGGTGCGTGGTCTCCCGTCTTGCCGGACACGATGGCCTTCGCGCGCGCGATCGCGTCGTCCCAGCCCTGGCCGCGATCGATGTCGGGGCGGGCGGGGGTGACGTCACCGGAGACGACCTTCGCGGCCCACAGCAGCGACTGTTCGAGGAAGTCGGCGCCGCCGAAGACCTCGTCGGCGATTCCGAGCTTCTGCGCGTCCGCGGGCTTCAGCATGCGGTTCTGGTTGAGCGCGTTCTCGATCACCACGGTGACGGCATTGGCCGGCCCGATCAGGTTGGGCAGCAACTGCGTTCCGCCCCAGCCGGGAACGAGGCCCAGGAATGTCTCCGGGAGCCCCAGTGCCGCAGCGTTGTCCGCGACGGTGCGGTAGTGGCAGTGCAGCGCGATCTCGAGTCCACCGCCCAGAGCGGCGCCGTTGACGAACGCGAACGTGGGCACCGTGGACTCGCGCAGGCGGCGGAACACCTTGTGCCCCAACGTGCCGATCTCCAGCGCGACGGCGCGGTCGGAGATGTTCGGCACACCGTTGAGGTCCGCGCCGACGGCGAAGATGAACGGCTTCCCGGTCACCGCGACGGCCACCGGATTCGCCGCGTAGGCCGCGTCCAGTGCCGCATCGAGCTCGGTGAGTCCGGCGGGTCCGAAGGTGGACGGCTTGGTGTGGTCGAAGCCGTTGTCGAGCGTGACGATGGCGACCGGGCCGTCGAGGCCGGGCACGGTGACGATCCTGGTGAACGCGTGGGTCACCACTTCATCGGAGAAGGCAGAAGTCATGGCAATCACTTGCTTCCGTCGTAGGTGGGATTTTCCCAGATGACGCTGCCGCCCATGCCGAGGCCGATGCACATGGTGGTGAGGCCGTAGCGGACATCGGGGCGAGTGGCGAACTGCCGGCTGAGCTGGGTCATCAGTCGAACGCCCGAGGACGCGAGGGGATGGCCGCAGGCGATGGCGCCGCCCCACTGGTTGATCCGGGCGTCGTCGTCGGCGATACCGAAGTGCTCGGTGAACGCGAGGACCTGGATGGCGAAGGCCTCGTTGATCTCGAAGAGGCCGATGTCCTCGATGGACAGGCCGGTGCGTCCGAGCAGCTTCTCGGTGGCGGGGACGGGACCGATGCCCATCACGGCCGGATCGACGCCGGCGAACGAGAAGCCCACCATGCGCATCCCGACCTTCAGGCCGAGTTCCGCGGCGGTGTCCTCGCCGGCCAGGATCGCCGCTGTCGCACCGTCGTTGAGTCCGGCGGCGTTGCCGGCGGTGACGCGTCCGGCGGGCCGGAACGGAGTCTTGAGCTTCGCCAGATCGTCCAGGGTCGTGCCGGGGCGCGGCGGTTCGTCCTCGGTGGCGAGGCCCCACCCGGCGGCGGACTTGGTCGCAACGGGAACGAGCGTCTCGCCGATGAGTCCGGCCTTCTTCGCCGCGTCGTACTTCTCCTGGCTCGCGACGGCGTAGGCGTCCGTGCGGTCCTTGGTGATGGACGGGTAGCGGTCGTGCAGGTTCTCGGCCGTGTTGCCCATGACGAGCGCACTCGGGTCGACGAGCTTGTCCGCGAGGAAGCGCGGGTTCGGGTCGACACCCTCGCCCATCGGGTGGCGGCCCATGTGCTCGACGCCACCGGCGATGACGACGTCGTACTGTCCGAAGCCGATGCCCGACGCGGTGGTGGTCACCGCGGTCATCGCGCCCGCACACATCCGGTCGACGGCGAAACCGGGCACGCTGCGGGGGAGCCCGGCGAGCAATGCCGACGTGCGGCCGATGGTCAGTCCCTGGTCGCCGGTCTGCGTCGTGGCGGCGATGCCGACCTCGTCGACGCGCTCGGGTGGCAGTTCGGGATTGCGGCGGAGCAGTTCACGGATCGCTTTGACCACGAGGTCGTCCGCTCGGGTGTCCGCGTACATACCCTTGGGGCCGGCCTTGCCGAACGGCGTACGAACACCGTCGACGAACGCGACGCCACGACTGGACGCGGATCGAGCGGGAGCGGATTTCGGAGAAGACATGGTTCCTTCCGGCAGGCGCTGGAACGAGCCGGACGCCCGGCTCGCGCGCCCACTCTAACCCGTGCCTACTCGCCGGTAACTTCGGCAGTCCTCGACTCCTCGGCGGTCCGTAGGCCTGCTGCCACGACGGGACCCGCCACCTCGCGCTGCCAGGGCCGCGACCCGTGCGCCTCGAGGAAACGGTCTACGAGCACGTCCTCGTCCGTCCCGTACTCCGCGACGAGAGCGGGGTGGTCCCAGCAGATCCGACGGACGAGATCGGGAGTCAGCAGGTTCTCGACGGGAATCGCGACATCCGCGGACAGGGCGGCCATCGCGTCGCGGACGGCGGACAGACGCCCGGCGGCCTCCGGATCGCGCCGCGCCCACCGACTGACCGGCGGGGGCCCCACGAAGGGCTGGGTCACCGGGGGCAGCGCATCGTCGGGAAGTGCGCGGGCGTGCTCGATCGCGTCCATCCACACGCGCGCCTGGCGACGCTGACGAGGTCCGCCGAAGACGGGCAACGCGTTCAGCTCGGACACCGTGGCGGGGTTCCTCTGCGCGGCGGCGACGATCGCGGAGTCCGGCAGGACGCGGCTCGGCGCGATGTCGCGGCGGCGCGCGAGATCGTCGCGGGCGGTCCACAGAGCGCGGACGACGGCGAGCGTCCGCGCGTTCTTGATGGTGTGGATACCGGAGGTGCGGCGCCAGCGGTCGGGCTTGGGCGGCGCCGGGGGTGCGGTGCGAATGTACTCGAATTCCTGTGCGGCCCAGTCGGTCTTGCCCTGGCTCTCGAGCTCCTCGGCCATGGCGTCACGCAACTCGACGAGCACCTCGACATCGAGTGCCGCGTAGTTGAGCCAGGTGTCGGGCAACGGTCGGGTGGACCAGTCCGCCGCACCGTGACCCTTCTGCAGCGACAGGCCCAACGTCCGTTCGACGATGGCCGCCAGACCGACACGGTCGAAGCCGGCGAGTCGGCCCGCCAGCTCCGTGTCGTACAGCGACTCGGGAGTCATGCCGAGCTCGGCGAGCCCCGGCAGATCCTGATCGGCGGAGTGCAGTACCCACTCCATGTCGTTCACGACGGCGGCGAAGCCCGCGAGCGCCTCGACACCACCGTCGCGGACCACCGGAATCGGATCGAGCAGGACGGTGCCCGCACCCCGGCGACGGAACTGCAGCAGATACGCGCGAGCCGAGTATCGGAAACCCGATGCGCGTTCCGCGTCGACGGCTAACGGTCCGGTTCCCGACGCCAGCAGCTCCGCGGCCGCTCGCACCGCGTCCGCCGTGTCCGTCAACGGCGGGACCCCCTCGCGTGGTGCGAGAAGGGGAGTCGCCTCCGGCTCGACGGCGGTGTCGCCGGAGGAGGCAGGAGTCGAGTCGGGCGTGTCGGGCATTGTTCGAACTCTAGGCTGTCCGACGATCAGGCGTCGGAGCTGCCCGAGTCGGCGCGTGCACCCAGCGCCGTGATGCCCGCCGGGGGCAGCCCCGCGGCGTAGGCGAGAACCTCACCGAACGCCTCGACGTGCACCGACAGTTCCTCGCTGAGCGCGGTCCACGAGGCCCGCAGCTCGAGCTGGTGGGCACGCGGCGGACCGGCGATGTCCCCGTACCGCACCGAACTCGTCGAGGTGACCGTGCCGCCCAGCGCCGTCAGCGGCTCGGACCGCGCCTCGAACGCGTCGACCAGCCAACTCCACGCCACCTCGGGCAGCAGCGGATCCGACGCCAGCGACGCGTCGACGTCGGCCTGGATGTAGGCGACCAGGCGCATGGTGCCGTTCCACGCCTCGTCGCCGTCCGGGTCGTACAACAGGATGAGACGCCCGAACGCGTCACCCTCGCTCTGCTCGGGCACCGACTCCGTCTCGGAGTGGTGCACCTCGGCCCCCAGTGCGTAACTGAACGGTGCCAGGCGCTGCGGAGGCCGGATCGGCCCGACCTCGATGCTCGGGTGGACCGTCGCCCGGTGCATCGCGTCGATGGCGGCGCGGAAGGGCGCAGGCTGCGAGGCGCTCTCGGACGTGGTCACGTGTGCGGACGTTAGCCGCGACCGTCGGCCCAGCGGAGGAGGCGCGCCGGGCAGGTGTGCGTCTCTGGCAGCATGGACGCCGATGAACACCATCCCTGACGCCGTCGGTCCGCGTCGAAGCCTGCCCGAAGCTCCCTTCCTCGCGGCCGCGACGGGACGGACGCCGTCGCGTCGGCCCGTGTGGTTCATGCGTCAGGCCGGTCGGTCGCTGCCCGAGTACCGCAAGTTGCGGGAGGGCACCTCCATGCTCGCCTCGTGCTTCGACCCCGAGATGGTCTGCGAGATCACGATGCAGCCGGTCCGGCGGCACGGGGTCGACGCGGCGATCCTGTTCTCCGACATCGTCGTGCCGCTCAAGGCGGCCGGCGTCGACCTAGAGATCGTGGCCGGCACCGGTCCCGTCGTGGCGAACCCGGTGCGGTCCGTGGCCGACGTGCAGTCGTTGCCGGTCCTGCAGTCGGAGCAGATCGAGCCGGTCGCGAAGGCCATCTCCCTGCTCCTGGCCGAGTTGAAGGACGTGCCCCTCATCGGCTTCGCGGGCGCACCGTTCACGCTGGCGTCCTACCTGGTCGAAGGCGGTCCGAGTCGCAACCACGAGCGCACCAAGGCGCTCATGCACTCGGATCCGCAGACGTGGCATGCATTGCTCTCGTCGCTGGCCGACATGACCATCGCCTTCCTCACCGCGCAGGCCGATGCCGGCGTCGACGCGGTCCAGCTCTTCGACTCGTGGGCCGGGGCGCTGTCACTCGCCGAGTACCGCGAGTTCGTGTTCCCCCACTCCAGCCGCGTGTTCGAGGCCATGGCGTCGGCCGGCGTGCCGCGCATCCACTTCGGTGTCGGGACGGGCGAGCTGCTCGGTGCGATGGGGGAGGCGGGCGCGGACGTCGTCGGTGTCGACTGGCGGATCCCGCTCGACGTCGCCGCTCGTCGGGTCGGTCCGGGCAAGGCTCTGCAGGGCAATCTCGATCCCGCCGTGCTGTTCGCGGGCCCCGACGCGGTGCGCCGCGAGGTCACCCGCATCGTGGGCGAGGCGGACGCCGCACTCGCGGCCGGCGCCACCGGGCACATCTTCAACCTGGGCCACGGGGTCCTGCCCGCCACCGATCCCGACGTGGTGACGTCGGTGGTGGAGCTGGTGCACTCGCTGTGACCTCGGTCGCCGTCGTCGGAGCGGGCATCAGCGGACTGGTGGCCGCGTACCGGCTGCGGCAGTCGCTGGGACCAGCCGCGCGGATCGTGGTGGTCGAGAAGGCGCCGCGCATCGGGGGCAAACTCCGGTCGGTGGACCTGGCGGGTGGCCCGGTCGACGTCGGTGCCGAGGCGTTCATCGCGCGTCGTCCCGAGGTTCCCGCTCTGCTCGACGAGCTCGGACTCGCCGACCAGCTCGTGCGGCCGTCGCCCGCCGCCCGCCCGCTCCTGCGCTCGGGCGGCGCACTGCACGGACTGCCGACCGGCACGTTGATGGGCATCCCGGCCACGTCCGACTCGGTGCGGACTCTGGTCGACGACGCCACGTGCCGCCGCATCGACACCGATCGTGACCGGCCGCTGCGGTGGACGCCCGGCGACGATGCGTCGGTGGGTGACCTGGTGTCCGAACGCTTCGGCTCCCAGGTGACCGCGCGGAGCGTCGACCCGCTGCTGGGCGGCGTCTACTCCGGGCTGGCCGTCACCACGAGCATCCGCGCCGCGGTGCCGACTCTCGCCGCGGCCCTCGACGCCGGTGCCCCGTCGTTGGTGGACGCCGTCGAGCGAGCGCGCCCGACGCCGTCGCCGGGACCGGTGTTCGGCGGACTGCGCGGTGGTTACGGCGTGCTTCTCGACGCGCTGCTCTCCGCCTCTCGTGCAGAACTCGTCGCCGCGGACGTGCGGCGGGTGACGTCCGACGGCCGGGGCGCGTGGCACGTCGACGGCGTAGGGGTGGTGGACGGCGTCGTCCTCGCCGCGCCCGCACCGCAGACGGTCTCGATGCTGCTCGACACGGCGCCCGCACTCGCGCGGGAACTCGGGGACGTGGAACTCGCCTCGTCGGCAGTGGTGGCCCTCGGGTTCGAGGACGGGGGACTACCGCAGAACTCGGGCGTCCTGGTCGCCACGGGGGAGCTCGATTCCTCCGGTGTTCCGTTGCGCGCCAAAGCATTCACGCTGTCGAGCCGCAAGTGGCCGCATCTCGCCGAGCGCGGCGGCCAGCTGGTGCGGGTCTCCTTCGGACGCTTCGGGGACGCGGACATCGTCGACCGGCCCGACGTCGACCTGGTGTCGGCGGCCCGCACGGATCTGCGTGAGGTGCTCGGTGTGGACGAGGAGCCGACGACGACGTTCGTGCAACGCTGGCACGGCGGACTGCCGCAGTACCGCCCCGGCCACACCGACCTCGTGGCCCGCGTCGAGGACGCCGCCTCGGCGGTAGGCCGACTCGAACTCGCGGGCGCGTACCTGCACGGCGTCGGAGTTCCCGCGTGCGTCGCGACGGCATCCGCGGCGGCGGCCCGACTGGCGGAGGCGCTGGCCTGACGGCCCGATCGGGACGGCCGGGTGGCACGATGGGTGTCATGGCACGTCTCGATTTCGAAGCACTCAATTCCACGTTGCGCTACTCGATGCACTCGGTGTTCACGGCTCGGCCGGGCGCTCTCGGTGAGGATCGGGAGGCGGTGCTCGCCGAGGCCCGCGCGTTCTTCGACGGTCTCGACGAGACCGACGTCGTGGTGCGCGGGATCTACGACGTGGCCGGACTGCGCGCCGACGCCGACTTCATGATCTGGTGGCACGCGGAGAAGATCGAGGACCTGCAGGCGGCGTACGCGCGCTTCCGTCGGTCCACGGCTCTCGGCCGCGCGTGCGACGCGTTCTGGAGCAACGCCGCGTTGCACCGCCCCGCGGAGTTCAACAAGTCGCACGTCCCGGCCTTCATCGCCGGCGAGGAGCCGGGCGCCTACATCTGCGTGTACCCGTTCGTCCGCTCGCTCGACTGGTACCTGCTGCCCGACGCGGAGCGTCGCACGATGCTCGCCGACCACGGCAAGGCGGCACGCGGCTACAAGGACGTGCGCGCCAACACCGTCCCGTCGTTCGCCCTGGGCGACTACGAGTGGATTCTCGCGTTCGAGGCTCCGACGCTGGACCGCATCGTCGACCTCATGCGTGATCTGCGTGCGACCGAGGCCAGACGTCATGTGCGGGAGGAAGTTCCGTTCTTCAGCGGACCCCGGGTGACGGTCGAGGCGCTCGTCGAGTCACTACCGTGACCACGCCGGCAGCGGTGCTCTTCGACTTCTCCGGCACGCTGTTCCGTCTCGAGGAGGACGAGAGCTGGTTCACCGATCTGCGTGTCGGCGACGACGAGCAGATCGACGGTCATTTCCAGGCCGAGTTGATGCGCCGCATGACCCAGCCCGTCGGGTCGGTGGTCACCCTGGACGACGACGGCCACCGGGCCTGGGAGGTTCGCGATCTCGACCCCGGGATGCACCGGGCCGCCTACCTGGCAGTGCTGAAGGCGTCGGGTGTGCACCGCGTCGAGCACGCCGAGGCGTTATACGACAAGGTGATCGACCCGTCCTCGTGGACGCCGTACCCCGACACGGCGCGAGTGCTGCACGGCCTCGCCGATCGCGGCGTTCCCGTGGCGGTGGTCAGCAACATCGCGTTCGATCTGCGCGCGGCGTTCGATCTGCTCGGCGTGCACGACACCGTCGCGCACTACGCTCTGTCGTTCGAGGTGGGCGCCGTCAAGCCCGATGCCGCGATCTTCCGTTCCGCCGTGGACGCTCTGGGCGTCGACCCGGCCTCGTGCCTGATGGTCGGCGACAGCGAGGAGGCCGACGGCGGAGCGCAGGCGCTCGGTATGTCCTTCGCGCTGCTCGATCCACTGCCGACGTCCGAACGACCGTCGGCTCTGCTCGACGCCGTGGCGGCGCACGGTCTCGCGCTCGCGTAGGGCGCCGTGACGTCCGCGCGCCGTGGGGTGCAGCACATGGCCCACTTCGGCATGTACACCGCCGACACGGACGGCCGGGACGTGGTCGCGGTCCGTCCGCCGACGGGCGACGCCGATCCGTCCCCGATCCTGGGCAACGTTCCCGGGTCGGTGACCCATCGCTCGCGCATCCGTCGACCGGCGGTGCGTCGGGGCTGGCTCGAGAACGGCCCCGGACCGTCCACCGCGCGTGGCGCCGATGCGTTCGTCGAGATGGAGTGGGACGAGTTCCTCCCCCTGCTCGCCGGCGAGCTCCGTCGAGTCGTGCGCGAGCACGGCAACGAGGCCGTCTTCGGCGGGTCGTACGGGTGGGGCAGCGCGGGCCGGTTCCACCACGCGCAGAGTCAGGTTCACCGGTTCCTGAACACCCTGGGTGGCTACACGCGGTCGGTGGGCAGCTACTCCCTCGGCGCCACCGGCA
The DNA here is from genome assembly GCF_036163995.1 of Rhodococcus sp. NBC_00294. Lineage (NCBI taxonomy): Bacteria > Bacillati > Actinomycetota > Actinomycetes > Mycobacteriales > Nocardiaceae > Rhodococcus > Rhodococcus sp. NBC_00294. Next base: position 3,011,472 of record NZ_CP108043.1, read on the forward strand.
CGATCATGCCGCGGGTCATGGGGACGCACTGGAAGATGTTCTCGCGCTCCACCTCGTGGGACGTGATCGCCGAGCACACCGATCTGCTGGTCGCGTTCGGCGGGGTTCCGCTGAAGAACACGTCGGTCAATCACGGTGGCACCAGCGATCATCCGACACGCGACGCGCTGCATCGCCTCCGTGCGCGCGGCGGCCGGATCGTCTCGATCTCGCCGCTGCGTGACGACACGGACGGAGCGGCGGAGTGGATCGCACCCGTACCGGGGTCGGACGTCGCCCTCATGTTGGGGCTGGCACACGTGCTCGCCTCGGAGGGGTTGCACGACACCGCGTTCCTGCAGCGGTACACCACCGGGTACGACGTCTTCGAGCGCTACCTGCTCGGCGAGACCGACGGTGTCCCGAAGTCACCGGAGTGGGCGCAGAACCTGACGGGAGTCCCGGCGTCGGACATCACCGCCCTGGCGCGGCGCATGGCTCGCGCCACCACGCTGGTCACCGTCACCTGGTCACTGCAGCGCATCCGCCACGGTGAGCAGGCGCCGTGGATGGGTCTCACGCTCGCCGCGATGCTCGGCGGCGTCGGTGTGCCGGGCGCGGGCTTCGGCCACGGCTACGGGTCGATGAACGAACCCGGCCTGGCACCCGTGCCGTATCCGCTGCCCACGCTTCCCCAGGGCATCAACGGTGTGTCGACGTCGATTCCGGTCGCCGCGATCTCGGACATGCTGTTGAACCCTGGTGGGCCGTACGACGCGGACGGCACCGCGTCGACGTATCCGGACATCCGGCTGCTGCACTGGGCCGGCGGCAACCCGTTCCATCACCACCAGGACATCGGCCGGTTGCGCATCGCGCTGGCTCGCCCCGAGACCATCGTGGTGCACGAGCCGTACTGGACACCGATGGCACGGCACGCCGACTTCGTGGTGCCGTCGACGACGACCCTCGAACGCGACGACCTGAGCTGCACCCGCAACGACCCGCTGCTCGTGGCGATGCAGGCCGCCGTCCCGCCCTTCGCCGACAGCCGCGACGACTACGACACCTTCGCGCTGCTCGCGCGAGAGCTCGGCGTCGAGTACGAATTCACGGAAGGTCGCTCGTCCGCGGACTGGCTGCGGCACCTCTACGACCAGTGGCGACGGTTCGTGTCCGATGCGGGGCGGGTGACGCCGCCGGTGTTCGACGAGTTCTGGACCGAGGGAACGTTCCGGATGGACACCGAGGACGGTCTCACGCTGCTGTCCGATTTTCGCGACGATCCCGAGCGGGCCCCCTTGCGGACACCGAGCGGGCGCATCGAGATCTTCTCGGCCGACATCGAGTCGTTCGGCTACGCCGACTGCGGGGGACACCCACGGTGGTACGCACCGGACGAGTGGCTGGGCGGTGAACGCGCACAGGCGTTCCCGCTGCACCTGATCGCGAACCAACCGCGGACCCGGTTACACAGCCAACTCGATCACGGGGCCGTGAGCCTCGCGTCGAAGATTCAGGGCCGGGAACCGATGCGCATGCATCCCGCGGACGCCGCAGCGCGCGGACTGCGCGACGGCGACGTGGTGCGGGTGTTCAACGACCGTGGCTCGTGCCTCGCGGGGCTCGTCGTCGACGATCGCCTGCGCGAGCGCGTGGTGCAACTGTCGACCGGCGCCTGGTACGACCCGCTCGATCCGTCGGACCCGCGCTCGATGTGCGTGCACGGCAACCCGAACGTGCTCACCGCCGACCGCGGCACGTCGTCGCTCGCGCAGGGGTCCACCGGCCAGCACGTCCTGGTGGACGTCCAGAAGTGGACCGGCGAACTGCCGCCGATCCGCGCGCACGATCAGCCGGAGTTCGTCGATCGTGGGGACGTGCGTCAGAAGTAGACGCGGCTGATGACCTGGGCGACCAGCGCGGGCTTCGTCGCACCCTCGATCTCGATGGTCGAGTCGACGGTCATCTGAACCGCTCCGCCGTCCAGCCGATCTGCTGCGGCGAGGACGGCCGTCAGACGAACGCGCGACCCGACGAGCACAGGATTGACGAAGCGAACCTTGTTGCTGCCGTAGTTGACTCCCATCGTGGAGTTCTCGACCGTGTAGGTCTGCCAGGACAGGGCCGGCAACAGGGACAGCGTGAGGTACCCGTGGGCGACGGGACCACCGAAGGGGCTCTCCTTCGCGGCGCGCTCGGGATCCACGTGGATCCACTGGTGGTCGCCGGTGGCGTCGGCGAACTGGTTCACGCGCTCCTGCGTGATCTCCAGCCAGTCGCTGGTGCCGATGGTCTCGCCGAGGGCGGACACGATGTCGTCCGCGGACGTGAAGGTACGCATGGAGCCGACACTAGCGGCGGCGAGCCGTTCTGCACAGAACCTCTGTCGGGGCGCCACATCCGGCCCTGCGGACCCGGCCTGGGTGCAGGACGAGCGCAGTACGATGCGCCGATGACGTCCCACCCGGAACCCACCGGCCTACTCGAGCGCGCCGAGACGGGTGTCGATCTCGTGCTGGAGCGCGTCCTGGACGTACCGATCGACGACGTCTGGGACAGTCTCACCGTCAGTGAGCGCACCGCGCGGTGGTACGGCAGCTGGGAGGGAACGCAGGGAGCCGGCAGCACCGTGCGGGTGACGATGGGGTTCGAGGAGAACGCACCTGCCTCCGACCTGACGATCCTGGCGTGTGACGCGCCGAGGTATCTCGCACTGGAGTCCGACGGGTGGACGTTCGACGTGACGCTCAGGACCACGGGAGACGGGACCATGCTGATGTTCCGGCACCACCTGACGACGACGGACGGCCTCGAGGGCATCGGCCCGGGATGGGAGTACTACCTCGACATGCTGGTCTCCACACACACGGAAGGGTGGTCGCCGTCCTTCGACGACTACCACCCGTCCCAGTGTGGGTACTACGGCTCACTCAGCCCTTCGGCTCCAGCGTGAGCGAGATCGAGTTGATGCAGTACCGCTGATCGGTCGGGGTGGGGTACCCCTCGCCCTCGAAGACGTGGCCGAGGTGACTGTGGCAGTTGCTGCACAGGACCTCGGTGCGCTTCATGCCCATCGACCGGTCGACCTTCAGGATCACGGCGTCGGTGTCCTTGGGATCGAAGAAGGACGGCCACCCGCAGTGGGACTCGAACTTCTCGGTGCTGCGGAACAGTTCGGCGTCACAGGCGCGGCACTTGTAGACGCCCTCGGTGGTGGTGTCGGTGTACTCGCCGACGAACGGCCGTTCGGTGCCGGCCTTGCGCAGCACTGCGTACTCGGCTGCGGTGAGCTTGGTACGCCACTCGTCGTCGGACAGCTCGAACGTGGGCTTCTTCTCTGGTGCGGAACTCATGCCTCCACGCTAATGCGTGGCCGCGGTTCCCGCTGTCGTCGCAGGTACAGGCTTCGGTGAGGTCGTGTTCTCGTCGAGCAGGAACGCCGGATCGATGCCGCCGTCCAGCCGGCCCTCGCGGCGCGCGGTGAGATAGCGACCGACGAGCACGGCGAAGATCACGACGATGATCAGCGACCAACCCCACGTCGTGCGGAGGTACTCGATGGAGCGCCCGAACTCCGGGAAGCGGCCGACGAGCCAGCTGTCGTAGCTGAGGAACCCGTACACGGCGAGCCACGCCGGCCAGTTGCGCATCACCGAGTTGCGCAGCACCACCGACATGATCAGCGGGAACAGCATCATCGAGTAGTACATCTGGCCGAGCGACGCGAGCAGGAACGATGCGACCAGCAGCAGCCCACCCGCGGTGGTCACGAAGAACAGCTCGTCGTGGCGGTAGTACTTCCACAGCAGCCACAGGGACACGAGCACCATCACGGCGAACACGGCGCGGAGCGCGAGCACCAGCGCGGTGGGCAGTCCGTAGTAGAGGCCGTTGCCGACGATCGCGCTGTTGAAGTAGTCCCGCGTCTCGAGGAGGTACGGCACCGTGTGGGAGACGAAGGCCATCGGGTCGACCGACAGCGGGAGGGCGAGCAGCGTCAGGACGACGGGGATACCGACGGCGGTGACGAAGACGCGCCACTCCTTGCGGACGAGCGGCAGCAGAAGCAGCGGTGCGAGAGTCGGTTTGACGGCGATGGTCAGGCCGATGGCGGCGCCGGACCAGTACGGGTGCCGCCTCAGCAGCAGCATCATGAACAGCACTTCGCCGAGCAGGATCAGGCCGTTGATGTTGGTGAAGATCAGTGTGTTGGTGACGGTCTCGGTGGAGAACGCGGCGAGCAGCACCACCGGTGCGGCCACCGACGACAGGCCGAGCTGGAACATGCGCAGTAGCAGGTAGAGCGCGACGATCACGGCGACGGCGTTGACCCCGATGAACAACCAGCGCGAGCGCTCGGGGTCCAGCACGGCCAGCGGCGCGATGATCAGCGTCCCGCTCGGCGGATAGAGATAGTGCGGGTCGACCGAGTCGAAGTTCGCCGTGTAGACCTCGCGCCGGTTCAGAAATGCCAACGCGGCGTTGTAGACCGGGCGGAAATCGTCGGTGATGTTGCCGTTGACGGCCTTGACGATCACGCGATTGAGGACCGTCAGGATGGCGATGGGCCACAACGCGAAACGGATCACCTGCGCGGTGGTCTCACCAGTTCGCGGTTCGAGATGACGGAACGACACCCGGAGACGGTACCCCGGCAACTAGGCCGGACACGCATTACCGCCTTCCGGCACGTCGCCCGTTTCGAGGTACGCCGCGACGGCCGCTCGCCCGCACCCCGAGCCCACCGACACGGGGTGTCCGATGCCGTCCCAGGTGATCGTCGTGGTGGCCGCGCCGGCCGCGCCCAACGCTCCCGTGACCGCCGGAAGCGGCTCCGTACCGGTGACGGCGTCGGCGTTCCCGCTGAGCACCAGGACCGGGAGCCCCAGGGTATAGGGGACGGGCGGCGGGGTGGTCGCCGGCCACGCCGAGCAGGTGAGCAGGTTCAACGCCGCCGTCGCACCGAAGGCCGGGTACTGGCCCGACCACGACGTCTGCAGCTCCCGGACCCGGTCGGGCGCGGGCCACTGCTGGCCGTCGGTGCAGCGGCTCACGAAATGACCGTCGGTCTCGGTCAGGGCACGCACCTCGTCGACCGCGTCGTCGAGTGCGGTGGTGTTCCCGGCGAGCGCACCTGCCACCGTGTCCGACGTGGAGCGCACCCGCGCGGCACCGTCGGCGGTGGACGGATACGCCAGCAGGTGGACGACTGCCTGTCGAACGGTGGCACCGGACAGCGGTGCGAGATCACCGGCGTCGGCGCGGCGGAACAACTCCACCACCTGTGAGCGCGGATCCGCCCCGAGCGAGCATCCGACGGCGGCGCATCGGGTGGCGAACGCCGTCAGGGCGGTCTCCTCCCCGCGCACGGTCTGCTCGGCGCTGGTGACGGCGTCGGTGATGACGCTCGTGGGGGAATCGAGCACGAGACGGGCGACGTGGTCGCCGTACGCGGCCGCGTACCCGAGCGCGACGAGGGCGCCGTTGCCCGATCCCAGGAGCGACAGGGCACGCACTCCCCACGCCTCCCGGAGCGCCTCGAGGTCGTCGGCGCTGTTGGTGACCCCGAAGATGAGTGCCTCGGGAAGCAGGAAGTCGGTACACGCGATCGTCGCGTCGCGGGCGAGGGTCGCGACCTTGTCCGCCGCGTCGGTGCCGGGTGAGTACTGCCCGAGGTCGGTCAGCGCGTCGCGGGTGGACGTGGCACCCGAGTAGCAGTCGAACGGCGCGGAGTTGCCGATGCCGCGCCGATCGACACCGACGATCGGGTGGGCGTCGAGGAGCGCGGTGTCCGGCTGCGCGGCGAGCGCCGCCATGTCCGCGGACGACGGTCGATCGGTGCCGGACGTGTAGACCAGCGGCGCCGCGTCCGCCGGCGTGGCGGCCGTGCGCACGCGGACCGCGGAGAGTTCGAACGTGCCGTCCGAGGCGACGGTGCGGTCGATGGGAGCGGGGAAGGTCGCGCAGTCCACCAGCACTCCGGGCGCGGCCGTGACCCCGCGAGCAGCGGTGGTGCGGGCCGTGCAGTCGGTCCAGTTCAGGTCGGTGACCGGTGCCTCGAGAGGACGTGGCCCCTCGTCGGTGGGTTCGGTCGTCGCGGGCCCGCCGTCGGACCCGGCCGATCCACCCTCGATCGCCACGTCCGGACGGGTCGACGGTCCGGCCCCGCACGCGGCGGCGACCACGACGACGGCCGTCAGGGCGGCGAGCCGTGACCCGAACCTCGACATCTGCATACGTTCAGCGTGCCATCTCGCGCGCACGTACCCAGCGCACCAGGATGGTCCCGTCGTCGTCGAGCAGGATGTGGCCCGGGGTCATCGGGCGGTCGACGGCGGCATCGGACGTCGCCATCCGGCCCGAGGTCCCGGCGCTGAGGGTGGGCGAGGTGGTCACGCAGACCTCGTCGACGACATCCGCGGCGAGAAGCGACCCGAAGAGTCCGGGCCCGCCCTCGCACAGCACTCGCTGCAGGCCGAGGTCCTGCAGCAGCGCGACCACGACGTCGCCGGTGAGGTCGCCGTCGGCGCGGACGACGGTGAGCCCGGCGTCGCGCAGTGCCTGCACCTTGTCCTCGGGCGCGTGCGAGGTGGTCAGCACGATCGGCGGCACCTCCGCGCCCGTCACCACCGTCGACTCGGGATCGACGCTCGCGGAGCCGGTCACCACGACGATCGGAGGGACCTCGCTCTGACCCCGCGCGGTGCGCGCGGCGCGCACCGCGTCGGACACCTCGACACCGCCGTAGTTCTCTGCCGTGACGGTGCCCGATCCCACCAGGACGGCGTCGGCGAGCGAGCGGAGCTCGCCGAAGACCGCCTTGTCAGCAGGGGTCCCCAGTCCACCGGACACCCCGTCCTGCGACACCGCACCGTCGATGCCCGCCACGAAGTTGACGCGGATCCAGGGGGAGTGGAGCTCGGCCGGATACGCGTAGAGATCGGTGAGATCGTCGTCGGTCACTGTGAGGTAGGTCCCATTATCGATACGCTGCACAAAAGCCATCACACCACGTCGTTAACCTCGTCCCATGCCACAACGCCTCGTCGACCGCGATCCCGTGGTGCCCGCCGACCAGCTGATCGCCCAGATGGTGCCGCCGGCGATGTTCGACGACGTGAGTTTCGCGTCCTACATCCCGGACCCGAACGAGCCGACGCAGGCCGAGGCCGTGCGCAAGGCGGAGGAGTTCGCCGGCAAGGTCGCGAAGATCCGGTCGGGCGGGAAGCGCGGTCTGTTCGGCAAGAAGACGCCGGCCTCCGGCGCAGGTCTGTACCTCGACGGTGGGTTCGGCGTCGGCAAGACCCACCTGCTGGCGTCGATCTTCCACGCGTCGCCGGAGCCCAAGGCGTTCGGCACCTTCGTCGAGTTGACGCACGTCGTCGGAGCTCTCGGATTCACGAAGGCGCTCGACGAGCTGTCCGGTCACAGCGTGCTGTGCATCGACGAGTTCGAGCTCGACGATCCGGGCGACACGATGTTGGTGTCTCGGTTGCTCACCGAGTTGGCCGCCAAGGGCGTCTCCATCGTCGCGACGTCCAACACGCTGCCCGGCCAGTTGGGCGAGGGTCGCTTCGCCGCTCAGGACTTCCTGCGTGAGATCAAGAAGCTCGGCTCGATCTTCGAGTCCATTCGTGTCGACGGTCCCGACTACCGGCACCGCGACCTGCCCCCGGCTCCGGACCCGATCGGCGCGGACCAGATCGAAGCCGCCGCGGCGACCGTCGAGGGATCGACGCTCGACGACTTCGACGCGCTGGTGAAGCATCTGAGCACCCTGCACCCGTCGCGCTACGGGAAGTTGATCGAGGGTGTCACGGCCGTCTTCATCGAGAACGTCCACGCGGCACCCGACCAGTCCGTGGCGCTGCGCCTCGTCGTGCTGGCCGACCGCCTGTACGACGCGGGTACGCCGGTCACCGTGTCGGGTGCGAAGCTCGACGAGCTCTTCACCGAGGAGATGCTCCAGGGCGGATACCGGAAGAAGTACCTGCGCGCGACGTCGCGTCTGCTGGCGCTCTCGCGCTTCGCCTCCGTCTGAGTCGCTACCGTCCGAGTCGGCGTCAGGTGAGGTCGCGCTGCATGACGAAGTCCTCGTGCAGCACGGCTCCCAGCGCGAAACGCTTCTCTCCCAGCTGCCGGAAACCGCTGCGCCGATAGAACGCCAGCGCGCGGGCGTTCTGCTGGTTCACTCCGAGCCACAGCGCGCTGCGTCCGAGCCGTCGAGCCTCGTCCGCGGCCGACTCCATCAGTGCTGCAGCAACTCCCGTGCCGTGGGCGGCGGGGTCGCTGTACATCTTGCTCACCTCCACGGCGTCCGTGGCCGTGAGGGCGCTCGACACGTCCGGGTCGGTCGACGCCGACAGGATCAGCATCGTGTACCCGACCAGTGCCGTGCCCTGCGGAGCGACCCGCACGATGCGCTCGTCGTCGTCGAGGTAGGTGCGGAACGCCGACTCCGACAGCACGGTCGCCACGAAATGGTCGATGTCCTCCTGCAGCGTTCCGGGTGGACACGCCAGGGGGAAGGTCCGTCCCGCCAGATCGGCGAGGGCCGGCACGTCGGCGTGCGTGGCGTGTCTCGTGGGCTGTGTCGCCACCCGTCAGGCCGATCGAGGGTGGGCGGCGTGGGGGCGGTCCGTCGCCTCCACGGCGTCTACTACGTTCTTCGCTTGTCGCAGAGGCATTCCCGTGCGATCGCGCAGCAGCGACATCGCCTGCGCCGGCTTGCGCGCGTGCACAAGAGCGGCCACGGCGGTGTGCGTCTCGGCGTCGACGGGATGACGGTCGACGGTCTCGGTCCGTGCGGCGGCGGTGCGGTGTCGCAGCGCGAACCAGGTGACGACGACGGCGAGATCGATGACCACGAGAGCCACGACGAACCAACCCCAGGTAGGCATGAGGCAAGTCAATCACCCTGCGCCGGACGCACACGGCGATTCGGGTGATCGGCGGGCGATCGCCGTTGTGTCTTCTCACTCCCGACGTCCGAGACGTGTCGTTCACGACACCGGACGATCGGGTAGGCGGAGGATGAACGACGAACGATGGCGCGGGGTCACGACGCCGCAGCGTGGCGACGACGAGAGGATCGACATGAGCGAACAGATGACGGTGCAGTACTTCACGGGTCGCGTGGACCGGGTCAAGGCAGCGGTTCAGAAGGCCGTCGACGAGGCGGGCGCGTACGGCAGCGATCAGCTGGTGGCGGATTTCGAGTGGATCCAGTACGCCCACGATCACGTGCACGTGACGACGCGCGACGAGGTGGACTACGTCGACGACGAGACGACGACGCGGCACCTCGACGAGCTGTTCGAGCGGTACCGAGTGGGATGAGGCGGAATGCACGAAGCCCCCGTCCGAGGACGGGGGCTTCGTGTGGTGGTGCGCGATACTGGGATTGAACCAGTGACCTCTTCCGTGTCAGGGAAGCGCTCTCCCGCTGAGCTAATCGCGCGGGACCCGGTGACGGGTGACGAGGTGGAGACGGGAATCGAACCCGTGTGCACGGCTTTGCAGGCCGTTGCCTCACCACTCGGCCACTCCACCGTGGTGACGAGAACCCCGGCTCGTGAGAACCGGGGAACTCGATACCCTCGAGCGGACGACGGGATTCGAACCCGCGACCCCAACCTTGGCAAGGTTGTGCGCTACCAGCTGCGCCACGTCCGCACACTCCTCGGTGGCGTTTCCGCCTCCGTGGTGCGGTTCGAAACATTAGCCCACGTCGGCCGGAAGTCACAAATCCGCTGTTCACACCGTGTTTCCCTGCCGTCACTCCTGTCACGACCGCCGCAGGGTCGGTCGGCCGCAGCGGTGGCCGGCGCGGGTCGGGGTCCGTGTTGGGAGCACCCTCGGGGACGTGTTAACGTTTCCCCTCGTTCGGACGGCGTGCTCGCACGCGGCCCGGTCCCGTGGCTCAGTGGAAGAGCGTCCCGTTCACACCGGGAAGGTCGCTGGTTCGATCCCAGCCGGGACCACAGAGAAGACGACAGGCCCTCGCTGCAGCGGGGGCCTTTCGCCGTTCCGAGGTCGGTGTCCCCGGGTATGGTGACCTGGTGAGTACCGACAAGGCCCCCGCAGACAGGGTCGCCCCCGCAGAGCGCGCAGCGACTGCCGACCCGTCCGCGGTGACGGACTCCGGATCGCGCGAGCGCGGCAGCCGCGGGCGCGAGGAGCGCAGCCGGTACCGCGAGTGGCGTGACGGCATCGCCTCGCGCCCGACCGTGGATCGTGCGTACCGCATCGCGGTGGCCGCGGTGGGAACCGTCGTCCTCGCCCTCGGCATCGTCGCCATCCCGTATCCCGGTCCCGGATGGCTCATCGTCTTCGCCGGTCTCGGCATCCTCGCCTCGGAGTTCGCGTGGGCCAAGACGGTCCTGCACTGGGTGCGGGCCCGGTACGACACGTTCATGGAGTGGTTCGGTCGGCAGAACATCGTCGTCAAGGGACTCGGCGCACTCTTGACCACCGTGGTCGTGCTCGCCACGCTGTGGCTGCTCGGCGCCCTCGAGCTGGTCGCCGGTTGGGTGGGCCTGGACTGGGCGTGGCTGCAGAGCCCACTCTGACCGCCGCGGACGTCGTCACGCGCACCGCGAAGGCGCTGCCGTGGACCGCGAACCTCATGGTGGTCCCGCCCGGGGGCGGCTGGGACATCCCCGATCCAGCGCTGCTGGACGTCGCACTGGCTCGGTCCGCCGCGCGGTGGCCCGACGTCGCGGACACCACGTGCGCGACGCTGTGGTGGTACGGCTCCAGCTCGACGCTCGCACTGGTCCTCGGCGCCCAGATGCTCGTCACCGGGCACTGCGTCGACCCGACGGCTCCCGATGCGGTGGTGGCGATCGGCGACACCGGGACCGTTGCCGCACTGACGTCGCCCACGGTGGCGACGTCGGCGGACACAGTCGTGGCGGACCTGGTCGAACGCCTGGTCGGGGGGCTCGCACAGCGCGTGCCGGGGCTGTCCGCACCGAGCCTGTGGGCGATCGCCTCGGACTCCGTGGCCAACCGGGTGCTCGACGTGGCCTCCGCACTCGGACGCGTGGCCGACGCCACCGCGATGGCGCGGCTCCTCACGTCGCAGGCTCGGACGCACCGGTTCCCCGAACCGCGTTTCGTGGACGTGACGGCGGACGCGATCGTCACACCGGCGACTGCGAGTGCGCCGGATGCGCACTCGCGCCGTGTCGTCCGTCGTGGATCGTGCTGTCTGGTCTTCGAGGCCGGGGTCGACATGTGCGTCAGCTGTCCGCGTCGCACCCCCGAGGACAGAGCCCGACGGTGGTCGGCGCTTCTCTGACGCGCCAGGCGTTCGGGCGAGGTGTCTGCCGCGTCCCCGATGCCGATACGCTGTGCACGACACCCGACCCACACCTGTCGCCGCCGCCCCACCCGGGCGGCACCGACCCACGTCCGTAGGAGCGCATCACCGTGAGCATGCCCGATTCCGCTGTCCTCGCACCTCGCATCAGCGTGGCCGCAGGGACGACCGCCGGAACGGCGCTGCGCGACACCGGCCTTCCCAACAAGGGGCCGGACGCCATCGTGGTGGTCCGGGACGAGGAGGGTCGACTCCGCGACCTGTCGTGGGCGCCCGAGGCGGACACCGAGGTCGAGCCCGTGCGCGCCGACAGCGAGGACGGCCGTAGCGTCATCCGCCACTCGGCCGCGCACGTGCTGGCCCAGGCGGTGCAGGAGATGTTCCCGAACGCGAAGCTGGGCATCGGCCCGCCCATCGAGAACGGCTTCTACTACGACTTCGACGTGGAGAACCCGTTCACGCCGGAGGACCTGACCAAGCTCGAGAAGAAGATGAAGCAGATCATCAAGAGTGGTCAGCGGTTCTCGCGGCGCGTCTACGACTCCCTCGACGCCGCCAAGGCCGAGCTGGCCGACGAGCCGTACAAGCTCGAACTCGTCGACGACAAGGGCTCGGTCGACGATCCCGAGGTCATGGAGGTGGGCGGGGGAGAGCTCACCGCCTACGACAACCTGAACCCGCGGACCGGCGATCGCGAGTGGGGCGATCTGTGCCGCGGACCGCACGTGCCCACCACCAAGTACATACCGGCGTTCAAGCTCACCCGCAGCTCGGCCGCGTACTGGCGCGGCGATCAGTCGAAGGCCGATCTACAGCGCGTGTACGGCACCGCCTGGGAGTCGCAGGAGGCGCTCGACGCGTACCTCGAGCTCCTCGCGGAGGCCGAGCGTCGCGATCACCGCAAGCTGGGGTCGGAGCTCGACCTGTTCAGCTTCCCCGACGAGTTGGGATCCGGCCTGCCGGTCTTCCACCCCAAGGGTGGCATCGTGCGCAAGGAGCTCGAGGATTACTCGCGCCAGCGCCATGTCGAGCAGGGCTACGAGTTCGTCTACTCACCGCACATCACCAAGAGCACGCTGTACGAGGTCTCCGGTCACCTCGACTGGTACAAGGACGGCATGTTCCCCGCGATGCATCTCGACGCGGAACTCGCCGAGGACGGCACGGTGCGCAAGCCCGGCCAGGACTACTACCTGAAGCCGATGAACTGCCCGATGCACAACCTGATCTTCGACTCCCGCGGTCGCTCGTACCGCGAACTTCCGTTGCGGCTGTTCGAGTTCGGGTCGGTCTACCGCTACGAGAAGTCGGGCGTCATCCATGGTCTGACCCGTGTGCGCGGTATGACGCAGGACGACGCTCATATCTACTGCACTCGCGAGCAGATGCACGAGGAGCTCACGAACACGCTGAACTTCGTGCTCGGACTCTTGAAGGACTACGGCCTCGACGACTTCTATCTCGAGCTCTCCACCCGTAACCCCGACAAGTCCGTCGGCTCCGACGAGGTGTGGGAGGAGGCCACCGCCACCCTCGCCGAGGTCGCCGCGGCCTCCGGGCTGCACCTCGTTCCCGATCCGGGCGGCGCCGCGTTCTACGGACCCAAGATCTCGGTGCAGGCGAAGGACGCGCTCGGCCGGACATGGCAGATGTCGACCATTCAGCTCGACTTCAACCTGCCCGATCGTTTCGGCCTCGAGTACACCGGTAGCGACGGTGTGAAGACGCGCCCCGTCATGATCCACCGCGCACTGTTCGGTTCCATCGAACGCTTCTTCGGTGTGCTGACCGAGCACTACGCGGGTGCCTTCCCGGCGTGGCTCGCCCCCGTGCAGGTGGTGGGCATCCCCGTCGCCGAGGCGTACGCGGACCACCTCTTCGGTGTGATCGCCGCGCTGCGGAAGTCGGGCATCCGCGCCGAGGTCGACGCCAGTGACGACCGCATGCAGAAGAAGATCCGCAACCACACCACGCAGAAGGTGCCGTTCATGCTGCTGGCCGGGCAGAACGACGCGGATGCCGGTGCGGTGAGCTTCCGCTTCCGCGACGGCACCCAGATCAACGGTGTCCCCGTCGACGACGCGGTCACGGCGGTCGCCTCCTGGGTGGCGCAGCGCCGCAACGAGTCCCCGACGGCGGACACCTTCGACACCATCCCCGGCGGGAGTGACGGAGCATGAGCGAGGACGCCGCCACCGCCGACGCGGGAGCCATCGTGGACACCGGGACGGGTGACGAGGACCGCCTTCAGCGGCTCTGGTCGCCGCACCGGATGTCCTACATCGCGACGGCGCCGAAGGTCGACGACAAGATGGCGTCGGAGCCGTTCACCCAGATCCCCACGCTGGAGGACGAGGACGGGCTCATCGTCGCGCGCGGAGAGCACGTGTACGCGGTGCTGAATCTCTACCCGTACAACCCGGGTCACCTGATGGTGGTGCCGTACCGCAAGGTGGCCGACCTCGAGGACCTCACGGACGAGGAGAGCGTGGAGCTGATGCGATTCACGCAGCACGCGATCCGCACGATGAAGCGTGTCTCACGCCCGCACGGGTTCAACGTCGGGCTCAATCTCGGTGCGCCCGCAGGCGGTTCGCTCGCCGAGCACCTGCACCAGCACGTCGTCCCGCGGTGGGGCGGTGACGCCAACTTCATCACCGTCATCGGCGGTGCGAAGGTCATGCCGCAACTCCTCCGAGACACTCGCGCGTTGCTCGCCGCCGCGTGGAAGGACTGACTCCGTCGTGCTGAGCATCTTCGGTAGGGCATCGGCGTCCAAGGTCACCGCGCCGTTGGGCCGCGCCCTCAACAGCACGGGTCTCACGCCGGACTCCGTCACCATCATCGGCACCGTCGCGAGCGTCGTCGCCGCGATCACCCTGTTCCCCACTGACCATCTGTTCATCGGCACGCTGGTGATCTGGCTGTTCGTCATGTTCGACATGCTCGACGGTGCGATGGCACGTGCGCGGGGCGGCGGCAGCAAGTACGGCGCGGTGCTCGATGCGACGTGCGACCGCGTGGCCGACGGCGCCATCTTCGCCGGGTTGTCGTGGTGGGCGGTCTTCCACCAGAACGATCGGCCGCTGTTCGTCGCGATGCTCGTGTGTCTGGTGACGTCGCAGGTCATCTCCTACGCCAAGGCCCGTGCCGAGGCGAGCGGACTGTCCGCAGACGGTGGCCTGATCGAACGTCCGGACCGCCTGGTGATCGTCCTCGTCGGATCCGGGCTCACCGGCATCGGCCAACTCGCCGATCTCACCTGGCTGCAGTTCGCTCTGCCCGTCGCGACGTACTTCCTGGCCGCGGCGAGCATCGTCACGGTGTTCCAGCGTGTACTGGCCGTCCGCAACTCCGCCGGTGCCCGCGACATCATTCCGATCCAGCCGAAGGCCAACCGGATCGAGCCGGACAGCACGGCTGGATGAGTCTGTCGGAGCGGCTCGGCGCCGCGGGGTACATCGCCGGATGGCGGGTCGTCCGGGCGCTGCCCGACGGCGTCGCGACCCGACTCTTCGACGCCGGCGCCGATCTCGCCGCGCGCCGCAACGGAGGACCGGAGCAGCTGCGCCGCAACCTCGCCCGCGTGCTGGGCACCACCGCGGACGCGGTACCGGACGACCTCGTGCAGGCGTCGGTGCGCTCCTACGCGCGGTACTGGCGCGAGGCGTTCCGGTTGCCGTCCATGGATCTCGCGGCCCAGGCCGCGGCCATCGACGACGCCGTCGTCGGCCAGGAACATCTGGACGCGGCGCTGGCGTCCGGCCGCGGCGCCGTGCTCGCGCTCCCGCACAGCGGGAACTGGGACATGGCGGGCGTCTGGCTCACGCGCACCCGCGGCCAGTTCACGACGGTGGCCGAACGGCTGAAGCCGGAGTCGCTCTACCAACGCTTCGTCGCGTACCGCGAGTCCCTCGGGTTCGAGATCTTCCCGCTGAGCGGCGGCGAACGCCCACCGTTCGAGCAGCTCTCCGAGCGCCTGCGAGACGGCAAGGTCGTGTGCCTCCTCGGTGAGCGCGACCTCGCCCGCCACGGGGTGCCCGTCACGTTCTTCGGGGAGCCGACCCGCATGCCGGCCGGGCCCGCGCGTCTCGCGATCGACACCGGTGCGGCTCTGCTCCCGGTGCACTGCTGGTTCACCCCCACCGGCTGGGGTTTCTCGATCGAGCCCCCGATCGACGTCTCCGCGGGCGTCGAGCAGGCCACCCAGTCGCTCGCCGACCACTTCGCCGCCAACATCGCCGCGCATCCGGCCGACTGGCACATGCTGCAGCCGCTGTGGTGGGACGACCTCTCACAGGGTCGGCGTGACCGCATGACCGGTGAGGCCGACCGGTGAAGATCGGCATCGTCTGCCCGTACTCGTTCGACGTCCCGGGTGGTGTGCAGGCGCACGTCGCGGAGCTGGCCGAGGTACTGATCCAGCGCGGTCACCGTGTCAGCGTCCTGGCTCCGGCGAGCGACGAGACGGCGCTGCCCGACTTCGTCGTCTCGACGGGCAAGGCCCTGAGCTTCCCGTACAACGGCTCTGTGGCGCGCCTGGCGTTCGGTCCGGTGACCTACACCCGCATCCGGGCATGGATCGAGAAGGGCGAGTTCGAGGTCCTGCACATCCACGAGCCGAACGCGCCCAGTCTGTCGATGCTGTCGCTGAAGATCGCGGACGGTCCGATCGTGGCCACGTTCCACGCCTCGACCACGAAGTCGTTGCTGCTGAGCACCTTCCAGGGTGTGCTGCGCCCGTATCACGAAAAGATCGCCGGGCGCATCGCCGTCTCGGAGCTGGCGCGACGGTGGCAGGTGGAGGCTCTGGGGTCCGATGCGGTGGAGATCCCCAACGGGGTCCACGTCCCCGCGTTCGCGACGGCGCCCCTGCTGCCCGGGTATCCCCGGCCGGGCCGGACGCTGGTGTTCATCGGCCGCTACGACGAGCCCCGCAAGGGCATGCAGACCCTGCTGGCCGCGCTCCGGCCCATCGCCGCGGTGTTCCCGGACATCGAGGTGCTGGTCGTGGGCCGCGGCGACGAGCAGAAGTTGTGCCGAGAGGCCGGCGATCTGGCGAAGCACTTCCGCTTCCTCGGCCAGACGACGGACGCCGAGAAGGCGTCGGCACTGCGCAGCGCCGACATCTACTGTGCTCCGAACACCGGCGGCGAGAGCTTCGGCATCGTGCTGGTGGAGGCCATGGCCGCGGGCGCGCCCGTGGTCGCGAGCAACCTGGACGCGTTCCGCCGCGTGCTGCGGGACGGCACGGCCGGTGTGCTCTTCCCGGTGGGCGATTCCGAGGCCATGGCGGACGCGGTGATCCGCGTGCTGTCGAACGACGACGAGCGGGCCGACCTGGTGCGTCAGGCGAGCCGCGCCGCCGTGTCCTACGACTGGCCGGTCGTCGCGGAGCAGATCGTCCGGGTGTACGAGGCGGTCGCGGTGGCCGGTCGCACGGTGAAGGTGATCGACTGATGACGTTCTGGGTGGCCGCCGCCGTCGTGGTCGTGGCACTGCTGGTCCTGCTCCTCGGCCTGTGGGCGTACTCGACGGCGCACCGTCTCGACCGACTGCACGTGCGCTCGGACCGGTCCTGGCAGTCCCTCGAGGCCGCCCTTGCCCGTCGGTCGGTGGTGACCCGTGCGGTCGCCGCCGCCCTGGACGCGCCGGGATCGGTGGAAAGCCGCACCCTGACGACGCTCGCGGATCGGGCGGAACGGGCGGAGCGAGCCGACCGGGAGCGCGCCGAGAACGCGGTGTCCGTCGCGCTGGGCCGCATCGACCTCGCCCGGCTGAACCCGCAGATGATCTCCGAACTCGCCGACGCGGAGGCGCGGGTGCAGATCGCCCGGCGGTTCCACAACGACGCGGTCCGCGACACCGTCGCACTGCGATCGCGTCGACCCGTCCGCCTGCTCCGACTCGGCGGGACGGCCGCGATGCCGACCTACTTCGAGCTCTCCGAGAGCGAGGCGACCCTCGAGGAGGTCGAGGGCGCGTCGACCCGGACCTCGGCGCGCGTCGTGCTGCTCGACGGGCGCGGCCGCGTGCTGCTGCTGCGGGGTCACGATCCGTCGGTGCCCGACGTGCATTTCTGGTTCACCATCGGTGGGGGCGTCGAGGTGGGGGAGACCCTGCGCGACGCCGCCGTTCGCGAACTGCGCGAGGAGACCGGCATGGTCGCCTCGGCGGAGGACCTCCGCGGGCCCATGTGGCGTAGGACTGCGACGTTCTCCTTCGACGGTGTCGTGATCCGGTCGGAGGAGCTGTTCTTCGCTCTCCGCGCCGAGGCGTTCGAGCCGGTGCGCACGGGCTTCACGGAGCTCGAGCGTCGCGTCGTCACCGGGCATCGCTGGTGCACGGCGGACGAGATCCGGTCACTGGCCGCCTCGGGCGACGCGGTCTATCCGCGCGCGATGGCGGAGCTGCTCGACGAGGCGGACACGGTGCTGGCTCTCCGCACCGATCCGGACGTGCGCGCCATCCACTGACCTGGTGTGATGGCAGCCATAGCGGGCCAGTGCGGTCGAAGTGGTTATCGCGACGAGGTCCAGCCGAGCCTAGGCTCGCGGTGCACACATTCCCGCATGCCTGAGGAGATCACCGTGACCACCACCCTCCCGTCCGAGCAGGACGCCACTCCGTCCACCGGAACCGCCCGCGTCAAGCGCGGTATGGCAGAGATGCTCAAGGGTGGCGTCATCATGGACGTGGTCACCGCCGAGCAGGCGAAGATCGCCGAGCAGTCCGGCGCCGTCGCCGTCATGGCTCTCGAGCGGGTGCCCGCGGACATCCGCGCACAGGGCGGCGTCTCGCGGATGAGCGATCCCGACATGATCGACAGCATCATCTCCTCGGTCAGCATCCCCGTCATGGCGAAGGCACGCATCGGCCACTTCGTCGAGGCACAGATCCTGCAGAGCCTCGGCGTCGACTACGTCGACGAGTCCGAGGTGCTGACCCCCGCCGACTACGCGAACCACATCGACAAGTGGAAGTTCACGGTTCCCTTCGTCTGTGGTGCGACCAACCTCGGCGAGGCGCTGCGCCGGATCACCGAGGGCGCGGCCATGATCCGCTCGAAGGGCGAGGCCGGCACCGGTGACGTGTCCAACGCGACCACGCACATGCGCACCCTGCGTGACCAGATCCGCCACCTGACGTCGCTGCCCGAGGACGAGCTGTACGTCGCCGCGAAGGAGCTGCAGGCTCCCTACGATCTCGTCGTCGAGGTCGCCCGCGCGGGCAAGCTCCCCGTCACCCTGTTCACCGCCGGTGGCATCGCCACCCCGGCGGACGCCGCGATGATGATGCAGCTCGGTGCCGAGGGTGTCTTCGTCGGGTCCGGCATCTTCAAGTCCGGCAACCCCGAGCAGCGCGCCGCCGCCATCGTCAAGGCGACCACCTTCTTCGACGACCCGGACGTGCTGGCCAAGGTCTCCCGCGGCCTGGGCGAGGCCATGGTCGGCATCAACGTCGACGAGATCCCGCAGCCGCACCGCCTCGCCGAGCGCGGCTGGTGATCTGACACCACCTCCGGTCTGCGGGGGTGGTCAGCGCTCGACGAGCAGGGCCGGGCGGTCGGGGTGGTCCATCCGCACCTCGACGTCCGCCCGTTCGCCGTGCTCCGCGTGCGCCGTCAGGGCAGGCACCGTCCAGCGCTCGTCCTCCGGGGTGAGGCGCGACGCGGTGCGCTCGGTGAGCGTCAGCGCCACCGTGACGTCGAGATCGAGGCCACGCCCCAGCAGCATGGGGCCCGCGACGACCACCACCTGATTCTGCGCCGCCGTTCGCGGCCGAGCGCGAGCGGAGCGATCGGACCGCTCGTCCCACAGCGCGGGCAACCACTGATCGCGCGTGCGCACCGCCGTGATCACCTCGCGCGTCAGTGCGTCGTAGTCGAACCACAGGGTGCGGTAGGAGAGTTCGTCCTCGTGCCCGTACTCGAGTCGCAGCGACGCGGGCCGCACCCAGTCGTGCAGGGAGACGAGATCGGCGGCGCGGCCGTCCGTGCGGAGCCGGGCCACGACGCGCTGAGCGAAGGCCACCGGATCGGCGGCGTCCGCACCGTCGACGGCCACGACACACCGTCCGTCGACGGCGTCGATGCGGTCCACGACGTGGTCCACCACCGCGTCGGGAGTGGTGGGGGAGAAGCGGGGCACGGCCTCGATCCTGCCCGACGCGCCGCCTCCGCCCCCCGCGAGTACGGCCGAAGTGTCGTTCCGGGGCCCGATTCTGCGACACTTCTGCCGTACTCGCGGGGCAGGTCCCGTCTGTCCCGACCGGAAAGGGTGATCATGGCCGGAATCGAAGAGATCCTCGAGCTCGAGCGCATCGAGAACGACATCTATCGCGGGAGTTCCGTCCCGAGTCAGCTGCAGCGCACGTTCGGCGGCCAGGTCGCCGGGCAGTCGTTGGTGTCCGCGGCGAAGACGGTGGATCCCGCGTTCCGCGTGCACTCGCTGCACGGATACTTCCTGCGCCCCGGAAACCCGAACGAGCCCACCGTCTTCACGGTCGACCGCATCCGCGACGGTCGGTCGTTCGCCACGCGTCGGGTCACGGGCATCCAGGACGGCAAGGCGATCTTCACGATGTCGGCGTCGTTCCACGTGGAGGACGAGGGCATCGAGCATCAGGACCGGATGCCGGCAGTGGTGGGTCCGGAGGACCTCCCCGACGTCGCCGAGGACGAGGCGTTGCGGCAGAAGATGTTCTACAAGGAGTGGAACCGGTGGGACGTGCGCCTCGTCCCGCAGGACCGCATCACCCGGAGCTCCAGTCTTGCTGCGCAGCAACAGGTCTGGATCCGATACCGCGATCCGCTGCCGGACGACCAGGTCTTCCACGTGTGCGCTCTGGCGTACATGTCGGACATGACGCTTCTGGGTTCGGCGAAGGTCCCGCACGAGGACGTCGCCACGCAGACCGCGTCGCTCGATCACGCGTTGTGGTTCCTGCGCCCGTTCCGTGCGGACGAGTGGTTGCTGTACGACCAGACGTCGCCCTCCGCCGGCCTCGGCCGCGCGTTGACCCAGGGACGGATCTACGACCGTCAGGGCCGGATGGTCGCGGCCGTCACGCAGGAGGGTCTGATGCGCTACGACCGCTCGGCGCAGCACACGCCGGGCCTCGAGACGTCACGGTGACAGCTCCGACAATCGGAGTGCTCGCGCTGCAGGGTGACGTGCGAGAGCATCTCGAGGCGCTCACTGCCGCCGGTGCGAGCGCGGTGACGGTGCGCCGTCCCGAGGAACTCGACGCCGTCGACGGTCTGGTGCTGCCCGGCGGCGAGTCGACCACGATGGGGAAGCTGCTGCGGATCTTCGATCTCCTCGCTCCGCTCCGCGAGCGCCTCGCCGCCGGTATGCCCGCCTACGGGTCCTGCGCCGGCATGATCCTGCTGGCCTCCGACATCCTGGACACCACCCCGGATGCCGTGCATCTCGACGGCCTCGACATCACGGTGCGGCGCAACGCCTTCGGTCGTCAGGTCGACTCCTTCGAGACCGACCTCGACGTCGCTCGGGTGGGCGGCGAGCCGATGCGTGCCGTGTTCATCCGGGCGCCGTGGGTCGAGCGGGTCGGCGACGGAGTCGAGGTGTTGGCCACCGTCCCGGAGGGTCCCGCGGCGGGCCGCGTCGTCGCCGTGCGGCAGGGCGACGTGCTCGCGACGTCGTTCCACCCCGAGGTCACGGGGGACCGCCGGGTCCACGCCCTGTTCGCCGACATGGTGCGGGAGCGAAGGACCTCGTCCACGCCCGCGTAAGATGGGCACGTTCTCTGCCGGTACGAAAGGGGCTATTGCCGATGAGCGGCCACTCCAAATGGGCGACCACGAAGCACAAGAAGGCTGTCGTCGACGCCCGCCGATCGAAGTCCTTCGCCAAGTTGGTGAAGAACATCGAGGTCGCCGCGCGCACGGGTGGTGGTGACCCCGTCGGTAACCCCACGTTGTACGACGCCATCCAGAAGGCGAAGAAGACCTCGGTCCCCAACGACAACATCGAGCGTGCGCGCAAGCGCGGCGCCGGTGAGGAAGCGGGCGGCGCCGACTGGCAGACCATCATGTACGAGGGCTACGGGCCCAACGGTGTCGCCGTCCTCATCGAGTGCCTCACCGACAACCGCAACCGCGCGGCCGGCGAGGTCCGTGTCGCGATGACTCGCAACGGCGGCAACATGGCCGACCCGGGTTCCGTGTCCTACCTGTTCTCCCGCAAGGGCGTCGTCACGCTGGAGAAGAACGGCCAGTCCGAGGACGACGTCCTCATGGCCGTGCTGGACGCCGGCGCCGAGGAGGTCAACGACAACGGGGACACCTTCGAGGTGGTCTCGGAGCCGACCGACCTCGTCGCCGTGCGCACCGCGCTGCAGGAGGCGGGCATCGACTACGACTCCGCCGAGGCCAGCTTCCAGCCGTCCGTCAGTGTGCCCGTCGACGTCGACGGAGCGCGCAAGGTGTTCAAGCTGATCGATGCGCTCGAGGACAGCGACGACGTGCAGAACGTGTGGTCCAACGTCGATCTGTCCGACGAGGTGCTCGCGCAGCTCGACGAGGACTGACTCCAGCGCGCCGCCCACACTCGTCACCGACTCGCCGCTAAGGTATCGAACAACAGTTCTACGTGTTCGAAGGTCCGGAGCGGCCGAATCCGGTGAGGGAGTGGGCGTTGCGTGTCATGGGAGTCGACCCCGGGCTGACCCGGTGTGGACTGAGCCTGGTCGAGTCCGGCGCAGGCAGAGCGGTCACGGCGCTCGACGTCGACGTGGTGCGGACGCCGGCCGACATGGAGTTGGCGCAGCGACTTCTCCTGATCGCCGAATCCGCCGAGTACTGGCTGGACACCCACCGGCCCACGGTGGTCGCCGTCGAGCGGGTGTTCTCCCAGAACAACGTGCGCACCGCGATGGGCACCGCGCAGGCCGGGGGAGTGATCGCCCTCGCGGCCGCCCGGCGCGGTATCCCGGTCGCCTTCCACACCCCGTCCGAGGTCAAGGCCGCGGTCACCGGGAACGGCACCGCGGACAAGGCTCAGGTGACGGCCATGGTGACCCGCATTCTCGGCATGCAGCAGGCCCCCCGCCCCGCCGACGCCGCCGATGCTCTCGCCTTGGCGATCTGTCACTGCTGGCGGGCACCCATGATGGCGCGGATGGCCGCCGCCGAGGCGCAGGCAGCCGCGGCGAAGGCCGCGTACGAGAAGAAACTGAAGCAGCAGCGCGCGGCCGTGCGGGCCGCCGCGAGGACGGGAGCGCAGCCGCGATGATCAGCTCGGTACGGGGCGAGGTGCTCGAGATCGCCCTCGACCACGCGGTGGTGGAAGCGGCAGGCATCGGCTACCGCGTCAACGCGACGCCGGCGACGTTGGCCGGGCTCTCTCGCGGAACCGAGGCGCGCCTGGTCATCTCGATGATCGTGCGCGAGGACTCCATGACGCTGTACGGCTTCGCGGACGCCACGTCGCGCGATCTCTTCGGTCTGCTCCAGACGGTGTCCGGCGTCGGTCCCCGGCTCGCCATGGCCGTGCTCGCCGTCCTCGAACCCGACGCGCTGCGCACCGCGCTGACCGACGGCAACGTCACGGCCCTGATGCGGGTACCGGGTATCGGCAAGCGCGGCGCCGAGCGTCTCGTGGTCGAACTGCGCGACAAGGTGGACGCGGTGGTGTCCGGTCCGGCCGGTGTCGCCGCACCCGGCCACTCGTCGGGCCCGGTGCGTGATCAGGTGGTCGAGGCGCTGCTCGGCCTCGGGTTCCCGGCCAAGCAGGCCGAGCCCGCCGTCGATGCCGTGCTGGCAGACGACCCCGCCGTCGGAACGGCGCAGGCTCTGCGCTCGGCCCTGGTGAGCCTGGGCAGGTCGCGGTGATGGACCCGGACGGCACGGACGACTCACTGGTCACCGCCGAGATGGTGCCGGACGACGGCGATCTCGATGCGAGTCTGCGGCCGAAGTCGCTCGACGACTTCATCGGTCAGCCCCGCGTGCGGGAGCAACTGCAGCTCGTCCTGCAGGGCGCGACGCAACGCGGCGGAACACCGGACCACATCCTGCTGTCCGGTCCGCCCGGACTCGGCAAGACCAGCATGGCGATGATCATCGCGGGGGAGCTGAACTCGGCGTTGCGCCTGACGTCCGGGCCGGCCCTCGAACGAGCGGGAGACCTCGCGGCGATGCTGAGCAACCTCGTCGAGGGTGACGTGCTCTTCATCGACGAGATCCACCGCATCGCGCGGCCGGCCGAGGAGATGCTGTACCTGGCGATGGAGGACTTCCGCGTCGACGTGGTCGTCGGTAAGGGGCCGGGCGCCACCTCGATCCCGCTCGACGTCGCACCGTTCACGCTCGTCGGTGCCACCACCCGGTCCGGCGCCCTCACCGGCCCGCTGCGTGACCGCTTCGGCTTCACCGCGCACATGGATTTCTACGACCCCCGTGAACTGCAGCGCATCCTGACGCGGTCGGCGGGAATCCTCGGAGTGCGCATCGAGGCGGATGCCGCCGCGGAGATCGCGGGACGATCGCGCGGCACACCCCGCATCGCCAACCGCCTGCTGCGCCGGGTGCGGGACTACGCCGAGGTGCGTGCCGACGGCCGCGTGACACTCGAGGTCGCCCGGGCGGCGCTCGAGGTCTACGACGTGGACGAGCTCGGCCTCGATCGCCTCGACCGGGCTGTGCTCGGCGCACTCGTCCGCAGCTTCGGCGGCGGGCCCGTGGGGGTCTCGACGCTCGCGGTCGCGGTCGGGGAGGAACCGGCCACCGTGGAGGAGGTGTGCGAGCCCTACCTCGTCCGCGCGGGCATGATCGCGCGGACGCCGCGCGGTCGGGTGGCCACGGCCGCCGCGTGGGAACGGATGGGTCTCACACCCCCGCCGGATCTCGCGGTCGGCGGCATCTCGGTGCGGACGAACGAGCCGCAACGCACGCTCTTCGACGAGACCTGAGCCGATGGATCCGGACGATTCCGGCGTTTCAGGCGGTCGACACGCCCGATCGCCCGACCGAACGTGGCACACTGAAGGTTCCGAGTCCCAAGATCTAAGGATTGACGTTTCTGATGGAACTGCTGTTTCCGCTTCTCGTTCTCGCCCTGCTCGTGCCCATGTTTCTCGGCATCCGCCGCCAGAAGCGTGAGGTGGCCAAGACGGTCGAGCTGCAGGAAGCGCTGTCCATCGGTGATCGCGTCCTGACCACGTCCGGTCTGCACGGTCTCGTCGACGGACTCACCGAGACCACCGTCGACCTGGAGATCGCTCCCGGCATCATCACCACCTGGTCGCGTGCCGTCGTGCGCGACGTGCTGCCCGACGAGGACGAGCTGGACGAGTCAGGTGCGGAGAACTCCGGTCCGACCAGCGACTTCGAGGACCACAGCGACGCCGGATCGCGCGTCGACAGCCTGGAGAACGGCCTCGGCGGCGCGGACGACGGCCGATCGCAGGCACGACTCACCAAGGAGTGAGACAAAGCGGATACACCGCCCCCGAGGTCGTCCTCGGGGGCGGTGCGTCGTTGTGGAGAGGGTACGGTCGGTCAGGCTCCGGCCGTCCGTGACGCCCGCCGCCGCCGCGCTCCACCCCCGTCCGACCAGCAGCAGGTCCGTCTCCTCCAGCCGGTCCGTCTCACTCAGGAGAAGCACTCACCGTGGCCCCATCCAGCGGATCCTCGTATCCGGTGCGGTATCTCGCCGTGTTCGGCGTCTTCATCGCCCTCGTGTACGTCCTGGTCTTTTTCACCGGTGACAAGTCCCCGACTCCCAAGCTGGGCATCGACCTGCAGGGTGGAACACGCGTCACGCTCACCGCGCGCACGCCCGACGGCAGCGCCCCGAGCCAGGAGAGCCTGCGTCAGGCGCAGCAGATCATCGAGACCCGCGTCAACGGTCTCGGTGTCTCCGGCTCCGAGGTGGTCGTCGACGGTCAGAACCTGGTCATCACGGTTCCCGGCGACGACAGCTCGCAGGCCCGCACACTCGGTCAGACGGCCCGGCTGTACATCCGCCCCGTGCTGACGTCCCAGGCCCCCACTCCGGCGGGCACTCCCGCTCCCGCGGCGACCGACCCCGCTGCCGACCCCGCGGCTGCCGACCCTGCGGCCACCACGGCTCCGGCGACACCGGCACCGCAGAACCGGCCCTTCCCGGCGCAGGACCCCACGGACACCCCCGCCCCGTCCGAGACACCCGCGCCGTCCGACACCTCCGCCTCCGAGCCCGGTGCCGCCCCGCCCGCGTCGTCGGCGGACGAGACCGCCGACGCGATCGCCGAGGCGAAGGCGCAGCGGCAGAGCACCGACCCGACAGTGCAGCAGCAGGCCATGGCCACGATCGACTGCTCCGCGCCCGACCCCCTGCAGGGCAACGACGATCCGGCCCTGCCGCTCGTCGCCTGCTCCACGGACGGCACCGCGGTCTACATCCTCGAGCCGTCGATCATCGACGGACAGCAGATCGCCGACGCCAGCTCGCAGTTCGACACCCAGCAGTCCCGCAACGTCGTCTCCCTCAGCTTCACCACCGAGGGTGGCAACACCTGGGCTCAGTTCACGTCGGCGAACATCGGCAAGCAGGCCGCGTTCACCCTCGACTCCAAGGTCGTCAGCGCACCGGTCATCCAGGGCGCGACCCCCGCGGGCAGCGCCACGCAGATCACCGGCAATTTCACCGCTGACAGTGCCCGCGAGCTCGCCAACACGCTGAAGTACGGATCGCTGCCGTTGTCGTTCGCCGCCTCCGAGGCGGAGACAGTGTCGGCGACGCTGGGACTCGCGTCGCTCGAGGCAGGCCTGATCGCCGGCGCCATCGGCCTCGTGTTCGTCCTCATCTACTGCCTCCTCTACTACCGCATGCTCGGCATCCTCACGGCGCTGTCGCTGGTGCTGTCGCTGGTCGCCATCTACGGGATCCTCGTCCTGCTCGGTCGATGGATCTCGTTCACGCTCGATCTCGCCGGCATCGCCGGTCTGATCATCGGTATCGGTATGACCGCCGACTCGTTCGTGGTGTTCTTCGAGCGCATCAAGGACGAGATACGCGAGGGCCGCAGCTTCCGCTCGGCGGTTCCGCGTGGTTGGGCCCGTGCGCGGCGCACCATCCTGTCCGGCAACGCGGTGAGCTTCATCGCGGCGGCGGTGCTGTACGTGCTCGCCGTCGGTCAGGTGCGCGGCTTCGCGTTCACGCTCGGCCTGTCGACCCTGCTGGACATCGTCATCGTGATCCTCGTGACGTGGCCACTGGTCAATCTCGCCTCGCGGTCCGAGTTCTGGTCCAAGCCGTCGATCAACGGTCTCGGTGCGGTCCAGGAGATCGCCCGCGCGCGCAAACGCGCTGCCGCCGCCAAGACCACCCGCGATGCTGCTACCGCGGCAGCCGGCCCGAGCAAGGAGGCCTGACCCGTGGCCGAGACGACCACCACCACCGAGGACACCGTTCCCGACGCACCCGAGGCCGGTCGCGGACTCCTGTCGCGGCTCTACACGGGCACCGGCGCGTTCGACATCATCGGACGCCGTCGCCTCTGGTACGGCGTCACCGCGGCCTTCGTGCTGGTGTCGTTGCTGTCGATCGCGGTCCGCGGCTTCACGCTCGGTATCGATTTCGAGGGCGGCACGCGCGTGCAGTTCCCGGCTCCGCAGGGCGTCGACACCGCGCAGGTCGAGGAGATCTACACCGACACCCTCGGTCAGGACGCCGTCGCCGTCCAGACCGTGGGCACCGGATCCGGCGCCACCGTGCAGATCCGCTCCGAGTCGCTGGACCAGGGGCAGGCGTCCGCGCTGCAGACGGCCCTGTTCGACGCGTTCCAGCCCGCCAACGCGGAGGGTGAGACCACGCGCGATGCGGTCTCTTTCACCGACGTCAGTGAGACCTGGGGTTCCCAGATCACCGACAAGGCGCTGATCGCGCTCGTGGTGTTCCTGGTGATCGTCAGCATCTACATCGCCGTCCGGTACGAGCGGGACATGGCGCTCGCCGGTATCGCGGCCCTGTTCTTCGACATCCTCGTCACGGCGGGTGTCTACTCGTTGGTCGGGTTCGAGGTCACTCCGGCGACCGTCATCGGACTGCTGACCATTCTGGGCTTCTCGCTGTACGACTCCGTGGTGGTGTTCGACAAGGTCGAGGAGAACACCCGCGGCATCCTGCACCTCAACAGGCGCACCTATGCCGAGCAGGCCAACCTCGCGGTGAACCAGACGCTGATGCGCTCGATCAACACCACCGTCATCAGCGTGCTCCCTGTCATCGCCCTCATCGTCATCGCGGTCTGGTTGCTGGGTGTGGGGACGTTGAAGGATCTCGCACTGGTCCAGCTCGTCGGCATCGTCATCGGCGCCTACTCGTCGATCTTCTTCGCGACCCCGCTGGTGGTCACGCTGAAGGAACGATGGGGCCCGGTCGCGGCGCACACGAAGAAGGTGCTCGCGAAGCGCGAGGGCACCACGCGTCCGCGCGCCGAGAGCGCGGTTCCGGCCGGCGCCACGGGCACGGCGACCGCCACGGCAACGGCAACGGATGCTCCGGCCAAGACCGCACGCACTGCGGCCGCGGCGCCTCGCGCAGGCGCGCGCCCGACGGGTAAGCGCGGCAAGCGGAGGAGCTGACATGCGTGCGTCGTCAGGGGCCAGGACAGGCGTCGCCGTCGCGGCGCTCGCCGCGATCACGGCCACGACACTCGTGGCGTGCGGCGACGAGGACACCCGCATCCCGTCCATCGGCTACGCCGTCGACAACACCGTCACCACCTACAACGGCGGAACCGTCGCCGGATCGGTCTCGGCTGCGCCGCAGGCCTTCTCGCGAGTGCTGCCCGGATTCGCGCTCACCGCCCCGAGCGGCGGTGCCGTGAGCGACACCGACATCGGGACGGCCGTGGAGGTACCCGGCGAGCAGCAGGTGGTCACCTACACGCTCGCCGCGCCCGCCGTGTGGTCCGACGGTGTGCCGATGACGTGCGACGACCTCGTGCTGGCGTGGGCCGCACGCAGCGGCCGGACAGCCGCGGACGGAGCGCCGCTCTTCGACGCCGCGTCCACCGCCGGTTACACCGACATCGAACGCATCGACTGCGCTCCCGCGGACAAGGTCGCGACCGTGACGTTCCGCTCGGGACGCGGGTACGTCGAGTGGCAGTCCCTCTTCGGCGCCGGGACGATGATGCCCGCACACGTCGCGGCCCGCATCGCCGGCGTGCCGGACGTCGTGAGCACCCTCGCCGGCGGTGACCAGGACGCACTGCGGCGCATCGCGGACGTCTGGAACACCGGATGGAACCTC
Organism: Rhodococcus sp. NBC_00294; assembly: GCF_036163995.1. Lineage (NCBI taxonomy): Bacteria > Bacillati > Actinomycetota > Actinomycetes > Mycobacteriales > Nocardiaceae > Rhodococcus > Rhodococcus sp. NBC_00294. The sequence continues at coordinate 3,040,047 of NZ_CP108043.1, forward strand.
ACCCCGGCGGAGGGGGAGGACGTCGGAACCGTCGACCCGGCGGTCTTCGTGTCGTCCGGGCCCTTCCGCATCGAGTCGTACTCGGTCGAGAACGGTCTCGCGCTCGTTCCCAACGAACGGTGGTGGGGTGTTCCCGCCGCCACGGATCGTGTCGTCGTGTGGCCCAAGGGCGCCGACATCGCGGCCAAGGCGGCATCGGACGACATCGAGGTCGTCGACGCCGACGGCGGCACGGCGACTCCCGACGGCTTCACGTCGACGGCTCAGCCGTCCTTCGGCGTCGAGCAGTTGACCCTGGCCACGTCCGGTGTCTTCGTCGACCCGGCCGCACGCCGCGCCTTCGCTGCATGCGTTCCCCGCGGCGAGCTGTACGCGCAGCACGGCCACCCCGGATACGAGGCGGAGACCGGCCGCGGGTCCGGCATCGTCGACAGCCGGACCACCCTTCCCGCGACGCTGCCCTACCGCTCGGTGGCGGCCACCGCGGCGGAGCGGTACCGCACCGCGGACGTCGCCGGGGTGACCGCGGGTCTCGCCGAAGCGGGTCTGACCGACCCCGTCGTCCGCATGGGCTACCTGGGGCCCGACGAGCGCCGCGCGGCCGTCGTCGCCGCCATTGCATCGTCCTGCGCACCTCTCGGCATCGAGATCGTGGACGCGTCGTCGCCGACCTTCTCGCCGCTCGCTCTGCGCGCCGGGGAAGTGGACGCCGTCCTGGCCTCCACCGCCGGACAGGCGGGAGCGTCGGGCACGTCCTCCGCGGATCCCGGTCGCTTCGCCCTGCGCGGCGGACAGGGCGTCAACGTCGGCGGCTACGCCAACGGGCGTCTCGACGAGCTGATCGATCGCCTGGCCGTCGACCAGTCCGACGCCACCGTGCTCGCCGCGGCGGTCGAGGCGGAGAACATCCTGTGGACCGACATGCCCACCCTCCCGCTCTACAACGCGCCGCGCGTCACCGCGGTGGCGTCCGGAATGCGTGGTGTGGAGTCGAACCCGACGGTCGCGGGTGCGGGCTGGAACATGGACAAGTGGATACTCGTCGGATGAGTACACCCGGATCGAGCAGCCCCACCACGAGCGCACCCGGTGGATCGGACGTCGTCGCCCGGTTGACGCGCTGGGCCGACGACTTCCCCACGCCGGGAGTGCGCTTCGCCGACCTCACGCCCGTGTTCGCCGACGCGGAGGGGCTGCGCACCGTGGTGGACTCGCTCGCCGAGGCGGGCCGTGACGCCGACGTCGTGGCCGGTATCGACGCGCGCGGCTTCCTTCTCGGTGCCGGCGTCGCGCTGGCGTTGAACACCGGCGTGATCGCCGTCCGCAAGGCGGGGAAGTTGCCCCCGCCGGTGCACCGGCAGTCGTACGAACTCGAGTACGGCACGGCGGAGCTCGAGATCTCCGCCGAGGGCATCGCGCTCGAGGGGCGCCGCGTACTCGTCGTCGACGACGTGCTCGCGACCGGCGGCACACTCGAGGCCGCCGCCGAACTGTTGACGCGGTGCGGAGCGATCGTGGTGGGTGCCGCCGTCGTTCTCGAGGTGGAAGTTCTGGGCGGCCGCGAGCGTTGGAAGCATGGACCGCTCACGACATTGGGCGTCGTCTGAGCATCCGACCTCGAGAAGATGTGAGGGCGTGCGCTGTGCGCTCCGGTGACGGCGGATAGAGTCGGGTCTCTCGAGCAGCTGAGGAGGTGTCGATCATGACGCGATACATCGGTCGTACCGCCGAGGAGTCCGCAGCAGTGCCGCCTGGCGCGGGGGAGTCGCTGCCGTCCGACGCCGTCCTGCCTGCCGATGCTGCGGCTGACGAGGCCGCGACGGAGCCCGTGCCCTTCGGGGCGGAGCCTGCCGATCCGACAGCGCGCACCGATGCCCTGACACCGGAGCCGGTCGCACCCGCCACGGAGCCAGTGCCCGATCCGGCACCCTCCTCCGCCACCCCCACTGCGCCGTCGTCCGCGTCCCGGCGCGTTCGTGCGCGGCTGGCCCGCCGCATCACCGCGCAGCGCAACACCGCGGTCAAGCCGGTGCTCGAGCCGTTGGCCGGCACCCACCGGTCGATGTACCCGAAGGCGGATCTCGGTCTGCTGCAACGCGCGTACGACGTGGCCGACGAGCGTCACGCCTCGCAGATGCGCAAGTCGGGTGACCCGTACATCACGCACCCGCTCGCGGTCGCCAACATCCTGGCCGAGCTGGGAATGGACACCACGACGCTCGTCGCGGCGCTGCTGCACGACACCGTCGAGGACACCGGCTACTCGCTGGACCAGCTGCGCACCGAGTTCGGCGACGAGGTCGCCCATCTCGTCGACGGCGTGACGAAGCTCGACAAGGTCGCCCTCGGCACCGCCGCCGAGGGCGAGACCATCCGCAAGATGATCATCGCGATGGCGCGGGATCCGCGGGTGCTGGTCATCAAGGTGGCCGACCGGCTGCACAACATGCGCACGATGCGCTTCTTGCCGCCGGAGAAGCAGGCGCGCAAGGCGAAGGAGACCCTCGAGGTCATCGCACCGCTCGCGCACCGCCTCGGCATGGCGACGGTCAAGTGGGAGCTCGAGGACCTCGCGTTCGCGATCCTGCACCCCAAGAAGTACGACGAGATCGTGCGCCTCGTCGCCGACCGGGCCCCGTCACGCGACACCTATCTCGCCAAGGTGCGCGCCGAGATCAACGCGACCCTGTCGGCCTCCCGCATCAGTGCCGTGGTCGAGGGTCGGCCCAAGCACTACTGGTCGATCTACCAGAAGATGATCGTCAAGGGCCGCGACTTCGACGACATCCACGATCTGGTCGGCGTGCGCATCCTGTGCGACGAGATCCGGGACTGCTACGCCGCCGTCGGCGTGGTCCACTCGCTGTGGCAGCCGATGGCCGGACGGTTCAAGGACTACATCGCGCAGCCGCGCTACGGGGTCTACCAGTCGCTGCACACCACGGTCGTCGGTCCCGAGGGCAAGCCTCTCGAGGTGCAGATCCGCACCCGCGACATGCATCGCACCGCCGAGTTCGGCATCGCCGCGCACTGGCGATACAAGGAGACGAAGGGCCGTCACTCCGGTGACGCGACCGAGCTCGACGACATGGCGTGGATGCGCCAGCTGCTCGACTGGCAGCGTGAGGCCGCGGACCCGGGGGAGTTCCTCGAGTCGCTGCGGTACGACCTCGCGGTCAAGGAGATCTTCGTCTTCACCCCCAAGGGCGACGTGGTGACCCTGCCCGCCGGATCGTGTCCCGTGGACTTCGCCTACGCCGTGCACACCGAGGTGGGGCATCGGTGCATCGGTGCCCGCGTCAACGGGCGCCTCGTCGCACTGGAGCGTCAGCTCGACAACGGCGAGGTGGTCGAGGTCTTCACCTCGAAGGCCCCGACAGCCGGACCGAGCCGCGACTGGGCCACCTTCGTCGCGTCGCCGCGTGCGAAGACCAAGATCCGCCAGTGGTTCGCCAAGGAACGTCGCGAGGAAGCGCTCGAGGCCGGCAAGGACGCCATCGCCAAGGAGGTGCGGCGCGGGGGACTTCCGTTGCAGCGCTTGATGAACGGCGAGTCCATGTCGGCCATCGCGCACGAGCTGCGGTATGTCGATGTCTCGGCTCTCTACACCGCGGTGGGGGAGAACCACGTCTCGGCGCAGCACGTCGTGCAGCGTCTCGTCGCTCACCTCGGCGGTGTCGGCGATGTCGAGGAGGAACTGGCCGAGCGGTCCACCCCGTCCACCATTCCCACCCGTCCGCGCCGCGTCGGCGACGCAGGGGTCATGGTGTCGGGTGCGGACGGCGTCGTCGCCAAGCTGGCGAAGTGCTGCACCCCGGTGCCGGGAGACGACATCATGGGCTTCGTCACCCGCGGTGGCTCGGTGAGCGTGCACCGCACCGATTGCACCAACGCCGGGTCGCTGCAGACGCAGTCGGAGCGGCTGATCGAGGTCGAGTGGGCCCCGTCGCCGTCGTCGGTGTTCCTCGTCGCGATCCAGATCGAGGCACTCGATCGCCACCGTCTGCTCTCCGACGTCACGAAGGCGCTGGCCGACGAGAAGGTCAACATCCTGTCGGCGTCGGTGACCACCTCGGGCGATCGGGTCGCCATCTCGAAGTTCACCTTCGAGATGGGTGATCCCAAGCATCTGGGCCACGTGCTCAACGTGGTGCGCAACGTCGAGGGCGTGTACGACGTGTACCGCCTGACCTCAGCGGCCTAGAGCTCGACCCACCCCCGGCGAGTACGTCCGACGTGTCGTGATCCCGTCCGGAATCACGACACTGTCGGCGTACTCGCGGGAGTGTGCGGGGTGAGCCGTCAGGCCAGGTCGAGCCGCACCGTGTTCAGGGTGGTCGCGAGAGCCGGCGCACCGTCCTGCGCGCCACCCTCGACGCCGGCTGCAGCGATCTTGTCGAGCGTCGCGAGGCCGGTCTCGTCGATCGTGCCGAACACCGTGTAGTTCGGGGGCAGCTGCGAATCGCCGAACACGAGGAAGAACTGGCTGCCGTTGGTGTCGGCGCCGGCGTTCGCCATCGCGATGGTTCCGCGGGGGTACAGGACGGGCGACTGCAACGCGGCCGGATCGTCGGCGTACTGGTCCGTGGGGAACTCGTTGGCGTACTGGTAGCCCGGGCCGCCCGTTCCGGCGCCGGTCGGGTCACCGCACTGCAGGACCTTCAGGCTGTCGGCCGTGGTCAGACGGTGGCAGGGAGTGGCGTCGTAATAGTTCTGCCCGGCCAGCGAGGCGAAGCTGTTCACGGTGCAGGGCGCCTTCGTGGCGTCGAGAGACAGGCCGATCGGGCCCTGCGAGGTGTCCATGCTGACGCTGACGTTGTCGTCCGTGGTGGGCACGTTCTCGGTCTGCGGAGAGTTCGCCGGCTTCGCGGCAGTGCCGCCCGCAGGGTAGGAGCAGCTCACGGTCTCGGGCAGCGGTTCCGAGCGGCCGGCGGGCAGCATGCCCTCCGGGGTCGCGTTCTCGCTGGTGGGGGAGTCGGAGGCCTCGACGGCGGTATCGTCGTCGCCGCGTGTCACACCGATGGCGACAGCGACGCCGCCGATGACGACGACCAGTCCGATGACGGCGGCGGCGATGGTCGCCTGCTTGCGTCGTCGCGCCCGAGCGGCACGGTTCTCGAGCTGGCGTTCGAGCTTGCGCTTGGCAGCGTCACGTCGTTGTTCGTTCGTCGGCACGGTTGGCGTTCCTCTTCTCGCTGGAGCGGGTGAGCAGCAGAAGTGTGCCAGGCTTCCCTGAGAGGCACCTGACCCGGTGGACGGCCGAGGTGCCTGCCCCACGTTCCGGGGCGCCCGGTCGCACCGCCTACGCTGGTGGCATTCGTCCGATCGCGGATCGCTGCACCGCAAAGCATGAGGAGTCCTTCACTGTGCGTGTCACCGGATTCCCCGCCGGCATGTTCCAGACGAACTGCTACGTCGTCAGTCGGGACGAGGGGACGGACTGCATCGTCGTCGATCCCGGCCAGGACGCCGCGGCGCCGCTCTACTCGTTCCTCGACGACGCGGGCCTGACGCCCATCGCAGTGCTCCTCACGCACGGCCACCTCGATCACATGTGGGACGCGACGCCGGTGTGCGCGCGCTTCGACATTCCCCTGTACGTGCATCCCGACGACCGCCACATGCTCACCGATCCGGCGTCCGGTATCGGCCCGGTCCTGGCGCCGCTGATCGCGCACTCCACCTTCGAGGAGCCCGCGACGGTGGTGGAACTGGCGCACGGCGACGTTCTCGACGTGGCCGGACTCGGTGTCACCGTCGCGCACACGCCCGGTCACACCCGTGGCTCCGTCGTCTTCCGTCTCGACGGGGGCGAGCAGCAGGTGATCTTCTCGGGGGACACGCTCTTCGCGGGATCGATCGGCCGCTCCGATCTGCCCGGCGGCGATCACGAACAGTTGCTCGCCTCGATCGCCGAGCACCTGCTGTGCCTCGACGACGAGACCGCCGTGTTGCCCGGACACGGCGAGTCCACCACCATCGGCGCGGAACGCGGCAGCAACCCGTTCCTCGTGGGACTCGGTGGTGTGCGATGACCGGCGACACACAGCGCATCCAGCCGTTCGCCGCCCCCAAGGGCGTCCCGGACTATCTGCCACCCGACTCCGCGACCTTCGTGGCAGTGCGCGACGGTCTCACCGCCGCTGCCCGGGCCGCGGGCTACGGCCACATCGAGCTCCCCATCTTCGAGGACACGGCGCTGTTCGCACGCGGCGTGGGTGAGTCCACCGACGTGGTGAGCAAGGAGATGTACACCTTCGCCGACAAGGGTGACCGCAGTGTCACGCTGCGACCCGAGGGCACCGCCGGCGTGATGCGCGCGGTCATCGAGCACAGTCTCGACCGCGGAGCGCTCCCGGTGAAGGTCAGCTACTCCGGCCCGTTCTTCCGCTACGAGCGCCCCCAGGCCGGTCGGTACCGGCAGCTGCAGCAGGTCGGCGTCGAGGCCATCGGGGTCGACGATCCTGCGCTCGACGCCGAGGTCATCGCCGTGGCCGACAGTGGGTTCCGGAGCGTCGGTCTCACCGGTTTCCGGCTCGAGCTCACCTCGCTCGGTGACGAGACCTGCCGCCCGCAGTACCGGGAGCTGTTGCAGGACTTCCTGTTCGGTCTCGAGCTGGACGAGGACACGCGTCGCCGCGCCGAGATCAATCCGCTCCGCGTCCTGGACGACAAGCGACCGCACGTCCGTGAGATGACGGCCGACGCACCGTTGATGATGGACCACCTGTCGGAGTCGGCTCGCGTCCACTTCGACACCGTCCGCGCCCATCTCGACGCGATGGGCGTGCCGTACGTGGTCAATCCGCGCATGGTGCGCGGTCTCGACTACTACACGAAGACCACCTTCGAGTTCGTCCACGACGGTCTCGGTGCGCAGTCCGGCATCGGCGGCGGTGGACGGTACGACGGCCTCATGGCGCAGCTCGGCGGGCAGCCCCTGTCGGGCATCGGTTTCGGTCTCGGCGTGGACCGCACGGTGCTCGCTCTCGCGGCCGAGGGCGTCGCGCCCGCGTCGACGGCCCGGTGCGAGGTGTACGGCGTGCCCATGGGCCCGGAGGCCAAGCTGCGTCTCGCGGTGATCGCCCGGGAACTTCGGGCCGCCGGCGTCCGCGTGGACCTCTCCTACGGCGACCGCGGAATGAAGGGCGCCATGAAAGGTGCCGACCGTTCCGGTGCCCGCCTCGCGCTGGTGCTCGGTGATCGCGATCTCGAGGCCGGAGAGATCGGCCTGAAGGACCTGGCGACCGGCGAGCAGTCGTCGATCCCGTTGTCCGAGGCCGCCGCTCGCGTGCGTGCCACGCTGTCGCCAGTGAGCTGACCATGGCCGACAGAGGGCTGGTGGCGCTCGATCTGGTGCCGCCGGAGCTCATCGTTCCGCGGCTCCGCGTCGCCGGTGCGGTGTTCGCCGTGGTCGGTGCCGTGCTCGGCGTCGTCGCCGGACTGTTGATCTCGCCGTACGTCGGTGTCGCTCTGGGAGCTGCGCTCGTCGCCACGGCAGGGTTCGCCGTCGTGTCGGGCGGCCGCAGACGCGTGTGGATCGATCACGGTGTGGTGAGCCGGCGCGGGTCGTTCCGCGTGCGACGGGTCAACCTGTCGGACGCGACGAAGGTCGAGGTCCTCGTGCGAGTCGCGCGCGTCAGCCAGGTGCTGATCCGTGTCGGCGACTCGTCCGGCGACGTCACGGTCGGCGTGGCGATGTACACGACCGACGGCGGCCGCGAACTGCAGCCGATCGCGCTGCGCGCGGTGGCGGACGGACTGGCCTCGTCCCCGCTCGCGTCGGCTCTGGCGCTGTCGTCGGTACTGGTGACCCAGCTTCGCGCCGAGGCCCGCGAGGCCGGGCTGACGGAGCGCCCGCTCTATCGGGCGATCGACGTGGTCCGCACGTCCGGGCGAGCCCCGGCGACCGTGCTCACCGACGCCGAGGTCGCGGCTCTCACCGACTGATCGGCCGAGCGGCGTCGAGCAGTGTCGTGGCCGTGTCACGCAGCGACGCCGTCGAGCCCGTCCACCCCAGCACGCGCACCGCGGCGTCGGCGATCGTGTCGGGCGTCGCGAGGGAGTGCCGCGTCGATTCCGCATCGGACCGGGCGCTGATCACCGATTCGACGATGCGGAACGGGAGGGGTGTGAGTTCCTCGGAGACCACCAGCGTGCCGATGTCGACGAGAGCGTCCCGCGACAGCGAGGCGTAGAGCGCCATGAGGTCGGAGCGACGAGTGCGGAACTGTTCGAACCGTGCGCTGCGCAATTCGGGGACGAGGTACAGGGCGCCGAGGTTCCATCGCGAGGTCATGAGCTGGTCCGCGTCGAACCACACCAGGGCATACAGCGCGCTCGGAGCGTCGGCCGCGGCGTCACGCAGCGCCTGCGCACAGGCCAGGGGTGCGTCGACGGTCCCCACCAGCAGCGCCGCGAGCATGTCGTCCTTGGTGGCGAAGTGGTGATACAGCGACGCCTGCCGGACCCCGACCGCGTCGGCGATCATGCGGGTGGAGGTGCTGGTGACACCCCGCGTCGTGAACAACTCCGCCGCCGCGTCGAGGATCTCCTCCCGCGCCGTGGCTCCCGGTCGCTTACGGGTGGTGAGCCGGGGACGCCCGGCACCGGTGGTGGTCATCGACTACGTGACCAGGAACGCGTCAACCACGGACTGGGTGCCCTGACGCGAGCCGGAGGTGACGATCACGGCCCTGTTCAGGTAGGCGAGCGTCCGGATCGACGTGGACACCGTGAGGGTGCCGCGGAAGTAGTAGAGCGCGGACTCCACGTCCTCCCCGCGATCGAGGGCCTCGACGACCTCGGCCGATCCGAAACGGACGGAGTTCAGCGTCAACCGCATCACGGCGCCCGGGTCGTCCGACTCGACGTCGGCCAACAGGTCGGTGGAGTACGTGGTCGATCCGTCCGCTCGGACGTGGGCGTGCTCGGCACCGACGGCGCGGACGACGGCCTCGACCCCGGGCCCACTCAGCACACCACCCACGACCGGTGCCACGGACTCCGCGCCGACGGGAGTGTCGCCGAGCTGCACCGGATCCGCGGTGCGCAACACGATGCGCAGCAGCGGCTCGAGCGTGGGAGCGGTCGGTTCGATCGACGCGGACGGGTCCGTGGGTTCGGTCACGCGCTCGACCGTATCCGATCCACCTGGTGCCCTCCTGCCGACTTTCCGGCCGGGCTCCGCCCTCCCCGCCTACTTCCCGGCCGGGCTCCGCCCTCCCCGCTCCGACGCCCGGCGCCACGCGCTGAACGACCGCACCGATGATCGGGTCGGACGCACCAACCACGGCCACGGGTGCACCTCCACCGGATCGAGGGCGGCCGCGATGCGTGCCCACCCCGGTACCGGGGCGTGGGTCGCGGCGAGGCGCCGTCCGGCGAGCTCCTCGGTGACCCGTCCCCGTCGTACCTCCAGAGGCCGGACGGCGGCGAGCTCGCCGAGTGTCTCGGCGAGGAAGACCAGTCGCTTGCCGGACAATCGCAACCGTCGGAGCAGCGGCTCGTCGAACACGAACACCGCGGGGCGGGCGTCGTCGGCCGCGAGGGCCGGATCCGCGCTGCCGAGCGACTCCGCCGTCAGCCACACCTCGTCGCCGTCCTCACCCACGGTGTCCGCGGGGCCGGCCGGGGTGTCGCCGGTGGCCAGGCTCGGTCCGTCGACCGACGGGCCGAGAGCGGCCGTCGGCCAGTCCTGAATGGGACACGCTGACGACAGCGCGCACGATCGGCACAGGCTGGGTGCGCGTTTCTCCACCTGCCAGCGACTGAACCCGTAGACCTTGCCGCTGCCGGTACCGACGGTCCACTGCCAGCCGAGTCGGTTGGCCGCCCTCGAGCCGTCGAGGAGATGGGTGAACATCTCGTCCTCGCCGTCCCGCCATGTCGCGCCGGCCCGCACGGCCCACTGCGACGCCAGCCACATGCGCGTCTGGTTCACCAGCCACCCGTCCTCGTGCAGCTCGTCGACGACGGACTCCATGCAGCGCATCCGGGCCGGCCACGGATCGTCGGACCAGGTGTCGTCCGCCGAGACGGTCGGACGGGGCTGCTCGCGCGTGAGTGACGCCCCCAGGTGCGAGCCCACCCGTGCGTACAGGTGGCGGGCGTACTCCTGCCACAGCAATTCGTCGCGGTAACGAGACCGGTCCCGGGTCGGCGCGTCCGCCACCGCGTCCCACACCTCGCTCAGCGTGAGCAGGCCGTGCCGGATGTACGGCGACATGCGACTCGCCCCGCGCCGCGACGGCGGTTCCACCGTGCTGCGGGACCGGGCGTAGTCCGTGATGTCCAGGCTCGCGAGAGCGGCGTCGGCTGCCGACTGTCCGCCGCGCAGACCGCCCGCCCGGATCTCCTCGGGCTCTTCGAGGGTGAGGTCACCGAGGTGCTCGGCGACCCAGGCGACGACATCGTCGGACCGGGCGCCGTCAGCAGGTGACGGGGGAGACGGGAGGAGGGCCATGTCCACCGACACTACCGAAGAGTTGACACCTCGATAGAACGGATGTTCGACTGTCTGCGATTCGTCGATCGATCGTGTGTTCGAGGCATCGGCGTGCCGGGGTCGCCGGAGAACAGGAGGGGTCATGCGGTGGGACGGTCAGACACTCGACGCTCCCGACGGGGCGCTTCCCGGCCTCGAGCGCACCGGGCTGGTGCGTGCCGGTCTGGTCCGCACTGTCCGCACGCCCGAGTTCGAGGGCGTCACCTTCCACGAGGTGCTCTGCAAGAGCGCCCTCAACCGGGTGCCCGAGGAATCGGCGCTGCCGTTCCGCTGGACCATCAACCCCGCGCGCGGGTGCTCGCACGCGTGCCGCTACTGCTTCGCCCGGCCCACCCACGAGTACCTCGACCTCGATGCGGGCCGCGACTTCGACTCGCAGATCGTGGTCAAGACCAACATCGTCTCGGTGCTGCGCAAGGAACTCGCCCGCGCCTCGTGGAAACGTGACCCGGTCGCCCTGGGCACCAACACCGACCCGTACCAGCGCGCGGAGGGTCGCTACGAGCTCATGCCGGGCATCATCCGGGCGCTCACCGAGTCCGGCACCTCGTTCTCGATTCTGACCAAGGGCACGCTGCTGCGACGGGATCTGCCGCTGCTGACCCTCGCCGCTCAGCAGGTGAACGTGCAGGTGAGTGTCAGTCTCGCCTTTCACGACGAGGATCTGCAGAAGTCTCTCGAGCCGGGGGCGCCGTCACCGCGCGCTCGCCTCGACATGATCCGGGCCATCACGGACGCGGGTCTGTCGTGCCACGTGCTCATCGCGCCCGTCATCCCGTTCCTGACCGACAGTCCCAAACACCTCGGCGCCCTGATGGCGGCCCTGGAAGACGCGGGCGCGACCGGTGTGACCGCGCTGCCGATGCATCTGCGGTCCAGCACCAAGGAGTGGTTCATGAGCTGGCTCGCCGAGCATCATCCGGCTCTCGTGCGCCGCTATCGGGTGCTCTACGGACGCGGGGCGTACGTCAGCCCGGAATACAAGCAGTGGCTCCGCGACAAGGTGGAACCGTTGCGGGAGAAGCACTCTCTGACGGGGATCGATCCGGCCGGTGCGCGGCGTGTGGCCAGGGCAGCTCCCGCGGAACCCGCTCCGGAACCAGCGATGACCCTGTTCTGAGCCGGTCGGTCAGAAGCCGGGGGTCACGCCGATGTGCTCGAGGTAGCGCCGCGCCGAGCGGACCACCGCGCCGTGAGCGTCCTCCTCGACGACCCGGTCCCACCACGCCCCGACGATGCGCTCGAAGGCCACGTTCTCGAGGAGGGCGACCGTCCGGCGGATCGTGTCGGGATGTTCGGGGATCAGGTTGGGGTAGCTGTACATGAACGAGACCCATCGGCGGTCGGACACCACCTGGACGATGTCCCCGGTGCACAGCGCGCCGCGGCCGTCGGTGCCCGGCCAGTGCAGCACCGAACCGCCCGCGAAGTGCACCCGGGTGTTGATCAGCGTCCGCCCCGGCAGTATCTCCAGGGAGTCGCCCGACCACGTGCGGATGTTGCCGGCGCGGGGCAGCCACGCACGGTCGGACTCGTGCACGTAGATCGGCACGTCGCCGAAGGCCTCGCTCCACTCGACCATCGCGCTGTAGTAGTGCGGGTGGGACAGAGCGACGGCCGACACGCCGCCCAGTTCGGTGACACGGGCGATCGCGGCGTCGTCGATCGTGGTGATGCTGTCCCACAGCAGGTTTCCGCCGTCGCCGGGGACCAGCAGCGCGCGTTGACCGATCGCGAAGGTCGGCTCGGTGCCGATGCCCCACAGGCCCGGGTACTCCTCGCGCACCACGGTCCGGTGCGACGCCGACACCTCGGCGACGGTGGTCCACCGCTGGCCGCCGCGTCCGACGTACTGGCGCTCGTCGGTGCAGATCGGGCACTCGTCCGGATCGACGCGGTCGAACTGCACGCCACACGTCTCACAGACCGGCAGCTCCGTGCGGGACGACATCAGCGGACGGACGACGGGTCGTTCAGATCCGACGCGTCGTAGGTGTTGCAGGCGGCGACAGCTCCCGTGCGGTAGCCGGCGTCGAACCACGCCTGTCGCTGGTCGGACGAGCCGTGGGTCCAGCCCTCCGGGTTCACGCGGCCCGTCGAGGCCTGCTGGATCCGGTCGTCGCCGACGGACGACGCGGCCGACAACGCGTCGGACACGTCCTGGTCGGTGAGCGGATCGAGCAGCGGCTCGGAACTGCCGGGTGCGGGAACGTCGTCGGCCTTGTTCGCCCACACGCCGGCGTAACAATCGGCCTGGAGCTCGGTGCGCACGGCGCCGGACTCGGGTCCGTTCGGGTCGGCCTGCGCCCGGCCGATGTCGCCCAGCTGGTTCTGGATGTGATGGCCGAACTCGTGGGCCACGACGTATTCCTGCGCGAGCGGGCCGCCGCTGGAACCGAACTGGTCGACGAGCACCTGGAAGAATCCGGTGTCGAAGTACGCGGTGGAGTCGGCGGGGCAGTAGAACGGGCCGACGTCGGACGTCGCGGCGCCGCACCCGGTGGAGACCTGACCGGAGAAGATGTCGACCTCGGGGCGCTCGTACGGCACGCCCGTCTGCGCCGCCAGCTCGGCGTCCCACACCTGATCGAGACTGTTCACGGTGGCCGTGACCCGGCAGTCGACATTCGCGTTGGCGTCGGCCCCGGTGTCGCAGTTCTCGATGGCGCCGCTGCCCGAGTCCTGCGACGTGGCCTCACCGCCGCCGAGCTGCCCGATCACCGACGACGGGTCGCCGCCGAGCAGCAGGGTGATCACCACGATGACGATGCCGCCGAGACCGCCGCCGACGGCGATGCCCTTGCCGCGGCCACCGGAGGACCGTCGAACCCGGGAGGAGTCGATCCTGGCGTCGGGGTCGAACGTCATGAGTCACCACTTTCGTCGGCGTGTGCGGCTCACAGCTTCGCACGTGGCCACCACCGACACAGCGCTGTTTCTCCCGGCGTCGGGGTGGGCTCGAATGGTCCGTAGGATCACCAGCTGTATTCGTCTACTTCTGGAAGGACTCCTGTGCTGCGCACGCACCTCGCCGGTTCGCTTCGAGCCGAGCACGCGGACCGACACGTCACCCTGACCGGTTGGGTCGCTCGACGGCGCGATCACGGCGGAGTCATCTTCATCGACCTGCGTGACGCCTCCGGAGTGGTCCAGGCCGTGTTCCGCGACGGTCCGGCGGCCGAGCAGTCGCACCGCCTGCGGTCGGAGTTCTGCGTCAAGATCACCGGCATCGTCGAGCTCCGCCCCGAGGGCAACCAGAACCACGAGATCCAGACGGGCGCCGTCGAGGTGAACGTGACCGAGCTGGAGGTGTTGGGCGAGAGCGCGCCGCTGCCGTTCCAGCTGGACGAGACTCCGGGCGAGGAAGCGCGGCTCAAGTACCGCTACCTGGACCTGCGTCGCGCCGGACCCGGTCATGCGATCCGACTGCGCTCGAAGGTCAACGCGGCGGCACGGTCCGTCCTGGCCCACCACGAATTCGTCGAGGTGGAGACGCCCACGCTGACACGCTCGACCCCCGAGGGTGCCCGCGACTTCCTGGTTCCCGCGCGACTCCAGCCGGGAAGCTTCTACGCACTCCCGCAGAGCCCGCAGCTGTTCAAGCAGTTGCTCATGGTCGGCGGCATCGAGCGGTACTACCAGATCGCCCGCTGCTACCGGGACGAGGACTTCCGCGCCGACCGGCAGCCGGAGTTCACTCAGCTCGACGTCGAGATGAGCTTCGTCACGCAGGACGACGTCATCGTCCTCGCCGAGGAGATCCTCACCTCGCTGTGGAACCTGATCGGCCACGAGATCACCACACCCATCCCGCGCATGACCTACGCGGACGCGATGCGCCGCTTCGGTTCCGACAAGCCCGATCTCCGCTTCGGCGTCGAGCTCGTGGAGTGCACCGAGTACTTCGCCGAGACGCCGTTCCGCGTCTTCCAGGCGCCGTACGTCGGCGCCGTCGTCATGCCGGGCGGTGCGTCGCAGCCGCGTCGTCAGCTCGACGCGTGGCAGGACTGGGCGAAGCAGCGCGGCGCCAAGGGCCTCGCGTACGTCCTGGTCCAGGAGGACGGCACCCTCGGTGGTCCCGTCGCCAAGAACCTGTCGGACGCCGAGCGCGACGGACTCGCCGCCCACGTCGGCGCGAAGCCCGGTGACTGCGTCTTCTTCGCGGCCGGCCCCGCCAAGGCGCAGCGCGCACTGCTCGGTGCCGCCCGCGGCGAGATCGCCCGCAAGCAGGGCCTCATCGACGAGAACGAGTGGGCCTTCGTCTGGATCGTCGACGCGCCGCTGTTCGAGCCGACGTCCGATGCCACCGCCAGCGGCGACGTCGCCGTGGGTTCCGGCTCGTGGACCGCCGTGCACCACGCCTTCACCTCGCCGAAGCCCGAGTCGATGGACACCTTCGACACCGACCCCGGCAACGCCCTGGCCTACGCGTACGACATCGTCTGCAACGGCAACGAGATCGGCGGCGGCTCGATCCGTATCCACCGCAAGGACATCCAGGAGCGTGTCTTCGCGATCATGGGCATCGACGCGGAGCAGGCGCAGGAGAAGTTCGGCTTCCTCCTCGACGCCTTCGCCTTCGGTGCGCCGCCCCACGGCGGTATCGCTTTCGGCTGGGACCGCATCACGGCCCTGCTGGCCGGAGTGGACTCCATCCGTGAGGTCATCGCATTCCCGAAGTCGGGCGGCGGCGTCGATCCGCTGACCGACGCGCCGGCTCCGATCACCCCGGCGCAGCGCAAGGAGTCGGGTATCGACGCGAAGCCGGTTCCTCGTCAGACGCCGGGTGGCGCATCGGGCGAGAAGCCCGCGTCGGAGGGCCCCACGACCTAGGGTCGAGGCGTCGCCGGTCACGCGTCGACGACGCGCGGACGGAGAGTGCATGCAGAACCTCAGGGTGGTCAGTCCGGCGGACCGGACCGACGAGGTGCTGCGGGTGCTCGACGAGACTCCCGGCGTCGCTCACGTCGTCGTTCTGCGCGGTGCCGCTGTGCGCCCGGAGGGCGACGTCGTGGACGCCGTCGTCGTGCGGGAGTGCGCGAATCAGGTTCTCGACGGTCTGCGTTCGCTGCGCCTGACCCACGACGGAGCCATCACCATGCAACCCGTGGAGACGGTGCTGTCGGACGCGGCGCGCACCGCGGAACAGGACGCGCCCGGTGACCCGGACGACTCGATCGTCTGGGACGAACTGGTCGGACGTACGCGGGAGGAATCGTCCCTCACCCTGACGTTCGTCGCCTTCCTGACCATCGCGCTGCTGCTGGCGGCCATCGGCGTCGTGACCGACTCGCCGGTCACCATCGTCGGTGCGATGGTGGTGGGACCCGAGTTCGGTCCGCTGGCAGCGCTGTCGGTCGGCCTGGTGCGTCGTCAGCGATCACTGATCCGTCGATCGTTGCTGGCGCTGCTCGTGGGTTTCCCGATCGCGATGGTCATCACGGCGCTGGGGGCGTTCGGGGCCGAGGCCCTCGGATGGATCCGACCGGAGGCGATGGACGACCTGCAGCAGGTCGACTTCATCTACCAGGTGGGTCCGTTCTCTCTCGTCGTGGCTCTGCTCGCCGGCGCCGCCGGCATGCTCGCGCTGGTGTCGGCGAAATCAGCCGCCCTGGTCGGGGTCTTCATCTCCGTGACCACCGTTCCGGCAGCAGGTTTCGCCGTCGTCGCGGCCACGGTGGGGAGCTGGCGCATCGCCGCTCTGTCCGCAGGACAGCTGGGTATCAACCTCCTCGGCATCGTCGTCGCGGCGACCTTTGTGCTCTCCCTGCACCGGCGATCGGCTCGGGCACAGGCGGACAGGTAGATTTCTCGCGGACGTGCGCCGAGCGCGGTGCCGGTCGTCTGCGGAGGGGGAGTTGCGTGCAGCAGGGTGAGGCCACATCTCCCGTGCTCGCGGCGTACCTCGACGAGATCCGTCCGGACGGCCACGACGACCTCGTGGAGAACGCCGTCGACGGTGGTCCGCGGCTACGAGAGCGCTGGGCGGCCCTCCCCGGCGCCGAGGACGTGACCCCGGCTGATCTCGCCGCCGCACAGTTGCGCGTGGGCCGTCTGGTGGACGACTCCGGCATCACCTACAACGACACGGCGGACGCGTCGTCCGAATCGCCGTCGTCGACGCAGTCCGGTGCGCGGTGGGAGCTCGACGTGGTGCCGACGGTGGTGTCGGCGCCGGACTGGGACCGGCTCGAGGCCGGCATGCTGCAACGCTCGCGCATCCTCGACGCGGTGCTCACCGATCTGTACGGCGAGCGCACCCTGATTCGCCGCGGTCTGCTGCCGCCGGAGATCGTCTTCCGGCATCGCGGCTATCTCCGAGCCGCGCACGGCATCACCATCCCCGGCCCACATCAGCTGTTCTTCCACGCGGCGGACATCGCCCGATGCACCGACGGCGAGTTCCGAGTCCTCTCCGACCGCACTCAGGCACCGTCGGGCGCCGGCTACGCCCTGGCGGACCGGTCGATCGTCGCGCGTGCGGTACCGGCTGTCTTCGGCCGGGTGGCGCCCCGTCCCGCGAGCACCTACGTCGGTGCGATGCGCGTGGCCCTCGTCGAGGTGGCGCCTGCCGCCGCCGAGAACCCGCTCGTGGTGGTGCTCAGTCCCGGTGTCTGGTCGGAGACGGCGTTCGACCAGGCGCATCTCGCCTCGGTGCTCGGATTCCCCTTGGTCGAGTCCGCTGATCTGGTCGTCCGCGACGGCGCCCTGTGGATGCGCTCGCTCGGCACCCTGCGCCGCGTCGACGTCGTGGTGCGCCGTGTCGACGACGACTACGTGGATCCGCTCGACCTGCGCCCCGAGTCACGCCTCGGTGTCGTGGGACTGCTCGAGGTCGCGCGGCGCGGAGCCGTCACCGTGGTCAACACGATCGGCAGCGGCGTCCTCGAGAACGCGGCGCTGTTCGGACGGCTGCCGGAGCTGGGCCGGGCGCTGCTCGGGGAGGAGCCCCTGCTCGACTCGGTCCCGGCCTTCTGGGCGGGGGATCCACACGGCCTGTCGCACATCGTCTCTCGTATCGGTTCGCTCGTGGTGTACGCGATCGGCTCGCACGAGAGCGTCGTCGGTCCCGCGCTGTCCATGCGCGAGCGGGACGAGCTGGTGCGGCGGATCGGGGCGGACCCGACGGGGTGGGCGGCGCGGGCGATACCGGACCTGGCGACGTCGCCCGTCGGGCCGGTCGGTCATCGCCGGCACGACGCCGCCGTGCTGCCGAGGCCCGTCGGCATCCGACTGTTCGACGTGGGCGGGCGCCGGGGCTACACCCCGATGACGGGCGGTCTCGCCCAGGTGTTGGTCACGGATCCGCCGTCGGAGCCCATGGCCACGACCGCTGCCAAGGACGTGTGGGTGCTGGCCGAGCGTCGCGGCCGGTCGGATCAGCCGGACGTGTCGAGCGCCGTCGACGCACCGCGTCCGATGGGTGGACGCCGTCCCCGTGTCATCGACTCGGTGAGTACGCCGCGTGTGCTCGACGACCTGTACTGGATGGGTCGCTACGGCGAGCGTGCCGAGGCGACGGCCCGCCTGCTGGTGGCCGCGAACCAGATGGTCCGCGATCATCGCGGCGAGACGCCGTTCGGGGAGCAGGCGCGGTCCGACACGGACGTCGCCCTGGCCGTGGTGCTCGACGCGGTGACCGCGGTGACCGCGACGGCGCCGGGGTTCCGCGCCGCGACCACGCGGTCGGACCTGCTCGCGGAGTTCCGGTCGCTGACGGTGCGGACGCGGCGCACCGGTTCGCTCGCGCACGCCGTGGCGGCGTTGCAGACGTGTGCCCGCGCGGTGCGGGATCAGCTGGGCGAGGACACCTGGGCGGTGTTCAACCGGCTCGACACCGCGCTCGCCGAGTGTGCGGCGTCGCCGGTGTCCGACGAGGCGGGGCTCTGGTCGACGCAGAGCCGTGTCGTGGGGTCGATGCTCGCCGTCGCCGGTCTGTCGGCCGAGTCGATGGTGCACGATCCGGGCTGGTTCCTCATGGACACGGGCAAGCGCATCGAGCGCGCTCTGCAGATCACCGCCCTGCTCGCCGAGACCGTGGGCACCGCACGTCCACCGGCCGTCGAGCAGGCCGTGCTCGGGGCGGTGCTGAACGCCGCCGACTCGTCGGTCACCTACCGGCGCCGCTATCGCGGTGCTCCCGAGGTGGGCGCCGTGGCCGAGCTCGTGCTCTTCGACGGCGGCAACCCGCGCTCGGTCATCCACTCGGTGGAACGAGCAGCGGTGAACCTGGCGTCGCTGCCCGGGTCGACGGGGACCTCCCGCACCGATCGGGCGCTCGAGCGCATCGTCGCGACGCTGCGCCGAGTGGACCCGTCCGATCTCGAGGACGTCGACTCCACCGGGACCCGATCGGAGTTCGACGACGTCGTCCGGTCGGTGCATACCGATCTGCTCGACCTCTCCGAGTCGATCACCGCGGCGCACCTGACGCTGCCCGGCGGCACGCAGCCGTTGTGGGGACGCGGCGGCGGACGGGTGTTGTCGTGACCGATCACGAGGGTGCGCGGTGGTACGCCATCACCCACCGCACCGAGTACGTCTATCAGGGCACCGTGTCGTCGTCGTACGGCCGCGGCCACCTCTTCCCGCGCTCGACCTCGGAGCAGCGGTGTCTCGACGCCTCCGTCACCGTGACGCCGACGCCGACCGACCGGTCCACCGGTGTCGACCTCTTCGGGAACGAGGACGTCTACTTCCACGTCACCACCGATCACGACCGGTTGTGCGTGACCGCGCGCGCCCTGGTCGCCGTGGACCCTCCCGACCCCGCTCGCCTCACCACCCGGGCTGCGACGACGGCGTGGGAGAGTGCTCGTCCCACCGGGGTCGACGGGGCCCTGGACGTCGACTTCGTGCTCGATCTCGTGCCACCGGAGATCACCGACGAGGTGCACGAGTACGCCGCGCTCTCGCTGACCGAGGGCCGCCCGTTGGTGGAGGCGGTGTTCGACCTCAACCACCGGATCCACACCGACTTCGCCTACCTGTCGGGGTCGACGACCATCTCGACGACCGTCGCGGACGTCCTCGCCGCCCGGACCGGTGTGTGTCAGGACTTCGCACGGGTCGCCGTCGCGTGCCTGCGCTCGCACGGCCTCGCCGCGCGCTACGTCTCCGGCTACCTCGCGACTCAGCCGCCGCCGGGCAAGGAACGCATGGTGGGCGTGGACGCCACCCACGCCTGGGCGGCGGTGCGGTCACCGGACGGCTCGTGGCTGGCCTTCGACCCGACCAACGACCAGTGGGTGGACGAGCGCTACGTGACGGTGGCGTGGGGCCGTGACTACGACGACGTCCCGCCGCTGCGCGGCATCATCTACACGGAGTCGGCGGGGAGCCGCATCGCCGTGTCGGTCGACGTCGCGCCGATCGTCCGAGCCGTCTGACCTCGGGTCTTGCCTCTCATGGGCACCGAGGTCCCAGCGGCGCCCCCGAGCTGTCGCCGAGAGTGCGATAGGGTCGAGAAACCGCACAGCGAGCCCGTTTCATCGACTGTGGAGCGGGGAACCCGATCTTGCTCCGGCAGTACGCACACAGCATCACAGGCGGCCCTCGCGGGCCGACGCGAGTACGGAAACGAGGAATGACCTGCCCGTTCACGGACGAGGTGGGTCGGACAATCGATGACGGCAATGTTGGCAGATCCGGTCACCGAAGCAGTGGCAGCAGCACGAGAACTCCTCACCAGACGCACGGGAGCATCGGTGACCCTGGTCGACCCGGTCGATCTCGGCGGCAGCGGGCGCACTGTGGTCATCCGTGTCCGGGTGGCCGAGAACCCGTTCCAGTTGCCCCGCACGCTCGTGATCAAGCAGGTCCGCGAGACGTCCACGGAGTCGGTGTCCCGCACGGGTCTCGGCGCCGGAGATCACACGGCGTTCCTGCGCGAAGCGGTCTCGTACCAGTTCGCCACCGCCCTCGCGACGCACACCCGTCCCGGTCCGTCCCTCATCGCGTACGACCTGAAGGAACGGCTCCTCGTCCTCAGTGACCTGGGGGACGCCGCGCCGTTCACCAGTCTGATCGCGAACCCGGATCCGTCGTCCGTCACCAACTCGCTCATGGCTCTGGCCCAGGCACTCGGGCGGATGCACGCCGCCACGTTCGGCCGCGAGGAGGATTTCGGGGCGCTCCTCGGTCGCGCCGGCGTCGCCGATTCTCGGGACGGGCTGGCCGATCAGGTCGCGGTGGCCCAGTCGGACGTCCCGGCGATGCTCGCCGCGGATCTCGGCATCGAGGTGCCGCCCGCGGTCGCCGCCGCCGTCGCCCGCGCGGCCAAACTCTTCGGTTCCGGCGGACACCGCGCCTTCAGTCCGTCGGACCTGTGCCCGGACAACATCATCGTCAACGACGAGGGCGTGCGATTCCTGGACTACGAGTGGGGAGGCTTCCGGGACGCCACTCTCGACGTGGCCTACACGCTCCTGTCCTACCCCGGGTGCCTGTGCCGTCTCGATCTCACGCCGGAACGCGCCGAGGCCATGGTCGATGCGTGGCGCGCCGAGGTGGTCGGAATCTGGCCGCACCTCGCCGACGACGACGTGCTGCACGCCAAGTTGCTGGACGCCCAGTTGGTGTGGGCCTGGCTCACGACGCACTGGTTCCTCCCCGACGACGACACCCGCAACGCCGCACTGCGTCGGCACCACCTCTCGGTGCCCCGCGCCGCCGCGCTGACCACGCGGTGGTCCATCCTCTCGGAGTACGCGCGCTTCGTCGGGCACCACGATCTCGCGGACTTCGCGGGCGATGTCCGGCAGGCACTCGCGGCGCGGTGGCCCGCCGCCGCGTCCTGACCGTCCGATGAGCGCCGACGACTCCCTCTTCGACGACGACACCGCTGCTCCCGACGGGGACGCGTTCGTCCCGTCCCCGCGTGCGAGCACACCGGGTGCGCCGCTGGCCGTGCGGATGCGTCCACGGTCGTTGGACGAGGTCGTGGGCCAGGGCCACCTCCTCACCCCGGGTGCCCCGCTGCGCCGCCTGGTGGAGGGGTCCGGGGCAGCGTCGGTCATGCTCTACGGCCCACCCGGCACCGGCAAGACCACGCTCGCGTCCCTGATCTCGGGTGCCACCGGCCGCAAGTTCGAGGCCCTGTCCGCGCTCTCCGCGGGCGTCAAGGACGTCCGGGCCGTGATCGACCTGGCGCGTCGCCGGCTGCTGAACAACGAGCAGACCGTGCTCTTCATCGACGAGGTGCACCGGTTCTCCAAGACCCAGCAGGACGCCCTGCTTGCCGCCGTCGAGAACCGGATCGTGCTGCTCGTCGCCGCGACGACGGAGAACCCGTCGTTCTCCGTCGTGTCGCCGCTGCTGTCACGGTCCCTGGTGCTGCAGCTCCGGTCGCTCACCGACGACGACATCCGCGAGGTTCTCACGCGGGCCCTGGCGGACGAGCGCGGTCTCGGCGGGTCGGTGACGGTGACCGACGAGGCGCTCGGACACCTCGTGCGGCTGGCCGGCGGTGACGCTCGACGGGGTCTGACAGCGCTCGAGGCGGCCGCCGACACTGCGGGTGCGGGCGGCACCGTGGATCTCGAGACCGTGGAGAAGAGTGTCGACCGAGCCGCGGTGCGGTACGACCGGGACGGTGACCAGCACTACGACGTCATCAGCGCGTTCATCAAGTCGATCCGCGGTTCCGACGTCGACGCGGCCATGCACTACCTCGCCCGGATGATCACCGCCGGTGAGGACGCACGCTTCATCGCCCGCAGGCTCGTGGTGCACGCCAGCGAGGACATCGGCATGGCCGACCCCACCGCGTTGCTGGTCGCGACGGCGGCGTCGCAGGCGGTGCAGACGATCGGGATGCCCGAGGCGCGGCTCGCCCTCGCCCAGGCCACCATCCACCTCGCCACCGCACCGAAGTCCGGTGCCGTCACCAGCGCGCTGTCCGCGGCGATGGCCGACATCGCGGCGGGGAAGGCAGGCGCCGTGCCGCCGCACCTGCGCGACGGGCACTACACGGGAGCCGCCTCACTGGGCAACGCGGTGGGCTACAAGTTTCCGCACGACGACCCCGACGGTGTGCTCGCCCAGCAGTACCCGCCGGACGAGCTGGTGGGCGCCGACTACTACCGGCCCACCAACCACGGAGCGGAGCGAGACCTCGAGACGCGCGTCGGCAAGCTCCGCAGAATCGTGCGTGCTCTCGCGCGCTAGGGTGTTTCCGTGCAGACTCACGAGATTCGCCGTCGTTTCCTCGACCATTTCGAGAAGCTGGGACACACCCCCGTCCCCAGCGCCTCGCTGGTCCTCGACGACCCGAATCTGCTGTTCATCAATGCCGGCATGGTGCAGTTCGTCCCGTACTTCCTCGGGCAGCGCACCCCGCCGTTCGCGCGTGCCGTGAGTGTGCAGAAGTGTGTGCGCACCGGCGACATCGAGAACGTGGGCGTGACCACCCGCCACAACACGTTCTTCCAGATGGCCGGCAACTTCTCGTTCGGCGACTATTTCAAGCGCGAGGTCATCGGCTTCGCGTGGTCACTGCTCACCTCGTCCGTCGAGGACGGTGGCTACGGCTTCGATCCCGAGAGGATCTGGGCCACAGCGTATCTCGACGACGACGAGGCCATCCAGATCTGGAAGGACGTCGCCGGTCTGCCCGACGAGCGCATCCAGCGCCGAGGCATGGCCGACAACTACTGGTCCATGGGCATTCCCGGACCCTGCGGGCCGTGCTCGGAGATCTACTACGACCGCGGACCCGAGTTCGGCAAGGAGGGCGGTCCGGAGGCGGACGAGGACCGCTACATCGAGATCTGGAATCTCGTGTTCATGCAGAACGAGCGCGGACAGGGGACGTCGAAGGACGACTTCGAGATCCTGGGGCCGTTGCCGCGCAAGAACATCGACACCGGTATGGGTGTCGAGCGCGTGGCGTTCCTGCTGCAGGACGTCGACAACGTCTACGAGACCGATCTGGTCCGTCCCGTCATCACCGAGGCCGAGGCACTGTCCGGCCGTCGGTACGGGGAGAACCACGACGCGGACGTGCGGTTCCGCGTCATCGCCGATCACGCCCGCACCGCGGTCATGCTCATCGCCGACGGCGTGACGCCGGGCAACGACGGCCGTGGCTACGTGCTGCGGCGTCTGCTGCGCCGGATCGTGCGCAGCGCACGCCTGCTCGGTGCCGAGGACCCCTCGATGGCGCGGTTCGTCACGGTCGTCCGCGACACGATGGCCGAGTCGTACCCGGAACTGGTCGAGGACTTCGCGCGCATCGAGTCCGTCGCCGTCGGCGAGGAGAAGGCGTTCCTCGCGACCCTCACGTCCGGATCGCGCCTCTTCGACAACGCTGCTCAGGCCGTGACCGCGTCCGGCGGCACCCGCATCAGCGGTGACGAGGCCTTCGTCCTGCACGACACGTACGGCTTTCCCATCGACCTCACACTCGAGATGGCGGCCGAGACGGGCCTGCAGGTCGACGAGGCCGGATTCCGCACGCTCATGGCGGAGCAGCGCAACCGTGCGAAGGCCGACGCGCAGTCGCGCAAGCACGCGCACACCGACCTGACGGTGTACAAGGAGTTCGTCGACCGTGGTCCCACCGAGTTCACCGGTTTCGACGAGCTGGACAGCGAGGCAACGGTTCTCGCGATCATCGCCGGGGGCGTGCGGGTGCCCACCGCCGCTGCGGGGGAGAAGGTCGAGGTCATCCTCGACCGCAGCCCGCTGTACGCCGAGTCCGGCGGACAGCTCGCGGACATCGGCACCCTCACGGGCCCGGGACTGAGTGTCACCGTGGGCGACGTGCAGAAGATCGCGAAGACCGTGTGGGTGCACAAGGTCACCGTCGACGAGGGGCAGCTCACCGAGGGCGACGTCGTCACCGCGCACGTCGACCAGCAGTGGCGCCGCGGCGCCACCCAGGGACACTCCGGCACGCACATGGTGCACGCCGCACTCCGCCAGATCCTGGGCCCGAACGCGGTACAGGCCGGATCGCTGAACAAGCCCGGCTACCTGCGATTCGACTTCACGTACCAGGGTGCGTTGTCGGAATCGCAGCGCGAGGACATCGAGTCCGTCACCAACGACGCCGTCGCGTCCGACTTCGCGGTCAACACCTTCGTCACCGGTCTCGACGACGCCAAGGCCATGGGGGCGATGGCGCTGTTCGGTGAGAACTACGGCGACGAGGTCCGGGTCGTGGAGATCGGCGGACCGTTCTCGATGGAACTGTGCGGCGGCACCCACGTCCAGCACTCGTCGCAGATCGGCCCGGTGACGCTCCTCGGAGAGTCGTCGGTCGGGTCGGGCGTGCGACGCGTCGAGGCCTTCGTCGGCCTCGACTCGTACAAGTACCTCGCCAAGGAGCGGGCGCTGCTCGCCGGTGTCGCCTCGTCGCTCAAGGTGCCCACCGACGAGGTGCCCGCGCGGATCGAGAACCTCGTCGAACGGCTCCGCGTCGCCGAGAAGGAGCTCGAGGCCACTCGCGCCGCCGCCGTGCTCTCGTCCGCCGGGTCCTACGTCGACACGGCGCGCCGGGTCGGGTCGCTGCTCGTCGTCGCGGAGCCCGCGCCGGCCGGCGTCGGTGCCGCGGATCTGCGCACCCTCGTCGGCGACGTTCGCGGCCGGTTCGGCACGCAGCCCGCGGTGGTGGCGCTGTTCGGAGACGTCGACGGCAAGGTGCCGTTCGTCGTGTCGACGACCAAGGCCGCGCAGGAACTCGGCGTGAAGGCCGGTGAACTGGTGGGTGCCTTCGGTCCGAGCATCGGCGGCCGCGGCGGTGGCAAGGCCGACACCGCGCAGGGAGCCGGGTCGGACGCGTCGGGTGTTCCCGCGGCGATCGAGGCTCTGCTCGGTCGCGTCACCGAGATCGCCGGGAACTCCTGACGGTGGCCGCCGGCAGCTCCGCGCCCGACCGGCCGGGCGCCGACGACCCGGGGCGAGGGCGGCGGCTCGCGATCGACGTCGGGAGCGTGCGCGTCGGAGTGGCGTCCTCCGATCCCGACGGCACCCTCGCCACACCCGTCGAGACGGTCCCGCGCGCAGCGAAGACGCACACCGACTCGGCCGACGTCCAGCGGATCGTCGCGCTCGCCGAGGAGTACGAGGCCGTCGAGATCATCGTCGGTCTGCCGCGCACGCTGCGCGGCGAGCGCGGAACCGCCGCCACGCTGGCTGTCCGTTTCGCCCGAGTCCTGCACCGTGCGCTGCCCGGCGTGCCGGTGCGGCTGTCCGACGAACGCTTGACTACGGTGAGTGCCGCGCGTGGTCTTCGAGACAGCGGCGTCCGCGCGAGAGACCAACGGTCGATGATCGACCAGGCGGCGGCGGTCGCCATCCTGCAAGGGTGGCTCGACGAGCGCCGCAGTGTCCTGGCGCGAGAGATGGTCGCCCAGGCGAACGAGGAGGGGGCAACGGTGCCCGAGAATCACGGTCCGGAGCAGGACACACCGGGGACGACCCCGTGACGGACGACGGTCGTGGACAGCGGCCCGGCCGACGCGACGAGTGGGACACCGACGAGCTGAATCTCCCGGTCGACGACCTGCGCCGTCAGCCGCTCGCCGACGACCGCCGCGCCCGTCCTGCGCGAGTGGCGTCGGGTCCCGGTGACCGCCCGAGCCGCGCGAGCCGCGCGGACACCCGCCGCGACCGCGCCGCGGCCGGTCGCAAACGTCGCTCGCGCATCATCGGCGGACTCGGTGTGCTGGTCCTGGTCGGCCTCGTGGCCGTCGGAGGTGTGTGGGGAGTGTCGAAGTTCACCGGCGGCGGGGCCGCGGTCGCGGAAGACTACCCGGGTCCCGGCGGCGACGCCGTGGTGGTGCAGGTCGCCTCGGGCGACACCGCACAGGAGATCGCGACCGAGATGGCGGACAAGGACGTCACCGCCAGCTCGGCGGCCTTCTACGAGGCCGCGGTCCAGAACACCGCGATGACCTCCGTGCAGCCCGGATTCTATCGGATGCGCTCGCAGATGGCGGCGGCCGACGCGGTCTCCGCACTGGTGGACCCGGCATCGCGAGTGGGCCAGATCCAGATCGCCGAGGGCCGTCAGTTGCACGACTCGACCGACGTCAACACAGGCGCCGTCCGCAAGGGCATCTACACGCTGATCTCCGAGGCCAGTTGTGCTGTCGGAGAGGGTCTTCCGTGCGTGACATACGACGACCTGAACCTCGCGGGTGCGGGGGACGATCCTTCCGCACTCGGTGTCGCCGACTGGGCGACCGACGCGGTGCGGCAGGTGCCGGATCGCGATCGTCAGCTCGAGGGGCTCATCGCCGCGGGCACGTTCAACTTCGACCCCAGCGCCGCACCGACGGACATCCTGCGTCAGCTCGTGTCCGAGAGTGCCGCGATCTACGAGGACACCGGTCTACTGGAGGCAGGCGCCTCCTCGGGTCTCGACCCGTACCAGGTGCTCGTGGCGTCGTCCCTCATCGAGCGCGAGGCGTTGCCGCAGGACTTCGCCAAGGTGGCGCGCGTCATCCTCAACCGTCTCGCCATCGGGCAGCGTCTGGAGTTCGACTCCACGGTCAACTACTCGCTGGACACCACCGAGGTGGCCACCACCGACGCCGACCGTGCGAACGTCACGCCGTGGAACACCTACGCCAAGGAGGGTCTGCCGGCGACGCCGATCTGCTCTCCCGGTGTGGCAGCGGTGCAGGCCGCCGAGGCTCCCGAGCCCGGCAACTGGCTCTACTTCGTCACCATCAACGCCGCCGGTGAGACGCTCTTCACCGACGACTACCAGGTGCACCTGGACAACATCACGAAGGTCGAGGGCGGGTTCCTCGACAGCGGCCGGTGACGTCCGTCTCCGACGCCTCGTCGACGAGGCGCGCGGCCGTTCTGGGGTCGCCGGTGGCGCACTCGCGTTCACCGATCCTGCACGCGGCGGCGTACCGGGAGCTCGGGCTCACCGGGTGGACCTACGAGCGGGTGGAGTGCACCGCGGAACGGCTTCCAGAGTTCGTGGACGGCCTCGGACCCGAGTGGGTGGGACTGTCGGTGACGATGCCGGGCAAGTTCGCGGCTCTGGCCTGTGCGACCGAACGAACGCAGCGCGCAATCGCTGTGGGCTCGGCGAACACCCTGGTACGCACCGACTCGGGCTGGCGCGCCGACTGCACCGACGTCGACGGTGTCACGGGGGCCCTCGGCACGGTCGGTGTCCGTGACCTGTCGGGAGCGTCGGTGGTCGTCGTCGGGGCGGGCGGAACGTCCCGCCCAGCGCTCGTCGCTCTGCGTGATCTCGGGGCGAATGCGGTCACCGTCGTCTCGCGGGACGAGGAGCGGGCGGAGGGAGCTCTGGTCTGTGCTCGCGACGCCGGTCTCACCGCTCGGTGGAGTGCACCGGACGACGACGCGCTGCCGCGAGCGGTCGCGGACGCGGCAGCCGTGGTGTCCACCGTCCCGCCCGAGGGCGGCGCTGCGATGATCGACGCACTGCGCGGGACGCGCGTGCTGCTGGACGCGATCTACCACCCGTGGCCCACGCCGCTGGCCGCCGCGGTCGAGCAGTCCGGTGGCGTCGTCGTCGGCGGTCTCGAGATGCTGCTGCACCAGGCCTTCGGTCAGGTGGAGCAGTTCACCGGTATGCCTGCCCCGCGTGCTGCG
Source organism: Rhodococcus sp. NBC_00294 (assembly GCF_036163995.1). Classification (NCBI taxonomy): domain Bacteria; kingdom Bacillati; phylum Actinomycetota; class Actinomycetes; order Mycobacteriales; family Nocardiaceae; genus Rhodococcus; species Rhodococcus sp. NBC_00294. The sequence goes on from NZ_CP108043.1 coordinate 3,068,140, forward strand.
ATGGAACAGGCTCTGCGGGAGTCCTGACCATCCCCGGGTGCGCCCTCGTCCCCGGGCGGGTCGCCGCGGCACGAATCATGGGAGTCACCGGTGCCACCGTGACTGCATGACCGTCCTCCTCGGATCCGCGCTGTGTTGCCTCGCTCTTCTCACCGTCGGTCGGTGGGTGACGCCGACGGTGCCCGACCTGCTCGCGGCCGCCGTCGTCGGCGCCGCGCTCGGCGCGGTCACCACCGACGTGGCGATCCTCGCGGTCGGCGCGTGGTCCTGTGCCGTCGCGCTCGTCGACCTGGTCCGTCACCGCCTGCCGGACGATCTGACGCTGCCCGCCGCGGGTGCGGTGCTCCTGGCAGCCGCCCACCAGGGTGGGGGCGAGTTGGCGCTCCTCGGCGGCCTGGCTCTGGCCGGTGTGCACCTCGTCGGGTCGGTGGCGTCACCCGGATCGATCGGAGGCGGCGACGTCAAGCTGTGCCTCGCACTCGGGGGACTGGGCGCGGTCTCGGGGCCGTCCGTGTGGACGGTGGCCGCCGTGCTGGCACCGACGACGACGCTGGTGCTGGCGGCGATGACGGGACGAACCGGGGGAGCGGCGGTGATTCCGCACGGACCCGCTCTGTGTGCGGCGACCCTGGTGGCGTGGGTGAACGCCGGGACGTGAAAAGATCGATCCGTGTTGCGATGGATCACTGCCGGAGAATCTCACGGCCCTGCCCTGGTTTCCATTCTCGAGGGCATGGTGGCCGGAGTCGAGGTGACCTCCGAGGACATCGGAGCTCAGCTCGCCCGACGACGCCTGGGCTACGGCCGCGGCGCCCGCATGAAGTTCGAGGCCGACAAGGTCACCGTCATCGGCGGTGTCCGGCACGGCTCGACGCTCGGCGGTCCCGTCGCCATCGAGATCGGCAACACGGAGTGGCCGAAGTGGGAGACCGTCATGGCGGCCGACCCGGTCGATCCCGCCGTGCTCGCCGACCTCGCGCGCAATGCGCCCCTGACCCGTCCGCGCCCCGGCCACGCCGACTACTCGGGCATGCTCAAGTACGGCTTCGACGACGCCCGGCCCGTGCTCGAGCGTGCCAGCGCACGGGAGACTGCCGCCCGCGTCGCGGTCGGCACCGTCGCGCGACAGTTCCTGAAACAGGTCCTCGGCGTCGACGTCCTGTCGCACGTCATCTCGATCGGCGCGTCCGACCCGTACGAGGGCCCGGAGCCGTCGGCGGGAGACATCGAGGCGATCGACGCCAGCCCCGTGCGGGCGTTCGACGCCGTGGCCGAGCAGTCCATGATCACCGAGATCGAAGCGGCCAAGCGCGACGGGGACACCCTCGGCGGCATCGTCGAGGTGGTCGTCCACGGCCTTCCCGTGGGACTCGGCTCGTTCGTCACCGGCGACAGCAAGCTCGACGCGCAGCTCGCCGCGGCACTCATGGGCATCCAGGCCATCAAGGGTGTGGAGGTCGGCGACGGGTTCGAGACCGCACGCCGCCGCGGCAGCGCCGCCCACGACGAGATCCTCCCCGGCCCGGACGGGATCGTCCGCACCACCAACCGCGCCGGCGGCATCGAGGGCGGCATGACCAACGGCGCCCCGCTGCGGGTGCGCGCGGCCATGAAGCCCATCTCCACGGTTCCGCGTGCCCTGGCGACGGTGGACATGTCCACCGGCGAGGGTGCGGTGGCCATCCACCAGCGCAGCGACGTCTGCGCCGTGCCGGCCGCGGGGGTCGTCGCGGAGACCATGGTGGCTCTGGTGCTCGCCCGCGCCACGCTGGAGAAGTTCGGAGGCGACTCCGTCGCCGAGACCGCCGGCAACGTGCGCCGCTACGTGGAGAACGCGCAAGCCCGTCCGCCGCGATGACCGGGCAGGCCGGAGGCCGGTCGGACGAAGCCGGGGAGGTCTCCGGTCCGCCGCGTGCAGTGCTGATCGGGCCACCCGGCGCCGGGAAGTCCACCATCGGCCGACGGCTGGCTCAGGCCCTGGGCACGCAGGTGTACGACACGGACGTGGCCATCGAGAAGGACACCGGCCGCACCATCCCGCAGATCTTCGCCGAGAGCGGTGAGGCGGAGTTCCGTGCCATCGAGGAGCGCATCGTGCTCGATGCGCTGCGCACGTATCCGGGCATCGTGTCCCTGGGCGGTGGGGCGATCCTGTCCTCGCGCACTCGTGCGGCGCTCCGCGGTCACACCGTCGTCTACCTCGAGATCAGTGTCGGCGAGGGCCTCCGGCGCACCGGTGCGACCACTGCCAACGCTTCACGACCCCTCTTGGCCGGCTCGGACCCGCGGGCGAAGTACCGCGAACTGATGCGCACTCGGCGACCCCTGTACCGCGAGGTGTCCACCATCCGTGTCCGCACGGACGGCCGCAGCCCCGCTCGCGTCGTCACCGCTGTGCTCGGCCGTCTCGGCGTCGCCCCCGCCGACCGCGTCCCCGCGCCGGCCGCACCACCGCAGCGGACCTCGCCGCGGCGTCGGATCCGGCGCAAGGGCGGACGTCCGATCCCCACCGATCCGGGACCGTTGCCGCGGCAGTCGGCACCACGGACCGGCCGTACCCGACCACCGCAGGATCCACCCCCAGCACAGGAGACGCTCTCGTGACAGAACCTGTTCGTATCGACGTCCGGACGGCGAACCCGTACCCCGTGATCATCGGTCGCGGTCTGCTCACCGACCTGGTGGAGCAGCTCGCGGGCACGCGCACCGTCGCGATCTTCCATCAGCCTCCGCTCGCCGAGACCGCCGAGGCCGTCCGAGCAGCACTGGCGGACAACGGGATCGACGCACACCGCATCGAGATCCCCGATGCCGAGGACGGCAAGGAACTGGCCGTCGCCGGCTTCTGTTGGGAGGTGCTCGGCCGCATCGGTCTGACGCGGAGCGACGCCGTGGTCAGCCTGGGCGGCGGCGCGGCCACCGATCTCGCCGGCTTCGTCGCGGCCACCTGGATGCGCGGCGTCCGCATCGTGCACGTGCCCACCACGCTGCTCGCCATGGTCGACGCGGCCGTGGGAGGCAAGACCGGCATCAACACCGACGCCGGGAAGAACCTCGTCGGTGCCTTCCACGAGCCTGCGGCCGTCCTGGTGGACCTGGCGACCCTCGAGACGGTGCCGCACAACGAGATCGTGGCCGGGCTCGCCGAGGTGATCAAGACCGGATTCATCGCCGACCCGGTGATTCTCGACCTCATCGAGGCGGATCCCGCTGCCGCGCTGGACCCGACGGGCGAGGTGTTGCCCGAGCTGATCCGGCGCTCCATCGAGGTGAAGGCTCGGGTCGTCGCGGCCGATCTCCGGGAGTCCGATCTTCGCGAGATCCTGAACTACGGCCACACCCTGGGACACGCCATCGAGCGCCGCGAGAAGTACAAGTGGCGCCACGGCGCCGCGGTCTCCGTCGGTCTGGTGTTCGCCGCCGAGCTCGGACGTCTCGCGGGGCGACTGTCGGACGATGTCGCCGACCGGCACCGCAGCATCCTGCAGGCGGTGGGACTGCCCGTCAGCTACGACGCGGACGCGTTCGCCCATCTGCTGTCGGGCATGCAGACGGACAAGAAGAACCGCAACGGGCTGCTGCGCTTCGTCGTGCTGGACGGACTGGCCAAGCCGGGCCGCCTCGAAGGACCGGATCCGGCGCTCCTGGCAGCCGCGTACTCCGCAGTGGCGCGTGAGGAGCCGACGACGGGGTCGTCGATCTTCCTCTGACGACGGGGTCGGTCAGGAGGAGCGGTCGCCCTTCGCGAGGTTCGGGCGCCGATCGGAGTCCCGGACCGGCGCGAAGACCTCGGTGTCGGCGTCCGACTCGCCCCGTGCGGGTGCTCCGGAGGTGACGCGGTCGCGCTCGGTCGCGTCCTCCTTCTTGCCCGGCCGCAGGTCCTCCTGCTTGTCGTCGCCGCGTCCGGCCAGCCAGCGGCCCACCGTGACGGCGATGACCGTGGGGATGAAGACGAGCAGAATCGTGAACGCTGCGCCGGAGGTGACCTCGAAGAAGAGGGAGTTGCTGCTCACCGCGAGGTTCGCCACCGCCGAGAACACCCAGCAGACGAGCCCGGCGAGGACACCGGCCACGACCGACGCCTTCAGCCACAGCATCGTGAAATCGGTCCGGCCCTCGCCGTGGTCACCGCGGCGGTGCGCGTTGATCCCGTCGATTCCGCCCCACACGACGGCCACGAGAACGACGGCGGCCAGCGTGATCATGCGCAACACGGACCCTTGCGCGGGCCAGGCGGAGACCGCCAGCGCGAGCAGCACTCGTGCCACCACATGAACCAGCGCCATCCCCACACCGCGAACCACCCACCCAGTCATGCTGCACACAGTAATCACCCCGGTCGGTCGCGTGTGCTTCTGCCCACATATCCGGGTGCGGTGTCGTCGGGCGGACCGGTGTCGCCGGCCGTCGGTGACGGCGGCGGTAGGTTCGAGAGATGCCGTCCTCCGACCGCGCCGCACGGCGCGACGCCCTCCGAGAACTCGTCCGCGACCGGGAGGCCGACGCGCTCCTGGTGACCGATCTGCTCAACGTCCGCTACCTCACGGGGTTCACCGGTTCCAATGCCGCGCTGCTGCTGAGTGCGCACGACTCCGCCTCCGACGAGTCCGGCACCGTGGTGTGCACCGACGGTCGGTACGTGACGCAGGTGGCCGAGCAGGTGCCCGACCTCGCGGCGGTGATCGACCGCGCGGGCCCTGTTCGCCTGCTGCAGGACGCCGGCGGTGCGCGGGGCGGGCAGACCGTCGGATTCGAATCGCACGTCGTGTCCGTCGACGAGCATCAGGCATGGTCCGACGCCGCGTCCTCGCTCTCGCTCCAGCGCATGCCGCGACTGGTGGAGAAACTGCGGATGATCAAGGACGAGAGCGAGATCGACGCGCTGCGACGCGCCTGCGGTGTCGCCGACGCCGCGCTGGCCGCGTTGATCGAGCGGGGCGGCATCAGCGCCGGTCGGACCGAGAAGCAGGTCGCGATCGATCTGGAGTTCCTCATGCTCGAGCTGGGAGCGCACGCCATCTCGTTCGAGACCATCGTGGCCGCGGGCGCACACTCGGCGGTGCCGCATCACCGCCCCACCGGTGCGGTGCTCGAGCAGGGTGACCTGGTGAAGCTGGACTTCGGCGCGGAGGTGGACGGGTACCACTCCGACATGACGCGTACCTACGTGCTGGGCACCCCCGCGGACTGGCAGCGCGAGCTGTACGCCCTCGTCGAACAGTCCCAGGCCGCCGGACGCGCCGCCGTCCTCCCCGGCGCCGACGTGCAGGCGGTGGACGGAGCGGCTCGCTCGGTCATCGTGGACGCGGGGCACGGGGACAAGTTCCTGCACGGACTCGGCCACGGCGTGGGACTCGAGATCCACGAAGCGCCGGGAATCGGTGCCACCGGCACCGGTACACTGCTCTGCGGTGCTGCGGTGACAGTCGAGCCCGGCGTGTACTTCTCCGGTCGCGGAGGCGTACGGATCGAGGACACGCTCATCGTTCGAGAGAACGAGCCGGAACTGCTGACGCTCACCAGCAAAGAGTTCACCGTTCTGTAGGCGAGGGCCTGCCGACCAGTGCTTGTCAGGCCCGGAGGCCGTGCGCGGCGTCCGGGTACCGAGAGACCGAGACGACAGTCGACGAGGAGACGCGAAGCAAGTGGCTTCCACCAGTGATTTCAAGAACGGACTCGTTCTCAACATCGAGAACCAGTTGTGGTCCATCATCGAGTTCCAGCACGTCAAGCCTGGTAAGGGACCGGCCTTCGTGCGCACCAAGCTCAAGAACGTCACGTCGGGCAAGGTCGTCGACAAGACCTTCAACGCGGGCGTCAAGGTCGAGACCGCGACGGTCGACCGACGCGACATGACGTACCTCTACCACGACGGTTCGGACTACGTCTTCATGGACGGCGACACCTTCGACCAGATCTCCGTCGCCGAGGCGACCATCGGCGAGGTCTCGCGCTTCCTGCTCGAGAACATGAAGGTCCAGGTGGCGATGCACGAGGGTCTGCCGCTGTACGTCGAGTTGCCGGTCACGGTCGAGCTGATCGTCCAGCACACCGATCCGGGTCTGCAGGGCGACCGCTCCACCGGTGGCACCAAGCCGGCGACCCTCGAGACGGGTGCCGAGATCAACGTGCCGCTCTTCATCAACACCGGCGACAAGCTCAAGGTGGACTCCCGCGACGGCAACTACCTCGGGCGCGTGAATTCCTGAGTGAGCGAGCCTTCCAAGAACCCTGCCGCACCGGGCAAGCCGGCGGCGAAGAAGCTCGGAGCACGGCACAAGGCGCGTAAGCGTGCCGTCGACTTCCTCTTCGAGGCCGAGGCTCGGGATCTCGATCCCGTGGTGCTCGCGACCGAGCGCGGCGAGCTGTCCGCTCACGAGGAGACGGTGGCGCCGGTCAACGCGTACACCACGACTCTCGTGACCGGAGTGGCCGAGAACCTCGACCGCGTCGACTCGGTCATCGGGGATCACCTGCACCAGTGGACTCTCGATCGTCTCCCCGCCGTCGACCGCGCGATCCTGCGCGTCGCGGTGTGGGAACTGCTCAACGCGGTCGACGTCCCGCCGGTGGTGGCCGTCGACGAGGCGGTCGAGCTGGCCAAGCAACTCTCCACCGACGACTCGCCGTCCTTCGTCAACGGGGTGCTGGGCCAGATCGTGCTCGTCGCACCCCAGGTGCGCGCCGCCGCGGCGGCGCGTCCGGCGGCGCAGAGCCGGCCCGTGACGGAGAACACCGCCGACGACGCCGTACCGCCCGCCTCGAGCTGAGTTCGAGCCCGGCGTGGTTGGTATAGTCACCGCGTCAGACATCCTTTAACGATCCGTCCAGTGAGGCGGAGAAGGAGGTCACCTGTTCTCGTGTCCTCAGACGAGCCCGGTACCCCCGGTCCAGCAGGCCAGTCCCGCGAGCTGTTGTCGTCGGCGGACGTCGGCCGCACCATCGCCCGGATGGCCCACCAGATCATCGAGAAGACCGCATTCGGCTCGGCCGACGCCGCTCCGCTGGTTCTCGTGGGTATCCCCACTCGCGGTTCCACTCTCGCCACGCGCCTCGCGGACCGGATCGAGGAGTACTCCGGACTCCGCCCGCCGGTCGGTTCTCTCGACATCACGCTCTACCGCGACGATCTGCGCAGCAAGCCCCATCGCGCGCTCGAGCGCACCTCGATGCCCGACACCGGTGTGGACGGCGCTCTCGTCGTGATCGTCGACGACGTGCTGTTCTCCGGCCGATCGGTGCGCGCCGCGCTCGACGCTCTCCGCGATCTCGGGCGTCCGCGGGCCGTGCAGCTCGCGGTGCTCATCGACCGCGGCCACCGCGAACTCCCGCTCCGCGCGGACTACGTGGGCAAGAACGTGCCGACCGCGCGCACCGAGGACGTCTCGGTGCTGCTCGACGAGCACGACGGTCGAGACGGGGTGGAGCTCTCGTGAGTGCCCGGCACCTGCTGTCGACGATGGACCTGAGCCGCGACGACGCCACCGACATCCTGGACGAGGCGGAGCGCTTCGAGCAGGCGCTGCTCGGCCGCGACGTGCGCAAACTCCCCACCCTGCGCGGCAAGACGGTCATGACCGTCTTCTACGAGAACTCGACGCGCACCCGAGTGTCGTTCGAGGTCGCGGGCAAGTGGATGAGCGCGGACGTCGTCAACGTCAGCGCGAGCAGTTCCTCCGCGTCGAAGGGTGAGTCGCTGCGCGACACCGCCCTCACGCTGCGAGCGGCCGGCGCGGACGCCCTGATCGTGCGGCACCCCGCGTCCGGTGCGGCGCACCGCATCGCCCAGTGGACGGCCCTGTCCGACGGCTCGGGTCCGGCCGTGATCAACGCCGGGGACGGCACGCACGAGCATCCCACCCAGGCGCTGCTCGACGCGCTGACGCTGCGCCAGCGTCTCGGGGGAATCGAGGGCCGCCGCATCGCCATCGTCGGTGACGTCCTGCACAGCCGCGTCGCCCGGTCCAACGCGTTCCTGCTGGCCACGCTCGGTGCCGAGGTGGTGGTCGTCGCGCCGCGCACGCTGCTGCCGGTCGGCATCGAGACGTGGCCTGTCACCGTGGCACCGTCGCTCGACTCCGAGCTGCCGGCGCTCGACGCCGTCATGATGCTGCGCGTCCAGGCCGAACGCATGAACGGTGGCTTCTTCCCGTCGGCGCGGGAGTACTCCATCGGATACGGGTTGTCGCAGAAGCGGTTCGATCTGCTCCCCGACCACGCGGTGGTGCTGCACCCCGGTCCGATGCTCCGCGGCATGGAGATCGGCTTCTCGGTCGCCGACGCACCCGAGACCGCCGTCCTGCAACAAGTCCAGAATGGAGTGCACGTGCGTATGGCAGTGCTGTTCCGCCTGCTCATCGGGTCCGAGCCGACACCGGGACTCGCGCGATGAGCGGGACCGTGGTGCTGCGCTCGGTGCGCCCCTACGGCGAGGGTGATCCCGTGGACGTGGTGGTGTCGGGCGGTGTCATCGACGCGATCGGCGCGGACGTCACCGTTCCCGACGGTGCCGAGATCGTGGACGGTGCCGGTGGCGTTCTGTTGCCCGGCTTCGTCGATCTGCACACCCATGTCCGGGAGCCGGGCCGCGAGGACACCGAGACTATCGAGACCGGTTCCGCCGCAGCAGCTCTCGGCGGATACACCGCCGTCTTCGCGATGGCGAACACCTCTCCGGTCGCGGACTCCGTGGTGGTCACCGACCACGTGTGGCGTCGCGGCCAGGAAATCGGGCTGGTCGACGTCCACCCCGTCGGCGCCGTCACCGTGGGCCTGCAGGGCAAGGCCCTGGCGGAGATGGCCACCATGAACGCCGGTGTCGGTGCGGTCCGGATGTTCTCGGACGACGGTCACTGCGTCGCAGACCCACTGCTGATGCGCCGTGCCCTCGAGTACGCGGCCGGCCTGGGAGTGCTCATCGCCCAGCACGCCGAGGAGCCGCGGCTCACCGAAGGTGCCGTCGCCCACGAGGGTCCGACCGCGGCGCGCTTGGGTCTCACCGGATGGCCCCGGTCCGCGGAGGAGTCCATCGTCGCCCGCGACGCGATCCTCGCGCGGGACGCGCGCAGCCGCGTCCACATCTGCCACGCCTCCACCGCCGGCACCGTGGAGCTCCTCGACTGGGCGAAGAAGCAGGGCATCGCCATCACGGCCGAGGTGACACCGCACCATCTGTTCCTGGACGACTCGCGTCTCGAGACCTACGACGCCGTGAACAAGGTGAACCCGCCGCTGCGGGAAGCCTCCGACGTCCAGGCACTCCGCGCGGCGTTGGCCTCGGGTGTCGTGGACTGCGTGGCCACCGATCACGCGCCACACGCCGAGCAGGACAAGTGCTGCGAGTTCTCGCAGGCCCGGCCCGGCATGCTCGGTCTCGAGACCGCCCTGTCGGTGATCGTCACGACCATGGTGGAGACCGGTCTGCTCGACTGGCGCGGCGTCGCACGGGTCATGAGCGAGCGACCGGCGGAGATCGTCGGGCTCACCGACCAGGGTCGGCCCATCGCGGTCGGAGAGCCCGCCAACCTGACGATCGTCGACCCGGACGTCCGGTGGACCGTCGTCCCGAAGGATCTGGCCTCGCTGTCCGCCAACACCCCGTACGAGTCGCTCGAGCTGCCCGCGAAGGTCACCGCGACGCTGCTGCGCGGACGGATCACCAGCCGCGACGGAGTCGCGGCCGCGCCATCGGGAGGGATGAACTAGATGGACAGAGTGCTGTTGGTGGTCGGCTTCCTCGTGTTCTGGGTCGCCATGATCGGCCTGATCATCTGGGGCTGGAAGAACCGTCAGAAGCGTCAGGCCGACGCGATCGGAACCCTCCCGGCCGTGCCGGAGCAGCTCGGCGCCGTCGTCACCCCGGCCTGCACAGGTCTGTACGTGGGATCGACGTTGGCCCCGAGCTGGCAGAACCGGATCGCCGTGGGCGACATGGGCCATCGCGCCACCGGAACGCTGACGCGCTACGAGACGGGCATCCTGCTCGAGCGCACGGGGGAGTCCGACATCTGGATGCCCGCCGACTCGCTCCGCGCCGTGCGGACCGAGCGTGGCCTCGCCGGCAAGGTCATGACCAGGGACGGCCTGCTGGTCGTCCGCTGGGAACTGCCCACCGGCACCGAGATCGACACCGGCTTCCGAGCCGACGACAAGACGGTCTACCCGCAGTGGGTGGACGACACGAGCAGTGACGAGAAGGAGACCGCGTGAGCACCCAGGACGCCGCGGCACTGGTCCTCGAGGACGGGCGCATCTTCCGTGGCACCGCGTTCGGAGCCCGGGGTTCGACCCTGGGCGAGGCGGTGTTCTGCACCGGCATGACCGGCTACCAGGAGACGCTGACCGATCCGAGCTACCACCGCCAGATCGTGGTGGCCACGGCCCCTCAGATCGGCAACACCGGCTGGAACGGTGAGGACAACGAGTCCGTCGGACGCACCGGCGACGCCGACGACTCCCGTATGTGGGTCGCCGGGTTCGCCGTCCGCGACCCCAGCCGCCGCAGCTCGAGCTGGCGCTCGACCGGCACCCTGGGCGAGGAGATGGCGCGGCAGGACGTCGTCGGCATCGCCGAGATCGACACCCGCGCGCTGGTGCGGCACCTGCGCACCCGCGGGTCGATGAAGGCCGGCATCTTCTCCGGGGAGGCCCTCACCGACGTCGACGCGCTGATCGAGACCGTGCGCAGCCAGCCGAGCATGGTGGGTGCGGATCTGGCGGGCGAGGTGAGCACGACCGAGGGGTACACGGTCGACCCCGAGGGCGAGCCCCGGTACTCCGTCGTCGCGGTCGACCTCGGCATCAAGTCGAACACGCCGCGCATGTTCGCGCAGAGGGGAATCCGGGTCCACGTGGTCCCCGCGAACGCCGACATCGACCAGGTGCGGGCACTCGGCGCGGACGGAGTGTTCCTGTCCAACGGACCGGGCGACCCGGCCACCGCGGACTCCGTGGTGCGGCTGACCGAGCAAGTGCTCGGTGACGGCACCCCGCTGTTCGGCATCTGCTTCGGTAACCAGATCCTCGGCCGCGCCCTCGGCCGCTCCACCTACAAGATGACCTTCGGTCACCGGGGCATGAACATCCCGGTGATCGAACACGGCACGGGCCGCATCTCCATCACGGCCCAGAACCACGGGTTCGCGCTCGAGGGCGAGGCCGGCGAGGAGTTCGACACCCCGTTCGGCCGGGCGATCGTCAGCCACACGTGCGCGAACGACGGCACCGTCGAAGGTGTCCGCCTGCTCGACGACTCGGCGTTCTCGGTGCAGTACCACCCCGAGGCCGCTGCCGGTCCGCACGACGCCGAGTACCTCTTCGACCGTTTCCTGCAGCTCCTCGACAAGAAAGCCGGCCAGTAATGCCACGGCGCACAGACCTCCAGCACATCCTGGTCATCGGATCCGGACCGATCGTCATCGGTCAGGCCTGCGAGTTCGACTACTCCGGAACGCAGGCCTGCCGTGTGCTCCGCGAGGAGGGCCTGCGGGTCAGCCTCGTGAACTCGAACCCGGCGACGATCATGACGGACCCCGAGTTCGCGGACTCCACCTACGTCGAACCCATCACGGCGGAGTTCGTCGAGAAAGTCATCGCGAAGGAGAAGGCCGAGGGCCATCCCATCGATGCGGTGCTCGCCACCCTCGGCGGCCAGACGGCGCTCAACTGCGCGGTGGCGCTGCACGAGCAGGGGATCCTCGAGAAGTACGACGTCGAGCTCATCGGAGCCGACTTCGAGGCGATCCAGCGCGGTGAGGATCGCCAGAAGTTCAAGGACATCGTCGCGAAGGTCGGCGGCGAGAGTGCCCGGTCGCGTGTCTGTTACACGATGGCCGAGGTGCACGACACCGTTGCCGAACTCGGCCTGCCCGTCGTCATCCGGCCCAGCTTCACCATGGGCGGGCTCGGCTCCGGCATGGCGTACACGACCGAGGATCTCGAGCGTCTCGCCGGCGGCGGACTGGCCGCGTCGCCGTCTGCGAACGTGCTCATCGAGGAGTCCATCTACGGATGGAAGGAGTTCGAGCTCGAGCTGATGCGCGACAACCGCGACAACGTGGTGATCGTGTGTTCGATCGAGAACGTCGACCCGATGGGTGTGCACACGGGCGACTCCATGACGGTCGCTCCGGCGATGACGCTCACCGACCGCGAGTACCAGAAGATGCGCGATCTGGGCATCGCCATCCTCCGCGAGGTCGGCGTCGACACGGGCGGATGCAACATCCAGTTCGCGATCGATCCGAAGGACGGTCGTCTGATCGTCATCGAGATGAACCCGCGCGTCTCGCGGTCGAGTGCACTCGCCTCGAAGGCGACGGGATTCCCGATCGCCAAGATCGCGGCGAAGCTCGCGGTGGGGTACAGCCTCGACGAGATCGTCAACGACATCACGGGCGAGACACCGGCCTGTTTCGAGCCGACGTTGGACTACGTCGTCGTCAAGGCGCCGCGCTTCGCATTCGAGAAGTTCCCGGGGGCCGACGCCACCCTCACGACGACGATGAAGTCGGTCGGCGAGGCGATGAGCCTGGGCCGCAACTTCACCGAGGCGCTCGGCAAGGTGCTGCGGTCGCTCGAGACCAAGGCCACCGGATTCTGGACCACGTCGGACGAGGTGCTGGCGGGGGACCGGGCGCACGATCTGCAGGCGGTGCTCGCCGACCTGAAGGTTCCCACCGAGGGACGCATCTATGACGCCGAGTTGGCGCTGCGCCTCGGCGGCACCGTCGAGGAGGTCGCCGCCGCGTCCGGTATCGACCCGTGGTTCATCGACGAGATCGCCGGTCTGGTGGAACTGCGGACCCGGCTGCTCGACGCTCCCGTCCTCGACGAGAACCTGCTGCGTCGGGCCAAGCACTCGGGCCTGTCCGATCGGCAGATCGCGGCACTGCGTCCCGAGCTCGCGGGCGAGGACGGGGTGCGCTCGCTGCGCCACCGGCTGGGAGTGCGGCCCGTCTTCAAGACCGTCGACACGTGCGCCGCGGAGTTCGAGGCGAAGACGCCGTACCACTACTCCACGTACGAGCTCGATCCCGGCGCGGAGACCGAGGTGGCCCCGCAGACCACGCTCGGCAAGGTGCTCATCCTGGGCTCCGGTCCCAACCGCATCGGCCAGGGCATCGAGTTCGACTACTCGTGCGTGCACGCGGCCACGACGCTCTCGGCCGCCGGCTACGAGACCGTGATGGTGAACTGCAACCCCGAGACCGTCTCCACCGACTACGACACGGCGGATCGTCTGTACTTCGAGCCGCTCACGTTCGAGGACGTGCTCGAGGTGTACCTGGCGGAGAAGGAGTCGGGCGAAGGTGGACCAGGTGTCGTCGGTGTCCTCTGCCAGCTCGGTGGGCAGACGCCGCTCGGTCTCGCGCAGCGACTGCAGGACGCCGGTGTGCCGATCGTCGGCACGTCGCCCGAGGCGATCGACCTGGCGGAGGACCGCAAGGAGTTCGGTGAGGTGCTCGTCGCCGCCGGTCTGCCCGCGCCGAAGTTCGGCACGGCCACCACGTTCGACGGCGCGAAGCGCATCGCGAGCGAGATCGGCTACCCCGTGCTCGTGCGTCCGTCGTACGTGCTGGGCGGACGCGGTATGGAGATCGTCTACGACGAGGCGTCGCTGGACGACTACATCTCCCGCGCCACCGAGCTCACGCCGGAGCATCCCGTGCTGGTGGACCGGTTCCTCGAGGACGCGATCGAGATCGACGTCGACGCCCTGTGCGACGGCACCGAGGTCTACCTCGGCGGCGTCATGGAGCACATCGAGGAGGCCGGCATCCACTCCGGCGACTCCGCGTGCGCGCTGCCCCCGATCACGCTCGGCCGCACCGACATCGACGCGGTCCGCCGATCGACGGAGGCGCTCGCGTTCGGGATCGGGGTCCGCGGGCTGCTCAACGTGCAGTACGCCCTCAAGGACGACGTGCTCTACGTGCTCGAGGCCAACCCTCGTGCGAGCCGCACGGTGCCCTTCGTCTCCAAGGCCACGGCGGTGCCGCTCGCGAAGGCCGCGGCCCGGATCGCTCTGGGTGCGACCATCGCGGAGTTGCGGGCGGACGGCGTGTTGCCGCCCACCGGTGACGGCGGGCACGCTGCCTTCGATGCACCGGTCGCGGTCAAGGAGGCCGTGCTGCCCTTCAACCGGTTCCGCAAGGCGGACGGCAGTGGCGTCGACACCCTCCTGAGCCCCGAGATGAAGTCGACCGGCGAGGTCATGGGAATCGACGCGGACTTCGGTACCGCGTTCGCGAAGAGCCAGACCGCCGCGTACGGCTCGCTGCCGACGACGGGGTCGATCTTCGTGTCCATCGCGAACCGCGACAAGCGGTCGATGGTGTTCCCGGTCAAGCGGCTCGCCGATCTGGGCTTCCGCATCCTCGCGACCGAGGGAACGGCGGAGATGCTGCGCCGCAACGGCATCAGCAGCGACGTGGTGCGCAAGCACTCCGACGTGCTCGAGGACGGCGAGCGGACCATCGTGGACCTGATCCGCGAGGGGGAGGTCGACATGGTGTTCAACACACCGTTCGGCAACTCCGGCCCGCGGGTCGACGGGTACGAGATCCGCAGCGCCGCGGTGGCGCGCAACATCCCGTGCATCACCACCGTGCAGGGTGCCGCGGCCGCGGTGCAGGGGATCGAGGCGAGCATCCGCGGCGACATCGGGGTGCAGTCGCTCCAGGATCTGCACAGCTCGCTGACGACGTACCTGCGAGCGGGCACCGGGCCGACGGCCACGACCGACCCGGTCACCCCTCGGTGACCGGTAGTCCGGAGGCCGGGGTGTGGCGCAGGAAGCTGACCGCGGCCGTCCGGTCGCGGGGACGCCTGTGTGTCGGCATCGATCCGCACTCCGCGATCCTCGCGTCGTGGGGCCTCGACGACACCGTGGCGGGTCTCGACCGCTTCGCGCGGCTCTGCGTCGAGGCGTTCGCGTCGGACATCGGGGTGGTCAAGCCGCAGGTGGCGTTCTTCGAGCGCTTCGGGTCCGGTGGACTCGCCGTGCTCGAGCGGACCATCGCCGATCTGCGTGCGGCGGGCGTGCTCGTCGTCGCGGACGCGAAGCGTGGGGACATCGGGTCCACGTCGGAGGCGTACGCCCGGGCGTGGCTGGACCCGTCCTCACCACTCGCCTCGGACGCCGTGACGGTCTCGCCCTACCTCGGGGTGGGTGCGCTGACGCCGTTCGTCGAGCAGGCGACTGAGCACGGTTGCGGCCTGTTCGTGCTCGCACGCACGTCGAATCCCGAGGGCGCGGCGCTGCAACAGGCGGTCACCGCCACCGGTGCGAGTGTCGCGCAGGCCGTGGTCGACGAGGCCGCGGCGGTCAACGCGCGGGCGAACGACGACGTCATGGGTCTCGTGGTGGGTGCGACACGCGGACACGGGCTCGATCTGCGGACGTTCTCGGGGCCGATCCTCGCGCCCGGACTCGGCGCCCAGGGTGCCACCGCGCAGGACCTGCCCTCCCTGTTCCAGGGTTCGTCAGAGTTGTTGCTGCCCAACTCTTCCCGCGACGTCCTGCGACACGGTCCGGACGTGGCCGCTCTACGGGAGGCGGCGATCGTCGCTCGCGACACCGTCGAGCACGCCCTCGCATAGACCACCATCGCGGCGACACGGCGGCGGGGGGCAAGTTCGCAATCGGCGCCCTGCCCGGGTACGGTCGCTATCGCCGCTGGTCAATCCGGTGGCAGTGACTGGATGTACCAGAACGGCCGGCTCGCGCACATCGCGTGACGCGGGTACGGAATGCACTTCTCGACAGAGATTCACCGATGAGACGGAGGAACCGTGGCCCTTCCCCAGTTGACCGATGAGCAGCGCGCTGCTGCCTTGGAGAAGGCGGCACAAGCTCGTCGTGTCCGGGCTGAGCTCAAGGAACGCCTCAAGCGCGGCGGCACCGACCTCAAGCAGGTCCTCAAGGACGCCGAAGAGGACGAGATCCTCGGCAAGATGAAGGTGTCCGCACTGCTCGAGGCTCTGCCCAAGGTCGGCAAGGTCAAGGCTCAGGAGATCATGACCGAGCTGGAGATCGCACCCACCCGCCGCCTGCGCGGACTGGGCGATCGTCAGCGCAAGGCGCTTCTCGCCAGGTTCGACTTCGAGGCCTGACAGCGACGTGTCGACCGACAACGAGTCGACGGCAGTGTCGAGCGAGGACTCCTCGCTCAGGAAGGGCCGGCTGGTGGTACTGGCCGGCCCTTCCGCCGTCGGTAAGTCCAGTGTGGTCGCGAAGGTGCGTCAGCAGCTTCCCGATCTGTACTTCAGCGTGTCGGCGACGACGCGCGATCCCCGCCCCGGCGAGGTGCACGGACAGGACTACCGGTTCGTGGACGCAGCGGAGTTCGATCGCATGATCGAGGCCGGTGATCTCCTCGAATGGGCGGAGATCCACCGTGGCCTGCACCGCAGCGGTACGCCCGCCGAGCCCGTGCGTCGCGCGCTCGCCGCCGGTGAGCCGGTTCTCCTCGAGGTGGATCTGCAGGGTGCGCGCGCGGTCCGTGCCGCCGCCCCGGAGGCTCTGCTCGTGTTTCTCGCGCCGCCCTCCTGGGACGTGCTGGTGGGTCGGCTCACCGGCCGCGGCACCGAACCGCAAGACGTCATCGAGCGTCGGCTCGAGACCGCGCGCGAGGAACTGGCGGCCTCCGACGAGTTCGACACGGTCATCGTGAACGACGATGTCGACCGAGCGTGCGCGGAGTTGGTATCCTTGTTGGTCGGTGGCGTCCCGAACGGTGAGTTCGGGACCGCGTGACCGCACAGGTAACACCAGTTTTCTCTTCCGAGGCATCCGCCCCGGTGAATCTTCAGGAGCATTTGTGAGTAGTCCCTTGGCGAACGTGTCCGATTCCTTCTCCCGCATCGACGTGGCGACGTACGACACCCCGCTGGGCATCACCAACCCGCCCATCGACGAGCTGCTGGACCGGACGTCGTCGAAGTACGCGCTGGTCATCTACGCCGCCAAGCGCGCGCGTCAGATCAACGACTACTACAACCAGCTCGGTGACGGCATCCTCGAGTACGTCGGCCCCCTCGTCGAACCGGGTCTGCAGGAGAAGCCGCTGTCCATCGCCATGCGCGAGATCCACGCCGACCTTCTCGAGCACGTCGAAGGCGAGTGAGTTCCCTGTCTCCCTCGGACACGACGACACGGCGTCACGTCGTGGTCGGTGTCGGGGGAGGGATCGCCGCGTACAAGGCGTGCGGGCTGATCCGCCACTTCACCGAGGCGGGTGACGACGTCCGCGTCGTCCCCACCGAGTCCGCGTTGCAGTTCGTCGGCCGGGCGACCTTCGAGGCGTTGTCGGGCAACCCGGTGCACACCGGAGTGTTCGCCGACGTGCCGGAGGTACCGCACGTCCGCCTCGGTCAGAACGCCGATCTCGTCGTCGTCGCCCCGGCCACGGCCGACCTGCTGTCGCGGGCGGCTGCCGGACGCGCCGACGACCTGTTGACGGCGACGTTGCTCACCGCGCGGTGCCCGATCGTGTTCGCGCCGGCCATGCACACCGAGATGTGGGACCACCCCGCGACCGTCGAGAACGTCGCGACGTTGCGCCGGCGCGGTGTCACGGTGATCGAGCCGGCCTCGGGTCGGCTCACCGGCAAGGACACCGGAGCGGGCCGTCTGCCCGAGCCGGACGAGATCGCCGGCATCGCCGAGCTGCTGCTCGAGCGACCCGATGCGCTGCCTCGTGACCTCGAGGGGCGGCGCGTCGTCGTCTCCGCCGGCGGCACGCGCGAGCCGTTGGACCCGGTGCGGTTCCTCGGCAACCGCAGCTCCGGCAAGCAGGGTTACGCGCTCGCGCGGGTCGCCGCCCAGCGCGGTGCCGACGTGCTGCTGATCTCCGGCTACACCAGCGACCTGTCCGCTCCTGCCGGTGTCCGCGTCGAGACGGTCCGCACCGCCGAGGACATGCGCACCGCGGTCACGGCCGCCGCCGTCGGTGCCGACGCCGTGATCATGGCCGCGGCCGTCGCCGATTTCCGGCCGACGACGCTCGCCACCAGCAAGATCAAGAAGGGTGCCGACGAGCCGGACACCATCCCGCTCACGCGCAACGCCGACATCCTGGCCGGCCTCGTCGCGGCACGCGATGCCGGCGACCTGGCCGCCGACGCCGCGATCGTCGGCTTCGCGGCCGAGACCGGCGACCAGCACGGCGACGTGCTGACGCACGCCCGCGCCAAGCTGGCACGCAAGAAGTGCGACCTCCTGGTTGTGAATGCGGTCGGTGAGGGTAAAGCATTCGAGATGGACGACAACGACGGCTGGATCCTGTCCGCGGACGGGACCGAGCTGGCGCTCGAACACGGATCGAAGGCGCTCATGTCGTCTCGTGTGATCGATGCGTTGGTGCCCCTGTTGCGCGTGCGTCAACCGTCACCGACGTCGCAGGAGTGTACGAGCGCCGACGACTCGCGGTGACCCGCAGTACTCGAGACGTCGGTGGCTCCGTCTATCGTCGACTGGCGTCTCGGG
The DNA here is from genome assembly GCF_036163995.1 of Rhodococcus sp. NBC_00294. Lineage (NCBI taxonomy): Bacteria > Bacillati > Actinomycetota > Actinomycetes > Mycobacteriales > Nocardiaceae > Rhodococcus > Rhodococcus sp. NBC_00294. Next base: position 3,086,630 of record NZ_CP108043.1, read on the forward strand.
GAGCGGTTCGATCATGTCGACACATTCATCCGTGTACGAGAGGAAACATCTGTGAGCACGTCCGCCAGTCGGCTCTTCACCAGCGAGTCCGTCACCGAGGGTCATCCCGACAAGATCTGTGACGCCATCAGCGACTCCATCCTGGATGCGCTCCTGACCGACGATCCGCGCGCACGCGTCGCCGTCGAGACCCTGGTGACCACCGGGCAGGTTCACGTCGCCGGTGAGGTCAACACCACCGCGTACGCCGACATCCCACACATCGTGCGCGAGAAGGTGCTCGAGATCGGCTACGACTCGTCGGCCAAGGGTTTCGACGGCAACTCCTGTGGCGTCAACGTCGCCATCGGCGCGCAGTCGCCCGAGATCGCCCAGGGTGTCGACAATTCGCACGAGTCCCGCGTCGACGGTCTGACCGACGACGAGATCGACCGTCAGGGTGCCGGCGACCAGGGCCTGATGTTCGGCTACGCCATCAAGGACACGCCCGAGCTCATGCCGCTGCCGATCGCACTGGCGCACCGGCTGTCGCGTCGCCTCACCGAGGTGCGCAAGACCGAGGTGCTGCCGTACCTGCGTCCCGACGGCAAGACCCAGGTCACCATCGAGTACGAGGGCAACAAGGCCGTTCGCCTCGACACCGTCGTCATCTCCACCCAGCACGCGGCCGACATCGATCTCGACAACATGCTGACCCCGGACATCCGGACCCATGTCCTCCAGGCTGTACTGGCCGAGCTCGGGCACGACTCGCTCGACACCTCGTCGGTACGCCTGCTCGTCAACCCCACCGGCAAGTTCGTCCTCGGCGGGCCGATGGGCGACGCCGGCCTGACCGGTCGCAAGATCATCGTCGACACCTACGGCGGCTGGGCCCGCCACGGCGGCGGCGCGTTCTCGGGCAAGGATCCGTCGAAGGTCGACCGCAGCGCCGCGTACGCGATGCGGTGGGTGGCCAAGAACGTCGTGGCCGCAGACTTGGCAGAACGAGTCGAGGTGCAGGTCGCCTACGCCATCGGCAAGGCCGCTCCCGTCGGTCTCTTCGTCGAGACGTTCGGATCCGAGAACGTGGATCCGATCAAGATCCAGTCCGCCATCACCGACGTGTTCGACCTGCGTCCCGGCGCGATCATCCGTGATCTGGACCTGCTGCGTCCGATCTACGCGCCCACCGCGGCGTACGGCCACTTCGGCCGCACGGACATCGATCTGCCGTGGGAGAACACCGACCGTGCCGAGAAGTTGCGGTCCGCCGCAGGTCTGTGACGTCTCGCTCCACTTCGTGATCATCGTCTGAAAGGGGTCGGTCGGTGAGTGCCACCGCATCCGGTGTGCGCTCACCGGCCCCCACCCGGCCCATTGCCCGCGTGCTTCCCATGCTCGCGTTGTCCCACCTCGATCGCGATTTCGACTACGTCGTCCCCGCCGAACTCGATGCCGTGGCGCAACCCGGTGTGCGTGTCCGCGTCCGCTTCGCCGGCCGTCTGGTCGACGGGTTCCTGCTCGCCCGCCTCGACACCAGCGACCATCCGGGGAAGCTGGGCTTCCTCGACAAGGTGGTCTCCGCCGAGTCGGTGCTCGGCCCCGAACTGCTCGGTCTCGTCGACGCCGTCGCCACGCGCTACGCCGGCACCCGTCCGGACGTTCTTCGTCTCGCGGTTCCACCCCGCCACGCGCGGGTGGAGAACGAATCGCTCGCTTCCGGTGCGCAGTCGATCCCCGTCCTTCGCCGCGCCGAGTGGTCCGCGTACCGGCACGGCGCCGAGTTCCTCGACGCGCTCGGCGGCGGTCGGGCGCCGCGGGCGGTCTGGCAGGCGTTGCCGGGGGAGGACTGGGCCGCCCGGCTCGCCGACCTGGCAGCCGTGGCCGTGTCGTCGGGACGGGGAGCCGTTCTCGTCGTCCCGGACCAGCGCGATCTCGATCGCGTGGACACGGCCTGCCGAGCCGTCCTCGACGACGACGCGGTGGTCGCGCTCGCCGCGGGGCTCGGTCCCGCCGAACGCTACCGACGGTGGCTCGCCGCCGCTCGTGGCCGCGCTCGCGTCGTGATCGGCACGCGCAGCGCCGTCTTCGCCCCGGTGCACGACCCGGGATTGATGGTCGTCTGGGACGACGGCGACGACTCGTTGTCGGAGCCGCGCGCGCCGTACCCCCACGCCCGTGAGGTCGCGTTGCTGCGTGCACACCGAGCCGGGTGCGCCGCCGTGGTGGGCGGTTTCTCCCGGACGGCGGAGGCACAGGCTCTGGTCGAGACGGGGTGGGCGCACGATCTCGTGGCCACCCGTGACACCGTCCGCGGGCGCGTTCCACGGGTCACCGCCCTCGCGGACAGCGACCACGCGCTCGCCCGCGACCCCGGAGCGCGCGCGGCGCGACTCCCGGCGATCGCCTTCGCGGCGGCCCGAGCGTCGCTCACCGCCGGGCACCCCGTGCTGGTCCAGGTCCCGCGGCGCGGGTACGTGCCCTCCCTGTCCTGCTCCAAGTGCAGGACGCCCGCCCGGTGCCGACGGTGCCACGGACCCCTGGCGCTGCCGTCCGCGCCCGGTGCCGACGGCGCGGGCAGCCCCACGTGCAAGTGGTGCGGCACCGCCGACCCGTCGTACTCGTGCCCCACGTGCGGTTCACGAGCACTGCGCGCCGTCGTGGTCGGCGCAGGACGGACCGCCGAGGAGCTGGGCCGGGCGTTCAGCGGCGTCACCGTGCGACAGTCCGGCGGCACCTCGGTGCTCGACACGGTGCCGGCCGGCCCGGCCATCGTCGTGTCCACCGTGGGCGCCGAACCCGTCGCGGACGGCGGCTACGGTGCCGCGCTGCTGCTGGACGGGTGGGCGCTGCTGGGTCGAGCGGATCTGCGCGCCGCAGAGCAGACCCTTCGCCGCTGGATGGCCGCCGCCACCCTCGTGCGCCCGTCGGCCGAGGGCGGTGAGGTGGTCGTGGTCGCCGATTCGGGACTTCCCACCGTGCAGGCATTGGTGCGGTGGGACCCCGTCGGACACGCGCGCACCGAACTCTCCGAACGCACCGAGGTCGGGTTTCCACCCGCGGTGCACATCGCCGCCGTGGACGGCACCACCGAATCGCTGCGCGCCCTGCTGGACTCGGCGCGGCTCCCGGACGACGCCGTCACGCTGGGACCCGTGGACCTGCCACCCGGCGAGCGGCTGCCGTTCGGCAGCGAGATCGACGCCGACTCGTCCGCGCCCGTCGAGCGGATGCTGGTCCGCGTCCCACGATCGTCCGGTGCCGCCCTCTCCCGCGCACTCGGTGAGGCACGGGCAGTGGTGGGAGCGAAGAAGACCGCGTCGGCGTTGCGAATCCAGGTCGACCCGCTCCGCATAGGGTGAACGGCGTGCGCCTCGTCTTCGCCGGTACTCCCGACCCCGCTCTCCCGTCGCTGCGGCGACTGCTCGACTCCTCCCGTCACGAGGTGGTCGGTGTGCTCACCCGACCCGACACGGTGGCCGGTCGAGGGCGCAAGGTCGTGCGATCGCCCGTTGCGATGCTGGCCGACGAGCACGGCATCCCGGTGCTGCAGCCCGCGAAGCCGTCCGACCCCGAGGCGATGGCCGCGCTCCGCGATCTGGAACCGGACTGCTGTCCCGTCGTCGCCTACGGCGCGCTGCTGCCGCAGCCCGTGCTCGACATCCCGCGACACGGCTGGATCAATCTGCACTTCTCCCTGCTGCCGGCCTGGCGCGGGGCCGCGCCGGTGCAGGCCGCGATCGCCGCGGGTGACGAGGTCACCGGCGCGTCGACGTTCCTCCTCGAGCAGGGGCTGGACACCGGTCCGGTGTACGGCGTCGTGACCGAGAGGGTGCGCCCCACGGACACCGCCGGGGATCTGTTGACCCGGCTCGCGGACAGCGGGAGCCAGTTGCTCGCGTCCACCCTCGACGGGATCGACGACGGTGCACTGCAGGCGGTTCCGCAGTCGAGCGACGGCGTGTCACACGCGCCCAAGGTGACCGTGGAATCGGCCCGCATCGATTTCGGTCGCCCGGCGCACCTGATCGACCGGCACGTCCGCAGTGTGACACCGGCACCCGGAGCGTGGACCGAGATCGGCGACGTCCGCGTCAAGATCGGTCCGGTGACGATCACCGACGAGGAGCTCGAACCCGGGCTCGTCGAGGTACGGAAGAAGGCGGTCCTGGTGGGTACCGCGACGACGGCCGTGTCGCTCGGGCTCGTGCAGCCGCACGGCAAGAAGCAGATGGCAGCGACCGACTGGGCGCGCGGCGCCCGCGATGTGAACGGAGCGACTGCACGATGAGCGGTGAGCAGACACCGGGGTCCGGCGGTCCTCGTAAGCGTGGCGGGAAGGCCGGCGGGAAGGCTGGAGGCCGGCCGGCGGTGGCCGGGGGTTCGAGAAAGGCCGGTGAGCGGTCCGGGAATTCGCGTCCGAAGCAGCCGGGTCGCCCCGATCCCGCCGAGGCGGGGTTGGACCCCGCACGGATCGCGGCACGGGACGTCCTGCGCGCGGTGCGGGAACGTGACGCGTACGCGAACCTGGTGCTTCCGGGTCTGCTCCGGGATCGCCGGTTGAACGAGCGTGATGCCGCCCTCGCGACGGAGTTGGCCTACGGCGCGGCCCGCGCGCAGGGGGTGCTGGACGCGGTCGTCGAGCATGCGGCCTCGCGTCCGGTGTCGGACATCGACGGTCGACTGCTGGACGTCATCCGGCTCGGTGCGTACCAGTTGCTGCGCACGCGGGTGGCCCCGCACGCGGCGGTGGCGACGTCGGTCGACCTGGTGCGCAGCGAGGCCGGGCAGGGGCAGGCAGGGTTCGTCAACGCCGTGTTGCGCCGGGTTTCCGAGCGCACGGAAGCAGAGTGGGTCGAGTTGCTGGCTCCCGACGCGGAGCGAGATCCGGTGGGTCACTCGGCGTTCCGGCACGCACATCCCGCCTGGATCGCACAGGCGTTCAACGACGCGTTGGGAGCGGACGCGGCGGAGCTGGACGAGGCGCTCGCCGCCGACGACGCCCGCCCGCTGGTGCACCTGGTGGCGCGACCCGGCGAGATCTCGGCGGACGAGCTCGCGTCGATCACCGGCGGTGAGCCCGGACCGTGGTCGCCCTATGCGGTGCATCTGGACAGTGGCGGCGATCCGGGTCGTCTCGACGCCGTGCGTGAGGGGCTGGCCGGCGTCCAGGACGAGGGCAGTCAGCTGGTCGCTCGGGCTCTGACGCTCGCGGAGCTCGACGGGCCGGACGGAGGTCGGTGGCTGGATCTGTGCGCCGGCCCCGGCGGCAAGGCTGCGCTGCTCGGCGCCATCGCGGCGATCGACGGTGCGACGGTCGATGCCGTGGAACCGTCCGAGCATCGAGCCGACCTGGTGCGCAAGACGGTGCGCGATCTCCCGGTCACCGTGCACGCGGTGGACGGTCGCGCGAGCGGACTGGACGCGGGATACGACCGCGTCCTCGTCGACGCACCCTGCACCGGTCTGGGCGCACTCCGTCGTCGCCCCGAGGCGCGGTGGCGTCGTCAGGCGAGCGACGTGGCGGGTCTGGTGACGTTGCAACGCGAGTTGCTCGCGGCAGCAGTGGAGCTGGTGCGGCCGGGCGGAGTCGTCGTCTACTCGACGTGTTCGCCGCATCTGTCCGAGACGGTCGGCGTCGTGGCCGATGCGGTCCGACGTCACGGTCTGACCGCGCTCGACACCGCGACGCTCGCGCCCGGCGTGCCGCGGGCGGCCTCGGGAACGTCGGTGCAGCTGTGGCCGCACCGGCACGGAACGGACGCCATGTTCTTCGCCGCGCTGCGCAAGGATGCCTCCTGACCGCGCTCGTTACCGGTCGGCAACGACTCGCGGGTACAACAGGAACGTGACTCCGCGACTCCTTCGACACCGCACGGCCGGGGCAGCGGTGGCCGCCCTCGCCTCGGTCGCGGTGCTGGGTGGCTGCTCGCTGTCCCCGTCGGTGACGGCAGGGACAGCCTCGGCGCGGACCGCCGACGCGGAGCGGGTGGTCGCGGCAGAGTCGGAGTGGAGCGCGGTCCGTGTGTCGGTGATCGGCGACTCGTTCTCCGCCGGCTCCATGAACGACGTGGTCTGGCCGGACGTCCTGGCGGAGGAACACGGATTCGAGGTGACCAACGCGAGCCTGGGCGGCGCCGGCTACGAGGCGGGCGACGACTATCTCGGCACCTTCGCGGACCAGGTCGCCTATGCCACCGAGGAGAACCCGACGGTCATCCTCGTGGTCGGCAGCGAGAACGACGTCGACGCGGATCCGGCGGACGTGCTCGCCGACGCCACCGACCTGTACGCGTCGCTGCGCGAGCGCTCACCCGAGGCCCACATCGTCGTCATCGGACCGATCTGGAGCGGGGAGCCGGTGAGCGAGGAGATGTGGGACGTGGACGCCGCGGTCTCCGCCGCCGCGGTGTCGGCCGGGCTGGACTACGTCGACGCGCTGCCGCAGGAGTGGCTGGCCGACCCGCTGATCATCCAGGACGACGGTGATCACCCGACCGACGAGGGTCAGTACCTCCTCGCCGGCCACATCGACGACGCTCTGATGCAGGTGGATCCGGACCTACTAGGCTGATCGCCCGTGGCCCCGACTCCGCAGCACCCGATGATCGCACCGTCCATCCTGTCCGCCGATTTCGCGCGGCTCGCCGACGAGGCCGCGGCCGTCGCGGGCAGCGACTGGCTGCACGTCGACGTGATGGACGCGCACTTCGTCCCGAATCTCACCCTGGGTCTGCCCGTGGTGGAGAGCCTGCTGAAGGCGACCGACATCCCGCTCGACTGCCACCTCATGATCGAGGACCCCGCCCGCTGGGCGCCGCCCTACGCCGAGGCCGGCGCGTACAACGTGACGTTCCACGCCGAGGCCACCGACGATCCGCGCGCCGTCGCTCGCGACATCCGGGCGGCGGGCGCGAAGGCCGGGCTGTCGGTCAAGCCCGGTACCCCGATCGAGCCGTACCTGGAGGTCCTGAAGGACTTCGACACGCTGTTGATCATGAGCGTCGAACCGGGATTCGGCGGCCAGAGCTTCATGCCGGAGGTACTGGACAAGGCTCGCGCCGTCCGCCGCCTGGTCGATTCGGGTGAACTGACGCTGGTGATCGAGATCGACGGCGGCATCAACGCCGACACCGTGGAGCAGGCCGCTGCCGCGGGCATCGACTGCTTCGTCGCGGGCTCGGCGGTGTACTCGACCAGTGACCCCGCGGGTGCCGTGCGTTCGCTGCGTGAGTCCGCCGCGAGCGCGTCGCCCCACCTGTTCGGCCGGTGACCGGGAGCCTCGACCCGATCGATGCCGCGATGCGGCGGGCGATCGAGGCATCGGTCGCGGCGCGCGGTGTCAGCACTCCCAATCCTCCCGTCGGCGCCGTCGTCCTGGACCGGGACGGGCTGGTGGTCGGAGTCGGCGCCACCGCGGCACCGGGCGGCCCCCACGCGGAGATCGCCGCGCTAGCGCAGGCGGGCGAGCGAGCGCGCGGCGGCACCGCCGTGGTGACGCTGGAGCCGTGCGACCACACGGGACGCACGGGTCCGTGCTCGCAGGCGCTGCTGCGCGCGGGTGTCGTCCGCGTCGTGCACGCGCTCGGCGATCCGAACCCGCTGGCGGCCGGCGGCGCGGAGACTCTGCGCGGTGCCGGCGTCGAGGTACGGTCCGGCGTTCTCGCCGATCTCGCCGAGGCCGGGCCCTTGCGTGCCTGGCTGCATCGGCAGCGCACCGGGCGCCCGATGCTCACGTGGAAGTACGCCGCCACGCTCGACGGCCGCACCGCGGCGCCGGACGGCACCAGCCGCTGGATCACGGGGGAGTCCGCTCGCGCACACGTCCACGCCGAGCGCGCGCGGATCGATGCTGTGGTGGTCGGTACCGGGACCGTGCTCGCCGACGATCCGGTGCTGACGGCGCGACTGCCCGACGGGTCGCTCGCTGCGCACCAGCCGGTGCGCGTGGTCGTCGGGCTGCGCGACATCCCTGCCGGGTCTCGGATCCTCGACGACTCCGCCCCCACCCGCGTCGTGCGCACCCGCGACCCGTTCGCGGTGATGGAGGCCCTCGCTGATCTGACCGACGTGGTGCTGGAGGGCGGATCGACGCTCACCGGAGCGTTCCTGTCGGCGGGCCTGGTCGACCGCGTCACGGCGTACCTCGCCCCTGTCGCGCTGGGCGAGGGTCCGACCGCCGTGCGGGGGACGGGTGTCGGAACAATTGCCGATGCGATGAGGTTTCGACGAGAGTCGGTGGAGACGCTGGGCGACGATCTGCTCGTCCGACTCGCTCCGCTACGGTCGTCCGACCACTGAGCCGAACAGAGATCACTGCACCAGCTGGTGCCGAGAGGATGACGAGCATGTTCACCGGAATCGTCGAGGAACTGGGCAGTGTCACCGCCAAGGAGGATCTGGCGGACGCGGCTCGCTTCACCGTGCGTGGCCCGCTGGTCACCTCCGATGCGTCGCACGGGGACTCGATCGCCGTGAACGGTGTGTGCCTCACCGTCGTCGAGGTCGCGGACGGCGCGTTCACGGCCGACGTGATGCAGGAGACACTGAACCGTTCGTCACTGCAGTCCCTGGCCGTGGGGTCACCGGTCAACCTCGAGCGTGCCGCCTCGCTCGCGTCGCGGCTCGGTGGGCATCTCGTCCAGGGCCACGTCGACGGGACCGGGGTGGTGCTCTCGCGCACCCCGTCGGACAACTGGACCGTGGTACGCATCTCGCTGCCCCGTGACATCGCGCGATACGTCGTGCACAAGGGGTCCATCACGGTCGACGGGGTGTCGCTGACGGTGTCCGCACTGGGCGGCGAGAAGGACGATCAGTACTTCGAGATCTCCCTGATTCCTACCACCCTGTCGCTCACCACACTGGGCGAGGCGGAGGCGGGAACGCAGGTCAACCTCGAGGTCGACGTGATCGCCAAGTACGTCGAGCGGCTGCAGAAGGTCGACTGAACATCGGCCCCCGCAGCGGGGGTCGTAGTCTTGAGAACACAGGATCTGCCCGACACTGCGGGCAGCAGACGTGGGGAGCGCACGGCGTGACCAGGTTCGACACCATCGAGCGCGCTGTCGCCGACATCGCCGCCGGCAAGGCCGTCGTCGTCGTCGACGACGAGGACCGCGAGAACGAGGGCGATCTCATCTTCGCCGCAGAGAAGGCCACACCCGAGCTGGTGGCCTTCATGGTGCGGTACACCTCTGGATACCTCTGCGTTCCGCTGTCGGGCGAGGATTGCGATCGCCTCGGACTGCCTCCCATGTACTCCACGAACCAGGACAAGCACGGCACCGCGTACACCGTGACCGTCGACGCTCGCGTCGGTATCGGTACGGGGATCTCGGCATCGGACCGCGCGGCGACCATGCGTCTGCTCGCGGACCCCGACACCGGTGCGAACGACTTCACCCGTCCCGGTCACGTCGTCCCGTTGCGGGCGAAGGAAGGTGGCGTGCTGCGCCGCCCCGGCCACACCGAGGCCGCGGTCGACCTCGCCCGGATGGCGGATCTGCGCCCGGCCGGCGTCATCTGCGAGATCGTGTCGCAGAAGGACGAGGGCGAGATGGCCCGCACGGACGAGCTCCGTGTCTTCGCCGACGACCACGACCTCGCGCTCATCTCCATCGCCGACCTGATCGCGTGGCGACGCAAGCACGAGAAGCACGTGGTGCGCATCGCCGAGGCGCGCATCCCGACGGCGCACGGCGAGTTCCGTGCGGTGGGCTACCAGAGCGTCTACGAGGACGTCGAACACGTGGCGCTGGTGCGCGGCGACATCGCCGGGCCCGACGGCGACGGCAGCGACGTGCTGGTCCGCGTCCACTCCGAGTGTCTGACCGGGGACGTGTTCGGCTCGCTGCGCTGCGACTGCGGTCCGCAGCTGGACGCGGCGCTCGACATGGTGGCGCAGGAGGGTCGCGGAGTGGTGCTCTACATGCGCGGTCACGAGGGCCGTGGCATCGGCCTGCTGCACAAGTTGCAGGCCTACCAGCTGCAGGACGCCGGCACCGACACCGTCGACGCCAACCTCGCGCTGGGCCTGCCCGCCGACGCGCGGGACTACGGCATCGGAGCGCAGATCCTCGTCGACCTGGGCATCTCGTCTATGCGTCTGCTGACCAACAACCCGGCCAAGCGGGTCGGCCTCGACGGCTACGGCCTGCACATCACCGAGCGGGTGCCGATGCCGCTGCGTGCCAACGCCGAGAACCTCACCTACCTGCGTACCAAGCGTGACCGGATGGGCCACGACCTCGTCGGACTGGACGATTTCGAGACGCCGGTGGTCACCCCCGATGCGGGCGGCCTCTGATGAGCGGCGAGGGCGAACCGGTACTGCAGCTCTCGGGCGCCGAGGACCTCGAGGTCGCGATCGTCGCGGGCCAATGGCACGAGAAGGTCAGCACGGCACTCGTGGACGGCGCACTCCGCAAGGCCGACGAGGTGGGACTGCGGAACGTGACTCTCGTGCGTGTCGCCGGAGCCATCGAGATCCCCGTGGTCGCACAGCAGCTCGCCCGCACCCACGACGCGGTGGTCGCTCTGGGCGTCGTGATCCGGGGCGGGACACCGCACTTCGAGTACGTGTGCGACGCCGTGACCGCCGGGCTGACCCGAGTGTCGCTGGACGAGTCCACCCCGGTCACCAACGGAGTACTCACCGTGAACGACGAGCAGCAGGCACTCGATCGCGCAGGTCTTCCCGGGTCCAAGGAGGACAAGGGTGCGCAGGCCGTCGCGGCGGCCGTCGACACGGCGCTGACGCTGAAGGGCCTGCGTCACGGGAGTCCGTCGTGACCGACACAGCGAGTCAGCAGTGGGAACTCGAGGCGCGGCCGCGCAAGAGCGCGAAGTACGCCGTCGGTGTCGCCGCTCTCCTCGTCATCGTGCACACCACCCTGGGGATTCTGCTGCGGACCGGCAACACCGGCGTGTTCTTCCAGCGCGTGGACCAGTTCGCCATGATCGCCATCGGGTGTGGCATGGCGGCGGGCGTGCTGTTGCTGACTCGTCCGCGGATCAAGGTCGGTGCGCAGGGCGTGCTGGTGCGCAACCTCGTCACCGAGAAACTGATTCCGTGGGACCTCGTGCGCGGCTTGTCCTTCTCGCCCGGATCGAGCTGGGCTCGCGTGGAACTGCCGGACGACGAGTACGTGCCGGTCATGGCGATCCAGTCCAACGATCGCGAGTACGCGGTGCACGCCGCGCGTACGTTCCGGTCTCTCGAGCAGAAGTACGCCGCAGCGAGCTGACCGAGGTCACTCGATCCCGTCTCCCATGACGACACCCTCGCGTCGGGGATCTGCACCGCCGATCCAGCCGTCGGCCGTTCGGACCAGGGCGCTCGAGCCGCTGGACTGATCGGCCACCGACACCTGGTGGCCCATCGCCCGCAGAGCCGACACCAGCGGATCCGCGGCACCGTCGTTCTGCGCGTCGATGTTCGGGTGCTCGCCGCCCACGTTCGTCGTCGGCGCGTTGGCCGCACCCACGTTGACGGCGGACACGGCCTGCTGCGGATCGAGACCCCAGTCGAGCATGCCGACGAGGTTCTTCACGACGAACTGGATGATGACCGAACCGCCGGGTGATCCGGTCACCAGCCGCACGTCACCCCGCGCACCGTCGTCCCCGCGGTCGAACACGATCGTCGGCGCCATGGAACTGCGGGGACGCTTGCCGGGCTCCACGCGGTTGGCCACGGGTACCCCGTCGGGCCCCTCGGGTGCGGCCGAGAAGTCGGTCAGCTGGTTGTTGAGGAGGAAGCCGTTCGTCATGTGGAAGGAGCCGAACGCCGACTCCACCGTGGTGGTCATCGACGCGACGTTCCCCGCGCTGTCCACGATGCTGAGGTGACTGGTCCCTGCCTCCGGTCCGGCGTAGCTGCTCAGGGGTATCGGACCGAAGTCGCCCGGCTGAGCCGTGCCCATGCTGCGGGCGGGATCGATCATGCGGGCGCGCTGCTCGAGGTAGTCCGGATCGAGTAGCTCGGCGGGGCTGCCACCGGGCAGGGGGATGTAGTCGGGATCGGCGACGTACTTGTCGCGGTCGGCGTACGCGAGGCGCTCCGCCTCGGCGATGAGATGGACGCCCTTCGCGTCGGGGACTCCGCCGTCGGCATCGGGCGAGGCGGGTGCGTACTGCGCCATGTCGAAGTGAGACAGGATGCCCATCGTGGACGCGACCGCGATACCGCCCGATGACGGGCCCGGCATGCCGCACACGTCCGTGTCGCGGTACGGCACGCACACCGCGTCCCGCTCCTTCGCCTCGTATCCGGTGAGGTCGTCGAGTGTCAGCCGGCCGGGGGTGCGCCCGCCCGTCGTGTCCGCCGTCGCGTCGACGATGGACTGCGCCAGCGCACCGGTGTAGAACGCGTCGGCACCCTCGGTGGCGATCGCGCCGAGCGTCTTGGCCATCGCGGGGTTCGTCAGCGTCGTCCCCGCTGCCTTCGGGCTGCCGTCCGGCTCGAGGAAATAGTCGCGAGAGGCCGGATCGAGTGCCAGTTCCGGCGCCGAGCCCGCGATGGACGACGCCATCCGAGGACTGATCTCGAAGCCGTCGTCGGACAGCGCGATGGCCGGATCGAACAGTGACCGCCACTCCTTGCTCCCGTGATCGCGGTGGACGTCGTCCAGCATGCGCACGACGCCGGGAACGCCGATCGCGCGGCCGCTCGATCGGGCATCGGGCTTCGGCACGGACAGATCGGCGGGCGCACCGGGGGCAGCCGTGTCGTCCACGAAGCGCAGGTAGTTCGCAGTGGCAGAGGCGGGGGCCGTCTCACGGCCGTCGTAGGCACGCAGAGTCCTCGACTCGGCGTCGTAGTAGAGGAGGAAGGCGCCGCCGCCGATACCGGAGCTCTGCGGTTCGACCAGTCCGAGCACCGTCTGCGCCGCGACCAGCGCGTCGGCCGCGGTCCCGCCGTCGCGCAGCACCTCGCACGCCGCCTCCGTCGACACCGGGTTGGCGGTCGACACCGCGTACGTGGCGGTGCGCACCGCGGTCATTCCGGTGCGGTAGCCGGTGGCGACCTCCGGCGCACCGTCCGGTCCCGTGCCCGCGTCCGCGGTGACGGGGGTGCCGCCTCCGCCCGCGACGCACGAGGGGGCCGAGCCGGAAGCGTCGTCACCGCTGCCCGAGGAGCAGGACACTGCGGTGAGGGCGACGACGGCCGCGAGGGCGAGAGGACGAGTCAGTGATCGGCGGGAAGTCACCGATCCATGACACCGCGTCCTCGCGTGGTTCGCAGCCCGAACGGCGGATTTCGACTGTCGGTCACGACGACTACCGTGGAGCTGTGTCCGACCCCGCTACGTACCGCCCGGCCACCGGAACCATTCCGGTCGAGCCAGGGGTCTACAAATTTCGTGATCCGCACGGCCGCGTCATCTACGTCGGCAAGGCGAAGAGCCTGCGCAGCCGTCTCAATTCCTACTTCGCCGACATCGCCGGCCTGCATCCGCGCACGCGTCAGATGGTCACCACGGCTGCCAGCGTCGAATGGACCGTCGTCACCACCGAGGTGGAGGCGCTCCAGCTCGAGTACAACTGGATCAAGGAGTTCGATCCTCGATTCAACGTCCGGTACCGGGACGACAAGAGCTACCCGATGCTCGCGGTCACGCTCAACGAGGAGTACCCGCGGTTGTTCGTCTACCGCGGGCCCCGGCGCAAGGGTGTGCGCTACTTCGGCCCGTACGCGCACGCGTGGGCGATTCGCGAGACGTTGGACCTGCTGTTGCGGGTGTTCCCGGCGCGGACGTGCTCCGCTGGAGTGTTCAAGCGGCACAACCAGATCGGTCGGCCCTGTCTGCTCGGGTACATCGACAAGTGCTCGGCGCCGTGCGTCGGACGCGTGTCGGCGGCCGAACACCGTGCGACCGTCGAGAACTTCTGCGACTTCCTGTCCGGCAAGACCGACAAACTCGTCCGCGAGCTCGAGAACCGGATGCAGAAGGCGTCGGAGGACCTGGACTTCGAGACGGCGGCCCGGCTGCGCGACGATGTGGGGGCACTGCGGCGCGCGCTCGAGAAGCAGGCCGTGGTGCTCGGCGACGGCACCGACGCGGACCTCGTCGCCTTCGCGAGCGACGACCTCGAAGCGGCGGTCCAGGTGTTCCACGTCCGCGGCGGTCGCGTGCGCGGCCAGCGCGGGTGGGTCGTGGAGAAGGCGGGCGAGGTGATCGACGCCGCGGTCGCGGCCGAGGCGACGTCCGCCGGGGCCGACGACCCTGCCGAGGCGCAGGACACTCCCGTGGACGCGGAGGCGGCGTCCGATCTGCCGGCGCTCGTCGAGCAGTTCCTCACCCAGTTCTACGGCGAGCAGGCCTCGCTGTCGTCGTCCACCGAGGACGCCGCTGCCAACGCCGTACCCCGCGAGGTGCTCGTTCCGGTCCTGCCGCCGAACGCCGACGAGGTGCAGGCGTGGCTCAGTTCGCTGCGCGGGTCCGCGGTGCAGCTACGGGTGCCTCGTCGCGGCGACAAGAAGGAGCTCGCCAAGACGGTGTATCGCAACGCCGTCGAAGCGCTCCAGCAGCACAAGATGAAGCGTGCGGGCGACTTCACGTCGCGCTCCGCAGCGTTGCAGGGCATCCAGGAAGCGCTCGACCTCGACAGTGCACCGTTGCGCATCGAGTGCATCGACATCTCGCACGTCCAGGGCACCGACGTGGTCGCGTCGCTGGTGGTGTTCGAGGACGGGTTGCCGCGCAAGAGCGACTACCGCCACTACTCCATCAAGGAGGCTGCGGGAGACGGTCACTCGGACGACGTCGCGAGCATCGCCGAGGTCACACGGCGACGGTTCCTGCGTCACGGCAAGGACTCCGGCGGCGATCTGGCTCCCGAGGCCTCCCTCGACCCGCAGACGGGTCGGCCCCGCCGCTTCGCCTACCCGCCGAACCTCTTCGTCGTCGACGGCGGCGCACCGCAGGTGGCCGCGGCGGCCGAGGTGCTCGACGAGCTGGGCGTCACCGACGTCGCGGTGGTGGGCCTCGCGAAACGGCTCGAGGAGGTGTGGGTACCGGGGGAGAGCGACCCCGTGATCCTGCCGCGCACCAGCGAGTCGCTGTACCTCCTCCAGCGGGTTCGCGACGAGGCGCACCGCTTCGCCATCACGTTCCACCGCAGCAAGCGGTCCAAGCGCATGACGGCGTCCGCGCTGGACTCGGTGCGCGGGCTCGGTGAGGCGCGTCGCACGGCGTTGGTGACGCACTTCGGCTCGGTGGCCAAGCTCAAGCAGGCCGAGGTGTCCGAGATCGTGAAGGTGCCGGGTATCGGCGAGACGACGGCACGCGCCGTCCTCGAGGCACTGGGAGTTCCACGGGACCAGGACGCGTCGGCTGCCGCGGCCACGTCGGAACCGACCGCGGTCCCCGACAACGAAGCGGACAGCGCCCCGGTACGACATGATGAACGCACCGACGGCAGCGACCGTGACGAGCTGCCGGCACCGTCCGGTGAGCCGCTGTCGGTGGCCGCGCATCGAGGAACAGGACACCGGGACGAGTGAACGTGCAGCGAGAGCAGGTGGGTGACCCCGTTCGACCGCACTCCGACATCGACGTCGCTCTGGTCACAGGGCTGTCCGGTGCCGGGCTCGGCACGGCGGCCAAGGTCCTCGAGGACCTGGGCTGGTACGTCGCCGACAACATGCCGCCCGAGTTGATCACTCGCATGATCGAGATCGGTCGCACCTCGGACCCCGGCATCGAGCGGCTCGCCCTGGTGGTCGACGTGCGCAGCCGATTGTTCAACGGCGACGTCGGCACCCTGCTCGCCGACCTGGCAGCGGACGGGGTGCGCCCGCGCGTGCTGTTCCTGGACGCGTCCGACGACGTGCTGATCCGGCGATTCGAATCGGTGCGCCGCAGCCACCCGCTGCAGAACTACGGTGTGGACGGCACGCTCACGGAAGGCATCTCGGACGAGCGGGCCCGGTTGGCCACCGTCAAGGAGGCCGCGGACATCGTCATCGACACGAGCTCGCTCTCCGTTCACGGTCTGCGCGATCGTGTCGCCGCGGCGTTCGGCGACGACGTGGTGGGCACCGTGGCCGTCACTGTCGAGTCCTTCGGCTTCAAGTACGGGGTACCGCTCGACGCGGACGTGCTGTGTGACATGCGTTTCCTCCCGAACCCGCACTGGATCCCCGAGCTGCGCCCCCTCACGGGCAAGGACGCCGGCGTGCGGGACTACGTGCTGGGGCAGCCGGACGCGGAGGAGTACCTCGAGCTGTATCACCGCCTGCTGACGATGACGCTCGCCGGCTACCGGCGCGAGGGCAAGCGGTACATGACCGTCGCCGTCGGTTGCACCGGCGGCAAGCATCGCAGCGTCGCCATGACCGAGGCGCTCGCCGAACGGCTGCGTGCCGATGCCGACACCAGTGTCCGCGTCGTGCACCGCGACCTGGGTCGAGAGTGAGCGCGGACGGCGGACGCGGCGACGACGACGCTCCGCACATCGTCGCGCTCGGCGGCGGACACGGCCTCTACGCGACCCTGTCCGCCGTACGGTCGCTCTCCACCCGGGTGACGGCGGTGGTCACCGTGGCCGACGACGGCGGGTCGTCCGGCCGATTACGCGCGGAGCTCGGCATGATCCCGCCCGGCGATCTGCGGATGGCGCTCGCGGCGTTGGCCGCAGACTCTCCGCAGGGCAGGCTCTGGGCGGACATCCTGCAGCACCGCTTCGGCGGCAGCGGCGCGCTCGCCGGGCACTCGGTGGGCAATCTTCTGCTCGCCGGACTGTCCGAGGTGCTCGGTGACCCGGTGGCCGCACTCGACGAGGCCGCGCGGTTGCTCGGTGTCGACGGCCGGGTGCTGCCGATGTCGCCCATCGCCCTGGACATCGAGGCGGACGTGTCGGGACTCGAGTCCGACCCGCGCGTGAGCCGCGTCATCCGTGGGCAGGTCGCCGTCGCCACCACCCCCGGCAAGGTGCGGCGCGTCCGACTGCGCCCGTCGGATCCGCCGGCCACCGAGCAGGCCGTCACCGCTGTGGGCGCCGCCGATCTGGTCGTCCTCGGACCCGGGTCCTGGTTCTCCAGCGTGTTGCCGCACGTCCTCGTGCCCGAGCTCGCCTCGGCGCTCCGCGCCACCGAGGCCCGCAAGGTGCTGGTGCTCAATCTCGGGCCGGAGCCGGGGGAGACCACGGGATTCTCGGCGGAGCGTCATCTCCACGTACTGTCCCAACACGCGCCGGGTTTTCGGGTGCATCACGTGGTGGTCGACTCGACGTCGGTGCCGCCGGGGTCCGAGCGTGATCACCTCGCGCGGGCCGCCGCGGTGTTCGGCGCCGACGTGATCCACGCCGACGTCGCGGGGGCGACACCACACGCACACGACCCGAGCAAGCTCGCGGCCGTGTTCGCCGCTGTTCTCGAGGGCGCCGACCGGGCCGACCTCGACAGCAGCACCGACAGCAGGAAGGGATCGACGTCGTGGCCATGACAGCCGATGTCAAGGACGAACTGAGCCGCCTCACCATCACGGCGGTCAGCTGCCGCAAGGCGGAGGTCGCCGCGTTGCTGCGCTTCGCCGGGGGGCTGCACATCGTGGCCGGTCGCGTCGTCGTCGAGGCGGAGGTGGACCAGCTGTCCATCGCCCGGCGGCTCAAGCGCGAGGTGTTCGATCTGTTCGGCTACAACGCGGACGTGCACTCCATCGGCGCGGGCGGGCTGCGCAAGTCGACCCGCTACATCGTCCGGGTGGCCAAGGACGGCGAGGCCCTGGCGCGCCAGACCGGGCTCCTCGACATGCGTGGTCGGCCGGTGCGCGGACTTCCCGCCCAGGTGGTGGGCGGCACCGTCGCCGATTCCGAGGCGGCGTGGCGCGGTGCGTTCCTCGCGCACGGCTCGCTCACCGAACCCGGTCGATCGTCCGCGCTCGAGGTCAGCTGCCCCGGACCCGAGGCAGCACTCGCGCTGGTCGGCGCCGCCCGCAGGCTCGGTGTGGCGGCCAAGGCCCGAGAGGTGCGCGGCGCCGATCGCGTGGTCGTACGCGACGGCGAGGCCATCGGTGTCCTCCTCACGAGGATGGGCGCCCAGGACACTCGACTGACGTGGGAGGAGCGCCGGATGCGCCGGGAGGTGCGGGCCACGGCGAACCGTCTCGCGAACTTCGACGACGCCAACCTGCGACGCTCCGCGCGGGCGGCCGTCGCGGCCGCGGCGCGGGTCGAGAGGGCGCTCGCGATTCTCGGCGAGGACGTCCCGGACCATCTCGCCGCGGCGGGTCACCTGCGCGTGCAGCACCGGCAGGCGTCGCTCGAGGAGCTCGGGCAGCTCGCCGATCCGCCCATGACGAAGGACGCGGTGGCGGGCCGGATCCGCCGACTGCTGTCCATGGCCGACCGCAAGGCGAAGGACTCGGGCATCCCGGACACGGAGTCGGCCGTCACGGCCGACCTGCTCGACGAGGCATGAGCGCGGGTGCCTGACCGAGAACTGCACCACCCCGAACCATTAGGGTGATCACAGGTCACGGAGCGGCTCGGTCGCCCGTGACGGACACGTCCGCACCATCACGTGCGGTGGAGGAAACCGATGCACGACCCGTGCATCGACGAGGAACACGAGTTTCAACACAAAGGAGCGAACAGTGACGGTTCGGGTTGGCGTGAACGGCTTCGGTCGTATCGGACGTAACTTCTTCCGGGCGGTCGATGCGCAGAAGGCGCTCGGCACCACCGACATCGAGATCGTTGCGGTGAACGACCTCACCGACAACGCAACGCTCGCTCACCTGCTCAAGTACGACTCCATCCTCGGCCGCCTCCCGCACGACGTCTCGCTCGAGGGCGACGACACCATCGTCGTCGGCGACCGCAAGATCAAGGCTCTCTCGCTGCGCGAGGGTCCCTCCGCCCTGCCGTGGGGAGACCTGGGCGTCGACGTCGTCGTCGAGTCCACCGGCATCTTCACCGACGCGTCGAAGGCTCAGGGCCACATCGACGCCGGTGCCAAGAAGGTCATCATCTCCGCGCCGGCCAAGGGCGAGGACATCACCATCGTCATGGGCGTCAACGACGACAAGTACGACGGCAGCCAGAACATCATCTCGAACGCTTCGTGCACCACCAACTGCCTCGGCCCCATCGCCAAGGTGCTCGACGACGAGTTCGGCATCGTCAAGGGCCTCATGACCACGATCCACGCCTACACGCAGGATCAGAACCTGCAGGACGGTCCGCACTCGGACCTGCGTCGCGCCCGCGCCGCCGCGCTCAACGTCGTGCCCACGGGCACCGGCGCCGCGAAGGCCATCGGCCTGGTGCTCCCGCAGCTGCTCGGCAAGCTCGACGGCTACGCGCTGCGCGTCCCGATCCCCACGGGTTCGGTCACCGACCTCACCGCCCAGGTGCGCAAGACCGCCTCGGTCGAGGAGATCAACGCGGCCATGAAGGCTGCGGCCGAGGGCCCGCTGAAGGGCATCCTGAAGTACACCGACGCACCGATCGTCTCCTCCGACATCGTCACCGACCCGGCGTCGTCGATCTTCGACTCGGGCCTGACCAAGGTCATCGAGGACCAGGTCAAGATCGTCTCCTGGTACGACAACGAGTGGGGCTACTCCAACCGTCTCGTCGACCTCATCGGACTCGTCGGAAAGTCGCTCTGACCCGATGGCCGTCAAGACACTGCAGGATCTCATCGACGAGGGCGTCGACGGACGCGGCGTCCTCGTCCGTGCCGATTTCAACGTTCCGCTCGACGACGGGCAGATCACGGACGCCGGCCGTATCGAGGCGTCGCTCCCGACGCTGAAGACGCTGCTCGAGGCGGGTGCCAAGCTCATCGTGACCGCGCACCTCGGCCGGCCGGAGGGCAAGCCGGACGCCGCGTTCTCGTTGGCTCCGGTCGCGGCGAAGCTCGGCGAACTGCTGGGACGCCACGTCCAGCTCGCCGGTGACGTCGTCGGTCAGGACGCCGAGGCTCGCGCCGAGGGTCTGACCGACGGAGACGTTCTCCTGCTCGAGAACATCCGCTTCGATCCGCGCGAGACCAGCAAGGACGACGCCGAGCGGCTGGCGCTGGCGAAGGAACTGGCCACGCTGGCCGGCGACGACGCCGCGTTCGTGTCCGACGGTTTCGGTGTCGTGCATCGCAAGCAGGCGTCGGTCTACGACGTCGCGACGCTGCTCCCGCACTACGCGGGCACGCTGGTCGCGACCGAGGTCGACGTCCTGACGAAGCTGACCGAGACCCCCGAGCGTCCCTACGCCGTGGTGCTCGGCGGCTCCAAGGTGTCCGACAAGATCGGTGTCATCGAGGCGCTGGCGCCGAAGGTCGACACGCTGGTCATCGGCGGCGGCATGGCTTTCACCTTCCTTGCGGCGCAAGGGTATTCCGTGGGCACGTCGCTGCTGCAGGAAGATCGCATCGAGACGTGCAAGGACCTGCTCGAGCGTTTCGGTGACGTCATCCACCTTCCGACGGACTTCGTCGTCGCCGACAGCTTCTCCGCCGACGCGGAGTCGAAGACGGTGAAGGCGTCGGAGATCCCCGACGGCTGGATGGGTCTGGACGTGGGGCCCGACTCGGTGGACCGTTTCGAGGCGGTGCTGAGCAACGCCAAGACCATCTTCTGGAACGGTCCCGCCGGAGTCTTCGAGTTCGAGAAGTTCTCGAAGGGCACCGAAGGTATCGCTCGGGCGATCATCGCGGCGACCACGAAGGGCGCGTTCAGTGTCGTGGGCGGTGGCGACTCCGCCGCGGCCGTGCGCACGCTGGGTCTCCCGGACGCCGGTTTCTCGCACATCTCCACCGGTGGCGGTGCCTCCCTCGAGTACCTCGAGGGCAAGCAGCTCCCCGGCCTGTCGGTACTGGAGGGCTGAACCATGACATCTCCACGAGCTTCGCTCGACCGTAAGGCCAGGACCCCGTTCATCGCCGGTAACTGGAAGATGAATCTGAACCACCTCGAGGCCATCGCCCTGGTGCAGAAGATCGCCTTCTCGTTGCCAGCGAAGTACTTCGAGAAGGTCGACGTCGCGGTGATCCCGCCGTTCACCGACATCCGCAGTGTCCAGACGTTGATCGAGGGCGACAAGCTCCTGCTCACGTTCGGCGCGCAGGATCTCTCGCCCCACGACTCCGGCGCCTACACCGGCGACATCAGCGGTGCCTTTCTGGCCAAGCTGGGCTGCACGTACGTCGTGGTCGGGCACTCGGAGCGTCGCGCCGGACACGGCGAGACCGACGAGGCGGTGCTCGCCAAGACCAAGGCCGCGCTGAAGCACGGACTCGTGCCGATCGTCTGCATCGGTGAGGGTCTCGAGGTGCGGGAGGCCGGCGAGCACGTGGCGTTCAACGTCGAGCAGCTCCGCGGGTCCCTCGCGGGTCTGAGTGCTGAGGAGATCGGGAAGATCGTCGTCGCCTACGAGCCGGTGTGGGCCATCGGTACCGGCCGCGTGGCCAGTGCCGCGGACGCGCAGGAAGTCTGCGGAGCCATCCGTCAGGAGCTGGCGTCGCTCGCCGACGTCGACACGGCGGCGGCGGTCCGTGTGCTGTACGGCGGATCGGTCAGCTCGAAGAACGTGGGCGAGATCGTCGGCCAGACCGACGTCGACGGTGCACTGGTGGGCGGAGCGTCGCTGAAGGCGGACGAGTTCGCCACCCTGTGTGCCATCGCCGCCGGGGGACCGCTTCCCTGACCCACCGCGCATCACCGATCGAAGGGCACGTCGCACACGCGACGTGCCCTTCGTCGTTCGGCGGCGCGCGGCCTGTAACATTGGCCATCATGCGCACGTTCCTGGACATCCTGCTGGTGGTCACCAGCATCGGCCTGCTCGTCTTCGTCCTGCTGCACCGCGGCAAGGGCGGCGGCCTGTCGAGCCTGTTCGGTGGTGGCGTGCAGTCGTCTCTGTCCGGGTCCAGCGTCGTCGAGAAGAACCTCGACCGTGTCACCGTCTTCACCGGTGTCGTGTGGCTCATCTGCATCCTGGGCATCGGCCTGGAGATCAAGTTCGCCTGATCGGGTGACGTGACCCCTGCCGTGAGCCCCGCGCTGCGGTCCGGGGGTGCGCCGACGATACTGTCCTCATGACAGTCGTGGATCCAGGTCTGCCCGCCACCGAACCTCTGCGAGAGGACATTCGGCTCCTCGGTGGAATACTCGGTTCCGTCGTCCGGGACCACGAGGGCGAGGAGATCTTCGACCTCGTCGAGCAGGCCCGAGTGGAGTCGTTCCGGGTGCGGCGGTCGGAGATCGATCGCGGCGAACTCGCCCGGCTCTTCGACGGAATCGACATCACGCGTGCCATCCCGGTGATCCGGGCGTTCAGTCACTTCTCGCTTCTCGCCAACCTGGCGGAGGACATTCACCGCGAGCGCCGCCGCGCCGTGCACGTGCGTGCCGGGGAGCCGCCTCAGGACAGCAGTCTCGCCTCCACCTACAGCAAGCTCGATGCGGCGCGCCTCGACGCCGCCACGGTGGAGGACCTGCTCCGCGACGCCCTGGTGTCGCCCGTCATCACCGCGCATCCCACCGAGACGCGTCGCCGCACCGTGTCGGAGATCCAGAGCCGCATCACCGATCTGATGCGCTTCCGTGAGCGCACGGAACTGGACGACACGGAGATCGCGGAGACCGACGCGAAGATCGAGCGGCAGATCCTCGCACTGTGGCAGACGGCGCTGATCCGGCTGTCACGCTTGCGGATCCAGGACGAGATCGAGGTGGGTCTGCGCTACTACGACATGTCGCTCTTCGACGTGATCCCACGCATCAACACCGAGCTGCGGGCAGCGCTCCGCAGCCGTTGGCCGGATGCCGACCTGCTGACGCAGCCGATGCTGCGACCCGGATCGTGGATCGGCGGCGACCGGGACGGCAACCCCTTCGTCACCGGGGAGATCGTGCACCGCGCGACCAACCGTGCCGCGCAGGTGGCGTTCACCCGGTATCTCGCGGATCTCGTCGGTCTCGAGCACGAGCTGTCCATGTCGGCTCGGTTGATCGACGTGGACGCGGACCTGCAGGCCCTGGCCGATGCGTCGAAGGACGAGTCGGCGTTCCGCGCGGACGAGCCCTTCCGCCGAGCTGTGCGCGGTATCCGCGGGCGACTGTCGGCGACGGCACGCCGCATGCTGGACGTGGTTCCGGACAACACCCTCGACTCGCCGGAACTCGAGCCGTACGGCGCCCCGCAGGAGATGCTCGACGATCTGGACCTGCTGGACCGCTCGTTGCGGCGCACGGCCAACGGCGTCATCGCCGACGACCGACTCGCGACGCTCCGGCAGGCGCTTGAGACCTTCGGGTTCCACCTGTCCGGGCTCGACATGCGGCAGAACTCCGAGATCCACGAACAGGTCGTGGCGGAGTTGCTGGCCTGGGCGGACGTCCACGCGGACTACGCGTCACTGTCGGAGGACGAGCGCGTCGCGATCCTCTCCGCCGAGCTCGAGACGCGGCGACCCCTCATCGGGCCCCGCGCGGAGTTCAGCGAGCAGACGGCCAAGGAGCTGGCGATCGTCGAGTCCGCCGCGGACGCCGTGCGCACCTTCGGCGGCGGCGCGGTGCCGAACTACATCATCAGCATGTGCACCTCGGTCAGCGACATGCTCGAGGCCGCGGTGCTGCTCAAGGAGGCGGGCATCCTCGATCCCGGCGACGCCGAGACGGGTCCGTCCTCGCCCGTCGGTGTGGTGCCGCTGTTCGAGACGATCGACGATCTCCAGCAGGGCGCGGCGACCCTCACCGCGACGTTGTCCATCCCCGTCTACCGGGCGCTGGTGACGTCCCGCGGGGACAACCAGGAAGTGATGCTGGGGTACTCCGACTCCAACAAGGACGGCGGGTACCTGGCCGCGAACTGGGCGCTCTACCGTGCCGAACTCGACCTCGTCGAGGCTGCACGCGCCGCCGGGATCCGGCTACGACTGTTCCACGGCCGCGGTGGCACCGTGGGCCGCGGCGGTGGCCCGAGCTACGACGCCATCCTCGCTCAGCCCACCGGTGCGGTCACCGGCTCGCTGCGGATCACCGAGCAGGGCGAGGTGATCGCGGCGAAGTACGCGGAACCCCGCCTGGCGCGCCGCAACCTCGAGACGCTGTTGGCGGCGACCATCGAGAGCACGTTGCTCGACGTCGAGGGGCTCGGGGACGACGCCGAGCCGGCCTACGCGTTGCTCGACGATCTGGCGGCACGCGCCCAGGCCGCGTACGGGGCACTGGTCCACGAGACGCCGGGCTTCGTCGAGTACTTTCGGATGTCCACACCGGTCGCCGAGATCGGGGAGCTCAACATCGGCAGCCGGCCGGCGTCGCGGAAGCCCACCAACTCGGTGTACGACCTGCGGGCGATCCCGTGGGTGATGTCGTGGAGTCAGTCGCGGGTGATGTTGCCCGGCTGGTACGGAGTGGGTACCGCGTTCGAGGACTGGGTCGGCGGCGACGCGGACAAGCTGGCCACGTTGACCCATCTGTACCGGCGGTGGCCGTTCTTCCGGACGGTGCTGTCCAACATGGCGCAGGTCATGGCCAAGTCGGATCTGGGGCTCGCCGCCCGGTACTCCGAACTGGTGCCGGACGAGCAGCTCCGCAAGACCGTTTTCGACATGATCTCGACCGAGCATGCCAAGACCGTGTCGATGTACCTGAAGATCACCGGGCACGACGGGCTGCTCGACGACAACCCGGCGCTGGCGCGGTCGGTGTTCAACCGCTTCCCGTACCTCGAGCCGCTGAACCACCTGCAGGTGGAACTACTCGCACAGCTGCGGGCGGGAGACGATCGCGAGCAGGTCAAGCGCGGCATCCTGCTGACCATGAACGGGCTCGCGACCGCGTTGCGCAACAGCGGATAGAGGGAACCGCGAGGACCCTCCCGGCGTCGAACAGAACAGACACATTCGACGCCGGGAGGATCTCCGTCATGACTCCGCAGAACGAACACCGTTGCACCGCAACCGGATCCGCGTGGCGCAGGGGAGTGCCCCGGCGTCGACCAGCGGCCTCGACACCCGTCCGACCGAAGGACGATCAGCCCGGACGGCCGCCGGCCTGACCGTCGCTCAGAGGCGGGACGCCGACCCCGCGTCGCTCAGAGGCGGGACGCCGACCCCGCGTCCAGGAACCACACGGTCGACTCGAGGCCGTGTGCCCCGGCGGCCGGATGCTCGACCGGGTCCGCGCCCCCGACACAGGCGGCGACGGCATCGGCCTTGCCCTCGCCCGAGACGAGGAACCACACGTGCCGAGACCTGTTCACCGCCGGGAGCGTCAGCGTGATGCGCACGGGAGGCGGCTTGGGGGAGTCGGTCACGGCCACGACCCAGCGTGACTTCTCCTGCACCGCGTCACCGTGGGCGAAGAGGGAGTTGACGTGAGAATCCGGGCCCATGCCGAGCAGGTGGATGTCGAAGGCGGGTCCGTCCTCCGGTGCGAAGGCTGCCACCGACTGCAGGTAGGTCACCGCCGCGGCCTCGACGTCGTCGCCCAGCGGCGAGTCGGACGGGGCCATGACGTGCACGCGGTCGGGATCGACGCCGACGTGATCGAGCAGGGCGTCCCTGGCCTGCATGTAGTTGCGTTCCGGGTCGCCCTCGGGGAGGAAGCGTTCGTCACCGAAGAAGACGTCGACGGCGGACCAGTCGATATCACCGCCGAGGTCGCGGACAGCGGCCAGGGTCGCGACGCCGGTGCCGCCACCGGTCAGCACCACGGAGGCGGTACCGCGTGCTCGCTGGGCATCGACGACCACCGAGACGAATCGCTCGGCCGCGGCGCGGGCGAGAGCCGCCGTGTCGTCGGAACGGTGGATCTCCGGTCGTGTCTCACTCATAGGTCACCTTCGTCAGGCCGGCGAGGGCCTCTTCGTAGATCTCGTCACGGTCGAGTCGACGCAGCTCCTCCGCGAGGCAGTCGCGGGTCTCCCTCCGGGCGAGTGAGACCAGCGTGTCCGGTTGTCCGGTGCGGATGAGGGTGGCCGTGGTGCCGGTCTGCGGCCTGCTGATGGACACGGTGCTGTCGGCCAGCACCATCTCCACACGCAGGTCGCCGACCTTGCGCACCACGGGGACGTCGAGGCGGGCGGCGAACCACCCGGCGAGGATGTCCAGTGCGGGCTCCTCGCGCAGACCCGACACGGTCACCGATCGCACCGGCTCGGCCTGCTGGTCGAGTGCCGTGGTGAGCAGCGCACGCCAATAGGTGATGCGCGACCAGGCGAGGTCGGAATCCCCCTCGGCGTACGACTCGAGTCGCGACGAGATGGCAGCGCGCGGGTCGGGTGAGTTGGTCGCGTCGGTGATCCGGCGGATGGCGAGTCGGCCCACCGGGTCCTCCTTCGGGACCGCCGGTGCTCCGCTCGGCCACCAGGCCACCACGGGGGTGTCCGGCAGCAGGAAGGGGAGGACGACGCTCTGCTCGTGTTCCGACAGCTCGCCCCGTAGTCGCAGGAAGACCACCTCGGACGCGCCCGCGTCGCCGCCGACGCGGATCTGCGCGTCCAGCACGTCGTCGTCGTCGCGATCACCGCGGGCCAACACGATCACACGACACGGGTGCTCCCGGCTGGCCTCGTTGGCCGCCTCGATCGCGGCTTCGAACTTCGCGGGATCACGGATGACGACCACCAGGGTGAGCACCCGACCGAGCGTGACGGCGCCGCCCGATTCGCGGAGCTCCACCAGCTTCTTCGAGACGGCACCGGTGGTGGTGGCGGGCAGATCGACGATCACGGCCTTCTCCATTCGCGTCCGGTGCGCTGCATCATCTCGTTGGCCGAGTCGGGGCCCCACGTGCCGGCCTCGTACGGATCGGCCGCGCCTCCGGACGCCCAGTATTCGAGGATGGGGTCGAGGATCTTCCACGACAGCTCGACTTCGGCATTGACCGGGAAGAGCGACGGCTCACCGAGCAGCACGTCGAGGATGAGCCGCTCGTACGCCTCGGGCGACGACTCGGTGAAGGCCTGGCCGTAACTGAAGTCCATGCTGACGTCCCGCACCTGCATGCTGGACCCCGGCACCTTCGATCCGAAGCGCAGCGTGACGCCCTCGTCGGGCTGCACGCGGATGACGAGTGCGTTCTGGCCCAGTTCCTCGGTCATCGTGGCGTCGAACGGCAGGTGCGGTGCGCGTTTGAAGATCATCGCGATCTCGGTCACGCGCCGCCCGAGCGACTTTCCCGTGCGGAGGTAGAACGGCACGCCGCCCCACCGCCGGGTGTCCACCTCGAGGGTGATGGCCGCGTAGGTCTCGGTGTTCGACTCCGTGTCGAACCCCTCCTCCTCCTTGAGCCCCTTCACCTTCTGGCTGCCCTGCCATCCCGAGGTGTACTGCCCGCGGGCGGCGGTCTGCGCGAAGGGCTCTGCCAGACGCGTCGACGAGAGGACCTTGATCTTCTCGCTCTGCAGCTCGCTGGGGCTGAAGCTGACCGGCTCCTCCATCGCGGTGATGGCGAGCAACTGCAGCAGGTGGTTCTGGATCACGTCGCGCGCAGCGCCGATGCCGTCGTAGTACCCGGCTCGACCCCCCAGGCCGATGTCCTCGGCCATCGTGATCTGCACGTGGTCCACGTAGTGGGCGTTCCAGATCGGGTCGAACAGCTGGTTGGCGAAGCGCAGCGCCAGGATGTTCTGGACCGTCTCCTTGCCGAGGTAGTGGTCGATGCGGAAGACGCGATCCTCCGGGAACACCCGGTTGACGATCGCATTGAGCTCCTTCGCGCTCGCGAGATCGTGGCCGAAGGGCTTCTCGATCACCACTCGACGCCAGTGCCGCGGCGCCTCGTCCTCGGTCTCCGGTCCGGTGGCGAGACCGGACGCCGACAACTGCTCGAGCACCGTGGGGAACGCGCCCGGCGGGATGGACAGGTAGAACGCGTGGTTCCCACCGGTTCCGCGCTCGACGTCGAGTTCCGCGAGCGTTCTCGTGAGCTGATCGAACGCCGCGGCGTCGTCGAACGACCCCTGCACGAAGCGGATGCCTTCCGACAACCGTTCCCACACGTCCTCACGGAACGGCGTCCGGGAGTGCTCCCGGACCGCGTCGTGGACGATGGTGCCGAAGTCCTGGTCCGACCATTCACGCCGGGCGAACCCGACCAGCGCGAACCCGGGCGGCAGGAGCCCACGGTTCGCGAGGTCGTACACCGCCGGCATCAACTTCTTGCGCGCCAGGTCGCCGGTGACACCGAAGATCACCAGGCTGCAGGGCCCGGCGATCCTCGGGAGACGCTTGTCTCTGCTGTCACGGAGCGGATTCACCCAGGGTGTGGCTGACTCCGTCGCCACGGTTCAGCTCTTCGACGCGGCGGAGAGTTGCTCGGAGGTGGCATCGAGCAGTTCGCCCCACGACGCCTCGAACTTCTGGACGCCCTCGTTCTCGAGCACGAGGAAGACGTCGGTCAGGTCGATACCCAGTGCACTGATGGCGTCGAAGACGGCCTGCGACTCCTGACCCTTGCCCGTGATGGTGTCGCCGGTGACCTCGCCGTGGTCGGCGAAGGCGTCCATCGTCTTCTCGGGCATGGTGTTGACGGTGTTCGGGGCGACCAGCTCGGACACGTACAGCGTGTCGGGCAGGGTCGGGTCCTTCACTCCGGTGGAGGCCCAGAGCGGGCGCTGCGGCCGGGCGTTGTCGGTCAGCATGCCCTGGAAACGCGACCCGATCTCGAAGACCTGCTGGTAGGCGACGTACGCGAGGCGTGCGTTGGCCAGTGCGGCCTTGCCCTTCAGGTCGGTCGCCTCCGGTGTTCCGATGGCGTCGAGACGCTTGTCGATCTCGGTGTCGACGCGCGAGACGAAGAACGACGCGACCGAGTGGATCGACGACAGGTCATGGCCCGCGGCCTTCGCCGACTCGAGTCCCTCGAGGTAGGCGTTCATGACGGCCTCGTAGCGCTCGACCGAGAAGATGAGCGTGACGTTGACGCTGATGCCCTCGCCGATGACCTTGGCGATGGCGGGGATGCCGGCCTCGGTGGCGGGGATCTTGATCAGGACGTTGGGCCGGTCGACGATCTTCCACAGCTCGATCGCCTGCGCGACCGTCTTGTCGGTGTCATGGGCCAGGCGGGGATCGACCTCGATGGACACCCGTCCGTCGACTCCGTTGGTCGCCTCGTACACCGGTGCGAGCACGTCGCACGCATTGCGGACGTCGTCGGTGGTGACCGTGCGGATGACGGAATCGACGTCGGCACCGCGAGCGGCGAGCTCGTTCACCTGCTCGTCGTACGAGGTGCCCTTCGACAGGGCGGCCTGGAAGATCGACGGGTTCGTGGTGACGCCGACGACCGACTTGGAGTCGATCAGGTCCTTCAGGTTGCCCGAGGAGATCCGGTCACGGGAGAGGTCGTCCAGCCAGACCGAGACTCCGGCGGCGGACAGGTCTGCGAGATTCTGGTTCTGAGTCATGCTGTCATCCCTTCACGTTGGTGATGGAGCGCTGAGCTGCGGCCACGACGGCCTCGGCCGTGAAGCCGTACTCGCGGAAGAGCGTCGCCGCGTCCGCGGACTCGCCGAAGTGCTCGAGCGAGATGATCTCGCCGAAGCCGCCGACGATCTTGTACCAGGGCATCGCGATGCCGGCCTCGATGGAGACACGGGCCTTCACGGTGGGCGGAAGGACCTGGTCGCGGTAGTTCTGGTCCTGGCTCTCGAACCACTCGACACACGGCATCGAGACGACGCGCGCCGCGATGTCCTGCGCCTCGAGAAGCTTCTGTGCCTCCACGGCGTACTGCACCTCGGAACCGGTCGCGACGATGATCACGTCGGGTGCGGCCTTGGACGACTCGACCAGGACGTACCCGCCCTTGGAGACACCCTCGTAGCTGGTGCCGTCGAGAATCGGGATGCCCTGACGGGTGAGCGCGAGGCCGACGGGTCCGCTGCTCGACGAGCGCGCGAGCACCGCGCGCCAGGCGTGGGCGGTCTCGTTCGCATCGCCGGGGCGCACGACCGAGAGGTTCGGGATCGCGCGCAGCGCCGCGAGGTGTTCGACCGGCTGGTGCGTCGGGCCGTCCTCGCCGAGACCGACGGAGTCGTGGGTCCAGACGTAGATGGGATCGATGTCCATGAGGGACGCGAGGCGCACCGCGGGACGCATGTAGTCACTGAACTGCATGAAGGTGCCGCCGTACGCACGCGTCGGTCCGTGCATGACGATGCCGGACAGGATCGCGCCCATCGCGTGCTCGCGGATACCGAAGTGCAGCGTGCGGCCGTAGGGCTCGGCGTCCCAGTCGTCGGTGGAGATCGACGTCGGGCCGAAGGACTTGGCGCCCTTCATGGTGGTGTTGTTGCTGCCGGCGAGGTCGGCGGAGCCGCCCCACAGCTCCGGCAGGACCGGGCCGACGGCACTGAGGACCTCACCGGACGCGGCGCGCGTCGCGATGGCCTTGCCGCCCGGCTCCCAGGTGGGGAGGACGTCGGTCCATCCGTCGGGCAGCGTGCCCTCGGTCAGACGGTCCAGCAGGCGGCGACGGTCGGGCTCGCGCTCGCTCCACGCGTCGAAGTCCTTGCTCCACGCCTCGTGCGCCGCGCGGCCACGCGCCTGCAGGCCGCGGGTGTGCTCGATGACCTCGTCGGTGACCTCGAACGTCTTCTCGGGATCGAAGCCGAGCGCCTTCTTCACGGCGGCGACCTCGTCGTCACCCAGAGCGGCACCGTGGACGGCACCGGTGTTCATCATCGTGGGGGCCGGGAAGCCGATGATGGTGCGCAGCACGATGATCGAGGGCTTGTCGGTGACGGCCTTGGCCGCCTCGACCGCCTCCTCGATGGCGGTGACGTTCTCGCCGCCCTCCACGACCTGCACGTGCCAGCCGTACGCCTCGTAGCGCTTGGCGGTGTCCTCGGACAGCGCGATGTCGGTGGAGTGCTCGATGGAGATCTTGTTGTCGTCGTAGAACAGGATCAGGTTGCCGAGCTGCTGCGTGCCGGCGAGTGAGGACGCCTCGGAGGTAATGCCCTCCTCGATGTCGCCGTCGGACGCGATGACGTAGACGTAGTGATCGAACGGGCTGTCGCCCCATGCGGGCTCGGGATCGAAGAGTCCACGCTCACGGCGCGACGCCATGGCCATGCCGACGGCCGAGGCCAGGCCCTGACCGAGCGGGCCGGTGGTGATCTCGACGCCCTTGGTGTGGCGGAACTCCGGGTGGCCGGGAGTCTTCGACTTGAACGTGCGCAGCGCCTCGAGATCGGCGAGCTCGAGGCCGAAGCCGCCCAGGTAGAGCTGGATGTACAGCGTGAGGCTCGAGTGGCCGCACGAGAGCACGAAGCGATCGCGGCCGATCCACGTGGTGTCCGTGGGATCGTGGCGCATCGTGCGCTGGAAGAGCGAGTACGCCAGGGGAGCGAGGCTCATGGCGGTTCCGGGGTGGCCGTTGCCGACCTTCTGCACCGCGTCGGCAGCGAGAACACGCACAGTGTCCACCGCCCGTGTGTCCAGATCGGTCCAGTCGCTCGGATGGTGAGCGCTGGTGAGAACGGTGATGTCGTCTGTGATCGACACGGGTGGAGATCTCCTGACACTGTCGGGGTGGGGGTGGCCAGTAGTGCACGGACGCGGCGCACTCGTCGCCGCTCCGCGCGTGATGAGCCTAGTTCCCCGGCGGGTCGGTCGGGGATACCCGGTTCACGGTCGAGCCTAGTTCCGTCCGGGACGCCTCGCTGGTTCCGCGACGGGTGGTCCGCCGCCGATCCGTCACACGACGCCCGAACCATCCGACTACCCGCCGATTGGGGTGATGACACAGGCGGCGTCTACCATCGCTTGTAGTAGCACCATTCCGCTCGGTAACTGGGCCGGGTGGTGGAGCGGACGGTGCGAGAGGGAGATTCGAGTGGGTATGCGGCAGAGCCCGAGCGGACACGGGTTCACCGACAGTCCGACCCGGGACGTGTCGACCGCTCCCACGTCGAGACTCGGCCGGCTGACGGCCAAACCCGCCGCCTACATCGCGCTGACGAAACCGCGCGTGATCGAGCTCCTCCTGGTCGCGACCATCCCCACGATGCTCCTCGCGGACCGCGGCACGGTGAACCTCCCGCTGCTGTTCGCCACGCTGTTCGGCGGGTGGATGGGTGCCGCCAGCGCCAACACGCTGAACTGCGTCGTCGACGCGGACATCGACAAGGTCATGAAGCGCACCGCGCGGCGGCCCCTGGCCCGCGAGGCCGTGCCGACGTCGCACGCCTTCGTCTTCGGCGCGCTCCTCGGAGTCGGATCTCTCCTCTGGCTCTGGTGGGCGGCGAACCTCCTCAGTGGGATCCTGGTCGTCGCGACGATTCTGTTCTACGTCCTCGTCTACACGATGGTGCTCAAGCGCCGGACCTCGCAGAACGTGGTCTGGGGCGGTGCCGCGGGATGCATGCCCGCACTCGTCGGATGGTCCGCCGTGACCGGGACCGTCGGGTGGCAGGCGATCGTCCTGTTCCTCGTCATCTTCTTCTGGACTCCGCCCCACACATGGGCCCTGGCCATGCGCTACAAGGACGACTACAAGGCGGCGGGTGTGCCCATGCTGCCCGTCGTCGCCACCGAACAGGTCGTCACCCGGCAGATCGTCCTCTACACCTGGGCCACGGTTGCGGCCACGGCTGCGTTGATCCCGGCGGCCGGTGTCGTCTACGCCGCGGTCGCCCTGGCGGCGGGTGCCTGGTTCCTCCTCATGGCGCACCAGCTCTACTCGGGCGTGAGACGCGGCGAGGCCGTGAAGCCGCTGCGCCTGTTCCTGCAGTCGAACAACTACCTCGCGGTCGTCTTCATCGGTCTCGCCGTCGACTCCGTGCTCGGGATGTCCACGGTCTCCGACTTCGTCTCCTGACATCCGCTCCGCGTCAGGGTTCCAGCACGATCGATCCCGCCGTCCGCCGGCTCTCCAGGTCGATGTGCGCCTGCCGGGCCTGCTCGAGTGGATAGCGATGCTCGACTCGGACCGTCAGGGTTCCGTCCGCCAGCGCGCGCACCACGTCTCCGCCGCGCCATTCCAGCTCTGCCCGGTCGCGGATGTGATGCGCGAGGGTGGGGCGGGTCAGGAACACCGAGCCGGCCTTGTTGAGGCGTTGCGGGTCCACCGGCGGTACCGGCCCGCTCGCGGCACCGAAGAGGGCCACTGTCCCGCGGATGCGCACGCTCTCGAGGCTCGCGTCGAACGTCGAGGCACCGACGCCGTCGTACACCGCCGCGACGCCGACACCGTCGGTGATGTCGCGCACGCGTGACGGGATGTCGTCGTCGTAGCGGAGAACGTGAGTCGCGCCTGCCTCGCGCGACAACGCCTCCTTCTCGTCGGTGGACACGGTGGTGATCACCGTCGCGCCCTTCGCCGTGACGAGCTGCGTGAGAATCAGCCCGACTCCGCCCGCGCCGGCATGCACCAGCACCACGTCGCCGGACCGCACGGGGTACGTCGACTCGATCAGATAGTGCGCCGTCATGCCCTGGAGCAGCACGGATGCCGCCTGAGGGGGATCCACACCCGCCGGCACCGCGATGGCAGCGGCGGCCGGGACCCGCACGAGTTCGGCGTAGCTCCCGAGCGCTGCGGCCCATGCGACGCGGTCGCCGACCGAGAACCCGGACACCTCCGAGCCCACCTGCTCGACGACGCCGGTGCCCTCGTCGCCCGGGACGTACGGCAGCTCCCGCGGGTAGGACCCGCTGCGGAAGTACGTGTCGATGTAGTTGATCCCGGAGGCCTGGACCCGGACCAGTAGATCGGCCGGGCCGGGTACCGGATCGGGGACGTCGGTCACGTCGAGGACGTCGGGTCCGCCGGTTCTGGTCACGAGTACAGCGCGCATGGGAAAAGTCTGCCACCGCGCCCGCGACAGCGGGGGCGGGACGGACCCACCGCTGAGTTACCGGCCAGTAGGGACGCGTGGGACGGACCGGGTATTCTCACGATCATGAGCACCGAGAGCATCGAGAACGCACCCAAGGGTGACTCCGGGCAGAGCACCGAGACGGCGGCCCCGCCGTCGAACCTGGTGTCCTCGATCGAGTCGTTCGTCGCAGCGCACGGCGGGTCCGCGACGGTGGTGTTGCAGCCGCTCGGCCGCGCCGGTGTCCGCATGACCCTGGTTGGTGCCGACGGGATCCTGGGGGACCGGGTCGCCGGCAATCTCCGCATCGCGCACGCGGTGGTGGACTCGCTCGACTCCGTGACCCTCGGTGACTGGGACCGCGAGCTGACGAGCATCGTCACCCCGCGCAAGGGTCACTTCGCGCAGATGGCGGGATGGGTGGCGCGTCAGTCGCGTTTCCCGAAGGCGCGCAACGGTCTCTGACCGCGTCCGATCAGTCCGCGCGGGCCAGCCGCGGCGAGGTCACGTCGGTGTCCTCGGCTGCCGGCACGGTCTCCCGCTCCCGCAGAGACACCCAGAGAGCGGCCGTGGCGGCCGTGGCCGCGGCAGCACCGGCGACGTGGACGGCCACGAGGGCCGCAGGGACGTCGGTGAAGTACTGGACGATGCCGACGCACGCCTGGGCGACGACGATCGCGATGACCACCTGCAGACGCTTCTTGATGGCCGAGGCTCCGGACGGACTGACGGCGTAGACGGCGAACGTGAGCCCCACCAGCAGCGCCAGGTACCCCACCAGAAGTTCGGCGTGCAGGTGCACCAGCGTGACGATCTCCACCTCGAGCCGAGCCACGTCCGCGTCACCGGCATGCGGTCCCGCGCCGGTGACCATGGTGCCCGCCACCAGAACTCCGGCGAGAAGGACCGCAGACAGCACGGTCAACCACCGCAGCGGCGCGGGCACGGCGGGTACCGAGACGCCCTCGTCCTTCTCACCGATCTTGTGGAACAGCAACGTCGCGAGCCAGACCATCAGCATCGAGATCACGAGGTGCACCGCCACGGTCCACCACAGCAGCCCGGTGAGCACCGTGATGCCGCCGACGCCGGCCTGCAGCACCGTGCCCGCAGGCATGAGCCACGCGTAGACGACCACCTCGCGGCGGCGCCGTGCCCGTGTCACCGCCAGGACGATGGCAGCCGCGGTGAGGACCACGGCGAAGGTGAGCATGCGGTTGCCGAACTCGACCGCCTGGTGCAGGACGGGCACCTCGGACACGCCGACGGGCGTGAAGCTGCCGGGGAAACACTGCGGCCACGTGGGGCACCCGAGCCCGGAGCCCGTCACCCGGACCACGGCGCCCGTCACCGAGATACCGCCCTGCGTCAGGATCACGACGAACGCGATGATTCGCTGGACGCGAACGGAGGGGACCGGGAGGCGGTCGACCACGGAGAAGTACGCACGGGAGAGCACACGTCGATGGTAGACGGCATCTCCTACGCTGCGTAGTTGGCCTGCGGCCCGGGGTAGTCGGCCTGCGGCTTCGGGTGGTCGGACTGCGGCTTCGGTGTCAGGTGAACGAGAACTTGCGGGTCGCCCAGAAGCCGCAGATCGCCGCCCACACGACGAGGACCAGGATGCCGAACAGATCGGCTCGTCCCACGACGGCCTGCTCGAGCGTCTCCGCCATCGCGCCCGACGGGATCAGTCGCGCGATCATGCGGACGCCGCCGGGAAGTGCCTCGTTCGCGAACACCACGCTGCCGATTCCGAGCATCACGAACCACGCGATGTTGGCGAGGGCGAGCACGATCTCGGCCCGCAGCGTCCCGCCGAGCAGGAGGCCCATCGTGGCGAAGGTGACGGTGCCCAGAGCGATCACCAGCGCGCCCAGCACGAGTCCGCCGGGAGTCGGACGCCACCCGAGGGCGAGGCCGATGGCGCCGAGCAGTACCGACTGCAGCACGACCACAAGGAGGACGGCGATCGACTTCCCGGCGATCGCGCCCCACTTCGGCAGAGCGGTGGCGCCGAGTCTCTTGAGAGCGCCGTAGCGCCGGTCGAAGCCGACGGCGATGGCCTGGCCGGTGAACGCGGTCGACATCACCGCGACGGTCATCACGGCGGGTACGACGGTGCCGACGCGCTCGGTGCCGAAGTCGCCGAACGGCAGCAGCGTGAGGCCGATGAGCAACGTCACCGGGATGAACATCGTCAGCAGCAGCTGCTCACCGTTGCGCAAGAGCAGGAGTAGTTCGAGGCGGCTCTGCGCCAGCAGCATGCGGCGGCGCGGTGCGGGCCGGGGATCCGGTGTGAACGTCCCCGGTGCGAATCGGTCGGACGCACGTTCGGACCGTGATGTCACGCTCACCCTCTCAGTTCCCGCCCCGTGAGGTCGAGGAAGACGTCCTCGAGGCTGCGCTGCTCCACACGGAGATCGGTGGCCAGCACGTTCAGTCGAGCACACCACGAGGTCACCGTCGCGAGCACCTGGGGGTCGATGGTCCCCTCGAGCAGATACGAGCCCGGCGAACTCTCGACCGGATCGAACCCCTCGGGCAGCACCATCTGCAGCAACGACAGGTCGAGGCCGGAGGGTGCGGAGAAGCGCAACTGGCCCTCGGCGCCCCGACGGGTGAGCTCGGTGGGCGTCCCCGAGGCGACGACCTGGCCGTGGTCGATGATCACCAGGTCGTCCGCGAGGTGCTCGGCCTCGTCCATGAGGTGGGTGGTCAGCAGGATGCTCACGCCGTCGCGCCGCAGCGCCTCGACGAGGTCCCACACGAGGAGCCGGGCCTGTGCGTCGAGCCCGGCGGTCGGCTCGTCGAGGAACACGAGCTCGGGGCGGCCGACCAGCGCACAGGCCAGCGAGAGGCGTTGTTGCTGACCGCCGGAGAGTCGTCGGTACGGCGTGCGGACGGCATCGGTGAGCCCCAACTGTCCGAGGAGCCACTTGGGATCGAGCGGGTCGGCCGAGTACGCGGCGACGAGGTCGAGCATCTCGCCCGCACGCGAGCCGGGGTAGGCGCCGCCGCCCTGCAGCATCACCCCGATCCGCGGCTTGAGACGGTCGGAGTCGACGATGGGATCGAGCCCCAGGACGCGGACCTCACCGGAGTCGGGCGTGTGGAAGCCCTCGCACATCTCGACGGTGGTGGTCTTGCCGGCCCCGTTGGGACCGAGGAGTGCGAGCACCCGGCCGCGCTGCAGCTCGATGTCGAGTCCGTCGACGGCCGCGACGTCACCGAAGTGCTTGACCACACCGCGGAGCGACACCGCCGGAGAGTCCGTCGGCGTCCCGGCATCGGACGCCGTGGGCGGAGGGACAGGTCGGGCGGTCACGATGATCCAGCGTAGGCGTCCGACGGACGGTCCGGCGCCGCCGCCCCGTCGCGTGCCCGCCAGGGCAGCAGTCGCCTCGTCGAGGCGTACAGCACGGCGATCGTCAGGACTGTCGCCACCGCCGCCTGGACGATGACGAAGGGCTGGACCTCACCGCCGGTCGGCATGACGATCAGCGAGACGAACGCGGAGAAGACGATCACCGGCACCCGGAACGCCGGTCGGGTGGCCCAGGCGGCCAGCGGGGTGACGGCCCACAGCAGGTACCAGGGCTGGACCACGGGGAAGAGCAGCACGAGTGCCCCGAGCGACACGCCGAGGGCTCCGATGGGGTGGAGCCGACCCAGCAGGACCGACACCAGCATCCGCACGATGATCAGCGCGGCCACCAGGGAGGCGATCGGGCGGGTGAGGGACAGCACGGCAGTGGTGTGGTCGCCGATGCCGAGGAGGACGCCGGCGCCTCCCGTGGCGAGGCCGAGCAGTGTGGGCAACGACATCCAGCTGCGCACGGCGTTGGCCGTGCCCAGGGTGTCCAGCCAGCCGAATCCGAGCCCGCTCGCGGCGCTGACGCCCAGGATCACGGCGACGGTCACCGCGCCGAGCAGGGCGGCGGCGGCGGCGACGTCGCGGGGCCGACCACCCCATCGACGGGCCAGGGCCATGCC
Source organism: Rhodococcus sp. NBC_00294 (assembly GCF_036163995.1). Classification (NCBI taxonomy): domain Bacteria; kingdom Bacillati; phylum Actinomycetota; class Actinomycetes; order Mycobacteriales; family Nocardiaceae; genus Rhodococcus; species Rhodococcus sp. NBC_00294. The sequence continues at coordinate 3,124,400 of NZ_CP108043.1, forward strand.
CACGAATCCGAGCGCGAGCACCGACGGGATCTTGATCGTCGCGGACAGGGCGATGACCGCCGCGCCGGCGAGCAGCAGCACGCCGGTACGGCCCCGCAGTGGTGCCGCGGACTCGACCGCACGGAACGAGAGTTCGAGTCCCGCGAGCATCAGGCCCAGCATCGCGGCCTCGTTGTGGATCCCGGCGACGAGGTGGAAGAGCAGGAGCGGATTGGCGGCACCGAGCCACAGCGCCGCCACGCTGGACACTCCGCACCGGGCGGCGAGGCGGGGGAGGGCCCACACGATGAGCGCGACGCCGATCAGCGCGACGATGCGATGCAGGAAGATCCCGGCGACGATGTCGTCACCGGTGAGCGCGGTGATGCCCCGACCGATCCACAGGAAGAACGGTCCGTAGGGCGCCGGGGTGTCGCGCCAGATGGTCGGCACGGTCCTGGTCAGCACATGGTCGACGCCGAGTGCCGCCTGCGGACCGATGGCGTACGGATCGAGTCCGCGGGCCGTGATCTCGCTCTGCGCCAGGTACGAGTAGACGTCCTTGCTGAACATCGGTGGCGCGACGCACAGCGGCACGATCCACAGCGCGAGCGTGCGGTCCAGCTGGGAGCGAGACATCCGGCGCGGCGACGAGTGCGCGCCGAAAGATCCCACGGCGAGGCGGCCGAGGAGCAGCCATGCGAGCACCACGACGGCGGTGCCGATCATCGTGATGGTGAGTGCGGCGGGGAGCGCGCGAGCGAAGAGCCCGAGCACGCGGACACCCTGCACCGGATTCTGGAGAACCGGTTGTGCGCCGGCGCCCAGTGCACCGAGGGCCATCATCGCGGCGCCGATGGCACCGAAGCGGCGGATCCGTGTGAGATCGCGCACCTCGGCGGCGTTCAGTTCGGGGCGCTCGGGCTCGTTGTCGTGCAGAAACGCGACGCGGTCGCTGCGCGGAGACCCCTCGATCCCCAGCACCCGGCGCGTCGCTCGACGGGCCGTCGCCCGCATCCGCGCGGCCGTACAGGAGCGGCTCGGCTCCGTCGCACCCGCCGTGACCACGTCGTCGGTGCCGCCCGCGAGGGACGCCGAGGCGTCGGTCGGTGTCACCGGCGCGGAGGGCTCGGAGTCGTCGGCAGGTGCGGGCACAGAACGGAGCGTATCGACACCGGAGCCGATCACGAACGTCGCCGCGGCATCGGCCCTGCTACCCAGGGTGCCCTTGCTGGAACCTCTCCGGTAATTCGGTCACACTGGTGTTGTGAAAACGACTACCGAACGTTCCGGCGAGCGCGTCAGCGCCCGCGCCGACGTCGCGTCGGTCACCGTCACCCCGGCTTCGGTATCTGGCTCGGCAACATCGGGCTCGGCAACGTCGGAGGGTCGCACGCGGTCGTCCGTCGTGACGCTCCTGCTCGAGGAGGGTCCGATCAGCGCCACCCAGGTCGGGTCCCGTCTCGGCATCAGCGCTGCCGGCGTGCGGCGCCACCTCGATGCTCTCATCGACGCGGGCGACGCGCGCGTCACGATGACCTCGCGTCCCGGCGCACGTACCCGCGGTCGCCCCGCGAAGCTGTTCTCCCTGACCGCGCACGGACGCTCTCGACTCGGCCACTCGTACGACGATCTCGCGGGTGCGGCCATGCGGCACCTACGGGAGATCGGCGGCGACGACGCGGTGCGCACGTTCGCCCGCCGACGCATCCAGTCCATCGTGGGCGACGTCGAGCCGGCCGACACGTCCTCGCAGCAGTCCGTCTCCGAGACGGCCGACGCCATCGCCGAGGCGCTGACCGAGTCCGGCTTCGCCGCCTCCACCCGCCCGGTCGGCAACGGGGTGCAGATCTGCCAGCACCACTGCCCGGTCTCGCACGTCGCGGCCGAGTTCCCCGAGCTGTGCACCGCCGAGCGCGAGGCGTTCGCCGATCTGCTCGGAACGCACGTGCAGCGCCTCGCCACCATCGCCAACGGCGACTGCGCGTGCACCACCCATGTGCCCCTTCGCACACTCTCGACTCCCGAATCAGGCAATACCGACGACGATGTCGGCGTTGCACGGAGTGATGCTGCCGACAGCGGCACGGTCCACCACGACCGCACAGCTCTCGATTCGGCCCGTACCACCAGCTCCAGCCCGAACAGCCCGCTCGATCGTCTCCGGAAGGAGCCCGCATGACCGTCACACCAGACCAGGTGACCCCCACGGTGCCCGCGACACTCACGCAGGACGAGACCATCGCGTCTCTCGGGACCTATGGATACGGCTGGTCCGACTCCGACGTCGCCGGTGCGAGCGCCAAGCGCGGCATCAGCGACGCCGTCGTCCGCGACATCTCCGACAAGAAGAGCGAGCCCGAGTGGATGCTCGAGGCACGCCTCAAGGCGTTGCGCACGTTCGAGCGCAAGCCCATGCCGAACTGGGGCTCGAACCTCGACGGTATCGACTTCGACAACATCAAGTACTTCGTGCGGTCCAGCGAGAAGCAGGCCGCCACGTGGGACGATCTGCCCGCCGACATCAAGAACACGTACGACCGCCTCGGCATCCCGGAGGCGGAGAAGCAGCGCCTCGTGTCGGGTGTCGCCGCTCAGTACGAGTCCGAGGTCGTCTACCACTCGATCCGCGAGGATCTCGAGGAGCAGGGCGTCATCTTCCTGGACACCGACTCGGGTCTGCGTGAGCACCCGGAGCTGTTCCAGGAGTACTTCGGCTCGGTGATCCCGGCCGGTGACAACAAGTTCTCCGCACTGAACACCGCGGTGTGGTCCGGTGGGTCCTTCATCTACGTGCCGCCGGGCGTCCACGTCGACATCCCGCTGCAGGCGTACTTCCGCATCAACACCGAGAACATGGGTCAGTTCGAGCGGACGCTCATCATCGTCGACGAGGGTGCCTACGTGCACTACGTCGAGGGATGCACCGCGCCGATCTACAAGTCCGACTCGCTGCACTCGGCGGTCGTCGAGATCATCGTGAAGAAGGGTGGTCGGTGCCGCTACACCACCATCCAGAACTGGTCGAACAACGTCTACAACCTCGTCACCAAGCGCGCGAAGGCCGAGGCCGGCGCGACGATGGAGTGGATCGACGGCAACATCGGCTCGAAGGTCACGATGAAGTACCCGGCCGTGTGGATGACCGGTGAGCACGCCAAGGGCGAGGTTCTGTCGGTGGCGTTCGCCGGCGAGGGCCAGCACCAGGACACCGGCTCGAAGATGCTCCACCTCGCGCCGAACACGTCCTCCAACATCGTGAGCAAGTCCGTCGCTCGCGGCGGCGGCCGGGCGTCGTACCGCGGCCTGATCCAGATCAACAAGGGCGCGCACGGGTCGAAGTCGACCGTCAAGTGCGACGCACTCCTGGTCGATCAGATCAGCCGCAGCGACACCTACCCGTACGTCGACATCCGCGAGGACGACGTGACGATGGGCCACGAGGCCACCGTCTCGAAGGTCAGCGACGATCAGCTGTTCTACCTGATGAGCCGCGGCATGACCGAGGACGAGGCGATGGCCATGGTGGTGCGCGGCTTCGTCGAGCCCATCGCCAAGGAACTCCCGATGGAGTACGCCCTCGAGCTCAACCGCCTGATCGAGCTGCAGATGGAGGGATCGGTCGGATGACCCTGCCCCACACCGATACCGGGGTGAAGGCTGCCGTCACCGGCGAGAACCCCGCCACCGAGAACAAGCGCGCGATCGTCGCGAACAAGGGCGCGCAGTTCTCGTCCTACGACGTCGCCGCGTTCGAGGTGCCGTCCGGCCGCGACGAGATCTGGCGCTTCACACCGCTGCGGCGCCTGCGCGGTCTCCACGACGGCACCGCCGTGGCCACGGGCTCCGCGACCGTGACGGTCACCGACGCACCCGAGTCGGTGTGCGTCGAGACCGTCGGTCGTGACGACGCGCGGCTCGGCACCGCGGGTGCGCCGGCCGATCGGGTCGCCGCCCAGGCGTACTCGTCCTTCGACTCGGCCACCGTCGTCACGGTGGCCTCCGAAGCAGAGCTCGCGGATCCGCTGATCGTGACGGTCGACGGTCCGGGAGCGGACGTCGTCGCCTACGGCCACGTCCAGATCCGCGTCGAGGCGTTCGCCAAGGCGACCGTCGTGCTCGAGCAGCGCGGCAGCGGAACCTACGCCGAGAACGTCGAGTTCGTCGTCGCGGACAGCGCACACCTCACGGTCGTCGCGCTGCAGGAGTGGGACGACGACGCGGTGCACGTCGCGTCGCATCACGCGAAGGTGGGCCGCGACAGCGTCCTGCGTTACGTGTCGGTCAGCCTCGGCGGCGACCTGGTGCGCCTGACCCCGACGGTGAACTTCACCGGTCCGGGTGGCGACGCCGAGCTCCTGGGCCTGTACTTCGCGGACGACGGTCAGCATCTCGAGCAGCGCCTGCTGGTCAACCACACCGCGCCGCACTGCAAGTCCAACGTGGTCTACAAGGGCGCCCTGCAGGGCGACCCGGCGTCGAAGAAGCCCGACACCCACACCGTGTGGGTCGGCGACGTCGTCATCGGTGCGAAGGCGGAGGGGACGGACACGTTCGAGCTCAACCGCAACCTGATTCTCACCGACGGCGCGCGCGCGGACTCCGTCCCGAACCTCGAGATCGAGACCGGCGAGATCGTCGGGGCCGGTCACGCGAGTGCCACGGGTCGCTTCGACGACGAGCAGCTGTTCTACCTCCGTGCTCGCGGCATCCCGGAGGACCAGGCACGCAAGCTCGTCGTGCGCGGCTTCTTCCACGACATCATCGCGAAGATCCCGGTCGCGTCCATCCGTGAGCGCCTCTCCGACGCGGTCGAGGCGGAACTCGCCATCACCGGCGTCTGACCCCTCGCGCGACCACCTTCTCCCGATTCACAGACAGGCAAGGAACATCATGTCCACTCTCGAAATCCGCGATCTGCACGTCGACGTCGCGAACACCGACGACGCCGCGCAGCCGATCGAGATCCTGAAGGGCGTCGATCTGACGGTCTCGTCGGGCGAGACGCACGCCATCATGGGCCCCAACGGCTCGGGCAAGTCGACGCTCTCCTACGCGATCGCCGGCCATCCCAAGTACCGCGTCACCTCGGGCACCATCCTGCTCGACGGTGAGGACGTGCAGGAGATGTCCGTGGACGAGCGTGCTCGCGCCGGCCTGTTCCTCGCGATGCAGTACCCCGTCGAGGTTCCCGGTGTCTCCATGTCCAACTTCCTCCGCACCGCGGCCACCGCCGTGCGCGGCGAGGCCCCGAAGCTGCGGCACTGGGTGAAGGAGGCCAAGGAGGCGATGACCGAGCTCGACATCGATCCGGCCTTCGCCGAGCGCAGCGTCAACGAAGGCTTCTCCGGCGGCGAGAAGAAGCGCCACGAGATCCTGCAGCTGGGTCTGCTCAAGCCGAAGATCGCCATCCTCGACGAGACCGACTCGGGCCTCGACGTCGACGCCCTGCGGGTCGTGTCGGAGGGTGTCAACCGCTACAAGGAGCGGGAGAACGGCGGCATTCTCCTGATCACGCACTACACCCGCATCCTGCGCTACATCACGCCCGATCACGTGCACGTGTTCTCCGCGGGCCGCATCGTCGAGTCCGGTGGACCCGAGCTGGCCGACGAGCTCGAGGCGAACGGATACGAGCGCTTCACGAAGACCACCGCGGGCGCATGACGGCCGTCGCGTCGGTCGGCACCCTGGACGTCGCGAGGCTTCGGGAGGACTTCCCGATCCTCGGTCGTACCGTGCGAGACGACAAGCCTCTCGTGTACCTCGACTCCGGCGCGACGTCTCAACGTCCGGTGCAGGTGCTCGATGCCGAGCGGCACTTCCTCACCACCTGCAACGCCGCCGTGCACCGCGGGGCCCACCAGCTGGCCGAGGAGGCCACGGACGCCTACGAGGGTGCCCGCGCGGGCATTGCCGCCTTCGTGGGTGCCCGCGCGGACGAGATCGTGTTCACCAAGAACGCCACCGAGTCGCTCAACCTGGTCACGCACGTCCTCGGCGACGACCGCTTCGCGCGGTCGCTGCGTCCCGGTGACGAGATCGTCATCACCGAGCTCGAACACCACGCGAATCTCGTTCCATGGCAGGAGCTCTCACGCCGCACCGGTGCGACGCTCCGGTGGTACGGGGTCACCGACGACGGCCGGATCGATCTCGACTCGCTCGAGCTCACCGACCGCACGCGCGTGGTCGCGTTCACCCACCAGTCCAACGTGACGGGCGCGGTGGCTCCCACCGAGGAACTCGTCCGTCGTGCACGGGCGGTCGACGCACTGGTCGTCCTCGACGCCTGCCAGTCGGTGCCGCACATGCCGGTGGACGTCTCCGCGCTCGACGTCGACTTCGCGGCGTTCTCCGGGCACAAGATGCTCGGACCGTCCGGGGTCGGTGTCCTGTACGGAGAGTCGGCGCTCCTGGCCGAGATGCCTCCCTTCATCACCGGCGGGTCGATGATCGAGACCGTGACGATGGAGCAGACCACCTACGCACCGCCCCCGCAGCGGTTCGAGGCCGGTGTGCCCATGACGTCTCAGGTCGTCGGTCTCGGTGCCGCCGTGGAGTACCTGAACGCGCTGGGGATGGACGCCGTCGCCGCGCACGAACAGACGCTCACTGCTGCCGCACTGTCGGAGCTCGCCACCATCGACGGGCTCCGCATCATCGGACCCACGGACACGCAGGACCGCGGGGGAGCCGTGTCGTTCGTCGTCGACGGCATCCATGCGCACGATCTGGGGCAGATCCTCGACGACGAGGGCGTCGCCATCCGCGTCGGGCATCACTGCGCGTGGCCGCTGCACCGTCGTTTCGGCGTGGCCGCGACGGCCCGTGCCTCGTTCGCCGTCTACAACACGGTGGAGGAAGTGCACGCGCTGCGCGACGCGATCCGCACGGCACAGTCGTTCTTCGGCGTCGGCGGTGCCGCGTGAGAATGGAACAGATGTACCAGGAAGTGATCCTCGATCACTACAAGCACCCGCACGGTCGTGGGCTCCGCGAGCCGTTCGGCGCCGAGGTGCACCACGTCAACCCCACGTGCGGTGACGAGGTCACGTTGCGCGTGAACGTCGCCGACGGTGTCGTGGCCGACGTGTCCTATGACGGGCAGGGGTGCTCCATCAGTCAGGCGGCCACCTCGGTCCTGACCGACCAGGTCGTCGGACTCTCCGTCGAGGACGCGCTTCTCACGGTGGACGCCTTCTCAGCGATGGTCGGCAGCCGCGGCACCGTCGAGGGGGACGAGGACGTCATCGGCGACGGCATCGCCTTCGCGGGTGTGGCGAAGTACCCGGCACGCGTGAAGTGCGCGCTGCTCGGATGGATGGCATTCAAGGACGCCGTTGTTCGTACTGTGGAGACGCAGGACGAGCACGCGAACAGTGGAGGACGATCATGACCGATACCGACAACGGCGCAGTGGCGCCCGATTCCGTCATCGAAGACCTCGAGGAGGCCATGCGTGACGTCGTCGACCCCGAGCTCGGCATCAACGTCGTCGACCTCGGACTGGTCTACGGAATCACCATCGACGACGAGGCCGTGGTCACCCTCGACATGACGCTGACGTCCGCGGCGTGCCCGTTGACCGACGTCATCGAGGACCAGAGCCGCACCGCCCTGGTGCGCAGTGGCTTGGCCGAGGACCTCAAGATCAACTGGGTCTGGATGCCGCCGTGGGGACCGGACAAGATCACCGACGACGGCCGCGAGCAGCTGCGCGCGCTCGGCTTCACCGTCTAGAGCCGGCTCACCCGATCTCACGCGAGAAGATGCGGTACGTCCTGCTCGGGTCCACCGGGTAGGACGAACGCACCGAGTGGAACCAGCCCCCGTCCGCCAGCACGGGGGCTGCCTCCACGGAGGCGTACCCGCCGTCGTGGAGGCGCTGGAACAGTTCGAAGATCAGCAGTGCCGAGGTGCCCTTGTCGGGGCAGCTCGGGTCCACGAACATCATGTCGAGCCGCACGTGCGTGCGGTGTCTGCGTCCGCCGAGCCCCCGCCACCGCGCGATCGTGTGGAGATCGCGCACGATGCCGAACCGTGAGCGCACCGCTCCGAGGGCCGCCTTGTTCACGTCTGGGATCCCCATGACGAAGCCGACGACCTCGCCGTCGAGTTCGGCGAACAGCACGATCTCGGGATCGAGGATCGGACGCATGGTCGCCACGAGCGCATCGAGTTCATCGGGTTCCACGGGCGTGAATCCCCAGAACGACGCGAATGCGGTGTTGTAGAGCACGCGCAGCTTGGCCACGTCCTCGTCGAACGTCGCCGGATTCATCGGCCGGACGACGACGGACGACCGCGCCTTCCACCTCTGGCCCATCGCGTACTTGCGTGCGAACGGCGGCGACTGGACGAGCGTGTGCGGGTCGTCGTGATAGAAGCTGTGGAACTCCTTGATGCTGGTCATACCCCACGACTCGAGGAGATCGGCGTAATACGGGGGATTGTGGGGCATCCCGACCAGCGGCGGAATGTTGTTGCCGTGCACCAGCACTCCCGCGCTCCACAGCAGTGACGGGCTCATCGGACCCACCACGGTGCTCAGCGACCGCCCCCGAGCCCAGGCGGCCACGGCGTCGAGCAGAGCGTGCGCGGCCTCCCGGTCGTCGAGGCACTCGAAGTAGCCGAAGTACGCGGTCTGCTCCTCGTAGTGCGAGATGAAGACCAGGTCGGCGATGGCCGCGATCCGCCCCACGAGCCGCCGACCGCGATACGCGAGGAACGCCTGACTCGTCATCCGGCTCCGCGTCTCCTCCGACGGCCGACGCAGCGTCGAGCCCACGTCCGCGATGTCGCCGGGGATCCAGTTCGGGTCGTCCCGATAGACCGTGAACGGGACCTTCGCGAAGGCCGTCCAGTCGCGACGGGTGCGTACCGCCGTGATGGTCACGGCCGCGGTGGTGACCGGCCGGCTGTCCGTACGTGAGGTCATGAGAGGGCCTCCTCGAGATCGTTCCGCATCGGGCTCCGGGTCGTCGGTGCCGGCCGCACGACGGACCGGGCGAGCACCGACTCACCGGCCCACACGTACTGCCCCGGCCGTACCAGGACGTCGCCGTCGAGCAGAGCGTCGGGAAGGAACACGTCGCACTGTGAACCGAAGCGGATCAGGCCGTACTGCTCGCCGCGAGCGAGATTCTCACCGACCTCGACGTGGGCGACGATCCGGTCCACCCACAGATCGGCGATCTGCGTGACGAAGACGGTGGGACCGTCGGCGTGCCGGACACCGATGGTGAGCCGCTCGTTGGTCAGGAGGTACTCGCACCCCTCGTCGTAGGGCGTGCGGTGCAGGAACAGGTTCGCCGTCATGCGAGCCATCGACCTGTTGAACGGCGCCGCGCCGCGGTGTTCACGCACCACCACCGCCCCCTCGATCGGTGCGCGATTGCGGTGGACCGAGTGCTCGGTCATGTAGGTGCCGACGAGCCACCCGCTGGCGTCGGAGTCGATCCCGGCGTACTCGGACAGCCGGATGGTGCGCCGCTTCTTCACGGCGACCGGCATCTGGCCCGACTCGACACGCTTGACGTAGGTGATGTACCCGTCGGCCGCCGACACGATGGACGACGGGTCCGGGGGCACCGACCGCTCCGGATCACGGAGGAAGGCGGCGCTGCGCCAGTACGAGTACCCGCCTACGAGCGCAGCGAGAGCCACGGTTCCAGCGGTGGTGGCTGCTCTGGTCACGACGGCTCCACCGCCGTCTCCTTACCGTGGTCGATGCGCTCGACCAGTGCGATGAACGCGTCGTAGAGATGGGTGCGCAGCACGGCGTCGATCGCGACGGCGAGCACTCCGAGGGTCGCGCAGGCGACGTAGTAGACGAGCCCGAGGGTGAAGTTCACGAAATCGCCGAGGAACACCCGGACCCGGTACCTCGCGCCGGTTTCCAGGAACATCGGTTGCGGCGGGACGCGACTCATCGTGCACGACCGAGGACGTCGCGGGTCTGTGCGCTTCTGCTCACGCGGTGACCAGTCGGGGTCGGCGCGCCGTCGCGTCGCGGAACTGGATGACCGACAGGTACAGCGCGAAGAGCGCATCGTGATCCCACGAGGATCCGTCGAAGGACGACGGCATGAGCGACGGTGCGTTGGAACGGCGGATGAGGTCGTTGACGTCGGACCCGAGCAGGGACGCCGTCTTCTCCGCCGGGATCTTGCTGTCGACGATCGCTTTGAACTCCGCCCACGGCACGAGGTCCAGGCCGAGAGCCGATGCCAGGACGGCGTTGCTGTAGGGCACCGGATTGGACGGCACGAGGTGGGGGAGCGTGCCGTCGCCGAGAGCGTTGTCCGCCAGCACGCGCGCGAGCACGTCGACGGGCGCGTAGTTCATGCCCGGACCGTCCCACATCGCACCGACACTGTTCGCCAGCTCGATCGCGCGCCAGAAGCTGTAGACGCGACCCGGGTCCTTGCCGACGGTGGTGCTGCCGAGCACGTACGGCGACTCGACCAGGGTGACGGAGGCGACGCCGTCCCGTGCGAGCCATCCGAGGAGCTGACCGTTGATCCACTTCATCTGGCAGTAGCCCGAGTACCACCAGGAATCGGGACGCAGGAAGTCCTCCGGGCTGGTGTAGATGAAGGCGCCGATCGACCCCATGTAGGTGAGGTGCTTGCGACGGTCCTCCAGGGTGAACTGGACGACGCGCAGCAGGGAGACGAACCAGTCCTGTCGCAACTCGAGGTAGCTGGAGTCGTAGTCGGTGGAACTGGCCGAGTTGAACACCTGGTCGACGGTGCCGCGGAGCCGCAGGTAGGTGTCCTCGTCCAGACCGAAGTTCGTCCGGGTCGGAACCGCCTCGATGACGACGATCTTCGCGAGATCGATCCCGGTGATCGAGTACTGGGCGACGGTCTCCTCGAAACGCTCGGCGGCGGAGGAGTCGCCGGCGGATCGGACACCGGCGTAGACCGTCGTGATTCCGGGGCGCAGAGACAGTTCCGCGACGAGATGCGCTCCGACGAAGCCGTTGGCACCGAACACCAGCGCGATCTCGTCGGCGGGCGGCGCCATGGAGCGCACCTGCTCGGCGGTGCTCGGATCGACGATCGGTCGCAGCAGCTCGTGGTCGCCGGCCGACAGCGCCGCGACGTCCGCATACTTTCGCGAGAACAACAGCGACGGCGCGTCGCCCGTCAGAGCGACGACCGGACTGACCAGGTGCCCGTCGTTGGCGACAGTGCTGAACGTGTACTCGTCGAACATGTGATCTCCCCCGATGGATGCGGCGCCCGTCGCCGGTGTGACCGGGACGACTCGCTGTGTCTCTCCAGAGAGAGTAAAAGCATCCTTGGGGTGATCAAACACGTTTGGCGTTGTGAGACATACGGTTCCGTGGGCACTTGATTGTGAGGCCCGTGCGGATGCGCACGCCGTGGTCGTGAGACCTCACGCCCCCTTGCGCTGCTGGTCCTCGTCGCCCGACGACGTGCCGCTCCCGGCCTTCTTCGCCGCCGCCTTCTTCGCGGCCGTCTTCTTGGCGGGCGCTTTCTTCGCCGCCGCCTTCTTGGCCGGTGCCTTCTTCGCGGCTGCCTTCTTCGCCGGAGCCTTCGTCGCGGACTCCTCGTTCCCCGACTCGTCCTTCGTCGATGCCGAGTCGGTGTCGCCGCGACGACCACGGCCGGACCGGCCCGCCGCCTCGACGCTGCGTTGGAGTGCCGCGACCAGGTCGACGACCTCGGCGTCCTCGCCCGAGTCGGTGTCCTCCGGTTCGGCGTGCACCACCTTCTCGCCGCCGTTCTCGATCATCTCGTCGAGGACCTTGCGGAGTTCGATCTGGTAGTCGTCGGTGTACTCGGACGGGTCGAAGTCGCCCGACATGCTCTCGACGAGTGCCCCCGCCATCTTCAGTTCGTTGGGGCGGGGCGCGGTGACGTCGTCGAGCGAGGAGAACTCGGCGGCCCGCACCTCGTCGGGCCACAGCAGCGTCTGGATCATCAGCACGTCGTCGTGCACGCGGAGGGCCGCGAGGCGCGTCTTCTGTCGCAGCGTGAAGTGCACCAGTGCGGTGCGATCGGTCGTGGACAAGGTCTCCCGGAGGAGCACGTACGCCTTCGGGGACGTCGAGTCCGGCTCCAGGTAGTAGCTCTTGTCGAACAGGATCGGATCGATCTGGTCGGTCGGCACGAACTCGAGAACCGGGATCTCGTGCTTCTCGGCGGCGGGCAGCGACGAGAAGTCCTGATCGGTCAGGATCACCCGGTCGCCGTCGGGGGTCTCGTAGGCCTTGTCGATGTCGGCGAACTGCACCGACTCACCGCACACGGAGCACTTCCGGTCGTACTTGATGCGACCGCCGTCCTTGCCGTGGACCTGATGGAACTTGATGTCGTGGTCCTCGGTGGCCGTGTACACCTTGACCGGGACGTTCACCAGGCCGAAGGCGATGGAGCCTTTCCAGATCGATCGCATGTGTCCAATCTTGGGGCACGCCCGGTCACATTTCCACCACCCGTCACGAACGCGTCCCCACCGCTGCGGAGAACATCGCCCGACGGACCGCTCCGAGGATCACGCGGCGGTCGGACGAACCGATCCGCGAGAACAGCGTCAGCATCGCCCGGGACATGCCGGCGACATCGTCGTCCGACGACAGATAGGCCCGTTGCAGCGTCGACGGCATCTCGAAGAATCGGTCGAAGAACGGCGCGAGGGCATCGGGCGGGAAGGACAGCAGAGCGTCCGCGCCCACCGACCGCAGCCGGGTGACCGCCCGCGATCCCGCCGAGTCGACGCCGCCGCCGTCCAGCACGACCGACGCGATGACGTCCGCTCGGCGCAGGGAGGCAGCGACGCTGTACCCGGTGGCGGTGTGCAGAGCCGGACTCCGCGTCCCGGTGGTGACGACCCCGCGCGTCGGACGGGTCGGCGGACGCATCGCGAAGCGCACCCGCTCGACGGGCTCGTCGCCGCGCAGAGTCACACCCCGCGCAGCCAGTCGTGCGAGCAGCCGACGCGCGAGCTCGGGTGAGGTGAGGCCGGGCCGGCCGACCAGGCAGGTTTCCTCGAGCAACACCGCGCCGCCGCCCAGCGGCACGACGTACAGAAAGGACGGCACCGCGTCCGCGTCGGCACCGTTGTCCCGCCGCCAGTCCATGATCACCGCGGACTCGCCGCCGCAGGCACGTGCGGCGGTGTCCTCGTCGACCACGACCCCGTGGGCCGTCTGCTCGGGGACTCCGGGGCCCACCGCCGAGCCACGGGCGTCGATCACCGTCCGGCCGGACAGGGTCGTGCCGTTCCGCAGGGTCATCGAGGTGGGCGTGACCTCCGCCGCGGACTCCGCGACCACCGACACTCCGTCGAGCGTGAGGCCGTCCTGCAGTCGTCCGGTGTCGAGCACCGAGTACTCACGGTCCACCACGTGTCGGCGTGTGCCGACCACGACGGGGGAGCGGGACGTGGACGCGCGCGTCGACTCCGGCACCCAGTCCGGAATCTCGTCGGTCCACATCCCGTACGTGTTGATCCATCGACGATCCGGACGGGGGTCGACGAGAGTCACCGATGCCCCCGCGGCCGCGCAGCGATGTGCCGCCGCGCGGCCGGACGGGCCGGCGCCGACGACGAGGACGTCGGTCAGAACGTTCCCGTCGCCAGCAGTCCGCCGTCGACGCGCACCGTCTCACCGGTGATCCACGACGCGGCGTCGGACACGAGGAACCCGACGAGCGAGGCCACGTCCTCGGGCGTTCCCAGCCGCTCCATCGGGTAGCCGGCGGCCGCCGCCTCCTCACCATTGGCGACGAGTGCCTCGGCGAACTTGGTCTTGACGACGCCCGGGGCCACCGCGTTCACACGGATCGAGGGTCCGAGCTGCCACGCGAGCTCCTCGGTCAGCCGGATGAGCGCCGCCTTGGACGAGCCGTACGCGGCGATGACTCCGGTGGATCGGATTCCCGCCACGCTGGCGAGGTTCACGACCGAGCCGCCGTGCTCGCCCATCCACGCTCGGTGCGCCTCCTGGATGAAGCCGAGCGTCGCGACGACGTTGACCTCGAAGATCTTGCGGACGCCGGCCAGATCGGCCTCCATCAGCGATCCGTACACCGGATTGATGCCGGTGTTGTTGATCAGAATGTCGAGTGAGCCGAGCTCGGCGACCGTGCGGTCGACCGTCTCGCGGCGGGACTCCTCGTTCCCGGCGTTGCCGGCGATGGCGAGCACGGTGGCCCCCGGTACCGCGGCGCGCAACTCCTCGGCGGTGGCGTCGAGCTGCTCCTTCTTGCGGGCGGTCACCGTCACGGCGGCGCCGCGAGCGAGGAGGTCGGCCGCGATGGCCCGACCGATTCCGCGGCTCGCGCCGGTGACCACGGCGACACGCCCCTGCAGATCCTGTTCCTTCTCCATGCGTCGAACGTTAGCGGAGTCACGTCTGCGTGGACCGTGGGAGCCCGCGGAGGCGTTAAAATGAGGGATTGCTGCGCAGTCGACTTCGCGCTGCGCCCGGTCTGCCACCGGTAAACTACGACGATCGAGGAGTTCGCACCGTGATCACCGCCACCGACCTGGAGGTTCGTGCCGGCGTGCGTACTCTTCTGTCCGCTCCCGGGCCCGCCCTGCGCGTGCAGGCCGGCGACCGCATCGGCCTCGTGGGCCGCAACGGCGCCGGAAAGACCACCACTCTTCGCATTCTGGCAGGAGAGGGCGAGCCCTACGCCGGCTCGGTCACCCGCACCGGGGACATCGGTTACCTGCCGCAGGACCCCAAGGAGGGCGACCTCGACCTGCTGGCCAAGGATCGCGTCCTGTCCGCCCGCGGACTCGACACCTTGCTCCACGACATGGAGAAGCAGCAGGCGCTCATGGCCGAGGTGGCCGACGAGGATCGCCTCGACAAGGCCGTCCGCCGATACGGCGAGCTCGAGGAGCGTTTCGCCTCGCTCGGCGGCTACGTGGCCGAGAGCGAAGCGGCGCGCATCTGCAACAGCCTCGGACTTCCCGACCGTGTCCTGGCGCAGCCCCTGCGCACCCTCTCCGGCGGTCAGCGCCGCCGCGTCGAGCTGGCACGCATCCTGTTCGCGGCGTCCGACGGCAGTGGTGGTCGCTCGGCCACCACGCTGCTGCTCGACGAGCCCACCAACCACCTCGACGCCGATTCCATCACCTGGCTCCGCGGCTTCCTGCAGAGCCACGAGGGTGGGCTCATCGTCATCAGTCACGATGTGGAGCTGCTGAACGACGTCGTGAACCGCGTGTGGTTCCTCGATGCTGTCCGCGGCGAGCCGGACGTCTACAACATGAACTGGAAGAAGTACCTCGACGCGCGCTCGACGGACGAGCAGCGTCGTCGCCGCGAGCGTGCCAACGCGGAGAAGAAGGCCGGCGCTCTGCGCGCGCAGGCCGCCAAGATGGGTGCGAAGGCCACCAAGGCCGTGGCCGCCCAGAACATGGCCAAGCGTGCCGACAAGCTGATGGCGAACCTCGACGAGGAACGCGTGTCCGACCGGGTGGCACACATCCGCTTCCCCGAGCCCGCACCGTGCGGCAAGACGCCGCTCATGGCGTCGAACCTCACCAAGATGTACGGGTCCCTGGAGATCTTCGCGGGTGTGGATCTGGCCATCGACCGCGGTTCCCGCGTCGTGGTGCTCGGCCTCAACGGCGCCGGAAAGACGACGCTGCTCCGCATCCTCGCCGGCACGGAGAAGAGCGACTCGGGCCAGATCGAGCCCGGTCACGGTCTACGCATCGGCTACTTCGCCCAGGAACACGACACCCTCGACGACATGGCGTCGGTCTGGGAGAACGTGCGGCACGCGGCACCGGACACCCCGGAGCAGGAGCTGCGGTCGCTGCTCGGTGCGTTCATGTTCACCGGCCCGCAGCTCGAGCAGCCGGCCGGCACTCTCTCCGGCGGTGAGAAGACGCGACTCGCGCTCGCCGGCCTGGTCTCGTCGGCGGCCAACGTGCTGCTGCTCGACGAGCCGACCAACAACCTCGACCCGATCTCGCGTGAGCAGGTCCTCGAGGCGCTGCGGAGCTACAAGGGCGCCGTCGTGCTGGTGACGCACGATCCGGGTGCGGCCGAGGCACTGTCTCCCGAACGAGTGATCCTCCTGCCGGACGGCAACGAGGACCACTGGTCGCAGGACTACCTCGACCTGATCACGCTCGCCTGAGTCGGCTCACGGCCGATCGCGACGGACCGACTCCTCGACCAGATCGAGGACGGCCGACAGGTTCTCGGTGCCCTGGCCCGACGCGATGCGGGTCACGAGACCGTCCATGACGAGGTCGAGGTATCCCAGCAGTACCGCGGTGGGCACGTCGTCCCGCAGTCGGCCCGCAGACTTCTGACGCTCGAGACGTGACAGGACGGCGTCCTGCAGCTCGACCGAGCGCTCCGACCACCCGGCCCGGAACTCGGCGTCGGTCTTGAGCCGTCGGGCGATCTCCAGACGTGTACCGAGCCAGTCGAACTGGTCGGGAGCGGCCAGCATGTCCCGCATCACCTGGACGAGCCCCTGCTCGGCGGCGACGTCGGCCATGCGGCGCGCGTCGTCGCGGGCGAGCGCGAGGAACAGCCCGTCCTTGTCCTTGAAGTGGTGGAAGATCGCTCCTCGCGAGAGCGAGGTGGCCTCCTCGAGTCGCCGCACCGTGGCGCCCTCGTAACCGTATTCGGCGAAACAGCGGCGCGCGCCGTCGAGGATCTGACTTCGGCGCGCCGCGAGATGGTCGTCACTGACCTTCGGCACTCGGTGCTCCTGTCGTGTGCTGGGGACATCGTGCTGATCGCAGAACGCGCACGACCGAACCGGCGATACACGCGGTATCGCGGCGCGGTCGTGCGCGTTCTGCTCCCCTCACGGGGCAGTGATCACTGCGGTGATCAGCCGATCATGTTGCGCAGCACGTACTGCAGGATGCCGCCGTTGCGGTAGTACTCCGCCTCGCCGGGGGTGTCGATGCGGACCACGGCGTCGAACTCGACGGCAGAGCCGTCGTCCTTCGTCGCGGTGACGTGCATCGTCTTCGGCGTGCGGCCCTCGTTCAGCTCGGTGATGCCCGAGATGTCGAAGGTCTCGGTGCCGTCGAGCTTCAGCGACGCCGCCGACTCGCCGGCGGGGAACTGCAGCGGGACGACGCCCATGCCGATGAGGTTGGAGCGGTGGATGCGCTCGAACGACTCGGTGATGACGGCCTTGACGCCGAGCAGGCGGGTGCCCTTGGCAGCCCAGTCACGCGAGGATCCGGAGCCGTACTCCTTGCCGCCCAGGACGACCAGCGGGATGCCGGCGTTCTGGTAGTTCTGCGACGCGTCGTAGATGAAGGCCTGCGGGCCACCGTCCTGCGTGAAGTCGCGGGTGTAGCCACCCGAGACGTCGTCGAGGAGCTGGTTGCGCAGCCGGATGTTCGCGAACGTTCCGCGGATCATGACCTCGTGGTTGCCGCGACGCGAGCCGAAGGAGTTGTAGTCCTTGCGCTCGACACCGTGCTCGTCGAGGTACTGCGCAGCAGGCGTTCCTGCCTTGATGTTGCCGGCGGGGGAGATGTGGTCGGTGGTGACCGAGTCTCCGAGGTACGCCAGCACGCGCGCACCGGAGATGTCCGTGACGGCTTCCGGGTCCTTGGGCATGCCGTCGAAGTACGGGGGCTTCCGCACGTAGGTCGACTGCGGGTCCCACTCGAACGTCTTGCCGTCCGGGGTGGGCAGTCCGCGCCAGCGCTCGTCGCCCTTGAAGACGTCGGCGTAGCCCTTGGTGTACATCTCCTTGGAGATGGACGAGTCGATCGTGTCCTGGATCTCCTTGGGCGAGGGCCAGATGTCCTTCAGGAAGACGTCGTTGCCCTCGTTGTCCTGACCGAGAGCGTCGTGCTCGAAGTCGAAGTCCATGGTGCCGGCCAGCGCGTAGGCGATGACGAGCGGCGGGGACGCCAGGTAGTTCATCTTCACGTCGGGGGAGATGCGACCCTCGAAGTTGCGGTTACCGGACAGGACCGCGGTGACCGTGAGGTCGTTGTCCTGGATGGCCTCGGAGATCTTGGGATCGAGCGGTCCCGAGTTACCGATGCACGTGGCGCAGCCGTATCCGACGAGGAAGAAGCCGAGCTTCTCCAGGTACGGCCACATGCCGGCCTTGTCGTAGTAGTCGGTGACCACCTGTGAGCCCGGCGCCATCGAGGTCTTGACCCACGGCTTGCTGGTCAGACCCTTGTCGACGGCCTTCTTGGCCAGCAGGGCAGCGCCGAGCATGACCGACGGGTTCGAGGTGTTGGTGCACGAGGTGATCGACGCGATGGCGACGGCGCCGTGGTCGAGGACGAACGAGCCCTGCTCGTCCGAGTCGACGCGCACCGGGTTGGTCGGGCGACCCTCGGCGTTGCCGGCGGCGGAGTGCAGCGGAGCCGCATCGTCGTCGGCGAAGGACAGCGTGGCCGGATCCGAGCCCGGGAACGTCTCGTCGAGTGCCTCGTCCAGCTTCGACGGGGTGGCGTCGACGTCCTCGCCACCCACGTAGTTGTGGATGTCCTTGCGGAACGCGATCTTGGACTCCGACAACAGGATTCGGTCCTGCGGACGCTTCGGTCCGGCGATGGACGGCACCACGTCGCCGAGGTCGAGCTCGAGGTACTCGGAGTACGTCGCCTCGTTCTCGGGGTCGTGCCACATGCCCTGTTCCTTGGCGTACGCCTCGACGAGCGCGAGCTGCTCGTCGGAGCGTCCGGTCAGGCGCAGGTAGTCGACGGTCTCCGAGTCGATCGGGAAGATCGCCGCGGTGGAACCGAACTCGGGGCTCATGTTGCCGAGCGTCGCGCGGTTGGCCAGGGGGACCTCGGCCACACCCTCGCCGTAGAACTCGACGAACTTGCCGACGACGCCGTGCTTGCGCAGCATGTCGGTGACGGTGAGCACCACGTCGGTCGCGGTGACGCCGGGCTTGATCTCGCCGCTGAGCTTGAAGCCCACGACACGGGGGATGAGCATGGAGACGGGCTGGCCGAGCATGGCAGCCTCGGCCTCGATGCCGCCGACGCCCCAGCCGAGCACGCCGAGGCCGTTGACCATCGTGGTGTGCGAATCGGTGCCGACACACGTGTCGGGGTAGGCCTGACCGCCCCGCACCATGACGGTGCGGGCGAGGTGCTCGATGTTGACCTGGTGCACGATGCCGGTGCCGGGCGGGACGACCTTGAAGTCGTCGAACGCACCCTGGCCCCACCGCAGGAACTGGTAGCGCTCACCGTTGCGCTGGTACTCGATGTCGACGTTGCGCTCGAAGGCGTCCGCGCGGCCGAACACGTCGATGATGACGGAGTGGTCGATGACCATCTCGGCCGGAGCGAGCGGGTTGACCTTCTCCGGGTCGCCGCCGAGAGCGGTGACGGCCTCACGCATGGTCGCGAGGTCCACGATGCAGGGGACACCGGTGAAGTCCTGCATGATCACGCGGGCCGGCGTGAACTGGATCTCGATGCTCGGATCGGCGGACGGGTCCCACGCGGCGATCGCGTCGATGTGGTCCTTGGTGATGTTCGCGCCGTCCTCGGTACGCAGGAGATTCTCCGCGAGGACCTTGAGGGCATAGGGCAACTTCTCGGTGCCGGGGACGGCCTTCAGGCGGAAGATCTCGTACGAGTTCTCTCCGACCTCCAGCGTTCCCTTGGCGCCGAACGAATCGATACTTGCGGTCACGTCAGCTCCACTCGTCTTCTGGGCTGCCGTCGACGGGGCTGTGTCGACGGCGTGGCGAGAGCGGGCGGACATCGCCGTGGGTGAGGGTGCACCCGGGTGGCGTCGAGGCCGCCGCAGTCTCGGTGTTTCGATTCTAACAGTACGCTTGTCCTGTGAGAACGAGTGGCCGAATCGCCGTGTCGCTCTCACCGTGGTGCGCACTCATCGTTCCCCGGCAGCGTTCCGGGCGCAACGAAGGGCTGCCTCCGTGCACCTCGGTGCGCCTCGGACTCGGCGACGGTCCCGTCCCGTAGGGTCCCGCTCGACGGCGCACACACTTCGACCATCATCGCCTCGCGATCCGCCGCATCGCCTCGCGATCGACGACAACGGACGGACGATGTCTCTCTTTCCTCTCCCGGCCCTACCGCTGAGTGATCAGCCGCTGGTCGCCCTCCCGATGATCAGCGAGGTGCCGACGTTCGTCGACCTGCAGGCGACCCTCGCCGACGTCGCGGACGACGGGGTGGCCGCGCCGGGTCAGGACGTCGTCGGGCTCGAGGGTGTCGTGGCGCGCGCCGGCGAGCACGGTATCGACCTGAGCATCGTCGTGCTCGACGCGCCGGCGCCGCTCGATTCGCAGCTCCGCGATCTCGCCACGTCAGTCGGTGCCACCGACGGTGGGACGGTCCTCGTGATCGGTCCGGGACAGGTCGGCACGTTCAGCGACTCGATCGATCGCGTGACGCTCGAAGCGGGTCAGGATCAGGCGTACACCGGCAACGCGGTGCAGTCCGCGGACAACTTCCTCGACGTGCTCGTCGAGCCCGGCCCACCGTGGACCGGCATCACTCTGGGCCTCGTTCTCGTGGTCGTCGCCGTGCTCGGCGGCACCTGGTGGGTGAATGAACGCCGTCATCGTTCGGGAGATGTCACCGATCGAGAGGCCGTCACGCCCGACGGGCAGTGACCGTTCCCAAAAAAGTCTCAACGAATCTTTCTCGGACAACGTCCTGATCAGCGCGGATGCGGTCGGCGGAATGACACATGTGTCATTTGTGACTGGAGTTCCTTAAGCGTTCGAAGTGTCGTACGGTTCGCATGGCACTGCTTGGGGAAGAAGTGTCGCAGAGGGGCTGATCGTTGCTCCCGGGTCGGCCGTTGTCGGCTGTGGTCCGGGATCCTGTCACGCTGCGTCGTGTCCTCCCCACGCGTGCGGTGGGTGAATCCGCACTGCGGACGTGAGGGAGACGAACAGGTGAAGCGATACTCCGGAGGTCGACGGCACGTCGGTCGATCGCGGGCTCTGCGTCGCACGATCGGGGGCGCCGTCGTCGCGACGACGCTGCTGCTGTCCGGGACGGGGTTCCTCGCACCGAGTCTCGCGTCCGCCGTGCCGCCGCCCCCGCCCAATCCCTCCGACTCCGACATCGCCGCCGCGGGTGCGCGCGTGGGGGACCAGCTCGGACGAGTCGGTCAACTGATCGACCAGGTCGCCTCGGCCAACCAGCAACTCGCCGCGATCGACGCGCAGGTGGCCGTCAAGCGCGAGGACGTCAACAAGGCCCTCGTCGACCTGCAGAACGCTCGCACCGTCGCCGACGCCGCCGCCGCGGCCGTCGGCATCGCGCAACAGGCCCTCCGCGACGCCGGCCAGATGATCTCCGACGCGCAGAAGAAGTTCGACGCCTTCGCCGTCACCGACTACGTCAAGGGCACCGGGTCCGCCGGTGTCTCCTCACTCCTGGACGCGCAGGGGCCGCAGGACGTGCTCGATCGCGCGCAGATCCTGCGGATGCTGTCCGCCAAGCAGAACGCCACCCTGGACAGCCTGCAGCGGGCGCGTACCGAGGAGGCCAACCGAGACTCCACCGCACGCCAGAGCAAGATCGAGGCCGACCGTGCCTCCGCGGAAGCGGACGCGAAGAAGGACGAGGCGGAACAGGCCATCGCCGCGGCCGTGTCCGCACAGCAGGAGCAGGCAGCGCAGAAGGCGGCCGTCGAGGCACAGCGGGACAGCGCCTCCGCCGAGCTGGAGCAGGCACGCAACGACGCCGCGGGGCTCGAGGGACAGCGCGACGCGTACTCGCAGTGGGACCAGCAGCGTCAGGCGGAGGAAGCCGCCGCCGCGGCAGCCGCGCAGGCAGCGCAGGAGGCAGCGGTGGCCGCGGCCGCCCGGGTGGCCGCGAACCAGGCCGCCGCCGATCGTGCCGCAGCGTTGGTGGACGGGGAGCGCGACCACACCGACCTGACCGGATCGACGTCGAGCGGCACCTCGTCGGGCGGCACGTCGTCCGGTACCTCGTCCTCGGGCGGCACGTCCTCGGGTACCTCGTCGTCGGGAAGCACGTCGTCGGGAAGCACGTCGTCGGGAAGCACGTCGTCGGGAAGCACGTCTTCCGGCGGCGGTCGCGGGACCGCCACCAAGGATCCGTCGCTCACCGGGTCCGCAGCCATCGAACTCGTCATCGACCGCGGCATGTCCGTGTTGGGCACCCCCTACTCGTGGGGTGGCGGCAACGAGAACGGGCCGACCAAGGGCATCCGCGATGGCGGTGTCGCCGACAGCTACGGCGACTACAACAAGGTGGGCTTCGACTGCTCCGGCCTCATGATGTACGCCTTCGGTGGTCTCGGCATCTCGCTCCCGCACTACACCGGCTACCAGTACACGGCCGGCAAGCAGGTGCCGTCGTCCCAGATGCGCCGCGGCGACATGATCTTCTACGGTCCGGGCGCCTCGCAGCATGTCGCCCTCTACCTCGGTGACGGCAAGATGCTCGAGGCTCCGCAGTCGGGATCGGTGGTGAAGGTGTCGCCCGTCCGTTTCGACGGCATGACGCCGTACGCCGTCCGCATGGTGGAGTGACACCCCGTCCGAGCAGGTAGAACGTCATGTGTCCTCGCCACCTGCAATAGTGGTGCTCGGCAGCAGAGTCCGGGTAGAAAGCGGTGGTTCCACAGGTGACGTCACGAGAGACCGACACGACCGACATCTCTCGGGACGTGCAGACGCTCGAGAAGGCCGTCTACGAGGTCAAACGCGTCATCGTCGGTCAGGACCGACTGGTCGAACGCATCCTCGTCGGGCTTCTCGCACGTGGGCACGTCCTGCTCGAGGGTGTTCCCGGTGTGGCGAAGACGTTGGCGGTGGAGACGTTCGCGACGGTGGTCGGGGGCTCGTTCTCCCGCGTACAGTTCACGCCCGACCTGGTGCCCACCGACCTCATCGGTACGCGCATCTACCGTCAGGGCAAAGAAGAATTCGACACCGAGCTCGGCCCGGTGGTCGCGAACTTCGTGCTCGCGGACGAGATCAACCGAGCTCCGGCCAAGGTGCAGTCGGCTCTCCTCGAGGTGATGGCCGAGCGCCACGTCTCCATCGGTGGTCACACGTACCCCATGCCGGATCCGTTCCTGGTCATGGCGACGCAGAACCCCATCGAGAACGAGGGCGTGTACCCCCTTCCCGAGGCGCAGCGCGACCGCTTCCTGTTCAAGATCGTCGTGGACTACCCGACGGTCGAGGAGGAGCGCGAGATCGTCTACCGCATGGGCGTCGCGGCACCGAAGCCCAAGCAGATCCTCGACCCGGTCGAGTTGGTGCGCCTACAGAACGTCGCGGCGTCCGTGTTCGTCCACCATGCTCTGGTCGACTACGTCGTGCGCGTCATCGCCGCCACCCGTACTCCGCGCGACGTGGGCCTCGACGACGTGGCCGGCTGGATCGCCTACGGCGCGTCACCCCGTGCGACCCTCGGCATCATCAGTGCCTCCCGTGCGCTGGCGTTCCTGCGTGGACGGGACTACGTCGTGCCGCAGGACGTCCTCGACGTGGTGCCGGACGTGCTGCGGCACCGTCTCGTGCTCTCGTACGACGCCCTGGCCGACGAGATCACGCCCGAGCAGATCATCACGCGCATCCTGCAGACCGTGGGTCTGCCGCAGGTCGGCGCCCAGCCGGTCCAGCAGCAGGCGCCGGCTCCTCAGGAGAACGGACCCCTGCAGAACGGCCCCCAGCAGCAGGGACCGGGCGGACCGCAGCAGTTCCAGCCCGGACCCCCGCAGCCCGGTCCCGACGGACCGTCGCAGCAGGGTGGCCCCCAGCAGAACGGTCCCCAGCGGGGTGGCCCGGCGCCGTGGATGCAGAAGCAGACTCCCGCGACCGATCCCACGCGGTGACCATGGCGTCACCCACGGGTGGCCGGCCCGGTGATCCGGTGTTCGGCGCGCCCGCCGTGCAGCAGTCGTTGCGTGGTGCGCCCCCGTCCTTCGCCTCGGGATCGCTGGAGGACCCTCGGTTGTCGGCTGCGCTGCGCACCCTCGAGCTGACTGTTCGTCGGCGCCTCGACGGCGTGCTGCACGGCGATCATCTGGGTCTCATCCCGGGCCCGGGTTCCGAGCCGGGCGATGCACGCGAGTATCAGCCGGGCGACGACGTACGTCAGATGGACTGGTCCGTCACCGCCCGGACGACGCACCCCCACGTCCGGCAGAGCGTCGCGGACCGCGAGCTCGAGACGTGGATGGCGATCGACCTGTCGGCCTCCCTCGACTTCGGCACCGCGGGGTGCGAGAAGCGGGACCTCGCCGTCGCGGCCACATCGGCCATCGCGCATCTGACCAGTGGCGGCGGCAACCGCATCGGCGCCGTCGTCGCGACGGGCGAACGTGTCGTCCGGGTCCCCGCGCGGGGCGGTCGGGCTCACATCCAGTCGCTGCTCCGCACCGTGGCCACCACACCGCACGCACCCGACGGCACCCGCGGCGACTTCGTCGGCGCCATCGACGCTCTGCGACGGCCCGAACGTCGACGCGGCATGGTGGTCGTCGTCAGCGACTTCCTCGGTCCGACGGACTGGGAGCGTCCGCTCCGCGCCCTGGCGGCCCGCCACGACGTGCTGGCCGTGGAGGTCGTCGACCCCCGCGACCTCGAGCTGCCGGATGTCGGTGACGTGGTGTTGCACGACCCGGAGACGGGAAGGACGCGGGAGTTCAGCACGACACCCCGGTTGCGGGAGGACTTCGCGGCCGCCGCTGCGGCGCACCGCGCGAACGTCGAGAAGATCCTGCGTGGCTGCAGCGCGCCTCGGCTCACCCTGCGGACTGACGGCGACTGGATCGCCGACGTCGTCCGCTTCGTGTCCCGGCGACGCCACGGCGCGAGCATGGGAGCGAGTACGCGGTGAGCCTGTCCGATTTCTCGTCACCCTGGTGGCTGCTCTTCCTCCTCGTGGTCGCGGGCCTGGTGGTGGCCTACGTGCTCGCGCAGCGCCGCCGTCAGCGCAACACCATGCGCTTCACCAACATGGAGTTGCTCGAACGCGTCGCACCGCAGCGCCCCGGACTGGTGCGCCACGTCCCCACGGCGCTCGTGCTCGTGGGGCTGCTCTTCCTGACCGTCGCACTGGCCGGACCGACGTCCGATCAACGGGTTCCGCGTAATCGGGCGACGGTCATGCTGGTCATCGACGTGTCGTTGTCGATGGAGGCCACCGACGTCCAACCGACGCGACTGGCAGCGGCGCAGGAGGCCGGCAAGCAGTTCGCCGACGGCCTGACTCCCGGCATCAACCTCGGACTCGTCGCGTTCGCGGGCACGGCATCGGTGCTGGTCTCACCGACCACCGATCGTGAGGCGACGAAATCGGCCATCGATCGGCTGCAGCTGGCCGAGCGGACCGCCACGGGCGAGTCCATCTTCACGGCGATGCAGTCGATCGAGACACTCGGCGCGGTGCTCGGTGGATCGGACGCGGCGCCGCCGGCACGGATCGTGCTGCTGTCCGACGGCAAGCAGACCGTTCCCGAGAACCCGGACGACCCGCGCGGTGGGTACACGGCGGCCCGCGAGGCGGAGACGAAGGGGATCCCGGTCTCCACCATCTCGTTCGGCACCAGTTACGGCACGGTGGACATCACCGACGAGCAGGGCGACACCCAGCGCGTCGCGGTGCCCGTCGACGACCCGTCGCTCGAGGAGATCGCACGCCTGTCGGGTGGCAACTTCTTCACGGCGTCGAGTCTCGAGGAACTCACCGAGGTGTACGACACGCTCGAGGAGCAGATCGGCTACGAGACCACCCGCGGTGACGCGAGTCGGCCCTGGTTGATCGCCGGAGTGCTGTTCGTGTCGGCGGGACTTGTCACAGCATTGTCACTACGCCAGCGAGTCCCCTGACACGCATCGGTAAAGTACGCGCGGGTCGAGGCGATCGACGACGTCCGTGATCGCCCACCGACTGGCCGTTGCTGCGAGCAGCACCCCCGAGAGAGAAGGTTCATCCGTATGTCCTCTGCGCCCGAGTCCGCGACACCCGACGCGACGGCCGGCGGGGGATTCGTCTCCCGGTCCGTGCTCGTCACCGGCGGTAATCGGGGCATCGGCCTGGCCGTGGCCCGCCGACTCGCCGCGGACGGCCACAAGGTCGCGGTCACGCACCGCAGCTCGGGTGCACCGGACGGACTGTTCGGGGTGCAGTGCGATGTCACCGACACCGCGTCCGTCGATGCCGCGTTCACCGAGGTGGAGAAGCATCAGGGCCCCGTCGAGGTGCTCGTCGCCAACGCGGGCATCACGGACGACACCCTGCTGATGCGGATGACCGAGGAGCAGTTCACCTCCGTCATCGACGCCAATCTCACCGGCGCGTTCCGGGTGGCCAAGCGAGCGAGCCGCTCGATGCTGCGGGCACGCTTCGGACGGTTCGTCTTCCTCGGTTCCGTCGTCGGTCAGGCCGGCGGACCCGGCCAGATCAACTACGCGTCCTCCAAGGCGGGTGTCGTCGGCATGGCGCGCTCGCTCACCCGTGAGCTGGGCTCGCGTTCGATCACCGCGAACGTCGTGGCACCCGGGTTCATCGAGACCGACATGACGGCCGAGCTCGACGACAAACTCCGGGACACCGCGCGCGAGTACATCCCGCTCAAGCGACTCGGTACTCCCGAGGACGTCGCCGCGGTGGTGAGCTTCCTCGCGTCACCCGATTCGAGCTACGTCTCCGGCGCGATCATCCCGGTCGACGGCGGTATGGGCATGGGCCACTAGCCCACCTCGTCCCGACTCCTGCCCGATCGACTCGGGCACACCAGACTTCACACGAAAGGCACACGCACATGGGCGGACTGCTCGAAGGCAAGACCATCCTGATCACCGGGATCATCACCGACGCGTCCATCGCGTTCCACGCGGCCAAGGTCGCGCAGGAGCAGGGAGCCAAGGTCGTCATCACCGGGTTCGACCGGCTGCGACTGATCGACAGGATCGCCCAGCGACTTCCGGCGCCCGTGCCGCCGGCGATCGAGCTCGACGCGACGAACGAGGAGCATCTCGCCGCACTCGCCGGTCGCATCTCCGAGGTCGCTCCGGAGGGCATCGACGGCGTTCTGCACTCCATCGCGTTCGCTCCGCGCACCCTGATGGGCCCGGGTTCCAAGCCGTTCCTGGAGGGACCGGGTCCCGACGCAGCCGCCGCGTTCCAGATCTCTGCCTGGTCCTACGCCTCGCTCGCACGCGCCGTGCTCCCCGTCATGAACGAGGGTGGATCGATCGTCGGCATGGATTTCGATCCGCGCACGGCGATGCCGTTCTACAACTGGATGGGCGTGGCGAAGGCTGCGCTCGAGTCGGTCAACCGCTATGTCGCCCGCGAGGTCGGCGAGGCCAAGAAGGTCCGTTCCAACCTGGTCGCCGCGGGCCCGATCAAGACGCTCGCCGCCAAGGCCATCGCGGGTACCGCGACGGGTGACGCGGACAAGATGAACCAGCTCAACGAGTACTGGAACGGTGCGTCCCCGATCGGCTGGAACTTCAACGACCCGACGGCCGTGGCCAAGTCGATCTGCGCGCTGCTGTCGGACTGGCTGCCGGCGACCACCGGGTCGATCGTCTACGTCGACGGCGGCGCGAGCCACAACACCTGGCTGCCCGAGAATCTCTGACATCTCGCCTCGATCCGAGCATCCTCTCGGGTCCACCGAAACGGGTTCCGGCACAATGGCGTCATGACCTACGACGCGCTTCTGCTGCTGTCCTTCGGTGGGCCCGAGGGGCCGGACGAGGTGCGGCCGTTCCTGGAGAACGTCACCCGTGGCCGCGGAATCCCGCCCGAACGCCTCGATGCCGTCGCCGAGCACTACCACCACTTCGGTGGGGTCTCGCCGATCAACCGACTCAACCGCGAGATCATCGCCGCGGTCGAGACCGAGTTCGCGCTCACGGGCATCGATCTGCCGGTGTACTTCGGTAACCGCAACTGGCATCCCATGGCGGAGGACACCGTCGCCGCGATGCAGGCCGACGGCGTGCGCAACGCGCTGGTGTTCCCCACCTCGGCCTGGGGCGGGTACTCGGGCTGTCGGCAGTACCACGAAGACATCGCCCGCGCCCGTGCCGCCGTGGGGGAGGGCGCTCCGCAGCTCACGAAACTGCGGCAGTACTACGACCATCCGCTCATGGTGGATGCCTTCGCCGACGCGATCCGCGCGGCGATCGGCAGGCTTCCGGCGGATCGCCGGGCCGGTGCTCGCGTGGTCTTCACGGCGCACTCGGTGCCCGTCTCGGCGGACGAGGCCGCGGGTCCGCCGTCGGCGGGCGGCCACCTCTACAGCCGTCAGGTCACCGAGGCGTCCCGATTGTGCGCCGCCGCAGCAGGTGTCGACGAGTTCGACGTCGTGTGGCAGTCCCGGTCGGGACCGCCGCAGATCCCGTGGCTGGATCCCGACATCTGCGATCACCTCGAGGCCCTGGCGGAGACGGGCGTCGACGCCGTGGTGATCTGCCCGGTCGGGTTCGTCTCGGATCACCTCGAGGTGGTGTGGGACCTGGACACCGAGGCGGTCGAGAAGGCGCAGGAACTCGGCATCGCTCTCGAGCGTGCCGGCACCCCGGGTGCGGACCCTCGATTCGCCCGGCTCGTGCGCACGCTGGTCGAGGAACGCACCGTGGGCACCGCGCCGCTGCGTCTGGGTTCCGAGCCCGCCTTCGGGACCACCGTCGATGGAACGCCGTGCAATCCCGGCTGCTGTGAGCCCCCGGTGCGTCGCCGCCCGGCCTGACAGCTCGAACATCCCGGGAACCACCCACCCGCGAGTACGCCGAAAGTGTCGTGATCCGGGCATGGATCGCGACACTACGGACGTACTCGCGCGAGGGGGTACCGCTAGCGTCGATCGGGCGACAGGTATCCGTCCACGGCGGCGCGCACGGCGGCACGTCGCGCGGCGCGCACGGCGCGACGCAACGGTCGGAGCACGGCCTCGCGGGCCTCGGCACCGCTGCTGCTGGGTGCCTCCGAGGGCGCCGACGTCTGCGCGGCCGCGAGGATGGCGTCCACCCGGTCGGCCGTGTCGAGAACTCGGGTGGTGCGTTCGGGGAGCGGCGGGTAGCGATGGCGGCTCGCGATGGCGAGGCGCTCGGCGATCATCGTGTGCGGGTCGCCGCCGGAACGGCCGGTGTCGACCGTCTGCACCGCGGTGAGGGCCTCGGCCGCACTCCGGACGGTGTCCCGCATCGAGTACTCGATCTCCCCGAGCGCCAGCTCCTGGTAGGTGACCGGCACGGTGACGGTGAACACCGTCCACCGCATGACGTCGGGGCCCTCGTCGGTGGGGACGAGTCCGACACCCGGCTGCCCCGGCACTCCGATGACGACGCCTTCGCCCGCGAGCACGGCGGCTGCCGAGAACGCGGAGTCGGTCGGCAGCCCGGCGACGTCACCGGGGGCGGGAAGAACCATGTCGACGGTCACCTCGCGGTCGCCGACGGGCGCCGCGGCGCGGACGACTCGGAGCAACTGGGCGATGCCGACGTCACGAGGAGTGGGCCACGGGAGGTCGTGCCGCTCGGCTGTCTCGGGATCGGCGGCGACGACGAGGGCCAACGGTGCCCACTCGGTGAGGGCATCGATCACGTCGTCGGGCGGCGCGGCTCCGGCGAGCCAGGCGCCGCACCAGATGGCGAGGCTCGAGGATGGGGACGACACCGTCCGATCATAGGCGGCGTCGGAGGCGACCGGCGTGGCTGCGGTCGGGGAGTGCGCGGCGCCGATACCGTGGGACGGCCCGGTGACCCGACAGTCCTGTCCCGGGAGTGAGCGCGGAGGGCGAGGGAAGACGATGACAGCGGACAACCGGTACGGCGGCGACATCTTCGCCGGGCACGCGAGGCGAGCGCGACGCGTGGTCCCGACGATGGCGGCCGAACGGGACGTGGTGGTCGAGGACGCGGCGACCGGATTCTGCGGCGCCGTGGTGGGTTTCGAGCGCACGTACGACGGTGACTTCGTCCGGCTCGAGGACGGCCGAGGCGTACGGAGGCTCTTCGCGATGCGCGAGGCCGCCTTCCTCGTCGACGGAAGCCCGGTGACGCTGACGCGTCCGGCGCCGACCCGTGCCGTCGCTCCGACCCGCTCGGCCTCCGGGTCGACGCGGGTGGAGAACGTACGAGCGAAAGTGGCTCTGCCCAGCCGTATCTGGGTGGAGGGCATTCACGACGCCGCCATCGTCGAACGGGTCTGGGGCCACGACCTGCGGGTCGAGGGTGTGGTCGTCGAGCATCTCGAGGGACTGGACAACCTGGCAGAGCGGTTGCAGGAGTTCGGACCCGGGCCGGGACGCAGGGTGGGGGTTCTCGTCGACCACCTCGTCGACGGTTCGAAGGAGGACCGCCTGACGCGGTCGCTCGGCCCGTACGTGACGGTCACGGGACACCCCTACATCGATGTGTGGGAGGCGGTGAAGCCCGCCGCGGTGGGCATCGAGGCATGGCCACGGATCCCGCGCGGCACCGACTGGAAGACCGGCATCTGCCGCGAGTTGGGTTGGGGCACACCGCAGGACGGGTGGCGCCGGGTCTACGGTGCGGTGTCCAGTTTTCGCGATCTCGAGGCGCCGCTCATCGGCGCGGTGGAGCGTCTCGTCGACTTCGTCACCCTGGGTGACGAGAACGGGGAGACAGGTCGGTAACGATCTCCCCACGACGGTCACGCGCACCCCACGGGCTCGTCGTTCGTCGCTACTGTGGAGTTCGTGGTTGCACTTCTGTGGCTCGTCGGAGCGGTGATTCTCGCTGCGGGTGAAGCGCTGTCCGGAGATTTCTTCCTTCTCATGCTGGCCGGCGGGGCCCTGGGTACCGCGGGCATCTCGGCGCTGACCGACTTCCCCGTGTGGGGCGACGCGATCGTGTTCGCGATCCTGTCCGGAGCCCTCATCCTGGGTGTCCGGCCGGTGCTGACCCGCCGGTTCTCGACGCCCCCGCCGACCCCCACCGGGATCGCCGCGCTCACCGGGCGATCCGCGCAGGTGCTCGATGCCATCGATCAGCACTCCGGCACGGTGCGGCTGGACGGTGACGTGTGGACGGCTCGTCCGCTCGATCCCACCGAGGTGTACGCGGCCGGAACGACCGTGACCGTGATGAAGATCGACGGCGCCACGGCCGTCGTGTGGAAAGGACCCTAGATGGGTGACTATGCCGCCTTGATCGCCCTTGCCGTGGTGGTGCTGTTCGTCGCCGTGGTGGTGGCGAAGTCGGTGACGCTCGTGCCGCAGGCCGAGGCCGCGGTGATCGAGCGTCTGGGCCGATACTCCAAGACGGTCTCCGGGCAGCTCACGTTCCTCGTGCCGTTCGTCGACCGTGTCCGAGCGAAGGTCGACCTGCGTGAGCGCGTCGTGTCCTTCCCACCGCAGCCGGTGATCACGCAGGACAACCTGACGGTGTCCATCGACACCGTCGTGTACTTCCAGGTCACCACCCCGCAGGCCGCGGTCTACGAGATCAGCAACTACATCGTCGGTGTCGAGCAGCTCACCACGACGACGCTTCGCAACGTGGTCGGCGGTATGACCCTGGAGGAGACGCTCACCTCGCGTGACTCCATCAACGGCCAGCTCCGCGGAGTGTTGGACGAGGCCACCGGGCGATGGGGCCTGCGTGTCGCCCGAGTGGAGCTCAAGAGCATCGATCCGCCGCCCTCCATCCAGGAGTCGATGGAGAAGCAGATGAAGGCGGACCGCGAGAAGCGCGCCACCATCCTCACGGCCGAGGGACACCGTGAGTCGTCCATCAAGACGGCCGAGGGTGACAAGCAGTCTCAGATCCTGTCCGCGGAGGGCGCCAAGCAGGCCGCCATTCTCTCCGCCGAGGGTGAGCGTCAGTCCCGCATCCTCCGTGCGCAGGGTGAGCGGGCGGCCAAGTACCTCAACGCACAGGGTGAGGCGAAGGCCATCGAGAAGGTGTTCGAGGCTATCAAGGCCGGCAAGCCGACGCCCGAGTTGCTCGCCTACCAGTACCTGCAGACGCTGCCGAAGATGGCGCAGGGTGATGCGAACAAGATGTGGGTGGTGCCGTCCGACTTCGGTGATGCCCTGAAGGGCTTTGCCAAGAATCTGGGTGCGCCGGGCGACGACGGCGTCTTCCGTTTCGAGCCCAGCGACCAGGGCGAGACGCACTCCAAGCCGGAGGACGACTCCGCGGAAGTGGCCGACTGGTTCGACACGAAGACGGACCCGGCCATCGCTCGGGCGGTGGCCGACGCCGAGGCCGTGGCACGCAAGCCTGTCGACACGTCGTTGGCCGCCGCACCCAACCCGGCGCGGGACTCGGCTCCGGAGCCCGCAAAGGCCGTCGAGGCCTCCACGCCGGACGGGTCCGGGTCGGGCGACGACGCACCGCGCGAACTGGACCGCTGACGGTCAGGCAGCCAGACCCGCGCCGATGCCGCCCGCGGCGAGTGCCCAGAGCACGCTGGTGAAGGTGCCGATGATGAAGTACTCGGACGCCCGCGGATCGCGGAGTTCGGGGTAGCGCGCGAGTCCCTTCACCGCGAGCACCACGGCGATGCCCTCGGGCCACCCCGTGAGCACTGCGACCACGACGGCGATGCGTTCGAGTGTGCCGATGACGAGCCCCCCACGCAGGACGGGGCGCTCGTCGTCGGCATCGCCGTCTCCGGGCTCGGGCCGGCGGCGCGCGAGATGGAAGACCGCGGGAACGACGACGGTGCCGCCGGTGACGGCGACCGCGACGACCAGGACCATCGCAACGACGAGTGGTGGCCCGGTGACCGGTGCGCCGGCGATCGCGGCAGCGAGACCCGCCAGTGCGAGCATCCCGGCGGACAGGAGTGCCGGAATCCACCAGCGCAGCGGCGGCAGCCACCGGACGCGGCGTCCCGGCGCAGCCGTCGGTGGGATCGTCGGCACCGGTCGGGCGGGAAGCAGTGCTGCTCCGGCGGAGAGCGCGAGTGCGAGCAGCGCGAGGGTGGTCGCCATCAGGCGTCCGTTCCGCGTGCGCGCAGATCGGCGAGCGCGAGCATCCGCGCCACGACCGGTCGTGCTGCACGCTCGGCCTGCCACCCCGCGACGGCCAGTCGTTGGGACACTGCCTGCGGTGTGATGGACAGTTCCTCGGCGACGGCGGTCTGCGATCCGAGCCTGCGGACACTGTCGACCGCGGCGCGGCCCTGCTCGGTGCGCCGGACCAGGAGCAGTGCCAGCAGTGCCACCACGGCGTCGGCATCGCCGGCGGACTCGGCGTCACCGCCGCGGACCGCGATGTGGGCGACGGCGTTCTTGGCGCTGTCGACGGCGTCCCGCGCGGCTTCGAACGCCGGGCCCCGACCCGCTCTGGTGGAGCGTGGCAACGGATCCTCCACGGCCCCCACCCCGATCCCGACGCTCCAGTGCCCGTCCTCGAGGAAGTCGAGGGCGAGGTCGAGTGCCACAGACGCGTCGTCCGCCACACCCTGGACCTCGTCGCCGGCCGTGCGTTCGAACGGGCGCACCAGGTCGGTGGCTCGGTCGAGGATGTCGGCGACGCGATCGATGTCGCGTCGACTTCCGCGTTGGTCCACGGTCAGAACGAACATCGATCAACCCTAGAAGCTTGATCAGTCGGAATCAAGCCTCGAGTCTTGATGCGTTGCGACGCACAGAGTTCATCGTCGACCTTGATCCGGCCACATCAAGCCCGTGACCTTGACCTCATCGATCGCCGGCCACCGGCATCCGCGCGTCCAGGATCAGTCCCACGACGCCCACGGCAATGCAGACCCCCGAGATCGCGAGCAGGACCGGATCGCCGTGACCGGCCAGAGCGTCGCCGAGCAACACGATGCCGACCGTTCCCGGGATCACCCCGACCACCGTCGCCAGCGCGAACGGCACCACGGCCACCGAAGACAGGCCGGCGGAGTAATTGACCACCGAGAACGGCACCGGCGCGATGAGTCGAAGACTCCCCACCGCCAACCATCCCCGTCGCGCGAGACGGGAATCGACGGCCCGGATCACCGGATGGTCCCAGCGTGCGGTCACCACGTCGCGGCCGAGTGCTCGGACCAGCAGGAACGCGAGCACTGCACTCACGGTCGTCGCTGCGACCGCCACACCGACCCCCGTCACGGGTCCGAACAGCACACCCGCCGACACCGTGAACAGGGTGCGGGGGATCGGCGCCACCGTGATGATCGCGTGCGCCGCGAAGAAGACGAGGGGGAAGGCCGGCCCGACGGCAACGGCCCACTCCCGCACGCGGTCGATGGTGGGGAGGGGTACGAGCAGTGCCACGACGATCAGGGCGGCGAGCACGGTGACGGTCGCGGCCACGCGGAGCACGAGCGCGCGGCGGCCTCCGACGACGATCGACTCCTCCGACGGCACTGTGTCGTGCGGGTCGATGTCGGGGGTCGTCACGTCTGCTCACGCTACCGAAGAGCGATGCGGGCGGTGCTCGTCGACGCGGTCGGAACGGTCACTAGGAGGACCGATGCTCGGACGCCCTACTAGTGTGAAGTTTGTCTCAGGCCACTGTGATGGGACTCGGGATAGCGTGCCCGGAGTGCGGTTAACATCACAGCATCCGCAGGCGCGAAAGGGACACATGGCCACGTCACACACCGGGACACCGGATTCCGTCGCTGCCGAGGACGTCGGCGCGGCCGTACCGGTGAGCAGCGCCGAGGAGGGTTTCGCGACCTGGCGCCGCGGCGTGGCCGGGGTGCTGGCCAAGGCTCGTCGGGTGGACGTCTCGGAGCTCCCCGAGCATCCGGAGACGCTGCTCGAAGTGACCACGTACGACGGGGTCACGGTGCGGCCCCTGTACGGGCCGCTGGACGAGACTGCCGAGGCTCCGCTGCCCGGCACCTTCCCCTTCACGCGTGGCACGGACGCGCATCGCGACGTCAACGTCGGGTGGCTGGTCGCCGGTCGGTTCGGCCGTCCCGCCGGTGCGGACTCGGACGCGGCGACGCTCAACGACCAGCTCCTCGACGCGCTGCAGAACGGCACGAGCGCCCTGTGGCTCGACACGGCGTCCGTGGGTGCCGAGGGCCTGGCCCGCGCACTCGACGGGGTCCTGCTCGACCTCGCGCCCCTGACGCTGGACGCGGGTGCGGACGTCACAGCGGTGGCCGACGCGCTGTTCGCGCTCCTGGACGAGCGCGGTGCCGCCGCCGACGTCCGACTGGGGGCGTCACCGCTGACCGATCGATTCGCCGACCTCCCGGGTGCGAGCGAGCAGGACGCGATCGATCTCGCGGTGCGGGCAGTGGCGCGCACCGAGCGGGTGCGCGCGATCACGTTGGACGGCACCGTGTTCCACGCTGCCGGGTCGGCAGACGCGCAGGAGGTCGGTCTGACCGTCGCGGCCGGACTCGAGTATCTGCGCGCGCTCACGGCGGCGGGACTGTCCACTGTCGAGGCATTGGGACAGGTGGAGTTCCGGCTCGCGGCCACCGACGAGCAGTTCGAGACCATCGCCAAGTTCCGTGCGGCCCGGCGGGTCTGGGCCCGGGTGGCCGAGGTGCTCG
The DNA here is from genome assembly GCF_036163995.1 of Rhodococcus sp. NBC_00294. Lineage (NCBI taxonomy): Bacteria > Bacillati > Actinomycetota > Actinomycetes > Mycobacteriales > Nocardiaceae > Rhodococcus > Rhodococcus sp. NBC_00294. Next base: position 3,159,824 of record NZ_CP108043.1, read on the forward strand.
GGGCGCCGGAGCACGGCGGGGCCCCACAGCACGCCGTCACCTCGGCGGCGATGATGACGCAGCGCGATCCCTGGGTGAACATGCTGCGCACGACGCTGGCCGCGTTCGGCGCCGGTGTGGGCGGAGCCGACGCGGTGACCGTCCTGCCGTTCGACGCCGCGATTCCCGGCGGCGCCGCGGACGTCTCGCAGACATTCGCCGCCCGGATCGCGCGCAACACCCAGCTGCTCCTGCTCGAGGAGTCCCACCTTGGTCGGGTGGTCGATCCGGCCGGTGGTTCCTGGTACGTCGAGTCGCTCACCGACGCGCTCGCGGACTCGGCGTGGTCGGTTCTGCAGGCGGTCGAGGCCGCCGGCGGTTACCGCGCCGCGCTGGAGTCCGGTGAGATCGCGCGCCGGGTCGACGAGACCCGAGCTGCCCGTGCGAGCGACATCGCCCACCGCCGCACCGCGGTCACCGGTGTCAACGAGTTCCCGAACCTGCAGGAGCCGTCGCCCGCGGCCTCGGGGAACGGCACCGTCGCCGGACGTCCCGCGACGCGGTACGCCGCCGAGTTCGAGGCGCTGCGTGATCGCAGCGACGCGGTGCTGGCGGACAAGGGCAGTCGCCCGGTGGTGCTGCTGGCGCCGTTGGGCAGCGTCGCGGAACACAACGGACGCACCACGTTCGCGGCGAACCTCATGGCGTCGGGCGGGATCGAGGCGGTGAACCCCGGTGCGGGAGCCGATCTCGCCGCGGTGGCACGCGAGACCGCCTCGCCGATCGCCGTGCTGTGCGGCACCGACAAGCGGTACGCCGCCGAGGGACCGGACGCCGTCGCCGCTCTGCGGTCGGCGGGGGTGCGGACGGTGCTCGTCGCCGGCGGTGCCTCGGCCTTCGCGGACGCGTCGCCGGAACAGACCCCGGACGGACATCTCACGCTCACCATCGATGCCGTCGCCGAACTCAGTGCTCTTCTCGATGCACTCACCGGCGAGGCTCGTACGGAAGGACACACCGCATGACCGACGACGCTGGTGACATGGGCCCCGTGGGCAGTTTCGCGGACGTTCCGCTCGTCGACCCCCGCGGTGCGGACGCGGCAGCGCCGGCGGCCGACGATGCGCGCGCCCACGTCGAGGCGGCCGCGGCGGCTCACGGCTACTCGCCCGAGCAGGTGGTGTGGTCCACCCCCGAGGGCATCGACGTCCGACCCCTGTACACCGGCGCCGACCGGGCGGAGGCGGCCGAGGCCGGGTACCCGCTCGACTCCTACCCGGGCACGGCTCCGTTCCTGCGCGGTCCGTACCCGACGATGTACGTCAACCAGCCGTGGACGATTCGTCAGTACGCCGGATTCTCGACGGCGTCGGAGTCCAACGCGTTCTACCGTCGCAACCTCGCTGCCGGTCAGAAGGGGCTGTCGGTCGCGTTCGACCTCGCGACGCACCGCGGCTACGACAGTGACCACCCGCGCGTGCAGGGCGATGTCGGCATGGCGGGTGTCGCGATCGACTCGATCTACGACATGCGCCAACTCTTCGACGGGATCGACCTGGGGTCGGTGTCGGTGTCGATGACCATGAACGGCGCCGTGCTGCCGATCCTGGCGCTGTACGTCGTCGCGGCGGAGGAGCAGGGCGTCGGACCAGAGAAGCTCGCCGGCACCATCCAGAACGACATCCTCAAAGAGTTCATGGTGCGCAACACCTACATCTATCCGCCCGAGCCGTCGATGCGGATCATCTCCGACATCTTCGCGTACACCTCGACGCACATGCCGAAGTTCAACTCGATCTCCATCTCCGGCTACCACATCCAGGAAGCCGGCGCGACGGCCGATCTGGAGCTCGCGTACACCCTCGCCGACGGGGTGGAGTACATCCGCGCCGGGCTGGCCGCGGGCATGGACATCGACACGTTCGCCCCGCGGCTGTCCTTCTTCTGGGCCATCGGCATGAACTTCTTCATGGAGGTCGCCAAGCTGCGCGCGGGCCGGTTGCTGTGGGCGGAGCTGGTGCAGAAGTTCGATCCGTCCAGCGCGAAATCACTGTCGCTGCGCACACATTCGCAGACGTCCGGCTGGTCGCTGACGGCGCAGGACGTCTTCAACAACGTCTCCCGCACGTGTATCGAGGCGATGGCCGCGACGCAGGGACACACGCAGTCACTGCACACCAACGCGCTCGACGAAGCGCTCGCGCTGCCCACCGACTTCTCCGCCCGGATCGCCCGCAACACCCAGCTGCTGCTGCAGCAGGAGTCCGGCACGACGCGGCCCATCGATCCGTGGGGCGGCTCGTACTACGTGGAGTGGCTGACCCACCAGCTCGCCGATCGGGCCCGCGCGCACATCGCCGAGGTCGAGGAGGCCGGCGGAATGACCAAGGCCATCGGCGAGGGCATCCCGAAGCTCCGCATCGAGGAGGCGGCGGCGCGGACGCAGGCGCGCATCGACTCCGGTCGGCAGCCGCTGGTGGGTGTCAACAAGTACGTGCCCGACGAGCCCGACGCCATCGAGGTGCTCAAGGTCGAGAACTCGCGGGTGCGCACCGAGCAGATCGAGAAGCTCGAGCGGCTGCGAGAGGAGCGCGACCCCGGCCGCGTCGAGGCGGCGCTGTCCGCCCTCACCGCGGCGGCCGCGTCCACCGACGGCGGGATGGAGAACAACCTGCTCGCCCTCGCCGTCGACGCGGCGCGGGCCATGGCTACGGTGGGCGAGATCTCCGACGCTCTCGAAAAGGTCTACGGACGGCACCGCGCCGAGATCCGCACGATCAGCGGTGTCTACCGGGACGAGGCGGGGAAGGCCACGAACATGGTGCATGCAGGCGAGCTGGCGACGGCGTTCGCGAAGGCGGAGGGCCGCCGACCCCGCATCCTGGTGGCGAAGATGGGGCAGGACGGACACGATCGCGGGCAGAAGGTCATCGCGACGGCGTTCGCCGACATCGGCTTCGACGTCGATGTCGGCCCCCTGTTCCAGACCCCCGAGGAGGTGGCGAACCAGGCCGCCGACAACGACGTCCACGTCATCGGGGTGTCGTCGCTCGCCGCCGGTCACCTGACGCTGGTTCCGGCGCTGCGGGAAGCACTCGCCGCCGTCGGCCGGTCCGACATCATGGTCGTGGTCGGCGGCGTTATCCCGCCGGGCGACTTCGACGCGCTGCGTGAGGCCGGGGCGGCCGCGATCTTCCCGCCCGGCACGGTGATCGCCGACGCCGCGGTCGATCTCATCGGCCAGCTCGCGGAGAGCCTGGGTCACGGCGCGGCCGTCTCGGACGCAGGAGCGAACGCCTGAGCATGTCCGACGCGACCGCAGCACGTCCCACGCGTCCGGCGATCGATCTCGACGCGCTCGTGGCCTCGGTGCGGGCCGGTGAGCGTGCCGGGCTGGCGCGTGCCATCACCCTCGTCGAGTCCACCCGCGACGACCATCGCGACCTCGCCCAACAGATGCTGCTCGAGCTCCTTCCGCACGCCGGGGGGTCACATCGGGTGGGCATCACGGGCGTACCGGGAGTCGGCAAGTCGACGTTCATCGACGCCCTGGGCATGACGCTCATCGAGAAGGGCCACCGCGTCGCGGTTCTCGCGGTGGATCCGTCGTCGACCCGTACCGGGGGCTCCATCCTCGGGGACAAGACGCGGATGGCACGGCTCACGGTCGCGCCCGAGGCGTACATCCGGCCGTCCCCGACGTCGGGAACCCTCGGCGGTGTCGCGAAGGCGACCCGCGAGACGATCGTGCTGCTCGAGGCGGCCGGCTACGACGTCGTGTTGGTGGAGACCGTCGGGGTCGGGCAGTCCGAGATCACGGTCGCGGGCATGGTGGACACCTTCTGCTTCCTGACGCTCGCGCGCACGGGAGATCAGCTGCAGGGCATCAAGAAGGGTGTCCTCGAACTCGCCGACGTGGTCGCCGTCAACAAGGCCGACGGGAACCATCTCCGCGACGCCAAGGGTGCCGCGCGCGAACTCGCCGGAGCGCTCAGACTGATCTACCCGCACGACGCCCTGTGGACGCCGCCCGTGCTGACGATGAGCGCGATCGAGGAGACCGGACTCACGGAGTTCTGGGACACCGTGTGCCGCCACCGCGACGTCCTCACCGCGGCAGGCGACTTCGACGCCCGCCGCCGCGACCAGCAGGTCCAGTGGGTGTGGACCATGGTGCATGACCAGCTGATGCGCCGACTGTCGTCGAGTCCCGCGGTGACCGCCGTCCGCGCCGACGTGGAGAGGCGCGTGGCCGACGGGTCTCTCACCGCGGCCCTGGGTGCGCAGGAGATCCTGACCGCCTTCGACGGCTGAACTCAGCGCCCGGCGGCGAACGCCCCGACCGTCGCGAGCAGGTGATCGAAGAAGGCGTCCGGATCGGTCGACACGGCGATCGCGGCATTGGGGCGACGTTCCCAGAACCCGCGCCGGTCGGCCACCGTCGTTCCCCGCGTGAGGGTCCCGACGAGTTCGACGTCGACGGTGGCCAGGGCGTACTCGGCGATCTCCGGGTGCAGTGCGACGGCCGCCGCGAACGGGTCGTGCATGTGCGCCAGGTATCCCTCACCCTGCGCGTGGTGGAACTCCATGTAGAACCGCACCGCGTCCGTCAGGTATCGCACGACGGGCACGGACGCCGTCGAGCGTGCTCCCACCTCGTCGATCGAGAGGTGCTCCACCGGAACGGATCCGGCGATCTCTGCCAGACGTGCCACGTGCGACGGACGCATCTCGATCCGTTCCGTCAGGCCCAGGGCGCACACGATCGGCTCCCGGCCCGAAGGCACCGCGTCGAATGCGTCGAACACCTCCTTTGCGGCTTCCGGGTCGACCGCCACGTTCCATTCGGAGGTGGGCGTCGTGTTCCCCGGGTGATCGATGCTGCCGCCCATGATCACCAGACGCTTCAGCAGCACGGGTAGTGCGGGCTCGAGCCGCAGTGCCAGAGCCAGATTCGTCATCGGACCGGTCACCAGTCCGACCAGCTCGCCCGGGTTCTCGCGCGCCAGGTCCACCCACGCCTGCGCCGCCGTCCGATCGGAGACGGTCATGGTGGGCGCCGGCAGATTCGCGTAGCCCACTCCCAGCGGACCGTGCGTGTCCTCCGTCGTCATCAGCGGGGCGACCAGAGGTGCGTCGACGCCGACGGCCACCTCCACGTCGGTCAGACCACAGATCTCCAACCAGGACAGCGTGTTCCGTGTCACCTGCGCGGTGGGCACGTTGCCCGCCGTGCAGCACACGGCCACGATCTCGGCGTTCGGACTCGCAGCCAGGTAGACCAGAGCGAGGGAGTCGTCGATTCCGGTGTCGACGTCGACGAGGAGTCGCGTGCGGGCGGGGGAGTCGACGTCGGTCATGCCGCCATCCTGTCAGGACGGGAAGCGTGGCTCGTCGCGTCCCCACGGGCGGGCCGGGAAGGGGTGATCGTCGTACTCCGCGAGCGCCGGTCGGGCCGTGCGCACGTCGTCGTGGAGGACGGTGTGCTCGTCCGTCGGCAGCACGGGGTCGGCCGGAGTGTCGACCCTGCCGTCGGCATCGAGCAGCCAGGCGGCAGTGCGTGCCAACGAGACCGACACCGTCCTACCGATGCCACCGTCGAGGCGCTGGGTCAGAGCGTCGACGATCCCCGCCGCCAGCAGGTGGCCGGACGCGTGGTCGAGCGCCTGCACCGGCAGCGCCCCCGGAACCCCGGCCGTCCCGCCGTCATCCGACCGGCCTCCGGCCTTCCCGCCGCACATGTTCGCGATGCCGGACGCTGCCTGCACCAGGCTGTCGAATCCGCGCCGCCGTGCCCACGGCCCCCGGCCGCCCCACGCACTCACCGTCCCGATGATCGCTCCGCTCGGCCGGTGCGCGCGGAGGTGGTCGTCGATGTAGGAGCCCGGCCGGTAGCCGCCGACCACCACGTCCACCGACGACATCAGCGCCGTCAGTCGCTCGTCGTCGTCGTCGACGAGCACGTCCAGGAGTGTCGAGTACTTGCCGGCGCCGGTGTCGAGGTGCTGGGCTTCGATCTCCGGCAGCAGTGGGGAGTCGACCCGCAGTACCGATGCACCGAGGAGGGCCAGATCGCGCGTGGCGACCGGGCCGGCGATGACCCGCGTGAGATCCAGTACGCGCACCCCGGCCAGCGGTCGCATCGGGTCGGTCGGTGGTTCGGGGAGCGACGGCAGACCGTCGGGACGCACGGTGGACGAGACGATGGGGCCGGAACGCGTGAAACGGCCGGGCGCCGAGCCGAACCACTCGTCCGGGGTCCGCACCGCCACGACGAGCGCGCCGAGTTCTGCTGCACGCTCCTCCACGTCCAGAGCCTCGTGGCGGAGCAGAGCCGCCGCGACGGCGGTGTGGTCGGCGTCGTCGGCGAGCCCGAGGAGCGAGACCAGTCGCGCCCGGTGGTGTGGGTAGTTGGCGTGGGTGCGCACCCACCCGTCCGCGGTGCGGAAGAATCCGGACAGGGCGGCGAACCCTGCGACCGGCCGCCCGTCGATGCGCAACAGTCTGTCTCCCGCGAACGACGCGGCGACCCGATCGCCGACCACCACGCGCGGTGACGGTGCGGTCAGCCCCGAGGCGACGCGGAACCGGTCGACCGCGGAACCGAGTGCAGCGACCGCACCGACGGCCAGCGCGGCCACCGGCAGGGTCGACGACAACACGCCCTCGGACACGGGTCGCACGGTGATGTCGGCGGCCTGAGCGAGACCCAGGTCGGCCTGGTACCGGTGCAGCAGGTCGGTCATACCTTGCGCGCGGAGATCTCCATGCCGGCGCCGCGGAGTCGGTGGATCAGCGCGTCACCGATTCCGGAGGCCGGGGTGAGCACGCCGCCGCCGACGGAGGGGAGTGCGTCACGGTCGAGCGCGAGCGCCAGTGCCGATTCGCCCAGCATCATGGCGGTGGCCGCGTAGCCGGGATCCCCCTTCGCCTTCACGCGCGAGACGTACCGGTCACCGGTGCTGGTGGTGGTGTAGACGTCGATCGTGAAATGCCCCTTCTGCCGGGTCTTCTCGCTGGGACCGTCGCCCGGCTTGGGCAGGATCTTGTCGAGCAGGAAGCGGGTGGGCTTGAAGGCCATGCCCGCGACGAAGGCGCCCAGTCCGGCGAGCACGGCACCGGCGATCACCGGGGAGGCGGGCGACGAGCCGACGCTCATGACTTCGCTGTAGCGGAAGTTCTTGCCGTACGGGTATCCGAGCAGCGCGTTCGTGCGGCGCACGACCCGAGTGTTGTACGAGGACATCACGAACGGTGCCTTCCACCCCTTGAGATCGGGGTGGATGTCGGCGCCCTTGACGATGGGGGTGTCGCTCTGGCGTCCCAGATCCGGCTCGATCGAGCGGTCGGGGCTGAGCGAGTAGGGGCTCGCCGCCATCTTCGCCGCGGCGCGGTCCTTCGTGATCTCGTCGATCTGGCCGCGCAGCGAGTCGATGGTGCCGCCGCTGACTCCGCCGCTCATCGACGTCACGACGAGGGTGGTGTCTGTCAGGTCGCCTGCTCCGTCCTCGTGGACCTTGGAGTAGAGCGCGTGCACGCCGATGTCGGACGGCACCGAGTCGAAGCCGCAGGAGTGCACTATCCGAGCGCCGGTGGAGTGTGCGAGATCGTGGTTCTGGTCGGCACTGAGACGAGCGAACAGCACTTCGCCGGTGAGGTCGACGTAGTCCGTGCCCTGCGCCGCGCAGACGTGCGCGAGCGTGCGTCCGAACTTCGCGTACGGCCCGACCGTGGTGATGACGACCTGTGTGCGAGAAGCGATGTCGGTGAGCGCGGCCTCGTCGTCCGCGTCCGCGACGAGCAGTGGCCAGTCGGCGGCGCGGGACGGCAGACCGCGACGGGTCGACTCCAGCTTGGATCGGGACCGGCCCGCGAGAGCGATCGACGTGCCCTGCGGGGCATGATTCGCCAGGTACTCGGCGGTGAGCGCGCCCACGAAACCGGTGGCGCCGTAGACGACGACGTCCAACTCGCGATCCCCTGCCGTGTCGAGATCGGACGCAGTGTCGAGTTCGGATGGGTCAGGTGCGGAAGTCTCGGCCATCACCCGAGCCTACAAGCGCTCCTGTGACCCACCACCACTCACCACGACCACGTGTGGACGGCCTCGCCCTCGTGCATGAGCTGCAGGTAGTCGGACAACATGCCCGCCACGGCGCGCTCGCGCGACTCCCCGGCACGCTCGCGTGCGACGACGGCATTGCGTTGCCACACCGATCCGGACTGACGGCGCAGGCATCGACCCTCGATGACCCGGAGGTAGCGGTCGCGCACCTCGGTGTCCACGCCGTACGACGCGAGACCCGCCTCGGCCATGGGCAGCAGTCGGCGCAGGACCAGCTCCTGCGGCGAGATCCAGCCGACCTCCGGCCAGTAGAGCCGCGAGTCGAACCCGCCGCGGGCCGCCGAGTGCAGGTTCTCCACGGCGGCGTCGAACGACATCTGCGTCCACACCGGCCGGTCCGCGTCGACGAGCGACCGCAGGGTGCCGTAGTACAGCGCCGCGTCGGCGAGGACGTCGAGCACGCTCGGCCCTGCGGGAAGAACGCGGTTCTCGAGGCGGATGTGCTGCTCGCCGTTCGAGGTGTCGTAGATCGGACGGTTCCATCGGTAGACGGTGCCGTTGTGCATCTTCAGCTCGGTCAGGCCGGGCGCTCGGCCCGCCGCGAGTTCGGCCATCGGATCCTCGTCGGACACGACCGGCAGCAGCGCGGGGAAATACCGCGAGTTCTCCTCGAAAAGATCGAAGATCGACGTGATCCAGCGCTCGCCGAACCACACGCGGGGTCGCACTCCCTGGTTCTTGAGTTCCTGTGGGCGCGTGTCCGTCGCCTGTTCGAACAGGGGGATCCGGGTCTCGTGCCACAGTGCCTTGCCGGCGAGGAAGGGGGAGTTGGCGGCCAGTGCCACCTGCACTCCCGCCAGCGCCTGCGCGGCGTTCCAGTGCGCGGGGAACTCCGTCGGCGAGACCTGCAGGTGTAGTTGCACGGAGGTGCACGCGGCCTCGGGGAGGATCGTGTCGGAGATCTCGTTCAACGACTCGATGTCGTGGCTGCCGGGCAGAGGGACCCCGGTGATCGACAGTTCGATGTCCTCGCCGCGCGCCGCGAAGATCTGTTGGTTGAGCAGGTCGTATCGCGGATTGCTGGACAACCACTGGTGGGCGAAGTGATCCTTGCCCAGCGTGGGCAGCATCCCGATCATCGCCAGGGCGCATCCCTGCTCACGAGCACGGGCGTCCGCGGTGTCCAGGGAGGTGCGTAATCCGTTCTCCAGGATGCGCATCCGGTCGCCCGCCAGCGGTTCCGGGGCCACGTTGATCTCGATGTTGAACTGGCCCAGCTCGGTCTGGAAGTCCGGATCGGCGATCGCCTCGAGCACGGCCGCGTTGGCCATGGCCGGCTGCATCGACTCGTCCACCAGGTTGAGCTCGATCTCCATGCCCAGGCGTGGCTCGTCCACCCGGAAGGTGTCGTCCGCCAACATTGCCGCCAGGGCGTCCAGACACTCCTGCACCTTGTGCCGGAACATCTGCCGGTCCTTACGGCTGAACGTGCGCTGCTCGACCTCGTCGCCCATCACGACATTGCACCACGTGGGCGGCCGCCAGGCGCACGACACGGGGGTTCGGCGGTGTCACCAGGGCGAGGCCGCGTAGTCCTTGAGGAACTTCCCGTGCAGATCGACACCGAGCTCACCCTGGACGATGGGGTCGTAGACACGAGCCGCGCCGTCCACCAGATCCAGGGGCGCGTGGAAGCCCTCGTCGGCGAGGCGGATCTTCGTCGGGTGCGGGCGTTCGTCGGTGATCCAGCCGGTGTCCACCGCGCTCATCGAGATGCCGTCGTCGAGCATCTCGTTCGCACTGGTGCGCGTCAGCATGTTCAGTGCGGCCTTGGCCATGTTGGTGTGCGGATGCCCCGGTCCCTTGTAGCCGCGGCCGAACTGGCCCTCCATCGCGGAGACGTTGACGACGTAGGACCGGCGATGCGGCGACGCCGCCAGGGCGGCGCGCAGGCGCGAGACGAGGATGAACGGCGCCACCGAGTTGCACAGCTGCACCTCGAGCAGCTCGACGGGATCCACCTGGTCGACGGTGTGCACCCAGCTGTTGGTCGGCGCCTCGTCGGGTACCAGCCCACCCGCGTCGATCGCCGTTCCGGCAGCCATGCGCTGCAGGGACGCCGAACCGGCGACGAGGGCCATGGAGGTCACCTGCGACGGCCCCATGTTCGCCATGACGGCGGTGTCGAGAGCGACGGTGTCGCCGTCGGTCTCGCCGAACGCTCCCACCAGCGCTGCCGGGTGGGCATCGCTCGTCGCGCCGAACGTGCGCACCCCGAGCGCTGCCAGATCGACGCCGTGCTCACCGTCCTCGAGGGCGGTGTACGAGCCGGCGGACCGCTTGACGGTCTGAGCGGCGTTGTTGATCAGGATGTCGAGCGGGCCCTCCGCCGCGACGGAGTCCGCGAACGCGACCACCTGCGCGGGATCACGCAGGTCGATGCCGACGACGGACAGTCGATGCATCCAGTCGTGGCTGTCGGACATCGAGGAGAACCGGCGCACCGCGTCCGCGGGGAAGCGCGTCGTGATGGTCAGGTGAGCACCGTCGCGCAGCAGGCGCAACGCGATGTACATGCCGATCTTCGCGCGCCCGCCGGTGAGCACGGCGCGGCGGCCGGTGAGATCGGTCCGGGCGTCCCGCTTCGCGTGGTTCAGGGCGGCGCACTCGGGGCAGAGCTGGTGATAGAACGCGTCCACCGTGGTGTACCGCTGCTTGCAGATGTAGCAGGGACGCGCACGCTGCAGTGTGCCCGCGGTCTCGGTGGTGGTGGCCGACGTCAGCGCCAGCCCGGCGGTCTCGTCGTCGATGCGGTCGGGGGATCCGGTCGCCGTGGCGGCGACGACGGCGCGGTCGGCGTCGGCGACGCGGGCGCGCGACTCCAGGCGGCGACGCTTCTTCGCGGCCTTGAACATGCCGGCCGTGGCACGCTGCACGGTCACGGCGTCGGGGTGGTCGTCGTCCAGGGCCGCCGCGCGGTCGAGCACGCGCAGGCACGCGGCGAGTTCGTCGGGGTCGATGCCCGTCACGCTGTGCTCCGTCATCGCCGCCTCCACGCTCCCGTGTCATGACGAAAGCCCCGATTCCGTGAGGAATCGGGGCTTTCGTCGGTCTGTCTTCGGTGTCCGAGGGGGGACTTGAACCCCCACGTCCGTTAATAGGACACTAGCACCTCAAGCTAGCGCGTCTGCCATTCCGCCACTCGGACATCCCGCGTCACACCCTGCTGGTCACACACAGTTCATGATCGCGTCGCACCCGTGTTCTCGGTGCGGTCGCTAAATCTAGCCGATACCGCGCCCTGGACCAAAACCGCACGTCGGAGCACCTGCCGAGGCACCTGGAGTGGTAGGAACGAGCTGTGTCCGCAACAGGAGAGAACGACCACCAGACCGAGAAGCAGACCGTGGCCGTGGACGAGGTGGTCGACCTCGTCTCGTCGCTGATCCGCTTCGACACCTCCAACACCGGTGAGCTCGAGACCACCGCCGGCGAGAAGGAGTGCGCCGAGTGGGTGGCGCGCCAGCTCGAGGCCGTGGGGTACGAGACCGAGTACGTCGAGTCGGGTGCGCCCGGCCGCGGCAACGTCTTCGCCCGACTGGCCGGCGCCGACAGCTCACGCGGCGCGTTGCTCGTGCACGGCCACCTCGACGTCGTTCCGGCCGAGCCCGCCGACTGGAGCGTGCATCCCTTCTCGGGTGCCGTCGAGGACGGCTACCTGTGGGGACGCGGCGCCGTCGACATGAAGGACATGGTCGGCATGGCCCTGGCGCTGGCCCGACAGTTCAAGTCGGCCGGCACCGTCCCGCCCCGCGACCTGGTCTTCGCGTTCCTGGCCGACGAGGAGGCCGGCGGCAGGTACGGGTCGCACTGGCTCGTCGAGCACCGGCCCGATCTGTTCGAGGGTGTCACCGAGGCCGTCGGCGAGGTCGGCGGCTTCTCGCTGACGGTGTCCACCCCCGAGGGCGACGAGCGTCGCCTCTACCTCGTCGAGACGGCGGAGAAGGGGCTCGCCTGGATGCGTCTGACGGCCAAGGCTCGCGCCGGTCACGGATCGTTCCTGCACGAGGACAACGCCGTGACGTACCTCGCCGAAGCCGTTGCAGCACTGGGTAACCACCAGTTCCCGCTGGTGATGACGGACTCGGTGACCGAGTTCCTCGCCGCCGTGAGCTCGGAGACCGGCCTGGCCTTCGACCCGGAGTCGCCCGACATCGACGGCACCCTCGCCAAGCTCGGCAGCATCGCCCGCATCGTCGGCGCGACACTGCGCGACACGGCAAACCCCACGATGCTCTCGGCCGGGTACAAGGCCAACGTCATCCCGCAGACGGCCTCTGCCACCATCGACTGCCGCGTCCTGCCAGGACGCAAGGCGCAGTTCGAGCGCGAGGTCGACGCGCTCATCGGTCCGCACGTCGAACGGTCCTGGATCACCGACCTGGAGCCGTACGAGACCACGTTCGACGGGCACCTCGTCGACGCGATGAACGACGCGATCCTGGCGTTCGACGAGAACGGTCGCACGGTGCCCTACATGCTGTCCGGCGGCACCGACGCCAAGGCGTTCGCCAAGCTGGGCATCCGCTGCTTCGGCTTCGCGCCGCTCAAGCTGCCGCCCGAGCTCGACTTCGCGGCGTTGTTCCACGGCGTGGACGAACGGGTACCCGTCGAGTCGTTGATCTTCGGTACCAGGGTCTTCGAGCACTTCCTTCTGCACAGCTGACAACCCCCGAACCCATATCTCCCGAGAGGACCTCATGTCACACGATCCCTACGCCGCACTGCCGTCGCTGCCGTCGTTCGAGCTCACGTCGGACAACGTCACCGATGGTCAGCCGCTCCACGAGGACCAGGTCAGCGGCATCATGGGCGCGGGCGGCCACGACAACTCGCCGCAGCTGTCGTGGTCGGGTTTCCCGGAGGAGACAAAGAGCTTCGCCGTCACCGTCTACGACCCCGATGCGCCGACCGCGTCCGGTTTCTGGCACTGGGCGGTGGCGAACATCCCCGTCTCGACCACCACCCTGGTCACCGGAGCGGGCGACGACAGCTCCACCGGGTTGCCGAACGACGCGATCACGCTGCGCAACGACGCGGGCCTGGCCCGGTTCATCGGTGCCGCACCCCCGCAGGGGCACGGACCGCACCGCTACTTCGTGGCGGTACACGCCGTCGACGTCGAGAAGCTCGAGATCGACGAGAGTGCGTCACCGGCGTACCTCGGATTCAACCTCTTCAGTCACGCCATCGCGCGTGCCGTCATCGTGGGCACGTACGAGCAGAGCTGACGAGAACCGAGTCAGCGCGGCCCGGGCCGCGGGACAGTCTCCGTGCCGACCGCGTCGGCCACCGAGGCGAATCCCGCGGCCCGGGCTCGTCGAGCCAGGCCGACGGCGACGCGGCGCGCCCAGAACGGACCGCCGTAGACGAAGCCGGTGTACCCCTGCACGAGGGTGGCACCGGCGAGGATGCGTTCCCACGCGTCGTCGGCGGTCTCGACACCGCCGACCGAGATCAGCGTCATCGAGTCCCCGACGCGTGCACGCAGTCGGCGCAGCACCTCGAGTGATCGGTCCGCGACGTACGGGCCGGAGACGCCACCCGCTCCGAGATCCGCGGTCCCGGCCGTCCGCAGCCCGTCGCGCCCGACGGTCGTGTTGGTCGCCACGATGCCGGCGGATCCGAGCTCCATGGCCAGGTCTGCCACCGCGTCGACGTCGTCGTCCGACAGGTCGGGCGCGATCTTCACCAGGACGGGCACCGTCACGACGCTCGCCACGGCGGCCAGCAGAGGCCGCAGCGATTCCACCGCCTGCAGATCCCGCAGTCCGGGGGTGTTCGGCGAACTCACGTTGACCACGACGAAGTCCGACAGCGGGCCGAGCAGCCGCGCACTCTCCGTGTAGTCGATCGCGGCGTCCGCCGCGGGAACCACCTTGGTCTTGCCGATGTTGGCGCCGACCGGGATGTCCCCGCGCCGTCCGCGCAGACGCTCGGCCACCGCCGCCGCACCCGGATTGTTGAAACCCATGCGGTTGAGCAGGCCTCGGTCGGCGGGAAGCCGGAAGAGTCGAGGCTGTGGGTTCCCGGGTTGCGCCTGCGCGGTCACGGTGCCGACCTCCGCGAAACCGAACCCCAGCGGACCCCACGCGTCGACACCCTCACCGGTCTTGTCGAAACCGGCGGCCAGGCCGACCGGGGTGGGGAACGTCACGCCGAAGGCGGTCGTCCGCAGTGCCGGATCTCGGACCGAGAGCACGCGCGAGACCAGCGCACGCAGGGGCGCGAATCGAGTCACCGCGACCATCGCCGCGAATGCGAGGTGATGAATGCGTTCCGGAGGGAGCAGGAACATCGCGCGGAGCAGCAGCCGGTACGGGCTCACAGCCTGGAAACCTCTCGTCGGGGAATCTCGTCGGTGGTGCGGCGCCGCCACTCGGTCAGAGACCGGGATCGGGCACGTGGTGCGCGGTCTTGCGTCGTTTGAGAAGTACTCGCCTGCTGCCGTCGGTGTACAGCCGGACCCGGGAGAGCTCCCATCCACCGAACTCGGCGGAGATGGCCAGCCGCATCGAGGCCGACACTCGGGTGACGTCCGGCGGCAGCTTGATGGGCACGTACTCCCAGTCGTCCGACTGGGTCTCCCAGCCGACGGGCATCGCACGGTTGTTCCGGTTCACGGATCTCGCTCTCGTCCTCGCGGGCACTCACGCCCGGGTCGGGATCACCTGGACCCCGGCGCCACTGTTCGAGCCTACGAAAAGTTCGCCGGACTGCGAGTCCACGGCGAGCGAGTCGGGCTGGCGCACTGTGGGGAACCGTGCCGACTCGACAGGAATTCCGGAGGTGATGTCGAATCCCACCACCTCGTTCAGTGCGGTCACGGTCACCCACACGGTGCCGTCGTCCTCGCACGCGACGGCGTACGGGGAACCGGCGACGGGGTAGCGCTGTCGCATGATCAGATCGGGGTCGCCCGTGAAGACGAGCAGTTCGTCGTCGGTCGTGTCGGCGACCACGACGGCACCGTCGGCGCATCCGGTCATGCGGGTGGCCCCGTCGCCTGCGCGCAGCGCGGCGCCGAGACGTTCGGCACCGACGTTCACGGACGTCACCGACGTCTGCCGGGTGTCCAGAGACACCAGATCGTCTCCGGTGCGTACGAGACCGTCGACCGACGCCTGACCGGGGATGGTGCTCTCGACCGCGCCGTCGGCTCCCGTGATCACGACGGTTCCGGTCGGCGTCCCGACGGCGTACCCGTCGTCCCACGGCGTCACCGAGGCGGCGCCGCCGTCGACCGCGACGTCCGTCGTCGCACCGGACTGCGCGTCCACCCGGCTGATGCCCGACGACGTCGTGACCAGCAGTTCGCCGTCCCTGCCGGCGGAGACGGACGTGCCGGGTGCGGAGAGTCGCACCGAGCGCGGATTCTCCTCCGAGTCGAGCGGGGTCAGCAGCAGCGTCGTACCGTCGTCGGTGAGGATCCCGGCGATCCGGTCGCGAGGCTCGATCGCGAGGCCGTCGACGGTGGCCGGACCGCCGAAGCGCGGGTCGGCCGTGACGCCCGCCGGCGTGACGGTCGTGTCGGGGGACGCCGCGGCGACCTCCGGCTCACGCGTGTTCAGCTGCTCCGGATCGTCGGAGTTCGCGCATCCCGCTGTGACCGTCGTCACCAGGGCGAGGCCGAGAAGGACGAAACGGGTACTGCTGCGTCGTGCCGGGTGGGCACTGGTCGGTCGGGGTGCCATGGGGGTGATTCTCCTTCAGGTCTTCTCTCATCCGATCATCTCGCCGTCCCGGCGCGAGCACAGGGGAGGGATGTGGCCACCATGACGCGTCTGTACGTTTCGACGAGTGCCTGTCGACGAGAGAGAGCGAGGGAGGACGCATGACGGGGCCGAGCAATGCGGAGTTCTCGGTGGAGGACGTGTCGGTGGGGGCGCACGCCCACGGGTTCGGGTCCACTCCGGACGGGCGGAGCTTCGCCTTCCGGGTACGCGGTAAGTCGTTGCGCGTGGAGGTCTACCGCTCCGACCTGGCGCAGGCCGTTCCCGACGATCTCGACGTCGACGCGGTCGCGGAGCGCGATGTCACGGACGTCGACCTCTCGGACGAGCGCTCGATCGTCGCCGCGGTCCGGGACGCGGTCGCCGACGTCCGTCCGCTCGACTCGCCGCAGCCGCCCGACACCACGCTCCTGCGATCGCTGCTCGGGCGGCTGGGCAACGCGATCGACCCGAAGTGACGGTCAGGAACTGACGTCGTCCAGCGCGGAGGTGATGGCCGACGGAAGCGCGACGTCCTCGGCGGCCAACACACCCGTCAGCTGACCGATGTCTCGCGTCCCGACCACGACCGACGCGACACCGGGGCGATCTCGGGCCCACGCCAGAGCCACCGCGAGTGGCGACGTGCCCAGACCGTCGGCCGCCGTGAGGACAGCCTCGACCACCTTCCCGCCGTCCTCACCGAGGAAGGGTGCGAGCGCGTGGCGTCGGTGATCGTCCGCGCCGCGTGAATCCGCGGGCACACCGTCCCGGTACTTGCCCGTGAGCACGCCGCCCGCCAGAGCCGACACCGCGAGAACGCCCACGCCGTGGTGGTCGGCCGCGGGGAACAGCTCGTCCTCGGCGCCGCGCGCGAGCAGGGAGTACTCCGCCTGCGCCGCGGTGATGTCGACGGACGCCGACACAGTGGCCAGCTGCCACGCCGTGAAGCCGCGAACACCCGCGTAGCGCACCCGCCCGGACGAGACCGCGTGCTCCAGAGTCGCCGCCACCTCACCGAGAGGGGTCTGCGGATCCCACGCGCCGACGCTCCACAGATCGAGGTGATCGGTGCCGAGCTCGCGCAGTGTCCTGTCCAGGTCTGCGAGGAGCGCGCGCCGCGAGCAGTCGACGGTCCAGTGCCCCGAGGTGTCCGGACGCGAGACGCCGGAATCGATGCTGAGCACCAGCTCACCGCGCGGAACCACGTCGTCGACGATCTCGGCCAACACCCGCACCGCGCGTCCGTCTCCATAGGAGGCGGACGCGTCGACGAGGGTCCCGCCCGCGTCGACGAACGCCGTCACCTGCGCCGCGGCGTCGTCACCGTCGACTCCGCGTCCCCATTCACCCGTTCCGAGTCCCAGGCGTGACACCCGCAGCCCGCTGCTCCCGACCGTTCTGTGCTTCATGAAGGCAGTGCATCCGTTTCGCCGTGTTCCGTCCGTGTCTCGTCCTGCCGACACGGTGGTCGAGGCACGACCCTAGTACGGTCGTGCCTCGTGACTTCGACAGGAAACCTCGTCGGTGGCGTCTGCGCGCCGCGGAATCGGACGGCAGGAGAGCAGCGATGATCGCGGAATCGATGTCCTGGGTGCAGGCCCTCGTGCTCGGCGCCGTGCAGGGGTTGACCGAGTTCCTCCCCATCTCCTCCTCGGCACACCTGCGCATCGTCTCCGAGGTCTTCTTCGGTGACGACGCCGGCGCGTCGTTCACCGCGGTGACGCAGCTCGGTACCGAGGCCGCGGTCCTGCTCTACTTCGCCCGCGACATCGGGCGCATCGTCGCGGCATGGTTCCGCGGTATCGCCGACAAGTCCCAGCGCGACACGCTGGACTACCGCATGGGGTGGTACGTCATCTTCGCCACCATCCCGATCGGGGTGCTCGGCTTCGTCTTCAAGGACGCGATCCGGACGGGCGCGCGCAACCTGTGGATCATCGCGACGCTGCTCATCGTGTTCGCCGTGGTCATCGCCGTCGCGGAGAAGGTCGGCCGACAGACGCGACCGATCGAGAAGCTCACCACCCGCGACGGCCTCGTCATGGGCGCCGCGCAGTGTCTGGCGCTCATCCCGGGCGTGTCCCGATCCGGCGCCACCACGAGTGCCGGTCTGTTCATGGGCCTGACGCGTGCCGCCGCGGTCCGCTTCTCGTTCCTGCTCGCGATCCCGGCCGTCACCGCGTCCGGACTCTTCTCCTTGCCGGATGCCTTCGAACCGGCGGGCGAAGGTCTGCAGGCATCGGGATCCCAGCTCGTCGTGGCGACGCTCGTGGCCTTCGTACTGGGGTACGCCTCCATCGCCTGGTTGCTGCGCTTCGTCGAGAACCACTCGCTGTACTGGTTCGTCGGGTACCGCATCGTCGTCGGCGTCGCGGTTCTCGGCCTCCTCGCCACGGGTGTCGTCGCAGCGAACTGACGCCACCGCGACGCCGGGCGCCCCTCGCGTCTCACTAGGCTGAGGTCATGACGGTCATACTTCTGCGCCACGGACGCTCGACGTCCAACACGGCCGGCACGCTCGCGGGCAGGTCGGACGGCGTGGAACTCGACGATCTCGGTCGGGAGCAGGCGGAGCGTGTCGTCGCCCGTCTCGAGGTGCTTCCGCTCGCGGCGATCGTGCGATCACCGTTGCTCCGGTGCGAACAGACGGTCGCGCCCCTCGCTGCGGCGCGCGAGCTCGAACCCGTCGTGGAGGATCGGCTGCTCGAGGTCGACTACGGCGAGTGGACCGGCAAGCCGATCAAGGATCTCGTGGGGGAGCCGCTGTGGAAGGTGGTGCAGCAGCACCCGTCCGCTGCCGTCTTCCCCGGGGGTGAGGGCCTCGCCGATGTGCAGATCAGGGCGGTGCGCGCGATCCGCGAGATCGACGCGCGGCTCGCCGCCGAGCACGGCGCCGACGTGCTGTGGGTGGCCTGTTCGCACGGCGACGTCATCAAGTCCGTCCTGGCCGATGCTCTGGGGTCGCACCTGGACCAGTTCCAGCGCATCGTGGTGGACCCGGCGTCGATCAGTGTCGTCCGGTACACCGAGACGCGGCCGTTCGTCCATCGTCTCGGCGATCTCGGTGGGGATCTGACGCAGTTCGTTCCGACGCCGCCCGCCGAGACGGACACCACTGCCGAGGCCCCGTCCGACCAGGCTCCGACCGCGTCGGAATCGGACGCCGTCCCCGGTGGTTCCACCGGACAGTGACAACACGCGGATAATGGGAGTCACAGCCGCGGCAGTTCGGCGGCGCGATCTTTGGAGGTGCAGATATGCCACGCGCGATTCACGTCTTTCGCACCCCCGACCGGTTCGTCGCCGGAACGGTGGGTGAGCCCGGCGATCGATCCTTCTACCTCCAGGCAGTGCACGACGCCCGAGTGGTGTCGGTGGCACTCGAGAAGCAGCAGGTTCAGGTCCTGGCCGACCGTGTCGGGCTCCTGCTCGACGAAGTGGCGAGGCGCTTCGGTACCGATGTGCCACCCGAGGAAGCCGATCCCAGCGACGTCGACCCACTGGTGATGCCCGTGGACGCCGAGTTCCGGGTCGGGACCATGGGTCTGGGCTGGGACGCCGACGCCGGCGCCGTCGTGGTGGAGCTGCTCGCCATCACCGAGACCGAGATCGACGAGTCGGTGGTGCTCGACGACACGGACGAGGGTCCGGACGCCGTGCGGGTGTTCCTGAGTCCGGAGCAGGCCCGTGAGTTCGCCGCGCGCAGCGAGCGCGTCATCGCTGCCGGTCGGCCCCCGTGCCCGCTCTGCGGGGAGCCCCTCGCGCCCGGTGGTCACATGTGCGTGCGGACCAACGGGTACCGGCGCGGCACCGTGCTGGGAAGCGACACCACCGAGTTCGGGGACGAGTCCTGACCTCCGCCGGCGACGCCACCGCGCCCTGGACCGACGACGACACGGACCTGCTCGCGCACGGCGAGATGACCATCGTCGGTCGCGTGGTGCAGGCGTCCAACGCGACGCTCGTGTGCGAGATCGAGCGTGAGGATCCCGCGCCGGCACTGCGCTGTGTCTACAAGCCGGTGCGCGGGGAACAGCCGCTGTGGGACTTCCCCGACGGCACGCTGGCGGGCCGCGAGATCTCGTCCTACCTGATCTCCGACGCACTGGGCTGGGGCGTCGTGCCCACGACCGTGCTTCGGGACGGTCCGCTCGGTGTCGGCATGGTGCAGCGGTGGATCGACACCGTCGAGCGCCTCCCTGAGAAGGGCGAGGGCTACGACATGGTGGACCTCTGCCGCCCCGACCTCGTGCCCTCGTCCTACATCCCCGTGCTCCGGGCCTACGACGATGCCGGCGACGAGGTGGCACTGGTGCACGCGGACGATCCGCGGCTGCACCGGATGGCTGTTCTCGACGTCGTCATCAACAACGCCGACCGCAAGGGCGGACACGTGCTCGAGGCACTCGACGGCTCCGTGTACGGCGTGGACCACGGCATCGCCCTGCACCGGCAGAACAAGCTGCGGACCGTGCTGTGGGGGTGGGCCGGTCGACCCGTCGACGCCGCTCTGGTGGCCGACCTCGTCGACTTCTCCCGCGACCTGCGCGGTGCCTTCGGGGACACCCTCGCGCCGCACATCACCGACGAGGAGATCGAGGCGCTGGCCGGTCGCGTGTCGCGGTTGCTCGCGGAACCGGTCATGCCGGCGCCCGACTCCAGCAGGCCCATTCCCTGGCCCGCGTTCTAGACCGGGCACGCGGCGGCGGCTCCGGCCCGACCGGATAGTCTTCACCCATGCAGTCGTGGCCCGAAGTGGACGTTCCCAGCGTGCCGGGCGAGGGCCCGCCGCTCCGTTTGTACGACACGGCCGATCGCGCCGTGCGTCCCGTCGCGCCCGGTTCGACCGCCACCATGTACGTCTGCGGCATCACCCCGTACGACGCGACGCACCTGGGCCATGCGGCCACCTACCTGACGTTCGACCTCGTCAACCGGGTCTGGCGCGACGCCGGCCACGACGTGCACTACGTCCAGAACGTCACCGACGTCGACGACCCGCTCTTCGAGCGCGCGGCACGCGACGGCGACGACTGGGTGTCGCTCGGACAGCGCGAGACCGACCTCTTCCGGTCGGACATGACCGCGCTCCGCGTCATCCCGCCGCGCGACTACATCGGCGCGGTCGAGTCTGTGACCGAGGTCGTGGAGCTCGTCGAGAAGCTCGTCGCCTCGGGCGCCGCCTACGTGGTGGACGACGCCGAGTACCCCGACGTCTACTTCCGCGCGGACGCCACCGAGCAGTTCGGCTACGAGTCCGGGTACGACCGGGCGACGATGGACACCTTCTTCGCCGAGCGCGGCGGAGATCCCGACCGCCCCGGCAAGCGCGACCCTCTCGACGCCCTCGTCTGGAAGGCCGAGCGTCCGGGCGAGCCGTCGTGGCCCTCGCCGTTCGGTCCGGGGCGCCCCGGCTGGCACATCGAGTGCGCGGCGATCGCGTTGAACCGCATCGGATCCGGCTTCGACGTGCAGGGTGGCGGCAGTGACCTCATCTTCCCGCACCACGAATTCTCCGCGGCCCACGCCGAATCGCTCACGGGTGCAGACCGTTTCGCGCGACACTACGTGCACACCGGCATGATCGGCCTCGACGGCGAGAAGATGTCGAAGTCGTTGGGCAATCTCGTCCTGGTCTCGAAGCTCACCGCTGCGGGTGTCGATCCCGGTGCCATCCGCCTCGGTCTCCTCGCCGGCCACTACCGGCAGGACCGCACCTGGACCGACGAGATCCTCGCCGCTGCGCAGGACCGACTCGCGTTGTGGCGCAAGGCCGTGGCGCTCGAGTCGGCACAGTCCGCCGAGGACACCGTCGCCCGCGTGCGCCAGCACCTGGCCGACGATCTCGACTCCGCCAAGGCACTCGACGCGATCGATGCGTGGGCACACGACGCCGTGACGCTCGGCGGCTCCGACCCCGCGGCGCCGGGGCTGGTGTCGCTGGCGGTGGATGCGCTGCTGGGTGTGAAGCTCTAGCTCGTCGGGAGTGGTGTTCCACTCGTGGTTCGTGATCGCGGTTCTCCGCGCTGTGACCGATCGAGTGGAACACCACGCCCACGTCGTCCACAGGGTCGCTCGATCCACAGCTTCTCTGTCGACCCTGGTCGGCTGCGCTGACGATCGCACACACTCGTCGACGATCTCGGACATGACCACGTATGGCCTGGCGACACGTCGGCAACTGTTGGCGGCAGGGGTCTCCAGCAGTTCCCTCTCTCGCGACTATCACCGCGTGTTACCGCAGATCTACTCTCGCACCGAACCGAGCTGGACCGGACGGTGCGCCGCCGTCCTGCTGTGGAGATCGGACGCCGTCCTCAGTCATCGGACGGCGGCCCGCTTGTACGGGTGGCTCGCCGAACCGGCCATCATCGAGGCCACGGTTCCCCGGGCGAGAAAGGGCCGTACTCCGTCGTGGCTCGTCCTTCATCGACGTGACCTGGCCAGTGATGCCGTCACTCGGGTCGACGACCTGTCCGTCGTCACGGAGGCGCAGGCACTGCTCGACTGCGTCGCGATCATGGAACCTCGCGCCGCGGGTCGACTCGTCGATCATCGGCTGGCCGTGGGCATGACACGGGATTCCGTGCAGCGACTCGTCGCGTCGGCACCGGGGCGCTCGGGGAACGCTCGCCTGACCGAGCAACTCAGATCTGCCTCGACGAGGTTCGCATCCGAGCCCGAGCGGGTTCTGGACCGTGCCCTCATCGCCATCGGGCTGCGCCTGAAGGTCAACGCGCGGGTCGGGGCGTTCATCGTCGACTTCTACGACGAGGCGTCGCGAGTGATCATCGAGGTGGACGGCCGGGAGTTCCACATCGACGGGGATGTCTTCCGACGAGATCGCGTGCGCCAGAACATTTTGGTCCTGGCAGAATTCCGTGTGCTCCGCTACGCGGCATTCGATGTGCTGCGTGATCCGGACAGCATCGCTCGACAGATCGCCCACGAGGTCAGAAGGCGACGGCACGCTCGTCGCTGAGGGAGTGCTGTACCAGTGTCAGCCCGAGAGAGCGGATTCCCGCCGCGAACACCCGGTAGTGGAACACCACACCCACCATCACACCTCGGCGAAGTCCAGCCCACCCTCCGCGGGGAGGTCGACGCGGCGGCTCAACGGCGAGCCCAGTGCCGCGGCGAGGTCGGACCCGTCGTGCTCCGCGAGCAACTCCCCGTTCTCCCACACGAGAAGCGCTGCGCTGACGGTGTTCTCGACCGTCGAGTGCGCGAGGTCGTAGTGGGCGCACCCGGGCACGTCGCGGTAGGTGATCCAGAGGTCGTAGCCCGTCATGAAGAGGTCCAGGTCGAACTGCACACTGAGACCGAGGAGTTCGCTGCGACCGTTGTCGTCGACACCCGCGAACGCCTCGTCCAGTGCGAGCAACCGCGGTGAGTGCGGGTCCGCGGACGACAGCATCACGTGCGCCGCCGCGAAGAGCGGGAGGTGCAGCGACACCGACTGCTCGCCGCCCGAGAGCGCACTGTGGCGTGCGACGGTGAGCCTGTCCTCGGAGCCGTCACCGGAGATGAGCGTGAACGCGAAGACGCGCCACTGCCGGTAGTCCAGTGCGGCACTGAGGATCTCGGGGTACGAGCGCTCGGGATGCTGCGCCCGCGCCGTCCGAATCTGTGCCGCGAAGTGCACACGCATCTCGGCCAGTTCCTCGGGTCCGAGCGCGGAGGCGTCCCGCTCGAGCAGCTTCGACACGGCGCGGGTGCTGTCGTCGAGGTTGTCCGCGAGCACCCAGTGCACGCCGATGGTGTTGCCCGACGACATGCGGCGCTGCTTCATCTCCGATCCCATACGGGCGATCAGTTCGCGGGCGTCGACCGTGCGCTCGTGGATCTGCTGCGCCAGGCCGGTGAGCAGAGCGTCCTCGAGGATGCGGCGCTCGGCATCGGTGAGCAGCGTCTCCTGGTCGCGTCGTGCCGCGTCGATGCGATCCGCGAAGTCGGCGATGGTGGAGTGGCCCTGCTCGTCCTGCACCCGCACCACCGTGACCCCGTCGGCCGCGTCCCAACTGAGCCGGAAATCCTGACCCGACGCGGCCAGCTGAGCGTCGAACTCCTGCAACGCCGCCGTCAGCGCGCTGCGTGTGGAGCGTCGGCTCGCATCGCTGACCTTGACCTGCGCCGTCGCCTCGGTGAGCTCGGTGTGCAGTCGGTGCACTTCCGGGGGCAGTACGTCCGGGGCCTCGTCGGGCCCGGCAGCCGTGTCGGTTCGGTAGAGCAGTTGCTCGACCGTCGACCAGGCCGCGTCGCTCGCCGGCCAGGAGCAGTCGCGCGCCGCACCGAGCACCGCCAGCAGATCGCGGTGCGCGTAGGGAGCCAGTCGCGCGGCGTCGCTGAGCGCTTCGGTCAACGCGGTCGTCAGTCCGGCGACGGCCGTCTCGTGCGCGCCCTCCGCCTTGCCGATGGCCTCGCCCGATTCACGGTCCGCCTTCGTGGCGGCGCGCTGCTCGGTCTTGCACGCCTCGATGCGCATCCTGATCGCGTCGAGCTCGGCGTCGATCTTCTCGGCGCTCGCACCGAGCGAGTCCCGCAGAATCTCCAACTTGGCGTGCTGTTGCTCGTAGTCGGATTCGGCGATGGCCGCTTCCTCCGCGTACTCCTCGGCCAGAATCATGGCCTCGTCGAGGCGCCCGGCAGCTTCCCGGTCGCGCTCGGCGGACCGGTCCGCGTCGCCGCGGTGGCGCAGGATGGCAGAACCGGTGTTCTCGAAGTGGCGGATCGCCGCCGCGAGCGCGTCGAGGTCTCGCGGCGTGAACGGAGCCCGCCGCGCGACGGCGTCCGTCCGCAGACGTCGTTCGGCGGCAGACAGTTCGGCGATCGCGTGGTCCAGTTCTCGGTCGGCGGACGCGACCGACTCGGTCGTCGATCGGAGAGCGCCGGCGGCCGACGTGACCGCCCGGAGCGCCGCGGTGACCTCCGACGTACGAGGAACCGTCGAGACGGCGGCGCGGATCGAGTCGAGACGTTCTCGACACTGCTCGGCGACTCGATCGGCCTCGTCGCGCCGCGCGGTGGCCACCTCGAGGGCCTCGTCGATCTCCGCGATGCGGGACGTGCGCCGTGCAGCTCGTGCCGTCGCGCCGATGTACTCGGCGGCGTCCTTGTGGTGCGCGCCGCGCACGAGACCGTGCGCGAAGCTCCCGTCCCGTCCGACCCCCGCAGAACTGCCCACGTCGTCCAGAGCGATCGAGTCGAGGATCGCCCGCACGGTGCTGTGCTGCACGGGGATGTCGTCCTCGACGACGAGGACGTCGGCCAGCGATCGCCCGCTCACCGGTGTGGTGGCGGTCAGGTACTGATCCGAGACGAGCCCCGTCGGAGCCGTGTCGGCGACCCACGCGTCCAGCAGGGTGGCCGCGTCGAGCGCGGCCTCGAGGGCCGCGGCATCGTCGGCGGTGACGTCGTCGGCGAAGCGGACGAGTGTCCAGAACGGTGCGCCGTCGAGACCCGCACGGTCGCCGGTACGGGTGCGCAGCGCCGGGGGAGCGTCGTCGTGCTCGGCGGCGACCGACGCGCGCTCGGCCGTCGCCTCGGTGATGGTGCGCGCCGCGTCGTCCCGGTCCTGCAGTGCAGCACTCCTTCGGTCCCGCACCGTGTCGAGCAGCTCGCGAACTCCGTCGCCGAGTACCTCACCGAGCGTGGGTGCGTCGTCCTCACCGATGCGTGCGAGCGCGGTGTGCAACGACTCGAAGATCTCGCCGTCGTCCAGCACCGAGGCGTGCGTGGCCCACCACGCGCGCAGCGATTCCGCTGTCGCGGCACGGGACGACTCGACGGCGGCCTCGGCCTCGCGGACGGAGGCCACCGCGGCGTCGTGCAGTGTGTGGGCGCGGTCGGCGGCCCGTTCGGTACGGGCACGCTCGGTGGTGGCACGGTCGACGACGGACAGCGCGGCACGCACGGCCCGGACGTCCCCGTCCCGCTCCTCGGCATGACCGCGTACCGCTGCCGTGATCTGGTCGGTACGGGCGTCGCGGGGGAGTGGCGTCCAGGCGATGCCGGCGTCCTCGGCGGCCGCGAGGAGCTCGTCCTCGGCGCGGACGATCGACGCGGTCGACTCCCGCAGCGCCACTGCGGCCTCGTCTGCCTCTCGTCGCCGGACGTCGACGGCCTCCGTCGCCTTGCGAGCCTTGTCGCGCTGCTGCACGGTGGACACCTCGAGCTTGCGGACCGCATCCGCGAGATCGTCGAGCTGCTGCTTGCCCTCGTAGGCGGTGGACCGTTGCAAGGTCTGCTGGTCGGCGACGGCGAGATCGAGTGCGCGCTCGGCTGCCTCGTACCGCTTCTCCGCCTCGACGCGCTCGACCCGTCGTCGTTCACGCAAGCCCTTGGCGGCGAAGAGGGCGACGGTGGCGTGGTCGACGGCCTCGAGACGTCGACCGACCTGATCGACGTCGGTGCGCGCCTGGACGGCAAGGTACTTCGAGTAGACCTCGACGAACCTCTTCGACGCGTGGTCGGCCTGCACCAGTCCCTCGAGGGCGCGGCCCACCTCCTCCATGTCGCTGAAGGAGCGCGCCGCCTCGAGGACGAGGTGCTCGTCGAGGGGGCGTAGTCCGTCGGACAGCGCACGGGACAAGCCCTTCGGGTCGAGGTTCTTCGCCAACTGCGGGCGTCGCAGCGTGAGAATCAGGGTGATGAGCTGGTCGTACCGCTCGGCGCCGAGACCGAACAGTCGCGCGTCGATGGCGGCGCGGTAGTCCACCGGCCGATCGACGATGGCGTCGGTCCCGATCTGCTCGGCCAGTTGCTTCTTCGTCAGCGGCCTGTCGTCGGTGCCCAGCAGCGAGAAGTCGACGCCCACGCGGCCGTCGGCGACGAAGTACCAGCGCGTCACCTTGTCCGCCGACCGTGTCGCACGCATGCCGATGCCGACGGTCACCGCTTCGGGCTCGTCCCGATCGCCACGTGCGAACTCCATCCACACGTACGAGTGCGCCGAATCCTGACCGCGGTAGAGCAGATTGGACTTCATGGTGCGTTCCTCACCCGCGAACGGGTTGAGGCGACGCGGCTCGATCCGGCCGTCGAACACGAACGGGAACAGCACCTCGAGTGCCTTGGTCTTGCCGGATCCGTTGGGGCCACGCAACACCAGCCGACCGTCGGCGAACGAGAACTCCTGATCGCGGTAGTCCCAGAGGTTGATGATGCCGGCGCGCGTGGGCCGGAATCGGGTGCTGCGCGTCACGGGGTGTGCTCCTCGAGGGTGCTCGTGTGATCGGTGGGAAAGAGGCCGGCGGACGCCTGTTCTCGGACGGTGACGACCACTCCCCGATAGCGCGCCAGGGCCGGCAACGCGACGATGCCCCCGCGTACCGGTGCCACCAGAGTGAGGTTCGTCAGGAGTGCGACAGCGGCCGCGCGAACCCCGGCACGGTCCGCCTGCCACTGAGCGGCGAAGGTGCGGCCGTAGGCGTCGACGAGGGCGCCGACGGTCTCGTCGAGCCAGGAGTCCGCGACGAACGGGTGCCGGATCGTCTCGTCCGACGCCTCCACCGTGTCCGGGGCGACAGAGTCGTCGACCAGGTCGTCCACGACGCCGCCGTCCGGGATCGCGCTGTCGAGGGCCGCGAGCAGCGCGTCGGTAGGGTCGATGTCCGCCTCGAGCATGGTCCGATCGTCGGCATCGGGATCGAGTACCCGCTCCGCGATCTCACCGGCGAGGAGAAGGGCGACCTGCGCGACCGTGCCGGTTGACGGAAACCTGATGTCCGACAGGCGTCCCGACGTGTCGATGAGCGCGATGCCCTCCGCCCGGCGTTCGACGGACAGTCCGGTCAGCAGCCGGACATCCTCGACGGACCGGTCGTCCGGCACCGAGTCGGGGCCGTGGACCACGGGCTGCTCGACGAGCGCACGGCGGGCACGGCGAGCGCGATCGGCCGGGTCGTCCGTGGTGCTGTGCAGCAGGTGTGCCGTGCTGCGCAGATGCTGGAGCGCGCGCGGTGGACGAAACAGGGCCACGACGACGGAGCGGTCGATGTCGTACAAGGCCTCTCCCGCGTCGGGGTTGTGCGCCCACCCGCCGGCATCGCCGTCGGCCAGGGTGATCGCACCGCGAACGGACAACCAGCCGACGGCGTCGACGAAGGCGTCCCGGTCGGTCGCGCGTTCGGTGTCGAGGTCGACCCCGACCACCCGTCCGGCATCGGAGGCGACCTGAACCGCCAACTCGGACAACGTGATCTGGTCACCCGCGCGACCGAGTGCCGCCAGGGTGAGCGCCAGGAATGCGTAGCGGCGACGGTCGAAGACGCGGTCGGAGGTCGTGCGGGCCGGTCGACTCGCGTCCAACCGGTCGAGTACGGGGTAGAGCCGGGCCGTGGTCTCCGTGACCTCGAGTCGGTATCCGAAGAGATCGAGCATGTCCTCGCGCAGTTCCGTGGCCCATCGGCGAACCAGGGGCAGGGCGATGCGGTCCGGGTAGGTGCGGGTGATCAGGTGGTGGGACAACACGACTCGGGCGGCGCGCTGGTACGAGTCGAGTGCCAGGCTCGGAATGGTGCGTGCTCTCATCGCCGCGCGCCGATGGTGAGTGACAGCCGTTCGAGGTGCAGTAGACCGCGTTCGGTGCGCACCACGGTGGACTGCTCGTGCGGTGCCAGTGTCAGGGTGACGCCACCCTCGGAGCCGGTCGAGCTGCCCACGCGGCCGCTGACCGGGACGCGTGCGGTGAGGGCGGCGTTGAGCAGCCCGAGCAGCACGTCGGTCTCCTCGTTGGTCAGATCCCGTTCGTACACCCCGTGTTCGGCGAGTGATCGCGCGGCCTGAGAGCGGCGACGCTGCACGCTCAGCTGTTCCTCGCGCAGACGCCGGACACCGGCGTCGTTGCGGTGGACCCTGGCAGGAGCACCGGCGGCGGGGGGCCGACCGGTCTCGGCGAGCGTGCGCGAGATCTCGACAGGCGGAGCGTCCCACCACGATCGCGTGGTGGGAATGATGTCGTCGTCGGGGTGGACCATCGACAGGTGACGAGGCCGGCCGAGGCCGAACACGGCACCGAACAGGGCGTGGGCGGACTCCTCGGAGGGAGCGGACGCGAACCACCCGGCGAGATGTCGCAGCTGGGACTCGCGACTGACTCCGCCCCTGCGGGTCTCGGTGACGCGGCGCAGCAGCGACAGCACGGCGGCGATGGCGCTCATGGTGCCCTCCCGCAGACGATCCGACTCGGTGAGCTCGCCGTCGGTGGAGGTGAACCAGTGCACGAGACCGGTCCACCGGCCCGCCCAGTCGGCGCGGCGCTCCTCGCGGCTGAGGAAGACGCGTTCGTCACTGGCTGCCACCCGGTCGAGCAGCGAGTCGAGTCCGGTGGCATCCACCCGCTCGATGGCGGCGGTGAGCTTGGGGCCGAAGCGGGCGAGGTCGAGGGAGAACTCCCGCATGTGGGAGAGCAATGCGTCCTTGTGTGCCAGGAACGACTCGGGTGTGACGTCTGTGGTGCGGACGAGGTCGCCCAGCGACAGGTAGAAGTGCGCGGCGCGGGTGGCCATGTCGTTGAGAGCGGTGTCGAGCCGATCGAGTTTGCGGTACACCAGGTCGGCGTCCCCGGCGAGGTTCGCCGCCGCGAGATCCTCCAGGTCGGCGAGCAGCTCGGGCAGCACCAGACGCGAGAGCGAGGCGTCCTCGGGGCGGGCGGCCAGGACGTCCTCGACGGCGCGGTATGCCTGGTAGCCGACCTGACCGAACTGGTAGACGTAGTGGCGATTGCGGTACTCGGCGAGCGTGGCCGCGCGGGTGCCGTCGTAGCTGCGTTCGAGGACGCCCCACGTGTGCAACTGTTCGAGCAGCGGGCCGATCTCGACGCCGGTCAGAGTGTCGCCGCCGTCGGTGCGGGCCAGGATCTCGGCCACCTCGCCGGCGTGCAGCAGAACGACGTAGCCGGTGCGTGCATGTTCGAAAGCGCGCAGAACCCGCAGGTAGTCGGCCCGTTTCTCGGCTGTCGCGAACGAGAAGAGCCGGAGCCTGTCGTCCACCACGAAGGAGTCGGCGGATTCGGTCACTGCAACAGGGTAGGCGGTCAGGACAGTCGGACAGCCACCTGCCCGTCGACGACGTCGGCACGGTGGGTCGCGACCGTTCCGATGCCGTCGGTGGTGCACCGGCCGGTGTCCAGGGAGAACTGGTACTGGTGCAGGGGACACACGACGACGGCCCCGTCGATCTGCCCGTCCGCCAGCGGCCCGCCGCGATGGGGGCACACCGCGTCCATGGCGCGGACCGTCCCGTCGGTCAGGAGGAAAACGGCGATCTGTCGTCCGTCGACCACGTAGGTCCGGCCCTCGCCGGGGGTGAGATCGTCGACGGTTCCCACCACGGTCGCCTGTGCCGTCGTCATCGAACCGGCACCTGAGGCAGCGGGAGAAGCGGGAGGGAGGGCGCGAACTGCGCCGGTGACCGCGGCGCCGCGCGTTCCTTCCACGGATCGGTGTAGCCGTCGATGGATATCTGGATGCGCTCGTCGAGTCCTGCACAGAGACCCTCGGCGTCGTCGACGAGCAGTCGCTGCAACGTCTCGAGGCCGACCCGCGGGACGAAGGCGTAGGTTCGCTCGAGCCACTTCGCCTCCTCTCGGTAGTACTGGATGAACCGGCCCGCGAGGGTCAGGACCTCCTCGGGGGAGTCGACCGTGGCGAGGACGTCGCCCTTGCGGATGTGTGCGCCGGCCGCGCCGCCGATGTAGATCTCCCAGCGGCCGTCGCCGACGGCCACCACACCGAAGTCCTTGCAGAGCGCCTCGGAGCAGTTGCGGGGGCATCCGGCCACGGCCAGCTTGAGCTTTGCGGGAGTTTCGAGACCTTGGAACCGTTCCTCGATCGCGATGCCGAGTGCGGTGGAGTCACCGAGTCCGAAACGGCAGAAATCGCTGCCGACACAGGTCTTCACGGTGCGCATGCTCTTGCCGTACGCGTACCCGGACGGCATGTCGAGATCGCCCCACACCTTCGGCAGGTCCTCCTTCTTGATGCCGAGAAGATCGATGCGCTGGCCACCGGTGACCTTGACCAGCGGGACGCCGTACTTGTCGGCCACATCGGCGATGCGCCGCAACTGGTCCGGGGTGGTCACGCCGCCCTTCATCTGCGGCACGACGGAGAAGGTGCCGTCGCGCTGGATGTTGGCGTGAACGCGGTCGTTGATGAACAGCGCGCCTCGCTCGTCGACCCAGTCGGGTCCCCAGACCACGCGCAGCAGCGAGGCCAGCGGCATCTTCGCGGTCGCGTCCTCGGCGTCGGCCAACGCATCGAAGACTGCGGAGACGGACCGGAGGTTCTGCGAGCGGACGGCCTCGATCAGCTCGGGCTTGGACATCGGGATACAGGGGACGTACCAGTCCGCCGCGGGATCGACCGCGAGCGCTCCACCGGCGGCGCAGGCGACGATGTCGGCGACCAGGCCCTTGCAGGATCCGCATCCCTTGCCCGCACGGGTCTTTCCCACGACCTCGGAGACGGTGGTGGCCCCGCCGTGCACGCAGGCGACGATGTCGCCCTTCGTGACCCCGTTGCAGTTGCACACCTGGACATCGTCGGACAGTTCGGCGGCGCCGGTCTCCGCGCTCGGCGTACCCATGTCGAAGAGCATGCTGATGCGCTCGTCGGGAAGCGGTACCTTCTCGTCGAACGCCTGAGTCAGGAAGCTCACCTTGCTGATGTCGCCCAGCAGCATCGCGCCGATCAGCTTGTTGTCGCGCACGACCACCGACTTGTAGGTGCCGCTGCGGGGTTCGTAGAACTGCACGAACTCGTCGGTGTCCCGCTCGGGACCCTTGACGCCCATGGCCGCAACGTCGACGCCCGCGACCTTCAGCTTCGTCGTCAGCCTCGAACCATGATATGCCGCAGCCGGATTCGCGCCGGTCAGCACGTCGGCCAGGACCGACGCCTGCTCCCACAGCGGGGCCACGAGGCCGTACACCTCACCGCGGTGCTGACAGCATTCCCCGACGGCGTGGATCGCTCCCTCGTCCTCGCACCGCATCTGATCGTCGACGACGATGCCGCGCTCGATCACCAGTCCGGCCCGCCGCGCGAGGTCGACGTTGGGGCGGATACCGGCCGTCACGACGATCATGTCCGCGGGCAGGGTGGAGCCGTCGTTGAACGCGACCCCGGTGACGGCACCGCTCTCGTCCCGCAGCACCGCCGTGGTGCGCTTGGACGTGTACACGCCGACGCCGAGGTCCTCGATCTTGTTGCGCAGCACGCGTCCACCACGTTCGTCGAGCTGCTGGTTCATCAGGTGACCGGGGGAGTGCACGACGTCCACGTCGATGCCCTGCGTGCGCAGACCGTAGGCGGCTTCGAGGCCCAGCAGTCCGCCACCGATGACGACGGCGCGGATGCCGTCGCGGGAGGACGCCATCTGCAGCATGCCGTTGGTGTCCTCGATCGTCCGGAAACCGAAGACGCCGCGCGCCAGTCTGCCGTCGGCCTCACGCAGTCCGTCCATGTTGGGAAAGAACGTCGTGCTCCCGGTCGCGATGATCACGGTGTCGTAGGGGACGACGCGTCCGCTCTCGCACGTCACGTTCTTGGCGAAGCGGTCCAACGCCACCGCCCGGTCTCCGACGTGGAGGGTGACGCCGTTCTCCCGGTACCAGGCCATCGGGTTGAGCATCAGATCGTCGTCGTCGATGGACGACTCGCCCGAGAGCACGTGCGAGAGCATGATGCGGTTGTAGTTGCCGTACGGCTCGTCGCCGATCATCGTGACGTCGAACTTCGCACGGTCGCGGCCGAGGATCTCCTCGACGGTGCGGGCCCCCGCCATTCCGTTGCCGACGACGAGCAGGCGATGCCGTTCTCCTGCAGCCGGCATCAGAAGATCATCATCCCGAAATCGACGACGACCTCGCCGCTGCAGCCGTCGGGCGCCGCGACGGTGAGCTCGAGAACCGAGTCGGGATCGACGTCCTCGACGACGCGCAGCGGAACGTTGACGCTCGCCTTCGCGCCCATCGGGAACACGCGCATCGACTCTCCGTCGCGCGTGAGCGTGACGACGACCAGTTCGTCGGAGGAGTTACCGCCGCGGAAGTAGAGCGGCTGTGCGGTCAGGCCCGACGGAACGGTGTACGCCGTGGCGGCGTCGAGAAGCTCGGACTTGCCCAGGCCGTGCCCGACGAAGGGAAAGACGCCTTGGATGA
Organism: Rhodococcus sp. NBC_00294; assembly: GCF_036163995.1. NCBI lineage: Bacteria > Bacillati > Actinomycetota > Actinomycetes > Mycobacteriales > Nocardiaceae > Rhodococcus > Rhodococcus sp. NBC_00294. The sequence goes on from NZ_CP108043.1 coordinate 3,192,807, forward strand.
ACTTCGGAGTGCTGGCCATGGGACGACTGTCCGTGCACGCGGTGACGGCACTGCTGCGCCCGTGTTACGGCGGCGTCATCATTCACTCTCGAGCGCGGCCGCCGCAGTGTCAGGTCTTCCGCCCGGTCATCACCAGCGGCGCGACCACTGCCAGCAGGACGGCGGGAATGACGAAGGCCGACGTCTGGTGCACCGCGTACAGCGGGGTCAGCGCGAGAGGAGCGAAGGCCGCCCCGGAGAACCGGAACGACTGGACGACCGACACGGCGCCGCCGCGGTTCGCCCCCGACGAGCCGAGGACAGCGGCGTTGACGCCGACGAGGATGAACTGGCTGGCGACACCCGCTGCCGCCCAGACGAGGCCGACGACCACCAGGCTGGGCATGGTGCCGGCGAGGGCGATGAGGACCGCGCCGACAGGAGCGGCACCCACGATCGCTCGGCGCGGCCCGATGCGGTCGATCAGTCCACCGACGCGTCGCGCCACCAGGATTCCGGCGACCCCGAACACGGTCAGCAGCAGTCCGCGCTGTGTGGAGGACAGACCGAACGTGTCCTCCGCGCGGAAGGCGACGAGGAAGTTGAGTCCCCCGAGGGCGCCCCAGCCGAGGAGCGCGACCACTGCCACGCGGAGGACCGGGACGGTGAGAGCGTCGCGCAACCGTTCGGGACGACCGCCGGGGGTGGACGGCGCGGTGGCCGCGGGGAGCCCGACCAGCCCGAGGATCGCGGCGACGACGGCCAGCACGACGAACGCGTACCGCCAGTCGAACTCGGCGGCGAGGCCACCGACCAGCGGCGCGCTGGTCTGACCCGCCGCCTGCAGGGCGCCGAAGGTACCCAGCACCCGTCCGAGGCGCTCGCGGGGAGTGACGGCCGCCAGTGACGCGAGGAGCAGCGGCGTCGTGAAGGAATTGCCGATGCCCTGCAGCGCGCGCGCACCCAGCAACAGGTCGAGCGTGGGCGCGACCGCACACAGGAGCGAGGAAACGACGTAGAGCAGGTAGGCGAGGCGCACGGTGCGCACCCGGCCCCATCGCGCGCCGAGGGTGCCCGACACGAGCATGGCCAGAGCGAACGGAAACAGGTACGCGCTGAGAGTCGATGCCGCCGACCCGGTGGACACCCCCAGATCCGCGCCCATCTCGGGCAGCATCGAGGACACCACTCCGCCGCCGAACGGGCCGAGGAAGCCACCGGCGTACAGAGCGCCGATGCGGAGCCGTGCGAGTCGCGCGCTCACCGGTGACGAGCGCGCGTCACAGCCCGAAGCTGCCCGGCCCGCGTCGGCGCAGGTAGCGCTCGAACTCGGCGGCCAGCGCATCGCCGTCCACCTTGGAGACGGCCTCCGACATGTCGACCTCGGCGTCGCCGCGCTCCTCGAGGGTGCGGACGTACTCGGCGATCTCGTCGTCGTCCTTGGTCATCTCGGTGACCGACTCCTCCCAGTCCTCCGCCTGGGACGGCAGCTCGCCGAGCGGCACCTCGATGTCGAGGACGTCCTCGACACGCTGGAGCAGGGCGACGGTGGCCTTGGGGTTCGGCGGCTGGGACACGTAGTGCGGGACCGCCGCCCACAGGGACACTGCCGGAATCCCCGCTTTGACGCATTCGTCCTGCAGCACTCCGGTGATGCCGGTCGGGCCCTCGTACCGGGTCTGCTCGAGGTTGAACTGCTCCGCCGACTCGGTGCTGTACGCGGTGCCGGTCACCGGAACGGGCCTGGTGTGCGGTGTGTCGGCGAGCAGCGCGCCGAGAATGACGACCGTCTCGACCCCGAGCTGGTCGATGAACTCGAGCAGGTCGTCGCAGAAGCTCCGCCAGCGCATGTTGGGCTCGATACCGCGCAGGAGAACCACGTCGCGATCGCTGCCGGGAGGCGAGCACACCGACAACCTCGTCGACGGCCACTCGATCTCGCGGGTCACACCGTCCACCTGTCGGACCGTCGGGCGGTTGACCTGGTAGTCGTAGTAGTCCTCGGAGTCGAGCTCGGCCAGGGGCGTCGCGTCCCAGATCAGTTCGAGATGCTCCACCGCGCCGCTCGCGGCGTCGCCCGCGTCGTTCCATCCCTCGAACGCCGCGACGAGAATCGGGCTGCGCAGGGTCGGCAGGATCTCGTCCAGCTCGGACTCGTCCGTCGCGGAGTCCTGATCGTCCGCTCCGACACCGGCCACCAGCTCGGCAGCGACGCCGGCGGCGAGGTCTGTCGGGGGGTCCTGGACCACGGGGAGATCGCCCTCGGGCGTTTCTGGCGCACTCACCCGCCCAGCCTACGACCAGAGCTGTCGGGACAGACCACTACGCTTGGGGGCATGCCTGTCGAATTCCGATCACGCCTGCTCGATGCGCTGTCCCAGCGTGTTGTCATCGGCGACGGTGCCATGGGAACGATGCTGCAGGCCGCAGACCTGACGCTGGACGATTTCCGCGGCCTCGAAGGCTGTAACGAGATCCTCAACGACACGCGTCCCGACGTGCTCCGCCAGATCCACCGGGAGTACTTCGAGGCGGGCGCGGACGCCGTCGAGACCAACACCTTCGGGTGCAACCTCCCCAACCTCGCCGACTACGACATCTCGGACCGCATCCGCGAGCTGTCGTACAAGGGAACGATCCTGGCCCGCGAGGTCGCCGACGAGATGGGTACCGGGCGAGACGGCATGGGCCGCTTCGTGCTCGGGTCCATGGGGCCGGGCACCAAACTGCCCACCCTCGGCCACGCCCCGTTCCGGGCGCTGCGCGACGCCTACGCCGAAGCTGCGCTGGGAATGATCGACGGTGGCGCCGACGCCGTCCTGATCGAGACGTGCCAGGACCTGCTCCAGGTGAAGGCCGCCATCCTCGGCAGTCAGGCCGCGATGGAGCAGCTGGGCATCCGCATCCCGATCATCACGCACGTGACGGTCGAGACCACCGGCACGATGTTGCTGGGCAGCGAGATCGGCGCGGCACTGACCGCGATCGAGCCGCTCGGGGTCGACCTGATCGGCCTCAACTGCGCCACGGGCCCCGCCGAGATGAGCGAGCACCTACGTCACCTCAGCAGGCATGCCACCGTGCCGGTCTCGGTCATGCCCAACGCCGGCCTGCCGCAGCTCGGCCCCAAGGGTGCCGAGTACCCGCTCGGTCCCGACGAGCTGGCCGAGGCGCTCAGCGGCTTCGTCACCGAGTTCGGCCTCTCCCTGGTGGGTGGCTGCTGTGGAACCACCCCGGAGCACATCCGCCAGGTCGCCGACGCGGTGCACGACGCGCGCCGCGGAGTGCGGGACCCGAAGCCCGAGAAGGGTGTCTCGTCTCTCTACGCAGCGGTGCCGTTCGAGCAGGACGCCAGCATCCTCATGATCGGCGAACGCACCAACTCCAACGGTTCGAAGGCGTTCCGTGACGCGATGCTGGCCGAGGACTACCAGAAGTGCCTCGACATCGCGAAGGACCAGACGCGCGACGGCGCGCACATGCTCGATCTCAACGTCGACTACGTCGGCCGCGACGGTGCTGCCGACATGTCGGCTCTGGCCTCGCGCCTGGCCACCTCCTCGACGCTGCCGATCATGCTCGACTCCACCGAGCCCGCAGTCCTGGAGGCCGGGCTCGAGCACCTCGGTGGGCGCAGCGCGGTCAACTCCGTCAACTACGAGGACGGCGACGGGCCCGACTCGCGCTTCCAGCGCATCATGACGCTGGTCAAGCGTCACGGAGCGGCGGTCGTCGCGCTGACGATCGACGAGGAGGGTCAGGCCCGGACGGCGGACTGGAAGATCCGCATCGCGGAGCGGCTCATCGCCGACATCCGCGACAACTGGGGTCTGCCGGAATCGGACATCATCCTCGACACCCTGACGTTCCCCATCTCGACGGGCCAGGAAGAGGTCCGGCGGGACGGCATCGAGACCATCGAGGCCATCCGTCGACTGCACGAGAGTCATCCCGAGGTGCACTTCACCCTGGGTATCTCGAACATCTCGTTCGGCCTCAATCCTGCTGCGAGGCAGGTGCTCAACTCGGTCTTCCTGCACGAGTGCACGGAGGCCGGGCTCGACACGGCCATCGTTCACGCGTCGAAGATCCTCCCCATGGCGCGTATCCCCGAGGAGCAGCGCCAGGTCGCGCTCGACCTCGTGTACGACCGTCGCCGCGAGGGCTACGACCCGTTGCAGGCGCTCATGGCGCTGTTCGAAGGCGTCTCCGCGGCGTCCGCACGCGAGTCGCGGGCGCAGGAACTGGCCGGCCTTCCCTTGTTCGATCGCCTCGAGCGCCGCATCGTCGACGGTGAGCGTGCCGGGCTGGGAGACGATCTCGACGAGGCGATGCAGGAGAAGCCGCCGCTCGCGATCATCAACGAGACGCTGCTGTCCGGCATGAAGACCGTCGGTGAGCTGTTCGGGTCCGGGCAGATGCAGCTTCCGTTCGTGCTGCAGTCCGCCGAGGTGATGAAAGCGGCTGTGGCACACCTCGAGCCGCACATGGAGGCGTCCGACGAGGACGGCAAGGGCCGCATCGTGCTCGCCACCGTCAAGGGCGACGTCCACGACATCGGCAAGAACCTCGTCGACATCATTCTGAGCAACAACGGCTACGAGGTGGTCAATCTCGGTATCAAGCAGCCCATCTCGGCGATTCTCGACGCCGCGGTGGACAAGCGTGCCGACGTCATCGGCATGTCCGGTCTGCTGGTGAAGTCCACGGTGGTCATGAAGGAGAACCTGCTCGAGCTCAACGCCAAGGGCGTCGCCGAGAAGTTCCCCGTCATGCTCGGTGGCGCAGCGCTCACCCGGTCCTATGTCGAGAACGATCTCGCCGAGGTCTACGAGGGTGAGGTGTCGTACGCGCGTGACGCGTTCGAGGGCCTGCGCCTGATGGACACGATCATGAACACCAAACGCGGTGTGGCGCCGGCTCCCGACAGCGAGGAGGCGCTCGCCGCTCAGCAGAAGACCGCGGAGCGCAAGGAGCGGCACGAGCGGTCCCGGCGCATCGCCGAGAAGCGCAAGGCCGCGGAGACACCGGTCGTCGTTCCCGAGCGCTCCGACGTCTCTGTCGAGAAGGAGCTTCCGGCGCCGCCGTTCTGGGGCAGCAGGATCGTCAAGGGCATCTCGCTGTCCGAGTACTCGGGGCTTCTCGACGAGCGTGCCCTGTTCCTCGGTCAGTGGGGTCTGCGCGGCGCACGCGCCGGTGAGGGCCCGTCCTACGAGGACCTGGTGGAGACCGAGGGTCGTCCGCGCCTGCGGTACTGGCTCGACCGCCTCAGCACCGACGGCATCCTCGCGCACGCGGCACTGGTGTACGGGTACTTCCCGGCAGTGTCCGAGGGTGACGACGTGGTGGTTCTCGAGTCCCCGGAACCCGATGCGGCGGAGCGCTTCCGGTTCACGTTCCCGCGCCAGGACCGCGGCAGGTTCCTCTGCATCGCGGACTTCGTGCGGTCGCGAGACCTCGCCCGTGAGACGGGGGTGGTCGACGTCCTGCCGATGAACCTGGTGACGATGGGTCAACCCATCGCCGACTTCGCCAACGAGCTCTTCAAGGCGGATGCGTACCGCGACTACCTCGAGGTGCACGGCATCGGCGTGCAGCTCACCGAGGCGCTCGCAGAGTACTGGCATCGCCGCGTCCGCGAGGAACTGGTGCTGCCCAGCGGCCGCTCCCTCGTGGATCAGGATCCGTCCGACGTGGAGGGGTACTTCAAGCTCGAGTACCGCGGTGCCCGGTACTCGTTCGGGTACGGCGCGTGCCCCGATCTGGAGGACCGCATCAAGCTCGTCGCGATGCTCGAACCCCAGCGCATAGGGGTGGATCTGTCCGACGAGTTGCAGTTGCACCCCGAGCAGTCGACGGATGCGTTCGTGCTGCACCACCCGGAGGCGAAGTACTTCAATGTCTAGCGGGCAGGCCGGAGGCCGGTCGGAGTTGAGCGGGCAGGCCGGAGGCCGGTCGGATGTCTGAGCTCCAGGCCGTCTTGTTCGACATGGACGGGACGCTGTTGGACTCGGAGCGCCTGTGGGACATCGCGGTGTACGAGCTGTCCGAGTCCCTCGGGCGCGAGCTCACTCCGGAGGTGCGGGAGTCGACTCTGGGCAACTCGATGATGGGTGCGCTGGCGAAGGTCTACGCGCACGTGGGACGGGAGGCGTCGCCGGAGAACCTGGCGGAGTCCGCTGCCTGGCTCAACGGCCGTGTTGTCGAGCTGTTCGCGGGTGGTCTGCCGTGGCGTCCGGGTGCGGAGGCGGCGCTGGATCTGGTGCAGTCGGCCGGTCTGGGCTGTGCCCTCGTCACCAACACCGAGCGCATGCTGACGGAGATCGCGCTCGAGACGCTGGGCCGTCACCGCTTCGGCGCGACCGTGTGCGGCGACGAGGTGACGCACGCGAAGCCCGCTCCCGATCCGTACCGCCGGGGCGCAGATCTGCTCGGTGTCGACACGGCGTCGTGCGTCGCCGTCGAGGATTCGCCCACGGGAACCGAGTCCGCCGTCTCGGCGGGATGCGCCGTCGTCGTGGTGCCCTCCGAGGTGCAGGTGCCCAGCGGACCGGGCCGTACGTTCCGCACCACCCTCGAGGGGCTCACCCTCGACGATCTCCGGTCTGCGCGCGCCGGGGGACACTGATAGCGGTCCGCGGGCCGCGTCGTGGAACAATCATCACCCGTGAAGAACTTCGAGTCCCTGTTCGCCGAGCTCACCGACCGCGCTGCCACCAGGCCCGAGGGCTCGGGCACCGTCGCCGCGTTGGACGCGGGTGTGCATCAGCAGGGCAAGAAGATTCTCGAGGAGGCCGGCGAGGTGTGGATCGCCGCGGAGCACGAGACGGACGAGGCGCTGGCCGAGGAGATCTCGCAGCTCCTGTACTGGATCCAGGTGTTAATGGTCGGGAAGAACCTCTCCCTCGAGGATGTCTACCGACATCTGTGAGCGGACCGACCCACTTCCACCGCCACCGATCTTCCCGCACCCCAGGAGTCCCACCATGCTTCGCGTCGCCGTCCCCAACAAAGGTTCCCTGTCCGAGCTCGCCGGAGAGATTCTGAGCGAGGCGGGCTACCGTCGCCGCGCCGATTCCCGCGATCTCACCGTGCTCGACAACGCCAACAACGTCGAGTTCTTCTTCCTCCGTCCCAAGGACATCGCCATCTACGTGGGCTCGGGTGAGCTCGATCTCGGCATCACCGGCCGGGATCTGTCGCTCGATTCGGGCGCACCCGTGACCGAGCGGCTCGCACTCGGATTCGGCAACAGCACCTTCCGCTACGCCGCGCCGGCCGGCAAGGAGTGGACCCCGAACGATCTGGCCGGGCTCCGCATCGCCACGTCGTACCCCAACCTGGTCCGCCGGGACCTCGCGGCGCGGGGCCTCGAGGCCACCGTGATCCGTCTGGACGGAGCCGTCGAGATCTCCATCCAGTTGGGTGTCGCCGATGCGATCGCAGACGTCGTGGGCTCGGGACGCACGCTGCGCCAACACAACCTGGTGGCGTTCGGTGAATCCCTGTGCGACTCGGAGGGCGTGCTCATCGAGCAAGCGGGCTCGCCCGTCGACGACAAGGCGCGCAACCAGCTCATCGCGCGTGTCCAGGGCGTCGTCTTCGCCCAGCAGTACCTGATGCTCGACTACGACTGCCCGCGCAGCATCCTCGACGACGCCGTCAAGATCACGCCCGGCCTCGAGTCGCCGACGCTGTCCCCGCTCGCGGACGACGCGTGGGTGGCCATTCGTGCCATGGTTCCGCGCAAGGGACACAACGCCGTGATGGACGAGCTCGCCGAGCTCGGCGCCAAGGCGATTCTCGCGTCCGACATCCGGTCGTGCCGCGCATTCTGACGCGTCCGCTCCGTTGTGATCGGTCCCAGTAGTTTCTGATCGGTACCGACCAGTCTCCTCTCGTCGCTAGAGTCGCGTCGTCGAGAGGATCCATCATGACCGTCGTCGATTCTGCGAGCCCCGACCTGCTCGTCTCGCTCGCCGCCGCACTCACCGGAACACTGTCGCGTCCGGGGGAGCCCGGATACGAGCGGTCGGTGCCGTGGAACGTCGCCGTCCCCGTCGATCCGGTGGCAGTCGTCGCGGCCGCCACCGCGGACGACGTCGCCGCCACCGTGCGGGCAGCGAGCGAGGCCGGGCTTCGCGTGGCCGTGCAGGCCACCGGACACGGGGCGGTGCGCATCGGTCCGGACACGATTCTGGTCCTCACCGGTGATCTCGACGAACTGACGATCGACCCCGACACGCGCGTCGCCCGGCTCGGCGCCGGGGTCCGGTGGCAGCAGGTTCTCGACGCCGGCGCGCCGTCCGGATCGGCGCCGCTGTGTGGGTCGTCGCCGAACACCGGCGTCACGGGATTTCTGACCGGTGGGGGAATCGGGCCGGTGGCTCGGACGTACGGGGTCTCGTCGAGTCGTGTGCGCGCGTTCGATCTCGTCACGGGCGACGGCACACTGCGCCGGGTGACACCGGACACCGACGCCGATCTCTTCCGCGGCCTGTGTGGGGGCAAGTCGACACTCGGCATCGTCACCGCGGTCGAGACGGAGCTGCTGCCGATCGCCGAGTTCTACGCGGGCGCACTGTATTACGACGACCGGCACGCGGCGGCGGTACTCGAGGCGTGGCGGGTGTGGAGCGCCACGCTGACCGAGGAGCACAACACCTCGCTCGCGTTCCTCCAGCTTCCACCGCTGCCCGGCGTGCCGGAACCGTTGGCCGGGAAGTTCGTGGTCGCGGTGCGTTTCGCATCGGTCGCGGAGCCGGGGATAGCAGCTGACGTCCTCGCACCGATGCGCGCTGCGGCCCCGACCGTCATCGACACGGTCACGACCATTCCGTACGCGGCGGTGGGGTCGGTGCATGCCGACCCGGTGGATCCGATGCCGACACGTGAGGCCACGACGATGCTCCGCGTGTTCGACGAGGAGGCGGCAGCGACCGTGTTGGTCATGACCGGCCCCGCGTCGAGTTCACCGCAGGTGATCGTGGAGCTGAGGCTGCTCGGCGGCGCTCTCGGCCGGCCGGGACCGCATCCCGACGTGTACTGCCATCGGGAGGCCGCCTACAGCCTCCTGTGCATCGGAGTGCTGGCGCCTCCCGTCGCCGATGCGGTGATCGCGCACGGCGAGGCAGTCGTGGAGGCTCTGGCACCGTGGTCGACCGGTGGCGCATTGCCCAACTTCGCGGCGTCCGACGACCCCGCTCACCTCGCACGGGTCTACGACGAGGACACTCGGGCCTGGCTCGGAGCCCTGGCCGAACAGCACGATCCCGCGGGGATCTTCCGCGTCGGACAGGTGGTCCGGCTCGGCTGATCCGGTGTGGAGACGTCAGGCGCGAGCGCGCACCTCGAGTGTCTGGAACGTGCGGCCCACCGACCCCGTCGCGTCGTACAACGTCGAGGTGCACAGCCCGATGCCGTCGTCGCCGATCGCGGTGCGGGCCTGCACACCCACCCATTCGCCGACGGGTTCGCGCACGATCTGCACCGTCAGATCGGTGTTGAGGAACGTCCACTCCGTCGGATCGAGAAGTGCCGCGACGCCATTGGCGATGTCGGCCACGGCGAACAGTCCGACGATCGGCGACGTCTGCTCGCCGGCCACCACGGGATACCTGGGACGTGCCCACACCCGGCCGGGCTCCGACGCCGTCACCGGGCGGGCGCCCCGGAACTCGAGACTGTCGAGGAACCCGCCGTGCCAGTGGTCCGGAAAGGCCCACCCGGCCTCGGACTCGTCCGGACCGGGCACCAACGGTGGATCGAGAGTCTGCCCGGCCGCCGAGGTGTCGGTCATCGCCACGCGCCAGGCCGTGGCACGCGCGACCGCCCTGGTCGACCCGTCGGGCAGATCCGCGACGAGGTCGGCCGTCAGCATGGCGACCCGGCGACCTGGGCGTTCCACACGGGCCTGCACGGTGAGTTCTCCGACGGGCACGGGCCCGAGGATCTCCATCGTCACCCGCGCCAGCCGGGTGCCCGGCACCGGCGAACACTGCTCCAGCGCTCGGGCGAGCAGCGCCGACGGGGGAGCGCCATGTTGCATGGTCTCCGCCCACACACTCGTGGTGAGCCGCGTGGCGCGATAGCGATCGGTTCCCTCGACACGGACGAAGAGTGCAACCTCGCTCACGCCGTGACCTCCGTCGGCTCGCTCGGCCACCCCGGGTACTCGGGCGGAGTGCCGCCGAAGGACGGGCACAGGGCCTGGAAGTCGCACCACCCACACAGCTTTCCGGGCTTGGGGCGGAAGTCGCCCGTCTCGCCGGCGGACCGGATGGCCGTCCAGATGGCGGACAGCGTCCGTTCGAACCGGCGGAGCTCGTCCTCGTCCGGGGCGTAGGTGAGAATCTGGCTGTCCTTCAGGAACAGCAGGCGCAGCTGCGCGGGAACGATGCCGCGCGTGCGCATCAGCACCACCGCGTAGAACTTCATCTGGAACAGCGCCTTGGCCTCGGCGATCTCGCGCGGCGCCTTGCCCGTCTTGTAGTCGACGACGCGCAGTTGCCCGGTGGGCGCGACGTCGATGCGGTCGATGTAACCGCGCAACAGCACGCCGTCGTCCAGTTCGGTCTCGACGAGCTGTTCGCACGACTCGGGATCGAACCGTGTGGGGTCCTCGAGCGAGTAGTAGGACGCCACGAGCGACTGCGCCTCGGCGACGAACTTCTCGCGCTCGTGCTCCTCGACGAGATCGGCCGCGTACTCGTGCGACACGACCATGGCGTCCCATTCCTCCCGCACGAGGGTGCCGGCTCGCGTCGAGACCCGGTCCGCCGCGGGCAACGCGTAGAGCGACTCGAGGGCGGAGTGCACGAGGGTGCCGCGCAACTGCGCCTTCGACGGCGGTGCGGGCAGGCGGTCGATGGCCCGGAACCGGTAGAGCAGGGGGCACTGCTTGTAATCCGCTGCGCGCGAGGGCGACAACGCGGGACGACGGCGAGGACGGTCGGGTGCCGCCGCGGCGACGTCGGTGACGACGGGGTCTTCGGTCGAGATACTCACGGCGCCGACACTATGCCCGCTCACCGACACGATCCGGTATCTGCCCTACAGTTCCCCGGGGCGCGTCGCGCCCCGAGAGCGCCCCGCATCGTGGGCGGGACCAGAGTGCACCGGAAAGAGGACCACCCGTGGAACCGACCGACACCGACACGTCTGCGCGCGCGAGCGGACCGTTCCGCGTCGGTGATCGCGTGCAGCTCACCGACGCCAAGGGGCGGCACTACACGGTGGTGCTCGACGCGGCCAAGGAGTTCCACACCCACCGCGGCGGGATCCGCCACGACGATCTGATCGGTGTCGACGAGGGCAGCGTCGTGAAGTCGACGAACGGCACCCCGTATCTCGCTCTGCGCCCGCTCCTCGTCGACTACGTGCTGTCGATGCCGCGCGGCGCGCAGGTCATCTACCCCAAGGACGCCGCCCAGATCGTGCACGAGGGCGACGTCTTCCCGGGTGCCCGCGTGCTCGAGGCCGGCGCCGGTTCCGGCGCCCTGACGTGTTCGCTCCTGCGTGCCGTCGGTCCGCAGGGGCGCGTCATCTCCTACGAGGTGCGCGAGGACCACGCCGTGCACGCGGTGCGCAACGTGGAGACCTTCTTCGGCGAGCGGCCGGAGAACTGGGACCTGGTGATCGACGACGTCGCCGCGTTCGACGTCGCGCGTCACGAGGGCATGGTCGACCGGGTGGTACTGGACATGCTGGCGCCGTGGGACGCACTCGACGCCGTCGCCGGTGCGCTGGTTCCGGGCGGCGTGCTGATCGTCTACGTGGCCACCGTCACGCAGTTGTCCAAGGTCGTCGAGGCCCTGCGTGCGCAGGAGTGCTGGACCGAGCCGCGGTCGTGGGAGTCGATCGTGCGCGGGTGGCACGTCGTCGGGCTGGCAGTGCGACCCGAGCACCGCATGCAGGGGCACACCGCGTTCCTGGTCAGTGCGCGTCGTCTGGCCGAGGGCACCGTCACCCCGAAACCGCAGCGACGGGCCGGCAAGACCCCCACCGAACCCGCCTGACACCGGGGGTTCATGCACCGACCGTGTGCCGTTCGTCCGCTGTCTGTCGGTGGTCGGTGACAGTGTCTGACCACGGTCGTCACACACGTTTGCGTTTCGCCCGGTAGCGTTGAGAAATCGCTTTGGGAGGAGTCCTGCATGAGCCCTACAGACAACCCGGACCAGTCCGCAGTCCTGGCCGAACTCGATGCCCTGCGAGCCGAGGCCACCGTCCTGCGCCGACAACTCGACGCTTCCCGTGGGGGTGCGCCGTCGGCGGACACCCGTAACACCGACGTGCGTGATCTCGAGTCGCGGGTCGACTCGCTCTCCACACGCAATACGAAGCTGATGGAGACGCTCAAGGAGGCGCGCCAGCAGCTCATCGCCCTTCGCGAGGAGGTCGACCGGCTCGGCGCACCGCCCAGCGGTTACGGCGTCCTGGTGCACACCTACGACGACGCGACGGTGGACGTGTTCACCTCGGGCCGCAAGATGCGCCTGACGTGCTCGCCGAACGTCGACGCCACCGCACTCCGGCCCGGCCAGACCGTGCGTCTGAACGAGGCCCTCACCATCGTCGAGGCGTGTGAATTCGAACGCGTCGGCGAGATCAGCTCCCTTCGCGAGATCCTCGAGGACGGCAAGCGCGCCCTCGTCGTCGGCCACGCCGACGAGGAACGTGTCGTGTGGTTGGCGACTCCGCTGCAGGAGATGGCCGACGACGAGGCACCGGAGGATCCGGACGGGCCGTCGCGCCGCCTGCGCCCCGGCGACTCGTTGTTGGTCGACACCAAGGCCGGCTACGCCTTCGAGCGCATTCCCAAGGCCGAGGTCGAGGACCTCGTGCTCGAGGAGGTCCCCGACGTCGGCTACGAGGACATCGGCGGCCTCGGGCGGCAGATCGAGCAGATCCGCGACGCCGTGGAACTGCCCTTCCTGCACAAGGATCTGTTCCGTGAGTACTCGCTGCGCCCGCCCAAGGGTGTGTTGCTCTACGGGCCTCCCGGCTGCGGCAAGACACTCATCGCCAAGGCGGTCGCCAACTCACTGGCGAAGAAGATCGCCGAGGCACGGGGGCAGGACGCACGCGACGCGAAGTCCTACTTCCTCAACATCAAGGGCCCCGAGCTGCTCAACAAGTTCGTCGGTGAGACCGAGCGCCACATCCGGTTGATCTTCCAGCGGGCTCGCGAGAAGGCGTCCGAGGGCACTCCCGTCATCGTGTTCTTCGACGAGATGGACTCCATCTTCCGTACCCGTGGGTCGGGCGTCTCGTCCGACGTGGAGACCACCGTCGTTCCTCAGCTGCTGGCCGAGATCGACGGTGTCGAGGGCCTCGAGAACGTCATCGTGATCGGTGCGTCCAACCGCGAGGACATGATCGACCCGGCCATTCTGCGCCCGGGCCGTCTGGACGTGAAGATCAAGATCGAGCGCCCGGACGCCGAGTCCGCGCTCGACATCTTCTCGAAGTACCTCGACGACTCGCTGCCCGTCAACGCCGACGATCTCGCGGAGTTCGGCGGCGATCGCGCTGCCTGCATCCGCGGCATGATCGAACGGGTCGTCGAGCGCATGTACGCCGAGAGCGACGACAACCGATTCCTCGAGGTCACCTATGCCAACGGTGACAAGGAGGTCCTGTACTTCAAGGACTTCAACTCGGGCGCGATGATCCAGAACATCGTCGACCGCGCGAAGAAGTACGCCATCAAGTCGGTGCTCGACACCGGGACACCGGGTCTGCGCGTCGGACACCTCTTCGACTCCATCGTCGACGAGTTCGCCGAGAACGAGGATCTGCCCAACACCACCAATCCCGATGACTGGGCCCGCATCTCGGGCAAGAAGGGTGAGCGGATCGTCTACATCCGCACGCTCGTCACCGGTAAGAACGCCAGTGCGAGCCGGTCGATCGACACCGAGTCCAACACGGGTCAGTACCTCTGACCGCCCACCTGTAGCAGCGCCGAGACGATCACGCGGGTGTCCGGAACGAAGGGCCACGCGGGATCGTCCAGGTGTGTCAGCACCTCGACGTCCGACCACCACCAGCCGTCCGCGATCTCGGACGGCTGGTGGTGCATCGGCCCGTCGTGACGCACCTCGTACGCGAACAGGTGGCAGCGCACCGTCGCAGCGCCGGATCGTCCCGTCCAGCGGCCGACCACCGGGTCGCCCGTCACGTCCGCTACGACGCCGAGTTCCTCGGCGAGTTCTCGCGAGGCGGTCTGTTGAGGGGCCTCCCCGGCATCGACGACCCCACCGGCCAGAACGTCGTGCATCCCCGCGAACACCGACTTGGTCGTCGTGCGGCGGTGGACGTACACGCGTGACCCGTCGGTGGATCGCACCAGCACGCCGGCACTCGCGTGCCACAGACCGCGCTCGTACACCTCGGTGCGCGGCGCCGCGCCCACCACGTGGCCACGCTCGTCGTACACGGCCACGATCTCGTCGTCAGGCATGCGTCACCGCTCCCACTCGATCAGGGGTCACAGGGTCGATAGCCTAGGGTCGAGAGCATGCAGCGCATCATCGGCATCGAGGTCGAGTACGGAATTTCCTCTCCTACCGAGCCTTCCGCCAATCCGATCCTGACGTCCACCCAGGCGGTGCTGGCGTACGCCGCCGCGGCGGGTGTGCCGCGGGCCAAGCGGACGCGCTGGGACTACGAGGTGGAATCTCCGCTGCGTGACGCACGCGGGTTCGACCTGGGCCGGTTCAGTGGCCCGGCGCCGATCATCGACGCCGACGAGGTCGGCGCGGCCAACATGATCCTCACCAACGGCGCGCGTCTCTACGTCGACCACGCCCACCCGGAGTACTCCGCACCGGAGGTGCGCGATCCGCTCGACGCCGTCATCTGGGACAAGGCGGGGGAGCGCGTCATGGAAGCGGCTGCGCGCCATGCCTCGAGCGTGCCCGGCGCCCCGCGCCTGCAGTTGTACAAGAACAACGTCGACGGCAAGGGCGCGTCCTACGGCACCCACGAGAACTACCTGATGTCTCGCGAGACCCCGTTCTCCGCGATCATCGCCGGGCTCTCGCCGTTCTTCGCCTCCCGCCAGGTGTTCACCGGCTCGGGCCGCGTCGGCATCGGTCAGTCCGGCGACGAGCCCGGATTCCAGCTCTCGCAGCGCGCCGACTACATCGAGGTCGAGGTGGGCCTCGAGACGACGCTCAAGCGCGGCATCATCAACACCCGCGACGAGCCGCACGCCGACGCCGACAAGTACCGGCGCCTGCACGTGATCATCGGTGACGCCAACCTCGCCGAGATGGCGACCTATCTCAAGGTCGGAACGACGGCCCTGGTGCTCGACATCGTCGAGGCCGGCGTGGACCTGTCCGATCTGCAGCTGGCCCGTCCGGTGACGGCGGTGCACCAGATCAGTCACGACCCGACGCTGCGCCGCACGGTCGCGCTCGCGGACGGTCGCGAGCTGACGGCGTTGGCACTGCAGCGCATCTACCTCGAGCGCGTCTCCGCGCATCTCGACGCACAGGGCGAGAAGGATCCGCGCGCCGCCGACGTCGTCGAGAAGTGGGCGATGATCCTCGACAAGCTCGAGCGCGACCCGATGGACTGCGCGTCCCTCCTCGACTGGCCGGCGAAACTGCGGCTGCTCGAAGGGTTCCGCAACCGCGAGGGACTCGGCTGGTCGGCGCCGCGACTGCACCTCGTGGACCTGCAGTACTCGGACGTCCGCCTCGACAAGGGTCTCTACAACCGGCTCGTCGCGCGCGGATCGATGGAACGGCTGGTCTCCGAGCAGGACGTCATGGACGCCGTCTCGAACCCTCCGACCGACACCCGCGCGTACTTCCGCGGCGAGTGCCTCCGCAAGTTCGGCCGCGACATCGCGGCCGCGAGCTGGGACTCGGTCATCTTCGACCTCGGTGGAGACTCGCTGGTGCGTATCCCCACCCTCGAGCCACTGCGGGGGAGCAAGGCCCACGTCGGTGCTCTGCTCGAATCGGTGGACTCGGCCGCAGAACTGGTGGACCAGCTCACCACCTGACGGTCCGCCCGTGCCGGACGTACGGTGGGTTGTCACCCTGTGACGGCGCATGCTCGGTAGGGTGAAGTTTCGCTGCGTGTCGAGAGAACACGCGGTTCGTGACGAGGAGGTCGGCTATGGCACAAGAGCAGACCACACGCTCCGGCGGTGGCGATGACGACGACGGTTCGGCCGAGGGCGCATCGGGTCAGGAACGACGCGAGAAGCTCGCCGAGGAGACCGACGATCTCCTCGACGAGATCGACGACGTGCTCGAGGAGAACGCGGAGGACTTCGTCCGCGCCTACGTGCAAAAGGGCGGCCAGTGACGGACGCGAACTCCGTTCCCCGTCCCCACGAGAGCGACACCACCCTGCGCTACGGGTCGCCGTTCTCCTCCTTCAGTGAACACCTGCGGGCCTACGCACCGCACCTGTTGCCCGAGAACCGTTTTCGTGCGGATCTCGCTCTGTCCCCGGAGGCGACGATGCAGTCCGACATCGCACCGCACGGCACCACCATCGTGGCCGTCACCTTCGACGGCGGCGTCATCCTCGCGGGTGATCGCCGCGCGACGATGGGCAACCTCATCGCCAGTCGCGACGTCGACAAGGTGTACGTCACGGACGACTACTCGGCCGCCGGCATCGCGGGTACCGCGGGCATGGCGATCGAGCTGGTGCGGCTGTTCGCGGTCGAACTCGAGCACTACGAGAAGATCGAGGGCGTCTCCCTCACCTTCAACGGCAAGGCCAACAAGCTGTCCTCCATGGTGCGGGCCAATCTCGGTGCGGCCATGCAAGGTCTGGCTGTGGTTCCGCTGCTCGTCGGCTACGACCTCGACGCCGCCGACGCCCGCCATGCGGGGCGCATCGTCTCCTACGACGTGGTCGGTGGCCGTTACGAGGAACGGTCCGGCTACCACGCGGTGGGATCGGGATCGCTGTTCGCGAAGTCGGCGATGAAGAAGCTCTACCGCGAGGACATGACCGAGGACGAGGCACTGCGCGTCGCGGTCGAATCGCTGTACGACGCTGCCGACGACGATTCGGCGACCGGCGGACCGGATCTGACCCGCGGCATCTACCCGACGGCGGTGGCCATCGGTGCCGGGGGAGCGAACCTGGTGGGATCGGACCGCATCGAGGCTCTGGCCCGTGCGGTACTGCAGGACCGATCGGAAGAGGGGGGTGCGCGCCGATGACGATGCCGTACTACGCGTCCGCCGAACAGATCATGCGCGATCGTTCGGAACTGGCGCGCAAGGGAATCGCACGCGGTCGCAGCGTGGTCGTGCTGACCTACGCGGACGGCGTGCTCTTCGTCGCCGAGAACCGGTCCTCCGCACTGCACAAGGTGAGCGAGCTGTACGACCGCCTCGGCTTCGCCGCGGTGGGCAAGTACAACGAGTTCGAGAATCTACGCCGCGCCGGCATCGTGCACGCCGACACCAAGGGCTACACCTACGACCGTGCGGACGTCACCGGACGATCGTTGGCCAAGGCGTACGCGCAGACGCTCGGCACCATCTTCACCGAGCAGCTCAAGCCGTACGAGGTGGAGATCTGCGTGGCGGAGGTCGGTGCCGTCGACGAGAGCCCCCGGTCCCAGCTCTACCGCATCACGTACGACGGCTCGATCGTCGACGAGGTCGACTTCGTGGTCATGGGCGGTGCCACCGAACCGATCTCGACGGTCCTGCGCGAGAAGTACCGCTCGGGGCTCGATCTCGACGCGGCGGTCGCGCTGGCAGTCGGTGCGCTCCAGGACTCCACGTCGACGCCGCCGACCAACGGTGCCGCGAGCGAGCCCGCGGAGAAGCGCGTCCTCGAGGTCACGAGCCTCGAAGTGGCCGTTCTCGAACAGACGCGGCCGAGGCGTGCGTTCCGGCGGATCTCCGGAGCGGCGCTCCAGGGACTGTTGCCCCCCGGTTCGGAACCTGCGGGCACCTGACCGACCGGCTACGAAGCACCCGTCACGCGCGCGGCGCGTCGGCGGTGCCCGTTCCGTACAGCGTGAGCAGCGAGGGCCGGGCCCGGTAGTCGAAGGCCCGGCCCTCGCCCGCCACCTCCCCGTCCACCGCCACCGCGACCGTGGTCTGCAGGTTGCGCACCGAGACCGCCGGCACCCGCAGATGGCGGTAGGTGGGCGACGTGCCGAGAGTCCCGGTCATCGCGGCGAGTGCGAGGCGGGTACGCGAGAGCCGCATGTGCGCGCGCAGGAACCGCACGTCCAGCACACCGCTCGCGATCGACGGCCGCGACATGGGCACCTGATCACCCGGCGTGTAGGTGCCGTTGCCGACGAACATCATCCACACCGAGTCGCGGCGCCCGTCGATCTCCACGTGCATCGGCTCGGCCACCGCCAGGACGGCCACCATCGCGGCCGCGGCCGCGGGCCACTTCCCGATGCGTGAGCTCCACTTGTCCCGCAGCCGAACCGAATCCGGGTAGCCCCCGATGCTGGCGGTGTTGACGAAGAGGATCTCCTCACCGCCGTCGATGCTCACACCGCCGAGATCCACCCGGCTGGACGCGCCGCGAGTGACGGCGTCCGCGGTGACCGACACCTCCACCGCGCCGACGTCCCGTGCGAAGTGGTTCAGCGTGCCGCCGGGGAACACCGCGAGAGGAAGCCCCGTCCGCACCGCGGCCGCGACGGCAGCGGCCACCGTGCCGTCCCCTCCGCAGACTCCGAGCGCGAGCACGTCCGATCCTGCGGCGCGGACGAACTGGGCGGTGAAGTCGTCGTCGGCGTCCGGCTCGAGGAACCGCGCCCTCGGCAGGGCCTTCGCCACGTCGGCGACGACTTCCGAATTGTGGGTGCCCGCGCCCGGATTGACCAGCACGAGCATTCCCTCACCCTCGTGCAGGGCGGGCGCCAGCCCCGCGGGGCCCAACTCGGCCGACTCGGTGGAGCGCACGGCCCACCAGCGGCGGGTCGACAGCGCGACCGCGACCCCGAGCGCCGCGCCCACCACCACGTCCGACGGCCAGTGCACACCGACGTGCACTCGCGAGTACGCGACGGTCGCGGCCAGCGGGGCGACGAGGAGACCGGCGAGCGGAGCCTCGAGCGCCACGCCCGTCGCGAACGCCGCGGCGGAGGCGGCGTGACCCGACGGGAACGACGACGACACGGGTGGGGTCATGATCCGCCGGAGCGCGGGGACCGACGCGGCCGGTGGACGATCGCGGGGGAGCAGCGGCTTGAGCACCCCGTTCGCGAGCGAGCTGGCACCCACGACCGCGAGCATGCCGCGTACGGCACCTCGTCGTCGGGGGCCGCCGGACGCGGCGAGCGCCGACGCCACGATCGCCCACAGAACACTGTGATCGGCGAGCCCGGTGAGCGTGCGCAGCGCGGGGTCCAACCCCGACGGTCGCGACGCGAAACTGGCCTTCACCAGCGCCAGATCGACGGAACGGGTGCGGCCGCGCAGCGATCGGGGATTCACCTGCGCCACACTACGGCTGCCACGGGCTCGGGTAGCCGATGCCGCGGTCGATGCCGTTGTACTGTCGAAGTGTGCAGCGACGAATCATGGGGATCGAGACCGAGTTCGGTGTGACGTGCACGTTCCACGGGCACCGTCGACTCAGCCCGGACGAGGTGGCCCGGTATCTGTTCCGGCGTGTCGTGTCGTGGGGACGCAGCTCCAACGTGTTCCTGCGCAACGGTGCGCGGCTCTACCTGGACGTCGGCTCCCATCCCGAGTACGCCACTGCCGAGTGCGACAGCCTTCTGCAGCTGGTCACGCACGACCGCGCCGGCGAGCGTGTTCTCGAGGACCTGCTCATCGACGCCGAGCAGCGTCTCGTCGAGGAGGGCATCGGCGGCGACATCTACCTGTTCAAGAACAACACCGACTCCGCGGGCAACTCCTACGGCTGCCACGAGAACTACCTCGTGGTGCGCGCCGGCGAGTTCTCCCGCATCTCCGACGTGCTGTTGCCGTTCCTGGTCACCCGCCAGCTCATCTGCGGCGCGGGCAAGATCCTGCAGACGCCGAAGGCCGCCACGTTCTGCCTCTCGCAGCGCGCCGAGCACATCTGGGAGGGCGTGTCGTCCGCGACCACCCGCTCACGGCCCATCATCAACACGCGCGACGAACCGCATGCCGACGCCGAGAAGTACCGTCGTCTGCACGTCATCGTCGGCGACTCCAACATGGCCGAGCCGACGACCATGCTCAAGGTCGGCACCGCAGCGCTGGTCCTGGAGATGATCGAGGCGGGCGTCTCGTTCCGAGACTTCGCCCTGGACAACCCGATTCGCGCCATCCGCGAGGTGTCCCACGACTCGACGGGGCGGCGCCCCGTCCGTCTCGCGGGGGGACGCCAGGCCAGTGCACTCGAGATCCAGCGCGAGTACCACGCCCGCGCCGTCGAGCACCTGCGCAACCGCGAGCCGGACGCGCAGATCGAGCAGGTCGTCGACCTGTGGGGCCGCACCCTCGACGCCGTCGAGGCGCAGGACTTCGCCAAGGTGGACACCGAGATCGACTGGGTGATCAAGCGCAAGCTGTTCGATCGCTATCAGGACAGGTACTCGATGGATCTGTCCGACCCGAAGATCGCCCAGCTGGACCTGGCCTATCACGACATCAAGCGCGGCCGCGGTGTCTTCGACGTGCTGCAGCGCAAGGGACTGGTCAAGCGCGTCACCGAGGACGACCAGATCGACGAGGCGGTGAACACGCCGCCGCAGACGACACGCGCGAAGCTGCGTGGCGAGTTCATCAGCGCCGCACAGGAGGCGGGACGCGACTTCACCGTCGACTGGGTGCATCTCAAGCTCAACGACCAGGCTCAGCGCACGGTGCTGTGCAAGGACCCGTTCCGCTCGGTCGACGAGCGCGTGGAGCGCCTGATCGCGTCGATGTAGAGGCCGACGGTCCTCCTTCTCCACAGGAGTCCCGTCCTCCCCACCCCGGCGATGCGCACGGGTGGGGAGATGCTCAGCCACTAGGCTGGGTCGGTGGCGATCTCCAAAGTCGAGCGGTTGATGAACCTCGTCATCTGCCTGCTCTCGACACGGCAGTACCTGACCGCCGAGCGCATCCGCGAGTCCGTCGCCGGATACGAGGACTCGGCGAGCGACGAGGCCTTCAGTCGCATGTTCGAGCGCGACAAGAACGAGCTGCGTGATCTCGGCGTCCCGCTCGAGACCGGTCAGATCTCGCGCTTCTCGACGGTCGAGGGGTACCGCATCAACCGCGATCGGTACGAACTCCCCGACGTCGACCTGGCCAGCGACGAGGCCGCTGCGGTCGCCGTGGCCGTCCAACTCTGGGAGTCGCCCGAGCTCACCTCCGCCGCTCAGAGCGCGATGTTGAAGTTGCGCGCCGCGGGCGTGCAGGTGGACACCGAGAACTCGCCGGCCGCCGTGACCGCCGTTCCGTCCCGCAGTCGAGGTTCCGAGCCCGCGCTGGGCAAGCTGCTCGCTGCTATCGACGCCGGCCGGTCCGTGCGGTTCTCGCACCGTTCCACCCCGGCCGCCCCCTTCCGGGAGCGCACCGTCGAGCCGTGGGGAGTGGTCACCCACTCCGGACGCTGGTACCTCGTCGGGCACGACACCGAGCGGGACGCCGTCCGTACCTTCCGCCTGTCACGGATCGGGGACGACGTCGTGGCCTTCGGACCGGCGGGATCGGTGCGCAAGCCCGACGACGTCGATCTCGGTGTCATCGTGGCCCGCGCCGCCGCGAGCGGTGACGTGGCGGGCAGCGCCGACGTCTGGGTGTCGGAGGGACGGGGACTCGAGCTGCGCCGTCTCGGCACCGAGGTGGAGACACGTGATCTCGTGGGGCGACGCGGTTCCGTGGTCCGCATCCCGGTGCGGTCGTGGGAGTGGATCGCCCGGGTGGTCGCCGGCCACGGCGCCGACGCGATCGTGCTGTCGCCGACCGAACTCCGCGACATCGTCGTCGGCACCCTGTCCGTGAGCGCGCACCGCGCGCCGACCGACGCCGTCTCGCCCGGGAGCAGCTCATGAGCGTTCGCCTGTCCTCGCGGCTGGCCCGGCTGCTCAACCTCGTGCCGTACTTCATCGCCAATCCGGGTATCAGCGCGGCCGACGCCGCGGCCGAGCTCGGGGTCACGACCAAACAGCTGATGGACGACCTGAACCAGCTGTGGATGTGCGGACTGCCCGGATACGGTCCGGGCGATCTCATCGATCTGTCGTTCTCCGAGGACAGCATCGAGGTCACGTTCTCCGCAGGTATCGACAGGCCGCTGCGTCTGACGTCCACGGAAGCGACCGCGCTGCTCATCGCGCTGCGGTCACTCGTCGAGATGCCCGGCATGGTGGACCCGTCCGCGGCGTACCGCGCCATCGCGAAGATCGAGGCCGCGGCGGGTGTCGCGGCGTCCGAGGGGCCGGACGACACGCCCGAGCCGCAGGAGAGTCCCAGTGTCACGACCGTCCGTGGGGCGCTCGCCCGCGGTCGCGCGCTGCACATCACCTACTACTCGGCATCGCGGGACGTGGTGTCCGAACGCACCGTCGATCCGTTGCGCATCGTCCTCGTCGACGATCAGAGCTACCTGCAGGCCTGGTGCCGCGACGCGGAGGGCGTCCGGCTGTTCCGGCTGGACCGCATCGATGCCGCGACCGAGCTGGACGAGCCGTCCGCACCGCCCGAGCAGGCCCGGACCGGTGGGGACGCACTCGATCTGTTCCACGACGATCCGTCACTGCCGCTCGCACGGCTCGTCATCGCACCCGACCACGTGTGGATTCTGGACTACTACCCCATGACGCAGACCGCTGCGCACGACGACGGCTCGATCGAGGTCTCGATGCGATTCGCGACGCTCGACTGGATGAGCCGTCTGGCGCTGGGTCTGGGGTCGGGAGTGCGGGTGCTCGGACCGCCCGCACTGGTTCGTGAGGTCACCGCTCGGTCGCGCGACGCCCTCGACGTCTATCGCGCCGTCTCGGGAGCGTGACCGGCCCATCTCGAGTCGTCCGGACATGCAGGACTCGTCCGGTGAACTCTCGGCGAACGGTAGGTACGCGGGTCCACCGGACACCGGGTGGGAGCCCTCGGGTCCGGTAGCATCGAATCCACCGAAACTGGGAGGTTTTCATGGGTGCGTTACAACCCTGGCACTGGATCGTCCTGATCGTCGTGCTCGTACTGCTGTTCGGATCGAAGAAGCTGCCCGAGGCCGCACGTGGCCTGGGACGCTCGATGCGCATCTTCAAGAGTGAAGTGCAGGAGATGCAGAACGACGGCAAGAAGCCGGACACCACCACGAACACGGCGCCGGCACCGCAGTCGCAGTTGCCGTCCCCGAACACGGTCACCCCGACCGTCGCGTCGACCGAACCGACGCACGAGCAGCACCCGCGCTCGGCCTGACACTCGCAGGCACCACGGTCGGGGCGATGTCGCCTCGGCCGTTTCGTGGGTGGTGACCGAGGTTCGCGCCCGCTGCGGCGTGCGCACCTCGGCACCCGTCACCGCGAACCACAGTCTTCAGTCCAGGCACCGCAGTCGACAGGCGAAGAGTCACCGTGCGCATACCGTTCGATCCGCGACAGCGCAGGCGTCGCGTCAATCCCGACGGCACCATGTCGTTGGTGGAGCATCTCTACGAGCTCCGCACGCGTCTGCTGTGGTCGATGCTGGCCATCGTCCTCACCACGATCGTGGGGTTCTTCTGGTACTCGCACTCGCTGCTGGGTATCGAGTCGCTCGGTGACCTGCTCCGCGGGCCGTACTGCTCGCTCCCGTCCGAGAGTCGTGCCGAGCTCACCGACGACGGCACGTGTCGGCTGCTCGCCACCGGACCGTTCGAGCAGTTCATGCTCCGGTTCAAGGTGGCCATCACCGCGGGCGTCGTGCTCGCCTGCCCCGTCTGGCTCTATCAGGTGTGGGCGTTCATCACGCCCGGCCTCTACCGCCAGGAACGGCGCTACGCCATCTCGTTCGTCACGGCGGCGGCCGTGCTCTTCGTCTCCGGCGCCGTCCTCGCCTACATCGTCGTCGCGAAAGCCCTGCACTTCCTGCTGACCATCGGCGACAACGTCCAGGTCACCGCTCTCAGTGGCGCCGAGTACTTCGGCTTCGTCATCAACCTGCTCGTCATCTTCGGCGTCAGCTTCGAGATCCCGCTTTTGATCGTCGCGCTCAACGCCGTCGGCGTCCTGAAGTACGAGAAGCTCCGCGGCTGGCGTCGCGGGCTCATCTTCGCGATGTTCGCCTTCGCCGCCGTCGTCACGCCCGGCGGTGACCCCTTCTCGATGACCGCGCTGGCGCTCGCGCTGAGCATCCTCGTCGAGTTCGCCATCCAGATCGCGCGCGTCAACGATCGACGGCGCGCACGGCGCGAGACCGAGGAGTGGGGGAACGTCTCCGATGACGAGGCGTCGCCTCTCGACACCTCGGCCGCCCCGGTCGGCAGGCCCGTCCCGGTGCGTCACGACGCCGACGCCGACTACTCCGACACTCTCTGAGTTGCCCACGCTGTCTGAGTGACCCCCATCGGCGGACACCCTCTAATCTGGAGTCGTGGCCAATCACAGCGGGCAGCAGAACACCGGCGACATCCGGACTCGACTCGTGGACGGGCCGAAGCTGACCGAGTTCGCGGCGTCGCTTCCGTTCCCGCTCGATCCCTTCCAGATCCGTGCGTGCTCGGCCCTCGAGGACGGGCACGGCGTACTGGTGTGCGCGCCGACCGGAGCCGGCAAGACCGTCGTCGGCGAGTTCGCCGTCCACCTCGCACTCACCAGCGGCGCGAAGTGTTTCTACACCACCCCCATCAAGGCACTGAGCAACCAGAAGTACGCCGAGCTCGTCGCGCGCTACGGCAAGGGCTACGTCGGCCTGCTGACCGGTGACCAGAGCATCAACTCGGACGCACCGATCGTCATCATGACCACCGAGGTGCTCCGCAACATGCTGTACGCGGAATCGCCTGCGCTGCGAGGACTCTCGCACGTGGTGATGGACGAGGTGCACTACCTCGCCGACCGGTTCCGCGGCGCCGTGTGGGAGGAGGTCATCCTGCACCTGTCCGAGGACGTCCGGCTCGTCAGCCTGTCGGCGACGGTGAGCAACGCCGAGGAGTTCGGCGCCTGGATGGAGACGGTGCGTGGCAACACCACCGTCGTCGTCGACGAGACCCGCCCGGTTCCGCTGTGGCAGCACATCCTCGTCGGTCGCCGCCTGTTCGACCTCTTCGACGTCGAGGCGAACAACGGTGCTCCGGGCGGCGTGGTCGTGGACAAGAACCTCGTCCGGTACGTCAAGGAACGAGTGCAGGCCGAGCGCATGGGCGCCTGGGAGGCCCCACGCGGCCGTGGCCCGCGCTCGGGTCGGTCCGGTGGCCGCCCCGGCCGGCCGGAATCTCGTCCGATCCCGCGGCCCGACGTCATCAAGCTCCTCGACGAGGAGGGGTTGCTTCCCGCCATCACGTTCATCTTCAGCCGCGCCGGGTGCGACGGCGCCGTCGATCAGTGTCTTCGATCGGGACTGCGGCTGACCTCCGAGGAGCAGGCGCGCGAGATCACCGAGGTCGTCGAGCGCCACACCGCCGAGATCCCGCGCAGCGACCTCGAGGTGCTCGGCTACTGGGAGTGGCGCGACGCCCTCGAGCGGGGCATCGCCGCGCATCACGCAGGGATGCTGCCGGTGTTCCGGCACACGGTCGAGGAACTGTTCGTTCGCGGTCTGGTCCGCGCGGTCTTCGCGACGGAGACCCTCGCCCTCGGCATCAACATGCCGGCGCGGACGGTGGTGCTCGAGCGCCTCGTGAAGTTCAACGGTGAGGCGCACGCCAACCTGTCGGCGGGGGAGTACACGCAACTCACCGGCCGCGCCGGTCGTCGCGGTATCGACGTCGAGGGTCATGCGGTGGTGCTGTGGCAGTCGGGTGTCGAGCCGACCGAGGTGGCCGGGTTGGCCTCCACCCGTACGTTCCCCCTGCGGAGTTCGTTCCGCCCCTCGTACAACATGGCGGTGAACCTGGTCGACCGGATGGGTGTCGACGCGTCCCGGATGCTGCTCGAACGGTCGTTCGCGCAGTACCAGGCCGATGCGTCCGTCGTCGGGTTGGTGCGCGGTATCGAGAAGAACGCCGTGGCTCGGCGCGAGTTGCTCGGCAAGTTGGGCGGCGAGGACTCGCCCTACGTCGAGTACACCGCCCTGCGCGCGCGCCTCAAGGAGCGCGAACGCGAGCTCGAGCGTCAGGGCCGCACGGATCGTCGCAACGATGCCGTCACGTCGCTGGTGTCGCTGCGGCGGGGCGACGTCATCTCCATCCCGTCCGGTCGACGCTCGGGACTGGCTGTCGTCCTGGAGACCGACGCGAACTCGGTGGACCCGCGGCCGCTGGTGCTCACCGAGGACAAGTGGGCGGGGCGCGTGTCGTCGGCGGACTTCCCCACACCGGTGTCGGCTCTCGGCCACATGCGCCTTCCCCGCCACGTCGATCACCGCACGGCGCAGACCCGTCGTGATCTGGCGTCCGCGCTCCGGGGAACGGGGATCAGCGCGCCGGGACGCGGTCGGCGCCGGCAGTCGTCGGCAGGCGACGATCGCGAGCTCGGAGTGCTGCGCCGCGCCGTCCGCTCGCATCCGTGCCACACCTGGCCGGATCGTGAGCACCTCGCCCGGCTGGCCGAGAAGTACAGCCGGCTCGAACGTGACACCGATGCGATGAAGCAGAAGGTCGCCGCGACCACCAACTCCTTGGCCCGTACCTTCGATCGCATCCTGGCGCTGCTCACCGAGCGCGGCTATCTGGCCGCCGGTCCTGACGGCGAGGTCGCGGTCACCGACCGTGGAGCCAAGCTCGGACGTCTGTACTCGGAGTCGGACCTGCTGGTCGCGGAGTGCCTCGCCGAGGGAATCTGGCGAGGCCTCGGGCCGGCCGAGCTCGCCGCCGTGGTCTCGACCGTCGTGTACGAGTCGCGCCAGGAGGGTGAGAGCGCGGAGCAGGGTCCGACCGGGAACATCCGACACGCGTTGACCCGCACCGTCGCCGCGTGGCACGAGCTCCGCGCGGACGAGATCCGACTGAAGCTGCCTCCGACGCGGGAACCCGACACCGGGTTCGCGGTGGCCGTCTACAAGTGGGCTCGCAAGGAGTCGCTCGAGGACGTGCTGTTCGCCGCGGGTCAGCACGGCCGCGCCCTGTCCGGCGGGGACTTCGTACGGTGGTGCCGCCAGGTCATCGATCTGCTCGACCAGATCCGCTCGGCGTCCCCCGACGACGAGGTCACCGCGACCGCCACGAAGGCGATCTCGGCGATACGGCGCGGAGTCGTCGCCGTAGATGCCGCATGATGGTCACCACAGTCACAGCAGTCACCACAGGCACCCACCGGAGGCGATGATGAGCGGCCCGTACAACCCCGACGACCGTTCCTCGGCCGGTGAGGACACGCCCACCAGCCAGTACCCGAGCGGACAGCAGCCGGGCTACGACCAGCAGGCCTACGGTCAACAGCCTTACGGTCAACAGCCCTATGGTCAGCAGCCGGGCTACGACCAGCAGGCCTACGGTCAGCAACCCCAGTACGGGCAGCAGCCTTACGGCCAGCAGCCCCAGTACGGCCAACAGCCTTATGGCCAGCAGCCCCAGTACGGCCAGCAGCCTTACGGCCAACAGCCCTACGGCCAGCAGCCCCAGTACGGCCAGCAGCCCCAGTACGGCCAGCAGCCCTACGGACAGCCGGGTTACCCGCAGGGCAACCAGCAGTGGAACGCCGCGCCGGCGCAGAAGCAGTCGAAGGTGCCGTTCATCGTGGGCGGCGTCGTCATCGCCGCGATCGTCGTGGCGGGTGGGATCTACGCGGCCACGTCGCTGGGCGGCGACACCCTGGACAACTCCGCGGTGCAAAGCGGGGTGGCCAAGATCGTGACGGAGTCCTACGGCGCGATCGACGTCTCCGCGGTGTCCTGCCCGTCGGGCCAGAAGGTGGAGGCGAACACGACCTTCTCCTGCGACCTGACGGTGGACGGTGAGGCGCGCTCGGTGACGGTGACCGTCAAGGACGACCAGGGCACCTACGAGGTCGGCCGGCCCCAGTAGCTCACCGCGCCATCGCGGTGAGAAGGCGGCCGACGGAGTTCTGCACGCCGAGTTCCTCGGCGAGCGCCGCGAGGCGTTCCGGATCGACGGGCTCGTGCGGCAGCACGTCGGGGCGCGACCAGATGATGTCCGCATCGGTCACCACCCGTACCACCGGGAGTGCAGCGTCGATGTAGTCGCGGGAGCTCTGGATCTTCGCGCGCACCCCGGCCGACATCTCGGGGTCGCCCGAGTCGGCGGCGGCGAGCAACGCCTCGAGGGAGCCGAACTTCTGCATGAGGGACGCCGCGGTCTTCTCCCCGACGCCCTTCACCCCGGGCAGTCCGTCGGACGAATCACCGCGCAGCAGTGCGAGTTCCGCGTAGCCCGGCCCGGGTCGGTCCGCGGGCACCCCGTACTTCTCGGCCACTTCTGCCGGGCCGAACAGCTCGGCTTTCGCCAGTCCGCGTCCCGCGTAGAGCACACGCACCGGAACCGGATCGTCGGAGACGACCTGCAACAGGTCGCGGTCTCCGCTGACCACCACCACGGTGCCGTCGCGCTCGGTGGCGGCGAGGGTTCCCAACACGTCGTCCGCCTCGAGACCCTCCGCTCCGGCCGTCGCGATGCCCGCGGCCTCGAGGATCTCCAGGATCAGGTTCACCTGCGGACCCAGTGCGTCGGGTGCCTCCTCCGCGTCCGGGCCCGCAGCGGACTCGGTGAGCACCCGATGCGCCTTGTAGGACGGCACCAGATCGACCCGGAAGGTGGGACGCCAGTCGAGGTCGAGGCAGACGGCCAGTCGGGACGCACCCGTCCGCGTGATGAGGGACGCGACCATGTCGGTGAAACCACGCACCGCGTTCACCGGCCGACCGTCGGGCGCCGTGATCGATTCGGGCAACGCGTGGAAGGCCCGGAACCACAGGCTCGCCGCATCGAGGAGAAGTACCGTGTCTCTGCTCTCGGCCGTCATGCGCCACATCCTGCCGCATGTAGGCGGCACCGGAGTCGATAGCCTGGCGTCATGACGTCTCGGTTTCCCTCCTCCGTGTATCGCACCCGCCTCGACCGAGCGGCGGCTCTCGCTGCCGAGGCCGGTCTCGATGCGCTGCTGATCACGCCCGGACCCGACCTGCGTTATCTGCTCGGCTCGCGCGCCGAGTCGTTCGAGCGTCTGACCTGCCTCGTCGTCCCGGCGGACGGCACGCCCGCGTCGGTGGTGGTGCCTCGCATCGAACTGGCGGCGTTGAAGGACTCGGCCGCGGCCGACCTGGGAATCGAGCTGCGGGACTGGGTCGACGGCGTGAATCCGCATCAGGCAGTCGCGGCGCTGCTTCCCGGCCCGGCCCGGACCGCTGTCACCGACGCCATGCCCGCCCTGCATCTCGTTCCGCTGACCGAGGCGCTCGGCGCGATGCCCGTCCTGGCGACGGCGGTCCTGCGCGAGCTCCGGATGACCAAGGACGACGCGGAGATCGGCGCGTTGCGCACGGCGGGCGCCGCCATCGACCGCGTCCACGCGCGCATGGGCGAGTTCCTCGCGGCCGGGCGCACCGAAGCGCAGGTCGCTGCCGACATCTCGGCCGCGATCCTCGAGGAGGGGCACACAGAGGCGGCGTTCGTCATCGTCGGCTCGGGCCCGCACGGCGCCGACCCGCACCACGAGGTGTCCGAGCGCGTCATCGAGGAGGGCGACGTCGTCGTCATCGACATCGGTGGCCCCGTCGAGCCGGGCTACAACTCGGACTCCACCCGGACCTACTGCATCGGCGAGCCGTCGGACTCGGTCGCTGCGACCGTGGCGGTCCTCGAGCGCGCGCAGCAGGCAGCCGTCGATGCAGTCCGTCCCGGAGTCACCGCGGAGTCGATCGACGCCGCCGCACGCGACATCCTGGTCGACGCCGGCTACGGCGACGTCTTCGTGCACCGCACCGGGCACGGCATCGGCCTCTCGGTGCACGAGGAGCCGTACATCGTGGCGGGCAACGACATTCCGCTCGAGGTGGGGATGGCGTTCAGCATCGAGCCGGGGGTGTACTTCACCGGCGAGTGGGGCGCCCGCATCGAGGACATCGTCATCGTGACTCCGGAGGGCTGCGAGTCGGTCAACACGCGGCCGCACGGCCTGACCGTGCTTCCGGTGCGATGAGCCTCGACCTCCTCGCCACACTGCGACGCGAGGGCGACCGCCTCGCGTCGATGCCTGTCGAGGCGCTGACGGCGCCGGTACCCACCGTGCCGGGATGGACGCTCGAGCACGTGGTCCGACACACGGGCAAGGTCCACAGGTGGGCGAACGCGGTGATCCTGGCGGGCCCGGGTGCGGACACGGGCGCGGTGGCGAAGCAGCAGGTCGAGTCGTTGCCCAAGGGCCCGGACAGTCTCCCCGCGTACC
The DNA here is from genome assembly GCF_036163995.1 of Rhodococcus sp. NBC_00294. Lineage (NCBI taxonomy): Bacteria > Bacillati > Actinomycetota > Actinomycetes > Mycobacteriales > Nocardiaceae > Rhodococcus > Rhodococcus sp. NBC_00294. The sequence continues at coordinate 3,223,222 of NZ_CP108043.1, forward strand.
GATCGTCGCTGGAGGCGATGGTCGCCACGTTCGAGTCGACGGATCCCGAGGCGGTCGTGGAGACGTTCGTCGGCGCGCGCACGGCCGCGTGGTGGCTCCGACGGCAGGCACACGAGGTCGCCGTGCACCGCATCGACGCCGCCGACGCCGTGCGCGCCGCCGGGGGAGTGGCGCCTGAGGCGCTCGATCCCGACGCCGCCGCGGACGCCGTGGCCGAGCTGACGGAGGTGCAGTATCCGCACCGACTGCTCCTCGACCGCCTGACGCCCGAGTCGATCGGGCGCACCGTGCACGTGCACGGAACGGACGTGGACGACCTGGAGTGGACGTTCACGCTCGGGGCCGACGGCCTCGCCAGTGCGCGCGGGCACGGGAAAGCCGATGTGGCACTGCGGGGTACGGCAGAGCACCTGCTGCTGGTGCTCTGCCGTCGTCGACCACTCGACGTGCTCACCGTCTTCGGTGACACTTCGGTCGCGGAGTCACTGCTCGACGCGTCCCGCTTCTGACGTCACTCGAGGAAGTCGAGCAGCGCCGTGTTGACCTCCTGGTAGTGGGTCCACAGGAGACCGTGGGGCGCGCCCTCCACCTCGACGTAGGTGGCCTCGGGGAAGGCGTCGTGGAACGGGCGACCCGTCGAATCGATCGGCAGGATGTTGTCCGCGGTGCCGTGCAGGATCAGCGTGGGCTTGCCCGACTCGCGAACGGTGCGGACGTCGGCGCGGAAGTCGGTGAGCCACGTCGGAACCACCGCGTACGCGGCGATCGGCGCACTCGCCGCCGCGACATTCCAGCTGTTGCGGACGGCGGCCTCGCTGATGCGCGTGCCGAGCGTGTCGTCCAGGTTGTAGAAGTCCTTGTAGAACGCGTCGAACCAGGCGAAGCGGTCTCCGCGTGCGGCGGCTTCGATGCTGTCGAACACCGACTGCGGCACACCCGTCGGGTTGTCGTCGGTCTGCAGGAGGAACGGCTCGAGCGACGCGAGGAAGGCGAACTTCGCCACACGGTCGGTCCCGTATCGCGAGGCATACCGCGCCAGTTCACCGGTACCCATGGAAAATCCGACGAGAATCACGTCGCGCAGATCCAGCGCTTCGAGCACCTCGTTCAATCCGAGGCGAAGGTGTCGTAGTCGTACCCGGACGTGGGCTTGCTCGACTGTCCGAAGCCTCGACGGTCGTACGTCACGACGCGGTGGCCGGCGTCGAGCAGGGTCGCGGTCTGGCGCTCCCACGAGTGTCCGTCGAGCGGATATCCGTGAATGAGGACGACGGGCTGTCCACTGCCGTGATCCTCGTAGTAGACGTCGATCGGGGTGCTGTTCTCGTGTCCGACAGTGATGTGTCCCATGGCGTGCGCGACCTTTCGACGGGAATGTCTCTCGTGGAGAACGAGCGTTCTCGCTCGTGTCGGCTACAGTAGAGAACGTTGGTTCTCGCCGCAAGTGCTCACGACGACAGGAGGGTTCGTGGAGACCGATCATCGCGCCAGAATCCTCTCGGCGGCAGACACGCTGTTCTATGCCAAGGGGGTGCAGGCCGTCGGTATGGACGAACTGCGCACCGAGGCGGGCGTTCCGCTCAAACGGCTCTACGCGGAGTTCCCGTCCAAGTCCGCGATTGTCACCGCGGTGCTCGACGGCCGGACGACGATGTGGAACAACCGCATCGACGAGGCCGAGAGCGCACACGAGTCACCGCAGGACAAGCTGTTGTCGATCTTCGACTTCCTGCACGACTGGTTCCTCGAGGACGACTTCCGCGGGTGCGCGTTCATCAACTCGTTCGGGGAACTCGGCGCCACGATGCCCGCGGTGTCCGATGCCGCGCGCGCCCACAAGCTGACGTTCATCGACCATGTCACGACGCTGGCCGTCGCGGCCGGGGCGTCGCCCACCGTGGGACTGCAGATCGCGCTGTTGGCCGAGGGTGCTCAGACCACCGCGGCCATCACGCGGTCGAGCGAGACCGCGCGGGCGGCCAGGGAGGCCGCCGCCCGATTGCTCAGTCCCGCAACGACTGGGAGCCCATCACCCGGGTGACGGTGATCTCGATGACCACGCGCTCCGGGTTCTCCCGCGGCGTCCGGTAGCGCTGGGCGTATCGGTTCTCCGCATCACGCACGGCGTCGGGTTCGCGCAGGATGCGTGCCGGCCCCTCGAGGGTCAGCCATCGCGCCCCGTCGACCTGAGTCACGGCGCCGTAGCCGCCGCGCTCGGCGTTGCGCACCTTCTGCGATCCGTCCCGCGTGATCACTCGCGCCAGACCTGCCTCCGGATCCCATGTGAATCCCACCGCCACCACGTGCGGTGTGCCGTCCTGACGCTTCGTGGCCAGCGTTGCCAGATGACGCTCGGTGAGGAAGGTTCCGGCGTCGGCGTTCAGCGAGGAGGGGGTGGCGGGCATGCCCGCCACGATAATCGAGGACACTGGACGCCGTGACCCACCCACCGGCCGGCCGTGACCCGACCACACCCGACCAGTCGAGCACCGGCATCCTGCTGCTCCTCGGTGGTCGCAGCGACATCGGTCTCGAGATCGCGGAGCGCCTCGCGCGCGGCCGCCACGTCGTCCTCGCCGCCCGGCGGTCCGACGATCTGGTCGCCGAGTCGGATCGAGTGCGCGCGGCCGGCGCGAGTCGGGTGACGACGCTCGAGTTCGACGCCGACGACCTGGCGTCGCACGACGGTCTCGTGACGTCGGTTCTGGCTCACGGGCCGATCGACACGGCGGTCCTGGCCTTCGGCATCCTCGGCGATCAGACGCGCGCCGAGACGGATGCGGCGCACGCGGTGGCCGTCGTCCACACGGACTACGTGGCGCAGGTCAGCATGCTGACACATCTCTCGACGGCGTTGCGCGAGCAGGGATCCGGCCGGCTCGTCGTCTTCTCTTCCGTCGCCGGCGCTCGGGTCCGCAGGGCGAACTACGTCTACGGGTCGGCGAAGGCCGGACTGGACGGATTCGCGTCCGGTCTCGCCGACGCGCTGCACGGGACCGGCGTGCGGTTGCTGCTGATCCGACCGGGTTTCGTCATCGGCCGGATGACCGAGGGGATGTCTCCCGCACCGATGTCGAGCACACCCGGCCAGGTGGCCGACGCGGTGGTCCGCGCGTTGAGCTCGCGGACCGACGTCGTGTGGGTGCCCGGCCGTCTGCGCCTACTCGTCGCCCTGATGCGCGTCCTCCCACGTCCGATCTGGCGCGGGATGCCGCGATGATCGACGTCGTGGGCGTGGGCGCCGACGGGTGGGCCGGGCTGTCGCCGACCTCCCGTGACGCCGTCGAATCCGCGGACGTCCTGTTCGGCTCCGAGCGTCAACTCGACGCGGTGCCGGGCACCGCGGCTCGGCGAATCGCGTGGCCCACCCCGATGCTGCCCGCCCTGACCGGTCTCCTGGACGAGCATGCCGGTACGCGGCGATGCGTGCTCGCGAGCGGTGACCCGATGTTTCACGGGATCGGCGTGACGTTGACGCGGCTCCTCGGTGCTGATGCGGTGCGCGTCCTTCCGCACCCGTCGTCGGCGTCGCTCGCGTGCGCCCGTCTCGGCTGGGCGCTCCACGACGTCGAGGTGGTGTCCCTGGTGAACAGGCCGATCGAGACCGTACTGCCCGCCCTGACACACCGACGCCGCGTCCTCGTGCTCGCCGAGAACGAGAGCACCGCAGCCGAACTCGCGACTCTGCTGCTGAGCCGTGATCTCGGCTCCAGTGCCATGTCCGTGCTCGAGCAACTCGGGGGACCGCGCGAGCGGGTGCGTGCGCTGCCCGTCACCGACTGGGTGCACGCGCGCGACGTCGACTCACTGAACGTCGTCGCACTCGAGGTGCGGGGCCACACCGTCTCGCGCGCACCCGGACTCGACGACGCGCTCTACATGGGCGACGGTCAGCTGACCAAACGCGAGGTCAGGGCGCTGACTCTCAGCGCCCTCGCGCCCTCACCGGGTGAACGTCTGTGGGACGTCGGCGGCGGGTCGGGAAGCATCGCGATCGAATGGATGCGCACGCATCCGGCATGTTCCGCGATCGCGTTCGAGCGCGTCGAGTCCAGATCCGCCACCATCCGGACCAATGCTGTCGCCCTGGGCGTTCCGTCGCTCGTCGTCCGCGGCGCGGCACCCGATTCCTTGTCCGGTGCGCCCGAACCCGACGCCGTGTTCGTCGGGGGCGGCGCGACGCAACCCGGAGTGATGGACGCCTGCTGGGACGCCCTGCCCGAGGGTGGGCGGCTGGTGGCGAATGCCGTCACCGCGGAGTCGGAATCGCTACTTCTGCAGTGGTATTCGCAGCACGGCGGTCTGCTGCGACGACTGCAGGTGCACCGCGGCGAACCGCTCGGCGGATTCACCGGGTGGCGTCCGCAGATGCCGGTGACGCAGTGGAGCGTCGTGAAGAACGAGAAGGAGACAGCGTGACCGTCAGATTCGTCGGCGCGGGACCCGGTGCAGCCGATCTCGTGACCGTCCGCGCAGCCAGCATCATCGCGTCGAGCCCGGTCTGCCTGTACGCCGGGTCGTTGGTGCCACGCGAACTGCTCGACACGTGCCCGGCAGACGCCCGCGTCGTGAACACCGCTCGCATGACGCTCGACGCGATCGTCGACGAACTCGTCACCGCCTCGCGTGACGGCCTCGACGTCGCCCGCGTGCACTCCGGCGATCCATCGCTGTACAGCGCCGTCGCCGAGCAGTCGCGACGACTCGACGCGGCGGGCGTGGACTACGAGATCGTGCCGGGTGTTCCGGCGTTCGCCGCGGCTGCGGCCGCGCTGGGTCGCGAACTCACCGTGCCCGGGATCTCGCAGAGCGTGGTGTTGACACGGGTGTCGACGTTGTCGACGGCCATGCCCGACGGCGAGGATCTGCCCACGTTGGCACGGAGCGGGGCGACACTGGTCATTCATCTCGGTGCGCGCCAGATCCACAGCATCACCGAGCAACTCGTGCCGCACTACGGATCCGACTGTCCCGCAGCGGTGGTGGCCTTCGCCAGCCGCGCGGACGAGGTGATCGTGCGGGGCACACTGGCCGATCTCGCGGACGCGACGGTGGCGGCAGGCATCGTCAAGACGGCGGTCGTGGTCGTCGGCCGCGTCTTGTCGGCCGAGGGCTTCCCGGACAGCTTCCTGTACTCGGCGGCCCGGCGACGGCTCGATCACTGACTGTCCGGGGCCGGTAAGGTCGCCCCAATGCATGTTCTGGTTCTCGGTGGCACGTCCGAAGCACGTCAGCTCGCGATCAAGCTGGACGGACTGCACGGCACCACCGTGACCTCCTCGCTCGCCGGCCGAGTGGCCGATCCCGTGCTCCCGGTGGGGGAGGTGCGGATCGGCGGCTTCGGTGGAGTGGACGGTCTGCGCGAGTGGATCACGGAGCACGAGGTGACGCACGTCGTCGACGCCACGCATCCCTACGCCGCGACGATGACGGCGCACGCGGTCGAGGTCTGCACGGCGGCCGACGTGCCGCTGGTGCTGGTGCGTCGCGCGCCGTGGAGTCCGCTGGCCGAGGACGACTGGATCACGGTGCCGTCGATGCCGGCGGCAGCGCAGGCACTCGCCGACCGACCCGCTCTCGCCCGCGTCCTGCTCACCATCGGCCGACAGGGCGTGCACCACTTCGCGTCCCTGGACGACCGGCACTTCATCGTGCGGTGCATCGATCCGCCCGAGGGCGAGGTCCCCGCGCACTCGAGCATTCTGGAGTCACGCGGGCCGTTCGACCTCGAGGGCGAGCGCGAGCTGTTGGACGAGCACCGCATCGACGTGGTGGTGAGCAAGAACAGCGGCGGCAAGCTCACGTCGGCCAAGCTTCAGGCCGCCCGCGAGCGCGGCATCCCCGTCGTCATGGTGGAACGGCCGCCCGTTCAGGACGACGTCCCCGTGGTGCCGACAGCCGACAAGTGCGTGACCTGGTTACTGAAGCGACGCACTCCCCGCGCCGCTCCCGACGCGGGCGATGGGATCGACGGTGTCGTAACGCCGTGACGTGAACACCCGCGGGCCGTCCGCGGTGTGATCGACCGTCGTGGTGGACGCTCCGACGATGAGCAGACAGCGCATGTCGATCGTGGCCGGGTCGAGATCCCCGAGCCGGACGACGGTCACCGATTCCTCGGGTCCCGAGACGTCGCGGCCCACGACGACGGGAGTGTCCGGGCCACGGTGCTCGAGCACGAGCGTCTTCAGCGCCTCCACCTGCCAGGTCCGCGAGCGCGAGGCCGGGTTGTAGACGGCGAACGCCATGTCGGCCGCCGCGACCGCGCGGATGCGGCGCTCGACCACGTCCCACGGCTTGAGGCGATCGGACAGGGACAGAACGGCATAGTCGTGGCCCAGGGGAGCGCCGACGCGGCTCGCGACCGCGTTGGCGGCCGTGACCCCGGGGCAGACGCGCACGGGAACGTGGCGCCATCGGTCCTGCGCCGCCACCTCGAGAACCGCTGCGGCCATGGCGAACACGCCGGGATCGCCGGAGGACACGACGACGACCCGACCGCCGCGAGACGCGAGATCGAGTGCCATCTCGGCCCGTTCCGATTCGACTCGGTTGTCACTCGCGTGTCGACGCTGGCCGGCTCGAACGGGCACCCGGTCGATGTAGGTGGTGTAGCCCACGAGATCGGTGGCGCGGAGCAGCTCGCCGCGCACCTCCGGCGTGGTCCACTCGGCGGAGCCCGGCCCCAATCCGACGACCACCACCTCGCCCGACGCAGCGGGTTCGCTGACCACGTAGGACGGGCTCGAGACCACGGCGATGGAGAAGTACGGAACGTCCGTCGCATCGTCGGCGGCGAGAACGCGTTCGCCGGTGGTGCTCGCGCGCTCGACGTAGCGGGCGCGGTCGATCATGCCGCTGTCGCGCAAGGCTTCGCGCACAGCGGGATACGTGCGGCCCAGCTTGAGGATCGCGGCGGAGTCGGTGTCCTCGAGTCGCCGCGTGAGTTCAGCGCGGGGCAGGGTCCCCGGCAGGATGGTCAGGACCTCGTCACCCTCGACGAGCGGTTCCCCGACCGCCGCGGACGCCGCACTGACCGACGTGACGCCGGGGATCACCTCGGTGTCGAAGCGGTGCGCGAGACGAACGTGCATGTGCTGATACGAGCTGTAGAACATCGGGTCGCCGGCGGCGAGCAGCGCGACCGAGCGCCCGGCCTCGAGGTGCGCCGCCAGACGTTCGGACGCTTCGACGTAGAAGTCCGCGAGCGCGCCGTCGTACCCGCCGGGGTGGTCGGTGCCTTCCGTCGTCACCGGGTAGACCAGGTGCTCCTCGATCTGCCCCTCGCGCAGGTACGGCTCCGCGGTGCGGCGCGAGATGCTCTTGCCGTGCCGGGCGCTGTGGAAGGCGACGACGTCGGCGGCGGTGATGACCCGCGCGGCTTTGACCGTCACCAGCTCCGGATCACCCGGGCCGATACCGACACCCCAGAGCTTGCCGCTCATTCGCGTTCCGTCGCAATGGCATTGACGGCGGCCGCGGCGATGGCGCTGCCACCGCGGCGGCCGAGGACGAGCAGGTGGTCGAGGCCGAGACCGGAGGCGACGAGATCGTCCTTCGACTCCGCGGCGCCGATGAAGCCCACGGGCCCACCCAGGATCGCGGACGGGCGCGGAGCGCCCTGCTGGATCAACTCCATGAGCCGGAACAGTGCGGTGGGTGCGTTGCCGATCGCGACGACGGCGCCGTCGAGGTGGTCGACCCACAGATCTACCGCTGCGGCCGTTCTGGTGGTGCCGCGCTCGCGCGCCATCTCCGGGACGTCCGGTGCGTTGAGGGTGCAGATCACCTCGTTGTCGGCCGGGAGCCGTCGACGGGTGATGCCGGACGCGACCATGGTGGCGTCGCAGAGGATGGGAGCCCCCGCGCGCAGCGCAGCACGGCCCTTCGCCACGACGTCGGCCGTCGACGCGATGGACTGCGCCAGATTCACTTCTCCGCACGCGTGGATCATGCGCACGACGACCTGGGCCACATCGTCGGAGAACGCCGACAGATCGGCTTCCGCTCGGATGGTCGCGAAGGAGCGCCGGTAGATCTCGTCGCCGTCGCGAATGTAGTCGTGCATGGCTCCACGATAGGGAGCGATGACGCGCCGTGGTCGGCCAGGGTCCGGCGCCGCGGCACGGGGGAGAGGCACCACGGATCGACACCGAATCGTAACGATGGGTCTGTTCCGGTCGTGCTGCAACGCCCGTAACGTTGCCGAGACAAACGACCGCGGGGTCGTCGACGAGAACGGAGCCGAACCATGTTTCCGAGCACTCTGTTCGACCTCGCCGGCCACTGGCTGGTCGACAACTACGCCTTCCCGGGCCAACAGATACTGGCTATCGGTGCCACGCTGTACTACCTGATCGTGACCTCACCGGGCTCCTGATCGGATGCAGGCGGCTCAGGAGCGCTGGTAACCGCTCTCGGTCGCGACCACGTCGGTGACCTCACCGCGGGGTCGGCCACATCGGCGCTCACACCCGACCCAGTGCTCCCGGCCGTCGCCCACCTCGCCGTGCTCCACGGCGGCGTCGAGATCGGCGCGCACGTCGGAGTGCGACTTCGCGCAGCCGGGAGATCCGACGCACGAGCTGGCCCGCACCCACGGTGACTCCGCGTCGAAGATCAGGCCCATCGGGGCCAACACACGCACAACCTGCTCGGCGACGCCCTCGTCGAGATCGAGGAGCACGATGCCGCGCCACGGCGTGACGTGGATCGGCTTCTCGACCGCCGCGAGGAAGAGGGCGGTGCGGGCCGGAAGCACGCCGTGGGCGAGTGCGGCACCGAGCGCGACGGTGGCGTCGTCCTGCACGAACCATCCGATCGGCGGCTCCACCGACGTCTCGACGGCGACCCGAGGGTGGTCGCCGACAGCGTGATCGACGTGACCGAGCACAGCCTCCACGCCGTTCGGCATCTCCGCGATGCGCCAGTGCCCCTGCCGCTCGCGGCGGAACCCGCGTGCCGCGTCGAGCATCACCGCGACCGCGTCGGCCCGCGGGACCCGGACGCCGCTGTCGGCGCCCCCGAGGATGAGGGCGAAGGAGTCCTCGTCGACGGCGTGGACGCCGATGTCGGCGCCGAAACCCGTCACATCGCCGCGGCCGTCGTCGACCGAGAAGAGCACCCGACCCGGCAGGTCGGCCAGCTCAGGATCACTCGTGAGCGAGGTGTCCAGCGAGGACACCAGGTCGCGGACGTCGGCCGTTCCGCCGAGACGACCCGAGAGTGGCGACGCCAGGATGTTGCGGACCCGCTCGTGGGTCTCCGACGGCAGAAGTCCCGCGGCCGCGAGCCGGTCGGCCAGGTCGTCGGGATCGCGTACCGCGCGGAGCTGGACGTTCCCCCGGGAGGTGTGCACCAACTCACCGTCGGACAGATCTGTCGACGCCGCCGCGAGCACACCCATCTGCTCGGCGCTGAGCGCGCCGCCGGGCAGACGCACCCGAGCCAGCAAGCCGTCCTTCGCCTCGTGCAGTTGGAGCGCCCCGGGGCAGGCGTCCCGTCTGCTCCTGTCCCCGGCATCACTCATGCAGTCCAGGCTACGACGTACGATCATCGCGAAGCACCCCGGAAGCCGGTGAGACTCCGGCGCGGTCGCGCCACTGTGACTCCAGCGTCTCCGGAGAAGTCAGACCTGGGGTGCACACCGACGCCGACGGGGCGCGAAAACCCCAGGGAAGGCTCCACCACCGTGATCTTGCTGCTCTCGACATCCGACACCGACCTGCTGAGCGCACGTGCGTCCGGCGCCGAGTACCGCTGGGCCAACCCGTCCCGCATCCTCGTCGACGCCGATCTGCCGACGCTCATGGACGGTGTCGACCTGGTGGTCGTGCGCATTCTCGGCGGGCGCCGGATGTGGGAGAGCGGTATCGACGCGGTGCTCCGCGGCCCCGTTCCGGTGGTCATGCTGGGCGGCGAGCAGGCTCCTGATGCCGAGTTGATGGAACTGTCGACAGTGCCGGCGAATGTCGCTGCGCAGGCGCACCAGTACCTGGCCGAGGGCGGCGCGGACAACCTCCGCGAGCTGTCGTGGTTCCTGTCGGACACCGTTCTGCTCACCGGTCACGGATTCGAGCCGCCCGCCCATCTCCCCACCTGGGGTGTGCTCCGCACCCGTGCGAGCACGGCGTCGACGGAGCCCACGATCGCCGTCCTGTACTACCGAGCCCAGCACCTCGCGGGCAATGTCGACTACATCCACGCGCTCTGCGACGCCATCGAGGCGAAGGGCGCCCGCGCACTCCCGATCTACTGTGCGTCGCTGCGCAGCGCGGAGCCGGAACTGCTCGAGGCACTGCGCGAGGCCGACTCCATGATCGTGACCGTTCTCGCGGCCGGTGGCACGCGTCCGGCCAACGTTGGCGCCGGCGGCGACGACGAGGCATGGGACGTCGCGGAACTGGCTGCGCTCGACGTGCCGATCCTGCAGGGCCTGTGCCTCACCAGCTCCCGGTCGACGTGGGAGTCGAACGACGACGGGATGTCACCCCTGGATGTCGCGACCCAAGTCGCGGTGCCCGAGTTCGACGGTCGCATCATCACGGTGCCGTTCTCGTTCAAGGAGATCGACGCCGACGGCCTCAGCACGTACGTACCCGACCACGAGCGCTGTGCGCGTGTCGCCGGCACCGCGGTCCGGCATGCTCGACTGCGCCGAATTCCCGCAGCCGACAAGCGCATCGCGCTGATGCTGTCGGCATACCCCACCAAGCACGCGCGCATCGGCAACGCCGTCGGCCTGGACACGCCGGCATCGGCGATCAGGCTGCTGACACAGATGCGCGAGCACGGGTACGACATCGGCCCCGTCGACGGTGACGACGCGGTTCCGGGCCTGGCGGCACAGGACGGCGACGCCCTGATCCACGCGCTCATCGCCGCGGGTGGTCAGGATGCGGACTGGCTCACCGCCGAACAACTCGAAGGCAACCCGATCCGCATTTCGGCTGCGCGCTACCGCCGGTGGTTCGACACGCTGCCGGAGGATCTCCGGTCCGGGGTGACCGAGCACTGGGGTGAGGCTCCCGGCGAGCTGTACGTCGACCGCTCGGCCGACCCCGAGGGCGAAATCGTCATCGCTGCTCTGCGATTCGAGAACGTCGTGCTGATGGTGCAGCCCCCACGCGGGTTCGGTGAGAACCCGGTGGCGATCTACCACGACCCGGACCTGCCGCCCAGCCATCACTATCTCGCCGCCTACCGCTGGCTCGCCGCCCCCGAGGAGGACGGTGGGTTCGCCGCCGACGCCGTCGTGCACCTGGGCAAGCACGGCAACCTCGAATGGTTGCCCGGCAAGACTCTCGGCATGTCCGCCTCGTGCGGCACCGACGCCGCGTTGGGCGATCTGCCACTGATCTACCCGTTCCTGGTCAACGACCCGGGTGAGGGGACACAGGCCAAGCGCCGCGCGCACGCGACTCTCGTCGACCACCTCATCCCGCCGATGGCCCGCGCCGAGAGCTACGGCGACATCACCCGCCTCGAGCAGTTGCTCGACGAGCACTCGAACATCTCGACGCTGGACCCGGCCAAACTGCCGGCGATTCGTCAGCAGATCTGGACGCTCATGACCGCGGCCCAGATGCACAAGGACCTCGGCCTGGAGGAACGCCCCGACGAAGAGGTGTTCGACGACATGCTGCTGCACGTCGACGGCTGGCTGTGCGAGATCAAGGACGTGCAGATCCGCGACGGGCTCCACGTCCTCGGGCAGGCTCCGCGCGGTGAGGCGGAGGTCGACCTCGTGCTGGCCATGCTGCGGGCCCGTCAGATGTGGGGTGGGGAGCGCACCGTTCCGGGTCTGCGAGAAGCGTTGGGTCTCAGCGAGGACGGCGACGAGGCCCGTACGTCGGTCGATGCCGTCGAGGAGCAGGCACGTGGTCTCGTTGCGGCACTGCACCGCGCCGACTGGTCGGTGGACGCCGTCGACGGCATCACCGCGGGACTGCCCGACACCGTCGCCGAGATCCTCCGCTTCGCGGCCACCGAGGTGGTTCCCCGTCTGCGCGGAACCGACCAGGAGATCGACCGTGTACTGCATGCGCTGAACGGCGGATTCATCCCGGCCGGTCCCAGCGGGTCGCCGCTGCGTGGACTCATCAATGTGCTGCCGACCGGCCGCAACTTCTACTCGGTCGACCCCAAGGCGGTGCCGTCGCGGCTCGCGTGGGAGACCGGCCAGGCGATGGCCGAGTCGCTCGTGGCCCGCTACCTGCAGGATCACGGCGAGTACCCGCGCTCTGTCGGGTTGTCGGTGTGGGGGACCAGCGCCATGCGTACCTCGGGTGACGACGTGGCCGAGGTGTTCGCACTGCTCGGCGTGCTGCCCGTGTGGGACGAGGCGTCGCGCCGCGTCACGCACCTCGAACCGATCGCTCTGGACGAGCTGAAACGGCCGCGTATCGACGTGACGGTCCGCATCTCCGGCTTCTTCCGCGACGCATTCCCGCACGTGCTCGCGATGATGGACGACGCCGTCCGCATGGTCGCGGGCCTGGACGAGACCGACGAGCAGAACTATGTGCGTGCGCACGCACAGGCCGATCTCGCGGAGCACGGCGACGACCGCCGAGCCACCACCCGCATCTTCGGATCCAAGCCCGGCACGTACGGCGCCGGACTGCTGCAGTTGATCGACAGCAAGAGCTGGCGCAGTGACGAGGATCTGGCGCAGGTCTACACGACGTGGGGCGGCTTCGCGTACGGCCGCGGACTGAACGGCGTCCCGGCAGCGGACGACATGCGTTCGTCCTACCGGCGCATCGCGGTGGCGGCGAAGAACACCGACACCCGCGAGCACGACATCGCCGACTCCGACGACTACTTCCAGTACCACGGCGGCATGGTGGCGACCGTGCGTGCGCTCACCGGCACGTCTCCCGAGGCGTACATCGGCGACAGCACCCGCCCGGAGTCGGTGCGCACCCGCACGCTGCACGAGGAGACGTCCCGCGTGTTCCGTGCGCGCGTCGTCAACCCGCGCTGGATGGACGCGATGCGGCGGCACGGGTACAAGGGCGCATTCGAGATGGCTGCGACGGTCGACTACCTGTTCGGGTACGACGCCACTACGGGAGTCGTGCAGGACTGGATGTACGAGAAGCTCACGCAGGAGTACGTCCTCGACGAGACCAATCGGAAGTTCATGTCGACGTCCAATCCCTGGGCGCTGCACGGTATCTCCGAGCGACTGCTCGAGGCCGTGGAACGCGGCATGTGGGTGGAACCGGACCCGGCAGTGCTCGCGGACCTCCGTGCGGCCTACCTCGAGAGCGAAGGCGAGCTCGAGGGCGACTGACCGGCCTATCCTGTCTCGTATGAGCAACCCGTTCGGTGACGTCGGCACCGCGAAGTACGTCCTCCTGACCACGTTCACCAAGGACGGCACCCCCAAGCCGACACCCATCTGGGCGGCCCTCGACGGGGATCGGCTCCTCATGTGGACGCAGCGAGAGTCGTGGAAGGTGAAGCGGATCCGCAACACGCCGCGCGTCACGGTCGCGACCTGCGATCGCAGTGGAAAGAACGTGGGCCCGGCCATGGACGCTGTCGCCGAGGTGCTGGACGACGCAGGCACCGCGCGTACCCGCGACGTGGTGATCGAGAAGTACGGCATCACCGGCCGCATCGTGGTGACGATGAGCTCGCTCTTCAAGGGTAAGAGCAGCACCGTCGGGTTGGCGTTGCGCGCGGCCTGATTCCGTGTCGGTGGTGTCGGTTACTGTCTGTTCAGGTCGTCGGGGGGCGGTCTGATCGGGGCATCACCGGGGGGTGAATTCGTGTACGACACAGCGGTTTCGACGGATGTGTTGGTGTCGGCGAAGGTCGACGCCCAGGCCTCGTTCGCCCGGACCGTGTCGGCGTCGTGTGCGTACGTGCAGGAGTCATCTCGTCGGCCGGCGGTGCTCGGTCCGGGTGGGGTGTTCGACGCGGAAGCTGCTGAGACCTGTGCGGTGGCGGAGGTCGCGGCGGCGTTGGCGGTCTCGACGCGCACTGTCACGGAGTGGCTGTTTCTGATTCGCACCGCCCGTCCGGCGGTGCAGGAAGCGTTCGATGCGGGCCGGTTGGCGTACGCGGCGTTCCGCACGGTCTGCCGATCCCTGGCCGGGGTTCCGAAGGCCACCGAAGCGCTGCTGCAGCGGGTGATCGCTGCCGCGTCGAGGTGCACTCCGGGTGCGGTGGCAGCGGCGGTCGACCGGATCGTCGCGGAGTTCGACGCGCAGTGGCACCGGAAGGCGCGTGAACGGGCGACGCGGGAGCGGTCGGCAACGGTGCGGAAGCTCCCGCGCGGTCAGGCCGAGCTGACGATTCGTGGTCCGGCGGAGCAGGTCGCGGCGATGTGGCGGGCGATCGTGTCGGCGGCGCGTGGGGTGTGCGCGACGGATCCGCGGCCGCTGTCCGCGCGGTTGTTCGATGCAGCTCACGCGGTGCTCTCCGGCGGAGCTGTCGCGTGCGACTGTGCAGGCCAGGCCTGCGAACAGCGGGAGACGGTCGCCCGTACCGAGGCCACTGCGGTGATCGTGCTCGATGCGGCCACGGCGGCGGGGTTGTCGGGGGAGCCGGGGCATCTCGTGGGTTGGGGTCCGGTTCCTGCGGACACTGCACGGAGGATCGCCGAGGATGCGACGTGGCAAGCACTCATCACCGCAGCCGGCGGAACTGAACCGCGGGCGGGATGCAGCTGCCTATGCCCACAACACGACCCACCGACCGACTCCGAACCACCGGCCCCGCCCGTGCCGATCGACGGTCGGGAAGTCCGCCGCACCCGCCGCATGCCCGCAGGGTGGACACCGACCACGGGGAAACTGGGCAGCACGACAGCCCGAAAAGCCAGGGAGCAGGTCGAGTACCTTCGCGCGCTCGCACCATCGGCGGTGGACCGTGCCGTCGCCGACCCCGACGGACATGGGGGATTCGCCGTACCCCCGGCCGGGGCGTTGACCTATCGGCCGTCCGAGGCGATCGCGTCGCTGGTGACAGCGCTGTATTCGACGTGCGTTCACCCGGGGTGTGCTGTGCCCAGCGAGGACTGCGATCTCGACCATGTCGTCCCGTTCGACCACACCGACCCCCGGAGAGGCGGATGGACCGTCACCGGCAACCTCACGCCGCTGTGCCGCCGGCACCACGGCCTGAAGACCCGGCGGCAGTGGCACCACCGCATGCTCCGGGACGGGATCGTCCATGTCCGCGACTCGCACGGCACCGACCATTTCACCGCACCCGGCGAGTGAGGCCCCTCCTACTGGGCCGCGCTCACGGACGACATGTGGAAGTCGGGGATCCGCATCGGGGGCATCGCTGCGCGGGTGAACCAATCCGACCACTCACGCGGCAGGGTGGGAACGGTCGTACCCGCCTCTGTCGCGCGGCGCAGGATGTCGAGCGGGCTCTCGTTGAACCGGAAGTTGTTCACGGCAGCAGTCACCCGGCCGTCCTCGACCAGGTAGACGCCGTCCCGCGTCAACCCGGTGAGGAGCATGGTCGTCGGGTCCACCTCGCGGATGTACCAGAGGGTCGTCAACAAGAGTCCGCGTTCGGTGCGCGCGACGAGGTCGTCGACGGAACCGCCGGCGCCGCCCACCATGACGAGGTTGTCACCGGGCACAGTGGGTGTAACCCCGAATTCTGCTGCGGCGGAACGTGGGTAGGCAAGGGAGGTGATTGCACCGTCGCGAATCCAGTCGGTGCGGCCGGCGTCCATTCCGTTGTCGAACACCGACACCGCGTCGCTCGAGGATCCGGTGACCACGAACGGGGCGTACTCGAGGCCGTTCTCGGACGGGTCGGAGTACAGCGTGAGACCGAGGTGTCCGAGCACCTCACCGACGCGGGTGCCGCCGCCGGGAGCGGACAGGGCGGTGCGGCCCTCCTGCGCGCCCCGGCCGTCCATCGACCACAGCAGATCGATCATCAGATCGGCGACCGCGGACGGTGGGAGGATCGTCTCGTAGCGTCCCGCGGGAAGGTCGACGGTCCGGGCGGACCAGTCGAGCCGGCGCGTCAGTTCGGCCAGGGACGCATCCAGATCGATGTCGCGGAAGTCTCGGGTACCGGTGCCCACCCAGGCACTGGCACCGCCCGAGAGACCACCCCTCTTACCGTTGATCTCGAGCGACCCGACAGGTTCGACGACGCGCCGCCGTACCCCGGTGGACGTGCCCAGCCACACGGTGCGGACCGTGTGATGCGCGAAGCCGTACAACGCATCGGCTCCGTCGAATCCCCGCGCCAGGCCCGGTACCACGGAGTCGAACACGTCGATCCCTGTGCGGAGCGGGACGTCGCCCCAGCCGGAGTCCGGCGTCGGGGCGCCCTCGACGAGGGGCATCGCATCGGTGGCGGGCTGAGCCGCACGAGCGGCGTCCTCGGCGGCTGCCACGACGCCGGCGACATCATCCGGATCCATGCTCGTGGACGAGACCGTTCCCACCCGCGCCGCCGTGCCGTCCCGCACGATCGAGACGACGGTCCAGGACCTCGAGTCACCCACGCCGTTGGTGGTCATCGAGTTCCCGGCCCACCGCAGGGATGCCTCCGAGATGTCGGCGACGATCACGACGGTGTCCGAGACGGTGGCGTACGACAGCGCACGCTCCACCAGATCGTGGCCGCCGAGGGGAGTGCTGACGCTCACTGACCCGCCTCCGTTCGTGTGTTGAGGACGTTGACCGAACGGAAGAGAGCAGCGGGGCAGCCGTGCGACACCGCCGCCACCTGACCGGGCTGCGCCTTGCCGCAGTTGAACGCGCCGCCCAGACGCCACGTGGACGGTCCGCCCACCGCCTCCATCGAGCCCCAGAAATCGGTGGTCGTCGCCTGGTACGCCAGGTCCCGGACCTGGCCCGCGAGAGCCCCGTTCTCGATGCGGAAGAAGCGCTGGCCGGTGAATTGGAAGTTGTAGCGCTGCATGTCGATCGACCACGACTTGTCGCCCACCACGTAGACGCCGTGCTCGACGTCGGCGATGAGATCGTCCACGCTGCGATCGACGTGCGGGTCCGGTTGCAGCGAGACGTTGGCCATCCGCTGGATCGGGACGTGGTGGGGCGAGTCCGCGTACGAGCACCCGTTCGACCGCTCGAGCCCGAGGCGGGGGGCGAACACCCTGTCGAGCTGGTAGCCGACGAGAACCCCGTCGCGCACCAGATCCCACGACTGCGAGGCCACGCCGTCGTCGTCCCACCCGATGCTGGACAACCCGTGGCGTTCGGTGCGGTCGGCGGTCACGTGCATCGACTCACTGCCGTAGCGCAGCGTGCCGAGCTGGTCGGGCGTCGCGAAGGACGTTCCGGCGTAGGCGGCCTCGTAGCCGATGGCTCGGTCATATTCCGTGGCGTGGCCGATGGACTCGTGGATGGTGAGCCACAGGTTGGTCGGGTCGATCACCAGATCGGTGAGACCCGGCTCCACGCCGGGGGCCTTCGTCTTCTCGGCGAGCCAGTCGGGGATGCGCGAGAGTTCGTCGTCCCAGTCCCACAGTCCGTCGGCGCCGGTCCCGTCGGAGGTCAGGTACTCCCAGCCACGTCCCGTCGGGGGAGCGAGGGTGCGCATCGAATCGAAGCCACCCGACGCGGAATCGACGGACACGGCGTCGATCTGCGGGTGGAGTCGCACCCGTTGCTGCGTGATGCGCGACCCGGCGAGGTCTGCGTAGAACGACTGCTCCTTGACCTGCAGCACGGAGGCACTCACGTGGTCGACGCCGTCCGAGGCCAGCAGACGGCCGGAGTACTCGCCCAGCAGATCGACCTTGTCGGTGGTGGGGACGTCGAAGGGATCGATCTCATAGTCCGACACCCACGACACGTTCTCGTACACCGGCTCGGAGGCGAGCACGACGGGATCCCGGTTCAGGTCGCGCAACGCCTGTGCGACGAGCACGGCGCGCGAGGTGACGGAGACGGCCTCGTCCACCGACAGCACCGCACCGGACGCGAATCCCCAGGTTCCGTCGACGATCACCCGGACCGCGAGGCCGAGCGTCGTCGCCTCGACACTCGACTGCACCTCGCCGTCGCGGAGAGCGAGCGACTGCGTCCGCAGTCGATGCACCCGCAGATCCGCATGCGTGGCACCGGACGCACGTGCCGCTGTCAGCGCCGCGTCCGCGAGCGCGTGCAGTGGCAGGGCGACGAAATCGCTGTCGACGTCTCTCACATCGGTGACGCTAGCCGAACTGTTGCCACCCGAGTCGGATGACGAGCGCGAACACCACCACCAGCAACACGATGCGCACGAACCCGGCGCCCCGCGAGATCGCCATGCGTGAGCCGACCAGCGAGCCCGCGACGTTCGCGACGGCCATGGCGAGGCCGAGCAACCACAGGACGTCGTCGGTCGCCGAGAAGTACAGGAGGGCGCCGATGTTGGATCCCAGATTCAGCACCTTCGCCATCGCCGCGCTGCGCACGAACTCGGTGCCGAGCAGGGTGGCGAACGTGATGATGAGGAAGGTGCCGGTGCCCGGACCGAGGATGCCGTCGTAGAACCCGATGCCGACGGCGGCCACCACCACCACGATGGTGATGCGGCGGCGCGTCGGCGGATCACCCACCACGACGCCGACGGTGGGGCGCAGCGTCACCAGCACCGCGACGCCGACCAGCACCACCAGCACGATGGGGATGAAGAGGTCCTTGTCGATGAGGCTGACGGTGGCGGCGCCGAACGCCGCGCCGACCGCGGCCACCACTCCGGCGGGTGCGAGGAGCCGCCAGTTCATCGGGACCTTGCGGGAGAAGGTCAGCACCGCGGCGGTGGTGCCGGCGACGGAGGCCAGCTTGTTGGTGGCCAGCACCGTCTGCTGGGTCGTGGCCGCCGGCGTGACCAACAGGAGTGCGGGCAACAGGATGAGCCCGCCGCCACCGACCACGGCGTCCACCCAGCCCGCCGCCAGCGCGGCAGCCAGCAACACCGACCAGTCACCAGCACCCATGGCGGACATTCGATCACAGGTCCCGCGCTACGCTTCGACCACGATGCGCCGATTCAGCGAATGGCTCCGCCACCGTCCGTTCGCGGTCGACTGTGCGCTGGCGGTGTCACTCTTCCTCATCGAGCTCACGGCCGTCGCTGCCGTGGAGCAGCCACTCGTCTACGTGGCGATGGCGGTCGCCGTGTCCACGCCGATCGCCTGGCGCCGCCGCTACCCGGTGGCCGCCGCCTGGACGGCGCTCGCACTCGGCCAGGTCGCGACTCTGATGGTGTGGGCATCGGAGGAACCGCGCACGCTGCCGCCCGGGCAGCTCGGCTTCGTGGTGATGCTCTACACGCTGGCCGTGTACACCGACCGGCGCACGACCCTCCTCTTCGCGCTGGGCCTCGCGGCCGACATCGTCGTCGTGCGACTCGTGCTCGGGTCCGACTGGACCTCCACCATCTTCTTCGTCCTCCTCTACGCCCTGGCCTACATCACGGCGGAGTTCCTCGGGACTCGCCGGGCCTACGTCGCCGAGGTCAGCGCACGGCTCGCCGTCGCCGAATCCGATCGTGACCGACGCGCCGTCGAGGCGGTGTCCGCCGAGCGCACCCGCATCGCCCGCGAACTGCACGACGTGGTGGCCCACGCGGTGAGCGTCATGATCGTGCAGGCGGACGGGGCGTCCTACGCGCTGCGGTCGGACCCGGAGCGGGCCGCGGCGGCACTCGCGAACATCTCCGCGACCGGCCGCACCGCACTCACCGAACTCCGACGCACGGTGTCGCTGTTGCGGACCGACGAGTCGTCCGAGTCCCACCCCGAGTACGGCACCGCGGCCCTCGCCAAGATCGTGGAGTTGATGCGCGCCGCCGGGCTGCGGGTGTCCATCGAGCAGACGGGCGAACTCGACGACCTGCCGCCGGCGGTGTCGCTCGGGGTGCACCGGCTGGTGCAGGAATCGCTCACCAACGTACTGCGCCACGGCGGTGAGCGGCCCCGAGCCGTGGTGGCCGTGCGCCGCGAACCGTCCGCGGTGACGGTGTCGGTGATCAATTCCTCGGACGACACCGGCCCGGCCGTCGACATCCACGCCGCACCCACCACCAGCGGCTTCGGCGTCATCGGCATGCGCGAACGTGTCGCCGTGCTGGGCGGAGAGCTCCGAGCCGGTCCGCTGCCGGACGGCCGGTGGCGCGTGGCCGCGACGCTGCCCCTCGAATTGAAGGCCGCGCTGGGCGTCGACCAGGACCACCCGGACCGCTAGGTTGTCTCCCGTGTCCATCTCGGTGCTCCTGGTCGACGATCAGGAACTGATGCGCATGGGTCTGTCGATGGTTCTCGGCGCGCAGCCCGACATCGACGTGGTGGGCGACGTGCCCGACGGTGCCTCCGCGATCGCCGCGGCCGCGCGCCTCGAACCGGACGTCGTGCTGATGGACGTCCGCATGCCCGGTATCGACGGTGTCTCGGCCACCGAACGCATCATCGCGGCGCAACCCGAGGTGCGGGTCATCGTCATGACGACCTTCGACCTGGACGAACACGCCCTGGGCGCACTGCGTGCCGGTGCCAGCGGATTTCTCCTCAAGGACACGCCTCCGGAGGACCTCGTGTCCGCGATCCGCAGCGTGGCGGCAGGGGACGCCGTCGTCTCGCCGCGGGTGACCCGACGTCTGCTCTCCCGCATCGTCGCCGGGCAACCGCGCGATGTTCCCGGACGATCGGCAGCCGTCGAATCGCTCACCGACCGTGAGCGCGAGGTGCTGCTGCTCATCGCCGCCGGCAAGTCGAACGCCGAGATCGCGGGTGAGCTGTTCCTGTCCGAGGCGACCGTCAAGACCCACGTCGGCCGCATGCTCACCAAGCTCGGGCTGCGCGATCGCGTCCAGGCCGTCGTGCTCGCCTACGAGCTCGGACTGGTCACTCCGGGCGCCTGACCGGCCGGGAGAAAAACGAGGCGGTCGCGCGTTGACACGGCAGACGGGTTCGACCAGTCGCCGAAAGGACTCCCGCGATGCCACTGCTCTACTTCTTCCTCTACCTCGTCGTCGAGATCAGCGCCCTCGTGTGGCTCGGCTCGGCGATCGGCATCCTGTGGACGGTGTTCGTGGTGATCGCACTGTCCGCTCTGGGCATGGTCGCGATCCGCTCCCAGGGTCGGCGCGTGCTCTCGGAACTGCGCTCGGCCAACGCCGGACGCCGCTCACCCGGCGGCGCGGTCGCGGACGGTGCGCTCGTGGCCCTCGGCTCGGTCCTGCTGACGATTCCCGGTCTCGTCTCGAGCGTCCTCGGCCTGCTGCTGATGATCCCGCTGACCCGCGCGCTGCTTCGTCCGGTCATCGCGCGGTCCGCCGCCCGGCGCGTCGAGACGGCCGTGGCCTCGGGCCGTACGTTCCCGCCCGGCGGTTTCGGGCCGCAGGGATTCGGGCCGCAGGGTTTCGGGGCCGGTCACGTGGTCATCGACGGCGACGTGATGCCGGACCGCGGGAATTCGGCCCCTCGCGACACGCGCGGTGTGACCGACGGCACCACCGGCCGCGACGAGCGCTGACCCCCGACACCCCGGCCGCCCGACACCGGGCACACTGGCGAGCGTGAGTACGCATCTGCTGGTCGGCGGACGGATCTACAGCCCGTCCGCGCCCGACGCGACAGCCATGGCCGTCACCGACGGCACCGTCGTCTGGATCGGTGAGGATCGCCCCGCGCGGGCGCTGCATCCCGACGCCGAGGTGGTGGAACTGAACGGGGAGTTCGTGACTCCCGCGTTCGTGGACACCCACGTCCACACCACCGCCACCGGTCTGGCGCTCATCGGACTCGATCTGAGCGGCGCTCGGTCTCTCGACGAGTGCCTGCGCGCTCTCGCCGCGTACGCGGCCGAGGACGGGGGCACCCTGATCTGGGGGCAGAACTGGGACGAGTCGACGTGGCCGGAGGGGCGCGGCCCCACCACCGCGGAGCTCGACGCCGCAGCACCCGGACGGGCCGTGTACCTCTCGCGCATCGACGCGCACTCCGCGGCGTGCTCGACGGTGCTGCGTCGCGCCGCCGGAGACGTGGCCGCCACCGCAGATCCGCAACGGCCGCTCATCGCGGAGGCGCACCATGCCGTGCGCACCCGGGCGCTGGACCTGCTGAGCCCCGCGGGCCGGCACCGCGCCCGCGTCGCCGCGCTCGATCATGCTGCCGCGCACGGGGTCGCCGCCGTGCACGAGTGCGCCGGCCCCGACATCTCCGGCCGCGTCGACCTGGCCGAACTCCTCGCCCTCGAGCACGGCGTCGAGGTGCGCGCCTACTGGGGCGAGGCCGTCTCGACCCCGGACGAGGCGACGGCACTCCTGGCCGCGACCGGCGCGCACGCCCTGGGCGGCGACCTCTTCGTCGACGGTTCGATCGGCTCGCACACCGCCTGGCTGCACGACCACTACGCCGACCACTCCGGTTGCGGCCGTTCGTATCTCGACGTCGACGCGATCGCGGCGCACGTCTCCGCCTGCACCCGCGCCGGTATCCAGGCCGGCTTCCACGTCATCGGCGACGCCGCCACCACTGCCGTGGTCGAGGCGTTCGGACGGGTCGTGGCCGAGCTCGGCGGCCCCGCCGTGGCGTCTCGCGGCCATCGCCTCGAACACATCGAGATGGTGTCGTCCGAGCAGGCCGACGCCCTCGCGGCGTGGGGTGTCATCGCGAGCGTGCAACCGGTGTTCGACACCTACTGGGGCGGTGAGGAGGGCCTGTACGCCACTCGACTCGGCGCGGAGCGCGCTCGCGCACTCAACCCGCTGGCGATGATGGCGTCCGCCGGGGTGTCGCTGGCCATCGGGTCGGACGCACCCGTCACGCCGCTCGAGCCGTGGCGCGGTGTCCGCGGAGCGGTCAACCACCGCACACCGGGCAGTGCCGTCTCGCCCCGCGCCGCGTTCTCCGCGGCCACGCGCGGCGCCTGGCGCGCCGGGGGAGTGCGCGACGGCCTGGCCGGCACGCTGGTGCCGGGCGCGCCGGCCAGCTATGCGGTGTGGGACGCCGCGGAACTGGTCGTGAGCGCACCACGGGACTCGGTGCAGCGCTGGTCCACCGACCCGCGGTCACGAGTTCCGGCCCTGCCTCGCCTCGATCCCGAGGCGCCGGACCCGGTGTGCCTGGAGACCGTGCACCGCGGCACCACGGTGTACCGCGCGTGAGCGTTCCCGCTCGACTGATCCCACCCGCGCGGCTCGCTCTCTCGGCCGGCGCCGGCGCGCTCCTGTTCGCGTCGTTCCCACCGCGATCACTGTGGTTTCTCGCGCCCGTCGCCCTGGCGCTCGTCACGTTCGTCCTGACCGAGCGGCGGGTCGACGATCCGGCGCGCGCCCTGTCGCTGAGAGGCGGCTTCCTGTACGGGTTCGCTTTCGGCCTCGGCTTCTTCCTGCCGCTGCTCCCGTGGATCGGCGTGTACGTCGGACCGCTGCCGTGGATCGCGCTCGCCGTCGCGGAGTCACTGTTCCTCGGTCTGTTCGGACTGCTCGCCGTGGTGGTGTCCCGCCTACCGTTCGCCGCGGTGTGGATCACCATGGTGTGGTCACTGACGGAATGGTTGCGCAGCACGGTCCCGTTCGGCGGATTCCCCTGGGGCCGTCTGGCCTTCGGTCAGTCCGAATCACCCCTGCTTCCGCTGGCCGCACTCGGCGGCGCCCCGCTGCTCAGCGCCGCGGTGGCACTGATCGGTGTGTGCCTGACGCTGCTGTGCAGGACGGTGCGCACCGGCTTCGCCGTCACCTCGGTCGCCGGGCTGGTCGCGCTCGCCGCCGTGGCGCCGGTCGTCGCACTCGTCGTGCGCCCCACGCTCGCGGGTCCACAGGACGGTGAGGACACGATCACCATCGCGGCCATCCAGGGCAGCGTTCCCCGGCTGGGCCTCGACTTCAACGCGCAACGCCGCCAGGTGCTCGACAACCACGTGAACGAGACTCTCCGGCTGGCGGAGGAGGTCGAGGCGGGGCGGACCCCGAAGCCCGACGTCGTCATCTGGCCGGAGAACGCGTCGGACGTCGATCCCACCCGCGACGCGACCGCAGCGGCCGAGATCACCGCCGCCTCCGTGCGGATCGACGCACCGATTCTCGTGGGCGCGGTGCTGTCGAATGCCGACGGCACCTCCACCAACTCGGTCATCGCCTGGGACGGAGCCGCCGGACCGGGGGAGCGCCACGACAAGAAGATCGTCCAACCGTTCGGGGAGTATCTGCCGTACCGCAGCTTCTTCCGGCTGTTCTCCTCGTACGCCGACTCGGCGGGCAACTTCGTGCCCGGCGACGGCGACGGCGTCGTGCACGTGCCCGCCGGCACGGATCGCGAGCAGCGGGCTCTCGCGGTGGGTGTCGCGACCTGCTACGAGGTGGCCTTCGACCGCGCACCCACCGAGGCGGTGCGCGCCGGCGCCCAGATTCTCGCGGTGCCCACCAACAACGCGACCTTCGGCGACACGGAGATGACCTACCAGCAGCTGGCCATGTCGCGAGTCCGGGCGGTGGAGCACTCGAGGACCGTCGTGGTCGCCGCCACCAGCGGGGTCAGCGCCGTCATCGCGCCCGATGGTTCCGTGACCTCTCGGACCGCTCTCTTCGACGCCGACCATCTGGTCGCCACGGTGGGTCTGCGCACCGACACCACACTCGCGACGCGGCTGGGATCCACCGTCGAGTACGTGTTCGTGGCCCTCGGCGTCCTGAGTGTGATCGCCGCCACGATACCGAACGTTCGACGGCGCCTGGCCCGCTGACCGGGCACACGGCTCCGCGTCCGCTGGTCGGGGCGGTCTTTCCGCACTTTTCGTGATCTGTCACCGCGATGAACGTAACGTTTCGGGTCCGCAAACCGAGAAGTTGGTAAGTCTCACCCATCCACGACGGGTGGTTGAGCGAATGCCACATACAGCTCAGTACAGAGTGCGACCACGGTCGGGGACACCGGAAGTCACACACAGCACGCAGACGTGCGGCCGAATCGGCCGCGGCGTCGATGCTCTCTGCGTCCGTTCGGTGGAAGTGTGCGTCGTCTCGCACAGCCCGGGGAGCAGAACCGCTCCTCGGCCACGGGACCGACGAGGAGGAGCGAACGATGACGACGTCGGACAGCGCACCGAGAACCACCGAACCGGCCGACACGGCACCTACCGTGAACCGGACAGCGTCCGATCCCTTCCCGCTCTCCCCGGCGCAGGCCAGCCTGTGGTTCGCCCAGAAGCTCGCTCCCGAGGTTCCCCTCACCGTCGCGCAGTACGTCGACGTGCAGGGTGACCTCGACATCGACCTGCTCGAGCGCGTGGGTGCCCGCGCGGCCGCGGAACTCCAGTCCGGCGAGATCAGGCTCGTGGAGATCGACGGTCAGCCGTATCAGGTCGTCGACCCGGCAGCCACCGTGCGCACCACTCGGCTCGACGTCCGGTCCGAGGCGGACCCGATCGCCGCGGCCCTGGCCTGGATGCAGAAGGAGATGCGCTCCCCGGTCGATCTGGACCGCGATCCGCTGACCGTCAACGTCGTCTTCCGCGTCGAGGACCACCGCTACTTCTGGTACACCCGCATGCACCACATCGCCGGTGACGGATACGGCGCCGTCACCGCCATGAAGCGCGTCGCCGAGCTGTACACCAACGAGCAGGCCGGTGTTCCCACCCCGGACAGCAAGGCCGGCGACCTGGCCACGCTCTACGCGGCAGAACGCGCGTACCGCACCTCCACCAGGTTCGAGACCGACCGCGCCTTCTGGCAGGACACGCTCCAGGGTCTGCCGGACACCTTCTCCCTCGCCGATCGCACCGCCCCGGCCGCGCCGAGTCGCCTGCGACTCAACGGTGTCACCGACGAGACCGTCGGCGACATGCTCACCTCCGCGGAGGAGCGATTCGACGCCAGTGCCGCTGCCGTCGTGGCCGCGTCCTTCGCCGCCTACCTGCACCGGGTCACCGGGCGCGCCGACGTCGTCATGAGTCTGCCGGTGTCCGTCCGCACCACCGCGGCGCTGCGCCGCTCGGGCGGCATGGTGTCCAACGTCGTACCGATCCGCGTGCACATCTCGCCCGACATGAACATCGGCGACCTGGTGTCGTCGGTGACCCTCGAGATCACCGGTGCGCTGCGCCACCAGAAGTATCGCCACGAGGACATCCGCCGCGACCACGGCAGCTCGACCATGCACCGCGGGTTCTTCGGACCCATGGTGAACATCATGCTGTTCGACTGGACCGTCGGTCTGGGCGATCTGGTGGGCCGGCTGCACCTGCTCTCCAGCGGTCCCATCGAGGACTTCACCTTCAACGTCTACAACAGCGGCGGCAACTCGCTGAACATCGACTTCGAGGGCAACCCGTCGCTGTACGACGAGGACACCCTCGCCGCCCATCATCGGCGGTTCCTCGCCTTCTTCGAGAACTTCCTGGGACGCGGGGCACGAACTCGCGTCTCCGGTCTCGACGTCGTGCTGCCCGACGAGTACGACCGTGTGGTCACCGAGTTCAACGACACAGCCGTGAGCGTTCCGCGGACCACGCTGCCCGCGCTGTTCGACGCACAGGTGCGGCGCACCCCGGACGCGACGGCCCTGGAGTTCGCCGGCACCGCACTGACGTACGCGGAACTCGATCGTCGCTCGTCCCGCCTGGCGCGGGCGTTGATCGCCCGCGGCGTCGGACCCGACGTGCTCGTGGGCCTGGCCATGCAGCGCTCGCTCGACCTCGTCGTCGCGATGTACGCGATCGAGAAGGCCGGCGGCGCCTACGTACCGCTCGACCCCGATCATCCCGCCGAGCGTCTCGGCCACGTCCTCGACACCGCCCGGCCCGCGTGCGTGCTGACGGTGTCCACGCAGGGTGTCGTCCTGCCCGACACCGCTGCGCGCGTCGACGTCGACACGCTCGATCTCGCCGGACTCGCCGACACACCGGTCGGCGACAGTGAACGCACGGCGACTCTGCGACCCGATTCGCTGGCGTACGTGATCTTCACGTCGGGTTCCACGGGCCGCCCCAAGGGTGTCGGGGTGTCGCACCAGGCGATCGTCAACCGATTGCTGTGGATGCAGAACGAGTACTACCTCGGCGCCGACGACGCCGTGTTGCAGAAGACTCCGGCGACGTTCGACGTCTCGGTGTGGGAGTTCTTCTGGCCGCTCCAGGTCGGCGCCCGCCTGGTGATCGCGGAGCCCGACGGGCATCGCGACCCGCGCTACCTCGCCTCGATCATCGCCGGATCAGGCGTCACCACGGCACATTTCGTGCCCTCGATGCTCAGCGCCTTCGTCGCTGAACTGCGCGCGTCCGACGCCCGGCTCGGTGACCTGCGTCAGGTGTTCTGCAGCGGTGAGGCACTGCCCGCGGAGACGGCATCGGCATTCCGCTCGCTCACCGGGTCCGCGCTGCACAACCTCTACGGGCCGACCGAGGCCGCCGTCGACGTCACCTACTGGAAAGTGACCGACGCCGACGCCGTCACGGTGCCGATCGGACGGCCGGTGTGGAACACCGCGTTGCAGATCCTCGACGCCCGGCTCGAGCCGGTTCCGGTGGGAACGGCGGGCGAGCTCTACCTCGCGGGCGACCAGCTCGCCCGTGGCTACGTCGGTCGGCCCGATCTGAGCGCCGACCGGTTCGTCGCCGACCCGCTGTCGGCGCACGGCACCCGCATGTACCGCACCGGCGACCTGGCGCGTTGGCGGGCCGACGGCGCCGTCGAGTACCTGGGCCGCACCGACTTCCAGGTCAAGATCCGCGGACTGCGGATCGAGCTCGGCGACGTCGAGGCGGCTCTGGTCGCGCATCCCGCCGTGCACCACGCGGTGGCCGTGGCCCACGTCGACGAGCGCGGCGAGACCACGCTCGTCGCGTACGTCGCACCCGAGCCCGGCACCGACGCGGCGAGCGTCGAGGTCCGCGCTGTCGCCGCGACCGTCGCCGACCGCCTCCCGTCCTACATGGTGCCGTCGCTGGTGATCGTTCTCGACGCACTTCCGTTGAGCGCCAACGGCAAGGTCGACCGCAAGGCACTGCCGGAACCGGTGCGCCGCCGGGCCGACGTGCCCTCGGTCCCGCCGCGCACAGAGGTCGAGCGACGCATCGCCGAGACCATCGCCGACGTGCTGGACGTCCCCGCTCCCGGTGTCCACGACAGCTTCTTCGAGATCGGCGGCAACTCGCTGCTGGCCACGCGCGTGGTCTCCCGCATCAGCGCCGAGCTCGGTGCCGACGTGGGCATCAAGGACCTCTTCGAGGCGCCGACCGTGGCACGTCTGGCGGATCGCGTCGCCCATGCGCCCGTGGTCACCACCGGGCCGCCGCTGGTCGCTGGACCTCGCCCGGATCGCATTCCCCTCTCGCTCGCCCAACAGCGACTGTGGTTCCTGAACCGGTTCGACTCGGCGTCCCCGGCGTACAACATGCCTTTCGCCATCACGTTGCACGGCGACCTCGACGCGGACGCTCTGAGTGTCGCGCTCGCCGACGTCCTGGAGCGCCACGAGACGCTGCGCACCGTGTATCCCGACTCCGCCGACGGTCCGCACCAGGTGGTGCAGGACCCCGCGCACCACGACCTCGCGCCGATCGACACCGACGACTCGGCGCTGGCCGACACCGTGCGGGAGTTCGCGTCTCACGGATTCGACGTCACGCGGGAGCACCCGGTCCGTGTCCGCCTGTTCCGCACCTCGCCGACGTCGCACACGCTGGCCGTGGTGCTGCACCACATCGCGTCGGACGGGTTCTCCTTCGGCCCCCTCGCGACCGATGTCATGACCGCCTACGCTGCGCGGACGCAGGGGAGTGCGCCGCTGTGGGCACCGCTCGACGTGCAGTACGCGGACTTCACGCTCTGGCAGCACGCCGCACTCGGAGACGAGAACGATCCGACCTCGATCCTGCGCAGTCAGATCGACTACTGGACCGCGCGGTTGGACGGCCTGCCCGACACGCTCGAGCTGCCGACGGATCGCCCCCGTCCCGCTGCACCGTCGCACCGCGGCGGCGCCCACGACTTCCACATCGACGCCGATCTGCGCCAGCAGCTCCTCGTGCTCGCATCGGACACCTCGGCCAGCCTGTTCATGGTGTTGCACGCGGCACTGTCCGCGCTGCTGGGACGGCTCGCGGACTCGGACGACGTCGCGATCGGGTCGCCCATCGCCGGTCGCGGCCACCGCGCGCTCGACGGACTCGTCGGCATGTTCGTCAACACACTGGTGCTGCGGTCGACGCCCGCGCCGCACGTCCCGTTCACCGACCTCCTCC
Organism: Rhodococcus sp. NBC_00294; assembly: GCF_036163995.1. NCBI lineage: Bacteria > Bacillati > Actinomycetota > Actinomycetes > Mycobacteriales > Nocardiaceae > Rhodococcus > Rhodococcus sp. NBC_00294. The sequence continues at coordinate 3,252,411 of NZ_CP108043.1, forward strand.
GCGAGGTACGCGATCACGACCTCGAGGCGTTCGCCCGCGCGGACGTCCCGTTCGAGCGTGTCGTCGACGCGGCGGCACCGGAGCGCTCGACGTCGCGCCACCCGCTGTTCCAGGTCGTTCTCTCCTTCGAGAACCTCGCGCCGGTCCGCGTCGAGATGGCCGGACTGGATGTCGAGGTCGCCGAAATCGACCCCGGCACCGCCAAGTTCGACCTCACGCTGCAGCTCTCGGAGCGCACCACGGTCGACGGTCGGCCCGACGGGGTCGATGCGCGCCTGGGCTACGCCCGCGATCTGTTCGACGACGCGACAGCCGCGACGATGGCGCAGCGACTGGTGTCCGTCATGCGATCGGTCGCGGCGGATCCCACCCGAGCGATCGGCGACATCGATCTGTCCACGTCCACCGACGCTCCTGCCGTCCTCGTGGGCGCGGCAGCCGGGCCCACCTCGTCGCTCGCCGACATCCTCGTCTCGGCCGCGCGGCGCGATCCGTCCGCCACCGCCGTCGTCACGGCGGACGGCTCCGTCACGTACGGCGAACTCGACGACGCGTCGGACCTGCTGGCGCACGCGTTGATCGCCGAGGGAGTCGGCCCGGAATCGATCGTGCCCGTGTGCCTCGAGCGCTCGATCGACTCGATCGTCGCGACCTGGGCCGTGACGAAGACCGGCGCCGCCTTCCTCCCGGTGGATCCGCGCTACCCGGCGGACCGCATCGAGCGCATGGTCACCGACGTCGCCGCGTCCCTCGGCATCGCTGCCGCGGGAGCCGCACTGCCCGTCGCGGTCCGGTGGGTCACCGTCGATCACCGATCCGACGAGTCCTCGGCGGCACTGCCCGTACGGGTGCGCCCGGAGAACCCGGCATACCTCATCTTCACGTCCGGATCCACGGGCACCCCCAAGGCGGTCGTGGTGCCGCACCGCGGCCTCGCCGACTTCGCCCGCGAGCAGGTGGCGACCTACCGAGTCGGACCGCGATCGCGCACACTGCATTTCGCCTCGCCGAGTTTCGACGCCTCGATCCTGGAACTGCTCATGGGATTCGCCGCGGGCGCGACCGTCGTGGTCGCCGGTACCGACGTCTACGGCGGCGACCGCCTCACCGCACTGCTGCGTGATCAGCGGGTGACCCACGCCTTCGTCACCCCTGCTGCTCTCGAGACGGTGGACCCTGCGGACCTCGACGCTCTGACCTTCGTCGGGGTCGGCGGCGACGTCTGCAATCCCGCCCTCGTCGAACGGTGGGCGCCCGGCCGCCGCATGCTCAACCTGTACGGGCCGTCCGAGGCCACCGTCGTCGCGACCCTGACACCGCCGATGGCACCCGGCTCGCCCGTCACCATCGGCGCCCCGCGCCGCGGTGTCGACGTGCGGGTGCTCGATCGTCGTCTGCGCCCGGTGGTCCCCGGAGTTCCCGGCGAGCTCTACCTGTCCGGGCCGGCGCTGGCCCGCGGGTACCTCGGGCGCCTGCCGCTGACCTCGACCCGCTTCGTCGCCGATCCGTTCGGCACCCCGGGTGACCGTATGTACCGCACCGGCGACGTCGTCGCCGCCGTGACCACCACCGCGGGAACCGAACTGGTGTTCCGCGGCCGAGCCGACGACCAGGTCAAGGTGCGGGGTCACCGCATCGAACTCGCCGAGATCGACGCGGTGCTCCAGCGTCATCCGTCGGTCACGTTCTCCGTCACGAGCGTGCAGAACGCGGGCCGGGCCGACGCCCGGCTGGTCTCGCACCTCACGCTCGCGCCGGGCACCGCCGGAACCGAGCCGGTGCTCGAGCACGCCCGCCGCACCCTGCCCGGGTACATGGTGCCGTCCGCGGTGGTCGTGCTCGACGAGGTGCCCCTCACCCCGTCGGGCAAGCTCGATCGCCGCGCGCTGCCGATGCCCACCCCGGAGACGACGGAGGCGGCGTACCGCGAGCCCCGCACCGAGACCGAGTGGACCGTCGCCCGCGTGTTCGCGGACGTCCTGACGGTGCCCCGGGTCGGTCTGGACGACAGCTTCTTCGACGCCGGTGGCAACTCGTTGATGGCGACCCGTGTCACGAGTGCGATCGGCGCCGCGCTGAGCCGTGAGGTGGAGGTGCGCACTCTCTTCGAGGCCCCGACCGTCGAGGCGCTCGCGGCTCACCTCGACGCCGACAGCGGTGCGGCGTCGCGGATCCCGCTCGTCGCGATCCCGGCGGCGAGCCGTCCGGACCGGATTCCGCTCTCGTCGCCGCAGCAACGGCTGTGGTTCCTCAACCGCTTCGACCCGACCTCCGACGCCTACAACATCTCGTTCTCGGTGCACCTGGACGGCGTCCTCGACGCCCCCGCGATGGCACTGGCGTTGGCCGACGTGGTGGAACGGCACGAGAGCCTGCGGACCATGTTCCCCGAGAACGATCACGGACCGCACCAGGTCGTCGCACCGGCAGCACCCGCACCGCTCACGACGAGAGTCGTGGACCGCGGCGACGTCGCGGACGCGCTGACACGGTTCGCCCGTCGCGGGTTCGATCTCACTGTCGAGACCCCGCTGCGCACCACTCTTCTGTCGATCTCCGAGACGGAGCACGTGCTCGGTCTCGTCGTGCACCACATCGCCGCGGACGGGTGGTCCCTCGGACCTCTGACCCGCGACGTCATGGTCGCCTACGCCGCCCGCATCCGGGGAGCTGCCCCGCAGTGGACCCCGCTTCCGGTGCAGTACAGCGACTTCACTCTGTGGCAGCGGGCCGTGCTCGGAGACGAGGCCGACCCGGAGAGCCGGGCACACCGCGAACTCTCCTTCTGGACCGACACTCTCGCCGACCTTCCGGACGAGTGCACCCTGCCCGGCGATCGCGTCCGCCCGGCTGCGCCGTCCCACCGGGCCGGCGTCCACGAGTTCGCCGTCGATCCGGCCGTGATGACCGCACTGTCGGCCGTCGCCGAGCGCCGGGGCAGCACCACGTTCATGGCGATGCACGCCGCACTCGCGGTCACGCTCGCTCGGCTCGCCGACACTCGGGACGTGGTGATCGGCACCCCGATCGCCGGCCGACGCGATCGCGCACTGGACGAGCTGGTCGGCATGTTCGTCGGCACCCTGGTCCTGCGCTCCGACGTGGCGCCGTCCGACACCTTCGCCGACCTTCTCGGCCGGGTCCGCAGCACCGATCTCGACGCGTTCGCCCACGCGGACCTGCCGTTCGAGCGTCTGGTCGACGCACTGTCGCCGTCGCGGACGGCCGGTCGGCACCCGCTCGTGCAGGTCGTGCTGGCTTTCCAGTCCGACGGTGTCACCAGCGGCGAACTCGACGGTCTCACCGTCACCGCGTCGGAGATCGATCTGCAGCGCAGCAAGTTCGACGTCGAGCTCGCCGTCACGGAGAGCACCGACGCCGACGGCGAGCGGTCGTGGCGGTTCCGCGTCACCTACACGCGCGATCTCTACGACGAGAGCACCATCGCCGCCTTCGCGGACCGTGTCAGCGCCGTGCTCACCACGGTGGCCCGAGACCCGTCGGTGACCGTGGGCGACATCGATCTCCTGTCCCATCAGGAGTCCCGCGAACTGACGACACGGGCCGGCGGGCGTCCCGACGCACCGGTACTGCTGCCCGACCTGTGGGCCGCCGTCGCGCGGGAGTACGCGAACACCACTGCGCTGGTGCATGATCCGTCCCACGGCGTCGACGCCACGGCTCGGCGGTCGCGCACGTACGCCGAGCTCGATGCCGACGCCACCCGTCTCGCCCGGGTCCTGCTCGAACGCGGAGCCGGACCCGAGCGCGTCGTCGCCCTGGCGCTCACCCGGTCGGCGGAGTCCGTCGCGGCGATGCTCGCCGTGGCGATGACAGGCGCGGCCTGGGTCCCCGTCGATCCGCGCTACCCGGCGGACCGCATCGACCACATGCTCACCGACAGCGGGGCCGACCTCGGTGTCTGCACCGTGGCCGACCGCCCGGCGGCAGGACGGGACGTCGACTGGATCGTGCTCGACGACCCGGCCACCGTCGCCGACATCGCGACCCGGTCGACGGAACCCGTCACCGACCGTGACCGGACGTCCACGCTGCGTGTCGACCATCCGGCCTACGTCATCTACACCTCCGGATCGACGGGACTGCCCAAGGGCGTCGCCGTGACGCACTCGGGACTCTCCTCGTTCGCGGAGGTGCAGCGCACGACGTTCGGCATCACCGGAACATCGCGGACCCTGCACTTCGCCTCGCCGAGCTTCGACGCGTCGGTGCTCGAGATCCTGATGGCGATGGGCGCCGGCTCCACCGTCGTCGTCGCCCCGAGCGACGTCTACGGCGGCGCGGAACTGGCCGAACTGATCGACCGCGAGTCGGTCTCGCACGCCTTCGTCACCCCGGCCGCGCTCGCGACCGTCGACGTCGCCGCCGGATCACTGCCGAGTCTCACCACCGTGGTGGTGGGCGGCGACACGTGCTCCGCGGACCTGGTGCGGCGCTGGTCGGTCGGACGTTCGCTGTACAACGGGTACGGCCCGACGGAGGCGACCATCGTCGCCGCCATCGCGGAACTGCGTGCCGACGAACCGGTCACCATCGGTACGCCCATCGCCGGAGTCCGCGCCGTGGTGCTCGACGCGCGTCTGCATCCGGTGCCGGTCGGCGTCACGGGTGAGCTGTACCTGTCGGGTGTCGGCGTCGCTCGCGGCTACCTCGACCGCGCGGGACTGACGGCGGGCCGGTTCGTGGCCGCTCCGTACGGCACAGCGGGGGAGCGGATGTACCGCACCGGCGATGTCGTGCGGTGGACTGCGGACGGCCGGCTCGACTACATCGGACGCTCGGACACCCAGGTCAAGATCCGCGGATTCCGCATCGAGCTCGGTGAGATCGACGCCGCACTGACGAGGGACCCGTCCGTCGGCTTCGCGCACACTCTGGTGCACACCGATGCCTCCGGTCGCGCCTCGCTGGCGTCCTACGTCGTCGCCGCCACCGGACACGACATCGATGTCGACGCGGTCACGGGCGGCGTCCGCTCCGTCCTGCCCGGCCACATGGTCCCGGCATCGATGACGGTTCTCGAGCGCATCCCTCTCACTCCCGTCGGCAAGCTGGACGTGCGGGCGCTTCCCGCCCCGGTCGTCGTGGCCGTCGACCGCACTCACGACGCGCCGGCCTCCGAGACCGAGCGGACCGTCGCCGAGACCGTGGCGGCAGTGCTGGACCTCGACGTCGAGGTCGGACGCGACGACAGCTTCTTCGCACTCGGTGGCAACTCCCTGTTGGCCACACAGGTCGCGTCCCGCCTGGGTTCCACTCGCGGCGTTCGGGTTCCGGTCCGGGCACTCTTCGAGCACCCGACGGTCGCAGCCCTCGCCGCGCACATCGACGGGCTCGCCGAGTCCGCCGGCCCCGCTCTCGAGGCACGGCCTCGACCCGACCGGATCCCGCTGTCCTCGGCGCAGCAACGCCTGTGGTTCCTCAACAGGTTCGACCGGGCGTCGGGGGCGTACAACGTGCCCTTCGCGGTGCGCCTGACGGGACCGCTCGACATCGCCGCGCTGGAGGCCGCGCTGCGCGACCTCGTCGACCGCCACGAGGTGCTCCGGACCGTGTACCCGGACTCGCCCGAGGGCCCGCACCAGGTGATCCTGCCTGCGCACGAGGTGCCGGTGGCGCTGGAGCCCGTCGTGACCGAGCCCTCCGCGGTGACGGCCGCGATCGTCACGAGCGCGGCCCGCGGGTTCGACGTGACCACGCAGGCGCCCCTGCGGGTGGACCTGCTCGAGGTGGCGGCCGGGGACGAGCACGTCCTCGTCGTCACGCTGCACCACATCGCCGCGGACGGCTGGTCGCTGGCGCCGCTCGCCGCCGACCTGCTCACCGCCTACACCGCGCGGTCCACCGGCACGGCACCCGCGACGGAGCCACTGCCGGTGCAGTACGCGGACTACACGCTGTGGCAGCGTGACCGGCTCGGCTCCGAGGACGACCCGTCGAGCCTCGTCTCGACGCAACTGGCGTACTGGACGGCGGCGTTGACCGGAGCTCCCGACCGTATCGACATCCCCACCGACCGTCCGCGGCCGAGCGTGCCGTCTCACCGGGGCGGGGTGGTCACCACCACGGTGGGTGTCGACACGCACCGGCGGCTCGTCGACCTCGCGCGGCGGGAGAACGCGACGCTGTTCATGGCCGTCCACACCGCCCTCGCCGTCGTGCTCGGCCGTCTCGCCGGCCGCTTCGACACGTCCGTCGGTACCGCGGTCGCCGGCCGCGGCGACCAGGCACTGGACGCGCTGGTCGGAATGTTCGTCAACACGCTGGTCCTGCGCACGCGGGTCTCGCCGACCGCGTCGCTGACCGAGGCGTTGCAGCACGTGCGCGCGGTCGATCTGGACGCGTTCGCGCACCCCGACGTTCCGTTCGAACGTCTGGTGGACGTGCTGCACCCGCAGCGCAGCACGAGCCATCACCCGTTGTTCCAGATCATGTTGTCGTTGCAGGACGACGTTCCGACGACTGCCCGCATGGGCGAGGTGACCGTCGACGCGGCCGAGGTGGACGTCGCCGTCGCCAAGTTCGACATCCAGTTCACGGTCACCGACCGGCGCACCGACGACCGGGAGCCGGCGGGGCTGACCGTCACCGCCGACTACGCGACCGATCTGTTCGACGCCGCCACCGTGAGCACCATGCTCGATCGTCTGGTGGGCGTGTTGGGCGTCCTGGCCACCGAACCCGACCGCAGCATCGGCAGCGTCGAGATGTTGACCTCGCAGGAGCGAGCCCATCTGGTGCCCGTGCACGGCGGCGAGACCGATCCTGATCCGTCGCTGACCCTGTCCGAGGTGTTCGAGCAGACCGCACGCCGGGTTCCCGACCGCATCGCGGCGGAGTACCTCGGCGCCCACATCACCTACGGCGAGCTCGACCGACGTTCGACCACGGTGGCCCGAGCTCTCGTCCGGCGCGGTGTCGGACCGGAATCACTGGTGGCCCTGGGCTTCACGCGATCCTTCGACTCTCTCGTCGCGGTCCTGGCCGTCGCGAAGGCCGGCGGCGCCTTCGTCCCGGTCGACCCGCACTACCCGGCCGACCGCGTCCGTCACATGCTGACGGACTCGGCGACCACGTGGGGACTGACGACCGCGGAGCACCGGGCGGCCGTGGACGGAGTCTCGTCGACACGGTGGCTCGTGCTCGACGACGCGGACACCCTGGCCGAGCTGGCTCGTACGTCCAACGAACCCCTCACGCCCGCAGAGCTTCTCGGACCCATCGCTCTCGTGCACCCCGCGTACGTCATCTACACCTCGGGGTCGACCGGGACACCAAAGGGCGTCGTCGTCACCCACGCCGGCCTGTCGAACTTCGCCGGCGAGCTGCGCGATCGATTCGAGGTCGACGAGACGGCACGCGTACTGCACTTCGCGACACCGAGTTTCGACGCCGCCGTCATGGACCAGCTGTTCGCGTACGGATCCGGCGCGACACTCGTCGTGTCACCGCCCGGGGTCTACGGCGGCCGCGAACTGGGCGACCTGCTGGGATCGGAACGCATCACGCACGCCTTCATCACGACCGCGGCATTGTCGACCGCGGACCCGGCGAGCGCGACGTCGTTGCGACACATCCTCGTCGGCGGCGAGGCGTGCCCACCGGAACTGGTGGAGCGCTGGGCTCCGGGACGCTCGCTGTACAACGTGTACGGGCCGACGGAGACGACCATCGTCACGACGATGAGTGCGCCGATGGTGCCCAAGGGTCCGGTCACGATCGGTGGACCGATCCGCGGTGTCGCGGCGCAGGTCCTCGACCGCCAGCTGCAACCGGTGCCGTTCGGCGTCGTCGGCGAGCTGTACCTCGCCGGACCGGAACTCGCTCGCGGATACCTCGGGCGCACGGCGTTGACGTCGTCGCGGTTCGTCGCCGATCCGCACGGCAAGCCGGGTGAGCGCCTCTACCGCACCGGTGACCTGGTGCGCTGGCGCGAGTCCGCCGACGGCGACCCGACCCTGTCCTACGTGGGCCGGACCGATCATCAGGTCAAGATCCGCGGGTTCCGCATCGAGCTGGGTGAGATCGACGCCGCGTTCGACGTGCACGACGGCGTGGACTTCGCGACCACGATGGGCCACGTCCTGCCCTCGGGGGACACCGTGCTGGTGTCCTACGTCCTGCCGCACCGGGAATCGTCGGTCGACACGGCGTCGCTGCGTCGCCATCTGCAGGAGCGACTGCCCGGCTACATGGTGCCGCAGTCGATCATGCTGCTGGACGAGCTGCCGCTGACCTCCGTCGGCAAGCTCGATCGGCGAGCGCTGCCCGCTCCGGAGTTCGCCGTCACCGGCGAGCATCGCGATCCGAGCACCGCGACCGAGCGCGCCGTCTGCGCTGTCTACGAGGAGATCCTGGGGGTGGCCGGAGTCGGACTCGACGACAGCTTCTTCGAACTCGGCGGCACGTCGCTGGTGGGGACGCGCGTGGTCGCTCGACTCGAAGAGACCCTCGGCACGACGGTTCCGATGCAATGGTTGTTCACCGACTCCACGCCGGCAGCTCTCGCCGCGCGCATCGACGACACCGCGCATCTGTCGGCGGACGAGGTCGCGGCGACGGCCACGGCGTCACTGGACATGCTGCTGCCGCTGCGCCCGCAGGGTTCCGCGTCACCGGTGTTCTGCATCCATCCGGCGTTCGGACTGTCCTGGAGTTACAGCGGTCTGCTCGCCCACCTCGACTCGAATCAGCCGGTGTACGGCCTGCAGTCACCCGTCGTCTCGGGACGCACCGAGGAGTTCGACACGGTCGAGGAGCTGGCCCGGTACTACGTTCGCGAGATCCGGTCGATCCAGCCGCACGGTCCGTACCACCTGCTGGGCTGGTCGCTCGGAGGCCTCATCGCCCACGCGATGACCGTCGAGCTGCAGCGGGTGGGGGAGAGCGTCGCGACGCTGACCATGCTCGACAGCTACGTGCTCGCCGACGAGTACCTCGAGTCGACACCGTCGGTGCGGGACCTCATCGAGGAGTTCACCGGCCACGAGTTGCCGGCAGGCGTGGAACCGACGGTCGCGGAGGCGGCGGCCGCGCTGCGGTCCGAGGGTGGTCCGATGGCGGCGATGACCGTCGACACCCTCGAGCGGCTGTACGCGGGCTACGTGAACGGGACCTCGCTGGCGCACGGGTACTCACCGGGCGTCGTGGACTGCGACGTGCTGTTCTTCACGGCGACCGAGGACGAGGTGAACCGGAACGACGTACGGCGGACCGCCTCGGCCTGGCGTCGACACGTCCGCGGTGCCATCCACGATCACGCGGTGCCGGTCGCACACTCCGCGATGACCGATCCGCAGGCACTCGCGATCATCGGACCGATCGTCGCGCAGCACCTGCGCTGATCTCGGACGTACCCGAGACACACCGAGGGCCCCGGAGCAGATGCTCCGGGGCCCTCGGTGACGACAGGGGAGAGGCGGTCAGACTCCGGCGCCGCGACGCTTCGCCTTGAGCAGATCCATCCGCTCCTTGAGCAGTTCCTCGAGCTCCTCCACCGAACGCCGCTCGAGCAGCATGTCCCAGTGGGTGCGCGGGGGCTTGACCTTCTTTGCCTCGGGCGCGGTGCCCTCGATCAGACTGCCCTCGAGACCGTTGCGGCAGAGCCAGGTGCCGGGCAGCTCGGCGTCGTCGGCGAAAGGAACGTCGAACTCCTCGCCGTTGTCCGTCCGGTATCGAGCCATGCGCCGGGGCGCGAGGTCGTGGTCGCGATCGGTCTCGTAGCTCACCGCTCCGAGTCGACTACCTCGTAGAACGCGATCTGCCATGGTGGAGTCCTCTCTCGATCGTGGTACGCATGTCGCGTCCGTCGAATTCAACGCGCGTGGTGCGCGGAACGTTCCCGCACGCGAACACCCCATTCTAACCGGTGATGCGGCAGGGTCCGCGCACGTCGGTATCGTCGGGTCGATGCGGGGTGAATCCGGGACTGTGGACGGTGGGATCGGTCGGTCCCGCGCACGGCGCCCGAGCACGTGTCTGTGGTGCGGTCGGCCGGTGGTCGAGGGCGCTGCGGGCCGGCGCCGACGGTACTGCCGTCAGTCCTGCCGTCAGCGCGCCTACGAACAGCGGACGTCGCTGAAGGACACCGTCGTCGCGGACGACGCCGTGGTGCTCACGGAGGCCGAGGCCGGTGCCGCCGCCGATCGCGCGTTCGGAGTCCGGTGCGCCGCCGAGGACGTGGCCACGGCCGTCGCGGAGGGCGCCGACGCGGCCGAACTCGCCGAACTCTGCGACCGGTTGGTCACCCTGGCCAAGGACGCGGAACGACTGCGCTGATCCTGATCAGACACCCAGGTCGCTCGGGTGGTAGCCCTGCGGGTACCCGGGGTACGTCCGGTTGCGCGGATCCTGCGCCGACCGCGATGCCGTCCGCTTGGGCAGCAGACGCTCCACGCGGCCTCGGGCCTGCAGCGCCGACTCGAGCGCCGGGCGCACGGCAGGGACCGGGTCGCCGAACCCGAAGGCGCGGGTCATGTCCTGATCGATCATCGACAGCACGGCGCCGCGCACCGCGGAGCGGACCGGGCGCGGGTACCACGACGCCAGCAGGTCGCGGGTGTACTCGCCGATGGCCCTGTTGTCGTCGGAGTAGACGAACCGCTCGCGCTCGTACCGCACCTTGAAGGCGTGGAAGTCGGCTGTCGACGCGGGAATGTCCCGGATGCCCATCCGGATCCCGACCTCGCGGTAGAACGCGACGCTCGCGATCCGTTCGTGCGGATGCAGGCGCCGCCACCCGTAGCGGTCGATCCAGTCCAGCGGATCGAACGCGAAGGTGGAGAGCACGTACAGCATGTCGTCGTTCGAGATGTCGTAGCGCGCGTGCATGCGGTTGACCGCGCGGAGCGACGCGCGCCCGCGCTCGGAGTCGTACCCGTGTTCCACGAGTTCCGACATGAGCAGCGCGGTGTCGTCGTACCGCTTCTGGGGGCGGTGCTCGAACTCTCCCGTCCTGCGGAGCAACGCCGAGATGGTGGGCACGCAGTACGTGCGGAACAGCGCGAACTCCAACGCGCGCTGGTAGTCCCAGGGAAACTCGCAGCCCGCCGTGATCTTGAGGACGGTGGCCGCGTCCGCCACCGGATCCAGCTCGTCGATCACCCGCACCCACCCGAACCGCCCGAAGCGCGGTCGGGGGAGGGTGGTCATCGCCCGTAGACCTTGGTCAGCAACAGGCGCGCGACCGCGACGTCGCGCCGCTTGCGCGTCATCGTCACCAGGCCCAGCGGGGCGGCGAAGCGTTGCTTCGTCACCGACTTCACCCGGGAGAACTCCCGCAACCCGTCGGCGCCGTGGATCCGTCCGAAGCCCGAGTCGCCGACTCCGCCGAACGGCAGCGCGCCCACCGCTGCGAAGCCCAGCACGGAGTTGACCGTCACCACTCCGACGCGGAGCCGATCCGCCGCCCGCTCGGCCGCGGCCTTCGACGCGGTGAAGACCGACGCGCCCAGCCCGTACTTCGAGGCGTTGGCCCGCTCGATGCCCTCGTCGAGATCACGGACGCGGTTGACCACCACGGTCGGACCGAACGTCTCCTCGGCGACGGCCGAGCTGTCCTCCGGCACGTCGAGCAGCACGATGGGATCGACGTACGGCGCCCGGACGGATTCGAGTCCGCCGACGACGGCGCGACCACCGCGCGCCAGGGCGTCCTCGACCTGGTCCCGCACGATGTCGACCTGCTTCGGCAACGTCATGCGTCCGTACTGCGCATCGTCCGAGTCGCCGACCCGGAGGTCGCGTACACGGGAGGTCAGGATGTCCACGAAACGATCGGCGACCTCCTCGACCACGTAGATGCGCTCCACACCCGCGCAGGTCTGGCCCGCGTTGCCCATGGCGCCGAACGCGGCGAAGGTCGCCGCGGCCTCGAGGTCGGCGGTGGCGTCGACGATGAGCGCGTCCTTGCCGCCGCCCTCGACCACGATCGGCGTGAGCGTCTCCGCGCACACCGCCATGACCTTCTTCGCCGTCGCGGTGGACCCGGTGAAGGCGAGCTTGTCCACTCCCGAGCGGCACAGCGCCTCGCCGACCCGACCGTCGCCGGTGACGGTCTGGAGCACCTGGTGCGGCGCCGCCAGCGACGCCCAGGCGTCGGCCAGCCAGGTGCCGGTGCGGGGAGTGAGCTCGCTGGGCTTGAAGACGACGGCGTTGCCGGCGGCCATCGAGTACGCGAGCGACCCCATCGGTGTGTAGACCGGATAGTTCCACGGGCCGATCACGCCGACGACACCCATCGGTTGATACCGCACGGAGGCAGCGTGATTGATGCTCACCAGACCCGGGAAGACGGACCGCTCCCGCAGGACACGTCGCGCGTTCTTCGCGGCCCACGTGAGATGCTCTACCGCCAGCATGACCTCGAGCAGAGCGTCGTCCTTCGGCTTGCCCGTCTCCTCGCGCACGGTGTCGACGAGCGACCCCGACGTCCGGGCGATCCTGGATCGGAACTCGAGCAGCCACCCCTTGCGATCCGTGAAATCGAGAGCGCCCCACCACAGTGCCGCGTCACGCGCGCGGGCGACGGCCGCGTGCACCTCTCCGTCGGACGGCGTCGGTGCCGCGGTGCGTTCCGGAGAGTGCTGGACCGTCATGTGTGTACCCCTCAGTCAGCCGAATGATCCACTGTGATCGGTGACACTATGGCTGATCGCCGTCCGCGACAATGACCGAGCCGACCGTGGTCGGTGACCCGAACCGACCGTCAGGCGATGTCGCACCCGTCGGTGGGTACGTCGGCGAACCTGTCCATCAGGTACGCCGCGGCCGCACCGCCGTAGCCGTCGATGATCTGCGGACCGAAGTGGTTGGGCAGCACCGCACCCGGCAGGATCGGCGGCAGCGGGTTCGACCGGAACGTCACCGACGCACCCTGGCCGCACCACTCCTCCGCCAACTCCCGCGCCTGCCCGTACGGCACCGTGTCGTCGTTGATGCCGCTGGTGATCAACACCGGGGCCGACGGCCGCAGGGTGCCGGTACGCAGCTTCTCGAAGATGGGACCGGCCTCGGGCACGGATCTCAGATTCTCCGACATCGAGCGACCGTCCTTCGTCAGCGTCTCGGTGCGCAGGAACGGATACGTCAGGATCGTGTCGGCGATGCACTGGGTCGACAGGTCGTTCAGCACCGTCTTGCCGTGATCGGAGACGCGCTCCTCGACGCGGGCCCGCAACGACGGGTTTCGCTCGAGGACTCCGTTCAGTGCGTACCCGATGACTCCGCCGATGAGAGTGCCGTCCACCACGTTCAGCACGTCGAGCAGGTCGGCCGTCGGTGCGCCCGCCCACGTGCCCTTGATGTTCAGTTCCGGTGCGTAACTCGCCGCCGACTCGGCCGCGGCGGCGGTGGCGCCGCCGCCCTGCGAATAGCCCCAGAGACCGATGGGGGAGTCGGGGTCGCCCGCCAGCGCGTTCGCCGCTCGCGCGCCGTCGAGCACCGCGTGCGCCTCCTCCGGCCGGTTGACGTAGGTGTGCAATCCCGGCGTGCCGAGACCGATGTAGTCGGTCACGAAGACGCGCGCGCCCATCGACCCCCAGAGTGTCGACGACACGAGTTCCTGGTTCGCCGAGAGGGACAGGGGGTCCGTCGTGAGGTTCAGCCCGAGCGGGAACGCCCGCGACGGCGCGCACTGGTCGCCCTGCCCCACCGTCCCCGGAGCGACCACGACGGTGGGTCTGGGGCCGACGCCGCGCCAGGGAACGGCCGAGTCGATGAACGTTCCGGTCACCGCGACGGGCTCGTCGTTCTCGGTCCGCGAGGTGTACATGACGCGCTGCGCGGTGGCGGGATAGCGACCGTCCACTCCCGGCGCAGCGAGAAAGAGCGACATCGGCTCGGTGCGGAGCACCGTGCCCGGCGCACCCGCGACGTCCGTCGGTGGGGAGTAGAAGTCGTCACCGGGGGCTGCGTCGGCGAGTGCGGGTGCGACACCGACCAACGCCACGAGCACGGCTCCGACGATCAGACTGCGTGACAGTGTCATCGACTTCCTTCCCGCTGCGCGGACCCCCCGGCAGGCGCCCTGAAGTTAGACAGTTCTGGCACCAGGTGTCAAGGTCACGAGGTGAAGCCCGTCACTCCGGCGGCACGGTCATCGACGCCGGGAGCCACCGCAGGAGGAAGGCGCGGAGGTCGTCGTCGTCCGCGATGGACGGATCGTCGAAGAGCACGACGGACAGTCCGAGACGAGTGGTGATGAGGACGATGTCGTCCAACACCTCCGCGACCCGGGGGTCGAGTGCGGTCAGCGGGGACAGTAGATCTCGCACGACGGGAATGGCGTGCTGGACGACATCGGGATGCAGCACCGGGTTGATGCCGTCCAACCGCAGCAGCGCTCCCATCGCGGGAATGTCGCGCACCGCCCGCCGACCACCGATCACCATCTCCACGACGTAGTCGCGCACGGTCTCCGGGCCGTCGAGGCGCGACCGGATCTCGGTCATGACCTCGACCGCCAAATGCTCCATCGTGCGGGTCACCAACACCTCGCGCGTGCCGAAGATGGAGTACACGGTCTGTCGGGAGACCCCGGCAGCGGCGGACACACCCGCGATGGTGACGCCGTCGAAACCGTGCTCCGCGATCACCTCGAGGGTGGCCTCCATGATCTTGCCGCGCGATCGCATGGGACCAGTGTGCGGGATCCTCACGTCAGCTGCGGTCGCGCCGAGCCACCTCGAGCTCGAACCCGGCCGGCATGAGGGTGAGGCGTTCCTCGATGGCGAGCTCGTAGCCCGGATCGGGAGCGACGTCGAAGGTCTGGAGGATCGTGCCCAGCACCAGCAGCGACTCGTGGAGAGCGAACTGGCGCCCGATGCAGGCACGCTCGCCCGTGCCGAACGGCTTGTAGGCGTGCGGCGGCCTGGCCCGCACGTTCGCCGACAGGAAGCGGTCCGGGTCGAACACCTCGGGATCCGGCCCCCATACGGGATCGCGATGCAGACCGGGGATGAGCACCAGGGCCCAGTCGCCCGCTGCCATGGGACGCCCGCCGACCGTCGTGTCGTGGCGTGCCTCCCGCGCGTAACCGGGGGCCGTCGGCCACAGGCGCAGTCCCTCGTCGAGAACCCGTCGGACGAAGCGCAACTTCGCCACCTGCTCGAAGGACGGCGTGTCCGCACCCCACACCTCGTCCACCTCCGCACGCGCCCGAGCCCACATCTCGGGATGCCTCGACAGGTAGTACAGGGCGAACGACAGTGAGCCGGAGGTCGTCTCGTGTCCGGCGATGAGGAAGGTGACGATCTGATGCCGGATGTTCACCTCGTCCAGCGCGTTGGGATCACCGTCGCGTGCCGCCTGGAGCATGATGTCCAGCAGATCGCCGTCGCCGCTCGTCTCACCGTCCCGGCGGGCCCGCACGATGTCGTCGAGCAGCTCGGCCATGAAGGCCTTGTCGGCATCGTTCCGCCGTTCGCGACGCCGGAACACCAGGTCGCCGACGACGGGGAGCGGCAGCAGTGCGCGGCGCTGGTTGTGCTGCAGGGTCCGCACCATGGCCCGGACGAACGGATGCGTCTCGGCGCGGGTGAACGAGTCGAAGCTGTAGCTGAACCCCGTGCGGCCGATGGTCTCGAGCGTCAACTTGGTCATGTCCGAGGAGACGTCGACCCGATCACGGGACGACCAGTGCGACACCAGCTGTCCGGCGACGTCCACCATGATGTCGTGGTAGCTCCGCATGGCCGACTGCGTGAACGCCGGCCGGAGGAGATCGTGGGCCTTGCGCCAGTTCGGTTCGTGCGAGTACGCCGTGAACAGTCCGTCCCCGCCGATCGAGCGAAGTCCGGCGACCGCGGGTGCCACGTGCTTGACGAACCGCGACTCGTCGCTGAGTTCCTCCACGAGATCGGCGCCCGACACGATCACGAACCGGCGTCCCAGGACCACCCGCTCGAAGATGGGGCCCAGCTGCGCGGCCAGCGCCACCGAGTCCTGCACCGGGGTGCTCGCGTGTACGCCCAGCACGTCGCCCAGCACCGGGAGTCGTCGAGGGGGATGGGGAAGCGGAGAAGTGGACGAGATCGTGGTGACCACGGTCGGACCCTTTCGCGTGGGTGGCCGGCGTACTGAACCGGGATACAACAGCGGACGGTACCCCCTACTGAACGCGTGTCAAGTATCACGAGCAGTCCCGTAACATGGCGCAGGTCATGACCTCTCCCCGCAAACGCCTGTCACCCGATCAGCGTCGGCACCAGCTGCTCGAGATCGGGTCACGACTGTTCGCGGAACGGCCTTACGAGGAGGTGTGGATCGAGGAGGTCGCCGACCTGGCCGGCGTCTCGCGTGGGCTGATGTATCACTACTTTCCGTCCAAGAGGGATTTCTTCGCCGACATCATCCGGCTCGAATCCGCGCGGATGGTCGAGATCACGGCTCCCGACACCACGCTGCCCGTCGAGCACCAGGTGTCCGCCGGACTGCGCGCCTACATCCGCTACTCCACCGATCACGCTCACGGACTACGGGCCATCAATCGAGGAACGATGTCGGGCGACGTCGGTATCCAGGCGATCCTCACACCCGAGTTCGAGACGCAGCAGCAACGGATCCTGGCGGCTCTGGGACCCGACGACGGCGCGGACGAGGTGACGCGGGTGGCCGTGGCCGGGTGGGTGTCGTTCGTTCGCGCCGTGTGCGTGGACTGGGTGGACCGGCAGTCGATCTCGGCCGACGAGGTGCATGATCTCTGCATGCGCGCACTGCACGGACTGCTGCGCCGTTCCTGAGAGGAGGACGCGTGACCGACACCGGTGCGGACTCGCGACACCTCGACGATCTGCGTCGTCTCCGTCGAGTACGGGATCGAATGGACCGCGAGTACGCCACGCCACTGAACCTCGAGACCCTGGCGCGCGACGCGCACGTGTCCGCGGGGCACCTGAGCCGGCAGTTCCGCGCCGCGTACGGAGAGTCGCCCTACGCGTACCTGATGACGCGGCGCATCGAACGAGCCATGGCGCTGCTCCGGGGGTCGGAGAGGTCGGTGACGGAGATCTGCTTCACCGTGGGGTGCTCCTCACTGGGCACCTTCAGTACCCGTTTCTCCGAACTGACCGGACTGTCCCCGTCCGCGTATCGGCAGCAGAACCAGTCCACGGAGGTCGGCGCGCCGTCGTGTGTCGAGAAGGTGGTCACCCGACCGATCAGGAATCGAGAAGCGGACCGCGTAAGGCGAACCTAGTGTCGTCGCCATGACACTCACCATCGCCTCCAGCTTCCTCCCGCAGGACGATCCGGAGGCCGCACTGGCCTTCTACCGCGACCTTCTCGGCTTCGAGGTCCGCCTCGACGTCGGGTACGAGAACCTGCGGTGGCTCACCGTCGGCCCGCCCGGGCAACCGGACACCGCCATCGTTCTGACACCGCCCGCGGTCGACCCCGCCATCACCGAGGACGAGCGCCGCACCATCACCGAGATGATGGCCAAGGGCACGTACGGCGGCATCCTGCTCGCGAGCGACGACCTCGAGGCGACCTTCGATGCACTCCAAGCCGCGGATGCCGACATCGTGCAGGAACCGACCGACCAGCCCTACGGGATCCGGGACTGCGCGGTGCGTGATCCCGCGGGCAACCTGGTCCGCATCCAGCAGCGTCAGCGGTAGTCGCTCAGATCGAGGTTCGCGTCGTCCGAGCCGCTGAACCTGCCGGCCAGCGCTCGCACCGGCGCCGAACCGGCCAGTCGCACAGCAGAGTTGAAGACCGCGAGCCCCACTGCCGTCTTCGGGTGCGCCAGCCTCGGCGTTCCCGGCGGCAGCGACTGCACCGTGTCGACGAAGGGCCGCATCCGCGCGTCCCACGCCGTGAACGCGGCCCGGTGATCATCGGTGCGGGCGAGTTCGGCGGCCAGTACGTAGGCACCGGTGATGGCCAGTGTCGTGCCCATCCCACTCACGGGAGTCGCGCACCAGGCCGCGTCGCCCACCATCGCGACCCGGCCCGACGACCACCGTGGGGCGCGCACCTGAGCGAGACGGTCGACGTACAGCTCCGAGGCGGAATCGAGCGACTCCAGGATGCGGGGAGTCTCCCAGCCGGCGCCGGCGAACGTCGTCCGAAGGGCGGCGACGACCTCCGACTGCCCTGCCCGCTCGAGGCCGGTCGGCCCCGACAACCAGGACAGGCTGAAGCGCGTGGTGCCCTGGTTGTCCGGGCGCAAGCCGGCCACACGTCCGCCGGTCGCGTTGTACCAGCGCCACCATGCATCGTCGTCCGAGGTGCGGGGGAGCACCCCGTAGGCGGTGAACAGCCCGAGATCTCGCGTGACGGCCTCGCCGGGAAAGACGATCTCCCGGCTCCCGGACCGCACTCCGTCGGCGAACACCACGAGGTCGTAGCGCTCGGGAGCGCCGTGCTCGAACGTCACGTCGACACCGTGGGCGTCCTGATCGCAGCCCACGACCCGGTCGCCGTAGCGGTACTCGACGTCCGGTCCCGACGCGTCGACGAGGATGCGCGCGAGTTCGCCGCGGAGGATCTCCAGCTCGGCCGTCGCGCCTCCGCTGTCCGCCGTACCGGCCGGGAACGCCGCGATCGTCGCGCCCCGTCGATCGACGAACCGGGTGCCCTGTTCCGTCGTGGTCGCGGCGAAGAGAGCGTCCTCCAGACCCATGCGGCGTACGACCTCGCGGCCGGGACCACGAATGTCGATGTTCTGCCCGCCGAGCCGAGGCGACGGAGCGCGCTCGACGACGGTCACAGCACGACCCGACCTCGCAAGCCAGTACGCGAGGGTCGGGCCGGCGATGCTGGCCCCGGTGATCAGTACGCGTCGTTCTGCAGTCACGATCCTCGCCTTCCGTGCTCACTACCTGTGAGGTACAGGAAGGACTTCGTCGACCGACGGTACGTCGGTCGACGTGCGACGCTCAGGCAGGGTTCCAGGTGATACCAAATTGTGCCGATAATCGACATTATGTCAACTACCGTGAAATTCCCACCCCTTGCCGCGTCAGGTACCTCATCAGGTGCAGTCCCCCCGAGAACGTCCGCGTCTCCGCCAACTCCAGGCCCGCCCACTCGTCGAGCACCGTGAAGAACGGCGTACCGGCGCCCACCAGAACGGGATGCGTCATGATCACGTACTCGTCGATCAGCCCGGCCCTCATCGCCGCCGCGGCCAGTGTGGCGCCGCCGATGTCCATCGGGCCACCGTCGCCGGCCTTCAGACGGACGATCTCCGCCACGGCGTCACCTGTGACGAGCCGCGCGTTGCCCTCCACCGCGTCCAGGGTCGACGAGAACACCACCTTGGGCATGTCGCGCCACCGACGGGCGTACTCGACGTGCGCGGGCGTCGCCCCTGGCTGCCGATCGGCCGTCGGCCAGTGCGCGTTCATCGCCTCCCACAGCCTCCGCCCGTAGAGCGTGAGGCCCGTCGAGTCGACGCGGTCGGACCACCACTGGAACGCCTCGTCGCTCGGCACGCTCCAGCCGAGGTCGCCATCGGGCGCCGCGACGTAACCGTCCACACTCGTGTTCATCGCGAATCTCAGTGTGCGCATGACGTTTCCCCGTCAACGGCGCACATCGAACACCTGCTTCTGGACACCGTTGCCGTAGACCTCGTGCTCGACGAGCGTCAGCACCGTGGTGTCCTTGTCCGTGTCGCTGAACAGGCGCAGTCCGGCGCCGAGCAGCAACGGGAACACCAGCAGGTGGTACCTGTCGACCAGCCCGGCGTCGGCCAACGCACGTCCCAGCGTCGCGCTCCCGTGCACGAGGATCGGTCCGCCCTCGGTCTCCTTCAGCGCGGCGACGTCGTCGAGTGATCGAAGAACCGTTGCAGGCCAACGCGAATCATCATCGTCGAGCGTCGTCGATACCACGTACCGCGGCATGGCGTTGTATCCGGCGAAGTCCTCCATCGTGGGCCACACGGGCGCGAACGCCTCGTAGGACCGGCGACCGAGCAGCAGCGCGGCGGCCTCCCCCTGCTCCCGCCCCTTGATCTCGTACGCGGCCTCGTCGAACTCGACGTCCGTGAAGGTCCAGCCCGCATTGCGGTATCCGGCCTCTCCACCAGGCGCCTCCATCACGCCGTCGAGCGAGACGAACGCGGTGACGATCAACGTGCGCATGTGCACTCCTTCGTTCCCGGTGGGCGCTGGTCGGCCCACGAACACTCTGACCGACGCGCACCCCGAAAGTCATCGGTTGCGCCACACCCCGGATCGCCTGTAGTACTTACCCTTATGGCTAACCATACGGCAGAACTCGACGCCGTGCTCACCGCCCTCGGAGATCCGACGCGGCGAGCAGTCGTCCGGCGTCTCGGTGCCGGTCCGGCAAGCGTCGGTGAACTGGCGGCGCCGTTCCCGATCGCGCTTCCCACCTTCCTCAAACACGTCCGCAGTCTCGAGTCGAGCGGGCTCATTCGCACGGCCAAAGTAGGACGCGTCCGGACGTGCACTCTGCACAGGGAACGACTCGACCTCGTCCAGGACTGGCTCGACGATCAACGACACCTCTGGGAGAGCCGCACGGATCGGCTCGAACAACTCGTCACCTCCCCGACTCCGACGGAAGAAGACTCATGACCGCGCTCCCGATCGATCCTGCCCTCGACCTCGTACTCGATCGCGTCATCGCGGCTCCTCGTCACCGCATCTGGGAGGCATGGACGAACTCGTCGTTGCTGTCACAGTGGTGGACACCGGCACCCACCGTCACTCGGGTGGACCACCTGGAGGTGCGACCGGGCGGGGCGTTCGTCACCGAGATGAGCGACGACGGAACGACATTCGTGCCCCACACCGACGCCGTGTTCCTCGTCGTCGAGCCCGACACCCGGCTGGTGCTCACCAACACTCTCGACAGCGGGTGGCGCCCCGCGTCGCCGCAGCCGGTCGCGATGTCAGCGGAGATCACGCTGACCGACCACCCGCGCGGCACTGCTTACCGGGCCGTCGTCCGTCACGGAGATCCGACGACACGCGATCGTCACGCGAGCCTCGGGTTCGCGGAAGGGTGGGGCTCGGTCACCGCAGCACTCGCCCGGCTGGTCGAGTAGTCGGGCGGCTGTAGCGTGTCGGGCGTGAACTCCTCTCGTACCCTCGGTGTCCTGCTGGCCTCGTCCGCGTCGCTCGTCCTGGTGCTGTCCGGATGCAGCTCCGACAACGACACGCCATCTGCCGCCACCTCCTCCAGCGCCGCATCCTCGTCCGCGGGGTCGTCGTCGACCGCAGCTGCCGAGTCGTGCCCCACCGCGGCGCCCGAGTCCGGTGCCGCGGCCGAGTGGGACCTCGACGGTGACACGGGCAGCATCGCGGTGACCGGGTCCACCGACGATGCCGCTCCCCTGGTCACCGTCGAGGCACCCTTCAGCGTCGCGGAGACGCAGGTGCAGACATTGCAGGCCGGCGACGGCCCCGTCGTCGCGGCGGACGCCACCGTCTCCGTCTGCTACATGGGCGTCAACGGACGCGACGGATCCACCTTCGACAGCAGCTACGAGCGCGGCGCCCCGGTCGAATTCCCCCTCGACGGTGTCGTGGCCGGTTTCCAGAAGGCCATCGCCGGCCAGACCGTGGGATCGACGATCGGCGTCGCGGTGACCTCCGCGGACGGTTACCCCAACGGTCAGCCGCGCGCGGGCATCCAGCAGGGCGATTCTCTGATCTTCGCGATCAAGGTTCTCGGCGTCAGCTGAGCAGCATGACGAGGGACGTGCCGGTCGACCGCGGACCGCTGTTCGACGGTGTCCGCATCGGCCGGCCGGCGACCGGTGCGTTGATGACGCGGGGTATCGCACGGTGCAGCCTCCCGGCGAACCTCGCGACTTTGTCCGCGCTACACGGAGTGGGGCCGTCCGCGATCAGGCGGTTGGCCGAGGCACGCGACGATCGGCGATGAGGGGAACCTCGCCAGAATCGACGCGGCACTGCGGCACCGCAGGCGGAGACTCCGCACAACGATGCGCGAGAGGAGATCTGGGCGGTTCTGGGCGAGATCCTCGTCGACCGCCTCGTCGCGAACGTGTCGGCCGGCGAGCTGGCGTCGTCGCTGCGTGAAATCGACGAGCTCTGCGACCGAGTGGAGTCGTCGTGGACGGTGATCGATGCTCCCGATCTCGTCGCCGACCTCTGGACTGTGCCGGCGTACCTACGCCACTGCGCACCCTGGCTCGACGACGATGACAGGGCGGCGGTCCGCAGGAACGTCGGGTCCCCCTGGACCACAGCAGATCTCCCGGTCTTCGATGTCGCTCGTCGCCGCCTCGGCGATCCACGGGCGACGGCGATGCGCGCGCGCCGCGCTCGTGCCACGCTCGGTGCGCACCACCGGCGTGGGCGTCCGGCACGCCGACGTCGACGACCTGGCGGCGGTGCTGGACGAGCGGGCCGCGACGAGTGAGGGTGTGGCCTGCGTCATCGGGATGCCGTCTCTACCGGACACCGCGAGGATCCGATCGTCGAGCGCACGATCGGCGAAGGGCCTCGGGTTCGATCTCGTCGACCGGTCGAGTGCGGACAGCGCCGTCGATCGCTACGTGGCGATGACCCGCGCGACCCAGCAGCTCGTCGTACTCCGTTGATCAGCTGTCGAGGGTGATCACGACACGCACGCCCCCCTTGTCGGAGACCACCGCCTGTGCGCTCCCCCGATGCTGGTCCCCCGCGATGTCGACGGTCACCGGGGCGGGATCGGGATGGAAGTTGCGCCACCATGCCTTCTGACTCGGCGCTGCGACCATCACGGTCACCGTCTCGCCCGATCGCCGGTAGGAGACGGGCAGCGAGATCGCACGGCCCGACCGTCGACCGGTATAGGTGATGGTGGCCAGGCCACGCCCGAGAACGGCGGACAACACGGGCAGTCGCATCAACGGTCGAACGACCTGGTTCGCGGCGTTGGCGACGGTCTGGAACGCGGTCATCTTCGTACCCCCTGCGAGCGTTGGATGTCGCCTCGCATCATGCCCCCGCGGGGGCCGGACGACACGCCGTTCGACCGGTGTTCGCGCCCCGTTTCCTGAC
The DNA here is from genome assembly GCF_036163995.1 of Rhodococcus sp. NBC_00294. NCBI lineage: Bacteria > Bacillati > Actinomycetota > Actinomycetes > Mycobacteriales > Nocardiaceae > Rhodococcus > Rhodococcus sp. NBC_00294. Next base: position 3,275,423 of record NZ_CP108043.1, read on the forward strand.
TCATTCCAGAAAAGTCGTGCATACTGTTCGACGTGAGCCCATCGTCGAACTACCCGGAGATGCTGCGTGGTGCCGCGCTCCGAGTCACCCGCCCCCGTCTGGCGGTGCTCGACGCGGTGCACGAACATCCGCACGCCGACACCGACACCGTCTACGGAGCCGTTCGGGCCACCCTGCCCGATGTCTCCCGCCAGGCCGTGTACGACGTGCTCCACGCTCTCACCACCGCAGGACTGGTACGGCGCATCCAGCCGTCCGGCTCGGTCTCGCGGTACGAGAGCAGAATCGGCGACAATCACCACCATGTCGTGTGCCGCGCGTGCGGCACCATCGCCGACGTGGAATGCGCCGTCGGCGAGGCTCCGTGCCTCACTCCGTCGGAGGCCCATGGTTTCGTCGTCGACGAAGCCGAGGTCATCTACTGGGGCGTGTGCGAGAACTGCTCCACCAGCGTCAGCCCCTGATCTCGAGGCGCGAAGGCGCCGCGGAATCAGTTCATTCATCTTCTCTTGGAGGGAAACTCGTGTCCGAGGACCACACAACACGCGAAAAAGAGATGAACCAGGACCAGCCGCAGGACGCATCCGGCGGCTGCCCTGTCATGCACGACAAGATGCCGATGCCGGTCGAGGGTGGCAGCAACCACGAGTGGTGGCCCAAGGCGCTGAACCTCAAGATTCTGAAGAAGAACCCCGCCGTCGGCGATCCGATGGGCGCCGACTACGACTACGCGGCCGAGTTCAACTCGCTCGATCTCGCCGAGGTCAAGCGCGACATCGAAGCCGTCATGACGAACTCGCAGCCCTGGTGGCCCGCGGACTTCGGCCACTACGGCCCCTTCTTCATCCGCATGGCGTGGCACGCTGCCGGCACGTACCGCAAGCAGGACGGACGCGGCGGGGCCGGAGCCGGCATGCAGCGCTTCGCACCGCTGAACAGCTGGCCGGACAACGCGAGCCTCGACAAGGCTCGTCGCCTGATCTGGCCCGTGAAGCAGAAGTACGGCCGCAAGCTCTCCTGGGCCGACCTCATCGTGCTCACCGGCAACGTCGCCATCGAGTCCATGGGACTGCCGACCTACGGCTACGCCGGCGGTCGCGTCGACGCCTGGGAGCCGGACGAGGACGTCTACTGGGGCCCCGAGCAGACCTGGCTGGGCGACGAGCGCTACGACGGTGATCGTACGAGCCTCGAGAACCCGCTGGCCGCCGTGCAGATGGGCCTGATCTACGTCAATCCCGAAGGCCCGAACGGCAACCCGGATCCCGTGCAGTCCGCACTGGACATCCGCGAGACCTTCGGCCGCATGGCCATGAACGACGTCGAGACCGCAGCACTGGCCGTCGGCGGACACACCTTCGGCAAGACCCACGGTGCGGCCGACCCCGATGCGCACATCGGAGCCGAGCCCGAGGGCGCCCCGATCGAGCAGATGGGCCTGGGCTGGAAGAACAGCTTCCAGAGCGGTGTCGGCGCGGACGCGATCACGAGTGGTCTCGAGGTCATCTGGACCCCGACCCCGACGCAGTGGGACAACACCTTCCTCGAGACGCTCTACGGCTTCGAGTGGGAGCTCTACAAGAGCCCCGGCGGCGCACACCAGTGGCGTCCGAAGAACGGTGAGGGCGCGGACCTGGTTCCCGACCCCGCCGACCCGACGAAGCGTCGCCATCCGTCGATGCTGACCTCGGACATCGCGATGCGCGTCGACCCGATCTACGAACAGATCACCCGTCGCTGGCTCGACCACCCCGAGGAGCTCGCAGAAGAGTTCCAGAAGGCGTGGTTCAAGCTCACCCACCGCGACATGGGACCGGTCAGCCGGTACCTCGGACCCGAGGTGCCGTCGGAGACCCTGCTGTGGCAGGACCCGATCCCGGCCGTCGACCACGAACTGATCGACGATGCACAGATCGCCGAGCTCAAGTCCACCATCCTCGATTCCGGACTGAGCACCGAGCAGCTCATCTCGACCGCGTGGGCCGCAGCATCGTCCTTCCGCGTCAGCGACAAGCGCGGCGGCGCCAACGGCGGTCGCCTGCGCCTGCAGCCGCAGGCGGGCTGGGAGGTCAACGAGCCTGACGAGCTGGCACAGGTCATCCGCGTGCTCGAGGGCATCCAGGAGTCGTTCTCCGGAACGGTGTCGTTTGCCGACCTCGTCGTCCTCGGCGGCGTCGCGGCACTCGAGAAGGCATCGGGCGTCAGCGTTCCGTTCACCCCGGGCCGCATGGACACCACGCAGGAGCAGACGGACGTCGATTCGTTCTCGGACCTCGAGCTGAAGGCCGACGGCTTCCGTAACTTCCTCGGCAAGGGCCAGAAGCTGCCGGCGGAGTACTCCCTCGTCGACCGGGCGAACCTGTTGTCACTCAGCGCACCCGAGCTGACCGTCCTCGTCGGTGGTCTGCGTGTTCTCGGCGCCAACTACCAGAACTCGTCGCACGGCGTTCTGACCGACAAGGTCGGCACACTGTCCAACGACTTCTTCGTGAACCTTCTCGACATGGGCACCGAGTGGGTTCCCACGTCGGAGGACGGCATCTACGAGGCCAAGGATGCTGCCACCGGTGAGACGAAGTGGACCGGCACCCGCAACGACCTGGTGTTCGGCTCGAACTCCGAACTCCGCGCCATCGCCGAGGTGTACGCCTGCGACGACGCGAAGGACAAGTTCGTCCAGGACTTCGTCGCCGCGTGGGACAAGGTCATGATGCTGGATCGCTTCGAACTGGCCTGATCTCGCTCCTGAACACCACACCACCCCCGCACCGAGTCCTCGGTGCGGGGGTGGTGTCGTCTCAGCGTCGGGTGCGGCGGACGGAGATGGGGAGCCCGGTCAGCGCTCTCGCCGCCGAGCCTGCCATGGCCAGATAGCCCGCGGCGCTGCGCCACGACGCCGCCACCGAGAAGACGGTCCTGGTGGCCGCGGGTCCCGGTCGGCGCCCGGCGAACCGGTCGTCGAGCCATCGGAGCGTCAGCGGGACCGACAGCGGCAGCAGCGTGATGTGTTCGCTGGTCCGGTCTCGGATGTACTGCACGGAGGCACCCGCGTCCCGGTAGCGCGTCACCTGCCCGTCGACATCGTCCACGGCGATGATCTGATCGTGCGTGGCCTGCAGGACGAGCAGCGGGAACCCGGGCGCCGAGCGGCCCGGCTGGATCTCCTCGAAGATCGTCACCATCTCCGGACGAGCCATGACGTCGGCGATGGGAATGGTCGAGTAGTCGTCGAGGTCGAATCCGCGAAGCGCGATGATGGCCTGCATCGTGGTCATCTTGTTCGTCGACGCCAGCAGCTCGAGACCCTCCTCGGTGACGAACTCCTGCATGACGTCGTCCAGGGCCGGGTAGGTACGCCGCAGACCCTCGATGACGAGAGTCGGCAGCGCGGCGTAGCGGGTGGCGTTCAGCCGGAAGAACGCCGACGCCGGATCACCCACCGGCGACCCGAGAACGGCTCCGACGACCTCGATCTCGGGTGCGTACTCCCCCGCGGCCTCCGCCGCCCAGGACGACGCGAGCCCGCCACCCGAGTATCCCCACAGTCCGACCGGTGTGGTCGTGTCGAGACCGAGCTCGTCGAACGAGAGCGCGGCCCGGACGGCGTCGAGAGTGCAGTACCCGGGCTCGAGCGGAGCACCCCAATGCCCCTCGGCGCCTTCGTGATCCGGGATCGAGACCGCCCAACCCAGACGCAGGGCGTGCAGGACGAGCAGGAACTCGTACTGCGGCACCGTGCCGCGCGCCCGTGACCCGAGCCGGAGCGCGTACGACGGGAACGATCGACCGGAGACGGCGTCGATAGCGCACTGATACGACAGGAGTGGTCGCGTCGCGTCGGGGACGGCTCCGGCGGGCAGCAAGACCGTGGTGACACTCACGCGTGGCACGCGCTCGAGGTCCTCGGTGCGATACAGCAGCTGCCAGGCCTGCACGCGCTGCCGCACCCGACCGAACACACCGATGCGCACGGGTCTGGTGCGCAGGACGTCGCCGCACGCGGCACTCTCGAAACCGTCGGGCGCGACGTAGAACGGGTCCCGCTCCGGGGTGGTGACCGGGCCCTCGGACCAGTGCTCGGTCTCGGGCGGGCCGCCCCCGTCCCTGTCGTACTGCTCGATGCTCATGCCCACGGTTACCCCTGTCGTCGGGTCACACTAACCTTCCGGCCCGTGAGCAGGACCGATCAGCCCTCGACGGTGCCGGCGCGGGTGGCCGGATCGTCGTCCGAGGCCCGTGCGAGCACCGGGACGAGCGCGTCCACCGCGTACGGAAGGCTGAGGGGGCTGGCGAAACCGAGTGCGGCCGGCACGGTGGTCCCGAATTCGCCGACGTAGACGGTGCGGTCCTCCTTCACCACGTTCAGGCTCTGCAGCAGCGGATCACCGGCGACGTCCTCGGGAGTGACGCCCAGCAGCACGAGAGTCTGCTGATCGAGCAGGTCGTAGCGCTCCGGGCTCACCGTTCCTGTGGTCTCGGGCGTCGCGAAGCCGAGGTCGGTGAAGAACCTGTTCCGCGGGTCACCGCTGTCGAGGATGTAGAAGGTGCCGTCGAGATAGAGCGCGACCGCAGCGGTGCGGCCGGCGAAGGACGGGTTCTGGGTCGTGGCGTCTACGAACGTCGCGTCGACCTCGTCACGCACGGCCTCTGCCTCGGCCGTCTTGCCCAGGGCGGTTCCGTACGCGGCCAACTGGTCTCGCCACGACGGGGTCTCCGACCCGTCCGAGCCGGGGATGTCGCCGACCGTCGTGGCGATCTGTCCGAGCTGCTGGTACTCGGACTCCTCGAGGTAGGCGTACGTCGCCATGATGAGGTCGGGCTCCGCGGCCGCGACACCTTCGAGATCGAGTGTGTCGCTTCCCACCTCGGGAATCGTGGCACCGTTCAGCTGCTGCTGGGCCCACGGTCGGGTGGTGTAGTCGTACCCCGTGAATCCGCGGGTGGCCACGGGTGTGACACCGAGAGCGAGCGCGAAGTCCTGGTCGTTGTACCCGGCGGTCACCAGACGCTCCGGCGCACCCTCGACCGTCACGGTCCCGAACTTGTCGGTGACCTCGGCCGGGAAGGCTCCCGACGCGTCCGCGGCCGGCGCCGAGTCCGTGTCCGACGAGCTGCACGCCGCCGTTCCGAGCAGAAGAACGGTGGCCGCGACGGACACACCGACGGAGACGCGCATGAAGAACCTTTCGGGGACGACTGGTGGAGCAGGCTTGCGGTAAGGCTACCCTCAGCTCAACGGGAGAGCTCGAGGGCCTCACCCAGTCGACGCCAGTCGTCCACCGGCGGAACGTTCATCGCGGATCCGAGGACCTGGACGAGGACGCTGGTGGCTCCCGCCTCGATGTGCTCGCGCACTCGGGCCACAGTCGCGTCGAGTCCGCGCGTCACCATCGCCTCGGCGAGCTTCTCGCTGCCGCCGCGGACGAAGTCGTCCTGCCCGAAACCCAGACGCTCCCAGTTGTTCCGGTAGTTGGGCAGCCCGGTGTAGATGTTCAGATGCGCGTGCGCGCGTTCGGCCCACACCTCCGCGTCGGTGTCGGCGACCGGGTCCACCACCGCCGCCTGCTCGACGACCAGTTCCGGGCGCTTCTCGCCGTCTCCGGCATCGAGGATCTCGCGGGCCGTCGCCGTGTGCTCCGGTGTGACGAGGTACGGATGCGCCCCCGCGGTGCGATCGCGGGACAGCTCGAGCATCTTCGGACCCAGCGCCGCCAGCAGTCGTGGTGGGTTCTGCTCTTCCCCCGCCACTGCCGCGGGTGCGTTGTCGAGTGCGTCGAGATACTCCCGCATCGCCGCGACGGGCTTGCCGTAGTTGTGACCGCGCATGCGCTCGACCAGCGGAGCGTGCGACACGCCGAGTCCCAGGACGAACCGACCACCCGAGACGGCATGCAGGGTACGTGCCGCCGATGCGGTCGCCACGGCGTCGCGGGCGTAGATGCTCGCGATGCCGGTACCGACGATCAGCGACGACGAGGCGCCGAGGTACATCTGCGCGGCGGTGAGCGCCTCGCGGCCGTAGGCCTCGCCGAACCAGAGCGAGTGCCAGCCCTGCGACTCCACCTCCCCCACCACGTCGGGAACCGCCGAGGCGGAGACCCCGTCGAGCGTTCCGGTCCAGATGCCGATCGTCGCGTGTGCCGTCATGGCGTCCAGTGTGCCCGCACTCGCACCCTACGAATCCGGGGGACCGTCGACGGTCTGCCGGAGCCGTTCGAGGGTGGCCGCGATGTGGTCGCCGTTGACCGTGGCGCGGTCGCGGACACCCGTCGCCAGTCCGCCGACGCCGACGAACCACCGCGGACGCCGGTCCCACATCCGCTCGGTCACCGTGGTCTCGCCGCCGTCGCCACCGCCGTCGATGTCGTAGCGCCAGTGCGCGATCGGCAGCGAGAACGGGCCGTAATGCACGTCGAAGGCGAAGGTTGCTCCGGGGTCGGCGGCGGTCACGGTGCATGTGGTCGACCATCGATGCATACCGTTGCGGTTCCGACCGACGAAGGACGCACCCGGACGGGCGCCGGAGCTCCCCACCCACCGCATCGAGTGCGTCTCGTCCGCCAGATCGGCGAGTCGGTCGAGATCGGTCAGGAGGGCGTACACGTCCTCGGCATCGGCGCGGACCGTCACGGATCCGGACGCGAGCGGAGCGGTCGAGTCAGGCGTCACCGGTGCACCGTAGCGACCCGACAGCCTCGATACGGGCGATCGACGACGGTGTCGCCTGAAGTCAAGAACGACGGCCCGCCGTCCGCGATGATCGAGACGTTGGTACCGCCGAGCTCAGGAGTTGTCATGTCGTCCTTGCCCCCCTTCCGCTTTCACGGCGCCACCGCGCTCGTCACCGGCGCCGCCAGTGGCATGGGTGAGCAGATGGCCCACGAGCTCGCGCGACGGGGCACCGATCTGATCCTGCTCGACCGGGACGCCGATCGGCTCGCCGACGTCGCACGCGCCATCGAGTCCGCCTCACCGGCACGCAGCGTCGACGTCGTCGTCGCGGACCTCTCCGACCTCGACGCGCTCGGCGTGGTCATCGACGGTGTGATCGAGCGGCACGAGCGCATCGACCTGCTGATCAACAACGCCGGTATCGCGTTCGGCGGCTCGTTCGAGCAACTCACCGCCAAGGACTTCGACTCGGTGATGACCATCAACTTCCATGCGCCGGTCGACATCACCCGTCGTCTGCTGCCGACCATGCGTCGATCCACGGGCGCGCACATCGTCAACGTGTCGAGCCTGTTCGGCATCGTGGCGCCTCCGGGGCAGTCGGCCTACTCGTCGTCGAAGTTCGCCATCCGCGGGTTCACCGAGTGCCTGCGCCACGAACTGGCGCCGACGATCGGCGTGACGTCGGTGCACCCCGGCGGCATCAAGACCCGCATCGCCGAGACGGCCGGTTCGGCCGCCGGTGCGACGGACAAGGAGATCGCGGACGGCAAGGCCACCTTCGCCAAACTGCTCACCTATCCCGCGGACAAGGCTGCACTCCGCATCCTCGACGGGGTCGAGAAGCGCAAGGGACGGGTCCTCATCGCCGCGAGTGCCCACACGGTCGACATCCTCGCCCGCGTGTTCCCGTCCGCTTACTACGCCGTGATGCGCCGCGGCATGTGACGGACGCGCTGCCGCTCTCAGGACAGATCGAGAGCGGCAGCGAGGTCGGTCTCCACCTGGTCCCTCGTCACGCCGAGACCACTGAGCAGCCCCGTCCCGTTCTCGAACTCCAGCATCGCGAGCAGCACGTGTTCGGTGCCGACGTAGTCGTGGCCGAGGCGCAGCGCCTCGCGGAACGTCAGTTCCAGAATTTTCGCCGTCGCAGCATCGAACGGAACGAGTGCCGGCGGCTCACCGTGCTCCCCCGCGGACGAACCTCGTGCCGAGACGGCGGCGCGTACGTCGTCGGGCGTCACCGATTGTGTCGCGAGCAGACGGGTGCCGAACGAGTCGGGGTCCTGCACCAGTCCGATCACGAGATGGTCGGGAGTGATCGACGACACCCGTTGCGCTCGGGCCTCGGTCTGCGCCGCCACCACGATGTTCTTCGCGCGCTCTGTGAAACGAGCGAAACCCTGGCTCGCGTTCAACGCCTCGTCGGCGTGCGGCCTGGCCACGAACTTCTTCTGCACGGCCTGTTTGCTCACTCCCATACTGCGGCCGATGTCGGTCCAGGACGCCCCGGACCGACGTGCCTGGTCGACGAAGTGTCCGACGAGGTGGTCGGCCACGTCGCCGAGGCGCTCGGCGGCGACGACGGCTCGCGAGAGCTGGATCAGAGGGTCGGTGTCGGTGCGGGAGACAGCGACGATCAAATCGTCGAGGCGCACACCGGGCGCGGGATCGGTGTCGGTCATGCGTCGACCGTAGAATGACGACCACCCATCGTCAACCCTGAGTTGACGATGGGTGGTCCTGTGCGTTGCGGGTCAGGCGACTCCGGCGGCGCGTCGCACCGACCGACGCGGCGTTCCCGAGAGGGTCTTGCCGAGGTCGCCCCGCAGCGTGGTGATGGAGTCGAGGATGTAGTTCTGACGCACCAGCCACGGGCCGTGATCGCCCTGCCGGGGAAAGGCGTCGATCGAGCGCTGGACGTAGCCGGACTGCAGGTCCAGCAGCGGACGCTCCTCGAGCGGGCCGTCGGGCTGCGGGACGATGGACGCGAAGTCCTTGTCGTCCATGTAGCCGAGCACGCGGCACACGAGACGCGACGTCAGATCGGCGCGCAGAGTCCACGACGCGTTGGTGTATCCGATGCAGATGGCGAAGTTCGGGACACCTGTCATCATGGCGCCCTGCCACACGAACTGCTTCGACAGATCGACGGTCACGCCGTCCACCTTGGGCTCGATGCCGCCGAAGGCGAGCAGTTGCAGCCCCGTCGCCGTGACGATCACGTCGGCGGGCAACGAGGCGCCCGACTGCAGGTCGATGCCGTCGGGGCGCACGGAGGCGATGCGGTCGGTGACGACCGACGCCTTCCCCTTCTTCATCGCCTTGAACAGATCGGCATCGGGGACGGCGCACAGTCGCTGATCCCAGGGGTTGTACTCGGGCGTGAAGTGCTCGGCCACCAGCTTCTCGTCGCCCAGGATCTTGGTCGAGAGATTGGTGAGGAGCCGCCGTGCCGCCTGCGGACGACGCCGACAGAACTGGTAGAAACCGGTGCTGAACAGAATGTTCTTGACGCGGATCACGCTGTGCGCCAAACCTGCCGGGAGAAGATCACGGATCTTGTCCGCCTGCTTGTCCCGTCCGGGGACCGCGCTGATCCAGGTGGGTGAACGCTGCAGCATCGTGACGTGACCGGCGTCGCGCGCCATCGACGGCACGAGAGTCACCGCGGTGGCGCCACTGCCGATCACGACGACGTTCTTGCCGGCGTAGTCCAGATCGTCGGGCCAGAACTGGGGATGCACCACGGTGCCCTCGAACGTGTCGAGTCCCGGGATGTCGGGGTTGTAGCCCTTGGCGTAGTCGTAGTAGCCCGAGCAGCAGTACAGGAAGCCGCAGGTGATCTGCTGCTGCGAGGTGCCCGACTCGTCGGTCACGTCGAGAGTCAGGGTCCAGCGAGCCTCCGCGGTGGAGAAATCTGCGCCGACGACGCGGGTCCCGTACCGGATGTGCTCGTCGATCCCGAACTCCGCAGCGGTCTCCTCGATGTACTTCAGAATCGAGTGCCCGTCGGCGATGGACTTCGCCTCGCGCCACGGCTTGAACTGGTAGCCGAGCGTGTACATGTCGGAGTCCGAGCGCACACCCGGGTAGCGGAACAGATCCCAGGTGCCGCCCATCGAGGACCGCGCCTCGAGGATGGCCCACGACTTGCCGGGATGCTCCGTCGACAGGCGGTAGCCCGCACCGACGCCGGAGAGCCCGGCGCCGACGACGATCACGTCGAGATGCTCGAGGGTGGTGTCGGTCGGGGACGAGTCGAGTCGATCGGTGGTGGACGTCATGACTCCAGTGTCCTCGTGCCACCACCCGATGGCTTGACACCACACGACAACTAGTTGACTTCAGACGACAGCTGACCCAAGGTGAGCGCTGTGCCCGCCATCCGCTCCGCCGGTCTCCGCGGCTTCCGCGCGACCGTGGCCGAACTGGGCGGGGACGCCGAGGCGTACGCGGTCGCGGCGGGGCTGCCCGTGGACGCGCTCGACGCCGACGACCTCCTCGTCGAGGACGTCGCCATGGCCGCGGTTCTCGAGATCGCCGCGGCGGAGCTGGCGTGCCCCGATCTGGGGTTGCGCATCGCACGGCGCCAGGATCTCGGCATGCTCGGGCCGCTCGCACTCGCGATCCAGAACTCCTCGACCGTGGGCGAGGCACTCGAGTGCACCGAGCACTACCTGTTCATCCATGCCCAGTCGCTCAGCCTGCGTGCCGAACCCGACCCGTACGGGACGCCGGGGATCGTCGCGCTGCGGTACGGAACGAAGCCCGGGGTCGTTGCGCCCGTCCAGGGCACCGACATGGGGCTGGGGTTCCTCCACCGCGCCACCATCGCACTGGTCGGCGGGTCGTACGGACTCCGCTCGGTCGAGCTCCCCTACGTGCCGGCGGCTCCGGTGTCGGTCTACGAGAACTTTTTCGGCGTCGCGGTCAGCGTCGGCCGTCCCGCCGCCGTCCTCCGGGTCCCGGCCACACTCCAGAACCGGCCGCTCCACGGCGGAGACTCGAACCTCAAACGGCTGGCCCTGGCCTTCCTCGCTCGGCAGGGCGCCGGACCCACCACCGAGGTGGCACCGCGAGTGCGCACCATCCTGCAGCAGTCCCTCGGCACCACCCCACCGCATATCGACGGTGCCGCACATCTGCTGAACCTGCACCCGCGGACGTTGCAACGCCGATTGGCCGGGGAGGGAACGTCGTTCGCGGCGATCGTCGACGAGGTGCGCCGCACGGAAGCCCATCGGTACCTCACGACGACGTCGCTGCCGATGAGCCAGATCGCGGCCGCGGTGGGACTGTCCGAGCAGTCCGCCTTCACTCGCGCGTGCCGACGGTGGTGGAACGCGACACCCACCACCGTCCGCCGCGGCGCGCTCTGACCCGACTCAGCCGAAGTCGGTCGATGCCAGGTCTTTCTCGTCGTCGACGATGGCCTTGACGATCCGGTCGGCGACCGCGTCCGGATCGAGACCGTCCGGCATGGTGGGCGCCGTGCCCGCGATCGCGCGCCCGGCCAGACCGGTCTCGGTGTGCGGCGGACGTACGTCCACGACCCGCAGCTTCCGCCGACGCGCTTCCGGTCGAGCCGCCTCGACGAACGCGCTGATGCCGGCCTTCGCCGCGCAGTACGCCGCCATCCCGCCGACGGGCTTCTCCGCGATCACTCCACTGATGCTGACGACGACGCCCCCGGACTCCACCTCGGTGAGTGCCGATCGCACCAGCCGCAGTGGCGCCAGCAGATCCACCAGCAGGAGATCGTCGACGGTGTCGTCGTCCACCTCGGCCGCGGGTCCGAACGCCACCACGCCCGAGGCGATCACGACGCCGTCGAGCGTTCCGGTGTGGCTCTTGGCCGCCGCGATCAGGTCGGCCGGGGCCGCGGGGTGGGTCAGGTCCGACGCCACGAGGTGCGCGCTGCCCAGGTCGACACCGGCCAGCGTCTGCTCCGAGCGGCCGGACGCGGTGACGGTGGCGCCGGCGTCGAGCAGGCGGCGAGTGATGCGCGATCCGAGAGCGCCGGAAGCGCCGGTCACCAGGAAGTGCTTGCCCGGGAGGTCCATGTCAGTTCTCCAATCCGGCGAGTGTGTCGACCACGGCTGCGGTGGCGGACCGGGTCCAGGTCACCGGGTCCTGTCCCTGCGGGCTCACGCACACGGTGTCGACTCCGAGCGCGGCGAACCCTTCCATCTCCCGGAGGAATCCGGCCTCGTCGGCCACCGGGTCGAGCGAGGTGATGATGGTCTTCTCGATCTCCGCGTAGTCGCGGTTCTCGCGCTCGCAGTGACCGCGCAGCACGTCGAGCTTGTGAGCCACGGTCTCCTGGTCGGGGGCGAAGAGGTTGCACAGCGAGGCGTACCGCGCGACGAACGCGAGTGTCTTCTTCTCCCCCGACCCGCCGACCATGATGGGCGGACCCGGACTCTGCAGCGGCCTCGGCTCGCAGAGCGTCTCGGCCAGCGAGTAGTGCGTGCCCTCGAAGGGTCCGTCGTCGTCGCTCCACATCTGTCTGCAGATGCGCAACGTCTCCTCGAGACGCTCGAACCGCTCGGCCGTCGACGGGAACGGCACACCGAGGCCGCGGTGCTCGCGCTCGTACCAGGCCGCACCGATGCCGAGCATCGCCCGACCGCCGGAGAGCACGTCCAGGGTCGTCACCGTCTTCGCCAGGAGCCCCGGATGCCGATAGGTCACGCCCGTGACGAGCAGGCCCAGGCGGATGCTCTCGGTCCGGCCCGCGAGGAAGCCCAGTGAGGTGTAGCCCTCGAGCATGGGGTCCTGCGCCGTCGCCAGATTCTCCATCTGGAACCAGTGGTCCATGAGGGTGAACAACGTGCACCCGCCGTCCTCCGCAGCGCGCGCGGAGTCGGAGAGCAGTCCCGCCGTGGCCGCGGAGCCACCCGGAAGGGTGAAGTAGGGATAGTGGACTGCCAACTGCACGATGGTTCTCCTCGATGGTCGGATCAGCACTCCGCCGACGCGGGGCACTCCCGGGGAACATTCGGAGCACCGGGCACCGTTGGTCCTCGTATGACTGGCTCGAGAACGACACGCACCGTGGTCGCCACGGCCTTCGGTGGACCCGACGTCCTGGCGATCCGCGACGAGGTCGTCGACGAACCGGGTCCCGGCCAGGTCGTCGTGGACATTCGCGCCGCCGGCGTCAATCCGTTCGATCACAAGCTCTACAGCGGCGCGTTCGGGACGGACGAGAGCACACTCCCGCTGCACCTCGGCAGCGAGGCGTCGGGCGTGGTGTCCGCGGTGGGGCGCGACTCCGTCGGACCGGCGGGTCCCGTCCGTGTCGGCGACGAGGTCATCGTTCTGGCAGACGGTGCCTACGCCGATCGCCTTCTCGTCGATGCCGACGCGGTGCTGCCGAAACCGCAGGCGCTCGGCTGGGAGGAAGCGGCCGGGTACTCCCTCACCGCGGCCACCGCGTACGACATGGCGGAGCTCGCGAGCGTCGGGGACGGCGACTGCGTCCTGATCCACGGAGCATCCGGCGCCGTCGGCTCGCAGGCGGTCCAGCTCGCCCTGCACCGCGGAGCACAGGTGATCGGCACCGCGAGTCCCCGCAACCTCGACGCGGTGCGCGCCCTCGGCGCCGTCGCAGTCGCGTACGGCGACGGTCTGCTCGACCGGGTACGCACCGCGGCGCCCGACGGCGTGGATGCCGCGCTGGACACGGCCGGCACCGACGAGGCGATCGACGTGTCCCTGGCGGTCGTGCAGGACCGGACGCGCATCGTGACCATCACTGCCTTCGGTCGGGCAGCCGACGAGGGTTTCCGGTCCGCGGGCGGCGGGAACAACGAGAGCGCCGCAAGGCGCAAGGAGGCGCGTCTACCTCTGCTCGAGTTGGCCGGATCTGTCATCACCGTGACGGTGGCCGGGACGTTTCCCCTCGCGGAGGCGGCCACCGCCCACCGCGAACTGCAGACGCACCACCCGCGCGGCAAGTACGTCCTCGTCCCCTGACGACGGCCTCGCGGAGACGCGCGGGGGTGGGGAGACTACCGTTGAGCTCAGAACGCATAGACATCTAGGAGCGGATACATGAGCGTCGAGACGAACGAGAAGAAGCGCCACCGCGTCGTCGTCATCGGTTCCGGCTTTGGTGGCCTCTTCGGCACACAGGCCCTCAAGCGAGCCGATGTGGACGTCACGCTCATCGCGCGGACCACCCACCACCTGTTCCAGCCACTGCTCTACCAAGTGGCCACGGGCATCCTCTCGGTCGGCGAGATCGCCCCCGCGACCCGCGTCATCCTGCGCAAGCAGAAGAACGCCGAGGTTCTGATGGGTGACGTCGAGACCATCGACCTGACGAACAAGACCGTCACCTCGCGGCTGCTCGAGCGCGAGACCGTGACGCCGTTCGACAGCCTCATCGTGGCTGCGGGCGCACAGCAGTCCTACTTCGGCAACGACCACTTCGCCGAGTTCGCACCCGGCATGAAGACGATCGACGACGCCCTGGAACTGCGCGGACGCATCCTCGGCGCGTTCGAGCAGGCCGAGTTGTCCACCGATCCGGCCGAGCGCGAGCGCCTGATGACGTTCGTCGTGGTCGGCGCAGGCCCCACCGGCGTCGAGCTCGCGGGCCAGATCTCCGAGCTCGCGACGCGCACGCTCGACGGAGCCTTCCGCAACATCGACGCCAAGGACGCGAAGGTGGTGCTGCTCGACGCGGCGCCCGCCGTGCTCCCCCCGATGGGCAAGAAGCTGGGCGAGAAGGCCGCGAAGCGCCTCACCAAGCTCGGTGTCGACATCCAGCTCAACGCGATGGTCAACGGCGTCGACAACGACGGTCTCACCGTCAAGGACAAGGACGGCACCGAACGCCGCATCGAGGCGCAGTGCAAGGTCTGGTCCGCCGGCGTGCAGGCCAGCCCGCTGGGCAAGCAGCTCGCCGACCAGTCCGACGGCACCGAGGTCGACCGCGCGGGCCGTGTCGTGGTGGAGCCGGATCTGACCGTCAAGGGACACCCCAACGTGTTCGTGGTCGGCGACATGATGTCGGTCAAGGACGTCCCGGGTATGGCGCAGGGCGCGATCCAGGGCGCCAAGTACGCGGTGAAGCAGATCAAGGCCTCACTCGACGGACAGAACCCGTCCGAGCGCAAGCCGTTCTCGTACTTCGACAAGGGATCGATGGCCACCGTGTCGCGATTCAGCGCCGTGTGCAAGGTCGGCAAGCTGGAGTTCGGCGGATTCATCGCCTGGGTCGCATGGCTCGGACTCCACCTCTTCTACCAGGTGGGATACCGGAACCGTCTGACGACGGTGATCTCCTGGTTCGTCACCTTCCTGGGCAAGGGTCGGGCGCAGATGGCGTCCACCGAACAGCAGGTGTTCGCGCGCCTCGCGATCGAGCAACTCCACACGCTCGAGCAGGAGAACCGCGTCGACGGCGTGGCGATCCCCACCCGCACGGTCGAGGCGACCTCGAAGGCGGCGGACCGCGAGTCCCGTGCCACGGCCGACGCCGCGGAACAGAGCAAGCAGCTCGACAGCACGGAGAAGCGGGCCGCCTCCGGTGCCTCACCCACACCGGCCGAGCGTCAGGGCGAGGAGCCCTCCGCGAACGACGGAGCGGCGGAGACCGCGGAAGCCAAGCGCGCAGGCTGATCTCCCCGCGCCGAGAGCGCAGCGACCGACCGGGTGACCGGGAGCCGATGGCCGAGCCAGGTGGACAGTGTTCCGCCTCCGGCCATCGGCATCGTCGTCTCCAGACCGGCCTCGGCGTCTCCGGAGGGACTGTCCGCCAGACACTCCGGCCAGGTCAACGTACTGATCGACGCGGTCGGCGCGAAGAGCGCGTCGTGCCCTGCGGCGCCCCTGCCCAGGTCGAGTCGGTGGCGGAGCACCGGACCGGCCACGCCGTCGACTCGAAAGAGACCCGACCACCGGCCGTCCATGTCCCCGGTGCGGCCGATCTGGATTCGTTCGCGCACGGCGGCGCGTACCCGGTCGCCGAGATGCAGCGACACCGACGATCGGTGGTCCGCCGACCCGGCGACGATGGTGGGTTCCGGGTCCACGATCACCTCGGCGCCGTCCTCGACTTCCACGGTCCACGACGCGTGTGACACGTCGGTCGAGCGCCCGGGCAATGCCACCGAGGCGGCGACACTGCACACGTGCAGCCGCGCCCCCGCCTCGACCACGATCCGGACGTCGATGGTGTCCCCACCCAGCGGGGTCGCGGCCGAGCCGACGAGGTGGACGCGGTCGACACCGGTCCGGCGCACGGCGAGCCCGCCCACCGCCTCGATGCGCGGTGACCTGCTCCGCGACGCGACGACGAGCACCGTCGAGCGCAGGGCGCCGTGCGTCGTCACGTCAGGCGGCGACGGCAGCGAGCTGCTCGCGCACCCAGGTGAGCACCACCGTCGCGGCAGGATCCTCCGTGAGCGAGATCAGAGCGGTGGGACGACCCTCACGCACCCGCACCGCGTCGTTCTCCATGACCGTGAGGTCGGCACCCACCATGGGGGCGAGATCGGTCTTGTTGATCACGAGCAGATCCGAGAACGTCACGCCGGGACCGCCCTTGCGCGGCACCTTGTCACCGCCGGCGACGTCCACGACGAAGATCTGCACGTCGATCAGCCCGGACGAGAAGGTCGCGGTGAGGTTGTCGCCGCCCGACTCGACGAGGATCAGATCGAGCGGCGGATTGGCGTCGACCAGGTCGTCGATGGCATCCAGGTTCGCCGTGATGTCGTCACGGATCGCCGTGTGCGGGCAGCCGCCGGTCTGCACGGCCGTGATGCGCTCGTCCGGCAGAACTGCGTGACGGCGCAGGAAGTCGGCATCCTCCGTCGTGTAGATGTCGTTGGTCAACACGGCCAGCGACAGTTCTTCGCGCAGCTGGCGGCACAGCGCCGCCACCAGTGCGGTCTTGCCGGATCCGACGGGACCGCCGATACCCACGCGCAGCGCTTCTCCGGGTGTGCGGACGCGCTTGGGCCGGTCCAGGGCGTGGGAGTGGGGCTCGCCGTCGATGAGATGCGGAGGCATTGGGTGTTCTCTCTTTCTGTGGGGTGATCAGGAGACGAAGAGGGGGCGTTCGCGCCGGACGTGACGTTCGCCGAGGTGGTCCAGCAGCGGATCCGATTCGTCGGACAGAGCCGGGAGCGCGCGCGCGACCGAGGCCGCGATCCGGTCGCACTCGGCCGCGAGCGCCACGGTGCACCCCGCCACGGCGCCCGGGTCCAACGCGAGAAGTCGCTGGGCGGCGATGGCGGCGCCCGTCATGGCCGTGTAGATCTGCACGGACGCCGTCTCGTACGGTCCCGCGCCGGTGACGGCACCGACGACTCCCGCCACGACGGGCAGGTGCGGGCGCCGTCCGACCGCCGTCCAGTCGTGGTCCGGCCATACCGTCTCGGCGAGGCGACGCAACCCCCTCCCCTGGGCGCGGGACGCGGCGCGAGCCGCAGGAGACGGCGTGCGGGCGTCGGTCTCGCGATCGGCGGTGTCCGCGGGCAGGACACCGGCGGCCACGGCGGCAGCGATCGACGCCGCCACGGCGCCGCTGATGCGCATACGCCGCAGCAGATACGCCTCGAGCGTCGGCAGGTCCCGGACGAGTCCCTCGGCGATCGCCTCCTCGACTCCCCCCGAGTGCACGTGCCCACCGATCGGGAGCCGTGAGTCGGCGAGGGTGAGCAACGTGGCGAGGCCGACACCGGAATGCGGATTCGTCATCAGAACAGGAAGTACCGCTGCGCCATCGGCAGCTCCGTCGCCGGCTGCTCGGTCCAGACGTCGCCGTCGATGCGGACGGTGAAGGTGTCCGGATCGACCTCGATGCGGGGAACCGCGTCGTTGTTCACCATCTGTGCCTTCCCGATGCCGCGGACGTTCCCGACCGGAACGAGTCGACGCGCGACGTCGAGGCGATCGGCCAGCCCGTCGTCGAGCGCCTGGGGCGCGACGAAGTGCACGGACGTGGCGGCCGCCGCCTTGGGTGCCGCTCCGAACATCGGTCGCGGCAGTTCCGGCTGCGGTGTCGGAATCGAGGCGTTGGCGTCGCCCATGGTGGCCCACGCGATCATGCCGCCCTTGATCACCAGATGCGGCCGGACACCGAAGAACGCCGGCTCCCACAGCACGAGGTCGGCCAACTTGCCGGGCTCGACGGATCCGACCTCGCCGTCGAGTCCGTGCGCCACGGCCGGGCAGATCGTGTACTTCGCGACGTACCGCATCGCGCGGTTGTTGTCCGCACGGTAGTCACCGGCGAGGAAGCCACGACGCTTCTTCATCACGTGTGCGGTCTGCCACGTCCGCATGACCACCTCACCGATGCGTCCCATTGCCTGCGAGTCGCTGCCGATCATCGAGATGGCACCCATGTCGTGCAACAGATCCTCGGCCGCGATGGTCGAGGGGCGGATGCGGCTCTCGGCGAAGGCGAGGTCCTCGGGAATGGACGGGCTGAGGTGGTGACAGACCATCAGCATGTCGAGATGCTCGTCGAGAGTGTTGACCGTGTGCGGCCGAGTCGGGTTGGTCGAACTCGGGAGCACGTGGGGCTGCGAGGCGACCGTGATGATGTCCGGCGCGTGCCCGCCGCCCGCACCCTCCGTGTGGTACGAGTGGATGCCGCGACCGGCGATCGCGCCGAGGGTGTCCTCGACGAAGCCCGCCTCGTTCAGAGTGTCCGAGTGGAGCGCCGCCTGCACACCGGCCTCGTCGCAGACCCGCAGGCACGCGTCGATGGCGGCCGGGGTCGAGCCCCAGTCCTCGTGCAGCTTGAATCCCGATGCGCCGGAACGTAACTGCTCCCACATCGCGTCGGGTGAGACGGTGTTGCCCTTGCCCAGCAGCGCCACGTTCAGCGGCCACCCGTCCATGGCCTCGAGCATCCGCGCCAGATGCCAGGCACCCGGGGTCACGGTGGTCGCCTTCGTGCCCTCGGCGGGGCCGGTGCCGCCGGCGATGATGGTGGTGATGCCACCGCCGAGCGCCTCCTCCATGAGCTGGGGGGCGATGAGGTGCACGTGGCAGTCGATGGCGCCGGCGGTCAGGATCTTGCCGTTGCCGGCGATGATCTCGGTGGACGGCCCGATGACGAGACCGGGATGCACTCCCGGCATGGTGTCCGGGTTCCCGGCCTTGCCCAGCGCCACGATCCGTCCGTCACGCAGTCCGACGTCGGCCTTGATCACACCCCAGTGGTCGAGCACCACGACACCGGTGATGACGGTGTCGGGCGCACCGTCGGCCCGCGTGGCCCGCGACTGTCCCATCGACTCGCGGATCACCTTGCCGCCGCCGAACACGGCCTCGTCGCCGGCGAGACCCGGCCCACCGCTGCGGTCCTCGGTGATCTCGATCAGCAGATCGGTGTCTGCCAGGCGGATCCGGTCACCCGTGGTGGGTCCGTACAGCTCCGCGTAGCGCGAACGATCGAGGTACGCCATCAGTGACCGTCCCGGGGTGTCGTGTCGTCCAGTGCGCCGGGCGGGGTGAGCGAGATGCCGTGAACCTCGCGGAGACCGCCGATGTCGACGAGCACGACCTCCTGAGCGATACCCGGTTCGAACCGCACCGCGGTGCCCGCCAGGATGTCGAGGCGCTTCCCGTGCGCGGCGACGCGATCGAACGTCAGCGCGGCGTTGGCCTGCGGGAGATGGACGTGACTTCCCACCTGCACCGGCCGATCGCCGTCGTTCACGACGTCGAGAGTGAGCGACGCACGACCGGCGTTGAGCTCGATCGACCCGTCCTCGGTGATGATCTCTCCGGGAATCACGCGCACTCCTTCACGAGATCGGGTCATGAACGGTGATGAGCTTGGTGCCGTCCGGGAACGTGGCCTCCACCTGCACCTCGTGCAGCATCTCCGGGATGCCGTCCATCACGTCGGCGCGGGTCAGCACCTCACGGCCCGACGACATCAGTTCCGCCACGGACCGCCCGTCGCGTGCGCCCTCGAGCAGGTGGTCTGTGATCAGCGCGATCGCCTCCGGATGGTTCAACCGGAGTCCGCGCTGCTGCCGGCGACGCGCCAGTTCCGCGGCGTAGCTGAGCAGCAACCTCTCCTGCTCGTGCGGAGACAATCTCATGGGGGACACTTCCCTTCGCGGCGAACGACGGCGACAGGCAATGCTGGCACGACCTCGGCCGTCGCGCTCGCCGGACGCGCGTCAGGACGCGCCTATCCGCCCCGTGTCCTCGATGTTCTGCAGTCGGACCTGGCCGCGGGCGATGAGACGGTCCGCGGCATCGGTGATGGTGACGGTCCAGATCTGCTGGGTCCGCCCGCGGTGCACGGGCAGTGCCTCGGCGGTGAGCACGCCCTCGCGGGCGGCGCGGATGAAATCGGTGGTGTTGTTGACTCCGACGACGTGGCCGCGATCCCCCAACCACAGGGCGCCCGCCGTGCTCGCCAGCGACTCGACGACGGCGCAGTGCACGCCGCCGTGCACGATCCCGAACGGCTGCAGGAGTTCCGGGCGCACGGTCCACTCCGCGGTGACCCGATCGGGTCCCAGTTCGCGGAACTGCAGACCCAGCACCTTCCCGAAACCGCTGTCCAGCTGCTCTCGAAGTTCGTCCGACACCGACGGTGACACATCGTTCATGGCGTTCAGTGAATCACGTGGACGGACACGAAGCGGCGGGCCTCGCAGTGTGTCGCGAGACCCGCCGGGGCACGGACGCCGACGTCGCTGCAGCCCTCAGGACGTCGGCACGATCCGAAGTTCGTGTGGCTCGGACTATACAGGATAGCCTTGCCTAAGTCACGCAGGTCGCCGTAACCGAACGCGCCACCCCGCGTCGACGAACGCATCGAGGAGCATCTGCCCCCTGCGCCAGCCGCCGTCACGAGACACGCCACCCAGCAACGGAACTCGTGCCGAGGCGCCGAGGACCGACTCGCCCACGATGCGGCTCATCTGCGTGGCGTCCAGAGGACCGAGCGCGGACAACCCTGCCGCGGCGACCTCGAGCGAGCGAGCAGCGCGATGCGCGGTCCAGGCCGCGAGCGCCTCGTCGCACGGCATGACCACCGTTCCCGCGGTCGCGCCCGAGCCGGACACCGAGCGCAGCGCCGTGTCCCGCACGCCCGCCCAGTCGATGCCCACGTCGCTGTCGAGATGGATCCAGAGATTCTCGGGGCCGGGGTCCCACACCCGTCCACATCCGACGAACGCCGCGGCCGACCGTCCCACGACCGCGTGCACGAGTGCGGCCGCCACCTGGTCCACCGCACGACGCGGGTCCGGATGGTCGAGCGACGACCGGCGCAGCAGGGCCTCGAAGCGGCCCGACTCGAGCCCGGTGGCGAACGACCACCAGCGACGCTTGCTCTGCTCGGCCATGTCCGCGACGGCGTACACGCGGGGGGCCTCCGGATCGAGGTGTCGCAGAGCGGTCATGGTGTGCCGGAAGGCGGTGGACACCGCGGCTCGACGATCGTGCGGTGAGACGACGGTGTCGATCGTGACTGTCATCGGATGGAACTCCTCGTCTGCAGGTGCCCGGACGGTGACACGCACCGACCGGTCGAGGCGACCGGTCGAGTCATAAGGTAAGCCTAACCAATACATCTGAGACAACCGGGTGTGGTTCGCATCACCGCGAGACCGCGCCGCCACACGACTGCTTAGGCTTGCGTAACCTTCCATGAGAGACACCACCACACCGATCGAGGAGGACCGCGTGACCGACACCGCGTCCGGACCTCTCGCATCTCACCCCGGCCCGAACGACCTCCCCGAGCCCGGCACCACGGTTCGTCCCGATCGCGACTACTCGATCGCCGACGCGGATCGGCGGGCGCCCGGCCGGGTGACCGTCGCGGCAGCCTCGGCGGTCGACGTCGGTGTCGTCCTGCTCCCCCTCGTGCTCGGCCTCGTCGTCGTCCGATCGCTCGCCGACGACAACGGCGGCGGCCAGGTCGACCGCGCGGTCTTCGGCGTCATCGCGGTGCTCGCGGCCGCGGGTGTGCTGGTGTGGAACCGGGGGTTCCGGGACGGTCGCGCCGGACAGAGCGTCGGTAAGTCCCTGTTCGCCCTCGTGCTGCGGGACGCCGAGACCGGTGACGCGGTGGGCGTCCGACCTGCTCTGACGCTGCGTCGGAAGCCCGGTGTCGAGACGGTCCGGCTCACCATCGCGGTCGCGGAGGACTTCGAACCGGTCGCTCCGGACACCTCCTCGGCAGCGACCCGTCGACGCCGAACCTCCGGACTGATCATCCTCGTCGCCGCCATCGTGCTCGTCGCGCTCATGAGCGTGGCCGTCGGTGCGCGGCCGCTCACCTTCGCCGAGATCTTCCATGCGCTGTTCTCCGCCACCGGGACCGACACCGACGTGATCGTCCGGTCGCTACGCCTCCCCCGCACGATCCTCGGACTCGTCGTGGGCATCGCACTCGGCGTCGCCGGCGCCCTGATCCAGGGCCACACCCGCAATCCGCTCGCCGATGCCGGGTTGCTCGGCCTCAACGCCGGTGCCGCCTTCTTCGTCGTCATGGCGATCTACCTCTTCGGCATCACGTCCCCCGGTGGCTACCTCTGGTTCGCCTTCGCCGGCGCTGCAACCGCCAGCATCGTCGTGTTCGGTACCGCGTCTCTGGGCGGGGCGCGGGCCAACCCGCTGTCGTTGGCCCTCGCGGGAGCCGCGATCGCGTTCTTCCTGCAGGCCATGACCAACGCGGTGGTGCTGCTCGATCAGACCACCCTCGACAGCTACCGGTTCTGGGTCGTCGGCTCCGTCTCGGGACGCGGGCCGGACATCTTCTGGACCGTGCTCCCGTTCATCGTCATCGGGCTGATCATCGCCGTCGCGGGCACGCCGGCCCTCAACACGATCAGCCTCGGTGACGACGTCGCCCGCTCACTGGGCACCAACATCACCCTCACGCGCGTCGTCGGCATCGTGGCCATCACACTTCTGACCGGCGCGGCGACCGCTGCGTGTGGGCCCGTGGCCTTCGTCGGACTGGTGGTGCCCCACATCGCGCGTGCCATCACCGGCCCGGACTATCGCTGGCTGCTCCCGTTCGCCGGCGCGCTGGGCGGTGTCCTGCTCGTGCTCGCCGACGTCATCGGTCGCGTCGTCGTGCGGCCCGGTGAACTGCAGGTCGGCATCGTGCTCGCGCTGATCGGCGCGCCGTTCTTCATCGCCCTGGTACGCCGTCGGACGTTGGTGTCGCTGTGACCGCCCACCCGACCGTCCGTTCCGCGGCCACCGCGCCGTCGGTGGCGGGTCGCCCGGCCTTCCGCATGGGACCGCTGTCGACGGTGCGTCGCCCCGCCAGGGTGCTCGTCACCCTCGCCCTCGCGATCGTGCTGTTCCTCGTGTTCTGTCTGAACGTCGGGCGCGGCGACTACCCGCTGTCGATCCCGGACGTCGTGAACGTGTTGGTGGGCGGCGGCTCGCGGATCGAGCGTTTCGTCGTCATGGACCTCCGCCTGCCGCGTGCCCTCACGGGCGCGCTCGTAGGAGCTGCGCTCGCCGTCTCCGGCGCGTTGATGCAGTCGATCACCCGCAACTCACTCGCGAGCCCGGACATTCTCGGCATCACGTCCGGCGCGAGCGTCGCCGCCATCTCGCTGATCGTCCTGAGCGGCACCAGTACGGCCGTGGGCCTGTTCGCCACGCTCGGCGTGACCCTCGCCGCTCTCGTCGGCGGGCTGCTCACCGCAGCGCTGGTGTACCTGTTGTCGTGGCGGGGCGGAGTGCAGGGCATGCGGCTGGTGCTCGTGGGCATCGCGATCAACGCCATGATGGTCGCGCTGATCGGCTGGATGTTGGTCAATGCCGACATCACCGACGTCACCCGCGCCCAGCTGTGGCTCACCGGTACGCTCTCCGGCGCCACGTGGTCGCAGGTGTGGCCCGTCACCGCCGCCGTGGTCGTTCTCGGAGCGGGCTCGGTGATCATGTCGTTCCGACTGTCCGCCATGCGGCTCGGGCCGGACACCGCCCGCTCGCTGGGCGTGGACGTGCAGCGGTCCCAGGCCGTCCTGCTCGTCATCTCGGTCGCGATGGCCGCCATCGCCACGAGCGTCGCCGGCCCGATCGGATTCGTGGCCCTCGCCGCGCCGCAGATCGCCCTGCGGCTGACCCGGTGCGCCGAGCCTCCGCTGATCGCCTCGGCCCTCACCGGCGCCGTCACCGTGGTGGGGTCCGACCTGGTGGCGCGCACGATTCTGCCGGTCGAGCTCCCCGTCGGCATCGTCACGTCCGTCCTCGGCGGACCCTTCCTCCTCTATCTGCTGGTCCGAGTCAACCGAAAGGCGACAGTATGAGCGTGCACGCGCATCCGGAGATCACCGGAGCCACACCTCCGCACCGTCTCGCCGCGGAGAACATCTCGGTCGGCTACGGCGACCGCATCATCATCGAGGGGCTCGACCTCGAGATCCACACCGGCGTCGTCACGACGGTCATCGGACCCAACGGCTGCGGCAAGTCGACTCTGCTGCGCGCCCTCGGCCGCCTGCTGTCCCCGCGCCAGGGCCAGGTGACGCTGGACGGCAAGGCGATCGGCCACATGAAGACCCGCGACGTCGCGCGCACTCTCGGGGTGCTCCCGCAGTCGCCGATCGCCCCGGAGGGGCTGACGGTGGCGGACCTGGTGGCACGAGGCCGCCATCCCCACCAGTCCTGGATCCGGCAGTGGTCCCGCGACGACGAGTCCGAGGTGGCGCGTGCGCTGAAGCTCACCGGTATCGAGGATCTCGCCGAACGTCCCGTCGACCAGCTCTCGGGAGGACAGCGCCAGCGTGCCTGGATCTCCATGGCACTGGCGCAGGGCACCGACGTCCTGCTCCTCGACGAGCCGACCACCTACCTCGATCTCGCGCACTCCATCGAGGTCCTCGACCTGGTGGACCGGATGCACGACGAGATGGGCCGGACCGTGGTGATGGTGCTGCACGACCTCAACCTGGCCGTCCGCTACAGCGATCGTCTCGTGGTCATGCACGAGGGAGCGATCGTCGCCAGCGGTACGCCGTCCGAGGTCATCTCCGAGAAGATGCTCTTCGACGTCTTCGGCCTGTCCGCGGCCGTCATCGACGACCCGGTCTCCGATCGTCCGCTGATCGTGCCCATCGGCACCCGCCACGTCCGAGCGGGCGCCGGCATCCGACCGGCCTGACGGTCAGCGGTCGATCATCGTCTTCACGAGCCGGACACTCTGACCGAAGGACACGTCCGGCAGGTAGGCCCGTCCGATGGCGTTGCCGATGCTCGGTAGCGCAGCCGGATCGGGGAACGTCATGTACATCGGCTCGTACACCGGCTGGAACTTCGACTTGAACGCCAGCAACGACCGGAAGCCGTAGACCGGTTCGAGCGTGCGGCCCACGACGTCGAGCAGACGCTCGAGCATCCCCGAGAGTGTCGACGTCTGCGCCGTGTCCTCGGTCGGATCGCCCACCTTGGCCAGCGGCGCTCCCGACAGACTGAGGAACTGCGCGCCCTCCTCCTGCAGGGACAGTGCGGCGGACGCGATGAGGAATTCCATCGCGGGCCGGAAGCCCTCGGACCGACGGCGCATGAAGTCCAGGGTCCAGCCCACGACGACGCCGTCGCGGTACACCGGCATCCACGAGGTGATGCCGTGCACGGTGCGCTGCTCGTCCACGGCGATGAGGCACCGGACCTGCGGATCGTCGACCTCGTCCAGGCCGCCGAGCGTGAAGCCCATCTCGGGCATGCCCTTGTCGGCGACCCATTCCTCGGAGATCGCGGTGATCTGGTCCGTGATCGCCAGCGGCGCCGTCGGGAACGAGATCCACTCGGCCTCGACACCGGCCTTCTTCGCCCGGTTCACCGCGGTGCGGACGTCCTGGAACTTCTTGCCAGTGAACGCGAGATCCGCGAGCGGGAGCACGGTCTCCTCCCCCACCTGGATGCTCTCCCAGCCCAGAGCGCCGGTGATCGCCGCGACGTCCGGCGTCACCGAGTAGAAGCAGGGCGACCATCCGTTCGCGGCGGCGTACTCGGAGAAGCCGACGATGGCCGCCTCCCGGTCCGCGGGCGGACCCACCGGATCGCCGGTGGTGAGAGCGATACCCGAGATCACCCGGAACGCGACGTAACTGCGACCGTCGGGCGAGAACCAGTACCGGTTGCCGCGCCACGTCGTCATCCAGGACAGGGCGCTGCCGCTGCTGCTCGTCAGCACCGCCCGGGCGCGCTCGATGGCGTCGGTCTCCACGCCGTACGCCGGTCTCACGAACGATCCCGCGGTCGCGACGACCAGCACCGCCCAGAACACGATGCCCGTCCATTCGTAGAGCACGGTGGCGAGCCAGCTCGTCGGCAGGAAGGGCGGGTCGAACCACTGCAGCAGAACCGGGGGCACGAGCCGCTGCGGGAAGTCGCCGAGCAGCGTCAGCACTCCCGGGCTGCCGTCGAAACCGGACCGGATCAGCGCGCCGACGGCGACGTAGAGAACGGCGAGAACCGCGCCGGCCCCGACCACGGTGGCCCACAGGCGCGTGTACGTACCGGAAGGCGCGGACACGTCGAAGTTCGTGCGCGTGACCACCAGCAGTGCCATGACCGCCAGGGGGACGACGAACGGGACGGCGGTGCGGTAGAGCGTCGGATCTGCGACGCCGTAGAACAGCGTGTCGCCGTTGTCCAGATCGGCGAAGCGGATCAGGTAGTTGGCGAGCGCCAGGGCCAGGAGCACTACCTGCGAGACCATCGCACCGATCCAGGCGAACCGACGCCCGCGGCGCAGTCCGTCGCTGAGGACCAGCAGATAGACCGAGGGCATGACGCTGGCCAGCACCGGTCCCACGCCACCGAGTCGGAGATCGAGCAGCCCGCGTCGGCAGTCGGTGGACCCCGGATCTGCACCACAGACCAGGTTCACCTCGTCGAGCGTCCACTCCTGGCTGCGGAACAGTTCGCGCAGCACGGCGAACGGGCCCACCGCATTGGGCGAGAAGGCAGCGATCATCGGGCCGATCGCGGACGCCGCGACGATGAGGGCCACCAGCACCCGACCCTCGCGGCGGGTACCGGCGAGATGGGTCGCGCGAGAGGATCGTCCGACGATCAACGGACCCGCCACTGCGCCGACCACGACCGAGCCGAGCGCGGTGATGTCGGCGAGATGGCCACCGAACAGGGCCATCACGACGGTCAGCGCCACGAGGCCCACCCGCACCCGCCGACGCCAGAGCGTTCCCATGTTCGCGCTGGCCACCATCAGCGTGCCGAGGATCCAGGCCGTGGGGCCCGAGGTGACACCGAGATGGAGCTGGAAGCCCCACCCCTCGTCGAGCAACTGCCCGAGAGCGGCCAGCGCGAGACCCAGCAGCGAGCCGCCCACCTGGGTCACCAGGACGGCGACCGCGAAGCGCCGGGTACCCATCCGGTGCTCGATCGGCGCGGCCACGACGAGGAACAACGCGGTGGCGACGACGAAGGCGGCCACCCCCACGGCGAACAGCCCCGACGTGACGGGGGTCCAGAGCCGCAGGTTCTCGATCGGAACGATGCCCAGCGCGGTGTGGTGGTCGAGGAAGCTGCGATAGCTGCGCGTGGTGAGGGAGAGCACGATCAGCCCCACCCACATGACGGCCAGCAGTGCGAGGCTGACCGGAGCCCCCTTGGCGCCGTAGGCGATCGTGGACCACAACCGTGCGCCCTGGCGACCGGTTCGTCCCCACCACGCGGCGATGTCGGTCCGCGCACGGGCGACCGGACCCTGCGCGGGAGATCCTGCGGCGGACGGATCGGTCACGACGTCAACCCCAGCCGGGTGCAGAGCCAGTCCAGCTCCAGCTTCAGGCCCGCAGACCACGTCTCGTAACTGTGTCCACCCGGGACCTCGGCATAACGCACGTCCATTCCGGCTTTCTGTGCGGCGGCGAGCAGCTGCTTCGCCGAGTTCTGGTAATCGGGATCACTGGCGCCGACGACGAAGGCGCCGGCGCTGGTGGGGTACTGGCGTGTGGCCATGAGGTTCATCGGGTTCACGGCCTCGAATGCGGCCTCGCTTCCGCCGAACGCCGCGTCCAGCGTGCGCTGCTTGTCCCCCAACGTCGGTTCGAGCTGCCCCGAGAGAACGAGGAAGGTCGGGTACAACTGCGGGTAGTTGGTGGTCATCTGCATGGCGCAGGTACCGCCGTAGGAGAGCCCGCCGATCGCCCAGTGCGCCGGATCGGTGTCCACCTGCAGGGTCGCGTTCACCCACGCCGGCACGTCCTTCGCCAGATAGGACGCCACGTTGCCGAGCGGAGAGTCGACGCAGAGCGGATTGGCGATGGTGGACCCGGTCGCGTCCGCCACCACCACGACGGGTGCGAGACCTGCGTGATCGGCGGCGTAGGCGTCCATCGTCTGGACCAACCGGCCGCCGGTGAGCCAGTCGTCGGGCGCTCCGGGTTGGCCGGCGAGCAGCACGAGGACGGGCAGCAGCGGCCGGCGTGCGGTGAAGTACGCGGGCGGCAGGTAGACCTTCGCGTTCCGAGCGGAGAAACCCGACTCCGTGCCCGGGATCGGCGTGTCCAGGATGCGACCACCGGTCGGCATGTCGGCGGGGGCGGTCCACACGCTCGCGAGAGGTGTACCGGTGATCGGGTCGGCGGTGCGGCCGGTGACGTCGTCGACGTCCACCTCCTGCACGGACGAGATCCCCAGGGCGGTACCGACGGTGGGGTAGGCGTCGAAGACCAGGTTGACCTGCAGCGCGGACGTCGCGACCACGGCCACCGTCGCGATCACGGTCACCACGCGGGTCCACCACCGTGTCGCGGCCAGCATCCGCGGCACGAGGAGGAACAGACCCAGGACTCCGAGACCGACCCAGACGTAGACCGACGTCTCGACGGGATCGGGGAAGACCCGCCAGATCTTCTCGATGCCGAACCACGCCGCCACCGTGAGGACGGCCGCCACCGCGACGGCCACCGGGACGGCGCGGGTGAGGTGCCGCCGACGCCGCGCGAGCACGAGCCAGACGAGCCCGAGCACTCCGACGACCGTGACGACGATCGGGACCGGTCCACTGACCAACGACGTGTCGACGAATGCCACGGCGCAACAGTAGCCGCGCAGTAGTTCTCGACGCGTGTTTCCGCGCCGGTGGACGCGCGCCGACGTGCGACGACCCGCTGCTACACCGTGTAGTACGCATTTGCGTCGGAGTGGCCGTATCATCTGACGAATGGCAGGCCTGGGCGATCTCGAACGAGCAGTGATGGAACATTTGTGGTCGAGTTCGGAGCCGCAGACCGTCCGTCAGGTCCACGAGGCACTGGCGTCGAAGCGTGAGCTCGCGTACACGACGGTCATGACGGTCCTGCAGCGTCTGGCGAAGAAGAAGCTCGTCACCCAGCAGCGGGACGACCGCGCGCATCGGTACGCTCCGGTACATGGGCGCGAAGAGCTTGTCGCCAGCCTCATGGTCGACGCCCTCCAGCAGGCCGACCGCTCCGGCGGACGCGCTGCTGCCCTGGTCCACTTCGTGGGTCGGGTCGGCGCCGACGAGGCCGCCGCACTCCGGGAGGCCCTCGCGGCACTGGAGACGCAGGACGACGGTTCCTCCAACGCCTGACCTCTCGACCCTCGACGCTCCCTCCCACACGACGGTGAGGACATGAACGCACCGACAGCACTGGTCTTCGCGGTACTCGCGTTGATCCTGACGGGACCGGTTCCCGCGATGCTGTCCCGTGCGACATGGCCGCACCGGACACCGCGCGCCGCCCTGGTGCTGTGGCAGGCGATCGCACTCGCCGCGGTGCTCTCGGCCTTCAGTTCCGGTCTCGCGATCGCGAGCCAGCTGCTCGTCCCCGGACCGGACGGCCGGCCCACCACGGCGCCGACGGCCGAGATCGACGCCCTCGGCCTCCCGCTGTGGATCCTCTACGTGACGGTGCTCGCGATCACCCTCGTCATCGGTGCGCGGCTCGTCTGGGCCACGTCCCTGGTGGCGATCAAGACCCGACGGCGGCGTGCGCGACACCGCACGCTGGTCGACATCCTCGATCGCAGTGCGGGCGAGACCAGTGCCCACGGAACCGACGTGCGGGTCCTCGAGAGCCTCGACCCCATCGCCTACTGCCTGCCCGGCCTGCGGCAACGCGTCGTGGTCAGCGAGGGCACGTTGTCCAACCTGGACGACGACGAGCTGGCGGCCATCCTGACCCACGAACGCTCCCACCTGCGCGCGCGGCACGATCTCGTTCTCGAGGCGTTCATGGCCGTCAACCAGGCGTTCCCGCACGTCGTGCGCAGCCGGTCCGCGCTGGGGTCGGTGCAGCTGCTGGTCGAATTGCTCGCGGACGATTCCGCGGTGCGCGTCACGGGCCCTCGTCCCCTCGCCCGCGCTCTCGTGGCCTGCTCCGGATCGTCGGCGCCGCGGGGAGCTCTGGCCGCGGGTGGGCCGAGCACGCTGGTGCGGGTGCGCCGGTTGGCCACTCCCGGTTCCACCCCGGGTGTCGCCACTCTCGCCTATCTCGCGTCGGCGGCCATCCTCGTGGTGCCGACCATCTACGTCGCCGTGCCGTGGTTGACCGAGTTGACGCGCCTCGCACGACACGGTTCGTGACTACTGGCTCACACGAGTCGGCATCGGCACCACTCGTCGCGTAGTGTTACCCGTGGTTCATCAGAACCATCCGTTAGTCGATATGGCACAAATTTCGCCGTCGCTCCGATCCGTCCCCTCGTGGACGCCACGGAGTCATACCGGTGACAAGACACCTCACATTGCGCCCGAGCTCCGCTTGCGCATCGATGACCAGGTGATGTGTGCCCTGGCTCGTCACGCTGCGCGGTGATTCATCGTTGCTGTGCACCGACGCGCCTGCAACCCCGAGAGGTACCACCGCGTTGACCAGCGCCACCCCCGTTTCTGTTTCTGCCACCAGCACTCCCGAGGCGTCCGAGACCACGTTCTCCGACCTCGGACTTCCCGCGGCCATCGTCGCGGCGCTCGCCAAGAACGGCATCACCGTTCCCTCGCCCATCCA
Organism: Rhodococcus sp. NBC_00294; assembly: GCF_036163995.1. Lineage (NCBI taxonomy): Bacteria > Bacillati > Actinomycetota > Actinomycetes > Mycobacteriales > Nocardiaceae > Rhodococcus > Rhodococcus sp. NBC_00294. The sequence continues at coordinate 3,306,073 of NZ_CP108043.1, forward strand.
GAAGATGGCCATCACCGACGCCCTCGCCGGCCGTAACGTTCTCGGCCGCGCACAGACCGGATCGGGCAAGACGCTCGCGTTCGGTCTGCCGATGCTCGCCCGCCTGGCGTCGACCGGTACCAAGCCCGCCGCGAAGCGCCCCCGCGCACTGGTGCTGGTCCCCACCCGCGAGCTCGCCTTCCAGGTCGTCGACTCGCTGCAGTCCTACGCCACCGTCCTCGGACTGAGCGTGCGTCCGGCCGTCGGCGGCACCCCGTTCGGTCGTCAGGCCGATCAGCTCCGCCGCGGTGTCGACGTTCTCGTCGCCACCCCCGGACGCCTCGGCGATCACCTGCGTCAGGGCACCTGCGTCCTCGAGGCAGTGGAGATCACCGCACTCGACGAGGCCGACCAGATGGCCGACATGGGCTTCCTGCCCGAGGTGCGCGACATCCTCGGACAGACCGCGAACGGTGGCCAGCGCATGCTGTTCTCCGCCACGCTGGATCGCGAGGTCCAGTCGTTGGTCCGCCAGTTCCTGGCCGACCACGTCCAGCACTCGACCGGTGACAGCAAGGCCGCCGTCGAGTCGATGGATCACTACATCCTCAATGTCGGCCGTGGACAGAAGGACATCGTCCTGTCCGAGATCGCCGCTCGCGAGGGTGGCCGGACCATCATGTTCGCCCGCACCAAGCTCGGCTGCGACGGCATCACCGATCGCCTGCGCGCAGTCGGCATCCACGCCGAGTCGCTGCACGGCGGCAAGGCTCAGAACCAGCGCACCCGCGTGCTCGACCGCTTCAAGAGCGGCCGCACCCCCGTGCTCGTCGCCACCGACGTCGCCGCACGCGGCATCCACGTCGACGGCATCGACCTGGTCGTGCACGTCGATCCGCCCGCGGATCACAAGGACTACATGCACCGCGCTGGCCGTACGGCACGTGCCGGTGCGGCGGGCACCGTCGTCGCCATCGCGCTGCCCAACCAGCGCCGCATCATCAGCCGGCTGACCGGCCAGGCCGGGGTGAAGGTCACCTCGGTGGACGTCTCCCCCGGTTCGGTGGAGCTCGGTTCCATCACCGGAGCCAAGGCTCCGTCCGGCGAGCCGGTGCGTGAGGCACCGCGTCGCGAGCGTCCCAGTGGCCCCTCGCGCTTCGGCGCCTCGGGATCCCCGCGCACAGGTGGCTACCGTGGCGGCGACTCCGGCGGATACCGGGGTCGCGACGAGAACCGCACGGGTGGGTACCGCGGCGGTGAGTCGAGCGGTGGCTACAAGGGCCGCGACGAGAACCGCACCGGCGGCTACCGCGGCGGCGAGTCCACCGGTGGCTACAAGGGCCGCGACGAGAACCGCACGGGCGCAACGGCTTCGCGCACCGGCGGGTTCCGCAGCCGTGCTGCGGGCACCGCGCGCGACTGACAGCTCTCCCGTCCTTGTCCGGCCCCGACTTTCGCGTCGGGGCCGGGCAGGGAAAGCTGGGGGAATGACTTCCTCGGATTCTTCACCTCTCGCCCAGATCGGTGTCACCGGCCTCGCTGTCATGGGGTCCAACCTGGCGCGGAACTTCGCCCGCCACGGACACGTGGTCGCGGTGCACAACCGGAGTTACTCCAAGACACAGACTCTGCTCGACGCGCACGGCAGTGACGGCACCTTCGTCGCGTCCGAGAGCATCGAGGACTTCGTGGCCAGCCTCGAGAAGCCACGCAAGGTCGTCATCATGGTCAAGGCCGGCGATCCCACGGACGCGGTCATCGAGGAACTCGCCGGCGTCATGGACGAGGGCGACATCATCATCGACGGCGGCAACGCCCTCTACACGGACACCATCCGCCGCGAGTCCTCGTTGAAGGACCGCGGCCTTCTCTTCGTCGGCGCCGGCATCTCCGGCGGCGAGGAGGGTGCACTCAACGGCCCCTCGATCATGCCCGGCGGCCCCGCGAAGTCGTACGAGTCGGTCGGGCCCCTGCTCGAGTCGATCTCGGCACACGTGGACGGCACCCCGTGCTGCACCCACATCGGCCCCGACGGGTCCGGGCACTTCGTGAAGATGGTGCACAACGGCATCGAGTACGCCGACATGCAGCTCATCGGTGAGGCCTACAACCTGCTACGCGACGCGCTGGGCATGGATCCGGACGCGGTCGCAGACGTCTTCCGCCAGTGGAACGAGGGCGACCTCGAGAGCTACCTCGTCGAGATCACCGCGCAGGTGCTCGCCCACAAGGACGCGAAGACCGGGAAGCCGCTGGTCGACGTCATCGTCGACGCCGCCGAGCAGAAGGGCACCGGTCGCTGGACCGTCAAGTCCGCACTGGATCTCGGAGTCCCCGTCACCGGCATCGCCGAGGCGGTGTTCGCCCGAGCACTCTCGGGCGCGCGCGGCCAGCGCGAGGCGTCCAAGGGTCTGGCGTCGGGAACGCTCTCGGCGAAGCCCGAGGACATCGAGACCTTCACCGAGGACATCCGTTCCGCGCTGTACGCCTCCAAGGTCGTCGCCTACTCGCAGGGCTTCGATCAGATCGCCGCCGGTTCGGCCGAGTACGACTGGAATCTGCACCCCGGCGATCTCGCCACCATCTGGCGCGGAGGATGCATCATCCGGGCCCGGTTCCTGAACCGCATCAAGGACGCCTACGACGAGAACCCGGAACTGCCCGCGCTGTTGCTGGCGCCGTACTTCCGTGACGCCGTCGAGAACGCCGTCGACAGCTGGCGTCGCGTCGTGTCCACCGCGACACTCCTCGGAATCCCGGTGCCCGGCTTCGCCTCCGCCCTGTCGTACTACGACGGACTGCGCGCCGAACGTCTGCCCGCCGCGCTGACGCAGGGTCTGCGCGACTTCTTCGGAGCGCACACCTACGAGCGCATCGACGCCGACGGCAAGTTCCACACCCTGTGGAGCGAGGACCGGTCCGAGATCGAGGCCTGACCTCCGCCGTGAGTTCGTCCGTGCTCGCGGTCGGGCTCTCGCTCGTCGCGGCATTTCTCTTCGCCTGCGCCGCCGTCGCTCAGCAGACGGCGGCGTCGGCGGTCGCGGACGGGGACTCGTTGATCTCGGGTCTCGTGCGCAGCCCGCGGTGGTGGGCCGGGGTGGTCGGCGACCTGGGCGGATACCTGGTGCAGGTGGCGGCCCTGGCCGTCGGGTCGGTGTCCGTGGTGCAGCCGTTGCTCGTCAGCATGCTCCTGTTCGCGCTTCCCCTCGCCGCGAAGTACTCCGGTCTGCGGATGCGGCGCGCCACCTGGATCTCGGCCGTGGGTCTCACGGTCGCGTTGGTGGCGTTCGTCGCGGTCGGCGACCCCACCGAGGGCACCGCCGACGCGCCGCTGTCGGTGTGGGCACTGCCGTTGGCCGCCGTGGTGGCGGTGGCATTGGTCGGCGCCGTCGCCGGTGTGCTCACGCGCGAGCCCGGTCGTGCGGCGCTGCTGCTCGGAGTCGGCGGTGGGCTGCTGTTCGGCGTCGCCGTCGCGTTCACCAAGTACGTCACCGACCTGGTGGAGTCCGATCTGCTCGGCGCCCTCACCGCGTGGCAGACGTACGCGTTGATCGCCGCGGGAGTCTCGGGCTTCTACCTGCAGCAGCGTGCTTTCCAGGCCGGTCCGCTCGCGGCGTCGCTGCCGGCGGTGACCGTGTGCGAGCCGCTGGCGGCGGTGTTCCTCGGCATCGTGGTGCTCGACGAACGGCTCCGCCTCGACGGACTGCGCGGCGTGGTCGTCGCCTCCGCCGTGATCGTCATGATCGTGACCACCGTGGTTCTCTCGCGGGAGCAGGGGCGTGCGGACGACGCCGTCCCGGTTGTCTGACCCACCCTCGACGTCGCCGCCGCAAGATATATCCGTCGGTCGCGTACGCTGGCGTCCCGTGCATTTCCTTCGCGACCAGCGCCCGCCCTACGACCTGACGTACGACGACGTGTTCCTCGTCCCGAACCACACGACGGTCACGTCCCGTTTCGACGTCGATCTGGCGAGTGTCGACGGCTCCGGGACCACCATTCCCATCGTCGTCGCCAACATGACCGCCGTGGCCGGCCGCCGGATGGCGGAGACGGTCGCGCGACGCGGCGGCATCGTCGTCATCCCGCAGGACCTGCCGACCGCGGCCGTCGCCGAGACGGTCTCCTTCGTCAAGAGCCGGAACCTGGTGGCGGACACCCCGGTCGTGTTGACGGCGGAGGACTCGGTCTCCGACGCTCTCGCCCTCATGCCCAAGCGTGCCCACGGCGTCGTCGTGGTCGTGGACGGTGACACGGCCGTGGGCATCGTCTCCGAGGCGGCGTGCACGGACGTCGATCGCTTCGCGCGCCTCTCGACGGTGATGGACAAGGACTTCGTGACGGCCTCCGTGGACACGAGTCCCCGCGAGATCTTCGAGCAGCTCGAGGCCCGGCACGAGAACCTCGCCGTGCTGACCGGACCGGACGGCGCACTCGCGGGAGTGCTCACCCGCACCGGTGCGCTCCGCGCCGGCATCTACCGGCCCGCCACCGACGCCGACGGACGCCTGCGCATCGCCGCCGCCGTCGGCATCAATGGTGACGTGGGCGCGAAGGCCGCCGCCCTGGTCGAGGCCGGGGCCGACGTCCTGGTGCTCGACACCGCCCACGGCCACCAGCAGAAGATGCTCGATGCGCTGGCCGTCGTCGCAGCGCTCGATCTGGGCGTGCCCCTGGTCGCCGGCAACGTCGTGTCCGCAGCGGGTACCCGTGACCTGATCGAGGCCGGCGCGGACATCGTCAAGGTCGGGGTGGGCCCCGGCGCCATGTGCACCACCCGCATGATGACCGGCGTGGGCCGCCCGCAGTTCTCGGCCGTCGAGGAGTGCGCCGCCGCGGCGCGCGAGCTGGGCAAGCACGTGTGGGCCGACGGCGGAGTCCGACATCCCCGCGACGTCGCGCTCGCCGTCGCTGCGGGTGCCTCCAACGTCATGATCGGGTCCTGGTTCGCCGGCACCCACGAGTCGCCCGGAGATCTCCGCGTCGACGCCGCCGGGGTGGCCTACAAGGAGAGCTTCGGCATGGCGTCGAAGCGAGCCGTGGCCGCACGCACCGCGGCGGACAGCGCGTTCGACCAGGCGCGCAAGGGCCTGTTCGAGGAAGGCATCTCCAGCTCGCGGATGCGCCTCGATCCGGAGCGGCCCGGTGTCGAGGACCTCATCGATCACATCTGCGCGGGTGTGCGCAGCACCTGCACGTACGCCGGTGCGCGCTCGCTCGAGGAGCTGCATCGGGATGCCGTGCTCGGCATCCAGTCCGCGGCGGGCTTCGCCGAGGGGCGGCCGCTCCCGTCCGGCTGGTGATCTCGGCCGCACTCGTGCTCACCCCGCCGACTCGGTGATTCCGGGTCGGCGACGATACGATGTGTGCGATAGCGGCGCCCCCGAGCGGGTACTGCTGTGACACGCGCCGATTCTGCGGCGCAGGCGTCGCCTCCACGCGAACGCCACACGACAGGAAGGACACCGGTGCCCGAGGCACCCACGACGACGCCGACCCCCGGGTCCGGCACTCCGTCCCCGGACCGACCGTCCCGAGACCGCCCCTCCCCCGACGGGGAGTCGTCCGGCGGTCTCTCTCCGGAGGGCTCCTCTAGGTCGCCGGGCTCACCCGGCGCTTCCCCGACGACCACCTCGAGTCGCAGCGAGGTGTGTCCCTCGTGACCGTTCTCGTCCCGATCCTGTCCCTCGTGGGCTTCGTCGCGCTGACGGCGGGAACGGCGATCTTCGTTGCCGCGGAGTTCTCCCTCACCGCACTCGAACGCAGCACCGTCGACGCGGCGGCCCGCGACGGTGACATGCGCTCCCGCCAGGTCCAGCACGCGCACAGGACGCTGTCGTTCCAGCTCTCCGGTGCTCAGCTCGGCATCACCATCACCACGCTGATCACTGGCTACATCGCCGAACCGGTGCTGGCGCGGTTCATCACTCCCGCCGCCACGGCGCTCGGTGCGTCCGACTCGCTCGCCGGCGCCGTGTCACTGGTGCTGGCGCTCGTCATCGCCACCTCGGCGTCGATGGTGTTCGGCGAGCTGGTGCCCAAGAACATGGCCATCTCCAATCCGATGAAGGTGGCGCGGGCGACGGCCGGCCTGCAGGCAGGGTTCTCCCTCGTCTTCCGCTGGGCCATCAACGGTCTCAACGGTTCCGCGAACTGGGTGGTCCGCCGCCTCGGCGTCGAGCCCGCGGAGGAACTGCGTTCGGCGCGCTCGCCCCAGGAACTCGGGTCGCTGGTGCGCTCCTCCGCGGAACACGGCTCCATCGACCAGCGCACCGCTCTCCTCGTCGACCGCTCGCTGCAGTTCGGCGAGCGCACGGCGGAGGAGTTGATGACCCCCCGCGTGAAGATCGAGACCCTCGCCGCGGACGACACGGTCGCCGACCTCATCGACACCGCGGCCCGCACCGGGTTCTCCCGGTTCCCCGTCGTCAACGGCGACCTGGACGACACCGTGGGCGTCGTCCACATCAAGCACGCGTTCACCGTGCCCGCCGAGCGCCGCGCCGGAACGACGGTCAGCTCCCTCGCGCAGCGTGTTCCCAACGTCCCCTCGAGCCTGGACGGCGACACCGTCATGGAACGGGTGCGCGCCGACGGCATGCAGGTCGCCATCGTGGTGGACGAATACGGCGGCACCGCGGGCATCGTCACCATGGAGGACCTCATCGAGGAGATCGTCGGCGACGTCCGCGACGAGCACGACACCCGCGAGGTCGACGTCCAACGCGTCGCCGACGGGTGGCTCTGCTCCGGACTCCTGCGCATCGACGAGGTCACCGAGTTCACCGGGTACGCGGCACCCGAGGGCGAGTACGACACCCTCGGTGGCCTGGTGCTGACACAGTTCGAACGCATCCCCGACGCCGGCGACCAGGTCATCCTGCCGCCCCCGAGCGGAGACCTCGAGTCCGACGAGGGCGGCTGGGTCGCGCGCGTGGACGCGATGGACGGGCGCCGGATCGACCGGATCCTCGTACGCCCGGCCGCGGAGGACGAGATCACCCGGCTGCGCGCCGAGACCGTCCGCGAGCACGACCGGGAGGCCCTCGATGGGTGACCTTCTCGCCGTCGGCCTCGCGGTCGTCCTCCTGCTCCTCAACGCCTTCTTCGTCGGTGCGGAGTTCTCTCTGATCTCGGCACGCCGCGACCGCCTCGAGAGTCTGGTGGTGCAGGGCAAGAAACGGGCTCAGACGGTCATCGAGGCCGGTCAGAACCTGTCGATGATGCTCGCGGCCGCGCAGCTCGGCATCACCATCTGTTCGATCCTGCTCGGGCGCGTGGCGGAACCCGCCGTGGCCCACCTGATCGAGCGTCCGTTCGAGCTGCTCGGCGTACCCGACTCCCTGCTGCACCCCATCGGGTTCGCCCTCGCCCTGGGCATCGTGGTGATCCTGCACATCCTCATCGGCGAGATGGTGCCGAAGAACATCGCGATCGCCGGACCGGAAGCGACGGCGATGTTGCTGGTGCCCGTTCATCTGTGGTGGTTGCGCGTCGCGAAGCCGCTGATCTCGTTCTACAACCTGTGCGCCAACGGCACACTGCGGTTGTTGCGCGTCGAGCCGAAGGACGAGCTGGACTCGTCGGTGTCGGCGGACCAGCTCTCCGACATGATCGGCGAGTCCCGCTCGGAGGGACTCATCGACGAGGAGGAGCACCGCCGGCTGACGCAGGCTCTCGAGACGTCGGGTCGCACCGTGCGGGAGGTCCTCATCCCGCTGGACAAGGCCCGCACGGTGGTCTGCGGACCCAAGGGACCCACGCTGGGTGCGATCGAGGAGGCGGTCCGCGAGACCGGTTTCTCGCGGTACCCGGTCCGCGACGAGACCGACGGCATGATCGGGTATCTCCACATCAAGGACGTCCTCGATCTGATGGCGGACCCGCTGGCCGACTCGGGGACGATCATCCCGCGCTCGGACGTCCGCCTTCTGCCGATCATCGACGCGCGCACCCCTCTCGACGAGGCGTTGGCCGGTCTCCGCCGCCGACGCAGTCACCTCGGCGCCGTGGTGGAGACGGGCAAGGGCACCATCGGCATCGTCGCTCTCGAGGACCTCGTCGAGGAGTTCGTCGGCACGGTGCGTGACGGCACCCACCTCGTGGAGGACGTCGTCCCCGGGCCCGACGCGACGTGACGTCCGTCGTGTCGGACACCGATCTCGTCGTTCTCGGACCGGACGCGTGGCATCCTCGGCGGCTCGCTCACGGCGAGCGGGTGGACGAGATGATCGGTGCCTATCTGGAGCGGCGCGCGGTCGGCGAGCCGCATCCGGTGCTCGACTTCCTCTTCACCTACTACAGCCTCAAGCCGGGCCATCTGCGCCGGTGGCACCCCGGTCACGGCTCGGTACTGACCGGGCCGGGCATCGAGGACTACCGCGGACGCTCCGGGTACGTGGACGTCGCCGTGGGCGGGCGACCCGGCGTCACGGTGTCGTCCGAGTTCCTCGACCGGCGGTCGTCCGCGATCGAGTTCGTGAGCACCCTGATCGGCCGGACGGCCACCCGCCCGGCGCAGCTGGGCTGCTTCGGTCTGCACGAGTGGGCGATGGTCTACCGCGGCGGGGACGAGGCTCTGCGTCACGACGTGCCGCTGCGCCTCGGTCACGACGGCACCGACGCAGTGGTGGAGTCGATGCCGTTGCGCTGCACCCACTACGACGCGTTCCGTTTCTTCACCCCGGACGCGGTCCCGCGGAACGCGCTCGAGCTGACGCCGGAGCACCGGCTCCTGACGGAACAGCCGGGCTGCCTGCACGCCTCGATGGATCTGTACAAGTGGGTGGCGAAGCTCGGACCGCTGCTGCCGTCCGAACTGCTGCTCGACTGCTTCGCGCTGTCGATGACGGCGCGCGAACTGGACATGCGGGCGAGCCCGTACGACCTCACGGCGTACGGCTACTCCCCCGTGCGTGTCGAGACCCCGACCGGGCGCGCCGAGTACGTGCGCGCCCAGTCGGCGATCGCGGAACGAGGAGCCGCTCTGCGAGTCGCGATCGGCGGCCTGCTCGCCGGTCTGCGCTGACGGTTCGGGTCAGACGCCCACGGCCGAGAGTTCGGCGAACTCCTCGTCGCTGAGCTCGATGCTCGCGGCGGCGACGTTGTCCTCGAGGTGGGACACCGACGACGTTCCGGGAATCGGCAGCATCACCGGGGATCGACGCAACAGCCACGCGAGGGCGAGCTGCGACGCGGAGACGCCGTGCCGCTGGGCCAGCTCCGTCAGCGGGCTGCCCTCGCCGGTGAGCTTTCCGGTGGCGAGCGGGAACCACGGGATGAAGCCGATGTTCTGCTCGGTCGCCCAATCGAGGAGCTCCTCGGAGGAGCGGTCCGTGAGGTTGAAGAGGTTCTGGACGGACACGATCGGAGCGATCCTCTGTGCTTGTGTCACCTCCTCGACGGACACCTGGCTGAGGCCGATGTGCCGGATCTTGCCCTCGTCCTGCAGCGCCTTCAGTTCGCCGACCTGATCTTCGAGCGCGACGTCCGGGTCGATCCGGTGCAGCTGGAACAGGTCGATGCGGTCCACACCGAGACGGCGCAGCGACAACTCCGCCTGCTGGCGGAGGTATGCGGGACGACCGACCGGGGTCCACTGCCCGGGGCCCTGCCGGGTGAGCCCGGCCTTGGTCGCGATCACGATGTCGTCGGCGTAGGGACGCAGCGCCTCGGCGAGCAGGTCCTCGGCCACCTCGGGGCCGTAGCTGTCTGCGGTGTCGAAGAAGGTCACGCCCAACTCGACCGATCGCCGCAGCACGCGGATCGCCTCGTCGCGGTCACGCGGCGGCCCCCAGACGCCTTCTCCGGGCAGCTGCATGGTGCCGTAACCGAGCCGGGTGATCTCGAGGTCTCCACCGAGCAGGAAGGTGCCGCTCGCGTCGGCGGGGCGGGAAGTCGTCGATGTCGTCATGGCGAGTACGACGCCGTGGGGGTCGCAGGTATTCCTGCTCGTGATCGTCCCGCGCGCCACCACCGGTGGGCTCCGCACTACCACTGGGTAACATCGGGGCGATCCAGCGCGGCACGACGCCGCGACAGGCGAGAGTCAAGTGAGGGGCTGTGATGACGGAACGCGTCCAGGTCGGCGATCTGCAGGTGGCGGCAGTGCTGCACGAGTTCGTGGAGAAGCAGGCTCTGCCCGGCACGGGTGTGGATCAGGATGCGTTCTGGGCGGGTGTGCAGTCCCTCCTCGAGGATCTCGCGCCCCGTAACCGGGCGCTCCTCGAGGCCCGCGACGAGATCCAGGGCAAGCTCGACGCCTGGCACTCCGAGCACCCCGGAGCCGGCTACGACCGCGCGCAGTACAAGGCGTTCCTGAAGGAGATCGGGTACCTGCAGGACGAGCCTGCCGCGTTCGCGATCACGACCGAGGGCGTCGACACCGAGATCACCACGACGGCCGGCCCGCAGCTGGTCGTCCCCGTCCTCAACGCACGCTTCGCCATCAACGCCTCCAACGCCCGGTGGGGCTCGCTGTACGACGCGCTCTACGGCACCGACGCCATCTCCGAGGACGGCGGCGCGGAGAAGGGCACCAGCTACAACAAGGTGCGCGGCGACAAGGTCATCGCGTGGGCTCGCACGTTCCTCGACGACGCGGTGCCGCTGACGTCCGGCTCGCACGCGGACGCCACGTCGTACGTCGTCGACGGGTCCGCCCTGGCGGTCACCCTGTCCTCCGGCGACACCGTCGGTCTCGCGTCACCGGACTCGCTGCTCGGCTACACGGGTGAGCCGTCCGCACCGACCGGCATCCTGTTCGTCCACAACGGCTTGCACTTCGAACTGCAGATCGACGCCGAGAGTCCCATCGGCAGCACCGATGTCGCGGGCGTGAAGGACGTGCTGCTCGAGTCCGCGGTCACCGCGATCATGGACTTCGAGGACTCCGTCGCCGCCGTGGACGCCGACGACAAGGTGCTCGGCTACCACAACTGGCTCGGTCTGATGCGCGGCGATCTCGCCGAGGAAGTGTCGAAGAACGGGAAGACCTTCACCCGCACCATGAATCCGGATCGCGTCTACACCGCTCTGGACGGCTCCCAACTCGTGCTGCACGGCCGGTCGCTTCTGTTCGTCCGCAACGTCGGGCACCTGATGACCACCGATGCGATCCTCGACAAGGACGGCAACGAGATCCCCGAGGGCATTCTCGATGCCGTCATGACGTCCCTGACGGGTAAGCACAGCCTGCGAGACGACGTCGCGCTGAGCAACAGCCGCACCGGCTCGCTCTACATCGTGAAGCCCAAGATGCACGGTCCCGACGAGGTCGCCTTCACGAACGAGCTGTTCTCGCGGGTCGAGGACGTCGTGGGCCTCCCCCGCAACACCCTCAAGGTCGGCATCATGGACGAGGAGCGTCGCACGACGGTCAACCTCGCGGCCTGCATCCTCGCGGCGAAGGAACGCGTCGTGTTCATCAACACCGGCTTCCTCGACCGGACCGGCGACGAGATCCACACCTCCATGGAAGCCGGAGCCGTCGTGCGCAAGGCCGAGATGAAGAAGCAGAAGTGGATCGCCGCCTACGAGGACTGGAACGTCGACACCGGTCTCGCGGCGGGCCTCGAGGGCAAGGCGCAGATCGGCAAGGGAATGTGGGCGATGCCCGATCTCATGCACGACATGCTCGAGCAGAAGATCGGTCACCCGCGCGCGGGTGCGAACACCGCCTGGGTCCCGTCGCCCACCGCGGCCACGCTGCATGCCACCCACTACCACCAGGTCGACGTCTTCGCCCGCCAGGAGGAGATCGCGAAGGCTCGCCGCTCCACGGTCGACGACATCCTCGAGATCCCACTGGCTGCCGACACCTCCTGGAGCGACGAGGACAAGCAGCGTGAGCTCGACAACAACTGCCAGTCGATCCTGGGATACGTCGTCCGGTGGATCGACCACGGCGTCGGCTGCTCGAAAGTTCCGGACATCGAGGACGTCGCGCTCATGGAGGACCGTGCGACGCTGCGCATCTCGAGCCAGCTGCTGGCCAACTGGGTCCGTCACGGCGTCGTGACCGAGCAGGACGTCGTCGCCTCGCTGGCACGCATGGCGCCGGTGGTCGATCGGCAGAACGCCGACGACCCGACCTACCGACCGCTCGCCGAGAACTCGGATTCCAACATCGCCTTCAACGCCGCCAAGGACCTCGTCCTCGAGGGAACCCGGCAGCCGAACGGGTACACGGAGCCGATCCTCCACGCGCGCCGTCGCGAGTACAAGGCAGCGAACCAGGCATCCTGACAGGGAGGCCGGGAGCAGCACGAGAGAGGACGGGTCCCGAGGGTGGGAGAGCATCGTCGCACCGCGTCCACGTCGGGTGGTCGTCGCGGTGTGAGCCGCGGACCCGTCGTGGTCGTCGTCGTTCTCGTGCTGCTCGTCGCGGCCGTCCTGGGCTGGTTCGCCCTGCGCGATCGCATCACCGACGAGGGTGAGCAGGCCGCGAAGGCCTGTGTGGAGGGTGACGCCGTGCTGGCCGTCACGGCCGATCCCGACATCGCCGACGCCGTGCGTACGGTCGCCGCGGCGTGGGACGCCACGGCGCCGGTGGTGCGCGATCACTGCGTCACCACGACGGTGACCGAGACGGCGTCGGACGTCGCGGCAGCGGCCCTCGCGGCCGATCCGTCCGACGCGGCGGCCGGTCCTCGTCCGTCGCTGTGGATCCCGGCGACTTCGGCGGATGCGGCGCCGCTGATCGACGCGCGGCGGGTCGACAGCACCCCCCGGTCTCTCGCCACCAGTCCCGTCGTCCTCGGCGTCGCGCCGACGCTCGCCGACACCCTGGGAGCGGCTGCCGTGGGGTGGGCCGACCTGCCTCGTCTCGCCGCCAACCCCGGGTCGCTCGACGCCATCGGCGCCGTGGGCTGGGGATTCCTGCGACCGGCACTGCCGGCGGGGTCGACCACCACCGCGGCTCTGGTGTCGGTGGCTGCGGCGGTCGTCGATCCCACCGCCTCCACCGCGTCGCTGACCGCCGATCAGGCTGCGTCCGCGCCCGTCGTGTCGGCGGTCTCCGCGCTCTCCCGCGCGGCGACGGACGCGACTCCCACACCGCCCGCCGATGCTGCGGCCGCTCTCGATGCGATGGTGCAGGGCGACGACCCCGCGGCCGCCCCGGTCCACGCCGTCCCGGTCACCGAACAGCAGTTGTACGGCCGGATCACGGAGGGCCAGCAGCTGGCCGCCTTCCGCCCGGCCGGTTCGACGCCGAGCGCCGACCATCCTGCAGTGGTGCTCTCGGACGGTGATGCGACCGGACGCGCGGCTGCGGCCGCGTTCGCGGAGTTCGCCCGCGGAGCCGATCAGCAGCAGGCGTTCCTGCGACAGGGATTCCGCGTTCCCACCGCCGACGGAACCACCGAGGCGACACCTCCGTCGGTGGCGGGACTGACGTTCCCGGCGATCGGTCAGCCCGCCGCGTCGCCCGAGCCGGCGGCGCGCACGGCGGTGCTCGACACCCTCGCGTCACCCACCCGCCCGTCGAGCACCACCGTCCTGCTCGACGTGTCGGGATCGATGGAGTCGATCGACGGGTCCGCCACGCGCCTGACCAACGTGACGTCCGCCCTGCGTCAGGTGATCGGCGCGGTTCCCGACACCAGCCGGATCGGCCTGTGGACGTACAGCCGGGCACTGGACGGATCACGGCCGTACCGGGTGGAGATACCGCTCACGGAGGCGAACTCCGAGTCCCGCGCCGCACTGGACAGCTCTCTCGCCGGTCTGTCTCCCGCCACCGCCACCTCGACCTACGCCTCCGTGCAGGCGGCCTACGAATCGGCGGTGCAGAACTGGTCGGGCGACGGGACCAACTCGGTTCTTCTCGTCACCGACGGCCCGAACGACGACACCTCGATCTCCGCCGCGTCCTTCCTCCAGTCGATCGCGGCCGCATCGGACCCTGCACGTCCGGTCCGCATCGACGTGGTGTCGCTGACCCAGAACTCGGACATCGCGACGCTGCGCAGCCTCGCGGGCCAGACCGGAGGCGACCTCGTCGAGGTGTCCTCCTCCGACCCCACACTCACCGCCACGCTCGACCGATTGTCCTCCGACCGGTGACGATCTCCACCGAATGCCGAAGGGCTTCCCCGTGATTCGCATGCTGACGTTCGCCGTGCTCCTGGCGATCGTGACGTTCGTCCTGCACCGCCGTCTGGTGGTGGCCACCGGACTCACCGGCGCCGCGCGCCTCGCCGCAGATGCCGTTCTCGTGGTGTTCTGGGCCGCCGCGGTGGTCGGGATCGGCAGCGGTGAGGTACTGGATCCCTCGTGGGCCCGCTACGTCGCGTACCCGGGTCTGACCTGGCTCGCCGCACTCCTGTACCTCTGCCTCGGTTCCCTGCTGATCGCCGTGGGCGCCCTGGTGGTGCGGATCGGAGCGCGTGTCGCCCACCGCGACGGGGTGTCCGCACGGCGCACCTTCGTGCGTCCCGCCACCGCCGTTCTCGTCCTCGGCACCGTGGTGGCCGTCGCGTACGGAGTCGTCGCGGCCGCCACCCCGAAGGTGACCCGGACGACAGTCGAACTCGCAGCACTGCCCGCGTCGTTCGACGGTGTGCGGGTGGGACTGGTGTCCGACCTGCACGTCGGCCCGGCGCGCGGCGAGGCGTTCGTGCAGGGGGTCGTCGACACCCTCATGGCGGAGAAGCCGGATCTCGTCATCATCGCCGGGGACCTCGTCGACGGAACCGTGGACCTCGTGGGCCCGGCACTGGCTCCGCTGAGCGAACTGTCGGCGCCCCTGGGTGTCGTGGTCACCAGCGGCAACCACGAGTTCTATGCGGGCGACGGCGGCGCGTGGCTCGACCTGTACGACTCGCTGGGACTGCGGGTCCTGCGCAACGAGACGGTCCCGCTCACCCGCGGCGTCGACACGATCGACCTGGTCGGCATCGAGGACCTCACGGCGCCGGAACCGTACGAGCCGGATCTGGCGGCAGCCCTCGAGGGCACCGACCCGGCCCGTTTCCAGCTGCTCTCGGCGCACCAGCCCAAGCAGGCGACGCAGGCGTCCGATCTCGGTGTGGACATGCAGGTCTCCGGCCACACCCACGGCGGACAGATCTGGCCGATCGTGTATCTCGTACCGCTGCAACAGCCCTCGGTCCAGGGCCTCGACACCATCGGCGACACCACGCTCTACACCACCCGCGGCGCCGGCGCCTGGGGTCCCCCTGTACGCATCGGCGCGCCGCCCGAGATCTCTCTGCTGGAGCTCCGGACGGCGCGCTGATCACATCGCGTCAGTGTCAGTAGGTCAGGCGAAGGCCTCGATCGGCGGGCACGAGCACACGAGGTTGCGATCGCCGTGTGCGCCGTCGATCCGCCGCACCGACGGCCACACCTTGGCGCGCGAGGTGCCGGCCGGGTAGACGGCCTCCTCGCGCGAGTACGGGTGCGTCCAGTCCGTGACGAGGCAGTGCGCCGTGTGCGGCGCGCCCCGGAGCGGGTTGTCGTCCACGGTCCACTCCCCCGACGCCACTCGTTCGATCTCCGCGCGGATGGCGATCATGGCGTCGACGAAGGCGTCGATCTCGTCGAGATTCTCGCTCTCGGTCGGCTCGATCATGAGGGTGCCCGACACCGGGAAGCTCATCGTCGGTGCGTGGAAACCGTAGTCCGCCAACCGCTTCGCGACATCGTCGACCGTCACCCCGGTGCGCTTGGTGATGGGCCGCAGATCGAGGATGCACTCGTGCGCGACCATCGAGCGATCGCCGGTGTAGAGCACCGGGAAGTACTCGTCGAGTCGGCGGGCGATGTAGTTCGCCGACGCGATCGCGGTGAGGGTCGCGCGCCGTAGACCGGCGGCACCCATCATGCGGATGTAGGCCCACGTGATCGGCAGGATGGACGCCGAACCGTACGGTGCGGCCGCGATCGCACCGGTCTCACCGAGACCCTCCACGAACGGGTGTCCGGGCAGGAACTGCGCGAGGTGGGAGCGGACGCCGATCGGACCGACGCCGGGGCCGCCGCCGCCGTGCGGGATGCAGAACGTCTTGTGCAGGTTCAGGTGGCTGACGTCGCCGCCGAAGCGACCGGGGCGCGCCACGCCGACCAGAGCGTTGAGGTTCGCGCCGTCGACGTACACCTGGCCACCCGCGTCGTGCACCGCGGCGCAGATGTCGCCGATCTCGTGTTCGTAGACGCCGTGCGTCGAGGGGTAGGTGATCATGATGGCGGCCAGCGACTCGGCGTGCTCGGCCACCTTGGCGCGCAGGTCGTCGACGTCCACGTCACCGTTGGTGCGGCACGCCACCACCACGACCTTCATCCCGGCCATCACGGCGGACGCCGCGTTGGTGCCGTGGGCGCTGGACGGGATGAGGCAGATGGTGCGTGCGTCGTCCCCGCGGCTGCGGTGATAGTTGCGGATCGCCAGCAGGCCTGCGTACTCGCCCTGGCTGCCCGCATTCGGCTGCAGGGACACCGCGTCGTAGCCGGTGACCGCGACGAGCCACTCCTCGAGGTCGCTGATGATGCGCGCCATGCCGGGAGCATCGTCCGCGGGTGCGAAGGGGTGCAGGGCGTTGAAGCCCGGCCACGTGATGGGCTCCATCTCCGCGGTGGCGTTGAGCTTCATGGTGCACGAGCCCAACGGGATCATGCTGCGGTCGAGGGCGATGTCCTTGTCGGACAGCGCGCGGAGGTACCGGAGCATGGCGGTCTCTGTGCGGTACCGCGTGAACGCCGGGTGCGTCAGGAACTCCGACGTACGGGAGAGGGCGTCGGGAACGGCGATCGGCGCGGGGCCGGAGGCCGGCTCGACACCGAAGGCCTGCAGCACGGCCTCCACATGAGCGTCGATCGTGGCCTCGTCGCAGGAGATGCCGACGTGGTCGTCGTCGACGAAGCGGAGGTTGATCGCGGCGGTCGTCTTCGCGGCGGCGACCACCTCGGCCGCGCGGCCGGGTACGCGGGCGACGACGGTGTCGAAGTAGTTCTCGTGCACCACGGTGACGCCACCGGCGCGCAGCGCGGCACCCAGCGAGGCCGCGTGGCCGGCGACGCGACGCGCGATGGCGGTGAGCCCGTCGGCACCGTGGTAGCTCGCGTACATCGCGGCGACGACGGCGAGGAGCACCTGCGCGGTGCAGATGTTGGACGTCGCCTTCTCGCGGCGGATGTGCTGCTCACGTGTCTGCAGAGCCAGGCGGTAGGCGGGCGATCCGTCGGCGTCGACGGAGACGCCGACGAGTCGGCCCGGCAACTGACGAGCATGGGAGGTGCGCACGGCCAGGTATCCCGCATGGGGTCCACCGAAGCCCATCGGGACGCCGAACCGCTGCGACGTGCCGAAGCACGCGTCGGCCCCCTGCTCGCCGGGCGAGGTGACGAGAGTGGCGGCGAGGAGGTCCGCGCCGACGGCCACGAGGGCGCCCCGATCGTGCGCCTCGGCGATCACCGACGTGAGGTCGACGATGCGGCCCGATGCTCCCGGCGTCTGCGACACGACACCGAAGAACTCGCCCTCGGGCAGGCCCGCCGCGAGGTCGGCGTCGACGAGCTCGATGCCGAGCGGCTCCGCGCGCGTCGCGATGACGGCGCGGGTCTGCGGGAACAGGTCGGTGTCGAGGACCAGGCGGGCCGACTTCGACTTGCCGGCTCGGCGCAGCAGCGTCATGGCCTCCGCCGCGGCGGTGCCCTCGTCGAGCATCGAGGAGTTGGCGATGTCCATACCCGTCAGGTCGGACACCATGGTCTGGAAGTTGAGCAGTGCCTCGAGTCGGCCCTGGCTGATCTCGGGCTGGTACGGCGTGTACGCGGTGTACCAGGCCGGGTTCTCGAGGATGTTGCGCACCAGGACGGGCGGGGTGAGCGTGGCGCTGTAACCCTGGCCGATCATGGACGTCGCGACGGTGTTGCTCGCCGCCAGCGCGGCCAGTTCGGCGAGTGCCTCGTGCTCGGAGACCGGCGCGGGCAGCGCGTCCAAACCGTCCGCGATGCCGTCGACGGCCGCGTCGAGGATGTCGGCGGGAACCGCGGCGGCAGCGAGATCGTCCAGGCTCGCCACACCGATGACGTCGAGGAGTCGCGCGGTCTGCTCCGCGTCGGGCCCGATGTGGCGGTCGACGAAGGTACGGAGTCCGGAGGTCGAGCGGGGTTCGGCGGTCACGTGATCTCCCGTGGTGGTGGCGAGGTGCACGCCCCACACGCAGGGAGGGACGCCCCTCTCCCTCTGTCGTGATGCCCGAGACCACCGGGCGCCTGAGAGATTCGGCCGCCGCGTGCGGCGCCTTTCCCCGTGGGCGGGTGGACGGTTCCACCACTTTCCAGAGGCGTCGGAGCCCGCACGGTCCCGGGTGCCTGAGAGATTGACGGAGAGGTGCTGCTCCTTCGGCGCTCGTCGGGGTCGGTCCTGTGACGGACCGTGTCCCGGCGAAGCTCTCCCGTGCGGCGTCGACGCTTCCTCAGTATATGGGAGTGCGCGCCGGCGGGTCAGCCGGTCTTGCGGCTCGCGCGATTCTTGCGGCGGGAGGCGAGCTCGTCCTCGGGCGTCGGCTGGCTCTCGCCGCCGTCGGCACGCTCGGCGGGGAAGTCGGCGATGGCACCGGTCAGTTCACGCATGGCTCCGCTGACCGCGATCCCGAAGACGCCCTGTCCGCCCTGCAGCAGGTCGACGACCTCCTCGGCGGACGTGCACTCGTAGACGGTGGTGCCGTCCGAGAACAGCGTGATGCGGGCCAGATCCGCCACGCCACGACGTCGGAGATGGTCGACGGCGACGCGGATGTTCTGGAGCGAGATGCCGGTGTCGAGCAGTCGCTTGACGATCTTGAGGACCAGGATGTCCTTGAAGGAGTACAGCCGCTGGCTGCCGGATCCTGCCGCGCCGCGGATGGACGGCACCACGAGGCCGGTGCGGGCCCAGTAGTCCAGCTGCCGATAGGTGATGCCGGCGATCTGGCACGCACTGGGGACGCGGTAGCCGACCAACTCGTCCGGAACCGAATCGTCGGGGAAGAGACCGGGTTGCACCTCGTCCACGTCGTTCGATGCCAGCAGGCTCATCTGCTCCGGCTCCTGCGGCTGATCTGCCACGTGTTTCTCTCCCTCTCGGATGGTCCGCCTGGAGTCCTCGTCCGCGGACCTGTGCGGTACGCGCGGTGAGAACGACGATGACATCCGTGACGCTCGGCGAGGTCGAGAATACGCCCTCACCGCGGTGAGCGGCACGTCCTTCATCGACCCGAACGCTATGGACCGCGGAGCCGTGAGGCAACGCGCCACGCGGTAAGCCTCAACCTCAACTCAAGGGTGAGACTCGATCGTTATCTAACCGTCGGTCGCCTTGAAGTCGTCCGGCGAGATGGTGTCCAGGAATTCCTTGAACTTCTCCACCTCGTCCTCGCGCTCGTCGGGCATGACCAGACCGGCTTCGGCCAGAACGGGCTCCTCCGCGAAGATCGGCACGCCGGCTCGCAGGGCGATGGCGACCGAGTCCGACGGGCGTGCCGAGACACGCACGTCCTGGTCGAAGACCAGGTCGGCGTAGAAGGTGCCCTCCTGGAGATCGACGATGCGGACTTCCTTCAGGGATCGCCCGAGGGCCGTGACGATGTCACCGATGAGATCGTGGGTCAGCGGACGCGGCGGTTGCACGCCCTGCTGCTCCAGTGCGATCGCCGTGGCTTCCGTCTGGCCGATCCAGATCGGCAGGTACCGTTCGCCGTCCGACTCCCGCAACAGCAGAACAGGTTGATTCTGTGGCTGCTCCACCCGGATACCGATCACGCGCATCTCGCCCATCGCGCCGCCTCCCAGCTGCTGTGACTCGTCGCCCGCGCACTCGACGGGGCGGACGTGCTCTCCAGTGTATTGACCCGCGGCGCCGACGACCGGCCGTGCGAGCGGCCGACGCACGCCCTCGGGACTACTTGTCCAGTATCCCGTGCACCGCGGACTTGACCAACGACGTGTGCAAGGACAGCGACAACGCGGCCAGCTCCCGGACGAGCTCCTCGGCGCGGTCTCGCGCACCCGCGTCACGGCCCAGGGCCACCGGCCCGGCGACCTGAGCCAGCAGGTTCGCCTCGCGGTCCGCGGCGAGCTTGAACGCGCGCAGATGCCGCACCTCGAGCCCGTACTGCGCCATCGCCCATGCGGTGCGCACGAGCACCACGGCTTCCTCGTCGTAGAAGCCGGCCGGACCCGCCGAGACGAGGCCGCTCTTCTGCAGTTCGAGCAGGAACGGCTCGTCCACGCCCGCGCGCTCGAGCAGGTCGGCACGACTCATCCGGACGCGCCGCTCCCCGAGAAACTCGGTGGGCGGAACACTTCCGGGCGCCAGAGCCAGGACACGAGGCCCCTTGGGCGCCGCGGCGACACCGTCGGGACCCACGGAACGGATGCCGTTGTCCAGCGCGTCCAACTGCTCCTTGATGACCTTCAGCGGGAGGTAGTGATCACGCTGCGCCGTGAGGACGTAGCGCAGGCGCTCGCAGTCCTCGACGGAGAACCTCCGGTAACCCGACGCCGTTCGTTCCGGGGAGATCAGTCCCTCGGCCTCGAGAAAACGGATCTTCGAAATGGTGACGTCGGGGAAGTCCGGGCGCAGTCGATCGAGTACGGACCCGATGGACATGCCGCCACCGGACTGCTGCCCGACTGCCGTCATCAGCTACCTGCGCCGGCAGACGTCTCGCCGAGCTGGCCGCCTGCGGACTGACCCTTCGGACCGGTCAGGAACACGAGGCGGAACTTGCCGATCTGCACCTCGTCGCCGTTGGCCAGAACGGCGGAGTCGACGGGCTCACGGTTGACGTAGGTGCCGTTGAGGCTGCCGACGTCGACGACCTGGAAGTCCTCGTCGTCCTGACGGAACTCCGCGTGGCGACGGCTCACGGTGACGTCGTCGAGGAAGATGTCGCTGTCCGGGTGGCGTCCCGCGGACGTCGTGGGCTGGTCCAGCAGGAAGCGAGAGCCCGCGTTGGGGCCCCGCTTGACGACGAGCAGGGCGGAACCGACGGGCAGACCCTCGACCCCGGAGACCGGTGCGTCGGAGGAGCCCTGGGGCGCCGCTGCGGAATCGATCTCGTTCAGGAAGTCCGCTCGGAAGACCGAGGTGGTCTCCGCGGGGGACTCTCCGTAGACGCCGTCGTTGCCGTTATCGCTCACGTTTCTCCTCCTCGATCTGATCGCCCCTCACCCACGAGGCGATTCAGCACATTCTCTTGTCACGCTTGTCTGACGGTTCCGCGGTTCCCGGACCGGGGTGCCGCCGAACCACGTGAGGACCTTACCGACCGTACCTTGCACACACCGTCGCCCGGGCGTGCTTGCCCGCCCGCCGGGCACGGCTGTTACGTGGTCGTGATCGACGCGTACCCCTCGGCGTCCATCATCGCCTCGAGGGCGTCGTCGAGATCGCTCTCGGAGTCGACGGACAGGTCCACGAGCCAGCCGGCGCCGTACGGATCGCTGTTCACCAGTTCGGGGTCGCCGTCCAGTTCACCGTTCACCGCAACCACTTTGGCCGACAGCGGGGCGTAGATGTCGGAGACGCTCTTGGTGGACTCCACCTCGCCGAGCGACTCACCGGCCGACACCGCATCGTCCTCGGTGGGCAGCTGAACGAAGACGACGTCGCCGAGCTGCGACTGTGCGTAGTCGGTGACGCCCACGCGCACGGTGGTGGGGCCGGTCCGCTGGACCCATTCGTGCTCGGCCGTGTACCGCAACTCGGTGGGGATATCGGTCTGGCTCACGTGAACCGGGTCCTTTCGCAGGCGTTGTCGCGGTGCGGACGAGGAGAACCGCACTCGCGCTGAGCGTATTGGCGAGCTTTCCGCCTCCGCAAGGCGGGCGCTCCCCGGCTCATCGTGCGGTGAGCGGGAGGCGTCGGACCGGACCGAGCGCCAGGCCGAGGTACAGCGCGCCCGTGTAGAGGTACAGCGCGGTCCCCCACACCAGCAGGGCCTGCGCGGGAACCGCGATCACGTCGGCGCCGACCCAGTCCACCCGCGCGGCGAGGAGGAACGGCAGGGCGCTCATGAGGACGAACGTCGCGGCCTTGCCGAGGTAGATCACCTCGGGTGGAGCGAGTCCCCGCCGCCGGTAGAGCAGCAGGGTGAGTGCGAGGATGCCGTCCCGCGCGATCAGGACCACGGCCACCCACCACGGGAGGATGCCCGCGAGGGCGAACCCCACGAGTGTGGTGACGACGTACAGGCGATCGACGAACGGATCCAGCAGAGCGCCCAGGGCCGACGACTGGTCGAGCAGCCGGGCGAGCTTGCCGTCCAACCAGTCCGTGGCCCCGCTGAGCAGGAGCAGCAGCAGCGCCCAGCCGTACGCCTGCTCCCCCAGCAACAACCACAGGAACACCGGCACCCCGAGCAGACGAACGACACTCAGAGCATTGGGCACCGTCAGGATGCGATCGCCGACGACACCGGCGACCACGTCGCGAGGGCTGTCGGACGCCGGATCGGTCATCCCCCGAGCTTTCCACACGGGCGCGCCGTCCGGACCCGACGAGCCGCTACCGCCAGGCGAAGACCGGCTGCTCGTAGTCGTGCACGCGGGTGTGCCGCCCACCGAGCACCACCTCGCGGAACTGGTGCACCACCGCGCCCGTGGGCGCGTGCACCAGGCTCGAGCGAAAAGGCCACTGCACCACCGGTCGCGGCGACTCGGCGATCGACACGAACCGGGCGTCGACGTCGAGCTCGTCCGCGGTGACGCGGTACAGGAACTCCACCTCGTCCGGATTGGGCACCGCGTCCCCGGTCCAGTCCGCGATCCACACCACGAACGGACGGATGACGTAGCCGGAGCGGGTCCGATAGTCGTCGAGCGTCCCGAGCACGGAGTCCGGGCCGACTCGGATGCCGACCTCCTCGTCGAGTTCGCGCAGGGCGGCCTCGACCGGTGTCTCGCCGTCGTCGACACGCCCGCCGGGCAACGCGAACTGGCCCGGATGCGCGCGCATCCGGGAGGGCCGCTTCGTCAGCAGCACGTGCCGATCGCCGGGCTCCCCGCCGACGGCCACCACGACCGATGCCCGCCGTTCGTCACCGCCCTCGATGAGTTGACTCTCGAAACCGTCCAGCGTCCGCACGATCTCTGCACGTTCGAGGCGCGTGTCCATCAGGCGACACTAGCCAGGCTCACCGGGCCGGTGCGCGCAGCGCGCGCACGGCCGGCGCCGCCGAGTACGGCAGGATGCGCGAGCGATCCGCCGGAAGGGCCAGCTCCACGACAGCGGACTCGTCGATCCGGTACGGCTGCGCGAGCACCACGCCGGCGAAGGCCTTGCGCAGCCGTGACATCTCGGCCCGGACCGTGATGGCACGGCCGTTGTCGCCGAACAGTTCCGTCGCGAGTTCTGCCGCGGTGCGCCCGTCCCTCCTCGCGGCGAGCAGGAAGAGGATCTCCGCGTGCCGAGGTGTCGGCTCGTGGGACCAGGTTCCGAAGGGACTCGACACCTCGATCACGGTGCGCGAGGGGTCGGACACGTCGATGCGGATGTTCGTCGGCGTCGACTCCCCGTCGACCACTCCGTCGCGTTGCGAGGACGCCGGTCGCACCATCCAGCCACCGGGCAGCGGCTCCAGATCGCACACGCCGAGCGTCGGTACCCACAGTCGGCCCGGCGCCACCTCGTCGGGGAGCAGCACCCGATTGCGCACCGGGACCGACGCCACCGCCGCGACCCACCCGTGCCCGTCGACGGCCAGCGCGGGCGTCTCCGACCGAGCCAGCATCGGCGCCGCCACCGAGCGCAGATTGTCGAGCGTGCGTCGATGCTGTTCACGCAGTTGAGCTTCGGCGAGTCGAGACACGGCATCGATCAGCGCCAGCGTGGTCGGGTGCACCGAACTCGCGGGTCCGCTGACGTCGACGAGGCCCAGCACCCGGCCGGTACGCGGATCCTTGATGGGACTGCTCGCGCAGGTCCACGCGTGGTGAGTGCGCACGAAGTGCTCGGCGGAGAAGATCTGCACCGCCGAGCGCGAGACCAGTGCCGTGCCGATGGCATTGGTTCCCACACTGTCCTCGGCCCAGTCGGCCCCCTCGACGAAGCCGAGCCGATCGGCGCGGTCGAGCACCGAGGGTGCCCCGCTGCGCCACAGCACCCGCCCGAGCCGGTCCGCGACCACCAGTAGGTTGTCGGAGTCCTGCAGAACCGAACGCAGGCTCCCGGTCAACTCCGGCAGGATCTCCACGAGCCCCGAGTCCCGACGCATCTGCTCGAGTGCCGCGGCGTCGACAGCATCGGCGGGTCCGCGGTTCTCCGGATCGACACCCAGGTTCATCACGCGCTGCCACGAGTCACCGATGACGTCGCGGGGGCGAGCGGGCGCGCGGGCACCCGACATGGTCGCGTCGTACACGGCGGACAGCAGCTGTGCGTACCGACGTGGGTCCTCACCTGCCGCGACGGCGGGCTCGGGTTCGGAGGTTCGAGTCATCGACACCGATTGTGCTCCACATCACAGTGCGCGTCATGCCCGGGTCTGTCCCGATCGGTCATCGGTAGACGAGTCCGCCGTCGATGAGACCGGCCTGACCGGTCATGTACGCCGCGTCGGGCCCGGCGAGGTAGGACACGTATCCCGCGACGTCGTCGGGAGTCTCGGCTCGGCCCAACGCGATACCGCCCACGAACTTCTCGTAGGTCGCGCCCTCCTCCGCGCCGGTCAGTTCGGCGAACCGCTTGTCGATGGTGACCCACATGTCCGTGCCGACCACACCCGGGCAGTAGGCGTTCACGGTGATCCCGGCGGACGCGTACTCCTTGGCGGCGGCCTGCGTGAGACCGCGCACGGCGAACTTGGTGGCGCTGTACACACCGAGCATCTCGAACCCGTCGTGCCCTGCGATGGACGACGCGTTGATGATGCGGCCGGGCCGACCGAGTTCGATGAACGTCGCGGCGGCCGCCTGGATACCCCACAGCACACCTTCGACGTTGATCGACAGGATGCGGCCGACCTCCTCCGGCGTGGCCTCGGACAGCGGGCCGACGAGTGCGATCCCGGCATTGTTGACCATGATGTCGAGACCTCCCAGCTCGGCGGCGGCCCGGTTCACGGCGTCGAACACCTGGCGGCGATCGCTGACGTCGGCGACGATCGTCGTGGCTGCGCGACCGAGCTCCCGCACCTCGTCGGCGACCTGGCCGATGCCGTCGGGGTGCACGTCGACGAGGGCGATGTCCGCGCCGTCCCGCGCGAGTCGGAGGGCGATTCCCCTCCCGATTCCCTGTCCTGCGCCGGTGACGAGTGCGACCTGTCCGTCGATGCTCATGCGTGTCTCCTTCATGTGATGGTGGATGTCCGGGACGGAGGTCAGAGCGACGGATCGACGAGAACCTTCATCTTCGTGCCGGCATGCAGTGCCTCGAAACCGTCGTCGATCACCGCGTCCATCCCGATGCGCGACACCCACCCGGTGGGGTCGTACACGCCGTCGGCCATCAGAGCGATGACGGCGTCGTAGTCGGCGGAGGTGTAGCAGAGTGACCCCTGGATGCGGGCCTCCTTCATCACCAGTTCGAGAAGCGGCGTGGTGAGCGGCTTCTCGTAGATCGCCACGCTGACCATCGGCTTGCGGGACCCGACGCACGCCAGCGCGGTCGCCACCGCCGGCGCGACACCGGCCGCGTCGTACACGGCGTCGGCGCCGCGCCCGTCCGTCTCGTCGGCCACCAGCGCGGGGACGTCGACGGACGTGGGGTCGAGAGTGCGTGCACCGAGCGCCTCGATCGCTGCCCGCCGGGTCGCGGACGGCTCCACCACGAGGATGTCGTCGAGCCCCTTGCCGCGCAGCGCGAACCAGAGTCCGATGCCGATCGGTCCCGCCCCGAACACCATCGCGGTGTCGCCCTCGCGCACCTCACCCAGAGTCGCCGCGTGGTAGGCCACCGACATCGGCTCCACCAGCGCACCCAGATCGAGGGACACGGAGTCCGGCAGCGCGTGCAGCATGTCGGTCGGCACCACCGTGTACTCGGCCATACCGCCGTCGGACATCAGTCCGTGGAAGCCGATCGACTGGCACACGTTGTAGTTGCCGGCTCGACACGGACCACAGTGCCCGCAGCGGTACAGCGGTTCGATGGCGACACGGTCGCCGATCGACCATCCCGTCACTCCCGCGCCGAGCTCGGTGATGGTGCCGGAGAACTCGTGTCCGAGAATCAGCGGCATCTGCTGACCGGTCAGGGCGTGCGGCTCGGTGGGAATGAAGATCGGACCGGCGTAGTACTCGTGCAGGTCGGTACCGCAGATGCCGTTGGCACCGACGGCGATCTTCACCTGATCCGGTCCCGGGTCGGGCTCCGGGACATCGGCGATCTCGACCTTGCCGGGCCCGTGGTACACCGCTGCGCGCATCGTTCGACTCCTCACCGGCCGTCCCAGCGACGGCCGTGATCACCGTTCTATGTGACACGCGGCACAGCACGACAGGGTTGCAGTCGGTTGCACCTGCGACTGCAACCCGCTGCAACTCTTCCTCGGACCGCGTCCACGGCGTGTGCTGTGCATCACACGAGCACGACCACGGAACGACGAAGACGGAGTTGTCATGACCCAGACCCTCGAGCCACCCACGCAGAGCATCTCGCCGCAGCAGCGGGTCGACGCATGGTTGGCCGATTTCGAAGCGGGGCTCGCTGCGCGGGACATCGATCGAGTCGTCGCGATGTTCGCCGTCGACAGCTTCTGGCGCGACCTGGTGACGTTCACCTGGAACCTCAAGACGGTGGAGGGACACGACGGTATCGCCGACATGCTGACGGCACGGCTCGCCGACGTCGCTCCGCAGGGTTTTCGCACGACCGAGACACCCGACGAGGCCGACGGTGTCACTTCCGCATGGATCGAGTTCGAGACCGCGACGGCACGCGGCAAGGGACATCTGCGGCTACGCACCGACGCGGAGTCCGGTGAGTCGCTCGCCTGGACCTTGCTGACGACGATGCAGGAACTGAAGGGGTACGAGGAACCTCGCGGGCACGTGCGACCGATGGGGGCTGTGCACGGCTCGAACAAGGAGACGAAGACCTGGGCCGAGCGACGCGAGGCGGAGGAGAAGGAACTGGGATACGGCATCCAGCCCTACGCCCTCGTCGTCGGCGGCGGTCAGGGTGGCATCGCTCTGGGCGCTCGCCTGCGTCAGATGGGCGTCCCGGCCATCGTCGTCGATCGCGGCGAGCGCCCCGGTGATCAGTGGCGAGGACGCTACAAGTCGCTGTGCCTCCACGATCCGGTCTGGTACGACCACCTCCCCTACCTGCCGTTCCCGGACAACTGGCCGGTGTTCGCCCCGAAGGACAAGATCGGCGACTGGCTCGAGATGTACACGAAGGTCATGGAGGTGCCGTACTGGTCGAAGACGACGGCCCTGTCGGCGACCTTCGACGAGGCGGCCGGGGAATGGACCGTGGTGGTCGATCGTGACGGCGAGGAGGTGACGCTGCGACCGAAGCAGCTGGTGATGGCGACGGGCATGTCCGGCAAGGCCTCCATCCCCGACTTCCCGGGAATGGACGTCTTCCGAGGCGAGCAGCATCACTCGAGTCAGCATCCCGGTCCGGACGCCTACGTCGGCAAGAAGGTCGTGGTGGTGGGCTCGAACAACTCGGCGCACGACATCTGCAAGGCGCTGTTCGAGACGGGCGCCGACGTCACGATGCTCCAGCGATCGTCCACTCACATCGTCAAGTCCGACTCGCTGTGCGAGATCGCGCTGGGCGACCTGTACTCCGAGCGCGCCGTCGAATCCGGAATGACCACGCAGAAAGCGGATCTCACCTTCGCCTCACTGCCGTACCGCATCATGCACGAGTTCCAGATCCCGGTGTACCAGCAGATCGCCGAGAAGGACAGGGACTTCTACGACCGCCTCGAGAAGGCCGGCTTCCAGCACGACTTCGGAGACGACGGCTCCGGACTCTTCATGAAGTACCTGCGGCGCGGCTCCGGCTACTACATCGATGTCGGCGCCTCGGAGCTGGTGGCGGACGGCAGCATCCACCTCGTCGGCGGCCAGGTCGACCACCTGACGGAGAACGCGGTGGTGCTGTCCGACGGGACGGAACTCGAGGCCGATCTCGTCGTGTACGCGACGGGCTACGGATCGATGAACGGCTGGGTGGCCGACCTGGTGGACCAGGAGACGGCCGACAAGGTGGGCAAGTGCTGGGGTCTCGGTTCCGACACCACCAAGGACCCCGGCCCGTGGGAGGGCGAGCAGCGCAACATGTGGAAGCCGACGCAGCAGGACAACCTGTGGTTCCACGGCGGCAACCTGCACCAGTCGCGGCACTACTCGCTCTACCTCGGCCTACAGCTGAAGGCTCGGTACGAAGGCCTGGACACCCCCGTGTACGGGCTGCAGGAGGTCCATCACCTGCGCTGACAGACGCGTGCGCCGTGTGCGTGTCCCTCGACACGCACACGGCGGTCGTCGGAGCGAGAGAACGTCACTTCACGGTCGGTGTGAGGCCGGTCGTCACTGACCGAGCCAGAGCCGCTTCCGGCAGACGGCGAGCATGGGCTCGACCAGCCCGCGGTCGGTGACCCGAACGCCGTTCTCCAGCAACACCTTCACACGACCGAAGAACTCGTGGGGCGTGAGTCCGAACTCCACCAGGATGTCCTCGGCGCGGCCGCCGCCGTAGACGTACCACCGCCGCAGGAAGGCGACCATCGCGAGGTCGGTCTCCGACGGATCCGTCGGATCGGTGGACAGGGGTGCTGCGCCGGGCGTCGTCGACCGGGAGGCTGCGGGGAAGGGTGTGCGTGTCACGACGCGAGTATTGCCCATCGATCCGACACTGCGGTGACGGATCGGTGAACATGCCGACGAGTCACAGCAATTTCTCAGCGGCTGTTCACTCCGGGACAGCGTGATCACCGGGCCGCGCGGGTATGTGATCCCCACCACGCCACCGCGGCGTCGTCCACCGTTCCGGTAGCGGAGGCAATAGATTCGACGGTGTTCGTCGTTCGTCGGCGGCACGACCGCCGGAGGGGCAGCACGATGAACGTTCGACACAGACGACCGGCCACCTGGTTCGCGACCGCCGCAGTGGGCGTCGCACTGGTCACCGCCCTCGCGGCCCCCGCGAGCGCCGCGCCCGCACCGGGCGACTTCTCCGGCGTCCCGGAGCGGACCTCCCTGTCGTACACCTCGCTCTCCACGGGCGTCCACGTCGGCACTGCCAACGAGAACGAGGCACGGCCGGGACTCTCCACGGTCAAGCTCTACCTCGCGGATCACGTGCTCCGACACGGTGATTCGTCCGCGGAGGACCGCGACCTCGCCGCTCGCATGATTCAGGTGAGCGACGACTGGGCCGCCTCGCTGCTCGACAGCAAGTACCCCGGCGCCATCGACGCCGCGGCGCGCGAGTACGGACTGACCGCAACCTCGCGAGGCAGCTTCTGGGGCGACTCCTACACCAGCACGGCCGACACCGTGCGCTTCCTCGACACCAAGAAGCGCACCGATCCCGGCAGCCCCGTCCTCACGTGGATGACCACGGCGCTACCGGTCGCGGCCGACGGCACGGTCCAGGACTGGGGCACCGGTCGACTCGCCGCCGCCACCGGAACGAAGTGGGGCTGGGCGGACGACGGGTCCAGCGTCGTCGCCTCGGCCTCCATCGGCGACGACTTTACGGTCGCGGCCAACACCTACGGCGGCCCGGCGACCCAGAGCGACGACGTACTCACCGCGCTCGGGGCGTTCGATCTGGCGACCCCGACGATCGTGACCGCGCCGAGTGTTCCGTCGCTGCTGGACGCCATCCTCGGCATTCGCTGACACCTACATCGACCGGCCCTACGCCGACTTCTTACGACTCCGATTTCCGGATCGAGCGGAGACCGCACCACCGAGCAGGATCATGCGCATGGTCCGTTCGGCGGCGTCGGTGAGCAACCGCTCGCCGTTCGCGACCGCCTCGGACAACGGCATCGGCACCGTGATGATGGACGCGATGGCGGCGATGCCCACGTCGTGCACCGCCGGCGCTCCGCGACCGAGTGATCCCGCCAACGCGATCACCGGCACGCCGAACTGCTGGCAGCGCCGCGCCACCTCCGCCGGGACCTTGCCCCGCGGGGTCTGGAAGTCGATGGACCCTTCGGCAGTGATGACGAGGTCCGCCTTGCGGATTCGGCGGTCGAGGTCGATTCCCGACAGGCCCGAGTCCAGCAACGCATCGAAGCGGGACCGCAACTGCGCCCCGACCCCGGCCGCGAGTCCTGCACCCAGTCCGCCCGACGCTCCCGTGCCCGCTCCGGTCGCCACATCGCCGGTGGCCACACCGTCCCGCTCGAGGACGCGCGCCCAGTTGTCCAGGGCGGCGGCGAGTTCGTCCACCTGATCCGGGGACGCCCCCTTCTGCGGTCCGAACACGCGGGCGACACCGCTGGGTCCGCACAGGACGTTGTGCGGATTGCACGCGAGCACGACGTCGACCTCGGCGAGACGGGGATGCAGCGCCGTCAGATCGAGGTGGTGCGCCCGGATCAGTTCTCGACCGCCGCGGCCGATCTCACGGCCCTGCACGTCGAGGATCCTGGCGCCGAGCGCCTGCAGTGCCCCGGCTCCCCCGTCGCAGGTGCCGGAATCGCCGCAACCCACCAGGATCGTGTCCGCGCCCGCGTCGAGCGCCGCGGCCATGAGCTGGCCGACACCGTAGGTGGTGGTCGCGCCGGGATCGCGCCGATCGTGCGGTACGAGGGAGAGCCCCGCCGCAGCCGCCATCTCCACCACGGCGACGGAGCGCTCGGAGCCACCGAGTCGGGCCCAGTGCGAGGGCACCGGCTCCCCCACCGGTCCGACGACCGTCGTCTCGTGGAGGGTGCCGCGCGTCGCGGCCGCCAGTGTGCGTGCCGTTCCCTCACCGCCGTCGGCGATGGGCGCGGTGTCGACCCGAACTCCAGGTAGTGCGCGCCGCACCCCCGATGCGATGGCGGACGCGACGGACTCGGCGCAGAGGCTCTCCTTGAAACCGCTGGGGGCGACGAGGATGCGCTGGGGAACTCGTGTGGACATGGTTCTCCTGAGATAGGGGTGGGAGCAGTCAGGGCAGGTACAGCGGAAGACCGAGGGCAGGCCACAGCCATACCGAGCAGACGAGAACGAGAGCGACGGACACCGGGGCGACTGCGGCGGACAGGCGGAGAAGGTGGCCTGCCGAGAACCCCGGGACGGAGTCGCTCGCGGCGAACATCGCCACCGGTTTGGCCGAACTGGTGAGGGTGAGGCAGAAGCCGGCGGCAGCGGTGGAAGCGAACGCCGCGGCGGCGGGATCGATGCCGAGCACCGGCGCAGTGGCGACGAGAACGGGGACGAGCACCGCGGAGCGGGCGGACCGTGACTGGACCACGAGGTGGGACAGCAGCGACACCAGCACCAGTACGACCACGAACACGGTCGCGGCGGACGACCCGAGCGCGCTGATGGGCCCGAAGACCAGGTCGGCGAACCACTCGGCGGCACCCGTCGTGGTCAGCGCCACTCCGAGACACAGTGTTCCGGCCATGAAGAGCAGCAGGCTCCACGGGATGGTGCGGACGGCAGCAGGCAGCGTGGTGGCCCCGACGAACGGTGCCGACGCGAGCAGTGCGCCGATCATCGCGACGATGGCCGGTTCGACACCGTGCACCGGCTCGGTGCACCACAGGGTCACGACGGCGACCAGGACGAGCAGGACACGCTTCTGCGGGACGGTGAGTGGTCCGGCGGACCCGCCGAACGCGTCGCGTGTCACCGAGAGCGGTCGGCGTCGCTCCGCTCGATCGGTGAACAGGGACAGCGCGATCTCCGCCGCGAGATGCGACCACACGATCGCGAGCGGCAGTCCGAGGATCGCCCACTGCAGGAACCCGATGCCCGATCCGGTCGTCGTGCGCACGATCTCGCTGGTGATGAGGTGCGCGCCGGCCCCCAGCAGCGACCCGACCGCGGAGCAGAGGATCACCGCGGGGAAGACCAGGGACAGCGTCAGCACCACTCGGGGCCGTTCACGCAGAACGGTCGCCAGAGCGAGGAACACCGGCAGCGCGAGCGCAGCCCGGCCCGACGTCGACGGGATCGCGAAGGTCGTCAGGAGCAGCACGAGGGTGACCAGATGGACGAGCTGCCGCGGCGACCGGGCGACCGACAGCACGCGTGCCGCAACCCGAGCGGACAGGCCGCTGGCCGTCACCGCCGCGGCGATGACGAACGACCCGACCAACAGCCAGATCACGGTGTCACCCAGTGTGCGCGTGAAGGTCTCGGTGGACACGGGACCCAGGATCACCAACGTCAGAGCGGCGCCCAGAGCGACGTGGGTGTCGTCGAGGGGCGAGAAGATCCACATCCACACCGCGACGAGGAAGACCAGCACCGTGATGGTCCCGTGTGCGGTCAGATCGCCGGCCACTCCTGCCAGGACGACACCGACGGCGAGCACCGCGAGCACAAGGGCACTGACGAGGGTCCGCGGCGACGGCGTCGGAACTCGCCGCGGCGTCCGGGTCGGGACAGGACTGGTGGGAGTACGTCGCCCGGGCGGCGTCGTCGCGAACTCGGTGACGGTCATCGGACGCGGTATCCCATCCCGCGCACGGTCTCCACGCGCTCGGCGCCGATCTTCGCGCGCAACGCACGCACGTAGACGTCGACCACGTTCGAGGCCGGATCGAAGTCGTATCCCCACACCTGCCCGAGGATCTGCTCACGGGACAGCACCTGGTCGGGGTGGCGCAGGAACGTCTCGAGCAGAGCGAACTCGCGCGCCGTCAGATCGACGACCGACTCCCCCACGTGCACACGGCGTGACCGCAGATCGAGACGAAGGTCCCCCGAGGTCAGCGAGTTGTCCGCCGAACCTGCGGTGTCGTCCTGCAACCGCAGACGTACCCGTGCGAGGAGCTCGGCGAACTGGAAGGGCTTGGTCATGTAGTCGTTGGCGCCGCCCTCGAGCCCGGCAACGGTGTCGCGCACGCTGTCCCGAGCGGTCAGGACCACCACGGGTGTCGACACACCCTCGCCGCGCAACTGTCGGAGCACCGTGAACCCGTCCATCGCCGGCAGGCCGATGTCGAGCACCACCATGTCGAAGCCACCGCCACGCGCCATCATGAGCGCGGTCTCGCCGTCGGCGACGTGCTCGGTGGTGTACCCGGCGGCCCGCAGACCCTTGCCGACGAAGGAGGCGATGTGGATGTCGTCCTCCGCGATCAGGATTCGGCTCATCGGATCTCCTTCGTGAGTGCATCGTCTGTTGTGAGCGCCGGGCCGGTCTCGGACCGCGGGCTGTGGCCCGGAGCCGGGAGGTCGAGGCCGAACGTCGCCCCCTCGCCGTGCACACTGCGCACCCAGGCGGAGCCGCCGTGGGCGTCGGCGATGGCACGGACGATGGCGAGTCCGAGGCCGGCTCCCGACCGCGCTGCCGGTGACGTCCGGTCGGCGGGCGATCCGCGTTGGAAACGGTCGAAGATGACGGGCGCGTCCTCGGGGCGGACACCGGGCCCGTCGTCGGCGATCCACAGCGACAACCGTCGAGCGTCCCCGTCGTCGTGGAAGGTCGATCCGAGCCGGATGCGGCTCCCGTCCTCGGTGTGTCCGACGGCGTTGGCCGCGAGCTGGACCATGGCCTGCGTGACGCGCTGGGCGTCCAGAACACACGAGCCCTCCGCGACCTGCATCAGCAACCACTGCCGATCGCCGAGCGTCTGCACCTTCGACTCGATGTCGAGGACGAGTTGCGCCGCATCGACGGGGGCGGGCACGACGAAATCGGGCTGCTCGGCCTTGGCCAACATGAGCAGATCGCTGACGATCCGCCCCATGCGGGCGAGCTCGCTGTCGACGAGCGCCAACGTACGCCGCCGCTCCTCCGGGTCCTCCGACATGAGCTCGAGATGCCCCCGGACGATCGTGATCGGCGTGC
This sequence comes from Rhodococcus sp. NBC_00294, assembly GCF_036163995.1. Classification (NCBI taxonomy): domain Bacteria; kingdom Bacillati; phylum Actinomycetota; class Actinomycetes; order Mycobacteriales; family Nocardiaceae; genus Rhodococcus; species Rhodococcus sp. NBC_00294. The sequence continues at coordinate 3,339,971 of NZ_CP108043.1, forward strand.
GCAGTTCGTGTCCGGCATCGTCGACGAACTGTCGCTGGGTGGTGTACGCCTGTTCCAGCCGGTCGAGCATCGCATTGAACGTCTCGGCGAGATCGGAGATGTCGTCGCGCCCGTGGACCGGGACGCGCGCGGTCAGATCCGTCTCCCCGATCTCGGCCGCGACCGTGCGCACCGTGCGGACGGGAGCGAGAATGCGACCGGCGACGAGATACGCGATTCCTGTCAGCAGCAGCAGTCCGACGGCGCCGACCACTGCCATGGTTCGCATGGTCCGATCGACGAGATCACGGTTCGCACCGGTGAACGCCGTGACGACGAACGTGCCGGCGCGGCCGGTCGCGTCGTCGATGACGACGTGCCCCCACCGCATCTCGCCGTTGTCGGTGTCCAGCACTCCGGCGGGTTCGGCCGACTGCACGACCGTCGTCAGGATCGGTGACCGCGGTGCGAGCACGGTCGGCACATCGACGCCGGGCTGAGTCAGTACCGAGTCGCCCACGACGCCGAACATCACTTCACCCGTGCCGGCCGACTGCCGGGCGAGGTACACCTCGAGAAGCCGCTCCACCGAGACGAACGGCTGCGTCGTCGTGGGATCGACCCCCTCGGACGCGAAGGTCCGGAACTCCTCGGCTTCCTGCGCGACGTCCCCGTTGGCGCGCACGTCGACGTCGCGCAACAGCAGATTGCGGGCGGTCACCAGCACGACCACCAACAGAAGAAGGGTCGTCAACATGATCCAGGCTGTGATCTTCCACCGTGCCGGAAGAGCCGATCCGCGGCGAGCCGAGACACCGGCAGCGTCACTCATCGTCGTCACCGCCGTCGACGTCGTCGACGTCGTCGGCGTCGTCGGCGCCGTCATCGCCGTCGTCCGCGTCGTCGTCGGAGAAGTCGACGATCGGCGGTGCCTGCACTGGGGCCTGAACTGGCGGCGGCGTGATCGGAGCGGGAGCGGCCGGCGCGGGCGCGGGAGAGGCGGGCGGGACATCAGGTGTGGGAGCGATCACCTCGGGCGTCGGCTCCGGCGCCACACTCACCACGACGGGCGAGGGGTCGAGGCGTGGCGCCGGTGATCGCGTCACCAGGACCCCGGCGACGAGAACGCACGCGATGGCCACCAGGACGGCGGCCGCGGCGAGTGGGCGGGAGGAGCGCATGACAGCAACTATGCCGGGGGTCCATGACCGTCCCATGAGACGACGATGAAGGTTTCTTCATGTTCGACACGCCGTGAGTGGCGTCAACGGCCGAGCAGGACACCGATCTGCATCTCGATCTCTGTCGCCACGTCCGCGACACTCTTGGTCGCGTTCGCCGTCAGAGCCATGCTGAGAAACAGGATGGCGGAGACGATGTGGGCCTGCACCTGCCGGTCCGGGTGGTGCGTCGCGTCGTCGTCGTCGCGGCCGAGGATCTCCGCGACGACCGCCTCGGTCCGCGCGGCGAGTGACAACGCTTCACGACGATGAGGTTCCGTGTCGTCACCGAACACGACCTCTCGCTGATAGGTCCGGCCGTTCTCGATCTGCTTGCGGTTGCACTCGACGACCGGCCTGAGGACGGCCATGACGGCCTCGACCGGATCCACGACGTGGGCGGCCGCGGCGATGCCCCGCTCGAGCGCGCTCGCATAGTCCGAGTTCTGCACCAGAAGAAGCAGTTCACCCTTGTTCTTCGCGTAGAGGAAGACCGTTCCGGTTCCCACGTCGGCGTGGTCGGCGACCTGTTGTGTGGTCACCTCACTCACGCCGTACTCGGCGAAGAGGTCGCGTGCCGCCGTGGTGATGCGGTCGAGCTTGTCCTGCTTGTTCCGTTCTCGACGGCTCATCGCCGGGGAGGAAGACACCGCCGCTGCCCTCCTTCGCGCACTCCTGACGGGTGATGTACTCCCGTCATTCTCCCACGGCAGGCTCTCTCAGCTGCCGAGGAAGTCGACGACCACGGGCGCGGCCTCCGCGCCCGCCACACCGGACGCGAACATGAAAAATGGCCCCGGACAACGGTCCGGAGCCATTTCGGTGTCGGGCTGACAGGATTTGAACCTGCGACCACCTGACCCCCAGTCAGGTGCGCTACCAAGCTGCGCCACAGCCCGCGATCCCTCGAAAGGGATCGTGTGTGCCCCGAAGGGAACGAGCAAACACTACCCCAGTGGCGACGCTGGACGCCAATCGCCTCAGCAGCACCACCGGGGCAGTCGCCTACTTCTTCTTGCGGTCCCGCTTCTCCCGGATACGCACCGAGATCCGCACCGGACTGCCGTCGAAGTTGAACTCCTCACGCAGTCGGCGCTCGAGGAACCGGCGGTACCCGGCCTCGAGGAAACCGGTGGTGAACAGCACGAACGTCGGCGGGCGCGTGCTCGCCTGCGTGGCGAACATGACGCGGGGCAGTCGACCACCACGCATCGGCGGCGGCGTCGCGGCCACGACCTCCTTGAGCCAGGAGTTCAGCTGACCGGTCGAGATGCGCTTGTCCCACGACGCGAGCGACGTCTCCAGAGCGGGCACCAGCTTCTGCACCGCACGACCGGTCTTGGCCGAGACGTTGACGCGCTGCGCCCACGGCACGCGCATCAGGTCCCGGTCGATCTCCTTCTCGAGCTGGCCACGACGGTCGTCGTCGACGAGGTCCCACTTGTTGAACGCGATGACCAGTGCGCGGCCGGCGTCGGCGACCATCGAGAGCACCCGCAGGTCCTGCTCGGAGATGACCTCGGACGCGTCGAGCAGCAGGATCGCGACCTCGGCCGCGTCGATGGCGCCCTTGGTGCGGAGCGAGGCGTAGAACTCGGCGCCGCTGGCGTGACTGACGCGCTTGCGCAACCCCGCGGTGTCGACGAAACGCCACACCTTGCCGCCCAGTTCCACCAGTGAGTCCACCGGGTCGACGGTGGTGCCGGCGACGTCGTGCACGACAGATCGCTCGTCACCGGTGAGCTTGTTCAGCAGGCTGGACTTGCCCACGTTCGGCTTGCCGACCAGGGCGACACGACGAGGGCCGGCGACACCGGTTCCCTCGCGGGGCGTCTCGGGCAGGACGGCCAGGACGTCGTCGAGCAGATCGCCCGTACCGCGGCCGTGCGTCGCACTGACCGGACGGGGCTCACCGAGACCCAGCGACCACAGCAGTGCCGCTTCGGATTCCGTGCGCTCGTCGTCGACCTTGTTGGCCACCAGGATGACCGGCGTCTTCGACCGACGCAGGACCCGTGCCACGGCCTCGTCCGTCGCCGTCGCACCGACGACGGCGTCGACGACGAGCAGGATGGCGTCCGCCGTCTGCATCGCCATCTCGGCCTGCCGGGCGATCGACTGCTGCATCCCCTTGGCGTCGGGCTCCCAGCCACCGGTGTCCTGCACCATGAATCGGCGTCCGGACCAGTTGGCCTCGTACGAGACACGGTCGCGGGTGACGCCGGGAACGTCCTCCACCACGGCCTCGCGGCGGCCGATGATGCGGTTGACGAGCGTGGACTTGCCCACGTTGGGCCGACCGACGACGGCGAGCGTGGGAACGGCGACCTCGGCCTCGGCCTCGCCGTCACCCTCGAAGTCGATGTCCTCCCAGTCCGACTCCTCGGACCAGATGCCGTCCGAGGCGTAGACCTCGGTCGCGTCGAGCGTGTCGAATGTGTTGTCGCTCATGAGCGTGCTCCTTCCGGGGCATGAGTCGGACGCCCGATGTCCAGACGCTCGGTGACCAGACGCATCAATTCGTCGATCACCGCGTCCTTGTCGAGGTCGCTGGTGTCCACGGTGACCGCGTCGTCTGCGGGTCGCAGCGGGGACGTGGCACGTGTGGAGTCCGCGTAATCCCGACGCTGGACGTCGGCGAGCACGGCGTCGTAGTCGTCCCCGCGGCCCTCGGCGATGTTCTGGTCGTTACGACGCGTGGCGCGCGTCTCCGCGGACGCGGTCAGATAGATCTTGATGTGAGCGTCGGTGAGGACGACGGTGCCGACGTCGCGACCCTCCACGACGATCCGACCGGCAGTGTCCGCGATCTCTCGTTGCAGCGCAACGAGTTTCTCACGCACTGCGGGCACGGCGGACACCGCGGAGACGGCCGCCGTCACGGCGGACCCGCGAATCGGACCGGTGACGTCCTCGCCCGACACCTCGACCCGCTCGCCCCTGGGATCGGTGCCGATGGAGAGGTCGATGGACTCGGTGAGCGCAGCGACGGCGTCGGCGTCTCCGGGATCGACGTCGTTCGTCAGCACCCATGCCGTCGCCGCGCGGTACATCGCACCGGTGTCGAGGTAGGACGCACCGAGCCGGGTCGCCAACAGGCGCGAGACGGACGACTTGCCGGTACCGGACGGGCCGTCCATCGCGACGATCAGTCGATCCTCCGACGCGGTCACAGGCCGACCGCCCCGTACAGACTGCCGACCTCGCCGCGACCGAGCACCCGCAGCGTGCCGGGGCGCTGGTCGCCGAGAGCGACGGCCCCGATGTCGGTGCGCACCAGGCGTTTCACCGGGAACCCGACCGAGTCGAACAGTCGGCGCACGATGTGCTTGCGACCCTCGTGCAGCACGACCTTCACGAGCGTCTTGCCCTCGTTCACGTCGAGCACCGCGTAGGAGTCCACCTTCGCCGGTCCGTCGTCGAGTTCGACTCCGGAACGCAGCTTCTTGCCCGCGTCGCGGTCCAGGACACCCTGCACCGTGGCGAGGTACGTCTTGGACACCTCGAAGGAGGGATGCATCAGCCGGTGGGCCAGATCGCCGTCGTTGGTGAGCAGGATCAAGCCTTCGGTGTCGGCATCGAGTCGGCCGACGTGGAAGAGCCGCTGTCCTGCCTGGACCCGCTCCGAGACGATGTCGCCGATGCAGGGCCGACCGAGGTCGTCCGACATCGTGGACTGCCATCCGCGCGGCTTGTTCAGCGCGATGTGGACCAGATCGGCCTTGATGACGACACGGGTGCCGTCCACCCGCACGACCGCGACCTCGGGGTCGACGCGGACACCCTGCTCGGTGACGATGCGGCCGTCGACCTCGACGCGTCCCTCGTCGATGAGCTGCTCGGCGGCGCGACGCGAGGCGACACCTGCCTGGGCGAGCACCTTCTGCAAGCGCACACCGTCCTCCGGAGCCACGTGCGGCCGCGGGCCGTCGGTGTGCTGATGGCGGGCGGGCTTGGCGTTGCTGATGGTCGGAGCAGCCGTCGTCTTGCGCTCCGGCTTCGGCGACTTGCCGGGCTTGGAGCCGCTGTTCTTGGGAGCCACCCGGGGGTACCCGGACTTGCCGCCGGGCTTACGGCTCTCGGTGCGCTTGCTGTACGCAGCAGCGGCGACCTTCTTGTTGGGGCGCTTCTTCTGTCGTTCGGGAGTGGAGGCGTCGGATGCGCCGTCCCGGTCCGGTGTGCCATCACGGCGAGCGGAGTCGTTCACGTTTCTTACCTATTCGTCTGTGGTGTCGGTGCCGAACTCGGTGGTCGAGTTCGACTCGGTGTTCTCTCGTCGACGCTCGGCACGCAGGACCCGCGGATCGGAGTCCATGCTGTCGCTGATGTCGTCGATCATGTCCACGCCCGGAAGCAGCGGAGCAAGTTCGGGGAGGTCGGACAGTGACGCCAACCCCAACCGTTCGAGGAACATTTCCGTGGTGACGTACTGCGTCGCCGCAGAGTCCGGGTCGGGACCCGCCTCGGCGATGAGACCTCTCGCGAGGAGAGTGCGCATCACGCCGTCCACGTTCACTCCGCGCACAGCACTGACTCGTGCGCGGGTAACCGGTTGACGATAGGCGATCACAGCGAGGGTTTCCAGTGCCGCTCGGGTGAGCTTGGACCGCGCACCGTCGAGGAGGAGCCGTTCGACATAGGGCGCGTACTCGGTGCGGGTGTAGAAACGCCACCCGTCGCCGGCGAACCGCAGGTCGATGCCACTGCCGCGGGCGGTGAGGTCGGCGGCCATGGCGGTCAGCGCCTGCCGGATGCGCGTTTCGTCACAGTCCAGGGCGGAGGCGAGCTGCGGGACGGATGCCGGGGTGTCGACGACGAGCAGCACCGACTCGAGCGCCGCGCGCACCTCGGCGTCCGACAGGGCGTCGGGAGCGTCCTCGCTCGCTGTCATCCGTAGTCCTCCATCCTCGAGACGTCCATCCGGTCGATGTCGGCAGCGTCGTCGTCGCCGGTCCAGGTGACCGCGAGATCGCCCAGCGCCTCGGGTTGGTCGAACGCGACGACCTTCTCGCGATACAGCTCGAGCAGCGCGAGGAACCGTGCGACCACCTCGACGGTGACCTCGCAGTCGCGGACCAGGTCGGCAAACGTCGCCCACTCACCCACTCCGCGGTCGCGCAGCATCGCCAGGATCGCCCGCGCGTGTTCCGGGACCGACACCGCGGACGCGTGGAGATGGCCGAGACCGACCGTCGGCACCTCGCGCGGGGTGAACGCCGCCGCGGCGATCTCGGCGAAGCGGCGCGGATCCACACCGAGCAACACCTCCGGCAGCAGCGACGCGAACGAGTCCTCGAGCGAGACCGATCGCGGATAGCGCCGCAGCGCGGCGTTCTCCAGTTCGCCGAACAACTGCGCCACCTGTTTGTAGGCCCGATACTGCAGCAGCCGGGCGAACAGCAGGTCCCGCACCTCGAGCAACGCCAGGTCCTCGGCGTCGTCCACCTCGCCCGACGGCAGGAGGCGGGCGGCCTTGAGGTCCAGCAGGGTCGCCGCGACCACCAGGAACTCGGTGGTCTGGTCGAGACCCATCTCCGCGCCCATCGCGCGGGTGTACGCGATGAAGTCGTCGGTGACGGTGTGCAGTGCGACCTCGGTGACGTCGAGTCGGTGCTGCCCGATCAGGGTCAGCAACAGGTCGAACGGGCCTTCGAAGTTGGTGAGCCGCACCTGGAATCCGGTGGGCGTCGGCGCGTCCCCGACCGTCGTGTCCGTCACGACCGTCCCGTCGGTCAAGACTGGGGTGCGGTGTCCCGGTGGATGACCTCGCGGGCCAACGACCGGTACGCGTCGGCACCCGCGGACTTCGGCGCCCACGTGGTGATCGGCTCGCCGGCGACGCTCGTCTCCGGGAAACGCACGGTGCGCGTGATGACGGTGTCGAAGACGACGTCGCCGAACACCTCGACCACGCGATTCATGACCTCTCGCGAGTGCAGCGTGCGGGCGTCGAACATCGTGACCACGATGCCCTCGAGCTTCAGCCGCGGATTGAGACGATCGCGCACCTTGTCGACGGTGTCGTTGAGCAACGCGAGTCCGCGCAGACTGAAGTACTCGCACTCCATCGGGATGAGCACGGAATCGGCGCACGCGAGGGCATTGACCGTCAACAGGCCGAGCGACGGCTGGCAGTCGATGAGGACGTAGTCGTAGCGATCGAGAATCGGGTGCAGCACGCGTCCCAGCGTCTGCTCGCGGCCGACCTCGGTGACCAGTTGGATCTCGGCCGCGGAGAGGTCGATGTTGCTGGGGAGCAGGTCCATCCCGTCCACCCGCGTACGCATGAGGACGTCGTCGATCGCTACCCGCGGCTCCACCAGCAGGTTGTGCACCGTGAGGTCCAACTCGTGGTGTGGCACACCGAGACCTGCGGAGAGCGCGCCCTGCGGATCGAGGTCGACCAGCAGGACTCGGCGTCCGTACTCGGCCAGCGACGCACCCAGATTGATGGTCGACGTGGTCTTGCCGACGCCGCCCTTCTGGTTGCACATCGCGATGACCGTCGCCGGTCCGTGCGAGGACAGCGGCTGCGGATCCGGGATGTCGCGATACGGGCGCCCCGTCGGACCCATGCCCGACGGGTGGGCCAGGGTCGGATGTTCCGGTTCGGGCTGACGAGTGCGGAACAGTGCTCCGTCGTCGTGCGCCGCTGACACCACCGGACCTCCATCCTCACCTCGTGCTGCAGTTCCCCTGAACGCTACCGCGTGTCGGGTGCAGCTTCGTGCGGACACGCTACCGTGCGCGCGGATGCGCCTCGGCCCACACTTCGCGCAACGTCGTGACGGTGACCAGTGTGTAGATCTGCGTGGTGGTCACCGAAGCGTGACCCAGAAGTTCCTGCACCACACGTACGTCCGCGCCGCCGTCGAGAAGGTGGGTCGCGAAGGAGTGCCGCAACGTGTGCGGGGAGACGCTGGCTCCGATCCCGGCGCGCTCCGCCGCGGTCTGCAGGACCTGCCAGGCGCTCTGGCGTGACAACCGCCCGCCCCGCACGTTCAGCAGCAGCGCGGGCGTGCCCTGCGACACCAGTGCGGGTCGACCACGGACGAGGTACGCGTCGACGGCGTCGAGTGCGGGACGGCCGATGGGCACGATGCGCTCCTTGCCACCCTTGCCGTGCAGGACCACGGACCGCGAGTCGGAGTCGATGTCGTCGACGTCGAGACCCACGGCCTCGGAGATGCGCGCACCGGTGGAGTAGAGGAGCTCGAGCAGCGCCCGGTCGCGAAGACCGCACGGGGTGTCCGCGGCCTCCCCGGCGACGGCATCGAGGAGCGCGAACACCTGCTCGACGGAGAGCGACTTCGGGAGCCGGCGGCCCGGCGCCGGCGGTTTGACCCCGGCAGCGACGTCGACGTCGACGATGCCCTCGGCCAGCGCGAAGCGGTGGACTCCGCGAACCGCGATGACCGTGCGCGCGGCGCTGCTCGCCGCGAGCGGCGGGAACAGCTCGTTGCCGGACCGGAGGGCCGTCACGAACTCCGCGACGTCCACCTCGGTGACGTCGCGGAGACTGTTCCGGTCGAGTTCACCCAGATGGCTGGCGTAGCGCGAGAGGTCGCGGCGGTACGAGGTGATGGTGTTGCGAGCTGACCCGCGCTCGACGGCGAGGTGATCGAGATAGGTCGCGATCACCTCGCCCGGCGAGTCAGCTGCCATGCGCGCCCTTGCGCTTCTCGAACTCGGTGGGTCGATCACGCCAGGGTGCATCGCTCGGCCGCAACGGAACCGAGCGTGACCGCACCGCCGCCAGCGCCAGGATTCCCGCCACCGCCGACGCGTTCACGATCTCGCCGCTGAACACGCGCGACACCGCCTCGTCCACCGGGACGCGGACGAGCTCGATGTCGGCTTCCTCGTCGTGAGCCTCCGGTCGATCGACCTCGGTCACCTCGTCGGCCAGGTAGATCCGCACGGTCTCGTCCGTGAACCCGGGTGACGCCGCCACGTCGACCAGCAAAGACAGGGACGCCGCGGCGAGCCCCGTCTCCTCGGTCAGCTCACGCTTCGCGGCCTCGACGGGATCCTCCCCCGGCTCGTCCAACAAACCCGCGGGAAGCTCGAGCAGGCGACGCCCCAGAGGGTGCCGGTACTGGCTGATCAGCACGATGCGCTCGTCGTCGTCCAGCGCGACCACGGCGACCGCACCGTGATGCTCGACGACCTCACGTTCGGCCCTACGACCGCCGGGCATCGTCACCTGGTCGAGCCGGAGCGCGAGAATCGCACCCTGGTACTCGACGGACGATTCGAGGATCTCGAACTCGTGACGATCGGCCATGGTCAGGCCTTCGTCGCGGCGGGTTCGGCCGGCTGCGCCGTGACGGACTCGTCACCGTGGACGTCGACGGGCAGCCGCTCCTCGGACTTGTACGAGAGCGCAGCGGAGATCAGCGACGCGAAGAGCGGGTGCGGCCGCGTCGGCCGGCTCTTGAGTTCGGGATGCGCCTGCGTGCCGACGAAGAACGGATGCGCGCTCCGCGGCAGTTCGACGAACTCGACCAGGTGGCCGTCCGGGGACGTGCCGCTGAACTGCAGTCCACTCTCCGCGATGCGGTCGCGGTAGCTGTTGTTGACCTCGTAGCGATGGCGGTGACGCTCGGAGACGGACTCGCTGCCGTAGGCCTGCGACACCACCGACCCCTTGGTGAGCGTGGCGGGGTAGGCCCCGAGGCGCATCGTGCCGCCCAGGTCCGCCTCGCCGGCGACCGCCTGCTCCTGGTCCGCCATCGTCGAGATGACCGGCTGTGTCGTCTCGGGCTCGAACTCGGCCGAGTTCGCATCGGTGAGACCGACGGACCGCGCCGCCTCGATGACCATGCACTGCAGACCCAGGCAGAGCCCGAGCGTCGGGATCTTGTGCGTCCGGGCGTGGGTGATCGCGCCGAGCTTGCCCTCGATACCGCGGATGCCGAAGCCGCCGGGAATCACCACGGCGTCGATGTCGGCGAGCGCCAGCTTGGCGCCGGCCGCGGTGTCGCAGTCGTCGGACTGCACCCACACGAGTTCGACCTTCGCGCGGTTGGCGAAACCGCCGGCCCGCAGCGCCTCGGTCACCGACAGGTAGGCGTCGGGCAGATCGACGTACTTGCCGACCAGGGCGACGCGCACCGTCTCGCGAGGCTGGTGCACTCGCTCGAGGAGGGTTCCCCACACGGTCCAGTCGACGTCCCGGAACGGCAGTCCGAGCTGCCGCACGACATACGCGTCGAGACCCTCGCCGTGCAGCACGCGCGGGATGTCGTAGATGGAGGGCGCGTCGGGGGTGGAGATGCACCCGTCGACGTCCACGTCGCACATGAGCGCGATCTTCGCCTTGAGGGCCTGCGGCACGTCGCGGTCGGATCGCAGGATCAGCGCGTCGGGCTGAATACCGATGCTGCGCAACGCCGCCACCGAGTGCTGCGTCGGCTTGGTCTTGAGCTCACCCGAGGGCGCGAGGAACGGAACGAGCGAGACGTGAAGGAAGAAGACGTTCTCCCGGCCCACGTCGTGGCGGACCTGACGCGCCGCTTCGAGGAAGGGCTGCGACTCGATGTCGCCGACGGTGCCACCGATCTCGGTGATGACGACGTCGGGCTCCTGGCCCTGCAGATCCGGTCCGCGCATCGCGAGGATGCGGGCCTTGATCTCGTCGGTGATGTGCGGGATGACCTGGACGGTGTCGCCGAGGTACTCGCCGCGACGCTCCTTGGCGATCACCGTGGAGTACACCTGGCCGGTGGTCACGTTGGCGTATCCGGAGAGATCCCGATCGAGGAACCGCTCGTAGTGGCCGACGTCGAGGTCGGTCTCCGCGCCGTCCTCGGTGACGAAGACCTCGCCGTGCTGGAACGGGTTCATCGTTCCGGGATCGACGTTGAGGTAGGGATCGAGCTTCTGCATCGTGACGCGAAGGCCACGTGAGGTGAGAAGCTGACCGAGGCTCGAGGCCGTGAGCCCCTTGCCGAGCGACGACGCGACGCCGCCGCTGACGAAGATGTGCTTGATGTCGGCCCGCGTGTGAATGCGTGACTGCAAAGAGACTCCCGTGACGGTGCGACCCGATGGTGACAGCGAGCGAATCGCTCAACATCGAGTGGTTCGGAACCTGGCCGACCCACGGGACTTCACGGTAACACCTTCACGCGAGTTCGGTCGACACCACGCGGGCGACGACGGCTGGAGTACCTAGCTCGGGGTCGCCCCGACCGTCACGGCCGTCGCGGCAGGACCCGTTCCGTACCGACCCGTACCACCGGCGAGCTGCTCACCGAGTGCCAAGGCGACGGTGATGCGCCCCGACGTGCGATCGACGCCGTCGACGGTGCTGGTCCCGGCTGCGAGGGCGGAATCCGACCGCACCACCGCGATGGGACCGCTGCCCTCGGCCGAACCGGCACGGCCCGCGAGCACGGTTCCGGCTCCGCGTCCGTCCAGAGCGCCGGCGAAGCGAGCCACGATCGCGCCGCGGTTGCCGTCCTCACCCGAGTCGGCGGCCTGTCCGGAGACCACCACCGCGAGCTGTGCCGGTGCCACGGCACCGTCGTCGTACGTGATGAAGCCGCCGCCGCGCAGGGTGTCGAGGGCCAGGCCCAGTTCCTCCGGCGTGCTCTGCGGTTCGGCGGTCTGTGCGTTCAGCAACAGCACCGTACCGAGCAGATCGCCGGCGAGGCTGCCCTGATCCACCGATCCCGTACGCAGTTGCGCGCCTGCGGGAACCACGTTGGTGAGGCGCGTGCGGAGATCGTCGCCGCTGGCGGCGGACACGAACGCCTCGGTGAGCCCCACTCGTCCGGTCACCGACCCGCCCGCGTCGGCGATGGTGCGCTGCACACCCTCCACGTCGGCGGGGTCTGCGTCGGGCGTGGTGACCAGCACGACGGTGCGGTCGGCCAGCGCTCCCGCGACCACCCGGGTCGCGACGGCCGCGTCGAAACCGTCGGCGGCGTTGAGTTGCTCACCGAGTGCGTTGTTCGCCGACTGCAGGTCGTTCACCTCGGTCTGCAGATCGTCCCGGTCGTCGCGCAGTCCGGACAGCACTCGACCGGACAGCAGGCCGGAGCCGAGGACGACTCCGACCGCGAGCGCCAGGAACACCGCGATCAACGAGATGGTGTGCTGACGAAGCGAAATCACTGAAGCAGCCCCTGCACCCACAGGGCGAAGCTGTTCCAGGTCTCGATCGCCCAGTCCAGAGTCGCACCGCTGCCGTTGGTCACGACGAGCGCCGCGATGACGGCGATGAGGGCTGCGAGGACGAGCAGCGCCACCGCGCCACCGGAGACCCGGCTGCGGTACAACGTCGCCATGGCCTTGGCGTCCACCAGTTTCGGACCGACCTTGAGTCGGGTCATGAACGTCGACGGTGTGTCCGCGCGCTTGCTGGCGTCGAAGAACTCGTCGAGCGACGCGGCACATCCGACCGTGACGATGAGTGACGCGCCGTGGTGGTCGGCGAGCAGGAGCGCGAGGTCCGCCGGGGTGCCCGTGGCCGGGAACGTCATGGCTCCGATGCCCAGGTCCTGGATGCGCTCGAGGCCTTTGGCGTGGCCGTCGGAATCGGCGGGGAGCACCACCTCGGCGCCGGACTTCAGCGTGCGGCTGCTCACGTCGTCCGGGTCGCCGACGATCAGGTCGGGGCGGTATCCCGCCTCCGACAGCGTGTCGGCGCCGGCGCCGACACCGATGAGGATCGGCGAGTACTCCTTGATGAACGGCTTGAGCGACTTGAGATCGGCCACGTGGTCGGTGCCCTCGGCGACGACCACGACGTGACGACCGTTCATGTCGACGTCCACCTCGGGCACTCCGACGCCGTCGATCAGCAGCGGCGACTCGGTGCGGATGAACTCGATCGTGTTGCCCGAGAACGCTTCCAGGTGATCGATCAGACCAGACTTGGCCTCGATCATGCGGTCGGAGATGTCGGCCTCGGACTGCTCGGTGCCGGTGGCGAGACGTCGCTCCCCGGCGTATACGTTGCCGTCGTGCAGGCGGATCTTCGAACCGTCCTTGACCTTCTTGAAGACGTCGGAGCCCACCTCGTCGATGAGCTCGATGCCGTTGGCGACGAGCACCTCCGGACCGAGATTGGGGTAGCGCCCCGAGATCGAGGCGGAGGCGTTGACCACGGCCGTCACGCCGGCCTGTACCAGCAGGTCGGCGGTGATCCGGTCGAGGTCGAGTTCGTCGAGAACGACGATGTCTCCGGGACCGACACGGCGCAGGAGCTTGGCCGTGGAGCGATCGACCCGAGCGATTCCCGTGACTCCGGGAAGTGAGTCATGACTACGCGAGAGCAGAGCCGGCATCTTCATGCACACGATGATGGACAACAACACGGCAGCATCGGCGGAGGCGCGCCGTAACAACTACCACATCATTCACATCAGTCACACCAGCACATCTCTCTCAGGCGGTCGCGGACTCCCGTTCCGCCGTCGCGGTGCGCAACAGTTCCTCGGCATGTGCCCGGCCGGTCTCGGTGTCGTCGAGCCCGGCGAGCATGCGCGCGAGTTCCACGACACGCTCGGAATCCGTCAAAGTGCGCACACCACTGTTGGGGCCGCCACGTTTTCCGTCGGTCTTGTTCACCACCAGGTGCGTGTCGGCGAACGCCGCGACCTGCGGGAGGTGCGTCACGACGATGACCTGATGCGTCCTGGCCAGGCGTGCCAGCCGCTTGCCGATCTCCACGGCGGCGCGACCACCCACGCCGGCATCGACCTCGTCGAAGACCATGGTCGCTCCGGCATCCGATCGCGCGAGGACCACCTCGAGCGCCAACATCACGCGGGAGAGCTCACCGCCGGACGCGCTCTTGTTGAGCGGCAGCGACTGCGCACCGCTGTGCGCGGACAGACGGAACTCGATCTCGTCGGTGCCGGTCGACCCGGCGTGCAGCGCGGTTCCGTCGACGGACAGCGCCGACCGATCGTCCGCACCCGCAGCGCGGGGGCGCACCTCGACGTCCAGCTTGGCCTTGCCCATCGCCAGGCCGGCGAGTTCGGCGCTGACCGCCTTGGACAGTTTCGCCGCAGCCTTCACCCGCGCGGCCGACAGCTTGCGTGCGACCTCGGCGGTCGCTGCACCGGTGGTGGAGACGCGCTCGGTCAGCGCTGCCACGGCGTCGGCGGAGACGTCCAGTCCCGTCAGGCGGGTTCGTGCGTCCTCCGCCCACGCGAGCACTCCGTCCACGTCGGCGGCGTACTTGCGAGTCAGACTCTTGAGCTCCGCTTGACGCGAGAGCAGCGTGTCCAGTGACTCCGGATCGGCGGGCAGATCCTCGAGGTACGAGGTGAGCTCGGCTCCGACGTCGGTCACCACCGCGATAGCCTCGGCGAGACGTGGGCCGACGGCCGAGAGAATCTCGTCGTCGGTCGAGGCGAGTCGATCGCGGGCCTCGCCCAACAGCGCCATGACGGACACGTCGCCGGGGTCGTCGCCACCGGTGAGCGCCGTGTGCGCGGCGGACGCCGCATCGCGGAGCGAGTCGAGATCGCTGAGCCGCCGGACGGTCGCCGCGATGTCGGTGTCCTCGTGCGGTGCCGGTGCGACCGCGTCGATCTCGTTCAGGGCGAACGTGAGCTGGTCCGCCTCGCGCGCGAGTTCGCGAGCCTTCTCCGTCCGCTCCCGCAGTTCGGTCACCGCAGCGACCCACTGCGAGCGGCGAGTGCGGTACGTCTCGAGCAGCGGCCCGATGGCGTCCGCAGCGAAGCGGTCCAGAGCGGCCAACTGCTGATCGCTGCGTTGCAGACGCAGTTGATCGTTCTGTCCGTGCACCGTGAGCAACGATCCGGTGAACTCCGACAGGACGCCTGCGGGCACACTGCGGCCGCCGAGATGAGCACGTGATCGGCCGTCGCTGCCGACCGTCCGGAGGGCGATGATGCTGTCGTCCTCGTCGCGCCGACCGCCGGTGGACTCGAGCAACTGCTCCACGTCGCCGCGGACCTGGTCGGTGACGTGGTCGGTGGTGAAACGACCCTCGACCACCGCGCGGTCGGCGCCGACACGGACACGCCCGGCGTCGGCGCGCGCGCCGGAGAGCAGATGCAGGCTGGTGACGACCATCGTCTTGCCGGCACCGGTCTCACCGGTGAGCACCGTCAGACCCTCCGAGAACGACGCCGTCGCCTCGGCGATGACTCCCAGGCCGTCGATACGAATTTCGGACAACACGTCGGTTACGTCACCCTCCCCCGCCAGCCGGTGACCGGCAAGGCGAACTTGTGTACGAGTCGATCGGCGAACGGCGCGGAGTCGAGCCGGATCCACTTGATCGGCTCACATCCTCGCACCACCTCGACGCGAGCACCGGCGGGCAGGCGCAGGGTGCGCCTGCCGTCGCAGAAGACCACCGCGTCGTGTCCACCGTCGAAGGTCTCGATGGCGATGTGTGACTCGGGACTGGTCACCAGCGGCCGCGCGAACAGCGCGTGGGCGTTACTGGGGATGACGAGGATCGCCTCGAGCTCCGGCCACACGACCGGACCACCGGCCGAGAACGCATAGGCGGTGGACCCGGTGGGGGTCGACAGCAGAACACCGTCGCACCCGAACGAGGACACCGGACGGTCGTCCACCTCGAGCACCACCTCGAGCACCCCGAGCCGCGACCCGTTCTCGATACTGGCCTCGTTCAGCGCCCACCCACGTTCGATGATCTCGCCGTCGACGTGCACGGTGATGTCCAGCGTCATCCGCGGTTCGATGCGGTACTCGCGGCGCACCACGATGGCCAGGGTCTCCTCGAGATCGTCGGCCTCCGCCTCGGCGAGGAATCCGATGCGTCCCAGGTTCACGCCGAGCACCGGGATGGACGCCACCCGCGCGAGTTCCGCAGCGCGCAGGAAGGTTCCGTCGCCGCCGAGGACCAGGACGAGCTCGCAGCCCACCGCCGCCGACGGACCGAACTCCACGACGGAGACGTCGGACTGCGGTGTGGAGAGCGCGTCGATCCCCGACGTCGACTCCAACCGCGACGTGTCGTGCTCGTCGACGAGCACGCGCAGGGCGATCCCGTGATCGTGGAACACCTTCGCCGCGCGCAGAGCCGTCTGCTCGATGTCCGGGCGACCCGGATGCGCGACGAGCAGGATGGTGCGCTCGGGCACGGTCGACTCGCTCACTGAGGCCCCTTCTCCACGGCGTCGGACACCAGTTGCTCGACGGACGTCGACTGGGCTGTGCTGGGATCGTCGTCCGGACCCGGAACGGTGAGCCACAGGAAGTACTCGACGTTGCCGGACGGACCGGGCAGTGGGCTCGGCTCCACACCGGACGTGACCAGGCCCAGGTCGGCCGCGGCGCGCGCGACTCCCAGCACCGCATCTGCGCGCAGGGCGGGATCGCGGACCACTCCCCCTGCACCGACGCGATCCTTGCCGACCTCGAACTGGGGCTTGACCATCGGGAGGATGCTGGCACCCGGACGGGCACACGCGGCGAACGCCGGGAGTACGAGAGCCAACGAGATGAAGGACAGGTCGGCGACCACGAGGTCGACCGGCCCGCCGATGGCCTCGGCATCGATGCCGCGGACGTTCGTACGGTCGAGGACTCGCACCCGCTCGTCGGTCCGTAGCCGCCACACCAACTGTCCGTAGCCGACGTCGACCGCCACGACCTCGCGTGCACCCTTGGACAACAGCACGTCGGTGAACCCACCGGTGGACGCACCCGCGTCGAGACACCGCGCGCCCTCCACCGTGACACCGCGTGGCTCGAAGGCGGCGAGCGCGCCCAGTAGCTTGTGTGCACCTCGAGAGGCCCACGACACCTCGTCGGAGACCTCGGTGACCCGTAGCGCCGTGCCGGGCTCGACCGCGGTGGCGGGCTTCGTGGCCACGGTGCCGGCGATCAGCACTCGACCGTCCGAGATGAGTTCCGAGGCGTGATCCCGAGAGCGGGCCAGACCGCGGCGGACGAGTTCGGCGTCCACCCGAGCGCGACGAGCCATGTCAGTTCTTGTCCACGGACGCGAGCGCGTCGACGAGTAGCTCGTGCGCGCGGTCGAGGATGCGGGCCTGCCGCGTCAGCGTGACCAGGCCGTGCGGGTCGTCCGTACCCTCGCCGAACGGCGCCGACGCCGCAACGTCCGCCTCGGCGACCAGCGCGTCGACAGCCGAGACGACGGCGTCGGGATCGACGGACGTGCCCTCGACATCGGAGTGCGACGGCAAGTGCTGACCGGGGCGGGGAACGGGCGTGCTCATCGCGGACAACGCTAGCCGATACCCCCGACGACGTCGGTCGGCGGTGGTGACCGTCAGTGTCAGGCGGTCCACCGCGCGACGACATCCGCAGCCGCACCGGACGCGCCCTCGACGGTGTCGAAGCCGCCGAGCGCCCAGACCGCGGGGAGAACCTCGCGCAGTGCCTCGATCCAGAGGTCGCCGTCGGCGTCGACGTCGCCCGTGGTCTCGACTCGCAACACGGAACCGGACAGCGACACCGACCAGGTGTCGGAAGGCTCGAAGGGAACGAGAGACGCGGCCGGCTCCTCGAGCAGAGCCGACAGGGACGACGCGAGGTACGTGGGGCGCTCGTGTGGCACGGCAGTGAGCACGTCGTGCACGGTGCTCACTCCGGTGAGCACGAGGAGTGACGGCACACCCACCTCGTTGGCACCCGCGATGTCCGTGTCCAGACGGTCACCCACCACCAGCGGCGTGGTCGACCCGCTGCGCTCGAGCGCGTCCTTCATGAGAGGTGCCTCGGGCTTGCCCGCCACGATCGGGGAGGCCCCCGTCGCTGCGGCGACCGCCGCGACCATGGCACCGTTTCCCGGCCCGAGACCGCGAGGCGTCGGCAGGCTGGTGTCGGCATTCGTGGCCACCCAGCGTGCGCCGGCACGGACCGCGTAGGTCGCCTCGGCGATGTTCGCCCACCCCGTCTCGGGGGAATGTCCCTGGACGACCGCGGCCGGAGTGGGGTCCGCTGTACGAACCGGCACCAGGCCGGCGGCGGACACCTCTGCCTCGAGGGCCTCGGTTCCGACGACCAGCACGGACGCACCTGCGGGCAGGAGACCAGCGAGAAGCCGCCCCGCCGCCTGGGAACTCGTCACCACCGACTCGTCGGGCGCACGGAAACCGAGATCGCGTAGGTGCTCGGCCACCTGAGCGGGAGACCGACTGGCGTTGTTGGTGACGTAGCAGAGCTGAGAGGAGCACTCGCGGAGAATGTCGACGGCACCGTCGATCGGATCGGGACCCCGGTACAGCGTCCCGTCGAGATCGAGCAGCAGGGCGTCGTGAGCGTCGGTCAGACGGGTCACTGACCGGTCAGTTCGTCGACTCGGTCCTCGGCGTCCGTCTCACCCTCGACGTCGGCGGCGGCGGCACGGAGGAACCACTGCACCCCGTCGTCCGCTCGACCGGCGGCCACGAGAGCGTCGGCGTAGGCGTAGTACAGCCGCGCTGCAGCCGACCCCGTGCGATCTCCCTCGAGATCCGGAGTCTGCAGCGTCACCACCGCCTGGTCGTACTGCCCCATGTCCATGCGGGCACCCGCGACGACGATGCGCAGTTCGGACGCATCGTCACCCGTCAGCTGGCGAGCCTCGTCGCTGCGTCCGAGCTCGATGGCGCGCTCCGGCCGACCGAGGCCCCGCTCACAATCAGCCATGACGGACAGCAGGCCTGGCCCACCGGCCATACGGCGGGCGGCGCGGAGCTCGGACAGAGCCTCCGCCCACTCTCCTGCGTGATACGCGGCGATGCCGGCCGTCTCTCGGACCACGGCGATGCGGCCGGCACGCTGCCGCGCCGCTCGCGCGTGCAGCAGTGCTGCGGCGGGATCGTCTCCGATCAGCTGACTGACCATGACCATGTGTCGTGCAACAGCTTCCGCGTTGCTCTTGTCGAGGCTCAACAGGTCTCGACGGACCCCGGGTTCGAGATCTTTCGCGTCGACGTCGTCCGGCAGATCGGGCTCGACCGGACGTGGAGCGCGAGAATCAGGTCCTCGCCCACCGCCCGCGCGCGGACCCGCGCTCCCTTCACCGCCGCGACGACGGGGAGCTGCACCCTGTCCTCGAGTGCGGTCGGGTGCCTGGCCCCTGCCGGAACCCTGCCGACGGTCGCCGGACGTCGATCGATCCCCGGAGCGCCCACGGTCGCCGGTGTGGCGACGTTCGTCCTGGCTCCCGGAACGGTCACCGGAGCGAGGGGCCGATGATCGGAACGACCCGCGGTCCCCCGCGCTGTCGCGGCGAGGTGCCCGGTTGTCGCGCGCGGGCGGCCGGCGGTCCGAATCGGACGTACGACCTTCCGATGACGGCTCTTCCGGCACGGTGGTTCCTTTCGATCGATCGGCGACCGAGCTCTCCCGCTCGTCACCGGTGGTGTCATCATGCCGCACTCACGATCGGAGTGCAGAAACACGAAAGGGGACCCATGTGAATGGGTCCCCTTTCGGAACGGGTTGTTCGGCGGTGTCCTACTCTCCCACACCCTGTCGGGTGCAGTACCATCGGCGCTGGAGGGCTTAGCTTCCGGGTTCGGAATGGGTCCGGGCGTTTCCCCTCCGCTATGGCCACCGAAACTCTGTGAAACAACAGAGCACGAGGCACACACTGCCCCGTCACATCAGGCCCCGGTGGTGGGGTCGTCGGTGACGGTTCGGTGGTGCGGGTTTCAGTTATCTGCTGACCAACTCGTGTGTTGTCTCAGATACTGCACAGTGGACGCGTAGCTTCTTTGTGGTAAGTCCTCGGCCTATTAGTACCAGTCACCTGCACCCATTGCTGGGCTTCCAGTTCTGGCCTATCAACCCGGTGGTCTGCCGGGGGCCTTACCCCCTCGAGGGGGTGAGAAACCTCATCTTGGAACAGGCTTCCCGCTTAGATGCTTTCAGCGGTTATCCCTTCCGAACGTAGCTAACCAGCGGTGCTCCTGGTGGAACAACTGGCACACCAGAGGTTCGTCCGTCCCGGTCCTCTCGTACTAGGGACAGCCTTCCTCAAGTTTCTGACGCGCGCGGCGGATAGAGACCGAACTGTCTCACGACGTTCTAAACCCAGCTCGCGTGCCGCTTTAATGGGCGAACAGCCCAACCCTTGGGACCTACTCCAGCCCCAGGATGCGACGAGCCGACATCGAGGTGCCAAACCATCCCGTCGATATGGACTCTTGGGGAAGATCAGCCTGTTATCCCCGGGGTACCTTTTATCCGTTGAGCGACACCGCTTCCACTTGCCGGTGCCGGATCACTAGTCCCGACTTTCGTCCCTGCTCGACTTGTCAGTCTCACAGTCAAGCTCCCTTGTGCACTTGCACTCGACACCTGATTGCCAACCAGGCTGAGGGAACCTTTGGGCGCCTCCGTTACATTTTGGGAGGCAACCGCCCCAGTTAAACTACCCACCAGGCACTGTCCCTGAACCAGATCATGGTCCGAGGTTGAGGTATCCAATACGATCAGAGTGGTATTTCAACAACGACTCCACACACACTGGCGTGCATGCTTCACAGTCTCCCACCTATCCTACACAAACCGAACCGAACACCAATACCAAGCTGTAGTGAAGGTCCCGGGGTCTTTTCGTCCTGCCGCGCGTAACGAGCATCTTTACTCGTAATGCAATTTCGCCGAGTCTATGGTTGAGACAGCTGAGAAGTCGTTACGCCATTCGTGCAGGTCGGAACTTACCCGACAAGGAATTTCGCTACCTTAGGATGGTTATAGTTACCACCGCCGTTTACTGGGGCTTAAATTCTCAGCTTCGCTCCCGAAGGAACTAACCGGTCCTCTTAACCTTCCAGCACCGGGCAGGCGTCAGTCCGTATACATCGTCTTACGACTTCGCACGGACCTGTGTTTTTAGTAAACAGTCGCTTCTCACTGGTCTCTGCGACCCACACCAGCTCAGGAAGCAAGTTCCATCACCAGCAGGGGTCCCCCTTCTCCCGAAGTTACGGGGGCATTTTGCCGAGTTCCTTAACCATAGTTATCTCGATCGCCTTGGTATTCTCTACCTGATCACCTGTGTCGGTTTGGGGTACGGGCCGTGTACCAGCTCGCTAGAGGCTTTTCTCGGCAGCATAGGATCACTGAATTCGCCTCATTCGGCTATGCATCACCTCTCAGGCTGTGTGAGACCCGGATTTGCCTAGGTCTCGCCCTACAGGCTTACACCAGTGTTACCACTGACTGGCTCAGCTACCTTCCTGCGTCACCCCATCGCTTGACTACTACCAGGAAAGGTCCCGTGCATCACCACACCCGGCACCCGAAGGTGCTCCTGGCGGCTCTGGACGGTTAGTACTCCTGATTCATCATGGGCGCGGATACACGGGTACGGGAATATCAACCCGTTGTCCATCGACTACGCCTGTCGGCCTCGCCTTAGGTCCCGACTCACCCTGGGCGGATTAACCTGGCCCAGGAACCCTTGATCATTCGGCGGACGAGTTTCTCACTCGTCTTTCGCTACTCATGCCTGCATTCTCACTCGCGTGGCCTCCACACCTGGATCACTCCGGCGCTTCCCTGGCCACACGACGCTCCCCTACCCACCCACACACCTGCCGGAACCCTCGCAAGGGAACCGGGGGCTGTTGTGTGAGTGCCGCGGCTTCGGCGGTGTACTTGAGCCCCGCTACATTGTCGGCGCAAAATCACTTGACCAGTGAGCTATTACGCACTCTTTCAAGGGTGGCTGCTTCTAAGCCAACCTCCTGGTTGTCTTCGCGACTTCACATCCTTTTCCACTTAGTACACGCTTGGGGGCCTTAGCCGGCGATCTGGGCTGTTTCCCTCTCGACTACGAACCTTATCGCCCGCAGTCTCACTGCCGCGCTCTCACATCCTGGCATTCGGAGTTTGGCTGATTTCGATAAGCTTGTGGGCCCTCTAGACCATCCAGTAGCTCTACCTCCAGGATGAAACACGCGACGCTGCACCTAAATGCATTTCGGGGAGAACCAGCTATCACGGAGTTTGATTGGCCTTTCACCCCTACCCACAACTCATCCCCTCAGTTTTCAACCTAAGTGGGTTCGGGCCTCCACGACGTCTTACCGTCGCTTCACCCTGGCCATGGGTAGATCACTCCGCTTCGGGTCTAGAGCATGCGACTGTGTCGCCCTATTCGGACTCGCTTTCGCTACGGCTACCCCACACGGGTTAACCTCGCCACATACCACTAACTCGCAGGCTCATTCTTCAAAAGGCACGCCATCACCCCCAGTGACAAGTCACTCGAAGGCTCTGACGGATTGTAAGCGCACGGTTTCAGGTACTATTTCACTCCCCTCCCGGGGTACTTTTCACCTTTCCCTCACGGTACTAGTCCGCTATCGGTCACCAGGGAGTATTCAGGCTTATCGGGTGGTCC